>OZ241750.1:0-2530843 GCA_965201035.1 uncultured Pseudohongiella sp.
CGCGCTGGTGAAGGCCGCGCGGGAAGAGGGTTTGGAGGTGCTGCCCGTCCCCGGACCCTGCGCGCTGACGGCGGCCCTTTCCGTTTCCGGCCTGGCGACGGACCGCTTTTTCTTCGCCGGCTTCCCGCCGGCCGCCCGTCCCCGCCGCCGCCGGTGGCTTGAGGAACTCAAGCGCGGGTCGGCCACTTGCGTGCTGTTTGAGTCGAATCACCGCATTCTCGATTGCGTAGACGATCTGGTTGTCGTCTTCGGTGGCGACCGCGATGTCTTCGTCGCCCGGGAAATGACCAAGCAATTCGAATCCCATTACCGCGGCGACTTGGCGGCGGCGACGGATTGGCTGCGCGGAGACGAATTCCGGCGCAAGGGAGAATTCGTCCTGGTGCTGGCGGGTTGGGAAGGCGAATCCCTGGAAGCGGGGCGTATGGCGGAAGCCCTGCGTGTGGCGGCGCTGCTGCGGGATGAACTGCCGGCGGCGAAAGCGGCCGCGCTCGCCGCCGAAATCACCGGAGTCCGCAAAAACACCATTTACCAATCCATGCTGCGCCAAGCGTCCGGGAAGTCGGAAAGCCCGGGTCAAGGCGAATAGTGCTCCCCGGTTCGAAAATCGGGACTGTCTGCGGTGCCGCTTGCCAAGCCCGCGCCACTGGGTTAGCCTCCCGGCCAGAGTCAGCTGGGCAATCGCTGTCCGCGCCGCGGGCGGAGGAAAGTCCGGGCTCCGTAGAGCAGGGCGCCAGGTAACGCCTGGGGGGCGTGAGCCCACGGCAAGTGCAACAGAAAGCATACCGCCGGATTTCGGTTCGGTAAGGGTGAAATGGTGCGGTAAGAGCGCACCGCGCGGCTGGCAACAGTCCGCGGCAAGGCAAACCCCGCCCGGAGCAAGGCCAAATAGGAATCCCACGGCGTCGCTCGCGCCGGATTCGGGTAGGCCGCTACAGGTTCGCGGCGACGCGGGCCGCAGATGAATGATTGCCCGCGACAGAACCCGGCTTACAGGCTGACTCGATTTTGATCCGGCGGACGCGAGGCGGCGCCACGGTAAAACGCTTGCATGCCCCGCGATTAAGTGACTCGCGATTACCTAACCGGAGATCGCGTAACCTGTGATTACATAAATGGTTGCTCAGGTTCGGGGCCGTTGCGTAGAATCCGCCGGGAAGGGCTTGGCAAAAGCCGCACGAGAATAAAAGCGATGCAAACAATCGTTTCGTATTGGAGTCGCCCATGCGGAGTTTCGCAAGGCAATACGCCGTTCCGACCCTGATCTTGGCCGCGGGCGGATTGTTGGCTTATGCCATCGTCGCGACTGGTCCGGAATTGCAAACGCAGACCTTGGCGCCGGATGCTCCGGCGGTGGAAATTCTCGTCGCCGAGCCGCGCACCGTCAATCAGACCGTCACAACCCACGGCACCGTGGCGCCCCAGGCCGAAGGCGAGTTGGTGGCCGAAGTGTCCGGTCGTGTGATTTGGGTGGCGCCGACGCTGCTGTCGGGCGAATTCTTTCGCCAGGGGGAGGATCTCGTCCGCATCGAACGCATCGATTATGAACTGGAATTGGAACGGGCGGTTGCCAGCGAGGTGTGGGCCGAAAGCAACGTGGCCATCGCCGAGCGCAACTTCACCCGCCAAGAGGAACTGCGGTCGACGCAGTTGGCCAGCGAGGAGGAGTTCGATAACGCCCAACTGCGGCTGGAAATCGCCAAAGCCGCGCTGCGGGAAGCCGATGCCAGACGGCGGCAGGCGGAACGGGATTTGGAGCGGACCGTATTGACGGCGCCCTTTGACGGTCGGGTGCGGCGCGAACAGATCGAGGCCGGACAGTTCGTTAATCGCGGGCAGTCTTTGGCGACACTGTATTCGATCGATTACGCCGAAGTGCGGCTGCCGGTGCCGGACGAGGAACTGTCCTATTTGCCGTTTTCCCTGGACCGCGACTTCGCCGTAAACGGCGAGGGGCCGAAAGTGGCTTTGCGCGCCCGTTTCGCGGGCGCCGAACACAGCTGGTCGGCCCGGCTGGTGCGCAGCGAAGGCGAACTCGACGCCAACACGCGCACGGTCAATCTGATCGCCCGGCTCGAGCGGCCCTACGATCAGGCGGCCGGCACGCCGCCACTGGTTGTGGGTTTGTTCGTGGAAGCCGAAATCGAAGGTCTGTCGATACCCGATATCGTGGTCGCGCCGCGCGCGGCGGTGCAGCCCGGAAATCAAATCTACCTGGTCGATGGGGACAATCGGCTGCGATTCCGGGAGGCGGAGATTTTCCGCATCGTCGGCGACGAGGTTTATCTGCGCAACGTCAATGCCGGAGAGCGCATTTGTATCTCAACGCTGCGCAACGCCGTTGAGGGTCAATCGGTCCGTCCCACGGCATCGTAACAGATGAATCTTCTCGTTGCTTGGCTGGCGAAAAACCCCGTCTTCACCAATCTGTTGATGGCAGTTATCGTTTTGGCCGGCTTTGTCGCCATCGACCGCATGCCTGTGCAGCAGTTTCCAGACGTAAACTTTCCGAATATCAATGTTGGCGTGACCTATCTCGGTGCCGCGCCCGGGGATGTGGACATCGCGGTTTGCTCGCGGGTTGAAGAACAATTGCGAAGCGTGCAGGGGATCGACCAACTCAATTCGATCGCCAGTGAAAACCACTGCAATGTGCTAATCGAAGTCAAGACCGATTTCGACACCAATGTCGTGTTCGGCGAGGTGCAGGGACTGGTCAACGGGATCGACACTTTTCCCGAGGACACGGAAAAGCCGGTGATCACACTGGTGGAGCCGAGCACGGTGGTGGCGGAAATCGCCTTGGTCGGCCCGACCGACGAGGCGGTGTTGAAAGAACTCGGCCGCATAGTGCGCGACGATATGTTGCGCTCGCCCGAAATCGACCAGGTCGATATTGCCAATACCCGGCCTTACGAGATCTCGGTGGAGGTTTCGGAGGCTTCGCTGCGGCGCAACAATCTGACATTCGACCAAGTCGCCGCCGCGGTGCGCCGGGGTTCGGTCGATATGCCAGGCGGTTCCATCAGAACCTCGCAAGGAGAATTGTTGCTGCGGACCACCGGCCAGGCCTATTTCGGCCCGGAGTTTGAGGATCTTGTGGTCGGCGCCCGTGGCGACGGCACCCGAATTCTCCTCAAGGACGTGGCGGAGGTCGTGGACGGCTTGGCCGACTCCGGTGTCGCCGTGCGTTTCAACGGTCGGCCGGCGGTGCTGCTTTCGGCGATCAAAGTCGGCTCGGGGGATGTCCGCAATACCGCGGAAGCGGTGGCTGAATTCCTCGCCGAAGCACCGGCGCGGTATCCCGAGGGGGTTGAACTAATCTTATGGGAGGACACCCTGGAGGTTTTGCAGACGGGGATCAGTTCACTGATGGACAGCGGTCTCCAGGGATTGCTTTTGATTCTGGTGTTGCTGGCGCTATTTCTGCGGCCGGCGTTAGCACTGTGGGTCACGGTGGGAATTCCCATAGCGCTGCTCGGCGCGGTCTTCCTCGCGTACTGGGCGGGCTTCTCGATAGACACCTTCACACTGGTTGGCTTCATCCTTGTTCTGGGCATGATGGTAGACGATGCGGTGGTGGTGGGCGAGCAAGTTTTTGTCGAACAAAGAAAGGGCGTCGGCCAATTGCAGGCCGCTGCCCTCGGCGCGCAGAAGGTGTTGGCGCCGGTGGTATTCGGAGTCCTGACCACGATCGCTATTTTCGTCCCGTTGCTGGCTGGCGAAGGGAGCGTGGGCGTGCTTATGGACGCTGTGGCGGGGGTGGTGATCGCCTGCCTTGTGTTCTCATTGATTGAGTGTCTAACGATCCTGCCGGCGCATTTGGCCCACTCCAGCGAGCGCATGCCACTGGGGGAGTTCGGTCTGAGTCTGTTGGTCATCGCGGTTTTGGCGGCCATCGTGGCCACCCCGGATCTGCGCACGGGAGTGGCTGCTTCGGTGGTTGTGGTCACCGTGGTCATTGTCGCTCATCGCCGCGGTTATTTCGGCCCTTTGGCGGTGGCATTCGCCGGCTTGCAGCGGCGGATCGAAGACAGTCTGCAAGCGTTCATTGATGGTCGGCTGCGGAATTGGGCGTACACGAGTTTGCGGCACCGCCGCGTTTCCTTGGCGGTCGGTGTCGCGGTCTTCACGATGGCGGTTGGTTTCGCGACCAGCGGGCATCTGCCTTTCGCCTTTATGTTGCCCACGCCGAGCGAACGCGTGGTGGCGCAGCTGACCATGCCAGTGGGAGTGGATCGGTCGGTGACGGAGCGGGCGGTCGCGGAGATGCTGGATGCGGTGGCGGAGGTGGAGCGGCAGGTGCTTGAGGAGTACGGCATGCCGGGGGTTGAGCATATCGTCGAGACCATCGGTGCCCACGGACGCAACAGCTTGGACCAGATTTGGCTGTCCGCGACGCTCAGTTCCGCCGATTATCACCTCGCCGAAGTAACGCTGCAGCTCCCCCCCCAGGAATCCAGACCGCTGTCGACCGCCGAATACGCCGAACGCTTGCGTGCCGAGGCCAGAGCCATCCCGGGCGTGGAGAAATTGGTTTATCAGACGAATGAGCTCGACGTCGGCAGCAGAATGGCGATCCGCGTCTTCGGCGATGATATTGAACAACTGTCTGCCGCGTCGGCAGAGATTCGCCGCCGTTTGGCGGAGTTCGGCGGCGTATTCGATATCGTGGACGATTTCGTTACCGGCAAGGAAGAAGCCAGATTTTCGATCACGCCGGCCGGCGAGGCGCTCGGCCTTGGCTTGGCCGATTTGGGTTTGCAAGTGCGGCAGGCGTTTTACGGCGAAGAAGCCCAGCGGGTGCAGCGGGGCGAAGACGATATCCGCGTCATGGTGCGCTACACGGAACAGGAACGGCGGTCGCTGGATTCCCTATACGATTTGCGCATCCGCACCCCGGCCGGCGATCAAGTGCCATTTTCCACCGTCGCCGAGATGGAAAGCGGCGTTGGCCAGTCCGTCATCAACCGAACCGACGGCATGCGCGCCGTCACGATTACGGCCAGCGTCGATCCGGCGGTGACTTCGGCCAACGCCGTAGTGGGTCAATTGAACCGATCCTATCTGCAAATCATGGATCAGGACTTTCCGCGGATCGGTTATGAAATAGAAAGTTTGCAGGATCAGGAGAAATTCAGCGAGAGTGTCGGGGTTTGGTATCTGTACGCCTTCCTGGCCATCTACGCGCTCTTGGCGCTGCCCTTGAATTCCTTCTCCCAGCCGTTTCTTATTTTGTCGGTGTTGCCATTCACCTTCATCGGCGCGGTGTTTGGCCATTGGCTCATGAGTTTCTACGGCAATGTAGTCGGATTTTCGATGCCTTCATACCTGGGGGTCATCGGCGCCGGGGGTGTGGCGGTCAACGCGAATCTGGTTTTGCTGAGCGCGGTAAACCATTACCGCGCGGCCGGGCGCGATATGGTGGACTCACTGGTGTCCGGCACCGTTGACCGCTTCCGTCCAATCTTTATGACGACGTTGACCACTTTTGCCGGTTTGATACCGATGATGCTTTCTACCGATGACTCATTGTTCGGCCTAATTAACATGGTGGTGGCGGTTGCTTGGGGCATTATGTTCGGCGCCGTATCGAGCCTGTTTTTCATGCCGGCACTATGGCTGGAACTCAGCGAACTACGCAACACATCGAAGCGCGCCACCGCGCTGGCGCGAACGGTCGCGGGCCCCGGCTCGCGCTTGAATTCCTGGGTGGCGCGCTTTCCTTATGTTCAGGAAAGCCTGCGATCAAAGGAATTCACCGATTTGAGCTTCCCCGAGGATATGACCTTCGCCGATGCCGCCGAGGAAAAGATCGCCCGTCAAGGATTGGTGCAACTGTATTACGCGCGGGAATTCGGCACCCAACAAATGCGTGAACAACTGGAGCAGCGGTTGGCGGTTGGTGGCCACACCGACGATTTGGCGGCGGAAGTAAAAACCTGGGCGCAAAAGCGGGTGTTTCAGTTGGCGGTTCATATTGCGGACGGTCGGATCGCGCCGGTATCCGCCGCGGCTCCGCTGTCCGATATTCTGAGCGAAAGCTTTCACGTTCTGCTGCGGGCGGTTGCCCGCGACTGCGCGCGCGAACAAGCGGTGGGCGGGGAAGCGTGCGCCCTAATCGCCTGCGGCGCGCTCGGTCGGCGCGAATTCGCAGTCGGCGATCCGGTTGAATTGATGTTCGTCGGCAATGGGGAAGCGGAGGCGGAAGAATATCGACTGCGTTTGGCGCGGCTTATCGAATTGCTTTCCTCGGAGGGGATATTGTTCGGCAAGGCCGAATTTTTCGCATTGCCGGACTCCGATGGGGCGGCGCGGACTTTGTCCTTGAATCGGCTGCGGGACTATTTCCTCGCTGATCCCGCGCCCGCCGAACTCCGATGGATGGCCCACGCCCGGGTGATTTCCTCCGAGGGCGATATCAGTGCCGAATTCGAATCGCTGCGGGAAGAAATCCTCTCCGCGCCCCGGAATCCGCGCGAAGTGGCGGCTTATTGCGCCGCCCGGCGGGAACAGTTGCCGGAGTCACGGTGGACGGCAGGCACCGGAGTTCATTCCGGGCGGGGCGGCTTGCCGGATTTGGCTTTGGCGGCGGATTATCTGCTTTTGAGCGGTGCCGCGCGGGCGCGGGGCGCCACAGTTCCCGGTACCGCCGAGGTTTTCCGCGCCGCCGCCGAGAGCGGCGCGCTGCGGCCGGACGCGGCCGAACAACTTGCCGACGCGGCGGAGTTGTGGCGCAACTTGGACGGATTCGCCAAAGTCGCCTTGAGCAAGGACTTGGATGCAACGGAGGCACCCAAGCAATTGCGCAAAGCACTGGCTGATTTTTGCGGCGCGGCGGATTCGACCGAGATCGCCGGCATCGTCGCGGCAACCACCGAACGAACCGCGGCGTTGTTGGAGCGAATGTCCGCCGAAGCGGTTCGCTCGGGTGGGGTGGCCTAGTGAGCAGGCTTTTTCTTGTTTGGCCGCGGCGATGCGGTCCACCCAGACCGGACAGGTCGAGCCGTTGATCAACTGATTGCCGGAGCTGTTCGCTCCAACCCAACCCCCCGCCATGCCTGCCCGGGCAAGCGCTTCGCAGCTCTCTGCCTCCGGCCCTGAGGTCGGCAACCGTAATTCCCAACGCTCCCATTCCGTCCGCATTGGCAATTCGCCTTGGGTGACGGATTGTCCGGCGGACCAATTGGGAGCGACTTCGAGTCTGCGGCCCGTCGCGTCTCCACCCAGGCCCCTCCGACGCCGAGTAGCAAATTTTTGCGAAAAGGTGGTATTTTGTGGGTAAATGTGGTTCGATGTGGTTCTACATTGCAGGAAGTCGCCATGTTTCGCGGCATGAATACCGTCAGCTTGGATGCCAAAGGGCGTCTCGCCATGCCGGTGCGGTATCGGGAACGCTTAACCAGCGAGCACGGTGGCCGTCTCGTGGCCACCATCGACCTGGATACCCGGCACCGCTGCCTCGCGCTCTACCTGCCCGCCGAATGGGACAAGATCGAGTCCCAAATCGACAGCATGCCGGGCCTGAACGAGCATGTGCGGCGCATGAAGCATCTGCTGATCGGCCACGCCAACGACCTCGAACTCGATGGCATCGGTCGGGTGCTGCTGCCCCAGGAACTGCGACGCTACGCCGCCCTCGAACGGCAGGTTTGCCTCGTCGGGCAGCGCAAGAAACTGGAGATTTGGAGCGAGCAGAACTGGCTCAGCAAGCGCGACCAATGGCTGGATGAGGTGCATGAGCAGGGAGAGTTGCCGGAAGGCTTGAGAAATTTGGTGTTGTGACGGTTGGTTGATCTGGATAGCGGAAATGGGCGGCGCGCTCGAACATGAGCCGGTGATGAGAGCGGCGGTGGTGGAAGCATTGAATTTGCAGTCGAACGGCATTTACTTGGACGCCACTTTCGGGCGGGGCGGCCACAGCGCCGCCATACTTGAGCGGCTCGGCGCCGATGGCCGCTTGCTGGCCGCGGATCGGGATCCCGAGGCCGTCGCGGCGGCGCGGCAACTGGGCGCCGCCGAGCCGCGTTTGGAAGTTATTGATCGGCGCTTTGGCGAACTGGAAGTCGAATTGGACCGCCGGGGTCTGAATGGAGCGATTGACGGGGTGTTGTTCGATCTTGGCGTGTCGTCGCCGCAACTCGACGACAGCGCCCGGGGCTTCAGTTTCAGCGCCGATGGCCCGCTTGACATGAGGATGGATCGCCGGGTGGGGGTCAGCGCCGCCGACTGGCTCGCTCGCGTTTCCGAGCGCGAACTCGCGGATGTGTTGTTCCGTTTCGGCGAAGAGCGACACTCCCGGCGGATTGCTTCCCACATCGCGCGGGAAAGGTCCCGGGCGCCCATCGCGACCACCGGGCGGCTCGCGGCGGTGGTCGCCGCCGCGGTGCCGCGCCGGGAGCGGCGCAGACATCCCGCGACCCGGGCGTTTCAAGCCATCCGCATCGTAATCAACAACGAACTTGATGAACTTCGCGCTGGTTTGGCCGCCGCCTTGCGGGCTTTGCGACCGGCGGGCCGCTTGGCGGCGATCAGTTTCCATTCGCTCGAAGACCGCATCGTCAAGCGCTTCGTCGCCGAACAATCCCGCGGCGAACAATTGCCGCGCGGGGTGCCGATTGTCGAAACGCGCTCGCGGGCGAGAATTCGGCCGATAGGCAGGAAAAGGCGGGCCGCCGCCGCCGAAGTGGCGCGGAACCCGCGGGCCCGCAGCGCAGTCTTGCGGGTGGCGGAAAAATTGCCGGTCGATCCCGCGGCCAGGAATGGCAGCGCGGCCGCCGGCGCAGCCGCAATAATGGAGCCGCGAATATGACAGCCACCACTCCCAGCCGCCGCCATCCGGCGCGGCCCCGCGGCAATTCCGGCCGACCTTCACCCTGGGCTTGGGCCGGCTTGGGCCGGACTTCGACTCTGGCGCTGCTGTTGGTCCTGTCGTTGATCTGCTTCAGTGGGCTGGTGATGGTCGATTTAACGCGGGAACACCGGATCGTTGCGCGGGAATTGCAGGAACTGCGGCAGCAGGTGTACGCGCGGGAAGAGGAGCAGGGGCGGCTGTTGCTTGAAATCAGCACTTTCGCGGCGGCGGACCGAATCGAGCGCATCGCCTTCGAAGAACTGCGCATGCGGCTGCCGGAACCGGACAGCATCGTGGTGGTGCGCGGTGCCGACGCGAAATTGAATTAAGACGCGATAAATGAACGCGGTGGGTTAGAAAATAGCGAATTGGAAAATAGCAATGAGTGGAACAGTCAACAGGGCAATGCGCGGAACCCGCAACCGGGCCGGCGGGAAACGCGCGCCGGCTGGTGCTTGGCGACCCGCGCTGTTGTTGCTGATCATGGCGCTTTGCGTCGGGGCCGCGGCTTGGAAAGCCGTTGCCCTGCACGTATTGCAACGCGACTTTTTGCTCGAGGAGGGCGATGCCCGCACCGTGCGGGTGGTGCCGCTGGCGGCCAATCGGGGCTTGATCACCGACCGCAACGGCGAACCCCTGGCGGTCAGCACGCCGGTGCAATCGATCTGGGCGGATCCGTCGGAAATCGATCCCAACGGAGAAAAGATCGGCGAGCTGGCGCGGCTGCTCGAACTCGATGCGGCAGATTTGCGGGCGCGGCTGCAACAGAACCGCTCGCGCCGCTTCCTCTACTTGGCCCGCCATTTGGCGCCGTTCCAGGCCGCGCCCGCTTTGGAGCTGGCTATCGAAGGCGTTTACCGGCAGCGGGAGTACCGCCGATTTTATCCCCGCGGCGAGGTCACGGCCCACCTGCTTGGATTCAACGATATCGATGAAACCGGCCAGGAAGGCATGGAGCGCGCCTGGAACGATTGGCTGCGTGGGGTTCCCGGCGGTCGCCGCGTCATCAAGGATCGGCGCGGCAATATCATCGAGGAATTGAACACCATCGAGCTCGCCAAACCAGGCAAGGATCTGCGCCTGAGCATCGATATGCGGCTGCAAAGCCTGGCCCATCGCGAACTCAAGGACGCCTATCTCCAGCGCAACGCCAAAGCCGCCAGCGCGGTTGTGCTCGATGTCGCCAGCGGCGAATTGCTCGCGGTGGCCAATCAGCCTTCCTACAACCCGCACAACAAATCTTCTATCACAGACTTGAGTGTGGCCCGAAACCGTGCTTTCACCGACATTTACGAACCGGGCTCGACCATGAAGCCGTTCACCATCGCCGCGGCGCTCGAATCGGGGCGCTTCACCCCCGAGACCATCATCGAAACCGGCAACGGTTGGATGGTCGTCGCTGGCCGCACGGTGCAGGATTTGTTCGGCTACGGCACTTTGACCACCACCGGTGTAATCACTAAATCAAGCAATGTCGGCACCAGCCTGATCGCCGCGGAAATCGGCGCCGCCACGATTGTCGACATGTATCGGCGCTTCGGCTTCGGCGCCGCGCCGGGCAGCGGCTTTCCCGGCGAGCAGGCTGGAATGGTGCCGGATCCCGGCCGACTCGGCGCCCACGGCACCGCCGTGCTGTCCTTCGGCTATGGCATGACGGCAACGGCTGTGCAGTTGGCCCAAGCCTATTCGGTGTTCGCCGACGACGGCGTGCGCAAGCCGGTTTCCTTGCTTGAATTGAACGAAGCCGAAATCGCGGCCCTGCCGAGGCAGCGGGTGATCAGTCCAGTCATCGCTCGGCAGGTGCGGGAGATGCTTGAAACCGTGGTGGACCGTTCCCGGGGCGGGGCGGTCTCTGGAGCGCGCATTCCCTTGTATGAAGTTGCCGGCAAGACCGGTACCGCCCATGTGGTCGGTGCCTCCGGTTACGAGGAGAATCTGCACAATGCCCTGTTCGTCGGCTTGGTGCCGGCGGCCAAGCCGCGGGTGGTGATCGTGGTGATCATCAACGAACCCAAGGGCGACGAGCATCTCGGAGGCCAAGTCGCGGCGCCGGTTTTTGCCGGCATCGCCGCCGGCGCGATGCGGATTTTGAATGTGCCGCCGGACGCCGCGCCGCTGGATGCGGCACCGTCCGGACGGCCCCGGATGCCGCCGCCGCATTCCGGCGCCGAAGGCATCGCCGAATGATGGACCGCGGAAAAATGACTCGCGGAACAGTGGATCGCGGAATGATCAGTGCCACAGCACCGCCCGTGGAGTCCAGTCTACCGCGGTTGATCGAAGGGCTGGTGGATGGTGCGCCCAACCCGGCGGACCTTGCCGTGCAAGTTGGCGGGGTGCGGCTCGACAGCCGCGAAGTGCGGCCCGGAGATCTGTTTCTGGCGACTTTCGGCCGCACCCATGACGCCCGCGATTTCATTGATGCCGCGGTCCGTCAAGGCGCGGCCGCGGTGCTGGCCGAGTCGGGCCGGGGATGGCGCGGCCTGCATTGGCGCGCCGGGACTCCCGTGATCGCCGTGGACCAACTGATGGCGAAGGCCAGCGAAATCGCCGGCCGCTTCTACCGGGAGCCGTCCCGGCGCCTGTCGGTGATCGGCATTACCGGCACCAACGGCAAAACCACCTGCTCCCAGTTCCTGGCCAGATTGCTGGCCCGGGCCGGCTGCCCGGCCGGTGTCGTCGGCACCTTGGGATACGGCCTTCCCGAAGCACCAGCCCCCTGTGCGCTGACGACGCCGGATGCGGTTTTCACGCAACGGGCGCTGGCGGAAATGGCCGCCGCCGGCCTCGGCGCCGCGGCGATGGAAGTTTCCTCGGTAGGCTTGCATCAATCGCGGGTGCGCGGTGTGCGTTTTGAAACCGCGGTGTTTACCAATCTGACCCGGGACCATCTCGATTATCACGACAGTATGGAAGCCTACGGCGCCGCCAAGCGGCGGCTTTTTTCCGGCCCCGGCCTGCGCCGCGCCGTGGTCAACTTGGACGATCCCTACGGCATCCGGGTGGTGAACGATCTCAGTTCGGCGGTGGAAACCGCCACTTACGGTGTCGGCAACCGCCAAGCGACGATCCGCGCGGAGAACGTAACCGTGTCACGCCACGGCTTCAGGGCCGAAATCCACACCCCCGAGGGGGAGGGCGGCATCGACTGCAAACTGCTCGGCAGATTCAATGTCGGCAATATCCTCGCCGTGGTGGGCGCGCTGCGGGCCTGTCGCGAACGCACCGGCGAGCTCGGCATCGACCGCGTCTGCGAGCTTGTCTCCGGCCTGCAGGCCGTCGATGGCCGCATGCAAGTCTGGGGCGGCGCCGACGACGTCACCGCCGTGATCGATTATTCCCATACTCCAGAAGGGCTCGGCGGCGCGCTTGATGCTTTGCGCGAGCATTTCGCCGGCGAACTATGGTGTGTGTTCGGCTGCGGCGGCAATCGCGACAAAGGCAAGCGTCCGCTGATGGGCGCCCTGGCGGAAAAGCTCGCCGACCATGCGGTGATCACCGACGACAATCCGCGGTTGGAGGAAGGCGATGTGATCGTCCGTCAGATCCTCAGCGGCATGGCGGCGCCCGCCAAAGCACTGGTCGAGCGTGATCGCGGGCGGGCGATCGAACACGCCGTCACCGCGGCCGCGCCGGGGGATGTGGTGCTGATCGCCGGCAAGGGACACGAGGATTATCAGGAAACCGCCGCCGGACGCCGCCGCTTCAGCGACACCGAGGTCGCACGGCGGGCATTGCGCCGGCGCGCGGCCGTCGCCTCCGGTTCGCAGCCGGAATCGCAACCACAACCGGGAATGCAAAATTGATAGGCGGAATGATGTTGAGTGCGCTGGCGGTGGATTTGCATGCTGAATTGCGGGGCCGCGATACGGGATTCGACGCGGTTTCCACCGATACCCGGGAATTGCGCGCGGCAGAACTGTTCGTGGCGCTGAGCGGAGACAATTTCGACGGCAACAAGTTTGTCGGCGAGGCCGCCCGCCGCGGCGCCGCGGGCGCCGTGGTTGGCCGCTGGTGCGACGCGGCGCTGCCGCAAATTCGGGTTGCCGATACCGGCGCGGCACTGGCGCGGCTCGCGGGAATCAACCGCGACCGCTCCAGGGCGAAGCTGATCGCGCTGACCGGCAGCCAAGGCAAGACCACGGTCAAGGAAATGCTGCGCGCGATACTGTCTTTGGAAGGGGCTTGCTTGGCGACCCGCGCCAATTTGAACAATACCGTCGGTGTACCGCTGACCTTGCTGGGACTTGCAGCCCGCCACCGCTTCGCTGTCATTGAAATGGGCGCCAACCGCGCCGGCGAGATCGCTTTCAGCACGGCGGCGGCGCGCCCGGATATCGCCCTCATCACCAATGCCGCGATGGCCCATACCGAAGGCTTCGGCGGCTTGCCGGGCGTGGTCCGGGCCAAAGGCGAGATTATTGATGGATTGCGGCCGGACGGTACGCTGCTGTTGAATGCCGCCGACCCCAATGTCGAACACTGGCGCGAGCGCGGCGCGGCCTTCCGCATCTGCCATTTCAGCATGGGGGAAATGTCCGGGCAGTCGGATTATTTCGCTGCCGACATCAATTTGGACACCGCCGGTCGGCCTTCGTTTCTGCTGGCTTGGCCCGCGGGCCGCATGCGCATCCGCCTGCGCTTGCTGGGTGAACACAATGTCGCCAACGCCGTCGCCGCCGCCGCCGCGGCTTTCGAGGCCGGCGCCGGTGCCGAAGCCGTCCGCCAAGGCCTTGAGTCGGTGGCGCCGGTGCCTGGTCGGCTGTGCCCATTGCCCGGTCGCGGCGGCCTGCGCCTGATCGACGACAGCTATAACGCCGGCCCCGGCGCCTTCCGCGCCGCCATCGATTTGCTCGCCGTGCTGCCGGGCCGCACAGCGCTGATCGCCGGCAACATGCTCGAACTCGGTGCCGACGGGGAAGCCATGCACCGGGAAGTGGGCCGTTATGCCGCCGCACGCGGCATCGGCCGGCTTTGGGCCACGGGCGCGTTGTGCCGATACATGGTGGAGGGCTTTGGCGGCGGCGCCCGCCATTTCGCCGACCGGCACTCACTGGTCGAAGCCCTGTTGCAGGAACTGGAGCGGGAGGCGGGAGCGGATCTCGCACTGCTGGTGAAAGGCTCGCGGGGCGCGCGCATGGATGAAGTGGCGGCGGCCCTGCGCGCCGGAGGAGCGGATTGATGTTGTACTGGCTGGCCGAATACTTGATGCGCATCGACAGCGGCTTCGGCGTGCTGCAATACATCACCGTGCGCGCCGCCTTCAGCGTAATCACCGCCTTGGTGGTGTCGCTGATCTTCGGCCCGATCATCATCGAACGCCTGAATCTGGCCCAAGTGGGCCAAGTCGTGCGTGCCGACGGGCCGCAGTCGCATTTCGAAAAAGCCGGGACACCCACCATGGGCGGTGCGCTGATTCTGTTCGGCATCACCGTCAGCACGCTGCTGTGGGCGGATTGGCGCAATCACTATGTTTGGATCGTGCTCGGCGTCACGTTGCTGTTCGGCGCCGTCGGCTGGGTGGACGACTATCGCAAACTCGTCCGCCGCGATTCGGGGGGGCTGCCGGCGCGCTGGAAATATTTTTGGCAATCGGTCTTCGGCTTGATCGCCGCCGTGGTGTTGTACCTGTTCGCGGGCGGCGGCGTCGAAGTTGAATACATCGTGCCTTTTTTCAAGGATGTGGCGCTGAATTTGGGCGTTATCTATATCGTTATCAGTTACTTCATGATCGTCGGGTTCAGCAACGCGGTGAATCTTACCGACGGGCTCGACGGTTTGGCGATTCTGCCGACGGTGCTCATCGGTGGCGCGCTCGGCGTAATCGCCTATTTGGCCGGGCACAGCGAATTTTCCGCCTATCTGAATATTCCCTATATCGCCGGCTCTGGCGAAGTGGCGATCTTCGCCGGCGCGCTGCTTGGCGCCGGCCTCGGGTTTCTCTGGTTCAACACCTATCCGGCGCAGGTTTTCATGGGTGACATCGGCGCCTTGGCGCTGGGCGCGGCGCTCGGTGTCATGGCGATTGTTTCGCGCCACGAATTCGTGCTGTTCATCATGGGTGGCATCTTCGTGGCGGAGACGGCCTCGGTCATTATCCAGGTCGCCTCCTTCAAGCTCACCGGGCGGCGGATTTTCCGCATGGCGCCCTTGCACCACCATTTCGAATTGAAAGGCTGGCCGGAACCCCGGGTCATTGTGCGGTTCTGGATTATCACCCTGATGCTGGTCCTGTTCGGGCTGGTGACTTTGAAACTGCGTTGAGGCGCTCGCGCGAATCATGATGACCGGCAAAGACGAGAGCCCGCCCGCCGCGGCCAGCGTGATTGTCGGCCTCGGCGATACCGGCTTTTCCTGCGCGCGGCATTTCCTCCGCCGCGGCCGCCGCTTCAGCGTCGTGGACAGCCGGCCGCGGCCGCCGCGGCTGGCGGATTTGGAGAACTTGCGGTCGGATATCGAAATTGAACTCGGGGCTTTCCGCGCCGAACGCCTGCTGGCGGCGGTCGAACTGGTGGTGAGCCCGGGAGTGGATTTGCGCACGCCGGCGTTGGCCGCGGCGGTCGCGGCCGGCATTCCGGTGACCGGAGATATCGATATTTTCGCCCGCGAGGCCCGCGGGCCGATCGTGGCGGTAACCGGCTCCAACGGCAAAAGCACGGTCGTCGCCATGCTGGCTGAAATTCTCGATGCCGCCGGCGTGAATTACGGGCTCGGCGGCAATATCGACGGCAGCCGCGCCTGTCCGGCGCTGGAATTGCTCGAGCGGGACGCGAAAGATTGGTATTTGCTGGAGATTTCCAGTTTTCAACTCGAGACCACCCGGCGCTTGAATGCCGAAGTCGCATTGGTCCTCAATCTCAGCGCCGATCATCTCGACCGCTACGACGATCTCGAATCCTACGCCCGGGCCAAACAACGCATTTTCCGCGGCTGCCGCCGCATCATCCTGAACCGCGATGAACCGCTGGTGCGACCGCCGGACCCGGTCGCCGCGCCGATTATCAGTTTCGGGCTGGATGCGCCGGGGCCGGGCCAGGTCGGGCTGCTGCGCCGGCGCGGCGTCCGCTGGCTCGCCCACGGCGCGAAGTCCGTACTCGCCGCGAACCAGCTGAAAATTCCCGGCGACCACAATCTCGCCAATGCCCTGGCCGCCATGGCGCTGGCCTTGGCCATGGGAGTTGACCGCGAATCGATAGCGACCGGCCTGCGCCGCTTCCGCGGCTTGCCGCACCGTTGCCAGTGGTTGGCGGAAATCGGCGGTGTGGATTACTACAACGATTCCAAAGCGACCAATGTCGCCGCGGCGGCGGCGGCGGTCGAGAATTTGGGCGCGCTTTGCCGTGGCCGCGTGCTGCTTCTCGCCGGCGGCGTAGACAAAGGTGGCGATTTCGCGCCTTTGGCGGCTCCCCTGGGGCGCTGGGCGCGGGCCGTCATTCTGTTTGGCCGCGACGCGCAGCGGATCGCCGCCGCCCTGCCGGCGGATACGCCCATCCACTTCGCCGCCGACATCAACCAGGCCGCGGCCGCGGCGCGCGCCTTGGCGCTGCCGGGGGACTGCGTGCTGCTGTCGCCGGCCTGCGCCAGCTTCGATATGTTCGAGAACTTCCGCCAGCGGGGCGATGCTTTCGCCCGCCGCGTGGAGCAACTCGCCGTGGAGGGTGCGGTCTGATGGTCGCGGCCGCCGCCCGTCGTCCGCGGTCAGTCGCCGCCGCGCTTGCCGAGCCGCGGCCGAGCGGACTGTTGCTGATCGTGCTGCTGCTGCTCGTGTTCGGCCTGCTGATGATGAGTTCGGCCTCCGTGGAAATCGCCCAGGGGCGCCACGGGGATCCGCTGTTTTTCTTCAAGCGGCAGGCGGTTTTCGCCGCCATGGGAATCGCTCTGATGCTGCTGCTGCTGCTGGTGCCGGTGCAGCTGTGGAACCGGCTCAATTGGCTGTTGCTGCTGGGTGCCTACGCCATATTGACCATCGTGCTGCTGCCGGGGGTCGGGCACGAAGTGAACGGTTCCACGCGCTGGATCGATCTCGGTTTCGTGACCGTGCAGCCTTCGGAGCCGGCGAAAGTCATGTTGGTGATTTATCTGGCCTCGTATCTCGACCGGCAGCGGGAGCGAATCCGCGACAGCTGGCTGAGTTTCCTCATGCCGCTGGTCTTGACGGGCATCGCGGTGGCGCTGCTGCAAATGGAGCCGGACCACGGCGCCATGATGATTCTCGCCCTGACCGCGCTGTGCCTGCTGTTTCTCGCGGGCGCCGGCCTGCAGCGGGTGTTTTCCCTGCTGCTGCTTTCCGGCGGAACCATAGCATTGTTGGCCTACACCCAGCCCTATGTGGTACGGCGTTTCACCGCTTATCTCGATCCCTGGGCGCAGGAAAATATCTATGGCGCGGGTTACCAACTCGGCCAGGCGCAGATCGCTTTCGGCCGCGGCGGGCTGTTTGGCACGGGACTGGGCAACAGCATTCAGAAAATCGATTTCCTGCCGGAAGCGCACAATGATTTCGTGCTCGCCGTCATCGGCGAGGAACTAGGCTTAGTTGGCGTGGCGCTGGTGGTGCTGCTGTTCTGCGGATTGATTTGGTGCTGCTTTTCCATTGCCTGGCAAGCCTGGCTGCGGGAGCGGTTTTTTTCCGCTTATCTGGCTTGGGGGCTGGGGCTGCTTCTGGCCGGGCAGGCCATGATCAATATCGGCGTGAATCTGGGCTTGCTGCCGACCAAGGGGCTGACCCTGCCGTTTATGAGTTACGGCGGCGCCAGTTTGATTGTTTGTTGCGGGATGATAGGACTGCTGCTGCGCATTCAATACGAAACCGAATGCGTTTCCGAGCCCGGTGCCGCGCAGCGGCGGAGGATATCGTGAACAGTCCGCCGCGCGGGTCGGGAGCGCCCACTGTCATGATCATGGCGGCGGGCACCGGCGGCCATATTTTCCCGGCTCTTTGCATCGCCGAGGAATTGGCCCGCGCCGGCGCCGAGATTCATTGGCTCGGCACCGGCGGAGACCTGGAAAGCGAACTGCTGCGGCGGGAAGGCTATCCAGTGCATACCATCGACGCCAGCGGTCTGCGGGGCGTTGGCCCCCGGCGTCTGCTGGCTGCGCCCGCGATGTTGCAGCGTTCGCTGGCCCAGTCCCTGGGTATTTTGCGTCGGGTGCGGCCCGACTGCCTGCTGGGCATGGGCGGTTATGTCTGCGGGCCCGGAGCCTTGGCCGGCCGCTGGCTGCGGATTCCACTGCTCATCCACGAACAAAACGCGGTTCCCGGCCTCACCAACCGGCTCCTCGGGCGCTGGGCCGACCGGGTTTTGGAGGCGTTTCCGGGCACTTTCCCCGCAGGCGACCGCGTTCAATTCTGCGGCAATCCAATCCGCGACGAAATCATCGAAGTGGGCCGCAAGCGAAGCTACGCGCCGCGGCGGGGAACCTTGCGCCTGTTGGTGCTCGGCGGCAGCCGCGGTGCCGCGGCGCTGAACGCGCTCGTCCCGGAATTGATCGCGACTTGGCCACCGGACCTGCCGCTGGAAACCCTGCATCAATGCGGCGGTGCCGGCATCGAAACGACGGCCGAACGCTACCGCGAATTCGGTCTCGACCCAACCGCCGCCGCAAGTGCCGATCCAGATTCCGGCGGCAATGGAGAGGGCAGCCATCGTTTAGTGGGCTTTATCGACGATATCGCCGCCGCCTACGCTTGGGCCGATCTCGTGCTGTGCCGCTCGGGCGCCGGCGCGGTGGCGGAAATCGCCGCCTGCGGCTTGCCGGCGATATTCGTGCCTTATCCGCACCACCGGGATCGGCAGCAACTATTCAACGCGCGCTGGCTCGCGGCGCGGCAGGCGGCGGAAATCGCCGAACAGTCCGGTTTGTCCGCGGACGAATTGCGCGGCTTGCTGCTGCGGCTTGACGGAGACCGGGAGTGGCTGGCGGAAATGTCGCGCCGCGCCAAGGACATGGCGGTTGTCGACGCCGCCGCCCGGGCGGCGCGGGCCTGCCTGGAGGTGGCCGATGGCTGAACCCGCTCCGGCCCGCTTCCCACCCGGTATGCGCCGCATCAAAACGATCCACTTCATTGGGGTCGGAGGCGCCGGCATGTGCGGCATAGCCGAAGTACTGTTCAATCAGGGCTACGCGGTCAGCGGTTCGGATCTGCGCCCATCCCCGGTGACGGCGCGACTCGCGCGCATGGGTATCGAAGTACATGAGGGACACGCCGCCGAAAACATCGGCAAGGCGGATGTGGTGGTCTATTCTTCCGCCGTGCCCGCGGACAACTCTGAGTTGCTGGCGGCGTCGCGGGCGGGCAAGCCGCTGATTCCCCGCGCCGAGATGCTTGCCGAATTGATGCGCTACCGCCACGCGATCGCCGTCGCGGGAACCCACGGCAAAACCACGACCACCAGCTTGGTGGCTTCGGTGTTGGCGGAAGGCGGCTTGGATCCGACTTTCATCATTGGCGGTGTATTGAACAGCGCCGAATCGAATGCCCGTCTCGGCGAAAGCCGCTATCTGGTGGCCGAAGCCGATGAAAGCGACGCCTCTTTCATGCACTTGCAGCCGCTGGTGGCGGTGGTAACCAATATCGAAGCGGACCATCTGGCCGCTTACGGCGGCGATTTTGAAAATTTGCAGCGCTGCTTCATCAACTTTCTGCACAATTTGCCCTTCCACGGCTTGGCCGTGGTGTGCTTGGACGATCCGGCTGCCCGGGACATTCTGCCGAGGATTTCCCGACCGGTGCTGACCTACGGCTTCGATCGGTTGGCGGATTACCGCATCAGCGGCTTGCGCCAGCACGGACATCTCATCGAATTCGAGGTCAGTCGGCCCGATGGCCGGGCGCCGCTGGCGCTGGAATTGCGCATGCCGGGCCGCCACAATGCCTTGAACGCCGCCGCCGCGGTGGCGGTGGCCAGCGACGAAGGTGTTGGCGACGAACACATCCGCGCCGGCATTGCCGGCTTCGCCGGCGTCGGGCGGCGTTTTCAGCGGCTTGGAGAATTCCCCGTGAGGGATGGCGTGGTGAGTCTGATCGATGACTATGGCCACCATCCCACCGAGCTCGCGGTGACCATCGACGCCCTGCGCGCCGGTTGGCCCGAAAGCCGCCTGGTAATGGTTTTCCAACCCCACCGCTACAGCCGCACCCGGGATCTGTACGAAGATTTCGTCGAAGTGCTTTCGAGAACCGATGTCTTGTTGCTGCTGGAAGTGTACGGCGCCGGCGAAAAACCCGTGCCCGGCGCCGATTCGCGCTCGCTCTGCGGCTCGATCCGCCAGCGGGGCCGGATTGATCCGATCCACGTCGCCGACGACGGTCGTTTGCGCGAGGTGCTTTCGGGACTGCTGCGGCCGGGCGATATCGTCTTGACCCAAGGCGCCGGCAATGTTGGCGCTCTGGCGCAGGAATTGGCGGAAAAAGGTTTTACGGCCGCGGAAGGTGGGGCATGAAACCGGCCACTCCGCCGCCGAATATCGCCGGACTCGGGCGCATCGCCGTATTGATGGGCGGCGATTCCCCGGAGCGCGAAATCTCTCTGCGCAGTGGAGCGGCCGCCCACGCCAGCCTGCTGCGGCTGGGGCTGCCCGCGCTCGCCATCGATGCGGGCCGCGATGTTGGCCGGCAGCTTGCCGCCCAGGCGGTGGATTTCGCGGTCGTCATGCTGCACGGCCGCGGCGGTGAAGATGGAACCATGCAGGGCTTGCTTGAAGTGCTCGGCATCCCCTACAGCGGCAGCGGCGTGCTGGCCTCGGCGCTGGCCATGGACAAGATCAAGAGCAAGCTGCTTTGGCGGCAGTTGGGCTACCCCACCGCGGATTTCATCGAACTCAAGGCCGACACCGATTGGTACGCGGCGTTTGCGCGGCTGGGTCCGGCAGTGGTCAAACCGGTCGCTGGCGGTTCCAGCCTCGGTGTCGATATCGCCCGCAGCGCGGCGGATTTGCGGCGGCTGCACGGGGTGGCGGCGGCTTTCGGTTCGCCGGTAATGGCCGAAACATATATTCGGGGTAGGGAATTTTCCGTGGGTGTTTTGGGCGGCGAACCGCTGGCGGCGGTGGAACTTCGCACCAGGCGGGAATTTTTCGACTATCGGGCGAAGTACCAAGACCAAGAGACCGAATACATCTCCCCGCCCGACTTGTCGCGGCGGGAACGGGAGGAATTGTCGGCGCTGGCCATAAAAGCCTACGGCGCGCTCGGCTGCGCCGGATTGGCGAGGGTCGATTTGATGCAGAGCCGGGAAGGGCGTTTTTTTCTGCTTGAGGTGAATACGGTTCCCGGGATGACCGAGCACAGCATTATTCCCGTGGTGGCCGGGCGCCTGGGAGAGAGTTACGACCAGCTCATGCTGCGGATTCTCGGTTGCGAGGCGAAGAAATGTCCTTGACGCGGTTGCTGATATTGCTGGTGCTGGCGCTGACGACGGCAAGCGCGGTCCTGCTGGTCCGCCGTCACGGGGCCGTGATTGAGTCCTATCTCAATCCACCGATCGCCAAGGTCGAAATCGATGGCGAATGGCTGCGGCTGACGGCGGCCGAATTCCAGCCAATCCTCGCCGAGTATGTGGGAACCGGCTTCTTCAATCTCGACCTGGATGAAGTGGGGGCGCGTTTGGAAGGCCTTCGCTGGGTGGAAACCGCGGTCGTGGGCCGCCGCTGGCCGGACACGCTATCGGCGCGGATCACCGAGCAGAACATCATCGCCCGCTGGGGCGATAGCCAGTTGATTACCCAGCGCGGCGAAGTGGTCGAATCCGAAAATTACGAGGTTCACGCGAATCTGCCGCTGCTGCGCGGGCCGCCGGACTCGCACTACGAGGTGATGCGCCAATACCAGCGGTTCAATCAGATTCTCTATCCCCAAGGGCTGCGGCTGAGCGGCTTGAGCGCCAGCCCCCGTCAGAGCTGGCGTCTGCAATTGAACGGCAACACCGAGGTGATGCTCGGCGGCGAGGATTTGATGGATCGGCTGCGGCGTTATGTTGACTTTTACCGGGCGCAGTCCGAAGCGGAACAAAATCGGCATGAACTGGCGGATTTGCGCTACGGCAGCCAGTTCAGCATCCGGCTGCGGGCCGCGGACGCGCCCGGGATTGACACGGGATCACGGAAATGAATGGAGCAGTTGAGGAAAACGCCAATATCATCGTCGGTCTCGACATCGGCACCACCAAGGTGGTGGCGCTGGTGGGCGAGATTTCCGATCAGGGCGAATTGAATGTCGTCGGCATCGGCAGCAGTCCTTCCTTGGGTTTGAAAAAGGGCGTGGTGGTGGATATCGAGTCCACCGTGCTTTCGATCCAAAGCGCGGTCGCCGCCGCCGAGCGGAAAACCGGCCACAAGATCAAATCCGTCTACGCCGGGATCGCCGGCAGCCATGTCAAGAGTATGAACTCCGTCGGCGTGGTGTCGCTTCGCGAAGGCGAAGTGACCCGGCCTGATGTGGATCGTGTGATCGATTCGGCGCGGGCAGTGGAGATTTCTTCCGACGAGCAAATTTTGCATGCCGTGCCCCAGGAATACACAGTCAACTCACAAAGCGGTGTAAAGGAGCCGCTGGGCATGTCCGGGTTGCGGCTCAAAGCCAAGGTGCATTTGGTCACCTGCGCGATCAATGCCATGCAAAACATCGAGAAATGCATCCACCGCTGCGGTTTGAAAATCGAAAAGCTCGTGCTTGAGCAGCTGGCCTCCAGCGAGGCGGTGCTCACCCGCGACGAACGGGAGCTCGGCGTGTGCCTGATCGACATCGGCGGCGGCACCACCGATATCGCCATCTTCACCCAAGATGCGCTGCAATTCACCGGGGTCATTCCCGTGGCCGGCGACCAAGTCACCAGCGACATCGCCACGGCGCTGCGCACCCCCCGGCAAAAAGCGGATGAACTGAAAATCGATCACGCCAGCGCGCTGGTGCAACTGACCAAGCCGGAAACGACCATCGAAGTGCCGAGCGTCGGCGACCGCGACCCGCGGCAGCTGTCCCTGCAGAATCTGGCGGAAGTGGTTGAACCGCGCTACGAGGAGCTGTTTTCCCTAGTGGAACGGGAGCTCGAGCGCAGCGGCATGAAGAATTTGCTCGCCGCGGGAATCGTGATGACCGGCGGCTCGAGCAAGATGCGCGGCGCGGTGGAGTTGGCCGAGGAGGTTTTCCACGAGCCCGTGCGCGTGGGGGCGTCTCAGAATGTTAAGGGTCTGGCCGATATAGTCGGCAATCCAATCCACTCCACCGGCGTGGGGCTTTTGCTCTACGGGCTGAAGGATTATCAGGAGTTGGGGGAGCCGCGGAAGCCGGTTGAAAAGCGCGAAAAGTCGAGTTTTTGGAGCCGCTCGAAAGATTTTTTCCGGCGTTTCGGATAGGCGTCGGAATTGGTTTGCCGGCGCGGTGGCCGGCGGAAATCGGAGCTAACGGAAAATTGTGAGCCGCGCGCTGGCGCGGTCGAAAGTGGAGTCCAACCATGGCGGAAAAATCAGAAGTATTCGAAATCCTCGAAAGCCCGATGCACGCGGCGCGGATCAAGGTGATTGGTGTCGGCGGTGCCGGCGGCAACGCGGTTGAGCATATGATCAACCGCAACGTGTCTGGCGTCGATTACTATTGCGCCAATACCGATGCCCAAGCGCTCGGGCTGATCAGCGCGAAAAACAAAATCCAACTCGGCAGCAAAATCACCCGCGGTCTCGGCGCCGGCGCCGACCCGGAAGTGGGCCGCGCGGCGGCGCTCGAAGATCGCGAGCAAATCCGCGAATTGTTGCAGGGCGCGGACATGGTGTTTATCGCCGCGGGCATGGGCGGTGGGACCGGCACCGGCGCAGCCCCGATCATCGCCAAAGTCGCCAATGACATGGGTGTGTTGACCGTCGCCGTGGTCAACCGGCCGTTTCCGTTCGAACAACACAAGCGCATCGCGGTGGCGGACAAAGGCGTGCGGGATCTTGCCGAACATGTGGACTCCTTGATCGTCGTGCCGAATGCGAAACTGATGGAGGTTTTGCCGGCGGATACCACCATGGTCAACGCCTTCGCCGCCGCCAACGATGTCTTGCACGACGCGGTGAAAGGCATTACCGACATCATCACCAAGCCCGGCCATATTAACGTCGATTTCGCCGATGTGAAAACCGTCATGTCGAAGCGTGGCATGGCCATGATGGGCACCGGATTCGCATCCTGCGACGACGACAATCCGGGCGCCGCCGCGGCCCGCGCCGCCATCTCCAGTCCCTTGCTGGAGAATGTCGATATCGGCAGCGCCGCTGGCATTTTGATCAATGTTTGCGGCGGCGAGCGTCTGACGCTCAACGACTTGACCGCGGTGGGCGAATTGACACGGGAAGTCTGCAACCTCGAAGGCGACATGTTGATATCCGGCATGGTGGTCGAGCCGGAGATGGGCGACAAATTGCAAGTCACGCTGGTCGCCACCGGACTGCGAGGCGAGCTTTTCCCGCTGGAGGGCGAAGAGCGCCGACCGCAGGCGCTGGACAGCCGGGGCGCCCAGGACACCCAGGGGGTAGTGCCCCGGGACCGGCGTTCGGCCCGGGAATCAAGCAGAGAAACCGCCAGAGAAATAGACAGGCCGCGGGGCCTGCGCCGGCCGCTGCCGGAACGATCCGGCGACGCCGATGCCGCCAACCCAGTTGCCATTGAGCGGGCAACCACCAAAAAAGCGGCCAATGACGATTTGGTCAATCTGGACTACCTGGATATTCCGGCTTTTCTGCGGAACAATGTGGACTGACTCGAGCCCACGCGGAAGAAAAAGCGCCGATGAAACGAAAACCGCGAACTTTTCCCGGTTCGGCGGGTCTCAGTAGGAATGTTGGCCCGCTCCGACTGGATGCTTGATGTAACAGTCGTTTGGCCGCAAGTCATAGGGGGGATGGCATGGGTAGGCGCGAATAGATTGGGTATGCGCGAATAGTTTGGTAGCATCCCGACTTTCCGAAGCAAGGCTCCGATTTAATGCTGAAGCAGCGAACGCTGAAGAATTCGATTCGCGCCACCGGTATCGGCCTGCACACCGGTGAAAAGGTGACTTTGAGCCTGATACCGGCGCCGGTGAATTCCGGGATTGTTTTTCGCCGAGTGGATCTCGATCCGGTCGTGGAAATCGCCGCGCGCGCGGGCAATGTCGGCGACACCACGCTGTCCACCACGTTGATTAAAGACGGAGTGCGCGTCGCCACCGTCGAGCATCTCATGGCGGCGCTTTGCGGCCTCGGTATAGATAATGTCGTGATCGAAGTCGATGCCGCCGAAATACCCATCATGGACGGTAGCGCCGGACCGTTCGTATTTTTGATCCAGTCCGCCGGCATCCGGGAACAATCGGCTTCGAAGAATTTTATCCGCATCAAGAAGCCGGTCAGCTTGCGGCGGGGGGACAAGTCGGTCAGTTTGACGCCGTTCGACGGATTCAAGGTCAGTTACACACTACTTTATGACCATCCCGTTTACCGCAGATACACCAAATCCGCCACCGTGGATTTCTCCAGGAGCTCCTTCGTGAAAGAAGTTTCCCGCGCCCGCACCTTCGGCTTCATGCACGAGTTCGAAGAATTGCGCAACCGCAATCTCGCCCTCGGCGCGAGCATGGACAACGCGATTGCCGTGGGCGATTACAAGGTGCTGAACGAGGATGGATTGCGCTGCGAGGACGAATTCGTCAAACACAAAATCCTCGACTCGATCGGCGATCTCTACCTGCTCGGCAGCAGCTTGCTCGGCGAGTTCCGCGGTTACAAATCCGGTCACGCATTGAACAACGACTTGCTGCGAAGGCTGGAAGAGACCGAGGGCGCATGGGAAGTCGTTCGTTTCGACGAGGAATTGAATGCTCCCATTTCCTACGTCAGGCCGGTGCTCGCCGCCTGAATCCAGCCCGCTTCCAGACTATAATCCATCCCTGCGCCCGCTTGAGTTCCACCGTCGGCACCCCGACGCCGCCGCCGCGCGTTTGATTCCGGCAAGCAAATGAAACTATTCGGCAAGATTTTCGGCAGCAGCAATTCGCGCAAGCTGAAGCGGATGCGCAGGACCGTGGTCGCGATCAATCGGCTGGAGCCGGATTACGAGGCCAAGACGGATGAGGAAATTCGCGCTGGCACCGAACAATTGCGCGCCCGGCTGCAACAAGGCGAAACCATTGCGCAAGTCTTGCCCGAAGCTTTCGCCGCGGTGCGCGAAGCGAGCAAGCGCACCCTGCAACTGCGCCATTTCGATGTGCAATTGATCGGCGGAATCGTTCTGCACGAAGGGTCCATCGCCGAGATGCGCACTGGCGAGGGCAAAACGCTGGTGGCAACCTTGCCCGCCTATCTCAACGCGCTCGCAGGAGAGGGCGTGCATATTGTTACCGTGAACGAATATCTGGCGGAGCGCGACGCCAATTGGATGCGGCCGATCTACGAATTCCTCGGCCTTGATGTCGGTGTGATCAAGGCCGGGACGTCGGTGACGGAAAAGCAGGCCGCCTACGGCTGCGCGATCACTTACGGCACCAACAACGAATTCGGTTTCGATTTTCTGCGGGACAACATGGCCTTCCGCCTGGAAGACCGCATGCAAAAGCCGCTCAATTTCGCCATTGTCGACGAAGTCGATTCCATCCTTATCGACGAGGCGCGCACGCCGCTGATTATTTCCGGCGCCGCCGAAACCAGCTCCCAACATTATCAGGACATCAACAAACTTATTCCCAAGCTGCAGCTCGGCTCGCGGGTCGAAAAATCCAAGCTGGAAATGATGGATCCGAATTTCGTCGCCGAGGAAAGCGGTCATTTTACCGTGGACGAGAAAACCCGGCAGGTGGAATTGACCGAATCCGGCCACGCCTTTGTTGAAGAGCTGCTGACGCGGCGCAAATTACTCGACCCCGGGGAGTCGCTCTACGCGGCGACCAATCTGACCCTGCTGCACCATGTCCTCGCCGCGCTGAAAGCGCATCATCTGTTTCAGAAAGACGTGCAATACATCGTCCAGGACCAGCGCGTTGTGTTGATCGACGAACACACCGGGCGCACGATGGAAGGCCGGCGCTTGTCGGAAGGCCTGCACCAAGCGCTGGAAGCCAAGGAAAGACTGCCGATTCAAAGCGAGAGCCAGACCCTGGCCTCGACCACATTCCAGAATTACTTCCGCATTTACCGCAAGCTCGCCGGCATGACCGGCACCGCGGACACCGAAGCCTTCGAGTTCCGGCAAATTTACGGCTTGGATGTGGTGGTCATCCCCACCAACGCCCCCATGGTGCGGGTCGACGAAAACGATCTGATTTATCTGACCATGCAGGAGAAATTCGAAGCCGTGGTCAAGGATATCGTTGAGATCAGCGGCCAAGGTGCTCCCGTGCTGGTCGGAACGGCTTCGATCGAAAATTCAGAGTTGCTGTCGGGCTTTCTGAACAAAAACGGCATAGGGCATGAAGTGCTCAACGCCAAGTTTCACGAAAAGGAAGCGCAGATCATCGCCCAAGCCGGCCGCCCCGGCGCCGTCACCATAGCCACCAATATGGCCGGCCGCGGCACCGATATCGTGCTCGGCGGCAACTGGGAGGCCGAAGTCGAAGCGCTGGAGGCGCCCTCCGAGGAGCACGTCCGGCAAATCCGCGAGGCCTGGCGGGAACGGCACGATCAAGTATTGGCCGCGGGCGGCTTGCATATCGTCGGCACCGAGCGCCACGAATCCCGCCGCATCGACAACCAACTGCGGGGTCGGGCCGGTCGCCAGGGCGACCCCGGCCATTCGCGCTTCTACCTCTCCATGGAAGACGATTTGATGCGGATTTTCGCCGGCGAGGGCGTCAAGAATTTCATGCGCCGGCTCGGCATGGAGCGCGGCGAGGCGATCGAAGCCGGCATGGTGACGCGTTCGATCGAGAAAGCCCAGCGCAAAGTCGAGGGCCGCAATTTCGACATCAGAAAACAATTGCTGGAATACGACAATGTGGCCAACGACCAGCGCACCATAATTTACCGCCAGCGCGACGAATTGATGGGCAACGAGGATGTTTCGACAATGCTCGACGATATGCGCCGGGAAGTGGTCGAACGGATTATCGACCGCCATATTCCGCCGCAAAGTATCCCCGAGCAATGGGATTTGGCGGGCCTGGAACGGGCGGTGGAGACCGAGTTTCGCTCGAATCAGCCGATTCGCCAGTGGCTCGATGAAGATGAATCCCTCGGCGAGCACCAGCTTAAAGAGAAGTTAAACGCCGAATTGCATGGGGAATACGCCGCCAAATCCGCCCCCGCAGGCGAAAAGATGCGCCTGTTCGAAAAACAAATCATGCTGCAAATTCTCGACGGCTTGTGGAAAGAGCATCTGGCCACCATGGATCATTTGCGCCAGGGGATTTTCCTGCGCAGTTACGGCGGCAAAAACCCTCGACAGGAATACAAGCGGGAGGCTTTTTCCCTTTTTGAGGAACTGCTGGCCAGCTTCCAGTTTGAAGTGGTGAAGATGCTGAGCCAGGTGACCATCCGCCAAGAGGATGAAGCCGCCGCCATCGCCCGCAGGCGGCAACTGAAATTGGCGCGGGAACGGATGAGTTTTCAGCATCAGAGTGTTTCCGCGCTTGGCGGTGCGGCTCCGGCGCCGGGCGCAGCCGAAGTGCCATCGGGGCAACCGGGGCCGGGAAAGGCGCCCCCTCGGCAGCCGGCCCAGGCGCCGGGGCAGGCAGCGGGCCAAATCCGGCCGCAGCCCTTTGTGCGCGATGTGCCGAAAGTCGGCCGCAATGCGCCCTGCCCCTGCGGTTCGGGCAAAAAGTACAAACTCTGCCATGGCCGGATCCGCTGACGGCCAAGTGTCGCCGCCGATACCGGGCAGCATAGACGGTCTGCGCTTGGCGGCGGTGGAAGCCGCTATCCGCGGCCCGGGCCGGCTGGATTTGGTCGCGGTGGAATTGGCCCCAGAGACTGAAGCCGCTGCGGTCTTCACCCGCAATGCGTTCCGCGCCGCGCCGGTGGAAATCGCCCAGGCGCATCTCGCCGCCGCCAGCCCCCGATACTTGTTGATCAACGCGGGCAACGCCAATGCCGGTACCGGTGCCGCCGGCCGGGCCGCGGCGCTGGCCTGTTGCCGGGCGCTGGCGGGGCGCCGCGGCGTGGCCGTGGAACAAGTGCTGCCGTTTTCCACCGGTGTCATCGGCGAGGCGTTGCCGGTCGAACGCATTACCGCCGCCCTGCCGCGGCTGCTTGGGCGACTTGATGCGCAGGCTTGGTCCGATGCCGCCGCCGGCATAATGACCACGGATACCCAAAACAAAACCGCTTGGGCGGAAATCGAACTTTGCCCCGGCAAAGCGCGCATTGCGGGCATCGCCAAAGGCGCCGGCATGATCCGGCCCGGAATGGCCACCATGCTGGCCTTCGTATTCACCGACGCGAAGCTCCACCGCCGCGAACTCGACTCGCTGCTGCGGGCGCAAGTCTCGCGAAGCTTCAACCGCATTACCGTCGATGGCGATACATCAACCAACGATGCCGTGCTGTTCGCCGCCACCGGCGCCGGCGTCCACTACCGTGAATTGGGCGGCGCTTGCCGGAATGCGTTCGAAGCGGCGCTGGGGAATGTTTTTCTGCAGCTCGCCCAGGCCATCATCCGCGACGCCGAAGGTGCCAGCAAATTCATCACCGTGCGAGTGAGCGAAGGTGCGAGCGTCGGCGAATGCCTGCAAGTCGCCTACGCGGTGGCGGAATCGCCCTTGGTGAAAACCGCCTGTTTCGCCGCGGATCCGAATTGGGGGCGGATTTTGGCTGCCGTGGGCAGATCGGGATTGGAGAATCTGGATCCGGCGGCGGTTCGTGTTTTCCTTGGCGGCGCGGCGGTTGTCGCCGGCGGTGAAGCGCACCCGGACTACACAGAAGCCCTTGGCGCGGCCGCCATGGAGGGGCCGGAAATCGAGATTGAAATCCGGCTTGGCCGCGGCGCCCACACGGAAACCGTTTGGACTTCCGATCTGAGCCTGGACTACGTGCGCATCAATGCCGAATACCGCAGCTGACCGCGACCCGGCCGCTCCGATTCACGTTATGGTGGCGGTGGTTTTCAATCACCGCGACGAAGTGCTCATTGCCCTCCGGCAAGGGGATGCCCACTTGCTGCGCGCCGGCGACACCCACCCCCGCGAAGTCTGGGAATTTCCCGGCGGCAAAGTCGAGCCGGGCGAATCGCTGCTGCGCGCGTTGCATCGGGAACTGCGCGAAGAAACGGGTTTGCGCCTGCTGGCGAGCCATCCCCTGTGCCGAATTCGGCATCGCTACCCGGATAAACAAGTATTGCTCGATGTTCGCGTGGTGAGCCGCCATGTCGGCAAGGCCGTCGGCAGGGAAGGCCAGCGGATCGACTGGCGCCCTCGGCAGGCGCTGCGGGCCGAAGATTTTCCCGCCGCCAACGCCCGCATCATCGAACTGCTGCGCCTGCCCAGGGTGATCGCGATCACGCCGGATTTGACTGACCGCCGCGAATTTTTGCGGTTGCTACGGAAACTGCTCGATTCGGGACGGGAGCTGATTCACATCCGCCAGACCCGACTGCCGCCGGACCGGTACCGCGACTGGTTCCTGGCGGCGTTGGAATTGGCCGCTGGGCGCTCGGCGACACTGCTGTTCAACAATGCCCCGCGGTACTACGATCCTGGTTGGCCCAACAGCGGATTGCATGCGCCGGCCCGAGTGCTCGCGGAGTTGCAGCAACGCCCGGTGCCGGCGGATTGCCTGTTCGGTGCCGCCTGCCATTCGCTGCTGGAGTTGCGGCGGGCGGAACAGTTGGAAGCGGATTTCGCTTTGCTTTCGCCGGTGTGCGCGACCGGCAAGTACCGGGCCGCGGATTTGCTTGGCTGGAATGGATTCCGGCGGCTGGCGGATCAAGTCGCGCTGCCGGTGTACGCGCTGGGTGGCACGCGTCCCGCGCAAGCGGCGCTGGCCCAGATCCACGGTGGCGCGGGCGTGGCTGGGATCGGCAACTTTGTTTGACTGCGGTTGTCGCCGGGAACGGTCACTGCAAGGTGTCGGATTCCGGATCATCAGGCGTTGGGGCCGGTTCGCCCGCCACCCGGTATTTCTCCGCCGCCCATTCACCCAAATCAATCAGCCGGCAGCGTTCGCCGCAGAATGGTCGGTCGCGGTTGGCTTCGATCCAGCGCACCGTCTTGCCGCAGGTGGGGCAGGACACAGTCACAGACTTTTCAGCCATGGTCTTTCGCCAGCGTCAAATAGCGCCGGTGCAAACCGCGCACCCGGGGTGGCAGCGCGTCGGCGTCGGCTTCGTTGTCGATTACATCATCCGCTGCCCCCAAGCGTCGCTCGCGGCTGGACTGCGCGTCGATAATCGCCTCGATGACGGCGCGGTCGCTTTGGTCCCGCGACATGGCGCGGCGCAACTGCGTCGGTCGGGAAACATCGACCACCAATATCCGATCCACCAGCCGCCGTTGGGATGTCTCCAGCAGCAGCGGCGAAACCAGCATGCAATATTCTCCCGCGCCGGCGGCGATTTTTTCCCGAATGCGCTCGCCGATCAGCGGATGCAGCAAATTCTCCAGCCAGGTCCGCTCGGCGGAATCGGCGAACACCAGCTGCCGCAGGCGGGCGCGGTCTAGCTTTCCCGACCCGGTCAGAATCTCCCGGCCGTAGCGCCGGTGGATGGCCTCAAGCGCCTCGCTCGGCGGCTCGACGACTTCCCGCGCGACGCGGTCCGCGTCGATGATATCCACTCCCAAGCCGGCGAATATTTCGGCGACCGTGCTTTTGCCGCTGCCGATGCCGCCGGTCAATCCCACCGTGAACATGTCCGCGACCTGCCTCAGCCGAGCCAGCCAGCCATTTGTTCCGGCCCAAGCAGCAATACGACAAAGCCCGCGGCAACCAGAAACGGGCCGAAAGGCAGCGGTTTCGACCAGGACCGGCCGCGAACCGCCACCATCGAGACTCCCCAAATGGTTCCGCTGAGCGAAGAGATCAGCACAATGAAGGGCAGGGCGACCCAACCCAGCCAGGCGCAGATGGCGGCGAGCAATTTGAAATCGCCCGGCGCCATGCCTTCCTTGCCGGTGAGCTGAAAGTAAACAAAATGAACTCCGCCGAGCAGCAGATAGGCCGCGGCCGCGCCGATGATCGCGTCGGTGGCACCGGTGCCGAGTAGATCGGGGAACAAGGCGTTGAGCAACAGTCCAAGCCACAGCAACGGCAGTGTCAGCGCGTCCGGAAGCAATTGTTTTTCGAGATCGATCAGCGCCAGCGCGACCAGCGTGAAGCTGAACAACAGCAGCGCCCCGGTCTGCCAGCCGGTGCCGAAGAGCAGCGCCAGAGACCCGGCCAGCAGCCCGCAGCCGAGTTCCACCAGCGGATAACGCGGAGAAATCGGTTGCCGGCAGCCCGCGCATTTGCCCCGCAGCAGCAGGTAGCCGAACAGGGGGATCAATTCCAGCGGTCGGATGTTCCGCTGGCAATGGGGACAATGGGACCGCGGTCGCAGTAGATTGAGCGGACGATTGGCCGCGCCCCGCGGGTCGCGCAGCAGGTGGAGGTATTGTCGGGCCTCCGTCTGCCACTGCCGTTCGAGCATGATGGGCAGGCGGTGGACCAGTACATTGACGAAACTCCCGCAGAGCAATCCGAGCAGCAGGAACGCGCCGAAGGACTGCGCGGCCGAGTTGGTGAGGATTTCCGGCAAAGCCTTGGTCCCGGCGGCGCTAAAGCGCCGAGCCGAGCTGGAATATGGGCAGGTACATCGCGATCATCAGTCCACCGACAAGAACCCCAAGCACGGCCATTATAATGGGCTCGAGCAGGGTGGTTAAGCGGTCCACCCGCATTTCCACGTCTTCTTCAAAAAAGCGGGCGCATTTGTCCAGCATTTCGTCGAGCGCCCCGGATTCTTCGCCGATTTCCGCGAGTTGTTCGAGCATGGGCGGAAACAGCTTAGTCGACCGAATCGCGCCCGCCAGCGATTGGCCGTTGCAAACATTTTCGCGAATGGCGCGGGTCGCTTTGGCGTAAACCGCGCTGCCGGTGGCGTCGGCGACGGACGCCAGGGCCTCGGTCAGCGGCACGCCGGCGCGAAACAGCGTTGCCAGGGTGCGGGCGAATCGGGCCACGGCGGCGTTGCGCAGCAGCGGCCCGATCAGCGGAAGGCGCAACAGCAGACGATGCCGCAAATCGGCGATTTCAGGCGAGCGCCGCGGCAACCAAACTGCGCTCGCCGCGACTCCCAACGCGGTCGCCGCCGCCCCGCGCCAATGTTCCAAGGCCAAATCCGATAGCCCCAGCACCCACTGGGTGAACAACGGCAGCTCCGCATTCAGCCCGGCGAAAGTCTCGGCGAAAGTCGGCACTACCCGGGTCAGCAACACAGTCGCGACCACCAGCGCCACGCAGACAACCGCGATGGGATAGGTGAGCGCCTTGCGGATTCGGGCCTTGAGCCATTCCGATTTTTCCCGGTACGCCGCCAGTCGGTCGAGCATGGTATCCAGCGTCCCCGAAGCTTCGCCCGCGGCGACCAGGCTTCGGTAGAGGGGATCGAAATGCCGCGGCTGCCGCGCCATGCTTTCGGCCAGGCCATTGCCGCCCGCCACATCGTCGTGCACCTTCAGCACGAGCGCCCGCAGGCCGGGCTTCGCCGCGCTGCCCGCCATGATATTCAGCGCCTGCACCAGCGGGATGGCTGAGCGGACCATGGTGGCCAGTTGCCGCGTGAAGATGGCGATATCCTTGGCGTTGGCGCGTTCCCCGCCTGCGCCGGCCCAGCGCCGCGGCCGGCGCCGCACACGGCTCGGTCGGATGCCCTTGCGCCGCAGCCGAACTTTGGCTTCCGCGGCGCTGCCGGCGGAAATTTCGCCTTGGGTCGGGCGATCGCGAGAATCGGTACCCCGCCAGACAAACTCGATTTGTCGATTCATTCGCGGCTTCCCCTCCGTTTACTTAGGTCGCTTAGATCGCGTAGGTCGTTTGGGTCGCTCAGGTGAGCCGGATCACTTCATCCAGGCTGGTTAATCCAGCGGCGGCCTGGTCAAGCCCGGCCCGGCGCAGATTTTGCGTTCCTTCGCGCGCAGCTTGGTCGGCGATATCCAAAGCATTGCCGTCGCGCATAATGATCGCGGCCATGGCCGGGCTGATCGGCAGCACTTCAAAAATGCCAACCCGGCCGCGATAGCCGTTCTTGCAATTCTCGCAACCTTCGGCTGCGTACAATTCCAGCGCTTCCACTTCATGGGGCTGGAAGCCCGACTCAAGCAGGGTTTCCCGCGGCAGCCGCAGCGGCCGGCGGCAGTGGGAACAGAGTTTGCGCGCCAACCGCTGGGCGATCACCAGCCGCACGGAAGTGGCCAGATTGAATGCCGGAACTCCCATGTTCTTCAGCCGGGCGAGGGTCTCTCCGGCGCTGTTGGTATGCAGCGTCGAAAGCAGCAGATGGCCTGTCTGGGCGGCTTTCACCGCGATTTCGGCGGTTTCGGCATCGCGGATTTCTCCGACCATGAGCACATCCGGGTCCTGACGCAGAAAAGCGCGCAGGGCGGCGGCGAAGTCCAGCCCGGCGCGGGGATTCACCGCGACTTGGTTAATGCCTTCGAGGTTGATTTCCACCGGATCCTCGGCGGTCGCGATATTGCGCTCCGGCGTATTGAGCAGGCGCAGCCCAGAGTACAGGGTCACGGTTTTGCCGCTGCCGGTCGGGCCCGTGGCCAGAATCATGCCTTGGCTGGACCGCAGGGCGAGCAGAAACTGCTCACGCTGGGAATCCGTCAGGCCCAATGAATCGATATCCATTCCGGCATTGCCGGCGTACAGAATCCGCAGAACGATTTTCTCGCCCCACAGCGTCGGCAGCGAATTGACCCGGCAATCGATGCCGCCGCCGTCCTTGGTTCGCAAGCGGATGCGGCCGTCTTGCGGCAAGCGCCGCTCCGAGATATCCATTTGCGCCATGATCTTCAGTCGCGACGCGATGCGCCGGGCGATATTCACCGGGGGACGGGTGATTTCATGCAGGATTCCGTCGATGCGGAAGCGCACCCGGCAACTCGTCTCGAAGGGCTCGAAGTGAATATCGGATGCGCCCGCTTGCAGGGCGTCCGCCAGCAACCGATTCACAAGGCGTACGATGGGTGTTTCATCGGCGTTGCCGGAATCCGGCTCCGGCAGCGGATTCGCTTCGATTGCCGATTCATCCGCCGCCCGCGCCAAGCCGACTTCATCAAGCAAGCGCTCGCCGCGGTCCCGCAGTCCCAGGGCGCGGCGCAGCTGTTCCCCTTCGACCACCACCGGAATCGGCGCCAAGCTGGTGTGAAATCTGATTTCATCCAGCGCCGCCATTACCGACGGCTCTGCAACCGCCAGCAACAGCTGGTTGCCGATGCGCAATAGCGGCAGCGCCTGATGCTGCCGGATCAATTTGTGGTCGATCAAGCCGCGTTTGATTACACGCGGGTCCAGCGCGTCGAGATCCAGCAGGGGCGCGCGCAGCGCGGCGGCGGTGGATTCCGCCGCCGCGACATTCGCGTTGGCGTTCAACACAGGCCGTTGCTCAGGCAGCTGCCGCCTTCGGTCCAAGCGACCGGCGCCTCAATGCCGTCGGCGCTGAGCGTATAGGTGACGCCGCTCAGATTCGAGTTGGCTTCCTGCCGCCAAGTCATGGTGATCACGCCGTCGGTGACATTGGCGCCGTGGTCATCGGCGGTTGCTGCGACATTGGCGGGAATGCCGAGGGCGCCGCCGTCGAGGTCCGTCAGCGCCGCCGGCCCGCGGGTCTGGATGGCCAGTTCCACCGCGGTCTTCAGCGGTGTGACGGCCAGCACCAGTTCCGAGAACGCGGCGCGGTCCGAGTAGTTGCGGTAGGCGGGCAGCGCCACCGACGCCAAGATGCCGATGATCGCCACGACGATCATCAGTTCGATCAAGGTAAAACCTCGTTGCGGGTGGTTCATGGGTTGCGTCTCCAAATGAGTGGGTACCGATACTTAGGCGCTATTCGCAAAAAAGGAGAAATTTTTGGCAAAAAAAGTTTTGCTGCTCCAACTCACCCAAATTCGCCGGGACAGCCATCGTGATCCGCCGGGAAAAAAGCGGGCGAAATCCATTGAGCGCCCGGCGGAGATTCAGCCCCGATTCAGGCGGCAGGGCGCAATCTGTCTGTGCCTGAACACTTGTTCCGCGGCTGGAGTCGCCGCTCGCGGAACTTGCACGCGATAATGATGTGGGGTAAGGTCGGTGGCGGCTTGGTGGCGGTCGCCGGGAGCGCGGCGACCCGCTTGGGAAATTGCAATGAAATCAGCGCTGAAGCTTGGGATGTTTGCCGCGTGTCTGCTCGGAGCGCAATGGTCGCCGGCGCAGCAAAAAACCGTCAAGGATGGTGTCTTCACCCAAGCCCAGGTAGACGCGGGCAAACCCGTTTACGACAGCGTCTGCCGCACTTGCCATGACATGCGCTTCTACCGCGACGCGCTGCGATCCTGGAACAACCAGCCGTTGCTTTGGTTTTGGGAATCGATTCTCGGCACGATGCCGGCCGACAATCCCGGTTCGCTGATGTTCGACGAGTACACAGATGTCGTCGCCTATATCCTTGCCGAACAGGGTTTTCCCGCGGGCGAAACCCCGTTGGACCCTGACAACGGCATGGAGCAAATCAGCATCGTTCTACCCTGATCGGCCGCCGCGCCTTCCGCTCCCATTTGGTCCTTGGCTGTCCGCCGGCGGTCAATCCGGCGCTTCCGCCATGGTGTCGATCGACGCCGCGGGAGCGTTCTGAAAGAGTAAAGCCCGTTTGCGCAGAAAGCGGTCCATGCCGGAGGGGCCCATACGCGATTCGCCCATTCCCGAAAACCGGAAGGAATTCTTTTCCACATCGTTCGCGCCCGCGGTGAGGCTGGCGTCGTTGATGCTGACACCGCCGACTTTCAGCCGGGCGCCGATGGCCGCCGCGTCCTCCGCGGAGCCGGCGAATACCGCGGCGGACAATCCGTAATCGGAATCGTTGGCGAGGTCGATCGCTTCTTCCACGGAATCGAACGGCGCTAAGGCGATAACCGGGCCGAACGTTTCCTCCCGGGCGATCAGCATGTCCTGGGTGACTCCGCCGACGACCGTGGGGCGACACCATTTGCCGCCACCCCGGTTTTCGATTTCGCCACCGCAATGGATCTTCGCGCCGCGGGCCAAGGCGTCGTCGAGATGTTCGCGGATGGTGTCGGCTTGTTTGGCGAAAATCAGCGGGCCGATATGTCCTTCGTCCAATCTGGAGTCGTTCAGCCGAATGGCGCCGGCCGCGTCCACCAGCGCCGCCGTGAATTCGTCGTATACCTCGCGGGCGACATAGGCCCGCTCCAACGACTGGCAGGCTTGGCCGGTGGCGCCGAAGGCGCTGCGCGCGACGGCGCGCACGGCGTTGTTGAGATCGGCATCCGCCGTGACGATGGCGGGATCTTTGCCGCCGAGTTCCAAAAACGCGGGGATGAATCTTTGCGCCGCCCGCACCGCCACTTTGCGTCCGGTGGCGACGCTGCCGGTGAAGCAAACCGCGTCGACCGCGTCGATCAGGCCGGCGCCGCAGGTGCCGTCGCCGGTGACGAAGCGAAATACGCCATGCAAGTCCGGCACCGCGGCGATACTTTCAAGCACCGGCCCGGCGAAGCGCGAAGTGACTTCGCTCGGCTTGACGATCACGGCGCAGCCGGCGAGCAAGGCCGGAATCGCGTCCAGCGCCGCCAGTGCCAGCGGAAAATTCCACGGGCTGATGATGCCGACCAACGGGTAGGGCGCCTTCACCTGCCGCCATGCGACCGTCGGCACCATGCTCGACTGGCCACCGCCGCCTGCCAGAATGGCCGGCGCCTGTTCCAGCCAGTAATCAATCAAATTGATGGGCTTTTCCACTTCAAATTGGGAAATCCGCCGCCGACCCGTATCTTCGGTCAAGGCGGCGGCAATCGCTGCGCGCCGGCGCGCCAGTTCATCGCGCCAGGCGAGCAGTGCGCGGTCGCGGCCCGGCAAGCCGCCTTCGACCCAGGCGCTTTGCGCGGCGCGCATTTCGCCGGCCAGCGCCGCGATTTTCGCCGCCGGCCAATTCTCGACTTCGAAATCGATGCGGCCGGTGCGCGGATTTCTCGCCGGGACCGTATTCATGCCGCCAGGTAGCCCAAAGGAAGCCCGGCATCCGCCGTGAATCCGAACAACTCGACCTCCGGCAGCGCCGCCGTAACCGACTCCCGCACTTTGATCAGCGCCGCCAAATCGATGCCGGTGGAAAGGCCCATGGATTCCAGCAGAAAAACCAAGTCTTCAGTTACGATATTGCCGCTCGCCCCCGGCGCGAAGGGACAGCCGCCGATGCCGCCGAGGGAGCTGTCGAGGGTGGTGATGCCGAGCTCCACCGCCGCGAAGGCGTTGGCCAAGCCCTGGCCCCGGGTGTTGTGCAAGTGGACCCCCGTCAATTTTTCCGGGCCGCAATTTCGCCAGATGCCGTCCACAAGGCGCTTCAGCTGGGTCGGATTGCCGTAGCCCGTGGTATCGGACAAACCCACTTCGTCAACACCCATCGCAATCATCTGTTCCGCGAAGCTCAACACGCGCCGCTCGGGCACCGGTCCTTCCAGGGTGCAGCCGAAAGCGGTGGAAAGGCTGACCTCGAACAGCGGCCGCCGCTCGGCGGGCAGGGATTCGAGAAACTCGACACAGCCGCGGATTTCCGCCAGCACTTGGGCATGGGTTCTGTTCAGATTCTTCAGAGAGTGGGTTTCGCTCACGGAAAACGGCAGCGTGACCTTGTGTGCGCCGCTGGCGGCGGCATCGCGCAGGCCGCGCAGATTTGGCGCCAACGCGGCCACGGTCAGGCCGTCCAATTCGGCGGCGTGTCGCACGATTTCCGCAGTGTCGGCCAACTGCGGCAGCAATCGGGCGGGAACGAACGAACCCACCTCCATTTCGCGGCAACCCGCCGCGTATTGGGCATCGATCCAGGCTTTTTTGCCCGCGGTCGGCATCACTTGGGGAATGCTTTGCAGGCCGTCGCGCAGGCCAACTTCGCTGATCAGAATATCCGCCGCCATATCCACCGACCGCCAATTCGGTCAAATGAGCTATTGTTATAACTAAATAACAAATATACCATTAACGCCGTTCCGAACAAACACTTGTCTTGGTTGAGGGAAATGCCGCCCAGTGCCAATGATCTGCCATTGGCAGGCATAAAAGTAATCGAGTTCACCCATATGGTCATGGGCCCCGCGGCCGGCATGATCCTGGCCGACCTCGGCGCCGAAGTCGTCAAAGTCGAACCTTTGGGCGGCGACAAAACCCGGCGGCTGCAAGGCTCGGGCGCCGGTTACTTCCCGATGTACAACCGCAACAAGAAAAGCATTTGCCTCGATCTCAAACACGAGCGCGGCGCGGCGCTGGCGCGGCGGCTGGTGGCGGAAGCCGATGTGTTGGTCGAAAATTTCCGGCCCGGCGCCATGGACGCGCTGGGGTTCGGCTGGCGCCCCATGCGCGAGGCCAATCCGCGTTTGATTTATTGTTCCCTGAAAGGCTTTCTGTCCGGGCCCTACGAAAACCGCACGGCGCTCGATGAAGTCACTCAAATGATGGGGGGCTTGGCGTACATGACCGGCTTGCCGGACCGACCGATGCGGGCGGGCGCTTCGGTAATCGATGTGACCGGCGGCATGTTCGGTGTCATCGGCGTGCTGGCCGCGTTGGAGCGCCGCCACCACAGCGGCTTGGGCGAACACGTCACCGGCTCCCTGTTTGAAACCACCGCTTTTTTCGTCGGCCAGCACATGGCCCAGCAGGCGGTGACCGGCGCGCCCGCGTTGCCGATGTCGATGCGCAATTCGGCTTGGGCGATCTACGACATTTTCGCCTCCCGGGAAGGCGAGAAAGTTTTTGTCGGCGTGGTCAGCGATACCCAATGGCGCCGCTTCTGCGCCGAATTCGCCCTTGAAGCATTCGCCGCCGACGAATCTTTGCGGCACAACAACGCACGGGTCGCCCAGCGCGACCGCATTCTGCCCGAAGTGGCCGCGGTATTCGCGCGATTGTCCGCCGCGGAGTTGCTGCGGCGGCTCGAAACCGCCGGCGTGGCCTTCGCGCCGGTCAACAAGCCATCGGATCTATTCGAGGATGCCCATCTGAATGCCGCCGGCGGCCTGCTGCCAGTCACCCTGCGAGACGGCGACCGGGCCGGCGAACAGGCGCGGCTCCCGGCGCTGCCCGTCGAATCCACCGCCGGTCGCCTCGGCCTGCGCCACGATTTGCCAGCCGCGGGCCAACACGGCCGAGAGGTACTTGGCAAGCTTGGCCTGTCCGAAGACGAAATCGACGAACTCGCAACCGCCGGCCTGCTGCGCTTGCCGGAGGACTGATCCTTCCCCCGCGGCTGTGAACACGTCTCCACAAAAAACCGACGAAATCAACAGCGCTCTGAAAACGACGGCGGTCCGCAGGCAGTACGTCAGCGCGCCCTTCGAGCAGGGCTTCCCGAAATACGTCTGGGGATGGCTCGCGGGATCTTGCACGAAAGCCCGGTGACCGCGCGCTTGGATCCAGCGCCACAGTATGCTGGCTGCGCGGCAGGGCGGCGTGCTGCCGGACCTGATGCTCTACCGGGACGAAGGCTCGGTGGTCGCGCGGTGGATGCGGGATGGCGAAGACCCAACGCATCGCTTCCTGCGTTTCACGGGGACGGGTGAAGTGCGGATGGACCCAGAAGATGCGATGCGTGGCCAGCGTGGTCGACCTAAATCCGGTCTTCCTACCGCCCACTAAAGGATTCAATAAGGGCGGATCAAGGTGTCTCCGTACCTATCATCGTCCAGCCGGGCAATGATAGGTTAGTTTGCATCGATGATAACACCCGCTTAGCAATTTACCGTGAGCTCGAGGAAGAAGGGGCGCAAGGCGAGTGGACTTCCATTGACTGCCTCATACTTGATAACCCTGATCTCCGGGATATCGAAACCATCAGAGTCACTGCCTACCTTGTCGGCGCACGCGAATGGCCAGCTTACGAAAAGACCTAATATCTTCATCATCTCCCCAAAACACCGGGGAAATCGTATTTCTGCAGCCGCTTAAATAGCAAGAATGAGGTCGCGGGAAAACGCCCGCAATCGCGCAAGAGGGGTGGTTAGGGTGCGCGTGTTATTGAGTACTTTAAGCACTTCGCCGCATCCAGCGGCCGCCAGCTCATTGGCAAGCCCTATAATCTGAGAGGGGTTAATCGCCTTGGGGTCTGAGGGGCCAAACCTGGAAACTGACACCGCGGCAATCAGCGAGGCCAGATCTTCATTGAGTATTCCCTGGCTTGTTTCGATAAACTTGGTGCCTTCCATCTTTACTGGATCAAGATTCTTTGCGAGCGCCACGCCAATGCTGAAAGCCCAAAAATCAACTTGGCGGTTAAAAGGTTTTATCTCCCTGCTTGGGTTCCCAATTGAGTCCTTGATAACGAACCTTGCAACATCTTCTTTCTGAGCTTTTGGCAGCATGAGCCCCAAACTTTGAGCAGAAAATATATCTCTTATGTTACTCATTTTCCTCTGTTTTCTATCAGCTAGGAATTGATTGCTCAGTGTTTTTTTACAAAATCTTTGCGTGCCGCTTGACCAACTCTTTCGCATTTATCACAGTACTCTCGGGGCCCGCACTCGCACATTATCGAAACACGTCGGCTGTCACTTAGATTAACTACATCTCCTCCTACGCCGACGTGTTGCCATTGCCCAGTGAGTGTATAGGTTTTCCCGGCGAACCTCTCCGCTAATTGGGCTTCTTCATTGGATTCAAGGTCCGAACCGGTGAGCAGCAGGATCGGCTGGCTAGACGTTTCACAGGTTACCCGAAATGAGTTCGTTCTTACTATACCCGACATGAAATTAAGCAATGAGTCGGCGACTAAAGGGGCCTTAGTGTTGCTTTCTTTACAAACGGCTAAAACAAAAGAAAGCGCAAGCGTTCTCCTTGATGCACCATTGATTGCTGTTGGGGGCATCGACCAGCCTTTGTCATGCAGTGCGTAGATTTCATAATCCTTGGATCCTTCATCGACTGGGCGAATACCGACTTTAGCTATCATATGGGGTGCAATGTTGCTCTCCAAGTTCGCATCTGTTTCGTTGTTCTTCACATTGGCGATCATCATGAAAAATAGCCGATTCATTTCTTTTTCCAAATCCTGAACTTGGCCTTCTCGGATAGATTCCTGGGCAGCGTCTAAAATTATTGCAAACGCGGCCGCAGTTTTCTCATGTGCCAAATACTCCGCCGCTTCATTAAATTTCTTTTGTCCCAATTTTAGTTTGGCTGCATGTCGTTTCTTTTCCTTCGTAGTAGACTCTAAACGACATTCAGCTCGGACTATCTCTTTCTGGAGAGTTCCTATCTTCGTCGATAACGCTTCCTTTTTTTGCCGAATAATTTCGATCTTTTCTAAGTCAGTCTTGTCGAGAAGAGATTCCAAGTCTCGCAATTCATTTCCGGCAGCTGAAATCTCCTCAACATACTTTTCGACCTTCTCCTCCCACTCATCGCACTTTTCGTCCCATGTTGAGCCATCCTTAGATTTCTCAGCTTCCTTAGTCCACTGAAGGATATCGGCCAACAGGTTGGCAGTTTCTTTAGTACTTTTTGATTGTTCAAGTGTATTTTTTACTCGGATTCTATATTCATTGTCGTCGGAAATATCTTGACCGCAAACACATTCTCCAGACTGAAGTAATTTTTCCACATAAGCGAGATGTCGGGCGGGTATGGTGCCATCTTCATAAAGCGGCTGAAGCTCATTTTGCACTTTTGTGATCTGCTTTCTTGCCAAGGAAGCTAGCAGCATCTCGTCGCTCAGAGATGTTGCGAGACTATGGTAACAGGTTTCAACTTCATCTTGTGCGTGCCTTTTTGCCAGATTCAACGATTTTATCCGTTCTTTCGTTGGTTCACTATCATGAAGATTTACTTCAGCATCCTTCTCCTCTTGCTCTGCTTTTTTCTCCCTAGCCTGGAGATCGTTGAGATTATCCGTGCCTGTGTCTATATCGCCCTTTAATCTTTCTTCCTCTTCGGTCACCTCAGTTAACTTCGCTTCAAGAGATTTTAGATCTGCGCTATTGGTTGCCTTTGTAGCCTCTTTGCTGAAATTGTTGCCGATTTTTTTTATTCTTTTTGATGCATCCTCAAACATACTCAGGCCGAGCAACGACCGGATCGCGTGTGTTGTCTTGGCGACAACTTCAGATTTTTTCAGTACTTTTCCTTCAACACCGCCAACGAAATCGGTGGCTTCATCGGCATCCATGACAAAAAAATCTCGCAGTTCCCACGGAAGAAGCGCCGCCAAAATTGAATTAACCCCAGCAGATTCTTCATGCCAACCATCTCTAGTGGGAGATTCAGCCATGAGGCTTATTTCTTCATTAATTCTCCGAAAATCGACCCCATTTTTATCCGTTGATTTCTGTCCTATCGTCGTCACAGATCGTTTTAGAATGTACTTTGTTTTGTATCGCTTGCTGGCATCATCATGCCGCGTGGAACCATCTGTTGCAAATGTGATGCTTACTGACGTGCACACATCATCATCCTGATCAGCGGACCAGTCTGCCGGCTGTAGTGGATATCGGGACGCATCGTCTGGCAATCCATCTTCGCCATACATGCACCAACGAATGGCACGAAGAAAAGTTGTCTTGCCGGAACCATTTTCCGCTCGAATAATTGTTAATGGTTTTTCGGGGTTAACCGAAGGGCTAATCTCGACGTGATCAAAGCAAACAAATTTTTTTATTTCTATTTTATGTATCAATAACATGGCATTATCTCCCTCTAATCGGTATATAACTAACGTTGAACACCCCTAATACAAGCTTGAATATCTTGGTTCATCCTGGGATTATGCTTTACACTGTGTTCATCTACAATATCTGCAATCCTCATGATGAGATGGACGATTTGATTTTTGTCCAAATTATGCTCTGGCGCAATGCGCTCGGCTTGTTTCTGTATCTCTGCATAAATCCGATCAAAGTTGCTTACCATAATGAACCTCTTGGTGTTGCAGAAAAAATAAACTGATAGCCTGGTTTCGTAAGAACAACTGGAAAGCTCGGACTCTTTGAATCAACGGCGTCAAATAGCGATTTCAAAGTTTCGGCGACTCCGTCTGTACCAGCCATATTTTTTGCATGTGTGGCGAACTGATAAGCGCGACCAAGTTCATTTTGAACTATTTTGGATATCGACTTGCCAGATTCTTCGCGAACCGCGGCGGCGGTTGGCAGCGCGAGGAAATCATGTATGGCGGCCCAAGGCTTGTCGGGATGCTTCCGCAACACACGACCTCTTCGTTGCACCCATTCCCTTTCTACGTTCGATGATGCGACGATGAAAGCTTCTCGGATATTGGGGATGTCGATTCCTTCATCGAGTACTTTCTTGGCGAGCACTACCTGAATCCTGCCCTGCTCGAATGAGTCCAATATACTTTGTAGTTTGTTCTTGTCGCTCGTTTCCTTTTCGGTAACAGGTGACCAGATGATATCCAGTTCATTTAGCAAATTACCGAACTGCTCAAACTGCTTTGGATTCTTTGCCGAAGCATAAATCAGTGCGTGGCTAAGATCCCGGGGGCCGCGATGGACCAGAACATCACGCAGCAAGCCTAGCTTGCCTGTGGGCGTTTCCAGTATGCGACGGCGCATAATGAGCAGACGCTTGGTGTTTTCCTCAGCATCATCCTTGTTGCTGTTCATTGAATGGGTGATTCTAAGGGAGAGGTCTTTGTAGTCTTCAAGCTCGCCTTCTTGCAGTGTGCAGGCATGGACAAAATACTTGTATGGCGCAAGACAGAATCCGATAGCTCGACTCAAACCGAATGTATATACGGTCGGTCCAAAGTAGGCAAAGATCACATTCGTCCCGTCGGGATCGTACTGGCGTTCGGGGGTGGCGGAGAGCCCAAGCCGCTTCTGGAAAAACTCCGGCGGGCGGTGAACAAAGGAGTCGGCACCCAAGGTGTGGGCTTCGTCGGCAACGAATAGAGTGGCAATGGGCGGTTTGTCTATTCGTCGGATATTTGATGCGACGGTATGTTGGAAATCCTCACTCGTTAAGCGGTTATTGGTCACGATTAGCACCCAAGTGCCGCCACTCGGCAACAGGCGAAACAGCTTCGTGACGTCCGATGCGGCATTGCTTTCGAGATTGGGTGCCACGGCTTTGACGCCGAATTTGGCGACTTCCTTCCGCCATTGCAGTATCAGGGGTACGGATGGGGCTGAAATCACGATCAGAAGGGGCTGAACGCCCAACCGGTCTTGACAGCGGGTCGCGCAGATCAGTGCGGTGAGTGTTTTACCGGCCCCGGTCGCCATTTCCAGAACGCCTCGTTCGGGGGGATCTCCTTCCTCCCAAGCCTTGACGGCCTCGCCTTGGTGGGCGTAGGGCCCGGTTTCCCACTCCAGCTCTTCGGGTATGCGCAGTTTTGGCCGCGGGGACGCCTTCTTTGGTTGCGCATGCCCGCCGCCCGTGGCGGCAAGATATTCGGTATGCTGCGGCGGCTGGCTTGGGGCGGTGCGGATGATGTCCTTGGCCAGCGCCTCTGGCAGGTCGAATACTTCTTTGATACCGGAGCTTGCACCCGATGACCAGTTTTGCAGCATTCGCAGTCCCTTATCCACTCTCCCGGCGCTGCCTTTCTCCCAAGACACATCCACATCCATATGCTCCACGCCGCCGCCTACGCCGAGGCCGGTGGCATTGCCGGAGCCGCGAACAAGCACTTTATGCCGGTGGTCGTCAAACAGCCACATCTTCGGGTGATAGTTGGAGTCCGGCGTGGGCACGGCAACTCGCAGTTGCAGACGATCTTCGGCAATCATCCACGCGAGGCAGTCCAAGGCGTGCAATCCCAGTGGATTGGCGTGATTGCGCCCATCGATAAACACCTTGGCGACAAGTGCCGCCGCTTCGTCGGACGACATGGATACGCCTTTTTCGACGGCGGCTTTTTCGTTCGGAAAAAGTGTGGGCGCCACGGTAAACCGCATCGGCTCAACGTCTGTTCGCCCGAGAAAAACAGCCAAACCGGGCGCCAGTCGATGAATCCAACCGGCGGTGAACCAGCCGAAAGCGCCCAATACACTGGCTGCGTGACGAAATCCCGGAATAAGCACATCGTCCACCAGCGGGTCCTCCGGCAATTCGAATGTTCCGGGGCGCAGCGTTGGTTCGTTATTGAGCATGGTCAAAGACTCGCCGACGGTTCTTTATGCGGTCCATGAATTCTTTAGCGCTCACGGCTGAAGGTTGCTCGGTCTGTTTCGGGTTGCTTTTCTTGCAACGTTTCACCAGCCATGCCAAGTGTGGCTGCCAGTCGCCGCTGGGCAGTAGCGCGGCGAGATTTTTCTCGCTATGTGGGCTGGGGTGTTTGACAACAAGCTTTGCGAAAGCTTCCTGAAAATCTAAAAACTCCCCTCGCGCTTCCTGTGTCAAATACATTCCCGATTTGGGCTTGAATCCCAAGCGGTCGATAATTGATCTCCTCAATGCGGTTTTGAAGGGGGACGGAGAGCTTGGCAGCAGACCGTCTATAGCTTCATGCAATCGTTCGCGTCTTGCAAGCTTGCGCAAGTCGCACTCAATCGCAAGTTTGACGAGTGGAATCGCATCTTGGATGGCGAGGTTAATTGATTCGCCGATTTTGGACTCGAACTGCTTTACTTGGCTGCTTGATATCCCTACCAATTTCGCGAGAGCACTTTTTTCAGTTCGAGGCGAAAAGACAAATCTATGCCAAAAAATCTGTCGCTCAACGCTCTCCATTTCCGCTTGCAAATGAGTGATATTCGTCAATGCGACCGCCAGTTCCTGCCGAGCCTTGTCCTTTTCCGATGATGGCGGTTGTTCATTCATCGTCGCGGGATGGCCGCATTTTCGGCTTGCAGGTTCCAGTTGTGATCTCGGGGCTGATCGAGTTCAACTTGCGGGCCTCAGTTGGGTGTTTTGCACCAGTTCCCGCATCAGTGCCGCAATGTCTGCGCGCTTCAATATGCTTAGCTCCCGGGTGCCTTGGAGGGCGCTTGCGCGGCGGCAGAGTCTTTGCAATTCGGCGGCGGGGAATCTGCTCGCGCGCGCTTCAGCCGGTCGTTCGGCCAGTGATTTCGCCACTACGCAAATGAATGCGCCGCGAATACTTTCGTCGCCGAAGGTCGAGTTGCGAAAAACGATGCGGTCGATGACTTTTTCCCAGTGGGCGTTGCTCAGCCGCAAGAGGCTGCGCACATCAAGCGCCGCCTCTACGTTGTTGTCGGTTCCCAACGCTTGGCGTACGGTTCGCTCACGCCACCAAGCGCGGGCGAATGGGCAGTCCACATAAACGGATCGGTTGCCGCGCACTTCCGGCAGGCCACCGAGTCGGCGCAACACCATCCGTACACATTTGTCGATGTTTTCCTCAGCCTTTAGCGTGGAATCCGCCAGCACCTGGTCGATTCGCTCCTCGCCGGTTCCGGCGGTTCCGCCGTTGGCGGCGAGGTAGCAAGGATCGATTCTTTGCTTCGCGACATGCCGCAGGGTTACTTGCGCCCAATACGCCGAACGGCAGGCGATCCCCGGCTTCAGGGCAGCCCAATCCTCAAAAAGCCGCTGTTCGGTGTCTATGGGCGGGTCTTTGAATTCACTCTCCGACATTCGCTGGGCGAGAGGCAATTCACCCTGTCCCTCAAGAGGAATTCCCTCGAAACATTTCAGAAACGCACCTCGGTCCTTGGCAGCCTCCAAGAATTGCCGCTGTCGGCTTGATCCCTTGCGGCCAAGCAAACCCCTGCGCAGTTTGCTGTACTCGGTGTCGGAAAGTTGTTGCAGCCCGCTCACGACTCTTGGCCCTCGTCCTCATCGACTTCCAGATTGGGCACCTGTATTGGAAACAACTCGGTCGCGATCTTTTCAGGTCGAAAATCTTCTTCGGTCCAGTTCCCCAGTCCCTTGCGGTCCAAAAAGGCGGCGAGATTTTGCAGAGCCCGATGGGAATGCCCGCCATGCTCGCCGTCATCATCTTTGTAGTCTTCGCGCAGCCTTGAGAGGCAGCCGGTGACAATGGAGACCATGATATTCTTATAATGCGCCGCATCTCGCTCTACCTGCAAGAACTTAAGCAGATCAGCGCTCAGACCCACATTGAACTGAAACGGCTCTGCGCCAATATCAACCTTGATCTGGCCGCTGCGCAGATTGGGTTCCTTGTACAGCCTTATCAGATTGTAGAGCGAGCCTTGCAAATGCACCACCTTGCCAAGGGCAAGCCGAGCGCCTCGCAAGAGTTCGATAGTCTGGTTGTCCCAGATGGGGTGCAGGCCGTCCCGGTTCGCTTTCAGTTCCAAAGTCTGATTCTTCGCGCTCAGCACCATCGGCGTGAACATGGGCGATTCGCCCAAATCCTCAATATCCCAGTCAATCTCCTGTCGTGGGCTGTCAGACGTATACGTCCGCCGGTAGGATGAAGCGGGGGAGGACACCACGCAGGCGTAGACCGCGTCGCCTTTTTCTGCCAACCGTTTGACGAGTTGGGCACCGTCAACATCGTGCTCAATCACACAGGAGGATTTGCCCGCCCCCATCTCGAAGCCAATTCGATAGAAACCATGTGGAAAAGAGGCACTGCCGCTTTCAAGAATGGGATGCTCGTGCGCCGGAACCGAGTTTGTCGGCCCCGGGGAAACCACATCGAGTATATAGTTTTGACTCAATTTTCCTTCCTCTCCGTTCCGCTGTCGCTTTGACCAGCTTGGTCTTCGGCATCCACTCGCTGCAGCTCGATTCTCAGCGAGGGCTTGCTGAGCCCATGAAAGTCTCCACTCGGCGAGAAATCAGTTTCAACGACCACTTTGTCATCCTTGCGCCGGTCTCCCAACCGCACACCGACGACTTCCCCGTCGGATTCCGGCCATCTGCTCAAATCAGAGCTTTCTACGGCCTTGTCATCCACCCGGATATTGCTCAAAAATGCCGGCGCGTATTGGTCTTGCGCCGGACGCACGCAGGTTGGATCGATTGCCTCATCCACCACCAGCCGCATTTCCGCTCGGTCGAAATCTCGATCAAACGTGATGTGTATGCGTTGGCGATTGGTGTCGACGGGCCGGGAAACGGCTCGGAACACATTCGGCAGGGCCGGCCTTCTTCGCCCCCAGTTTCGATTTGGTGGATGCTTGCCGGTGCCCGTTTTCGACGGATTTCCGTCGCCGTCGGGATCACCTGATTTTTGCGGGTGAGGCCGCACCGGGGAAGACGATAAGACGACCGGTTTGCCCCCATAGCCCGCGCGCAAAGAACCTCCGCCACCGGAACCATCTTGGTCGATTGATAAATAGCCATCCACGAAGTAAGAATTCGTTGCGAGGGTTCGCGCATTGCTTTTCAGCCAATCGGCGATGGCTTTGAATGAATCTTTGAGGCGTTTCTTTTGTACGTTTTCCTTCAGTCTCTTGAAGGAGATTTCGTGGTGCAGCGGACCTTCCGCTAGGCGGATGGCCTCGTATAGAGCTCCTCCTTCACCGGGGTGGATCGTCAGAACAGCCCAGAATGGCACTAGGTCGGAAAACTTATTCTTCAGTCCCGGTATGTTGTCGGTAACCCACATGCCGTTGCGGCACAGTCCGACGCGGGAGCTTCCAAGCGATGGGTCTTCTCTAACATGCGCTTGAATCATCCCATGCTTGGTATCAATCCAGTCATTGGCGCGACACTCGCTGAATGCCCGATACGCCTGAAACGCTTTTTGTCCGCTGATGAATCCCCTCGATTTTGCCCGCTGCTGATCTCTGTGCTCCGCCAACACCTTGTATAGGCTTGCCTTGTTCAACACCTGCATTGCGGAACTCGCCCCCGGTTCCCGGACTTCGACTACCAATTTTTCTAGTCCTATCGCAACAAAGAAGTTGGTCGCGGCAGCTTCGGAGACGATTTTCCAGAGGCTCTTGTCCTCTTCTTCAAAGTGGTTGAAGGCGGGAATGATTATGGCCGCTCCGTGGTCCGACGATTCGGCAAGGTCATCAAGGACATTCGAAATCAGCTCCGGCAATTCATCCGCTTTTGGTATTTCAAGCGTGGTGACATCCTTAACAAAGAATCCGCTGCGGCTGCGAAGCTGCCGATCGCCGGAAATATGGTGGGTGGCGAGCACCGCTTGACCGGAGCCGATGCGGGTGCCGTCTTTCGTCAATCCCCCGTACAAGACATAGCGAAGATCCGATGTTGGAATAGCAGTCGAATGGCCGTTGCCATAGGTGCCCGTGGCGCCGGAATCCTTCTTGCTAATGCCGTCGCTCAGCAGAGCCTCCATGCGACTTTCGTCGAGCCCAATGCCGTTGTCGAGAACGGTAAGCACCTTGAGCGTCTTGCTTTTGAGCGCCTTCTCGATCTGTTTGACAATCGAAGCGGCCTTAGACACCAATTCACCGCCGGCCTGGCCCTTAAGCGATTGTTTTACATGACGGAATGTCTGTTTGTAGCTGGCGATTCCCGGAATCCGACATGTTTCGATTTCGGACAGTCGAAAGCTTACCCGCGCCGTCTCGACGCCCGCGTAGACGGCGGCATCCAGCGAGTTTTGCAGCAGCTCCCGCACCACGCCGGCGGGATACAGGTTGTCGAAAGCGGAAATGCCGGCAGCGGTTAAGCCAATTCGTTCAGTGGTCGGACCAAACTTCAGGTCCGGCGAGTCTTGGTTCATGAATTGCTCCATAAAGGTGTTGGTTCCGCGCCCACTCAAGCCACCGCGCACAAGGCTTCGGCGGCTAGATCGATATCTCGTTCGGTGGTGAAGCGGCCGAGACTGACGCGAAAGCCGGTATCGGCAGTGTCGGCATCCAGCCCCAAAGCCAACAGCACCCGCGAAGGTTCGGTGGATGCCGAGGAACAGGCCGAACCGCTGGAAATGGCGATCCGGTCACGCACATTGCGCGCGACCTCGGCGCCCGGCACCCCGGGGAATCCGAGATTGAGATTGCCGGCGACCCGTTCCCGAGCATGACCGAACAGGCGCAAAGCGGGCCGGATGCTGCGCAACCGGTCCAGGAGCCGCTCGGACAGCATCCGCATCCGCTCGGCATCGTCTTCCTGCTCTTCCGCCGCGACCTCGCACGCCGCTCCGAATCCCGCGATGAGGGCGGCGGGCAGGGTGCCGCCGCGGCGCCCATTTTCTTGCGCACCGCCGGTGAGCATCGGCTGTAAATTAATCCCGGAACGAACGAACAGGGCGCCGACACCTTTGGGCCCATAGATTTTGTGCGCGGATAGACTGAGCAAATCGACCTGCCAAGCATCCACATCGATGGGCAGTCGCCCCGCCGCCTGCGTGGCATCGGTGTGCAGCAGGGCCCCGGTCCCATGGCAGCGCTCGGCGATTGCGGGAATGGGTTGCAACACGCCGATTTCGTTGTTGGCGGCCATGATGGACACCAGCAGCACGCGGCCATCAAGCGCTCGTTCCAACAGGTTTACATCGACGATGCCATCCCCGCCAACCGGCAGCACCTCGACCTCATAGCCCCGGCGGCGCAAATCGAGCGCGGTTTCGTAGACCGCCGGATGTTCTATGCCGAGGGTGAGGATTCGATTCCTCTCAGCCTTCCCCGCGTTCTCCTTCGCCCCGGAGGCGATGCCCCGCAGCGCAAGATTGCAGGACTCCGTTGCACCGGAAGTGAAGACGATTTCGTCATCGTCGGCGTTGATGAGGTCGGCGACTTGCGCCCTCGCCAGCGCGACGGCTTCCGCCGCACCCCAGCCAAAACTGTGATCGATGGAATGTGGATTGCCGAACAGCTCCCCGAGAAGGGGGAGCATGGCCTGCCGCGCCCGGGGGTCAAGCGGTGTGGTGGCTTGATTGTCTAGATAGACCGGTCGATTTCGGGGGGGGGGGGGGGGGGAGCCATAACTACTTGATTTTGAATTCTATTCCGTGCAGTCGCAGGGCAGCATGGATTCCTTCAGACCCTCGACCACTTCGTCCTGGTCTACTTTCTCGTAAGAAAACTTGTGGTTGCCGAAGAAGCCGATGTGGTCGACGGCATCCTCGCCTCGTCCTTCCGATTTAATCACCCTGTTTTCCGCCACCAAGTCTCGTCCGTATTTCTTCTCGATATCCACCCACCATCGCAAGTCGCTGGGCGTGCCCTGGAGCGAGCCCGGCAAATTCCGCCAAGCCCCGCCGTTCATCTGTGGCCGCATTTCCTTATGGATGGCGTTCAGGTTCGCGGCACCTTTGAGAAAGCAGTATACACAGTTGGAAAGCCGCGTGTCTCCCGGCATGTCAAGATCCCAGTCCTGGCGTTGCCAAAAATCGTTGACATCCGCTCGGGCAATCTGCATTTCGCTCAGCGGCATGTAGACATATTCGCCCTCGTAGCCCGCTTCCGAGCTTTCCCGGTTCTTGATGCGTTGGACGCGCTCCGGCTCGTCGCTGCGCAAGCCGATGAGGGATACATACTCCACGCCGCCCCGGCTGAACTTCGCTTTGCCGCCGAACACACTTCCCCGCAGCGCCGCGTTTTCAAAGGGTTTCCAGCCGGCGCAGAATTGATCGTAGCGCTGTTCCGGGCGCACGAACGGGCGGTTCTTCCAAACATACTCGCGTTTGCTGCAGAACACGTCCTTGGGAACGCCGCCGGAGTTTTTCCGGTGCTGCCGATAACTCGACTCCGGGTTGATACGGGGTTCTTGTCCGTAGTGCCCGAGGCGGGGAATGCCCGGTTTGGAAGCGAACCAGTCTTTGAGGAATTGACGGGTAACCTCAAGCTTGAGTTTTTGCGTGCAGTTACGGGAAAACTGGTTGGGCACATACCCCGCCCAAGAGAGCATTTCCTCAAACGCCTCGCCGCGCCAATGAAAGCCATCGGGATTGCTGTCCGAATGCGGCGAAGTGTTGACAAGGCGATAGCTGGGCAATCTAACCCACTCCCCTTGGCGGGCATCCTCGTAGGTCTGGAATTCCACCTGAAAGAAAGGAATCCCATAGGCTTCGCTCTTGCCCATGCAGGCCCGAACGAACTCGTAGGTGCTCGGATGCTCGGCGGAGGTATTGTTGAAAACGATTACGTCGCCCCGGCTCGCATCCAGCAAGCGATTCTCGAGCAGGACGAAAAGCAGCATGGCGCTGGTGCGTCCACTGGAGAATTTGACGACGTGGGGGAGCTCCGGGTGTTTCTTGGATCGGTAGCGGAGGTTGTAGCTATCGCTGGGGTCGTGCCGGGGCTGCCGAAACCTTTTTTTCCGGTTCGCAATCCGCAGCTTGGGGACATCTCGAATTACAGGGTTGGCCATGCGGCGGATTATAGCGATTTCCAATGAGGTCGTCAGAAAAGGCGGGCCGCGGTTATCGCCAAGTCCAGGGGCGGCGCTCCCAGTCGGTCCGCTCGAACGCCGCGATGGCGGATTCCATGCGCAAGGTGGCGGCGATGGCATCGCCGCCCTCGAGCAGCATTTCGCGGCGGGCCGGTTTGATGTCGAAGCGGCTGACTTCGTTCCGGCCCCAATGGATTCGCTGGGACTCCAGGTCGACCGCGGGCTGGTTACGGCGGGGGTCCGCTGCCGTCCAAGCGGCGAGTTTCCCCAGTTCGGTTTCCTTTAACTCAATCGCCAAAATGCCGTTGAGCGCGCAATTATTGAAGAAAATGCCACCGAACGAAGGTGCCAGAATCACTTTCACGCCGAAATCCTTCAGCGCCCAGACGGCGTGTTCCCGGGATGAACCGCAGCCGAAATTGTCGCCCGCGAGCAGAATGCTGGCGTGGCGGTACGCTGCCCGGTTGAGAATGAAATCCGGTTCCGGCTCGCGGCTTGCCGCGGAACGGTAGCGCCAACCGGCGAACAGCGCAGCGCCGAGGCCTTCTTTGGAAACGCGGCGAATTTCGCGCGATGGAATGATGGCGTCGGTATCGATATTCGGCTGCGGCAGATGAGCGGCGATACCGCGGTGGAAAATTTTGGCCGGCGCACTCACGGCGCATCCTCAATTTCGGAAGCTGCCGAGATATAGCCCCGGCAGGCCGATGCTGCCACCGTCAGCGGACTGCCCAGATGGGTGCGGGCACCGGGTCCCTGCCGGCCCTGGAAGTTGCGGTTAGTGGAGGAAATCACCCTTCTGCCACCGAAAGATTCGCCGCCGGCGTGGAAGCATAGCGAGCAACCGGCTTCGCGCCACTCGAATCCGGCGGCGCGGAATATTCGGTGGAGTCCTTCCGCTTCCGCCGCGCGCTTTACGGTGGTCGAGCCGGGCACGCACAGGGCCCGCACCCACGGGGCGATTTTGCGGTCGCGCAAATAGTTCGCCGCGGCGCGCAAATCCCCCAGCCGGTTGTTGGTGCAGGAGCCGATGAAGGCGCAATCGACGCGTATCGAACTTATGGGTGTCCCCGGTTGCAGGCCCATGTAGTCGAGGGCTTGGCGGCCAGCGATTCGCTGTCGCGAGTCGGCGAATTCGGCCGGGTCCGGCACCACGCCATCGATTGCCGCCAATTGCTCTGGATTGGTGCCCCAAGTCACCGCCGGGGCGATGTCCGCGCAGTCGGCGTCGAGTTCCCAATCGAATTCGGCGTCGGCATCGCTTCGCAGACCGCGCCAGTGCCGCACCGCCAAATCCGCCGCCGCGCCGCGGGGGGCGTTTTCCGTCTTGAGGACATAGCTCAAGGTGGTTTCGTCTGGCGCGATCATTCCGGTGAAGGCGCCCATCTCCACGGCCATGTTGCAGATGGTGAAGCGTCCGTCCATGGCCAGCGAATGAATCGCGCCGCCGGCGAATTCGACCGCGAAGCCCCGCGCGGCGCGGCTGCTGAAACGCGCGATCAAATGCAGAATCATGTCTTTGGCGGTAACTCCCGGCTTGGTTTCGCCGCGGAAATTCACCCGCAGGGTTCGCGGCTTGCCCACGCGCAAAGTAGACGTGGCGAGGGCGTGTTCGGCTTCGGTCGAGCCGATTCCCCAAGCCAAGGCGCCGAGAGCGCCCAAGGTGCAGGTGTGGCTGTCCGGGCAGACCGCGCTCATGCCCGGCTGCACCAAGCCGAGTTCCGCCGCCACTACATGCACGATGCCCTGGCGCGGGTCGCCGATATCGAACAAGCGGATTCCCGCGGCGCCGGCGCCGGCGCGGGTGGCTTCGATGAAGTCCCGACCGCTCGGGACGATGGTATCGTCGCCACGGCCCGGTCGGGTATCGACGATATGATCCATCATGCAGAAGGCGTGCTCCGGGCGGCGCACGGGCCGGCCGGCGGCTTCCAAACCGCGCAGCGCGATGCTGCCCATGCGCTCGTGCAGAAAGACGCGGTCGGCGTATACGAGGCTGTCGCCGCCGCCGAGCGGGGCGACCACATGGCTGTCCCAGAGTTTGTCAAACAGAGTGGCTGGCATGGGCGGCAGGTTTTCCGGCGTTTTCGCGATGGGCTCCCGGGCGCGCCGGTCCCATGGCCGCCGCCCGCGAGCGGCCCATGACGAGTTGGATTGTTTGCGTTGCAAAGGCATTTCGCGTGATTGGGTCTGTGGCGCCGGGTGGCCGCGGATGCTTGCGCGGGGTGGTTTCGCCGCCTATAATCGAAACTCGATTAGATATATTGACCTATCAATAGGACAAAGCGTTGGGCTGATGGTAGCAGAACCGCCCGCGTCGTGCTTCGCGGCAGCGGCCGGCACCGGCGCCAAGCCGGCGAACAACTGGGCCGGCCTAAAGCCGGACCGGGGTTAGACTAGGTCGGTGTTGAACTGGGCCGGGGTTAAACCGGAATAGACAGGAAAAGGGCGAAAAGTTGAGCGATTCCGGCGCGAACAAATCCAGCGCGGCCGATTCCGACCCAATCGGTGCCATTGACGCCGTGGTCAACATCTGGACCGCGGAAGCCCTTTCCCACCGCCCCGGCTGGACCGACGAGTTTTTCGTTGGCAAAGTAAAAGGCAAGCACGGCAGCGGCGGCATCGCTTTGGAGCAGATGCTCACGGAAATGGACGCGGCCGGAATCCGCCGCGGCTTTCTGATCGCGGCGAAATCCGGTCGGCCCGGATTGCCCGGCTGCTACCATATGCCGCCGGAAGTCGTTGCCGACGCCGTGGCGCTTTATCCAGAGCGTTTCTCCGGTTTGGTTGGCATCGATCCCTTCACCGGCATGGATGGCGTGCGGGATCTTGAGCGCTGCGTAAAGGAACTGGGCTTCATCGGCGCGCATCTGTATCCGCATTGGTTCGATCTGCCGCCGAACCAGGCGCGCTATTATCCCTTCTACGCCAAATGCATAGAACTCGATGTTCCGATTCAAATGCAGGTGGGGCAGTCGCTGATCTATTCGAAAGAGCACCGCTGCCGTTCGGTCGGTCGGCCGATTTACCTCGACGATATCGCCTGCGATTTGCCGGAATTGAAGTTGATCGGCTCCCATGTCGGCATCCCCTGGCACGATGAAATGATCGCCATGGCGTGGAAGCACGAGAATGTCTATCTTTGCACCGACGCCCATTCGCCGAAGTATTGGCCACCGTCCATCGTCCGCTATATCAATTCCTACGGTCAGGACAAAGTGATTTTCGGCACCGATTTTCCGGTGCTGCGGTTCAAGCGCACCATGGACGAAATCGAAGCGCTGGGGCTGAAGCCGCGAGTGCGGCGCAAATTTTTGCGCGACAACGCCCTGCGCTTGTACGGCTTGGCGTCCGGCCGCGCCGACTCGGAAGCTGACTCGAAAACAGGGGAGGAAGCGGTGGAGAATTCGCCATGAGCGCGCCGCTGGCCGGCATCCGCGTGGTGGAAATGACCAGCGTTGTGCTTGGCCCCTACGCCTGTCAGATGCTGGGCGACCTCGGCGCCGACGTGATCAAGATCGAGCCCCCCGCTGGCGATACCAACCGGCGCCTCGGCCCGCGCCGCCAGCACGCCGATATGTCCTCGCTGTTCCTGACCTGCAATCGCAACAAGCGCTCGGTGGCGCTGGACTTGAAGTCCGAAGCGGGTCACGGCGCGGCGGCGGTCATCATCGCCAGCGCGGATGTGCTGATCCACAATTTCCGCCCCCAGGCCATCGAACGGCTCGGCTTTGGCTACAGCGACGCCCGCACGCTGAATCCGCGCCTCATTTACTGCGCCACCTACGGCTACGCCAAGCGAGGCCCATACGGCAACAAAGGCGCGCTCGACGATTCCATCCAAGCCGCCAGCGGCATCGCCGTGCTGCAAAGTATGGTGGAGGGCGAACCGCGTTATCTGCCGACCATCGTCGCCGACAAGACCACGGCGCTGTTCGTGGTGCAGGCAGTGCTCGCCGCGCTGTTCCACCGGGAGCGCAGCGGCGAGGGCCAGGAGATCGAAGTGCCGATGTTCGAATCCATGGTGTCCTTCGTCATGACCGAACATCTCTGGGGCCGGACTTTCGAGCCGGCCCTGGGCAAGGCCGGCTATGTGCGGTTGATGGCCAAACACCGGCGGCCGTATCGAACCAAGGACGGACGCTATCTGGCGGTGCTGCCTTACTGGGACAACCATTGGCGCACATTCTGCGAAGCCGCGGGTCGCCCGGAACTGGTGGCGGATGCGAGATTCCTCGATATGGCTTCGCGCTTGGCCAACATCGACGAATCCTATCGCGTCACCGGCGAGATCATCGCCAGCCGCGACCGCGCCGAATGGGTGGAGTTGCTGGGCGACACCAATGTGCCGATGATGGTGGTCAATTCCCTCGACGAATTGATCGACGATCCGCATCTGGTGGAGACCGGATTTTGGCGGAAAGTCGAACATCCCACGGAGGGTACCCTGCGGATGAGCAGCCCGCCGATGAATTTCAGCGCTTCCCCCGCCGGCATAGACCGTCTGCCGCCGCGGCTGGGCGAACACAGCGTCGAAGTTTTGCTGGAAGCGGGCTTGGCGCGGGCCGAAATCGACGCGATGATCGCGTCCGGCAGCGCGGCCGTGCCGGCGTGAGAACCCGGGGCGCGGGAAAGCAAACCTGGCCAAGACGGAGCCGACCGGGAAAGCAGAGACAAATCGACGACAACCGTTAACTTGGGACCGAGACCCGCATCCCGGTCCCGCGGCAAGAGGAGAAACGCGAATGCCTTGGAAAACCGAATCCATCGAACACGAAACCAGCCCGGAGCAGCGCGCTTGGCTGCAAGAGGAAACCGCCGAGCAGGAGGAACGCTTCGCCGCCATCGCCGCCGAAATGGAAGCGCTCGAACCCGAGCGGCGCAAGTGGTACCAGGCTTTTTTCGACCGCATCAGCACCTTGGGTTTCAATGCCGATGGCGACAACAAAGTACCCATCGCGCCAAAGGACCTGCCGGTCAAACCCGCGGGCAGAAAAGACCAGGTGGTGTGGAAGCACGGCATTGACTGAAAAATCGAAGGCAAGCAGCCCCGCGGCGGACAGCGAACAGGAGACCAGCCATGGCAAGACCGCATATTGAACCTTTCTGCGACCGGGATGTTCATTTCAAGAACATGACTCTGCCCGGTTTTTCCTCCGGCATGCGATACAAAATGCTCAGCCTCGATACCGATACCGGCGCGTGCAGCATGACCGTGCAGCTCGACGGCGGCTACCGCCAGGTCCCGGGGCTGTGCTGTGCCGAGCGCGAATGGATGATCATCGAAGGCGAGTTGCGCGTTGGCGACCGCGTTTGCCGCAAAGGCCATTACTTCTTCATTCCGCCTGGCTATGCGATGCCGGAAATCGCCACCGAATCTGGCTGTTTGATGTTGATGATGTACAACACCGGCATGCCCGGCCACGAGGAAGCGACCGAGCATCATCCCTTGGCCCAGGTAGACCTCTACCACGATGTCGATTCCTACATGGACATGCCTTGGGCACCGGGCAATGTGGTCAGCCCCGCGGTCGCGTCCGGCTGCATGATCAAATTGCTCAATTTCAATCCGATTTCCTATGCGATGAGCTTCCTCTATTGCATGACGCCGGCCTTCTTCCAAGACAATATCTCCTATCACGACTGCGCCGAGGAGTCCTACCATTTGTGGGGCACTTCATGGATGATGCAGTTCGGCAATTTGCCCACGGGCGGCTATTTCTGGCGGCCGGCCTATATCAACCACGGCTCCTTCGCTTCGGAGTACGGTTGCATCGCTTTTGGGCGGGTGGATTCGAAGTTGTTCAACCACTTTCACTACAATCCCTGGACCACGCCGGCGGAAAACGCCGAACGGTCCGCGGCCCGTCTTTACCAGCGCGACCCGCTGCTGTACCGCTGGATGGTGAGCCAGCACCACAACCATCCCCACGGGCCTGAAGATTTCGAGCGTTCCATGCTGCGGGTCGGCGCCGAGCAAGCGCCGGCGGTGAAAGATACCGCCAAGGAAGGCCATCATCACGACCACTGGCACGGCGTCCACAGCCACGAGGGCCATTCCCATGGACATGAAAGCTAAGCATTCGTCAGTCCCGGCGGCCTTGGGCCGCGCCGCGCTGTGCGCCGCGCTGCTGGCACCGCCGGTCGCATCCGCCCAGGACCTGGATCATTTCCTCGGCTGGTTCGCCGGCGAGTACGACAACAACGAGCAAGTCTGGCAGCAAGGCGAAGACGGAATCTCTCTGGAAGACCGGCACGAACACATCCATCATCTGTTCCTGCCGGCCGCCGCGCCCGCCATCGGCGAACACACTTTCTTCATCAAGCAATACATGGGCCGGGACTACGAGAATGTCTACCGGCAGCGGCTGTACAGTTTTAGCTTGAACGAAGATCGCGGCGCCATCGAGCTGGCGATTCATAGTTTCAACGACGATGACAAGTACCGCTACGCCGACCGCGACCCCGGGCTGTTGGCCGGCATCCAAGCGGACGAGCTGCGCAATATGCCCGGCTGCAACGTCTACTGGCGATTCGTCGATGACCACTATGTTGGCGAAATGGATGAGAACGCCTGCTTCTACTACTCGGAGAACATGGGCCAGAACATCTACATCACCGATACCCTGCGCCTGACCGCGGACGAAATCTGGATCGGCGACAAGGCCTACGACGAGGACGGCAATATGCTGTTCGGTCGGGAGGAGCCCCACCGCAACCGCAAAGTGCGGCAGTTCGACGGCTGGGGCGCCGTGCGCCGCGGCGCTTTCGCCCCCGATGCCGAAGATGCCGAGGAAATGCTGCTGGTGCCGGATTTGCGGTTGCACAACGAGGGGCAGATCATGCCGCTGGTGACCGCCGACGGCGACGAGACCGGCTACAGCGTCGAACTGGCGCGGCTGACCTATCAAAACACCCGGGTCGCCGTGCTCAAGCTCGGCATTCTCGATTCGGCCACCGGCGAGACCGTGGCCTATTCCTGGGCCAATCCCGGCGCGGACCGGGTCGGCATCAATCTCGGCTGGCTGCAAGTCGGCATGACCGCGGCGGACCTGGCATCGTCCGCGCCTTAGCAGCCGGTCGCAAAATGCCGCGGACGACGGCCGCTGAACACAATCCGACCAGCCGCGATTCGATTTGCGCCTGAGAAACGGCGTGGGGACGCGCGATGGAGAACAACCGTCAAATCATCCTGAAGCACAAGCCCGAGGGCGTTCCCGCTGTCACCGACTTCGCCATGGTCGAGGCGCCGCGGCCGGAGACGCCCCCCGGTGGCGTTCTCTGCCGCAGCCGCTACCTGTCCCTGGACCCCTACATGAGAAGCCAGATCGCCGGCCGTCATCCTTCCGGCACGGTGGCCCCCGGCGAAGTCATGCGCGGCGAAACCGTCAGCGAGATCGTGTACTCGGATGCGACCGGGTTGCCGGAAGGAAAATTGGTTCGCTGCATGGGCGGCTGGCGGGAATACTCGGCCCACGCCGCCGGCGAAGTGCGGCTGCTCGGAGACGATATCGATCCGCCGTCCTTCGCCCTGTCCATCCTCGGCATGACCGGACTAACCGCTTATGCCGGCATGGTCTGGCAGGCCGGAGTCGGCAAAGGCGATCAAGTTTTGATTCCCGCGGCCGCCGGGGCCGTCGGCTCGGCCGCCGCCCAATTCTGCATCCAGCGCGGCGCGCGGGTGGTGGGCATCGCCGGTTCGGAGGAAAAATGCCGTTTCGCGCGGGAGGAGCTCGGCCTCGCCGACTGCGTGAATCGACATGCCGCCGACACGGCGCAACAGATTGAGCAGCTGTTTCCCCGGGGCATCGACATCTATTTCGATTTGGTCGGGGGCCGCCTGCTGCATCTCGCCTGCGAGCAGTTAGCGAACCACGGCCGTATCGTGCTTTGCGGCCTCATGGCGGAATACAACCGCTCCCAGCGCGACCCCGGCCCGCCTCCCGGGCTGCTGATCGCCAAGCGCGCCGTCGTTCGTGGCCTCGTCGTTTACGACTTCGAGCCGAGGCGCGAAGAGTACCTCCGCGAATGCCTACCCCTGCTGCGCGCCGGCAAAATCCGCCAGCGGGAGGACCGCAGCCGCGGCCTGGCCAGCGCCCCGGCTGCGTTCTGTCGCCTGATGCGCGGCGAAAACACCGGCAAGGTCGTCGTCGCCCTCTAGGCCCAATCTTTGGGTAGAAATGCCGGTTCGAAGTCCGCGGGCATAATCGGCTATTTCGGAGGGTTTGGCCTAAGCCAACTTAAACCAGCAGACCAAGGAGTCGGCCGCATTGGCCGGCAGGGAAAGCGTTGCGGGGGTGGACCGCGCGCCGCCGGTCCTTGGCGGCGCGGGGTGGTTGTGGCCGATATTTGCTGCCTTGCCGGGCTAGGCCGCTTCGCGGCGGGGGGCGCCGATGAACACCGGGGCGACCGGTGCCGGCATGTGGGTTTCGGCTTCGCAGCGGGCGCGGATGGTTTCGATGCCTGGGCCGAGGTTGAACAGCGGCGTTTCCGCCGGGCGCGCCGCGGCCATTTCCGCGCGCAGCGCTTCGGTGGCCGCGGTATCGACTTGGCCGTTGTCGTCGATGACTACGCCGTAGCGACGCGCGCCTTCGACGGTGACCAAGCGGCGGTTGATGTCGGTGTGCACGAGTTCCGGGTCGCGCTTGAGGGGGTCGCCCCAGCCGCCGCCGCCCCAGGTATTGAAGTAGAGCAAATCGCCCGCGTGCACTTTCACGCCTTCAATCTTGGCCGGCAGCCATTCCTCGCTGCCGTCGGTTCGCACCAGGCGCTTGGTCGAGCGCATGCCGGTGTCGCCGCCGAGCACGCCGTAGGGGTAGGTCAGCCAACGCTCGTCGTGAATGCCGATGCGGCCGTCGCAGAGGAAGCGGTAGGCGATGCTGAGGCCGTTGCCGCCGCGGTGCGTGCCGGCGCCGCCGGAATCGGGAATGGTCTCGTAACGTTCGATGCGCAGCGGGAAATACGACTCGATGAACTCGTTCGGCACATTGGTGAAGCCCGGCCACAGGGAATGGCCGTCGGGACCGTCGCCGATGGGACGGCCGGGGACGCCGCCGAAGCCGATTTGGAAAAGTTGAAACCACTCGCCTTTGTCGTCGTAGCCGGAATAGAACAAATGCGGCGAATCGGAAAAGCCGGCCGCGTTGAGCAGTTGTTCCGGCGCGCCCATGCCGAGCAGGGCGCCGAGCACGTCGAAGATTCTGCCGAGGGCGTGGGTGCGGCCCGACAGCGCGGCGGGGAAGCGCGGCTTGAGCAAGGTGCCCTCGGGAATCCGCACATCCACCAAATCGTAGAAGCCGTCGTTGAAGACGATTTGCGGATCGACCACATTGATGGTGAACGAGCCGAAAAACATCTTGAACATATCCTCGTTGAGGAAGAAGTTCACCGAACTTTGGGCTTGGGGGTCGGTGCCGCCAAAATCGAAGATCGCCACCGAACCTTCGCGCCACATTCGGCATTTGATGCGGTAGGGCCCCATGCCCATGCCGTCGTCGCAGATGTAGTCCTCGAACTCCCGGGGCTCCTCCGGGATAAACTGCTCGATGATGAATTTCATCGCGTCGTAATTTCGTTGCAGCATGATTTCCATGGTCGAGAACAGCACATCGTCGCCGAAACGCCCGGCGAGCTCGACACAGCGGCGCGCGGCGGTGTTGCACGCGGCCACCAAAGCGTTGAGATCGAAACGGTTCCATTCCTTGGTGCGCACATTGTGCAGAATCAACTCCAGCATGTCGGACTGCAACTCCCCCTTGCGGTAGAGCTTGATCGGCGGAATGCGGATGCCCTCTTGGTAGATCGTGGTCGCTTCGATGGGAATCGACCCGGGCGTCATGCCGCCGTTGTCGCTCATATGGCCGAACATGGCCGACCAGGCGATATGGCGGCCGTCCTTGAATATGGGCACGAGCACGACCCAGTCCGGCAGGTGCGATACAGCGGCGTTGCACATGTACGGGTCGTTGGTGAGAATGACATCGCCTTCTTCGATTTCCGCGTCGTAGGCCCGCAGGAAGGGGGCGATGAAAGAGCCGAATTGTCCCACCACCATCTTGCCGTCGAGATTGGCGATCATCGGAAAGCAATCGCCCTGTTCGCGGATGCCCGGCGACATCGCCGTGCGGAACAGCACCGCGTCCATTTCCACGCGGGCGTTCTTGAGCGCGTTTTCGATCAGGTCGACGGTGACGCCGTCGACATCGAGCCGCTTAAGTGGGGTGTTGTTGGTTTGAATGATTTTCGCGGGCATGGTTGCTTGCTCCTGTATTCGTTTCCGGTTTGGCGTCTTCTAGCTATCGATCTTGCTTTCGCGGACCAGTTTTGCGGACCGGTTTCGCGGCTCATGCGAGGGGAGTGATGAGCAGGTTGCCGACACTGTCGACACGCGCTTCGTGATCGGGAAGCACCACCGTGGTCGAATCCATTTCGATGACGATGGCGGGCCCCGGAATCAGCAGACCCTCGTGTAGCTTGCCGCGATCATAAATGTTCGCGTCGCGCCATTCGCCATCGTAATAATAGCGGCTGGCCTGGATAAGACAATCTTCCAGCGCGGCGTCTTTGTCGCCCACCACAGGGTCGGCGATGGGCGCGGCCTTGGCCTTGACCACGGCGCGGATCATGAGGATTTCATGGCCCTCGCCGAGTTTGAAGGTGAACAGTTGTTCGTGTTCGTCGTCGAACTGATCGACCAGCAGGCGCAGGCCTTTTTCGCGCAGCTGCTCTTCGTCGAAATCGACGGTGATTTGAAAGGCTTGACCGGCGTAGCGCAGGTCGGCCTGATAGCTGACTTCGTGCTCGCTTTCGGGAATGCCGTCGGCGATCAGCGACTGGGCCGCGCGACCGCGCAATTCGTGCAAGTCGGCAAGCAGCTGGGCATCGTCGATATCCGCCGCCATGGTGAGATAAGTGCGGGCCGCCTCGTCCTGGATTTGCGTGGTGGCATCGCCGTAGGCGCAGAGCACGCCCGGCCCCGGCGGGATGATTACCGGCCAGGCCTGGGTGAGAATGCCGAGGGCGTTCGCGTGCAGGGGCCCGGCGCCGCCGAAGCCGACCAAGGCAAAATCCCTGGGGTCGTAGCCCTGTTCCACCGAAACCAGGCGCAGGGCGCCGAACATCGATTCGTTGACAATCTTGACGATGCCTTCGGCAGCCGCCATCAAATCGATGCCGACGGCATCGGCGGTTTTTTGCACCGCGGCGACCGAAGCGTCCCGGTTGATGCGCATGTCGCCGCCGAGTTGCACGTCCGAGGGCAGATAGCCGAGCACCACATTGGCGTCGCAAACTGTCGGTTCCTCGCCGCCCTTCATGTAACAGGCCGGACCAGGTACGGCGCCGGCCGATTCGGGGCCGACCCGCAGCGCCTTGGTCAACTCGGGCACGAAGGCGATGGAGCCACCGCCGGCGCCCACCGTGCGCACGTCCACCGACGGTGCGCGCACGCGCACATCGCCGACGATGGTTTCCCGCCGCACCCTGGCCCGGGCGTTCTGGATCAGGGCGACATCGGTTGAGGTGCCGCCCATGTCGAAGCTGAGGATATTGTCGAAGCCGGCCCGGCGGCAGAAATAGATGGCCCCGGAAACGCCGCCCGCAGGGCCGGACATGAGCATGTTCACCGGGGATTCCGCCGATGCCCGGGCCGAGGCGAGACCACCGTCGGAACGCAGAATCGACAACTGCACTTCGTCGCCCATCAGTTGCCGCAGGGAATTTTGCAGGTTCTCGATATAGCGGGCGACTTCCGGGCGCACATAGGAATTGACCACCGTGGTTTCGGTGCGCTCGTACTCCTGCATTTCCGGCACGACCTCGCTGGAGATCGAAATCGGCGTCTCGGTGAAGATTTCGCGGGCGATTTCCCGCGCCCGCCGCTCGTGTTCACCGTTGACGTAGGCGTTGACCAGGCAGATCGTCAACGCTTCGATGCCGCCTTTGCCGGCGAGCCCGGTCAGCGTCTCGCGCAGGGCATTCTCGTCGAGAGGAGTGACCACCGCGCCGTCGGCGCCGATACGCTCCACGGCGCCGACGGTCAGTTCCAGCGGTGCCAGCAGAGGCTTCTTGACGAAGCTGACCCAGCCGCCGAGGCCGCCGGGGCAGAAAGACCGCGCCACGTGCAGGGTGTCCTCGAAACCGGCAGTAGTCACCAAGCCGACGCGGGCGCCGCGGCCGGTAAGTACGGCATTGGTCGCGACCGTGGTGCCGTGCATGACCAAGCGGATATCGGTCGGATTGATCGCCGAGTCCGCGCAGATTTTGTTGATGCCGTTGAGCACGCCCACGGACGAATCGTCCGGCGTGGAAGGCACTTTCGCGGTGTGGGTTTCACCGGTCTCCTCTTCCACCAGCAGGAGATCGGTGAAAGTTCCCCCCACGTCAACGCCGAGTCGATAGCTCATTGCCAATCCTCCTAAGTCTTATCGGTGTCATCTGTCCGATGCATGCTATTTAGTCCATTCAGTTGTTTCGCGCGGTCCAGTCCCGGCGCGCAATTCCGCCTAATCGGTTGCCGCCGCCGCAACGCGGACCCGCAACCACTCCCGCACCCGGCCGCCGGGCGCCGTGCCGGTCAATTCCGTCGCCAGATCCGAAGCCGCCAGCAGCCCGGCGGCATCGATGCCGGTTTCCAGGCCCATCTGCCGCAGCATCACCGCCACATCCTCGGTCGCCACATTGCCGCTGGCGCCGGGAGCGAACGGGCAGCCGCCGAGGCCGCCGATGGAACTGTCGAACCAGCGCACACCGCGGCGAACAGCCGCGTACACATTGGCCAGAGCCATACCCCGGGTGTCGTGGAAATGGCAGCCGATAATCCCGGCGCCGCGGCGCTCGGTCAATAGCGCGAGCATGGCGTCGACCTGGGCCGGGTCCGCCGCGCCGATGGTGTCCGCCAGCACGAGGCGGCGAATGCCGGAGTCGGCGAAGCGGTCGGCGATGCCGGCCACGGTCGCCGCGGCGACATCGCCTTCGAACGGGCAGCCAAAGGCCACCGCCACGATGACGATGACTTCCATGGCATCGGCGCGGGCGGAATCGATGATTCGCCGCGCCGCGTCTTCGGCCTCGGCCATTCCCATGCGCGCGTTTTTTTGCGCCATGGTTTCGCTGGCGTAGATCACCATGGTCACCGATTCGGCGCCCGCGGCCTTGGCCAGCTCCCAGCCTTTCCTGTTGGGCACCAGAAAGCTGTAGCGGGTAGCGCCTGCCTGATCCAACTCCCGCAGCAGCAAATCGGTATCGGCCATGGCCGGAACGGCCTTGGGCGAGACAAAGCTGCCGGCTTCGATGCGGCCGATTCCCGCCGCGCCGAGGGCGCGGACCAAGCGCAGCCTCTCCGCCGTGCTCAGAATGCGGCTTTGGCTTTGCAGCCCGTCCCGGGGGCCGACTTCGTTGATGGTGACCTGTTCCGGCATCAGCCAATCACTCCCGCCGCGCGCAGCCGCGTGTTTTCTTCCTCGTCGATACGCAGGCAGTTCCGCAGCACTTGATCGGTATGCTCGCCCAACTCCGGCGCCGGGCCGTAGGCTTCCTCCGCCGCGCGCGACAATTTTATCGGATTGCCCGGCCCCCGGGTGGCGGCGCCGTTCGGATGCTTCAGCTCCACTACCATATTCCGATGTAACACTTGCGGATCGGACAACGCTTGGGAGAAGTTGTTCACCGGCGCGCAGGGAATTCGCTGTTGCTCCAGCCGCCGCAGCCAATTGGCGCAGGTATCGCCGAGCAAGGTTTCGTTGATGCGGCGGTTGATGAATTCCCGGTCGCGCCAACGGCCGGGCTGGGTGTCGTATTCCGGGCGGTCGAGATCGGCGCAGTCGAGCACCTGCTTGAGGTTAGTCCAAAAGTTGTCGGTGATCACCGCGATGACGATGAAGCCGTCGGCGCAGGAAAAAGTGTTGTAAGGCACATGCACGAAGTGGGAATTGCCGATGGGGTAGGGATTCTCTCCCGACAGGAAATGCATGGTCGCCATATAGTTGAGCATGGAAATTTGGCAATCGAGCATGGAGATATCGACTTCCTGGCCGCGGCCGCTGCGCTGCCGTTCGCAGAGCGCCGCGAGCACGCCCATGACGCCGAACATGCCGCCGCCGAGATCGCCGATGGGAATGCCGGCGCGCACCGGATGCTCCGCGTCGGTGCCGGTGATCGACATGCCGCCGCCGGTGGCCTGGGCGACTTGGTCGAAGGCCGGCCGCTTGGCACCGGGGCCGCGGGCGCCGAAACCGGTCACGGTGCAGGCGATGATGCGCGGATTGACTTTGGCCAAGCTGGCGTAATCGATGCGCAGACGCTCCGGCACGCCGGCGCCGAAATTGCTGATGACCACGTCGGATACTTCAACCAGGCGGTAAAACAATTCCAGCCCGCGCTCGTTCTTCAGATTGATCACGACGCTTTTTTTGCCGCGGTTGAGGGTGATGAAATAGGCGCCCATGCCGTGCAGGGAATTGTTCGGATCCTTGGCCAGCAGTTTGCGCGTGCCTTCTCCGCCGGGCGGCTCAATCTTGATCAGTTCCGCGCCGAGGTCCGCCAGGATCATGCTCGCGTAGGGCCCCGACAGCATATGCGTGAGGTCGAGTATGCGAATTCCTTCCAGCGCACCGGGCATCGGGGTCAACTCCCTGTTTCCAGTTCCATGAGTTCGTAACGGTTTTGCATGTAACCGCCGGCGACGGCCAGCAGGAAAATATAGTTGCCGTCGGCCGTGGTCCACACATCGTAGGGAGGATGCTCTTCCGGCAGGCCTTCGGCGGTGTCGGTGACCTGGAAATGCAGGGCCGGGAATTCCCCCGCCGCCACCGTGATTCGCTCTTCGCCGACGAAAACCAGCGACAGGCCCATTTTGAACAATTCCGGGCCGGTGGCGCCGCGGTGGTCCGGCGAAGTGAGAAAAAGCTCGGGGATGTTTAGCTTGCCGGGGCCGCGGGACAAATCGTAAAGACGCATCAGCAAGGCGTCGCCGACGATGGGATGCGCTTGCAGCCACGGCGCGCGCCCCGTGGTGGGCAGGGTCTGGGTGATGGCGCCGGCTTCGCGCTGGAAGGCCTCGCAGACCGCGCGGTCTGGTTCGAATCGAATCCAACCGCAGCCTTCGAAACGCCCGCCGACACCGAGGCGCACATGGCAGTCGATGGGGCTGCTGTCCTCGCGGCGCATGGCCAGCGTCACATCCCGCACAACATCGGGTTCGTCATCGATTTCGCTGTGGGCGAACAGGACATCCACGCCGTCGGACTGCTGGCTGAGATGGAACCATTCGCGGCCGCGCTCGGCGCCCCGGCGTTCGGCTTGCAGGCTGGTGTAGCGGATGAATCCGCGAATCGATCGATGGCGCTTGCTCATCACTGGCTGGGAACCGTACTATTTTCGCCCTTGGTCGGGTGTTGATTGCCCGATTGTAATAATGTTATACCTTTAGGGCAAACTTAGTTTTCCCAAGCGGTCGCGGTCGTTCCCCGCGGCCGTGGAAATGCGGGAGGCGGCATGGAAAAAACGGACAAAACCGCGAAACAACTGTATCTCGAAATCAAGGCGAATCCGCGGCCGCGCTTCGGTTTCGGCGAAAAGGCGATGCTGGTCAATATCGATTTGCAAAAGGCCTACACCCGGCCCGACCGCTTCGCCACCGCCTATGAAACCGACCCCCGGCAAAAAGAATACGTCAACCGCCTGAGCGCGGGCTTCCGCCGCGCGGGCTGGCCGGTGGTGTGGACTTATGTGGCGTATATGGAATCGGGCGAGGACTGCGGCATCTGGGGCACCCGCACCAATACCCCGGATTCGCTGCAAAACATCAAATTCGGCTCGGAGCGCGCCGCTTTCGATGATCGGCTCGAAATCGAGCACGGTCGCGATGTGATCTACTGCAAGAAAATGCCTTCGGTTTTTTTTGAAACCCAGCTGCAATCGCTGTGTGTTTGGCACCGGGTGGACACGCTGGTGTTGACCGGCGGTTCGACTTCCGGCTGCATCCGCGCCAGCGCCGTGGATTCGCTGTCCCACGGCTACCGCACCATCGTCCCGGAAGAGTGCGTCGCCGACAAGCACGAAAGCGTGCATTACGCGAATTTGATGGATTTGGCGCTGAAGTACGCCGATGTGCTGCCGGTCGCCGAAGTCTTCGCCTGGCTCGACGGCTTGCCGGCAGCGGACTGAGTCAAGCCAAACCAAACCAAGACCGGTCATGAAAGCGGATTTGCAGCTGTACGATTACTGGCCCTACCGCGACCGGCCGCCCATTGTCTGGCCCGGCAACGCCAGGCTCGCCCTGTGGGTGGCGCCCAATATCGAATTCTATGAGCTGAATCCGCCGCGCAATCCCCAGCGCCGCCCCTGGCCGCGGCCCTACCCGGATGTCGGCGGTTATTCGATCCGCGATTACGGCAACCGCGTCGGCCACGAGCGGCAAATGCGTCTGCTCGACCGCTTCGGCATCCGCGGTTCGGTTTCACTGTCGGCGGCGCTGTGCGAGCACCACCCCGAAATCATCGCCGCCTGCGTCGAACGCGACTGGGAATTCTTCAGCCACGGAATTTACAACACCCGCTATACCTACGGCCTGTCCGAAGATCAGGAGCGGGAGATGATTCTCGACGCCATGGATACCATCGAGCGGCACACCGGCCGGCGGCCGGCGGGTTATTTGGCGCCGGCGCTGTCACATTCGGAACAGACTTTGAATCTATTCGCCGAAGTCGGCGGCATCTACACCTGCGATTTGTTCCATGACGACCAGCCGACACCGGTCCATGTCCGCAGCGGCGGGCGTTTTATCTCGATTCCCTATTCGCTGGAAATGAACGATACCATCGCTTACGTCGTCAACCGCGTCGAACCGCGGCGCTACGGCCGGATGCTGCGGGACAATTTCGACCGGCTGTATCGGGAGGGCGCCCGCAGCGGTACGGTGATGTGCATTCCAACCCACAATTACCAGGTCAGCTGTCCCCACCGCCTGCGTGCCTTTGAAGAATCGCTGGAATACATCGTCGAACACGACGGAGTTTGGCTCGCTACGGGTCGTGAAATTGCCGAGTATTTTTTGACCCATTACCACGATGAAGTGGTGGCGGATATCGATCGTAAGCGCAGCGCCGGACGCCGTGGCGGGGATGCGGGGGAAAGAAGCGCAATGGCTGTGCCCGAATCAGCCCTTAAAGAAGGCGCCGGCGCGGGCGAAAAAGGAGCGTCCGCCGATGGCGCTTGACTCGGAATTCCTGCGCTATCCCCATCGGCGCCGCGGCATGGATCACGATCGCTACGAGTGGTCGCAGTTGCACGACCGCCCGCCGCTGACTTGGCCCGGCGGGGCGCGCTTGGCGCTGTGGATCAACGTCTGCGTGCAGTTTTATCCGCTCAATCAGCGCGGCGAGCCGTTCCCCACCCCCGGCGGCATGACCATGCCCTATCCCGACCTGCGCCATTTCAGCCTGCGGGATTACGGCAGCCGGGTTGGCATTTTCCGGCTGCTGGATGCGTTTGATCAGTATGCAATCAAGCCAAGCTTCGCCGTCAACGGCGCCATGGTGGCGCGGTCGCCCTATTTGCTGTCGGCGCTGGGCGAATACGGCGGCGAAATCGTCGCCCACGGCTGGGATATGGACAGCTTGCATCACGGCGGCTTGACTGCCGCCACCGAAGCGGACTGGATCGGTCGGACCCTGGATGCCCTGCGGGGGGCAACGGGGCGGGAAGTAAGCGGCTGGCTGAGTCCGGCGCGGAATGAAAGCCCGTCAACGCCGGATTTATTGGCCCAGGCGGGCCTGCGCTGGTTCGCCGATTGGGTAAACGACGATATGCCTTACCGCTTCCACACCCGGGCGGGGGATTTGTGGGCGCTGCCGCTGTCGAACGAACTCGAAGACCGCTTCGTCATCATGCAGAACTTGCATTCGGAAGAATCGTGGTTCGAGCAGATTTGCGACGCCTGCGATTTTCTGCTGAAGGAAGCCGCCGACTCCGGCGGCGGTAGAATTCTCGCGCTGAACCTGCATCCTTGGCTGCTGGGACAGCCGCACCGCATAGGTTGGCTGGAGCGGGCGCTCGACTACCTCACTGCCCAAACCGGCGTGTGGCCCGCATCCCCGGAAGAAATCCTCGAACACTGCCCCAATTGAAAACCGCCCTTTCCAGCCGGTGCATCCCGGCTTCGACCCCGGGCCGTCAAACGATTTTGGTGGCGCCCAGAAAGGCGACGCTGCCGATGCCGATCCAATACACGTAGGCCAAGCGCTTGCCGAGGCGCAGCGATTTAGCCAATGTTTGCTCGGCCTCTTCGTTGGGGCCCGCTGCCAGCACCCGGAACAGCTTGGTCCACTCGCGCATGATGAAGCGCAGTTGCAGGCCGATCACGAGCAGCAGGCCGAAAATGAAGATTTTCAGGGAATACCATTTCTGGCCGGCCTCCGCCTCGAAAGGCCCGAAGCCGAGCAGAGACGCGCCGGCGGAAATCAGCAAAGCGGGAATCACCACGTAGCGGATGCGCTCGTCCCAGATCGTCAAACGAATGCCGTGGTCGGATTCGCGGTAAATGAAAGCCGCCCAGCACAGCGCCAGCCAGCTCAGCGCCAGAATCCACATCGGCCACAGCCAGAGCCCGCCGGGCACCAATTGATACATTGCGCCCATTTGCAGGCCCAGGGGCAGCAGCATGATGATGCCGGTGCGGGCCAGAATATCGATGCGGTAGGCGGTTTCCATATGCCGCCGCCGCTCCTCCATGGACAGTTTGGGATTGATGACGTGGGTCGAGGTCTGGAATACGCCCCACTCGCCGCCAAGCCAGTAGACCATGGCGATGATGTGCATCCAACGCAGCACGGCGATTTGCAAGAACAAGGTCATAGTTACTCTCTTCGCTAGGTTTTCGGACTCTGGTTTTCAGGCCTTCGGAGTCTTCGTCAATCACTGAAACCGTTACGCCGCCGAGCGACTTTTGGCTTTCCGGGGTTCGATCGGCATTACCGGGCTCGGTTTCATTGCGCTGCGGCCGCGGCGGCGGGCGCGGATTCCAGTTGTTTGACTTGGGTCAGCGCCACCAGCGCGACCACGATCAAGGCCGCGAAAATAATGAACGGCAACTCGTAACTGCCGGTCGCGCCGTAAATCACTCCCGTGAGCCATATACCCAGGCCGCCGCCGCTGGCGTCGAGCACGGTGATGGTGCCCAGGATCTTGCCGGCATCACGGGTACCGAAAATATTCATCACGGTGAGTTGAATCAAGGTGTAGACACCACCCCAGCCGAGCCCGAAAGCGGTGACCGCGATCCAAATCAAATTCACGTTCATGCGGATCAAGATCAGCGAACCCAGCAGCATGACCAGGATGTTGCCGTAAAAGACCTTGCGCTTGTCGAAGTGGTCGGCGGCCAGGCCGAAGACGAATTTCCCGATCAAGGCGCAGAAATAGAACAGGCTGATGGCGTTGGTGGCCACTCTCGAGTCGAAGTCGGCGCCGGTCATGTAGACGAAGATATGCGCTTGGGTGCCGAGCACTGTGTAGAAGGTGGCCATGGCGATGATCGCCAAAGCCCAGAACGAGCGGCTGCGCAAAGCATCCGCGTAGGCGACGCCTTCGGCGGCGGCGGTTGCGTTGGCTGCCGAGGTGTCCGCCGCTTGTCCGCTGGGCTTGTCTTTCACCAACAGCCAAGTCGCCACCAGCATGATGGCGGGAAACAGGCTGCCCCAGGCGAAGGCGCCGCGCCAGTCGAGCACTTCGATCATCGCTGTGCCATACTGGGGAAAGACGATGCCACCCATGCTGGTGCCCATCAGAGCGATGCCGATGGCCGTGCCGCGGTAGCGCGTGAACCACTTGGAAACCAGAATCACCGCGGCGTTGAGGCCGCAGACCACCAGCACCAGCGCGAACAGCGCGTGGACGAGATAGAGTCCGGTCAGGCTTTCCAAGCGGCTGTAGGCGAGATTGCCGAGTATCAGCAGCACCCAGCCCGCCATCATGCAGCGGCGCACGCCGAATCGGTCGATGAGCACGCCGATGAACGGCGCGGCCAGTCCAGCCAGCAGCAGGGTGATCATGTCGCGGAATTTGATTTCGCCCAGCGACCAGCCGAATTCATTCATGAATTCGTTGTCGAACACCGATAGGCCGGAGATCGTTTGGCCGTTGCTGACCATCAGCACCACCCCGGCGAAAATCGCGATGAACCAGGGATACAGCCTGCCGTTGCCGATATTGAACATGGGAACCGCCTTGGTGTCAGTGGACTCGATTGAGCGCAAGATTACCCCGTTTTCCCGCTGGCCTGGCGGTTGAAGGCGGGTGTGTCGCCAACGACCGCGGCGCATCGCAACAGATATAAACACATAACAATGAGCTAAAGCAATCCGGGAAAGCTGTCAATACTCCGCCTTTAGATATATCATCATACTTGTGTGAGGCAATGGGGTTCCCCGGTGGATGCCTTCGATACCCTGAGCGACGAGGCCGGATACAGAGCGCTCGACAAGGCGTCGCCGACTCCGCTTTATTTCCAGCTGTATCGTTTATTGAAGAACTTGATCCTCGACGGCACCCTGCCGACCGGCAGCCGCCTGCCCACCGAGGAAGTGCTGGCTTCGCTGTTCAAGGTGTCGCGCATCACCGCCAAGCGGGCGATGGACGATCTCGCCGGAGAGCGGTTGCTCGCCCGCGGCCGCGGCAAAGGCACCCACGTGATCCATAAGTACACGCCGCAACCAGTGAAGGCACCGCTGGTGGGGATGCTGCAGGAAATCGAGTCGATGGCGCGCAACAGCCGCGCCCGGGTGATTCGCTGCGGCTGGCAGGAGCCACCCCAAGCGGTGCGCGATGAACTTGGCCTCAAGCCCGGAGAAAAGGCGCTCCACCTTGTGCGGGTGCGACAGCGCGACCGGCTTGATTTCGGCTATTACACCAGCTGGACCGCCGGTGTCGACATGCCGTCGGATCCAGAGATTTTCGAAACCACGCCGCGGCTGTCGTTTTTCCGCCAACTCGGTCTGGAAGTTACCCACGTCAAGCAAACGCTGAGCGCGGAGGCGGCGGATGCCGATGCCGCGCGGGCCCTCGCCGTGGAGGAAGGCAGCCCGCTGCTCAGCCTGGTCCGCCGCTCCTACGATAAAAGCACCGATGGCGAACGGCTGCACGATTACCTGCGCGTGCTCTACAATCCCGAGCACTTCCGCTACGAAATGGATTTGGAAGTCGAATAGTCGAGGGGAAAAATAGCCGCGGGAAATCGAGAGCGGGGCGTCAAGCCCCAGCTCTCGGCACGCACCCCCGGAAGTTGTAGTCAAGCGTGGCGCCGCTAGTCGCGCCCCACCGCGGCCAACAGATATAAACACATAACAATATGCTAAAGCAACCCGGGAAGACCGTCAATCGGCAGATGGACTTAGCACGCTAGCTCGGGCGGCGAAGGCGGTCCAGCACCCGGCGGCGGGCCGGTAGATTGAGCATGGCGGTTTTGCCGCGCTCGCGGCGCAGGGCGGCGATATCGACCTCGGCGAATCCGCACATCGATTCACCGAAGGCCGCCTCCGCCAGCACTTTGCCCTTGTAATCGACGACTTGCGAGTGGCCGTCGGTGGAGTCTTCCGGGAATCCCGGCCCGGTGATGCCGGCGCTGTTGGCGGACACCACATACACTTGGTTTTCGAATGCCCGGGCGCGCTTGGCGATATTCTTTGGCGTCAGCAGCGGACTGCCTTGTTCGCTGGAGGAATGGCAAATCACCTCGGCGCCGCGGCGGGCCAATTCATCGCTGATTTCGGGGTAGAGAATCTCTTCGGAGGCGACGCAGGCGAGCCGCCCGATTTCGCTATCCGCCACCGGATAAAGCGCGTCTGCGCCATAAATTTCCAGGTAGCGCTCAAGCACGTCGAATGGCGTTGGTGCGAACATCGAGATTAGTCTGCGGTAGCGGAGAATCACTTCGCCCGAGGGCGCGATGATGAAGCTGCACTGGAAATGCAAGTCGGAAAAATTCGGGTCGATTTCATAGGCATTGCCGGAGAGAAAGATGCCATTGCCGCGGGCAATTTCGCCGAGTGCGGCGTACTCCGGACCATCCATGGCGAGGCAGGCCCTGGCCCGCCAGGCGGCGGCGCTCTCGCCGCGGTTGTAGCCGCTGAGAAAATACTCCGGCAGCACCACCAAGCGGGCAGTGTCGCCGCTGTAAGTTTTGATGAAGCGCAGGCTGCCGCGAATCAGGCCACCGGCGCGTTCGATGCCGGCCAGCATCCGCTGCCGCGCCGCCGCCGGGCTGGGACAGTCGTTGACCTCGTGGCAGCGCATTTGCAGGGCAAGGGCCGCGTAGGGTGCGATAGTCCGGGCTGTACCGCCCGCCGCCCCTTGGTCCGTAGTCGCTTCATCCGGGCCCGCCGCATCCGGCGGACTTCCGGTTGTGGCGGCCGCGGAACTACCGCTTGGGGTGTTGGCGCTGTCCGGGTTCATTCAAGCTGCTCCCGCTGGCAACCTTCGAGCAGCATGACGCGGAACTCGCCGGTGTTCTCGCGCAGCTTCTTCGCTTCCGCATACTCCGGGGAATGCCAGAAGCGCCGCGCCGCCGCCATTGATGGCCAGCGGTGTACCACAATCCGCGATTCACCCCAATCGCCTTCGAGGGTTTCCGCGGCCCCGCCGAGCACCACGTATTCACCGCCGAAACGGCTGACCAACTCCGGTACGCATCGCGCGTAGCCGGCGAATTTGCCACGGTCGGTGATTCGCGCTTCGACCACCAGATACGCCGCCATAGTGAGTTTTCTCCGTTTCGTCTGTTGTCGCCAAACGTCCCCTCGCGGGCCGAATTCCTCCTCGCGGCCCCTCCCGCCCGCACTTTGGTTGTTATATTGACATATCTTTATACGGCATGATAGCTTCAAGCGGAATGAGCCGACTGTTGCCGGGCCCCACGAGCCATGCGGTGATCTGCACCGACCGGCCGCGGGAAACCGTGGCGGCATGGTGCGGTTGGCTGCGGCAGCGGGAGTTCGGTCGCGGTCGGCTTGGGCAGGAGCAGGCGCGCGCCTGGCGAGCCCCCGGTCTGGCCGACGCCGAAGCAGTCTGGCTGGCGAACGAACTCGGCGAGCCGTGGCTTTGCGTGGTGCGGGACGATGATGTCCGCCCGGTGGATGCGTTCGCGCATTCCGGTTGGTTGTCGCTGGAAGTCGGCGTGCGGGAAATCGAAGCGCTGCGCGAAAGTCTGCGCGGTTCGCCCTTCGAGATTCTGGGCGAGCCGATGCCGCTGGATGTGAGCGATGGTGTTTGGGCCATGCAGCTGCGGGGGCCGGCCGGCGAGATCGCCTATTTGACGGAGATTCGAGCCGATGTGCCCGGCTTCGAGTTGACCCGGGCCCGCTGCGATGTGGATCGGTTGTTTATTCCGGTCCTGCTGGCCGCCAGCCGCGACCGGGCCTTGCAGATATGGAAGCGGTTCGCGGGTTTGCGGATTTTGCGGCTGGAAACGCGCATCACGGTAATCAACCAGGCGCGGGGCCTGCCAACAGAGACGCGGCATCCGATTGCCACGGTACAACTTGCGGGGGGCAATTTGGTCGAAATCGACGAACTGCGCGGTTTGCGCGAGCGCCCCCGCGCCGACGGCCGGCTGCCCCCGGGCATCGCCATCGTCGGCGTCGAGTGTGCGGATGTGGCCGCGGTTGGCCCGGAGCAAAAAATGTATGGGGCAGGCGCGGGACCCTTCGCCAACCGCGGCGCGGCCCTGATCGACGGCGCCGGCGGCGAACTGATCGAATTTATCGAGCCCGCCGCCGACGGCTCCGAGGCGCGTCATTTACAGTCTCGTCTTTCATAGTAAGGAGCAACAGCAAATGAAATCGAATCCACGCCGATGGGCGCTCAGTCTGCCGCTGGCGCTGGCCGCGGTGGCCGCCGGGGCGGCCGAATTGGACCCGGCCACCGCCGAGGGCAATATCGCCATCAACCGCAAAATCCACTGTTCGATGGAAGACGCCTCGCCACAGGTCTACCAGTGGTTCGGCCGCGCCTATTCGCGGGTGCCCGGCGAACCCGACCGGCACTTGTTCAATCTCGACGGCATGAATATCCGCCAGTGCGTGGGCATCGACGACCCACAGCGGGGCCCCGGCTACCGCATGGTCTCGCGGGAAATCATGCTCTATCTCGATCCGCAAACCGGCGAAGTGCTGCGCAGCTTCGTCAATCCCTGGACCGGCGCCGAAAATGATGTCATCCACGTGGCCAACGATCCGGTCAACGGGCGGCCGAACTTCGCCCGCACCGCGGAGGGCGAGGATATCCCCTTCGATTTGGGGGACATGGACGGTCAGTGGCTGATGCGAGCCGAGGTGCCGCTGTTCTACACCAATCCCATGGCGGGCGATTACCAGAACTACGTCGGCGGAACCTACCACGCCACGGAAATTTTCGATTTCAACGGCGATACCGCGGAGTTGCTCGACGCGGACACGCCGGTGGCCTATCCGGTGGTGTCTTGGGTGCGGCTGGCGCCGTGGCTGCCGTGGATGGAAATGGGCAGCCGCGCGGGCATGATGTATTTCAATGCCATGGGCCGCAAGCTGGAGAACTTCGAACAGCTTTCCGAGACCATGCGCATGGAAATCGCCGAGAATTATCCAGAATACATGGCGCCGCCGGATTTGGACGACGACCGCCCGAACGAGACTTCATGGACCTACATGAAGAAGATCATCGACCAAGGATCCCAGTAAGCAAGTTCACTCCAATCGAGGTCGAAACCGCCAAGATCGGAGCAACCAGGAGCCGAACCATGAAACTCTTCCAAACCATCGCGCTCGCGGCGTTGCTCGCCGCGGGCGGCGTCTTCGCCGACACCGTGCCCGACGACCAGCGCGTACCCATCGATCTGCGCCGCACGACGCTGGTGGTGGCGGATATCGAACGTTCGCTGGAGTTCTACCGCGACGCCCTCGGCATGGCGGTGATCTACGACAATCTCATCCTAACGCCCCGGGGCGCGGCCGGCGTGGACGACGCCGAGCGGGCCCTGCGCTTGGTGATGGTGCGCGCCAACGACGATTACATCGGCATCGTCGGCTTGCTGCAGTACTACAAGCCGCGCAAGGAGCGCATCGATTTGACCGATGCCTCGTTCATGGAGGGAACCTCGGTGCTGTTGTTCAATGTCGAAGATCTGACTTCGACCTTCGCCCGCGCCGCCGCGGTTGAAGGCGTGGTGGTGATCGACGAACCCATGCCCGTTTCCTATCCGTCCTACGACGGCGCGGGAACCATCGACGTCATCGTCAGCACCTTGCAGGACCCCGACGGCTTCACCATCGAACTCAACCAACTGCAGAGCGAGTTGCGTTAGCGGACCGCGGCTTTTGGTTCAACATCCGCCGGGATTCGCGGGGTTTTTCGGCAACCTGTCGGCTGTCCCGGCCGAGTTCGTTGGTGGCGCGATCGCTCAGCCCGCCGGCGTATTGTCCCCGTCGGTTGGGAGAAGTCTTAGTTCCCGGATTTGTTCCCGGATCGCGGCAAGGCGCGCCTCCGGGCCGGCGCCGCAGTGCGCCATGCGGATGTTCTTCGGCCACTCGTAAGCGTCGAAACGGTCGGCGTATTTGCGCAGATAACCGTCGGCCCAGCGGATTACTCGGGTCGGCACGGAAACCTGGCGCAGTTTGTCGGCATCCTCGTTCAGCAGCGCCGCCCGATAAGCCCGGTGGTAATCGGGGCCCGCGCGCAAATGATCGATCAACAATGCTTGCAGCGCCGCGGGATCGTCCACCGGCGCGCCGACGCGGTGGCTGTCGTTCTGTTCGTACCATGGGAACCACTGCCGCAGCGCCGAGACCATTCTCCAAGTGGTGTGCAAATGCGATCCGTCCAAGCGCGGGGCCAGATCCGGGAAGTAGCGTTCAAGCATCGCTGCGCGCTCGGCGCCGGTGAAATGGGCGGCGTTGTCGATCACGAGGAAGCGCGTCATCCCGGGTCGGGCGCGGGCGAATTCAATCGCGATCTGAGCGCCGGTGGCCGAACCATAAATGCCCACGCGCCGATATCCCAAAGCCGTGACGAATTCCTCCAGCCAAGCGACATAGCCGCTTAAATCTTCCGTCGGAGCGGCCAAAGGGTCGGAGGCTCCGTAGCCGGGCGTATCCGGTGCGATGGCCTTCACCCCCTCCGGCATCGTCGCAATCATCGGTTCGAGGAAAGCCGATGACAGCGGCGAAGGATGCAGCAAAATCACCGGTTCGCCGGCGCCGCCGTGCCGGTAGTGGCACTGGCCGTCGCGGGCGAGGGTAGAGCCGAGGTCGAGATAGGCGCGTTTACTCATAGATTCAATGCTCCCGGATTCATACGACGCCGGGGGTCGAGTTCCCGCTTGAGCGCCCGAATCAGCCCCCAGTTGGTGTCACGCAGGCCGTCGCGGTAGCGGTAGGATTTGCCGAGTTGCAAATGCGCGGCGCCCAGTTCTGTGAACAGATCGATCAGGGCGGCGCGGATTTCGGTCACCGCGGTTCGCGCCGGAAGATTTTCCGGGAAGCCCCGGAGTTTGCGCAAATATCCCAGTTCGATACTGCGGCGGTGGATGGCTTCCAGGGCGTCGGGCCAAAAGAAAACCGGCTCCAGCACCGTGCAGTTGCCGGCCACCGTGGCGATCAGATAGCCCACGCCGATTTCGTGCCCGGCCAACACGGCCGCGCGTTCGGCGAAAAACCCTTCGATGGCGTCCATGGCGGCGGTGGCGCGGGAATGTGGGAAAATGCCATGCACCGGCACCCAGCGTTCCCCCGCCGGGCCGATCATATTATTCACCGGCCCAAAAGGATTGGCGCGCAGCACCTTGGGCACCGAGTCTGGCAGTTCGTGCCCGCCGGCATCCCTGGCGATGGTCCGCGCCGCCTGCAGCCGCTCAAGGGCGCCGGCCTCGCTGCGGTCTTCGATCAGGAAGCTGCACGACCAGGCGGCATCATCAACGAAGCCGCGTCCGGCTAGCGCGATGCGCGCGCCGTCGGCGAGGGCCTGGCCGATGCCGCCGGCGGATTTCATTACCCCGAGCAGATTTTTGGCGTCGCTGGCCAGGCTTTCCCTCTTCATGCGCTGGGCCTGCAGGAAGGGATCGAAGCCAAAGCATTCCATGGTTAGGTCTTGGCGCGAGATTTCGGCCATGGCCGCGAGCAGGGTGGTGTGGTTGTCAAAGGCGAAAGCGCCGAAAGCCCGGGCTGGTAGTTCCGGCGTCAAGCGCAAAGTCGCCGTTGCCTTGACTCCCAGGGCGCCGCAGTCGCCGCAAAAAAGTCCGGTTAGATCGGGGCCGTGATAACGGAAGAAAGGACCGGCGTTCTTTTGCCCGGCCGAACCGGTATCGAGCAGATTGCCGTCGGCCAGCGCCACCGTCAGAGACAGGGCCGAATCCGCCGCTGAACCGTAATGGCCGGAACCCCAGAAAACGCTGTTTTGCGACAGACTGCCGCCGACCGTGGCGTAAATGCCAGAGAGTGTGCCCCAATACGGCGTCCGCAAACCGGTTCCGGCCAAAGCTTCACGCAACTCGCGCCAGCTCGTTCCCGCCTCGACGGTGACGGACATGTCGTCACGGTTGATGGCCAACACCCGGTTCATGCCGCGCATGTCGATCAATGCGGAATCGGCTTCGGCGGGCACATAGCCGCCGCTGTAGGACATGCCGCCGCCCCGGGGGATCACCGCCAAGCCGGCATCCGTACACTCCGCCACCGCCGCCGCCAGTTGTTCGGTGGCGGTTGGGCGCAGCACCAAACCCGCGGGCGATTCGCGGCTGAAGACATCCTGCGCCAGGTAGTCGCGGGTTGCCGCGTCCCGGCTTAGCGCGTCGTCGCCGAGCAGCGCCTCCAGCCTGCGAATGAGGCCGTCATCGATCATCCGCTGGCCGCGATTACTTCGGCGACGGCGCGTTCGGCGGATTCGAACGCGCCTTCCATGCCGGAAAAATGGGAAGCGGTGTGTTCGCCCGCGAAATGCAAATTGTCGAGTGGCCGCCGCAGCGCCTCGAAGTAGCGTCCGACTTGACCCGGCCCCCAAGCGGGCCAAACGCCGCCGCTGAAGGGATCGGCGCCCCAGCGCACCAGCCCGCGCAAGTGCAGATTGCCCCGGGCGCCGGGATAGACGCGGAAGATATCCTCCAAAACGAGGGCGCCCGCGTCGGCTTCCGGCAAGCTGTCGTAGCGGTCGCAGCCATCGCCGTTGACCCAGACGGTGACCAGCGAATTGCCCGTGGCCGCGTCCCGGCGGGCGAACAGGCGCCCGAATGCGGCGTTCGACCAGACCGTGCCGGGAATGCCGCTTGCCGCCCATGCCTCCGGGCTGGCCTCCAGGTAGGCTTGGCTGACCTTGTTGTAAACCATCGTGTCAATGGCTTCGCGTTGCCGGTCGGGCAGGGCAGGATTGAATTCAAGCTGTCGCAGCGCCGGTGTCGGCAGAGTGAGAATCGCCGCGTCGGCCTCGATCGCCAAACCGCTGGCGCAGCGCAGGTTCACGCCGCTGGCGGAGTGGTCCAGCGCCACCACGGTTTCCCCCAGCAGCACGGGTTGTTCCAGCAGGGCGGCCATGGCTTCGGGCAGCCTCGAATTGCCGCCGGGCACTTCCAGCAGGGAAGCGCTTTCCCGGGCGCCGCGTTGAAAACCCGATACCACGCGGTACAGGCTCAGCAGCGAAGTGGCGGCGAGGGTGTTGCCGTAACCGTTGTTGGCGCCGAGCAGCGCCAAGCCTGCGTCGTCCAGACCTTGACCGCGGAACCAGTCGGCGGCGGAAACATCGTATTGCGCCATATCTTCGGAGTGCCAATCCGATGTTTGTGAAAACGGCGGTTCGCGCAACACGAAGGACGCGAGGCGGTCCGGTGTGATCGCCCGGAACTCTTCGGGGAAGGGATTGCGCGGTGAATCGGCCCAGCCGGCGCGGGTTTCGGGCTGGCCGTCGATCAAATAACTTGTTGGAAATGCGCCGCGGGGTTCAGCGGCCGTCAATTCGACGCCGGCCCGTTCGGCGGCACCGATCATCAGCCGGTAGTTGGTGGCGAGCTGGCTGCCGCCGGTATCGGGTTGCCCGGGCACATCGTCCAAGGTCCAGACGCGCCCGCCAACGCGGTCGCGGCCTTCGATCACGACCACCTCAAAGCCCGCGTCCCGCAAACGCACCGCCGCGTGCAGGCCCGCGAGTCCGGCGCCGACAACCGCCACTTTGCGGCGCTGTGCCCAAGCTGCCGCCGGCAGCGCGGCCCCGGCGGCCGTCGCCACCGCGCCGGCTAGAAAACGCCTGCGGGAAAATAGCATCTGCCGGGGTTTTTTCATTGTTTAGTCACACTGTCGCTGAGGGGGATGGGCGTCGCTGCCGATTTTGCCGAACCGGTCGTCGCGCTCGGGCACAATATAGCAAAAAAATGTTTGCCTAAAGATATATGAATATGCTATATACCGCTCAAATTCCATTTTATCGAGGCTCAGAATCATGCAACGCTTCCCACATTCCCGCTTGTTTCTGTCGATTGCGCTCGCGTCCGGCACCGCGTTCAGCGGTTCGGCGCTCGCTCAAGACAGCCTGATCGAAGAGATTACCGTAACCGCCCGCAAGGTCGAGGAAAGCTTGAATGAAGCGCCGGTAACGGTATCGGCGTTCACCGCCAACTCGATCGAGCAGCTCGATATCAACGGCGTCAGCGACATCGCCCGCTTTACGCCGGGACTGAGTTTTTCCACCGCCTTCGGCCGTTCCACCGAACGTCCGGTGATCCGCGGCCAAGGCAATATTCTCGCCCGGGTGCAATTCGGCGTGGAAAGCGGTGTTGCCTATTTTGTTGACGGCATTTATTACGCCGGCGACATCCAGTCCCTCGACATGTCGAATCTGGAGCGGGTCGAGGTGATCAAGGGGCCGCAAAGCGCGCTCTACGGTCGCAACACCTACTCCGGGGCGATCAACTTCGTCACCGCCGGGCCAGGCCAGGAATTGGCGGGCAATGTGCGGGTTCGCGGCCTCGGCGATGGCGAGCAGGAAGTCCTCGGCAGCATCGGCGGCCAACTTATCGACGGCGTGCTCGCCGTGCGGGCCGCGGTGCGACAATACGAATTCGACGGCCAATGGACCAACGAAGTAACCGAGCAGCCCGTCGGCCAAGAAAGCAGCGATTCGATCAATATCACACTCGATTGGACGCCGACCGAAGCCCTTTCCGTCACCGGCCGTGTGCAGGTGCAGGAAGACGAGGACGGCACCCGCCCGTTTTTTCTGCAGTCGGCGACCGAGAACAATTGCTATCCCGGATTCCGCTCGCTGGCGTTCTGGCCTTTGGTCGAGAGCCGCAATGGCAACCAGTATTACTGCGGTGAAATCCAGCCCGGGCCCATCCGCCTCAATGACGGCCCCGACGCTGACGGCGTGGCCAATGTGCTGCCCGGCATCAACCCCGGCAGCACCTTCTTCGGCAACGTCTATTCCCTCGGCCAAGGCGTCGCCTTCAGCGGTGTCAAGCGCGATTTGAATGTCTATGCGATGTCGGCGTCCTACGATTTCGATGGTGGCAATACCTTGACCTTCCAAGTCTCCCGGCGCAACGAAGATTTGAAAACCGGCTCCGACTCGGATCACGGTCCGACCAATTTTTTCCTCGGGCCCGAGGCGTTTTTCTCGATTTCCGGCATCCGCGAATTCACCGAAGATGCCTATGAACTGCGCTTGGATTCGGCCGCCGACGCCCCGCTGCGCTGGAGCGTCGGTACCTTTTACTACGACCTGGAAGACGACCAGATGGATATCGTGCCGGGCGGCGGCCTGACACCGGATGGCATCGACAACTACATCACCAATTTCGCGGTGTTTGGTTCCGTGGGTTGGGATTTTTCCGACCGCCTGTCCGGCACCCTTGAACTGCGCTATGCAGATGAGGAGAAATCGCAGGAAGACATCAATGCCCAGGGCATGATCGATTTCAGCGGCGCCCAGAGCTTCACCAGTCTGGCGCCCAGGCTCACGGTCGATTACCAAATGACCGACGACAGCCTGCTCTACGGCATCTATTCCGAGGGCATCAAGCCCGGCGGACTAAACGGCAACGACGGCGATGTCACCGGTCGCCCCTTCTACGACGAGGAAGAGTCGAAAAACTTTGAAGGCGGTATCAAATCGACCTTGTTCGACGGCCGCGCGCAGCTGAATCTGGCGCTGTTCTGGTCCGACATCAGCAAGTATCAACTCACCACGCCGGTGGCCGACCCCACCGGCGCGCTGAACTCCATCGTCACCAACCAAGCCGACGGCGAAGTCCGGGGCGTCGAAGTGGACTTGCTCGCGCAATTGAGCGACAACGTTCGGGCCGGCGTTACCTACGCCTTGGCGGACTCGGAATTCACCAGCGGCTGCGACGAGTTTCAATGGACCCTCACCAGCGGTGGCGGCAAATTCAATGGGGATCCGGCCACTTCGTTCAATCCCAACGGCATGGGCGATTGCTCGGTGGCGGGGAATCAATTTCCCATGGGTTCGAAGCATCAGGCCAGCGCCTACCTGGATTTTTCCCAGCCGCTGTCCGACGGCATGAACTTCTTCGCCAATTTCAATGTCAGCTACGAATCGAAGCGCTACACCCAGTTGCATCAATTATCCTACGCCGGGGCGGCGACGCTGGTAGGCGCGCGCCTGGGCCTGGAGGGCGAAGACTGGACCGTGGCCTTGCTCGGCCGCAACCTGACCAATGAGGACTCGGCGATTCTCGCCACCCGCTGGCTGCAATCGCCCTTCTTCACTTTCTCCTCGCTGAATGTCGCACCACGGGGAAGGGCGGACCGAGGCACGCCCCGCGCCTTTTTCGCCCTGCCGCGGCGGGAAAGGCAAATTGGACTTGAACTGAGCTACCGGTTCTGATGTTGGTCGCGGACGGCGAGTGAGCGGGTATAAAGATGGGGGAACAGTCGGGGGAGCGACACGTGCGCAGCATCATAAAGCGCACCACGCTCACCGTCAGGGATGTGGCGGTGAGCGTGCGCTGGTACGAATATGTGCTGGGGATGACGGTCTGGCTCGATACCGAATACGTGCTGTCGGGGGAGGGCATCGCCGCGGGTTCCCCGGGTGACCGCACCCATCTCGTCATCATGCGGGCCGAACACGACAAGATCGGCATGATCGGCCTGTTGCAGTGGATTGATCCGCCCCGACCCGCGCCGGAAATCGATTACGCCGTGGGCTGGGGCGCGCCGGTTTTCGTCATCGAAACCGACGATGCCGTGGAACTCGCCCGCCGTGCCGAAGCCCTCGGCACCCGGGTCAAAACCCGCGAGCGGCGCTTCACGGTCACCGGCGCCGGCGGTCAAATCCGCCACTTGAAAGGATCCGCCCTGTTCGACCCCGACGGCCATTTTTTCGAATGCAATCAAGTGTTGCGCATTGAGCAGCCATCCGGCGCCGCCGGCGAGTCACCTTGAGCATCCGCTTCCAGCGCGCCAATTTTCTGGTCTCCGACCTGGAAGCCGCTCTGCGCTTCTATGTCGATGTGCTGGGTTTGGAACTGGCCTTCCGCAAATCACCGCGGGAGACGAGTTATTCCCACATCGTATTCGGTCTCGACCGTTCCAAGCCTATCGGCTTCGTCGCCCTGAGCACGCCAAGCCAGCCCCGGGTGATGGGGCTGACCGAAGTGGCGGGACTCGAGCGCTTGCCCGAACCGCGACGTTCCACTATTGTGCTGCATGTAGACGATCCTGACGCGGTGATGGCCCGCGCCCGTGCCGGCGGCTACGAAGTTTTTCCCGAAGAGCGATTGCTAACCCACGACGGTCGCGTCGGTCGGGAGATCGGCATTCTCGACGCCGACGGCAATCTGGTGGTGATTTACAAAATCACCGCGGCCGCGCCGGACTGAACGGCAAGGGTCGCACCAAGCTGGTGTTGGCGGCTCCAGAGGGAGGGGCGCCGCACCCGGGGGCTGTCCGCCAGGATTCCGCGGCGAAAGCGCAACGCAGGCCGGTCCGATGGAAATGCAGCAAGGCAGGCTGGCGACCGCGGCCAGGCCACCGTCTCACCCTTCGCCCGCCCGCGCTTGGCTGCTGGTGTCGTTGCTGACCGTCGCCTATGTCGTTTCCTTCGTTGACCGCTACATCCTTTCCCTGCTGATCGATCCCATCAAAGCCGACCTCGGCCTGAGCGATTTCCAGATAGGCATCCTGCTCGGCCCCGCCTTCGGCATTTTCTACGCCACCATCGGTCTGCCGCTGGGTTATCTGGCGGACCGCTCGCGGCGAACCTGGATCGTCGCCGCCGGAATCTCAATTTGGACTTTGGCCACCGCGGCGTCCGGGCTGGCGCGCGGCTTTGTCCAGATGCTGATCGCGCGCGTCTCGGTGGGTGTCGGCGAGGCGGCGCTCAGCCCCTGCGCGATGTCGCTGATCGCCGATTCCTTTCCCGAAGAAAAGCGCGGCAAACCCATCGCGCTGTATTCCAGCGCGCTGTCCCTCGGTGCCGCGCTGGCCGCGCTGCTCGGCGCCGCCGTGCTGACTTGGACCAATACCACGGGCAGCTTGGTTTTGCCCGTGGTGGGCGAACTATCGCCCTGGCGCATCGCCTTCCTGGCGGCCGGCTTGCCGGGGCTGCTGCTGGCGGTGCCGTTTTTCCTGATGCGCGAACCGGCGCGAATCAGTGCCCCCGCCAAGCGTTCCCACCAACATCTCGGCCATATGTTCCGCCATGTCGCCCGCCACGGCCTCACCTACGGCTGCTTCGTCAGCATATTCTGCTACATGACCATCGTCGCCTACAGCCAAGGCTGGCTGGCGGTGATGTTCGACCGCACTTTCGATTGGCCGGTGGAGGTTTTCGCGCTCTACGACGGCCTATTGCTGATCGTGATCGGGCCGCTTTCGGTGTTGTTCGCTGGCTGGCTGTCGGATTATTTCAGCGCCCGGGGCGCCGCCGACGCGCCCATGCGCATCGCCATCCTCGGCTTGTTTCTGTCAGTGCCGCCGGCGGTCGTCGGGCCTTTGCTCGGTAACGATATCGCGGCGTTCCTCGTGATTTCGGCCTCCACCATCGGCGGTGCCTTCATTTCCGCGGTGGGAGTGACGGCCCTGTTGAAGATTATTCCCCAGGGCATCCGCGCCCAGACCATCGCGCTTTACTACATGTCCATCAGCTTGGCCGGGCTTTTTCTCGGGCCGAGTTTGGTGGGTTTTTTGAACGATTCGGTTTTCGGCGCGGAGAATGTGCGCTACAGCATCGCGGTGATACCGCTGCTGTTCGGTGTGCCGATTATGCTGCTTTCGCCGCTGACGCTGCGCCTCTACCGGCGGGCCCTGGAAAACCCCGCCTTCCGCGAGTAACGGCCGCTTTCCTCCGCCAGCTGTCAACCCGGACAGTCTTGCAGGATTTCGTCGATGGCGTTGCGGTCGCGGTTTTCGATGAATAGATCGTATTTCTCCGCGATGGCTTCCCACAGCCGGACGTATTCGCACTGGAACTCTTCCCGCGGCAAATAGCGGCTTGGGCCGCGGTCCCGCTTGCGGCGGACTTGGGCGCGCTCCACCAGCATGATGTTCAGCGGGTCGTTGGCGAATTGCAGCTTGGTCTGCGGCGACCAGCGGTCGCCGCCGTGGGTGTGGGCGTACATCAGCGGAATGACGTGATCGACATCAAGCCGCATGGCGACTTCGTGGGTTTCGCCGGTGTACTCATCAATCCATTCACCGGTGCGCACCACGCAATTGCGTGGATTGGTGAAGCGCACCGGCACCCGGCTGGTCAGAATCAGCACCTCCTGGCGGGTAGACTGGCAATCGCCGTCGAAATCCAATTCGAAATTCCAGTCGTCGGTATTGAAAAAGCGTTCCCGCGCGCGGCGATTGCTCGCCATCCGTTCCGAACCGACGCGGGTGAAGGTGTCGGGATAGACGCAGCCCGGCATATGGCAGTGATAGGAGCGGCCGTAGTAGTGGCCGCCGTTCTGATCCAAATTCCCCACATGGGCCGCCGCCCCCGGCGCCAACAGAGTTGGGGCCAGCAACAACGCGAACATTCCCGTCGGGAACAGGTCCAGCGCCAGCCGGCGTCCGCGCCAAGTCCGGCTTCCCCCGCGCGCTGCGCGCGCAAACGAAGCCGACCGCTCTGAAATTGCGCCGTGGTGGGATTCGCGGTTCATATTTTTCCCCTTGCTTTGCGTCGCCTCCCGTGCTCAATCCGGCGACCAAGACAAATCCGCCGCTAGGCGATTTTTTGTCAAGTCGCCGAGTGGAATACAGTCTACACCTTCGGATTCCGAACACAACAAGCAATTGCCTGAACCGGGGGTCGTTCCTGGGCTGGCCGGTCAGTCGAGCAGAAAGGACAATTCGGCGGCGCGGCAGTGTTTGGTCAGGATGCCCAGCGATATTCGGTCCACGCCGGTTTCGGCGTACTCCACCAGTGTGTCGGTATCGATGCCGCCGGAGGCTTCCAATTCGCAGCGGCCGCGGGTGCGAGCCACCGCTTGGCGAATCCCGTCGATGCTGAAGTTGTCCAACAGCACGACATCGGCCCCCGCTTCGATGGCCGCGGTCAATTCCCGCTCGTTCCGGACTTCGATTTCCACCCGCCTGCCCGGATGCAGGCGGCGCGCCGCGGCTGCGGCTTGGGCGATGCCGCCGGCGGCGCGGATATGATTTTCCTTGATCAGGAAAGCGTCGTACAGCCCCATGCGGTGATTGTGGCAGCCGCCGACGCGGACCGCGTACTTCTGCGCGCTCCGCAGGCCCGGCAGCGTCTTGCGGGTATCGAGCAGGCGGCAATCGGCATGCGCGACCGCGGCGGCCAGTTCCCGGCTGCGGGCGGCGATGCCGCAGAGCAATTGCAGAAAATTGAGCGCGGTTCTTTCCGCCGTCAGCAGTGCGCGGCTATTGCCTTCGATCGTATACAGCACCGCACCGGCGGCGACGCTGTCTCCCTCGTCGAAGCGCCAGACCGGAATCAAATCCGCTTCGAATCGCCGATAGACCTCATCGACCCAAGGCTGGCCGCAAAGCACAGTTGCCTGCCGCGCGATGCAGCGCCCCGTGGCGGCGGCGTTTTCATTCAGCAGGGCGGCGGTGATATCGCCCGTGCCGATATCCTCGCTCAGCGCGCGCCCCACCTGTTCGGCAAGATCGCTTGGCATCGAATGCGGGGCGGAATTCACCGCGGTATCTCGATGCTGATCAAATGGGTTGTGGCGCTTCCCGCGGAATTGTCGCGGCGGGTTGGCGCAGGGTGAGCCGGGTGCCACTCTGGGAGAAGTCGATGCGCTGCAAGGCGCTCATGCCGAGCAGAATCGTATCGCCGCCCATGCTCGGCGTGATGCTCGCCGACAGATCGCGCAGCAGGATATTGCCGATGAGCAGCTCGTCGATTTGTGTGGCGTACACCGTGACCGTGCCGTTGGCGGTGGCGGCGCGGCCCGGGTGGCCGCGGCGCAGGCCCGCCGCCCGCGCCACATGGTCGGGGATGGCGACCTCGGTGGCGCCGGTATCGAGCAGAAAGATTACCGGTAAGCCATTGATCTCGCCGCTGGCGACATAATGCCCTTGGCGATTGCGCTCCAGAACGACCTCGCGCGCCCCATCCGGCGCCACCAAACCCTGCAGGCTGCGGTTGGGATTGGCTTGGCGTTCCAGCCACTCGTTGAAAACGCCGGTCAGAGCCGCCAGCCCCAGCGCGAATGCCACGATCAGCATGCCTTGGCCGGCGCGCCGCCCGGTCGGTTTGGATTCGGGATGCACGGCCATGCCCCGGATTATCCGCCACCCCGCCCTCAGCGGCAACCGGCGCTCCGATTTGTCAGACGGGGCGCTCCGCAGGTCCGCGGGACTTTCAGTCTTGGGTCGCCATAAGGCGGAGGACATCGCAGACGCGGTTGGAGTAGCCCCATTCATTGTCATACCAGCTCAGGGCTTTGAGGAAGCGGCCGCCGCCGACTTGGGTGAAGCTGGCGTCGAAAATCGACGAATGCGGATTACCGATGATATCCGATGACACCACCGGCTCTTCGGTGTATTCGAGCACTCCACTCATGGATTCGACCGCCGCGGCATCGCGCAGCACATGGTTGACTTCATCGCGGGTGACTTCGCGCTCGAGTTCGGCGAACAAATCCACCACCGAACCATCGGGTACGGGAACCCGCGAGGCGATGCCGTCGAGACGGCCTTTCAGTTCGGGCAATACTTCGCCGACCGCTTTGGCGGCGCCGGTGGAAGTGGGAATGATGTTTTCCGCCGCGGCCCGGGAGCGTCGCCAGTCGGAATGCGGCACATCTGCTAGGCTCTGGTCGTTGGTATAGGCATGCACGGTGTTGATGATGCCCTCGCGGATGCCGAAGGCATCGTGCAGCACTTTCGCCAGCGGCGCCAGGCAATTGGTGGTGCAGCTGGCATTGGAGACGATGCGGTGTCCGGGTTCGAGGCCGTCTTCGTTGACGCCCATCACCACTGTGTAATCGATGGCGTCTTTCGCCGGCACTGTAAGCAAAGCGCGCCGCGCGCCCGCAGCCAAGTGCATGCCGACTTGTTCGCGGCTGCGGAAGACACCGGTGGATTCGACCACGGCGTCGACTTCCAGCGCTTTCCACGGCAGTTGCGTCGGGTTTCTCTCTTTGAGCATCCGGGCGCGGGTGCGCAGTGTGACCAATTCCGAGGTTTCCACCGAGTTTTCGATGCTCACGTCGCCCGGAAAACGGCCCATTACCGTGTCGTAATTCAACAGATAGCGCAGCGCCTCGTCGTCGAACAAATCGTTGATGGCGACGATTTCCAGTTCCGGCTGAAATTCGGCGATGCGGAACACGGCGCGGCCGATGCGGCCGAAACCATTGATAGCGATTCTCATTGCGCGGCCTCCCTGTCGAGTTGAGAGTCGAGTTGCGAATAGGCGCGGATAACGCCAAGTATCCCCCGGGCATGGCCGAGGGATTCATGCCACGCCAAAATCTTCAGCATCCGCGAGCCGGCCGGCATCGAGCCTTTCAGATCCACCAGCAGCGCAGCGCCGCAGGCGCGGACATCCGACGACACAATCGGATCTTCGGTGACTTCGACCAAGTCCGGCTGCGCCCGCGCCGCCTCGCTATACAATTTGCGGACTTCGTCGATATCTACGCCATGGTCGCGCAACGAAACAGTGATATCGAGCATCGAGCCGACTTGCACCGGAACATTCAGGGCGTAGGCGGTCATCCGCCCGCGCAACTGCGGCAGCAATTCCTGAATCCAGCGCAGGGCTGGCGCATCGTTGGGAATGATGTTGCGCGCGCCCGAACGGCTGCGGCGGAAGTCCGCGCCCGCGTAGTCCTGCAGGCTTTGATCGCTGGTGTAGGCGTGGACCGAAGTCATCGAGGCGTGCTCGATGCCGTACCGCTCCAACAGCACTTGCAAGGCCAGGGCGGTGGCGGTGGTGGAAGCCGAACCGGCGGAGACGATGCGGTCGCTGCGCTCGATTTGTTGGTGATTGACACCGCGCAACACCACGCGGTCGATTTCATCCACCGGCAGCATGGAAGTAACAACCCGTGCCGCGCCGCTCGCCAGATGGGGCGCGAGTTCGGCGCGGGAGCGGAAGCGGCCGGTGGCGTCGATCACGCAATCGACTCCGAAGACGTCCCAGGGAATTTCGCCGGGTTTTTCCGCCGACAGCAACCTCGCGCGCGAGTTTTCGCCGACCAGATAATTATCCTCCAGCCGCACTCCGCAACCGCGGCCCATTTCCTTGTCCAGCAGATGGCGTAATATATCCGGGCGGCCTATATCCGACACGGCGACCACATCGAAACTTTCATCCCCCAGCGCAAGCTTGAATATCTGCCTGCCGATGTGGCCCAGTCCCATCATGCCGATACGGATTCGACGCATTCCCACCTCCGGTCTGAAATCGAAGCGCGCATTGTAGTATCACCGAATCGGAAAGCAAGTCGTAATCAATGATGAATACGTTGGCAATGCGGACTGTGGAGTCCCAAACCCATTGGTCCCAACCGCCGCCGCAGGTTCCCGCCGCGGAAGGTCTGCTCGATGTCGGTGGCGGTCGCATTTGGTATTGGGATACCGGCGGCGCCGGCGACGCGGTGGTGCTGGCGCATCCCCACAGCGCCAGCGCGCTGAATTGGGTTTATCAGCAGCCGGCGCTGGCCGCCGCCGGCTACCGGGTGGTGGCTTATTCCCGCCGCGGCCACGCCGGCTCGGATCCCGCCGTCGCGGAACATCCTGGAACCGGCGCCGACGATCTGCGCTGGCTGATCGATCATTTGGGCATCAAGCGGACGCATTTGCTCGGGCTTGCGGCCGGTGCGGATATCCTGCCGGACTTCGCGCTGTCCTGGCCGCGGCGAGTGTTGAGCCTCGCCATCGGCTGCACCATCGGCAAGCCGGGCGACACCGCATGGGATGCCGCGTCAGCGGACTTGCTGCCGGATTCACTGCGGGAATTGCCGCGCTGGATAACCGAACTCGGGCCTTCCTACCGCGCCGCCTATCCAAAGGGAGTCCTGCTTTGGCGCGAACTGGAGGCCAAGGCGCGGCTGGGTGCCGAGCGACCGCCGCTGCCGATGATCAACCGGATCACTCCAGATTCCATCGCGGGAATCGCGGCACCGGTGCTGCTGTTCACCGGCGATGCCGATCTGTACATGCCGCCGCCGCGCCTGCGGGCCTACGCGCGGTACTGGGCCAATCCCGAGATTGCGGTGTTTGCCGAAGCGGGACATTCGGTGTACTGGGAACAATACGAGCCGTTCAACCGAGTGCTGCTGGATTTTCTCCAGCGTCATTCCAGCGGGGCGCGAGCGATGACCAAGCGGAACTCGCCACCTCGCATACCCATGGCCGATGACGGCAAGCTGAGCGAAGCGCAACAAAAAGTCCGGGACAAGATTGAGCGGGGGCGGCGCGGACACTTGGCCGGCCCCCTGCGCGCGGCACTGCACTCCCCGGAACTCGCCGAGTGTTGGAGTGCTTTCGGGGAGTGTGTGCGCTTCGACGGCGAATTGCCTCAGCGGCTGCGCGAGCTCGCCATCGTCAGCGTGGCGCGTTATTGGAATTCCCAGGTGGAATGGGCGATTCACGCGTCCATCGCGGCCAAGGAGGGCTTGGCCCCGGATATCATCGAAGCGATTCGCCGCGGCGAGCCGCCGCGCTTGGCCGCAGGAACCGAGATGCTGGTCTACGAATTCGTCCGCCAATTGCTCGAATTCGGCCAAGTCGCTGACGATGCCTATCAGGCGCTGCATGGGCGCGTCGGCGCGGCGGCGTTGGTTGAACTCACTGCGGTGGTCGGTTACTACAGCTTGGCGGCCATGACTTTGAATGTCCACCGGGTGCCGATGCCGGAGTACGCCGGCGACAATCGACTGGAGCCGCAGCCGTTTTCCGCTTTGCCCCATCCCGCCAGGTTGCCGCCGAGCGACCCCCGGGGGACGGAACCGAGCCGATGAGCCCGTTGTAGGCGGGAGCACCGCCGTCGCCCATCCGGTTTGGCTTGACTGGATTCGCTTCTTGGACTGATAATAGACCCTTGGGCACGACTGACTGGGCCGTCGGAGCGCCACTCGGGGCGCATGCGGATGTGGATCGTATGCAAACAATAAAGTTCGGCTGCGGAAGCCGGGACTGGATCCTGTCCCTGGCCGCGCTTATTTGTCTGCTGTTCGCGCAAAGCGCGGCGCCGGCCCACGACCACCAGGAACAGGGACAACAAGAAGCGACCAGCGCGGAGTTTTCCTCCAGCTGTGGAATATGCCTCGCATCGGGCGCGTTGTCCGATGCCGCGGTTGATAATCGAAGCATTTTTTCCCCGCCGCCGAGTCGACTCGATCAGTGCGACTCCTTGGCGCTTGCGCCGGCCCAACCGTGGTTCGAGGCTCGGGCCCGGGCACCTCCCAAAACCTGACTGACCCCGGCGCATTCGCCGGAGGGCTGCCTGTCCCCCATCGGTTTGCAAGCCGATGGGGCGGCGGAGCGGTGAATTTTGCGCAGTCAACCAGTTTTGGAGTGGGGAATGCAAATTCGAAATCGGCTGAACAGCAAATTTGGAAAAAAGAAAAAAATATCAGTCGCAGTCGGCTTGGCGGTGGCGCTGGGCTGCGTCAACGGCGCTCGGGCGCAGGCGGCGGATGACGGCGGCGACCGAATTCAAGAGATTCTCGTTTCCGCTCCGTTCGAGCAATCGGTCGCGGAGGATGCCTTGGCCGCCGATATTTTGGTCGGTGAAGAATTGCGCCGGCGAATTGGCGGCAACCTCGGCGACACGCTGAAATCGCAAATCGGCGTGGCGAATGACTCGTTCGGCACCGGAGTGGGACGACCCATCATCCGCGGCCAGTCCGCCAACCGGGTGAAGATTTTGCAAGACGGCGTCGGTGTCCATGACGCCGCTATCGTCAGCCCGGATCATCCCCACGCGGTGAATCTCGCGCTCGCCGAGCGTCTCGAAGTCCTGCGCGGCCCGGCGGCGCTGCTGTACGGCAGCGGCGCGATAGGCGGCGTGGTCAACGTGATCGACAATCGCATCCCGGAAAACATGCCGGAACAGGCCGCTTTCATCATCCAGCAAAGCCACAATACCGTCAGTTCCCAGGATGAAACAACGCTGCGCATCGACGGCGGAGCGGGCAATGTGGCATTCCATATCGGTGCTTTCACGAGCAAGAACGGCAATTTCGAAATCGATGGATACGCCATTGACGAGGCCGCCATCGAAGCCGAAGAGGAATTGATTCTCGAACATCTCGGCGAAGAGCACCACGACGAAGAGCACCATGAGGACGAACATCACGAAGACGAACACCACGATGATGAGCACGGCGCTGAAGAGTTGGAAAACACGCTGGGCTACATCGGCAATTCGGATGGCGAATCCCGAGGCGGCAATCTCGGATTTTCCTTCGTCGGCGACAATGGTTTCTTTGGTTTTTCCGTCAGCGAAGTCGACAGGGACACCGGCCTGCCGTTGGGTGTCCATACCCACGCCCACGGCGAAGAAGAGCATCATGACGAGGATGAACATCATGATGAAGAGGAACACCACGAAGATGATCATGACGAAGGCCATGACGAACACGCGGAAGAAGTCGAGTTTGTCCGCATCGACATGGAAAAAACCCGCTACGACTTGAAAAGCGAGTACCGGCCGGATTCCGGTCTGGTGGAGAGCATCCGCGGCGAGATCGGTTTTTCCGAGTATTTCCATGATGAAGTCGAATATTTCGCCGACGGCGGCAGGGAAGTTGGCACCCGCTACTCGAACGACGGCACCGAAGGCCATTTCACGCTGACCCATGTTCCCATCGCCAACTGGAGCGGTGTCGTGGGCTTGCAATTTTCCGACAGCAAGTTCAGCGCGATCGGCGAGGAAGCTTTCATTCCCCAATCCGACGTGAATTCGGTGGCGCTCTTCGCCGTCGAACGCTACGTCGCCGGCAATTGGACCGGCGAAATCGGCCTTCGCTTCGAAGACAACAGCGTTGATCCCGATGGAGGTTGCGTCAGCAATAACGACACCGCGAACATCAGCGGCCGCCTGCTTTACAACTTGGACGATGATTCCAATCTGGCCCTCAGCGCTTCCCGTTCGCAACGGGCGCCGACGGTGGAAGAGCTCTATTCCAATATTTCCATGGCGAGCTGCGCCCGTGAAGACGACGATGAATTGCTGGTGCTGCACGCCGCGACCAATCTGCTGGAAATCGGCGATCCAACTCTCGAAGAGGAGAGCGCCGCCAATTTGGAACTGGGCTATCGTCGGTTCGGCGACAATATCAACATTGAGTTGAACGCCTATTACAACCAAATCGACGATTTTATTTTCCTCGATCTCACGAGCGAGGAATTCGAGGAGCAGCGGATCGCCCAATATCGGGCCAGGGATGCCCGCTTTGTCGGAGTCGAAGGTGAAGTTTCCTTCCCGCTGATGGATATGGGCTCGTCATCGCTGGAGTTGGGCTTGTTCGGCGATTTGGTGAACGCGGAATTCGACAGCGGCGGCAATGTGCCGCGGATTCCCGCCGCGAAATTGGGCGCCGACCTCGACTGGAGAGGCGATGCCTGGAGTGCCAACCTGCGTCTTGTCCGCGTCCAGGAACAGGACGATGTCGCCGAGCTGGAATTGCCGATGAATGCCTATACCTTGTTGTCGTTTTATGCCGACTACCAATGGGGTATGGGCGCGGACAGCGAACTGTCGGTTTTTCTGCGCGGCGAAAATCTGCTCGATGAGGAAATCCGCAACCATGCGTCGCTGTTGAAGAACTACGCCCCCGACCCCGGCCGCGGCTTCCTGATCGGCGTTCGATTCGAGTATTGAGAACAGCCGGCGAATGTTCTTCATGAACGATCTGATTCCAGCCACCCGGCAGTGCCGCGGCTCTCAGGCCGCGGCCTTGGGCCGGCTGCCATCGCTGCTGCTGGCGACGATAGTTGGCCTGTGCGTATTGCTCGCGCAAAGCACGGCGCTTACGCATATCCACACCGAGTCGGAGGGACGTGAAGAAGAAGGGCGGCTGACATTCCACCACGATTGCGGCATCTGCCTGAAAACCGGCTCGAAAACCGATATCGCCGGGGACGAATTCGCCTGGCTTGCCGTAGCTCCGGTTCGCCGCCAATGGATCGACCCCGCCGCGGAATCGCCATTCCCACCCCCGCTGGAACCCCGTTCGAGATCGCCTCCAAGCGTTTGCTGACCTAGCCGTTTAACCGCTTCGTTGCTGTGCCGCGCATTGATCGCGCCGGTGCCGCTGTCTATTCGACCGAAGCGGCGAATACCCGTTCGTCAGTTAAATTGTTTGGAGTATGCAATGAATATTCAACGTACAAAATGTTCGATCGCCGTCGGATTGGCGGTAACGGCCGGCTTTGCCGGCGGCGCGGCGGCGCAAACGTCCGAGAGCGCAGATCCGCAGGAGCAGGGAATTCAAGAGATTGTGGTCAGTGCGCCTTTCCAGCAATCAAAGGCGCAAACCATGTCGCCGGTGGTGCTGCTTTCCGGCGAGGAATTGCGCGCGAGGATCGGCAACAGCCTTGGCGAAACGCTGAAAAATGAAATCGGCATGGCCAGCGCTTCCTTCGGCCCTGGAGTGGGGCAGCCGGTAATCCGCGGCCAAACCGGCAACCGCGTGAAAGTGTTGCAAAACGGTATCGGCGTGGTCGATGTATCCACCGCCAGTCAAGACCATGCCCACGCGGTGAACGCCAGAATCGCCCAACGGCTGGAAGTGGTTCGCGGCCCTTCGACCCTACTCTACGGCAGCGGCGCCATCAGCGGCATCGTCAATGTCATCGATAACCGGGTGCCGGAATTCCTTCCCGACCGGCCCTCTATTGTCCTCGAACAAACCCACGATACCGCGGGCGACCGCAATGAGTCTTTGGTGCAGTTCGATGCCGCCTTGGGCAATGTCGCGTTTCATTTCGACGCGGTCGCCGGCAGCAACAACAATATCGGGATCAATGGCTACGCCATCGACGAGGCGGCAGTCGAAGCGCTGGAGGAATTGATCCATGGCGACCACGATCACCACGACGAGGACGACCACCACGATGAAGATGACCATCACGACGAGGAAGTCGATAACACCTACGGCTACATCGGCAATTCCGATGCCGAGTCCAGCGATGTCAACTTTGGCTTTTCATTCGTCGGCGAGCGCGGTTTCCTGGGTTTTGCCGTAAGTGAACTGCGCCGCGACTACGGCCTGCCGATGGGTGTTCACGTCCATGTCCACGGCGAAGACGAACACGGCCATGAGGACGACCACCACGACGAGGACGACCACCACGACGACGACGACCATCACGACGAAGATGATCATGGCGATGCCCACGGCGAGGTGGATTTCGTCCGCATCGACATGGAGAAGTCCCGTTACGATATCGAAGGTGAACTGCGGTTCGACGATGGATTCTTCGAGAGTCTTCGCGGCACGATGGGCTTCAGCGATTACACCCACGACGAACTCGAGTTCTTCACCGATGGCGGCAGCGTGGTGGGAACCCTCTATGAGAACAAAGGCGGCGAAGGCCGCTTCAGTTTGACGCACGCGCCAGTTGGCAATTGGACCGGCGTTTGGGGATTGCAGTACTCCGATACCGAATTCAGCGCCCTCGGCGAAGAGGCGTTCATCCCTCGGTCGGATATCAACTCCCTGGGGATCTTCGGTGTAGAGCGCTACAGCGCCGGCGATTGGAGCGGCGAGATTGGAGTCCGCTTCGAAGACAACCGTGTTGATCCGAACGGCGGCTGCGAATCCAGCGGCAACTCGGCCAGCGTCAGCGGCAGTCTGCTGCGCGATATCGGCGAGAACGCCAATGGCTTGCTTAGCGTGGCCCGCTCGCAGCGCACGCCGACGGTGGAAGAGTTGTACTCCAATGTCTCCACCGCGACCTGCGCTGCCTACGCCGATAACAAGGACCTGGTGCTGCATCCGGCCACCACGTGGTTCGAGATCGGCAATCCAGGCCTGGAAACGGAAACATCGACCAATCTGGAAATCGGCTATCGTCGATATGGCGGCTTCGCAACTGGCGAAATCAGCGCCTATTACAACCAAATCGACAACTACATATTTCTCGATCTGACCGGTGAGGAATTTGAGGAACAGCTGATCGCCTCATACTTCGCGCGCGATGCCCGGTTCGTCGGCATCGAAGGTGAAGTCGCCTTCAATTTGATGGAATGGGACAACTCAGCGCTCGGACTGGGATTGTTCGGTGATCTGGTGAACGCCGAATTCGATGCCGGTGGCAATGTGCCGCGCATTCCCGCCGCCAAGGTCGGCGCCGACCTTGAGTGGATCGGCGATCATTGGAGCGTCCATTTGCATCTGACCCGCGTGCGGGAGCAGAACGATGTCGCCGCGCTCGAGCTGCCCACGGACGGCTATACGCTGCTGTCCGTGTATGCCGACTATCGGTGGGATACGGGCCGGGACTCGAGTTTGACGGCGTTTCTGCGGGGCAGCAATCTGCTCGATGAGGAAATCCGCAACCACGTGTCGATAGTCAAGAACTACGCCCCCGGGCCGGGTCGCGGCATCATGGCTGGGATTCGATTTGAATATTGATGTAGTCTATAGCGGCTGCTGAAAAACTGGAGCAACGCCGCATGATTTCCCTTCTGGTGCTCAAGATCGTCGCCGCATTGTCCGTCCTCGGGGTCGCCATACTCGGCGGCATCGTTCCCCTGCTGGCGGAGCGGTTGCAGGCGAGCAGGCGATTCTTTTCGCTTGGCAACGCGCTCGCCGGCGGGATTTTTCTCGGTGTCGGCTTCACCCATTTGCTGCCCGAGGCCGTGGAAGTCTTGGACGGATTCGTTGAATATCAGTTGGGGCCGCTGTTGGCCGCGGCGGGAATCGTCTTGCTGCTGTGGATCGACCGGGTGTATTTCGAATCGATGGGCGCGGGCGCCGACGAGTCTGAGGAAAATCGCCGCCAGCCGGTGTATCCCATCATCATGCTCGCGGCTTTGTCGATTCATTCCGTCATCACCGGCATCGCTCTCGGGCTTGAGCCGGAAATCACCGCTTCGCTGCTGGTGATGACGGGCATTTTTCTACACAAGGGGTCAGCGGCTTTCGCCCTCATGGTTAGCGCTTCCAAATCCGGCCTCAGCGCCAGCCACTTACGAACTATTCTGACCGTCTTCGTGCTGATGACGCCGCTGGGCATTCTGTTCGGCACTTCGGTTTCCAGCCTTATGGAAGGGGAGGCGGCGGAACTGGCCGAAGGCATCTTCAATGCGCTTGCCGCGGGTACCTTCATTTATGTCGCCATCATGGACGTGATCGGCGGCGAGATGAGCCGTATCGAAGACCGCCGGGCGCGCTTCGTCAGCAGTGTGCTGACGGGAGACGAAGATGTGGAAATGCCGGTACACGACGAAGACCGCTGGCTGAAATTCGTGCTCGTGCTGGTCGGCTTGGGCAGCATGGCGGTTTTGGGCGTTTGGGTCTAGCGCGGGCGGTGGCTTGATTATGGCGGCCGCCAGCGCAAGATGTAAGTCGCCGCCATTGTTTGGGCCGGGGGTCTCAGGCCGTGCTCTTTAAGCTTGGCGATGCCGCGGTCGAAATCGCCGGCGATGACTGCTTCGTGGCGGAGACCGCGGTGCTGGTCGGTCGAGTGCGGCTTGAGAACAACGCCAGCGTCTGGTTCAACGCGGTGCTGCGCGGCGACAACGAGCTGATCAGCATCGGCGAAAACTCCAATGTGCAGGATTTGTCGGTGTTGCATACCGACCCCGGCTTTCCACTGCGCATCGGCCGCAACGTCACCATCGGCCACAAGGTCATGCTGCACGGCTGCGTCATTGGCGACAACTCGCTGATCGGCATCAATTCGGTGGTGCTCAACGGCGCCGAAATCGGACGCGAGTGCTTGGTGGGCGCCAACAGCTTGATCACCGAAGGCAAGCAAATCCCGGATGGTTCGCTGGTGCTTGGTTCGCCGGCACGGGTGGTGAGGCAACTGACAGCCGAAGAAAAATCTGGATTGTCCGCGAGCGCGGAAACCTACGTGCGCAATTTGAAGCGCTTCGAGCGCGAGCTGAAAGCCGACCCGCGCGGCTGACTCCAAAGAAATCCGTTATTCAGGGAAGGATGCGCCGGCCCGTAGTCTGCTGATCTGGATTCAGGGCGCAACCTCCATCCCATCCCGGCCCACGATGATCGGGCCGTCGTAGTAGTCGCTCATGCCTGCGACGAAACGCGCTTCCGCCGCGTCGGTGGCGGGAATAGTGGGAAACAAATGCGTCAGCGCGAGCTTTTTCACGCCGGCGTCCCGCGCCATCCGCGCCAGCGCCAGCGATTCGGCGTGATATTCCATGCCTTCCTCAATCATTGCCACCCGCTCGGTATTGCCGGCGGCCCTGGCAAAGGCGATTACCGGAGCAAACATCGCGGCATTTTCCACTTCGCTAACCAGCAAATCCGCACCCGCAGCGCCTTCGGCGTAGGCCGGACAGATTCTCGTATCGCCGGAGATGACGACCTTTTTGCCGCGGAATTCAAAGCGGTAACCCACCGCGGGTTCGATGGGCTCGTGGCAAACCGGAAACATCGTCACCGTCAGTCCATTTTCATCCAGCACCACACCCGGCTCGTGTTCCGTAACCGTGGGCTGCATCGCGGCCGCGCCGAATTTGTCGCTGTGGTGGGCGATGCGGTAGGCCAAATCGAGCCGGTAGGCGGCCTCCATGCCCGCGACCACTTCCCGCGCCCCCTCGGGGGCGCGGATGGGGATCGAATGATCGATGCCGGCGATACCGAAATTGAGCAGGATCTCGCCCAGCCCGCTGAAGTGATCGGCGTGGAAATGGGTGTAAAAGATGCCTTCCAGATCGCGGATCCCGGCGGCGCTCAGCCGCACGAAGCAGTTGCTCCCGGTATCCACTAGAAATACCCGGTCGGCGGCGATCACCGCGGTGCAGGCCTGCGACCGATCTGGATTCGGCAGCGGCACGCCGGTGCCGAGCAGGATGACCGAAATGGCCGCTTCTGGGTCGAGGACGCGCTGCGGCGGCGGTGTGATTTGGGCATCCGCATCCGCAGGCAAAGCCGCGAGCGCGAACCCCAAGGACAAAGCGCAAAATGCGCCGATCAATCTGGAAATCATAATCAAACTCCGTTGGTGCCGCCGCCCGCGAATCGCCGCGGGTCAGATCATGTGGGCGGTTGGCGGTCATGCGAGTTCAACTCAGCTGAAGCGCCCCGTCTTCAATCGGCCTTTTGTCTAGCCATTCACGATCGGCCAGATAGTTTTGCGAATTGCGCCAGGGTGATTCGGTTTTCTGCTTGGGAAACAAATGCAAGCCGCGGCGCATATAGCCTGGATTGAAGTCGTCTATGAAGTCCAGATCCGGCAGGCCGCGCTCGTCCTCGCGCATAAGGGGCACGCATTGCCGGGCGCCTTTGGCTTCCATGGCCTTGAGCAGCTTGCAGACATAGCGCGAATTCAGATCGGCGCGCAAAGTCCACGAAGAATTGATGTAGCCGAAAGTGTAGACCAGATTCGGCAAGCCGGAAAACATCATGCCGTGATAGTTGAAGCAATCCGCCGGATCGATTTCCCCACCGTCGCGGAACAGCCGGGCACCGCCGAGCACTTGCAGCCGCAGGCCGGTGGCGGTGACCAGAATATCGGCTGCAACCCGCGTGCCGTCCCGCATCCGCAGGCAATCCGCTTCGATGCGCTCAATGGTGCCGGTCACCACTTCGGCCTTGCCTTGTTTGATCGCCAAAAACAAATCGTTGTCGGGCACCAGGCAGAGCCTCTGGGTCCACGGTTCGTAGCTTGGCGTGAAATGCTTGTCGACATCGTAGTCTTCACCCATCACTTTGCGCACCCGCCGCAGCAGATAGTTTCTGATTTTCTCGGGCTGCTTGCGGGAGCGCTTGTAAACCATATCCTGCAGGCGGACATAGCGCCAGCGGTTGACGGCGCTGGCCCATTTCACCGGCAGTGCGGTATTGAGCAGATTGCCGAGAACATCCTTGGCCGGTCGCGAAACCACATAGCTGGGGGAGCGCTGCACCATCGTCACATGGGCCGCCTTTTTCACCAACGCGGGAACCAAGGTCACCGCCGTGGCGCCGCTGCCGATGACGGCTATGCGTTTGCCGGCGTAATCAAGTGCTTCCGGCCAGTGCTGGGGATGCGCCACCGGCCCGGCAAACTGTTCAAGTCCGGGCAGTTCCGGCGTATAGCCCGCGTCGTAGTCGTAGTAGCCGCAGCACATGAAGAGGAAGTTCGCTTCGATGGTGAACTCTTCGGCTTGGGAGTCGCGCACCGACACGGTCCAAGCCGCGGCGGCGCTGTTCCAGTTTGCGCTGATCAGCTTGTATCCGAAGCGGATGCGGTCGCGCAAATCATATTCATCGACGGTTTCGCGCAGATAAGCGCGGATGTCTTCGGCGTCCGAAATTACCTTTGGGTTGGTCCAGGGTTTGAAACTGAAGCCGAAGGTGTGCATATCGCTGTCGGAACGGATGCCCGGAAAGCGGAACAAATCCCAAGTGCCGCCGATTTCTTCCCGGGCTTCGAGAATGGTGAAAACTTTGTCCGGGCACTCCCGGCGCAAATGGCAGGCGGCGCTGATGCCGGAAATGCCGGCGCCGACGATCAGTACATCAATCGCGGTGGGGATGGGCGCTGTCTCGTTCATCGCGGTTTCACGTTTGTTAAAGACCGGATTCGCGGCGACTAGGCGGCGAGAAAACCTTCCAGCCGCCGGCGGATAATCGAATCGGCCTGATCCATGATACGGTCGATGAGCTCCTTCACCGTTGGAATATCGTCAATCAAGCCGGCAACCATTCCGCAGGACCAAGCGCCGGCATCCATTTCGCCATCCAGCATGACTTTTGGATAGACGCCGACCACTTCCTCCATGATGTCCTCGAAACCGATCTTGCCGCCAAGTTGCTTTTCTTTTTCCAGCAGTTTTTCCACCGCCCTGTTCGTCAACACCCGCTCGGTGTTTCGCAGCGGCCGCATGATCAGGCGCGTCTGCAATTCGTCGGCCTCGACGATGGCCTGTTTGACGTTGTCGTGAATCGGCGCCTCGCGGGTCGCCATGAAGCGCGTACCCATATTCATGCCGTCGGCGCCCATGGCGAGGGAGGCCACCAGCGAACGGCCGTCCGCCTGTCCGCCCGAGGAGACAAAAGGTATTTCGAGTTCGTCCGCGGCCCGCGGCAGCAGAATCATATTGGGAATATCGTCTTCGCCGGGATGGCCGGCGCATTCGAAGCCGTCGATGCTGGCGGCATCGCAGCCGATGCGCTGGGCCTTCAGCGCATGGCGCACAGAAGTGCATTTGTGGATCACTTTGATTCCCGCTTCCTTCAAGTGCGGCAGCACCTGTTGCGGATTGTTGCCCGCGGTTTCCACCACTTTCACGCCGCTGTCGATCACGACTTTGACGATGGCCGGATAATCCACGGCTTTGACTGTGGGCAGAAAAGTCAAATTGACACCGATCGGCTTGTCGGTCATGTCTCGGGCGCGGGCGATCTCATTGGCCAGATCCGCGGGGGTTTTTTGCGTCAACGCCGTGATGACGCCAAGCCCGCCGGCTTCCGAAACCGCCGCCGCGAGTTCGGCGAAACCCACATAGTGCATGCCGCCCTGAATGATCGGATTTTCAATGCCCAGCAATTCGGTAATGCGCGTTTTCATGTCCCGTTTCCAAAATCGCCCAACGACCACCCGGCGTGGCCTCACGCCGAATGCTCGCATTCTAAACTGCCGATGTCATCCGCGTTGTCCGCGCGGCGATTGCTATTGCGCCCCGCTTGCGGCAATCTTGCTGCCGAAGGATGGTATACGACGGCAGCGGGGACGGAAATGGCATACCGGGCGCCTTTGCGGGAAATGCGCTTTTTCCTGCGTGAGTTGGCGGGAGTCGATGCGGTTTGCGGCGCAGCGCCCTTTGAAGAAGCCGACCCGGAATTGGTGACGCCCATTCTGAAAGAGGCCGCGAAACTCGCCGAGAATGTGCTGGCGCCGCTGAATGCCGCCGCCGAAGCCGACCCGCCGCGCATTATCGATGGACAGGTTCGCGAAACCGCGGGATACGCCGCGGCCTACCGGCAGTTCGCCGAAGGCGGTTGGAACGCCTGCTCGGCCAGCCCGCGCTTCGGCGGCATGGGGCTGCCGCAGGCGATCAATTGCGCGGTTTCCGAGATGTGGGCGGCGGCCAATCTCGGGTTTTCCATTTGCCCCTTGTTGAGCATGGGCGCCATCGAAGCGCTGGAATCCCACGGCGGCGAAGACTTGCAAGCGCGCTTTCTCGACCGCATGGTGAGCGGCGAGTGGACCGGCACCATGAATCTCACCGAGCCCCAAGCCGGTTCCGACCTCGCCGGGGTTCGCAGCCGCGCGGTTCCCGCGGGCGATTGTTACCGCATTTTCGGCCAGAAGATATTCATCTCCTGGGGCGATCACGCCATGACGGAGAACATCGTCCATTTGGTGTTGGCCCGCATCGACGGCGCGCCGGCGGGCATTCACGGTATTTCCCTGTTTCTGGTGCCGAAGCGCCTGCCCGAAGAAACCGGCGCGCCGGGTGCGGCCAACGATGTGCGGCCCATCGCGCTGGAGCATAAATTGGGAATCCGCGGCAGCGCCACCTGCGCCATGGCCTACGGCGATGGGGGAGAGGGCGCGGTCGGCTGGCTCGTTGGCGAGGAGAACAAGGGCTTGGCGCATATGTTCACGATGATGAACAGCGCCCGGCTGCATGTCGGGCTGGAAGGTGTCGGCATTTCCGAATTGGCCTGCCAGAAAGCCTTGGCTTTCGCCGCGGAACGAGTGCAGGGCAGGCCGCCCGGCCGCCCGGACGGCCCCATCATCCATCATCCCGATGTGCGGCGCATGATCATGCTGATGAAATCCCTCACCGAAGCCGCCCGCGCCATCTGCTACGCGGCGGCCGGCGCCTTGGACCGTGCCAAGGCTGGCGCCGCCGCAGCTGGTGAACGCGCGGCGCTGCTGATTCCCGTCGCCAAGGGCTGGTGTACCGAGACCGCTCAGGAAGTCGCTTCGATGTGCTTGCAAATCCACGGCGGCATGGGTTACGTGGAGGAAACCGGTGCCGCGCAAATTGTCCGCGATGCCCGCATCACGACGATTTACGAGGGCACTACGGCGATTCAGGCCAACGATTTCATGGGCCGCAAAGTGCGGCGCGACGGCGGCGCCGAGCTTGCGCGGCTGCTGGATGAGGTTGGAGCGACTTGCGGACTCGCCGGGAATTCCACCCGGCTTGGCGCTGCGGCAGAATCCCTGCGGGCGGCAACGCGGCGGACAGCGGAATTGCTGTCTTGGCTGCCGCGGCAGAACGATGAGACGCGGGCCGCGGCCGCGGTGGAGTTCCTGTTGGGTTGCGGCACCTTGATTGGCGGCTGGTTGCTGCTGCAAGCGGCGCTGGCGGCGGAAGCGGCCCTTGGACAAGACGCGCCGGCGGAGGACGCGCAATTCTTCCATTCGCGAATCCGCATCTGCGATTTCTTTTCCGCCCATGTGCTGCCCCGCGCCCATGCCAATTTCGACAGTGTCCGCGCCGCGGCGCATTTCGAACGATGGCTCGACGATACGGCGCTCGGCATTTGATCATATTCCGCTATCTCGCCCGGCAAGTAGGCCAAGCCACCGGCGTAATCGCGCTGATTCTGCTCGGCGTTGCGGTAATTTCGCGCTTTGCGCAATATCTCGGCGAAGCCGCCAGCGGCCAGAGAGCGGCGGATGCGCTGGTGCTCATCATGCTGTTCCGCCTGCCGGAATTTCTGCTGGTGATACTGCCTTTGGCGTTCTTGCTCGGCATCGTGCTTTCTCATGGCCGCATGCATGCCGATCATGAAATGGTCACCCTGATGGGTGCGGGCTTCGGGTCGCGGTCGCTGTTGCGGGCCACCCTCGGCATCGCGGTCGCCGCGACGGTCGCGATGGCCGCGCTGAGCTTGTTTCTGGCGCCCTGGGGCATGGGGCGCGCCGAAGCGATCATGCGCGATCAGGAGCAACTCACCGAGCTCGATCTCATTATCGCCGGCCAATTCCGCAATTTCGGCGGCGACCGCACGACTTGGACCGAGGGCATCGGCGAAGCGGCATCGGGCGACCGCGAATTGCGCAATGTGTTCGTGGCCGTGGCCGGCGATGGCGAAACCGGCGCGGCGCCGGTGATCGTGCTGGCGGAAACCGCCCGCGCGATTGTCGATCCCGAAACCGGCGCGCGCTTTATGCGCTTGGACAATGTTGCCCAGTACGACGGCGAGCCGGGAGCCGCCATGTTCACCGTGGGGCGCTTCGATTCGCAATCGATTTTGTTGCCAGCGCCCGCGGAATTCGACGAAACGCCAGAGCAATCGACAATTCCCACGTCGCAACTGATCGGTTCGCCGGACCCCTCGCGCCGCGGCGAATTGCAGTGGCGGCTGACTTTGATTCCGCTGGCGTTGGTGCTGGCGGTGGTGGCACTGCCCTTGAGCCGGGTGCAGCCGCGGCAGGGCCGCTATCTCAAGCTGGTGCCGGCGGCACTGCTCTACGTCGTCTATTTCGCAACGCTCGAATTCTGCCGCGATGCCGTCGCGGATGGCGCTTCGCCCTACGCATTCTGGCTGGTGCATGGGGTCTTTTTGTCGGTGGGCTTGTTGGCGCTCGAAGCGAATGACCGGGGCCAGAGGCAGTCGGCGTGAAGCGGCTCGACCGATTGCTGCGCAACGCGATGTTGCTGGCCACCGCCGGCGCCGCCGGCATCCTGCTGGGCCTGGATCTGGTTTTTTCCCTGATCGATCAGTTGCGCGACACCAACGCCGGCTACTCCGCCTTGGATGCCGCGGTGTTCGTGCTCTGGTCCGCGCCCGCCGGCATCTATGAAATGTTGCCCTTCGCGGCCCTCGGCGGTGCCCTCATCGGCCTTGGCGTTCTCGCTTCAAACAATGAACTCGTGGTGATGCAGAGCGCCGGGGTGTCCGTCGCCCGCATTGTCCGCGCCGTGCTCATACCCACGCTGGGCATTATGCTGCTCGGTCTGCTGCTCGGCGAATACATCGCCCCACCAATGGAGCGGGCCGCGCAAAGCCGGCGGGCGGAGTTGCGCGGCGCGGAGCAAGGCGCGGATTTCGAGCGCGGCGCTTGGTACAAAGTGGGCGACGAATTCATCCATATGAACGCCATCAGCCCCGACGGCGCTCTGATGCTCGGTGTCACCCGCTACCGAATCGACGGCGAACGGCGCTTGCAGGCGGCGAGCTTCGCCGCTTCCGCGCGGTATGCGGCGGATGCCGATGAACCCTTCTGGCGCCTGCGCGATGTCCGCGAGAGCCTATTCGAAGACGGCCGCATCGCCACCGCGGCCCGGGGCGAAGAGGACTGGCGGGTGGAACTGTCGCCGGCGCTGCTCGGAGTTTTGCTGATCGATCCCGATCGGCAATCCATCTCCGGGCTGTATCGGATGGCGGGCTTTTTGGCCACGGAGGGGCTGGATGGCGCGGCGCATTCCCTGGCTTTCTGGAAAAAATTGCTGCAACCGCTTTCCACCCTGGTGCTGGTGCTGGTTGCGGTATTTTTCGTATTCGGCCCGCTGCGTGAGGCGACCATGGGATATCGGATCTGCGTTGCGCTTGCGGTGGGCTTGGTGTTTTCCATTATCCAGCGCGTAACCGAGCCGGTAAGTCTGCTGTTCGGGCTGCCGCCCCTGCTCGCCGCCGCCACACCCATTCTGTTGTATGCAATAATCGGCCTGTTGATGCTGCGTCGTATCAACTGAGCCGCCGGCCTGTCCGCGGCGCTCGGTTCGGTGCGCCGATACCAGTATGCTTGGCAAACTGCCGCCAACTGTCGAAGCTTGGAGTACAGTCAATGATTCGCCGATTCTTGCTGGCCATCCCGATCCTCGCCGCCGCCCCGGCCATCGCCCAGGTTCCCATCATTCAACCCGGCTTGCCGGGTCAGCCAAGCCGTCAGATCAGCGCGGAGGAAGCCTCCGATTTGGCTGGGCTGCGGTTTTCCGAAGCCGACGCAGACTTCATGCGGGGCATGATCTCCCATCACCAACAAGCCTTGGAAATAAGTGCGCTGGTAGACGAACGCAGCAATCGTGAAGCGGTGGAGGCGTTGGCCGAGCGTATATTCCTGTCCCAGGAAGACGAAATCGCGATGATGGCGGGCTGGTTGGAGGACCGCGGCCTCGAAGCGCCGGCCACCGACGCCCATCACGCCGCCGGTCACGAGCTGATGCCTGGCATGTTGACGATGGAGGAGTTCGCGCAACTCGAAGCCGCCAGCGGTCCCGAATTCGATTCGCTGTTTCTGAATTTCATGATCGACCATCACGAAGGCGCGTTGACGATGGTCGAAGATTTGCTCGATCAGCCGGGTTCGGCGCAGGATTCGGAGCTGTACCGCTTCACCACTGATGTCACTTCGGACCAGACCAGTGAAATCGAGCGCATGATCACCATGCTGTCCGGTTTCTCGCCCGATCCCCGGGCCGGTTTGACCCCCGGCTTCCGGGATGCCGGGGAAGCCGCGTTGAATATGCGTTTGGTTGCCTCGTTACCGAAGCCGGACGGCTTTTTCGATCCGGCCAATCCCAGCGGCCTGCCGAACCGCGAAGGCCGCGACGAAGAAACCTTGGCGCCGGATCCGGCGGCACCCGCCGACCCGCAACCCGAGGAAGTGAGCGATCCGGCGGCGGGGGAGGTCCAGGAGACGCCGATGGCGGAGAACGAAGAAGAGGATGAAAACTCCGAGCCACGTCCGTCCCTGCTCAATTTCGGCAATACCGATTTGGTGTTCACCGGCAATGTGCTCGTGGCCGGCAATTATCACGGCTACAACGCCTACGACATCAGCAATCCGACCGTGCCGCAATTGCTCAGTTCGGTGGTCTGCCCGGGCGGGCAGGGCGATGTTTCCATCGTCGGCGATCTGCTTATCATGTCGGTGGAACAGACCCGGGGCCGGCTTGATTGCGGTTTGCAAGGCGTCGCCGAGCCGGAAAGCGCGGAGCGGTTCCGGGGCATCCGCATTTTCGATGTCAGCGATTTCCGCATGCCGATGCAGGTCGGCGCGGTGCAGACCTGCCGCGGCTCCCACACCCATACCGTCATCACCGACCCGGACGACGCCGGCAACGTCTATGTTTATGGTTCCGGCACGAGCTCGGTCCGCGATGAAGAAGAATTGGCCGGCTGCTCCGACGAATCGCCTTACGAAAACCCGGAATCTTCGCTTTACCGCATCGATGTGATCCAAATCCCGGTGGTGGCGCCGGGGGATGCCCGCATCGTCAATCGACCGTTCATTTTTTCCGACCCGGAAACCGGTGTCGCCGCGGGATTGTGGGAAGGCGGCGACCACGGCCCCGGTACGCAAACCACGCGCATGACCAATCAGTGCCACGATATCACCGCCTTTCCAGAAATTGGACTCGCGGCCGGCGCCTGTTCCGGCAATGGCATCCTGATCGATATTTCCGATCCGGCGAATCCCGAGCGGGTTGATGAAGTGATCGATCCCGGTTTCGCCTATTGGCATTCGGCAACTTTCAACAACGATGGCAGCAAAGTCATCTTCACCGATGAATGGGGCGGTGGCGGCCGGCCTCGCTGTCGCGCTTCGGACCCCTTGAACTGGGGTGCCGACGCCATTTACGACATCGTTGACCGCCAGCTGGAGTTCCGCAGCCACTACAAGATGGCGGCGCCCCAGACCGAAACCGAGAATTGCGTGGCCCACAACGGCTCGCTGGTGCCCGTACCCGGCCGCGATATTTTCGTGCAGGCTTGGTATCAAGGCGGCGTTTCGGTGGTGGATTTCACCGATTCCGCAAATCCCGTCGAAATCGCCTTTTTCGACCGCGGGCCCATTGACGAGGAAGAGTTGATCTCGGGCGGTTATTGGTCCACCTATTGGTACAACGGCTACATTTACGGCACCGAAATCGCCCGGGGCCTCGATGTTTTGCAGTTGCAGCCCAGCGATTTTCTCACCGAGAACGAAATCGCGGCGGCTTCGCTGCCCCACAACACGGTGACTTTCAACGCCCAGCAGCAAACCCGCTTCCGCTGGGCGGCCGAACCCGTGGTGGCGCGGGCTTATCTCGATCAGTTGGCCCGCGGTGATGCCCTGTCCGCGGCGCAGCGGGAAGAACTGACCGCGGCGCTTGATGCCGCCCAATCCGCCCTCGACGGCGGTGCCGCGGGTGGTGCCGCGGCTGAGTGGTTGACGGCACTCGCGGACGACTACCAATCCATCGCGGCATCCGGCCGGGATGCGAGCCGCCTGGCGGCCCTAACCGAAACCCTGACCGGCATCGCGGCCCGCCTGTAGCCGGAGTTCCGCGACCAGCCGGCAGCATCGCTTCATCCGCAAGTCCCCGGCCGCGCCGCGGCCGGGGACTTGGTCCGCTTGATTCCGCGCGCGCCCGCTTTGCCATGGCCAACCACTTGGCCGCGCCCGAGGGCGCCATGGCAGCGCGGGATTGCGGCGCGGAAACCAAGGCTACCGGTGCGGCAGGGTTTCGAGCGCGGCTGTTGCCGCTCAACTCCGCTCTTCAACCACATAAGTTGCTCCAACAGGAACCGGGGAATCCCCGGCCGTGAACCAGATCACGTGGAATCCGTATTCGTTCGCCGGCAACTCGACATTCAGCATAAACCCCGCTTTCCTGGCATGGGGCACATCCGGGAAAGCGGCCCGCACATCGTCCCGGCCTGTCCGCCAGCCGCAGCGCCGCCAGCAAACCGACCGCGGTGAGAAACCCGCCCGAGAGAAAACCCGCCCCGCTGCCTCCCGCACCGACCACATGATCCAGCAGCCGCTGATCGGCGATCGGCGGAATTTCCGCATGCCCCCGCAACATACGCGAACAGTCGCCGGCGAGCGCCTGCTGAAACTCGCGCAGCCCAGAATCCATGCCAGCCCGGATTCCCACACATTCACCCAAACCGAAACACCCGCCGCTCCCATCGTACGTTGTTCGAACCGCCGCGACGAGGGCACGGCGGTTTGTCGCGCGTCCGCGGCGATTTTCCGATGAAGCCCCAACGGCTGGCGAAAAGCGGGCGGATAGTTGATTACAGCCAGCGGCGAACCCGGCGGCGGTATTCTTCAAACTCCTCGCCAAAGACGTCGCGCATCATCCGCTCTTCATGGCGGATAAAACGCGACTGAATAACCAGCATGAATGCGGGCGCCGCCAGCAGGCTCCCGACCGAACCGACGACCAGGGCGGCGCCCGCCAGCACCAGCGTCATTCCCAGGTACATGGGGTTGCGGCTGAAGCGGAAAGCGCCGGAAGTGACCAATGTGGTCGCCTCGGAAAAAGGCACGATCCCGGTTTCCGCCTTGCGGAACAGGCCCGCCGCGGAAACCGCGAGCGCCAGACCCGCCAAAATGAAAAATCCGCCGGCGCCGATCGCCGCGGGACTGGAAAAATCCGCGAGCGGCAAATATCGGTCCAGCGGGAAAAGCGCTATCAGACCCAGCGCAAACCAGATCGGCGGAATAATGATTCGTTTCGGATTCTTGGACACCGCGGCCACCAAATGGCGCACAGGCGCCGCAACGGAAACCAGCGTAAATTACTCCGTCGCAAAATTTCGCGCAAGCGCGCCGGGCGTTGCTATTGATTCCCGCTCGCCTGTGATTTAGCTTTCGGTCGGAGATTCATCAAAAACGCGCTTATGTGGCGCGGGAGTTGGAAATGTGGATTTTTGCCAAGATTCCGGCAACAGCGCTCGCCTTGATGAGCGCGGTCGCGATGGCGCAAGACGCTTACGAGCCGCCGCGTACGGCTTCGGGACGGCCGGATTTGCAGGGTTTTTGGACCAACGCTTCGCTGACGACTTTGCAGCGTGCCGGCGTCTACGAGGAGTTCGGCCTGGCGATCCCCGATGATCAGCTGGAAAGCGTCACCGCGAACAATCATCAGAATGTGCGGCAGGCCACCGACGACAACCAGGTGCAGGGCCAATTGCCCGACGGCAGCGACTTGGCCCGGGGCCGCGGCTACAACGCGTTTTGGGTTGATCCCGGTTCGCGCTTCGGTGTGATCGACGGCCAAGCCCGCACCTCGTGGATTACCTATCCTGAAAACGGCCGCATTCCCTTCTCCGAGCGGGGCGATGCGCTGCGCCGCGACAGCCGCGAGCGGTTTTCCGGCAACCACGGTCCCGAAGGCCGTTCCCTCGGCGAGCGCTGCATCATCGGCTTCGGTGGCACCGGCGGGCCGCTGATGAACAATGTGCTGTACAACAACCTGTACCAAATCGTGCAGACCGACAGCTATTTGATGATCCTGGTGGAAATGGTGCATGACGCGCGCATCATCCCCATCGGCGGAGAACACCGACCGGCCGAATTGCAACCCTGGTTAGGCGACTCCGTGGCGCACTGGGACGGCGACACAATCGTCGTGGAGACAATCAATCTGCATCCGCAGCAGGCGCCCCGCAATGCCGCGCCGCTGTCCGCCGAGGGCCGGATCACCGAGCGCTTCACCCGGGTCGCCGACGACCGCATCCTCTACGAGTTCGCCGTTTCCGATCCGCTGTATTACACCGAAGCCTGGGGTGGCGAAATGGTCTTCAACGGTACCGATACCATGCCCTACGAATATGCCTGCCACGAGGGCAACTACGGCCTCGAAGGCATCTTGGCCGGCGCGCGGCGCTTGGAGTTGCTTAACGGCGGCGATTGAGTTGCCGGCTTCCCCGCGGCGACGCTGAAGCGGATTTGTATCGACAGCATACGCGAATCAAGCTATGGTGGAGGCATGAGTAATGCGGGTGTAATCCGAAACTCTTCGAATCCATCGGGTGTTTCGTTTGCCGCGCCCGGCTTGGTGTTGGCCGCGGCGCTTGCCTTGTTCCCCGCCCCGGTCGCCGTCGGGGCCGAAGATTCCGCTTGGCTGGAGCAAATGCGGGTCCAGGAGGCCGCGCTGGCGGAATTGGAGTCCCGCAACGGCCCCTTCGACCCGTCCCTGATCGAGCCGCTGCAAGCGATGATCCGCCTGCTGGAAGAGCAATCCGAGTATGAGCGCATCACGGAATTGCAGGAGCGCCAATTGGCCCTCATGCGCACCAATTTGGGCTTGGAAAGCCCGCGGCTGATTCCGCTGTTGCGGGAGATGGCTTTGACCCGGATCGCCGCCGGCGATACCGAGGCGGTTGCCGATCAATTGCAACTGATTCGCCACCTGAGCAGTGTGGCGGAAGATCCCGAAGCGCTGTTGCGGTCGCTGGATTCGCTGGCCTACTGGTATCTTTCCGCCGGTGCCGGCGACACCAGCCGCCGCCGGGCCGACAGTTTCTTCGAAGCGCGGGAACTGATCGAAGAAGCCGAAGACGCCGCCCGGGAGTTATACGGCGAAGACGATCCGGCCGTGGTTCCCTGGCTGTATCTCGGCGCCATGAATCTGTACCAGCTCGTCGCCCTGCTCAATTCCGAAGATGGTATGAGCGGGCCGATCCTGCGGGAACTGGTCCGGCACGACGGCGCCTCCCACCTGCGTGGCTCCGCCCGCGGTGTGACCATCAACCCCCTGTGGTCGGATTCGTTTACGCCGGTAGTGGAACGGGGCGAACTGGTGGGTGAACTTTATCTGCGCCAGGGCATGGGCAAAGTTACCGATATGGCGGATATTTTCGAAGCGGCCGGCAACCTTGAAGCGCAGGCGATGGCGCTGATTTACCGCGCGGATTTTCAAATATTGCTGGGCCGCGGCACGGCTTTCGGCCAGTATCGGGAGGCGGCGGAATTGTTGCGCGAGGCCGGTGTCCCGGAGGGTCGCATAGCCGCGTTCTTCAGTCGCCCGCAATTGCTGCCGGTGCCCCGCTTCCACGCCACCCTGGAGGAAGCCATCGCTTGGCGGGAAGCGCGCTTGCCGGTTTCGCGGCCCGCGGAATCCGCGGGGTCGGACGCGCTGTATTTGCCGCCTTTCGAGGCTTGGGACGAATCGGCGCCGAGTGTGCGCGAGCCGTTTTCCGACAACGCCTTTTGGGAGTTCGAGCCGAACCGCCATCGAATTGATGTCGAGCTCAATATCGGTAGCCGGGGCCGCGTGTCGGCGGTTGAAATCATCGCCGCGGACCCGGATGACCGCCGATCCCGCCGCTTGGCGCGGGAAGCGGTGCGCGACCTGCGCTTCCGCCCGGTCATCGAAGACGGCCGTGGTCAACGTCTGCGCGATGCGCGGATGCGCGTCCTGCTGCCCCGCGCTCCCGACTGACGGCGCGCCGCCCGCTGACCGCTGTAACAATCAATTACTGCAATTCCGCCGCCGCACCCCTATATTGTGGGCATTCGCGCCGATACAACCGAAATCGGCGGTTCGTCCGTATAGTGTGGTATCGGAGAGCGGAAGTTGCTGCTGGGCCCAAGCCTTTCGGGCGAAAGCTTCGGGCGAGTGGCCCGGAAAAAGCGGCTCGTCGATGATCGGGTGGTTGCGAAAGGATCAGATGATTGGGAGTTTATCGGGTGATTGAGAAATGATGCGTTTTCTGCTTCCGGCCGGGATTCTGGCGGCCAGCCTGTTGCTCGCTTTTTGGCTGGTGGGCAATCCCGCGCGGCTCGACGAAACTCCTCCCGAAATCATTCCGGTAGCCGTGCGCGTCATCGAAGTGCGGTCGGCGCCGGTGCAACTGTTCGTCGAGTCCCAAGGCAAGGTGCAGCCGGCGCGCACGGTGAATTTGTCGGCGCCGGTCGCCGGCACCGTGGCGTGGATATCGCCGAAACTCGAAGCCGGCGGCTATGTCGCCGAGGGCGAATCATTGCTGCGAATCGACAGCAGCGATTATGAAATCGCGCTGGCCCGCGGCGAGGCGACGCTGGTACAGGCCCAAGCCGAGGAGGCCCACGCCAGAGCCGAATTTGAACGGCTGCGCGGGTTAGCCGAGCGCCGCTTGGTGAGCGAATCCCAAATCCAGAACGCCGAGCGCCAAGCCAATGTCACGGCGGCGCGGATCAGCGAGATCGAATCCCAACTGCGGCAGGCGCGCCTGGATTTGGAGCGGACCGAGGTGCGCGCGCCGTTCGATGCCGTGGTGGGCTCCCGCGAAGTTGAACTCGGACAGTTCGCCAACCGCGCCCAGAATATCGCCGTGATGTTCTATGCCAATGAAGTGGAAGTGCGTCTGCCTTTGGCGATTCGACAGCTCGGCTTTCTCGATGTGCCGCTCGATTTCCGCGGCGAACTCGACCGGCAAGTGGCGCCGGCGGTGCAATTGGAAGGTTATTACGGCGGCCAAAAACACACTTGGTTCGGTCGCATGGTCCGCACCGAAGCAGCCATCGACCCGGACAGCAATACCGTGCAAAGTATCGTCCGCGTCACCCAGCCTCCGCAAAGCCCGGAGGACGGGAGTAAATCCATTCCGCTGCCCATCGGCCTGTTCGTCGAAGCCACCATCGCCGGTCGCGAGCTCGACGATATCATCTCACTGCCGCGCTCGGTAATGCGCAACAACAGCCAAGTGTTGGTGGTGGACGCCGAGAACACAATGCATTACCGCGATGTGGAGATCCACCGCTTCGAGGAGCAGCGCGTGCTGATCAGCGGCGGCCTTGAGCCGGGGGAGATTGTCTGCGTATCGCCGATTCAGGCGGTGGTCGACGGCATGACCGTGCAGCCCGTGCGGGAAATCATCTGAGCCGCCGCCGGGCATGGGTCGGGCGACGGATTGGTCCAAAGGTCGGAGAAGAGTCTTGCGCACCCCAATCGCCTGGTTCGTGAAAAATCCCGTCGCATCCAATTTGCTGATGTGGATTTTTCTGATTGGCGGCGCGATTTCCTATTTCAATTTGAATCAGGAAGAATTTCCCGATATCGACTTTGGCATCATTCAAGTCAGTGTGCCTTATCTCGGCGCCACCCCGGAAGAATCCGAAACCGGTGTTTGCCTGCGCATTGAGGAAGCGCTCGAAGGTGCCGAGGGTCTGCAGCGTCTTACGACCACTGCCCGCGAAGGCGGCTGCGACGCCACCGTGGAATTGACCAGCGGCGCCGACCTCAACCGTTCGCTGAATGATGTCAAAGGCAGGGTCGATGCCGTAACCACATTTCCGGCCGAGACGGAAAAACCGATCGTGCGCGCGTTCAGCAGCAGCGGCAATGTGATGACGATCGCGCTGATATCCGATACCGACGACCGCTTCCTGAAAATGGCGGCGGAGGATGTGCGCAACGACTTGCTTGATCTCGAAGGTATTTCCACGGTCAATATCGAATATCTGCGCCCGATAGAGATTGCCGTCGAAGTTTCGGAATTCACCCTGCGCCAGTATGGCCTGACGCTGAATCAGATCGCCCGGGCCATCGATCAAGCCTCTCTCGATCTTCCCGGCGGCACCATTCGCGCCGATTCCGGCGAGATTCTGCTGCGGACCAAGGGTCAGGTGTACAGCGGCGACGAATACCGCGATATCGTGGTCCGTTCCTATCCCGACGGCACACAGCTGCGCTTGGGGGAAATCGCCACGGTGAGCGATGGTTTCGAGGAAGGCTATCTCGACGCGCGGGTGGACGGCGTCAATGCGGCGATTATCGATGTACTCCGCGTCGGTGAGGAGGATATCGTGCGTTCGGCGCGGCAGGTTCGCCGCTGGATGGCCGAGGGCGCCGTCGATCTGCCCCAAGGCGTGCGGCTTGAAGTACTAAGCGATTCCGCCCTCGCCACCCAAGACCGCATAAGCACCGTGGCGCGCAATGCCTATACCGGTTTGATGCTGGTGTTGGTGCTGCTCGCGTTGTTCTTGCGATTTAAAGTCGCCATTTGGGTTGCCGCCGGCATTCCCATCGCCATTTTCGGCGCTTTGGCGCTGTTTCCCAGCGTCGGCCTGACCATCAGTTCCTTGACGGTGATGGGGTTCATTTTGGTGCTCGGCATCGTCGTCGATGATGCCATCGTCGTCGGCGAACGGATTCACGCCTTTGAGAGGCGGGGCTTCAGCAAGGAAGAGGCCGCCATCGAAGGCACCCTGGAAGTCTCGGTACCGGTGATTTTCGGTGTCTTGACGACCATCGCCGCGTTTCTGCCGATTCTTCTGCTCGGCGGGCAGATGGGTTCGTTTTTCAACGCCATCGGCGGTGTTGTGGTTTTTTGTTTGATCGCGAGCTTGGTGGAATCCCAACTGATTCTGCCGGGCCATATCGCGCACCGCCGGACCGAAGGCTATCTGCTCGAGCACAGCACCTTGGTTCGCTATTGGCGCGTGTTTCAAGGCAAGATCGCCGACGGCATGGAATTCTTCGCCGAGCGGGGCTACCGTCGCGCCCTCAAGCGGGTGCTCGAATTCCGCTACGTTTGCTGGGCCGTCGCCACCGGCGTGATCGTCATCGCCCTGGCCCTGGTCTTCAGCGGTCGGGTGATTTTCCAGTTTATGCCCGGAGTCGAAGGCGATGTTTTGTACGCCACCGTGCAAATGCCTCCCGGCGTGCCCATCGAAGTAACCCAGGGCGCCATCAACCGGGTGGAAGCGGTCGCGCTGGAACTGGCCGAAGAAGTGGAAGCCGAACTCGACGCGCTGCAGGCCGGCGGCGAAGCGCCGGCTTCTACCATCGCCGCCGTCAACAACATCATGACCATCATCGGTGGGACGGCGCCCCGGGGCGGGCCGGGCGGTTCGGGCAGCGCCCCCGGCATCGGTTCCAGCAACACCGCCGAAGTCGTCATGTATCTGGCGCCGTTTTTCGACCGCGGCGAGATCAGTTCCGAAGAAATCCGCGACCGCTGGCGCGAGAAAGTCGGCATCATTCCCGACGCATTGGAACTGACTTTCGTCTCCGATGTGTTCTCGGGCGGGGACGCGCTGAATTTCCGCCTCGAAGGCCGCGATGACGCCAACTTGCAACTTGCCGCAACCCAATTGAAAGACGAACTCGCCAGATACCCCGGTGTTTTCGATATCACCGATTCATTTCGCGCCGGCAAGCAGGAAGTGCAGATCAGCATACTCGAGCGGGGCAAAACCCTGGGTTTGACCTTGAACGACCTCGCCACTCAAGTGCGGCAGGCTTTCTACGGCGCGGAATCCCAGCGCATCCAGCGCGGCACGGACGATATCCGCGTCATGGTGCGCTACCCGGAGCATGAGCGGCGTTCGCTGGGGAGTCTGGAATCGCTGATGATCCGCACGCCGACCGGCGCCGAAGTGCCGTTCCTCAGCGTTGCCGATTTCACCCTCGGCAACAGCTACTCTTTCATCAATCGCCAGAATGGGCGGCGCATTATCACCGTCCGCGCCGATGTTGACCGCACGGTGGTGACGCCGGATCAGATTCGCGCCGAAATGACGGCGAGATTCGCCCAAACCTGGGACCGCGAACTCGATGTGGCGTTGGTGCTCGGCGGCGAAGGCGAGCGGCAATTGGAATCCATCAACGAAATTCTCAATCTGGTGCCGGTGGCTCTGCTCATTATCTTCAGCCTGCTGGCGATTCCGCTGAAATCCTATTCGCAGCCGCTGATCATCATGAGTGTGATTCCCTTCGGCGCCATCGGCGCGATTTGCGGCCACTACATTATGGGCGCGGACTTGGTGTTCTTTTCCCTGCTTGGCATTATCGCCCTCAGCGGCGTGGTGGTGAACGCGAGCCTGGTGTTGGTGGTGACGGTGAATCGGCTGCGGGCCGAGGGCATGGGCATGGTGAACGCGGTGGCGAAAGCGGGAGAATTGCGGTTCCGACCGATTATCCTGACCTCGATCACAACATTCACCGGCTTGGTGCCGCTGATTTTCTCCGCCAATCCGACCACATTCTTCATCGTGCCGATGGCGATATCCCTCGCCTTCGGCATCCTCTTCGCGACGGTCATCACGCTGTTTCTGGTGCCGAGCCTTTATCTGATCCTGCACGATCTGATCGGCCACTCGGATACCAAAGAAGAGCGCAAGCTGGCTTACCAGAGCTAGCCGGGATTTTGCCCAACTACTCTCCGATACCCATCCAAGCCATTGACTTTACTATTGGTATCCCGGACCCGAAAACCACGGTCCGTGGTGCGGCGTGGTTGCCCGATTGCGCTTGGCCTTTTTGAAACCTTGGCCCGCTTCAGCGGCGGGCCAGCCTGATTGGAGTGACTTCGATTTCCCGCCAAACGTCGCCCGTGACGTAGGGGTCTTCCGCAATCCATTGATCGAGCGCTGCCCTCGACTCGAACTCCACGTAGAGCGTGGAGCCGATCATTCGGTCTTCGTCATCGAGAATGGCACCGCCGGCGATCAGGTGGCCGGTGGCTCGGGTTTGATCCACACGCGCAAGATGCGCCCCCCGAGCCGCCATCCGCCGTTCCATGGCTGCCGGATCCTTCCCATCGTATGCCACAATCATGAACTGCATTTTTTAATTCTCCCTGCCCGCGCTTCCGGGGGAGCTTTACCCGGCTCGCTCAAGAAAATAGAACAGGATACTGCCCAGCATCGCGACAAAGCCGCCGGAAATGCCGAGGGCGATCAGCAACATCCACACTTTCGCGGATTCAATTCTGCCGTGGGTTTTCTCCGATTCCGTCGCTATGCTGAAATCGATTTTCTCGCTCAGCACTTTGGATTGCGCATCGATTTTCTCGCACAGCGCCTCGAAGCGGGAATCAATTTTCTCGCTCAGCGCGTCGAAACCAGCCTGCATTTCCTTGCGCGTGGCAAGCGGCGCTACGGCGGCGTCGATACTTGCGATGATAATTTCGGCCTGTGTTCGGGGCATGCCATCTTCCTCAAGCTGGTGAACTTTTTGCAAGGTTTCCCGCGCTTTCATACCACTTCTCCTTTTCTGGCAAGCACTTGGGTAAGCATTCGGGTGGATACTCGGCGGAGTTCAATTCGGCGACCCCCGCCGAAAACTTTCCGCCCGGCGAGCCGGGCAACCCGAATATAGGAGAAGCTGGATCGATACCCATAACTTTTCGCGAAAATAGTTTCCAAGCCCCCGCCGCGCCAGCGCCGAGGCGGTCCGCCGGCCCCGCCCGCGCTACGCTTCGTACATGGCGGCGCCGCCCACCACGGTGCGGACGATTTGGATTTCTTTGAGTCGGTCGGGGTCCACATCGTGGGGGTCTTCGGCGAGCACGACGAAATCGGCGAGCTTGCCGGCGCTGACGCTGCCCTTGATGTCTTCCTCGAACGAGGCGTAGGCGCCGCCCATGGTGCAGATCCGCAGCGCTTGGTCCACCGTGATGCGCTGATTCGGCCCCCACACCCGGCCGTCGAAATCCTTGCGCGTGACCATGCTTTGCAGCGCCATCATCGGCTCGTAGGGGCCGGGCGTATAGTCCGAGGCCGGCGCGACCGGAATGCCGTAATCGAGGAACGATTTGTGGGCGAACATATTGCGCATTTTCTCTTCGCCGTAATCGACCCATTTATTGCCGTGGTAATGCACATAGGTGTAGAACGGAGTCGGCACCACGCCGAGGTCGCGGATGCGCCCGAGCAAAGTCGGATTGACCAGCGAGCAATGTTCGATGCGGTGGCGCGGGTCGCTGCGGGGCCACAGATTTTGCACCCGTTCATAGGCGTTGAGCACCATGGCGATGGTCAAATCGCCATTGGCGTGAATGCCGATCTGCCAGCCGTTGCGGTGGGCGTCTTCCACGGCCTCGTGAATCTCCTCTTGCGACATGGTGAGAATGCCATAATCGTCCGGCCGGCCTTCGTAGGGCGTGCTCATGTACATGGTGCGCTCGGAAGCCGAGCCGTCGGCGCTGTATTTCACCGCGCCGATTCGCAGCACCTCGTCGCCGAAGCCCGTGCGGATGCCGGAATTGACCAAATCGGTATACAGCTGCCCCCGGGGAAAGAGGTACATGCGAAAGCGCAGACCGCCTTCGGCGCGGGCGTCCTGATAGGCGATCAAATCATTGCGGGCGGCGCCGGTCTGATGCACGGAAGTCAGGCCGGCGGCGGTCATCAGCTCGGAAATCAGCTTGACGCCGTCGCGCCGCTGTTCGCGGGTCGAATCGGTGGGAATCAGTTCATTGAAAACGTATCGCGCCCGCTCGGCCACCAGCCCGGTGAGCACACCATTCTCGTCGCGGAAGAAGCGTCCGCCATCTGGATCCGGGGTTTCCGCTGTTATGCCGGCCAAGGCCAGCGCCAAACTGTTGTAGACACCGGTGTGGCCGCCTCGATGTCCCACCACAACCGGATGGTCGGGCACGACCTCGTCGATATCGAAGCGGTTGATCGGCCGGCCCTCGGCAAGCTTGGTGTCGTCGTACTTAAACGCGCGCACCCATTCGCCCTGGGGAGTGGTGGCCGCGCGTTCCGCCAGCGCGCCCTGGATTTCGGCAATCGAACGGCGGTCGGCGTTGACCTGGACGAGTTCGTTGACACCGCCGCCGGACGGATGGGAGTGGGCGTCGATAAAGCCCGGCACCACAGTCATGTCTTCGACATCGACGATTTCGGTGTCCGGTCCGGCGAGATTGCGGATATCGTCGGAAGAACCCACCGCCACGAAGCGGTCGCCCTTGACCGCGAACGCCGCGGCCCGCGGCAGCGCTTCATCCTGGGTGTAAACCCGCGCATTGACGACGATATAGTCCGGCGCCGCCGTATCGTCCGGTGCCGCTTGGGCGAGTATCTCCTTGGCCGGCAAACCCATACCGGCGACCGCCAAGGCTGTGCTGGAACCGAGGAATTTTCTTCTGGATAGCCGTGCCATGGGCTGTCTCCCACACTGTAAGGCAATGCCCAACTATAGCCCCGCGGCCCACTCGGCGTAAACCTTTCCGGGGCGGGAAGGGTTCTTGCCGAACTATTTTTCCCATTTTCTTGCCTTTCCCCAAAAACCGCTCCTAAACTTTCCGCGAATATTGAGCCAAAGCTGTGGGCAGCGCAATTCATCCAAGGAGCAAACCATACCGATCGACACCTCCGTCGACTGCGAAATTCCTCCATCCCGGTCGCGCCGCGACACCAATAATCACTCTCCCCTTGAGGAAGGGTCGAAAGTCGCCAGTCTTTCGGGAAGGGGGCAATGCCCCGAACTCAACTCCGAAGCCCGCACGGAATCAAGTACCGACCCCCTCGCCGAGTTCCGCTCCCAGCCCCCTGAATTCCCCGGCTGGACCGCGGCAGCGATTCACCAAGCGCTGAGTGAGGCGGAACTGTCCGCCGAAGCCCACCGGATTTTGAACCGCGTCGGCGAAGCGCTCGGCAAGCGTGAAGGCACCGGCCCCGACGACACGCCGTGGCTGCGGACGCAGCGCGATCGATCAAGGGCCGCAGGCCGGCACCGCGGACGACTCGAAGGCGAAGCCGAAGGACGCGCTGACGGCGAGCGAAATCTGTTGATTTTCCTGGCCGAAAACCGTTTCGGCCAGGAAACCGGGCAGCGGCTTTCGGAACTGCTCGAAAAAGTCGGGGCTTCCGAAGAAATGCAGGCAGCAGCCAAATGGATCATCGAAAGCGATACCGGCCCCGAGCTAATCCGCAAAGCGCAAGCCGCTATTCCCAACCGCTAGGTTAAACCAACCCAAGCCCAAGGCCTTCGGCTCATCTACCGCGCGCGATTCGAGGCGGACGACGGTGAGAATAAGCTGTCGGCGATGGCTTCGTTGACGGCGAAGCTGGTCCATCGGACTTCATTTTGCTTGATGCCGTTGTAGAAGAGGCGGACCAAGCCGGGTTGCAACCAAGGACTGTCCGGCTGGGTGAAGAATTCCGAATAGACGCGGTGGTGCCAGCCGCGCGGCGTATCGAAGCCCACCATCAGGATATGGAAAGTGTTTTTTTCCATGCCGAACACGGTGCGGCCGCCTGCGGGATCGATCACCCGCACCATGTAGCTCGGCGCGCCGTCTACGCTGTCGTCCGGCAGCCGCTCCAGCGCGTACCCCGGTTCCAGGGCATGGCGAATCACGCCGAAGCCGAAATTCGACGCCCAGCGGCGGCTGTCCCCTGGTTCGTCGGAGACTTCGCCGTTGATATAAGTGCGCTCCCCATCGAAGGCGATATCGCTTTGCGCGTTGTCGCCGTGGGCGCTGCGAATCCGAACCTTGCCGCTGGCCTCGTGCGCAGCCGTCTTCTCCCCGGCGTAAACCCGCCACATTTCATGCCGGTCGTAGTGCTCGGATTCCGTTCCGCTGAAAAATGTGGCGTTGCCAACAAGATACAGACTCTCCGGTCGCACCCAGAGCTCGCCCCCCGCAGCCCCATGGGCGCGTTCAACAATTTCCTTGGCGGACAACGCCTCGGCGGCGGCCGCCGTGCCGGGGACCGCCGCCAGCACGAACGCGAGGAAGGAGCCGATATGTTGTCGAAATCGCTGCGGCGAAACGGGCCACTGTTTCATGGTTTTCCTCCGGCACGACCGGAACCAGCGTTTCATCTTGCTAGGATAGCACGCGGGGGTGTCGCGCCGAACAGCGAAGCGGCCGGAAGCCGCGCCGCTGCGTTTCAAGTCTCCACATGGCCGTGTCTATTTCCCCAATATCAGCCGCGGCAGAACCAAGGGTGAATCGGGCTCTGACCCTCGTGCCCCGGTTTCGTCGTGGGCTGGTTAGTGGGGCGGCGCGGCGTTATCATTCGCGCAGGTTCCGCTAAGGACGCGCCTATGTTTGAAAAGTACGCGATGATCACCTTGTATTTCGGCGTGCTGATGGTGCTCGGCTGGCTGGCGTCGCGCCGCATCCGCAACATGAGCGACTTCGTGGTCGGCGGCAAACGCCTCGGCTTCTGGGTGGCGGCGTTTTCAGCCCAAGCCACCGGCGAATCGGCTTGGCTGCTGCTCGGCGTCACCGGCATGGGCGCCATGGTGGGCTTCTCGGCCTATTGGATCGTGGTTGGCGAAGTGATCGGCGTGGCCTTGGCTTGGTTCGTCATGGCACCGCGTTTCAAACTGCTCACGGACAAATATCAATCCCTGACCATTATCGACTATCTCGTCAGCCGCTTTCGCTCGTCGAGCCAGTTGTTGCGCGTGGTTTCGGCGCTGTCGCTGTGTTTTTTCGTGCTCATCTACATCGCGGCGCAAGTCGACGCGACCGGCTCGGCCTTCGAGTCCTTTCTCGAATGGGATTACATGACTGGCGCCATCGTGGGATTCGTGGCGGTCGCGGCCTATTGCATCGCCGGCGGTTTCCTCGCCGCGGCTTGGACCGATATGTTCCAGGGTGCCGTGATGCTGCTTTGTTTGGTAATGCTGCCCGCGGTGGCGTATCTGTCCCTGAGCAACTCGGATGCGATTTACGCCGGTCTGCAAGCCATCGATCCCGGACTGGTGAGTTTTTGGGGCTCCGGCGGCCCGACGCTGATGAATTTGTGCCTGGTGCTGGGGATGCTGCTGATCGGGCTGGGTTTTCTCGGTTCCCCCCAGGTCTTCGCGCGGCTGATCGCGATCCGCGGCAAAGAGCAGATTGACCGCGGCAAATGGGTCGCGGTGCTGTTCACTCTGCTGGCGGGTTTTTCCGCCGTCAGCATCGGTGTCCTCGGCCGCTATCTCTTTACCGGGGTCGGAGTGGCGGCCGATGCGGTGTTGGGCAACGGTGCCCAGAATGTGCTGCCGGAGTTGGTCGAGCACACATTTCCGCCGTGGATCGTCGGCCTCTACGTGGCCGCGGTGCTGGCGGCGATCATGTCCACGGTATCCTCGCTGCTGGTGATGGCCGCGGGCTCGCTGACCCACGATCTGTATGAACGCCTGTTGAATCCCGGCCTCGGCGATGCGAACGCGGCCAGATTGTGCCGCATCGTAACGCTTGCGATGGCAGTGCTGGCGCTGGGGCTCGCCATCACGGTTTCGGTGCTGTCGCCCGAGCGCACGATATTCTGGTTCGTGATCTTTGGCTGGTCCGGCATCGCGGCCACTTTCTGCCCGATGATCATTCTGTCGCTGTTCTGGTCGAAATTCACCGAGCGCGGCGCCATCGCGTCGATGCTGGCCGGATTTTCCATGACCATCGTCAGCAAATTCGTGTTGCAGGAATTGCCGGTTGCCGGCGAGTACTTCATTGCCCTGGAAACCATGCCGCCTTCGTTTCTTTTCGCCTTGTTCGCGGGCTGGGCCGTTTCGCTGATTTGGCCGAGCGAACCGCTGGCGCGGAGTTACTGCTCGGACCTTGATTCGTTGCCGGTGGCGCCGCACCGGGACATGACGCCGCCCCGGCCCGCGGCGGCAAACCGGGGTGAATAACCAAGCGAATCGGTGAGATTGGCATGGGCTGGCCAGTGCCATGAGACGATCATCCAGCGCCGATCGGCGCGGCCGATTCGGTTGGTCCCGCGGTCGCACAAGGGGGAGACCAAAATGAAGCTGAACCGGGACGAGCTCGAAGCGCATTGGATGCCGTTCACCGGCAACCGGCAGTTCAAGGACAGTCCGCGAATGCTGGGGTCCGCCGAGGGCGTGCATTACTTCGATTCCGACGGGCGGAAAATTTTCGACGGCTTGTCGGGGCTGTGGACCTGCGGCGCCGGCCACGCCCGCCGCGAAATCGTCGAAGCGGTTTCACGGCAACTCGCCGAGCTCGATTATTCGCCGGGGTTTCAGTACGGTCATCCGCTGTCGTTCCAGTTGGCCAACAAGCTGGTCGAATTGATGCCGGACGGCTTGGATCATGTATTTTTCACCGATTCCGGGTCGGAAACCGTGGATACGGCGTTGAAGATCGCCCGCGCCTATTGGGCGCTCAAGGGCCGCTCCGGCAAGACCCGCTTCATCGGCCGGCACAAGGGCTACCACGGCGTGAATTACGGCGGCGTCGGTGTCGGCGGCATCGGTTTCAACCGCAAGCTGTTCGGGCCCGCCGTCGAAGCCGACCATATCTCCCACACGATCACCGCGGAAAACCGCTTCAGCCGCGGCATGCCCGAAACCGGCGCGCATCTGGTCGAAGAAGTGCTGGATCTGATCGCGCTCCACGATGCCGGCAATATCGCGGCGGTGATCGTCGAACCGCTGTCCGGCACCGCCGGGGTGATTCCGCCGCCGCGGGGCTATCTCCAGCGGCTGCGGGAAATTTGCGATGAACACGACATTCTGCTGATCTTCGACGAAGTCATTACCGGCTTAGGTCGCATGGGCTCGTACACCGGCGCCGAAGAGTTCGGCGCGACACCGGATATCATCGCCCTCGCCAAACAAATCACCAACGGCTGCGTGCCGATGGGCGCGACGGTGGTGCGCGGCGATATCTACCAAACCTTCATGGACCACGGCGGCCCGGATTACATGGTCGAACTTCCCCACGGCTACACCTACTCGGCGCATCCTGTGGCCTGCGCCGCCGCCTTGGCCGCACTGGATGTGTTGGTGAACGAGGAACTGGTGGCCAATGTGCGGCGGCTGGCGCCGGTGCTGGAGGAAGCCGTCCACGGTCTGCGCGGCCATCCCTTGGTCACCGATATCCGCAACTACGGCTTGGCCGCCGGACTCAGCATCGCCCATCATCCCGGCGAACCCATGCGGCGCCCGTTCGAAATCGGTCTCAAATGCTTGGAGAAGGGTTTCTATGCGCGCTGGGGTGGCGATACGATTCAACTGGCGCCGCCTTTCATTTCCACGCCGGAGCAAATCACCGCCTTGGTCAAGGCGGTGGCGGAGAGCCTCGATGAAATCGGCTGAGCACTCCGACCCCTCGGGCGGCGGCCACGAGATGCCGGACGAAGCCCGCGAATCCGCCGTCAAGCCCTTGGCGTCAGAGTCCCCCGCGTTGGGATTGGTGTCCGCAGGCGGGCGGTCGGCAGCGGAATCTTTGCCCGTCATCGAACACTTTATTAGCGGAGTGGAAGTCGCCGGCTCCGGCGGCTTGCAAGACGTGTTCGATCCGGCGCTCGGCGTTGTCCGCCGCCAAGTGCGCATGGCGGACCCGGCGACGGTAGGCCAAGCCGTTGCCGCCGCGGCGGCGGCTGCGCCGGATTGGGCGGCAGCTCCGCCGCAAAAGCGCGCCCGCGTTATGTTCCGGTTCCGTGAATTGCTGGAGAGTCACGCCGACGAAATCTGCCGGGTGGTCACCGCCGAACACGGCAAGACCCTGGAAGATTCCTTGGGCGAATTGCGTCGCGGCATCGAGGTTGTGGAGCACGCCTGCGGCATCGCCGAATTGCTCAAGGGCGAGTATTCCAGCCTAGCCGGCCCGGGCATAGACTGCTGGTCGGAATTGCGCCCCCTCGGAGTAGTCGTGGGCATTACGCCGTTCAACTTTCCAGTCATGGTCCCCATGTGGATGTATCCACTGGCGATTTGCTGCGGGAATACTTTTGTCTTGAAGCCTTCCGAGCGCGACCCCGGCGCATCCCTGTTCATCGCGCGTCTGTTGCGGGAGGCTGGCTTGCCCGACGGAGTTTTCAACGTCGTCAACGGCGGTCGCGAGGCGGTGGAAGCACTGCTTGATGACGACCGCGTAGAGGCGGTGAGTTTTGTCGGCTCGACGGCGGTTGCCGAATCCATACACCGGCGGGCGGGTGCCGCGGGCAAGCGCGTGCAAGCCCTCGGCGGCGCCAAGAATCACGCCGTGATCCTGCCGGACGCCGACCTCGAAACTGCCGCCGACGCCTTGATGGGCGCGGCCTACGGCTCCTGCGGTCAACGCTGCATGGCGATTTCGGCGGTGGTGGCAGTAGGTGCCACGACCGGCGATCAAATCATCGACCTGCTGCGCCAACGAATCACCAAACTGCAAGTCGGCCCCGGCATCGACAACAGCAACGACATGGGCCCGCTGGTGTCGCAGGAAAGTCTCGCCCGCGTCCGCGGCTACATCGCCCAGGGCGTCGCCCAAGGCGCCGAGCTCGTTGCCGACGGTCGAGAACTGGCGGTTCCGGGCCATGACAACGGCTATTTCATCGGCGCCAGCCTGTTCGACCGCGTCCAGCCGCAGATGACCATTCACCGCGATGAAATTTTCGGCCCGGTATTGTGCGTGCTGCGTGCTGAAAATCTTGATCAGGCGCTGAAGCTTGTCAACCAACACCAATACGGCAATGGCGCCGCGCTATTCACCCGCGACGGCGAAGCCGCCCGATACTTCGCCAGCCGCGCCAAGGCCGGCATGATCGGTGTAAACGTGGCGCTGCCGGTGCCCGTCGCCAACCAGAGCTTCGGCGGCTGGAAACGCTCACTGTTCGGCGACCACTACGCCTACGGCCCCGACGCGGTGCGCTTCTACACCCGCCGCCAAACCATCACCCAACGCTGGCCCCCGCGCCGCGCCGGAGCTCCCACCGGCCCGCAGTTCTCGTTCCCGTCCTGAGCCATAACTGACTATCCGGGTGACCTCGCTGGTATCGCCGCGGTCGCTCTGGAAGTTCAGCACCAGGATTCGCCTCTCTATGGATGTCCGTACCCCGCCGCGGAATCCGCCCCGGACAGATGGCTGTTCCATTTCAAAAGTGGGTTCCGGGCTTTTGCGGTAGAATCCGGCGGCGATTCACGAGGCGGAAGTGGAATGCGGGACGAACAACGGAAAGAGCGGCCGCCCGCGGGCGGCGGCAACGTTTCTTGGCAGGATACCCGGGTAAGCAAGGCGGACCGGGCGCTGGGCTTGGCGCAGTGGCCGATGATCATCTGGCTTACCGGGCTGTCCGGGGCCGGCAAATCGACCATCGCTAACCGCTTGGAACACCAAATCCAAGCCCTTGCGGGAAAGCACACTTACCTGCTGGACGGCGACAATCTGCGGCACGGGCTTAGCAGCGACCTCGGCTTTTCCTTGGAAGATCGGGCGGAAAACGTGCGTCGCGTGGCCCAGGTCGCCCAAGTAATGGTGGATGCGGGGCTGATCGTCATCGCGGCGCTGATCTCGCCGCTGCGTTCGCAACGGGCGATGGCGCGTTCGCTGGTACCCGAAGGCGAGTTCTTCGAGATTTTCATTGACGCGCCCCTCGAAGTTTGTGAGGCGCGGGACCCCAAAGGCTTGTATGCCCGGGCGCGGAAAGGTGAATTGGCGGATTTCACCGGCATCGACTCTCCCTACGAAGTTCCCCTCGAACCCGATTTGCGCATCGACACCGCCGAGCTTTCGGTGGATGACGCCGTGGCGGAAATCGTGGCCTTTTTATACCGCAACGCGCCGCGCCAGGATCGTATCGCCACCAAGTCCGTCCCCGTTGCGCCCGCCAAGCGCGGGCGCAATGACAAGTTCATGATCAGTTGCACCGCCCGCTGCGGCAGTTCCATGCTGAGCACTTTGCTCAACTCCCATCCGCACGTGCTCTGCCACGGCGAAGTTCTGGCCGCGCCGCAGGAATCGACGGGGCCGTATCAGGATTTGCGCCGGGCGGGGGGCGATATCGACGACTGGCTGCGGGAATACCGCGAAACCAGCCCGGAAGCTTTTCTCTACGATGTCTGCTTCAATCCCGCCGGCAACCAATGCGTGGGTTTCAAATTCAAGCTGGAAGAATCACTGAATCCGACCTATCGGGTTTTCCGCGACCGGATTGTGGCTGATAAGGACATCAAGATCATCCATTTGCGGCGGGAAAACATTCTTGATCAATACATTTCCACGATGGCAACGAAAAAATCGGGCATCTTCTCGATTTCGTCCAGCCGCCAGAGGCCGCGGCTGAAACCGTTCAAAATCGATATCCCGCACTTGCTCGCCTACGTGCGCAAATCGCAGCAGCGGCAGCAGGCGGCGCGGGAAATGTACAAAGATCACAGATGTTTGGAACTGACCTATGAAGAACTTACTCAATCCCGCGCCGCCGCCCTCGCCAAGGCGCAGTCCTTTCTCGAAGTCTCCGAAGCGGCGCTCAGCACCTACATGGTCAAGGTGATTCCGAACAACACCGAATTGGTGCTCAATCTGGACGAAGTGCGCGCCGCGCTGGCGGTCGAAGGCATCCAAGCGGAACCAAGTTGACCGATCGTCCAGACCGAACAACGTGAGGGCTGACACCATGGCTTTGCGCGACCAATCCCCGTCTTTCGGCTGGCGGTCGAAACGTTCAATCAGCAGCACATCCTTGTTGGCGCACTCGATTAATTTCACGGGCGCCGCGTCCAGCCCAGCGAGACTCGCCAGCCGCATGGCGATGAATTCGGCCTTCACCACATTGTAAAGGTCGGCGCTCGAAGAAAACTTGGCGACATATTTTTTCCCCTGATTTTGAATCAGGGCTTTCGGGCGTGCGCCGCCGATGGAACTGCCGTGAAACAATACCCGGTCAAGCTCCAGGCTGAGCGGCTCCCCCCGCTCGACCCGCCCGGCGGAATCAAGCAACTCTTCCATGGGAACATTGGCCGCGGCCCGTGGCGCATACTCGGTCGGCGAGCGCTGAAAATCGAGGGCACCGACCCGGTCGGAACCCGATTCCAGTAGATAGGTGATTTCGTCAAGCTCGGCTGTTTCCACCGCGGCGCCCTCGAAGACCAATCCGACCGCGCAGCCCATCGAGCCATTTTCAATTTTTCGCAGCGTGGCCCGGGAAATGCCGGCGCGCTCCGCCAGATTCGCCTCCGACCACCGACGTTGTTTGCGCCCAAGCTTGATCTGCCGGCCCATAAGCGTGGCGGCTTGCCGGGCGTAGTCGGAGTAAGCGCGCTGCTTCGTCATTTTCATTGACGGAAAAGGGCGGGCGCCAAATTGAGACCTGTGGGTGTCGGCGCGGTCGCGCCGAACCGGCAACGCCGCGGGCCGCGGGCTGCCCGCCGGCCACACAATACCGCGGGTCGCGAAGGCATTCCGGCGGAGTCGCGCCGACAGATCGATGCCGCGGTTGGACGGAAGCGGGTCGAGAGAAAGAAATTGGTGGCTATGGCTGGATTTGAACCAGCGACCCCAGCATTATGAGTGCTGTGCTCTAACCAACTGAGCTACATAGCCGAATTGCCCTGCCCGAAAATGCTCGACTGCCAAGCTGTGCGGGAAGCCGAAAGGCCGGCGCATTCTGTCGATTCGCCCCCGCGGTGTCAAGCCGCCGCGCGGTTCCGGCCCAGCGATGCGCGGCAGCCCGGGGTACGCCGTTAGACATTGAAGCGGAAGTGGATGATGTCGCCGTCGGCGACCTCGTAGTCGCGGCCTTCGAGGTGCCATTTGCCGGCTTCTTTGGCGCCGGATTCGCCGTTGTGGGCGACGTAGTCGCTGTAGGCGACGACTTCGGCGCGGATGAAGCCGCGTTCGAAATCGGTATGGATGGTTCCCGCGGCGTTGGCGGCGGTGGCGCCGCGGCGCACGGTCCAGGCGCGGGCCTCTTTCGGGCCGGCGGTGAAGAAGGTTTGCAGCCCGAGCAGCCGGTAGGCGCCGCGGATTACCCGGTCAAGGCCGGGTTCCTCCATGCCGAGGTCCGCAAGAAATTCGAGTTTTTCGTCGTCCGCGAGCTCGGCGATTTCCGCTTCGAGCTTGTTGCAGACCACGACGATTTCCGCAGCTTCCTTTTCGGCGATGGCCCGCACCATTTCGACGTGGGGATTGCCGTCGAAGCCGTCTTCGTCGACGTTGGCGATATATAGCACCGGCTTGGCGGTGAGCAGATGCAGATCGCGCAGATTGCCGCGTTCCTCGGGATAGAGGTCGATGGCCCGCACCGGTTGCAGGGCATCGAGCCCCGTCAGCACTTTTTCCAGCAGTGCCGCTTGCCGCTGGGCATCCTTGTCGCCGTTTTTGGCGACGCGGACGACTTTGTCGAAGCCGCGTTGGACGGTTTCCAGATCGGCCAAAGCGAGTTCGGTGTGGATAGTTTCGATATCCACCACCGGTTCGATGTGCGCGGCGAAATGGGCGACATTGCCATCCTCGAAGCAGCGCACCACGTGGGCGATGGCGTCGGTTTGGCGGATATTGGCGAGAAACTGATTGCCCAAGCCTTCGCCCTTGGCGGCGCCCGCGACCAAGCCCGCGATGTCGGTGAACTCCACCGTGGTCGGCACCACTTTCGCCGGTCGCGCTATGGCCGCGATGCGGTCGAGTCGAGGGTCGGGCACGGGGACGATGCCGGAGTTGGGCTCGATGGTGCAGAAGGGGTAGTTTTCCGCGGCGATGCCCGCATTGGTCAAGGCGTTGAACAGAGTGGATTTGCCGACATTGGGCAGGCCGACGATGCCGCAGCTGAGGGCCATCGCGTCCGCGCCTCAGCCGCCGCTGTGGAGCATGCGCATCGCTTCCTCCCAGTCGCCGGCAGCGGCGCGGGGCAGGACTGCGATGGCGTCCGCGATGCGGTCGTCAATAATCGCCGCTTCCGCGGCGGATGGATTGCCGAGCACATGGCCGGTCACCAGGGATTTGTGCCCGGGATGGCCGATGCCGATGCGCAGCCGCCGGAAATCCTTGCGACCGCCCAAAGCATCAATGATGCTGCGCAAGCCGTTGTGGCCGCCGTGGCCGCCGTCGAGTTTGAACTTTATGGTGCCCACTTCAAGATCGATTTCGTCGTGCGCGATCAGCGTCTGCTGGGGTTCGATCTGGTAAAAGTTGCAAACCGCGGCAACCGAACGCCCGCTCAGATTCATAAAGGTGGCCGGTTGCAGCAGCCGGACTTCGCGGCCGCCAATCTCCGCCACACCGGTTTCGCCGAAGAATTTGTTTTTGGCGCGCAGTTGCGCACCGTATCCGCCGGCGACCCGGCGCAGCAACCAGGCGCCGGTGTTGTGGCGGTTGCCGGCGTGGGCGGGCCCGGGATTGCCAAGGCCCACGATCAAACGCAATGCTTCCGGCGCGGCCAGCGTTCAGTTCCTATCGGCGTCGTTTCGCATGGGCGGCCCTTTCGGCTTTCTCGCCGGCCGCATTGCTGTTCCATTCCAGCTTGCGGGCGGGTGGGTGTCACTTGGGAGTTTTCCTTGGGATTCGGGCAAATCCGTGTTGGTCCCGGTGGTCGGGGGCCGCGTTCCCCGGTTCAACTTGCGGCCGTTTCGTCACTTTGGAGATCCGCGTCCTCGTCGTCATCGCCGCCGCTGCCGCCACGCGGCGGCTGCACCGTGGCCAAGGCCAAGTCGCCGTCGCGGCCATGGCTCAAGGCAACGCTGGTCACGCCCTCGGGCAGGGGGATATCGGATAAATGCAGGGATTGGCCGACGCCGACCTCGAGCATGTCCACTTCGATGAATTCGGGCAAGTCTTTTGGCAAACAGGTCACTTCGATTTCCGTCATCGACTTGAGAATTCTTCCGCCGCCGGTTTTGACGCCCGCGCAGCGGTCTTCGTTGATGAAATGCAGCGGCACCCGGATGTGTATCGCGTGATCGTCGCTGACGCGCAGGAAGTCGGCATGCAGAATGGCCCGCTTCGCCGGATGGCGCTGCAAGTCCTTGATCACGGCGAGCTCCTTTTGGTCGCCGCCATGTTTCAGGGTGATGATATGGGAAAAGAACGCTTCATTTTCCGTGGCGTGCAGAATGGCGTCGTGATCGACGGCAAGGGTCACCGGATCTTTGGCGCCGCCATACAGCACGGCGGGGATGGCGTTGCGCAAGCGACGCAGGCGGCGGCTCGCACCTTTCCCCGTGTCGTTTCGCGGCGATACATCGAGTTCGAAAGCAGGCGCTGACATCGTAGTCTCCCGTGGCTGTTTCAAGTAATTCCGACGGGGCTTGCGACCAGCCGCGGCGGAGGCTTAGGGCGGGAACTAATCCCGCGCTCCGATTCAAGTGTTGTCTCAGGTATTGTCGAACATGGCGCTGATGGATTCTTCGTTGCTGACGCGGCGGATCGACTCCGCCAGTAATCTCGCCATGGACAGCTGCCGGATGCGCTTGCAAGCCTTCGCGTCTTCGCGCAGGGGAATCGTATCCGTCACCACCAGCGAGTCCAAACTGGATTTCTCCACATTTTCGATGGCGCGGCCCGACAAAACCGGATGGGTGCAATAGGCGACTACCGACTGCGCGCCGGCAGATTTCAGCGCGTCGGCGGCCTTGCCGATGGTGCCGGCGGTATCGACCAGGTCGTCAACGATCAGACAGGTGCGGCCATCCACATCGCCGATGATGTGCATGATCTGCGCCTCGTTCGCCGACGGTCGGCGTTTGTCGATAATGGCGAGGTCTACATCAAGTTGTTTCGCCACCGCCCGGGCCCGTACCACGCCGCCGATATCCGGCGACACGACGATCAGATTGTCGTACCCCTGGCGTTCGATTTCCTCCGTCAATACCGGCGAGCCGTATACATTGTCCACCGGGATACTGAAGAAACCTTGAATTTGTTCGGCGTGCAAATCCACCGTCAGCACCCGGTTGACACCTACGGCACCGATGGTGTCCGCCATCACCTTGGCGCTAATGGCGACTCGTGCGGAGCGTACGCGGCGGTCCTGGCGGGCGTAGCCGAAGTAGGGAATCACCGCCGTGATGCGGTTGGCCGACGCCCGGTGCAGCGCATCCGCCATCAGCAACAATTCAACGATATTGTCGTTCGCTGGCGAGCAGGTGGGTTGAATGATGAAAACATCCTTGCCGCGAACGTTTTCGTTCAGTTCCACCGAAATCTCGCCGTCGCTGAACTTGTCAATGCGGGCGTTGCCGAGCGGTACGCCGATATAGCGGGCGATGCGATCCGCCAACGGCGGATTGGCATTGCCGCTGAACACCATGAGATTTGTAGCCACGGAAATTGATTCGCTATTCGCTGCGGGTTGGAAGATCGTCGCTTTCGATACTTGCGGCGCCCGGGGGCAGCGGTTTGCTATTTACCGCTCTCGCTCCGCTTGGGCTTGCCCACCGTCCCTACGCCACCGGCCTGGACCGGCGGCAAGTTTGGCTGGGGTGGCTGGACTCGAACCAACGAATGCAAGGATCAAAACCTTGTGCCTTACCACTTGGCGACACCCCAACAGGCCAATTTTAGCAGTTTTTCCACTGTGGATGCGTTAGCACGGCTCCGCGCGGACATGATCCATGCGATTGACGCCCTTGGCGATGAACCCGTTCCAGCCGTTCGGCAAAGCGGCCAAGATGGATTCGCCTTTGGACCTGTGCGCCAGCGTGATGAACACGCTGGCGCCGGTGCCGGACATCCGCACTTCGCCGTGGCGGCCCAGCCAGGCGAAGGCCTCGTTGACTTCCGGGTAACGGCCGCGGGTCACCGGTTCGCAGTCGTTGCGGCAGCGGCCCGCGAAAAAGTCAGCGATTTTAATCTTCGCGGAGTCGCGCTTCAAATTTTCATCGCGGAATATCGTCGCCGTGGCGACTTGGCAGGTTGGTGTCACCACCAAATAGTATTGTTCGGGCAAATCCACCGGTCGCAGCAATTCGCCGACGCCTTCGCCCCAGGCGCTGCGGCCGCGCAGAAAGATCGGCACGTCGGCGCCGAGCCGGATGCCGATTCGGCATAATTCGTCGATAGACAATCCCAGCTGCCACAGCTCGTTGATCGCGAGCAGTGTCGCCGCGGCATCGGCGCTGCCGCCGCCGAGGCCGCCGCCGATGGGCAGTCGTTTTTCAAGCGTGATCGAAACGCCGTATTCGCCTCCACCGACGCGAGCGAGTGCTTGGGCGGCCCGCAGCACCAAATTACGGTGCGGAGAAAGCCCGCGGCTCTGCGGTGTATCCGCGATACGCACGGAAATCACGCCGCCTGGTTGGGGCGCGAAGCGCAGGCGGTCGCCATAATCGAGCAATTGGAACAGGGTCTGCAATTCATGGTAGCCGTCGGCGCGGCGACCGGTGACGTGCAGAAACAGATTGAGTTTCGCCGGCGCCAGCAATTCGAGCGTCATTGGCGGTCTCCGCCGATGCTCCAGCGCAGGCCGACGAAGCGCAGCCTGACGTCGTCGGCGGAGCGCGCGACTTCCACCGCGCCCGGCAAGTTCACCTCGCCGTATTGCCGTGGATCGGTATAGCTCACTGACCAGCCGTCCTGCGCGATGCCGCGCAGTTGGTTGCGCTCGTTGAAGCGCAAATCCGCCTCGCCGCGCGGTGCCGGCAGGCCGCGCAACCAGTATTCGAGATGCGAAACCGGCAATTCATAGCCCAGGTGTTCGAGAATCAGCGCTTCCGGCGTGGCCGCGGTCAGGACTTCGCCGTCGGTTTCGAGGCTGACACCGCCGGGGTCGCCGAGGATGCGGGTGTTGCCGGCGTTGAATGTGCCCCAGAGCCGGATATCGTAACTCCGATTTCGCTGCCGCCAGAGAATCCGGGGCGTATGGGATTCGTCTTCGTAGCGCGCGTTCACCCGGCCCCGGAATTGCCATTCGTTCAGGGAGCGCAGGCCGTCCTGCTGGCGCGTCCAGTCGCTGGTTTCCAGCGCCGGCGGCGCCTGGGTCGCGCAGGCAGTGAGCAGCACAGTCAGCGCGGCCGCGGTCCACTGCCGCGACGCGCTGAGCCATGGCTTGAGCCGGAAGCGGCCGCCGATCATGGCTGTCCCTTGAGTCGCTCCATGGTGGGCAGCACGTATTCGCTGGCGGGATTTTCCGCAAGTGCCTCGTTCCAGACACGCTCGGCTTCCTCCCGCCGATCGAGCATCCACAGTACCTCGCCGAGATGGGCGGCAACTTCGTGGTTCGGGAATGCCGCGTAGGCCCGGCGCAGGTTTTCCAGCGCTTGGTTGAGAAACCCGACTTTGTATTGCGCCCAGCCCAGGCTGTCGATGATGGCTGGGTCTTCGGGCTCTATGGCGATGGCGCGTTCGATTAATTCCAGCGCCTCCTCGTGGCGTTCGGTGCGGTCCGCCAGCATATAACCCAGATGATTGAGGGCGCGGGCATTGTCCGGCTGCAGGCGGATGATGGTTTGCAGATCCGCCTCGGTGCCGGCCATATCGCCCACCGCATCGTAGACGAAGACCCGGGCGAACAACAACTCGGCGTGATTCGGGAAACGGTTGAGCGAATTGTCGAGCAATTGCCGCGCCCGGTCGGGATGCCCCTCCTGCAGCAGGATGGCTGATTCCATGGCCAGGAATTGAATTTCCAGTCTGCTGCTGCGGCCTGAAAGTTGCGCCAACCAGTCGTGGGCGTCTTCGAATTGGCCCGACTGAATCGCGAGCCGGGTCGCCTGCTGCTGGGCCGGCAGAAAGTTCTCCACACCCTGCCGCACCTGCCGGAAATGTTCGATGGCCGCCTCGGTGTTTTCGAGTTGTTGGTTGGCGTAGCCGAGATAGAAATGGCTATCGTCGGGATTATGTCCGACCGCGAGCAGATGCTCGAAAACTTCGATGGCTGAGGGATAGTTCGCCGTTTCCAAGTCGAGCAGGCCGGCGGAAAGCCAAGTATCCCAATCCCGGGGCGACTGCTCGAGCAGTATTGCGAACTGCTCCCGGGCGGCTTCCATTTCCCGCCGCTGGATCAGCATCCGGGCGTAGGCCAACCGCAGGTCGGATGCCGCGGGGAACTGTTCCACGCCTTCACGCAGCGCTTCCAGCGCACTTTCGCCGTCGTTCAGGCTTTGATGCAGTTGTGCCCGCAGCCGCGCCATATCCGGTGTCGGCGGGGCGCTTTCGCGCAATGGCTCGAATGCGGCCAAAGCCGCTTCGAATTGTCGATCCTGGGCCAGCAGTTGCACCAAAGCTAGGCGCGCGGAACGGTTCTGCGGATACCGCTCGGTGATCGAACGAAGTCCGGCGATCAGTTCGCCACGCCGGGAATTTTCCCCACCGGCGGCGACCGTCGCCAAAATGTTGAATTCAAACTCCCCTCCCGTCTCCAACACCTGTTCCATATGCGCCAGAGCCTGTCCCGGTCGGCCGGCCTCCAGCAATTGGAACGCCAGCAGCAAGTGCGGCTCGGGGATATCGGGAGCGATTTGCGCCCACAGCAGACCCAGTTCCAGCAGTTTTCGACTGTCGCCGATGGCGGAGGAGAACTGGACGGCGCGTTCGATCGCGGCTTCGTCCCGGCTCTCCGTCGCCAGCTCGAAATAGATTTCCGCAGCCTGCTGAAGGTCGCCCCGCTGCGCGCTCAGTTCGCCGGTAATGGCGCGGAACAACTGCTCCGCCGTGAATTCGCGATAATTGACGGGCGGCGCGGGCGAAGCTGGTCTGGTCGTTTCCGCCTGGGGCAGGGTGGGTCGTTCGCTGGAGGATGATTCCTCAACCCGGTTGCCGGGCTCCGAGGCGCAGGCCATGAGCAGTGCGCTCGCGCCGACCAGGGTTGCAGCGCCGGGGATTGAAACTCTCATCGACGATTCCCACCGAAAGCCGCGAGTATAAAGTATTCAGGCATCCATCTCCCAAAGCGGCGCCAATGGTGCCGCCGGAGTTTGACCAGATTGACCATCTTGCGGAAACCCGGCGCGGACGTTGGGTCGGCATCGGCTGTGCCAGGCGCGAGTCGAACGCGTACCGAGTACAATGGCGCGCTGGTCGAGCTAGGGAATACGGCGAATCGCGACGGGTTTCCGAAATCGGCTGATAATGCGACTCTGATATATTCGCCCTTTCATAAATCTTCCCCGAATTTGCGATGGAATTGGCTCTAACCGGCATAAACCACAGCACCGCCAATATAGAACTGCGCGAGCAAGTGGCTTTCCCTCCAGCCCTGATTGGTGACGCCCTGCGGCAGGCGGCCGGGCTGCCCGGTGTGAATGAAGTCGTGATTGTTTCCACCTGCAATCGAACCGAAGTGTATCTTGGCTATTCCCATTCCAAAGCCGAAGAAAGCCTAGAGAGCGAAGAGAGACGGCGATCCACCCTTGAATGGTTGGCTGGATTCCATGGCTTGCGCCCGGATGAACTGGAGAAGTCGAGCTATTTCCACGAAGGTGCCGAGGCGGTGCGGCACTTGATGAAAGTCGCCGCGGGACTTGATTCGATGGTGCGGGGCGAAGTTCAGATCATGGGCCAGATAAAGTCGGCTTACGCGATGTCGAATGAGTTGAATTTGGTCGGCGGCGGCTTGGCGCGGGCATTCGAAACAGCTTTCAAAGTGGCCAAGGAAGTGCGTTCCGAAACGGCCATAGGCACGGGTCCGATATCCGTGGCCTATACAGCCGTGACCTTGGCGGAGCGCATTTTTTCCAATCTATCCAGTTTGCGGGTCCTGCTCGTGGGGGCTGGACGCACCATAGAACTGGCGGCGCGCCATCTTCAGGAGAGAAAAGTGCATGGAATGGTCGTCGCCAACCGCACCCTCGACAACGCTCTGCGCCTGGCGAACAAATTCTCCGGGGAAGGCGCCTTGCTTTCGGAATTGCCGGAGTTGCTGGTCAACACCGATATCGTCATTTCTTCCACCAATAGTCAATTGCCTTTGATCGGCAAGGGTGTGGTGGAAAGCGCTATCCGCAAGCGCAGGCATCGTCCGATACTTATTGTCGATTTGGCGATTCCCCGCGATGTCGAGGTTGAAGTCGGCCAAATTCCGGATGCGTACTTATACAACATCGACGACATTGAGGAAGTTGTTGGCGACAGCTTGAAGAATCGCCGCGAAGCCGCCTCACAGGCTGAAGCAATCATCGACCGGGGCGTGGGGGAGTTTCTCGACAAGCTGCGTTCACTCAATGCCGTCGGCACCCTCCGCCGTCTGCGCGGCAAAGCTGATGAAATTCGGCGCGCGGAACTGAATTTGGCCCGGCGTGAACTCGAACGGGGCGGCGATGCCGGTGTGGTGGTTGAAGCGCTGGCGCGGTCGATCACCAACAAGCTTATTCATGCGCCGAGCGTTCGCCTGAAGCGAGCCAGCGCCGAAGGCCAGGATGAGTTGTTGCAAGTTGCAAGTGAGCTTTTTGAATTGGACGACACCCCATCGCGCTAATGGTAGCGCGGGTGGAAGATATCAAGCGCATACTCCGACTCGAAATCATGAATGATAACCTCCATCTGAAGCTCAATGGCCTGCGTGAGCGATTCGAGGAACTCGAAGGTCTGCTGAGCGACACCGATATCATCGGCGACCAACGGCGCTTCCGCGAGCTTTCGGAGGAATACTCGGGATTGGAGGACGTGGTTCGGACTTTCCAAAGTTATCTTGCTGTTGGCGCCAGCCTGTGCGAAATGGAGGAGATGCGGCGCGATTCCGATCCCGAAATACGTCTGTTGGCGCGGGAAGAAATCGCGGCCCACACCATTGAAATCGAACGGCTCGAGCGGGAATTACAGTTGTTGCTGCTGCCTCGGGATGAACGGGACGGCTGTAATGTTTTTGTGGAAATCCGCGCCGGAACCGGAGGCGATGAAGCCGCAATCTTTGCCGGCGATCTCTGTCGCATGTACCAGCGCTATGCCGAATCGCAACGGTGGAAGGCGGCGTTCATTAACGAACGCATTGGCGAGTACGGCGGCTACAAGGAAGTCATTTTGCGCATTGAAGGCGATAATGCGTATGAAAAACTCAAATTCGAATCCGGCACACACCGGGTGCAGCGGGTGCCGGAAACCGAAACACAGGGTCGCATACACACTTCGGCCTGTACCGTTGCCGTGCTCGCGGAGGCGGACGAGATCGGCGACATGGAAATTGATCGCAGCGAACTTCGCGTCGACACATTCCGCGCGCGCGGCGCGGGTGGCCAGCACGTCAACAAAACCGATTCCGCCGTGCGGCTCACGCACCTGCCGACGGGAATAGCCGTGGAATGCCAAGACGAACGCTCCCAGCACAAAAACAAGGCGCGGGCGATGTCGCTGCTGCAAGCCAGGTTGCTGGACATGGCGAAAGATGAGCAGCAAAAACAGGAATCCGCCACCCGCCGCAAGCTGGTGGGCAGTGGCGACCGTTCGGAAAAAATCCGCACTTACAATTTCCCCCAAGGCCGGGTCACGGATCACCGCATCAAGTTGTCGCTTTACAACTTGCCGGAGATCATAGGGGGTGATTTGGATGCCCTAATCCAGCCCCTGCGAAACGAATATCAAACCGATCTGCTGGCCGGACTTGCCGACGAAACCGCCAAATGAGAACCGTAGCCGAGGCTTTGGCCCACCAGTTCCGGCTGCGGGGAATCAGCGACACGCCGAGATTCGACACCGAGCTATTGCTCGCACATGCGCTCGGCGTGGGTCGGGCTGCCTTGTACGCCCATCCGCAACGCAGTTTGAGCGGTCAACAATGGGAACAGTTTCGCGAATTATTGGCTCGCCGCGGTTGCCGCGAACCGGTCGCCTACCTGCTCGGACGCGCGGGATTCATGGATTTTGAACTGAAGGTTGACCAGTCGGTATTGATACCTAGACCGGAAACAGAATTGCTGGTGGAATTGGCGCTGGAAACTTTGGCGCAAGAAAGACTAAAAAGACCGGACACTCATTCCGCAACGGCCGCCGCGGCCGTTGCGACTGAGCGGTCCAGTGCCCACCGGACGGAACGTAGGGACATCCGTCACAGAATAGTCGATCTCGGCACCGGCAGTGGGGCCATCGCCATAGCGCTGAGTCGCCAAGTACCGTCATGCCTTGTGGTCGGTGTAGATATCAGCAGTGCGGCGCTGGCGCTGGCGCAACACAATGCGGCCGAACTGTGCGCGAACGAGCCGGGATTTGTTCGCAGCGACTGGTGCGAAGGCCTGGCTCCGGGCAGTTGCGAGATGATCGTCGCAAACCCGCCCTATGTGGCGCAAGACGACCCCGCCTTGCACGCCGATTGCGCTTGGGAGCCGTCCATCGCGTTGCTGGCCGGTGCGGACGGATTGGAAGCCATTCGCGGCATCGTCCTCCAAGCCCGCGAACGCCTCAGTCCGGGCGGCTGGCTCCTGCTCGAACATGGCCACGATCAACGGGAGGCTGTGCGGCTTCTGTTGCTCTCCAACGGCTACCGCGGTATCGACTGCCACCGGGATCACGCGGGTCATGATCGGCTCGTGCGAGCCCGTCGACCGGCTTGAATCCGGCGGGACATTTTGAATTGGGAATCGATGTATAATCGCGCGCCATCGACCATGATTCTTTTTCCCGCCGGCCAAACCCCCGCCGAAGCGCATGTCCGGGCACCATGAACGAGCAACAGCTGCTGCGGTTCAGCCGACAAATTATGCTGCGGGAGATGGATGTTTCCGGGCAGAGGGAACTCATCTCCGCGTGCGTGTTGATCGTCGGCTTGGGTGGCCTCGGCTGTCCCGCTTCGATGTATCTCGCCGCCGCCGGCGTAGGTCGCCTGCTGATCGCCGATGACGATATTGTCGAGCTATCCAACCTGCAGCGGCAAATCGCCCATGCCGAGCAGTCTCTCGGCCAAGCCAAGGTCGAGTCCGCCCGCGGCCGGCTCAAAAGCCTGAACCCGGACACCGAGGTTGTGGCTTTGCCCGAACGGCTCGAAGGCGACCGGCTCAATGAGATGGTGGGGCAGGCGGATCTGATCCTCGACGCCACCGATAACTTCGCGACTCGCTTCGCCATCAACGCGGCCTGTTTCAGCCAGCGCAAACCATTCATTTCCGCGGCCGCGATTCGCATGCAGGGCCAAATCGCCGCTTTCGACCCGAACCGGGCGGACAGCCCCTGCTACCACTGCCTGTATCCCGAAGCCGGCGAACTTGACGCCAGCTGTGTAAACAACGGCGTGATGGCGCCGCTGGTGGGAATCATCGGTTCGATGCAAGCCATGGAAGCGATAAAGATGATTGCCGGCATCGGCAGAAACTTGGTGGGGCGCCTGCTGTTGCTGGATGCCGCCGATATGCGCTGGCGCGAACTGAAACTGCCGAAAGATCCGAGTTGCGCGGTCTGCTCCAAGCCATGCTGAGCCGCGCTCTGCCACCCCCTTCAAGCCAAAAGCCAAATGCAAACCAGTTTTGACTCCTTGAACCTGAAGCAGCCGCTGCGCGATGCGATTCGCGCTTTGGGTTTCGCCCACTGCACGCCAATCCAGGCCGAAAGCCTGCGCCACACGCTGCAAGGCCACGATGTCACCGGCAAAGCCCAAACCGGCACCGGCAAGACCGCCGCCTTTCTCATCACCATCATCAACGACCTGCTCGGCAGCCCGCCCCGAGGCGAACGCTATCTCGCCGAGCCCCGCGCCCTGATCATCGCGCCAACCCGGGAGCTCGCCGGCCAAATCGCCGCCGACGCCGAGGAGCTCATCCAATTCTGCGATTTGCATGTGGTTACTTTGGTGGGCGGGGAGGACTATCGAAAACAGGAGCGGGCGCTCGATGAGGCGCCGGTGGATATCGTCGTCGCGACGCCGGGGCGCCTGATCGATTTTGTCCGCAGCGATAAGCTTCATCTGGGAATGATTGAATTGCTGGTGCTCGACGAGGCCGACCGCATGCTCGATATGGGATTCATCCCCCAAGTGCGCCAAATCGTCGCCCGCACCCCGCGCAAGGACTGCCGCCAAACCTTGTTGTACAGCGCGACTTTTCCACCGGAAATCGTCGAACTCGCGGGCCGTTGGGCGATGGATCCGATCATGGTGGAAGTCGACCCGGAAAACATCGCCGCCGAGGGGGTGGACCAAAAAGTCTATCTGGTAACCACCGCCGGCAAGTATCACCTGCTGTACAACCTGCTTCGCGACCCGGATAAAACCAAGGTGCTGGTATTCAGCAACCGCCGCGATCAGGTGCGCCGCCTGGCGGACGATTTGTACCGCAACGGCATCCGCTGCGGCATGCTGTCCGGGGAAATCCCCCAGCCCAAACGCACCCGCACGTTGGATCAGTTCAAAGCGGGCGAGATTCAAGTCCTGGTGGCCACGGATGTCGCCGGCCGCGGTCTGCATATAGAGGATGTGAGTCACGTAATCAACTATACGCTGCCCGAAGAACCCGATGATTATGTCCACCGCATAGGCCGCACGGGCCGCGCCGGCGGCTTCGGCACGTCGATCAGTTTCGCCTGCGAAGAAGATTCTTTTCTGCTCCCGTCGATCGAGGAAAAGCTCGGCGACCGGCTGGTTTGCAGCCACCCGGAAGAAGCGCAGCTGCGCCCGGCGCCGCCCTTCCAGCGCCCGTCCCGGCTCAAGGACAAGCCTCGCCACCAGCGTCCCCGCCGCCGCTGATCCCGCGGTCGCGAATACATGGGAATTTGCCGCAATTCCCCTTGACACTCCCAAGTCAAGCCATCAGAATATGCGCCTTTTTTGGGTCGGCGAAACCGAACTCCGGTTTTTCAGCCTCGAAGTCCGAGCTTGGGCGGGTCCCGACGGGTGGGCTGCGGTACAGATCAGCGATGCAGAATCAACGAATCAGAATCCGGCTGAAGGCTTTCGACCACCGCCTGATCGACCAGTCCACACGGGAAATTGTGGATACGGCCAAGCGTACCGGGGCGCAGGTGAAGGGGCCAATCCCGCTGCCAACCAAAAAGGAGCGGTTCACCGTGCTGATTTCGCCGCATGTGAACAAGGATGCCCGGGACCAGTACGAAATCCGCACGCACAAGCGTCTGCTGGATATCGTCGATCCCACTGAAAAGACCGTCGATGCCTTGATGAAGCTGGATCTGGCGGCGGGAGTTGAAATACAAATCAACTTGCAATAGGCGCGGCTGATTCCAGCTCGGCAACGGGTAATCGGTCGCTGTTGCTTTATTTTACGAAAGTCTTGGCGCGCTGATTTCACGGCATTCCGATATCGAGCCAAGTTTGTCGCTGAAGTGTTGCGGTTGCGGTCCGTAAGGTCGCGGCTCGGATTTGAACGAGAGATTTTGCACACATGTCCTTGGGACTCGTCGGCAGAAAAAGCGGAATGAGCCGCGTCTTCACGGAAGGCGGGGATTCCGTGCCCGTGACGGTTGTGGAAGTGCGGCCCAATCGGGTCACGCAGATCAAAACGCCCGAAACCGACGGCTACAGCGCGGTACAGGTCACCATGGGCGAACGCAAAGCCGGGAAGGTGAACAAGAGCCAAGCGGGGCATTTCGGCAAATCCGGCACCGAAGCGGGCGAGGGTCTTTGGGAGTTTCGCACTGAAGACATGGAACTCGGCGGCATTGATGCCGGCAGCGAACTCAAGGTGGATCTGTTCGAAGCCGGACAAAAAGTCGATGTAACCGGCACCTCCAAAGGAAAAGGTTTCCAAGGCGTGGTCAAGCGGCATAATTTCAGCACCCAAGATGCCACCCATGGCAATTCGCTGTCCCACCGCGCTCCGGGCTCGATCGGCCAGTGCCAGACTCCGGGCAAGGTGTTCAAAGGCAAAAAAATGGCCGGACAAATGGGCAATGTGCGCAAAACCGTGCAAAGCCTGGAAATCGTGCGGGTGGATTTGGAAAACCATTTGCTGTTGATCAAGGGCGCGCTGCCGGGCGCCACCGGTTCCCGGGTCATCGTGCGACCCGCGGTCAAAACTAAACGCGATACCAAGCGGGCGAATTGATCATGGAACTGGCCTTGACGGCGCCGGGCGAAGAAACCGGCAAAACCCTTTCGCTCCCCGATGAGGCCTTCGCCAGGGAATTCAACGAGCCGCTGGTGCATCAGACCGTGGTCACCTATCTGGCGGGCGCCCGCCAAGGTAGCGTCAAACAGAAGAATCGCGCCGATGTCAGGGGCGGCGGCCGCAAGCCATGGCGGCAGAAAGGAACCGGCCGCGCCCGGGCCGGCACCTCGCGGTCACCGATTTGGCGCGGCGGCGGCCTGAGTTTCGCCGCCCGGCCGCGGGATTACACCAAGAAACTCAATCGCAAAATGTATCGCCGGGCCATGCAATGTATTTTCTCGGAATTGATCCGCCAGCGGCGCTTGATCGTGGTGGACGAATTCATGCTCGGATCGCACAAAACCAAAGATCTGCTCGTCAAACTCAGTGAGTTCAACAAAGAACTCGAATCGAACAATGTGCTTATCGTCACCGACCAAGTGGACCGCAATTTGTATCTCGCCGCGCGCAATTTGCGCGATGTCGGCGTGATCGATGCCCAATCTATCGATCCGGTCAGCCTGATCGGCTACGAAAAAGTGGTTTGCACGGAAGTCGCCGTGAAACAAATCGAAGGCATGCTGACGTGAATCGGGAATGCCGCCATGACGTCAAGGACGCCCTCGTGACAGGACGCTGCCGCGAAGAACGGATGCGACCGTGAACAAGGAACGCATGTATAAGGTATTGCTGGCGCCGCATGTGTCCGAGAAGACCACCATAGCCGGCGACGAGAACAATCAGTACGCCTTCAAAGTCGCGCGGGATGCCAGCAAGGCGGAAATCAAAGCTGCGGTGGAGGCCATTTTCGATGTTTCCGTCATCGAGCTGCAAGTCCTGAATGTGAAAGGCAAAGTAAAAGGCGTCGCCCGCGGCCGTCCGCGCAAACGCCCGGATTGGCGCAAGGCCTATGTGCGGCTGCGAAGCGGCGATGAAATCGATTTGGCGGGTATTGGATAGGAGCGGGGCGAAGCAATGCCGGTAGTAAAATGCAAACCCACCTCGCCCGGACGCCGCTTCGTAGTCAAGGTGCGCCATCCGCAACTGCACAAAGGCGCTCCATACGCGCCTTTGACCGCGCCCAAGCCGAATACCGGCGGCCGCAACAATCAAGGCCGCATCACCCGCCGCCACGCCGGTGGCGGCCACAAGCGGAGGTATCGGATCATCGATTTCCGCCGCGACAAAGACAACATCGAGGCCTCGGTGGAAAGGTTGGAGTACGACCCCAACCGGTCCGCCAACATCGCGCTGCTTTTGTATGCCGATGGCGAACGCCGCTACATCGTGGCCCCGGCCGAGGTGGAGGCGGGAGACAAAGTGATTTCCGGCGAGGACCCGCCGATCAAGCCGGGCAATTGTCTGCCGTTGCGCAATATTCCCCTGGGCGGCACGGTGCATTGCGTCGAGTTGAAGCCCGGCAAGGGCGCCCAGCTCGCGCGCAGTGCCGGCGCGGCCGTGCAACTGGTGGCGCGAGAGGGCAAGTATGCCACCTTGCGTCTGCGTTCGGGCGAAATGCGCAAAGTGCTTGCGGATTGTCGGGCCAGTATCGGGGAAGTCTCCAATCCCGAACATTCCCTGCGCTCGCTCGGCAAGGCCGGCGCCAATCGTTGGCGCGGTGTGCGCCCCACAGTGCGGGGAGTGGCGATGAATCCGGTGGATCATCCCCACGGCGGCGGCGAGGGCAAATCCTCCGGCGGTCGGCATCCGGTGTCGCCCACCGGCGTACCGACCAAAGGCTATAAAACCCGCACCAACAAGCGCACCAACAGACTGATCGTGCGCCGCAGGAAGTCGAGCCGCTAGGCGCGGCGGGGCGAAGAAAGCGAAGAGCGTATAAAGCGGAGAGAAAACAGTGCCACGTTCATTGAAGAAAGGCCCCTTTATCGACCTTCATCTGATGAAGAAAGTACAAAAGGCGGTGGAAAACAACGACAAGCGCCCCATTAAGACTTGGTCGCGGCGCTCGATGATTTCCCCGGATATGCTGGGCTTGACTATCGCCGTACACAACGGGCGCCAGCATGTGCCGGTATTCGTAAGCGAGGATATGGTCGGACACAAGTTGGGCGAGTTCGCCTTGACCCGCACCTACCGCAGCCATATCGCCGACAAAAAAGCGAAACGGCGGTAACCGCGGGTCGGCGGCGAAACAGAAACGGTCTCAGAGCAAACACCGGGCGCGCAGCGGATATTTGGGAGCGGACAGAGAGTATGGAAGTGGCGGCGAAATTGCGGGGTGCCCGCATCTCCGCGCAAAAAGCGCGGCTGGTGGCGGATCAAATCCGCGGCAAACAAGTGGAGGATGCGTTGCAGCTGCTGACTTTCAGCACCAAGAAAAGCGCGGCGCTCATCCGTAAGCTGCTGAACTCGGCGATCGCCAATGCCGAACACAATGAAGGCGCCGATGTGGACGAACTGAAAGTGGCAACGATTCACGTGGACGAGGCCCGCACACTTAAGCGGATCAGGCCGCGGGCGAAAGGCCGGGCCGACCGCTACTTCAAGCGGTCCTGCCATATCACGATTAAAGTCGCCGATTCCCATTAAGGGACGACGGTCTGCGGCAAACAGGGCTAAGTAAACAAATGGGTCAGAAAGCACACCCAACCGGGATCAGGCTCGGAATAGTCAAACGGCATACCTCGCTGTGGTACGCCGAGGGCGCGCAGTACGCGGACAATCTGCTGGTTGACCTCAAAGTGCGCCGGTATGTTCGCAAGAAGCTCGCCCACGCCTCGGTTTCCCGGGTGGATATCGAACGGCCCGCCGATACCGCGCGCATAACGATTCACACCGCGCGGCCCGGTATCGTCATCGGCAAAAAAGGCGAGGATGTGGAAAAGCTGCGCACCGCGCTGGCCAAGCTGATGAAACTGAACCACAAAGCGGTGCAGGTCAATATCGAGGAAATCCGCAAGCCCGATCTCGACGCGCAGCTCGTCGCCGATGGCGTGGCCCAGCAATTGCAGCGCCGGGTGATGTTTCGGCGGGCGATGAAGCGGGCGGTGCAGAATGCCATGCGTCAAGGCGCCGAAGGTATCAAGGTGCAGGTAGGCGGACGTTTGGGCGGAGTGGAAATCGCCAGATCGGAATGGTACCGGGAAGGTCGCGTGCCCCTGCACACCTTCCGCGCCAACATCGACTACGCGACCTCGGAAGCGAGCACCACCTATGGCGTGATCGGCGTGAAAGTATGGATATTCAAGGGCGAAGTGCTTGATCTCGACGAAGTCATGCTCGCGCCCCAGGCCCAGGCGGGCAAAGCGTAAGTCGGTGGAAGCCGGGCGAGTAAAGAGTTCAAACTGAAAGGTTCAAGAGGGGAAGCAGGCAGTCGTGCTACAGCCAAAGCGCACCAAGTACCGCAAAATGCACAAAGGCCGCAACCGCGGCCTGTCGCAGCGGGGCAATACGGTCGATTTCGGTCAGTTTGGCTTGAAAGCCACGACCCGGGGCCGATTGACGGCGCGCCAAATCGAGGCGGCGCGGCGGGCCATGACACGCCGGGTTCGGCGCGGCGGCAAGATCTGGATCCGGGTGTTTCCCGACAAGCCAATCACGCAAAAGCCCCTCGAAGTGCGCCAAGGCAAGGGCAAAGGCAGCGTCGAGTACTGGGTGGCCCTGATTCAGCCGGGCCGGGTGATGTTCGAAATTGAAGGTGTGGACGAGAATTTGGCCCGGGAGGCGTTTTCCTTGGCGGCGGCCAAGCTGCCGTTCCGCACCAGCTTCGTGCGGCGAACGGTAATGTAGGTCTGGTGGCGTGAAGGCGGCCAAGTGATGAAAGCGAGCGAATTCAGGGAGTTGACCAGCGGTGAACTGCAAAGCCGACTGGAGGAATTGCGTAAAGAGCAATTCAACTGCCGCATGAGGCAAGCGACCGGCCAGCTCGGCCAGCCGCATTTGCTGGCTGAGCTGCGCAAAGATATCGCCAGAGTGAAAACAGTGCTCGCCGAGAAAGCGGCAACGGAAGCAAGCGAATGACAGCAAATACAGCGCAAGCAGCCAGAGGGCGCACGGCTTCGGGCAAAGTCGTCAGCAACAAGATGGATAAGTCCGTTGTGGTGCTGGTGGAGCGGCGAGTGAAACATCCGGTGTATGGCAAGATCGTCAAGCGGTCGACCCGAATCGCTGCCCACGATGCCGATAACGAGTGTCTGCCGGGCGACGAAGTGACCATCCGCGAAGTGCGGCCGATTTCGCGCACGAAATCCTGGGCGCTGGTGTCCATCGATAAGCGCGCCACGAGAGTCTGATCATGATTCAAGTGCAAACCTACTTGGATGTGGCCGACAACAGCGGCGCCCGCCGGGTCATGTGCATCAAAGTGCTGGGTGGTTCCCACCGCCGCTACGCCCATATCGGCGATGTCATCAAGGTTGCCGTGAAGGAAGCCATTCCGCGCGGCAGGGTGAAAAAAGGCCAAGTATTGGATGCTCTGGTAGTGCGCACGCGGAAGGGCGTTCGCCGCGGCGACGGCTCGTCGATCCGTTTCGACGACAATGCCGCCATTTTGCTCAACAACCAGCAGGCACCGATCGGCACCCGGGTGTTCGGCCCGGTGACCCGGGAGCTGCGCGACGAGCGTTTTATGCGGATTATTTCGCTGGCCCCCGAGGTGCTGTGAGCCCGGCCGCAAGCGTCCGCTGGACCGGTGGAGCGGGACGGGCATTCGCCATTAATTGGAAATAGAGTCGGAAATTGGGAATAGAGTCGGACTTGAGTAATGCGCAAACTGCGAAGAGACGATGAGGTGATCGTGATCGCCGGACGGGACAAAGGCACCCGCGGCACAATCACCCGCATGCTGGATGATGACAAAGTCATCGTCGCGGGCGTGAACATGGTCAAGCGGCATACGAAACCGAATCCCAACCTGGGCCAGCCCGGTGGAATCGTGGAAAAGGAAGCACCCTTACATATCTCCAATGTTGCGATATTCAACCCGGAAACCGGCGCCGCCGACCGGGTGGGAATCCGGGTTGGAGAAGACGGCTCCAAGACCCGCTTCTTTAAATCGAACGGAGAAGACCTAAATTAGGATAGTCGGCTAAGACGGCGGGCCGGGTCGACGGGCTTGCGAGACTGGTTTAACGAGAATGATGGGCTACAAAGAATTCTATCAACGGGAAGTGGTCGCGGAATTGACGAAGCAATTCGGCTACGCCAATCCGATGCGCGTGCCCAAAGTAACCAAAGTAGTGCTGAATATGGGCCTTGGCGGCGCCGTGGCGGACAAAAAGATTTTGGATCACGCCAGTGCCGATATGCGGGCCATCAGCGGCCAAAAGCCGGTGGTCACCAAGGCGCGCAAGAGTATTGCGGGTTTCAAGATTCGCGAAGGCTGGCCCATAGGCTGCAAAGTGACGCTGCGCGGCGAGCGGATGTATGAATTTCTTGAGCGGCTGGTTGGAATCGCGATACCGCGGGTGCGGGATTTCCGCGGCCTGAGCCCGAAATCTTTCGACGGCAACGGCAATTTCGCCATGGGCGTGAGCGAGCAGATTATTTTCCCGGAAATCGATTACGACAAGATCGACAAGATTCGGGGGATGGGCATTGTCGTCACCACCAGTGCGAATACCGACGAAGAGGGTCTGGCTTTGCTCGCCGCCATGCGCTTCCCCTTCCGGGGCATGGGCGCGGCGACCCGGCCGGTATCCGGCGATTGACCAAGCGCCGGAGTCGGTAGTCGAGCACGGCGGAAGGCGCCCGAACGCAAACGGGGCCGCAGATTGAAACAGGTTCGCCAGGCGGGCCGCGGGAGACGCAAAAATGGCAAAAGCTTCGATGATCGCCCGAGAAGCCAAACGGATAAAGACGGTGAATCGATACGCCGCCAAGCGCGCCGCCTTGAAGGCCGTGCTTGACGACGCCGACGCCGGCAGCGAGGAAAAATGGGAAGCGCAGTTGAAATTGCAAAGGCTGCCGCGCAATGCCAGCCCGGTGCGCTTGGTGCGGCGTTGTCGCCTCACCGGTCGGCCCCGCGGCGTGTTCCGCAAATTCGGCCTGTGCCGCAACAAGCTGCGCGAGGCGGCGATGCGCGGCGACGTGCCCGGCCTCGTCAAGGCCAGCTGGTAGCCGGGAGTCGCGCTATGACCATGACCGATCCCATCGCCGATTTTCTTACCCGTATCCGCAATGCGCAGTTGGTGAATCTGCCCAGTGTCCGCTGTCCGTCGTCGAAGATCAAACTGGCTATTGCAAAGCTGTTGTTGGAAGAAGGCTATATCGAGGGCTACGAGTTGCGCGAAAGCGACGGTAAGCCGGAGATCGAAGTTGCGCTTAAGTATTCGGATAAAAAACCCGCTATCGAAGAAATCAAGCGGGTCAGTCGTCCGGGATTGCGCAGTTATCGCGGCAAGGACGATCTGCCGGAGAATCGCGCCGGTCTCGGCACGGTGATCCTTTCGACCAATCTCGGCCTGATGACCGACAAGCGGGCGCGCGCGGTCGGAGTTGGCGGGGAAGTGATTTGCACGGTTTTTTGAGCGCCGCAAAGAGAACCTGAATACGCGAGCGGGACGGAAGCGAAACCATGTCGAGAATGGCAAACATCCCGGTGCGGCTGCCCGCGGGCGTCGAGGCGAAGCTCACGCCGAGCGAAGTGTCGCTCAAAAGCGGCAAAGGCGATTTGCGCCTCGCGCTGCCGGTTGAAGTTTCGGTGGAGCGGGAAGACAGCGGTCTGCGGGTGGCGCCTCGGAGCAATTCCCGCCGCGCCGACGCCATGGTGGGAACCGTGCATGCGCTGTTGCGCAACATGGTGACCGGGGTTACCGAAGGTTTTGCGAAAAAGCTGGAACTGCGGGGAGTCGGCTATCGCGCCAGAGCTCAGGGAGCAAAGCTGAACTTGACGCTGGGTTATTCGCATGCCATCGACTACACGGTGCCCACGGGCATCACGGTGGAGACGCCGACGCAGACGGAAATCGTGGTCAGCGGCGCGGACAAGCAACAAGTCGGCCAAGTGGCCGCCGAGATTCGCAAGTTCCGCCCGCCGGAACCCTACAAGGGCAAAGGCGTCCGCTATGTCGGCGAGCGGGTATTCTCGAAAGAGGCGAAAAAGAAGTAGTCAGAGCCGGTTTTTCGGCGTTTGGCTTTTCGACTTGGAAGTTTGGTGCAGGCGGATGGCAAAGGGCGTGTATCGATGAGCGTGAAGAAAAACTCCCGTATGCGGCGGGCGCGCAAGGCGAGGGCGCGGATCCGCGAACGGGGCAGCAACCGGTTGAGCGTGTTTCGCTCGCCCAGGCATATTTACGCGCAAATTTTTGCGCCGGACGGAGCGCGGGTATTGGTCAGCGCCTCCACCGTGGAAAAAGACAGCCGCGGTGAATCCACCGGCAATATCGAGGCTGCCGGTAAAGTGGGTCGGCTCATCGCCGAACGCGCCTTGGGCGCCGGCATTGATACCGTGGCGTTCGATCGCTCCGGTTTCGCCTACCACGGCCGGGTCAAGGCTCTGGCGGAGGCGGCGCGGGAAGGCGGTTTGAAGTTTTAGGAAGCGGCAATGGCATTCAGAGAAGAGAAGGAAAAAAACGAAGAGGGTCTGCAGGAGAAGCTGATCCAAGTGAACCGTGTCGCCAAGGTTGTGAAAGGTGGTCGAATTTTCGGCTTCACCGCGTTGACCGCGGTGGGCGACGGCAATGGCCGGGTCGGCTTCGGCCGCGGCAAGGCCCGGGAAGTGCCTCTCGCCATTCAGAAGGCGATGGAGTCGGCGCGTCGCAACATGATCATGGTCAATCTCGACGGCCATACTTTGCAGTATCCCATCAAGGCCCGGCACGGCGCCTCGAAGGTGTACATGCAGCCGGCTTCCGAAGGAACCGGCGTTATCGCCGGCGGCGCCATGCGCGCCATCCTGGAGTTGGCGGGGGTGCAGAACGTGCTCGCCAAGTGTTACGGGTCAACCAATCCCATCAATGTGGTGCGCGCGACTTTCAAGGGCCTGCGCGAGATGCGCTCGCCAGAGGAAGTGGCGGCGCGGCGGGGCAAAACTGCTGAAGAGATCCTGGGCTGAAATCATGGCCGCGGCGATTGCGGCAACTTGGGCGAATCGCGGGGTGAACCGCGGGGCAAATTGAAGGGCGGATCGAACGCCGGATCGAAGAGAAAGCGGAAATGAGCGAGCAGGAACAAGCCAAAGGCCGGATCAAGATTACCTTGGTTCGCAGCCCTATAGGCATTCAGCCAAAGCACAAGCTGTGCCTGCGGGGTTTGGGCCTGCGCCGCGTTCGCCATACGGTGGAATTGGAAGATACGCCGGCCGTCCGCGGCATGATCCGCAAGGTGGATTATCTGCTCGCCGTCGGGAACGAGTGAGTCGGCGACCGGGTACTGGAACGAGCGGCCGGAATGCCCTGTGGACTAGTGTGGCGGAATAGTGTGAACGAACCGGGAAAGCGAATGATTGCCGGAGCGCGCGAATGCGATTGAACGAACTGAAACCGGCCGCGGGCAGCGGCAAAGCGCGCAAGCGCGTTGGCCGCGGCATGGGCAGCGGCTTCGGCAAGACCTGCGGCAAAGGCCACAAAGGTCAGAACTCCCGCGCCGGCGGCGGCGTCCGGCCCGGTTTTGAAGGGGGCCAGATGCCGCTGCAAATGCGGCTGCCGAAATTCGGCTTCACTTCGCGCATCGGCCGCATCACCGCCGAAGTGCGAACCGGCGAGTTGAACCAGGTCGAGACCGAAGTCATCGATCTGGCCGCTTTGCGCGAAGCCGGCATCGTCCGGGCCGACATGAAGCGCGCCCGGGTGATGTTGTCGGGTGAAGTGACCAAGGCTCTGACATTGCGGGGACTGCGGGTGAGCAAAGGCGCCCGCGCCGCCATCGAAGCCGCCGGCGGCAAAATAGTCGGCGACTGGGGCGATAAGGCCGAGTTGGGCGAAACAGCACCGGCGGAGGACACCGCCGAGTAGCCGGAAAGCCGAGGGTGAGCGCTTGACGAACGGAAGACGAACTTCAGGCGCAACAAACCGCGGATGAAGCAGGCGGCAAATTCAGCGAGCGACGGCTGAGAAACCAATCAGATGGCGAAAAAACCAAACATCAGTCCAGAGAACATCGGCGCCGGCCTCGGTGAATTGAAGGCGCGCCTGCTGTTTCTGTTGTTCGCGATTTTCGTCTATCGCGTCGGCACCCATATTCCGGTGCCCGGGATCGACCCGATCCAATTGCAGGCGTTTTTCTCCCAGAACGAAGGTACATTCGCCGACTTATTCAATATGTTCTCCGGCGGCGCGCTGGAGCGGATGAGCATCGTCGCACTGGGAATCATGCCGTATATTTCCGCCTCCATCATCATGCAGTTGTTGACTGCCGTCAGCCCGCAACTCGACCAACTGAAAAAGGAGGGCGAATCCGGCCGCCGCAAAATCACCCAATACACCCGCTGGGGGGCTTTGGGCTTGGCCACGGTGCAGGGAACCGGTATGACCATGGGTCTGCTGACGCCGCTGGCCTACAATCCCGGATTGGCCTTCACGCTGACCGCGATTATCTCGCTGGTGACCGGCGCCATGTTTCTGATGTGGTTGGGCGAGCAAATCACCGAGAAGGGCGTTGGCAACGGAATTTCGATGCTGATCTTCGCCGGCATCGTCGCCGGCTTTCCGGCGGCGGTGGGTTCTTCGCTGACCCAAGCCTACGAAGGCCAAATCAACGGTGTGTTGCTGCTTGTGGTTGGTTTGATCGCCGTCGGCGTAGTCGGCTGCATCGTCTATGTGGAGCGCGCCCAACGCCGCATCACCGTAAATTACGCCAAGCGCCAGCAGGGCCGCAAGATGTATCAAGCCCAGGCCAGCCATTTGCCGCTGAAAATCAATATGGCGGGCGTGATTCCGGCGATTTTCGCCAGCAGCATTTTGCTGTTTCCGGCATCGCTGGGGCAGTGGTTCGGCCAGTCCGAAGGTGCCGAATGGTTGCAGGATTTGGCTCTGCTGATCGGCCCCGGCCAGCCGCTTTACATCATCGTATTCAGCGCCATGATCATATTTTTCTGCTTTTTTTACACCGCGCTGGTTTTCAATCCGCGGGATGTGGCGGATAATCTGCGCCGTTCCGGGGCGTTTATTCCGGGTATTCGTCCCGGCGAGCAAACCGCGAAGTATATCGACGGCGTGATCACCCGCTTGACGATGTTCGGCGCCATCTATATCACGCTGGTTTGTCTGCTGCCGAATTTCATGCAGATGCTGGCCAATGTGCCGTTCAATCTTGGTGGAACGGCGCTGCTGATTTCCGTCGTGGTGACCATGGATTTCTGGTCCCAGGTGCAGTCGCATCTCATGTCCCATCAGTACGACTCCCTGATGAAGAAATCCAAGCTCGGCGCCTACGGTCGATCGGGAATTTGAGTTCGGGAAGCAAGCGCCGGAGTTTATCGCCGGGTTTTGGAGAGAGCGACAAGATCATGAAAGTGCGGGCATCGGTCAAGAAAATCTGTAGGAACTGCAAGATCATCAAGCGCAACGGTGTAGTCCGCGTGATCTGCTCTGCCGAACCCCGCCACAAGCAAAGGCAGGGTTGAGAGCGCCGCGAACGGGCGAGCGACGACAGGGCGAAAGAGTTGGAGTGAACTTATGGCGCGTATTGCCGGGGTAAACATACCGGACAACAAACATATCGTGATTTCCCTGCGATATGTCTACGGCATCGGCTCGACCTTGGCCGGTGCGATTTGCAAGGCGGCGGGTGTCGAACCTTCGACCCGGACCGGCGAGCTGAGTTCGGAACAACTCGATTCGATTCGAGCCGAGGTGGTCAAGGTGTCAACCGAAGGCGATCTGCGGCGGAAAACATCCATGAACATCAAGCGGCTGATGGATTTGGGCTGCAACCGTGGTATTCGGCACCGCCGTTCCCTGCCGGTGCGCGGTCAGCGCACCAAGACCAATGCGCGCACCCGTAAGGGGCCGCGTAAGCCGATCAGGAAGTGAATATGGCTGCTCCAGGAGCGAAAACCGGACGCAAAAAGGCCCGCGGCGAAGTATCCGATGGTGTCGCCCATGTTCACGCGTCCTTCAACAACACCATCATTACGATCGCCGACCGGCAAGGCAACACCCTGACCTGGGCCACCGCCGGCGGTTCTGGATTCCGCGGCTCGCGCAAAAGCACGCCGTTCGCAGCCCAAGTGGCGGCGGAAAAAGCCGGCCGCGCGGCCATGGAACTGTATCGCTTGAAGAATGTAGATGTGAAAGTAAACGGGCCGGGGCCGGGCCGCGAATCCGCGGTGCGCGCTCTGAATGCCTGCGGTTTGCGGGTAAACAACATCACCGATGTGACTCCGATACCCCACAATGGCTGCCGCCCGCCGAAAAAGCGGCGCGTATAGAAAGCGGCGCGTATCGATAGCAGCGCGTAAAGATTAGCGCGCGGGAGACCGAGTATGGCCAGATATCTGGGCCCAAAATGCAAATTGTCCCGACGGGAAGGCACTGATCTGTTCCTGAAAAGCGGTGTTCGGCCCATCGACAGCAAGTGCAAGACCGAGGTCATTCCCGGTCAGCACGGGCAGCGGCGCGGTCGTTTGTCCGATTACGGTGTGCAATTGCGGGAAAAGCAGAAAGTTCGCCGCACCTACGGGGTGCTTGAGAAGCAATTTCGCGGCTATTACAAGGAAGCCGCCCGGCGCAAGGGCGCCACCGGCGAGAACCTGTTGCAGTTGCTCGAATGCCGGCTCGACAATGTGGTGTACCGCATGGGCTTTGGCGCGACCCGCGCTGAAGCGCGGCAACTGGTGTCCCATAAATCCATCAGTGTGAACGACGAATTGGTCAACATTCCGTCCTTTCAAGTAAACGAAGGCGACGTGGTGGCCGTAAGAGAAAAAGCCAAGCAGCAATTGCGCATCAAGTCGGCGCTGGATTTGGCTTCGCAGCGAACAGAAGTGGATTGGGTTTCGGTGAATTCGGGCAAGCTGGAAGGCGAGTTCACCCGCATTCCCGACCGGGCTGATCTGCCCAAGGATATCAACGAAAACCTGATCGTCGAATTGTATTCCAAGTAGCAGTAGGTAGATTTCATGCAAGTATCCCTATCCGATTTCCTCACCCCGAGGGTGGTGCAGGTAGACGAATTCGACAAGTATCACTCGCGGGTGGTGCTCGAACCGCTCGAGCGCGGTTTCGGGCATACCTTGGGCAACGCCCTTCGCCGGATTCTGCTTTCGTCCATGCCCGGCAGCGCGATCGAAGAAGTGGAAATCGACGGAGTCGTGCATGAATACAGCACCATCGAAGGTGTGCGCGAGGATGTGGTCGAAATTCTGCTCAATCTGAAGGGTGTCGCCATCGTGCTCAATGATCGCCAGGAAGCGGTGCTGAATCTGTCCGGCACGGGTCCAGGTTCGGTCACCGCGGCGGATATTGAAACGACCCACGGTGTCGAGATCGTCAATCCCGAATATGCCATCGCCCACCTCAACGACGATACGGAATTGAATATGCGCTTGACCGTGCGCTCCGGCCGCGGTTATTCGCCGGCGGATTCCCGCCTCGGCGAGGATGACGAAACCCGGTCCGTCGGTCGCTTGCTGCTTGATGCTTCCTACAGCCCGGTGGTGCGGGTTTCCTATTCGGTGGACAACGCCCGAGTGGAACAGCGCACCGACCTCGACAAACTCATCATCGAATTGGAAACCAACGGCACCATCAACCCGGAAGAGGCCATCCGCCACGCCGCGACAATCCTGCAGCACCAGTTGGCGGTTTTCGTCGATTTTCAAAGCGAGATCATCAACGAGCCGATTCGGCGCGAAGACGAGATCGACCCGATTCTGCTGCGCCCCGTGGACGATCTCGAACTCACCGTCCGCTCGGCCAACTGCCTGAAAGCCGAAGATATTTACTACATCGGCGATCTGATCCAGCGCACCGAAGTCGAATTGCTGCGCACGCCCAATCTCGGCAAGAAGTCGCTGACCGAGATCAAGGATGTGCTCGCGACCCGAGGGCTTTCCCTGGGCTTGCGGCTGGAAAATTGGCCGCCGGCGCGGTTGAAAGCCGACGACCGGATAGTCTGACGGTATCGTTGCCCGGGCCAGGCGCCGGTTTTAACGGAAAAAGGCCCAAACGGGCGGCGGCCGGATTTAGAGGAAGAGGTTCAGACAATGCGTCACCGTAAAAGCGGCCGCGGATTCAGCCGGGAAAGCGCCCACCGCAAGGCCATGTTCCGCAATATGACGACTTCGCTGGTCGAACACGAAATCATCAAGACGACTTTGGCCAAGGCGAAGGAATTGCGCACCGTGGCCGAGCCGCTGATTACGCTTGCGAAACAGGACAGCGTGGCCAACCGCAGGCTCGCCTTCCGCCGGGTGCGCGACAAGGCTGCCGTCGGCAAGCTGTTCGGCGAACTTGGCCCGCGCTACCAAGACCGGCCCGGCGGCTACATCCGCATCCTCAAATGCGGCTACCGGGACGGCGATGCCGCCCCCATGGCCTGGGTCGAACTCGTCGACCGCCCTGGCTCTCCCTCCTCCAAAGAATCGCTGGATTGACCAGCCGCCGCCAGCCGACAAGCGCCAGCGGCGAACCACAATCCCAGCACAAAAAAACGCCGGCCCGATGAATGGGCCGGCGTTCCGATTGCGCTCCGCCGAATCGCGGCGGTTGAGTTCGATCAGCGGCGCTCAGTATCCCCCCGAGTCGCCGCCGACTCCCGGCAGGGCCATGGCGGTGAGGCGCGGGCCGGTTTGCAGCATGATGTATTGGTGGCCCTCGTGGGTCCAGGTGCTCATGCCGTAGCGGCTGCGTTCCGGGACTTCGACTTCGGCCATGGTTTCGCCGCTGGCTTTGTCCACCGCGTACAACATGACTTGATCCTCGCTGTTGACATCGGAGTAGATCAGCATGTTGGGCGTGATCGTCATCGGCGCCAGATTGCCGGAACCGGTATTGCCGATATCCAGTCCCGCCAGCGCCGGATTGTTCAGCACGCGGCTCGGGGTGCCGCCTGATGGAATCATCCACGCGTGTTCGCCGGTATTCATGTCTATGGCGGTGATGCGGCTGTAGGGCGGCTTGTAGAGGGGAATATTGGCCGGATGCCGCGGCGCGCCGCCGCCCGGTCCGTCGGCGTACTGGGCGAAAGTCGTGCCGGTGGGTTCTTCGTATTGCAAATCGGCCTCTTCGCCGGGGACGAGTTGCACCGGGCTGCAGGCGGACTGCGAGGAAATATACAAATAGCCAGTGGCGGGATCGGCCACCGCCGGGGAAGTGATATTGGCGCCGCCGCCGCCGCCGGGACAGATCAGCGAAGCGCGTTTGCCGAGGGGATTATCGCGGTGGATCGGCGGATTGAACAGGGGGCCCATCTGGTAGTCGGCCATGGCTTGAATCGCCTGCTGGCGCAGCTCCGGCGTGAAATCGACCAGATCGTCGATGCCGACACCCTGCATGTCGAAAGGCGCCGGTCGGGTCGGGAAGGACTGGGTTGGCGAAAGCACTTCGCCCGGAACGATGGACTGCGGCACTTCGCGCTCCTCCATCGGCCAAATCGGCTCGCCGGTGAGGCGGTTGAAGGCGTAAACGAAGCTCTGTTTGGTCACCTGCATAACCGCGGGGACCGGTTGGCCATCGACATTCAAATCCAACAGCAGCGGCGCCATCGGATTGTCGTAGTTCCAAATGTCGTGCTTGACCGTCTGGAAATGCCAGACGCGTTCGCCGCTGCCGGCATCCAGCGCGATCAGGCTGGTGCCGTACAGATTGTCGCCCGGACGGAAGCCGCCGTAGTAGTCGATGGTGGCGCCGTTGGTCGGGATGTAGACGATATTGTTTTCCACATCGGCGGAAATCGGCGCCCAGGAAGAAACATCGCCGGTCCATTGCCAGGCATCGTTTTCCCAGGTTTCATGGCCGTATTCGCCGGGCCGCGGAATCACGTTGAATTTCCATTTGAAGGCGCCGCTGGTTTTGTCGTAGCCGAGAATATCGCCGGGCACGTTTTCGATGCGGGCCTGGTTGTAGCCCTGCTCGGCGGAGTTGCCCACGACTACGGTGTCGTTGACGACTATCGGCGGCGAAGACGAAGTGATGTAGCCGGTTTCCAGCGGAATGCCCTCGTAGGGGTCGTAGGGATGGCCCAAATCCGCGAGCATATCCACCACGCCGCTTTGCGGAAAACCGTCCACCGGCACCGGTTGGCCGAATCCCTCCAGCGGTGCGCCGGTTGCGGCATCAAGGGCCACGAGAAAGAAACCGGGCGTGGCCACATAGATCACGCCGCGGCCGTCCACTTCATCGTAGGCGATGCCTTTGCCGTAGTCGGCGCGCATGGAATATTCCCAGCGGCGCGTATTCGGCAGGCGGTAGCTCCACAGCGTTTCTCCGCTGGCGGGGTCGATGGCGACGACATGACGTCGATAACCCGCGACTGTATACAGCACGCCATTGATATAGCTGGGGGTGGAGCGTCCGCTGACCGCGCCCATGCTGGCGCCGTCCCAAACCCAGGCGACCTCGAGTTGGCCGAAGTTATCGGCGGTGATCTCGGTGGATTCGGAGTATCTCGTTTGGGCGAAATCGTTGCCCAGGGTGAACCATTCCACGGTGTCCGGTGCCGCCGGGTCTTGGGCGAACAGCGCACCGGCGCCGAACAGCAATCCGGCCAGCGACAGGGCGGTTCCCGCGGCGCGGGAGAAATAGGGGAGACGCTTCATTTTCGACCTCGCAGGTTTCATTGTTCGAGACTGTGGTTTTTCGGCTGGTCGAGCAACCGGGCAGGCTACCCCAAGCCGTCTTGCTTGTCGAGCAACAAAATGTGTCGGCGGATTCAAGCAGCGGCGCCGCTGAAGCCGGGCATATCGAAGTCGGCGGCGGCCAGACCGGCAGCCAGGGTTTCGAACTCGGCTTCCGTCAGCGGCAGCAGCGGCGGGCGCGGGCGCATCCAGGCAGGGTCTCCGCCATAGATCGAGACCGCGGCTTTGACCGTGGCGACCATGGGCGTGGTTTCGAACAGCTCGCGAACGGCGGTCAGTCGTCGTTGACTATCGGCGGCGTCCGCTTGCCGCCAATCGGTGCAGAGCGCGGCCATGGCGGCGGGATTCAAATTGGCCGTGGCGGAAATGCAGCCGGCGCCACCCGCCTGCATGTTCCGCAGCAGGAAGCGCTCGGAGCCGCAGAATACGCGGAAATCCGGCCAGCCGGCGGCATTCAACGCGGCGGTTTGCTCCCAACTGCCGGAACTGTCCTTGATGCCGGCGATGGTATTGGGCCAAGCCTTCACCAGCCGATCGATCAATGCCATGGAATAGGGCGTTTGCGACATGGCCGGGAAGTGGTAGAGATAGATCTGTAAATCCTCCCGTCCCACCCGTTCGATGACTTCTGAAACATAGGCGAACAGGCCATCGTCTCTCAATTGCTTGTAATAGAAAGGCGGCAGCAGCAACACCCGGAGGCAGCCGGCGCGCGTCGCGGCGGTGGTCAACTCCACCGTTTCGCTGAGCGAGCACAGCCCGGTGCCCGGCATGACGCAATCGGGGTCGATGCCGGCTTCGAGCAGGCTTTCAAGCAGCCCGGTTTTCTCCGCCGCCGACAACGAATTCGCTTCGCTGGTGGTGCCGAAAACCGCCAGCTTCACGCCCTGGCCGAGCAGCCACCGGCTCAGGCCGAGGAAGCGCTCAAAATCCGGCGCCAAGTTGGTGTCGAACGGCGTGACAACCGGTGCCAGCACACCGTCGAGCCTGGGGGCCCGCGCGCCGCCGTGCTTGCCGGGACCGCTAGCCACGCTCAGCCCGCCCGCCGGATTTGCGCGCCAGCAGGCCGTGCAGAATCATCGGCCAAATGCCCACATGGATCATCACATCGGCGAGATTGAAGATGTAGTTCCACCAAGGAATATGTTGCAGATCAATATAGTCGATCACGCCGCCGTGAAGCAGCCGGTCGAGTACATTGCTGAGTCCGCCGCCGGCGATAAAACCGAAACAGATGTACTCGAAGCGGGAGACGTTTTTGGCCAGCAACAGCCAGGCGGCGATGCCGCCGAGCAGCGCCAGACTCAGCAGGCCGAACAACCAGCCTTGGCCCTGCAGCAAACCGAAAACGCCACCGTGGTTGCGGATATGCGTGAAGTAGACGAACTCGTTCCAGCGCAGCGAGCCGTAGACGGGAATATGGCTGTTGACCCACCAGCCCAGCCCCTGCGCCAGAGCCAGCGCCAGCAGGGTAATCGCGCAGAACAGGAAAAAATGCGGCGGTATTCGCCGCTGCCCGCTAGTCGATCCGCCCATCTTTGAACCGCGCGAAGGGTTGGTCGGCGTAGCGCAGGATTTCGCCGCTGCCGTCCGTTTGCAGGTGGACGATGCTTTGGGCGCAATTGTGCAGCGGCTGCCAAGCCCAAAGATCGCGCATGGGCAGTTTTTGGGTGAAGCACAGCACGGATTTGATCAGCGCCCCGTGGCTGACCACGGCGACGCGCTGCCCCTCATGTTGTCGCGCGATTGTGCGAATCGCTCCCATGGCGCGTTCCTGCATTTGGTAGAAATCTTCCGCGCCTTCGACTTTGAACAAATGCGGCATATGCCAGAAATGATGATGCGATTCTGGATCTTCGACCGCGACTTCGGCATGCAAGCGGCCTTCCCAGGGGCCGAGATCGATCTCCCGCAGATCGTCCAGAAAAATGATTTCCCGGTGGCGCTTGGGGAAAGCCAGCCAAGCCGTCTCCCTGGTGCGCAGGGAGCTGCTGCAATAAATGGCGTCGTAGCGTGTGGCCGCCAAGCGTTTGCCGAGTTCGACGGCTTGTTCTTTTCCGGTCTCGTTCAGCCCGACTTCACATTGTCCCTGCACCCGCTGGTCGCGGTTCCATTGGGTTTCGCCGTGCCTGATCAAATGCAGTTCCACTTTGGTTTCCTTTGGGCCGTCCTTTGCGGGCCGCCGTGAAAGTTTGGGCGGGGCCTCAACTCAAGGTTCGGCACACGGCTTCGCGCCAGCCGGCGTATTTTCCCTCGCGCCAAGCCGCGTCGCGGGCGGGGCGGAAGCCGCGGTCGAGGCGCCACATTTCGCCGATGGCGTCCAAAGAGGAAAAGACGCCCGCCTGCAGTCCCGCCGCGTAAGCCGCGCCCAAGGCCGTGGTTTCGGTGACCACGGGGCGATGCACTTCGCAAGCCAAAATATCAGCCAGATTCCGCAGCAGAAAATTGTTGGCGACCATGCCGCCATCGACGCGCAGCAAATTCAGTTCGACTCCGTCGGCGGCGATGGCGTCCACGAGGTCCCGGGTTTGATAACAGACCGAAAGCAGGGCGGCGGTGACGATTTCCGGGATGCCGCTGTCGCGGGTCAGGCCGTGGATGGCGCCCCGGGCGTCCGGGTCCCAATGGGGCGCGCCGAGGCCGGTGAAGGCCGGCACGAGATAAACCCGGGAGTCTTCGGCACAGTCCTCCGCAAGTTGCTCCGATTCGGCGCTGTGCGAGAGCAGATGCAATTTATCGCGCAGCCATTGCATGGTCGCGCCGGCCATGAAGATGCTGCCTTCCACGGCATAGCTGGTTTTGCCCTCCAAGCGATAGGCGACCGTGGTCAGCAGGCGGTTTTGTGAGTATACCGGAGTGTCGCCGGTGTGCATGAGCAGGAAGCAGCCAGTGCCGTAAGTGCTTTTCGCCGCGCCGGCTTTCAGGCAGCATTGGCCGAAGGCCGCCGCCTGCTGGTCGCCAAGCACGCCGGTGATGGGCGCGGCGGCGCCGAACCACTCCTTTTCACAAAGGCCAAAATCCACCGCGCTGTCGCATACTTCCGGCAAAATGCGCCGCGGAATTTCAAACAGTTCCAGCAGTTCCTCGTCCCAGTCGCCGCTTTCCAGATTGAACAGCAGGGTGCGCGAGGCGTTGGTCGCGTCGGTCCGGTGGCTGCGGCCGCCGGTCAACTTCCAGAGCAGAAAACTGTCCACGGTGCCGGCGGCGAGTTCGCCGCGCTCGGCGCGTTCGCGCAGGCCCGGCACTTCGTTCAGCAGCCATTGCAATTTGGTGGCGGAAAAGTACGGGTCCAGCAACAGGCCGGTTTTGCGCTGCAACTCGGTTTCAAGCCCGCGTTTCCGCTTAAGTTCGCGGCAATGGTCCGCGGTGCGCCGGTCCTGCCAGACGATGGCCCGGTGTACCGGTTCGCCGCTAGCCCGGTCCCACAGCACCGTGGTTTCCCGTTGATTGGTGATGCCGACGCAGGCCAGTTGCCGCCCTTCGATGCCGGCGTCGACCAAAGCGGCGCGGCAGCTCGCCAAGGTGGTTTGCCAGATTTCCCCGGCATCGTGTTCCACCCAACCATCCCGGGGGAAGTATTGGGTGAATTCCTGTTGCCCCAAGCCGCATGGCTTGCCAGCGGCATCGAAAACCAAGGCGCGGCTTGAAGAAGTGCCTTGGTCGATCGCGAGAATACAGGCTGCCATTGGTTCGTTCCCGGCGTGCCGAATACCCTAGCCGCGGCCAGCGTCGTCGGTGTGCTTGCCGCCGCTGATCGCTTTCGCCATGGCTTTCTCCTCAGGCGGCGGCCAACGCCTGCTCGATATCGGCCCGGATGTCGTTGATGTGCTCGATGCCGATGCACAGGCGGATGGTTTCCGGCCGCACCCCCGCCGACAGTTGTTCGGCTTCGGTCAATTGCCGGTGGGTGGTGGATGCCGGATGGCAGGCCAAAGTCTTGGCATCGCCGATATTCACCAGCCGCTTGATCATTTTCAAAGCGTCGTAAAAGCGCACGCCGGCTTCGAATCCGCCCTTTACGCCGAAAGTCAGCAGAGATGCCGGGGTGCCGCCGCAGTACTTGCGCGCCAATTCATGTCCGGGGTCCGACGGCAGGCCGGCGAAACTCACGGATTCGACTTTCTCATGGGCCGCCAAATACTCGGCCACGGCGAGGGCGTTTTCGCAGTGCCGCTCCATCCGCAGGGAGAGGGTCTCCAGCCCCTGCAAAATGAGAAAGGCGTTCATCGGCGACAGGGCGGAACCGGTATTGCGCAGGGGAACGGTCCGCGCCCGCCCGATGAATGCCGCTTCCGCCAACGCTTGGGTATAGACGATGCCGTGGTAGGACGGTTCGGGACTGTTCAGTTCGGGATAACGCTCGGCGTGCTCCGCCCAGGGGAATTTGCCCGAATCGACGATTACGCCGCCGATGGAAGTGCCGTGGCCGCCGATGTACTTGGTCAGCGAATGAACGACGATATCGGCACCGAATTCAATCGGCTTGCACAGCACCGGAGTGGGCACGGTGTTGTCGACGATCACCGCCACGCCGTGCCGGTGGGCCATTTCGCAGATCGGCTCCAAATCGACGATATTGCCCGCCGGATTGCCAAGGGTTTCGCAATAGACGGCCCGGGTATTGCCGTCGATGAGTTTCTCCAGCGCCTCGGCGCTGTCGTCTTCGGCGAAGCGCACTTCGATGCCCTGGCTGGGCAGCATGTGGGCGAACAGTGTGTAGGTGCCGCCGTACAGCTGCGGCACGGTGACGATATTGTTGCCGGCGGCGGCCAAAGTCAGCACCGCGTAATTGATGGCCGCCATGCCCGAACCCACGGCGAGCGCCGCGAGGCCGCCCTCCATCGCTGCCATGCGCGCTTCAAGCACGGCATTGGTCGGATTCATGATGCGCGTATAGATGTTGCCCGGAACGGCCAGATCGAACAGGTCCGCGCCGTGTTTCGCATCATCGAATTCATAGGCGACGGTTTGGAAAATGGGCACCGCCACGGCCCGTGTAGTTGCATCGGTTTCGTAGCCACCGTGGATGGCGATCGTTTCCTGCTCCACCGGTCGTCTCCTGAATTGGGGAAAATTGGTTAGGGCGCGGAATGATACAGCAAATTTCCCCTTGCGCGGGGGTGGCCCGTTCCTGTTATGCTCAACCCCGAAGCGCCAATCTCGATAGTTGGAGAGCAATCATGCTGGGTGAGAACAAATTGATCCACGCGGGCTTCGCCACCGCGCTGCTGCTCGTGGGCGGCGCCTTCGGCCAAACCGGAGGCAACATCGTAACCGGCGAAGGGCTTCCGAATCCCAACCCCGAATTCGAAAACGAATGGGGCGATTTGCCCGAGGGGCGCGAATGGGGTTCCACCGCCGGCATCGATATCGATCCGACGGACGGGCATATCGTTGCCTACGAACGTTGCGGAGCGGGCGCCCTGGGCGGGCAGGGCATCAACTGCGACAGCAATCCGGTGGCGCCGATCTTCAAATTCGACCGGCACACCGGCGAAGTGCTGGCCAATTTCGGCGCCGGCATCATGGTCACGCCCCACGGCATCCACGTTGATGGTGACGGCAATGTTTGGGTGGCCGATTTCGCCGGCAACGCGGCCGGCACGAAAGGGCATCAGGTGCATAAATTCAGCACCGACGGCGAGTTGCTCATGAGCTTGGGCACCGCGGGTCAGCCCGGCAACGACAGCGAGCACCTGAATCAGCCCAATGACGTCATCGTCGGCCCGGACGGCAGCATTTACGTGGCGGATGGTCACAGCGGCCAGGGAATGCTCACCGAACAGGCGCTGGAAGAAGGCCGCGCGGCGGGGCTGACGGCCCGTATCGTGAAGTACGCGCCCGACGGCACCTATATCAAGGAATGGGGCCGTCTCGGCACGCGCCACGGTGAATTCCGCACCCCCCACGCGCTGGAATTCGACTCCCATGGCCGCTTGTGGGTCGCCGACCGCGGCAACCATCGGCTCGAGCTCTTCGATCAGGAAGGGAACTATTTGGAATCCCGCTACAGCTATGGGCGCATCAGCGGATTTTTCATCACCGACGACGATATGGTGTACGCCATCGATTCCGAATCGGGTCCGCTGCGCCACGAAGCCTGGCACTGCGGCGTGCGCATCGGGCCGCTGAACGAAGACCGCATCGTCGGCTTCATTCCGGGCTATCAAACTGAAACCCGCGGCGAACAGGGCACTGCCGGCGAAGGCGTCGCGGTGGACGCGGACGGCAATGTGTACGCGGCCGAAGGCCCGGCATCCCTGCCTTTGGCGGGTGGTGCCTTCACCAAGTACTTCGTCGCCCAGTAAATCCCGCTCCGGCGGCAGCGATTGTCGCGCCCGCCGAACAGCTACCACGGAGGAGAGCCCCCAATGGCCACCAGCGAAACCGCCACGGTAAGGGAAGCGGAAGCGCATCGCCAACAAAACATGCGCAAAGTTGCCCTGACGGCGCTGGCCGGAACCAGCATCGAATGGTACGATTTCTTTCTCTACGCGGCCGCCGCCGCGCTGGTTTTCCCCGCCGCGTTTTTCCCGGACAGTTCACCCACGGTGGCCTTGATTCTGTCCTTCGGCTCTTTCGCCTTCGGGTTCATCGCCCGTCCGCTGGGGGGCATCTTGTTCGGGCACTTCGGGGACCGCATCGGACGTAAGCGCACCCTCGTCATCGCCCTGATGCTGATGGGTGTCGCCTCGACCCTGATTGGCTTGTTGCCGACCTATGCCACCATCGGCATCGCGGCGCCGATTCTCCTCACGCTGCTGCGTTTCTGCCAAGGGCTGGCCATCGGCGGGCAATGGGGCGGTGCCATGCTGCTGGTGACCGAAAGCGCCCCGGCCAATGAACGCGGCTGGTATGGCGCCTACGCCCAAGCCGGCGCGCCGGTGGGTGTGATTTTGGCGAACCTGGCGTTTATTGTGATTAGCGCCACGGTTTCCGATGAGTTTTTCCAAACTTGGGGCTGGCGCATTCCCTTTCTCACCAGCGTGGTGCTGATCGGCATCAGCATGTACGTGCAGCTGAAGCTGGAGGACACCGTTGCCTTCCGCGAGTTGCAGCTGGTGCGCGAGTCGCAACAGAGCGAAAGCGCCGATTCCCGGCCGGTGCGGCGGTCGCCGGTGTTGGAAGCATTGGTCAAGTATCCGAAGACCATCTCGCTGGCGGCGGGCGCCTTTCTCTCGATTCAAGTTTCCTTCTATATCCTGATCGCCTTCATCCTGGCCTACGGCAGCCAGGGGCCCGCCGGCATGGGCCGCGACGATATGCTGAGTGCGGTATTGGTCGCTTCGGCCATCATGATTCCGTTCCAGTTCTGGGCCTCGGGCTATTCCGACCGCAACGGCCGCCGCGGCATTTTCATGCTCGGGGCGGTGCTCACGGGAGTCTGGGCTTTCGCGTTGTTTCCGCTGATCGACACCGGCAATTTTGGGATGATCGTGCTCGGTGCGACCGGTGGGCTTTGCTTCCTGGCCATGATGTATGGCCCCCAGGCCGCGTTCTATACCGAGCTGTTCAGCACCGAAGTGCGCTACTCCGGGGCATCCCTCGGCTACCAGTTCGGCGCCATCGTCGGCGGCGCTTTCGCGCCCCTGATCGCCACTTACCTGTGGCTGGAAACCCAGTTCGGTATTGTCGGGGTTTCGGCATACATCGCGCTCGCCTCGGTGGTCGCGCTGCTCTGTGTGCGCACCCTGAGCGAAACCCGGGGGGATAGCTTGCATGATGTCCACGGTTCCGATCGCTAACCCGGCGCCCGGTGCCGCTGCGCGTCCGCGCCGAATTCCGCCCGCAGCAGGACGAGGGGAGAGGCGGTTTGCGCGTTGATGATTGCAACAACCCGGCCGATTTCCGCAAGCTGGCGCGGAAGCGGCTGCCGGCGCCGCTGTTTCATTACATCGACGGCGGCGCCGACGACGAATACACCTTGCGCCGCAACACCACCGCGTTCGACAAGGTCAGGTTGATTCCAGACGCGCTGGCGGACTTGTCTGCGCTCGATTTATCGGTGCATGCGCTGGGGGAAAAGCTCGATTGGCCGGTATTTTGCTCGCCAACCGCGATGTCGCGTCTGTTTCATCATCACGGCGAGAACGCGGTCTGCCGCGCCGCCCACCGCCACGGCACCATGTACAGCCTGTCCACCATTTCCACCACCAGCATCGAGGAAATCGGCGCGCTCACGCCGGGTCCGAAGTGTTTCCAGTTGTACATCCACAAGGATCGGGCGATGAGTTGGGATTTCATCGACCGCTGCAAGGCGGCGAATTATTCCGCCCTCTGCCTTACGGTTGATACTTTGGTGGCGGGCAACCGCGAACGCGACCTGCATACCGGCATGACCACGCCGCCCAAGTTCACGCTTTCGAGTCTATTGAGTTTTTGCCTGCACCCGGACTGGAGCCTCAACTATCTCCGCGGCAGGAAATTCGAACTCGCCAATGTGGCCGGCACGATTGAGGATGGCTCGAGCAAGCTGATTTCGGTGATCGACTACATGAACAGCCAATTCGATCGTTCGATTACCTGGAAAGACGCCGAACAGGCGATTCAGCGCTGGGGCGGGCCCTTCGCGATCAAGGGCGTGATGTCGGTGGACGATGCCCGTCGCGCGGCGGATATCGGCGCCAGCGCCGTCATGGTTTCCAATCACGGCGGCCGCCAACTCGACGGTGCCACCGCGCCCTTCGATCAACTCGGACCCATCTTCGATGCCGTGGGCGATCGCGTCGAAGTCATTCTCGACGGCGGCGTGCGCCGCGGCACCCACGTGCTGAAAGCGCTCGCCATGGGCGCCAAAGCCTGCATGATTGGCCGCGGCTATCTGTACGCCCTCGCCGCGGGCGGCGAACCGGCGGTGGACCGCGCCCTGACCAAGCTGCGGGACGAAATCGAGCGCGATATGATCCTCATGGGCTGCGATTCGATCCGCCGCCTCAATCGCTCCCGCCTGCATTTCGATTGAGCGGGTGAACCTGCCCGATCGGAAATTCTCCGCGAACCCGGTTGTTTACCGAGGCGCGCGCGGAACAGAATAAATGCCAGCGCGGGAGTTGCTTCCGCGCCGCCTGTGAGTCTCGGTCAATCACGCTACTTGCGAACCCAAGCGCCGCTGTCTTCGCTGAACAAATCATCGAGTTCCTCCTCCACCTGCACCCGGATTTCGTGTTCGATGCGCATACTCAGATTGATTGTGATCGGCTCCGTAGGCGCGGCGACTTGCACCGTGGGTGTGCAGCCTGCCAACAGCGACAGCAACAGCATCGCGCGCATCTTGGTCATAACTGGATTTCCTTTTCTGTGTTTCCGACCGCTTCCGCCCGTTCAATCATTGTCCGCATTTTCCCGCAGCGGCATGAACCCCCGCTGAACGGTTTTCGCCGCCGCCACGGCGTTGCAGAAGACCATGGCGGCAGTATGCCCCGATTTGCTCTGTAAGGCGAATGTCGGCCTAACCGGTCATAATGGCCGGTGTGGCGGCGCTGGGCGCGATTGACCCGGCGCGCCCCGGGGTGGCAGAATCGCGCACCTCGATTTGGGGGGCCATGTCCGATGTTCGATTTGGAACGATTGCGCCAAGCGCGGGAAGTCGTGGCGCGGCATGTTCCGCCGACGCCACAATATGTTTGGCCCGGATTGTGCGGGCTCGCGGGCGGCGAAGTTTGGCTCAAGCACGAGAACCATACGCCGATCGGGGCATTCAAAGTGCGCGGCGGAATTGTGCTGCTCGCCGAATTGCAAGACGGCGCCGGCCTGCCGCGGAAAATGGTCACCGCGACCCGGGGCAATCACGGCCAGAGCATTCCCTACGCCGCCTGCCGTCTCGGCGTTCCGGTCACAGTCTACGCGCCGAAGGGAAACAGCGTGGAAAAGAACGCCGCCATGCGGGGCTGGGGCGCCGATTTGATCGAGTTCGGCGACGATTTCGAGGAGGCGCGTTTGGAAGCCGTGCGCGTGGCGGAAGCCGAAGACGCGATGCTGGTGCCGCCGTTTCATCCCGCGCTGGTGCGCGGCGTGGCGACTTATGCGCTTGAGCTGTTCGAAGCAGCGGTCGACTTGGACGCCGTCTATGTGCCCATCGGCATGGGTTCCGGTATTTGCGGCATGATCCGCACCCGGGACTTGCTCGGTTTGCGCACCGAAATCATCGGCGTGGTCGCCGAGAACGCAGCGGCGATGGCGCGCAGCGTGGAATCCGGCGCGGTCGTGGCCACCGATTCCGCCGCCACTTTCGCCGACGGCGTCGCCTGCCGGGTGCCCATGGAAGAACCGCTGGATATCGTCCGCCGGGGCGCGGCGCGGGTGGTTGAAGTCGGCGAGGAGGAAATCGCCGAGGCCATGCGGGCGATTTACTACCATACCCACAACGTCGCCGAAGGCGCCGCCGCCGCCGCCTTTGCCGCCTTGATGCGCGAGCGCGGGCGCCAGGCCGGCCGCAAAGTGGGGGTGATCCTCACCGGTGGCAATGTCGATGCCGAAGTATTCCGCACCGTGCTCGCCGGCGAAGTCCCGAAAATCTAAGCGCCCGACCGGCTGCGGAACAACTTCGCAAATTACCGGGGGGGGGCGGAGTTTCCCCGACACGAATACGGTTATTGTCGGTCGTTAGTTTGGCGTTCGATGCTGCGAGAGATTTTCCGGCCGGTGCGCAGGCTGCGCAGCAGTTGGGGGATATTGTCAGAGATACTCAGATTCAAATGGATCGGCTGATCGGGATTGAGCGCCGGATTGGCGCCAACCATCTCGACTTGCAGCAGCAAATCGCCCGCTTCGTCGAGGTTCACGCGGCTGGTCAAAGTCTCGAAATGATAATCGGATAGAAACTCGTTGACGGCTTGCATGCGCGGGTCGGTGCTGGCTTGGGTGGGTGTATAGCGGATCGTGCCGCCGGAATCGAGGGCGCCGATGAGCCCGTCTTCGATGCGGATTCTGCCAGCTTGAAAGCGAAGCAGTAAATCACCGCTGACGCGCCCGGTTACCGCCACTTCGTCGTATTTGGCGAGGGCGGTTACGGCGGCGAGATTGATGTCGGTCAAAATGAGATTCACTTCCGGCAACGGCGCGCCACGCCCGAGGCGCAGCGCCGGCAAGCTGACGGCGCCGTCGAGCGCAGCGGCCTCCAGGCTCTGGATCTCCAATACTTGCTCTGCACTGTCGAAACCGTAGTTCCAGCGCAATTCCGTCAACGGCAGCCCCGGATCGATGGCGCCCAGCGTCGCTTCGAGTGGCGCCGCATTGCGCAAAGCCCCCTCCGCTGTGATTTCGACTTCGGCGACGCTGTCGAAATCCTCAAAGTGGGTTTCTCCGAAATGGCCGTTCAAATCCGCGAACGCCAGCGTTGCCCCGCCGCCGAAGCGCCCCGGCGCCAAGCCGCCCCATTCCACCCAGCCGGCCCCGGAGATATTGCCCGCGGTGATATCGAACTCCGGCGGCAGCGGTTCAACCAAGTCCGACAGCATATGACCCCCATCGAAGCGGAATTCGGGAATGGCGAACTCCACCGAGCCATTTGCAGTTTCGAAGCGATGCCGCAGTTCCATGGCGATATGCGCCGCGCCGCCGATCAACAGCGTGGCTGTTCCGCGCAGACCTTCGCCGCTCAAGTGCAGCGAACCGCCCAAGACGGGTTGCTTCAGTCCGGGCAGCGCCAGCCCCTCCGACTGAAAGTCGCCGAGCGCGTACCAGCTGCCGGCTTCTGCTGCACCGGAGCGCCAGTATCGAATCGCGACATCATCGAACCGCGCTCGACCGCCAATCGGAGGCGCATCGCCGAAAGTCAATTCGGGAAAACCGGCGCTCAGATTGACTGAGGTGAAAGTGAATGCCGAATCCGCTGACGAGAGCGCGAATGGGCCGCTCAACTCGACGATTTCCGGCGGTAACCCGCAGTTGGTTGATCGACAGGGCGTCGATGGGCAAGGCGCGCAATACCGCGAGCGCGGCCGCCGGCTCCGGCGTCTGGTGCCGAAAAGGCGCCCGCGGCCCGCACTGGAAAATCAATACGCAGCTCGGCGGGGAGCGCCGCCAGCAACAATGCCGCGGGCAGCCAGAAAACGAGCCGTTTGCCGGGCGCGCGGACCATGATCTATCCCCTGATGCCCGAACCAGAGCGAAGCGCCCGCAAGTGTGCCAGGGTTTCAACAGAGACGGGTGTGAGCCGAACAGGCGAGGCGCATGACAAATCGTGATTTTTCCAATCCGTCGCCGTGTCTTGAGACAGCATCCCTTGCGGCATTGCCTTGGTTCGGTGGAGGCGGGTCGGCAACAACCGCACCAAGCCGAGTTCGGGCCGAGGCTGAAGCTGCTGCCGTCGGCCCGCGCCCCGCGGCTACATGGGCTGCGACATGATCATGGCGTGCCGCATGTCCATCGCCGAGCGGCTGCGATTGCGTTCGGATTGCATCAATTCGCCCACCGCCGGGCCGCCCTGATTGTAAATACCGCCGCGCAGGGCGAACAGCAGATAGCTCATGTTGTCGATGGTAGCGGTGGACTTGTCGGTGAAATCCCGGGCGGCGGCTGCGATCAATTCGGCGCGGTTGTCGAGATTGGGCCAAGCCAGAATATCGGCGACGATGGTTTCCAGCACGTTCAGATTGTCGAGGATGATCGCCGCTTGCGTCGATTGACTGTAAAGATTCGGCGCGATGGCGGGAGCCATGGGCAATTCCACCGGCGCCGGAAACATCGTCATGCCGCCAGCGGAACCCATCTTGTTCCAATAGCGCTCCAGCGCCGTGGCGACGCCGCCGCCGGCATTCTCGTCCACAGTCTCCAGCACCACCGCTTCCAGCGCGGCGAGTTGCAGCCACTGGTTCGACCAGAGGAATCCCCGCAGCAATGGGAATCCGGTTTGCAGCGCGGTCGCCTGGGGATGATCCAGCAGCAGCCCCACATTCTTCGGTTCGCTCGATACCGAATGCGTTTCATCCGACAAATACTCGGCGGCGGCGGCCGCCACCGCCGCTTGTTTGTCCACCACGGCATCGTCGATAAAAATGGCGAACAGTTGATTTTCAAAGCGGCGCCCGCGTTCGAAAATCTCCGCGGTACGGGAGTCCAACGCCTCGCTGTTCTGGAAAGAACTCGAGGCTTCAGCCGGGTCGTGTTGCTGCCGCAATTGCTCCTGCAGGCCGACGCGGATGTCGGTTTCCCTCTCGCCGTAGGGGGTTTGGCTGTCCATGGACATATTCATGGCCACTTCACCAGCGCTGTGGCCGCCCATCGCCATCATTTCCCGCATGGTTATATTGGCCATCATGTCCAAATGCATGGCCAATTCCATGCGCGCATCCATGGTTTCCGGGTCGCCATTGACCGCGGCGATAGCGTCGAGCGCGGCGGCATGGGTCGTGTCGAAGGCGTTGAATAGGTTGGCGAGATCGGGATAGGCGTCGCGAATGGCGTCATCGCCCTGGGCCGAGGCGCCGCCGGATACCGCCAGCGCAAGTGACAGGACCTTCGCGAGCGCAACGGCCCGACCTCTTGTTCGAGCCGGGCGCAACCAAGAATTTCTTTTGTGGTTCATGCTGGATTCCCCATGGACTCGCTCGTCGAGCGTTGTTCGATAAGAGAGCCAAAATTATAAACACATCCCTGGTGGGCGGGCCATGTCAGCAACCGTCGCGCGCCGCGTTCATGCCTTGGCCAATGTGATTCTTTGTGACAAGCGGCCGCGGTGTCAGCGCTGAAAAAGATAGGAAAACTTGACGAAGAATTGATCGCCGTCCCGGCGCAAATCAGTGGTCGCGACCAATTCCCGTTCACCTTCGTATTCGACGATTTCAAAATTGCTGCTGTTCGAGTTGTAGCCGACATAGAACGCGGACCAAGGATTGATCACGTAGCGCAGCAGCACATCGAAATTCAGATTTTTCTCATCTTCCAGGCGCGTCAGCGGGCCGCCTTCGGTTTCCTCGTACTGGGTGATGAGGCGCAGCGACCATTCCCGGGTGAACTGGTAATTCCAGTTGGTGCGGAAAATCTCATTGCTGAAGATATGGGCGCCGGCGCGGTTCTCCACTTCGGTGCGCAAATAGGTGTTGTTGACCCGCAACCGGTCTGTGGGTCGCCAAAGGGCGTCCGCCTCGATGCGGCGGTGGTCCGCCACATAGGGCAGATGGCCGATGCTGGGCACCAAATTCAAAGTCGAACCCCAGCGATAATCGAGATCGAACTCCAGCGTATTCAGCGAGTTGTTGCTTAAACCCACCTGCCAATCATCGTAGTCGTGGTTCTGGGTGAGCATGAGGCCGGGATAATCGCCGGGCCGCAGCACTTCGTTGTAGCCGGTCCAAGCGACCTCGACGCTGGTGGTATCGGTGGAAACTTCGAAGGCGGGTCCATTTTGGTGGAAGATTTTGGTGCCCGCCATGTCTTCCAGATAGACGCCGAACCAGACTGTGCTCCAACTGTTGAGCGGGATATTTTCAGGAAAATCGGTGTAGGCGATGCGCTGATGCCAGCCGGAGGTGTCGGGCCGAAAAAAGCGGTTGGCGAAGCCGAGATCGGTGCGGAAGCCGGAACTGGCTTCGATGAAGTGCGTATGGGTGTTCCAATTGCGGCCAACATGATTGATTTGGAAGTTGCGCTGCACGCCGGTGTAGCTTTCGCCGCCGGTATACGGCTTGGTTTCGGTGCCGACCAGCTGCAGCTGGGTGATCCAGTTCTCGGACAACTTGATGCGGCTGTCGAGGCTGGCGACGCGGTTGTACCCGTCGCCGAGTTCGCGGTCGCTCAGCAGGAATCCGTAGCGGTCCTGCTCGCCGACATCGCGGAAGCCGCGCAGAATGGCGATGTTGGCTTTCTCGCCGCTGAGCGGGTCGGTCTCGGCTCGGTTCTGGCCGGGGGCGACATCGTTGATCAGAATGCTGCCGAAACCGTAATCCCCGGCGCGACCGGTGAAACGCAGGCCGCCTTCCGGGTCGACGATGCGGCGGGTGAAGATCAAAGTGGAGTCGGTGGCGAAGAAATCGGCGTTTTCCACAAAGAAAGGCCGCCGTTCGGGAAACTGCACTTCGAATCGCTCGTTCACCGTGACTTGCGGTTCGTCGGATTCGATTTGGCTGAAGTCGGGGTTCAGCGTGAAATCGAGCACCATGCTGTCGTTGAAGACGAACTTGGCGTCCACACCGAGTTCCTGTTCGCTGGTGGCCTCGAAACCGGGGCCGCCGGCCAGGCGCGGATTCAGCGCGTCCGCTTCCCGGGCGAAGAGGAAGGGGATAATCTGAAAGTTGTTGCCCGGCGAGACGTCGCGGATGCCGTTGAGCAGCGCGGTTTGATTCAGGCGACCCTCGATATTGATGGTGTAGGGTGGCCAAAAGGATTGCTCGCTCAAGCGCGGAATGATACGCGCGAACTGCACCCGCCAAGTTTGTTCGGTGGTGTCCGGGAATCGCAGGCTGCGCAGGGGGATGGCCATTTTGACCATGTAGCCCTCGTCCGTCAGTCGGCCTTGGCTGTCCCAAACCGCTTCCAAAGTGGTGTCGAAGCCGCCCCGCCGGGAGGAACCTTCGGTCCAGCGGGCATCCCATTGGATGCCGAGGGGCGTCGAGCGGAAAGTGAAGGCCGCCCGCTGGTCGTTGAAGGTGTCGACGGTAATCTCCACGGAATCGTCGCCGTCGATGCTCTCCCGGGACGACATATTGGCGCGGATGCCGTCGGGGTCGTTGTCGAAAGCGAGGAACACCACATGCAATTCGCTGCGGTCGTAGCCCACGTAAACTTCCGTGCGCTGGCTGGCCGGTTCGCCGTCATCGGGTTCGCGCTGCACGAATCCATCGACTTTGGCCATGGAGCGGGCCAGCGCCGTGGCCGGCTCCATGCCGGCGAAATCCTCAAGCGCCGGCACGGCGCCGATCTCTGGAATCACCAAATTGTTCTGCGCGAAGGCGGCGGGGATGAATGTCAGCGGCAAAGCCGCGCAGAACAGGCGCATCCGGCGGCGCAGTTCCTTGGCCCCAGGTTCTGAGGTCAAAAACATACCCTCGAAACTCCAATTCGATTTTTCCGTGGCGCTCCGGGCGCCGGAATTCAGTGCAGGTGGCTCTGATCGACGAAGCCGTCCCGGTTGGGCATGGCGACCGCCGTGAGCGTCTCACTGTTGATGGATTGATCCTCGCCGACAATGCCGTTCAAAAACAGCACGTAGGCGGTAACTTGGTACACCTCTTGGTCGCTGAGAGATTTAGGTGCGTCCGCCGGCATGGCCCGGCGGATGAAATCGAACAGGGTGCTGGCGTGGGGCCAGTAACTGCCCACGGTGCGCAGCGGCTCCTCAGCGGATGCCATGTCGCCGCCGACGATTATGGTATTGGCGGTGACACCCTCGCCATTGACATTGTGGCAGGACACGCAGCGCCGGTTGTAGACTTCCCGGCCCTCGCGGGCGGTGCCGGCGCCGACGGGCATGCCGCCGCCGTCCGGCGCCGCGATCAGATCGAAACCGCGCAGCTGCTCTTCGTCTATCGGCGTTCCGAGTTGAATCCGCGGCTCTTCTTGAGAGCCCGCCGACGCCGTCCAGCCGAGTAGCAGGGTCAGCGCGAGAACGCGCGCCAAGACCCCGGTGTGATCAAACGTATACATTACTGATCGAGCCGCCGTCATCGACACCCCAACTCTGGATGCAGTTGTTGTGGTAGAAGCTGATGTCGCCCCGCGCCGCAAGCACCGTATCCCGCGTCGGTTGCACGGCGCCGGCGCTGTCGGTGGCGCGGCTTTGCAGCGTCGCCGGCCCGCCAGACCACTCCCAGGGAATCGTGAAGCGGGCCAGGGCCTTTTCCGTGGCTTCGGCCTGCATTTCGGCATCAGCCCAAGTTGCGCCACCGTCGGCGCTGACCTCAACCCGGCGAATCGCGCCGCCGCCGGACCAAGCGACACCGGTGATTTGATACACGCCGGGCCGCGGCAGGCTCATCTGCCCGGAGGGCGAAGTAATCAGCGATTTGACGCCCATGGGAAAAGTGAATTGCAGGCTTTCCCGGTTCGGCATGGTGTCGGTGTATTTGCTGGTTTCGTCGCGGAACTGCGCCGGTTCGCGCAGGAGCTTGAGCTGGGTGAGCCATTTAACGCTGATATTGCCTTCCCAGCCGGGACAGAACAGGCGCATGGGGTAGCCCTGTTCTGGACGCACGGGCTCGCCGTTCTGATACAGCGCCACGAGCACATCGTCGAGCGCTTTTTCAATCGGCAGTGAACGGCCCATGCTGGCGGCATCGGCGCCGACCGCGGCCACCCAGCGCGCTTCCGGCAACACCCCCGCCTCGTCCAGCAAAGCGGATAAGGGAATGCCGGTCCATTCGGCGCAGGACAGCAGTCCATGCAGGCTCTGGGGTGTGCCGTCGGTGTTGCCGCCGCGCAGCAGGCTGCCGCTGTTGCCGGAACATTCGAGGAAGTAGATCCGGCTCACCATGGGGTACTTGAGCAGGTTCTCGTAGCTGAAGGCCAGGGGCCGCGAAACCAGGCCGTTGATGACCAGCGTATGGCCGGCGGGATCAATCGCCGGCACTCCGGCGTGGTGGCGCTCGAAATGCAATCCGTTCGGCGTGATCGTGCCCTGCAGGAATTGCAGCGGCGAACGCGAAGCGCCGCCGCCCGGATAGAATGGATTGGGAGTGCCGGACATACGCCGCAAATGGCCGGCGAAAGGTGAACTCTCGCCGTAGTCGCTGGCGCCCGGCCCGGGCACCCGCGACCAGTCGGGAATTTGCAGAACGGCGCCGGTATCCTGGCCGAGGGCGGCGTTGGCGCCTGCGGCACCCAAGCCGGTCAGGCCGAGTTGCAGCAAATGCCGGCGATTGAGCAAACCGTTGCCGGCAACCCTGTCCCAGCGCGGCTTATTCATGATTGGCTCCGCCCTGCGCGCTTCCCGCGCAACCATCAGCCGCCGACATACATCGCGGCCTCGAGCACCGCCGGATGCGCATCGTCGCCGCCGCGCACCGCCAGATAAGCGCGGTACTTCGCCGCGGCCTTTTCTTTCTCGTTCATGGCGGCATAGGCCCGGGCGGCACCGATCAGCGACAGCGGTCGGTTCGGCATCCGCAGCAGCGACTGCTCGAAGCGCGCCGCGGCGTCTTTCGGCTGGCCCATGACCAACAGCACTTCGCCGGTCAGCTCGTGAATCGGCTTCAGCGGATCGGCGGCACCATTCGGCGGCCGCTGGGCTTCTTTCAGGGCGATGGCGCTTGCCAGCATTTCGATGGCCTGTTCGCCTTGGGGCAAGCCGTCGGTGGTGAGGCCTTCGCTGAGTTGTTGCTGGGCCTGCTTCGCCAGGGCCAGCGCCGCCACTTCGGCGTGCATGACTTGCAAATTGGCGTTGTTCGGCTGATCTGACGCCCGCGCGCCGAGCATTTCCGCGACTTGTTCGGCCAGCGCCAGTTCGCCGAGATGGGCGGCGCTCAAGCCGAGCGCGAGCAACTCCGAAGCGGCCAAATCATCGGACAACTCCCGCAGCTCCCATTGTTCGGTTTCGATGATATGGCGCGCTTGCATATTCTTCAGGGTGTTGATCGACCGCGCGTCTCCGGGGTTTTCCTGTAGGGTTTGTTCGGCCCGCTCGATCCACAGTCTCGAGCGTTCCAGATTGCCGAGTTGCAGATCTCCGTACTGGCCCCAGTCGGAGGAGTGGTTCTGGTCGCCCACGGTGTCGCCCGGCTTCCACAAAGCGCGGGCGGCTTGAAAAGCGGAGTCGTTCCACTTCGCCACCCGGTCCCACATGCCGTGCTGGATGAAAATATGCGTCGGCATATGGCGGGCGTGGGATACCGCCGGGGCGATATCGGCGTATTTCAGCGCCGCCTCCAAAGCGATGGGGGCGTGCAGCGGATCGTCGAAGGAGTGGATCACATAATGGGCCGCGCCAGGATGATTGTCGTTGTCCTTGAACAACTGCAGCGCCAGCGAGCCGGCGCGCATGTCGCCGGAAGCGGTCGCCCCGGACAGCATCGACACGGCATAGAAAGCTTTCACTTCATCGTCGTCCGGGTACTGCTCGTACAAATCCGCCATGGCCGCCATCCATGCCCGGCGTCGCTCCGGCATGCCGCCGGGCGCCAGGGCGTAGGCTTCGGCGGCTTTCAGAAAACCCTTTTCGCGCTTGGTCGGCGCTTTGGCGAGCCGCTCCTCGGCGGTGGCGCCGAGTTTCAGCAGCGCTTGGCCGGGCCGCTCATCGACCGGGCCGTAGAAGGGGTGCTGGTAAGTGAAAGTCTCTCCCCAGTAGGCCAGTGCGAAATCCGGGTCGAGCTCCTGGGCCTTGTGGAAAGATTCGCGGGCTTGGGTCATGCCGAAGCTGTGGAGGAAGCCCACGCCCCGGAGGAAATGTTCTTCCGCTTCCGGGGAAACGGAGCTTGGGAAGTCGAACGTTCCGATTTGTTCGCTCCGCTGGGTTTGTTGTTCACTGCGCTCATTGGATTCCTCGCCGCGATTCGCGTTGTCGGCCGCCTGCGCGACCGGGACCGCGCAGACCGCGGCGAGCAGACAGATACGGAACAGCATTGCTTTCAACATGGGCACCCCCTCAAAATTTCTTTGGCTGTTTCAGCCCCTAGCTTGCCAAGACTCCGCCGCCGATGCAATCGGCAAAATGCGATTTATTGTGACGGGTGGGGTTGCCGGGCGGGTGGTCGCAGTAGTGGGTCCGAGGGTTTTTCAGCGGCCTGCCAACCTAGGCATCATTTTGCGCAGTCTCGGCTGCGCGGCGGAGCTGGGCGTAGGCGATGGAGTTGAGCTCGTCGGCGCGGTGGTCAAAAACGATACGGCGCAGCAAGTCGGTTAGCGAGTCCTCGATTTCGTCGGTATGCAGATATGCGGCGCAGCGGCCGAGGTCCGGATCAAGGGCTTGGGTTTTCAGGTCGCCGCGGTGGTCTTCGGTAATGATGACCGCCGGTGTCGGTCGCCGCAGGGGGCTGCGCCGTTCGCCGCGCCGCAGTTGGAACAGCAATTGCTCCGCCGGGCGGCGGTGGCTGTTCCAGCCGCTGATCAGGCAGGCGAGGCGGTTGCTGAGCAGGCCGAAGCCGCGGTTGTACTGGCGGATGGCTTCGCGGGCGTGGGTCTCGTTATAGGTGTTGATAGTCGCGTAGAGCCCGGTTGCGCCGATCAACCGGCCCCAGCGGTCCACCATCCGGTGATCCAAATCGTGCAACAGAATGACGGGTTTCAGCGCCAAGAAACCACTCCCGCCAATATCATTCCGAGCGGAAGACGAAGTTTTCGGCCAGGGGCGCGCGGGTGGTGCGGGTGGCGTTGGCGGGTACTTCCGTGTCTTCGTAGCCGAAGCTGATGCCGAAGAGAATCTTGGTGCCGTCGCGGATATCGAAGGCTTCCCGGACCAGATCGGGGTAATTGCGCATGGTGCCCATGGGACAACTGTGCAGGCCGAAGGCGACTAGGGCCAACATCAAATTCTGGGCGAACATGCCGACATCCACCGCCACCGTGGTGCCGAATGCCGGGTTCATGCCGACGAAGGCGATATGCGGGGCGTCGAAAAACTCGAAATTGCGCAACACCGCCCGCATCCGGCCTTCCCGGTCGCGCCGGCCGATTCCCATCTCTGTATACAGCGCCACCGCGCACTCCACCTGCCGCGTTCGATGATCGCCGGTGAAATCGCCGCGGTATTCGTAATCCGGGTTTGGCGGCACGCCTGCCGCCGTGTTCTCGTACATCTGTTTTCGCAGCCGGTCTTTCAGCGATCCCGAGGCGACATACACTTTCCACGGCTGCACATTGCAGTTCGACGGCGCTTGCCGGGCGATTTCGAAAACGCGCCGCATGATTTCCGGCGGCACTTCACGGTCGAGAAAGCCGCGCACCGAGCGCCGCGTGGCGATGGCCTCGAACAAGCCTATTTTCGGGTCGGCCGCGACCGCTTCGCCACCGACCCCGGGTGCCGCCGCGCCATCAATGCTTTTCATTTCATCCAAGTCCCACTGTCGTCATGCGCGCCCAGGTTGCGGGCGCCGCCGCTTGTCAGGCGAAGATCCGGCCCGGGTTGAGAATCCCGCGCGGGTCCAGGCAGCGTTTCAGGTTCCGCATCATGTCGATTTCCGCCTCGCCCCGGCTGTAGGCGAGGTAGGGCCGCTTCATGATGCCGATGCCGTGTTCGGCGGAGACCGAACCCCGCAACTCCCGAATCAGGCCGTAAATCACCTCGTCGATTTCATCGTGCAGGGAGCGGGTTTCCGGCCCGACGTTGACGATGATATGCAGATTGCCGTCGCCCACATGGCCGAATAGACCGACGATGGCGTCCGGCCATTGCGCCCGCAGACGACGGTCCACTGCATCGCCGAAATAGCCCATATCGGCGACATTCAAGCTGACATCGTAGGTATGCATGTAACCGGCGCCCGGGGCGGTCTCGGCGGCGGCGTCGCGAACGGTCCAGAGTTTTTTGATTTTGTCCGAAGTGTCGGCGACCACCACATCTTCGATCAAGCCATTTTCGTGGGCTTGCTCAAGCATATTAAGGAAAAGGTCGCTGTCGTTTGCTGCGTCCAAGCCCATGCTTTCCACCAGCACGTAAAAGGCGTGATTGGAGGGCAAAGGCACGCTGGCATGGGGAACATGGGCATCCACCAACCGATAGGTGCTGCCCCAGAGCACTTCGAAGGCGCTGAGATTGGCGCCGAGCCTGGTTTGAGCATGCACCAATAGTTCGGCGACTTGATCGAAAGAGGACAGGCCGCACATCGCCACTACTTGGCTCGCCGGTTTTGGGAACAGCTTCAGCACCGCCTTGGTGATGACGCCAAGCGTGCCTTCACTGCCGATGAACAGTTGCTTGATGTCGTAGCCGGTATTGTTCTTGCGCAGTTTGTGCAGATTGTCGATCACGGTGCCGTCGGCGAGCACCGCTTCGAGGGCGACCGTCAAGTCTCGGGTCATGCCGTAGCGGATCACCCGGTTGCCGCCGGCGTTGGTGGACAGGTTGCCGCCGATGGTGCAGCTGCCGCGGGCGCCGAGATCGAGTGGAAACAGCAGATTCTCGGCCTCGGCCCGCTCTTGGATGGCTTGCAGGGGAACGCCCGCTTCCACCGTCATGGTGTGGGTGTAGCGGTCGAGCTCCACCACCTTGTTCATCCGTTCGAGGCTCAGGCAGATTTCATTCTCCAGTGGCGCGGCGGCGGATACCAGGCCCGTCATGCCGCCCTGGGGCGCCACCGGCTGGCCCGCGGCATGGCAGGCGGCGAGAATCGCGGAAACTTCGGCGGTGTTGGCGGGGCGCAGCAGCAGGGGCGGGCGGATGGCCCGGGCTTCCATGTAATCGTGATAATTCTTCGGCTCGATATCGTCGCCGTCGCGGAATCCGGCGGGGCCGACGATTTCCCTGAGCTGGTCGAACAGCTGTGGATGGGCGGCAATCGCTTGCGGGCTCATATCCATTCCATGCTCAAAAAGCGAGGCCGAATGATAGCACAGGGCCATCTTCCCCCATCGCCGCGGGGCGGTGCCGCGCTTGGCGGAAACGGGGTGTCCGCCGAAGCCAACGGTCACTCCCGAGGCAGCAAAGCGCTGCCCTGGATATTGTGGCGGCTTCCGCAATCTCGATCGAATCGGCGGAAAAGCCGATTCGGACTGCGTGCCGCCGCGGTGGTATCCGGGCTATGCGAAAGCGGTGCTCAGTCCAGCGAGGGATGCACGTATCCGTTTGGCAGCACCTGTTCGTGATCGACGCGGATGCTGATATAGGTGACCTGCTCCTGGATATGCCGGAAACCATGGGGCACGCCGGCGGGAATGACGACGATATCGCCGGCGGCGATGGTTTGTTCCTGCCCATTGGTGACCATGCGGCGACCGCTGGGGCCGATCAGTTCGATCACGGCAGTGGCATCCGCGGGAAACTCGATGGCGTCGGCTTCGTCGCCGCCGGTGACGAGAATGCCCGAACCGGAAAGCACGTAGTAGACCTCGGTAACCCGATGGTGAACGATGGAGGTCACTTCCTCGCCTTCGGTGCGGTTGCCTTCCCGGCGCAGAATGCCGACCGCCACATTCAACTCGTCGCCGATATCGACCACGCGGATTTGCTGATCGATGGTCTCGCCGAGATTCTCGAACACCGTCATGATTTCCGCATACGGGATATGGGTGGCGTTGTCCGGCGCTTGAGCCAACGAGCCGCTGGACCAGGCAGCAGTCAAAACCGCGGCGGCGAATACAGTCACGGGTCTTAGGTTCATTTCCGATTCTCCCTCGTAATGTGGCGGCGCGGACCGGCGATCAGGGCGCGATTTCGCCTTGCGCCCGCGCAACGTCTTGTGGTTGTGGACCAGCAGTGCTGCCGCGAGTATACAAAAATCCACGCCGCACCGGCGCGGCGCACCGCACCGCGGGACAGCCACATTGCCCACGCCGATTTTTTGCCATCGAGTGGAAATACAAAAGCGGGCGGCGCGGTCTTTACCTAAGGTCCGGCAACCAAAGCGCTCGGAATCTTCAGACCCAAGCCATCAATCGAAGCGGTCGCCGCCGGCCCGGCCGCAGGAATTCGCCCGTCGGAAAATCGGCGCTACAGTAACTTGAGCCAAATGACGCAATTTGAAATCGAAGGAACTCCTTACTTCTGCGGCGAGCTGGTCAAATCCAGACTCGCCCAGCTCGATTGCCGCATCCGGGAAATCAAGGCCGGGGGCGGTTTTTCCCCCGATTCGCTGTTCCGCACCCGCAAGTATTCGCGCATCAAGAGCATCTACCATCTCAACGCCATCGGCGGCAGTTCGCTCAGACTGGACGAGACCCGCCAAGCCGTTGCGGGCAGCGCCGTGGTCAAAGGTAAGCCGCTGCGGGATCAATTGGAAGCGCGCAATCTCGCGGCCGCCCTAGAGCACCTCGAAGAATTGGCGGACACCGCTGGCAGGCCGATTGGCGAGCGGGAAATCCGCGAAATCCACCAATTGGCGCTGGGTGGCGTTCATCCCGAGGCGGGGCTGTATCGGGCTTCCGCCGCCGGCAAATGGGCTGAGAACAATCCGCCCGCGCCGGAAGCCGTTCCCGCGGCGATGAAAGTTTTTGGCGGCTGGCTGCGCCAGGTCAGTCCGCCCGCCGGCGTCCGCCCTTGTCATCCAGTAGAGGCGGCCGCCGTTGCGCACATCTGGCTGATCGCCATCCATCCCTTCACCGAAGGCAACGGCCGCGTGGCGCAGCTGTTGATGAATCTATTGCTAATGCGCGGCGGCTATCCGGTGCCGATCATTCCGAAAGGGGATAAACGGCGCTACCGCAACGTCCTGGAACGAAGCGGCGAAAACAATGCGACCCCCTTCGTCGCTCTGCTCGGCGATTATGTGGAAGAGAGCGTTGATGAATTCGAGGCGGCGGCTACGGCGCGGGACCGGCGCGCCCGCAAGGATTGGGCGGCATCCATCGCGGCGGGCGTCATCAAAAGGGAACGCGCCGGTGTCGGCGGCGGCTATGTGATTTGGCGGCAGGCGATGGCGCTGCTGAAAAGCTATTTCAGACAAACCGCCCAACTCTTCGACGAGGCGTTTTCCCGCTTCGGCCACGTCAAATTCAAGGATTTCCCCTATATCGACCATGAGAAATATGCCGCCCTGCGCAGCGGCGAACCCGCCAGCAGGACATGGTTTTTCAGCCTCGAATTCGCCCAATACGGTACACCGGCGCGATATCTGTTTTTCTTCTGGCACGCGAGCCGAGCCATGGGTCCCCATGCCGAAGTTACCCTGCATCTCGCCCGCGAGGAACCCCCCGGCTCGTTCAAATACGACCGCGTCGAGATCATGCGAGGCGCCGCGGATACGCCCGATTTATTCGAAATCGGCTACGATATCTCGCAAGAGCGCTTGATCGCGCGGAAGCGCGGCGATGTCATGGAGACTTGCAGCGCCGATCAACTCACCAAGCGCTTTTTCATGGAGGTTGTGGAAAACCATTTCACCGCCTTGCCGAAACCGAGAGAACCGGGGGCTGCTCCCGGTCCCATGGTCGCGGCCGGCTCGCGGCAACGGAACTTGCAACGCCTTCATCTGCGCAATAACTCGGGGAAATAGGTCTTGTAGAATCCGCGGTCGCGGGTGAGAAAATTTTCGGCGACAGAGACCGCATGTGCGCCAATCAAGAAGTCTGTAATGATGAAGTATGAATTTCTGATTTCAATCAGCGTGCCAGTGTGAGCTTGTTTTTGGCAACTTGGTATACGATGATTCCTACGGTTTGCGTCGTTTACTTGAAGAATGCCTCCGTCATAAGGTTTCGGCGGCGGGTCGCGGGGAGGCAAGGCTATGAAACCCATCAAGATTTTTCCTGTCGTCGTATTGGCCGCGACTGGCCTGCTGCTCGGCGCCTGCGCCGAGAGTGACAGCGGCGAGAGTGACGTCGGCGAGCGGCAATGGCCGCCAATGGTCGACCCCCGCGGTGGCTACCAAACCGCGCCCTTGGCGAAGGACGTGGTGGTGGTCAAGGTGGTTCAGAACCTGGTCCGCAACATGGAGGATTTCGCCGACCCGCGGCAGGGTTTGGCGGAAAATCTGCGCGCCATGGAACGCTGGATCGATACCGCCTGCACCGAAGGCTCCCAACCGGATTTCATCCTTTTCAACGAATTCCCCCTGACCGGCTATTCGCGTGCGCCACGGGACGAAAAAATCGACTACACCATCACGATTCCCGGCCCCGAGACCGAGCGGCTCGGCGAACTCGCGCGCGACTGCGACAGCTACATCATTTTCGGCAGCTACGTCCGGGATGATGAGTGGCCCGGCCATATTCTCAGCATCAACGCCGTAATAGACCGCGAAGGCGAACTCGCCGCGGAATTCTGGAAAAGCCGCAGCATCAAGCGCTTCAGCACCGACGGCGGCGACATTCCCACGACCACCGTGGAAAATGTCTACGACCGCTATCTCGACCGTTACGGCGAAGAACAACTCGTGCCCGTGCTGCGCACCGAATTCGGCAATATCGCCGTCAGCACCGTGCAACTCGACCCCTTCGTCTACGCTGCTTTCGCCATGCGCGGCGTCGAAATCATGTTCCGCACCGCCACGCTGTTTTCGGAAACCGACGTCCGGGCCATCGCCCGCTACAACAATCTGTATTCCGCCATGAGCAACATCATCTTCCCCGATGACAGCCCCGCGGCCCCCCAAGGCGGAAACTCGCTGATCGTCGGCCCCAGCGGCGAAGTGCTCGCCCAAGCGGCGGGCAATGTGGAGGCGGTGATCGAAGCCGAAATCCCCATCGCCGAATTCCGCGCCGGGCGCACGATCCAACGCTACCCGCTGGAAATGCTGCAACCGGTATTCTCGCAATACCAAGGGGAAGTCCCCCTCAACCACCTCGACCTGCTCCCCGAACAACTCCCGCAAACCCGCCTCGACATGGCCGCCCTGCTGGACCGCGTCAGCCGCTGGCTGGGAGAGTAAGGCCGTGCCGTAGCGCTACCCAATATCTGCAGGGAGTTTCAGGGCGCTCCTCGTAGAATGTAACAAATGCGTTAGGCCGTTTGTTGTATCACCAAACCCGTGTGTACTACTGTCTTCGCACTGGTGAGAACGGTGGATGCGGTCGGCGGGCCGAGCCATGTCGGAAGATTATTCATTCAAAGTCAAGGGTTTGCGGGAAAGGCTGGGTTTGACCCAGACGGAAATGGCGGAGCGCGTCGCGGTTTACAAAGAGACTCCCATCAGCACCGAAGCGATGCTGCCCGGAGGACCCTACGATTTATGGCGCGACACGGACCAATCGCGCCACGTCAAGGATTTGGTTGGCGCGTTCGCCGAAAATCTGAAGCTGCCAAAAATGCTGAACCGCAAGCAGATTCTGGAAACCATCGACCAAGGTGTTCGCGATGGTGTGTTTGTCGCTTCCCTGCCGCGGCCCGACAAATCGCGCCGGATCATTTCGGACTGCGGTTGACGATTCAGTCCGAAATGATCCGGCGCTCGAACTTTTTCTGCCCGAAAACGCCGAACTTGAGGATTTGAACGCCGATGCGCTCGCGCCGGGAGTACTGCCGGAATTGTGGTCGGATGATTCGATTTCGGTGGAGGATGTGCTGAAGTATTTTGCCGGTGGCGGCAGTGTGGTCATACCGCGTGACGGCTACGAAGAATCCTGCGTCATTCCGGCTTGCCCGCGGTCAATCGTTGAAAATGCGATTTCCGAGGCGGTTCACAAGGGCCTCGTTTGGCTGGTTTCCGGGCCAGCGAGCATTCAAGCAGAGGAAGTGCCCGCCGACACGTTGGCAACCATTAATGAAATTCTCAAGAGTGTGAAGGGTAAGCTACATTTGAAATAGTATCCCGCGGCTATTCAGCGATATCCACCGTGCGCCGCAATATCAGTTGCTGCAAACGCCGCCGCGGCTTAAGCCTGCGCTTCTGGCCGTATTGCCGTCGCGCCCGGAAACCATTACTCTGAACGGGTGAGGCGTGGAGGTGCGTGGTGTGCTTGACGATATGCCGGAGATGTTCCCGAAGAATTTCCTGAATGGCCGCTGTTCGGCGATGGCTGCCGGCGACTGGATTCGCGGCCCGGCGGTCGTGTTCGCCGCGGCCTTGGCGGCGGTTTTATCGCTTTTCTGCCTTCCCGCGCTGGCCTACAAGCCGCTGTTCGAGAATGTCGATAATCTGGCGCTGGAAAACAACCGGCTGTTGTGGAGCGTCTGGGTTCCGGGGGAGTCGGATGACGGCGTGGCTTGGTCGCCGCTGTTTCACGAGTCCGTGCGCTACTGGGATGAGCTGGTTCCTTATTTCTCGCTCTCCGCCGTCAACCGCGACTCCCGGGCCTGCGCGGGCGGGTCTTCGCGCAACGGCATCAATACCGTCACCTGGCGGGATACCAACTGCGGCGGTTTCGCGATGCCGGGGTCGGCGGGCTGGGCGCCGACTTTTTACAGCGGCATCGGGGAAGCCAGAGCCATCGATGAAGGCGATATCTTTTTCAACGAGATGTTCGAGCACGCCGACGGCGGCACCGAACAGATGGTGTTCGACGAAATCAGCTTCTATTCAGTAGCGCTGCACGAAATCGGCCATAATCTCGGCCTGGGCCACGGTATGTTCAACGGCGCGACGATGGCCTACGGCCCGACGCATCGATGGCATAGCGGCCTCTCTCCCGACGATATCTGCGGCGTCGCCGTGATTTCGGGCCACCGCGAGCACTGCCCGGTCGCGCTCGGCGAGGCGGTGGCTACCGATGGTCGGGAAACCGAGGCGCATTTTTCCGGCTATGCCAGTGCCGATGCCGGCGCCACGGCGCGGGAATTGCTGCGGCCGTGGCAGGAGTTCAATATCTACGCCACGGTATTGATCGATCCGGCGCACCGTTACCACAGCGGCCAGCTTCATGTCGCCGGCCAAACCGAAGACGGTCGGATTTTCGCCCGCGACGCCGAAGGCGCGTGGCATCTCTACGAAGGCGGCGAACTGCCGGCCGCGAACACTCCCGGCATTCTCGGCCACGCCATGGAACTCGTCATACTTGGCAGGAACGGCGTTGTTCGCGGCACACCCACTTTCGACCAGCGCCACGGTTATCGACTGTACCGCGACGCCATGACCGGCATCCGTTTGAATCTGGAGGGTGTCAGCCTGAAATTCTGGGTTGCCTACAGCAGCGACCTCGAACCGGGCCTGCTGATCTACGGCAATGAACCCATCCACGCCGCTTGGACATGGGAATAGGGCGGGACCGCCCGATGTCCGACAACGATGCCATTCGCGAAATTGCCGCCGCCTGTCTCGGGCAGGTGGGCGCGCCCGTCACCGCGCTGCGGAAAATCGTTGAATCCCGCGGCCATATCGAAGACGAACATATCCGCATCGTCGCCGATGTGTTCAATTTGAGCTTGGCCGATGTGCGCGGCATCGTCTCGTTTTATTCCGATTTCCGCACCCAGCCCCGGGGGCGGCGGCATATTCGCATCTGCCAAGCGGAGGCTTGCCAGTCGGTTGGCTGCCGCGAACTGACTGAAAAAACCGCTGCGGCGCTGCGTGTCGGGCTGGGGGAAACCAGCCCGGATCTCGGCGTGAGCCTGGAGGCTGTCTATTGCCTTGGGCTGTGCGCCTCGGGACCCTGCGCTATGGTCGATGACCGCATTGTCGTCCATGCGTCCAGCCGGGACTTGCTGCCGTGAACCGCGCAAACGGCCAGCAAAAAAGCCGCGCATTGGTGCCCAACGAGACGCTGGCCAACGCGCTTGGCGCGAACGAGCTGGCGCGGCGGCTGGCCGCTGGGGGTTATGAAGTCGTCCGCACCGGCGGCTTCGGGCTGGCTTGGCTCGAACCGCTGCTGGTTATCGACGGCCAGGCCTACGGGCCGGTGCGGGACCCGGCGCCGTTGGACGGTATTGAAAACGGCCTCGAAACCTCTCTTAAGACCCTGGCCCTCGGTCCCGCGGCGGAGTTGCCGGCGCTGGCCCGCCAGCGGCGGCTGGTGTTCGACCGCTGCGGCTGGAGCGACCCGCTGGACTACGACCCGAGCAAGCTGCGGGAACTGCTGCGGCTCGAACCCGAGGGAATCATCGCCGAAATCAAAGCCTCCGGGTTGCGCGGCCGGGGCGGCGCGGGCTTCCCGGCGCATATCAAATGGCAAACTGTGCGCGATACCCCGGCGGCGCAAAAATACATCGTAGTCAATGCCGACGAGGGCGATTCCGGCACCTTCGCCGACCGCCTGATCATGGAAGGCGATCCCTTCCGCTTGATCGAAGGCATTTTGCTCGCCGGCCGCGCCGTTGGCGCCGAAAAGGGCTATGTTTATCTGCGCTCGGAGTATCCGCTGGCGGCGGAGATTTTCGCCAATGCCATCGCCAAAGCGCGGGCGCTGGGGCTGCTCGACCATTTCGAGTTGGAACTCTTCATCGGCGCCGGTGCCTATATCTGCGGCGAGGAGACTTCGCTGCTCGAAAGCCTCGAAGGCAAGCGCGGCGAAATCCGCGCCAAGCCGCCGCTGCCCGCCATTGCCGGCCTGTTCGGACAGCCGACGCTGGTTCACAATGTGATTACGCTGTGTTCGGTGCCGGGAATTCTCGAGCTGGGAGGCGCGGCCTACGCCGGCATCGGCGTTGGCACCTCGACCGGCAGCATGACTTTCCAGCTCGCCGGAAACATCCAACGCGGCGGCTTGTACGAGTTCCCCTTTGGCCTGAGCCTGCGCGAATTGATCGAAGATTGGGGCGGCGGCACGCGCTCGGGACGGCCCCTCGGCGCGGTGCAGATCGGTGGCCCGCTGGGAGCCTATTTATTCGACGAGCAACTCGATGCGCCGCTGAGCTACGAAGCCATGGCCGAATTGGGCGCCGGCATCGGCCACGGTGGCGTGGTGGTATTCGACAATACGGTCGATCTGGTGCGGCAGGCGCATTTCGCCTTCGCCTTTTGCGAGCACGAATCCTGCGGCAAATGCACCCCCTGCCGCATCGGTTCGGTGCGCGGCAAAGAAGCTGTGGCGGCATTGGCCGAGGAAGGGTACACTGAGAAGCGGCTGGAGTTGATCGAGGATTTGTGCGAAGTCATGGAGCAGACCAGCTTGTGCCAGATGGGCGGCATGACTCCGATTCCCGTGCGCAGCGCGCTGGCCGGGGCGTTCCCCCAAGCGGCGAAACCCGGCGACGAATAATCGCGGCCGAAAGGTCGCCAATGGCGGAGCGAATCAAGCGAAGGGAATCATCGGACCGCAATGAACAATCCGGCATCGGGAAGTTGCCGGGGCAAGCGGCGGCTTGGACGCGCCGGGCGGCTGACAGAGGGCGTCAGTAGAGGGCGTTAAGAAAGGCGGCTGGACCATGCGACTCGACGATCTTGATTACGGTACACCGGTCTCCGTCGAAACCGATACGGTGGCGGTGACGATAGACGGCTCCCGCGTCCAGGTGCCGACGGGAACTTCCATCATGCGCGCCGCCGCCGAAGCGGGCGTTCCCGTGCCCAAGCTCTGCGCCACGGACAGCCTAGCCGCCTTCGGCTCCTGCCGCCTCTGTCTGGTTGAAATCGAAGGCCGCCGCGGCGTCCACGCTTCCTGCACCGAGCCGGCTCGCGAAGGCATGGCGGTACGCACCCAAAGCCCGCAAATCGCCAAGCTGCGCCGGGGCGTGATGGAACTGTATATCTCCGACCATCCCCTCGACTGCCTGACGTGCAGCGCCAACGGCGACTGTGAATTGCAGGATATGGCCGGTGCCGTCGGCCTGCGCGAGGTCAGATACGACGACGGCGACAATCACTTGAGCGCGCCCGCGGATACCTCCAATCCTTACTTCGATTTCGATCCGTCCAAGTGCATCGTTTGCTCGCGCTGCGTGCGGGCCTGCAACGAAGTGCAGGGCACCCACGCGCTGACCATCGCCGCTCGCGGTTTTGAATCGAGCGTCAAAACCGGCGCCGAAAACTTCTTCGACTCCGAATGCGTTTCCTGCGGCGCCTGCGTCCAGGCCTGCCCGACGGCGACGCTGATGGAAAAATCGGTGGTCGACCACGGTGTGCCGGACCGCAGCGTCCGCACCACTTGCGCCTATTGCGGAGTCGGCTGCTCCTTCCGCGCCGAACTCAAGGGCGATCAAGTGGTGCGCATGGCGCCGGACAAGCTCGGCAAAGCCAATCACGGCCATTCCTGCGTCAAAGGCCGCTTCGCCTGGGGCTACGCCAACCACCCGGAGCGGGTCGTCAAGCCCTTGATGCGCGAGCGCGTTTCCGACCCATGGCGCGAAGTCTCCTGGGACGAGGCCATCGCCGCGGCCGCTTCGCGGCTGAAAGCCATCCAAGCCGAACACGGCCTGCATTCCATCGGCGCGATTACTTCGGCGCGTTGCGCCAACGAGGAAATCTTCACGGTGCAGAAAATGGTCCGCACCGCTTTCGGCAGCAACAATGTCGATACCTGCGCCCGGGTCTGCCACTCCCCCACCGGCTACGGCCTGAAACAAACCTACGGCACTTCGGCCGGCACCCAGCATTTCGATTCCGTGCGGGAAGCGGATTTGATCATGGTCATCGGTGCCAATCCCACCGACGGCCATCCGGTGTTCGCCTCGCAGCTCAAGCGCAGGCTGCGCGAGGGTGCCGAATTGATCCTTCTGGACCCGCGCCGGATCGATCTGGTGCGCTCGCCGCATATCGAGGCAGCGTCGCACCTGCCCCTGCTGCCGGGCACCAATGTGCCGATGATGAACGCCTTCGCCCATGTGGTGGCGACCGAGGGTTTTCTGGACGAAGACTTTGTCGGCGAGCGCTGCGATTTGGCGTCCTTCGCCGAATGGCGCGAATTCGTCGCCCAGCCGGAAAATTCCCCGGAGGCGGTGGCGGAAATTACCGGCGTTGACGCCGCCGAGATCCGTCGCGCCGCCCGGCTCTACGCCGGGGCGGAGAACGCCGCCATCTACTACGGGCTCGGCGTCACCGAGCATAGTCAGGGTTCGACCATGGTGATGGCCATGGCCAATCTGGCGATGGCCACCGGCAACATCGGCCGCTTGGGTGTTGGCGTTTGTCCGCTGCGCGGCCAGAACAATGTCCAGGGCTCCTGCGATATGGGCTCGTTCCCGCACGAATTGTCGGGTTATCAGCAAATAGTCAACGAGTCCGTGCGCGGCAAATACGAACAAGCCTGGGGCGTGGACCTGCTGCCGGAACCCGGCATGCGCATTCCGAATATGCTCGACGCCGCCCGCGGCGGCCGCTTCAAAGGCATTTTCATCCAAGGCGAGGATATCGCCCAATCGGACCCGAACACCCAGGGCGTGGAGGCCGCGCTCGGCAATATGGACTGCGTGATCGTCCAGGATCTGTTCCTCAACGAAACCGCCAAATTCGCGCATTTCTTCTTTCCCGGCACTTCCTTCCTCGAAAAGGATGGCACCTTCACCAATGCCGAGAGACGCATCAACCGCGTGCGTCAAGTGATGCCGCCGAAATCCGGCAAAGCTGAATGGCAGGCGGTGCAGGAGTTGGCGGCGGCGATGGGCTATCCCATGGGCTATCAATCCGCCGCCGAGATTATGGATGAGGTGGCCAGCTTGACGCCCGATTTCGCCGGGGTCAGCTTCGACAAGCTCGATCGCCTCGGCAGCCTGCAGTGGCCCTGCAACGATGCCGCCCCGGAAGGCACGCCGATCATGCACGAGCAGCGCTTTGTGCGCGGCGAAGGCCGCTTCATGCTGACGGAATTCCAGCCTACCGAAGAGCGAACGACCCGCAAATTTCCCCTGTTGCTGACCACCGGCCGCATTTTGACTCAATACAATGTCGGCACCCAGACCCGGCGCACGGAAAACACCAGATGGCTGGCGGAAGACGAACTCGAAATCCACCCCGCCGACGCGGAAGCGCGGGGCATCCGCGGCGGCGATAAAGTCGCGGTCGCCAGCCGAATGGGGGAAATCGTCCTGCGGGCGGTGGTCACCACCCGGGTTGCGCCGGGCGTGGTGTACACCACTTTCCATCACCCGGCGACCGGCACCAATGTAGTCACGACCGATCTCAGCGACTGGGCCACCAACTGCCCGGAATACAAAGTGACGGCGGTGGAGGTGCGCCCCGCCAACCATGTTTCCGATTGGCAGCGGGAATTCGGGCTGCGCGACAAAAGCCAGCGCGAACTCGCGCCCGAAGCCCAGCGCGAACTCGTGGCCCCGGCGCGAACCCGCGCCCGAGCGAAACAGCACTAGCCGGCGCTTCCCGCGGTTCGAGCGCTCCATGCCGCAGCCGGACGCGATCCAATCCCCGCAAGTTGGCGGCGTCCCGCGTCGCCGCGGTTTGGCGAATGCCGAATCGTGCGGATTCTTGAGTTTATGGACGGGCGGACGCTCACGTGCCCAATCCTGTTGACAACAGCGCTGCCAGCCGAATCGCGGTCAAGCCGCTGGCGCCGGGCAATTTGCGCCGCCCCATCGCGCGCTGGTCCGCATCCGGGCAGTGCGCCGGGAACGATGCGGTCAGCATCGAAGAGCCGCTGGAAATCCGCCTGTCGCACCACGACGGCGCGAAGCGGTGCGAACAAAGCATCGCCATCACCATGCGCACGCCGGGCCACGACGAGGCGTTGGCGATTGGTTTTTTGGTCGGCGAAGGCATTGTCCGCCGCGCCGAAGATGTCCGCGCCGCGGCGCACTGCGGGCCGCCGAGCCCGGACAAGGGGCTGCGCAATGTTATGCGGGTCGAACTCGATGACCGGGTGCGGGTGGATTTGGATGCGCTGAAACGGCATTTCTACACCAGCTCCAGCTGCGGCGTCTGCGGCAAGGCCTCCCTCGACGCCATCGCGACGCAGCTGCCGGATTGCGCGGATTCCGGTTTCACCGTCGCCGCCAAGCGGTTGCGGGCGCTGCCCGCGGAACTCGGCAAGCGGCAGGATGAATTCGCGCTCACCGGCGGCCTGCACGCGGCGGCGAGTTTCGACGCCGGCGGCCGGCTGCAACGCCTCCGCGAAGATGTCGGCAGACACAACGCCCTTGATAAACTGGCGGGTTCGTATTTCCGCGTGGGCGGGCTGTCCGCTTTGGGCATTCTGCTCAGCGGCCGCGCCAGCTTCGAGTTGATTCAAAAAGCGGCCATGGCCGGAGTCGGTTTGGTCGCCGCCATCGGCGCGCCCTCCAGCCTCGCTATCGAATTGTCCGAACAGCGCGGCATCACGCTGGTCGGTTTTCTGAAAGCGGGCGGCTTCAATTTGTACTGTCACGGACAGCGCATCCTTGCGGCCTGAGAAGCCCACAGCGATTGTGCTTTGCGGCGGCGGCGGGCGGCGCTTTGGCGGAATCGACAAGCCGCTGCTGCGGGTCGGCGGCCGCGTTTTGGTCGAACTCGTGGTCGAGCGCCTGCGCCCCCAGGTTTCCCGCGTCGTGCTCAGTATCGGCAGCCGCCAAGACTCCGGCGCTTGGCGCGATTTCGGTCGCGATGGGTTTGGCTGCGAACTGGTGCCGGATGCCGAGCCGAATCAAGGCCCCTTGGGAGGTTTGGCAACTTGTCTGCGGCGGCTTGCGGGCGATTGGTTTCTCACCTGCCCCGGCGATGCGCCCGGAATCGCGCCGAACCTGGCCGCGGCGCTGGCCCCGGATGCGCGGGCAAGGGGAATCGCCGTTGCGCACGACGGCGCGCGGCGGCAAAATCTGTTTTTGCTGCTGCGGCGGGATGGCGCGGAATCGCTGCTGCGCTACTACGCCGGCGGTGGGCGGACGGTGTGGCGCTGGCTGGATGCTTGCGGGATTCCGGCAACCGATCTTTCCGCCCAGGCAAGCAGTTTCGTCAATATCAATACCGCCGCCGAACTCGAAGCCTTCCGGCGCGAGCAGGCGGCCAGCGAATCGGCAAGCGACGAACAGGCGCCGTAGCGGGGCTGCGCCGGGACCGTTGCAGACCCGCGCTATTTTTGGAAGGGGCCATGACAAATCCCGAGACGCAACTTTCGCCGGGCAGTTTCGGTTTTCTCCTGGCGGAGAATTTCACCCAGCTGTCGGTTTCCTCGGCCATCGAAACTTTGCGCATGGCCAACCGGGCGGCCAAGGCCGACGTCTACCGCTGGTACATGATTTCCGAACACGGCGGTCCAATAGGGGCCAGCGACGGATTGATGATCGGCGCCGACCGCGGCGTCTCGGATGAGGATGCCTGCGCCGATATCGACGCGGTCATCGTCTGCGGCGGTGCTGATATCGAGCGTTACTGCCACCCGCCGCTGCTCCGTTGGCTGCGCGCCTGCGCTGCGCGCGGCCTGGCGCTCGGCTCGGTTTGCACCGGCAGCTATCTGTTGGCGAAGGCGGGTGTGCTCGACGGCTACCGCTGCGCGATTCATTGGGAAAAATCCGCCGCCCTGGCTGAAGAATTTCCGAAAGTCGTGGTTGGCCGGAGCATTTTCGCCATCGACCGTGACCGCTTCACCTGTTCCGGCGGCACGGTGCCGATGGATATGATGCTGTTTTTCGTGCGGCGGAGACTGGGCGCCGAAATCGCTGCCGAAATCGCCGATCAGTTTCTGCATGATCGGATCCGTGACTATCGGGATTTGCAGCACGTGCCGCTGCGCCATCAAGTCGGCGGCCAATCCGCCAAGCTGGTGGCGGCGGTTGAACTGATGGAGAGCAATATCCGCGAGCCGCTGAGCCAGGTTGAGTTGGCGACCTACGTGAGGCTGTCTCGGCGGCAATTGCAGCGCTTGTTTCAGCGCTATCTGCTGTGCTCCCCCTCGCACTATTATTTGCAGTTGCGGATGGCGCGGGCGCGGCAGCTGCTGTTCCAAACCAGCATGAGCATCGTCGAAATCGCGTCGCAGGCGGGCTTCGTTTCGAGTTCGCATTTCAGCACCAGCTATCGAAGATTCTATGGCAGCACGCCGAGCATCGACCGGATTCGGCGCTGAAAATCGCAATGCGGCGGCGCAATCGAAGCTGGGCGCAAGCTGATACAATTGCGAAAGCGCAGGAACCGGACGAACGGAAACAAGGAAAACAACCATGTCGCAAGCTTCAGATATCGAAATAGCCCGGGCGGCCAGATTGCGGCCGATTGAGCAGGTGGCCGCCAAGCTGGGTGTCGCCGACCATATCATTCCCTATGGTCGGGGCAAGGCCAAGCTCGATTTCGCCGCCATCGAAGCCGCGGAGCCGCGGGCCGCGGGGAAACTGATTCTGGTGACGGCGGTGTCGCCGACACCGGCCGGGGAGGGCAAAACCACGACCACCATCGGCCTCGGCGACGCCTTGAACCGGGCCGGCAAGAATGTGGCGATCTGCCTGCGCGAACCGAGCCTCGGCCCCTGCTTCGGCATGAAAGGCGGCGCCGCCGGCGGCGGCTACGCCCAGGTCGCGCCGATGACCGATATCAATCTGCATTTCACCGGCGACTTCCACGCGATTACCTCGGCCCATAATTTGCTGGCGGCGATGGTGGACAATCATCTGCACTGGGGCGCCGAACCACGTCTGGATCCGCGCCGCATCTCCTGGCGACGGGTGATCGATATGAATGATCGCGCCCTGCGCCACAACGCCATCGGCTTGGGCGGCCCGGCCCACGGCATGCCCCGGGAGTCGGGCTTTGATATCACCAGCACTTCCGAAATAATGGCGATCTTCTGCCTGGCGGGGGACTTGGCCGATTTGCGCCGTCGGCTCGGCGCCATCGTCGTCGGCCGCGGCTTGGACGGTCAACCCGTCACCGCCGCCGATATCGGCGCCACCGGGGCGATGATGGCGCTGCTTCGGGATGCCGTGATGCCGAATCTGGTGCAAACTTTGGAGCATACGCCGGCGCTGGTTCACGGCGGGCCGTTCGCCAATATCGCCCACGGCTGCAATTCGGTGATCGCCACCCGCGCGGCGCTGCGGCTGGCGGATTATGTCGTCACCGAAGCGGGTTTCGGCTCCGATCTCGGCGCCGAGAAATTTTTCAATATCAAATGCCGGTCGGCGGGCCTGGCGCCCGCGGCCGCGGTGCTGGTGGCCACGGTCAAGGCCATGAAAATGCATGGTGGAGTGGCCTTGGCCGAGTTGGGCCGGGAAGACTCCGGCGCGGTGACGCGTGGCTGCGCCAATTTGGCGCAGCATCTGGATATCCTGCGCCGTTTCGGTGTGCCCGTGGTGGTGGCGGTCAACCGCTTCACCGGCGACAGCGATGCCGAAGTGGGGGCCATCGTCGATTTCTGCCGGGGAATGGATGTGGCCGCGATTGAATCCCGCCACTGGGCCGAAGGCGGCGCCGGCGCCGCCGAGCTCGCCGCCGAGGTGGCCCGGGTCGCGGACTCGGGAAGCGCGGACTTCAAACTGTTGTATGAAAACGATTTGGACCTGTGGGAAAAAGCTCGTTTGGTGGCGCGAACGATTTACGGCGCCGCTGATATTGCCGCGCCGCCGCCCGTGCGCGGGGAATTCGACCGACTGCGGGATGGCGGCTACGGTGAATTTCCGGTTTGCATGGCCAAGACCCAGTACAGCTTGTCGACCGACCCGAAACTGCTCGGCGCGCCAAGCGGCCATACTTTGCAAATTCGCGAAGTTCGCCTGTCGGTTGGCGCCGGTTTCATCGTGCCGGTCTGCGGTGCCATCATGACCATGCCGGGCCTGCCGCGGCGTCCCGCGGCGGTCAATATGGATGTGGATGCCGAGGGCAACATCACCGGCTTGGGCTGAGTAGCGCCGCCCGAATTCCGGCCTCAGGAATGGATGCGCCGGTTGTCCGGGTCGTACATCGGTCTGCGCGAGGCTTGGGCGGGGAACCGAGTCCCGGCGATTTCGATGCTGAACTCCCCCGCGGCGGGGTCCGGTGCCCGCGCCGCATCGACCCAGCCGAGACCGACGGCAGAGCCCAGGCTGTGGCCGTAAGCGCCCGAAGTTACGCGGCCGACCAACTGATCGCCGAGCCAAATCGGTTCTTCGTGGTACAGCAGCGGCTCCGGGTCGAGCAGGCGGAATTGCCACAGGCGCCTTTTCGGCCCGTCCCGCCGCTGGGCTAGCAGCGGCTCGCGGCCGGTGAAGCCGCCGGGCTTGTCGAATTTCACCGCGAAGCCCAAGCCCGCTTCCAAGGGCGTGTCTTCGTCGCTGATGTCGTGGCCCCAATGCCGGTAGGCCTTTTCCAGGCGCAGCGAATCAAGGGCGTGATAGCCGGCGTGGACGAGGCCGAAGGCGGGTCCAGCCCCGGCGATGGCGTCGTAAACGCCCAAAGTGAATTCGCTGGGAACGTACAACTCCCAGCCCAGCTCGCCGACATAGGTGATCCGCGTGGCCCGCACCAGGGCGTAACCCAATTCGATTTCGCGGCTGTGCCCAAAGGGAAACGCCTCGTGGGACAGATCATCGGGACTGAGGGATTGCAGCAGCGCCCGGGAGTTCGGCCCCATGAGGGAAATCACGCCCATGGCCGAAGTCGCGTTGGTCGCGCAACAGTGGGCGTCGCGGGGAATATGGCTTTGCAGCCAGTGGAAATCCCGGACTTCGGCGGCCGCCGCGGTAACGATTAGAAAACTGTCTTCCCGCAGCCGGGTAACGGTGAGATCGGCTTCGATGCCGCCGCGGTCATTCAGCCACTGGGTGTAGACGATGCGGCCTGGAAGCACATCGATATCGTTCGCGCAAATCCGGTTCAACACCTTCGCGGCATCGCGCCCCTGCAACAGGAATTTGGCGAATGAGGATTGGTCGAACAAGGCCACCGCTTTACGGGCGGCGCGGTGTTCCGCCGCGGCGTGGTCGAACCAGTTCTGGCGGAAATAGCTGTATTCGTAACGCGCCAGCTCCGGTCGCGGCGCATACCAGTTGGGTCTTTCCCAGCCCGCGGTTTCGCCGTGGCAGGCGCCGGCGGCGCGCAGACGGTCATGCAGGGGCGATTTCCGCGCCCCCCGGGCGCTGGCGTATTGGCGGTGGGGGAAGTGGGTGGCGTACAACAGACCGAGACTTTCGGAAACCCGCTCGCGCAGGTATTGCCGATTGCGCTGAAACGGCATATTGCGGCGCACATCGACTTCCCACAGATCCGCCGGCGGATGGCCGCGCTGAATCCATTCGGCGAGCACCTTGCCGATGCCGCCGGCGGATTGCAAGCCGATGGAGTTCAGCCCGGCGGCGACAAAACAGCCGCCGAGTTCCGGCGCCGGCCCGATGTGGTAGCGCACATCCGGGGTGAAGCTCTCCGGCCCGCAGAAGAATTTTGCCAAGCCGGCTTCGGCCAATGCCGGTACCCGCGCCAGTGCCTGCTCGAGAATCGGCTCGAAATGATCGAGGCTGCCGGGAATTTCATCGAAACTGAAATCTTCGGGAATGCCCTCCACCCCCCAGGGCCGGGAGTGCGGTTCGAAGGCGCCGAGCAACAGCTTGCCCGCATCGTATTTGTAATAGGAGCAGGCATCGTAGTCGCGCACCACGGGCAGGTCGGGTGTCAGCCCCGCCACCGAATCGAACAGCGCGTAATAATGTTCGCAGGCGTGCAGCGGCACATTCACGCCGATATCCGCGGCCAACTCCCGGGTCCACATGCCGGCGCAGAGCACCACGCAGTCGGTTTCGATTTCGCCGCGGTCGGTGGCGACGCCGGTGACGCGGCCGCCGGTGCGGCCAATCGCCGTGACCGGCGTGTTCTGGAAAATACGCGCTCCAGAGGCGGTGGCACCCTTGGCCAAGGCGTTGGTGATATCGACGGCGTTGGCGTAGCCGTCCGAGGGGATGTGAATACCGCCGAGAACGTCGTCGAGTTGGAACAAGGGCAGCCGCGCCTGGATGGCGGCCGGGTCGAGCACCTGCACTTCCAGGCCGAACACTTTCGCCATCGAAGCGCCGCGCTTGAGTTCCTCCAGCCGTTCTTCGCCGCAGGCCAGCGACAGCGAGCCACAGCGTCGATAGCCGGTGGCCTGGCCGGTTTCCGCCTCCAGCCGCAGGTACAACTCGCTGGTGTAGCGGGCCAGCCGCGTCATATTGACCGAGGCGCGCAATTGCCCGACCAGGCCGGCGGCGTGCCAGGTCGTGCCCGAAGTGAGCTGCCGGCGCTCCAGCAGCACGACATCGAGTTTGGCTTCCCGCGCCAGATGATAGGCGACTGAGCAGCCGATCACGCCGCCGCCAACCACGACCGCGTCGGCGCGCCGCGGCAACTCGGCGGCGGGTCGATCTTTCACTGCGACCGTCCGTTCACGACCGATGTCCGCGGTCCATTCCCGGGTACCTGCCGGGTCGGGTGCCGCCTTTTCGGCTCATGCGCGCAAACGGTCATTGGCAGGATCGTACAAGGGTTCGCGGTGAATGTTCGCCCGGCGTCTGCGTCCAAGCACTTCCACCGTCAATGGGGCGGCACCCGGCTCCGCGTAGGCAGGGGGCACATAGCCAAAACCGAGGCTGCGTTGCACGGCGTGGCCGTAACCGCCTGATGTGGTGACACCCACGCAGCGCTTGCCGGCGAAAATCGGTTCGCCGCCCATGACATCGGCATCGCCTTCTTCGAGACTGAAATAAACCAGCGCGAACTGACGTTCCCGTTGGCCGATGCTGGCTTCCCGGCCATGGAAAAAGCCTTTGTCGGCGCGGAAAAACTGCCCCATTTCAGCTTCGAACAGATTGATTTCGTTGGTCAATTCCGCGCCCCAGCTGCGGTAGGCCTTCTCCAGCCTAAGGCTGTTCATCGCGTATAGGCCGAAATCGCGGATGCCGAATTCTTCGCCGGCTTCGATTAAGGCTTCATACAGCGTCGGCAGCTGCGCCATGGGCGGATGCAGTTCCCAGCCCAATTCGCCGACGTAATTCACCCGCAGCGCGCGGGTCGGCAGGCCGGCGATTTCGATTTCCCGGGCACTTAGCCAAGGAAAAGCTTTACTATCCAGCGCCGCGCCGGTGAGGCGCGACAGCAAGCTCCGGGCGCTCGGGCCGACCAGCACCAGCACGCCGCGGTCATCGCTGACATTGGCGATGCGCAGCCGTTCGCCGGGGCGTACTTCCTGTTGCAAATGATCGAGGTCCCGCAGTTCGGCTCCAGCCGCGGAAAGCAGATAGTAGTGCTCTTCATCAAGCCGGGTGACAGTGGCCTCGCCGCCGATGCGGCCGTTGCGGGACAGAAAATGCGTGAGCGCGACGCGGCCCGGCCGCGGCAGCCGGTTGGCGCACAGGCGGTCGAGCAGTCTGCCCGCATCGGCGCCGCTGACTTCATATTTGGCGAAGCCCGAAATATCGAGAATGCCCACCCGTTCGCGCACCGCCAAGCACTCTTCGCCAATCAATTCAAAAGTATTGTTGTGGCGGAAGCTGTAGAGTTCTTCGCGGCCATCGGTGGAAAACCACTTCGGCCGCTCCCAGCCGAAACTTTCCGTGAATACGCCGCCGCGCCCGCGCAGACGTTCGTACAGCGGGTTTTTGCGCAATCCGCGGGCCGCGGGCAATTCTTCCCCCGGCAGCGCCGTGGCGTAGGTCATGGCATAGTCCTGCCGGCCTCGGGCGGCCATGAAATCGCCGTCGGCGAAAACGCCGAAGCGCCGGGGGTCGAATCCGGTCATGTTGATTTCGGCGTCGCCGTGCAAAATCCACTGGGCGAGATATTTGCCGCTGCCGGCGCCTTGGGCGATGCCGAATGAAGAGCCGCAGCAGAGCCAGAAATTGCGCAGTCCGGCCACCGGCCCCAGCAGCGGCAGCCCGTCGGGACTGTGGGAGATGGCGCCGTTGACGACGCGCTTGACACCGGCTGGTTCGAAAATGGGCATGCGTTCCATGGCGCGGCCGAGCCAAGGCATAAGGCGTTCCAGGTCATCCGAGAACAACTCGCTGTCGGATTCCCAGGGCGGCAGGCCCTCCGGGCCCCAGGCTTCGACGATTCCTTCCGCCTCGTAAATGCCGATCAAGCCGGACTTTTGCTCTTGGCGGATATAGGCCGAGGCCCAGGGATCGCGGGTCAGGGGAATTTCCACGTCGCGCTCGACCAGTTCCGGCACCGGACCGGTCACCAAATAGTGATGTTGGAGATTACAGATGGGCAAGTCCGCCCCCACCATCCGCGCCACTTGCCGGGCGAAGCAGCCGGCCGCGTTGACGACGATTTCGGCGCGCACCGATCCTTGTTCGGTGTGTACTTCCCATTCGCCTCCGGGCAGCGCCCGGATAGCCGTTACCCGGTTGTTACGGACAATGCGGGTGCCCTTGGCGCGCGCGGCCGCGGCCATCGCCTGGCACAGCCCGGAGGGGTCGGCGTGACCGTCATCCCGGGTCCAGGCGCCGGCCAGCACGCCTTCGGTGGTGACGAAGGGATTCAGTTCGCGGATCTGCGCCGATTCGATAATCTCCATGTGATAACCGATATTGGCGGCGATGCCCCGCAAATAGCGGAACCAGTCCAAGGCGCGTTCATCGAGCGCGAGGCGGATACTGCCGCAGCCGTGCCAGCCGACGGACTGACCCGTAAGCTGTTCCAGCTCCCGGTAGAGGGCGATGCTCGACTGGTGAATTTTGGCCAGATTGTAATTGCCCACCAGATTCGGGCATTGGCCGGCAGCGTGCCAGGTCGAACCCGAGGTGAGCTCGCCCTTTTCGATCAACAGTGCATCGGCGCAGCCTTCCGCCGCCAGGTGATACAGCAGGCCGATACCCATGACGCCGCCACCGACGATAACAATCCGGGCTTGGTTGTCCATGAAGTTCTCCGAGATTTGCCCGCCTTGGGTCATTCCGTGTGGAATCCGCTGGCCCGGGTTCAGCCTAGCACGGCCCCACAAGCCAACGAAAGCCGGTGCCGCCGCTGGGAGTCGATTGCGCGGCAATCTGTTCCCAGCCGCATGAACCTAGTGTAGTATTTTTGCGGTTCGGCGATAGTGGGGAGAACAGCAGGCATGCCCTATTTCATGGTTGTCTCGCGCGTAGTGCCCTGGAATCCGTTGTGTCCCGGCGTTTAGGCGGCAGGCAGGCGCGGCGCGCGGCGCGGGCCGCGCCGCTGGCGGAAGCGGTCAAGCCCGTTCGACCGGGGCACAGCGGCGGCTGGTACCGGCCTCTCGGCGCCGCCGGCGTTGCGGCGGTGGTCGATAACGCTTTCGAGATTCTCGAGCGGGTCGGTTTCGCCGACGCCACGCCCCATTGCATCGAAACCTGCACCGCCGCCGGTGCGGAACTCGGTGCCGACGGCCGGCTGCGAATGCCGCGGAGCCTGGTCGAAAACACCCTGCGGCAGGCCAAGCGGGATTTGGTTTTGCACGCCCGGGAGCCGCGCCACGATGTCGACCTCAGCGGCGCGCGGGTGCATTTCTCCACCGCCGGTGCGGCGGTGCAACTCGCCGATGCGGAAACCAACAGCTACCGGGAATCCCGCGCGCGGGATTTGTACGAAATGGCGCGTCTCGCCGACGGCTGCGAGCACATCCATATGTTCCAGCGCACCTGTGTTCCCCGCGATATCGCCGACAATTACGCGCTCGATATCAACACTCTCTATTGCTGCGTCATGGGCACAGCCAAGCACGTCGGTTCGAGTTGGACATTGCCCGGCCACGTGGAAAAAAGCCTGGAAATGCTGCATATCGTCGCCGGCGGCGAGGCCGCATGGCGGGCGCGGCCTTTTGTCAGTCAGTCGAACTGCTTCGTGGTGCCGCCGCTGAAGTTCGCCACCGACGCCTTGGAATGCCTGCGGGTCGCGGTCGAGGGCGGCATGCCGGTGCTGCTGCTGTCCGCCGGTCAAGCTGGCGCCACCGCCCCCGCCTGTTTGGCCGGAACGGTTTCCCAAGCCTGGGCCGAATGTCTCGGTGGTTTAGTCTATGTCAACGCCATCGAACCGGGGGCGCCGGCGATTCTCGGCGCCTGGCCCTTCGTTTCGGATTTGCGCACCGGCGCCATGAGCGGCGGTTCGCCGGAACAGGGCCTGCTGTCGGCCGCCTGCGCCGAAGTGGGCAATCATCTCGATCTGCCCTTCGGCACCGCCTGCGGCATGACCGACTCCAAGCTTCCCGATTTCCAGGCGGGCGCCGAGCGCGCCTCGACCGTGCTTGCCGCGGCTTTGTCGGGAGCCAATATCGTCTACGAATCCGCCGGCATGTACGCCAGCCTGCTCAGCGTCTGCCCGGAAAGTCTGCTGCTCGACAACGATTTACTCGGCGCCGTCGGCCGCGCTGTGCGCGGCATCGAAGTCAATCCGCAAACGCTGAGCTTTGCCGAAATCGAGCGGGTGTGCGCCGGCGGCGAAGGCCATTACCTCGGCTCCGACAACACCCTGAGCGTGATGCAAAGCGAATACGTGTATCCCGACTTCAGCAACCGCGACAGCCCGACGGTATGGGAAGAGCGGGACAAACCGGTTTTGCTGGAGCAGGCCTTGGCGAAAAAACGCAAACTTCTCGCCGCCCCCGCGCAACGCCACGTAAGTGAAGAAATCGATGCCCGCCTGCGGGCCGAATTCCCGATTTTTCTGACCCCGGAGGAAATGGGGCTGTAACGACTCGCGGAACTCAGCGCGAATTCAATTCCTCTCGCAGACCCTTGAGGATGCCGGCGCACATACACAGCAGCACGATGGCGAAAGGAAGGCCGACCGCCAGCGTCAGGGCCTGCAGCGATTCCATGCCGCCGCCGAGCATCAACGCCATGGCCGCCATGCCCGCCAGCAGGCACCAGAACACCCGCTGCTGCACCGGTGCGTCCAGTTTGCCGCCGGCGGTGATCGTGTCCATCACCAGCGAGCCGGAGTCCGCCGAAGTCACGAAGAAAATCGTGATCAGCACCACGCTGATGGCGGAAACGATGCCGGTCAGGGGCAGGGGCTCCAGCATTTTGAACAGCGCGAGTTCCGGCGGCGATTCCGCTACGCCGGTGTAGCCGTTGGAGAAAATCTGATCGAGGGCGGTGCCGCCGAAGGTCGCCATCCAAAGAATGCCGATGATGGTCGGCACGATCAGCACCCAAGTGATGAATTCGCGCACCGTGCGCCCAAAACTGATGCGCGCGATGAACATGCCGACGAAGGGTGCCCAGGCGATCCACCAAGCCCAGTAGAACACGCTCCATTCGTGCATGAAGACCAAGTCTTCGCGGCCAACCCAATTGCTTAGCCGCGGCAGATGCATGGCGTAATCGATGCCGGTTTTGCCGATCGTGGCGAGAATGATCAAGGTCGGGCCGGCAATTAGCACGAATAGCCAGAGCAGCCCGGCCAAGGTCATATTGATCCAGCTCAGGCGCTTGACGCCTTTGTCGAGGCCGGCGATGACCGACACCAGGGCGATGCTGATGATGACAACGATCAGGATCGCTTTGGTGACCGTCGTGGCCGGAATGCCGAACAGATATTGCAGACCGCCCGCGATTTGCTCGGCGCCGAAACCCAGCGACACCGCCAACCCGAACAGGGTAGCCAGCACCGCGGATATATCCACCGCGTGGCCGAATGGCCCCCAGACCGATTTCCCGATCAGCGGAAAGAAACCCGAGCGCATGGTGAGCGGCATGCCGCGGTTGAAGCAGAAGAACGCCAGCGACAGCCCGGCGACGGCGTAAATCGCCCAAGCGTGCATGCCCCAGTGCAACACCGCGGCCGACATTCCCGCCGCCCGGGCCGCGTCGGTATCGGCGGGGTCGATGCCCAGCGGCGGATTGAGCGTGTGGGTGACGGGTTCGTGGACGCCGAAAAACATCAGGCCGATGCCAACGCCCGCGGCGAACAGCATCGCCAGCCAAGCGGAATAACCGTACTGCGGCGCCGCGTCGGGTCCGCCGAGACGAATCCGGCCCAGGGGCGAGATGGCGATGGCGAGGCAAAAGACGATGAAAACATCCGCCGCCGCGAAAAAGAACCAGTCGAAGGATTCCGCGGTCCAACTTCGAAGGTTGGCGAAGACCACCGCCGCCTGCTGCGGAAACAGCAGCGTGCCGACCACGAGTATGACCACCAGCGCCGCGGACACGACAAAAACGGGATTATGAATATCGAGGCTGAAAACACGGATGTTCTGCTCGCCGATGGTATGGCCGATATCGGTCTCGGTCTCGATGGGGGTGGCTGTGGATCGCGCGTCGCCGGTCGGGTTGCTATTCATGCTCAATTCTCAGCCTGTGCGAATGGGGTTGCGGATGCGGCGCTCATGGACCGCCGGGGGCGATTCGACAACGTTCGCGCACATCCGCGCCGAGAGCGTCGCGCAGGGGCGCCAGCCATTGTTCGTAGTTGCGCCAGTAATCGAGCCCGGAGGCGAAAATCGGCCGGCGCACCTGCTCGGAACTCGGTGTTCGCACCGAGCGTTCGGTTTGGTGGAAATTCACGCAGGCTTCCTCGAATTCCAGCCCGCAATGGTCGAGCAGCCGCCGCACTTGACCTTCCACGTCCGCCACCACCTCTTCATATTGCATGAGCAGCACTTTGCCGGGCAGAACGTGGTCCCAATGATCCATCAGTTCGACGTAGTCCCGATAGTATTGCCCGAGATCGGCGAGATCGTAGGAGAACTCCTGTCCTTCGGCGAACAGTTGTTTGAATCCGCTGAAGCCGCAGGCCATGGGATGGCGCCGCGCGTCGATGATTTTCGCATTCGGCAGCATCAGGTGGATCAGGCCGATATGACGGAAGTTATTCGGCATTTTGTCGACGAAGAAGGGCGCGTCTTGGCGGTGGATGCGGGTGTCCTCAATGTATTGGCGCCCGAATTCGCCGAGCTCTGAGTCGGTCAGGGTCGCCAATACATCGGGGTAATCGGTCTTGTCGGCCCGGGCGCGGCGGCGCAATTGCTGGGACAGCGAAGGAATATTCGGCAGTTCCAAAGTGCCGTCGATTTGGGAATGGGAAGAGAGAATCTGTTCGAGCAGGGTGGATCCCGCCCGTGGCAGCCCGACCACGAAAATCGGGTCCGGCGCGGGGCACCCGGCCTGTTCGCCGCGGCCGAGCAGCGCCGGGCCGCAGACGCGCTGTTGGGCGCGCAGTTCCGCGGTCATCTGGTCGGCTTGGTAGCTGCTCAGGGCTTTTTTCATGCCGTTGCCGCGGGCGTAGTGGGAAAAGGAAGTCTCGAAGTCATTGCGGTCTTCCCAAGCCTTGCCGAGGGCGAAACCGAGATGCACCCGGTCGGCGTGGGGCAGGTCCTCGCCGCGGAGCTGCGCTTCCATCGCCGCGATCTCAGCGTCGTCGAAGTTATACACCTTCAGATTGGACAGCGCGTACCAAGCCTCGCCGTGTCGCGGCTGGTGGGCGATGGCGGCGCGGTAGGACTCCACGGACGCCGCGTAATCGCCGCGGGTTTTGAAGGCGTGGCCCTTGGAAGTCAGCGTCACCGGATCGCCGGGAATCCGCGCGAGCACTTTGTCGAACTGGCTCAGCGCGGTGTCGTAATCGCCGGTTTGCATACATTCGATGGCGTGGATGGAAAGAAACTGCGGATGCTCGGGCGCGGTGGCGAGCAGTTTTTCGGCTTGGGTCAGGGCCTGGGCGAATTTTTGCCGCTTGCGCAGCACCTGGATGTAATCCATATGCACGCGCGCGTTTTCCGGTTCGAATTCGTGGGCCGATTCAAGCAGGAACTCGGCATCGGTCAACACGCCGAAGCGCAGGCCGATTTCCGCCAGCAAACGCATCGCTTCCACATGGTGGGGTACTTGGCGGAGGAATTTGCGGCACAAATCTTCCGCTTTGAGCAGTTTGCCTTGGCTGAGCAGATCGAGGACGCCGAGCAAGGGCGGCGGCAACCGCCGCAGATAGTCGAGTTGGGCGCGGACGCCCGCAGCTTCGTCATGGCGCCCGCGGCGGCTCAGAATGTCGAATTGTCCGCGCCAGGCGGCCGTCAGGGCCGGATTGAAGCGGCAGGCCCGGGCATAGGCCGGCAGCGCGGCGTCGGGCTGGCCCATGTCGCGGTGGCAGTGGCCTTCCTCCTGATGGGCGCGGCCGTTCTCCGGGGCGAGGGATTGCAGCCGTCTCAGCAATGCCAGGGCTTGGTCGAATTCGCGCAGGTAGCGGTGGCAGACCGCGCGCATATAGAGCGCGTCGGTATGGTTTGGTTCCCGCGCCAGGATTGGGGCGAGCGCCGCCGCGGCTTGGCGGTATTGTTTGGCTTTGATGGCGACCCGAATCGCCGCCAGCGGGTTGCCGTCGGCGCTTGGCCGACTCCCGTCGGGGTCGTCGGGTGGCGGAGACTTCCTTTCAGCGCCGGCCGCGGTGGGATGCGGCATCCGGGGATGGGATACCCCCGCTATGGATGCGCGGGACCCCCGCTCGGTGCGGGGCGCGGTGGCGAGTGGCGTTTGCGCGGAACCGGGGCGGCGGACCGCAGCGGCATTCCCGGAGTGGGATGCCGTCGCGGCCGCGTTTGCCGGGCCCGAATCCGTCAAAAGTCGAAGCTCGTGCGGATACCGATGGTCCTGGGTTGGGCGTAGGTTACGTGCCGGGTGTCGAAAACAAAGGAACGCGATACCTCGGCGCGCTCGTTGGTCAGATTGTTGGCGTAGAACGTCACCGCCCAGCCGTCTGCGGCAACGCCCGCGGTCACACCAAGCATCGCCCAACTGTCAATGAGGTCACGGTTGATGCTGATGATGTCGCTATAGGATTCCGCCGACCAAGTGAGAATGGGCATGACGTGGGCGAGCCAGCCGCTGCCCGGCAATTCCCATTCGTAGCGCGCCCGCAGATTGCCTTGATGGCGCGGGGCGAAAGCCAGCGTGTCGCCGACGCGCACATCGTTGGTGGGCGTGATCTTCTCGGTGATCTCGGTGTCGAGCAGGGAAATCGCTCCGCCGACGGTGAGACCGTCGGACCATTCCGGCAGCCAGGTGAAATCCGCCTCCAAGCCGGTGACGTCGGCGTTCGCCGCGTTGTCGGAGAAGAACAGATTGACGATGCTGGTGTCGAAGATCGTGGTTTGCAGATTTTCGATATCGATATTGAACAACGCTGCGTTGAGGCGGAAGGAGTTGGTGAAATCGGCCTTCACGCCCAATTCGATATTGAATACCTCATCGGTTTCCAGCTCGAAGGGTACGACAAAACCGCTGCCGTCGGCGCTTGGTCGGCCACCGGGCCGGTTCAGCAAGCCGGGGCGGAATCCTTCCGACAGGGTGATGTAATACATCTGATCGTCGTTGGGTCGCCAGTCCATAGTCGCCTTGAAGATGGTGCCGTCGGCCACAGCCTTGTCCGGGGCGCCCAGCGAATTGCCGGGGCGGAATTGCTGCGAGATATTGGTGCCGAAGCGCTGGCCGTCTTCGCGGTTGCCGCCGAAATTGCCGAAGGAGGAATTCGCGCTGCCTTCGAGGTCCACTTCGATTTCGTAGCTGCGGGCACCGAGGGTCAGGGTGAATTGGTCGCTGAGATCGAAGGCGACTTCGCCGAAGTAGCCGATCTGCTCATCGGTGCGGCGGATATCGTTGCGGAAAATCACGCCTTCCGGGAACGGCCCCGGGAAAGTGTAATAACCGGGGCCGGCGTTGAAGCTTGAGCCGTCGGGATTGCCCGGCGCCGCCTGGGGGTTGGTCAAGGGATAATTCGGCGCGAATCCCGGGAAGCCATTCCAGGAAATCGCCCTCACCGAACCGGGATAGGTGAAATCGTTGACTTCGATCAGTTCGAGATCGCTGATGAAAACGCCGCCCTGCGCCCGCCAACTGGCGGTCTGGTCCGTGGTGAAGCGGATTTCATGGGTTTGCACTTCCAGTTTGTTGAGGCTGTCCACAAACATCTGCGGCTCGTTGCAGGTGGTGCCTTCGCGGGGCACCCCCGGCGGATTGTTGGACGAGGTGTAGGTGGCGTAGTAATCGCAGATGTAATAGGGCAGGTACTGGCCCACGAACAGATAATCGGAGTAATCGACGATCTGGTCCGATTGGCGGTCGGTGAAGGCGCCGGTGTAGATCACTTCGAGCTCGCCGAGCCGGCCGGTGAGCGTCCAGGCGGTGTTGTCGAAAGTATCCTTGATGTGCTCGTCGACGAAGCGGCTGATGTCGAGCTCGCCGCCGGTGTCCGGGTCACCGAAGAATACGCCGTCGGCGTCGGTATCCTGGCTCGTGTGCGCCACGAGCAAATCCCAATCCTCGTTGATGTCCCACTGGGCGGAAATACGGCCGCCGGTATAGGTCACGCCGTTGATATCGCTGCGGGCGATGCTGGAGTTGTTGGCTTGCAGAAAGTTGATGTTGGAAAGGTCAACACCCGCCTGGAAGCCGGCGCGGTAGGGGGCGACGGCCACGCCGTTCTTGCGCACCGCGCCTTCCGGCCGGAAGCGCGCGCTTTGGCTGGCGTCCCGGGTGCCTGGAACATTGTCAATCCAGCCGCCCTTGTCTTCGCGGTAGATGACGCCGCGCAGGCCGAAATTGTCACTGACCGGCACATTCACCACGACTTCGAAATTGGAGCCGCTTTCGCCGTCGTCAATCGCGTTCGCGCCGAGTTTCGCGTTGCCGTAGAACTCGTCGAGATCCGGTTTGTTGGTGATCAGGCGCACATTGCCCGCCTGGGAGCTGGCACCGAACAAAGTGCCTTGGGGGCCCGACAATACTTCGATGCGCGCCAAGTCCGCCGCGTAGACATCGAGATTGCGTCCCGGTTGGGCCAGGGGCTGCTCATCGAGATAAAAGGCCACGTTGGGCGACAAACCGGCAACACCGGCGACGGTTAGATTCGGCGTGGTCGATGCCACGCCGCGGATATAGATGGTGTTCTGTCCCGGCCCGCTGCCGCCGGCGGAAACGCTGGGCAGTTGCAACACATAATCGGCGAAATTGGTGATGCCAAGGGCGTCGATATCCTCCGAATTCAGCGCGGAGACTGCGATCGGTACATCCTGCAGGGCGCGTTCGACTCGGGTTGCTGTGACGAAAATCTCCTCGAGCCCGCGGCTGGCGCCGGACTCTTGGGCCAATGCCGGGGGCGCTGCCAGCGCGCCGGCGACGGCGGTGGAAATGAGGGTTCGTTTCGCTCGCGGTGGAAATTGCATTCCGACTCTCCGTTGACTGGATGATTGCTGTTCTTTCTAAGCACCCGTGAGACTAGCATCAGAGCGCGGCTACTAATGACAAATTTGCGACACTGAATTGCTAAATTGGGACAAATGCAGCCAAGGCTTCTATGTGTCAGTCGCCTGCTGCCAACTCCATGTCGCACCAGTAAAGTGGAAACCACAACTTCGCCCCCAAAACCGCCGCATTCACGGCCCGGCGACCTTCGCATCCGCGCATGGTTCGGGCGCACCGCGGCCCGGGCACAGAGGTTTGTTTCAGAAAAGTTCCAAGCTGCGCGCAAGCTGTGCCGGCGTGGCGCTCCGGTGGTTGGGAGGTCGCGATTCTTCTGGATTTTTTCGAGTTGCCCCGAGTTGCGTTGAGCTGCGTGGCGGAGAAGCATTCAGCCAAGGGCGGCTAATGTCGCCTGTGTTTGATTCGATGTCGCATTTGGTGAAGCGGCAAACGAAATTCTGCCCCAAACTTGCGCGCAACGTCGGCCATCAGCAATCGATTCCGCAGTCCAAGGAATCGCATTGGGGGGAGGGGGCGGTGAACAGTCAAACGCAGTCCCGCCGCGGTCGGTGCCGCGGCAATCGACCCGGGCGCCGCGCGGGCGCCGCGGCGGCTTGGATCGAGCGGAAAATTCCCCGGCTCGAAGTGCTTGACGCCGAAGCGCTGGAGTTGATTGAGCACAATGCCGATACGGTGTTGGCGGAAATCGGCATCGAATTCCGCGAGTTTCCCCAAGCGCTCAAGCTGTGGAAGGACGCGGGTGCCGATATCGACGGAGAGCGCGTCTACTTTCCCCGGGGCCTGTGCCGCTCGCTGGTGCAGGCCACAGCGCCGCGGGAGTTCAAACAGCACGCGCGCAATCCGCGCCGCGGCGTGATGATCGGCGGCGACCGCAGCGTCCTTGTGCCCGCCTATGGCCCGCCCTTCGTCCAAGATCTCGATCAAGGCCGCCGCTACGCGACGCTTCAGGATTTCCAGAATTTCGTCAAACTCGCCTATCTGTCGCCGGGTTTGCACCATTCCGGTGGCACGGTTTGCGAACCGGTGGATGTGCCCGTCAACCAGCGGCATCTGGATATGGTCTACAGCCATATCAAGTACAGCGACAAGCCCTTCATGGGTTCGGTCACCCAAGCCGAGCGCGCCGAAGACACCCTGACCATGGCCCGGATCGTGTTCGGTAAGGAGTTCGTCGCTGAAAACACCGTGGTGACGAGCTTGATCAATGCCAATTCGCCGCTGACTTTCGACGCCACCATGCTGGGCGCGGCGACAGTGTACGCGCGCGGCAATCAGGCCACGGTGATTTCGCCTTTTTTGCTCGCCGGCGCCATGTCGCCGGTGACCATCGCCGGCACGCTGACGCAAATTCTCGCCGAAGCGCTCGCCGGCATGGCCTACGTACAGTTGGTCGCCCCCGGCGCACCGGTGATTTTCGGCACCTTCGCCGCGGCGGTTTCGATGCAGTCTGGAGCGCCCACTTTCGGCACCCCGGAGCCGAGCCTGATTTTGTTCGGCGCGGCCCAGCTCGCGCGTCGGCTCGGCGTTCCTTTCCGGAGTGGCGGCGCGCTTTGCGCGGCCAAGATTCCCGATGCCCAAGCCGCCTACGAATCGGCCAATACGCTGCAAACATCGGCCCTGGCCGGGGTGAACTTCATGTTGCACGCCGCCGGTTGGCTCGAAGGCGGGCTCGCCATGGGTTATGAAAAATTCGTCATGGACGCGGATCAGGCGAATATGCTCGCGGTATTGTTGCAGGGCGTGGATATGTCGGAAAATAGCCAGGCGCTGGACGCTCTGCGCGAGGTTGGTCCGGGTTCCCATTTCCTTGGCGCGGCGCATACTTTGGCCAATTTTGAGACCGCCTTTTACCGCTCAAACATCGCCGACAACAACAGCTATGAACAGTGGCGGCAGGATGGTTCTCTGGACGCGGCCCGGCGCGCCAACGGCATCTGGAAGCGGATACTTGAAGAGTACGAGGCACCGCCGCTCGACGCGGCGGTGGACGAGGCGCTGCTCGATTTCATCGCGCGGCGCAAAGCGGAATTCGAGGATCGGGACTACTGATGAGCAACGAAGAGCAAAACCCCGGGGAAGAAGAACTCATCCTCTCGGAATTGGATGATGGCGAACTCGTCGAACAGATGCATGAGGACTTATACGACGGTCTGAAGGAGGATATCGTCGAAGGCACATCGATTCTGCTGGATCGCGGCTGGTCGGCGGACCGGGTGCTGAACGACGCGCTGGTGGAAGGCATGCGCATCGTCGGCGTGGATTTCCGCGACGGCATTTTGTTTGTGCCGGAAGTGCTGCTCGCGGCCAACGCGATGAAAGGCGGCATGGAGATTTTGCGGCCCCTGCTGTCGGAGACCGGCGTTAAACCGATCGGCAAAATGGTCATCGGCACGGTCAAAGGCGATATCCACGACATCGGCAAGAATTTGGTGGGGATGATGCTGGAGGGCGCCGGTTTCGAGGTTTTCGATATCGGCATCAACAATTCCGTCGAGGATTACTTCGAAGCGCTGGAAAAACACCAACCCGATATTCTCGGCATGTCGGCCCTGCTCACCACCACCATGCCCTATATGAAGGTGGTCATCGACGAAATGGCCAAGCAGGGCATCCGCGACGACTACATAGTGCTGGTGGGTGGGGCGCCGCTGAACGAGGAGTTCGGTCGCGCCGTCGGCGCCGATGCCTACTGCCGCGACGCTGCCCAAGCGGCGGATGTCGCGCCGGCCATGGTGCGGGCGCGGGTCGCGAAGCCCTAGCCGAAGATCGGACTATACGCGGGGAAACCGGGGGTGGGTTGTCGGCAGAGTGAAAATGAAAGCAAGAACAACAATAGCAGCAGGCGAAAACGGCGAGCGGCCCATGCCCGAACCGGTATTGGTGATCGCCTGCGGTGCCCTGGCGGTGGAGATCGATGCACTGCGGCGGCGCTGGAATTGGGATCATCTGCATTTGCAGTGCATTGATGCGGAGTTGCACAACCGTCCGGCGGAAATCCCCGGGCGACTGCGGCAGCTGATTCGCCGGCAGCGAAACCGCTATGGCGAGATCTTCGTCGCCTACGCCGACTGCGGCACCGGCGGCGGCATCGACCGGGTGCTGGCGGAGGAGGGTGTCGAGCGGCTGGAAGGCGCCCACTGCTACGAATTCTTCGCCGGCCGCGAACGCTTCGCCCAGCTATCGGCCGAAGAGCCCGGCACTTTTTACCTGACGGATTTTCTGGCGCGCCATTTCGACCGTTTCGTGGTCCGGCCGCTGGGCCTGGATCGGCATCCGCAGTTGCGCGACGCCTATTTCGGCAACTACCGCAAATTGGTGTACTTGTCGCAAATCGAAGACACCGCGCTGCTTGCCGCCGCGACCGCGGCCGCCGCGAAGCTGGGACTGGCTTTCGAGCATGTGCATTGTGGCTACGGCGCATTGGAAACGGGTTTGGCGGCGCGGTTGGGACGGTCAGAACATGGTCAGAAAAATCTTCATTTATTGGCGTGATATTCCGTCGCAGGTAGTGGTGCAGCGCGGCCGCCTGCGGGAGAAGGTCATGCTCGGCGAGCGCTTTCAAAAAGCGATTGATCGCGCCGCGATGCGCGCCGGCAAAGGCGGCAGTGAAGCTTATCTGGCGGAATGGCGGCGGCATTACGAAAACTGTTCCGATAACGCTGGCGAAAATCGAGGCAGGGCGGACGATTTGCACGCCATCGCGCTCGCCGAAGCGCGCCGCCTGGAGGAGTCCTTCAGCCAAGAGCGGCTTGAGGCGCTGATCCGCGGTCGCGGCCTCGCGCTGGATGCCGCCGATGGCTGAGCGCCGTTATCGGCGCGGCTCCGGCGCAGCGCCGCTGGCGGAAGGGGGGAGGTGCTGAAATGTACCGGATGCGGCGCTGGTCAGTGCGCCATGCGCGGGGCCTGAAAAAACTCTACTCCGCCGTCGAGCGGCTTTTGCTGCTCTGCCATCCGCTGCTGCGCCGTCTCGGATACGAGCGGCTGGACGGGATTTTCGCGCGGATCGAATCCATCACCAAGGGGCCGTTGCTGGACTCGCAAAACTGCGGTCAATGCATCGTCGGCTTCACCGGACTTTCCTGTCCGATGAATTGTCCGAAAAAAATGCGCAACGGGCCTTGCGGCGGTGTTCGCGCGGATGGCAATTGTGAAGTGAAACCCGACATGCCCTGCGTTTGGGTGCTGGCCTGGGAGGGCGCCAGGCGCTTGGATGCGGGCGGGATTCCGCTGCGGCAGCTGCAACCCGCCGTGGACCACCGCTTGCATGGTCGTTCGGCATGGTTGCGCGAAGTGCGCCACAAGCTTGGGAGCGCGCCGGATGGTTTTTGAAGACGAACCCGCAGCGCCGGGCGACCCGCTGCCGATCCGGCCCGGACATTCTTCCTTCGGACGGCTTGAGCGGGTGCTGCGCCGGGGCGATTTCGCGGTAACCGCCGAAATCGCGCCACCCGATTCGGCCAACCCGGCGGAAGTCTACGAGCGCGCCGCCTTGTTCGACGGCTACGTCGATGCGATCAACGCCACCGATGGCTCCGGCGCCAATTGCCACATGTCCAGCGTTGGCATGTGCGCGCTGTTGACCCGCCGCGGTTACGCCATGGTGTTGCAGGTATCGGCCCGGGACCGCAATCGAATCGCGATTCAAGGCGATGTGCTTGGCGCCGCGGCCATGGGCGTGGCCAGTGTGCTCTGCTTGACCGGCGACGGCGTGGAAGTCGGCGATCATCCCGAAGCCAAGCCGGTGTTCGATCTCGATTGCATATCGATGCTGCGCATGATCCGCGGCATGCGCGACGAGTCGCGGTTTTTGAGCGGCCGCGAGTTGACAGTGCCGCCCAGAGTGCTGCTCGGCGCCGCCGCGAATCCCTTCGCGCCGCCCCTGGAGTACCGCCCCCAGCGCTTGGCGAAAAAAGTCGAGGCCGGGGCGCAATTCGCGCAAACCCAATACTGCTTCGATATCGAAACTTTCCGCCGATACATGGCGCGGGTGCGCGATGCGGGCATCCATGAAAAAGTTTTCATATTGGCGGGCGTGGGACCGCTGGCCTCGGCCCGCTCGGCGGAATGGATTCGCGCCAATGTGCCCGGCGTGCGCATTCCCGATGCGATCATCCGCAGGCTGCGCGGCGCCCGGGACCAGCAGCGGGAGGGGATCGAAATCTGTATTGACATGATCCGGCAAATCAAGGAAATCGAGGGTGTGCGCGGCATCCACGTGATGGCGCACCGGCAGGAGCATCGGGTTGCCGAAATCGTCGAGCGTTCCGGCGCGCTCGGCGGTCGCGAACCCTGGCGCCCGGGTCCAGAATGGCGCAGCGATCCGCGGCAGTCGGCGGCTTTCCAGGCACCGCTGCCCCCAGGGTCGCAAAAAACGGAGCCAAAAACAAAGGAGCGGGTATTGTGATGGAAACTATTCTAAGTTCGCCGACGCGGGAAGTGCGGATCGGTTTCGATCAACCCTTCGTCATTATCGGCGAACGAATCAATCCCACCGGGCGCAAAATTCTCGCCGAAGAAATGGCCCGGGGCGACTACAGCCGCGTTGAAGCCGATGCCCTCGCCCAAGTGGCGGCGGGTGCGCATATGCTCGATGTCAACGCCGGCGTGCCGCTCGCCGACGAGCCGGGAATTCTGGCGGATATCGTCAAGCTGGTGCAGTCGATCAGCGACGTGCCGCTGTGCATCGATTCTTCCATCGTCGCGGCGCTGGAAGCCGGCCTGGCCGTCTATGAAGGCAAGGCCTTGGTGAATTCGGTGACCGGGGAGGAGGAGCGGCTGGAGTCGGTATTGCCTTTGGTAAAACGCCACGGCGCGGCCGTGGTCGCCATCTCGAACGACGAAACCGGTATTTCCGAAGATCCAGATGTGCGCTTCGCGGTGGCGAAGAATATCGTCGAACGCGCCGCCGATCACGGCATTCCCCGGGAAGACGTGGTAGTGGACCCGCTGGTGATGCCCATCGGCGCGATCAATTCCGCGGGCCGGCAGGTCATGCGCCTGCTGCGGCGGCTGCAGGAGGAGCTCAAAGTCAACACCACTTGCGGCGCATCCAATATCAGCTTCGGCCTGCCCAACCGCGGCGGCATCAACTCCGCTTTTCTGACCATGGCGATCGGTTCGGGCATGACTTCGGCCATCACCAATCCACTGCACGGCGAGACCCTGCAAGCCGTATTGGGCGCCGATGTGATGATGGGCCACGATCCAGACTGCGCCCGCTGGCTGCGGAAGTACCGCGAGCCCGGCGCCGGCAGGCCGGAACGCGGTGCTCGGCGGCGGCGCGGGGGACGGCGCCTTGGAGCCGAGACCGGGGCCGAAACCGGTGCCACAGCGGACGCCGGCAACGGTACTCCGGCGTGAGCGAAGCGAAAATCATATTCACCCCTTCCGGGCGCCGCGGCAGCTTCCCCCGCGGCGCTCGCTTGCTTGATGCCGCGCGCGGTATCGGTGTCGATATCGATTCGGTCTGCGGCGGCCGCGGCCTCTGCGGACGCTGCCGCGTCATCTGTGTGGAAGGAGAATTCGCCAAACACGCAATCACTTCCCGCGGCGAAAATTTATCCGCCTTGAGTGCCGTCGAAGCGCTTTTTGGCGAGCGCCGCCAGCGGCTCGCGCCGGGTCACCGCCTCAGCTGCCAAGCGGTGATTCAGGGCGATTTGGTGATCGATGTGCCGCCGGAAAGCCAAACCCACCGTCAAGTCGTGCGCAAGGAAGCCGCGCTGCGCGATATCCGGCTCGATCCCGCCGTGCGGCTTTATCACGTCGAAGTCGAGCCCGCTTCGCTGCTTGATGCGGGCGGCGATTTGGAGCGCCTGCGCCGGGCACTGGCGAAGGAGTGGGGCTTGACCGAACTCGGTTTCGATCCCGCCATTCTGCCGGGCCTGCAAAAGCGCCTGCGCGACGGCGGCTGGCGGGTGACCGCGGCGGTGCGGAACCGCGCAGCCATCATCGCCCTGTGGCCGGGTTTCCAATCCGCCGTCCACGGTTTGGCGATAGATATCGGTTCCACCACCATCGCCGCCCATCTGGCGGATTTGACCGAAGGCCGGATTGTCGCCACCGAGGGAATCATGAACCCGCAGATCCGCTTCGGCGAAGATCTGATGAGCCGGGTTTCCTACGCGATGATGCACGAGGCGGGCGCCGCCGAATTGACCGCCGCGGTGCGTCGGGGAGTGAACGATCTCGTCCAAAGGCTCAGCGCCCGCGGCGGAATCGAAAAGGACGCCATTGTCGAATTGACGGTGGTCGGCAATCCGATCATGCACCATCTTTTTTTGGGGTTGGATCCGCGGGAACTCGGCGCCGCGCCCTTCGCCCCGGCGACCGCCACCGCTTTCGACGTGCAAGCGCGGGATCTCGGCATCGGAGTCCATTCCGGCGCCATGATCCATATGCTGCCCTGTATCGCCGGTCACGTGGGCGCCGATGCCGCCGCGATGGTGCTCGCCGAGGAACCGCAGCACTGCGACGAAACCACTTTGCTGGTCGATGTCGGCACCAACGCGGAAATCGTCCTCGGCGGCCGCGCCGGACTGTGGGCCTGTTCCAGCCCCACCGGCCCCGCCTTCGAAGGGGCGCAGATTTCCGCGGGGCAACGTGCCGCCGCCGGCGCCATCGAGCGCGTGCGCATCGATCCGCTGAGCCTGGAGCCGCGCTATTCAGTCATCGGCGCGAACGCCTGGTCGGACGAGCCGGATTTCGCCTCCGAAACCGAGGCCAGCGGCGTCACCGGAATTTGCGGCTCGGGCATCATCGAGGCCATCGCCGAGATGTACCTGGCCGGCATCATCAACGAAGACGGCGTCATCGACGGCGCCTTGGGCGGCCGCTGCGGGCGCGTCGCGGCCGATGGCCGCACTTTCTCTTACTTGTTGCATGATGGCCCGCGGCGCATTCTCGTGACGCAGAACGATGTGCGCCAGGTGCAACTCGCCAAGGCGGCGCTGTACGCGGGCATCCGCCTGCTGCAGGACCGGGCCGGCATTGAGCGCATCGACCGCATCCGTCTCGCCGGCGCCTTCGGCGCCCATATCGATCCAAAATACGCCATGGTTCTCGGTCTGATACCGGATTGCGATCCAGAGCGGGTGGGCTCGGCGGGCAACGCGGCGGGCGCCGGGGCATTGACCGCCCTGCTCAATCGCGCCGCCCGCGCGGAAATCGCCCGGGTGGTCGCCGGAATTGAAAAAATCGAAACCGCCATGGAGCCTCGTTTTCAAGAACACTTTGTTGACGCGATGGCGATTCCCCACAAGCGCGACGCTTTTTCCGCGCTGTTCTCGGTGGTGGCCAAGCCGGCCCGCAAGCCGGCGGCAACAGCCGTGGCCGGCCGCCGCCGCAAGCGTCCGCGGTCCCGCGCGGAGAAACCTGGCCCTCAACCGACAACCGCAGGAGACGAGCCAATGGCGAGGCGCGCCGCGGAGGAACCGAGCTTATGAAAACCCGGGCGCGAGTCGTGGTCATCGGCGGCGGCGTAGTTGGCGTCGCCACTCTGTACCATCTGGCGAAAAAGGGCTGGGGCGAACATTGCGTGCTGCTGGAGAAGGGCGAACTGACTTCCGGTTCGACTTGGCACGCGGCGGGTCTGCTGCCGCTGTTCAATATGAGCTACTCGGTGGGGCAGCTCCACAAGTATTCAGTCAATCTCTACCGGGAACTTGAGCGCGAGACCGGACAACGGGTCGGTTTCAGCCAAGTCGGCAATTTGCGCCTGGCCATGAATGGCGACCGCATGGACGAATACCGCCAATACGCGGCGACCGCGAAAACCATCGGTGTCGAAGTGCGTTTCCTGACAGCGGCGGAAATCGGCGAACTTTGGCCGCTGTGCGCCACGGACGGCCTCGTCGGCGGAATCTATCATCCGCAAGACGGCTATATTCAGCCGGCCGATTTAACCCAGGCCCTGGCCATCGGCGCCCGCGCCCGGGGCGCCCGGATCTACCGCAAGACCGCCGTGGTCGGCATCGAACAGGCGTCTTCCGGCGGCTGGATCGTACATACCGACCAAGGCGATATCGCCTGCGATCACGTCGTGTCCGCCACCGGCAATTACGCCCGCCAAACGGGAGCGATGGTGGGGCTGGATGTTCCAGTGCTGCCCGTGGAGCATCAGTACATAGTCACCGAAGCCCACCCGGCGCTTGTGGAGCGCAAACGCCGGGGCCTGCCGGAGCTCGGCGTGCTGCGCGAATCGGATGGCTCTTGGTATCTGCGCGAGGAGAACGACGGCTTTATTCTCGGTCCGTACGAGAAGGGTGCCCCCGCCTGCTACATCGACGGTCCCGATCCCCAGGCGGAGTACGAACTCTTCCAGGAAGATATCGACCGCTTGACGCCGCATATCGAAGCCGCCATGGCGCGAGTGCCCGCTTTCGCCGAAGTGGGTGTCAAGTCGGTTTACAACGGCGCCATCGCTTATACACCGGACGGCAATCCGATCGTCGGCCCGGCTTGGGGCATCGATAACTTCTGGTTGTCCGAAGGGCATAGTTTCGGCATCACGGCCGCCGGCGGCGCCGGTTGGCAGCTGGCCGAATGGATCGTAGAAGGCGAACCCAGCATCGATATGCTCGGCGTCGAGCCGCGCCGCTTCGGCGACTACGCGACCCGGGACTACCTGATCGCGAAAAACGAAGAAGCCTACGCCAATGTGTTCACCATCCATTACCCGGACGAGGAACGGGCGGCGGCCCGACCGCTGCGCACCGCGCCCTGTTACGAACGCATGCAGGCGCGGGGCGCTGTATTCGGGCAGAAGTTCGGCTGGGAGCGGCCCAATTTCTTTGCCGCCGAAGGCGAGCCGCGGGAAGACGATTGGTCGTTCCGTCGCTCGCACTGGTTCGAGGCCGTGCGCCGCGAAGTAGACAATGTCGGCCGCAACGTCGGTTTGCTCGATATGACCGCCTTCGCCAAGTGCCGGGTTTCCGGCCCGGGGGCGGGGGCCTTTCTCGACCGCTTCGTCGCCAACGCCGTTCCCCGAGAACCCGGGCGGCTTTGTTTGGCCCATGCCCTGAACCACAACGGCGGCGTGCATTCGGAGTTTACGATTCGGCGCGAATCCGGCGATTCCTTTTACTTGGTGTCCGCCGGCGCCTATCAGAGGCTCGACCACGACTATCTCCGCAAATCCATGCCTCGGGACGGTTCGGTGCGCTTTACCCAACTCACCGGCGCAATGGGGGTGCTGGTGCTGGCCGGGCCGAAAGCGCGGAAGTTGCTGTCGCGGGTGAGCGCCGCCGATTTTTCCAACGCTGCCTTTCCGTGGCTGACGGCGCGGAAGATCGTCGTCGGCGCGGCGCCGGTCGATGCCCTGCGGGTGAATTTCGTCGGCGAACTCGGCTGGGAACTGCATCATCCGTTGGAGTACCAGAACCATATCTTCGACGTGTTGTTCGCCGCCGGAGAAGATCTCGGCCTTGCGCCTTTCGGCATCCGCGCCATGGATTCGATGCGCATGGAGAAATCCTACCGCATGGTGGGCACGGAACTATCCATCGAGTATTCAGCTTTTGAATCCGCGATGAACCGTTTCGTCAAACTCGACAAGGGCGATTTCCGCGGTCGGGAAGCCCTGCTGCGCGCGCGGGAGGCGGGGCCGGCGAATTTGCTGGTGACCCTGGAAGTCCACGATGTCGAGGACGCTGATGTGCTCGGCAACAACGCCCTGCTCAAGGATGGCGCCATGGTCGGCCGCGCCACCAGTGGCAATTTCGGTTTCCGCACCGGCAAATCCCTGGCCATGGGAATGTTGCCGCCCGCACTCGTCGCGGCCGGCACGGAGGTCGAGGTGGAATTGCTCGACAAGGTGTTCCGGGCCACCGTCATTGCGGATTCGCCCTACGACCCGCGCAACGAACGCCTGCGCGACAGGGGCAGCTGAGCCCGCCCCCGGCAGCCAACGCTAATGACACGCTACTCTGCTTTCAACCTGCTGCGCCACGCTCTCAACCACAACCGCGGTTGGACACCCGCCTGGCGCAATGCGGAACCGAAGAAAAGCTACGACGCGATCATCGTCGGCGGCGGCGGCCACGGCCTCGCCACCGCCTACTATCTGGCGAAAAACCACGGCATGAACAAAATCGCGGTGCTGGAAAAGGCCTGGATCGGCGGCGGCAATACCGGCCGCAACACCACCATCGTGCGTTCCAATTACCTCTGGACCGAAGCCGCGCTGCTGTACGAAAAATCGATGCAACTCTGGGAAGGGCTGAGCCACGACCTGAACTACAACCTGATGTTCAGCCAGCGGGGTGTCTACAATCTCGGCCACTCCCTGCAGGATATGCGCGACATTGAGCGGCGTGTCGCCGCCAACCGGCTCAACGGTATCGATGCCGAAGTCGTCGGCCCGAAGGAACTCCGCCGGGCGATTCCCCGTTTGAATGTCTCGCCCGAAGCGCGTTATCCCGTCCTCGGCGCCTCGCTGCAACGCCGCGGGGGCGTGGCGCGGCACGATGCCGTCGCCTGGGGTTTCGCGCGGGCCGCGAACGCGCTCGGTGTCGATATCGTCGAAAATTGCGAGGTCACCGGAATCGATACCCGAGGGGGAAAGGTCGTCGGTCTGCGCACCAGCCGCGGCGACATCGCCTGCGGGAAAGTCGGCGTGGTTGTCGCCGGCCACGCCGGGGTGCTGGCGCAAATGGCCGGACTGCGCCTGCCGATCGAAAGCCATCCGCTGCAAGCCTTTGTTTCCGAGCCGATCCGACCGGTGCTCGATACCGTGGTCATGTCCGGTGCGGTTCACGGCTATATCAGCCAATCCGACAAAGGCGAGTTGGTGATCGGTGCCGGCATCGACGCCTACAACGGCTACGGCCAGCGCGGCAGCTTCCATGTGGTCGAACACGCCGCGCAAGCGATTCTCGAGCTGTTCCCGGTCTTCAGCCGGGTGCGGCTGCTGCGCGTCTGGGGCGGCATCGTCGATATCTCGCCCGACGCCTGCCCGATCTTATCGAAAACTCCGGTGGACGGGCTCTACTTCAACTGCGGCTGGGGCACCGGCGGCTTCAAGGCGACCCCCGGCTCCGGCTGGGTCTTCGCCCACACCATGGCCCACGACGCGCCCCACGAACTCAACGCGCCGTTCAGTCTGGAGCGCTTCGCCTCCGGCGCCCTGATCGATGAACACGGCGCCGCCGCCGTCGCGCACTAAGGGGAGTGGGCCGTGCTGCTGATTGAATGTCCATGGTGCGGCTGCCGGGCGGAGACCGAGTTCAGCTATGGCGGCGAGGCGGATATCCCCCGGCCGGCCGATCCCGATGCCCTGAGCGATGCGCAGTGGGCCGACTATCTGTTCCACCGCGCCAATCCCCGCGGCGCGCATCGGGAACTGTGGAACCATGCCCTGGGTTGCCGCCGCTGGTTCGGCGTGCTGCGCGATACCGTCAGCTATGAAATCGCCGGCAGCTTCAGGCTGGACAGGCCGGCTACCGAAAGCGGAATCGCCGGCTCGGAACAATCCGGCGATTTTGGCAGCGCCCACCCGACGGTCGACGATTTTGGCGGTTCAAGTGACATCCAGCCCGCCGCCGGCATAACCAGGCCGAATTTGGGCGGCGGCGGGAATTCGGAGCGGGGCGGCTGAACATGGCCGAGGCGCAGCCGAATCGATTGCCGCGGGGCGGGCGCATCGACCGCTCGCGGTCGCTGAAATTCTTCTTCGACGGCAGGAAATACAACGGTTACGCCGGCGACACTCTGGCTTCGGCCCTGCTCGCCAACGGTGTTGCGCTGGTCGGGCGCAGCTTCAAATTGCGTCGGCCCCGGGGCATTTTCGGCAGCGGAGCGGAGGAGCCCAACGCGATTGTGCAAATCGGCGGGGGTGCCGCGGCGCAGCCGAATTTGCGGGCGACACAAGTTGAACTCCGTGATGGATTGGTCGCGCGCAGCGTTCGGGGTTGGCCGTCTCCGCGCTTCGACATGGGCGCGGTGGCCGGAGCTTTCAGTCGCGTTTTGGGCGCGGGGTTTTATTACAAGACCTTCATGTTCCCGCGTTCCTGGTGGAAGCTCTACGAACACGCGATTCGTCGCTCCGCCGGTTTTGGCCAAGCGCCCGCGGCGCCCGACCCGGATGCCTACGAGCATCGAAACGCCCACTGCGATGTGCTGGTGGTCGGTGGTGGTCCGGCGGGCCTGATGGCGGCCCTGGCGGCGGCGAAGTCCGGTGCCCGGGTGATCCTGGCCGACGACGGCGCCGAATTCGGCGGCGCCCTGTTGGCGTCGGCGGACCGAATCGACTCCCTGCCCGCCGCGGACTGGATTAGCGGCGTGGTCGCCGAGTTGCGGGAAACACCGGACTGTATTCTGTTGCCGCACTGCGCGGTATTCGGCTATTTCGACCACAATTTCTTGACGGCGGCCGGGGGCAGGCGGCAGTGGCGCATCCGGGCGAAGCGGGTGGTGCTGGCCCAAGGCGCGTTCGAGCGACCCTTGACCTTCTGCAACAACGACCGTCCCGGCGTAATGCTGGCGGCGGCGATATCCACCTATATCAACCGTTACGCCGTTGCCCCCGGCCGCCGGGCGGTGATCTTCACCAATAACGATTCCGCCTACCGCGTGGCGCTGGATTGGGCGGCCGCCGGCCGCGAAGTCGCCGCCGTGGTTGACAGTCGTCCGACGGGCGGCGGGGAACTCGCGGAGCGAGCGAAAGCCCTGAACATCCCGATCAGAACGGGCTGCGTGGTGCGCGATGTCAAGGGCGGTCGCCGCGTCGAGAGCGTCGAAATCGCCGAATGGAGCGGCGATGCTTGGGGAACCGTCAACCCCGGCGAGCGCATCGCCTGCGATCTCTTGGGGGTTTCCGGTGGTTGGAGTCCGGCGGTGCATTTGCATGCCCAGGCCGGTGGCGGATTGGAGTGGGATGCGGAGAAACTGTGTTTCCTTCCCGGTGAAGTGCGGCGGCGTCACGATTCCGCTGGCGCGGGCAACGGTGAATTCGACCTGGGAGGTTGCCTGGCCGATGGCCTGCGCGCCGGAACCGAAGCCGCCGCATCCCTCGGCTTGCATCCCGCGGAGGTTGAAATGCCGGTCGTAGACGCCATCGAAGAAGTGCCGTCGGCGGCATTGTGGCGGGTGCCGGCCGCGCGCGACGCCGACCGCTGCCCGAAACAATTTCTTGATTTCCAGAATGACACCACGGTTGCCGATATCCGCCTCGCCGCGCGCGAGGGTTTCCGCGACATCGAGCATGTGAAGCGCTATACAGCGCTTGGTTTTGGCACCGACCAAGGCAAGCTCGGCAATATCAACGGCATGGCCGTGCTGGCAGACACCGTCGGCAAAACGATTCCCGAAGTGGGCACAACCACTTTCCGCCCGGCCTATACGCCGGTGCGTTTCGGCACCGTCGCCGGGGAGAGTACCGGCGACCTGTACGACCCCGTGCGCAAGACCGCGCTGCATGAATGGCACGAGCAAGCCGGTGCGCCAATGGAGGTAGTGGGGCAGTGGCATCGGCCCTGGTATTTTCCCCGCGGTGGCGAAGACATGGCCGCCGCCGTAACGCGGGAGTGCCTGGCGGTGCGCAATGCCGTCGGTGTCATGGATGCCTCGACCTTGGGCAAGATCGACGCCCGCGGCCCCGATGTGGTCGAGTTCCTGGAACAAATTTACACCCACAATGTCGGGCAGATGCCAATTGGACGCTGCGCCTACGGCGTCATACTCGGCGAGGACGGCATGATCCGGGACGACGGCGTCATGGCGCGGCTCGGCGAATCCCATTTTTATTTGACCACGACTACCGGCGGCGCGGGCGCCGTCCTGGATTGGCTGGAACGCTGGCTGCAAACCGAATGGCCGGAACTCGAGGTTTATCTGACCTCCCTTACCGAGCAGTATTCCACCATCGTTTTGGCCGGCCCCAACAGCCGCGCCGTGTTGCGCAAGCTTGGCTGTGACCGCCCCCTCGACGGGGATGGTTTCCCCTTCATGACAGTGAAGCCCGCGGTGCTGGCCGGCTTGCCGGTCAGCTTGTTCCGCGTCAGTTTTTCCGGCGAACTGGCTTTCGAGATCAATGTCTCCAGCGACCGCGCGCTGAGCCTCTGGCGCCAGCTGCTGGCCGCTGGCGGGGAATTCGACATCACTCCCTACGGCACCGAGACCATGCATGTGCTGCGGGCGGAAAAGGGCTTCATCATTGTTGGCCAAGACACCGATGGTTCGGTGGCGCCTACGGATCTCGGCATGGGCTGGCTGCTGGCGAAGGACAAGGATTTCCTCGGCAAGCGCTCCCTGCGGCGGGCGGATTTGCTGCGGGAAGACCGCAAGCAATTGGTCGGATTGTTGTCGGACGATGGACGAACCGTGCTTCCCGAGGGCGCGCAATTGATCGAGCAGGCCCATAGGCGCCGCCGGCCGCCGGTGCCGATTCGCGGCCATGTCACTTCGAGCTACCGCAGCCCGAGTTTGGGACATCCGGTCGCGTTGGCGCTGCTGGCCGGCGGCCGGTCCCGCATGGGCGATACGTTGTTGGCGTCCACGTCTGGCGGCAAGCAAGCGACCGTGCGGGTGGTGCCGCCGGTGTTTTACGACCCCAAGGGAGAACGGCGGGAAGCGGCGGAGGAGGGAAGGCGCGGCAATTCGCCAGGAGCGGGCGCCGCCGAAGCCACTGAAACTGAAAATAGCGCGCTGGCGGCGGAACGGCGCCGGCACGGGCTGGAAACTTTCTTCTCAGCCGCGCGCGCCGCACCGGACGCGCGGCTGAGGGCCGCCGCGGCTCCGGGACGGGGATTTATCAATCTCCGGTTTGATCCGAACAACACCGGGGCGTTCGCCGCCGCCGCGGGGATTTTGGGTCAAGAGCCGCTGCTGCGGGCGAATACCTTTAGTATGGACACCACCGGGCGGCGTCTGTACTGGCTCGGCCCGAACGAGTGGTTAGTTGAAACGGCGGCGGACGCCGCGGCGGCGCTCGCCGGGGAACTGGCCGCGGCGCTGGACGAATTCGGTGGCGCGGTGAACGATCTCGGCGGTGCTTACGCGGCGCTGCGGCTCGCCGGCGCCGAAGCGCGCGAGCTGCTGGCGAAGGGATGTACTCTGGATTTGCACCCGCGGGAGTTCGTCCCGGGGCAATGCGCCCGCGCCGGCCTCGCTAGAGTCAACGTGCTGCTGGCCGCGGTCGATGCCGCCGAGCCCGCCTTCCTGATCATCGTCGGGAGAAGCTATGCCGATTACCTGTGCCGTTGGCTGGGCAACGCGGCGCGTCCGTCCGGCATCGATTTTCAAACGCCCGGGAAGTCCCCGGGGTAGCCCCGGAGTAGCCAACGATGGCGGCGAACGAAGCCGCGGCGCGACTATCCAAGCGGCTGGCGCAACATTCGGCTAGCACTGCCGGAGCGCATACGGTATAACTCTTCCCCCAAACTTCCCGATGGCGGAACTCCGTTGGACAACCTGCTGCTCGGCCTGAGCAGATTCTTCGGACACCTTCCCAACCGGGTGCTCGGCGCGCGCAATTTTGTGCTTTCCGGCGTGGCGGTGATCTCCGCCTTGATGTTGTGGGGAATCGTCACCCGCACCGAGTTGGATCTGAGCACGGACGCCTATCTCGACGACACGGATCCGGCCATGCAGGCGCTGGACGATTTTCGCCGGCAGTTCGGCAGCGACGAATCGGTGCTGCTCGTCTACCGGGCACTGGACGGCGACGTGTTTTCCCGCGAATCCCTCGACGCCGCCCGGCGACTGACCAACGATCTGCGCAACTGGCAACTCCTGGACCTGGCAGACTATCCGGCGGAAATCAACGGTTTGGCTGTGGACTTTGATGAACTACGGCATATTCGCCGGGTGCAGTCGGTGGCCAATGTTCGCTTCCAGCGCAATGAGGGCGACACCCTGCTGTCCCTTCGTCTCGTGCCGGATGAATTGCCGGAATCCGATGAGGAGTTGGCGCGGATCAAAGCCCGTGCCCTGGCCCAAGACGAACTCGTCGGCATGATGTACTCGGCCAACAGCGAATATGGTCTGATCCTCATTCAGACCGATCTCGGCATGCAGCCGATGGCGGACTACGTGCCCGCCGTGGACGCGCCGGATATCGCCCTGGACGCCAGTTTCGACTTTTCGGCGGACGGGCTGGTGGATTTGCAATTCGACGAGGGGGCCGAAATCGCCGAAATCGATTTCGAACCCGTCGATATGTTGTCCTACACCGCCTTTCATGCCGCGACCGCCGCGCTGTGGGAAAAGTATGCCGACCGGCTCGAGTTCTATCCAGTCGGCACGGCGCCGACCATGGCCTTCATGCTCGACACGGTCAATCAGCTGGCGCTGCTGGGCGTGCTCATGGTGCTGATATTTGTCCTGCTGCTGTGGATTTTGTTCCGCTCCTTCAGCGCGGTGCTGTGGCCCATCGTCACCATCGCCCTCAGCGTGATTTGGACCTGGGGGGTGACCGTCTGGCTCGGCATTCCGGTGTCGAGTTTCATCTCGCTTACGGTGCTGTTGGTGTTCGCGGTGGGCATCGCCGACTGCGTCCACGTGATGAACGCCTATTTCTCCTTCCGCCGCGACGGTGAAGAGCACCACCACGCCCTGTCGCGCTCCTTCGGGCGCACGGGATTGGCGCTGCTGGTTACCACATTGACCACCTCCGCCGGCGTGCTGGCGCTGACCGGCTCGGAGCTGCTGCCGATGCGGGTTTTCGGATTCATGTCCGCCAGCGGTGTGGTGCTGGCGTTTTTCTTCACCGTGATTCTGCTGCCCATCCTGCTCGGTATCTGGCATCCGGGCTTTCCGGGCCACGAAAAACTCTCGATACCGGACCGCTTGGCGCGGCGCTGGAGCCGGCTTGACCGCCGCTGGAAGATCGCGTTGGCGGCATCCTATGTCATCGCGCTGTACGCCGGCCTCGGCTTCGCCGTTGGCGGCTATATCCTGTTCATCAGCCTGCTGACCTATGCCGTCGTCAACTGGCATCAACAGATTCTGGGCGCCATGCCCTATATCGTCGCCCGCGGCCCGTGGCTGGTTCTGTCGCTGTTCGCCGGCATTTTCGGCATCTGCGTGTTCGGCGCGACCCGGGTAGAAATCGACACCAACATCTCCGAGTTGGTCAAGCCGGATCATCCATTGCGCCGGGCCTACGAGGTGGTGGATGAGAACATGGCCGGCTCCCAGAGCATGGTCATCGTCATCGACACCGGTGTTGACGAAGGTATGCTCGATCCGCGGGTGCTGCGGGCCGTAGACGACTTGCAGAGCCGGATTCTACAAACCCAATCCGAGCATCTGACCCGTGTCCACTCGCTGGTGAACATCGTCAAAGAGACCAACGAGGTCATGCGCGACGGCGACCCCGCCTTCCACCGCGTGCCGGAGACGCAGCAAATGGTTTCGCAATTGCTGTATCTGTTCAACAGCGCCAACCCCGAAGACCGCCGGGCGCTGGTTTCGGACGATTACAGCAAGGCGCAGATCACATTGAATCTCCGCAATTCCAGCACCAACGAATACCAGGGATTTTTCGATGAAATCGGCGCGGACATCGAAGTTGGATTTGCCCATTTGCGCGCCGATTATCCCGCCATGGAAGTCAATCTAACCGGCAGCATGGCGCTGCTCTGGCGGATGTCGGATGAAATCGCGGAGTCCCAAGTCGAAAGTTTCGCCATCGCCCTGGCTGTTGTCAGCGTTATGCTGATCCTAACCTTGGGTTCGCTACGGGGCGGCCTGATCGCCATGGTGCCCAATCTGGTGCCCGCCTTTCTCGGCTTCGGGCTGATGGGCTTGTTCGGCATCGCCCTTGATGCGGATACTTTGTTGATTGCGCCGGTGATCATCGGCATCGCCGTGGACGATACGATTCACTTCATGACCCACTACCGGGTGCAGCTGATCAAAACCGGCAGCGTCAGCGAATCCCTGCGCCTGACGATCAACCATGTCGGCCAAGCGGTGATGTTTACCACCATGGTGCTTGGCCTCGGCTTCATGTTGTTGAGTTTTTCCGATTACCTCGGCATGGCCAGAATGGGATTCTTCGGTTCGCTGTCGATCATCATGGCGCTGGCCTGCGACTTGCTGCTGATTCCGGCCATGATCATGATTTTCAAACCCACCTTCGGTGTCCGCGACGCGGACAGGCGAATTCGGTTCTCGCAAAGCCCCGCGTAGCGCAATTTTCCGCGGGCCGTCAAAAGCGCAGGCGCGCGCCGACGCTGCCGGAGCGGCCCGGCGTGCCGTAGCCGAGAATCTGCTGATAATGTTCATCCAGCAGATTCTCCAAGCGGACGAACCATTCGACGCGCTCGGAAATCCGATAGCGGCCGGTTAAATCGACGCGGGTCCAATCGTCTACCCCGCCGCCGCCGAAGCTTGATTCGGAGCCGTTGTGACGCAGCAGCAGACGGCCGGAAAAAGCGCCGCCGGCATCAAAATCCAAGCTGAGGTCGCCGCTGTGCCGAGGCACCTGGATCAATGCAATGCCGGCGTCGTCGGTGGCGTCGATGAAAGCGTAATTCGCGTTCAGCCCGATGGTCGGGGTCAGCGCGATGCGGCCCTGGATTTCGACGCCGCTGGAGTCGACCTTGTCGATATTCTCGTAGCGGCCTTGGGCGAAAGTGAAATCGATCATGTTCTCGGTTGCCTGGCGGAACACGGTCATGCCGAAAGCGGCGCGGCCATCGACGGCGTTCCAATCGAAGCCGGCGTCGAAAGCCGAAGACGATTCCGCTTTGAGGCCGGCGTTGGCTTCGCTTGCGCCGCAGCAGATGAACGTCGTCTGAAACAGCGTCGGCGCCTTGAAGCCATCGCCCCAACTCGCGCGCAGGACGAGATCGGGGCGCAGGCGTAGCGCCGCGCCAACCCGGGCGGTGAGTTCCGAACCGAAGCGCTCGTGCCGGTCGGAACGCAGGCCGCCGGTCAATGTCAAATTCGGCGCGGGCTTGAGTTCATGCACCGCGAAGACACTTTCGATGGCGACCGCGTCGGTCAAGGTTTCGGTCCGCTCGCGCTCGGCGCCGAACGCCAGCGTATTGCGTTCGTCGAGGGACCAGGTGCCTTGGTAGCGGAGCAGGGCGCGGCGACCCTCGGCGGAGAAGGTATTCGCCCCGCCGCTGAAGTTGCGGTGGTCGATCAACGAGTAACCCGCCATCAGCAGATGTTCGATGTCGCCCGGGGCGTTCGGCAGGGCGAGCGAGATATTGGCGGAAGACTCGTCGGTTTCATTGTACTCATCGCCGTCGGCGACGCTGCCTTGGGCGCCGAAACGGTAACTGTCATAGTTGGTGGTCGCCGCTGCGGTCAACAATTCTGCTTGCAAGCGGGCGTCGCGGGCGAGATCGAAACCGCCCTTCGCCATCAGCGAATGGGACTCAAAGCCGTCGGTTTCGCTGTTGCCGTTGGCCTCGTCCGCCTTAGATACGCCGTCGCTCGCCATGGTCGTCGCGGCAAGGCGGAAATCCCCGGCGGAACCGGACCGGGAATAGGAAACGCCGCCGCGGCGGGTGGCGAACGATCCCAGTTCCGCGTGCAGATCGCCGCCGTCGGCTTCGGTTCCCCGCGTGATGATTGAGACCACCCCGCCGATGGCGTCCGAGCCCCACAGCGAGGACTGCGGCCCTTTCAGAATCTCGATCCGCTCGACCATGCCCGTATCCATGCGGGAGAAATCGTAGCCGCCGCCCGTTTGGGACGGATCGTTCACCGGCACGCCGTCCACGAGCACAAGCGTTTGCGCACTGGCGGTGCCACGGATGCGCACGCTCGCCAAGCCGCCGAAGGCGCCGTTTTGGGTAACCGTGACTCCCGGCGCCGCGGCGAGAGCATCGGCGGCGAAAGGAAAGCCCAGCGCCCGCAACTCGTCGGCGTCGATAATGCTGATGCTGGAACCACTTTCCGAGGCGAACTGGTCCAGCCGCGTGCCCGCGACCACAATCTCGCCGATGAGATCGGCGTTTGAACTGGCGCCTGCCTCGGCGTCGGCACCCGAGTTGCTGTTCGCGTCGGGATTGGGACTGACATCGACGGCGCGCTCATCCGTTGCCGGTGCTGCGGCGCCGGCGGTCGGCTCGACGCCGGCATCCGCGTTGAGTTCGACGGGGGGTTGGTTTTGCGCGTGGGCGGCTGGTTGCGCGGCCAGCAATACGCCGGCGGCTACCGTCGCCGCGCGGATTTTCAATCGTCGCATGATGGCTTCTCCAAGCACGTCCCGCGGTCGGAACGCGCTTCAACGGCATGGGGCGGCCGGGTTGTTAGCCCGGTCCGCGGTTCGGTGTCGTTTCTGGAAAAGCCTGCGGAGAGCATTCTTTCCGCCCACGGAAGACTGGTCCCGGTCTTCGGGCGAACGACGCGATGGCAGGTCTCCTGGCTCGCCGATCAATACCCGCGACCGCCTTCCCGGAGCATCCTCCAGTGGCTTTCTGGTCGCGGGTTCCCGGCTTACAGTTGCGGGCACAGCCACGGATTTCCACCGTGTTCCCAGTGCCGCCCAAAGCGGCGGCTCCATCTGCACGGCAGTCTGCCGCTCCCGCCGAGCGGAGTCAACCCGTTTGAGGAACGCTGCGGGAAATCGCGGTTCGCGTTTGTGAATCAGCTGTTGGGTGGCTGATTGAAAGTCTTTTCGTCGAGTTCGCTGTCCCATTTCGCCACCGCCGTGGCGACCGCTAGATCGCCGCAGACATTGACCAAGGTGCGCCACATGTCCAGCGGACGGTCGAAGGCGAGGATGAAGCCGACCACGACGGCGATTTGCTCCGGCGCCATGCCGAAAGTTTCCATCGCCGCGGCCATCAGAAACAGCGATCCGCTCGGCACGGTGGGCGTGGCGATGGACACCAGCGCTCCGGTCAGCACTATCACCAGATAGTCGCCGGTGGTCAGGTCGAAGCCGAATACCTGGGCGCCGAACAGCGTCACGATGCCGACGTAAAGCGCGGTGCCGTCCATGTTCACCGTCGCGCCCACGGGCAATACCGTCGAGGCGACCACCGGGCGCACACCCAGATGGTTCTTGGCGACGGTCATGCTGACGGGCAGGGTGGCCGAGCTAGAGGAAGTGGAAAACGCCACCAGTAGGGCTTCGCGGATGCCGAGGATGAACTTCAACGGCGACAGTTTGAGCACCAGGCGCAGAATCAGCGCGCCGTGAACCAAGCTCATGTGAATGAGGCTGCCGATCAACAGCGCCGCGGCCACGGCGACGACGTCGAGGAAAGCCGCCAAACCAAGCGTCCCCGCCACCCAGGCAATCAAGGCGAACACGCCCAAAGGCGCAACCTCCAGCGCCCAAGCGGTAATCCGCAACACCACCGCGACACCGAGTTCGAGCAGGTCGATGGCGGGCCGTGCGGATTCCCCGGCCGCGACCAAGCCGACACCGAGCAGCACGGCGAAGAAAATGATCGCCAGGATATTGCCTTCGGCCATGGCAGCAACGGGATTCGCCGGGATAATCGAGATCAGCCTTTCGGCCAGTGGCACCGCTTCCTGCACCGCGCCGGGCACGGCGTTCGACAGGTCGGCCCCGGCGCCAGGCTGCATCACCACCGCCAGCGTCACCCCGATGCTGATGGCAGCGATGGAAGTCGCCAGAAACATCAGCAGCGTCTTGGCGCCGAGGGAGCCCAGCTTCGCCGGGTCGCCCATCGACGCCACGCCGCTAATCACCGTCAGGAAAACGATCGGCACGATCAACATGCGGATCAAGCGGATGAACACATCTCCCATCCAGAGGATGCTCTCGGCGCCAGGCCCCCAAAGCGAGCCAACCAACGCGCCAAGCACCATGGCGCCAACAATCCGTTTCCACAACGCAATGCCAAACCACACAGCGGCCGCCTGCCTCATAAGAATTTCCCCTTGTTCGGAAACCGGTAACTCACATCAAGCCTGGCCCGCTGTCGCGCCCAGCGCAGGACCAGGGGGTTGACGGAAATTCGATTCATGCTTCCGAATGTTACAGGCCAACGAAAATGATATCGACGAAATCGGTCCCGGCATGACCCCTCTGCCGACGCCTCGAAGTCAACAAAGCCATGGCATAAAACCAAGCAATCTCCCAACCAGAACGCGCTCTATCCAAAGCAGGACCTGCGGGCAAGCGGCCGTGGTTTCCCTGTCCGATACAGCCAACCCGGCCCGGAACAATTCAACCCAGTACCGATTCTATTGATTTCGGCAAATACGATGCCGCGTCTTCAAGATCAACGGGCTTTCAATGCCCCTATTCGCTTGAGCAGCTCGGCACCGGTTTCGCAACGGTGGACAAGACTGGCGGCTTCGCTAAGGATTGCGGAATCTTCAGTGCGTGTGAGCAGGAGTGACAACCGCCCTGTGGTTCCGCCGCCAAAACGCATGCTCGCCAAGCGGACTATCAGTGCCCGTTCGCCTTCGATTCGCATGATGTGCTCCAAGCTGCGGTGTGATGGCTTGAAGGGGAGCTTACTGGCGCCCCGGCGACAGGGGAAGAAAAGCGGAAAAATAGTTCCGTGCCCGGTGGGGATGAACTCACTGATTTGGCTTCCGCAGTCGGCGAGGGCGAAAACCGGCGAGGGGTTTGGCTATAATCCGCCGTTTTCCGGTTGGCGGCGGCTCGCGGCATGGCGCAATGGATTGAGGGCACGATAGTTTCGAACCAGCGCTGGACCGAGAATCTGTTTTCGATCGAGGTCGAGGCCGATGCCGAGCAGTTCGTCGCGGGGCAGTTCACCAGTCTGGCGCTTGATATCGACGGGCGGCGGGTGGCGCGGCCTTACTCGTATCTCAGTTCGCCGGGCCGGCGGCCGCTGGAGTTTTTCCTCTACTGGATGGTGGACGGTGCGCTGACCAGCGCCCTGGTCGATATGGGGCCGGGCGAAAAAGTTTGGGTGAAGAAGCCGGCCAACGGCTTTTTCGTCCTGCGGGAAATTCCGCCTTGCGAAGAATTATGGATGCTCGCCACCGGCACCGGGATTGCTCCCTACTTTTCGATTCTCAATACCGAAGCGCCGTGGCAGCGGTTCAAACGCATCGTGCTGGTACACGCGGTGCGCTGGGAAGTCGATTTGCGCTATCAGGAGTTGGTCGAGTCCTATCGGCGGAAGTACGGCGACCGTTTTGCGTTTCAGGCCTTCGTCAGCCGGGAAGACGTGCCGGGAACCATCCGCGGCAGAATTCCCGCGGCCATCGGGAACGGCGAATTGGAATGCCGGGCGGGAATCGAAGCCGCGCTGGATAAATCGCATTTCATGCTCTGCGGCAATCCTGACATGGTGCGGGACACCACCCAAATGCTGAAAGCGCGGGGCTTCACCAAAAATCGGCGACGCACTCCCGGGCATATCACGACGGAAAACTACTGGTAGCCGCCGCCCTCTTTGTTGGTGCGGAACCCGGCGGTTAACGATACTCGGCAGGCGGGCGGCGCGCTTGGGTTAGACGCTCGAATTTCGCGCCGACATCGATCAAGTCCTGTTCGCGGAACGGGGGCGCGATGAAGGTCAGACCGACCGGGCGACCATTTTCCCGATACCCCAGCGGAATCGTCAACGCCGGGAAATTGGCGAGCGCCGCCACCCCCGCGTGCCGATTGTCCAGCGACAACAAAACTTCGATTTGGTGCTGGGCAAAAAGGTTCTCCATTTGCAGGCGGGCGTCGGATTGCAATTCGTCGCGCAGGGCCTCCAATTCTTCCGCTCCGTAGTCGAGTTCCGCCATCATATCGACCAGCGATTGCCCGTAGGGCGCCCGGCTTTCGGCATCCGCCAGATTGAATGCCCGCAGATCGGCGATACTGGAGATTTCGACCGCCGGGTCGCTGTGTGTGGAGAGATAGGTCGCCAAATCCCGCACCATTTCCGCGCCGAGAAATTCCGTGAAGCGCTCCGGCCTGTCCCAGGCAAAGGAAACCGGTTCGATTTCGGCGCCGTTTCGCGCCAGCAATTTGGTCGCTTGGCGATAGAATCCATCCTCGTCCGCCAGCGATTCAAACCATCCCAAACGCCGACCCGCGAGCCCGCTGAGTCGGTACTCCAGCCTGAAGTCCGCGGCGAGCCGCGGCATGGCGAAGTCGTTTTCATCGTAGCCCGTCATGGCGTTGAACAGCGTCACGGCGTCGGCGACCGATCTGGCGATGGGGCCGGTGGTATCAAGGGAGGCGGAAATGGGCACGACTCCGGTGCGGCTCAGGCTGCCCGTGGTTGGTTTCAGCCCCACCAGCGAATTGGCGCTGGCGGGCGAAAGGATCGAACCGGAAGTTTCCGAGCCGACCGCGGCGACGGCGTACTCCGCCGCCGCCGCGGCGCCGCTGCCGGAACTTGACCCGCCGGTACCGAAGGCCAGCCGGCCATAGGGATTGAGGGTTTGGCCACCCATGGCGCTCCACCCGGAAGGACAGTCGCGGCAGAAGAAGTAAGCCCATTCGCTGAGATTGGCTTTGCCGAGGATGACGGCGCCGCGCTCGAGCAGCCGCCGGGTGACGAAAGCGTCGGCGGCGTTGTTTTCCGCCAAGGCAACGGCGCCGGCGGTGGTCGGCGCGCCGGCCATGCCGATATTGTCTTTCAATAGAATTGGCATGCCGTAAATTGGATCGCGATTGTCGCCGCGGGCGCGGTCGCGGTCCCGGGCCTGTTCGATGGCGGCGGGATTGAGCGCGATCACCGCGTTCAAATAGCGCGCCGGGTCATTTTCGAGTTCGCGGATGCGGAACAAATAAAACCGGGTCAAGGTTTCATAACTCAACTCGCCGTTGGCCACGGCTTGCCCCAATTGTTCGATGGAGGCGCCGAGCACCAGCGGTTTGAGCGCCGCGTATTGCTCCGCGCCGAAGTCGGCGAGTTCCGACTCGAAGGCCGCCGCCAATTCCGCGCCGCGCTGATGGGGCGAACGCAGCAGGCGGTAATGCATGTTTGCGTCCGGCAATTCGGCCAAAGCGGCCAGGTCCGCAGCCTCGTCGTAGCCGGACCGGGGCTCCGGCCCGGTCTGCGCAAAGCCGGCGGCTGCCAGCAGTCCAACCCATAGAAAAACGCAAATCCGCAGCCAAGCCAGCCCGGATATCCCGCCGCTGTGTTCCAAAATTCATTTACCTCGTTGAGTCTGTCGCCAAGATGTTTCCGCCTACTCGCGCGGCGGGAATGCAGCTATTCGTGCCGCAGCGCTTCTACCGGATCCATATCGGCGGCGCGCATGGAAGGATAGAGGCCGAATACTACGCCGATCAAGGCCGAAATCGAGAAAGTCGGGCGGCATGTCCCTGCGTCGCTACGCCGGCCGAATACTACGCCGATCAAGGCCGAAATCGAGAAGGCCAGCAATGGCGCCGCCGGGGTCACGATGGTCGTCATGCCCCAGAAAGTCGAAATGAAGAACGGGATGCCGATGCCGAGCACCGTCAGCAGCGATCGCAGGCCGTGGGAGAGCAGGCTCTTCGAGCCGAGCCGGGCGATCTGGCCGATGCGGCCGCCGAACCAGGCGCGGCGCCCGCGCAGGGCCCCTGCCGGCGGCGGGGGCAGGCGGTCAAACACCCATTCGTTCATCACTTTCCACCCGACCTTCGAGCATGCGGATGCGCCGGCTGGTGCGCTCGGCGAGTTCATCGGAATGGGTGACCATGATCAGGGTTTTGCCCGCTTGGTGCAGTTCGTCGAACAGATTCAAAATTTCCATTCCCGATTGCGAATCGAGGTTGCCCGTTGGTTCGTCGGCGAGAATGATCAGCGGATCCATCGCCAGCGCCCGGGCGATCGCCACGCGCTGCTGCTGGCCGCCGGACAGTTCGAAGGGCCGGTGATGGACGCGGTCGGCCAGACCCACCCGTTCGGCGAGTTGATACGCAGCGCGCTGCCGGTACTCCGAAGAAAAGCCCTGGTAGAACAGCGGCAACTCGATGTTCTCCAACACATCGAGTTGTTGAATCAGATTGTAGGACTGGAAAATGAAACCGAGGCGGGCGCCGCGAACCAGCGACAGTTCGGCGTCCTTCAGCGTGGAGGTGTCCTCGCCGCCGAGGCGGTAGCTGCCGCTCGTCGGCCGGTCGAGACAGCCGAGAATATTCATCAAGGTGGATTTACCGCAGCCCGAAGGCCCCATGATGCTGATGTAGTCGCCGCTGTTGAAATCGAGCGAAATGCCGTGCAGCACCTCGACCGCCAAGGTTCCCATATGATAAGTCTTGGTAATGTCGGCGACAGTGGCCGCCGGGCGGTTCGCGCCTGGGGTGTCGGTCCGGGAGGCGGACATGGGGGCTTCGGGTCAGCCCGCGGCGCTTTCCGGCGCCTGCCGGGGCGGCAGCAGCAATACTTCTTCGCCTTCTTCGAGGCCTTTGGTGATTTCAATGAACGAGTCCGAAAAATCGCCCAATTCAACCACCCGCCGTTCGACCGACCCGCCGCGGCTGATATAAACCACCTGCTCGGCGCCGAAATAGCCGACCGCCTGCACCGGCACATAGATCACATCCGTCAAGCCGGCCACAAGGATTTCAACCTCGGCGCTCATTCCCGGCCGCAGCCAGTCGTGACTGCCGTGGATGCGGACTTGGGACGGATAGACCTTCAGATCCGGATTGAGGAATGAATTGGCCGAGTCCGCCACCACCGCGACTTTGATCACTTTTCCAGTCAGCCGGGCGTCGGGGAAGGCGTCGATGTGGATGACGGCGGGTTGGCCGACTTCGACCCGCTGCACCGCGGATTCGTGGATGTCGACCCGCACCGCCATCTCGCGCATGTCGGGAATAGTGAGTATCGGCTGACGTTCGCGCACGGTGGCGCCTTCCTGAATCGCCTCCTCGCTGGCTCTGCGATAGCGGCTGGAACCCTGGTCGGAGCCGCCGTAGACCACCAGTCCCGGTCGTTCCGCTTCGATGGTCGCGGCATCGATCTGGGCCTCGATATCCGCCAATTTGTATTGTTCCAGATTGAATTTGCGTTCCGCGGAACTGAAACGGGCGCGTTCCTGCGCCTCTCTGGCGACGTTTTCCTTCACTTGACGCTGATAGGCCATGACTGCGTTCCCGAAATTCGAGAGAAATTCCTCGGATTCCTTGGGGAATGTGTACTGGATGTACAGGCGCAGGGCGGTTTCCTTTTCTTGCTGCTTGTTACCCGCTTTGTTGAGATTCAACTCTTCGGCTTCGAGTTCGGTGGGTGTGATGAAGCCGCGGGCTTCGAGCCGTCGCTGCCCTTCGATGCGGTCCTGGGCTAGCAGATATTCCTCTTGGGAGACTTGCAGCTCATCGAGCAAGATGCGCAGGCGCTGCTTGGCTTCGCCGTCGGCCAACTGATCGAAATCGGCGTATTGGGTGAAATCGATTTGGTCGCGCTCGCGCATGTAGCTTTCATCCATTTGTGGAAGACCGGTATCATAGCTTCCGGGGGAAAGATAACCACCCGCCGTATATGGAGACCAGACGACTTCTCCAAGTGTCTCTCACGAGAGCCCGGCACTTCGCTTGCATCTTGTCGGAGAGCAAGAATGCGACGCTGAATGTGCTCCTCGCAGATGGAAATGACGGTGTGCGCAACGTATGGGGAATAATGAATGTCAGCGGACCACCTGATCGGCATTGAACAGTTCGAGGCGGACCTCTGGAAGGTGGCGGACACCCTGCGGGCCAACTCGAACCTCGCGTCGAACGAGTATTTCATGCCCCTTCTGGGTCTCATCTTCCTGCGCCATGCGACGAACCGCTATTACGCGGCGCGGGCGGCGATCAAGGCCGACAAGGCCGCGGGCAGGATGCCGGACCGCCCGTTGGTCGAAGCCGACTTCATGCGGCGCCGCGCCCTCATGCTGCCCGAGCCGGCACGGTACGACGTGCTGCTGGAGATGCCGAAGGACGGCAATCTCGGCGCTGCCGTGAGCGCCGCGATGGACGCCGTGGAGGACCACTTCCCGCCGCTCGCCGGCCAGTTGCCGAAGGACTACGGGCGCTTCGAGGACGATGTCCTTGAGGAGATGATGCGGACCTTCGATTCCGAGGCGCTGCGCACCGCCTCGGGCGACGTGTTCGGCCGGATCTACGAGTATTTCCTGGCCGAGTTCTCCAAGGAGCGGGCACACGACAACGGCGAATTCTTCACCCCACCTTCGATCGTCCAGACCATCGTGAACGTGATCGAACCGGATCACGGCATCGTCCTCGACCCCGCCTGTGGGTCGGGCGGGATGTTCGTGCAGTCGAGCCACTTCATCGAAGACGCGGGCGAGGACACGATGAAACGGGTCACGTTCTACGGCCACGAGAAGAACGAGACCACCGCAAAGCTGGCCCAGGTCAACCTCGCCGTACACGGGCTGGAGGGCAGAATCCGCGCCGGCAACGAGGCCATCACCTACTACAAGGACCCGCACGAGCTAGCCGGCAAGTGCGACTTCGTGATGGCCAATCCGCCGTTCAACGTGGACGAAGTGGACGCCGAGAAGGTGAAGGGTGACAAGCGCCTGCCATTCGGTCTGCCGGGGGTGAACAAGGCGAAGAAGGTCTCGAACGCCAACTACCTGTGGCTCTCCTATTTCTACAGCTACCTGAACGGGGCCGGTCGGGCCGGGGTCGTCATGTCGTCGCAGGCCTCCAGTGCCGGGCGCGACGAGGCCAAGGTACGGCAGAAGCTGGTCGAGACCGGCGCCGTCGACGTGATGATCGATATCCGCGGCAACTTCTTCTACACCCGCACCGTGCCCTGTCAGCTCTGGTTCTTCGACCGCGCGAAGGAGAGAGACCCCGGGCGGATGGATCGCGTCCTGATGCTCGATGCGCGCAATATCCATCGCAAGGTCTCGCGGGCCATCTTCGACTTCTCGCCCGAGCAGCAGAAGAACATCGCCGCCATCGTGTGGCTCTATCGGGGGCAGTCGGATCGCTTCCTCGATCTGGTCGGAAGTTACCTCGACCAGGCCATCGCGGAAGGGCAGACGATCGACGAACCGCTCACCGCGTTCAAGGACACCCTCGACAAGCTGATCGGTCTGGCCGAGCCATTTGCAACCGAGAAGCGCGATCCCGACCCGATGGCCGAGACCTGGGAGGAGCTTGCTTCCGGACGGGCCAGGCTGTCCGACGACCTCGCGGCGTTCGTGGCCGAAGCCGCGGCGCGAGCCGCCGACTGGAACGAAGGCGGGAACGGGGAGGCGCGGGACAATGCCGCCCTTCATGCGGTGCGCGAGGGCCTGCACGACATGGCCGAGCGCTGCCGGGACCTGACCAGGCAGATCGATCTGGTGGCGAAATTGGCGGGCCGGGCGGTCGATACCGCGGTGAAGGAGCTTGAGGCGCGGGAGTCGGACCTCTGGGACAATGCCGACATCAACAAGGCGCGCCGCTCGTTGGAGGACAAGCGGCACGACGGAGTCGAGGCGCTTCGGCCGGCGCGATACTTCGTACGGCAGGCCGACTGGTTGCAAGAGCGTTTCCCCGAGGCCGAGCTCCGCGATGTCGAAGGGTTGGTAAAGTTGGTCGACCGCCGCGAGATTGAGGCGCACGACTGGAGCCTGACGCCCGGCCGTTATGTCGGCGTGGCGCCCGAGGAGGAGGACGAGAATTTCGATTTCGAGGAGGCGCTGCGGTCTATTCACATCGACTTGAAGGAGCTGAACGAGGAGGCGGTGACATTGGCGGCGCGGATCAGTCGTAACCTCGAGGAACTTGGATCGTGAGCTGGGCAGTCTCGAAGATCGATGCAGTCACTGAAGTCGTGACCAAGGGTACGACTCCCACGACATATGGGATGCCTTTTACTAAATCCGGTGTGAACTTCATCAAGGCGGAAGCACTGAACGGAGACAGCTCGCTAGATAGTTCCAGCTTCGCGTTCGTGGAGGAGAGTACCCATGAAAAGCTGAGGCGATCAATTCTCGCTGAAGGCGACATCCTTGTCACTATTGCGGGAGTACATGTAGGACGATGCGGATTTGTCCGCACGGAGCATTTGCCAGCGAATACTAATCAAGCCGTTGGGATAATTCGCGTACTTCGTAAAAAAGCAAATCCCCGATTTGTCTATTATTTTTTCAAGAACCCAAAAACCTTTCAAATATGCCAAGGGCTCGGCGGTCAGGCGGCCCAGCCGAACATTAATCTAACGGTTCTTAAAGGACTCTGTCTGCCACTCCCCGGCCTGCGCACTCAGGATTCAATTGTGGATGTGTTGTCCGCGTACGACGACCTGATCGAGAACAACCGGCGGCGGATCGCGTTGTTGGAGGAGGCGGCGCGGCTGCTCTATCGCGAATGGTTCGTCCACTTCCGCTTCCCCGGCCACGAACACGTCAAGATCATCGACGGCCTCCCCGAGGGGTGGGAGCGACGGACTTTCGGTGCTGTTTGCCAAGCTGTCGGAGGTGGCACGCCCTCGACTTCAAAGCCTGAGTATTGGAGTGGCGGTGATATCCCATGGTACACGCCAACCGACATCACGCGAAACTCATGTCTCGCGCTTCTGGACAGCGCCAAGAAAATTACCGACGCAGGGCTCCGAGGTTCGTCTGCGAAGATGCTGCCGACCGGTACGGTGTTGATGACGAGTCGGGCGTCGGTGGGTTTTTTCGGGATTATCGAGAAGCCGTCCTGCACGAATCAGGGCTTCATCAGTGTCCGGCCAAACGACCTGTATGCACGGATGTACTTGCTCTTTAATCTTATGCACCGCGTTGAAGAAATCCGCGCGCATGCAGGTGGCTCCACCTACAAGGAAATCAACAAAGCCAAATTCAAAGCTCTGAATGTCATCATGCCGGACTCAGCGCTTCTGCGGGAGTTCGAAGCGCAGGCATCTGGCGTGCATGCACAAGTCCGCACCCTGCATTCTATGAATCAGAAACTCGCCCAAGCACGCGACCTCCTCCTGCCGCGCCTGATGAACGGGGAGATCACCGTCTGATGCTATGGCCCGGCACCACCACGGAAGGGCGGATACGATGGCCGTGACGCCCATCAACAGCGAAGACCGGCTGGTGCAGACGACCTTCGCCGAGCATCTGGAAGAGGCGCTGGGCTGGGACAGCATCGTTGCCTGGAACGAGGAAACCTTCGGGCCGGACGGCACCCTCGGCCGGACCGATACCAAGGAAGCGGTGCTGCCCCGCGATCTGCGCGCAGCGCTGGAACGGCTCAACCCCGACCTGCCGGCATCCGCCATCGACGACACAATGCGGCAATTGACCGCATACGACATCAGCCGCTCGATGGTGCAGCACAACCGCGATTTCTACCGGCTCCTCCGCGGCGGCGTGCCTGTGCACTACCAGGACGCCCAGGGGCGCCGGAAATCCGCCCGCGCCCGGGTGATCGACTTCGACAGCGCGCCCGGCTCGAATCGCTTCCTCGCCGTGCGCGAGCTGAAGCTCACCGGCCTTCGGACGCCGAATTACAACCGCCGCGCCGATCTGGTCTGCTTCGTGAACGGCCTGCCGCTGGTCTTCATCGAGCTGAAGGCGATCCACAAGAACATCCGCGAAGGCTTCGAAAATAACCTCTCCGACTACATGGACGAGAACGTCATCGCCCACGCCTTCCATCACAACGCCTTTCTGGTCGTGTCGAACGGCGACCATGCCCGCTACGGCTCCATCACCAGCGAGTGGGGCCATTTTGCCGAATGGAAGCGACTCGACGAAGCGGACCAGGGCAGCCTGGACGCCGAGGTGCTGCTGAACGGCATGCTGGCCCACGATCGCCTGCTGGATATCGTCGAGAACTTTATCCTGTTTGACGACAGCAAGCCGGGCGCCACGCGGAAAGTCGTCGCAAGGAACCATCAGGTGCTCGGCGTCAACCGGGCGGTGGCGTCCGTTGCGCGGCAGGAAGAGCTCAAGCGGGAGTTCCCCCCGGAGCGGCGCCTCAAGCACCGCGTCGTGGAGCTGCCGCTCGAGTCTCGTGCGCCCCCGAGAGACCCGCCGGCACTGCCGATGGTCGCCGAGGAGGCGGCGCCCTACATCCCCAGGGGACCAGTCGACATTGTCGAGCGGGCGCATCCCGGGCTCGGTCGGCTCGGGGTGTTCTGGCACACCCAGGGCAGCGGCAAGTCCTATTCCATGGCTTTCTTCGCCGAGAAGGTGCATCGCAAGCTGGAAGGCAACTTCACGTTCCTGCTGATGACCGACAGGAACGATCTCGACAGCCAGATCTACAAGACTTTCGTCGGGTGCGGCATCGCCGACGATATGACCCCGCGGGCGGCCTCCGGAATCGATCTGGAGAAGCGACTGAAGGAGAACCACCGCTACGTCTTCAGCCTGATCCACAAGTTCAACCAGGATGTCGATCCGAACCAGCCCTACAGCGAGCGGGACGACATCATCGTCATCTCCGACGAAGCGCATCGTACCCAGGCGGGGCGGCTGGCGCGCAACATGCGCCGCGCCCTGCCGAACGCCGCCTTCATCGGCTTCACCGGAACGCCGCTCTTCAAGCAGGACGAGCTCACAAGGCGCATCTTCGGGGACTACGTCTCGCGCTACGACTTCAAGCGGTCCAAGGAGGACGGCGCGACCGTCAAGCTGGTCCACGAGAACCGGGGCGAGAAGCTGGGCGTGGCACGGACCGACTTGAACAGCCGCATCGCGGCGAAGATCGAGGAGGCCGAGCTCGATCCCGAGCAGGCGGCGCGGCTCGACAAGCTGCTGGGCCAGGACTACGAGGTCATCACCGCCGACGAGCGCCTGGACAGGATCGCCGCCGATTTCGTCGAGCACTGCGCCACCCGATGGCAGTCCGGCAAGTCGATGCTGGTGTGCATCGACAAGATCACCTGTGCCCGGATGCTCCAACGGATCTTTCCTCGATGGCAGGCCGAGGCGGCCGCCGTCCACAGGTCGGCGGCCGCCAGGCGTGCGAAGGCGGAGACGGCGAGTGACGGGGCCGGCCGCGCTGCGCTTGAGGAGGAGGCGCGGAAGCTGGCGGCGCAGGCCGCGTGGCTGGACGAGACCATCATCGAGATCATCATCAGCGAGGCGCAGAACGAGGTCGGAGATTTCGCGAGATGGGGCTTCGACATCATCCCGCACCGCACCCGGATGAAGCAGGGCTTCGAGACTGCGGACGGCGAGCGGGTCGAGGTCGAGACCGCGTTCAAGAACCCCGAGCATCCCTTCCGGGTCGCCATCGTCTGCGCCATGTGGCTGACCGGCTTCGACGTCGAATGTCTCTCGACGCTCTACATCGACAAGCCGATGAGGGCGCACTCGCTGATGCAGGCGATCGCGCGGGCGAACCGGGTCTGGCCGGGCAAGGACTTCGGCTTGATCGTCGACTACAACGGCATGCTGAAGAGCCTGCGCGAGGCGCTGGCGCAATACGCGCTGGGCGACGACGGGGCGGGCGGCGAGGAGCTCGTCGCACCCATCGAAGAGCGTGTGCAGGCGCTGATCGAGGCCATCGAGGCGACGGAGGCGCACCTTCGCGGACTCGGCTTCGATCCCGCGGCGCTGATCGGCTCGACCGGCTTCACCCGTATCAGGGGACTGAAAGACGCCGTCGACGCTACCTATACCAGCGACGAGGCCAAGCGACGCTTCGAGGTGCTGGCCCGGCAGGTGTTCGTACGCTTCAAGGCACTGCTGATGGAGCCGTCGGCGTTCGCCTTCGCCGAGCGGCACGACAACATCGAGGCGATCTACAAGAAGCTCTCGGAGCGGCGCGATACCGCGGACGTGACGGAGCTCCTGAAGGAGCTGCACCGGATCGTGAACGAGGCGATCCGCACTCAGGCGCCGGGCGACGACCAGGCCGAGGGACTGACCTTCGACCTCAGCCAGATCGATATGGAGAAGCTGCGCGACGAGTTCGCGGAGAAGGTGCACCACAAGGCGACGGCCCTTCAGGACCTCCGGGAGATCGTCGAGCAGAAGCTCGCCGAGATGCTGGCGCGCAACCCTTCGCGGATGGACTACCAGCAGAAGTACGAAGAGATCGTCGCCGACTACAATCGCGAGAAGGACCGCGTCACCATGGAGGAGACCTTCCGGCGGCTGACGGAGCTGATCGAAGAGCTGGACGCGGAGCAGAGGCGCGCGGTCGAGGAGGGTCTCGGCGAGGACGAGCTTGCCCTGTTCGACCTGCTGAACAAGGACGATCTCGGCAAGGCGGCGCGGGAGCGGGTCAAGCAGGCGAGCCGCGATCTGCTCGCTTCGATCAGAGCGCACCTGAAGGAGTTCGATCGCTTCTGGGAGAAGGAACGGACCAAGGCGGAGGTCAGGGGCTTCATCCTCGACGAGTTGTACGCCAGCCTGCCCACGCCACCATTTACGCCAGAGGAGAAAGAGGTGGTGGCGGACGAGGTCTATACTCATGTCTTGCAGCAGGCGGTTCGTGGTGAGCTTGCGATGGCGGCGTAGCCGTGCATCATCCCGCGTGGTCGATGAAGCACGACGTGAGAGATTCTCCGTGACCGAACCGAACATGCCGGAGGACGTGCAACGATCGTTGCGGGTGTTTCCCGCGGGCTCCAACGGGGAATTCAATCTTCCTCCCGAGCTCTGCACCGTCATCAAACGGGGCGAGGGATGCGAGGTCGAGGACACGACCGGGGCCACGTTCCTCGACTTCTCCATGGGCTGGGGCTCGGTGCTTGTGGGACACGCCCGACCCGAGGTGACCGAGGCGGTCACGGGCCAGGCGGCGCTCGGCGCGAACTTCGCCTGCGTGAACGAGAATTCCCTCGTACTCGCCGAAGAGATCTGCCGGGTCAGCCCCGCCTGCGAGCGGCTGCGTTTCTGCGCCTCCGGCACCGAGGCCACCATGTACTGCCAGCGGCTCGCGCGGGCCGCCACCGGGCGGCGCATGATTCTCAAGTTCGAAGGCGCCTATCACGGCGCCAACGAGGTCGGGGTGACGAGCCTGTTCCCGCACCGCCTTCTGGACTTTCCCCGGCCCGACCCGTCGAGTGCCGGCATTCCGCCAGCGACGGTCGACGATATCCTGGTCGCTCCCTACAACGACGCCGCCCTCGCGGCGAGGATTATCGCCGAGCATGCGCACGAGCTCGCCGTCGTCATCGTCGAGCCCCTGCAGCGATGCACCCCCCCGAAGGAGGGCTTCCTCGAGACCCTGCGCGCCACCTGCACCGAGCACGACGTGCTGCTCATCTTCGACGAGGTGGTCACGGGATTTCGTCTCGCCTACGGCGGCGCGCAGGAGTACTACGGCGTGATTCCCGACCTGGTTGCATACGGCAAGGCGCTCGGCGGGGGGGGGGGGGGGTATCCGATCGGCGCGTTCGGGGGTCGGGCGGACATCATGGACCAGGTGCGTGAGGACCGGCTGGGCGGGCCTGATTACGTGTGGGTCGCGTCCACCCTCGGCGGGAACCCGATCTCCACCGCGGCGGCTCGGGCGGCGCTCGGCGTGTTCCGGGAGCCGGACTGCTACCGGCGCCTGCGCGAGCTGGGCCGCTACCTGCGCAACGGCATGCACCGGGTGCTCGACGAGCACCAGGAGCAGGCGCAGGTCATCGGCGACGGACCGCTGGCCCAGGTCGTCTTCTCGCCCGAGCCGGTCAACGACTATCGATCGACGAGACGCGGGGACGCCGCGAAGGGTCGCGCCCTCATGCTGGCGCTGTTCCGGCGGAAGGTCTTTCTCAACCCGATGGGTACCAAGCTCTACCTGTCAGTGGCCCACACGCAGGCCGTCTGCGACCGCTTTGCCGATGCCTTGCAGGCCGTGAGGTCGGGTCGGGAATAGTCCCGGCGCCGCCAGCGCGATTAGGTGTAGCCCCGGTGCCGACATGGATATGCTTTTTTCCGTTACCGGCAAATTCATACGCGCGAACCTTATAGTTCAGTCTATCCCGGACAGTGTACCGATTGGCGCGCGCCAACGGGCAATTATCGCCGGATCATGGGAGTCTCCGGGCTGGCGGCGGGAAAACGCGGCCCGTATATAATCCACGGCCAGTGGTTGGACTGATTGTTTGGCCGGGTTCCGTGTGGACGGAATCCGGTCGGGTGGAGTAATAGGTCGAATGAATGCCAAGCCGAGTTACGCCAGCGGCCCCGGCGATCAACCGCTGCTGGGAACACCGATACCGTCGTTTTTCGACCGGATCGTCGCCGAGTATGGCCAGCGCGAAGCTTTGGTGAGTGCGCATCAGGGCATCCGCTGGACTTACGAGCGACTCGCCGAGCGGGTAGACGAGCTGGCCCGGGCTTTTATCGCGGCGGGATTCAACAAGGGCGACCGGGTCGGCGTTTGGTCGCCCAACAACGCCGAATGGCTGCTCACCCAATACGCCACCGCCAAGGCCGACATTATTCTGGTCACGATCAATCCCGCCTACCGCGCCCATGAGCTGGCTTATGTGCTTGAGCAATCGGGCTGCAAGGGACTGGTGCTGAAGAACCGCTTCAAGACCAGCGATTACGCCGGGATGATCGCCGAACTCTGCCCGGAGCTGACCCGGGCGGCGCCCGGCGCGATTTCCCGAACTCGCCGCGGTCATCTCGATGGATGCAGCAGGCGCCGAAGGCGTCGCCCAGGGCATGTATGCCTGGCGGGATTTTCTCGCCCTCGCCGACAGTTGCGGTGCCGGAAAGCTGGCGGCGCGGCAGGCCGAACAGGATCTGGACGATCCGATCAATATTCAATACACCAGCGGCACCACAGGCCTTCCCAAAGGCGCGACGCTGTCGCACCACAATATTCTCAACAACGCGCGGTTCGTCGCCGCGCTGATGAATTTCAGCGAACACGACCGCTTGGTGATCCCGGTGCCGCTGTACCACTGCTTCGGCATGGTGATGGGCAATCTCGGTTGCCTTACCCACGGCGCCTGTGCGATCTATCCCGGCGAAAGCTTCGAACCGGCGGCGGTGCTGCGGACGGTGGAGCGGGAGCGCGCGACAGCGCTGTTCGGCGTGCCAACCATGTTCATCGCCGAATTGGCGCTGGCCGATTTCGCCGACTACGATTTGCGCAGCTTGCGCACCGGCATCATGGCCGGTTCGCCCTGTCCGGTCGAAACCATGAAACAGGTCGTCGAGCGGATGCACATGGGGGAAGTCGAAATCGCCTACGGCATGACCGAAACCAGCCCGGTGAGCTTCCAGACCCGGGCCGATTCGCCCCTCGACAAGCGCGTCGGCACCGTCGGTCTTGTGCATCCCCATCTCGAGGTGAAGATCATCGACCCCGAAACCGGCGCGACGCAGCCGGTCGGCGTTATGGGGGAACTTTGCACCCGCGGCTATTCGGTGATGCTCGGCTACTGGAACAACGAGGCCGCCACCCGCGCCGCCATCGACGAGCGCGGCTGGATGCACACCGGCGATACCGCGGTGATGGACGGGGACGGCTACGTCAACATCGTCGGGCGCATCAAGGATATGATCGTGCGCGGCGGCGAAAACATCTATCCGCGGGAAATCGAAGAATTCCTGATGACGCATCCGGCCGTCGAAGCGGTCCAGGCGACCGGTGTTCCGGACCCGAAATACGGCGAGGAAATCGTCGCTTGGGTGCGGCTCAAGAACGGCGCGGACGCGACGGAGGACGATATCCGCAGCTTCTGCCACGGCCGCATCGCTCACTACAAAGTGCCGCGATATATTCGTTTCAGTGACGATTTTCCCATGACCGTGACCGGCAAGGTGCAAAAATTCCGTATGCGGCAAATCAGCGCCGCCGAACTCGGCTTGGAAGAAATCCCCACAGCCTAGGGCCTGTGCTGCGAAAGCCGCGGCGCATCGCCCAGTCGCGACCGCGAAGTATCCGCGGTTTTTCGGCCCCCGTCTCCCGCGCACGGGGGATGGACTTGGCGTTTTCAATTTACCCGAGAATCAGGTGTCGTCGTCGAGAGATAGCAGCGCGGCGTTGCCGCCCGTGGCGACGGTGTTGACGGTGACCGCGCGCTCGGCGGCGAAGCGGGGCAGGTAATTCGGTCCGCCGGCCTTCGGCCCGGTGCCGGACAGGCCCCGGCCGCCGAAAGGCTGACAGCCCACCACGGCGCCGACCATGTCGCGGTTGGCGTAGACATTTCCCGCGGCGACGCAGCTGGCCGCTTGTTCGATGCGCGATTCGATGCGGCTGTGGATGCCGAAAGTGAGGCCGTATCCAGAGCCGTCTATCTCCCCCAGGACCTTGGCGAAATTTCTTTCTTTAAACTCGATTATGTGCAGGATTGGGCCGAAGTGTTCTTGGTCGAGCTCTCCGATATGCCCAATCCGCGCCAGGCTCGGTGGGACGAAAAAGCCGTTGTCGCAGTCGTCCGAGAGCGGTGTCTGGTGCAGCAACCGGTCGCGTCCGCGCAGCGCTTCAATGTGGGCCAGCAGTCGGCTCGCGGCGGATTCGGAAATTATCGGACCGAGATCGGTTTCGATGCGCGACGGATCGCCAACCCGCAGCTCGTCCATTGCTCCGCGAATCATTGCAATGGCCGGTTCGGCAATGTCTTCCTGCAGATACAACACGCGCAGGGCGGAGCAGCGTTGCCCGGCGCTGGCGAAAGCCGAACGGATCACGTCGTCCGCGACCTGTTCGAGCAAGGCCGTCGAATCGACGATCATGGCGTTTTGGCCGCCGGTCTCCGCGATCAGCGGAATGATGGGACCGGGCCTGGCCGCCAGCGCGCGGTTGATTTTGCGGGCGGTCTCCGTGCCGCCGGTGAACGCGACCCCGGCGGCGAGCGGATGGCGCACCATTTCGGCGCCCACCGCGCCGCCGCCGATCAATAGATCGCAAACCGCTTCCGACACACCGGCCGCCCGCAGCAGCCGCATTGCTTGAGAGGCGATGACGGGCGTTTCTTCGGCGGGCTTGGCGACCACGCTGTTGCCGGCGGCGAGGGCGGCGCACAATTGACCGCAGAAAATCGCCAAGGGAAAGTTCCACGGGCTGATGCAGACAAAGACGCCGCGGCCGCCGAGGCGCAATTCGTTGCTCTCCCCGGTTGGTCCGGGCAGGGCGGTTCCGAGGGTGAATTGTTCCCGGGCTTTGGTGCCGTAGTAACGGCAGAAATCGACCGCTTCGCGCACTTCATCGACGGCGTCGGGCAGGGTTTTGCCCGCCTCGCGACAGAGAATCGCAACCAACTTCGGGCGCGCGGCTTCGAGATTGTCGGCGAAACGCTCAAGCAGCCTGGCCCGTTCGCCGCCGCCGATGCGGTCCCAGTTCGGCTGCGCCGCCGAGGCCCGCTGGAAAGCGGCATCGATTTGGGCCGCGGAACTGATATGGGATTGGCCGAGGATATCGCGGCGGTCGGCGGGACTCACAAGCGTCGTCGCCACTCCGGCGCCGCTATCGTCCGGCGAAGCAGCCTCAGTAACCGTGCCAGCGGCCGCGGTGTAACCGCGCTCGCGCGACTTTTCCCAGGCGTGCCGCAATTCGGCCAGCACCGCCCGGCTGGTCAAATCGGCTCCAGAGGAATTGTGTCTGGGGGCGAAAATCTCCGCCGGCGGTGCGATCCGCGGATGCGCCGCGGGATTTGCCGCCCGCGCCGCCGCGATGGGATCGCGCGCCAGCGCCCCTGCGTCGAGCCGCTCATCCAGCAGACGATGCACGAAAGAACTGTTGGCACCGTTTTCCAGCAGCCGCCGCACGAGATAAGGCAGCAAATCGTCATAGCGGCCCACCGGCGCATAGATGCGCGGCGCGGGAAAATCGGCGTAGGCGCGTTGCGCGGCGGAATACAGCGCCGCGCCCATGCCGTGCAGCCGCTGAAATTCGAAATCGCGGCGGCCGTCGGCGAGATGCATCAGCGCCGCGATGCCGTGGGCATTGTGGGTGGCGAACTGGCCGCGCAGGGCATCGGAGCGGCGCAAAATGCCCGCCGCGCAAACCAGCCAGGAAAGATCGGTAGCGCACTTGCGGGTGTACACCGGAAAGCCGGGATATCCGTGGACTTGGGCATGCTTGATTTCCGCATCCCAATAGGCACCTTTCACCAAGCGCACGGGAATGCGGCGGCCGTGTTTCCGCGCCAGCGCCGCCAGCCAATCAAGTACGGGCAGGGCGCGTTTGCCGTAGGCCTGAGCGACGAAGCCGAGCTGCGCCTTGCCGGCGCCGCTGTCGGCCAACAGGCGTTCGAATACATCCAGCGACAGCTCCAGCCGGTCGGACTCTTCGGCGTCAATGGTGACGGCGACGCCGCCGGCCGCGGCGGCCTGGCACAGCTCGGCCGCGATCGGCAACAGCTCGTCCATCACCCGGTTATATTGACTGGACTCGTAGCGTGGATGCAGGGCCGACAGCTTGATCGAGATAGAAGGTTCAACCAAGTCCCCGCTCTGGCGGCGGGTGGCCACGGTATCGATGGCGTGGCGGTAGGCTCGGCGGTAGCGCGCGGCGCCGGCAGCGTCCCTGGCGGCTTCTCCGAGCATGTCCCATGAGTAGCGTTGGTCCGGGGGGCTGCGCTCCAGAGCTCGTTCAATTGTGGTGCCAACCACGAACTCCCGGCCAAGGATGCCCATGGCGGCGCGCATGGCGGCTCCCATCGCCGGCTCGCCCAAGCGCCGGCCCAAAGCGCCGAGCCAGGACTTCGGATCGTGGGCGAACTCGCGGCCCCCGTCGACCAATTTGCCGCCCAACATCAGTGCCCAAGTCGAAGCATTCACCAGCAGCGAATCTGATTTGCCGGCGTGGGCGGCCCAGTCCCCCAGGCCTATGCGGTCGGCGATCAGGCGTTCGGCGGTGGCGCGGTCGGGGATTCGCAACAAGCTTTCGGCCAGGCACATCAGTGCGACGCCTTCGTTGTTGCTCAGACCGTACTCGACCAGAAAAGTATCCAACAGCGAATGATTCGCCGTATCCGCCCGCGCCGCGCGCACCAGCTCCGCCGCCCGCGCTTCGATCCGCTGCGCCCCAGCGGCGGCGTAGGGCGCCTGGCGCAACAGCAGTTCCACCATTTCGCCTTCGTCGCGGAATTTCCAATCGGCAATCCCGTGGCGGATATCATCGGTATCGCGGCCCAAAACTCCCCCCGTGCGGTGTGCGCGTGGCTGCGTTCGATGCCGCGGCGCGCGAACCGGCGGCACGGGGCGAAGTGTAGTCCCAAATCGGGTTAATCCCCAAACACGAAGCTGCGCCGCGCTGTCCCGCGCTGACAGTTTGGTCGGCCCGTGATAGTCTGTGGGCGGGTTTCGCGGCGGCTTGCGGTGATGCAAAAAGTCTTGTTGGGAATCGCGTTGACGGCGGCTTTCGGTGCGCTGTTGTCGGCGCTGGTGGATGCCCGCGGCGAGAATGCCCGCCTGCGCGCCGATCTTTCCGATCAGCAGCGGATGTTGCGCGAACAGATCGAAACCGAGGGGCAAAGCAGAGCCGATCTGGACCGCCGCAGCGCCGACCTGCGGCGCGACCTGACCACCGCCCGCAACCAACTCGACGTCTTGAGCGGCGAGTTGGCGAATACCCGGGAAATGATCAGTCCCGACTACGAGCGCCTGCTGCAGCGGGCGCGGGAAGAGGTCGCCTCGGAACAGCGGGCCTCCGGGGCGGCGGCGGCATCCCGAGCCTTGAGGGTGGATCCGCAATCCGCCCGCGCTGAGGCGGTGGCCCGGGTGCCGGAGTTGTACGGCGGTTTCATGGCCGAACTCGGCCTCGACGCCGACGGGCGGGAACAAGTTTTGGCGGCCCTGGTGGACTGGGAAGCCATGCGCTCGCAGTCCCGCGCCGATTTGCTGGACGGCAATTTGACCCCCCGGCAGGCGCTCAATCTGTTCGGCGCCGACGCGCTGAACCGCAGTCTCGCCAATCTGCTGGACGAATCACAGCTGGCCGAGCTGCGACAATACAGCGATTTTCTCAAGCGCGATTCGGCGCGCTTGATTTACGGCGAGACGCTGTCGCGCATGGGCACCGCGTTGAGCGGTGAAGCGCAGGAACTCGCCCTGGAAACGCTGCTCGACGAATTGTATTCGGAAGCGAACCACCACGGCGCTTTGGTTGGCCCGGACGGCAGCATGAAAACCGCCTATGACAGCCAGCTCGCGGCCTACGACCGCGCGCGGGAGCAATTGTTAAGCGAGCTCGAACCGGAGCAGATGGATCAGTTCAACCGCTTTATCGACTCCCGCCGCGGCGGCGTCGATCTGGTGCTCGAGGCGACCGTGGACGAAGTCGGCGGCCTGCGCCTGCGCAACGAGCGGGCCGCGCTGGAAAATCTGCCCAACTAGCCCGGAGTTCGCGCCGGCGCGCTTGCGCGGCCCAGGCAACGCCCGCCATGGTCACCAACCGGCTTCCGTCCGCGCTTGCGCCGGGTGCACGATGGGTGTCCCGCTGGCAAAACTGTTAAGATTTCGCTTCGTTCCGCGATTGCAAAGCTGGGGTTTGTCCATGAGTGATTTGTCTATTTGGTGGCGCCGTTTGGCCTTCATCGTTTGGCTGCCCGTTCTCGCCGCCTGCGGAGCACCGGAGCCGGAATCCGCCGCGGTGCGAGGTGGGGGAGCCGAATCGGCCGCTGTCGCCGGGACCGGCTATACCCGCATCAATCAACCCAATCCGCTCGACCAGATGGATACCCACATCTACCGTTTGGACAACGGTCTGCTCGTCTACCTGACGGAAAATCGCGAAGAGCCGCGCTTTTACGCCGAAATCGCAGTGCGGGCCGGCAGCAAACACGATCCGGCCGACGCCACCGGTCTGGCGCACTATCTCGAACACCTGCTGTTCAAGGGCAACCGCAATCTGGGCTCGGTAGATTACGAGGCCGAGGCGCCGCATCTTGAGCGCATCGTCGATTTATACGAAGAGCATTTCGCCAGCGAAGATCCCGAACGGCGGGCGGCCATTTACGCCGAAATCAACGCCACCGCCCAGGAGGCGGCGCAATACGCGGTCCCCAATGAAATCGACAAGCTCTACAACAGCATGGGTGCCACCGGCCTCAATGCCCACACTTCCAACGAGGAAACGGTGTATCGCGTTGGCTTGCCCGCCAATCGCCTGCGGCAATGGGCGGAAATCGAGTCCGACCGTTTCGTCGATCCGGTGTTCCGCCTGTTCCACACTGAACTGGAAACGGTCTACGAAGAGAAAAACCGCTCGCTGGACAACCGTGGATTCATCATTTACACCGCCCTGAACGAGCTGCTCTTTCCGGCGCATCCCTACGGCCAGCAGCCCACCATCGGCACGGTCGAGCATCTGAAAAATCCGTCTTTGGTTTACATCCAGGACTACTTCGACACCTGGTACGCGCCGAACAATATGGGCATTTTCATCAGCGGCGATATCGATATTGCATCCACCATCGAGCTGATCGCCGAGAAATTCGGCCACTGGGAGCCACGCGAACTGCCGGATATCGGGCCGTGGAACGATCCGCCCCTTGACGGTCCGCGCCGTGCCACCGTGAATTATCCGGGCGAGGAGCAGGTGCAAATCGCTTTTCCCACGGTTCCCTACGCCCATCCCGACCGGGAGGCCTTGACGCTGGTCGATATGATTCTCGACAACCGTACCGCCGGACTGATCAATCTCAATTTGAACCAGCGCCAGCGGGTCGCCGAAGCCGGCTCTACGCCGGTGTTCCTCAACGACGCCGGCTATCAACTGCTGTACGGCGCGCCAAAGCAGGACCAAACTTTGGAGGAAGTCGAGGACCTGTTGCTGGAGCAGATCGAGATCGTCAAAGCGGGAGAGTTCGAGGACTGGATCATCCCGGCCATCATCAACGATTTCGCCAAGAACGAGAAAGCCGGACTGGAGTTCAACAACGCCCGGGTGGCGCGGATGCGCGACTCCTTCATCCGCGGCGTCGATTGGGATTATCGCGTGGCGGAGCTTGAACGCATGGCCGCCCTCGACCGTTCCGATGTGGCCGCCGCGGCCAACCGCTATTTCGGCGGCGACTATGCCGCCGTCCGGCAGATCAACGCCCAGCATGAAGTGCCGCCGGTGGAAAAACCCTTGATCGATCCGGTGGAGATCGACCCCACCCGGCAGTCGGAGTTCGCCGCCCGGGTGCTGGCGATGGCGGCGGATCCCATCGAACCGGTGTTCGTCGAAGCGGATCGGGATTACCGAATTCTCGAGCTCGCGCCGGGAATGAATCTTTATTACGCGCCCAATCCCTTGAACGATTTGTTCACTTTCTCCGTGAATGTGGAAGCCGGTTCCGAAGAGAACGGCAAACTGAACTTGGCGGCGGCGCTGATGGAGGTCGCCGGTACGGCGACCCTGAGCAATGAGGAGCTGCAAAAAGAATGGTACCGCATGGGCAGCGAATTCGGCTTTCGGGTGGCGGAAAACTCCTCGAGCTTCAATCTCAGCGGCTTGGACAGCCAATTCGAGGCCAGCCTCGCCTTGATGCTGGAACTCGCCCGCGGCCCGGTCGCCGACGAAGACACGCTGGCGCAGTTGAAGGGCATCATCCTGAAATCCCGGGAGGACCAAAAGCAGTCGCCGCCGGCCATCGCCCGGGCGCTGTATTTGTACAACCGCTACGGCGAAGAATCGCCTTTGCTGGAAGCCTTGAGCGGCGAAGAAATCCAGCAAGCCGGATTGGCCGAATTGCTGACTCTGCCAGCCGAACTGCTGGGTTACGAGCGAACCCTCGCCTACACCGGCTCGCTGCCGCTGGAGGAAGTCGCCGAAACTCTGCGCCGGTTGCTGCCGGCGGAGGCCGAATTGCGCTCGCCGCCGGACTACCGTTTCCGCCGGGCGCGGGAAATCGATGCAACCGAATTGTATGTGGTTGATCGGCAAACGGCTCAGGCCCAGGTGCGGATCGAATTCGCCGACGGGCTGTTCGACGAGAATGACAGCGTCCTGGCTTCGCTGTATACCGATTACTTCGGCAGCGGCATGTCCAGCGTGGTGTTCCAGGAACTGCGCGAAGCGCGGGCGCTGGCCTATTCGGCCGGCGCGCGATACGCCCAAGGTGGTCGCCTCAATGACCAGAACATCCTGCTCGGCGCCATCGGCACCCAGACCGACAAAACCGCCGACGCCCTCACCGCGTTTCTTGACCTGATCGACAATATGCCGGTTTCGGAGGCGCGTCTGCGGGAGACCGTGGACGCATCGCTCAACCGCTACCGCACTTCCAAGCTCAGCTTCCGCGAAGTGATTCCCGCGGTGCGGGGTTGGGAGCGGTTGGGCCTCGACGGCGATCCGCGGCGGCAACGCTATGCCGGCCTGCAACAGGTGGCGATGGAAGATTTGGTCGAATTCCAGCGGCAACACGTCATGGACCGGGCGAAACTTATTTCGATCGTCGGTGATCTTGCCGTGATCGACTTGGCGGAACTCGAAGCGTTCGGCCAAGTCCAGCAAGTCCAGGTGGATGAGTTGTTCGTGGATTGACCTGTGAAACCGCCGCGTGGACGATTCACGGCGCGGCGCATGACCCATCGCGGTTTTTCCATTTCTGGATATCGTCAGTAAAATCAATGAGCTGGGGAAATTCGCAGCGCAGCGGCGCAACACCTGGGTTCACCTCGGCGGAGGGGGGCGATAGGTGAATGCGGCGGAACCCGCACTGCGCGTGCGCGGACTGCGCAAGCGCTACGGCGATTTCGAAGTGCTGCGCGGTGTCGATCTGGAATTGCCCGCCGGCGCGGTGCTCGGCCTCGTCGGCCTGAACGGTTCGGGCAAGACCACCACCATCGAATGCCTGCTCGGTCTACAAAGCTTCCAAGCGGGGGAAATCGCGGTGCTCGGCCGCGCCCCCGGCGAACTGTACCGGCTGCGGGGCGCGGTGGTGGCGATTTTCGACAGCCCCAGCGTGCTGCCGCATTTGACTGTACGCCAATGCCTCGAACACGCGCGCCACATGTGTCCGCGCCCGGTGCGCAGCTGCGCCGAAGCGGAGCGGCTGCTCGGCATCGAAGCCTATTCGCGGCGGCGCATCCGGCAATTATCCCTCGGCAACCGGCGGCGGGTTTCCATCGCCCAAGCGCTGCTCGGCGAACCCCGGTTGATTTTGCTGGACGAACCTTTCAACGGCCTTGATGCCGGCGGTGTCGATCAGGTGCTGGCCCTGATCGCCGAGCTGAACCGGCGGACTGGAGCCGGCTTCCTGCTCTCCAGCCATCAGTTGCCCTATCTGGAGCGCGTCTGCAGCGATATCGCCATTCTTCACGAAGGCCGCATCGCCGCTTCAGGCGCTTTGGCGGATTTGCTGGCAGATTCCGGCGCGCGGGTAAGTCTGCACACGAGCGAACCCGGTCCGGCGCGGGAACTGTTGGCGGCGGAGTCCCGCGTCGAATTGCTGCAAGGCGGGCTAGGCGAGGCGGACGGGATGGAAACGTCGGAAGGGCGGCTGAACATGCGCCTGCGGGATTGGCCTAGCGAACAATTGGTGGCGTTCCTAGTGGCAAACCGGATTCCGGTTTGCGAGCTGACCCGGCAGGGCGCCTCCCTCGACCAACTGTTCCGCGAACTAACGGCTGGAGGCCGGTCGTGAACGAACTGCTGGCGGCATTGCGCCTGGAATGGTTTCTGGCCCGCTACAGCCCGGCGGCGAAATTCCTGCTGTTGGCACCGGCTTTGGTGTGCTTGGCGCGGTTTCTGCTGGTGTGGTTGAATCAGGCAGGTCAACAGGCCCGGGCCGGCTTGATCGGGACGGATGCCTTCGCCTTGGCCCAAGCGCAAAACGGCTATGGCCATTTTGTCGATGGCGTCAATACCGGCCTGACTTTCCTGGCCTTGTCGCTGACCGCGCTGGCGGCCTACGATTTCAGCAGCGAACGGGATTTCGGTTCGATCCGCCATGTGCTGATCCGCCGCGCCGGCCGCGGCCATATCGTGCTCGCGAAGTTGCTACGGCTGCATATCCTCGGCCTGCTCGCGCTGGCTTTGCTGGGTTTGGCGGCTTGGGCCAGCGCCGCGCTGCTGTGGGATTTCGGGCCGGTAGTCGAAGACGGCTTCGAATTGATCGGCGAGGACGAGATGCTGCAGGAGATACGTCTTGGCCTGCTGATGGCCGTGGTCCCGCTGCCGGCGGTGATAGCCTTCGGTTTGTTGGTGTCGGTGGCGGCCCAGTCGGCGACCCAGGCGGTGACGCTGGCGCTCGGGGCGGCGGTGGCCATGGATGTGTTCAAGGCGCTGCTGGGCGAGCGCGCTTGGTATTTGTACGCGAATTTTCATCCATCGCTGTTGGATCAATCGTACTTGCGGGAGGTGGCGAGGTTGGTTCGGGGTTTTTCCGATGTGCTGGTGGAAGACCGTTTCTTCAGTTTCAATGTCTGGGTGCCGTTGATCTCGCTGCTGGTGTTCACGCTCGCCGCATTGCTGTTTGCGGCGCGGCGCAAGCTGTAACCAATTGGGGAGTTTTCGTGTCCCGATGCTACCAACCGCGAAATCGCGGCATGCCCGCCGCGCGCGGACCAATGCGGACGAGGTCGCAATCGCGACTGTCGATTGCGAGTGGAGTTCTTCGACTCATGCGTGCAACAGCCATCTTGACAACGGCGCTGCTGATTGGTTGTGCGGTGTACGAGCCAGCGAAACTCGTGCCCACTATCGATCTTTCCCCGGAGCAATTGCAATTGCGGCGGGACGAAGCCGGCTTGCGGGTGGATTTCGGGCTGGAAACCGCGGTCAATGAAAGCGATTCCCTGGCGCAAATTGAAGTCTTGCCCGGCGTGCGCGTGCTCGCGGTGGCGGCGAACGGCCCCGCCGATTCAGCCGGGATTCAGGCGGGGGATATCATTCTCGCCATCAACGAAATGCTGACCAACAGCCCCGATGCCGTGCTTGCCATCCAACGCATGATGCCCGCCGCCGCGCCCTACGAATTCACCCTGCGGCGGGATACCGCGGTGCTGTCCGCCGCGGTGGAAGGCCGCGCCATCGCCGCCGCCGCCGAACCGACCGAATTGTACCGGCTGGACCCGGTGGCGACCCGCGCCGGCTACCGCACGGAAATGCTCGATGTCGCCGGGGCTCCGGCCCGGGCCGCGGCAAGAGTGGTCGAGCTGTTTCCCGGCAGTCCGCTGCCCGCGGCGGGCATCGGCGAAGGACAATGGATTATCGCCCTCGACGGCGCGGGTTTCGGCTCCGCCCAGGAATTGATCAATCGGCTGAACCGCGACTATGAACTCGGCGCCGAGGTCCTGTTCGACGTCTACGACGGCGCCGCCCTGCGCCGGGTGGAGATGGAATTATGGGATCCGGGGCGCCACATCAGCCGGGTTTCGCTGGGCCCGATTCTGCAATATCGGGCGAATCCGAGCGCGGATTCCGCCAGCCTCGATATTCTCGATTTTTGGCTGTTTTCGGTGTATTCCTACAGCCGCAGCGAAGGCGAGCGCTCGCATTCGCTATTCGGCTTGCTGAACTTCAGCAGCGGCTACGGCGAGTTGACCGACGAGACGCAATGAGGGCAATGCAATGAGGGCGGGTGGTTGGTTCCGGTTTGGTTTCGCCTTGGCCGTGCTCGGAGTCTGTCAGGCCGCCGCAGCCCAGAACTATACAGCCTTCGAATTGCGCCGCGCCGAAAACTGGGACGATTTGGTCACCGAAGATGTGAACGGCGACGGCCGCGCCGATTTGCTGCTCGTCGAGTATCGGCCCGGCGTCGGCCGGGAACTGTTGATCCACCATCAACAAGCGGACGGTGGTTTCGCCGCCGAGCCCGTCCGCATTGAAATCAAAAGCGAAATCATCGCCATCGGCCTGGCCGACCTGCGTCCCGACCCGGGCAAGGAATTGCTGCTGTACAGCGGCGATGCGGTCTACAGCTTGGCGACCGGAACCCCGGGCTACGCCGGCAATATCCGGCAGTTGTTCGCTTGGCGACTAGTCGCCACCTTGCCGGACCGGGAGCGGGTGCAATTCGCCCGGGATATCGCCGATCTCGACGGCGACGGCCACATTGATCTGCTACTGCCCGGAATCGATGGTTATGGCTATTTCCGCGGGCTGGGAGATGAACAATTCGAACTGGCGGCGGTCATTCCGACGGAAAACCCCGATGTCCCGCATTCCGTGCGGAACAATTTCGAGACCGATCTGGACGCGCGGGTGGATATCAATTCCGAGCAGGGGCTCGTGTTGGAATTCGGCGCCGTGACGCCAACCCGCTTCGGCGATTTCATCGAGCAGTGGGATGGCCTGCCGCGACGGGACCTGTTCAACGCCGAACGCTGGACGGCGGGCGTTTTGTCGGCGCGGCTGAACGGCGACACGCTGCCGGATCTGGTGTATGCAAACCAGGGCACCGATGGTCTGGGCCGGATCAACACGCATTATCAGCGGCCCGGCGCCGGTTTTGGCGAGTCCCCGGACTGGAGCGGCCCCATCGATCCCCGCGGCGACTGGCAGTTGGTACAGCTTGACGATGACGGCCGCATCGATTTATTGCAGGTGGTGGAGCGGGGCGACGATTGGGACGCGCGCCTGTATCTGAACCGGGACGGCGCTTTCGATCTGGAACAGCCCGATCAAGTGCTGCGCTTCGGCGGTTACGATTTGCGCTTGGAAGCCCTGCGCCTGCACGGCGGAATGGCGCTGGCGGCGACCTACTACGCTGTGCCCGCGCTGGAGGCGATCCGCAATACCGGCGTGCAACGGGTGACCATGCTCTACAGCGGCGAAGGCGCCGAACCGGGACAGATTTTTGCCCGCCGACCGGCCATGCGGCTGGAGGAGACATTCTCGGTGGACAATGTGCGCGGTTTGGCCGAACCCATTACGTTCGGCCATGATTTGGACGGCGACGGTCGTTCCGACGCCCTCTACGTCACTGAGCGCGGCACCTTGGCGGCGAGGCGCATCGATGATGAATTGCGGCTGGAGGAGGGGGATTTTTGGGAACATATATCGCCGCGCTCGGTGTTCCAGGTCGAAGTGAAGCGCTTGAACGGGGACGCCACCCCCGATCTGATCTTGCGCCATAGCACCACATCCACCGTTTTGGTTTCAATGCCGTGATGCGTTCCATCCCCCGCCGCCGCGGCTTGCCCGGTCTCGGCTTGCTGATAAACCTGGTGCCGGCGTTGGTCTTGCTACTGCCGCCGACAAGCATCGCGGCGGACGAGGCGGCTGGAACGACTGGCTTGGCCGGATCGAACGGTTGGAGTTTCCGGTCGCGGCCATTGCGCCTGCCGGCGGAGACCGAAAATCTGCTGCTGGCCGATCTCGACGCCGACGGACGGCACGAAATGATCGCCCAAGTCGGCGATGAACTGCGGGTTTATCCCCAAGGGCCCCAGGGTTTCGACTTCGACGGCGGATTTTCGCGCCTGCCGCTGGCGGCGCGCTCCGTCGGCTGGGATATCGCCGGGGGCTTCGGCGCGCCCGGCGAGGCCTCCGTTATCGCGTTGCTTGATGGTGACCGGGTGCTGGCTTGGCGGCTGCGCGATGGCGCGCTGAGCGAGGCCGAGACACTGCTTTCCGGGCTGGGCGGGTTTCTCAGCCGCGGTGTCAACCGGCTGCATTTCGCCCGGGATGTCAATGCCGACGGACGCATGGACCTGGTCATTCCCGCACCCGGCGCGCTGCGAATCCATTTGCGCGGCGAGGACGGCGGTTTTCTCTCGCCGGCGGCGGTGGAAGCGGATATCCGCGTGCGCACCAATCTAAATTCCCGCGGCCTGTTCTGGCGCTCGGGGCAGGCTGTCACCATTCCAGCCCTGCGACTGCGGGATTTGAACGCCGATGGCCATCCCGATCTGATTTCGGAAACCGACGAGTTGCTGGCGGTCTTCCTGGCGGGCCCGGCGGTGCCCGGCTATTTCCCCGCCGCGCCGAGCTACGCCGTCGATATCGCCGCGATTGAAGAGCGGCTCGGCGAATTCGATGTCGATAATCTGGATTTCTCCAATTTGACCGGCATCCTGGCGCTGACCCACGAGCAGTTGTTGGAAGATTTCGACGGCGACGGCATCGACGATCTGCTGTTGCGCGAAGGTGGAAAAATCTCCCTCTTCGCCGGCGGGCCTGGCGGCGTGGATTTGTCGAGCCCGCGCCAGGTGCTGCGTTCCGGCGGCAATGTGCTCGGCGGCTTTCTCCACGACGAAAACGAAGACGGCCTGAAAGATCTGTGGCTGTGGCGGGTGGAGACCATTTCGCTCGGAGATATCTTCCTCTGGCTGGTGCTGTCCAGCGATATCGAAATCGAAGCGCTGATCTATCCCAACGAAGGCGAACGTTTCGCGCGCCGGCCCAGCCGCGCAATCAAGGTTTCCCTGCAGATTCCCTCGCTGGTGGGGCTGGCGGGAGATTTCCGCGATCTCAATGAAGCCGCGGCAGCCACCCGCAGCGCCGATATCGTCTCAACCGCCGCCGCCCAGCTCGACGGCGATTTCGATCGGCTCGATTTGCTTGTGCTGATGGATGACCGGCTGCGGGTGTTTTTCAACAGCGTCCGTCCCGAGCCGGAGCGGCCGGAGTTTCTCGGCGCCCTCGGTTACAGCCGGGGCCGGGACGACTACCGCATCGATCTGCGCGCCATGGTCGATGAAATTTCCATCGGCGAAAACCGCCGCTTGGGCGAAGTCGAAGGGCGGCAAGAGGATGTCGTCATCGATGTCGCCGCGGCTCCCGACGGAGAAGTGCATACCGCCCACCTGAACAATGACGAAATTGCCGATGTTTTCGTGCTGTCCCGCGACGACAGCGGAGAAATCGTCGGAGAAATTCTCATCTCGACCCCGGCCCCATCCGCACCCTGAGCGCAGTCCGATAGAGCCCCCGGGCGCCTTCACCACGCCCGGTCCGCAGCGGCGCTTTGTTCGCCCGGATATTGCGCCGATCCGCTCCAAAATAAGTCTAATTCGTTGATTTTTAGGACACTATCGCACACCGGGCAGGGCTGTGATGGGTCACGGCTACCTCCGCCGGTTGTGAAACTTTGGCACATTCCCCCCTCCAAAGAGCAGTGTTTTCGCGGTTCCGCCTCTGGGTTGGTATTGTGCTAATCTCGGAGCCGCCGGAACGGGCCGTTGGGGGCGCTTGGGCCGCGGCTGAAGGGGGAAAGCCCCGGCTGATTTTCGCGGCGGCGTTCCCCGCAGGAGAACAGTGTGCGGAAAGCCGTGTGGATTTCGATGTTGGCCGCCTTGGTGCTGGTCAATGTCATCGCCGAGCTGATGGACTATTTCGCCGGCATCCAGGTGGAAATGCGCTATCGCCTCGCGCTGGCGCTGAGCCTCACCGTGACCGCGGTGATTTTCGCCGGCTCCTTTATGCTGGTGAACAAATTGGGCGGCGAAAGGCCGATGTCGGGCCGCTTCCGCCCCGCCGAAGTCCTGGCCTGTCTGCAAAGCCGAAAAATCCGCTGCACCTACGGCGCCATGGCGGGCCTGCTCGGCATTCAGCCGCAGGAAGTGGGGCGCATTTTGGGTCGGCGCAGGCCGTTGGCGTCTTGGGTGGTCAACCAACAAACGGGATTGCCCATGGATTACGAGGAAAGCGAGAAACATCCCGAGTTGCTGCGCAACGAGCGCATTATCGACAATGCGGAAAATCTGAAACAGTTCATCTATGAATGTCGAGGGTGAGTGGGACCGAGCCGGGTCAATCTTGGGCGGCGGTTTTGGAACGCCTGACAAGCGCGGATTTATTCAGCAGTCCGCCAAAGGGTCGCGTGGGTGGTAAGCATTAAGGGTATGTTCGCGGGAAGTAAAGTCTTTTGGCTGCCAATCCTCCTCGGCGCATTGGTGGGCTGCGGCGATGAATTGAGCCGGGCGCGGCCCTATGTGCTGACCACGGCTACCACCGGCGGCGTGTTTTATCCCGTGGGGGTGGCCATCGCGACCATCGCCCACGCGGAATTGTCCGACTCCGAAAACATTTCGCTGACCGCCATCAGTTCCGCCGGCTCGATGGAAAACCTCAAGCTGCTGCGCGACAACCAAGCGCAATTCGCCATCCTGCAGGGGCCTTTTGGTGCCTGGTCCTGGGCCGGAGAAGGGCCGGTGCGCGAGCCGCAAAGCCATATTCGCTCGATCAGCGCACTGTGGAAGAATGTCGAGCATTTCGTGCTGCTGAGCGAACTCGCCGCCACCGGCGATATCATGGATTTGAACGATCTCGACGGTGAGCGCTATGTGCTCGGCGCGCGCAATTCCGGCGCCGAGCAAACCGGGCGCTTCATTCTCGAAACCCTGGGAGTAGACTACGAAAACAAGTTTTCGCTGGCTTACATGGGTTACGGGCCGACCGTCGGTGCCATCCAGGACGGCAATATCGTCGGCATGAATATCCCCGCCGGCGCGCCGGTGAGTTCCATCACCCGCGCATACGCGCTGCTGGGCGGGCGCATGACGATTTTGAATTGGTCGCAGCAGGCGCTGGACAAAATCAACGCTCGCTATCCGCTGTGGGATTGGTACGATTTTCCGCCCCACACCTATCCCAACCAAACCGAGCCGGTACGCACCGTGGCCTCGCCCAATGTGCTGGTGACCCGGGTGGATATTCCCGAGCGCGCGGTGTACCACATCACCCGCGTGATCTGGGAAAATCTGGCAACCTTGCAGGAGATTCACGGCGCCACCCGGGACATGAGGCCGGAAATCGCGATTCAAGGCCTCGGCGCGCCGCTGCACGCCGGTGCTCTGCGCTACTACCGCGAAGTGGGCTTGGAAGTACCGCCGCGGCTGCTGTTGGAGGAACCGGCGCCGGTGTTGGAGGCATTCGGGCCGGAGCAGCCGAGTCCCCCCGTGACGGCCATGCCATGACTGCCAGGCCGCTGCGCTGGGCCGCGTTCGGCTTCGCGTTGTTCCACATCTATTGCATCGTTTTCGCCAGCATTTCCGAATTGTGGCTGTCCGCCATCCACTTTGGCGGCTTCGTCGCCATTTCGGCGCTGTTGGCCAATGAATCGCCGCGGTTGACGCGCCGCTCGCCCATCTATTGGCTGAACATCGCTTTGGCCGCGCTTGCCGCGTTAACGGCGGGCTACCTGATTCTGTTCGAGAATGCCCTGTACGCACGGGAAACCGAGTACATCTTCAGCGATTACGTGTTCTCGATACTTGCCATCGGCCTGGCCATCGAATTCACCCGCCGCGGCACCGGCTGGTTCATGCCGGTGTTGATCGGCGTCAGTCTCGCCTACATCCTGTTCCTCGGGCGCTATATCGGCGGCGTTTTCGCTTTTCCCGGGCTGAATCTGGAAACCGTGCTCTACCGCAGCTTCTTCACCGGCGAAGGCATGTTCGGGCTGACCGCCCAAATCTCCTCCACATTCGTTTTCATGTTCATTATTTTCGGCTCGTTTCTGCTCAAATCCGGCGCCGGGGATTTCATCGTGCGGCTCGCCCGCTGTTTGGCGGGCCGCTTTACCGGCGGCGCCGGCTTGGTGGCGGTGGTCGGCTCGGGTTTGATGGGTTCGGTATCCGGTTCGGCGGTTGCGAATACCGTTTCCACCGGCGTGATCACCATCCCGATGATGCGCAAATCCGGCTTTCAGCCGCGCTTCGCCGCCGGTGTCGAGGCGGCTTCGTCCACCGGCGGCGCGCTGATGCCGCCGGTCATGGGCGCCGGCGCGTTCGTCCTCGCCAGCTATACCCAGATCCCTTATTTGACCGTGATTGGCGCTTCGCTGCTGCCGGCCTTGCTGTACTTTCTGACGGTATCCTTTTTTGTGCGCATCGAAGCCAAACGGTTGGGTTTGCATCCCGTGGCGGCGGTGGATGCGGAGAGTGTTGCCGCCGTGTTGAAGCAGGGCTGGCATTTCATCATTCCCATCGCGACCTTGGTGGGTTTTCTTGTCGGCGGCAGGACACCCACCACCGCGGCGGCTTTCGCCATCATTGGCGTGATTGCGGCGTCGTGGATTTCGCCGCGACCGATGGGCCCCAGCGATATTTTCGGCGCGGTGGTGAACGGCGTGAAAAACATGGTGTCCACCGCGCTGCTGCTGGTGGCGGTTGGTTTGGTGATCAACGTCGTCACCACCACGGGGGTCGGCAACGCTTTTTCGCTGATGATCGCCGAATGGGCCGGCGGCTCGCTGCTGATTACCTTGGTGCTGGTGGCGCTGGCCTCGCTGGTGCTGGGCATGGGTCTGCCGGTGACCGCTTCCTACATCGTCCTCGCCACGTTGTCGGCGCCGTTGATTTTCGATTTGATCAGCGAATCGCAATTGTTGGCGGCGCTGCAGGCCGCCGAAATCCCGTCGAACGTAGCCGCCACCATCGGCCTGTTCGGCGGCGACGCCGCCGCCGCTCTGCGGGAAATGCCGCTGGAAATGAAGCAGCTGATCCGCGCCGAAATGCTGCCGGCCGAACTGCTCACGGGTATGTTGTTGAGCGCCCATTTGATAATTTTCTGGCTGTCCCAGGACAGCAATGTCACGCCGCCGGTTTGTTTGGTGTCTTTCGCCGCCGCCGGCATCGCTGGGACGCGGCCCATCGCCACCGGATTCACGAGTTGGAAAATCGCCAAGGGACTGTATTTGATTCCCGTGCTGTTCGCCTATTCACCATTGATCGCCGGCGGTTGGGCCGAGCGGATCGAGGTGTTCGCCTGGGCCTGCCCTGGCCTGTATGCCCTCGCCGGGCTGCTGCAATGGCATTTGGAGCGGCCGATCAATGGTGTCGTCGCGGTGCTGCTCGCCGTCGCTGCGGGCTTGCTGTTGTGGATGCCGTTGCCGATTTATTTTCATGCCGCCGGCGCGGCGCTGCTGGCCGGCGTGGTTGTTTGGCAGCGTTGGTTCGCCGCCGCCGGTTTGGCCGAGGCGGACGGAAATTCGTGACTGATCCGGCGGGTTCGGTGGCTTGTTCCTTAAAGCCCGCCGTTGGCTCGAACGGGGTGGATTTGGGTAATGGTCGACAATCACGCGGAGGGCCGGCGCAGCCTTGCGAAGGCCCGCCGCGCGCATTCGGTAAAACTGGAGAAAACGTCATGAGTTCACGCACAGCGCGGCAGATCCGCATATTGAGCCGTCCAAGCGGCATGCCCGGCATGACCGCCTATGTCGGCCTGAACCGTTTCGGCGAGCCGAAAGAGGGCGAAACCGTATTCGTCTCGGCCGCATCCGGGGCGGTCGGCGCGATTGTCTGTCAGCTCGCAAAAATACGCGGCTGCCGGGTGGTCGGCAGCGTCGGCAGCGACACTAAGGCCGCGTACCTCCGAGAGGAATGCGGTGTCGATGCCGTCGTCAATTATCGCGCCTGCGGCGATTTGACCCAAGCCCTGCGGGAGGCCGCGCCGGATGGTGTTGATGTTTACTTCGAGAACGTCGGCGGCGAGCATTTGCAGGCCGCGCTCAACGCCATGAACCCCTTCGGCCGCATCGCCGCCTGCGGCATGATTTCCACCTACAACGACGCCAAGCCCGCGCCCGGCCCGTGGCCCGCATTGAAGGAATGGGCGATTTCAAAAACGCCTCGACCCTGGGCTTTGGGCGCTTCAATCGTCCATGCAAGCTTGATGGCGCTGGCGTGAAAAAAATTTTTCGCGAAAGTTTGGCGGGTCAATGGTATCCGCACTATGCTGTTGTTCGGCAATGGGGCGCAGGCTGCCGGCGGGCGCTTTTGGCGCGGGCTGGCTCAATCGTGTGCGCCGGGAGCGCGAGTTGCGGCAGCTTCGCAGAAAATGTTGGAAATCAAAGGAGATGGCAAATGGTTGGATCAGTTCGGCAGCTCGCCCGCGGAGGTGACCGGGCGATGGGGGGATCGGGCGGCGGCACGGCACTTGATCCAGGTGGAGCGCGGCCCGCGGCAGGCAAATCGCTGCGGGAGGCTGTGGCGCGGGAGTCGATTCCAGCGGCAGGCCGGGCGCCCGACAATGACGAGGGGACCAGGGGCTGTGAGGCATCGGGGGAGGGCGACTTTCTCGCGGACTTCCCCGGCTGCAAGCGGATTCCGATGAATCGCGAGGAGTACATGACATACGAGGGCAGGCTGGAGCACTGGGACGGCGATACCAAAACCGCCTGGGTGGTCGAGGCGCCCACAAGCCCAACCCATGAGCAGCCCGGCGGTCTGCTGCCCTCGCTGGCGACGATAATCAGCTTAACCCGGGGCGCCCAAATCAAGTGCTACGGCTCGGTGGATTTGATTGTTCGCGATGAATTCGGTGCCAGACATAAGGTTATGCAGGCCGATCAGACATTGTATAAGCATCCGGGACGGGCCAAATTGTCCGGCGAAGGAGTGGAAATCGCCGGCGATACGCTCCCGGACGTTGTGCTGGAAGTCGATCACACCACGGATGTCCGCCGGGGCAAGCTGCGGCTGTACGAGTCATGGGGCATCCCGGAGCTATGGGTTGACACGCCGGATAAGGATTACGCCGTGAATCGCCCCGCCGCCCTGCGGCCGGGATTGACGATTTATCTGCTGGAAAATGGTGTCTACCGCAAGTCGGCGGTAAGCCGGGCCTTTCCCGGTTGGACGGCGGCGGAGATTCACAAGGCGCTGAACGAGCGGGAAATGTCCGCGGAAACCCAGCGGGTGTTGGACCGCGTCGGCGAGGCGCTGGGGAAACGGGAAGGCACCGGCCCCGACGACACCCACTGGCTGCGCGACATGCGCGAAAAAGCCAAATGGGCTTTGCTGATTCAGCTGGCGGAGAAGCGTTTCGGTGCCGCGACAGCAAGGCAGTTGTCGGACTTGCTGCGGGGTGCGAAGCGACCCGTTCGCACATCCGATGCCGCGAACTGGCTAATCGACTGCGAAACCGGCACCGAGTTCATCAAGCGCGTAACGGCGCGTACTCGCCACGAATGAAAAAAACGGCTGCCCGCTGCTAGCGACCGATGCCCGCGCTCTAGCGATCATCGGCGTTTGAGGCGGTTCCAAAACGTTCTCCGCCCGCGGCATCGAAACTGAATTTGGCCCGCAACGGCGGTTGGCTCTGGGCGGATACTTATTACTCCGCCTTCATGCTTGCCAGTACTTGGCACAGCTCCGTCGCGCCGATGGCTTCGACTCCTTTCGCCAGCGGATAGCGTTCGTCGCCGGCGTACACTACGAATGAGCGTTGCGGGGCGAGGTCTTGCAGCGCGTTGTAGAAGCCCTTAGTCAAGCTGGGCGCGAATCCAGATTTGATTTCGATCGCCCATTTTTCCGTCAAGCCGGGAAATTCCAGCACAACCAGCCGGTGCTCGTGGGCATCCAGATATTGGTCGATATCGGCCAATTTGCGGCGTTCGCGGGGGTTTCCCAGATCGAGATATACGCTGTCGCGGTCGTCCGCAATCAGCCGCGCCAACGTGGTTTTACCCACTTGCCGCGGCCCGAGCAGCGCGACCGCTGGAAACAGCGCCAGCCGGTCAAGCACGAATTGGTGAAGACTTCGCTCAATCATCCTTGCAATTATGGAGTATTGTGCCAGATTCGCAACGAGGAAGAGCCGCCTGCGATTCAGCGCAAGTTTTCGAAGGCTTGGTTTTGCGTCATGTAGGTGCGCCCGCTGAGGCGGGAGAAGAAGCGGCTGCCCTGGAGGATTTTCATCACCGGCACCTTGACTTCCGACAGATGCAGGGCGATGCCGGAATCGGCGAGCACATCGTTGATGCTTTCGAGGGTCTCCAAGGCGCTGAGGTCGATATCGTTCACCGCCGGACACATCAGCACCACGTGCCGCAGGCTCGGGCGCTCGGCGACCAAGCGGAACAGCAGGCTTTCCAGATAGCGGGTGTTGGGGAAATACAGCGCTTCGTCGATACGCACAGTGAGCAATTTCTCGCTGGTTTCCACTTGGTAGTGTTTGATGTTGCGGAAGTGTTCGGTGCCGGGAACGCGTCCGACGATGGCGACGTGGGGTCGCGAAGTCTTGTACAGATGCAGCAGGATGGCGGTCGCCACGCCGGCGCCAATTCCCGCTTCGGCGCCGAGGGTGAAAGTGGCGGCGAGGGTGATGACGACGGCGAAGAATTCGCCGGGGGAGTGGCGCCAGGATTTTCGCAGAATCGAGAAATCCAGCAGAGCGTAAACCGCGACCAGGATGATCGCAGCCAAGCAAACCTTCGGCAGCCAATACAACACCGGCGTCAGGAAAAGCACGACCAGGGCGATTAGCACCGCGGCGTAGAAACCGGCGGCGGGTGTCGCGGCGCCGGCGTCGAAATTGACCAGCGAACGCGAAAAGCCGCCGGCCACCGGCATTCCGCCGCTGAAGGAAGCAGCCAGATTGGCGGCGCCGAGGCCGGTCATCTCCTGATTTGGCTCGATGGTTTGGCGGCGGCGGGCGGCCAGGGCCTGGGCGACTGAAATCGACTCCACATAACACACAATCGCCAGCGTCAGGGCGGACAGGAACAGGTCGCCAAGCAGGGAAGGCGAAAGATCCGGCATGGTGGGCGCCGGCAGTCCAGCGGGGATTTCCCCCAGCACCGCGATTCCCGCCTGTTCGAGGCCGAACCGCCAACTCAGCCAGATGGCCAGCGCCGCCAACGCGATGGGCCCGCCGCGGGAGAGTGACCGGGCCGCCGCCCGCCGCGCCCCCATCCACACAAACAGCCGTGCCAGCTTGGCGCGGCACACCGCCAGAAACGCAATCGCCGCCAGCCCGAGACCCAGCGTCGGCAAATGGGATTCGGCCAGATTGCCGCCCAGAGAAGCGAGCATGGTTGGCGCGTCGCTGCCGGAGACGGGAACGGCGAACAGCAATTGCAGCTGGCTCAACGCGATGAGCAGGGCCGACGCCGTAACGAAAGCGACCAGCACCGGGCGCGGTATGAAATTGGCGATAAATCCCAGCCGCAAGACCCCCGCCGCGAGCAACAGAGCCCCGGTGAGGAAGGACAAGGTCAACGCGGCGGCAGCGTATTCGCCCGGCGTGGTCAGCGGCAAGCGTGAAAGCGCGGCCGCGGTCATCAAAGACAAAATCGCCACCGGCCCAACCGACAAGCTGCGGCTGCTGCCGAACAAGGCATAGACACTCAGCCCGGTCATGGCCGCATACAGCCCGGCCTGAGGCGGCACGCCAGCAACAAGCGCCAAGCCAAGCGCCTGCGGGATCAGCATGACCGTCACGACGGTAGCAGCGATGGCATCATGCCGCAGGTCCTTGGCTGTGTAGCTCCGCGCCCAAGTCAGGGCCGGAAGCCAGTTGTCGCGGCTGGGGGGCATGGGAGATCGCAGGTTGGCAAAGGGCTAATTCTAGCGGTTTTGGGGCTGTGCTTGGTGGGGGCCTGCTGTCTTCCTTGGCAAAATCTGATAATTGAACATGCTTATGATGGAATTTAGCAATACCGTTGAGTGGTTTTTTGAACAGAAAGCTTAGGAGGTTCATGTGAAAAACCTTTATCAAATCTTGCTCTCGGCAGCACTTTTGGTACCCATAACAGCTTGTTGGGAAGAAGAATATAATGCAATCTCTTATTGCCTTCCCTTTGGTAATGAAGGCAGGCACGATTTAAGAAAATACAATGATGAGGAATTGCAGAGATTATCTAGATTGTGAGTCGTAGATCCCTACAGGGTAGATTTAGTGAGACGGGTTGCTCAGTTTATCAAGGATAATCCTGGAGTGATATATCTGAAGGTTATGATACGGGATTTGGGGTTAGATATTATGCACCTGTCGCCCACTTGATAAGAGAGACTATGTCAGAATATCGTCCAGATTATCTGCGAGTAACAATAAATAATTGGGGTTTGTATGCAGATCTTCCAACTCTATCTGAGACTGAAAGGGACGACATTAGAAGTGGGATACCGCGCTTTCAATTCGAAGGTATTCCGGGCTTAGACAGACGAGAGAATGAGACGATGAGCAACTTTCTCTACCATCTCTTTCATAGGAGCGACAGGGATTATGGTTTTATCGCTATTTTTCCTCTAGCTCCGACGGATCGAAGCCACAACACCTGCTTGGGACTTGGTGGGGGTGATTGCGGGTGTGGGGTTTCGGAGCGTGGGGTGTTGCCTTCGCTGGTGCGAGTTTACTGACCTCGATTGGCCCCAGCCTTACCATCCTTGGCAAGGCGTTCGGCCCTTGAAAAGCTACGCTTTTCGTCGGCTTGCGCCGACCGGGCCTCACCCTTGTTCAAGCAAATTCCGTAGGTCGATTATGGCGGCGTTGGCGCGGGAGATGTAGTTGGCCATGGTCAAGGAGTGGTTGGCGAAGGTGCCGAAGCCGGAGCTGTTGAGGATGATGGGGAACCGCACGTTGGCCTGGCTGGATTCGAGTTCGCGGATGATTTGCCGCAGGCTGGCGCCGGCGTTCTTGTCTTCGACCACCGCGGCGAAGTCGATTTCCACCGCCCGCAGGAAATGCAGCAACGCCCAAGTAGTGCCGCGGGCTTCGTAGAACACATTATCGATTTCGAGCCACGGCGTCCGCACCTGGATTTCCGCGTCCGTGGGGGTCGATTGGGCCGCGGCGGGTTCGCCGGCGGTATCCGTATTGACCCGGTTTTGGCGCACGCTGGCGCTGAGGCGCTGGGACAGGCTGCCGAGTCGGGACCCCACATCCTCCAGCCAAGCTGAGAGGTTGTCGGCCCGGGCGAAGAATTGGGCATCGCTGTTGTTCGGGTCGGAAATTCTCGCCAAGTAGGAATACAGACTGTCTACCGCTTCGTCGTAGACGTTTTCGGTGCGCGGAAAAATCCAGCTGTCGTTGTCGAAATGGAAATTCGGTTCGGCGACGATGAGGTCCGGGTCTTCGGTCGATTGCGATTGGGAACGGCTGAAACTCTCCCGCATCGCCCGCGATAAATCGCGCAGTTGCACCAATGCGCCGAATTCCCAGTTGGGGATATTGTCGAGATAAATGCCGGGAGGCGCGATATCGTTGGTCAGATAACCGCCGGGTTTGTCGAGGAGGGTTTCGGCAACGCGGATCATGGCGGCGGTGGTGGCGGCGCCGACGACGTAGTCATTGCCGCCCACGGCCAGTTTTTGCTCGCTGTTCAAACGCACCGAAAAGGGGTCCGGCTCCCAACTCCAAAGGATGCCGAGCGCGAGCACGATTAGCAGCAAGGCACCCAGTCCCCCCAGGGCGATGCGCCGCGCCAAACTATTGCCGCTCAGTGTCGCCAAACCGCGAAAGAGTTCTCCGCCACGAGTCGATACCCGTCCAAGGAGGCCGCTTGGCCAGCGGATGCGCTCACGAATGCCGAGCAGCTTTTGTTTCATCCAGGCGAACATGGCCGCTAGTTTACATCAGTCGCGGTCGGAAGGGTTATCCACGGCGTGTCGGTGCCCGCGCGGGGCGGCGGGTTGCCACCAAGGAGTGTACGACCTTGGTCCGATAGGGCGGATTGCTCGGCGCGAGCGGCGGCGGCCTCGGGTTGCAATCAAGGTGCGGGCAGGCGCAAGCGGATAAGCGTGGTATTCGATATTTCGATGTTGCCGCGCAGCCGGTAGCCGGGAACGGAGCCGCGCATGGTCGAATAGATCCAGCGCGCGAGTTCGTCGTTGGGCGCGGTGATGAGCGTGAAAGCATCGAGTTCCCTGACCCGCGCGGCGATTTCCGCCAACTGCCCGCGGACGGCTTCGCCGCGTCGCAGCAGAGCCCGCTCGTCGAGGGGGAAAAACAAATCGCCGGAATCGCGTTCCGCCGCCAGCGCCGCGCGGGTTGAAGCGATTCCGGGATGCGAAGCGTCGATGAGCTCCGCCCGTCCGAGCATGATTTCGGCGTTGGCAAAATTGCCGCGGTTGGCGGCTTCTAGGGCCAGCTCCAGATACCGCTGAACAATGCTTTGCATGCCCTCCAAGGCGATTTCGTTGTCCGGCTGAATTTGCAGCACTTCGCGGAAGTATTCGTAGGCGCTGTCGGAGCGCGGTTCCAGCAATCGGTCGGCGTCGAGGGATTGCAGGCCGGAAAACAGCATATCCGCGATCAGCCGCCGCAGCTCCGGCGAGAGGGCGTCAACGACTTCCGGTTCGGGAATCGTGCGCAGTTCGGGCAATCCGGCGCCTTCCACCACTGGCGGCGGCTCCGGCTCCCGCGATTCGCAGGCCGCCAAAAAGACGAGCACAGATACGCGGTATATTCGGCGAATCTTCATGCGCATAGCTTGCCAAGTTCCGGGCGAAATTTGGGGCTTCTATCCGTCCGCCGCAAGGCTCCACCCGCTGCCGACTCGCGTCTCGATACTCTCAAACTCCGTACTCTCCGGGGGCTCATCATGCCAGCAATTGCTCCCAAGGTAGAAAAATCAGGCGGTTTCCCGGTTCGACCACGGTGTGTGGCGGCACCACGAGCAGGCCGCTGGAACGGCTCAGGGAAGAACCGGCACCGGAACTCTGATTGCCATCCGGGATGACCCGCCACTCGCCGTCGTCTCCGGGGGTGAGCGTCACCCGCAAGTATTCCTGCCGCGCTCCGGTCGGCGGACGGGAAAATCCAGCCGCCAGTGGATAACCGGTGGCGCCGGGCGCGGCATTGCCCATCATGCGCAGCAGCGCCGGCCGCGCGATCAAGACGAAAGTGACGAAGGCCGAAACCGGATTGCCCGGTAGGCCGAAAAATACCGTGTGGCGGTCCGGCTCGGCCGGGTGGCGGATTTTGCCGAAAGCCAGCGGCTTGCCGGGCTTGATGGCGAGCTTCCACAAGCGCAATTCGCCCGCCCTTTCCACCGCGGCGCGGACGTGGTCTTCTTCGCCTACCGAAACTCCGCCGGTGGAAATGACGCAGTCCGCTTTGGCGGCCGCCTCCGCCAGCAACCGCCGGGTATCCGCCAAATTGTCCGCGGCGGTACCGAGGTCGATCAGCTCGACCGGCAAGGCTTGCAGCAAGCTCGCCAGCGCGAAGAAATTGCCGTTGTAGATTTGTCCCGGCGCCAAAGTTTCGCCGGGGCGCGCGAGTTCGTCGCCGGTGGCCAGCAACGCCACCTTCAGTTTGCGGCGCACGGCGACTGCCGCTCGGCCGATGGAGGCGAGTGTGCCGATATCCTGGGGCAGCAAGCGGTGGCCGGATTCGAACAGCCGCTCGCCGGCGTGGATGGCGTTCCCCGCCGCACGCACATGGTCGCCGGGCGCGGCGGCTTTGAGAATCGTTACTTCGCCGTCGGCGGCGCGGCAATTCTCCTGTATTGCCACCGCGTCAGCGCCCGCGGGCAAAGCTGCGCCGGTGAATATGCGGGCCGCTTCGCCCGCCGGCAGCACGTCTTCAGTGCCGCCCGCCCCACCGGCGGCAAGGCGCCGCGTCACCGGCAAGGTGACCGGCACCGTTCGCGCATCGGCGGCTCGCAGCGCGTAACCGTCCATGGCGCTGTTGGCGAAGCTTGGCACGTCGGTCGCGGAAGCGATGTCTTCGGCCAGGATTCTGCCGCGGGCGGACAGCAAGCCGACGGTCTCACCGCCCGCGATTCGGGGGACGCTTTCCAGGATCAAACCAAGGGCGGTTTCTACGGGGGCGAGTCCGCCGCCGGGATTGCCACCATCGAATTGGGACGATTCGCCGCCCAGCCGCTGTTCGTCCACGGTTCGACTCAAGCCACGGCCTGTTTGGCCGGTTGGTACAGCGAGTGCACGGTTTTCCGCAGCTGTTCTTCCCAGCTTTTGGCCTGGATGCCGAAGGTATCGAACAATTTTTTACCGGACAGCACCGAATTGAAAACTTCCGGTGCGCGGACGGTTTTTTCAGTCAAATTCACGCGGGGCAGCAGGGCGTACATTTCTTCATCGTAGCCGGCGGCGCATTCCAGGGCGAGCATGGCGACATCCCTCTCCCAACTTGGCGTGAGCCCGCTGTAGTGATAGGTGCCCCAAACCTCGGCGTCGCAGTCCACCTGTTGGCAAACCGCCAGAATGGCGCCGGCCAAATCCTCGGTACTGGTGGGGCTCAGGCGCCGCCGCCAGACATCGATCTCGCCCTTGTTGCGTTTGCCGGCGCGAATCCACGATTTGATCAAGCCGCACTTGTGGGGGCCGAACAGCCAGCCGGGACGCAGCACGATGTGCTCCGGCAGTTCCCGCACGTGCCTTTCCCCATCCAGCGAGCATCGGCCGTAGATGCCGGTTGGGCGCGGCTCATCGTGTTCGCCATAGGCGAGTCTCTTGCCGCCGTTAAAAACGTAGCTGCTGGAGAGATGCAGCAGCGGAATTTCCAGACGGCCGCAAATTCCGGCGAGAACCTCCGGCAGTTGCGCGTTGATGGTGCGGCAGCGCTCGGCCATGAACTGGGCGCGCTTCAGGGCGCTGTGGTTGCCGGAGATGAAATCCGCCAGATTGATCAGTTGGGTTGGCTGGTACTCACCGATCATCGCGGCGATGGTCGAGGCGTTGTCCGGGGTGAAGTGCTTCTCCGCCGGCGCCAGAAACGGAACTCTCCGACGCCGCAGAACGCTGGTGAGCGCCTTGCCGGTGGGACTTCTGGCACCGACGAGAAACAGCTTCATCAAAGCGCCGCGACGACTGCGTATTTTTCCGCGGGGCACCGGTCAGAACGGGATATCGTCGTCGTCATCGTAATTGTCGAAGGCGGACGACGCCGGTTTTTCGGTCGCCGGTTTTTCCCGCTCGCCGGCGACTGGAGGCGGCTGCCGCGATTCGAACCCACCACCGCCGCCATCGCCGCGGGAATCCAGCATCTGCATGTCGTTGGCAACGATTTCCGCGGAATAGCGCTTGATGCCGTCCTGCTCCCAAGATCGCGTCTGCAACCGGCCTTCGACGTACACCTTGGCGCCTTTCTTCAAATACTGTTCGACAATTTCGGCCAGTCGGCTGAAAAACACCACCCGGTGCCATTCCGTCCGCTCCTGCCTTTCGCCGGTGTTTTTGTCCTTCCAGCTGTCGCTGGTTGCCAAAGCGACATTGGCGATCGCGGTGCCACTGGGCGTGTAACGAACTTCGGGGTCTCTGCCGAGATTTCCAATCAGGATTACTTTGTTGATTCCGCGACCTGCCACTTCTACCTCCAAAAAAACGGACTGAATGAGTACCGCCGCAAGTCTAACCCATTGCGTGGAAAGCCGCGTAGTTTTTGCCGAACAAATTCGCCCGCACCCGGTCGCCGGGTTTGGGCGCGGTCCGCCGCCGGGGTGTCGAGGGTCCATTGGGAAGTGGCGCGCCGGTTTGCCCGAATTGGGGGCTTGGCGGATAATCCGCCGTTGACTTCGCCGTCGAGCATGCAATGGACTCTATCGTCGTCAAGGGCGCCCGCACCCACAACCTGAAAAATATCGACCTCAGCATTCCCCGGGACAAACTCGTGGTGATTACCGGGCTGTCCGGTTCGGGCAAGTCCTCGCTGGCCTTCGACACCCTGTACGCGGAAGGCCAGCGGCGCTATGTCGAATCGCTGTCGGCCTACGCCCGGCAATTTCTTTCGATGATGGAAAAGCCCGATGTGGACCACATCGAAGGCCTGTCGCCGGCGATTTCCATCGAACAGAAATCCACCTCCCACAATCCCCGCTCGACCGTCGGCACGATCACCGAAATCCACGACCATCTGCGGCTGTTGTTCGCCCGCGCCGGGGAGCCTTACTGCCCGGAGCACAAGGTGAAACTGAGGGCCCAAACCGTCAGCCAAATGGTCGATCAGGTGCTGGCGCTGCCGGAAGGAACGCGGGTCATGGTGCTGGCGCCGGTGGTGCGCGAGCGCAAGGGCGAACATCTCCATGTATTCAACGAGCTCCGCGGCGGCGGCTTCATCCGCGCGCGGGTGGACGGCTTGGTCTGCGAAATCGACTATCCCCCGGAGCTCGACAAAAACAAAAAGCACTCGATTGAAGTGGTTGTGGACCGGCTGCGGGTGCGGCCGGAGCAAGCCCAGCGGTTGGCGGAAAGCTTCGAAACCGCCCTCGGCTTGGCCGAAGGCTTGGCCATGGTCGCCGAAATCGACGCTGGAGAGGGGTCGGCGGATTTGGTGTTTTCGGCGCGCTTCGGCTGCCCCCACTGCGGCCACAGCATCCGCGAACTCGAACCGCGGCTGTTTTCCTTCAACAATCCGGCGGGCGCCTGCCCGGCCTGCGAAGGCCTCGGCGTGCGCGAGTTTTTCGACGAATCGCGCATCGTCACCGACTCGGAACGGAGTTTGGCGCAAGGGGCAATTCCCACCTGGGAGCCGCGCAACTTCTGGTACTACTCGCAATTGCAGGCTTTATCGCTGCATTACGGTTTCGATCTCGCCACGCCGTTCCGGCGTCTGAGCGAACGCCATCGGGAGATCATTCTCCACGGCAGCAAGGGCGAAGTTATCGAGTTCCGCTACGTCAACGACAAGGGCATGAATTACACCCGCCGGCGGCTGTTCGAAGGCGTGCTGCCCCATATCCAGCGGCGCTATAGCGAAACCGATTCCGATCGCGTGCGCAGCGACTTGTCGCGCTTTCTCAGCTTTCAGACCTGCCCGGACTGCGGTGGCGCGCGGCTGCGCCGCGACGCCCGCCATGTGTTTATCGATGGGCGCAGCCTGCCCGAGATCACGGATATGACCGTGGGCCGGTCGGCGCGCTATTTCGAGGAGTTGAATTTGCGCGGCGCGCAGGCGCGCATCGCCGAGAAAATCTTGAAGGAGCTGCGGCAGCGGCTGAAATTCCTGGTGGACGTGGGGTTGAATTACCTGACCCTGAGCCGCAGCGCCGAGACCCTCTCCGGCGGCGAAGCCCAGCGCATCCGCTTGGCCAGCCAGATCGGCGCCGGACTCGTGGGCGTGATGTACATTCTCGACGAGCCCTCCATCGGCCTGCATCAGCGCGACAACGGCCGCCTGCTGCGCACCTTGCTGCGTCTGAGGGATCTGGGTAATACGGTGCTCGTGGTCGAGCACGACGAAGAGGCCATCCGCAGCGCCGATCATGTGATCGACATCGGGCCGGGCGCGGGAGTCCACGGCGGCGAGGTGGTCGCCCAGGGAAGGGTGGAAGCGATCGAGCGCTGCGCGGCGTCCATTACCGGAAAATTCCTTTCCGGCGAGGAGGTCATCGCGGCGCCGGAGCGCCGGCGCGCGGGCGACGCCAAGCGAATGCTCGTGATCAAGGGCGCTTCGGGGAATAACTTGCGGCGCATCAATGTCCAACTGCCGCTGGGCCTGTTCACCTGCGTCACGGGCGTTTCCGGCTCCGGCAAATCGACCTTGGTCAATCATACTTTGTATCCAATCGCCGCGATGCGCCTCAACCGGGCCCAGTCGCTGACGCCGGCGCCCCATGAGTCGGTCAGCGGCTTGCAGTGGCTCGACAAGGTGGTGGATATCGACCAAAGCCCCATCGGCCGCACACCGCGCTCGAATCCAGCGACGTATACCGGCGTGTTCACGCCGGTGCGGGAGCTGTTTGCCGCCACCGCCGAGGCCCGCGTCCGCGGCTACAAGCCGGGCCGTTTCAGTTTCAACGTCAAGGGTGGCCGCTGCGAGGCCTGTCAAGGTGACGGCGTGATCAAGGTGGAAATGCACTTTCTGCCGGATGTCTATGTCACCTGCGATGTTTGCCGGGGCAAGCGCTACAACCGTGAAACGCTCGAAGTGAAATACAAGGGCAGGGATATCCATCAAGTGCTCGATATGACGGTGGAGGAGGCGCGGGAATTTTTCGACGCGATCCCCTCGCTCGCGGGCAAATTGCAGACGCTGATGGATGTGGGCCTGTCCTACATCCGCTTGGGCCAGGCGGCAACCACTTTGTCCGGTGGCGAGGCGCAGCGGGTGAAGTTGTCCCGCGAGCTGTCGAAGCGCGATACCGGCAGCACGCTGTACATTCTCGACGAGCCCACCACGGGGTTGCATTTCCATGATATTCGCCAGCTGCTGAAAGTCCTGCACCGATTGCGCGACCACGGCAACACGATTGTGGTGGTGGAGCACAATCTCGACGTGATCAAGACGGCGGATTGGATCGTCGATCTTGGACCGGAGGGCGGCAGCGGCGGCGGCCGCGTGGTCAGCTGCGGCACGCCGGAACAGGTGGCCGAAGATCCCGCGTCGCACACCGGGCGGTTCTTGCGCAAAGTGTTGTCCGGGTTGACCCCGGCTCGGGCATTCGATTCCGCCTGCAGGACTGGAACCGGTGGGTGATTATCGCCCGGCGAATCCCGCCGGGACGAAGGAAAGCGCGCGAGTATTTCGACTCTCCTCCCCGGGGTCGATGCGGGCGGCATTGCTGCCGTCGGGCCGATTTCCCTGTTCGAGCAGCGTTTCAACGCGACTCAAGCGTTCGGTCAACCCGGTGATGGCGGCGCGGGTAGTGGTGAACTCCCGATTCATATCTTGCCGCAGCTCAGCATCACGCTCCCGCATTTCCGCACGCAGCGAATTGTCTTTGCCGACAGCCTTGGGCCCAAGGCATGACCCTATTCGCGCTTGGGTCGCCGCCCTGAACCCGCCGGGCGACTTGGCGGGAAATGCGCCGGCACGGTGCTCACATATGCTTGAACAGATGGCTATGGGCTTGGCTGGAGCGCAGTTTTTCCGGGCGGTCCCGGAGGCTGAGCAGGTAGCGGCCGCGCAGGTCGCGGCTGGCGGAAACGATCTGGCTAACGCGCACGATAATGCCCCGGTGGATGCGCCAGAATTGGTCCGGGTCGAGTTGCGACTCGAGTTGGCTGATGGCGCGGCGCACCAGATGTTCGCGTTCCCGGGTGACGACGCTGGTGTATTTCGCTTCGGCGCGGAAATACACCACGTCGTCCACCGGCACCAGCACGGTGGTGGCGCCGAGTCCGGCGCGAATCCATTGCAAATGCGGCGGCGTGGGCGCGGCGCCGAGCCTCCGCAGCAAGCCGAGCAATTCGTTCCGGTCCTGCCCCGGAGCGTCGCGCAGGCGCGCGATGGTGGCGCGCAAGCGTTCGTCCCCGACTGGTTTGAGCAGGTAGTCTACCGCGGCGGCGCGAAAGGCTTCCAACGCAAATTCGTCGTGGGCGGTAACAAAGATAATCTTGATTTGAGCCGGCAGCGCGGCGGCGACCTCGAGCCCGGACAATCCGGGCAGCCGGATATCGAGAAAGGCGATATCCGGCCGCAGTTCCCGCGCCAGGCGCAGGGCTTCGCGGCCTTCCCGGGGCATGCCGACGATTTCGAGTTCCGGCCAAAGCGCCGCCAGTTTGTCGCGCAATTGCTCGGCCAGCAGCGGCTCGTCCTCGAGAATCAAAGCGCTGGTCATGGGGCCGCCGCCATTGTGTCCCGAGCGGTGCTGGCGCGGAACGGAGATGGGCTCTGGAGCCGTCCTCGCCCAAGTGCTAATTTTGGCGAATCGCCGCGGCCCATGGTCAAGTCGCCGGCGCCGGAATGCGGATCAGGGCATCGAGCCCCCGGGGTTTGCCGGGACGCAGTTCCAGTGCGGCTTGCGGGCCATATCGCAGGCGCAGGCGATCGCGAACATTGCGCAGGCCGGTGCCGCCGGCTGCGCCGGTTTCCTCGATGCCGGCACCGTTGTCGCTGACGCGCAGCAATAGTTCGCCGTCGTCCCGCCGCGCGCTGAACCGCACTTCGCCGCCTTCGGGTTCCGGTTCGATGCCGTGGAGCACCGCGTTTTCCAGCAGCGGTTGAATCAGCAGTGGCGGCAGCGGCACCGCCCGCAAGTCGTCGGCGAGATCCAGCCGATAGCGCAGACGCCCCCGCATGCGGGTGGCCTGGATCGCCAAATAGGCTTTGGCGAAATCGATCTCCTGACCCAGCGTGCTTTCCGCCGAGCGTGTGCGCGCCAGCGAAGCGCGCAGCAGGGTGGTGAGATTCTCCAGCGTGGTCACCGCCAACTCCGGGTTGCCGCGAATCAGCTGCGTAATGTTGGACAGCGTGTTGAACAGGAAGTGCGGCTCGATTTGCGCCTGCATGAGTTTCAACTCGGTCTCGGCGAGCAGTTTCTCCTGTTGCGACCGTTTTAGCTCGGCGGCGGCCAATAGTTCGCCGGCCCGGCGCAGCCGTTCCTGGGCGCCGAAGATCAGAAATCCCGTGATGCCGAAAAACAGCCCCAGCGCCAAAGTGCCGAAGTCTTGGGAAAAGAAGCGCAGCGGCTGTCCCGCCACCAGGGTGCCGCCGAGCAGCAAGCCCGCCGCGAGTCCGACCGCGACCACGGGAATCGGTGTCAGCCAGGGGCCGAGCCGCCGCTGTACGCGCTCGCGCAGCAACTTGGCGGTGATTTGCACCGACCAGCCGATGCTCAGGGAAACCGCCAGCACACGCCAATAGCCGATGTCGAAATCGATCAGCCACCACACCAGCAGCGCGATGGCCGCACAGAATATCCCGACTTGTATGAATCCCGCGAAGCGCAAATCGTCACCCCGCCACGAATTTGCCATGTAGTCCCAGCGGAATGGCGTAGGGCAGCCGCCCGGTCGCCAGCGGACCGTCCGCAACTCGCTCGGCATCGAACAAATTGATGATCTGGGCGCCGGCGAGCCAGTCGTGGGCTGTGCCCAGAATCCAGCCGCCGCTTTCCGGCACGGCGCCGGGCCGGGGCAAATACAGATGCTCTTCCGGGATCTGGGATTCCGGATAGCGGTAAAACTCGCGCCGGCCGGTTTCGAGATCGAACCAGCTGACTTCGTCCAAAGTGCCGTGGGCCGCCGCCGCGGCGGCGTTCTGCGACAGAAACACGAGTTTTCGATAGCGGCGGCAACTCAACCGCGGGTCCACACAGGGGAACTCCGAATGCACACCCGCCTCAAGCATTGGCTGCTCGCTAATCGTGCGGGCGCGGGTGTCCAGCCGATAGGCGTAATGGCGTGCCGGGCTGCGGTAGAGAGCTTCGCCGCGCATGATGGCGGCGAAAGTGCCGGTCATGACTCCCGGATCTTCCGCCCGCGCCGCGTCGAAGCGGATGACGCCGGCTTCGTCCTCCCAGGCGTTGCCGAAATGGAAAATCCATTGCGCGGGAAGTTCCAGGAAATAATGGTTGGCGAAATCGTTCTTGTCTACTATCAGCACGCGGCAGGGGTCTTGCGGCTGCCATTCGTGCCGGCTGAGAAAACCAATCGCGTCGGAGTCGGACTGGTAATGAAATGGCGGCAGCAGCAGCACCAAGTGTTTTTCCGTGACGACGAAGTCGTGGGGCATGGTCATGGGCTCCACCGTGATTCTGCCGGCTTTGCGCAGTCCGCCGTCGGCGCCGATATGCCAAAGTACGATCAGCCCCGCCGCCGAAGCGTAGCCGAAATTCCAAACGCCGCCGTCGGAATCCACCCGGGGATGCGCCGAGAAGGGCACGCCCGCCATGCTTGATCCGCCGCCGGGCTCGGGGAACGCGTAGGGGCCTTTGCTCTCCAGCGTCGCGGCGTCGATCTCGTAGGGGCTGCCGGCCTCCCACAGCGCCAGCAGTCGACCGTGGTGATGTAGCACGCTGGTGTTGGCCAGATTTAAATCGTCCGGCCCCCGTAACCCGGCCATATCCGGCGGTGCCGCAATCAGGCCGGGATAGAGGGCCCGCCCGGCGGCGCGCTCTGCCTTCACTTTGGCGGTTTCCACCAGCCTCGCTTGGTGCCGCACGCCGCCGTCGATGCGGTAGGCGTGTACCATGCCGTCGCCGTCGAACCAGTGATGGTTGCGGTAGCCGAAGACTTCGTGCTGCGCTGGCCCGGTGCGGTAGAGTGTGCCGCGCAGTTCTTCCGGCCAGCGGCCGGAGACCGCCGCGTCGCCTGCGTAGTGGTCGCGGTCGATATTGCCCCAAGCGGCGAGCCACGGCAGTTCGCGCAGCCCTTCGGCGAACAGCGCGGCCCAGTCGTCGGCACCCGCCTGGGCCAGCGTGCCGATGGGCCAGGGGCAGGCCAGCAGTGCCAGCAGTTGCGAGAATTGTCGTCGTTGCATGGTTTGATCCTCCGAGCCGGCGGCGGACCGATTGATTCGGTTTTCCGCTTGCCGGTGACTGTGGGACTAATGATTCAGTCTGATCACTTGGGTTGTTTCGCCTTCGACGGTGAAGCGCACCGCCTCCCAGTCGGGCGGCCCAAAGCTGCCCCGGGCATTGTTCGAGAACGCGAAGGGTTCGGAGGGTATGCCGACAAAATTGCTGTCGAGTTCGCCGTTGCCATTGACATCGTGCATGATTCTGACGGCGTATTCCCCAAGCGGCAAATCCTCAATGGTGAGGGTGATCGAGCCTTCCGCCGCCGCTTCGCTGAGCTGCCGCGCGGGAGCGCCGCCCTCGGCCTCGCCGTCGAATTGGGCCTGACCGGCGAGAATTTGCACATTCACCGTGCCGCTGGCTTCGCGGATATCCTCGATGACCAGGGTAAGGGTCTCGGCCGCGCTCGTGCCGTAAGCGAAAAGCGCGGCGGTTAGAAGGGATGCGCTGAAAAGTTTGCCTGATTTCATAATCGTGCTCCGGTGCGGGATCATGTTTGACGCGGACCATCTTGGCCGGACTCCGCGGCCTTGGCAATGGCCAGGCGATGAAACCGCGTGGGCGGGAACGAGTCGGCGAACCGGGGTAACCAAAGTGCGCGGCCCGGAACCATCGCCGCTGTGGCGCTGTGCTATAGTTAGGGGGGTGGCGTTGGGCGAGCCGCGGGTGACCCCGCGAAGCAAGTGATTCGTCCGCCGGGTGGGTGGTTTGGAGGAATCTCCTCATGGTATTGCGCACGATTTCCCGCCGTTCGCTGTTGCGCAACGGCTTGGCGGCGCTGCCGCGTTCGGTGATCGTATTGAGTGCGCCGGCGCTGCTGGCCGCATGTTCGCGGGCAGCGCGAAATCAACTTGATGGCATTGGCCTGCAACTGCTCGGCGGCGAAGAAGCGGAAGAGTTCGCCGCCATCGCCGACCGCATCATTCCGCCGGACGATACTCCGGGCGCCAGACAGGCGGGGGTCGTGCATTTCATGGATGCGGTGCTCGGCGATCAGCGCGATACGGAGCTGCGGCTACTGCGCGAAGGTTTGGCGAACTTGCGCGAACGCGCCGCCGCCGAATTCCAAACCGAACAATTCTCGCTGCTTGAAGCCGGGCAGCAGGATCAATTGCTGCGGCAAATCGAAACCACTGAGTTTTTCGCCACCATCCGCTATCTCACCGTGGCCGGCATGTTCGCTCTGCCGGAATACGGCGGCAACCGCGACGGCGTCGGCTATGAACTAATCGGTTACGATCCCCGCAGCGTGTGGCAGCCGCCGTTCGGCTTTTATGACGAAGACTATATGAACCAGGGGGGGCAATAGCCGTGGCCGGTGCTTCTTTTCCGACCCGCGAGGAAGTCGATTTCGTTATCGTCGGCTCCGGTGCCGCCGGCGGCATCATCGCCAAGGAACTCGCTGGGGCGGGCCATTCGGTGGTATTGCTCGAACAGGGTCCGCATCTGCAGGCGGCGGATTTCCGCCACGACGAATGGAGCATATTCCACAACCACGATATGACCTGGAATCAGCGCCAGGGGCATCCGCAGACCTTCCGCAAAACCGCGGACGAAACCGCCGTGGTGCTCGACAGCATCTGTGACTACGCCCACAACGTCGGCGGCAGCAGCCTGCATTTTTCCGGCAATTTCTGGCGCCTGCGGCCTATCGATTTCATCGAGGCCAGCGTCCGTGGCCCGGTCGCCGGGACCAATTTCGTCGATTGGCCGATCCGCTACGAAGACCTTGAGCCGTATTACTCGCGGGTCGATTGGGAGATAGGCGTTTCCGGTTTGCAGGGACCTTGGGATCCGCCGCGCTCGCGGGATTACCCCTGTCCGCCGATGCCGGTGAAGGGCTCGGATGTCTTGCTCGAGCGCGGCGCCCGCGCGCTCGGCTACACCGCCTATCCGGCGCCGGTGGCGATTCTGTCGCAACCCCACAATGGTCGACCAGCTTGTATTCATTGCGGTTTCTGTCTGGGCTTCGGCTGCGAGGTGAACGCCAAATCATCGACCATGGCGGCAATGATTCCCGCCGCACTGGAGTCGGGCAACTTTGAATTGCGCACCCATTGCACCGCGGCGCGGGTGGCAACTGATGCCGCCGGCCGCGCCAGCGAAGTGGTCTATTGGGAACGCGACGGCACCGAGCAGTCCCAGCGCGCCCGGGCCGTGGTGGTTTGCGCCAACGGCGCCGAAACCCCGCGGCTGCTGCTGCTGTCCGAGTCGGCGCGCTTTCCCGACGGCCTCGCCAATAGCAGCGGCTACGTCGGCCGCAACCTGATGTTCAACGGCTACAGCGCGGTGGCGGGATTGTTCCCGGAACCCGTCAACGCCTACAAGAGCATTCCGGCGACCCGGGTGGTACACGACTTCTACGAGATCGATCCCTCCGAGGGCTTTTACGGCGGCGGCGGCATCGACGGACGGCATCCGGTGCGCAGCGGCACGCCGATGGATTCGGCGCTGCTCGGCAACCTGTTCGACGGGCCGACCTGGGGCGCCGAATACAAATCGCGGCTGCGGGAGGAATTCACCCACAGCGCCGCCTTCGACGGCCACACAACGTCGCTGCCGCTGGATTCCAACAACATCACCCTCGACCCGGAAGTGCGCGACAAATGGGGTCGGCCGGCGATCCGCTGCACCTACCAAGACCATCCCGACGATCTGGCAACCATGCGTTACTTTATGAATCGGTCGGTGGAGTTGATGGAGGCCGCCGGCGCTTTGAAAATCGATGCGAGCTATCCAGAGAATGGACAGGAGGGGGCATCCCATTTGCTTGGCACCTGCCGCATGGGCGACGATCCCTCCAGCTCGGTGATCGACCCTTTCCACCGCTGCCACGATGTGCCCAACCTATTTCTCTGCGACGGCAGCTCGCTGGTGACTTCGAGCCGCGGCCAGCCCACTATGACAATCATGGCGCTGGCCTTCCGGGCGGCCGATTACATCAATCAATTCGCAGGCCGCAACGAGATTTAGATAAGGCGTTCAGCGGCGGGATTGGGTCGGGCGCGGGCCTTCCGAAGCGCCGGTCGAGGAAGCGACGATGAGCAAAAACGCCGCCGCGCAGCGCACCGGGATCCGCTTCGAACCCGATGAAAACCCGCCCGGCGGCTTGGCGTTGGGCTTGGGCCTACAACTCGCCCTGCTCACCGTGGCCGGCATTGTGCTGACGCCCGCCATCGTCGTCCGCGCCGCCGGCACCGGTGAAGCCTATTTGAACTGGGCGGTATTCGCGGCGGTCATCGTAAGCGGATTGAGCACTACCCTGCAGGCGGTCCGCCTTGGCCGAATCGGCGCCGGTTACACCTTGGCGATGGGTACCTCGGGCGCCTTCATCGCGGTTTGCGTCACCGCTTTGGCGGAGGGCGGGCCCGCGGTGCTCGCCTCCCTGATCATCGCCTCTTCCCTGTTCCAGTTTTTGTTGTCGGCGCGGCTTTCGCTGTTGCGCAGGATATTGACGCCGGTGGTGTCCGGGACGGTCATCATGCTGATCGCGGTGACGGTCATGCCGATCATCTTCGATATGCTTGACGATGTGCCGGTCACGGCGGCGCCGTTGGCGGCACCGGTGAGCGCCGCCGCGACGCTGGCGGTGGTGGTGATGATCGCGCTCAAGGCGACCGGTGCGCTGCGCCTTTGGGCGATGGTGATCGGAGTCGTAGTCGGTTCGCTGATTTCAAGCTTTTTCGGGCTGTACGATATCGGCCGCGTGGCCGAAGCCGCCTGGATTGGCGCGCCGACCGCGGGTTGGCCCGGCGTCAGCTTCGAATTCGGTCCGGTATTCTGGACCCTGCTGCCGGCGTTTATCTTCGTAACGTTGATCGGCGCGATTGAAACCATCGGCGATTCCGTCGCGATTCAGGATGTGTCCTGGCGCCGCCCGCGGGCCGTGGACTTCCGTTCGGTGCAGGGCGCGGTGGCCGCGGACGGAATGGGCAATCTGCTGTCCGGGTTGGTGGGGACGGTGCCCAATACCACTTACTCCACCAGCGTCGCCGTAACCGAACTCACCGGCGTCGCTTCTCGCCGGGTTGGCATCGCCCTTGGCCTGATCTTCATTCTGCTGGCGTTTTCGCCGAAATTCCTGGCCCTGATTCTCGCTATACCCGGGCCCGTTGTGGCGGCTTACACCACGGTATTGCTGGCGATGCTGTTCGTGCTTGGCATGAAAGTCGTGGTTCAGGCCGGCGTTGATTACCGGGACGCGGTGATCGTCGGCGTATCGTTCTGGCTTGGTGCGGGGTTTCAAAATGGCGTGATTTTCCCCGAGTTGTCCGCCCAATTCGCGGGCGGCCTGCTGCAAAACGGAATGACTTCCGGCGGTCTTTGCGCCATTCTCATGAATCTGTTTGTCATGGCCACGGCGCCGCGCCGCCGCCAGCTCGAGTTGCCGCTGGCGGTCTCGAATCTGCCATCGATCCGCGAGTTTCTGGCGCATTTCGCGGCGCGCAACGGCATGGGCAATTTGGTGGAAAGCCGGCTCGAACTCGCCAGCGAGGAAGCGCTGCTGACCTTGATCGGCGACAATGGCGATTCCCGTCCGCCGCGTTCCCTAAGATTGGAGGTGTATCGGGACGGGCAGGATGCCGTGCTGGAGTTTATCGCGTCGCCGGGCGGCGAAAACATTCAGGATCTGCTCGCGGTGGTGAAGGATGGCCCATCAGAGCCTTCCGCCGGTCGGGAAATTTCCCTGCGGCTGCTGCGGCACGCGGCCTCGTCGGTAAACCACCAGCAGTACCACGATCTCGATATCGTAACCATTCGCGTCAGCGGACGGTGACGATCGCGTGGCCTGGAGCTGCGCGCTTTGTCGGCGATCGTGCTTGGTGATAATTTTTGGCCAGCTTTGGCAGAATAGCCGATAGCACGGCGCTGCCGGTGGCGGTCAACGCCTTGCGTGGCCGCGTCAACGGGACGGGAGAATTGTTGTTGACCGCGACCGGTCACAGGCTTAGCATCCGAGGTTTCCCACCCGCGGGAGCTTTCCGCGCCATAGGAGACCGAACATGATTCGTTTGCATTCCCTGCCGGCCGTCGCGGCCTGCGCCCTGTTGGGCGCGTCGGCGCTCGCGCAAGACGTGCAACCGGAGCCGGAAATCTTCGTCCGCTACTCCCAAGACGGCGGCGAGGTTCATTGGGGCATGCTGCATGGCGACGAGGTGTGGCAGCTCGAAGGCGCCCCTTACGCGACCATGGAGCATACCGGTGTCTGGCATGATCGCGGCGAAGTGAAGCTTGAGGCGCCCGTCGCGCCGAACCAGATTTTCATGACCGCGTTCAACTTCCGCAGCCATATCGACGGCGACCCGGCCGAGGAGCCGGGCCTGTTCATCGTGCCTTCGAGTTCTTTGGTGGGCCCGGAAGACCCCATCGTGCGGCCGGCCGGATCGCAGAACCTGCATTACGAAGCGGAAATGGCCGTTGTCATCGGCAAGCGCGCCGAGAACGTGGCGGTGGAAGATGCGCACGAATACATCTTCGGCGTCACCGCCGGCAACGATGTCAGCGAGCGCGCTTGGCAGGCCGGCGACATCCAATGGGTGCGGGGCAAGGGCAGCCGGGGCTTCAACGCCGTCGGCCCGGTGCTGTACAAAGACGCCAACTACCGCGATATTCAGATCACCGGTCGCCACAACGGCGAAGTCGTGCAGAGCGAAAACTCCTCCGACCTGATCTTCGGCATGGAGGAGATGGTCAGCTATATCTCGCGCTTCTTCACCTTGGAACCGGGCGATATGATTTGGTCCGGCACCATGGGCAGCACCCGCGCCATGGTGCCCGGCGACGTCTATGAGGTCGAGTTGTCCGGCATCGGCGTGCTGCGCAACGAAGTGGTGCAGGGCGAATAACCGCGCTAGCGTCCGCCGATACCGATTCCGTTCAAGTCGATTCCCGTCCCCGCGCCGTCGGCCGGGCCGGTGCGGGGGGCCTCGGCGGCGACAATATTTGTCACCTTTCCCGCCTTGTCGGTTGGCCCCGTCCGCATTAACCTTCTTCGCCGTTTTCTTCTTGGAATCCGGCGATTGCCCGCGCAATCCGCAGACCCCGCTCAGAGGTGCAAATGAGGATTATTCGTTATGGAGCGACACTGAGTGCCGCATTGGCTGTTCCCCTGTTGGCGTTTGCCGCCTCCGGTACCGATGCCCAGCAAGAGGAATCGGAGTTCGCGGAAAGACCGGTGCGGCCATCGACCACGGCGTATCCACTCGGCCAGCCTCCCAACCTCGACGGCGTGATCGCCGGCGATGCCGCTTGGGAAGGCGCAACGCCCGCCGCGGGATTCTGGCAGGTGCGCCCGGATGAGGGCCAACCGGCGACCCAGCGCACCGAAGTGCGGGTGGGCTACACCGAAGACGCGCTTTACATTGGTGTCACCGCATACGAATCCGACCCGTCCCGGATAATCGTCACCGACAGCAGACGCGATTCGCCGCTTGATGAGACCGACAGCTTCCGCGTCATCATCGACGGCTTGCTCGACCGCCAGAACGGCTTTGTTTTCGGCACCAATCCCGCCGGGCTGCAATACGACGCCCAAGTCACCAATGAAGGAGCCGGCTGTTTCCGCGGCCCCGGCAGCGGCTTCAACGTGAACTGGGACACGGCTTGGGAAGTCGAAGCGAGCATCCACAACCAGGGCTGGAGCGCGGAAATGGAAATTCCGTTTTCCTCGTTGCGCTACGGCACCGGCCCCGAACAGACTTGGGGTATCAATTTTCAGCGCAATATCCGCCACAACAACGAAATCGCCTTTTGGGCGCCCCTGGAGCGGCAATTCGATATCAACCGCGTTTCCGAGGCCGGCACGATAGCCGGTGTCCAGGTGCCCAGCCGCCGCGCCCTGCAATTCACACCCTATGCGCTCGGTTCCGCGGAACGCGGCAGCGCCATCGCGGCGGGCACCGTCAACGAACAGGAATTGGGCTTCGATTTCAAATACACGATCACCCCGAGCTTGGTGCTCGACGGCACCTACAATACCGATTTCGCCCAAGTCGAAGCCGATGAATTGCAGGTGAACCTCGACCGCTTCAGTTTGTTCTTCCCGGAAAAACGGCCGTTCTTTCTGGAAAACGCTGGCCAGTTTTCGATCGGCAATCCGCGCGAAGTGGAGTTGTTCTTCAGCCGCCGTATCGGTGTCGGCGCCGGCGGCACGCAATTGCCGATTGAAGGCGGCGCCCGGTTGTCGGGCAAAGTGGGTGGCAACACCAATATCGGGCTGCTGCAAATGCGCACCGAAAGCGTGGACGGGCTGATTTCGCAAAACGATTTTTCCGTGGCCCGCCTCAGTCAAGAACTCGGCAACCGCTCCACTGTGGGCATGATGTACATAGAGCGCGATGGCGACGGCTCGGCCGTCGCAGCCGGCGCGGGCGGAGACTACAACCGCACCATGGCGCTGGACGGTCGCTGGGGCATTGGCGATACGACTTTGATCACGGGCTGGGCGGCGCGCACCGACTCACCCCATTTGCAAGGCCGCGATGCCGCGGGCGGCTTACAGGTCACTTACCAGGACGAAGACTGGAATTTGAACGGCGGCTACTCGGAAGTTCGCGAAAACTTCAATCCAGAGGTCGGTTTCCTGGCCCGCCGCGCCTTCCGCAAATGGGACGCCGGCTGGCGTTACCACTACCGCCCCCAGGACTGGTGGAATCTGCACGAATTGCGGCCGCACATGAACTATCGCGGCTACTGGGGTTTCGACGGCCTCCAGGAGACCGGTTTTCTGCACGTGGACAACCATTGGGAATTCGAAAGCGGCATGGAAATTCATACCGGCGTGAATTTCACCCTGGAGGGCGTGCGCGAGCCGTTCGAGATCGTCGATGGGGTGTGGGTGCCGGCGGGCACCTACGAGCACAGCGAAGCGCAGCCGGTATTCTGGACCAACCAGGCGGCACCGCTGAGCGTGAATATCCGCGGCCAAATCGGCGGCTTTTTCGGCGGCGACCGGGTGAGCACCGTCAGCACACTGCGCTACCAACTCGATGAACGCTTCAGCACCGAAGTTTCCTGGAACCGCAGCGATATCTCGCTGCCGGTGGCCAACGGCGATTTCATGGTGAATTTGGCGCGCCTGCGGGTATCGTATTCGTTCACGCCGAACATCTCGTTGCAGACACTGGTGCAATACAACGACCGCGACGACCTGGTCGCGGCCAATGTTCGGTTCGCTTGGCTGCAATCAGCCAATGCGGGCCTGTATCTGGTGTACAACGAAGTCGATGAGTTCAGCGGACTGAACATGCCCAATTCCGGCATTGAGCGCGAAAACGCCCGCCAATTCATCCTCAAGTACAGCCGCATCCTCGATATTTTCAATTAGCGCCGATCCTGCGCCGGATGGCGGGTCCCATTTGCCAGCGGCGCGCCGAGACTGTACATTAGCGCCTCTTGCGCCTGTAGCTCAGTTGGATAGAGTAACTGGCTTCGAACCAGTTGGTCGGGAGTTCGAGTCTTCCCAGGCGCGCCAAACGCCTTTTCTCCCCCCGCGCCCGTGTGTGCCCGTTTGCGCGCGCGAGCCGACTTCCGCCAAGCCCAAGCATGGCGAACCGGGCCGGGTTCGAGTTGTACCGCTAATTTAAGCAATAATGCGCCGGCTTGGTTGAGGAACCGGCGCCGCGGCTCAGAACAAACAGCGGTTTGGCTACTTGCGGTTTGCCTTTAACCGTACCGTTCGCGCATCAGTTCGAGGAGCGTCGCCGCGTCCGCGCGCCGCCGGGGATTTTCAACCGCTTTGATGAAGGTGCCGACATCGGCATCGTTGGCGACGGTTTTCGGTTTGCTCATCTTCGCCCGCTCCAAAGTTCATGCCGTCCGCGCATCGTGGTAGGCTCGCCCGTTCAACTTGGGACGAGTTGAAAGCGCATTATGCCCCGACCGCCGCTGTTGCTGTTTCCGACCCATTATCTGGGCAATTTGGTGCTTGGGCTACCCTGGGTTTTGCGGGTGTTGGGGAATCACGCCGGGGCGGCGGCGGTGTTCGACCAATCTTTTCGACCGCTGCTTTCGCTGCTGCCGGGAATCGAGCCGCGGGCTTTGTTCTACCCTCGGGCGGAGCTCGCCCGCGACAACAGCCGGCGCCACAGATTGCGGCACTATCTGGGTTTTCTGCGGCGATTGCGCGGCTATCGCGGGCATTGCCTGATCGATATGGAAGGGGAGCGGTTTTCCGGCGCGCTGGCGCGGTTCAGCGGCTGCCGGCGGCGGATTGGGCCGGCGGCGAAACGTGCCCGCTGGTTTTACAGTGAAGTGCTGGAATTGGACTACCTAGCCCACCGTTATAGCGCTTTCGGCCAGATCATCGGCGATTACGCCCATGGCGGGACAATTTCCAGCCAGCTTGATTTCCGCATCCCACCGGAAATCTCCGTGCGTGTGCGATCGCTGCTGGATGGCCATTCCCCGGAAGCGCCGCTGGCGATCGTTCATCCGGGTGCCAGCGTTGCCTACAAGCTGTGGCCGCAAGAGCATTTCGTCGAGCTGGCGCAGAGTTTGTCCGCCCTCGGTTACCAAGTCGTCTGGATTGGCGCCGGTCGTGTCGATGCCGGGATCATCGCCGGCATCGAACATCAATCCGCCGCTTCGCCGGCGATCAATCTCTGCAACCGTTTGAGCCTGCCAGAACTGGTGGCGTTGCTGCAACAAAGCCGTTTGTTCATCGGCTGCGACAGTGGCCCGATGCATCTGGCCGCGGCGACGAGCCTGCCCGTGTTCGCTTTGTTCGGCCCAAGCCGGGAAGCGATCTGGGCGCCGCTGGGAAAACAAAGCGCGGTGTTGCGGGGAGAGAAACCCTGCGCCGAAGATTGTGACGCTCGGCACTGCCGCTATGACTACCATTGTCTCAGTTCGCTCACGCCCGACCATGTGTTGGCGCGTATCGCCGCCGCTTGGGGGCCGGAAAACCGTTGCCGTGATTAAGCGGACTAAATACATGCCGGAAACCATCCCAGTCAGCGTCTACATGATCACTTTGAACGAGGAGGCGAACATCGCCGCGGCGCTTGACCATCTGCAGCGATTCGACGAAGTGGTGATCGTCGACAGCGGCTCCAGCGACCGCACCGTCGAGATCGCCGGCGGCTACCCCAACGCGCGGGTGTCGTACCATCCCTGGAGCGGCTTCGCCGCGCAAAAAAGTCATGCGCTGTCGCTGTGCCGCAACGAATGGGTGCTCAATCTCGATGCCGACGAGATACCCAGCGACGAGTTCATCGATGCGGCGTGCGAGACCGTCGCCGCCAATTCGGTTGATGCGCTGGAATCCACCCGCACTCTGTACCGCTGGGGCAAAAGGCCGCGGCATCCCGGCGGCAAGGACCGGCTCATCCGGCTGTTCCGCAAAAGCGCCGGCCACTATCCCGAGCGCCGCGTCCACGAGAGCATTCAAATCGATGGCGAAATCGCCCACACCGAAGCCACGATCTCGCACCACGAGAATCTCACCTACGGTCAGCGCGTGGCCAAAGCCAACCGCTACAGCGACGCCCGCGCCCAAGACAAATTCGACCGCGGCGACAAAGTCTCCCTGCCGCTCCTGCTGGTGATTTTCCCGCTGACTTTCCATCAGCACTATTTCCTGAAGGGGCACGTCTTCGACGGCATCGACGGCCTGCTCACCAGCATGAACGCTGCCTTCTACGCCTTCATGAAATACGCCAAACTCTGGGAACTCCGCCGCCGCTCGGACGGGTAAGCCTGCCGCGCCTCGCGCGCATTTCGACCGATTCTTTCCAGTCTTTTCGCACTAGAAAAACTATCCACAAGTTTTTTCCTTCCGGCCCGGGTGGGATAGCCGCAATGTGCGAGCTGCCGCGGTCGGTGTTGGCTTGGCTGGCCGGTATGGGGTAGAGTGGCGGCCTATTTTTTGCCTGGGAATCCACCGACGATGAAAAATTTGCGAACGAGGGCGGTTTGGCCGCTGATTTTGTTTTTTTCCGCGTTCGGGCTGCTCGCCGGCTGCAATCCGGACTTGGGATCGGCGGCGCCGGCTGAGGCGGAGCCAGCGCCGGTGCCGGATTTGAGCATGGCGGCCCCGGAAGAGGCGGGGATGGACTCCGGGCGATTGGCGCGGCTGACGGACGCCATGCAGGGGCTGGTCGATGACGGCCGCCTGGCCGGCGTGGTCACGGCGGTTGTGCGGCACGGCAAGATCGTGCATTTCGAATCCGCGGGCCACCGCGATATCGAAGCCGGCGCGCCGATGACCAACGACGCCCTGTTCCGCATTTACTCAATGACCAAGCCGATCACCGGCGTGGCGCTGATGATGCTTTACGAGGAAGGCAAATTCCGCCTGTCGGATCCGGTCGAGATGCATATTCCCGAATTGCGCGATCTGCAAGTTGCGGCCGGCGTCGATGACAATGGCGAATTGCTCACCGAACCCGCGGAGCGCCCAATGACCGTGCGCCAACTGATGGCGCATACCGGCGGCCTTACCTACGGCATATTTTCCGGCTCGGAAGTTGACGGCATGTACGTGGAAGCCGACTTGCTCAACGACGATATCACGCTCAAGGAAATGGTCACCCGGCTCGGCGGTATTCCGTTGCTGTATCAACCCGGCTCCCGGTGGCATTACAGCGTGGCGGTGGATGTGCAGGGCTATTTGGTGGAGGTGTTGTCCGGCCAGCCTTTCGATGATTTTCTCGATGAGCGATTGTTCGGGCCGCTGGGCATGGACGACACCGATTTCTACGTGCCCGCCGAGAAAGCCGACCGCTTTGCGCAAATCTACACCTATGACGAAGAAGGCGCCCTCGCGCCGTCGGAAATGTTCGGCGCCGCCAACAACTATATGGCTGATCCGGTGATGAAAAGCGGTGGCGGCGGCCTGGTCTCCAGTACCGCCGATTATTTGAAATTCAGCCAGATGCTGCTTAACGGCGGCGAATTGAACGGCACACGCATTCTGGCGCCGCTGACTGTGGAGTTGATGCACCGCAATCAGCTGCCCCGCGACCTGTCCGACAATATCCTCGGTGCGCGGGGTACCGTGTTCGGACTGGATTTCGCCGTGGTGAACGATCCGGTCGAGGCCGAAGCGTTTTCCGCTGGCGAATACTACTGGGGCGGCGCGGCCGGCACCTGGTTCTGGATCGATCCGGTGGAGGATTTAATCGTGGTGGGTATGATTCAGCAGTGGGGGCAGGGGCTGCCGAACGTGCGGGCGCTGTCGCGGCAGCTCACCTACCAGGCGATCATGGAGCCGAACGGCATCAACTGAGTTCGGCCCGGCCAGCGCCCGCTCACTTGGGCGCTGGCTCCCGGGTTCGGGCGCCGGGTCGCGGAGAAGCACCCGGCGCCCCGTTTTGCTGCGCCAGATAAGTGGAGAACTTGTCGGCGTATTCCGCCGCGGGTGAAGCCAGCCGCGGCGCTAATTCTTCGACGCCGTCGAGATAGGCTTTCAGGAAGGCCAGTGTCATGCGACCCATGGTGTCGTGTTCCGGGCCGCCGTTGGCCGGGAACATATGGTCGCCGGCGGCGAATTCCATGTAAACCCTAGTCTCGGCGCCCAGAGAGTCGTACAGCAGCCGGGCGTGATCGGCGGGCGGTGCCACTTGGTCCTCGGCGCTGGCGATGACCAGCGCCGGTGCGGTCATGGCGCTGAAATCGCCCTCGAAAGCGGCGCCCGGTTCGCAGCAATACAGCGCCAGCGGGATCACCGCGCCGACCGCATCGCCGAGTTGCTCCGCCGCCGCCAGCGCCGCGCCGCCGCCCATGGAATGCCCCATCAGCGCGATCTTTTCGGTATCGATTTTGTTATGGACGGGACTCTCCGGGTTGCTGTTCTCAGCCTGGATAAAATCCACCAGCGCGGCCAGCGCCGCTGCGCGCGCGGCCAAGCCGTCCGTGGGTTCGTTGGTGTTCAAGATGAACACGTTGTAGCCGAGGGAGGCCAGCGTCGGCCCCCACCATTCGTAGTTGTCGGCCGCGGCGCGGAAGCCCGGCGAAAACGCGATCGCGCCATTGGGCCGGTCGAAGCTCAGGGTCAGCGGATAGAACACCATGGCACTGGCGAATTCGGCGGCGCCGGGGTTCGCTTCGTAAGTGCGCACTTCATAAACGCGCTCGCCGAACTCGCGCCCGGTGGCGACGCCGATTTGGCGGCCTTCGGGCCGGTAGCGGCCCTGGCTGTTGTCTTGGGCCTGGGTTGCCGGCGGCAACAGCAGCAGGCCCGCGGCGAGTAGAAGCAGGGCGCGGGCCGGGATACGAACGAGTCTGGCGTTTAACATTTTTGGCTACCTCCACGGATTTGCCGCGGGCGGGGACCGCGGCAGAGACCCGCCAAGGCCCTACGGCGGGCCCGGACGGGGAGAAAGTGACTCGGATGCTAGTGGATTGGCGATTTGTTGGCAAATACGGGTTCGCCTCAAATACCCAGTCCGAACGCAAAGTCGCTCGCATCCAACTCGGACAGCCCGACGTTTCGAATGACCACTATGTCGTCGTGGTGGTCGAAGTCGCCGTCGTTGTCGGAGTCGAAGCGGATGTGGGTGTTGGTCTTGCGCTGTCAGACGCGGGCGTTGGCGCGGAAGTCGTCGTAATCGCTGAAATCCGCTATGCGATCCGCGCCGCGGGTGAAGAAGAAGGTGTCTGTTCCGGCGCCGCCGGTGAGGGTGTCGTCGCCCGCGCTGCCGTCGAGGTGTTGTCGTGGCTGTCGCCGACCAAGGAGTCTCTGCCGTTGCTATCCCGCAGGCGGACAACCCGCTATGCTCCCAGTCGTTATGGTCGAGCCGGAGAAATTGGTGTGAATTCGGTCAAAACAGCGACAGCTGTGCTATCGCTGGCCTTGCTGGCGTCGCCTTGGCAGGCGTGGCCCCAAGCCGTCGGTGATCACCAGTACACATCGGAAGCGATTGAGCTCGGATCCCGCGTTTACACCAGCCAGTGCACCTTGTGCCATGGCCCCCAGGGCGGCCTCGTGGACGGCATCGACTTGCGCTTGGGCATATTCCGCGACGCGGCTTCAGATGAGGACCTGCGCCGGGCTATCGCCGAAGGCTCGGGCGAGGGGCGAATGCCGGCCTTCGATCTCAGCACCGGGGAAATGGACGGCATCATCGCCTACATCCGCGCCGGCTTCGACCCGGAGGGCGTTGCCGTGAAGATTGGCGATCCGGCCCGGGGCGAGGCGCTGTTCTTCGGCCGTGGCGCCTGCGCCGACTGCCATCGGGTGGGCGGCGGCGAATTCGGCATTCTCGGTTATGTCGCCGCCTACTATGCCGAAACCGGCGAACTCGCCTGGAAAACCTACACCATACCCGGTCCCGGCGAGCCCGGCCATGAAACCTGGGAGGGCGACGACTGGCGCCACGGCGGCGCGCCGGTTTGGATCACCGGCTCCTTCGATCCCGATGAGAATTTGACTTGCTGGGGAGTGGGCAATCCCGGCCCGGATTGGAACGCCGCCCAGCGACCCGGCGACAACCTCTATTCGGATTCCGTCATCGCCCTCGACGCCGACAGCGGCGAACTGCGTTGGCATTTCCAGTTCACACCCAACGACGGCTACGACTACGATGCCGTGCAGGTGCCGGTGCTGGCGGATATGGAATGGGGCGGCGAGCGGCGCAAGCTGATGCTGTGGGCGAACCGCAACGGTTATTTCTACGTGCTCGACCGTGTTGACGGCGAGTACTTGCTCGGCAAACCCTTCGTTCGCGTCAACTGGTCGAGCGGACTCGATGAAAACGGTCGGCCGATTCCGACACCCCAGCCCCAGGGAATGCCGACCTATCCCGGCAATCAAGGTGCCACCAACTGGTATCCGCCGTCCTGGAGCCCGCGCACGGAGCTGTTCTATTTCAGCGCTTGGGAAGATTACGCGACGATCTACCAACCCGAAGAGTCGGAATACGTCCCCGGGCGAGCTTTTCTCGGCGGCGGCTTCACGGTGCTGACGCCGGCGCCGGGTACCCCATGGTTCCGACCGCTGCGAATTCCGTCGTCCGAGAAATACCAAGGGGAAAAAGGGGGCTGCAATAACGAGGGGGTGGGGTGCTGGGAACAGCGGGGGGTGTTGTGAACAACAAGAGGGGGTGAACAACCGGGGGAAATATGGGAATATCACGCGAATTTTGGAGGGTATCTCATGGGGATAGTTGACTGGAAGAAATGGTTGCCGGCGTTGGCCTTGGTCGTTGTCGGCGGTGCGCAGGCCGCGGAGGGCGAATTGTTCAGCACCGATGCCGAAGAATGGTTCACGCTGGGCGGGGACTACGCCCACACCCGCTACACCCCGGCGAATGAAATCACCGCCGAAAATTTCGGCGAACTCGAAGTCGTTTGGGAGTGGGACGGCGCCAGCTTCGATGCCGTGAGCGGCCGCTCCACGCCATCGCTGATCGACGGCGTTTTGTACACAGTGGCCGGCAACAAGCGTTTCGTCGTCGCCATCGACCCGAAAACCGGCGACACCATCTGGAGCTACCGCGAGCCCGTCACCCCCCGCGCCGAATACTCGATGCGCGCCGATTACGGCAAGGGCGTGGCCTATTCCGAAGTAGACGGCCGCGGGGTGATCTATATCGTTTCCCCCGGTTTCTTCCTGACCGCGCTCGACGCCAAAACCGGCATCCCCCTTGAGGGCTTCGGCGCGCCGGTGCCCATCGAAGGTTTCCCCCAGACCGGCGTGGTCGATCTGCTCGCCGACCTCGGCCACCCCTACGACCCCTATGAAGGCATCCCGCTGGAAACCGGCTACATCACCGCTTCCTCACCGCCCATCGTGGTCAACGACACCATCGTCGTCGGCAACTCGGCCGAGCAGGGTTATCTCCAAGCGCGGGTCGAGAACGTGCCCGGCGACATCCTCGCCTACGACAAAACCACCGGCGATTTCAAATGGAAGTTCAACGTCATTCCGCAGCCCGGCGAATACGGCCACGAGACTTGGGAAAACGACGCCTGGGACTGGACCGGCGATGTTTCCTCCTGGGCGCCACTGTCCGCCGACCCTGCCAACAATCTGGTGTTCATTCCCACCAACAGCGCGACCATCGACTATTACGGCGGCTTCCGCCCCGGCGACAATCTCTACGCCGCGAGCATCATCGCGCTCGACACCCGCACCGGCGAGCGCGCTTGGCATTTTCAGTTCGTAAAGCACGAAATCTGGAATTTCGATACGCCGACCGCGCCGCTGCTGCTCGATATCGAAGTCGATGGCCAGCCCATTCCCGCCGTCGCGCAAGTGACCAAGCAGGCTTGGGTGTACACCTTCAACCGTCTCACGGGCGAACCCGTCTGGCCCATCGTCGACCGCCCCGTGCCGCCCTCCATCGTGCCGGGCGAGGTGCTGTCGCCGACCCAGCCCCATGTTACCTGGCCGGAGCCTTTCGACATGCAGGGCATCACCGAAGACGATTTGGTGGATTTCACGCCCGAACTGCGCGCCGAAGCATTGACGGTGATGGAAAACTACGTGATGGGGCCGCTGTTCAATCCGCCCATCCACGCCGACAATCCCGAAGGCAAATACGCCGCCATGAACTGTCCCGGCGGGGCTGGTGGAGCGAACATCACTTCGCCTCCCGTGGCAGACCCCAACAGCGGTGTGCTCTATGTTTCCTCGCACAAGGCCTGTTTCACCCTGCGCCTGATTCCCGGCGAGGAAGCCGATTTGCTGTTTCCAAACCCGACCGGCACCACCCTGGCCCAATACGCCAACAGCGTGCGCGGTGCCACCGCCCGCCCGCCGCGGCTGCAATCCGGCATTCCGGTGTGGAAGCCGCCTTACAGCCGCATCGTCGCCATCGACATGAACAGCGGCGAACATCTGTGGCAGATTCCCACCGGCGAAACGCCCAACCGCATCGCCAACAGCCCGGCGCTGGAGGGTGTCGATGTCGGCAATACCGGCACCGGCAACCTCGTGCCGATGGTGGTTACGCCCAATATGCTGGTCTATTCCGATGTCGCCGGCGACGGCACGCCGATGCTGTACGCCATTGACAAGGACTCCGGCGACATCACGGCCGAAATCGAAGCGCCCGCGCGTTCGAACTACGGCATGAGCTCCTGGGTCCACGACGGCCACCAATACATCATGCTGCAAACCGGCTCCAAACTCACCGCCATGGCGCTCCCCGCCGCCGCACCCGCATCCTCCGGTTACTACTAGCGTAACCGATCGTTTAAGGACCGCCCCCACCCCGCCGGAAACCCGGCGGGGCGCGGGCACCAACCAACTTCCAGATTCAGCCGAACCATCCAGGCTAAGCATTCGCCAAGGATGTGATGCCGAAGGTCGCTTCCCTCGCATCGAGGAAGAGCGTCGAATTCGTTTAGCTTGGTGTGGGGCTAGTTTTCGGTGGGGGCTGGGTCGAGGGCGCGGTGGTCGCGTAGGATTTCCAGTACTTCGTCGAGTGGAATCGCGGGCAGTTCGCCGCGGGTGCTGCGTACTGTCGTGGCTTTGAAGATGGCGTTGTAGATCGCTTCTTCCGTTGCTTCGGCGGTGGCCGCGAACAGCGGTGACATGGCCTCGTTTACCAGCACTTCGGTGACCACCGGCACGGTGCTGCTGCGCGGTCGGCGCACGCTTGGGTTGGTGGAAAAGGCGATGACGTAATCGCCTGAGCCGTTGCCGGCGAACGAGCCGGTGCGCGCCAGGCCCATCATGGCGCGCATGGAAAGCCGTTGCAGACCGCGGCTGTCGAGCGGGGCATCGGTCGCCACCACCATCATGATCGAGCCGTCTTCGTGGTCTTGATTTTGCTCCGCGACTGCATCGCCGTTGTCCGTGGCGTTTGCGCTTTCCAGCGCCGCGCGATAGGTGTAGTTGCCGAGTTCGCGGCCGACTGGGGCGCCATTGATTTCCAGCACACCGCCGTAATTGGTTTGCACCAGCGCGCCGACCGTGTAGCCGCCGAGGCTGGCGGGCAACGCCCGGGAACTCGTGCCGATGCCGCCTTTCCAGCCGAAAGCCTGGGTGCCGGTTCCGGCGCCGACCGAACCTTCGGCGACCGGGCCGGTGTCGGCGGCGGCCAGCGCCGCGTAAACTTCTTCGCGCTGAATCGGGTCGGCCCACATGTTGTTGACGCGGGCGTCGTTGGTTTCGCCGACGACGGGATTCAAAGTGTGTTCACCCATGCCGGGCTGTTCGTACATCCATTCTCTGAGCGCGTTGGCCGCGCTCCAAACGCATAGCGTGCAGACCAGCAGAATCGGCGTTTCGATTTCGCCGAATTCGCGCACTTGGGTTTCGCCGATCAATTTGCCGTAGCCATTGCCGACGTGAATCCACGCCGGAATCGGATGGGTGTAAAGGTTGCCGGGGGCGGGAATGATCGCGGTCACTCCCGTGCGGATATCGTCGCCGCGAATCACCGTGCGGTGGCCGACGCGCACTCCGGCCACATCGGTGATGGCGTTCCACTCCCCGGGTTCGAATATGCCGACGACAACACCGGCCGCCCGGGCCCGCGGTCGTTCGTCCGCCTGTGCCGCCGCCGGTTGCTGCGCTTGGACGAAGGCCGTCAACAGACCGAACGCGAGGCCAAGCGATATGCGCCGGACCAGCTGCGAAGGACCGATGGAGCGTACTCTCATTTCATGATTCCGTCCGTTTTTTGGGTCGGTTGCTGGCTGTAGTCACAGGGTTCAGCGGCTCGCCTGCCGCCTTCATTGCGCGCTCTCCAGCACCACTGCGATCAAGGCCAATGTGGTCGCTGGAAACCGGCGAAGCCGGTGGTGCGTTTGGGTCGGACATCGCGCTTCCAGATACTTGAAGACAGGCAAGAAGTGTACCTTGGGTCGAGATTATCGAGGGTCTCTGTTACCTCTTTGGGCGGGAATCCGAACTGTGTTGGCGGCCAGTATATGGCCGGCCTGAGGAGTTGTAAACTTTTCGCCGTGCCCCGTTTGGGTCAAACTCTTGCTGGGTGGGGCGATTTACGCGCGATCGATTTACTCGATTTGGCCGCGGGCTGTGCAGGGCGGCCGCTCTCAAGTAGAATTGGCTCGAACCGCAGGGTCGCGCTGTCGCGGCGACGGGCCGCGCCGCCGATTCCTGCCACCAGTTCGCGCCCTTACAGACCAAGGAGAAAAGAATGCGCAAGTTGCAACTGCATTGGAAAATTCTGATCGCTATCGTGCTGGCCGTCGTGCTGGGCAGCATCACCGGCACCGAGATGGGCGTGTTGGGCGTGACGTTCTACGGAATTTACGACTTCCTCGGCACGCTGTTCCTCAATGCTCTGCGCATGATTATCGTGCCGCTGATCATGTCGTCGATCATCGTCGCCATCGCCCGGCTAGGCAGTGGTTCGGACCTTGGGCGGCTTGGCGGCAAGACCGTGCTCTATTACGCCACCACGAGCACACTGGCGATTCTGGTGGGATTGGCGTTCGTCAATCTGCTCGCACCGGGCCTCATCAACGGTGAGCCGGCCGGAGACGCGCTGAATCTGAGCGTGGACAGCGGCGAGCTGGCCTCGGCGGTGGCGAGCGTCGAAGGCCGCGGCGGCGGCGATATCGTCAATATCTTCCTGCGCATGGTGCCGACCAACATTATCGATGCCGCGGCGAACGGCGAAATGCTCGGCCTGATCTTCTTCAGCCTCGTATTCGGCTTCTTCATGTCGCGCATTCCCCAAGGCCCCCGGGACACCCTGCTCAGCTTCTGGACCGGCGTTTCTGAAATCATGATGAAAGTCACCATGTGGATCATGAGTTTCGCTCCCTACGGCGTGTTCGGTCTGGTGGCGAGCACGGTGGCGTCCACCGGCTTCGGCGCTTTCATGCCGCTGCTCAAGTTTTTCATCGCCGTGGTGCTTGCGCTGTCTTTCCACACCTTGGTGACCTTGCCGATGTTGATGCGGTTTGTCGGCGGAGTAAAAAATCCATTCGCACATTTTCAGGCCATGGCCCCGGCGATTTTAACGGCGTTCTCTTCCGCCTCGTCCTCGGCCACTCTGCCGCTGACCATGAAATGCACCCACGAGAATGCCGGGGTGTCGGACCGGGTGACGAGCTTCTGCCTGCCGCTCGGCGCCACCATCAATATGGACGGCACGGCGCTTTATGAGTGCGTCGCGGCGATTTTCATCGCCCAAGCCTATGGTCTGGACATGACTTTCGGCACCCAGTTCACCGTGGTGCTGATCGCGTTGCTGACTTCCATCGGTGTCGCCGGCATTCCCGCCGCGAGCTTGGTGGCGATCGCCGTGATTCTCACCGCCATTGGCCTGCCCATCGAAGCGATCGGCCTGTTGCTGGTCACGGACCGCATCCTCGATATGTTCCGCACATCGATCAATATCTTCTCCGATTCCTGCGGGGCGGTGGTTATCGGCAAAACCGAGGGCGAGACCGGCATTTTGGAGGCCAAGACGGCATAACGGACGGCCCGGTCCAACGCCGGACACCGCAGCCAAAGGGCGGGATGGCGGCGTGCGGTTGGCCGCGGGGCGACATCCCAAATACGTCGTCGCCGCTCGACCCGGAGTGGCAGGCCACTCCCTGAGAGGTTGTGGCTGACGCCACGCCACGATGGCCGACGGGAGGCGCTTCGTGGAAGGCTTGGCCGCGAAGCTCTAAGTTGACTGAGAGACCGGTAAGCTGGCGCGGTTCCGTCCACTTCGCGATATCGTCCGACACGTCAACGGTTGGGATTGGTTTTGAAACGTCTTGGCGCAGCAGACCGACTCTGCCGGTGGACACGGCGCCGCGGAAAAACCGCCCACGGCTGGCTGGCGTGGTTCATGTTCGGCATTGCGCCGCTTGTGGGGCTTGGCGGCGAGATTCGGGCCCAAACCGGAACCGAGCCGGGCATCGCGGAGCTTGATACCGAACTTTTGCGGCGGGTACTGCCCGCCGCGGTCAGTTTCGCCCCAGCGGAAAGTTCTTTGCCGATTTACGCCGGTTTCACCGGCTCGGACAGCGAAGCGGAACTCGTCGGCTATGTGTTCTTCACGCCGGATTTGCCGCCCGAGGAAATCGGCTACAGCGCGCCCATCGACATGCTCGTCGGCATGGATACCGGCGGCACGGTCACGGGGCTGGAAATCGTCCATTACACCGAGTCCTACAAAAGCATCCGCGGCGATTTCATCCACACCGAAGGCTTTCCCCAGCAGTTTCCCGGCATGAACATCGGCGAGGGCTTCCGCGTCGGTCGCGATGTCGATGGCATCTCCCGCGCCACCATCACGGCCTGGGCCGTATCCCGCGGCATTCGCAACGCCGCGCGCCGGGTCGCGCTGGAGCATCTGCCGAACACCGACTATGTGCGCTCCACCAATGCCGACGGCCGCGCGCTGCAATTTCTCGAAACCAAAAGCTGGGACGACTTCAAAGCCGAAGGCTTGGTGCGCGAACTCCGGGCTGAAATGGCTGACGGCACCACGTTGCGGCTTGAAATCGCTTTCATCGGCCATGACGGGCTCGGCGAAATGCTGGTCGGTCCGGAGGATTACTCCCGCGCCGAACGCGACGCCAGCGCCCGGGTGCGCGGCGGCAACATGGTGCTCGTGGGCATCGACGGCGATTCGAGCCTGCCGTTCCGCCAAGAGCGGCTGGCAGTCGAGCAGGACGGCGAATTCATCCGCTTGGAGCGGCGGCGATTCGTGTACGTCGGCAGCGCCGACAGCGGCAAAATCGCCGATCAAGTGCGCTTCGCCGGCGCCATGGTGCTCGACAACCGCATCGATATCGCCCGGCCATTCACCGTACATTACGATCTCAGCGATCAGCTCGCCCGGTTCGGCTATATGGCGAGTGCCGATTATCAAGTGCTGCCGCTGCCGCTGGCCTTGGCCCAAGGTGCCGAACTGCCGCCGCAATTCAGCGAATTCGATGCCGACGATATCGCGCTGGCCGCGGACACCGGCCGCATCGCCTATCTGCTGCGCACCGCGCCGCCCGTGCAAACCGGCGCCTTGCTGGTGCTGCTCGGCTTGGTCAGCGCCGCATTCGCCACCAAAAATGCCAACCTGCGCTGGACCGCGCTCGCTTGCACCTCGATCTATCTCGGCTGGATCGATGGGGGTTTTCTCTCGGTGTCCCACATCACCAATGCCATCAAGCAGGGGCCGTCGATGTTTCTCACCGACTTGCCGACCCTGATCATCATCGCATTCACCGTGGTAACCACGCTGTTCTGGGGCAGGGTGTTCTGCTCGTCGCTGTGCCCCTTCGGCGCCCTGCAGGACTTCATTAGCCGCGTTCTGCCCCGGCATTTCCAGCGCGAATTACCCCGCGCCATTCACGAAGTCGCGATCTATATCAAATACGCGGTGCTCGCCTTTCTGCTGCTGATGGCGGTGGCGGCCGCCGATCTGAGCCTGTTCCAATACTTCGAGCCTTTCGGCACGATCTTCTATTTCAGCCAATCGCTTTGGCTCTGGCTTATCCTGTTCGGTTTCCTGGCGGGCTCGGTCTTCATCAGCCGCTTCTACTGCCGCTACGCCTGTCCACTCGGCGCCGCCCTCGGCGTGGTCTCGCTGATTTCACCCTTCCGCATCAAGCGCGTGGGGCAGTGCGGCTTCTGCAAAGTCTGCGAGCATTCCTGCCCCACCGGCGCCATCCGCGGACCAAAAATCGACTTCAAAGAATGCGTCCGCTGCGACGACTGCGAAGCCAAACTCATCCACCAAGCCGGCGTCTGCAAACACCCCCTCGACGAAGTCCGCTCCCGAATCAAACGCCCCGAGCTGATCGCGGTGGGGTAGGGATGGAATCTCGTGCTTCCACAGTTTTCGCCTAATGCCGCCGATACATTAGATTCGACGTCAAGCCAGACTTTGGCGCGGATGCCGTTATGCCTCACGCAAGTGCAGTCATTCGGGCCAATCCGACAGCGGCTGGTCAGCCCAATCTTTTAGTTCGTGGTCGTTCTCGTAGACTTCGGCGTACAACTCCGCCGACTCGATTAAGCGTTGCTTGATTAGCTCCGACAGCAAATGATCCAATGCCGTCTGCACAACTTCACTTTTGTCCTTAAATCCATGACTCCCGCGCTGTGCTGGAGACTCGGTATGCGCTTCTGTATTACTGAGCTTCGCTTGATTCACTGCCGCCTTCACCATGCATTATCGAACACGGGTTTCGAAAATACTAAACCCAGATCAATCCCTGCTTCAGCAAAATTCTTAGCGGCATGGGCTTACTCACTCGACTCATTTTTGAGTTCCTAGTCTTCTTGTTTCGTGGGATGCCACAATATATTGTGGCCATGGCCGTTTTCGGCACGTCTACTACTGGAAACTTTAGCAAAGTCAATGCGTTGTCGCAACAGACTTATCGCTTCTCGGTGATTCGAAAAGGCCGCATGAAGGTCTCGCGCAGTTCCCTTTCGGACATGGCGGGCATGTCCTCGGTTTCCTCCAGTTCCTTCTTGCTTGGCTGGTGCGAGCGCGGCTTGAGGGACAGTAGAACGGGCTTCTTGGGCTTGCTCTTTTTTGGCTTGGTCATGAACATGCCTCTTCGTTGACCCGCAGGTACTCGTCTATGAAGCGGTCGGTATGTTGGGAAATGGCTGAAAGGATGTACTCTGACGATTGTCCGTGGTTGCCTGTGGATCCTATTTGCCAAGTGGTGGCAGGTAGCGTTTCACCACTAGATAAATCACGGACAACTTTTCTATAAAAAAAACTTATATCAAATGCTTGAGCGACAATATTTACAGCTACATATAGGTAGGAAATGGAATCATCAGAGTACATGCGCGCAGACCGTAGCCTGCTTCGTACAGCAATCTCAATGTCTTGCTTTGTAAGCCCGATTTCGGATGAATCTCTTGATAATTCTTCAACAAGCATATTCATTGCTCGACAGCTATCCCAAAGTTCAAATCTTTCAAATCTTTCATCCGCACTGAGGGAAACGTCTTGCCCCAACGCGGTGGGAGCAATTAGAATCAAAGCTAGCAGCGTTTTTCGGGGCGATGATGCAACCATGCTATGTCTCCCGTGTCAGGTTCGGCAGCCCGTTGTCGGCCACCAGGTCTTTGCACTTCAACCGCTTGCCCGCCATGTCGCGGACGAATATCCGCATCTGGTCGCAGGTGTCGTTGCTGCGGATGTTGTAGCGGCGGGAAAACTCTTGGATATACAGGCCCATGTGCTTCGGACTCATCTTGTGATAGATGCCGTGGTAGCCGCGCTTGAGCAGCGCCCAAAAGGATTCGATGCCGTTGGTGTGGGCCATGTCGCGCACGAACTCACCATGCTCAAAAAAGAACCCTTGCAGCGTAACCTTGTTTGTGTATTCGACCACTTGCGCCGTGACTTGACGCGTCTCGTGGTCCCTGATGCCAGCGATGGTGGTTTTCCCGACTGTACCACGGCCAGCGCATACGCTCGACCCATGCCCGCGACTTTTCCCCGGTGCTGAACATGTCCGCGATCTCAAGCAGCGTCACGCCCTGCCGAAATGACTTGTCCGGTCCACCTGAATTAACATCTGGATTTTAGCAAAATAAAACGATGCATAATACTTCGAATATTTCGCCCCCTGTTTTAGTTTATGCTCCCCATCGATCCTGCCTAGTTCGTCAAATCGTATACGAAGATTTTTCCTAGAATCGAAGCAGTGTATCACGTCGCAGTTGACCAAAAATATTAAGGCGGAATCGCGAAGCCGCCGCTCAGTCGTTGGCGGTTGGGGTTCTGTCGCGGGCGCGGCCGGCGTTGAGGATGTTGGGGATCGCGTAGTTGCCTTCGTGGCAGGCGTATTCGTACATTTGGTAGTCGTTTTCGAGGGTCAGGGGCATGGAGATGGTGACCGGTGCGGAAAAGGCTTCCGGGTCGGTCATGGTGGCTTCCCAGATGATGGTGTCTTCGGCGACGCGGGTGAAGCGCTCCACCACGTGCAATTGATCGGAAGCCGGAACACCTTTGAGACGACCGCCGGCGCTGCTGTTGGCGATCATGCCGCGGTCATTGAAATTGGTGGTTTCCACCACCAGGGTTTCGCCGTCCCAGCGGGCCACTGAATCGCCCATCCAGAGCCGGATTTTCGGGTCGATAGGTTCGGTCTTGCGCAGTGGGATGACGCGCACATCGTGAATCATTTCATAGACGATGGTGACGTTATCCGGCGTTTGGATGATGCGGTAGGCGTTGTTGTAACCCGCTGGCAGCATCGAGCCGGGCACGCCGCGGGTGATGCAGCGATCCCAGACGGTGTGGTGGATGTAATCATTCTCGACATTGGCGAAATGGTAATCGCGGGCGGCGATGGCGCGCTCGAGCAGCGGGGCGCGGCCGTTGGGCGGATCCACGATCATCGAAGTTTGGCCGGTGGAGAGCACGGTGTCGCCGGAATCGAGCCAGATTTGGTTGTAGGCGCCGACGCTGCCTCCGGTGCGAACGACGATGTTGTTGTCGGCTTCGGCTCTGCGCGCGGCGACATTGGTTTCCAGCGCCGCGATTTCTTCGGGTGAGAGGAAATCGCGGTCGGCCAGCGCGGCGGGGCGCTCTATCGGAGTGATCGTGTCGTTGGTCCAAACGCCTTGCAGGTCGGGTTGGCCATCGGGGGTTCGCGGATTGACCCAGTTGGAGTCCGCTTGGGCGAATGCTCCGTTGCTGAGGATGCAGAACAGCGCGGCGCCCGCTGCCGCCCCAAGCCATCGTTTGGTTTTCATCTGCCGCCTCCGCTTTCGATTGTTGGGCCGCGCATCCGGGCCAACTGCCGCGGATTCCCCATCGCGAAACCCCGAACCGCATTGCCGGGCGGTTACACCGCCGCCGCTGGCCTGCCGCGGGGTATTCCGGGTCGCGTCCGCCGCTGCCAAGCGGAGGCTCCGCGATGCCGGATTATTCGCTGTCCTCGGTCAACCAGGAAAAATCGTCGGCGCTTTGATCGAGCAGTTGGGTTTGCTCCCGGCGCCGCTGCTCCGCCGCTCGCGCGGTTTCGAGCACGTCCTCGGGCAGACCCCGCCCGACGACGATGCCGCGCGATTTGGTGGGCGCGAAATAGATGCGCGCATTGGCCATTTCATCGGTGGTCGCCGGGCCGTAGACCACATCCGCGGTCGGGTCCGGGTTGTAGCGGTTGCCTTCGGAATTGTCGAACCACCAGGACATATGCAGGGTCGAGCCGGCGGGCAGGAATTTCGGTTCGTTGTATTCGTAGAGGAACTGCCAGTTGAAATCGTACTTCGGCACCCACAGCAGGGTTTCGCGCTCGCCGTCGGGATACTCCACTTCGTAGCGCATTGCCTTGCCGCGATAGTGCATGTGCGGGCCCATGGAAAGCAGGTACATGTCCTCTTCGATTTCGTGGGTGTTGTTCACCTCGTAGTTTGGGTGGCCCGCGGGAATGGTCCAGCCACGGTGCGGCAGCAAATTGGTCTCGACCACATGGTCGATCACCTCGCCGTCCTCATAGAATTTGAAGGCCGCCTGGGTGTCGTCATAAACCGCCGAGCCTTCGACCGGATCCTTGTGGTAGTGCATGTTCACCGTGATGAACGGGTCTTCCGGCAGCAACACGCCCCAACCCTCGGGATAAGTGAACGGCCCCCGGCCCGGAACGCCGACACCCATGTGGCTGGAAACAATGTGATGCACCCAAGGCCCGCCGGGCTTGAGCTCGGCCATCGATACCCAGCGCGGGTCCTGATGGGCGCCTTCTTCGTACTTCATTTGCACCGTGGGCTGCCAGTCCTCCACTTCGTCCGGCACGTACACCGGCTCGTCGAAGCCGACCACCAAGTCCGGCTCGCCAATCCACCAGCCGGACTCCGGCAAGGTGGTGCCGATGCTCGAAGCAACCAGGCCCTCGCTGTTTGCGGCTTGGGCCGGGTCGCCTTCCAGCGCGCCGCCGTCCACCCAGGCGATGAGCAAATCCTTCTCGTTCTTGTCGATGTAGCGCTCGCCCTTGAATTCGCCGCGGTGCCGCTCGTGGGCGCCCCAAGGCGGCATATAGCCGGTTTCCAGCGCGTTGCGGATGAGCGGCGCCCACAGCTTGGCCGCTTCGTAATCCAGCAGGGACATCGGCGCGTAAATCCCACCGACGCTCGGCCCGTCGGGCTGATGGCAGGCGACGCAATTCTTCTGGAATACGGGCAATGCGTCCTGATAGAAAGAGGGCGAGTTGTCGGTCTGGGCCTGGGCCGCGGCGCCGGTTGCGAATGCGGACAGGGCGGCAAGGCAAAAACGCTTGGCGAAAGTGTGCTTCATGGCGATTCCCGCTGGGCTGTTGGGCCAGCGGAAAAGACTAACGGGAAGCGGCGCGGATGTCTAATTTTTTGTTCGGGCCCATCAGATTCGCCTGCGACGCGCCGGGGATGACCAATGCCATGCCCGCAGGCCCGCGCCAAAGGGGATTCGATGTAATCCGATAATGGATCGAAGTGAGTTCGCCGACCGAACCGCTTGCCAACAGTTGACATCAATTCAGCCAGCAGGCAACCATCAATTACCGAGAGCGCAAAACCAATCCGAGTACGCCTTGTTTCCGCCCTCAAACTGTCCAACCAACCGGTACCACCTCAGATGTCGCCGAGTGGAAACACATGGTGGTGATTCAGGAGGGTAATGATCTTATCCATACATTTAGGGGCCGTCTCAGACAAAAAGGTCTCCAGGTTGGAACTTCGTTCGGAAAACGGATTTTTGGCGTGCAGCAAGTCACTGCACTGATCGTACGCTCTAACGAACTCCTTCTTGGTCAGGTACCCAGATTCCAGCCTCGGAGTGTCGTACATACCCTCTGCTACTTTATTCTGCTTTGTCGGGACAGGGTAGAAATTTGGGTTTGCTTTCTCAAGGACTTCCATTATTCACTTGACGTTCCAGTCTGCACGAAATCTCTTTCGGTACTTGGCATATTCCTCATGACTTACAACCAACGACGCCAGAGCGATTAGTTCAAGTATTTTTCTAATCTGCAGAGCTGCCGATTCTGCTTAAATTACGGGGTACATCGAGTCAATGTCACGGTTAATGAAGCCTGTGGCGACTCGCGTTCACTTCTTCATTTCCTCCATTGAGACGATGTACTTTTGGGCGATGTCGTTGCTAGCCTGATTGTTCAAAACAGTGTCCTTCTTTTGTTTGGCGGAAGTTCCAGTATGCGCAGCCTCCTTCAATCTGCTCATACACCAGAGACGAGACATGAGGGAAGCGGTAAGCGCGGAAGCCGTTCTCTAGCTTGATTCCACAGCCGCTTGATCTTCACCGCCCGGTTCAGGATGCCGACGATGCATCGTTGCTGATCAAGGGATGGGAGAGGAATTGGGTGTTTTTGGTCCGCCGCCAGCCCAAATCGCCCGCGGTTCAACGGGATCAAACTGCGGGAAAACTTGGGTTTTGCCGGTCACGCGGTCGTCCAGGGGTCGTGCATGGCGGCGAAGAAGGCGCGGTGGCCGTCGAGGATTTGGCGGGTGGCTTGGGGGTCTGGTTCGAGGCTCCATTCGCCGCGTTCGTAGGTGCCGCCGAGCAGGATGCCGTCGCTGCGCGGGAACATGTAGAGGCCGCCGTTGCCGAGGATGTTGTATTCGACATCTTCCTGCGGCAGCAGGAAGGTGAGTTGGCCTTTGATCGGCATCAGATTTTCGTCGCCGAACAGCGCGTGTGAGCCGAGGCCGGTGCAGTTGAAGATGATGTCTTCTTCGAGGGTGAGCAATTCTTCGGCGGCGGCGAATTCGCGGATGTGGATTGCGCCGCCCGCGGCATGGAAATCCGCCGTCACCGCCGGCAGAAAGACCGCCGGCTCCACCAGCATGGTGTCGTAGTGGAGCACGTTGGAGGCGTTGAACGGATGTTGGCCGCGGCCCAGCGCGCGAATCTGCGGATAGAAGCGCGCGTAGCGGCGTTGGAAGCTGTCCGCCGCCGACACTTCTTCGGACAGATTGTAGTTGCTGATCCAGCGCACGCCGTAGCGCGGCCCGACGAGATTTTGGAAGTAACGGTAGGCGATGATCATGGCGCGGTCGAACTGTTGGCGGAACTCGGGTGTCATGAATTCATCGTCGTACACCGAAGTGGGGGACCACTGCCCGCCGGCGACATTGGAAGTGGTGCTTGGCGGCAGGTCCTTGGTGTAGATGGTTGGGTTCCAGCCCCGGTCTTGGGCCAGGCGCGCCGTGGTGAGGCCCATGACTCCAGAACCGATTACGGCGCAGGTGCGCCCATTGCCGACTCCGGCGAGTTCCACCGCCAAGCTGGAAGTGCCCCAGGAAAGCGAGATGCCGCCGCCGCCGTGGCCGTAGTTGTGGATCACAGTTTTGTCGCCGCGGCGTTCGGCCGAGACATTGAAACCATTGCGGCGGAACGGGCGCAGGCCGGCGATGGTGCGGATGACGCGCTCGTCGGCGACATTGACCCGGCGCAGCGGCGCGCCGGAGGGTGTGAAATTCGCCGGCGAGTTTGTAGTGCCGGCGGCGCAGGCGCCGAGCAGCGGCATGGTGCTCAGCAACCGCAGCAAGTCCCGTCTGGAAGTCATCCCTTTCGCCCCATCGTCCTTTCGCAAAGATGGCCAAGTATAGCGCAGACAGCACCGGCTGTCCCAACCGCGCGGCACTCCTTCGCGCTCGTGAACCGGCCCAAGCGGATGGGGGGATTCACCAGGGCAGATGGCAAGCCCCGACGGCGCGGCAATCCATTGCCCCCGTTAACCATCTGACGATTTTCGGCTAGTATCCCCGGATTGGATTTCTGGAGGTCGGCTTCTCATGCGCGCGACAGGGTTTGCTTCGCTGATTTTCGCACTGCTGCTGTTTTTCCCGGCCGCGGTTGCGCTCGCCCAATCGGACACAGTTCGCCAAGAGTGGGATTTGACCGATATCTATCCCTCGGTGGAGGAGTGGGAGGCGGCGCTTAACGCGGTCAACAACCGCACCGACGCGTTGTCCCGTTATCGGGGCACGCTGGACAACGGCCCGGCCGAACTCGCGAGCGCGCTCGAAGCGCAATCGGAGACGACCAAGGAAGCCTACCGGGTTTATGTCTACACCAGCTTGACCCGCGACGCGGACCAGCGCGAACCCGAGGCGCAGGCCCGCTTCGCCCGGGCGCGGCAAATGTTGAGCACTCTGGAGCAGGCCGGTTCGTGGATTCGTCCAGAACTGTTGGACTTGGGCGCCGAGACCATCGGCGATTTTCGCGAGCGCGAGCCGAGGCTGGAGAAATTCGGTTTTCTGCTGGACGACGTTCTGCGCCAAGCGCCCCATACCCTCGACCAGCGCACCGAAGCGATGCTCGCCCAAGCCGGTTTGGTGCTGTCGGCACCGGGACAGATTTACGAAAACTACGCCAACGCTGATATTCCCTGGCCTACGGTCACCTTGAGCGACGGCACGGAAGCCACTCTCAGCCAGGCCGGCTATTCGTTCTGGCGGGCCGCGCCCAACCGCGACGACCGCAAGCTGGTGTTCGACACCTTTTGGGGGGCGTGGAACCAGTACGCCGATGGTATGGGCGCGACGCTCGCGGCCGAAGTGCAGGCGAATACCTTCAGCGCCCGGGCGCGCAACCATGAAGGCGCGCTCGAAGCCAATCTATTCGCCGACGGCCTGCCGCCGGAGATTTACACCCAGCTGGTGACACAAGTCAACACCGCGCTGCCGTTGTTCCACCGCTATCTGGAACTACGCGGCCGCCTGCTCGGTATCGACGGGTTGCGCTACTATGATATCTATCCGCCGCTGGTGCAGGCGGAAACAGGCGTGTTCGATCTCGAGCGTTCCGCGGCAATCACCTTCGCGGCGCTGGAGCCTTTCGGCGAGCAATATCTCGAACTGCTCGAATACGGCTTGTCCCAGCGCTGGATGCACAGCCATCCGCAGCCGGGCAAGCGCTCGGGGGCCTACATGAACGGCTCGGTCTACGACGTGCATCCCTATGTGCTGTTGAATCACAACGACGATTACGAATCGCTGTCCACCTTCGCCCACGAATGGGGCCACGCCGTCCATAGCCTGCTCGCCAACGCCAACAATCCTTTTGAAACCGCGGGTTATTCGACCTTCACCGCGGAACTGGCCTCGACCATCAACGAAATCCTGTTGCAGGAACACATGATCGCGAACGCGGAAAGCGATGCCGAGCGCCTGTTCTATCTCGGCGGCGCGCTCGAACAGATTCGCGGCACCCTGTTCCGCCAAACCATGTTCGCCGAATTCGAATTGGCGATTCACCGCGCCGGCGAACGCGGCGAGCCCCTCACCGGGCCGCGCTTCACGGAGATCTACGGCGACCTCCTCAAGCGCTACCACGGCCACGATCTCGGCGTGCTCGCCGTCGACGATGCCTACACAGTTGAATGGGCCTTCATCCCCCATTTCTATTACGACTTCTATGTTTTCCAATACGCCACATCGATCACCGGCGCGGCTTGGTTCGCCGAGCAGTTCCTGGCCGGCGACGAGACCGTGCGCGACGCTTTCCTCCGTGTGCTCGCCGCCGGGGGTTCGGATTATCCCCACGATATCCTGCTGGACGAGGCGGGCCTGGACATGACCCAGCCCGAGGCTTACGAGCCGGTACTGCGGCGCATGAAGGATTTGATGGATCGAATTGAAGCCTTGCTGTGACCTTGCCGAATCGGATTCGCGGTTACGGGAGATAGGGTGGATGGACCGCACCGAGCGTTTCTACAAAATTGATCGGTTGCTGCGCGAACGGCAGGCGACGCCGATGAGCTTGTTGGCGCAGGAGCTGGGCGTGTCCTGGTCGACGTTCAAGCGCGATTTGGAGTACCTGCGCGATCGGCTGAACGCCCCCATTGTTTGGAGTCGGAAGCGGGGCGGGTATCTGTACGATGAATCCGGCGCACTGTGCCCCCGTACCGCCGACCAGTAGCCGGCGGGCAAATGTACCGCTTGGCTGCGTCCGCTCCAAAAAACTTTCGCGACACCTCGGTATTCGTAGTCGGGCGTTTGGGGCATCGGTCTTGGGACAGCGGAGCGACGCAAACAACTGTCTGGGGTCGGGTAAATTCGATAGGTCCAAACCGTCGGTGTGAGTCGTATTCTGGGCGGAATGGCGCTAGCGTTGCGGCGTTAAAGGGGGCGGGAACAGCGCCAGTGGTATTTCGAACCAGTCGCGTTGTTCGTTGGTGACGACTAGGGTTTCGGCGTCGAGCCAAGTGAGCGCCTCGACTTGGCGGGCGGCTTCGCTGTCCAAGGGTAGCCGCCGGGAAGGGGCGGACAGCCAGGCATCGCCGGACGCGGGCTGCTCGAACAGCCAGATCGCGGTGTAGGACAGCACCGCCAAGGTGTTGCCGTCCGGCGATAGATCGGCCGCGGTGGCGGCGGTCAGGGTCGGATGGTGGTCGATCAGCGTCAGCGCGTTCGATTCGGTTTCGGATTGAGAGTCCAGCCGGTAAAGGTTCGCTCCCGCCTGCATGCGCTGGCTGGGTACCGGTTCCCGGTGCTTGGTGATCGCGTAGAGCCTGCCGTCGGCGAAAAACAGGCTTTCGCTGTCGAAATGCCGCTCGAGTGGCGGAAAGCTGGTTTGTTCGGGGTAGTGAACCGGCATGAAACGGGATGCGCTCGCCGCTTCGGTTTGATGGAGCGATTCCCAGGGCACGACATAGATGCCCATGTCCCGGCGCGTGTTGCGGTTGTTGCCCATTTCGGCGATGTACAGATTGACGCCATCGCTGGTGAGGTCTTCCCAGTCCCGATTGTCGGCGTTGTTGATTCGCACTCCCGGCCAAGGTGATTGGCCGGCTGCGGCTTCTTCTCCGTGATATTCGCCGGCGAGATTTTGCGGGATCCGCACGTTTCCTTCGGAGTTGACTGCGAACAGGCGCGGGTGGTCGCCGCTGTCGTTGTGTGTCCAGAAAGAGCCGTCGATTGGACTACGCTGGATGCCGCTCATTTCGGCGATGGGCTCGAAGTCAACCCGATGGGAGACTTCAAGCGGAAAGCCGTTGCCGCTCGGATTTTCTTCCACACAGGCTGCAAGCACCACGGCGAACGCGGTCGCCGCTGTGACCGAGCGGGGAAGAATCGCTGGTTCGGTCGGCTTATTGCGCCGGTATGCTATCAATCTGCGCCCATCCGCTGACTTGCCGTAAATCGATCAAGGTCGCGCATCGCTGCTTTGCAGATGCACCGAGCGCTCACCCAATGTCCGCTCGCGTTCGGGAGCCGCCGTCCTCTTTCGGTGCTCGGCTGCGGCTCCCTCCGCTCAGTTTGATTACCCTTATCGCCGCGCGGAATGGTCGACGGCGGTGAGACCCGACCATAAGGATGACCAGCGCGGCCTCGACGTTAGCCGCTTTCGCCCCGGGTCTTGCGATGCGCCAGCAGCCATTCGATCACCTGCTCGGCGAAAGTATCGGAAAAGATCGGCGAATGCGCGCCGGCGGGTATGGTCCACAATTCTGCCGACCCACCCGCTCGGCAACCGGCCTCGAAAAGGAATGTGCCCGATTCGTGCCCCGGCAGGCTGGCATCGAGATCGCGCAACTCCCGCCCGACGCCATCCATCAGGCAATCGTTGTAGGAAGCCCAGCGCTCCACCGTATCCACCGCGCCGGGGTAGCGGTTTTCCTGAATTTCCCCGCCGCCGTACCCGATCACGCTATCGGCGGTGCCATGAATTTGCAGGATATGCACACCGTTGGGTGGCGGTTCGCGTTCCTCCCAATGATTGGCTCCGGCCAAACTGACAATCGCGGCGATGGTGTCGGAATGCTCGTAGGCCATGCGGAAGCTCATGAAGCCGCCGTTGGAATGGCCAACGAGGTAAACCCGGTCGTCATCGATGTTGTATTGGGACTTCATGGTTTCGATTATTGATGCGATGTAGCCGGAATCATCCACTTCGGCGCCGAAAAAATTGCAGCAGGCGTCGCTGGCGTTCCAGAATCGATTCGCATCTTCGCTCGCTTCCACGATGCCGTCCGGCGCCACGAGGAGAAAACCGTAGCGGTCTGCCACAGCGCTGAATCCCATGTAATTGTCGTGGTTGGCGCCGCTGGAAGTGTAGCCGTGCAGCAACACCACTAGCGGTGCCGGCACGCCCTCGTCGTAGCCCGAGGGCACGGTGATGGGGAGTTCGCCGCGGCCGAAGTCGATAGTCTGGGCAAAAAGGCCGCCCGCGCCGAACGCGGCGCAGAGGGCGAGTAGGAATTGCCGGGCTTTCATAAGGGGATCCTCGCTGGGGATTTAGGTTTGGCCGTCATTCTAGCTAGGGTTTCTCCGGTTTCAACAGCACCTTGCCGGTGGTGCGCCGGCCTTCGAGGGCTTCGTGGGCGGCGCGCGCCTCGCTCAGCGGGAAAAAATGCTCCATGCGCAGTTTGAGCTTGTCCTTGCGAATCCAGTCGAAAACATCGCCGCTGCGGCGCAGCAATTCATCGCGGTTGGCCGTGTAGTCGCGCAGGGTTGGACGCGTCAGGAACAGCGACCCCTTGGCGGCGAGACTGGCTGGATTGAATTCGGTGACCGGGCCGCTGGCGTTGCCGTACAGCACCATGTAGCCGCGCCTGCTGAGACAATCGACGCTGTCGTCGAAAGTTGCCTTGCCGACCGAATCGTACGCCACGTGGACACCCACCGTGCCGGTGAGTCGCATCACTTCGCTTTTGAAGCACTGTTTCGTGTAGTCGATCACCACATCGGCGCCCGCGGCTTCGGCGAGCGCGGCTTTTTCTTTGCCTGAGCAGGTGGCGAACACGAACGCGCCGGCGTTCTTCGCCATTTGAACCAAGAGCAATCCGACGCCGCCGGCCGCGGCGTGAATCAGGCAGCGGTGGTGGGCGAGCGGAAAAGTCGTCTGGCTGAGATAGTGCGCGGTGCAACCTTGCAGCATGGCCGCCGCGCCTTGGTCGAAAGAGATTTCATCCGGCAGCGGCACGAGGGAATCGGCGGGAGCGCTCACATAGTCGGCGTAGGCGCCGGCGACGTGGCAAAACGCGACCCGGTCCCCCACTTCAAGGTCTTTGACGTGCTTGCCCACTTCCGCCACGACCCCGGCGCCCTCCAAGCCGAGCGTGCTCGGCAGGGGAATCGGGTACAGGCCGGTGCGCTGATAGGTGTCTATGTAGTTCAGGCCGACGGATTCGACCGAAACAAGCGCTTCATGGCTGGCGATTTCGGGAACGTCCACATCTTCGACGGAAAGAACTTCCGGCCCGCCGTACTCGTTCACGCGCACTGCTTTCATAGTCTGGCTCCAAGTCTGGTGAAAAATGAAGCCGCCCGCACCCCGGACGGCGAAGCAAGCTTGTGCGGAAATCCCCCCGCGGTCAACTTTTCTGCAAAAATAGTTTGGACATTGGCATGTCATGCCCCGGCGGCGGTGGCGCTTGCGGCGGGTGGTGCTTGTGTGCAACATTCCGTCGAAACCAGCAGCGGGATGTGTGCCATGAAATGCAAAGCGGCGGTAGCGTTCGCGGCGGGGGAGCCGCTGGAAATCTGCGAAGTCGATCTCGACGGGCCCCGGGCGGGGGAGGTCATGGTGGAATTGAAAGCCACCGGGGTCTGCCACACCGATGCTTTCACGCTCAGCGGCGAAGACCCGGAAGGCGCTTTTCCGGCGATTCTCGGTCACGAGGGGGCCGGCGTGGTGGTGGAAACCGGGCCCGGGGTGACATCGGTCAAACCCGGCGACCATGTGATTCCGCTGTACACGGCGGAGTGCCGAGCTTGCGAATACTGCCTGCACCCGAAGACCAATCTCTGCCAAGCCGTGCGCGCGACCCAGGGCCAGGGACTGATGCCCGACGGCAGCAGCCGCTTTTCGCTCGACGGCAAGCCGCTGCTGCATTACATGGGCTGTTCGACATTTTCAAATTTCACAGTGCTGCCGGAGATTTCCGTCGCCCCGGTGCGCGAGGACGCGCCGTTCGACAAGATTTGCTATATCGGCTGCGGCGTCACCACCGGGGTCGGCGCGGTGATTTTCGAGGCCAAGGTGGAATTTGGCGCCACGGTCGCCGTATTCGGCCTTGGCGGCATCGGCTTGAATGTGATTCAGGGTTGCCGGCTCGCCGGCGCGAGCCGCATCATCGGTGTGGATATCAATCCCGGGCGGGAGGCGCTCGGACGGCAATTCGGCATGACCGATTTCGTCAATCCCAAGGCGGTGGGAAACGTGGTGGACCACATCGTCCAACTCACCGGCGGCGTCGATTACAGTTTCGAATGCATCGGCAATGTGGAGGTGATGCGCCAAGCGCTTGAGTGCTGCCACAAGGGTTGGGGCGAGTCCTGGATTATCGGCGTGGCCGGGGCGGGACAGGAAATCTCCACCCGGCCCTTTCAGCTGGTCACCGGGCGCGTCTGGCGCGGCACGGCTTTCGGCGGGGCGAGGGGTCGCACCGATGTGCCGCGCATCGTCGATTGGTATATGGAAGGCAAGATCAATATCGACGATCTGATAACCCACACGATGCCGCTGAATGACATCAACTCCGCCTTCGATCTGATGCACGGCGGGGAAAGCATCCGCTCGGTGGTGTTGTACTGAAGCCCGGATTTTCAGGGACTGATTTGCGGTGAACAAAAACCAAGCGGAAATCGTTGGCTCCGCCGCCAGTTTCGGCGGCAAGCAACTCAAATTCAAACACCGTTCCGAGGCCCTCGCCTGCGGGATGACTTTTTCGGTGTATCTGCCGCCCCAGGCCGAAGAAAATCCGGTGCCCGTGATCTGGTGGCTGTCGGGCCTCACCTGCACCGACGACAATTTCGTGCAGAAGGCCGGCGCCCAGTACTGGGCGGCGGAGGCGGGAGTCGCCATTGTCTGCCCGGACACCAGTCCCCGCGGCGAAGGTGTGCCCGACGATGCCGAGGGCGCTTGGGATTTCGGCCTCGGCGCCGGGTTTTATCTTAACGCCACCGAGCCGCCTTGGTCAGCCCATTACCGGATGTACGATTATGTGGTGGGCGAGTTGCCGCGGCTGCTGGCCGCCGGCGGGCTGCCGCTGCAAACCGGAAACCAGGCCGTCGCGGGCCATTCCATGGGTGGCCATGGCGCCCTCGTAGTCGCCTTGAAAAACCCTGGCAAGTATCGATCGGTCTCGGCTTTCGCCCCGATTTGCGCACCCACGCGCTGTCCTTGGGGCGAAAAGGCCTTTGAAAATTATCTCGGTTCGGACCGGGAGCGATGGCGCGGCTACGATGCCTGCGAACTGATCGCTGAGGCCCCCGAGCGCCTGCCTATCTTGGTCGATCAGGGCGGGGCCGACGACTTTCTCGAAGAGCAACTGCAACCGGCGCTGCTCGAACAGGCCTGCGCCGCCGTCAATCATCCGCTCGATCTGCGCATGAGGGAAGGCTACGACCACGGTTATTTCTTTGTCGCCAGCTTCATCGGAGACCATATTCGGTATCACGCCGCGGCGCTCGCGGCGCTCGCGGCGGCGCGGTGAGCGGCGTTCCCGAGCTTGGGCGCCACGGCCCCGGACCCCGCATTGTTTCAGTTGCCTGAATCGTCACGCCGCCATCCCGCGCTTCCTTGGCGTCCGTGGGCGGCGGCGTGCTGGCACCTGCGGCGAAGCTGGCGTGTCCGGCGGGAGTGCGCCGGGGCTTCGCAAGAGGCCGGCGTGGCCGGCAACAAATCGCAGTTTCGACCGGGTCGCGATATCGTCCAAAAATCAAGGGATTGAATGAAATCCAGGGCGTGCCGGCGCGACATCCGGGCTAGACCGGAACGGGCGGCGGGTTTATGCTTTGCGGGAGATCCAACTCGGGAGGTGGGGCCATGGTATTCACCGCCGGCAAACTTCTTCGCGGCATCGGTTGCGGGTTTATACTCTGCCTGATGTCCACAAGCGCTCACGGACAACAAACCGCGCAACAGATTGCGCTGAACAGCGAGATGATCGCGGCGGTCGATGCGTTCATCGCCTCGCTCGACGCGACCCAGCGCCAAAGCGCTACCTTCGACTTTGACGACGAAGAGCGCAGCAACTGGTTTTTCACGCCGGTTGCTCGCAGGGGCCTTCCCTACAAGGACATGAACGAAGAGCAGCGCGCCGCCGCCCGGCGCCTGTTGCAGGTCTTTCTCAGCGCCGAGGGCTTTGCCAAGGTCGAAGATGTGCGCAGCCTCGAGTCCGTGCTCGCGGAAATCGAAGTGAACGGCCGCTTCGATCGGGACCCGGAGCTGTATTTCTTTTCCCTCTTCGGCCGGCCCGATTTGGAGGCCCCTTGGGCGCTGCGCTATGAAGGCCACCATCTCGCCTTCAATTGGACTTTCGCCGGCGGTGCCGGCATCGCCAGCACGCCGCAGTTTCTCGGCAGCAATCCCGCCGAGGTGAGAAGCGGAGCCCGCGTGGGCACGCGGGTGTTGCACCGCGAGGAGGATTTGGCGCGGACGCTGGTCACCTCTTTGAGCACCGGGCAAAAATCCGCAGCCATCATGGAAGCGCGGGTGCCGCGGGATATTCTCACCGGCAACGAGCAAGTCGTTCGGCCGCTGGAGGAAGCGGGCGTCCCGTGGGGCGAACTGTCCGCCGCCCAGCAAGATAATCTGATGGAGCTCGTGCGCGAAGTCGCCATCGTGCAGGCGCCGCCGCTGGCCCGGGCGCGGCTGGAAAACATCGATCAGGCGGGCAGGGAAGGCATTCGCTTTCTCTGGATCGGCGGTTTGGAGCGCGGTGAGGCCCACTATTACCGCGTTCAGGGACCGACTTTTCTGATCGAATACGACAACACCCAGAACGACGCCAATCACATCCATTTGGTTTGGCGCGACTTCGAAGGCGATTTCGGCCGGGATTTGCTCCGCTTGCACTACGACGCCGTCGCCGCCGCCCACGGCGGGGGTCACAACCACTGATTCAGGAGCCAGAATCGGCGGTTAGGAATTTGGGCGCGGAAAAGTGAGGCGCGGGTTTCGCTTTCGATCGGCGTTGCGGGGGTCGCCCTTACCCTGTTCCTTGGCGTGTTGCTGGGTGGATTCGCCGGCTACCTCGGCGGTGTCGTCGACAGCGTCGTGCAGCGCATGACCGAGGTATTGCAGTCGATTCCCACCCTGCCTTTGTGGATGGCTTTGTCGGCGGCACTGCCAGCGGCTTGGTCGCCGTTCGCCACCTATTTCGGCGTCACAATTATATTGTCCCTATTCGGCTGGACCACTTTGGCCCGGCAGGTGCGGGGGCGGCTTCTGGCGCTGCGCGACGAAGATTTCGTCGTTGCGGCGCGACTGGCGGGCGCGAGCGATACCCGCATCATCTTCCGGCATCTGCTGCCGAATTTCTCCAGCCATATCATCACCACGGCGACGCTGGCGGTGCCGGCCATGATTTTGGGGGAAACCGCACTCAGCTTTCTCGGCATCGGCCTGCGCGCGCCGGTGGTGAGCTGGGGTGTGCTGCTGCAGCAGGCGCAGAACTATCAGGTGATTGTCTTGACGCCCTGGTTGCTGTGGACGGGCGTTTTCATTGTGGTGGCCGTGATCGCTTTCAATCTGCTTGGGGATGGGCTGCGCGACGCCGCGGACCCTTACAGCAACGCCGTCGGCCATTCGAGCGGCGATGCCGCCGTCGGTCCCGGTGCGACATGAGCGGGCCGCTGCTGACGGTGAAGAACCTGGCGGTCGATTTCAAAACCGAAGCCGGCATCGTGCGGGCTTTGGACAACATCAGCTTCGAACTGCCCCGGAACAGCATCACCGCGGTGGTCGGCGAATCCGGCTCGGGCAAAACCGTCGCCGGCAACAGCATCATGCGGCTGCTGCCGGAATCCGCGCGCTGCGGCGGTGAGATCATCCTCTATCCGCGGGACGCGGAGCCGATATCGATTTCCTCGCTTGCGGACCGCGACCCGCGGCTGCGGAGTCTGCGGGGTGGGCTGGTGAGCATGGTGTTCCAGGAACCCATGACGGCACTGTCGCCGGTCCACCGAATCGGTGATCAAGTGGCCGAGGCCTTGCTCTGCCACCGCCGGATCGACCGCAGAACCGCGTGGCGGGATGCGGCAGCGGGTTTGCATCGCGATGGCTTTGATCTGCCAACCGCAACTGCTGATTTGCGACGAGCCCACCACGTCGCTGGACGTGACGATTCAGGCGGAGATTCTGGTTCTTATCAAATCGCTGCGCCGCAAGCTGGAAAACTCGGTGCTGTTCATCACCCGCGATCTTGGCGTGGTGGCGCAAATCGCCGACCGCGTGATCGTCATGCGCGATGGACAAATCCTTGAAACCGGCGCTGTGCGGCAGGTGTTGAAAGCGCCGCAGCATCCCTACACCCAGCAGCTGCTGGCGGTGTTGCCGGGAACGCGAACCACGGGTGCCGCCGCCGCCGTCGATACCGAGGACCCGCGGCTGCTGTCGGTGCGGAATTTGCGTAAGTCCCTCGGCGGCCAGGAAGTGTTGCGGTCGGTTTCTTTCGATATCGATGAATCGACGACTTTGGGAATCGTGGGCGAGTCCGGCTCCGGCAAGACCACATTGGTGCGCTCGATACTGCGCGCCATCGACCCCGACGCGGGCGAAATCCGCTACCGCAGCCGCGCCGGCTGGCGGAAATGTTGCGGAAGGTGCGCTTGGACGAGACTGCCGCGCCGCGTTTTCCCCATGCGTTTTCCGGCGGCCAAAGGCAGCGTATCGGCATCGCCCGAGCCTTGATTCTCGAGCCCCGGTTGGTGGTTTGCGATGAATCCGTTTCGGCGCTTGACCGCTCGGTACGGGCGCGGATTCTGGAGTTGCTCGCCAGCTTGCAGGCCGAATTGGGCCTGACCTATTTGTTCGTCGCCCATGATCTCGGCGTGGTGCGCGAGTTTTGCGACCGCGTATTGGTGATGTACGACGGGTCTGTGGTGGAGGAGGGTGCCGTGGATGAGGTGTTCGCCAGTCCCCGGCACGACTACACGCGACTATTGCTTTCCGCCATTCCAGCGCCGGATCCCGACGAGCAGCTCACACCCTTGGATCGCGCCGCATTGTCGTTTGAGTGACTCGGTTGTTCGGGTTGCGGGCGAGCCCGTCTTATCCGCCTTTCCGGCCCAGAAACGGCAGCAGCACCGGCGTGGTGTCGAGGTAGGCTTGGTAGTCGGGATCGCTGCCCCAGCGTTTCTTGCCGCGCTGCTCAAGCATATTCACGCCGCTGATCCGGGTCAGCAGGAAAAAAACGAACACCGGGGAGATCAGGGTGGCGAATTGCCAGCCGGAAAGCGCTGGCAGTGCGATGATGGCGATTCCGGCCCAGAGCGCGATCTCGCCCAGGTAGTTGGGATGGCGCGAAATCGACCACAATCCGCTGGTGATGAATTTGTCTTTGTTGGCCGGGTCGGCGCGGAAGCGCGATTTTTGCGTATCGGCGATCACTTCGAAAGCGAATCCCGCCAGCCACAGGGCCAAACCCAAGGCGAAGAATACGTCGAGGCCCGTGGAATTCTCCGAGCCGATGGCCGCCAATCCCGCGGCCATGGTGATGTACACCCAGGTTCCACTCAGCGTCCAGGTAAACAGAAAGCGCCAAAACCGCACCTTGATCGCATCGAAGCGGCCGTCGCCGCCGGCGCGCTTGACGCGGATGAAAAGGAAGCTGCCGAGGCGAATCGCCCAGACCGCGATCAACAGGCAGAGCACCACGCCGCGGGTGTCCAAATTCGGATGCGCGGCGGTCACCACCGCCAGCGCGGAGAGATAGGCGATGCTGCCGGTAAGGTCGAAGTAGTGTTCGGTTTGGTAGATCCACGACGGGATGAAGATCAACCAGTGGATTCCGTAGATGATCGCCCCGCCGAGAGCGAACAGCGGCACCGCGCCGAGGCTGGCGCCGCTTTGGCTGCCGGCCCAGCCGATGCCGAGGCCGAGCAGCAGAGCGATGAGGGTGAACAGTCTGGCTCTGGAGTTGCTCAATTTTGCCGCGCCTCTTGTTGCTACCGATGCTTCTCCGCCGGCGCTTGGGTTTGTTGTCCCGCCTGCGGAGGCAGTCGTGGGGCACCGCGGTGCCCGGAGCAATCCGGGTACGCGGCGCGATTAGTCAAATTCGACCCGGGCGATGGCGATGCCGCTTTCTCCGGCGACGGCGTACAGCAAATACACTTCGTTGCCTTCGACATACAACGCCGGGTCGCGCAACTGGTTCACCTGTCCGTACGCCGTGCTGCGCACCGATGGTTCAATCGGGGCACTGGCGCCTTCCCAATCGCGTTCGGGACGCAGCAGCTCGACCGCCGACGATTCGCGCCAGCTGTTCCAGTCGCCGCGGAGATCGATGGTGCTGTGCAGGATCGACTCCGGGGCATCGCCGACCCGGGTCCAGAAAACATGCAGGGTATCGTCCCGGACGATAACCGCCGAATGCCGCATATCCGGCTCGAAAAGCAGCGGGCCCGCCTCGAAGTCCGTCAGGCCGTCTTCGGAGCGGTAGAACTGGCCCGGCATCGCGAGGGCGTAGGTCATACCCTCGTGGGCGAAGGCGCGCATATAGGTGCGGCCGATGTTGTCGGGCAGGGTGGTGAAGTTTACGCCGTCGTCGGACAGCGCGACCCGGGAATGTTGTAAGCCGGGGCCCGCCAAGCCGTGAAAGTACATGATGATGCGCCGATTTTCGGCATCGACATGGACATCGGGCGAGGCGATATGCGGCTCGGTCAGTTCCAGGGCGAGATCGTGGGAGACCCGCGCGCCGCCGGCGCGGCGCTGTTCGACCAAAGCGTCGAGTTCGGCTTGGGGCACGTTCGGGCGCTCGGGTAAAAAGAACGAATCCTCGATTCGAAGGCTGCCGGGTTCGTGAATCCGCCACGGCCCGGTGAGCGCATCCGTGTAGGCGAGGCGGATGTACAGTCCTTTGTGGTCGGCGAAATACAGATAGTAGCGACCAAGCCGGTTCGGCAGCCAATCGGGCGCGCGGATCAGGGAAGGACCCTGAATGTTGATGCCGATGCTGGAATGCAATTCGGGGCCGATGATGGGTTCGTCCAGCAAGCGGGTCACGCTGACTTGCTGGGCGGTCGCGGCGGTTGGGAAGAGTCCGGCGAGAAGCGGGACCAGCGCCGCCGCCGCGAACAATTGGATTCGTTTCATCTTCGAGTTTCTCCCGAATTCTATTCAGTTCGCGATCCGCAGCGGGTGGACGGTTCCGCTGCGATCACTGAAGAGTGTTGGCTTCAAATTGCGGATACTCGACACCGAGCTGTTCGAGATAGCTGTCGTAGCGTTCCGGGTCGTAGTACAACGCTTCCAGCAGGGGTCGGAACTCCGCCATGATTGCCGCGTTTTTGTCGTTGGCCGGCGGATCATCCGGGCCAATGAACGATTGGTACTGCTCATCCGCAGTTTGCACCGTATCGAAATAGTTCCATGCTTCCTCGACGAGGGTTTCGCTTTGCAGCAGATCGAGCATGGTCGTGGCGACCACTTTGGCGCCGGCTTCCGCGCCCTTGTGGGCGATGGGCGTGGCCATCGCCATGGCGCTTGACCAATGGTGCATTTGCAGGCCGCTCACATTGGACGGGAAGCGCAGGGTGACGGTGGGCACCGCCCAGGATACGTCGCCGATATCGTCGGATCCGCCCGAAACCGGACTTTCCGGCGGCTCGCCGATTCCGGGCAATTGCCGCGGCAGGCCCCGCGGCTCTTCGTTGCTCATCAATTCCTGGAGGGCGCGGGCGAAGCGCTGGTCATCCTCGGACCACTGGGGCAGCCCGACCCGGCGGATGTTTTCGTCCATCGCCAGGGCGATCGGTCGACTGAAATGTCGCGGATAGGCGGCGCCGACAACGCGGCTGCTCATGCCGGTATCCGTCATCATGGCGGCGCCCTGGGCGATGCGGTCGAGCGTTTGGTAGTTCTCGAGGATGCCGTCCGCGGTTATTTCGCGGACGAAGTACCAGACGCTGGCGTAGGAGGGCACCACATTCGGCTGTTCGCCGCCGGCGTTGATCACATAGTGCGAGCGTTGCAGCGGATGCAGATGTTCGCGTCGGTAGTTCCAGCCCATGTTCATCAGCTCCACCGCGTCGAGCGCGCTGCGGCCCTGCCACGGGTCGCCGGCGCCGTGGGCGGCGATGCCGTCGAACATGTACTCGACCGAAATCAGCCCGGTGCCCCGGGCCGCTCCCCAGCTGACGCTCATATTGCTGGAAACGTGGGTGAACAATATCGCGTCGATATCCTCGAACAAGCCTTCGCGGACATACCACGCCTTGGTGCCGAGCAATTCTTCGGCGATGCCGGGCCAGATCACGATGGTGCCGGGCAGATTGTCGCGTTCCATCAATTCCTTCACCGCCAGCGCGGCGACAATGACGACCGCCTGACCGGAATTGTGGCCTTCTCCGTGGCCTGGGCCGCCTTCGATCAGGGGCTGGCGATACGCGACGCCGGGAATCTGCGACGACCGGGGAATGCCGTCCACATCCGAACCGAGGGCGATAACCGGCCCGCCCTCTCCCCAAGTCGCCCACCAAGCCGCGTCAACGCCGGCCACGCCGAGTTCCACTTCGAATCCGTTCCGGGCCAGCATGTCGGTCAGGTAGCGTTGGGTTTCGAATTCCTGGAAGCCCAGTTCGGCAAAAGAAAACAGGCTGTCGATAATTTCCTGATTCAATTTCGACATGGACTCGACCAACGCCACCGCTTCGGCCTTCAGCCCGGTGAATCCGCCGTCCTGCGCCGCGAGGGGCGGACCGAGCAGTGGTAGAACGCCAACCGCGCCGAGCATAAGTGGTCGAAGTATTTTCATGGCGGTTCCCAGATTGCTTGCGAAAACCGAAGACTACGCTGTTTGCGGTTTTCGGGCCAGTATCAGTTGTCAGATACCGAATGACGGCGAACGCCCAAACCGCTTCCAAAGCCAATAACGCCGGGGAAGCGAATGTCTCGCCTATTGGACACCCATTCACTCCCGTTGCTGAACAAACATCGGTCTCGCTGCTGGACAAGCATCAGGCCCGGATTTACGATGCCTGTTCAGTCACTTGTCGCGGCGACCGAGCAGCATGAAGACGGAGCCCGCTTCGATTGACGGCCCGCGCCGCGGTCGAGCGGATTCGCCAGCATCCAGGAGGTTGAGCCATGAGCTATTTGCTGGTCGGATTGGGCAGCGCGCTGGGAGGGATGGCCCGTCATGGCTGCACCGGCATCGCCCAGCATCTGTTCGGCGCCGCGTTTCCCTGGGGCACATTGCTGGTGAATGTGGCGGGGTCGCTAATCATCGGCTTTCTGGCGACCTATGCACTCGATGGTCGTCCGCTGCTGTCGAGCGATGGCCGCGCGCTGCTGATCGTCGGCGTGTGCGGCGGCTTTACGACTTTCTCGGCCTTCAGCATCGAAACACTCAATCTGGCCCGCAACGGCGATTGGTTCTCGGCGGCGGCGTATATCGCCGCATCGCTCGTGCTGTGTTTGCTGGCCGTCTGCCTGGGCTATCTCACCGCCGCCGCGCTCAGCCGTTGATGCCCTTGCGACCCCGTCGGCAGCGCTCTCTGATTGCGCCAGCTCACGGGGTAAGCGATTTCTTCAAGCCTTACGGAAGGGTGCCGGAAAGACGCTTGACCGGTGGGGCCTCCCAAGCCGGTTCCGAGCATCGTCTCGGTGATGAAAACCGCCCAGGCGGCGACAACTCGGCCTCCGCTTCAAATTGCCGGGACCAAGCGCCCAAGCTACAATGTTTGTCCCCCGGTGCCCCAACCAGATCCGTATGGAAAATCATAGTGTGGAAGGCGGCGATCTAGATTCCCGCGATGGCGGACGGCAAGACCGGGATCGGCATCGGCATTTTCCAGCCCGCGACGAGCGCCGCCACGACGAACGCCGGCAGACCCTTGAGCAAGACGGCCCGGAAGCGGAGAATTCCAATGTTTCCGGCAATGGCGTGGCTTTGGGCGAAAAGCTTCTGTGGCGAAAGGTGGCCAAATTCGCCAAGAAAGCGGGTAGGGAACTCATCAACGCGGTGTTGGTTCTATTTTGTTGTTTTAAGCACCCGGATACGCCCCCACGGGTTAGAGTGCTGATCGTCGCGGCCCTGGCGTATTTCATTTTGCCGATCGATTTGATCGCCGACCCGTTACCGCTTCTTGGCCTTACCGATGACTTGGCGGTGCTCATCCTGGCCTGGCGGAAGGCGGCTGAGCACGTTATGCCGAAATGCACAGCATGGGCTGCGGAAAATCTGGAAAAATGGTTTCGATAGCCGCTCGGAAGCGCCCACATCCCGTTGCGATTCACGGCGTTTTTCAACAATCTGTTAAACCCGGCGCCGGCTGACGGCTCGATTGCCAGGCAATCATTCAGTTCAGGGATTCGTTGGGAGTTTTCCCGGAGTACTCACAGAGGTCGGCGATGGAGCATTCGCCGCAGCGGGGCTTGCGCGCCACGCAGACGTAGCGGCCGTGCAGGATCAGCCAATGGTGGGCATCGAGCAGAAATTCTTCCGGCACCAGGCGCAGCAATTCCCGCTCGACTTCCAGCACATTGCGCCCGGGCGCGATGCCGGTGCGATTGGAAACGCGGAAAATGTGCGTATCCACCGCCATCGCCACTTGCCGGAACGCGGTATTCAAAATCACGTTGGCGGTTTTGCGGCCCACCCCGGGCAAGGCTTCAAGTTCCTCCCTCGTATCAGGCACCCGCGAGGCATGTTTCTCCACCAGCATGCGGCAAGCGGAGATGATGTTTTTCGCCTTGGTATTGAACAGGCCGATGGTGCGGATATAGCGCTTCAGACCTTCTTCGCCGAGGGCGAGAATCGCCTCGGGGGTATTCGCCACCGGATAGAGTTTGGCCGTGGCCCGGTTCACGCCGATATCGGTTGCTTGGGCCGACAAGATGACCGATATCAGCAGTTCGAAGTGGGAATTGAATTCGAGTTCGGTGGTGGGTGCCGGATTGGCGGCGCGCCAACACTCGAAAATTCGCCACCGCTTGCGGGCATTCATCGCCGCGGGGATTTTTTATTTGTGGCCGCGGGTGCTTTGTTCATGGTCGCAGGCGCTTTTCGTTCATGGCCCCGGCCGGCTCGGGCTGGTGGCCGCGGATGTTGGTTCGCTTCCCGTCTTGCGCCGCCGCGCCGCGACTCTGGCCACGGCGGCGGCTATTTCCCGCCGCGCCGCGTTCCGCGAAAAGCCGCCGGCCTTGGGCCGCGGCGTCGGCCATAGGCGCGGGTCGGGATTCGCCAAGCGAAATTCGTGATAGGTCTCGCGCTGGCTCCGATGCGCCCCCAGGGCGTCCTCCGGGTTCGCGGCGGTCGGTGCCGGTCGCAGGTCGATGCAATCCACCGGGCAGGGTTCCAGGCAAAGTTCGCAGCCCGTGCATTCCGCCGCGATGACCGTATGCATCATGCCGGGGGCGCCGAGGATGGCGTCAACGGGGCAGGCCGGCAGGCATCTGGCGCAGCCGATGCATTCGGCTTCGCGGATAAGGGCGACGGAGCGCGGCGGCTCAGGGCCGGCGGGCGACTTGCCGCTCATCCAACAAGTCCGCGGAATGCGCCGCCGGAATTCGGTAGCGAGCCAGAATCCGCTCTTCCGAAGCAAGCGCCTCCCCGTGGTCCATCACCATCTGGTAGCCATTGTCATTGCGGAAAACCACGAAGGGATCGGTGTTTTCCTGCAGCATCGAGACAAACTGCGCGAAATCCCGAATCGGTTCGCCGTTGACGGTATGCACGATCCAGTTGCGCCAGTCGTGGTAGCCGAGATTCACATCGGCGGCCATCACCTGCAAGGCGACCACCAGCTCGCGGCGCTCGGAAGAAGCCCATTCGTTGCGCGCCTGAAGCAGGGCGGTAGGCGCGGACCGGCGCCAGTCATTGCCCCAGCGCTTGATCAGATTCATATTCAGGGGCACGAACAACACGCCGCCGTACAGGTAGTATTCGGGTATGCGGTCGAACTGTTCGGGATTCACCAAGCTGTAGCTGGGCCGCGCGGCGCCGGCGACGAGCTGCACGGTGTGCTCGCGGCCGCCACGGGAAAAGCGCAGCGGAATCGAGTCTCCCACATGGTACTGGTCGATGGCGTACTTGTAGTTGGTCAGGGTTTCGTCGTTGAGCGCGATGCTGCCGTCGTCGGCGATGGCGTGGCCATCCACCGCCGTGATCACGTCGTTAACCGCCAGCACGCCGGCGGCGGGCGAATTTTCGAATACTTTGATGACAATGATGCCGCGTTGGTCCCCGCTCAAGCCCCACGCCGCTTTGGCGACAGGACTTTCCAGGGTCTGGGTGCGGAAGCCGAGTTCCGGGAAACCGTCCCGGACACCGTCTTCGCTGTCCCGCAAAACATGGCGGATCACGCTGGGCGGAATGAAATAGCCGAGATTTTCGGCCCGGCCGCCGGTGGCGGACTGCATGACGATGCCGACGATCCGCTGCTCGACGATCACCGGCCCGCCGCTGTTGCCGGGATTGATGGCCGCGTCCAGCTGCCCGGCGAGCAAATAGCTGGAGGCGTGGGCGTAGGTTTGATGTTCCACCCGCGACAGCACGCCCCTGGTGATGCTCAGGCTTTGGCCGCCGACCGGATAGCCGAACACCGAAACTTCTTCCCGCAGATTCGGCAAATCGCCGATCGGCAAGGGTTTCATGCCGCTGAAAAACGCCTCGTCGTCCACCGTGATCAGCGCCAAATCCGCTTCATGGGAGACGAACAGCACCCGCGCCTGCCAGCGCTGGGGGTCGTTGTGTTTTTGCGCCTGCACATAGCTGGCGTTGGCGATGACATGGGCGTTGGTGATGATCCGGTTGCCCTCGATCAATACCCCGGAGCCGGAAGATTGCCGCGGATTGAGCAGGCGCCAAGGCACGAAATAATCGGGCGCGGCCTGGGTGGTGTGAATCTTGATGACGGAATCTTCGATGGCGCGGATATCTTCACTTTGGGTCGCCGCGCCACTGGACGGGGCCAGGCCCAGGGTCAGTGCGGCCAGTGCCGCGGCCGCACCCGCCGCTCCCATTATCAAGCGGCAAAAGCGTATGCCTGCCGCGGCCAGCCCGCCGATTGGTTTTCCCGTGGAATTCATCGGTTGCACCGAATTGTCATCAAGGCCCGAGTATCGACCCTGCCGCCGTGAACTGTCAAACCGCCGCGCAGCTTCGGTTCCACCGGTCCCCCGGCCCGGGCGACCGTCAAATCCGATCGCCGGGCGTTCAGCGAATCCTCATGCCCGGCTGGGCACCGCTGTCCGGCCGCAGGATCCAGATATCCCGGCCGCCCGGGCCGGCGGCCAGAATCATGCCTTCGGAGACGCCGAACTTCATCTTGCGCGGTTGCAAATTGGCAACCACCACCACCAGTTGTTCCAGCAATTGCTCCGGTTTGTACGCGGCGCGGATGCCAGCGAATACCGTGCGTTGAATGGGTTGGCTCCGGGAATCGGTGCCAAGATCGAGCCGCAGGCGCAGCAGTTTATCCGCGCCTTCCACCAAGCCGGCGTCGGTCACCCTCGCCACGCGTAGATCGACTTGGGCGAAAGCGGCGATATCGATTTCGGCGGCGATTTCCTCGGTGGGCGGCGACGCGCTTTGCCTGCCTTCGGCGACCGCCCGGGATTCGTCCCAGTTGGCGCGGGACTCCTCGATCATGGCCTGGATTTTGGAGGGCTCGATGCGGGTCATCAAGGGTTTGAAGCGGTTGATCCGGTGATTCAACAAGAGCTTGTCGAAATCGCTCCAGCGCAGCGGCTCGATCCGCAGAAACTGCTCGGCGTCGGTCGCCATCGCCGGCAGCACCGGCTTCAGGTAGCCGATCAGCAACCGAAAGGCATTGATGCCGGTGGTGCAGATTCGCTGCAACTCCGGCGCTTGCCGGTTGGCCTTGGCGATTTCCCAGGGCTTGCGCGCATTCAGATATTGATTGGCCTGGTCGGCCAAAGCCATGATCAGGCGCGCGGCCTTGCCGTATTCCAGGGCTTCGAACAGGCCCGCGATCTCCGGCGCGGCGCGCTGGATTTCTTCGATCAATGGCGAGTTATCGACTTCGGAGGCGAGCATGCCGGCGAAATTCTTGCCGATGAAACCGGCGCAGCGGCTGGCGATATTGACCAGTTTGCCGACCAAATCGACATTCACCCGTTGCGCGAAGTCTTCCAGATTCAAATCGAGATCATCCACGCCGGGGCCGAGTTTGGCGGCCAGGTAATAGCGCAAATACTCCGGCCGCAAATGGTTCAGATAGGTCTCGGCATTGATGAACGTGCCGCGGGATTTGGACATTTTAGTGCCATCCACGGTGAGAAAGCCGTGGACGAACACCGCGTCCGGCGTCTTGTAGCCGGCGCTGGCCAGCATGGCCGGCCAGAAAAAGGTATGGAAATTGACGATATCCTTGCCGATGAAGTGGCACAGCTCGCAATCGCTTCCCGGTCGCCACCAGGTATCGAAATCCAGCCCTTCCCGCTCGCAATAATTGAGAAAACTCGCCATATAGCCGATTGGGGCATCGAGCCAGACGTAGAAGTATTTGCCGGGATTGGCGGGAATCTCAAAGCCGAAATAGGGTGCGTCGCGGCTGATATCCCAATCCTGCAGGCCTTCCTTGAGCCATTCGCCAAGCTTGTTGGCAACCGCTTCGTGGACGGCGCCGCCGGCGATCCAATCGCGCAGCAAATCGGTAAAGGCCGGCACGGTGAAGAAAAAATGTTCCGACTCCTTTTCCACCGGAGTCGCCCCGGAGAGCGCCGATTTCGGCTCGATCAATTCCGCCGGACTATGCGTCGAGCCGCAGATCTCGCAATTGTCGCCGTATTGCCCTTCGGCCTTGCAGCGGGGGCAGGTGCCGACTATATAGCGGTCGGCGAGGAAGAGGTTTTTCTTTGGGTCGAACAACTGGCGGATCTTGCGCTTGGCGATATGGCCATTGGCTTCGAGTGCCAAATAAATGGATTCCGCCAACTGCCGGTTCTCTTCCGAATGGGTGGTGTGGAAATTGTCGAAACCGATCAGGAATCCCGCATAATCGCGCTCGTGGGCGCGCTTGATTTGTTCGATATGCCGCTCGGCTGGGATACCCAAGTTTTCGGCGCTGAGCATGATGGCTGTGCCGTGGGCGTCGTCGGCGCAAACGTATACGCACTGATGGCCGCGCATTTTTTGCAAGCGCACCCAGATATCCGTCTGGATCGCCTCCATCATATGCCCGAGATGGATGGCGCCGTTGGCATAGGGCAGGGCGCTGGTGACAAGAATCTTGCGCTGACTCACTGCGAATTCCTTGGCGGGCGGGTCCCCGAATTTTCCGCGGCGGGAAGGCGTTCCAATTGTCCGCGAAAAGGGCGGCATCATACTTCAGCCCGCCCCCGAAATCACGCCGCGGCGGGGTGAAGCGGAGCCGGAATGGATTTATCATGCGGCTCCCGGCCGGGATTGGAGCGACCCCGTCCAATCGAAGTCGGCCGCAGGCGGTGGCACGCAGAGGCGCGTATGACAATCAAATCGGATCGTTGGATCAAGCGGATGGCCGGGGAATGGCGGATGATCGAGCCCTTCGAGCCGGGGCAGGTGCGCCATGCCGATGGGCGCCGGGTGATCTCCTACGGCACTTCGAGTTACGGCTACGACGCCCGCTGCGCGGACGAGTTCAAGATTTTTACCAATGTGCTCACCACCGCCGTGGTCGATCCGAAACGATTCGACGAATCCAGCTTCGTCGATGTGCAAGCGCCTTCATGCATTATCCCACCCAATTCCTTCGCCCTCGCGCGCACCGTGGAGTATTTCCGCATTCCGGCCGATGTGCTGACGGTTTGTCTCGGCAAATCGACTTACGCCCGCTGTGGCATCATCGTCAATGTCACGCCGCTCGAACCTGAGTGGGAAGGACACGTCACCCTCGAGTTTTCCAACACCACACCGTTGCCCGCGAAAATCTACGCCGGCGAGGGTGCCGCGCAAATGCTGTTTTTCGAAAGCGACGAGCGCTGCGAGACCACCTACCGCGACCGCGGCGGCAAATACATGGGTCAGAAAGGCGTCACCCTGCCGAAGGCCTGACCACCGTCAAGCAGCTGGCAAACAGCCGGCATATTGACGGCGAAAATCCAAACGCCAATTTGCCGACACCCGAAGAGCTCCTCCAAGCGTCGTCACGCCCACGCTTAAGCTATTGAATTTATTGTCTTTTCGGCCAAATGAAAATATTTGGCCGACTTGGAACGGTTTTTGCTTGCGCAGGCCTAAAGGTCGCGTTTGCGAAAAACGGTGGATGAGCCGTCCGGCGGCTATCCCATACATCGACAGGGAGAAGAATAAGTTTAGCGAAGTCGGCCCGATGCGGTGTCGATCACGGCGAATGGCGAATAAAAGTGGTAGGGATACATGAGTTCAGCGAGAGATTATGTAGCGGAAAGAGAAGACGGCAGGGAATGGGCGCGTCAAACAGTGGAAAAATATGCGCCGCTGGTAAATCGCATCGCCCGTCATTTGCTGGCGAGGATGCCTGCGAATGTACAAATCGACGATTTGGTACAGTCCGGCATGCTTGGTCTTCTCGATGCCGCCGGCAAATACGACCAGACCAAAGGCGCAAGTTTTGAAACTTACGCCGGCATCCGCATCCAGGGTGCCATGCTCGACGAGGTCCGCAAGGGTGACTGGACGCCGCGCTCGGTGCATCGCAAGTCGCGCGATGTGGCGAAAGCGATCCAGAAAGTCGAATCCCGCACCGGTCGCCACGCCACCGATCAGGAAATCGCTGGGGAACTGAACACCGATCTCGCCTCATACTTCCATATTCTGCAGGATGCCGCCGGAACGAGGCTGTTCAGCTTCAATGAAGTCGGCGAAGGCGGCGAGTCGATGCTGGAAGCCGTGCGCGGCGATTTGCCCGATCCTTTCGACAGCTTGCAAAAAGGCCGTTTTTGGCAGGACTTGGCGAAGGCCATCGACACCTTGCCGGAGAGGGAGAAACTGGTATTGTCGCTGTACTATGACGAAGAACTCAATTTGAAGGAAATCGGCGAGATTATCGGTGTCAGTGAATCCCGGGTCAGCCAGATCCACAGCTTGGCCGCTTTGCGGCTGCGCTCGAGAATGTCGGACTGGCATTAGCGCCGGGACCGGCACCGGTTTCGGAAAGATCGGCAGGTGAGCGAGGAGACCCGCCATCCGCTGCTGCAGGTGCGCGCACTGAGCTGCGAGCGCGAAGAGCAGCGACTGTTCCGCAAGCTCGAATTCTCGCTGGATCGCGGCCAGGTGTTGCAAGTCAAAGGCGGCAACGGCTCCGGCAAAACCACCCTGCTGCGCATCATCTGCGGACTGAACGACGGCTACGAAGGTGAACTGCTGTGGCAGGGCCGGCCGCTCGGCGCGGACAACAGCAGCGCATTCCACGCGGAACTGCTCTACATCGGCCACCGGGTGGCGGTGAATCCCGTGCTGACGCCACTGGAAAATCTGCGCTGGATTTGTCGGCTGCGCGGCGGCGCGACCGTCGACGGCATTCGCGACGCGTTGGCGGAGGTGGGCTTGTCCAGCTTCGCCGACGCGCCCTGTTATTCACTGTCGGCGGGTCAGCGGCAGCGGGTTTCCCTGGCCAGGCTGCCGCTGAGCGACGCGAGCTTGTGGATTTTGGACGAGCCCTTCACCACGCTGGATACCGAAGGCGTCGCTTTGCTCGAGGGCCTGGTGGCGCGCCATGCGCGCGCCGGCGGAGCCGTGCTGATCACCACGCACCATCGGCTGCGGCTGCCGCGGCTGCGCACCCTCACGCTGGGAATGGCGCAATGAACCGCGCCGGTGCCGGCGCGGCGTTCCGGGCGACGCTCAAGCGCGATCTGCTGATCAGCTTCAAACGCCGCAACGATATCCTCAATCCATTCATGTTCTTCATCATCGTAGTGTCGCTGTTTCCCATCGGCATCAGCCCGGAAAGCGCCATGCTGCGGCAGATCGCGGCGGGTGTGATTTGGATCTCGGTGCTGCTGGCCTCGATGTTGTCCATGGACAGTCTCTACCGTTCCGATTACGAGGAAGGCTCGCTGGAGCAGCTGCTGCTCAGTTCCCAGCCGCTGTATCTGCTGGTATTCGCCAAGAACATCGCCCATTGGCTGGTCAGCGGCCTGCCGGTGATTCTGGTTTCCCCACTGCTCGCCTACATGCTGGCGCTGCCGGGGGAAGGCTATGGCACGCTGGTTCTCACGCTGCTGCTCGGCACGCCGGTGGTTGGCATGGTCGGCTCGATCGCCGTGGCGCTGACCGTGGGTTTGGGAAGCCGCGGATTGATCCTCGCGGTTATCACCGTGCCCATGAGCGTTCCGGTACTCATTTTCGGCACACTGGCGGTGCAGAATTCACTGGCCGGCGGTTCGCCCGTGGGTTATCTGGCCCTGCTCGGCGCGATGCTGGCCGCCGCGGTCGCCTTGGCTCCGGTGGCGACCGCGGCGGCCTTGCGTATCACGCTGAACTGACACCTTGGGCAAGCGCAACAATTTGTAGCCGATACCCCGGCTTCGGTTACAATGGTGCCGGTTTGGGCAAGCGGTCCCGCCAAGCGCCGCCGCGGTTTGCGGAGACGGCCCGGGGATGGCTTCTCGGAGATCGCTATGGCTGGCAAATGGCAATGGTTTCATCGGCTGGGTTCGCCGAAGTGGTTCTACGAGAAGACCACCCGCTGGCTGCCATGGCTGGCCGGGGCCATGGCGCTGACACTGGCGGTCGGTTTGGCTTGGGCCTTGCTGTTTCTGCCCGAAGACTATCAACAGGGACATACTTCCCGCATTCTGGTTGTGCATGTGGCGGTGGCGGGCACTTCACTGTCGTTCTTTCCCATGATGGCGGTCGCCGGCGCGGTGACTTTGGTTTGGCGCATCAAGCTTGCCGACATGGTGGCCAAGAATGCGGCGCCGCTCGGGGCTTGGTTCTCGTTCGTGACGCTGGCAACCGGGTCGATTTGGGGCAGCGCCAGCTGGGGGACTTGGTGGGAATGGACCGACAGCAGGTTGGTGTCGATGCTTTTCCAGTTGTTTCTATTGCTGGGTGTCATTTCGCTGCGGGCCGCGATCGATAACTCGGAAACCGCCGCCCGCGCCTGCGCGCTGCTGTCCATCGTCGGTTGCATCAATGTGGTCGTCATAAAGTATTCCGTGGAGTGGTGGAATACGCTCCACCAGCCTCCAAGCCCGATTTCCATGGAAGTCGGCAGCCCCAACGGGCCCGAATTCTGGGTCGCCACGCTGGTGATGATCGTGGCGGTTTATTTGTTTTTGGCTGTCAGTCTGATCCTGGCGACGCGCAACGAGATTTTGCGGCGGGAAGGAAATACGCAATGGGTGCGCGAGCTGGCCTCGCAGGCGCGCTGAGACGGGCCGAAGAGAGCGCCGGCCCCGTCTGCGGAAAGCGGAGCAGCAGGTGATTGATCATATACAATTCAATAGTTTAAGCGAATTTCTTGCCATGGGAGGTTATGCCTTCAATGTATGGTCGGTGTATGCGCTGTTCGCCGTGTTTCTCATCGCCAATTTGGCGCTGCCCTGGTGGCGGCACCGCTTGATTCTGCGCGGCCAAAAGCGCCGGCTCGCCGGCGGCGACCAAGCGGTCGGCGGCAATGCGGGTTGGGAAGTAAGCGCGGAGACGAGCACCGCCGGGGAACTGGAAGCCGTCGTGGCGGCGTCTGCCGATGGCAAGGTCGTGGCAGAGACAAAAAGCGGGGAAAAGTCGGCGACCGGCGATGGCATGGCCGGGGAGCAAGCGGAAAACAAGACACGGGAATGAGTGGGAAAATGCAACCATGATGAAACCGCACCGTCGCAGGTGGCTTGGCCTGATTTTGTTCATCGCCGCGGGGCTGAGCGTTTCCGCGGCATTGATGTTGTTCGCGCTGCGCCAGAATATCAATATGTTTTATTCGCCAACCCAGGTGGCGAACGGCGAAGTCCAGGCCGGCGCCGTATTCCGTATCGGCGGCATGGTCAAGGATGGTTCGGTCGAGCAGGCGCGGGACAGTTTGACGGTGAGTTTTGTCACCACGGACTTCGCCCACGACGTGGCCGTAGCGTACGAAGGCATCTTGCCGGACCTGTTTCGCGAGGGGCAGGGCATCGTCGCCGAAGGCGCGCTCGATGCCGCCGGCGTATTCCAGGCCAGCCGGGTGCTCGCCAAACACGATGAAAACTATATGTCGCCCGAAGTCAAAGCCGCCTTGGAACAGGCCGGCGTCAGTCCGGGAAATCATCAATTCAGCGCACTGCCGGAAAACTGAATGATTCCCGAATTGGGCCAGTTCTCGCTGATTCTGGCGTTCTGCCTGAGTTTGCTGTTGGGGGTCGCACCGCTGGCGGGCGCGACAACCGGAAATCGCGTATGGATGGATTTGGGTCGGCCGCTGAGCGCCGGCCTGTTCGTGTTTTTGGGAATCTGTTTGGCGATTCTGGCCCACGCTTTTGTCGTGGACGATTTTTCCGTCCGTGTTGTCGCCGCGCAGTCCAATACGCTGCTGCCCATGCGCTACAAATTGACGGCGCTGTGGGGTGGCCACGAAGGTTCGTTTCTGCTGTGGACTTTTATGTTGGCGGGTTGGATTTTCGCGGTGGGTTTCCGCAGCGGCGGCATGCCGCGGGAGTTCACGGCCCGCGTGCTTGGTGTGCTCGGGCTGCTGTGCGCGAGCTATATCCTTTTCATGCTGGCCACGTCCAACCCCTTCGCGCGCATGGTTCCGGTGCCGCCGGCCGATGGCGCCGATCTCAATTCCGCCTTGCAGGATATCGGTTTCATTCTGCATCCCCCGACTTTGTACATGGGTTACGTCGGTTATTCGGTGGTATTCGCTTTCGCCGTCGCGGCCTTGTTGAGCGGTCGCCTGGATGCCGCCTGGGCGCGCTGGTCCCGGCCTTGGGCCAATGCGGCTTGGGCGATATTGACCATCGGCATCGCCCTCGGCAGTTGGTGGGCCTACTACGAACTCGGCTGGGGTGGCTGGTGGGCTTGGGATCCGGTGGAGAATCCACCCCTGATCACTTGGCTGCTGGGGGCCGCTTTGATTCATTCTCTGGCGGTCACGGAGAAACGCCGGGTATTCAAGAGCTGGACAGTCTTGTTGGCCATCCTCGCCTTCGGCGGCAGCTTGCTCGGCACTTTCATCACCCGTTCTGGACTGCTTACTTCGGTGCATGCTTTCGCCAGCGATCCTTCCCGGGGGATCTTTATTCTCGCCATTCTCGGCATCTCGGTAGGCGGGGCCTTGCTGCTGTTCGCCATCCGGGCACCGCTGCTGAAGAGCGAGTTTGGTTTCGGCGCATATTCCCGCGAAGTTTTTCTGCTGGCCAACAACATCGTTCTGGTGGCGGCCGCGGCCTCGGTCTTTCTCGGCACTTTGTTTCCAATGGTTTATCAAGCCCTCACCGGTGATTTGATTTCCATCGGGCCGCCGTACTTCAACATCGTCTTTGTGCCGCTGATGATCCTGCTGGTGATTTTGCTCGGTGTCGGTCCCATCAGCCGCTGGAAAAAGACTTCCCCGGCACATCTCAGACAGCGCTTGGGCGCGGTGGCGGCGGCGAGTCTGTTGCTCGGAGTCGCGCTGCCGCTGATCGTGCTGCTCGAAGCTTCCATTCCGGCAACGATCGCGATCGCGTTGGCGGCTTGGATAAGCTTCGGCATCGGCCGCGATCTGCTGGCCAAAACTGCCAACAAGCCCAGCCGCTGGCAAGGCTTGCGCGCACTTTCCCTGGGCTATTGGGGTATGCAGGGCGCGCACTTCGGTGTCGCTGTGATGCTGGTGGGTGTGGCGTTGACCAGTTGGTTCAGCGCCGAAAGAAGTGTTTTGCTGGCACCTGGAGAGGCCGTGGAGCTCGGCGCCTACCGTTTCGAATTCGCCGGTGGTGAAAGGCTGGCGGGGCCGAATTATCAGGCCGACCGGGCGACCGTATTCGTCAGCCGCGGCGGCGCGGCAGTGACCGAGCTATACCCGGAATTGCGGGTGTATCTCGCCTCCGGGGCGCCTTCCACCGAAATGGCCATCCATCCCAACTTGTGGCGCGATTTGTTTGTGACTCCGGGCGAGATCCGCGACAACGGCGCTTGGACGATGACTGTCTACGTCAAGCCCTTCGTGCGCTGGATTTGGCTGGGGGCCATCATCATGTCGGTCGGTGCCTTGGTCGCGGCCGCCGACCGCCGCTATCGCAGACAGGTTCGCGCCCACGGCGGGAACAGGCAGCGGATGGCGGATGCCTTGGCTGACGCCGGTTTGCGGCCCGCGGCGGGAGACGGACTGTGAACAAAACGCTGTTTTTCGCGCCCGCTGTGGTTTTTCTGTTGTTGGGTGCGGGGCTCTGGCGCGGCCTATATCTCGACCCCGGAGAATTGCCCTCGGTGCTGATCGACAAACCCATGCCGAGTTTCGAATTGCGCACTTTGCACGGGGAAGCGGTGGGCAATGCCGGGTTGCCCGAGCGGATTTTTCTGCTCAATGTCTGGGGCAGCTATTGTCTGCCTTGCTTGGTGGAGCATCCCACCTTGATGCGTTTGTCGGAAGAGGGCGAGTTTCCGGTGATTGGCGTGAATTACCGCGACCGACGAGAGCTGGCGCTCGATTGGCTGGCCTTGAACGGCGACCCCTTCCAATACAGCATTCTCGATGAGGACGGTCGCTTCGGCATCGACTTGGGCGTGTACGGCGCCCCGGAAACTTTTCTCGTCGATGAGCAGGGCGTAATCCGCTATCGCCATGTCGGTGTGTTGGAGGAATCCGTCTGGCGCGATATCTTTCTGCCCGCGATCGCCGAGTTGCGCGGCGGGTCGCCGGCGCCTTGACCGGCATCCGCTCCGGGACCGGTCGCCGTTGATGAATTCGTCGGGAAGGTTTTGGTTCGCGCCCGCGCTAGCACTCATGGCGCTGTTGGCGCCCGCACCGGGCGCCGCCCAAGTCGACGCCTTCGCTTTCGAAAACGACGAGCAGCAGCAGCGGTTTCGCCGGCTGTCGAATGAGTTCCGCTGCCCCATGTGCCAGAACGCTAATTTGACCGGCTCCACCGGTGGTGTTGCCGCGGACCTGCGCCGGGAGATTCACCGCATGATTTTGGCCGGCGACAGCGATACCGAAATCGAACAATTCATGTTCGAGCGTTATGGCGATTTCATTTTCTATCGGCCCCGGCTGCGGGCGAATACGCTACTGCTGTGGTTCAGCCCGCTGCTTTTTCTGATGGCAGGCGTTTGGCTGGGCTGGCGGATTTATCGAAGGGCGCGCGGCGCGCGGGAGAAAGTGCCCGCGGCACGGCTCGACGCCGCGGAGCGGGAACGCCTGCGGCACCTGCTTGGCGATGAATGAATTCGCCGGCCAGTTCTGGCTGTGGTGCGCCTTGCTCACCGCGCTGGCCGCCGGCTTTATCGTATCGCCGCTGTGGCGGATGCGCCGGGCGACCGAATCCAAGGGTGAATCCGCCAGTGACCGAGCCAATATCGCGCTGTTTCGGGCGCGGAAACTGGAGCTCGAAGCCGAGCTCGCCGCGGGCGAATTGGAGCGGGAATCCTTCGATGCCCTGCTTCTCGATTTGCAGAAAAGCCTGCTGCTCGATATCGGCGAATCGCCCGCGGCCGGAAGCGGCAATCAAACCTCCCGCCGCGGATTGACGCTGGCGGCGCCGCTGCTGGCGATGTTGCTGCTGCCGGCGGCGACGTGGTGGATGTATTCCCAGTGGGGCCAGTTGGCGGACGTGGAATTGATGGAGCAATTCCAGCGCACGGTGGCGAACGAAGGCGATGCGGAATCCGCGGGCGAACTCGTACTGAGCTTGGGGCGGGTGGTGCAAGAGAACCCCGAGCGCCCGTGGGCTTGGTATTTTCTCGGCGAAAATCTTTCTACTTTAGGTATATTCGACGCCGCCAACAGCGCCTATCTGCAAGCTGCCGAGCGCCTGAGCGGGGATGAGGAAAAAGCCGCGGCTTTGGGCCGCGCCGTATTGACCGCCTACATCATGGCGGAATTGCGGATCACGCCGGAAATCCAGCGACTGATCGACCGCGCGCTGGAATTGGATCCCAATGAAGGGAATGTGCTGCAATTGCTCGCGGCCGACGCCGAAGAACGGGAAGATTACGATTCCGCCATCGCTTACTGGCGGCGGCTGGCGCAACTCAATCCCGATTCGGGAACCGCGCGGGACAGCATTGCGGAATTGCAGCGGCGACGGGACGGCGGCACCGAAGCGGAAAGTGCCGGCCCGGAGTTGCTGGTCGCGGTTTCCATCGCCGACGGCCTTTCCCTGGATCCGGGACTGCGGGTATTTGTCGCCGCGCGCAATGCGCTGGCCGAAGGCGCGCCGCCCTTGGCGGTGGCGAGTCTGACTGTGGCCGATCTGCCTGTGCGAGTAAGGCTTTATGACGGCTTGGCGGTGGGGCCGTTCAACCTTTCTTCGGCGGAATCGGTGTTTATCAGCGCTTTGATTTCTTTCAGCGGCTCCGCCAATCGCACCTCGGGCGATTTATTCGCCGAATCCCCGGCGTTTTCCCCTGCGGACCCGCCGCAGCCGCTGGAATTGACCATCTCGGAAATCGTCCCCTGACAACGAACGAGGCCCATGGAGGGATTCCTCACCATAGCCGTGGCGCATTTGTTGGCGGTCGCTTCGCCCGGCCCGGATTTCGCGATTGTTCTGAAACAAAGCGTGAACGGCGGTGTCCGTTGTGGATTGTGGACCAGTGCCGGAGTCGGCGCCGGAATTCTTCTCCACGTGGCCTACTGCCTGTTGGGAATCGCGCTGTTGCTTTCCACAGTGGATTGGCTGTTCGTCGCGGTGAAGTTGCTTGCCGGTGCCTACCTCGCTTGGTTGGGGGCCCAGGCGCTGAGGCAGGCGTGGAAATCTGCCGTTGCGGCGGAGTTTGAAGCCGCGCGAGCGGAGTGGCATCCGGCGCGGGCATTTTCCATCGGTTTCCTCACCAATGGTTTGAACCCCAAGGCCACGCTGTTCTTCCTGGCGCTGTGGACCGTGGTCATCAGCCCGGAAACGCCGTTCGGCATCCAGCTGCTGTATGGCGTTTATCTGGCCACCGCCACATTCCTGTGGTTCGCCATGCTCTCAAAACTGCTCGGCCAGCACCGGGTGCGCGGTTTCTTGCTGCGCTCCAGCAGGTGGTTCGAGGCCGCCATGGGCGCGGTGCTGCTGTTGCTCGCCGCGAGAATCGTGCTGAGCGCGTAAACGCCGAAGCGAGCAACAGCCACGCCGGACAATGCAGTGTGCCGTCGCAATATCCGGCTTAGTTGAGCACCCGGTAGCCGCGGCCCGTCAGACAGTTTCGGACTACGCCCCGTCGTTCGCTCAAAGCGCCTTGGGCGCCCTCGAATGTGCCGGCCACCGCGCCGAGCCCGGCCGAACGCTTCGCGGTATCGGAATTGCCGACCACCGCGCCGACGACCCCGCCCACCGCCGCGCCGGTGGCGGCCGCCACCGCGACCTGCCGGCCGGCGGCGACTTGGTCCGCGTAGCCGCGGCATTCCATCAGATCGGCGTGATAAGCGGCGTAGCTAACGCCTTGCATGTCCACGACCGGTTCCCGCCCGGTGATTTGCTCGACCGAACCGCAGGCCGCGGCGGTGATTGCGATCAATACGGCGATGGTTGCATTGCGCATTGTGTTTACCTCTCTCTGTGCGTGCGACTGGGCAGGGGTGAGACAACGGACATACTAGAGGAGCTCATCACGCTGGACATCATAGCAAAACGACAGTAGATAAGGGTGATTTGTGTCCCGTCGCCATTGAAGCGCGGACTGTCTGAATTCCGACTGAATACCGGGGGAGTGCTTGGCCACCGCCGCGCGGCGCAGGGCTGCTGACAGCCGCCCGCGGGGACTGTAGAATCGACCCCTTATTCATCGCGCTGCCCCGATTCGGCGGAGGAACTGAAATGGCGAAAAGCATGCGGACGAAAAGCATTCCGGTTTTGGCCGCAATGGCGCTTTGCGGCTCTCTGGCCCAGGCCCAGGACGCTGGCCGGCCCGACTTGGAGGGCATCTGGACCAACGCGTCGCGCACACCGTTGACGCGCCCGCAGGGAGTCGAGCTTCCTGCGGTTGGTGCGGAGGAAGCGGCGCAAATCGTCGCCGATATGGCTATTGCCGGCATCTCCGCGGAAAACATCGAAGCCGGGCCCGCCATCGACCCGGAAACCGGCGCCCCACCGGCCGGTGCGCAGGATTTCGGTTTGCGCGGCTACAACCTGTTCTGGGTAGATCCGGGTTCGACCTTGGCCCGCGTGAAGGGTGAGTACCGCACCTCGCTGATTATCGATCCCCCGGACGGGCGGGTGCCGCGGCTGGAAACACCCAAAGTCGATCTGCGCCGCGCCAATTTTGGCTACCGCTATTTGACCGGCATCGGTGACGCCAGCGGCCCGGAGGCGATTCCCTTGTCCGAGCGCTGCCTGATCGGCTTCGGCAATACCGCAGGCCCCGGCATGATGGGCACTCTCTACAACAGCACCTATCAGTTCGTGCAGACCGACGACTATGTGGTCATCTCGGTGGAAATGGCCCACGATGCCCGCATCGTTCCCATCTTCGACTCCGCCGCGGCGGCCCGGGCCAACCCGCGGCCCGAGCCCCACCAACCCTGGTTCGGCGATTCTCGCGGCTGGTACGAAGATGGCTCACTGATCATCGAAACCGTCAACATCAATCCGTTGCAAATGACGGAAAGTTCTGTGCCGATTTCCCGGGACGGGCGCATCGTCGAGCGGTTCTCGCGCCATTCCGATACCGAAATCGTCTATCAATTCATCGTCGAAGACGACAATCTCTACAGCCAGCCTTGGAAGGCGGAGCTGAGCTATCACGCCATGGATGGATATCCCTATGAATACGCCTGCCACGAAGGAAACTACTCGATGGCCGGCATCTTGGCCGGCGCCCGCATTCAGGAAGTGGAAGCGGAGTTGGGGGTGGGTGGCCAAGGGGAAGAAAACTGAGCCAAACCGGGGGCGGAGAAGTCCGCGAACCGTGAGGCGCGGCATTCGGCGGAATCCCCGTAAGCACCCTTGATACAGCCATGAGCGGAACCACGAGACAGATGCCGCAGTTGGTCGATAAATTTGGTCGGCGGGTCGATTACATCCGCCTGTCGGTGACCGACCGCTGCGACTTCCGCTGCGTGTACTGCATGACGGAAGAAATGCGCTTCCTCCCGCGGCGGGAGATTTTGACGCTGGAGGAATTGCATACCGTCGCCCGTGCCTTTGCCGAACTGGGCGTGCACCGCATCCGCCTCACCGGCGGCGAGCCTTTGGTGCGAACCAATGTCATGCATTTGGTCGAACGGCTCGGCAAATTGCCGGGTGTGGACGAGTTGCTGCTCACCACCAACGGCAATCAACTCGTCAAGTACGCCGGGCCATTGCGTGCCGCGGGCGTGAAGCGCGTCAATATCAGTCTCGACAGCCTCGACGCGGACAAATTCAAACGCATCTCCCGGGTCGGCAAGCTGGAGCGTGTATTGGCTGGAATCGATGCCGCGGTAGCCGCCGGATTCGACCGCTTGCGGATCAATGCGGTCATCATGCGCGGCTACAACGAAGACGAAATCCTGCCACTGGTGGATTTCGCCCTGGCCCGCGACATCGATATCGCCTTCATTGAGGAAATGCCCTTGGGCGAAGCCTCCGATCATGCCCGCGAAGACACCACTTGCAGCAACGCTTGGGTGCGTGAACAAATCGAAAGCCGCCACCGGCTGTTGGACAGCGCGGTGAAAACCGCCGGACCTTCGCGCTACTTACAGGTCGTCGGCCGCAAATCGCGGATCGGCTTCATTTCGCCGGTGACCCACAATTTCTGCGCTGACTGCAACCGCGTCCGGGTGACCGTGGAAGGTCGCCTGCTGCTCTGCCTGGGCAACGAGCATTCCATGGATCTGCGCGCGGTGCTGCGCGACCATAGGAAGAATTTCGAAGATCTGAAAGCCGCCATCGTCGCGGCCATGGACCTGAAACCGGAGCGGCATTATTTCTACGACAAGCAGCACGCCCAGCCGCTGCGGCTGATGAATATGACCGGTGGATAACCCCGTGGCCGCCGGGACTCCCCTCAATCTTGCCGTCGTTACCGTCTCCGACACCCGCACGGCGGAAACCGACACCTCCGGTGCCTTGCTCGCGGACAGCCTGCGCGGGGAGGGCCACTTGCTGCATTCGCTGACGATAGTCAAGGACGATGTGTATGCGCTGCGGGCGCTCGTTTCGCGATTGATCGCGGATCCGCAGGTGCGCGGGATCTTGACCACGGGGGGCACTGGCTTTACCGCCCGCGACAATACCCGGCGGGCGCTGACGCCGCTGTTCGATGTGGAAATCGACGGCTTCGGCGAACTGTTCCGGCAAATATCCTTCGCCGAAATCGGCACTTCCACCATTCAGTCGAGAGCTTTCGCTGGTATCGCCAACGGCACGGTGGTGTTCTGCCTACCCGGCTCCACCGGCGCCTGCCGCACGGGCTGGGACCGCATCATCAAAGATCAACTCGACAGCGCCCACAAGCCGTGCAACTTCGCGGAAAGACTGTAGGCGGGACTTCACGCCAACACCCGCCCAAATTCAAGCTGCGGGGGCAGGGTTCGGGCCAGGCAAAAAAATGCCGGGCCGCGATTGGCCCGGCGAAGGACAAAAAGAGGGGCTTGGGGAAAGCCCCTCACAGAGGAGAATCAAACCGCCGCGATAACGATCAGCGCGGGCAGGGCCAGGGCGGCCGCTACCATCGCCAAACTAACGGCGGTAGCCTCCAAAACCGGTAAGTATTTGTGCATCGCGTCTCTCATGTCATCCTCCTTTATCGTTCCCCCGAATGGAATGGCTGTTACCATAAAGTTGCGAATCGTAACATAATCGGCGTAAAAGTAACAACTGATTCGCTATATGGTAACACTTTGTTATATTTCAACCGAATTCGGCAAAAAATAGGGAATTTCCATGCGCGTCATGACCTTTAACTGCAACGGCATCCGCGCGGCCGAGCGCAAAGGCTTTTTCTCATGGTTGGCGGACCGGAATATCGATTGCGTCTGCCTGCAGGAAACCAAGGCCCAAGAGCCCCAGCTGCGCGAATTGGAAGAGAAGCTCGGCGCCGCGGTGTTCCACCCGGCGGGCTTCCATTGCCACTACTTCGATGCGGAAAAAAAAGGATACTCCGGCACCGCTGTTTTCTGCCGCAAGGAACCGCTGCGGGTGCGGCGGGGTTTTGGCTTCCCCATGGCGGACAGCGAAGGCCGCTATCTGCAAGTGGATTACGAGGGCTTGAGCGTGATTTCGCTTTATCTTCCGTCCGGTTCCGCGGGCGAGGAGCGCCAGCGGCGCAAATTCGCCTTTATGGACGCCTTCATGGCGCATCTGCGCGAATTGCGCCGTCTGGGGCGCGAGAACGCGTGCGAGTACATCGTCTGCGGCGACTGGAACATCTGCCACAAGCCGGTCGATCTGAAAAATTGGCGCTCGAATCAGAAAAATTCGGGATTCTTGCCGGAAGAGCGGGCGTGGCTCGATACGCTTTACGACGAAGTGGGCTTTGTCGATGCCTTCCGCCACGTAAATCGGGAGGCGGAACAATATACCTGGTGGTCCCAGCGCGGGATGGCACGCGCCAACAACGTCGGTTGGCGCTTGGATTTGCAGGTGGTTACGCCGGGGCTGGCGGACAAAGTGAAGTCGGCGGATATCATCGACGGCATCGCCAACCCAGAGCAAAATTTCTCGGACCACGCTCCAATGACGCTCGAGTACGACCTGCAACTCGACTAGCCGAAATCAAGCGCCACGCCACCTGGCTCAGCAAGCTATACCAAGCTTGCTGATATATGATTGCGGCTTTCCGCCATTGGTCGTCCAAATGCCTCGATTGCTAGCCAAAATGCCCCGCAAACCAAAGGTATTCTCCTTAAGCGCGCTCTTGTTGGCCACCTTCTTCGCCGCGCCGGTCCCGGCCCAGGATTTGTTTGCCATCATCGACACCAGCAAAGGCGCCATGCGGGTGGAACTGAACCACCGAGCCGCGCCGACCACCGTGGCCAACTTCGCCAATCTCGCACTGCGCGGCTTCTACGATGGTCTGACTTTCCACCGGGTCGAACGCAACTTCATGGCCCAAGGGGGCGACCCGCTCGGCACCGGCATGGGCGGTCCCGGTTACCGCTTCGCCGGCGAATTGATTCTCAAACACAACCGACCGGGGGTGATTTCCATGGCGAACTCCGGTCCCGGCACTGACGGCAGCCAATTCTTCCTCACCCATCTCGCAACCCCGCATCTCGACGGCCTGCATTCGGTTTTTGGACGAGTGGTGGAGGGCGTTGAAATCGTCCGGCGGATCGAAGGGCGGGACATCATCCATTCCATCACCATCGAAGGCGACCCCGCGCCCGTGTTTCGCCGCCGCGCCGCGCAACTCGAACAATGGAACGCCGTCCTCGATCAGGAATTCCCACATCTCGCCCAAGCACCGGAGTTCTGATTCGACTGCCCGCCCGCGCTACGCTTTTGTCGCCTTCCTCGCTAATCCGGTCGAATCCGGGTTTTTCGACTCCGCGGCTTGGTCCGGCAGCATCATGTGCTTCGCCAGCCAAGGCATTTGTCCGAATACGAACAGCACCGTAACGATGATATTTCCGAATACCTTGAATTGGATCCAAAGGGATTCGCTCAGCAGGTAGGCCACTGCCAGATTCGCCGCGCCGAGCACGACGAAAAACGCCACCCAAGCGAAACTGAACCGCAGCCACGACTCCCTCGGCATCGTCACCGCATGGCCAAGCATATGCTGGAGCACGGGCTTGTCGCCGATATAGTGGGAACCAAGAAACACCAGCGCAAACAGCCAGTTTGCGACGGGCGCCTTCCATTTCAGAAAGTTCACGTCGCGCAGCAAAATGGTGGGAATGCAGGCCAGCACGACCACCGTCAGGGTAATCCATTCCATCTTGTCCAAGCGCCGGTGAGCCAGATACAACAGGCCGTACACACAGACGGATGTAACCAGCAGCACTTCCGCCGCGCTGTAAATGCCGCCGAAACTGTGCTCAATACCGGCAAAGCGCACCGGCCGCTCGCCGATCGCCCAAACCAGAAAAAAGCTCAGCAAAGGAATATAGCCAGCCGCCTGCCTCATGCGTGTTCCATCCCCACAGCCAATTGTCAAAGGTTGATGGTAAAGCAAAAATCCCCGGCGTGCCCGCCTTGCTTAGGCGCCGCAGCCCCCCCCGCCACCGCCGCTTTTCCGCATTGGGTTTCACCGGCCGATGTGGCGGTAAAACTTGAAAAGGCGAGGGCGGGTTTTTTGCCAGATGCCGAGGCGGGTATCCGGCAAAAGCTTGTCAAGGCCGCGGTTGGGATGTAGGGTTGGATAATGGCCGTCAACAAAAGAATCGGGCTGCGCCGGGGCTTGCGGCGAGCGGCCCGCGGAGATGCCGAAATGTCGAAAACAGCTGCTTCGGTTCGCTTGCTTTGGTGCGGATTTCTGCTGGGTGCCGCGCTTCCCGGCGCGTTGGCGCAGTCACCGGACGGGGGCGAAGTGCCTCGCTTGGCGAGCGGACTGCCGGATCTGCAGGGCACTTGGGATTTCCGCACCATCACGCCCCTGCAAAGACCGCTGGAATACGCCGGGCAGGAAACCCTGAGCGAGTCCCAGGCAGTCGCTTTCGAGTCTGCGCGGCGGGAACAGCTCGACCGCGACAATTTCACCGATACCACCACCACAGGCGACTACAATCAGTTTTGGTATGACCGGGGCGAGGAGATTCTCGGTTCCAACCGCACATCGCTGATCACCCACCCCGCCGACGGTCGCATCCCGGAATTGACCGAGAGCGCCCAAGCGAGAAACGACGCCCGGCGCGAGGCGGCCGTGGCGAACCGCGGCATAGAAGCCCGCCCGCTTTCCGAGCGTTGCATCATGGGCTTCAATTCCGGGCCGCCGATGGTGCCGAGCGCCTACAACAACAATGTGCAGTTGGTGCAGACCGCCGATCACCTGCTGATTCACAATGAGATGGTCCACAACGCGCGCATCGTGAAAATGAACGCCGCTGGACATCGCGCCGAACCGCGGAATTGGGAGGGGGACTCGATCGGGCGCTGGGACGGCGACACCCTGATCGTCGAAACCGAGAATTTCGCCCGGGCCACATCTTTCAGCAACTCCAGCGACAAGTTGGAGTTGCGCGAGAAATTTTGGCTGATCGACGCCGACACCCTGGGCTATGAATTCACCATCACCGATCCGACCACTTGGACCGAATCCTGGACGGTGATGTTTCCCATGCGCCGCGCCGCCGAGCCCATATACGAGTACGCCTGCCACGAAGGCAACTACAGCATGGCCGCCATCATGGCCGGTTGGCGCACCCAAGAGGTGCTGGCGGAATTCGCCGGGGAAGAAAACTGAACGGATGCCGCCTTGTTTCGCAAAGCGTGTTGCCGTAGAATCCGCCGCCTGAACTGAGCGGACCGGTTTTCGCGCCGCTGGAAGCGGAACGGAACAGGGAACGGGCAAAAAAGAGAAGCGGAAGTGGCCATGTATGCGGTAATCGAAAGCGGCGGAAAGCAGCACCGGGTTGGTGAAGGCGAAGTGCTGCGTTTGGAAAAGCTGGATCTCGAGGTCGGCGCGACCGTCACCTTCGATAAGGTGCTCATGGCTGGCGAGGGCGCCGAAGTCAAGATCGGGCGACCCTATATCGACGGCGGCGCGGTGGAGGCCGAGGTCTTGCAACAAGGCCGCGGCGAAAAAATCCGCATCGTCAAGTTCAATCGGCGCAAGCACCACCGCAAGCAAATGGGCCACCGCCAGAGGTTCACCGAAGTGAAGATCACCGGTATCAAAGTTTGAGAAAATTTCAGCTCGGTCTGGGTTTGAAGTGCGATCTTGAGGTGTGAGTCTGGCGACTGGAGTGTAAGTAGGGAGTTCGAGAAATGGCACACAAAAAAGCGGGCGGCAGTTCTAACAACGGTCGCGATTCCATCTCCAAGCGGCTGGGAGTAAAGCTGTTCGGTGGCCAAGCCGTAAAGGCCGGCAATATCATCGTGCGGCAGCGCGGCACCAAATTCCATCCCGGCGCCCAGGTCGGGTGCGGCAGAGACTACACGTTGTTCGCAAAGGCGGACGGCATCGTTGAATTCACCGTCAAGGGACCGCACAAGCGAAAGTTTGTGAACGTGGTGAATCCGGCCTGACCGGCGCTTCGCCGGACGTTTTCCCCGCAACTCTCTGCCGCGGCAGTTCCGGCTCGCGGAGGGTTCTTTCAGTGGAGAGTTGCTCCACTTCGGCTCCGATACTCTTTTTGGTTCAATCCTTCGGCGGGCTGCCGCGATTGGGGTTCCCCGGTGGATTCGGACTTCGGGTCGGGCGTCGCCGAATGCCGCGGCATGGCATCGATTCGCCGCATTAAACAGAGCGCAGGGCAGGCATTTGCACGGGGACGGTCGCGGTGAAATTTGTCGATGAAGCGGAAATCCACGTAGCCGCCGGCAAGGGCGGCAATGGTTGTCTCAGCTTCCGGCGCGAGAAGTACATCGAATTCGGCGGGCCCGACGGGGGTGACGGCGGCGCCGGCGGCAGTGTTCTGCTGCACGCCGCCCCGGGTCTGAATACGCTGGTGGACTTCCGTTTCCAACCCCGCTACCGAGCCGAATCGGGCCGGGCGGGGGCGGGCCGCAACCGCACCGGCGGCAATGGCGCGGACTTGCGGATCGATGTGCCCCCCGGCACCGGCGTATTCGACGCCGGCACCGGCGAATTGATCGCCGATCTGGGCAAGGTTGGCGAAACCGTCGTGGCGGCAAAAGGCGGCCGGCCCGGCCTCGGCAATACGCGCTTCAAATCGAGCATCAACCGCGCGCCGCGCAAAACCACCGAAGGCTCGCCGGGAGAAGCCCGCGCGCTGCGCCTGCAAATGCGGCTAATCGCCGATGTCGGCCTGCTGGGCTTGCCGAATGCCGGCAAAAGCACTTTGATTCGGGCTGTGTCGGCGGCACGGCCGAAAGTCGCCGACTATCCCTTTACCACTTTGATCCCCAATCTCGGCGTGGTGCGTTTGGGGCCGGGGCGCAGTTTCGTGATGGCCGACATGCCCGGTCTCATCGAAGGCGCCGCCGCCGGCACCGGACTGGGCATCCGCTTCTTGAAACATCTGTCCAGGGCGAGGCTGTTGCTGCACTTGGTGGATGTCCTGCCGGCGGACGGCGGTGACCCGGTGCGCAACGCCAGGGCGATCATCGGCGAAGTGGAAAGTTTCAGCGCGGCGCTCGCCGCCAAGGATCGTTGGCTGGTGCTTTCCAAAGTTGATCTATTGCCGGAAAATGCCGTGGACGAATTGGAGGCGCGGCTGCGCGCCGCGCTGGATTGGCGCGGCGAAATTTTCCGTATTTCGGCGCTGGGCGGGGCGGGATGCGACGTGCTGTGCGAGGCCTTGATGGGCGTCGTGGAAGCCCATAGCGCGCGCTTGCGCGAAGATGCCGACTTTGCGCGGGAACAGCAGCAAAGGGAACAGGAGATGGCGCTGGAGCTCTTCCGCGGCGCGGAATGGGAAGCGGACTATGCCTGAGGCGATCAAGGCCTGCCGCACTTGGGTGGTTAAGATAGGCAGCTCGTTGCTGACCAATGAAGGGGTTGGGCTGGACCGTTCCGCCATCGCCGGTTGGGCCGCGCAAATCGCTGAATTGCGCGGCCGCGGGCTGAAGTTGGTTGTGGTCTCTTCGGGCGCCGTGGCCGAAGGTGCCACCCGGCTGGGCCTGAACACCATGCCGCGGGAGGTGCGCCGGCAAGCGGCGGCGGCGGCGGTGGGCCAGATGGGTTTGATTCAAGCCTGGGAAAGCTGTTTCGCCGAACACGGCATTCACGCCGCGCAGATTTTGCTCAGCCATGAGGACTTGGCCGACCGCACCCGCTATCTCAACGCCCGCTCCACCCTCGGCTCGTTGCTTGAATTGGCGGCGGTTCCCGTGATCAACGAAAACGACAGCGTCGCCACCGAGGAGCTTCGTTTGGGCGACAACGACACTTTGGCCGGTTTGGTGTCTAATTTGCTGAATGCGGACGCGATGGTCATTCTGACCGACCAAGATGGCCTGTTCAGTGCCGACCCGCGGCGGCGGGCCGATGCCGAACTGGTGTCGGTAGCCGATGCCGGCGACCCGGCGCTAGCGCGTTTCGCCGACACCGGCGGCAGCCTGGGACGCGGCGGCATGGTAACCAAGCTATCGGCGGCGCGCTTGGCGGCGCGTTCCGGCACCCATACCATCATCGCCAACGGCCGCGAGCCGGATGCGCTCTTGCGGCTGCAAGCCGGCGAAGCGCTCGGCACTTGGTTGCGCGCCGCCCACGGGCCGGTGGCAGCGAGAAAGCAGTGGTTGGCGGGTCAACTGGCCTTAAAAGGTTCGCTAACGCTTGACGCGGGCGCGGTAGCGGTTCTGCGCCGGCATGGCAAAAGCCTGTTGGCGGTGGGCATCACCGCCACCGCCGGCGAATACCGGCGCGGCGAAGTGGTCGCCTGCTTGGATAGCGCGGGTCGCGAAATCGCCCGCGGCATGGTCAACTATCACAGCGGCGAAGTGGCGCGGCTGCTCGGTCTGGACAGCGCCCGCTTTGCTGAATTGTTGGGCTACGCCGGTGAAGAGGAAATCATCCACCGGGACAATCTCGCGCTGACGGAATGATCGCATCGCCGAACGCTTGGCCCGCCCGGCGCGCCGGGTTGAGGCGCCGGAACCAGGCTGCCGCTGTGATGGCGTGGTTTAAGCTTGCAGCGCCCGGACGGCGCTGTTTAAGCGGCTTTTGTGCCGAGCGGCCTGGTTCTTGTGGATAATGCCTTTGTCCGCCATGCGATCAATTACTGGAACCGCGGCGCGGTACGCCTCGCTGGCGCCCTGATAGTCTTCGCGGTCGATCGCCGCCCGGACTTTCTTGATGGCAGTGCGGACCATGGATCGGAAGGAGGCGTTGTGGCGCCGCCGCTTTTCGTTCTGCCGGGCGCGTTTGCGCGCTTGGGGAGAGTTCGCCAAAATTTTTCCTCCGCGTTAATCTGGGGGAGCGCGATTCGGCGCCCCGAAAAGCGCTTCGGAAACAGTCCCGCCCCGAAAAAAGTGCGACACTATGCCGCTTTAGCGTGCCGCTGTCAATCATTTGGCCGATAGTGAATTCGGAAAACGCCAGCCCGGCTGCCGCCGGGGACTCGACCGCCGCCGGCGAAGGATTGCTTAAATCCAGTGGCGTCGCCAGCTCGATGACGATGATCTCCCGGGTGCTCGGGTTGGCGCGGGATATCGTTATCGCCCGGTTGTTCGGCGTTGGGGAAGGGGTTGACGCCTTCTTTCTTGCCAACAAGATTCCGAATTTCATGCGCCGCCTGTTCGCGGAGGGCGCCTTCAACCAAGCCTTCGTGCCCGTGTTGTCGGAGTACCGCAGCCAGCGCAGCCATGCCGAAGTGCGGGAGCTCGTCAACGCCGTGGCCGCGGCGCTGGGTGGCTTGCTGACGATTGTCACCGTGCTGGTGGTCGCCGCCGCGCCTTTGCTGGCGACGGGGTTGGCCTATGGGTTTCTCGGCGAGCCGGAAAAATTCGCCATTTTCGTCGATATGTTCCGCATCACTTTTCCGTACCTGTTGTTGATTTCGATGACGGCGATGTGCGGTGCAGTATTGAATAGTTACGGTTATTTCGCCGGGCCGGCCATCACTCCAGCGATGCTCAATCTCTCCTTGATCGGCTGTTCTTTTTTGCTCGCCCCGTGGCTCGATGAGCCGGCTCTGGCCCTGGCCTGGGGCGTACTCATCGCCGGTGTCGCCCAGCTGCTGTTCCAACTGCCGTTTTTAGTGCGAATCCGTTTGCTGCCGGTGCCCGTGCCGCGTCCGGGTCATGAAGGCGTGGCGCGGATCAAACGGCTGATGCTGCCCGCGCTTTTCGGGGTTTCGGTGAGCCAAATCAATTTACTGTTCGACACGGTCATCGCTTCCCTGCTGGTAACCGGCAGCGTCTCCTGGCTGTATTATTCCGACCGCCTGATGGAGTTGCCCCTCGGCACTTTCGGTGTCGCCATCGCCATCGTCGTTCTGCCGAGCCTTTCCCGCAAACACGCCGGCCGCTCCATGGATGAGTTTTCGGCGACATTGGACTGGGCCCTGCGCCTGGTCTGCCTGATAGCCTTGCCGGCGACTTTGGCCCTGTGCCTCATCGCCGAGCCTTTGCTGGTGACGCTGTTTCAGAACGAGAATTTCACCGCTTTCGATGTCGAGCGTTCCGCCGCCAGCCTGCGGGCCTATGCTTTCGGTTTGACCGCGTTTATGGCCGTGAAGATCCTCGCGCCGGGCTTTTACGCGCGGCAGAATACCCGCGCGCCGGTGCGGATCGGCATTATCGCCATGAGTGTCAATATGGTACTGAATGTGGGGTTTTACCTTTCCGGTTTGGCCCATGTGGGCCTGGCCCTCGCCACCAGTTTGGCGGCGGTGCTCAATGCCGGTCTGCTGTTGCGCGGGCTGCGGCGGGAGAAAGTGTTGCAATTCCAACCGGGCTGGTTGTGGCTGTTTTTGCAAATGCTGGCGGCCAATGCCGTAATGTCGGCAGTGCTGCTGGGCTTGGCCGGGCCGTGGCGGGAGTGGATGCAATGGGGTGTCGCCGCCAAAGTCGGCCAGCTTTCGCTGCTGGTTTTGGGGGGACTGCTCGCCTATTTGCTGTCCTTGTACGTTTGCGGCCTACGGCCGCGGCATTTGCTGCGTTGAGGGGTGCCCGAGGTCTAAATGAAGCGCGTATTCAGTTCCGAAAACGCCATCGATGTTTGGCAAATCAAAAATCTCCTGGAAGTCGCGGGCATCAAGGCGGTGGTGAAAAATGCCGACATGTCGTCGGCCTACGGCGAAGTGCCCTTCGTCGAGAGTTGGCCGGAAGTGTGGGTGGAACGAACGGTCGACTACGATGCTGCTTTGGATATCGTCGATGAGTTCCTCGACGGCGAAGAGGAGGAGGGCCCGGACTGGCGCTGTCCGGGTTGCCGGGAACAGAACGGAGCCGCTTTCGCCGTCTGCTGGAATTGTCAGCGGCCGGCGCCGGATCAGCGCTGACTCGAGTCCGAATCAGCCCCCCAAGAGTTGGGTCAGACTGCGGGCGAGATAGGCGATATTGCTCTGATTGATGCCGGCGATGTTGATGCGGCCCGATTTCACCAAGTAAATGCTGTAGTCGTCCACCAGCGATTGAGCCTGTTCCGGCGTGACGCCGAGAAAGGAAAACATGCCTTTTTCGCGTTCGATGAAGCTGAAGTCGCGGTCCACGCCCGCGGTGCGCAATTCGGCGACAAGTGCGGCGCGCAAACCGTTGATGCGCCCGCGCACTTCAGCCAGCTCCCGCTCCCAATCGGCGCGCAGTTCCGCATTCGTCCAGATCGTGCGGACGATGGCGGCGCCGTGGTCCGGCGGCATGGACCAGTTGGCCCGGGCGGTGGCGGCCAAATGGCTCGCGGCCGCTTTCGCCGCGGCATCTGCGCTACAGATCACCGACAACGCACCGGTGCGCTCGCGGTATAGGCCGAAGTTTTTCGAGCAGGAGCTGACCAGCAGCAATTCCGGCAGAGATTCCGCCAACAGGCGCACCCCTTGAACATCTTCTTCGATGCCGTCCCCCAAGCCTTGGTAGGCCATATCGATCAACACGGCGAAGCCGTTGCGCAAAGCCAGCTCCCGCAATTCGCGCCATTGTTCGGGAGCCAAATCGGCGCCGCAGGGATTGTGGCAGCAACCGTGCAGCAATACGACGTCGCCGGCCGCGGTCGCGGCCAGGCATTCGATCATGGCTTCGAAGCGCAGCGCGTGGGCGTCAAGGTCGTAGTAAGGATAGGTTTCGATTTGCAAGCCGGCCGCGCTCAGCAGCGGCATATGGTTCGGCCAAGTGGGCGCGCTCACCCACACTTTGGCGGTGGGATTGGCGCGGGCGATGAATTCCGCCGCCAACCGCAGACCGCCGCAGCCGCCGGGGGTTTGCAGCGTCACCCGGCGTCCGCCGAGGCTTGCGGCGAGCGCCTCGCCGAAGGCCAGCCGGGCCACGCACTCATTAAACCCCGCGTCGCCGGCGGGTCCGACATAGACTTTGCTGCGCTGTTCATCGAGCAGAATGCGCTCGGCCCGCTTGACGGCGCGCATGACTGGTGTGGCGCCGTGTTCGTCCTTGTAAACGCCGGCGCCGAGATCGATCTTGTGCGGATTCGGGTCGGCCCGGTAGGCGGGCGTCAGGGCGAGGATGGGATCTGGCGGCAGTGCTCGCAGTGAACTAAACATCGGCTTTCTCTCTCTTGCTTGTCTCTTATCGCCAGGCTGCGGAAAAATGGCTTCCACCGCTGTTTGTTCACGCTATCGCTAATTCCCGAGTCTGCTGTGGTAAGCCCGCAGGGTATTCTGCAGCAGTGAAGCCCGGGTCATGGGGCCAACACCGCCCGGCACCGGCGTGATCCACGAGCACTTCGGTGCAACGTTGTCGAAATCCACATCGCCACGGAGACGGAAGCCGGACTTTCGACTTGCGTCCGGCACCCGGGTGGTGCCGACATCGATCACCACCGCGCCGGGCTTGACCATATCGGCTTCGACAATGCCGGGCTTGCCGACGGCGGCGATGAGAATATCCGCCGCGGCGCACAATTCACGCAGGCCCGCGGTTCGGCTGTGGGCGAGGGTGACTGTGCAGTTGCCCGGCCGGCTGTTGCGCGACAGCAGAATGGCCATCGGCGTGCCGACGATATTGCTGCGGCCGAGCACCACGCAATGCCTGCCTTCGGTTTCGATTTGATTCCGCCGCAGCAGCTCCATGACACCGTTGGGCGTCGCCGAAACAAAGGCCGGCAGCCCGAGGCACATCAGACCCACGCTTCGCGGACCGAAACCGTCCACGTCCTTGGCCGCGTCGATCGCCAATGTGATTTTGCTTTCGTCGATATGGGAAGGCAGCGGCAGTTGCACGATGAATCCGTCCACCGCGTCATCCTCGTTCAATGCGGCGACTTTGGCCAGCAGTTCCGCCTCGCCGACATCGGTGGCCAATCGAATCACGCTGGAGTCAAAGCCTACTTCCCCGCAATCCCGAACCTTGTTGGCGACATATGTCTCACTGGCGCCGTCGTCACCCACGAGCACCGCCGTCAACTGCGGAGGCCGCTTGCCGGCTGATCGCAGGTGTGCGACTTGTTCGCCGATTTCACGGCGGATTTGTTCGGAGCAGGATTTTCCGTCTAATATGCGCACGCACTGCACCCCCCTGAATGTTTGCGCGGGCACCGAAGACCGTCGCCAAGGATCTGACCGGAAAGCACCGGCCTATGGAAGATTCGCAATGATAATCAAGCGTCCAGCCCCGCTCAAGCGCCGGGCCTCGGGAGGCACCGGGTGGAATTGATCGCCGCGGTGGCGTTTATCACGCTGGGCTCCTTCGTGCAAACCGCCATTGGTTTCGGCATGGGGATCATCGCCGCGCCGCTGCTGTTTTTTCTTGACCCGGATTACATTCCCGCTTCGATCACCGTTTGCGCGCTGACGCTTTCACTGGCCAATACCTGGCGTTTTCGCCGCTCGATTTCCTTGACCGGCCTGAAGTTCGCGGTTCTCGGGCGGGTGCCGGGGACGGTGGCCGGCGGCTTGCTGCTGCTGTGGATCGATCAGCGCACCCTGGGCCTGTGGTTGGGGATATCGGTGCTGGCGGCGGTCTGGCTCAGCCTCGGCAAGGTGGCGTTCCGGCCAACTTCGGGAGCCATGTTCTCCGCGGGTTTTTTGTCCGGTTTCATGGGCACCAGCACCTCCATAGGCGGACCACCCATGGCGTTGGTGTTGCAGCATCAAACCGCCGACTATATACGCGCCAATTTGGCGGCTTTTTTTGTCGCCAGCTGTCTAATGACCCTGTTCATGCTGATTCTGGTCGGGCGTTTCGGCGAGCGGGAAATTCTTTTGTCGGCGCCGCTGCTGCCCGCCACCTTGCTGGGTTACTGGTTGGCCATGCGTTCGGTGCATTTGATTACTTCGCGGATGCTGCGGTTGGGCTCGCTGGCGCTGTGTTGCATGGCGGGCTCGGCGGCGGTGGCTTCCTACTGGCTCTGAGTGCGCCGATTCTCGATATTGTTAGATAAATCAATATATTAGATTTCTTAAAGCCTGCCGGTGCAATGTTCGTGAAGGGGTGGTAGACTGGCTTGCCGAGTTTATTCGCGTTCAATCGCGGAGGAAGTCCCAAATGAAAAAGCTGATTGCAGCAGCGTTGATTTTCGCATTCGCGCCCTTCGTGTACGCCGACAACGACCAAGCCACGGAAGTCATCGTCGGCGTGCTCGCCAATCTGAACCATTTTCCGTCGGACGACGACAAGGCCGCTTTGCAGGGGTTGATCGATGACGATGGCGTAGGCCCCGCCTTCAAGGCGATCGCCGGCGCGGTCATGGGCATTGAGCATTCCGCCAGCGAAGAAGGTAAGGCGGCCATGGCGCAGGTGATTGCCTCCGAAAATGCCGATCCGCGGGCGAAGGCCATCGCCGGAGTCGTGGCGGATCTCAATCACGGCGCCAGCGACGAAGCCAAAGCCGCATTGCAGGGATTGTTGTAAGTCGAAATCCGCGATCGGCCCGCTTGGCGACCGGTGTCCACGGTCGCCGCCGCTGTTCGTTCACCGGTACCCCGCCGGTCGGGTTCCGCCACGTCGGATACCGACCGGCGGCCCGCCGTGGTTGTTCACGAATTGGCCGGCTTGAGGCCTGTTTTGTCGGCGTAAAAGCGACGGATTTCCCGCAGGTCCCGTTCGGCGTCGCCGCTGGGTTGGAAAAAATCCGCGAAGCCCGCTTCTTTCCTTGAGGCGTCCACGTATCCCATGAGCACGGGTACGCCGGCGTTGGCGGCGATGTGATAGAAGCCGGTTTTCCACTGTTCCACTTTGCTGCGGGTGCCCTCCGGCGGCACCAGGACGATCAATTCGTCATGCCACTGGTATTGGCGCACGGTCTCTCGCACCACATTGTGCGGTCGGCTGCGATCGATGGGAATGCCGCCCAGCCATTTCATCAAGCTGGCGAAAGGGAAGGGGAAGAGTGTGTGCTTGCCCATCCAATAAACCCGGAGCTTCAGCTTCAGCACCACCATGATCATCAGGGGGAAATCCCAGTTGCTGGTATGCGGGGCGCCGATCAACACGCAGCGCTGATGATCCAATTCGCGGCCGCGGGTTTTCCAGCCGCTCAGCGCCAACACGGCGATGGAAATCCAGCGCAGGATGGGCGTTACCAGGGGTGTGCAAAAGACGGTTACGCATGGTGCGCTCCCGCCGCGTTTGCGCCGCGCCGCGCTGCCCCCACCGTCCGCCTTGTTCACCATTCCCGGAAAAAGTCGACGGGGTCCAGCTCGGGTGGCGTCTTCAGATTTCCGGCAGCCGTGCCGAGATAGATAAAGCCAATGATTTTTTCGTGTTCGGCGAGCCCCATGCCTTTCATCACCACGGGATGCTCGGCCATGGGGCCGGTTCTCCAGATCGCCCCGACGCCTTGGGCATGGGCGGCGATCAGCATGTTTTGCGCGCCGGCGCCGGCGGATAAATCCTGATCGAAAGCGGGTACTTTGGGATGTTCCACATGACTGGCGATGACGACGATAATCAGCGGCGCGCGCAGCGCCTTGCGCCGCGCCCGCTCCCGTTCCAACTCCGGCAGCCGCGGGTTCGAATCCAGCGCGGCTTGACCGAACAGCCCGCCGAGCCGTTCCCGCGATTCGCCGCGCACCAGCAGAAAGCGCCAGGGCCGCAGCCGGGCGTGGTCCGCCGCCCGCAATGCCGCGCGGCAGATTATGTCGAGTTGGGCGGGGGAAGGGGCGGGCTCCCGCAGCTGGGACACCGAAGCGCGGTTCAACAAAGCATCAAGCGCATTCATGGGGCGGCAAGCATAAAGCATTCGGCGCGGTCGGGAAACCGCCACCGGTCTCCGGGCAAGGGCCGCGGAGTATTTGGTGCTATACTTGCCGCGGCTTCGCGCGATAGTACACATTGATGAACTCAGCAGCGCAAATGATTGCCGTCAGTAGCGGCGAACCGGTGTACCGCAGGGACCAATCGCGCTACTTCGGCAGTGTCCGAAGCCGCAGGCTGCGGCTGGTTTTCTCTTTCTATTCGCCTGATGGCAATGAGATCGCCATGCCCATCGCCAGCATGTCGGCTTATCTCAAGCGCGAATTTCCCGATGTGGAAGTCCTGTTGGCGCCGATTCTGATTCTGCGCGACGCCGAGCGATACTCGCCGGTGAATTTCGCCCGCCATATCGAATCCCTCAATGCCGACCTGATTGCTTTTTCGGTAATGAGTCCGCATTGGTATCCGATGCAGCACTATTTCGCCGAACTGAAGCGTTTGCAGCCCTCGTTGCCGATTTTGATTGGCGGCTACCAAGCCATGCTGTCCCAAGACGAAACCATTGCCAATCCGCACATCGACTACATTTGCGTCGGCGACGGCGAATACGCCATCGGCAATATGGTGCGGCATCTGCGCGGCGAAGCCGGCTGCCATACGATCTGGTTCGGCATCGAAAGTGGAGACGAGGAATACCGCGCCAAGATGCTCGGCCGCAAAATGACCAATCGACAGGTAATCGATGCCGCCGACAACTGCAAAAAAGCGGGGATTTTCCGCCTCACTTTCAATATTGTGGGGGCGCCGTTGGAATCCGCCGAAAATATGCGTCGGACCTTGGCACTCAATAAGCGCATCGCGCCGGAGTTCTTCTTCTTCCCATATATCCCGCTGCGCGGCACGCCCTTGTACAAAATTGCCAAACAGGAAGGCTTGTTAATCAAAAACAAAAAGAATCTGCATTATCTATCGGCGGTGAATGATCGCAAATTCACCCTGAACATGAAGGAAAGGCCGGAATTGCTGACCCAGCAGGAATACCACGAAATCTGCATGGAAATGCTCGCCTTCCAGCAAACCAACAACCGCCTCAGCTACACGGTGGGTAATGCTGTGGAAGACGATGCCGGGGAAGACTGCGGCCCGGCCCCGGTGCAGGACAAGAGCTTCCAGCTTGCGGAAGATGCTCCGCCGGTCACGGCGGTGGTTGCGGCCCAGCGCAAGAAGTCGATTTTTTCCGAAGTGCGCGGATTTTTCAGCCGTTAAAGCTGCCGGCTAGACCGGTGCCGCTGCACTGGATATTCGCGCTGTCATGCTGGGGATTGCCACGGGTGCAGTTCCGAATTGATCGCGCGGACGAACGTACCCAGCGAAATCAACCCCATCAACAAATTGCCGGTGGCGGCACCGACGAAAAATCCCCACAGCCCGAAATACAAACTGCCCAACCAAGCCAGCGGCACGTAGAAAACAAAAAACCTCGCGATGCTGAGCCAGAGCGCGCTCATCGGCTGATGCAATGCGTTCAGTGAAGAATTGGTCAGGATGATAACCCCCTGCATGCCGTAGCCCAGCGGCAAAATCCACAGAAACAACTTGATCGTGGAGATCACTTCCGGGTCGCTGGAAAAGGCTTCGGCGATCAGCGGCGCGGCCAAGGCTAGGACACCGTAGATCAATAATTGCCACACCAGCACAAAGCGGATCGTCAGCCAGTACGCTTCCGCGACCCGCTCGACTCGCCCGGCTCCGTAATTCTGGCTGATCAGCGGCGGCAGCGAAGTGGAAATCGCCAGCACCAGCAAGGTCGCGATGGGTTCGATGCGGCCGCCCACCCCCAGAGCCGCCACGGCGCCATTGCCAAAGCCGGCGGCGATGGCGGTCATCACGCCCGCCGCCAACGGCGTCATCATATTCGCCCCCGCCGCCGGCACGCCGATGCGCAGCATTTCCCGGCCGGAACCGATCACGACCTCCGCGGAAGGCAAGCGTTTGCTCACCAGTTCCAGTTTGAACACCAATAAGTGGAGCAGGTAAGCCAGGGCCAGCGCCCAAGCGATCACCGATGCCCACGCCGCCCCTTGAATGCCCAGGGCGGGGAAGGGGCCGGGACCGAAAATCAACAGCGGATCGAGTGCGGCGTTGGCGAATCCGGCGCCGGCCATGAGCATGGATGGTGTTTTTGTGTTGCCGCAGGCGCGCAGGATGCTGTTGCCCGTCATCATCCCCACGATCAGCAGGCTGCCGGGCAGCCAGATGATCATGAAATCCCGAATCAGCGGCATCAATTCTTCGCCGGCGCCGAGCAGGCCAAAGATCCGCTCGAAAAAGAGCCAGCACAGCAGCACCGCCAGCCCGCCCATCGCCAGCGAAATGTAATTGATCACTGTGGCCGCTTCTTTCGCCCGTTCGACTTCGCCGCGACCGAGATATTTCCCAACCACCGCGGAGGTGCCGATTCCCAAGCCGATGGCCATGCTCATGATGGTAAAGGCGACTGGAAAGGTGAAACTGATGGCTGTGAGCGGTTCGGTGCCGAGGAAACTGATGAAGAGTGTGTCCACCATGCTGAAGGTGAACATCATGAGCATGCCGATAATCATCGGCGTGGTCATGCGGACCAAAGATTCGCGCACCGAACCTTCGACCAGTTTGTGATGGTTGCCTTTCGCCACCCGACTATCCTTGTGAACCGCCCGGCAATATATCCTAATATCGCCGCCGCCGCCCGCCGCAACTCGGCCCCTCCGAGCGAGACCGGAAAGACGCGTCTTCCGGGGAAGGTTCCACGCTCCGACCAAAAGGCGCCGGTGTTTCGGGAAGGAGCCGTGCGCGGTGCTTCGCCCGCTAGTCCTTGCCGGCGTTGATGCCGCCCCGCAAGCGCGCCAATTCGCGCACCATGCGCGGATTGCCGTACAGCAACTCGGTCGCGTCGGCGATTTCCGGCTGTCCCCTTTCACCCACTAGCAAGCCGCCCGCTTCGCGTAAAACCAGTCCAGCGGCCTGGGTGCCGATACCCGCGCTTTCCCCGCACCAGCCGCCTTGCAGCCGACCGGCGGCGGTCTGGGCGATATCGAATACCGCGCAGCCGCTTTGCCGGATCAATGCCGCTTCGCCATGCAGCGTTTGCCGCATCGCCTGGGCCACCTGCCGCCGCCGGGCCGAGTCGTGCAGGGCGATCAAGCGGCCCCGGGGATGGCTGTCCGCGGCCGTGCGGATGCGGCGGGCATTGAGTTGCGCGCCGCCGCCGCGGCTGGCGGTGAATTCTTCCTGCAGCTGCGGCAGGACAATGGCGGCGTTTTGCAACGCACCCTTGACGCGGCAGGCCACGGCAACACCGAACCAAGGCAGGCCCGCGAAACAATTGCGGCTTCCCGCCAGCGGTTCGAGCAGCCAGCGAATGCTGCCGTCTTCACCGCCGCAGTCGCCGGAAAGGCGAGATTCAATTTGGTGGTTGGGATAAAACTTGCGGATTTGGTGGATCAGCGCGTGCTCGGCATCCGCGTCCATGCTGGTGGCGAAGCTTTCTTCCGCCGCCTCGAGCACCCGCACCCGATCCAACCGATCCATGCCGCGGGCGAGATTACGGCCAGCGGCGCGGGCGGCGGCGAGCGCGATAGTCAGCAGGGATTCCATAGCTTGCTTTTGCCGGTGAGATAGCCGCGCCTGGACGCGGGCCGACTGCTTGGTCCGGGGCGCAGATAATAGCAGAATCGCCACCGCGACCCGGGGTTGGGTCGCTGCCTGATTCAGCGGACAATTTTCCTCGCTCCCGCCGGCAGCGGCCGCTTGGTGAGATAATGCCGCTTTCGCCAACCATTCTGGAGCCATCAATGGCCGACCCGAACCTCGACGGCATTTCCATAGTCTTGGTCAATACTTCCCATCCGGGCAATATCGGCGCCAGCGCGCGGGCGATGAAGAATATGGGATTGAAGAATTTGGTGTTGGTGCGGCCGCAGCAGTTTCCCAGCGGCGTGGCCGTCGGTCGGGCGGCTTCCGCGGTGGATTTGCTCGACCGGGCCCGGGTAGTCGACTCCCTGTCCGAAGCAGTGGCGGATTGCGGCTTGGTGATCGGTGCCAGCGCCCGTTCCCGGCGCATTCCCTGGCCCTTGCTGACCCCGGAAGCATGTGCCCGACAGGCCGTCGGGGAAGCCGGCGACCATCCCGTGGCCTTGGTTTTTGGTCGCGAGGACACCGGCCTCAGCAACGCGGAATTGCAGTTATGCCACCATCATGTCCGCATTCCCGCTGCCCCCGGCTATAGCTCGCTGAATCTCGCGGCGGCGGTGATGGTGATTTGCTATGAATTGTTCAAAACGGCAACCGCCGCCGATGGCGATGTCGCAGGGGCCGCCGGGGAGCGCGAATGGGATCAGCCCATGTCCACCGCCGCGGATTTGGAGCGCTTTTATCGGCATCTGGAGAACGTGTTGGTCCGGGTCGACTTCCACGATCCAGCCAATCCGCGCCATCTCATGCAAAGGATTCGGCGCTTGTTCGGGCGCATCCGCATCGACGAGATGGAAATGAACATTCTGCGCGGCATGCTCACTTACATCGAGCGCAGCCTGCGCACGCCGCCGAACGATGCGATTCCGAGGAAATAAACGGCTCAGGCGGCTTTTACCACGGCGACGGGCCTGATGCGCCAGGCACAGCGCCGATCGCCGTCGAGCAAATGGTCGGTTTGTTCTACTTCGGCGTCGGCACCGAGCAAGTCGCGGAACATTCGCAGTTCGGCGCTGCAAAAATGCGGGCAGTTTTCGGCGCAGGTTTTGATTGGGCAGTGGTTTTGCGCCAGCAGCCAACCGTCGGGCAACAGGCGCAGGGTGGCCATGTAACCATCGGCGCTGCGCAAATTGGCCAAGTGCTCGACTTTCTGTGGCAGTTCGTCGTCGGGTCCGCGCATGGCGGCGCGGTAACGCTGCTCCACCTGGCGGCCGCGCTCGTCTATCATTCGTTCGATCGCGTTGTCGCCCCAGCAGGTATCGGCGACCTGGATCAACTCCTTCGCCAGATCGGCACCGGTATCGGGAAACCAAGCGTGACCTTCGCTGGTCAATTGCCACAGCGAAACCGGGCGCCCTCGGCGCTGCTTTTCGGCGGGCAATTGCACCACCACGCCGAGTTCGGCCAAATCCGCCAGATGATGACGGACACCCATCGTCGTCATGGCCAATTGCCGCGCCAGCAGGCGCACGGGCTGCGGGCCGCGGGTTTTCAGGCTGCGCAAAATCTGTCGCTGGCTGCGCGGAAGTTGCATGGCAGGCACCAGTTCGCCGGTTCTCTTCTAATGCCTTTATCGGAACACCAAGCAAAAGATTTACCCCGGCAGCCGGGGTTTCCGGTCTGCTTGAGGCGCGGCCGGGGCGGTTCGTCCCGAACATCCGGGTGGTCAGACCAGGGACGCTCTGCCGGTCGAATCTCGCAACATGTCAACGTGGGGGATACCCTCGTGATCGTACGGATCGGAAATCGGGCGGAAACCCAGCGAGACGTATAAATGCACCAAATGCGCTTGAGCGGACAATTCGACCACGACATTCGGCCATTGTTCTCCGCAGCGGGCCAGCGCTTCCCGAAGCAGGCGGCGGCCCAAGCCGGCGGCGCGGAAGCGCTTTTTTGTCAGTACACGGCTGATGGTCGCGTGGGGTGATTTCGCGCCGGGAGGATTGAGGCGCGCGTAGCAGACCACCTCGCCCGCGATCAGGCCGCGCAGGTGCAGGGCTTCGCGATCATGGCCGTCCAGATCTTGATAGGCGCAATTCTGTTCGACCACGAAAACTTCGGCGCGCAGTTTCAGCAGCTCGTACAGCGCGTCGTGGTCCAGTGCCACGAAAGGGGAGCAAATCCAAGTAGTCGTCGCCAAACTCATGCCTTCCGCGGCACAATCGCCGAGCTTGGGAGGAAAGTTTTGGTCACTCTCGAAGGGCGCCCGGCCGCGGCGCGTATTCCAGTACCGCTTCGCTTATACTGCACCGCCAGTCCGTCCCCGTGGCACAACTGGATAGCGCGGCGCCCTCCTAAGGCGTAGGTTGCAGGTTCGACCCCTGCCGGGGACACCAAATTTATTTGAATTTGACCGCGGTGCCGTAGCCGGCGAGGATGATCATTCCACCTTTGTTGCCGCTGATTTCGCTGTAGTCGAATTCCACCGCCACCACCGCGTCGGCGCCCACGGCCGATGCTTCCTCGGCGAGTTCGGTCATGCAGGTTTCCCGGGCCTTGCGCAGCGCGTCCTGATGCGTGCCGCTGCGGCCGCCGACGAGGTCGCGGATGCCACCCATGATGTCGCGGAAGACATTGATGCCGAGCACGCATTCCGCCCCGACAATCCCCAAGGGTTCGCCGATCTCGCGCCCCGGATAGTAAGAAGTTGTAACGATTCTGTTGGCTGGAATTGCCATGACCCGTTTGCGCCCGCCCGATTGAACCGAAGCGCAAGCCTAGCGCACGCCCCGCAAAGTTTCCACCGCGCGCCGCCTTCGTCCGGTGGCGCAGCGCTTGGATTCAAACAGCGACGGCCGCGCCTGATGGCATCCACTCACTGATAGGACAGGGGGATTGCCAGCAGCGGGGCTTCGGGACAGGCATCCAGACGCCACTCGCTGTTCGCGGCGACGGCGTCGATGCCCGCAACCGCCAGCGCCAGATTGCTGCCGTCGGCGCGATTGGCGTGGGCGAGGAGGGGTTCGCCCCGCTGCGGTTCCTCCTCCGTCGGTTGGCAAATTCTGCTTGCCACCGAGAACGCTTGTTCGCCGCGAAACAGGAACATGCGTTTTTTCGGTTTGCCGCGGAAGTGCATGCGAGCGACAACTTCCTGTCCGGTGTAGCAGCCTTTGTTGAAATCGATCACCCCGGATAAATCGTAATTCAGCAGCTGCGGCGTATACTTTTCGCTGATTGCAGGGCCGATATGGACGACACCCGCCTCGATTTCCGCCGCGACCCAATCCGCCACCGGCACCGGCTCCCAAGCGCCGAACAGTTCCCGCGCGGCAGCAGCGGCCGCATCGTCCAAGCACCACAATTCGAATCGCCCGCCAGGCAGCCGCAGCAGCCGCAAACCCCCGGATGCCGCGCATTGGTTGTTCTCCACCAGCGGCTCGGGAAACAGCCGCCGCAAATCCGCGTCCGCTTCCCGATCGAGGATGCCAAGCGCCAGCGGCGGCTGAATGCGGCGCAATTCCACTTTGGAGAACACCGCGTAGCGGGACAGGGTGGCGACAATCTTGTCCGCCATGCCACGGCTGGTTTGCAGCAAACACGCCTCACCCGTCCACAGCAACTGAAAATCGGCGATAGCGCGGCCCTTCAGATTGCAAATGGCGCCAGCCAGCGAGCGCGTGTCCGAAAGCAACTCCAAATTGCAGCTAACCTGCCCCTGCAGGAACTTGTGGGCATCCGGCCCCGCAACCTCGACGAATTCATGATCCGGCAAATCAAATACAAGCATCGGCGCTTCCGATTACTGGCCAAACCCGGATTTTAGCAACGCTCGCCCAAGGCCGTCTTCCGCCCGCCGGCGGTGTGGGTATCTCATCGAAGCGCATGGGCTAATTCGTGCTGTTGGCGCAATTGGCGGGTAGATTTGCTGCGGAGAATTTCCTTTAGAATCGGGCTTCGATGGGGAACAGGAATCGACCATGACGCGCAAGGGCCCGCACCGCGGCGAAGCTGGCATCGCTGTGGTCGCCATGCCGCGGTTTCGATGGAACTGAGGGGCGGCGGCTTTGATGGCTGATGATGGAATTGCCAAACGCCGAGCCTGCGGGGCGCGCGAGCGGGATGCCGCCGAGATACGGCGGGTGTATTGGCGCAGTCGGCGGGGGATGCTGGAGTTGGATTTGTTGCTGCTGCCGTTTGCCCGGGAGGCTTATGCCGGGCTTGCGCCGGAGCTGCGGGCGGCTTATCGGGAACTGCTTTCTTGCGAAGATCGGGAGCTGTGGGCTTGGCTGCTGCGGCGGGAGTCGGCGCCGGCGCGGCAGGCCATCCTCGATTGTATTTTGGCCCATAATGCGGCGCGTTCGGGGAAAGCGGACTAAGCTTTCCCCATGCTTGTGCTTCGTCCCGTTCCCTCGCAGCTTCGCTGGCTGCTGGTGCTGATGCTGTACGCGCTGGCGGCGGCGGCGCTGATTTATTCCGGTGCGCCGCTGTGGCTCAAACTGGGATTGGCGCCGCTTGTGTCATTGGGTCTGTGGCGCGAAGCGCGTATTTTCGGCGGTCGTGCGGAAGCAGTGGAGTTGCGCCTGACGAATACGCTGGCGGAGCTTCGCATCAACGGCGAAGTGGCGGCTTCAGCCAGTCCGATGGTGCCGCATTGTTCGGAATGGCTGACGATTCTGGAGTTTCCGCTGGATAACGCGAAACCGTTCCAGAGACGATACTCGGTGGTGATTTTCCCGGATTCGCTGTCGTCGGGAGAACTGCGCCGTCTGCGGCGCTGGGTGTTTTACGGCAGCGTTTGATCGCCCGCCAGCAAATCGGCGTGGGAGGCGGGGTCGAGTACGGTGTCCGCTGCCCGCGGCAGCGGTTCTGGATGGTCCAGATTGAAGTGCAGGCCGCGGCTTTCCTTGCGCGCGGCGGCGGCGCGCACAATCAGGCTGGCCACCAGCACCAAATTCCGCAATTCGATCACGTCGCGGGAGATGCGGTGGCGGCGGAAATGCTCGTGGACTTCCTCCCGCAGCAGGGCGAGGCGTTTTTCCGCCCGGCGCAGGCGGCTGTCGCTGCGGACGATGCCGACGTAATCCCACATACAGCGGCGCAGTTCGTCCCAATTGTGCGAAACCAGAATATCGTCGCCGGATTCCGCTTGGCCGCCGGGCCAAGCGGAATCCGGGCCGGAAAAGCGCGCGTCCGCCATTTTGCCGTGGATGGAGTCGGCGGCGCTGAAGGCGATGACGAAGCACTCAGACAGGGAATTGCTGGCGATTCGGTTGGCGCCGTGCAAACCGGAAAAAGTGGTTTCGCCGACGGCGTAGAGATTTTCGATATCGGTTTCGCCCGCTTGGTTGATCATCACGCCGCCGCAGGTGTAATGCGCCGCCGGCACCACCGGAATCCGGTCGCGGGTGATATCGATTCCCAACTCCAGGCAGCGCCGGTGGATGTTCGGGAAGCGTTCGCGCACGAGGCTCGGCGGTCGATGGGCGATGTTGAGATACACGCAGTCTTCGCCGAGGCGTTTGGTTTCGTGATCGATGGCCCGGGCGACGATATCGCGGGAGGCGAGTTCGCCGCGGGAGTCGAAGCGCTTCATGAAGCGCTCGCCGCCGCGCAACTCGAGTTTCGCGCCCTCGCCACGCATGGCTTCGGTGATGAGAAAACTCCGCGCTTGGGGATGATATAGGCAGGTCGGGTGGAACTGATTGAATTCCATATTGGCGACCCGGCAGCCGGCGCGCCACGCCATGGCAATGCCGTCGCCGCTCGCGCTGTCCGGGTTGGTGGTGTACAAGTAGGCTTTGCTGGCACCGCCGGTGGCCAGCACGACGAATTTGGCTTCGATGGCGGCGACCTGCCCACTGGCGTCTTCGTGTACATACACCCCGGTGCAGCGTCGCGCCGCGCCTTCGCCGCGCACCACGAGATCAACCGCCGAACAGCCCGCCATGAGTTCAATGCCGGGGGTTACGCCGGCGCGGCGGCGCAGGGTCTGGAAAACAGCTTTGCCAGTGGCGTCGGTGGCGTGAATGATGCGCCGATGACTGTGGGCGCCTTCCTGGGCCAGATGCAGGGAACTCAGATCCGCCTCGGTGGTCGCGCCGCGGCCAGCGTCCCGCTCGGCACCGCCCGGTCTCCGGCTGAAGGGCACACCCTGTTCCAGCAGCCATTTGACGGCCGCGGCGCTGTTGCCCACAACATGCTCCACCATGCTCCGGTGGCACAATCCAGCACCGACTTGCATGGTGTCCGACACATGGGACGCGAGACTGTCGCTCTCATCAAGCACCGCGGCGATGCCGCCCTGGGCGTAGAAGGTGGCGCCGAGTTCCAAGCTGGCTTTGCTGAGCACCGCCACCGTGGCGAAAGGCGCCGCGCGCAGGGCCAGCGTCAATCCGGCGGCGCCGCCGCCGATTACTAGAATGTCGTATTTTTGCACTGAGGCGGCGATCATCGGGGCTGTGTCGGTTTGGTGGGCGAAGGCGTGGACGGATTACAATAGCCACCGTACATTATCACAGCCGCGCCCGCTGTGAATTCTCCTCGGTGGCGACTGGGCGCGGCGCGGTCGGCGCGAACTTTTGGCCGGTCGGGCTGTCTGACGGATATGGTGTCAGTGCCGCGGACAGGCGTAAAGCGCTCCCCGAGCCGCTTTCGGCGAATGTTCCGAGAGGGCTTGCGGTCGAGGGTTTCGGGAGCGCCATCGGGCGAACGTGGAAATTGGGAATGTCCCGCGATACTGACCGGCTGCTCGTGGAACGGGTGCTCGCCGGTGAAACCAATGCGTTCAATTTTCTGGTGCTGCGTTACCAGCATCGGGTTGCGGGTTTGATCAGCCGCTTCGTGCGCAACCCGCAGGAAGTCGAGGACATCAGCCAGGAAACATTTATTAAAGCGTATCGGGCGTTGTCGCTGTTTCGGGGCGACAGTTCCTTTTACACTTGGCTGTACCAGATCGCGGTGAATACCGCCAAGAATCATCTGGTATCGAAGAATCGGCGGCTAATGGCGGCAAGCCTTGATGCCGAAGAACTGGAACAGGGCGAAATCGCGCCGGCGTTGCGGAATATCGCCGACCCGGAGAGCGAATTGGCGATGGAGCATTTGCGGGCGGTGATTGAAGCGGCCATTGAAGAATTGCCGGAGGAACTGCGCACAGCGTTCACATTGCGCGAATTTTCCGGTTTGAGCTACGCGCAGATCACCGAGGTAATGGATTGCCCGGTGGGAACGGTGCGGTCGAGAATTTTCCGCGCCAGGGAAGCCATCGACCGCAGGATTAAAGATTTTTTGTGATTGACACAGACTGAGAGCAACAGCATGAATGAATCGCAGCGCGAAACACTTTCCGCGATGCTGGACAACGAAGCCGATGATCTGGAACTGCGGCGGCTGCTCAAGGATGCGGCCGACCCGGAGCTTTTGCAGGCTTGGCAACGCTACGGCGCGGCGCAGGCGCTGCTGCGCGGCGAGCGGCTGACCCGTCTCGGGCCGAATTTTCGGGAAGAAATTTCCCGTCGGCTGGCAAACGAGCCCGCGCCCAGGGGCGGGCGCGCCGCGGCTGGCCGAGGCCGGCGGTTCGTCGGCAAAATCGCCATCGCCGCCAGCGTCGCGTTGGCGGTTTTCATCGGCATGCAAGCCGGATTGAACGATGGGCGCGACAATCCGCCCGCTGCGCAAATCGCCGCGGACGCGCCGTCAATTCAGCCGCGGCCGGTGCGCACCGCCAACGAAGCCGCCGCGCCAACACCGCAGGTGGTGGAAGTGGCGGATACTCCAGCGGTGCCCGTGGATCCCGAAGCGCGCCAGCGCCTGCTCGAATATATCGGCCGCATGCGATTCAACCCGGAAGAGCCGCCGCGGGTGGAACATATCCAAGATTCGCCGCTGTACCACTTGGTCAACGACCTCCAAGACTGAGCCCGTCTCTCCCGCGGAGTTGCGGCCACGGTTGTCGATTCCGACCTCGGCCCCGTCTGGACTAAAGTTCGAGCATCCCGGCGCAATATCCGCGCCAAACCCAAGTCACGAAATCGGGTCTCGCGCGCCGAACAGGCAAGCCCGCTGTGGTACAGTGCCGCTCAAGATGCTGTTTCATGGCTTCGCGGGAGCTTGATGTGTTCAACAGGCCTGCCATTGCCACGCTCGCGCTGGTTTCAACTTTTCCCGCATTGGCGGCGGAATTGCCGGATTTCGCCGGTTTGGTGGAGCGCAGTGCGCCCGCCATTGTGGAGATCTCCACCCGCCGAGCCGACCCGCGCCCGAATTTGGAAAACTGGCTGGAGGAATTCGACGACCTTTTGCGCGGACGGAATCCGAGTGATGACGGCCCCGCAGAGTCGCCCCGGACGGTGCCCACCGTCGGCTCCGGCTTTATCATCTCCGCGGACGGATACCTGCTGACTAACAACCATGTGGTCGCCGGCGCGGCGGAAATCCGCGCCCAGCTGAACGACCGTCGGGTTTTCCCGGCGGAAGTAATTGGTTTGGATGAACCCTCGGATTTGGCTCTGCTCAAAATCGAAGCGGAGGATTTACCTTTTGTCGGCTTCGGCGATTCCGACGCCTTGCGCATCGGGGACTGGGTGCTGGCCATCGGTTCGCCCTTCGGGTTGGAGTTTTCCGCTTCCGCGGGGATTGTCAGCGCCAAGGGACGCACCGTGCCGCGCCGCTCCTCGTACAACTATATGGCGTTTCTGCAAACCGATGTGGCCATCAATCAAGGCAATTCCGGCGGCCCGCTGTTCAATCTCGCCGGCGAAGTGATCGGCATCAATTCGCGTATTCTCAGCAGCACCGGCGGCTCCAACGGCGTGTCCTTCGCCATTCCGAGCAATGTCGCGGTGAATGTGCTGGAGCAACTGCGCCGCACCGGAGCTGTGCAACGCGGCCTGCTCGGAGTGCAAATGCGGGAGGTAGACTACGACCTCGCCCTCAGCTTCGGCATGGAACGGCCCCGGGGTGCTTTGATCGAGCAGGTGCTGCCGGCGAGTCCGGCGCAACGCGCGGGGCTGCGCGACGGCGATATCGTGCTCGATTTCAACGGCCATGAAATCGACTACTACACAGAACTGCCTTTTTTTGTCGGCCAGTACCGTCCCGGCGTCGAAGCCGATATCGTCGTCCGCAGGGACGGCGAAAGGCGCAGCTTCCAAGTCGTTCTCGGCAGTTCCCCGACCAACACGGCCGCGGCCGCGGCCGAGCGTCCGTCGCGGCCCGTCCAGCGAGCCAACCCGCTGGGTTTCCAAGTAGTCGAGCTGAGCGAGGAGACCCGTCAAATCACCAAAATCGGCGGTGTGCGCGTGGCGGCGCTGGCGCCGGGTCCCGGCAGCGAGTCCGGTCTGCGCTTGAACGACGTGATCACCGCCCTGGGCGGTGCGGAGGTCGAATCCGTGGCGGATTTCGTCCGCATCGCCGAGTCGCTGCCGCGGGTGGGATCGGTTCCCATGGGGATCATGCGCCGGGGCGAAAACCTGGAATTGATGCTGCGCCTGCCTTGATGCCGCAGCGGGCGATTCTGACAGCGGCGGTTCGATGAAGTAGACTTGCCGGCTGTTTTTTCCGCCCCGCCGCCAACGTGACAGACCAAGCATTCATCCGCAATTTCTCGATCATCGCCCATATCGATCATGGCAAATCGACGCTGGCGGACCGCTTCATCCAGCTCTGCGGCGGTCTCAGCGAACGCGAAATGGCCACCCAGGTGCTGGACTCCCTCGATATCGAGCGCGAGCGGGGCATCACGATCAAGGCGCAAAGCGTCACCCTGTTCTTCGAGGCCGCCGACGGCAACCGCTACCAACTGAATTTCATCGACACTCCCGGACACGTCGATTTCAGCTATGAAGTCTCCCGCTCGCTCGCCGCCTGCGAAGGCGCCCTGCTGGTGGTCGATGCGTCCCAGGGCGTGGAAGCGCAATCGGTCGCCACCTGCTATACCGCCTTCGAACAGGAGGTGGAAGTGATTCCGGTGTTGAACAAAATGGATTTACCCCACGCCGAGCCGGAGCGGGTGCGCGAGGAAGTCGAGGAGATTATCGGCATCGACGCCGCCGATGCCATCGGCGCCAGCGCCAAAACCGGCGAGGGCATCGGCGCGATTCTCGAGCAAATAATCAGCCGGGTGCCGCCGCCTGCGGGGGTGGCGCAGGCGCAACTGCAAGCCTTGATCATCGATTCCTGGTTCGATAATTATCTGGGCGTGGTCTCGCTGGTGCGGGTGATGAACGGCCGCATCCGGCCCCGGGACCGAATTTTGGTCAAGACCCAGGGCAAGCCGCAGGAAGTCGACCAAGTCGGCGTGTTCACGCCCAAGCGCCAAACCACCGGGGAACTGGGCGCCGGCGAAGTGGGGTTCATCTGCGCCGGCATCAAGGATATTCACGGCGCGCCCGTGGGCGACACCATTATCCACGCAGGCAGCCCGGAAACGCCGGCTTTGGCCGGTTTCCGGCGCATATCGCCACAGGTCTACGCCGGACTCTATCCGGTGGATTCCGACGATTTGGAAAGTTTCCGCGAAGCGCTGGCGAGGCTGTCCCTGAACGACGCTTCGCTGCAATTTCAGCCGGAAAACTCGCCGGCGCTCGGCTTCGGCTTCCGCTGTGGATTTCTCGGCATGTTGCACATGGAGATAGTCCAAGAGCGGCTGGAACGGGAATACGGCTTGAATTTAATCACCACCGCGCCGACGGTGGCCTATGAAGTACTGCGCAGCGACGGCGAAACCCTCATGGTGGACAGCCCCGCGCAGTTGCCGCCGGTGAACGAAATCGAAGAGATGCGCGAGCCGATCGTCGAAGTCGGCATTCTGACGCCCCAGCGTCATCTCGGCGCGGTTATCCAGCTTTGCGAGGACAAACGCGGCGTGCAGAAGGATATGCAATTCATCGCCCGCCAGGTTTCCCTGCGCTACGAATTGCCCATGAACGAAGTAGTGATGGATTTTTTTGACAGGCTGAAATCGGTCAGCCGGGGCTATGCCTCAATGGACTATCACTTCGTCCGCTTTGATTCGTCAAAGCTGGCGCGATTGGATATTCTTATCAACGGCGAGCGGATCGATGCCCTGGCCTTGATCGTCTTCCGCGACCATGCCCGCTCTCGGGGCCGCGAACTGGTTGAAAAAATGCGCGAACTCATTCCAAGGCAGTTGTATGACGTGGCGATTCAGGCCGCCGTCGGCGGTCAGATTATCGCCCGTTCGACGGTGAAAGCGATGCGCAAAAATGTTACCGCCAAATGCTACGGCGGCGACATCGCGCGCAAAAAGAAGCTGCTGGAAAAGCAGAAAGCGGGCAAGAAGCGGATGAAGAGGCTGGGCAATGTGGAAGTACCGCAGGAGGCTTTTTTGGCGGTGCTCAAGACCGATTCGTGACCGGCTTGCGGATCGCCGCTAAAGCAACGGCCCACGCCAACAGAGGCCGACACCCGATGGGTCGCCACAAAGTGGACCGACGCATAAAGGACCGTAAAAATGAACCGGCATAAGGGCCGTCATCAACAAGACCCGTCATGAATATCGACTTTTCCCTGGTCTTGGTCATTCTGGTCGCGTTGAGCGGGCTGATCTGGCTGCTCGATCGCATCCTGCTGAAGCCGGGACGCAGCGCCGCCAGTGACGCGACCCGCAACAGCCGCCGGGCGTCGCACGAGCCGGAAGCCCTTGAGCGGGAGGTTGCGGAGGCGGCGCGGGAGCCGGTGATCGTGGAATACGCCCGGGCCTTTTTTCCCGTGCTGCTGTTAGTGCTGGTGCTGCGTTCCTTTCTGTTCGAACCTTTCCAGATCCCCACCGGCTCGATGATCCCCACGCTGGCCATCGGCGATTTTATTTTGGTCAACAAATACGCCTACGGTCTGCGTCTGCCGGTGATCGGCACCAAGCTGGTGGAGGTGGACGAGCCGCGGCGCGGCGAAGTGATGGTCTTTATCCCTCCCCATGAAAATCAATACTACATCAAGCGCGTGATCGGCCTGCCCGGGGATACGGTGCGCTACGAAGACGGCGAGTTGTCCATCAACCGGGAGCCGGTGCCGCTCGAGTCGAACGGACCGGTCATGATCAACTCCGCATTCGGCCCGGTGCCCGGCACCTCGTTCCAGGAAGTTGTCGGCGGGATGGAACACACCATCCAAACCAAGAATCGCGCCCGCCGCAACCAAGCGCGCAGTATGTGGGTGGTTCCGCCGGACAGCTATTTCGTCATGGGCGACAACCGCGATGAAAGCAGCGACAGCCGCGTCTGGGGAGTGGTGCCGGAAACCAATATCGTGGGCAAGGCGGTGGCGGTTTGGATGCACAAGGAACCGGGCCTGAATCTGCCGACATTTTCCCCGGCGCGCTGGATTCGCTAGCCGGCTCCGCGACGGCTGGCCTACCGCTCGCGAACGTGGCGCTGGATCTCGACAAGCTGCAACAGCGCATCGGCCATCGATTCGCCGATGCCGATTTGGCCAAGCGCGCCCTGACCCACCGCAGCGCCCGCCGCGAACACAATGAGCGACTCGAATTCCTCGGCGACGCGCTGCTCGGCTGGCTGATGGCGGAACGGGCCTACCACGCCCACCCGCAAGCGGGCGAGGGCGACCTGACGATCATGCGGGCGGCGGTGGTCAACCGCGCGGTTCTCGCCGAAATCGCAACGCAGCTCGAACTCGGTGAACTGTTGGAGTTGGGGTCCGGTGAAGCCAAAAGCGGCGGTCGGCAAAGAACATCCATTTTGGCGACCGCGATGGAAGCGCTGATCGCGGCGGTTTATCTGGATGGCGGGCTTGACGTCTGCCGCGATTTTGTCGCACGCCACTTTCCGCCGCCGGGAGCCGGCTATGCCGAGAGCGGCGTGCGCAAAGACAATAAAACCCGCCTGCAAGAGTTTCTGCAAGGCAAAGGCATGGCCTTGCCGGACTACTCGGTGGTCGCTGTGGACGGCCGCGGCCACGAACAGCGGTTCCGCGTGCGCTGTTCCTTGGCGGGGCGAGGTATCGCCGGCGAGGGCGGCGGGGCTTCGCGTCGGGTCGCCGAGCAGGAGGCGGCGGGCTTGGTTTTGACGGCCTTGGGCTTGGAGCCGCCCAGGTGAGCGAAGCGGCGTCGCGCTGCGGCCATGTGGCCATCGTCGGCAGGCCGAATGTCGGCAAATCGACGTTGCTCAATCACTTGGTGCGGCAAAAAATTAGCATTACTTCGCGCCGGCCCCAGACCACCCGCAACCGCATTCTCGGCATCAGCAGCACGGAAACGGTGCAATGTCTGTACGTCGATACGCCCGGCCTCGACCGCCGCCAGCGCAAAGCCATCAATCGGGTGATGAACGAAACGGTGATGGCGGTGGTCCACGAGGTGGATGTGATCGTGCTGGTGGCCGAGCGCTTGGTCTGGCGCGACCAAGACCAAACCGTGCTGGATGCTTTGCGCGATGTGCGGCCGCCGGTGTTGCTGGCTTTGAACAAAATCGACCAGATTGAGCGCAAGGAGCGGCTGCTGCCGCATATCCATCGCTTGGCGGGTCTGCGCGATTTCGCCGAGATCATTCCGGTGTCCGCGCTGGGGGGACACAATCTTCAATTGCTGGAGCGCAGGGTCGGAGAACTGCTGCCGGAGGGCCCGTTCCTGTTCCCGGTGGACCAGGTAACCGACGCGAGTTCGCGCTTCTTGGCCGCGGAACTGATCCGTGAAAAGATTACCCGGCAGTTGGGTGATGAGTTGCCTTATGAAGTCGTGGTGGAAATTGAAAAATTCGCCGTGGAAGCCGGTTTAACCCGCATTCTGGCGCTGATTGCCGTGGACAAACCAGGCCAGAAACGGATTTTGATCGGCGCCGGCGGCAAGCGCTTGAAACAGATTGGCGCCGCCGCGCGCCGGGATATGGAGCGGGCCTTCAACTGCAAGATCATGTTGGAGCTTTGGGTGAAAGTGCGCGGCGGCCATATGAACGAGGCCCGGGCCTTGCGCGGTCTGCAAGGCCCGGTTTGAGGCGGTGCGGCCCGGGCGCTTTGTCGCTTTGCCGCGGTGACCAGGGTGGGCCGGAGATGGTGATGCGGTGATGGCGGGATGGCTGGACGATGGATAAGAAGCGCGTTCTGCTGCAACCGGCCTACGTGATTCACCGGCGCCCGTTTCGCGAAACCAGCTTGCTGGTGGATTTTTTCTGCTTGGACCACGGCCGCATCGCGGCGGTGGCCAAAGGCGCGCGCCAGGGCAAATCGCGCATGCAGGCGCTTTTGCAGCCGTTCCAGCCGCTGCGGATTTCCTTCAGCGGCCGGGGCGAAGTAAAAACCTTGATCGGCGCCGAACTGGGGGTTAGCGATGAAGTCGCCGAACCGGAGCAAAGCCGCCGAGACATCAAAAGTACCGCAAGCGACGAGACTTCCAAGCCGCCAACCGAGGGACCCGAGCCGGGTGCGCGGCCCGCTGGATTCGACCGCGCCGCGCCGCGGCTCAGCGGCGAGCGATTGTTCAGCGGCCTATACTTGAATGAGCTGCTGAGCCGTCTGCTGCATAATCATGTTGAGCATCGGCAGCTGTACGGAGTTTATGCGGAGACGCTGGCCGCGCTGGCGGATACGGCGTTGCTTGAGCGCGTTCTGCGCCGCTTCGAACTCGAATTGCTGGCCGAACTCGGCTACGCGATCAATCTGCAAAGCGACTGCCATCGGCACGAAGCCATCGCCGCGGATAAATCCTACCGCTACCTCCCGGATGTCGGCTTCGAGGAGACCGACGCCGGGCATGAGCAGGGGGAAGGGCAGGGCGAGGGGCAGGCAGAGGCAAAACGTATCTTCGCCGGCGCGGACCTGCTCGCCCTGCACCGGCTCGAATTGGAAAACCCCCGGGTTGCCGCCGCCGCCAAACGCCTGCTGCGCCAAGCCCTGGAAGTCCATCTCGGCGGTCGTCCCCTGCGAAGCCGTGACTTGTTTGCGCCGAGCCGGGGCGGCTGAGCAGCTTAGCCGGCACCGACGCATTTGCAACGCCAAATCCGCCGCCAACGGTCGCGACGGCGGGTGGATCGGGTAAAATGGGAGCCGAACCTGGGGAGGTGGGCATGGCCGAAAAATTCGCGGAGTTAGAGCAAAGCCATATCGAATTCATCGGGCGGCAAGCGGTTTATTTTGTCGGTACCGCGGGCGCGGAGGGCCGGATCAATGTTTCGCCGAAGGGCTTGGATACCTTGCGGGTACTCGATTCAACGAAAATCGTTTGGCTGAATCTCACCGGCAGCGGCAACGAGACCGCCGCGCACGTGCTGGAGAACAGCCGCATGACCGTGATGTTTTGCTCCTTCGACCGGCAACCGCTGATACTGCGTATTTATGGATGGGCTTCAATAATTCATCCGCGAGACGAGTCCGAATTCGGGCGCTATGCCAGGATGTTCGGAAATCAGATCGGGGCGCGGCAGTTTTTCGTGCTCGAAGTCGACATGGTGCAGACTTCCTGCGGTTTCGGCGTGCCGCGTTACGAAATGACGGCGGAACGCCAAACCCTGTCGAAATGGGCCACCAACAAAGGTGACCAGGGCATCCGGCAATACTGGTCCGACAAAAACCAAACCAGCATCGACGGCGCCCCTACCGGCATTCTCGGCTGAACCCCCGCGCCGCGGGAAGCCGCGGCCAGACTCGTTGCCGCCCGCTTCAATCAGGCCGTTTTCTTATCGCCCATGCCCAATGAGCCTTGAGTCTGAAGAATTCGCCACTGAACCGGTGCCGGAGGCGCATCGGGTGGGGTGGCTCCGAGTCGGATTGGTCAGCGCCATGGTTGGGTTTTCGCTGCCGACTTTTGTGGCCGGAGTCGAGGTTTTCCAAGCGACGCCGAATCGGCTGGCGGTGCCGGCAGTGTTGACGGGCTGCGCGATGTTGGCGTTTATCGGCGCGCTTACCGGCGCCATCGGCGCGCGCACGCACTTGAGTTCTTACATGTTGGCGCGGGTCGCGTTCGGCGTCAAAGGCGCGGCGCTGGTGAATCTGGCTTTCGCAGTTTCGCTGCTGGGTTGGTTCGGCGTCAATATCGATTTGTTTTCGGATGCGCTGCTGCGCTTGCTGCGGGATGTGCTGGGGCTGTCGGCCCCGGGCTGGCTGGTGGAGTTGGGTGCGGGAGCGGTGATGACGGCGACCACGATTTACGGCTTTCGGGCGATCAACCGGCTGTCTCTGCTGCTGGTTCCCGTAATGATGGTGGTGACGGTGCTGCTCATCAATCACTCCCTGCGAATCGCGCCGCCGCCGCCGACATTCGCGGCGGGTGGATTGTCTTTCGGCAACGCGATGTCGTCGGTGGTTGGCGGAGTCATCGTCGGTGCCGTGATCCTGCCGGATATCACCCGTTTCGTGGCGCGCTGGCGGGGCGCGATTTTGATCGCGGTATTGTCTTATTTGCTGGTTAATTCGATTGTGATGATCGCCGGCGGCATCGCCGCCAATGCGCTGGGAAACGATGACTTTCTCGATGTGATGATTCTGATGGGTTTGGGCTGGGGAGCTTTCGCGATCATTATCGCCGGCAGCTGGGTGCTGAATACCCTCAACCTGTACAGCGCCACCTTGGGTGTCGAGGCGACTTTCCCGCGGCTGGGAAACCGCCTGTCGATCATCCTGCTTGGCGTTTTCGGCACCGCCGCGGCTTTCCTCGATATTTTGGATTACTTTCTGACCTTCCTGTTCTATTTGGCGATTGTTTTTGTACCCGTGGCCGGGGTGATCGCGGTGGATTATTTGCTTGCCCGCCGCGACGCGTTCCATGGACAACTTCATTCCCTCCAGCGTGATTATTCGCCGACGGCGCTCGCCGCCTGGGCCCTCGGTGCCACGGTGGCCCTGCTCGGTGCTGAAGAATTGCTGCGGATCAGCGGTATCGCGGCATTGGATGCCATGCTGGTTTCCGCGCTGGCCTACGCGGTCTTGAGCCGCTTCGCCGGCGGTGGCGGGGCGCTTGGCTCTGGCCCGAGCGGCGGATAACGACGGCGTGGTTGACCAGCAGTGCTCAGAATAGGCGTTGATGTCGGTGGCACCCATACGGACGCGGTGCTGCTCGACGGCGACCAAGTACTCGCCTCCACCAAAGCGTTGACCACCCGCGATGTGGGAACGGGAATCCTCAATGCCCTGGAAACCATTCTTGCCCGCGAACGCGGCTTGGAGGAGCGCGTCGAAGCCGTGATGCTCGGCACGACTCAATTCACCAATGCCGTGGTCGAGCGGCGGGAACTCGCGGAGGTTGCCGCGGTTCGCTTCGGGCTGCCTTCGGGCCGGGGGATTCCGCCGAAAACCGGATGGCCGGAAGATATCGCCGCCCGCCTCGGTGAAAACGTGTATCAGCTGCGCGGCGGCTATTTGTACGACGGCTGGCCCGTGGCGGAAATCGATTCGCGGGAAGTGGATTCGGTGGTGGCGGATCTGAGGGCGAAGAAAGTCGAGGCGGTGGCGGTTTCCTCCGCTTTTTCGCCGATGAACGCCGAACCGGAGCGCCGGTTCGCCGCGCGCGTCCGCGCCGAATTGCCCCATGTCCGCATTTCCGAATCCCACCGCATCGGCGGCTTGGGCATCCTCGAACGCGAAAACGCGGCGATGCTGAATGCGGCCCTGCTCGATTTCGCCGACCGCGTGGTCGATTCCTTTGTCGACGCGATCTTTCGGCGCGGCCTGCGCGGCCGCTTTTTCATCAGCCAGAACGACGGCACCTTGATGGACGCCGAATTCGCGCGCCGCTTTCCGGCGCTGACTTTCGCCTCGGGCCCCACCAATTCCCTGCGCGGCGCCTGCAAACTGACGGGACTAAACGACGCCATCGTCGTCGATATCGGCGGCACGACTTCGGATATTGGCATTCTGCAAGAGGGTTTTCCGCGCCAATCGAATACGGTGATCGAGGTCGGTGGTGTGCGCACCAATTTCCGCATGCCCGATATTCTCTCCATCGGTCTTGGCGGTGGCAGCCTGGTCGTCGAAAGAAGCCCTGGGAGCGGCATCGAAAACGGCGCCGCCGTGGGGCCGCGTTCGGTTGGCCACGAACTGATTCACAAGGGTTTGGTGTTCGGTGGCGAAACCTTGACCGCGACCGATATCGCGGTGGCGGCGGGGAAAGCCGCCATCGGCAATGCGGAAAACGTGCGCGGCCTCGACCGGCGCGTGGTCGCAAGCGCCAGCGCCGAAATCGCCCGCTTGCTCAACGCCGGCATTGAGCGGATGAAGCCGAGCGCCGAGCCGCTGCCGGTGGTGCTGGTGGGTGGCGGGGCGGTGCTGGCTATGGAGCCCCTCGCCGCGGCTTCGACCACGCTGCGGCCCGAACATTCCGGCGTGGCCAATGCCATCGGTGCCGCCATCGCGCAAATCGGCGGCGAGGCCGAGCGCATGATTTCCTATGACGAAACACCCCGCGAACGCGCCATCGAACAAGTGAAGGCCGAGGCCGGAAAGCTCGCCGTGGCCGCGGGCGCGGCGCCGGCGACCCTGAGGGTCGCGGATATTGAAGAAACAAGTATTTCCTACATGCCGGGCAATACGGTGCGGCTGCGGGTCAAATTGGTGGGCGACATCGCAGGCGCCGCGGCCAAGACGGCAAGGTCATGCAACTGAGCGCCGCGGATTTGCCGGATTTGTCCGCCGGTGCGGTTTTTCTCGCCACCGGCGGCGGCGGAGACCCCCACGTGGCACAGTTGGCCGCTGAAAAAGTATTGACGGCCCGCGGCCCGGTGGAATTGATCCAAGCGGCGGATTTGGCGGACGATGCCTTTGTCGCCGCGGTGGGCGGCGTCGGCGCGCCCACGGTGAGTCTGGAGTTGCTGCCTTCGGTGGATGACCCGGGGATTGCGCTCGCGGCCTTCGAGCGTCATGTCGGTCGCCGGCTCGATGCCGTGGTCTCGTTTGAAATCGGCGGCGGCAATTCACTGATTCCGCTGATCGCCGCGGCCCAGCGCGGTCTCCCCGTGGTGGATGGCGACGGCATGGGCCGGGCGCTGCCGGAAGCGCAAATGATGACTTACCCCATCGCCGGGATTCCCTCGACACCCGCGCTGGCACTGGACTATCTGGGCAATACCGCGACTTTTTCCACCGATTCGACGGCGACCTACGAGCGCCATATCCGCCATTTGGCCCAAGCCATGGGCGGCATGATCACCACCGTCGAGCATCCGATGAGCGGTCAGCAACTCAAATCCTCCGTCGTGCCGGGAACGATCTCGTTCTCCATCGAAATCGGCCGGGTGCTGCGTGAGCGCCGCGGCAATGCCCAGCACATCATCGCGCCGCTCGGGGAAGCTTTCGCCGGCTCGTTGTATGGCCGCCCGCGTCATATCTTTACCGGCAAAGTGGTGGACTGCGCCAGCGCGATCATCGGTGGCTACGATATCGGCCGGGCGGTGGTCGAGGCCTTCGACGGCACCGGGCCGCCGCTGATCATCGAAATCAAAAACGAATTCCTGCTGGCCAAGATCGGCGCACAAGTGGTCGCTTCGGTGCCGGATCTGATCACCGTGCTTGATTTTGAGACCTCGACTCTGATCAACGCCGAGCGGCTGCGCTACGGCCAGCGCGTAACGGTGGTCGGCGTTGGCTGCCCGGGTTTCTATCGTGAAGCGCGGGCGCTGGCGGTGGTGGCGCCGCGCTGTTTCGGCTTCGATTGCGATTACATTCCACTTGAGGAATTGGAGGCGCATCACCAACCGTTGACTTGATGCGTATTGCCGCTGGCCCGGCTGTCGCGCCGGACGAACTGCGGTTTTCCCGCTCGGGATATCGCTGGCAAGAGCACTGGGTTGGATGAATTTTGTAACTTGCTGGGGCAATATGCGGGCTGAACCGTCCGGCCTGAAGTTTCCGCCTGAATCCAGAGCTGTGGAATACCCGACAATAGAAGACTTGGTGGGCAACACGCCCCTGGTCCGTTTGCAGCGACTCCCCGGCGCCACGGACAATCATGTTCTCGTCAAGTTGGAAGGCGACAATCCAGCCGGTTCGGTCAAGGACCGTCCGGCCATGAGCATGATCCAGCGTGCCGAAGAGCGCGGCGATATCGCCCCTGGCGATGTCCTAGTGGAGGCGACCAGCGGCAATACCGGCATCGCTTTGGCCATGGCGGCCGCGATCAAGGGTTACCGTTTGAAACTCATCATGCCGGCGAATATGAGCGGCGAACGCAAAGCCTCGATGTCGGCTTACGGTGCCGAACTCATTTTGGTCACGGAAGAGCAGGGCATGGAAGGGGCGCGGGATCTCGCCATCGAAATAAACCGCCGGGGCGAAGGCAAACTGCTCGATCAGTTCGCGAATCCCGATAACCCGCTGGCGCATTACGAGGCGACTGGTCGCGAAATCTGGCGCGATACCGGCGGCGCCGTAACCCACTTCGTCAGTTCCATGGGCACCACCGGCACGATCATGGGCGTTTCCGCTTTTCTCAAGGAAATGAATCCCGCCATTGAAATCGTCGGTCTGCAACCCAACGACTGCTCGCGCATTCCCGGAATCCGGCGCTGGCCGGGGGAATATCTGCCGAAAATTTTCGACCGCGACCGGGTGGACCGCATATTGGATATCGATCAGCGCGATGCCGAAAACACCATGCGCCGCTTGGCGGTGGAAGAAGGCATCTTCTGCGGCGTATCCTCCGGCGGCGCGGTGTTCGCCGCGCTGGAGCTTTCCCGGGAACTGACCCAGGCAACCATCGTCGCCATCATTTGCGACCGCGGCGACCGCTACTTGTCCACCGGCGTTTTCAGCGAAATTTCCGAATCTTGACCGTCGCTGTTCCAGTATCCGAACTAAATATTCGCCGGCAACTCCGCGGCTGCGGCAATGATGCCGCAGACTCGGCGACCGCCCGCTGCGCGGTATTCGGCATTTGCGGCGGCTGCGGCTTACAGCAACGGGACGGCGCCGCGCAGTTGTTCGACAAACAGGCTTTGCTGCGACAGCAGTTGCGGGAAATCGGCGGCTATGCCCCCGAGGCCTATCGACTTCTGCCCGCGGTTGCCGGGCCGCGCTGGAACTATCGCCGCAGGGCGCGGCTGGCAGTGCGCTGGGTGCCACGGAAGAACGCCGTGCTGGTCGGATTCCGGGAACGGCGCGGGCGTTACGTCACCGATGCACTGGATTGCGAGATCCTCGCGCCCGGTTTGGCGGAGTTGATTCGACCGCTGCGGGTATTGCTGCGCTCCCTGGACTCGCGCGAATCGCTGCCGCAAATCGAAGCCGTGGTCGGTGAATCGCCGGATGATCCCGCCCGGCCCGAAGTGGCGTTGATTCTGCGGCATTTGGCGCCGCTGAGCCCGGAAGACCGGCAACGGCTGCTCGCGTTCGCTGCGTGTTGGCGCCTGCAACTTTACTTGCAGCCCGCCGGGCTGGGCAGCGTTCAGCGGCTGTATCCGCGCCACGGCCCGGAAAGGTTGTATCAGCATTTGCCCGGATTCAATCAGCGGCTGGCGTTCCACCCGCTGGATTTTCTGCAGATCAATGCCGCGGTGAATCGGCGCGCGATCTCGCTCGTGCTTGAGTTGTTGGCGCTGCAACAATCCGATCGGCTGCTCGACTTGTTTTGCGGCATCGGCAATTTCACCCTGCCCGCCGCGAGCCGCTGCGCCGAGGCGGTTGGCGTGGAACTGGGTCTGGATTTGGTGGCCCGGGCCGGGGAAAATGCCCGCGCCAACAAGGTGGAGAACGCCGGGTTCCACCGGGCCGATTTGTACCGCCGGCCCATTGAGGCGAAATGGGCGAAGCGCGGCTATTCCAAAGTGCTGTTGGATCCGCCGCGCACCGGTGCCTTGGAGAGCTTGCCGCTGATTGCCGCCACCGGCGCGCGCCGCTTGGTGTATGTTTCCTGCAATCCGGCCAGCTTGGCGCGGGATGCCAGGGAGTTGTGCCGGCTTGGCTATGATTTGAAATCCGCCGGGGTAATGGATATGTTCCCGCATACTTCCCATGTCGAATCGGTGGCCGTGTTCGAGCCATCGCCCCGGGCGGTTGGTTGAATCCAGTCGGGGATGGCGGTCTTAATCGGCGAAAGAGTAACGATGTGAGAAACGGCGCAAGAAATGGCGGCAGTTGGGGATGACAAAGCAGGGAAAGAAGAGCCAAGGCATATGACCCGAGAGCTGGCCGACCCGTCCGCGCCCATCGATCGGCTGCTGCGCTTGATGTCAATGTTGCGGGACCCGCGCTTTGGCTGCCCGTGGGATTTGAAGCAGACATTCGAGACTTTGATCCCCCATACGATGGAGGAAGCGCATGAAGTCGTCCAAGCCATCGAATCCGGCGATCGCGACGAACTGCGGGACGAGTTGGGCGATTTGCTGTTTCAAATCGTTTTCTACGCCCAACTGTCGAGGGAAGAAGGCGGCTTCGATTTTCAGGATGTCGCCGCCGAAGTCACCGCAAAACTGATACGCCGCCATCCCCATGTTTTCCCCGATGGCCGGCTGGAGAGTTTTGGTATCGAAACGAAATTGAGCGCTACCGAGGTGGTGGACAATTGGGAGGCGATCAAGCGCGCCGAGCGGGCGGAGAAAGAAGGAGGGATTGAAGAACAAGGAAAAGAAGCCGGAACAGGCGGAGGGGAGGCGGCAGGAAACACCGGAAACATGGCGGCGATTGGTGAAAAAGTTGCCGCCGGCAGCGTGCTCGACGGTGTACCCCACGGATTGCCCGCCGTGGAACAGGCGCGCAAAATGCAGCAGCGAGTGGCTGGCGTCGGATTCGACTGGACGGAGACGCCGCCGGTGCTCGATAAACTGAAAGAGGAACTCGGCGAATTTGAGCGGGCGCTGGCGGTGGAGGATGTGGTTGGAATGCGGGAGGAACTCGGTGATTTGCTGTTCGCGATTGTCAATCTCGCCCGACACTGTAAACTCGACTGCGAATCGGCGCTGCGGCAATCGAACCGCCGTTTCGAGGCGCGCTTCCGTGAAGTCGAGCGCTTGGCCGCAGGGCGCGGCTGGCGACTGTCGGAGCGGGAATTGGGGGAACTCGACGGATTGTGGGCGCGGGCCAAGTCCCGCGTTCGGGACCGTGAAGCCCGGAAGCAACTGGAAACACCGGATACTTCAGGCGAAATCAGTCATGCGCGATGAACCCATAATCCATGCATAAAAAAACGGTAAGCCCATTGTGAAAATCATCTTGCTCGGCGCACCCGGTGCCGGTAAAGGCACGCAGGCGCGATTCGTCACAAAAAAGCTCGGCATCCCGCAGGTTTCCACCGGCGACATGCTGCGCGCGGCGGTGCGGGAGCGAACGGATCTCGGACTGCAAGTCAAGGAAATCATGGCCAAGGGCGGGTTGGTGAGCGATGAAATCATCGTCGCGCTGGTATTGGAACGAATCGAGCGGGAGGATTGCGCCAACGGCTTTCTTTTCGATGGATTCCCGCGCACTATTCCCCAAGCCCGCGCCACCACCGAAGCCGGTGTGGAAATCGATGCGGTGCTTAATATCGCGGTCAATGACGACGAAATCGTCCGGCGGCTCGGCGGGCGCCGTTCCCATCCCGCTTCGGGCCGGGTCTACCACGTGGAATTCAATCCGCCCAAAGTCGAGGGGTGCGACGACGAAACCGGTGAGCCGTTAGTCCAGCGCGACGACGACCGCGAGGAAACCGTGCGCGAACGGCTCGCAATCTATCACCGGCAGACCAAGCCATTGGTGGCTTTCTATCGCGGCTTAGCGGCGGAAGGCCAGCCCCTGCGGGTCCACGATGTGGGCGGCAATGCGCCGGTAGCCGCCATACGCGATACGATTTTCCGCCTGCTTGGCGTTTAGCCCAGATGTTGCGCCCGCCGTCCGCAGAATCGCAATCCGTGACCGGACGCAGTTTTTTGAAATTTAGTGTTTTTTTAAAATCAATAAGTTGTGTGAATTTTCGAATGTATTTTCGTAATATTCCGGGTGATGCCGCCGAGCTGCATTTTTCGGCTTGGCGATTGATTGGGTTTATGTTTTCGTGAGTGGCGCATGATGGCGCCCGACGGTTCGCTAAGCTCGCCATGCAGTCCCTGCTGATTTTGAATACCGCCTTGGGCCGCGCCGGGGCGGTGGTATGGCGCGATGGCCACACGGTCGCCAAGTATGCCCGCGAGGAGCGGCAGTCCGCTCAGACGATACTTGAATTGGCCGCGGCCGCGCGGCGGGAATCGGCGCTGGTTCGCGCCGATGCGGTGGCCGTCGTGGCCGGCCCCGGTTCCTTCACGGGCACCCGCATCGGCATCGCCGCCGCGCAGGGGCTTTGCGCCGCTTGGGACGTGCCGGCCTTGCCCTTGTCGAGCTTGGCTTTAACGGCGACTGCGGCCGAGCGCCGGCGGCCTTCGGGAGGCTATTTGGTGGCGCTGGAGGCTAGAGCGGAAGAATTGTATTTCGGCGCCTACCTACCGACCGATCAAGGACTTAGGCTTTGCGGCGCCGAACAAGTCGGCCCGCTGGAGCGATTACGGTTTGCGCCGCCGCCGGGCGCGCCTTTGAGCGAAAACTGGCTTGCGGTGGGGGATGGTTGGCCGGATGAGGGTGCGGTGGAGCGCCGGTTCGGTATCCGGCCCGCGAGCGCGCCGTTCACGGTTGCCGTGGAAGAGGTCGATTTGGTGCTGCTGGCTCGGACCGGTTGGGAACGGGGCGAGCTCACCAGCGCCGATCTGCTGCGGCCCAACTACGTCAACGACACGCCGCGCTATCGGGAGGCCGCCGGCGGTGGCTGAGCCGAGCTTGCTCCAGACCGCCGTCCTGGCCCTGATCCAGGGTCTGACCGAGTTCCTGCCCATCTCCTCTTCCGGGCATTTGCTGCTGCCCACGTTATTGCTTGGTTGGCCCGATCAGGGCCTCGCCTTCGACATTGCCGTTCACGCTGGAACCTTGGCCGCGGTTATCGCGTACTTCCGCGCAGACTTGATTCGCATGACCAAAGCCGGATTCGATTCGATTCGCGGCCGGGGCCGTTTCCAGGCGAACGGCGGGACGCGTTCCGTTGCCCGGGGCGCGGAATTCGGTGGCGCCGACGACCGCCTGCTCTGGCTGCTGGCGCTGGCCACGGTTCCGGCGGGGCTGGCGGGACTGCTGCTGCGCGATTGGATTGAGGAGTACACCCGCGCCATCGGTGTAATCGCGGCGACTTCCATCGTCTTCGGTCTCTGGCTCGGTTATGCCGATCTGCGCGGCCGCCGCAGCCGCGGACTGGGCGAAATGGACTGGCGATCCGCGCTGTTGATTGGCTTGGCACAGATGCTGGCTTTGATTCCCGGAGCATCCCGTTCTGGAGTGACGATGACCGCGGCCCTGCTGTGCCGCTTCGACCGCGAATCCGCGGCGCGGTTCGCCTTTCTGTTGGCGATTCCGGTGATGCTCGCAAGCACCGGACTGGAACTGTCGACGCTGATCGCGGCGCCGCCGCCGCCGCGGCAATGGCTGCCGTTGGTCTTTGGCGCCAGTCTGGCGGGAATCATCGCCTGGCTCAGCATTCATTGGTTTCTGCGCTGGATCGGCCGCATCAGCTTTCAGCCTTTCGCAGTCTACCGGGTCGCGCTGGGCTTGCTGCTGCTGTGGTTTTTTTACTGATGTCGGAAGACGGCGCACGCGGCGAATGAACGGCGACCGGATTCCGCTGTGCATCGCCGACGAAGATTGCCCGGCGGCCGATTTCGCCCGCGGTTTGGCGGCAAAACTTGGAATTGCCGTGCTCGACTCCAGAGCCGCGTTCGGGCCAAGCGGCCGCCAACTTCAGGCCGAAGCCGCGCGCGAAACCTCTGCCGCGAACGCGGGGACAAAAACCGAACCGCGCGGCTTCATGCTTGCGGCCGATGCCGCGGGGCTGGGCCTGCGCTCAATGGGGGAGCGGAATAGCCGACCGTTGCGGGTGGATTTCGCTGCGGCGAAAATCCAGCACCGGGCCGGGGATGCCCTGCACCGCCAGCATCTGCCGCGGGCGGTGGGCGCGAAGGGAAAAGTCGTTGACGCTACGGCGGGGCTTGGCCGCGACGCCTTTCTGCTTGCCAGCGCGGGCCACGCGGTATGGCTGCGGGAGCGCGACCCGGTGATTTACGCGCTGCTCGCCGACGGCCTGCGCCGCGCCGCGGCCGAACCGGATTTGGCGTCCATCATCGATCGCATGAAACTCTCATTCGGAGATTTCCGTGCCTGGCGAGCGCCGGCGCTGCTGGATGTGGTTTATCTCGATCCGATGTTTCCCGCTCCCGGCAAACGCGCTCGTGGCAAAAAAGAAATGGTTTATACGCGGCAAATCGCCGCCGACAACGACCACGGTGGCTTGTTGGATGCAGGCCTGCGCATGGCGCGGCGGCGGGTGGTGGTGAAACGACCGCGTCGGGAGGGGTTCCTGGATGGGCTTGAACCCGCTTTCAGTTATACCGGCCGGCTGGTGCGTTTCGATGTTTACTTGCCGTGATCCGTCGCAACGCGCCCTAATCGGCCGCGCCCGCACTCCGCCTGGAAACGCTCCAGAATGCGCCGGTAAACCCGGGACAGGGAATCGAGTTCGGCGAGATCGATATTTTCGTTGACCCGGTGGATGCTTTCATTGCAGGGGCCGAATTCCACCACTTCGGCCCCCGTCGGCGCGATGAATCGGCCGTCGGAGGTGCCGCCGGTGGTGCTGTGTTCCGGGGCGATGGCCAGTTCTTCCCCGATACAGGCCGAAACGAGGTCGGCGAATTCGCTGTTTCGGCACAGGAAGGGCCGGCCCGATTCGTGCCAGCGCAACTCGTGCTCGAAATCCGCCACTGCCAGGAGTTCAGCCACCCGCGCGCGGATTCGCCCCGCGTCGATCGCACTGGAGTAGCGCAGATTGAATTTCACTTCCAGCGCGCCGGGAATCACATTGTCGGCGCCGGTTCCAGCGGCGATATTGGAAATTTGCAAGCGCGTGGGTGGGAAGGATTCGTTGCCCCGGTCCCACTCCTCGTCGACCAAGATCCCCAGCAGCGGCAGCGCTTTGTGAATCGGGTTGATGGATTTTTGCGGATAGGCCACATGGCCCTGCTGGCCCTTAACCGTCAAGGCTCCGTTGATGGAGCCGCGGCGTCCGATTTTAATGGTGTCGCCGAGCCGTTCGACGCAGGATGGCTCGCCCACCAGGCAATAGTCAATTTGCTCGCCGCGGCGAGTGAGCTCGCGCACCACTTTGGCCGTGCCGTCTACGGCTTCGGCTTCCTCATCGCTGGTGATGAGAAATCCGATCCGGAACGCGGGCGCGGTCGCCCCCAGAAAATCTTCGGCGGCGGTGACCATGGCGGCCACCGCACCCTTCATGTCCGCCGCGCCCCGGCCATAGAGCCGGCCATCGCGGATGGTCGGCTCGAACGGATCGCTGCGCCAGTCCCGGCGCGGGCCGGGCGGTACCACATCGGTATGGCCCGCGAGCACGAACAGCGGCCCGTCGCCGCCCGCAACAGCCCAGAGATTGGTCACCGCGCCGAAGCGCATGGTTTCGCAACGAAACCCATGGGGTGCCAAGCGCGATTGCAGCAATTGTTGGCAGCCGGCGTCGTCCGGCGTCACCGATGGTCGCCGAATCAATTCCGCCGCGAGTTCCCGGGTCGCGCTCATGGCCGTCCGCTAATTATGCGCATGCAGTTCTTCATTCAAGGCCGAAGCTTTCCCCCGGGGCAGACATTCCACCGCGCCCGACTGGGAATTACGCCGGAACAGCCGCTGGGGCAATCCGCTCAGTTCCCGCGCCTTGCAAATCCGCTGCGTTTCCCCCGCGGCATTAAGTTCGCGCACGACGCAGCCCGCGGTCAGATACAGGCCGGCTTCGACGATGCAGCCGTCGGCGAGGGGGATGCCGATGCCGGCATTGGCGCCGATCAGACAATCGCGACCCACGGAAATGATTTCCTCGCCGCCGCCGGACAATGTGCCCATGGTGCTGCAGCCGCCGCCGAGATCGCTGTTTTCCCCCACGGTCACGCCGGCGGAAATGCGGCCCTCAATCATGGCGGGGCCTTCGGCGCCGGCGTTGAAGTTAACGAACCCCTCGTGCATGACCGTGGTGCCTTCGCCGATGTAGGCGCCGAGGCGGATGCGCGCGCTGTCGGCCAGGCGCACCCCGCTCGGCACCACGTAATCGGTCATCTTGGGAAACTTGTCCACCGAATGCACGGTCAGGGTTTCCCTTCGAAGCCGGCCCTCAAGTTGGATTCGCGGCAGGTCCGCGAGACTCACCGGGCCACGGCTGGTCCAAGCCAGATTGTGCAGAACCGAAAAAATGCCGTCGAGATTTTGCGCGTGGGGACGAGCCAGGCGATGGGACAGCAGATGCAGCTTGAGAAAAGCTTCGGGTACCGACCGCGGCGGCTCGGAGTCCTTGACGATGCAAAGCGCCACTGACCGTCCGGTTTCCCGCAGCATTGCCACGAGCCGCTCCTGCCCGTGCAGTTGTCGCAAGACCGCGTGGGCCGCCCGCAAGGCGCTCGGGGTGAGCATGCGGTAACCGGAACCGCCGGGGCCGAGCTGGCAAACCGCGGCGAGTTCGACCGCCAGCTCGGCGGTCGGTTCCACCACCGGCTGCGGGTAGAAGGTTTCGATGATCTCCCCGGCCGAATTGCGGCTGACGATACCGAATCCGAAGGCGAACACTAGGTCTGCTCCATACTATTGCAACCAAGGACGATTGTAGCCGATACCCGGATTCAACGGACCGCCAGATTTTCGGCAATTGCACTTTTGATCCGCCGTTGCAAGGCTTTGGCCAAATCAGCATCGTGCAGCGGTCGACCGTCGCCGCCGGTAATGAAGAAAAGATCCTCCACCCGTTCGCCCAAGGTGGTGATTCTGGCGTCGATCAGTTTGATATCGAGGTCCGCGAAGACTTGTCCGACGCGGGCGAGAATGCCGGATTGGTCGGGGCAGTCGATTTCCAGGGTCGAGTAGTTTTTTCCCGGCGTATTGATCAAAGTGGCGTTGACGCGCTGGCCGAAACTCGCCAGCCGGCGTCCGCGGCGGAACGCCGGACTTTGGGTGCGGCCGACTCGGTGGTCGAGATGTTTCCGCACCACCGAGCGGATTTCGTTCACCCGCCGGGAATCCCGCCCCACCGGGTTGCCGTCGGCTTCAAGCACGGCGTAGGTGTTCGCGCACATGCCGCTGGCCGATGTGAAAATCCGCGCGCTTTGCACATTCAATCGCAAGCGCTCGAAGGCGACGGTGCTGTTGACGAACAGATAATCGGTGTCGCGGGTGTAAGTGAAAACCAGGGTCGCGCCGTGTTCCGCACCGTCCGACAGTTCGCGCAGGGAAACCACGGGTTGGTCGTCTCCAGACCGCAGAATCACCCGCGTGTGCCAGCATAGATTGTCCACCGATTCGCGCAGAAAATATTCTTCGTTGAGTTTGGCCCAGACCGCGGCGATGCGGTCTTCGTCGATGCCGTCGGCGCGCAGACGGGCTTGGGCCGATTGCTTCTTGTCGGCGATGCGCTCGCCCCGGTCGCGGGGATTCTCCAAGCCCAGGCGCAGGGCCCGCTTGGTGTCCAGATAAAGATTGCGCAACAGGGTGGCGCGCCAGGAATTCCACAAGCTCGGATTGGTGGCGCGGATATCGGTCACCGTCAGGGCGTAGAGATAATCAAGGTGCAGTTTGTCGCCCACTGCTTTGGCGAATTCGTGGATCACTTCCGGGTCTTCGATATCCTTGCGCTGGGCGGTCATCGACATCAACAGATGATTTTCCACCAGCCAAGCCACCAATTTGCCGTCCCAAGCGCTGAGCCGGTGGCGGCGGCAGAAATTCTCCGCGTCTACCATGCCCAGCGTCGAATGGTCGCCGCCGCGGCCTTTGGCGATATCGTGGTACAGACCGGCGATATACAGCAGCACCACTTTGGGCAGGTTTTTATAGATCCGCGCGGCCACCGGAAACTCTTCGGCGGCTTCGGTCCGCGCCAGGCGGCGCATGTTTTGCAAGACTTGCAGGGTATGCGCGTCGACGGTGTAGATGTGGAACAAATCATGTTGCATCTGCCCCATAATCTTGCCGAATTCCGGCAGATAGCGGCCGAGGATGCCGTAGCGCGCCATGCGCCGCAATTGCGCCACCATTTGGTGCGGCGAATGCAGCAGCTCCATGAACATGCTGATGTTGCGGATATCGCCGCGGAAGGCGTTGTCGATCAACTTGCGGTTTTCGCGCAGCAATCGGATGGTGGAGGCGCGAATGCCGCGGATTTGTGGATTGTTGGCAAGCAGCACGAAGACCTCGAGCAGGGCTGAAGGCGTGGCGCGGAAAACCCGGTCCGAGCGCGCTTCCAGATAGCCGTTGCGAACGCGGAAGCGGCGGTTGAGTTCGCTGATGCGGTCGCGTCCGCCGCTGGAAATCGCCTCATCCAAATGCTGCAGCAGCATGTCGTTGAGGGCGCGCAGATTGGCCACGGCGCGGTAGTACTGCTTCATGAGTTTTTCGACGCCGAGACTTTCCTTGTCGTCCCGGTAGTCGAACAGTTCCGCCAGCGCGCGTTGCTGGTCGAACAGCAGGCGGTCTTCGCGGCGGCCCGCCAGCATGTGCAGGCCGTAGCGCAGCTTCCACAGAAAATTGCGGCCGCGGGTGAGCATGATGTGCTCGGCTCGGGTCAAAAAGCCCAACTCCTTCATATCGCCGAAGGATTCGGCGCCGAAATGCCGCCTCGCGACCCAGGCGATGGTCTGGATATCGCGCAGGCCGCCCGGCGAATTCTTGATATTCGGCTCCAGCGCGTAATCGACATCGTCGTGTTTTTCGTGACGGGCGATTTGTTCGTCCGATTTGGCCCGCAGAAATTGCTTGGCTGGCCAAATCGAGCGCGGCCCGGTGGCGTGGAGCATTTTTTGCCGCAGCGCTTCCGGCCCCGCGAGCGTGCGCGATTCCATTAAAGTGGTGGCGATGGTGATATCGCCCCGCGCCGCGGTTTTGCACTGCCGAATTGAACGCACGCCGAGGCCGAGATCCAAGCCGATGTCCCACAGCAGCGCCGTCAGCCGAGCGATGGCTTCGCGATAGGCGGATTGATTCGATTTGCGGGTGAGGATCAGCAGATCCACATCGGAGTGCGGCAGCAATTCGCCGCGGCCGTAGCCACCGACCGCGAGCAGGCTGAGCTGTGAGTCGTCGGGCCACTGCTGCCGCTCGCAAACCGAGATCAGCACTTGATCAACTACCCAAGCTCGGGCGGCGACGATTTCATCGATGCGGTGATTGGCGAGGTAATGTTGGTCGAGTCGCGCTTGGGCGGCGGCGAGGGCTTCGCGGATGGGAGCGATCCAATCGCCGCCGGCATCAAGTCGGGCGTTCAAGGCGTTGATATCGAGCAGGCTTCGCCGGCAAACGGATCGGTTTTCCGCGGCCGGCTTTGCTAATCCGTTGCCCGCTTGGGCCGTGCCCGGGAGGGACTGGAAATCCGTGGAACCACCGCCCGCCGCCTGTTCGAGCGCAATGTCGGCGGTCATCATTTCGGCGCGGGCGCGCCGTCGGCGGAATGCCAACCCTCGGCCCGCTCTTCTTCGCGGAGGGTCAGCACTTCGCAGCCATCATCGAGAATGGCAATGGTGTGTTCCCATTGCGCCGATAGCCGGCGATCCTTGGTGGTGACTGTCCAGCCGTCGGCGGCGGACAGACGGGTATGGCGGCTGCCGGCGTTGAGCATGGGCTCGATGGTGAACGTCATGCCCGGCTTCAGTTCGATGCCGGTTCCCGGGCTGCCGTAGTGCAGCACCTGCGGGTCTTCGTGGAAGCCGCGGCCGATGCCGTGGCCGCAATACTCGCGCACAATGCCGTAATGATGCGCTTCGCCATGTTGCTGCACGACATGGCCGATATCGCCCAAACGTTTGCCCGGACGGGCTTCGGCAATACCCCTGAACAGGCATTCCCGGGCCACCCGCACCAGCCGCTGCGCGTGTTCCGGGACTTCGCCTACGGAGAACATTTTGCTGGTGTCGCCGTGGAAGCCGTCTTTGATCACCGTGATATCGATGTTGAGGATATCGCCCCGCTTGAGGATTTTGCCGTCGCTGGGAATGCCATGGCAAACCACGTGATTGATCGAGGTGCAAATGGATTTGGGAAAGCCCTTGTAGTTCAGTGGCGCCGGTGCCGCCCCTTGCTTTTCGACAATGTGCCGGTGGCAAATGCGATCGAGTTCGCCGGTGGAAACTCCCGGCACAACATGCTCGCCGATCATTTCCAACACTTCCGCGGCCAGCCGTCCGGCCACCCGCATTTTGTCGATTTCGGCGGGCGTTTTCAGTTCAATGGCCATGATCCGCTTGCAATCTCAATGGCTGCCGGAGATGGCGCATTGTAAAGCAAGCCGCAATCCCGTTCGACCGAAAATCCAGCTCGCCCGCCGCCGGAGCAAGTCCGGTCTGAGCGGCCCGCGCGCGCGGGCCGATGGTAAGCGTTTTCGGGCCGCGGGTTTATGCGCGGGGTGCTTTGTGATATAAAGCCGACCGCTCCGCGCGGGGCAAACTCCGCGACGGTTCGAAACAGCTTAAATACTGTCGCACACACACCGGCACGCGGCTCCGGGTGCTCTCTGCTCCAGATCGAAAGCGGAGGAGAAAGAGTTGAGCCGTGGGGTGGGTGGAGGCTCAACCCGAAGGAAAACCGATTATGTCTTTGAGCATGAAAGAAATGCTGCGCGCGGGCGTGCATTTCGGCCACCAGTGCCGCTACTGGAATCCGCGCATGGAGCCGTATATTTTCGGCTCGCGCAACAAAATCCACATCATCAATCTCGAACAGACCATTCCGAAGCTGGACGCGGCCCTGAAGCAGGTTGCCGAGTACACTTCCATGGGCAAAAAGATCCTGTTCGTCGGCACCAAGCGCGCGGCGGCCAAGATTGTCCGCCGGGAAGCCGAACGCTGCGGCATGCCCTATGTCAATCAGCGCTGGCTTGGCGGCATGCTCACCAACTACAAAACCATCCGGGGTTCGGTGCTGCGCTTGAAGGAGCTGGAGAAAAAGGAGGAGGATGGCACTTTTGACCGCTTGACGAAGAAAGAAGCGCTGATGCTGACCCGGGCGCGGAAGAAGTTGGAGCGCAGCATCGGCGGCATCAAGGAAATGGGTGGCTTGCCGGACGCGCTGTTCGTGATCGATGTCGAACACGAGCGCATCGCGGTCACCGAAGCCAACAGTGTGAAGATTCCGGTGATCGGCATTGTCGATACCAATGCCGATCCAGATGGTGTGCGATTCGTGATTCCCGGCAACGACGACGCCATCCGCGCCATCGAGTTGTACGCCACGGCGGTTGCCGATGCCTGTCTGGAAGGGCAGCGACGCGCAGCCTCCCAGCAAGATCCAAGCGAGTTCATCGAAGTCGATGAAGACCCGGAGGCCAAAGTCAACGAGACGGCGGCGGTGCCGCAGCGGATCAAGCGCAAGCGCGTGCTCGTCGAATCCGGCCCGCAAACGGACCCCGACAAGCCAGCCGAGGCCGAATCCGCTGAATCCCAGGCGGATTCCGGGGGCGAAAAAACCGACATCGTCGCCGCCAGCCAACTTCTCGATTGCTTAAACTCGATGAAAAAGCGCTGCACCTACGACGCGGCGGGTGCCGTGATCGGAGTGCCCGCTATGGGAGTGGGGCAACAGCTTGGCGAGATTCGCCCGGAGGCTTCTTGGATTGTTAGCCAAGAAACCGGTTTGCCGTTGGGATACGAGAAAGAGCAAATGCATCCAGATTTGTTGCTGAACGATGAAATCGTCGAGGATGTTGAGACGTTGCGCGCCTTGTTGGCCGAGTACGAACAATTGAGGCAGTCGGGTTAAATCGGAATCGTCGAATCGACTCGAAACTCCGCGGAGAGAATTTACCAATGGCGAAAATTACCGCCGGCATGGTCCGGGAACTGCGGCAGCGCACCGGACTGGGCATGATGGATTGCAAAAAAGCGCTGACGGAAACCGCTGGCGACATGGAGCAGGCCATCGAGCACTTGCGCAAAGTCAGTGGCCTCAAAGCCGCGAAAAAGGCCGACCGCGCCGCCACCCAAGGCGTGGTGTTGTCGCGGCTGACGGAGGATGGCGGCCGCGGCGTGTTGGTGGAAGTCAACTGTGAAACAGATTTTGTCGCCAAGGATGAGAGCTTCCTCGCCTTCGCCGGGGACTGCCTGGCGGCGGCTTTCGCCCAGCCCACGCTGGACGCGGCGGGTTTGCTGGCGGCCGGGTTGGAGGAAGGCCGAGGCAAACTGGTGCAGAAAATCGGCGAAAACGTCAGTTTGCGCCGGGTGGCGCATTTATCCGCCGATGCCGGTGGCCGCGTTGGCGAATATGTTCATGGCAACCGTAAAATCGCGGTCTTGATTGCCTTGGCCGGCGGCGATGGGGCGTTGGCCCGGGATGTGGCCATGCATGTGGCGGCGATGAATCCCCTGGTGGTGCGCGGCGAAGACGTGCCGGCCGATGTGCTCGCCAAAGAATCCGAAATTTATGCCGCCCAAGCCCGGGAGTCCGGCAAGCCCGAGGCGATCATCGAGAAAATGATCTCCGGCCGGTTGCGCAAATTCGTCGCTGAAGTCAGCTTGTTGCAACAGCCCTTCGTGAAAAATCCCGATACCAAAGTCGGTGATCTGGTGCGAAGCGCCGGTGCCGAAGTAACGCGCATGATGCGCTTCGAAGCCGGCGAAGGCTTGGAGAAGAAGCAGGAGGACTTTGCCGCCGAGGTTGCCGCCCAACTGGAGGCCAATTGAAGGAATTCGGATCATGTCCGCGACCAGGCGGCAGGCAGATGCCCAAGCGCGGTATCGCCGCGTTCTGCTGAAGTTGAGCGGCGAATCCCTCGGTGGAGAGGCCGGTTTCGGGATCGATGTCGGCGTGCTGGACGCGGTGACGGCGGAAATCGGCGAAATCATCGGGCTGGGAGTCGAAACCGGCATTGTCGTTGGTGGCGGCAATTTGTACCGCGGCCTCGGCGGCAGCCGCCGCGGCGTCGATCGAGTCACCGGCGATCACATGGGAATGCTCGCCACCATCATGAATTCCCTCGCCCTGGGCGACGCGCTGGAAAACGCGGGAATACCGGCGCGGGTTCTCGCGGCCACCGGCATACCCGGCGTCGTCGAGCAATACGAGCGTCGGACCGCGGTCCGCCACTTGCGCGAGCGCAGGGCCGTTCTCGTCTCCGGCGGCACCGGCAATCCACTGTTCACCACTGACTCCGCGGCCTGCCTGAGAGGTATTGAAATCGGCGCCGAAATCATCTTCAAAGCGACGCGGGTGGATGGTGTCTACTCAGCCGACCCGGAACGGAATGCGGATGCGGTCAAGTTCAACACGTTGGGTTATGATGAAGTGATCCGGGAGCGGCTCGGCGTGATGGACCTCACCGCGATCTGCCTGGCGCGGGACAACGCCATGCCGATCAGGGTATTCGATATGACCCGGCCCGGCGCTTTGCGGGAGAACGTCGCGGGCGAGCCGAACGGCACTCTCATCAGTTGAGCGGAGTGGAAGAATGATCGCGGAAATTATGCAGGATGCCGAGGAACGCATGAGGAAAAGCGTCGCAGCGCTGGAGAAAGCCTTCAAACGCATCCGCACTGGACGAGCCCATCCAGCGATTCTCGACGGTGTGATGGTGCCGTACTACGGGACGGAAACACCGCTCGCGCAATTGGCGGCCATACATGTGGAAGAGGGTCGTTCGCTGTTGTTGACACCGTGGGAGAAATCCATAATCGGCGATATCGAAAAAGCGATTCTGAAATCCGATCTCGGACTGAATCCTTCGAACAACGGCGACAGCATCCGCGTGCCGATGCCTCCGCTTACCGAAGAAACCCGCAGGCAGTGCGGCAAACAGGCGAAGAGCGAGGCGGAATCCGCCCGCGTCGCGATCCGCGGCATACGCCGTGAAGCGAACTCCGATTTCAAGGAGTTGGCCAAGGAAAAGGAAGTCAGCCAAGACGAAGCGCGTCGGGCCGAAGAGCGTATGCAGAAACTGACCGACAAATACATCGATATCGTCGAAGCCGCTTACAAAGCCAAGGAAGCCGATCTTTTGTCCATGGGCTGATTGATCGCGCGGCGGTCATCCGCGGCCACGACGATTGGCGGATACAATTTCACTGCCATGACACCCGGTCCATCCCGCCATCTTCCCAAGCACATCGCCATCATCATGGACGGCAACAACCGCTGGGCCAAAGGCCGGGGTTTGCCGGTGAAGGTCGGGCACCGCCAGGGCGCCGCGACAGCGAGAGAAATCGTGTTTTCCTGCGTGCGCCGCGGGATTCCCTGTTTGACCCTGTTCGCCTTCAGCAGCGAAAACTGGATGCGCCCTGCGCGCGAAGTGCAGGGGCTGATGGCGCTGTTTCTGTCGGTGTTGCGGCGCCGGGAAGTGGGCGAGTTGCACAACGCCAATGCGCGCCTTTGTTTTATCGGCAATCGGGAAGCCTTTCCCGCGCGCGTTCGCAGCAGCATGCGTTATGTCGAGGCCCTGACCCGGGATAACACCGGTGCTCGAATCACCGTGGCGGCGGATTATGGTGGCCGCTGGGATATCACCAACGCCATGCGGCTGATCGCCGAGCAGGTGCGCGACAGCGGCTTGGATACGAATGCGATCGATATCGATTTGGTGCATTCGTTCACCCAGTTGAGCGATCTGCCCGAGCCCGACCTTTGCATCCGCACCGGCGGTGAACGCCGCATGAGCAATTTTCTGCTGTGGCAATTCGCCTACACCGAATTCCATTTCTCCGATTGCCTGTGGCCCGATTTCCATGAAGCCGAGCTGCAGAAGGCGATCGAAGATTTCGCCAGCCGGCAACGGCGCTTCGGCGGCCACGACTGATGCGGGCGCCGGGTTGATGTTGAAGCAGCGCGTCATCACGGCGCTGGCGCTGATTTTCGTTTTTGGCGCGGTCACGATATTGCTGCCGCCTTTTTGGTTTTCCCTATTGATATGCGCCATTATTCTCTGCGCCGGATGGGAATGGACCCGGTTTGCCGGTTTGCGCGGCACCGTCGTCCGGCTAGGCTTTTTGTCGCCCCTCGCCGCGGCGGCCGGATGGCTGTTCGCTCTGCTGGGCATAGCGCCGTCCGCCGAGTCGCCGCATCTGGGATGGACGGCGTGGATTCTCGCCGCTGCCCTGCCTTTTTGGCTGGCCGTGCTGCTGGTTCTTGTGGGTTATCCCGACAATCGGGATCGTTGGCGCGGCGGTTATGTCGTAGGCGCGATAGGGCTGTTGGCCTTGCTACCGAGTTTGGTCGGCGTGGTGTATCTCAAGTACTTGGCCCCCGCCGGATATCTGGTGCTGGCGCTGGTGGTGTTGGTGGCCGCGGTGGATATCGGCGCCTATTTCGCGGGCCGCCGGTTTGGTCGCCGCCAGCTCGCGCCCGCGATCAGTCCGAAAAAAACTTGGGAAGGCGTCTGGGGCGGCGGCGCCCTGTGCGCGGCGCTGGCGGCCGCGATGATCGCGCTGCTGCACTACGGTCCGCACCCGCTGAGCGGCACAGAGGTCGTGCTGCTGGCCGCGCTGGCGCTGGTGACGGCCGCGCTGTGCGTAATCGGCGATTTGCTGGAAAGCATGCTCAAGCGCAATTGCGACGCCAAAGACAGCGGCAGTATGCTGCCCGGCCACGGCGGATTGTTGGACCGGGTTGACGGTTTGCTCGCGGCCACGCCGGCCTTTGCGCTCGGTATGATGTGGTTGCTGCAGGGAGGAGCTAGTCCATGAACAAAAATAGCAAGTCACTGGCGATTCTCGGTTCGACCGGCTCCATCGGCCGCAATACGCTGAGCGTGGTGCGCGGAAATCCCGCTATGCGGGTGGTCGCCCTCGGCGCCAACACCAATGCCGGCGTGCTGGCGGAACAATGCCGCGAATTCAATCCGCGTTACGCGGTGATGGCGGACCCCGCCCGGGCTGGGGAATTGCGCGAACGTCTGCGGGCCGCGGCGCAGCCGACGGAAGTGCTGGCGGGCGCCGACGAACTGGTGCGGGTGGCCTGCCTGCCGGAGGTGGAAACCGTGATGGCGGCGATCGTCGGCGCCGCCGGCCTGGCGTCTACGCTGGGGGCGATTCAAGCCGCCAAGAAGGTGCTGCTCGCCAACAAGGAGTCGTTGGTCATGGCCGGCGATCTGTGTATGCGGTCGGCGCGGGAAACCGGCGCTTCGTTGATTCCGGTCGACAGCGAACACAACGCGATTTTCCAGTGTCTGCCCGCCGCCGACGCGGCGCTGGATGAAGACCAGACCCGGCACGTGCGGAAACTGGTGCTGACCTGCTCCGGCGGCCCGTTTCTGCGCGAACCCGCGGAACGGTTCGAATCGATCACGCCGCAACAGGCGTGCAAGCATCCGAAATGGAACATGGGCGCGAAAATTTCGGTCGATTCCGCCACCCTGATGAACAAGGGATTGGAATTCATCGAAGCCTGTTACCTGTTCTCCATGCCTCCCGAGAAAGTGGAGGTGTTGATTCATCCGCAGTCGATCATCCATTCCATGGTGCATTTTGTGGACGGCTCGGTACTCGCTCAACTCGGCGAGCCGGATATGCGAATCCCCATCGCCGGCGCCCTGGCGTGGCCGGAGCGCATACCGTCCGGCGCCGGGGAATTGAATTTGGCCGCGGAGGAGCCGCTGGAGTTTCTGCCGCCGGACGGGCAACGCTTCCCCTGCCTAGGATTGGGCATTGAAGCCGCGAGGCTGCGGGGGCTGGCGCCGGCGGTGCTGAACGCCGCCAATGAAGTCGCCGTGCAGGCCTTTCTTGACGGAAAGTTGTCGTTTTCCCGCATTCCGAGGCTAATCGAGGAGGTTTCGGCTAGAATGTCTTGTGGCGGCGCCGACACGCTGGCTATTATTCTGGAAGCGGACGCGCTTGCCAGAATCTATGCCAACGAATTGATTCGCAAGTGGATTTAGTCGCTTTTTGAATCGGCCGGGAATGCTGGCGGACAGTCGGTCGGGACGGAACAAAGGATGGATATGCTGGATTTTCCCATCGCGGTGATCGCGCTGTTGGTCACCTTGGGCATATTGGTCACCTTCCACGAATACGGCCATTTCTGGGTAGCGCGCCGCTGCGGCGTACGGGTTTTGCGGTTTTCGGTGGGATTCGGCAAGCCACTGAAGCGCTGGCTCGGCAAGGACGGCACCGAATACGTGGTCGCGCCGATTCCATTGGGCGGTTACGTCAAGATGCAGGGCATGGAAGACGCTTCCACGATCGATCCCGGCGCGGTGCCGGAAGCGGAGCGGGACAGCTCCTTCGCCTGCAAACCGCTTTGGCAGCGGTCGGCCATCGTAGCCGCCGGTCCGGCGGCCAATTTGCTGTTGGCCTTTATTGTATTTTGGTTGATCCACTTCGCTTTCGGGACTTCCGGCATCGTCCCGGTGGTGCGGGATGTGGTGGAGGATTCGCCGGCTGAACTCGCCGGTTTGCGCGCCGGCGACCGGATTGTCGCGGTGGACGGTCGCGCCACCGCAACTTGGCAGGATGTCAACTTGCAGCTGCTGGGGAGGCTTGGCGAAACCGGCGTGGTGAGTTTGGAAGTGGCGCCGGTCGACGGCGGTCAGCCGGACTCCATCCGCATACCCGTGGATGCTTGGCTCGGCGACGAAACCGAACCTTGGCCGGCGGCGGATTTGGGGATTGTCGAAGTGCTCGTTCCGGCCCGGGTCGGCCAAGTCGAAGTCGGCGCGCCGGCGGACCTCGGCGGTCTGCGCGAAGGCGATTTGGTGGTGTCGGTGAATGGCGAGCCCGTGCGCGGCTGGTCGCATTGGGTGAGGATTATCCGCGCCAGCCCGGAACTCGATTTGCAAGTCGCGGTCGAAAGATCGGGCGGCGTGGAAAGTTTGCTGTTGCGGCCGCGGGCCGTCGCCGCCGGGGGCGAAACCTATGGCAGGATCGGAGCCGCCGCGGCATCCGCGCGGCGGGCGGATTTGCTGCCGCCGGAAGCCTTGCTGGAAATTCGCTACGGGCCGCTGGCGGCAGTCGCGCCGGCGTTGCGGGAAACTTGGGTCAAATCCTTGTTTGTGCTTGATTCCATTCGGAAAATGATCGTGGGTCTGATCTCCGTGGAGCATATCAGTGGGCCGATCACGATCGCCCAAGTGGCGGGAGAAACCGCCACCATCGGTTTGGACACCTATCTCGGATTCCTGGCGCTGTTGAGCATTTCCATCGCCATACTCAATCTGCTGCCGATTCCAATGCTCGACGGCGGCCATTTGTTCTTCTTTCTGGTGGAGGCGGTGATTCGTCGGCCGCTGCCGGAAGTCGTGCAGAACTGGGGTCTGCGCCTCGGCATGGCCATGGTGCTGGGCATCATGGTGCTCGCCTTCTACAATGATTTCAATCGCCTGATGTAATGAAAAAAGCTGTTTTCTTATTGTTTGCGGCCCTGTTTTTCGTTCGCCCCGCATTCGCCCAGAATTTCACCGTCGCCGATATCATCGTCGATGGCTACCAGCGTATTACTCCCGGCATCATCTACAACTTGCTGCCCATCGGCATCGGCGACCAAGTCACGCCCCAAACTTCCGCACAAATCATCCGCGCGCTCGCGGCGTCGGAGTATTTCGACGCGGTGGAAGTATCCCGGGAAGCCAATATCCTGGTGATCACCGTGCGGGAAAGACCTTCCGTGGCGGAGATCAACATTGAAGGCAACAGCGTGCTTGAGACCGAGGACATCATCGAAAACATGGCCACCGCTGAGATCGCCGAAGGCGAGATTTTCACCCGCGCCGCGCTTGAAGCCATCCGGCAGGGCATTCAGGAGGTCTACTCTTCCCGCGGGCGCTACGGTGCCGCGGTCGATATCGAAGTCGAGGAATTGCCGCGCAACCGGGTGGCGATCAGTTTGGATATCAATGAAGGCGAGGAGTCTCGCATCCGTCGCATCAATGTGATCGGCAACCGCTCCTTCGACGACGATACCCTGCTTGATTTGTTCGAATTGGGCCCGAAACCCTGGTGGCTGTTCCTCAGCCGCCGGGATCGTTATTCCCGGGAGCAATTCTCCGGTGATTTGGAACGGCTCGAATCCTTTTATCTCGACAACGGCTATGTCGAATTCAGCATCGAATCGACACCCATTTCGATCACGCCCGACCGGCGCGAAGTCTATATCACGATCAACGTGCTGGAAGGCAACCAGTATTTGATCAACGAAGTCGATTTGGCGGGCGATTTGGTTGATGCCGAGGCGATTCTGCGGGCCGCCATTTTCGTCCGCCCGGGGCAAATATATTCCCAAGCGCTGGTCACGGGCACCGAAGAAATCATGGTCCAGTTCCTCGGCAATTTGGGCTACGCCTTCGCCCAGGCTTCCGGGGTGCCTAATGTCAACGAAGACGGCACCGTCGATGTGACTTTCGTGATCGAGCCGGGCAGCCGCACCTACGTCAACCGCATCAGTTTCGACGGCAACACTTCAACGGCGGACGATGTGTTGCGGCGCGAAATGCGCCAGTTGGAGGCTGCGCCGGCGTCGAGCATGCAGATTGAGCAGTCCAAGGTCCGGCTCGAGCGCCTCGGTTATTTTGAAACCGTGGAAGTGGCGACGGAGGAGGTGCCCGGCACCACCGATCAGGTCGATGTCAATTTCGACGTGGTGGAACAGAATTTCGGCGCCATCAGTTTTCAGGTGGGCACGGGCGGCAGCGGCGATTTTTTCATCAGCTCGAATTTGCAGGCGCAGAATTTTCTCGGCACGGGCCAGACTGTCGCGGTCGGCGTCAACCGCAGCCGCTTCATCAAATCGCTCAATTTCCAGTATATCGACCCCTATTTCACCCCCGACGGCGTCAGCCGCGGCTTGAGTTTGTACTTGCAGGAGATCGACTCACCCTTCAATGTGGCCAATTTCAATACCTCCTCCTACGGCGCGTCGCTCAGCTTCAGCTATCCGTTGAGCGAAATTTCGGTGCTCGGCTTCGATCTCGGCTATACCCACACCGAGCTCAGTTCCGGGCTGGGCTCGGTGCAGGAGATCGTCTCCTCACCCAAACTGATTCCGGGCATCGACCGCTATCTGATTTCGCCGGCCAATCCCGATCCCGCGGCCGGCCCGGTGATGGATGCCGTGCTCGGCGATGTCAATTTGCTCAGCATGGCGCAGCTGCGAGCCAATCCCGATCCGGGATTTGTCGATCTCTACGGCGACAATTTCGACAACTACAGCATCACCGGCAACTGGTTCCGCAATACGCTGAACCGCGGCCAACTCGCCAATGACGGCATGTTGCACAATGTGGGTTTGGAGATCACCCTGCCGGGCAGCGACCTGCAATACGCGAGGCTTTCCTATTCCAATCAGATTTACTGGCCGCTGAATCAGCAGCGCACTTGGGTGGTGGGATTGCGCACCAATCTCGGCTACGGCATCGGTTATGGCGATACCGAACAGTTGCCGTTTTTCAACAACTACTTCGCCGGTGGTTTGAGCGCCGCCGGCGTCGTGCGCGGTTTCGAGGAGAACAGCCTCGGGCCCCGCAGCACCGCGGGCGCGCGCTATTTGACCGCGAACGGCGTCTCCCTGCTGAAGGACGACGCCGGCAATATTCTCCTCAATGAAGACGGTTCGGCCCAAGGTTTCAGCGGCGATTTCGTCTATCGAACCGACCCGCTGCTCAATGCCGGCGGCAATCCCGTGCTTGACGACTCGGGCAATCCACTGCCGGCGCTGGCGGTGGAGAATTTCTTCCTGAACGAGGATTACGACAGCTTTGGTGGTAACATACTGGCCGCGACGACATTGGAACTGCTGTTCCCGGTGCCCTTTGTCGATGAAGTTTCCAATCAACTGCGGACTTCGTTGTTTATCGACGCCGGCAATGTGTTTTCATCACATTGCACTGAGCGGCAGCGGATGTTGCAGGGCTGCGCGAATTTCGATTTGAAGGAGTTTCGGTATTCGGCTGGCTTGGCAGTCACTTATTTGTCGCCCTTCGGCCCACTGACTTTCTATTTGGCGCAGCCGTTCGGAAAGGAAGGGGACGACACCAAGACTTTTGATTTTACCGTGGGCACCGGATTCTAGCGCGAACGATCGCGCGAAACCCATCGGGCGCAGATAGACCGATTCGGGCATCGCCGCGGCAACGCTTTGGAGAAGCAACGTGAAAACCACTCAGTATCTGATTGTCTGTGCGGCCTTGGGCCTGTTTTCCCAAACAGCGCTGGCCCAGGATGCCAAAATCGGCATCCTCAATCCTCTGCGCGCGCTGTTCGCCTCCGACTCGGCGCAGGTCATCCAGCAGGAACTGGAAGCCGAGTTGGCGCCGGACCAGGAAAGGGCGACCGAGCTATCGGAGCAACTCAACGCCTTGGCCGAGGAGTTTCAGCAAAACGAAGCCGTCATGACCGAAGACGAAGTGCGGCGCATGAATACCAATGCGCAGGATTTGCAAGTGCAACTGCAATTGATACAGGAGCGCGTGCAAACCACTTTGAATGAAAGGAACCAGCAGTTCCTCGAGAGCATGCAGCAACAACTCGCCAGCGCGGTGGAGGAAGTGGTCGCCGAAGGCGGCTACGATCTGATATTGAATGCCGAAAGCGCGCCGTATTTCGCGCCGGTGCTCGATATTACCGCCCGGGTGACCGCCAAATTGAACGAGTTGTCCCAAAGCGAATAAACACCAACAGCAACAATCAGCGGCGCTTGTCGGGCCCGGATCCGGTGTCTTCCAGACCACGAATCAAGCTGTCGCGGTTGGCGGAACTGCTGGAAGTAGAACTCGACGGCGACGGCGGTCGCGAAATCGACGGCTTGGGCCCATTGGCCGATGCCGACCCCAGCCAATTGAGCTTTTTATCCAATCCAGCCTATGTTGGCCAGCTCGCCGATACCCGCGCCGCCGCGGTCATCATCGAGGAAAAATTCCGCGGTGCCTGCCCTGTCGGCAAACTCATCAGCCCGCGGCCTTACGTGACTTTCGCGCTGGCCTCCGGGATTTTCCATATGCCGCGCCGGCCCGACCCCGGCATTGATTCCGGTGCCAGTGTACACCCCTCCGCCAAAATCGAACCAACGGCGAGCGTGGCATCCGGCTGCGTGATCGAAGCCGGTGTCCGTATCGGCGCCGAATGCGTCGTGGGTCCCGGTTGCACGATCGGGGAAGAGTGCGAATTGGGCGAATCCTGTTGGCTGTTGCGCTCGGTGGCGCTGTATCCCGGGGTGCGCCTCGGCCGCAATGTGCGAATCGAAGCCAACAGCGTAATCGGCGCCGATGGCTTTGGCTATGCGTTCGATGGCGAAAAATCCATCAAAATCCATCACGGCGGCTCGGTTTGCATCGGCGATGACGTGGAAATCGGCGCCGGCACCACCATCGACCGAGGCGCCATGGACGACACGGTCATCGGGCGCGGGGTGAAGATCGATAATCAAGTGCAGATCGGACACAATTGCGTAATCGGCGAGCACACGGTGATTTGCGGCTGCACCGCGATCGCTGGCAGTGTTTCCATCGGCAAGTACTGCATCATGGGCGGCGCTTCGGGGGCGGTGGGGCATATCAGCATCGCCGACCGCGTCGAGGTGAGCGCGATGTCTTTGGTGAGCCGCAGCATTACCGAGCCCGGTAGATATTCTTCCGGCACCGGGCACATGAAGACCAGTCGCTGGAAACGAGTCATCACTCGCTTCCAAGAGTTGGATGAAATCGCCAACCGGTTAAAAAACTTGGAAAAACTGGTTGATAAAGAATAGCATGGGCTAGCCGGAGGTAGGATGCCGGGCCCCAACTTGGAAGCGGAAAATGCTCTTGGACATTCAGGAAATCAAGGAATATCTACCCCAGCGTTACCCATTCTTGTTGATTGACCGGGTGCTGGAAATGGAGACCGGCAAATTCATCCTTGCCTGCAAGAATGTCACTGTGAATGAGCCGTTCTTCGTTGGCCATTTTCCGCATCAGCCCATCATGCCGGGCGTGTTGATCATCGAAGCGCTGGCCCAAGCCGCGGGAGTGCTTGGATTCAAGAGTCAGGAAAAAAAGCCCGCCGACGGATATTTGTACTACTTCGTCGGCGCGGACGAGGTGCGGCTGCGCCGCCCGGTGGTCCCCGGCGATCAGTTGATGCTGAAAGTTGAAGTGATCAGCAACCGGCGCGGCATCTATAAGTTTTACGCCGAGGCATCGGTTGACGGACAATTGACCGGCTCGATGAAAATCATTTGCGCCGAGAGGAAGGTGGATGTCGATTGACGGCAGCGCCAGCATTGATCCGACGGCGCGGATAGACAAAGAAGCTGAAATCGGAACCGGGGTCAAGATCGGCCCTTGGAGCGTAGTCGGGTCGGGCGTGTCCATTGGCGCGGGCACGGAACTGCGCTCCCATGTGGTGATTCGATCGAATTCCCGCATCGGCGAAGGCAATTTATTCTTCCAGTTCACCACCATCGGTGATGATCCTCAGGACAAAAAGTATCGGGGCGAGGAGACTTGGCTGGAAATCGGCAACGACAATATCTTCCGCGAAGGCGTGACGGTACACCGCGGCACCGGCAATGGCGGCGGCCTGACCCGCATCGGTGACCGCAATCTGTTGATGGCTTACGCCCACGTTGCCCACGACTGCCGACTCGGCGACGATATCGTCTGTGCCAACAATGTCGGACTTTGCGGACATGTTGAAATCGATGACTTCGCCATCCTCGGCGGCTATGCGGGCGTGAACCAGTTTCTCCGCATCGGTGCCCATTCGATGGTCGGCGGCATGACCCATGTAGTCAACGATGTACCTGCCTATGTGATCGTCAGTGGTCAGCCGGCACTGGCGCGGGGCGTAAACTCCATCGGCATGAAGCGTCGCGGTTTCGCAAAAAAGGATCTGGAATTGGTGAAGAAAGCATTCAAGATTCTGCATTTGCGCAATTTGACCGTGCGGGATGCGACGCTTCGGATCAGGGCGCTCGATGAGAGCAGCGAAGTGCTGACAACCCTCGTCGATTCCATCGCGCCTTCCGGCAAAGGCGTACACCGCTAACTCCGCCGCTGCCCAGCCATGTCCGCCGCCATCCAGTTCGGCATTGTCGCGGGCGAAAAATCCGGCGATATCCTTGGTGCCGGACTCATTCGCGCTTTGCGCGAACTCTACCCGGATGCACAATTCAGCGGTGTCGGCGGGCCGGAGATGGAGCGGCTTGGCTGTCGCTCGCTGGCGCCGATGGAGCGGCTGGCGGTGATGGGATTGGTCGAACCCCTGGGCCGCTTGCCGGAATTACTGCGCATCAAGCGCAGCTTGACGAAGCATTTTCTGACCGAACGGCCAGCGGCTTTCATCGGCATAGACTCGCCGGATTTCAATTTGCGGCTTTCCGCTCGCCTGCGTCAAGGCGGATTGCCGACGGTCCACTATGTGAGCCCGAGTGTTTGGGCTTGGCGCAAAGGTAGAATCCACGGTATCGCCAAGTCGGTGGATTTGATGTTGACGTTGTTTCCATTTGAAACCGGCATCTACGGCGAGCATGGGGTCGAAGCGCATTGCGTCGGCCATCCGCTGGCGGACATGATCGATCCCGCGGCGGGCGATGAACCAAGTCGGCAAGGGGCCCGGCGGGCGCTGTCACTCGATTCCACGGCGCCGGTGCTGGCGCTGCTGCCGGGCAGCCGCAGCGGTGAAATCCTCCGCATGGCGCCGGTATTTCTCGCCGCCGCCGCGCTGGCGCGAAGCAAGTATCCCGCGTTGCGCTTTGTGATTCCCTGCGCCGGCGACAAAAACCGCCGCCTGCTTGAGGAAATCATCGCCCGCGGCGGCTTCGCGGCGGACGGTTTTTGTCTGACCTTGGACTCGAGACAGGCCTTGACGGCGGCGGATTTCGCGATCCTCTCCTCGGGCACTGCGAGTCTCGAAGCCATGCTGCTGCGGCGGCCGATGGTGGTTTGCTACAAACTTGCCGCCCTCAGCTACCTGCTGGCCTCGCGCATGGTTGAAATCGAACATATGGCGATCCCGAATTTGCTCGCGGGCAGGCGGTTGGTTCCAGAATATGTGCAATCGGAAGTAAGCCCGGAAAATCTGTTGCGCGAAATCGAAGCTTTCATGGCGCGGCCTTCGCCGGCGCCGGAGCTGGTGGACGAATTCGTCCGCCAACACGGGCTACTGCGGCGCAACGCCTCGCAGGCGGCCGCTGCGGCGATTCGGCGAATGCTCAAGGAGGATACCTTTGAGGTTGTCAAGGCTGCGCCGTTGGACGCGGGTCGATGAAAGACCGACCGGTCTGGAGCGAAGACATCGATTTGCCGAGTCCGCGGGCGGGCGTGGACGAGGCCGGCCGCGGCTGCCTCGCGGGGCCGGTGGTGGCGGCGGCGGTGATTTTGCGGCCAGACATTTCCTCCGCGCTCGAAGCCCGCCTGAACGACTCCAAAAAGCTGTCGGCGGCGCGGCGCGAAGACTGCTTCGCGGCAATCGTCCGCGACGCCCGCTGTTTCGCCGTGGGTCGGGCGAGCGCCCGGGAAATCGACCGGCTGAATATTCTAAAGGCCAGCCTGCTCGCCATGCGCCGCGCCGTCGAACAATTGCCTTTGCGGCCAATATTCGTCCGGGTGGACGGCAACCGCTGCCCGGATTGGCGCTATCCGTCGGTGGCGGTCATCGGCGGCGACGCTCGCGTGCGCGAAATCGCCGCCGCTTCGATTATCGCCAAAGTCGTCAGAGACCGGGAAATGGCCGCGCTGGAAAGCGAATATCCGGGTTATGGATTCTCCCGACACAAGGGTTATCCCACCCGAGCCCATGTTACCGCGCTGGCCGAACTTGGGCCTTGCGCCATCCACCGCTGCAGCTTTGGGCCAGTGGCGGCGCATGGTTCCCGTGGGCTTCGGTCGGCGGTTCCGCTGGTGTAAACTGGCATCCGCATCCCGCTTGAGCAATCCATGCCCGATCAAAACTCAACACCGACCTTCGTCCACCTGCGCCTGCATTCCGAATTTTCGATCAGCGACGGACTCATCGCCATCGATGCGTTGATTGATCGCCTGCGCGGCCAGCGCGCGCCGGCGGTGGCGGTGACTGACCTAGCGAACCTATTCGGCTTGATCAAGTTTTATCAAACCAGCAGGCGGCACGGCATAAAGCCCATCTGCGGCTGCGATTTGCCGGTAATCGACGAAGACAGCGGCGCCGTCAGTCAGCTCGTGCTGCTGGCGCTGAACGCGGCTGGCTACCGCAATCTGATCCAGTTGATTTCCGAGCTGTATGTGGACAGCAAACCCAATGCGGAGATTCGCGCCGGCAAAAGGCAATTGCGGCGCCGGGGCGAGGGTTTGATTGCGCTTTCCGGGGCGCAGCAATCGGATATCGCCGCCGCTTTGACCAATGACCGGCGCGATGCCGCGTTGAATTTGATCGAATCCTGGCGGCGGATTTTTCCACAAGGTTTTTATCTCGAATTGCAACGTTTGGGCAGGCCGGGCGAAGAAGAGTACATCCAAGCCGCGCTGGGTCTGGCCCGGGAAACCGGCTGCCCCGTGGTGGCTACAAATGATGTGCGCTTTCTCGGCGCGGCGGATTTCGAAGCCCACGAGGCTCGGGTCTGCATCGCCCGGCGCCGGGTATTGGACGATCCCGGCAGGCCGAGGGAGTACAGCGAACAGCAATATCTGCGCGACGCGGCCGACATGGCGCGATTGTTCGCGGATATCCCCGAAGCTGTTGCCGCGACCGTCGATATCGCGCGGCGTTGCAATCTGGATTTGGAATTGATCCAGCGCTTGCCGAATTATCCGCTGCCGGCCGGCGAGGCGGGCAGTTTGAACGACTATTTGTCCAAAGTTGCGGAACAAGGTCTGCGCCGGCGATTGCGCAACGCACTGTCCGGGAGCAGGGCTGGCGCAGAGGGCGCCGGGGAAGGCGGGAACGACGGTGCCCTCGGGGAAGAGAACGAAAAACAATGGGTTCGTTACAGCGACCGGCTGCGGCGGGAACTGGAAACCATCAATCAAATGGACTTCGCCGGCTACTTTCTGGTGGTGATGGAATTCGTCCAATGGGCGAAGGCAAACAGCATTCCGGTCGGCCCGGGCCGCGGCTCCGGGGCCGGCTCAATCGTCGCTTGGGCGCTGGGCATCACCGACTTGGATCCACTGCACTACGATTTGCTGTTCGAGCGCTTCCTCAACCCCGAACGAATCTCCATGCCCGATTTCGATGTCGATTTCTGCATGGAAGGCCGTGATCGGGTGATCGCCCATGTGGCGGATTTCTACGGCCCGGAAGCGGTTTCCCAGATAATCACCTTCGGCACCATGGCGGCGAAGGCGGTGGTGCGGGATGTGGCACGAGTGCAGGGCAAGCCTTATTCCGTGGGCGATCGGCTGTCGCGTTTGATTCCGGGGGTTCCCGGAATGACCCTGGCCAAAGCGATGGAGGAGCAAGCGGACCTGCGGGAGTATGTGGAACGTGAGGAGAATGCCCAGGAAATCCTCGAAATGGCCTACAAACTCGAGGGTATCACCCGCAATGTGGGCAAACACGCCGGCGGCGTGGTCATCGCTCCGGGCCGGCTCACCGACTTCACGCCGCTGTACCGCGACCGGGAACGCGGCGACTCGGGATTGCTGACTCAGTACGACAAAGACGATGTGGAAACCGCGGGCCTGGTGAAATTCGACTTTCTGGGCCTGCGTACCTTGACTATCATCGATTGGGCGGTGAAATCGATCAACGAGCGCCATGGCGGCGTCGTCGATATAGAGCGATTGCCGCTGGATGACAAAAAGGTCTACCGAATGCTCGCCACCGGTGCCACCACGGCGGTATTCCAGTTGGAGTCCGGCGGCATCAAGAAGTTGATCCGCAAACTCAAACCCAACTGTTTCGACGACATGGTGGCGCTGGTGGCCCTGTATCGCCCGGGCCCGCTGCAATCCGGCATGGTAGACGACTTCATCAACCGCAAGCACGGGAAAACCCCGGTGCGCTATCCGCTGCCGGAACTTGAACCGGTGCTGAAAGGCACTTACGGCGTCATCCTGTATCAAGAGCAGGTGATGAAGATCGCTCAGTTGCTCGGTCAATACACTTTGGGCGGGGCCGATATCCTGCGCAAGGCGATGGGCAAGAAAGACCCCGAGGAAATGGCGCGGCAGCGCTCCAATTTCATGGCTGGCGCGTTAAAGCAAGGTGTGGTCGAGAAAACTGCAACCGAACTTTTCGACTTGATGGAGAAGTTCGCCGGTTACGGCTTCAATAAGTCCCATTCGGTGGCCTACGCCTTGATCGCTTACCAAACGGCGTGGCTGAAAACCCACTATCCGGCGGATTTTATGGCGGCGGCCTTGTCGGCGGAAATGAAACTGACCGACAAAATAATGGAACTCGTTGCCGAATGCCGCGATATGGGCTTGCAAGTGCTGCCGCCAAGCATAAACCACGGCCGTTTCCGCTTCACAGTGGATGATGCGGGCCATATCGTCTACGGTCTGGGTGCCATCCGCAACCTCGGCCAAGGACAGATCGAACGCATCGTCGAGGTGCGGGAACGGGGGCCCTTCACCAGCCTTACCGATCTCTGCCGGCGCGTCGGCGGCGCGCTGATCAACCAGCGCGCGCTGGAGATTTTGATCGATTCCGGCGCCTGCGACGAACTGTCCAAAGCCGCGGCCGGCCCGGCGAGAGCGCATTTAAAGCAGTGCCTGCCGGCGGTGACGCGCGCGGCGGAGCAGTATTTGCAGGACCGGGAGCAGGGCATGGGGAATCTGTTCGCCGGCATGGACGAGGAGGAAAACGCGGAAGATTTGCAGCCGGGGGAAGAAGGGGAGGCGGCGTGGGACAGCCGCGGGATGCTTGAGGCGGAACGCCAATGTCTCGGCTATTTTTTGACCGCGCATCCCATCGACGAATATCTGGCGGAATTGGCGCATTTCGCGCCGACGCGGCTGCAACACGCCAAAAGTTCGCGCAAAGACCAATTCCTGGCCGGGATGCTGGCGGATATCCGTGTGGTTAAGCGCGACAAAGGCAATATGGGCGTGCTGACTTTGGATGACGGCGGTGCCCGGCTGGAGGCGGTGGTCTACCCGGAAAACTTCCGGCGTCTCCAAAGCGGGTTGGAAAAAGGCGGAATTTATGTCGTGGAAGGACGGGTGGACAACGACGAATTCAGCGGCGGCCTGAGAATCCGCGCGAAGAATGTTCTGTCAATCGACGCGGCCCGGGCCCGGCACGCGAGCGAGGTCGCGCTGGATTGGGACGAATCCGAATTCCACGAGGAAAGCTGCGGACGATTGACCCGCCTGCTCGACCCGTGGCGGCGCGGTGGGGGCGCGAACCGCGCGGGCAATGGAGTAGACCGCTATTGCGGAGTGCGGATTCGATGCCGCATTGGCAATCTGCGGGGGTGTATAATGCTCGGCGACGATTGGGCGGTGGCACCCGCGGATGAGTTGCTCCGCGGCCTGCGGGCGGAGTTCGGCCGCGATCGAGTTGAATTGCGCTATCCAAAGCCGCCGTCGCCGCCCGCTGCGCCAAACCGTGCAGGTCAAAGCCGCCGCGCCGGGTAACGGGCAAGTCGAGCACCAAGGCAAAGGGCGAAACAGCGAAGTGAACCCCGACTATCTGGAATTTGAACAACCCATCGCCGATCTGGAAAGCAAAATCGGCGAACTGCGATTGGTCGACAGCGACAACGAACTCAATATCAACGAAGAAATCCAGACGCTGCGGAAGAAAAGCCAGCGCCTCACCGAAAAGATCTACGCCAATTTATCGCCGTGGCAAATTTGCCAAGTGGCGCGGCATCCGCTGCGTCCGTACACGCTCGATTACATTGAGCGGGTGTTCGTCGATTTCGATGAACTACACGGCGACCGGCTCTACGCCGACGATCAGGCCATCATCGGCGGCTTGGCCAGAATCGACGAAGTTCCGGTCATGTTGATCGGCCACCAAAAAGGTCGGGGAACCCGCGCCAAGGTCAAACACAATTTCGGCATGCCGCGGCCAGAGGGCTACCGCAAGGCGCGGCGGCTGGTGGAACTGGCGGAGCGCCATCGGCTGCCGGTGATTTGTTTCATCGACACGCCGGGCGCCTATCCGGGCATGGACTCCGAAGAGCGCGGCATCAACGAAGCCATCGCGGAGAACATGGCATTGATGTCCCGGGTGCGCACGCCATTGATCGCCACAGTAACCGGCGAAGCGAACTCCGGCGGCGCCATCGCGATTGGCGTGTCCGATCAGCTCAACATGCTGCAATATTCGACTTACACGGTCATCACCCCCGAAGGCTGTGCGACGATTCTATGGAAATCGGCCGAATACGCCTCGTCCGCCGCCGCAGCGATGGGTGTTACCGCCGCCCGGCTCAAGGAAATCGGCATCGTCGATCACGTCATCGCCGAACCCGTCGGCGGCGCCCACCGGGATGTGGACAAACTAGCCGCCGATATCAAAGCGGCGCTGCTCGACCAAATCGAACAGCTCGGCGCCATGGACCCGGACGACTTAGTGGAACGCCGCTACCGACGGCTGATGCGCTACGGAATCAGCGTTTGAGCCGAGCGCGGCGCGGTGTCGAATCTGCCACAGATGATCGCCGCCCAGCTGCCGCCACGGGGCGGGCTCGTCGTCGGCCTCAGCGGCGGCATGGATTCCGTGGTGCTGCTGCACGCGCTGCGTACTTGTCTTGCAACGGAAAGAATGTTGCGGGCCATCCATATCCACCATGGCCTGCAAGCCGCCGCGGACGAATGGGAACAGTTCTGCCGCGAACTTTGCCGCCAATGGCGCATTCCCCTCGAAGTTATCCGGGTGAGCGTGGCGAAATCCGCCGCCGGCTTGGAGAACCGCGCCAGAATCGCGCGCTACGACGCTTTCGCGCGACACCTGCGGCGCGGCGAAGTGCTGCTGCTCGCGCACCATCTCGATGATCAATTGGAAACTGTGTTGCTGCGCCTGTCCCGGGGTGCCGGACCCCGGGGCTTGAGCGGCATTCCCAGTCGCCGCCGCCTGGGAGAGGGTGCGCTGATCAGGCCCCTGCTGCATTGCGCCAAAGCGGCTCTGCGCGATTACGCCGAGGCCCGCGGTTTGCGTTGGATGGAAGACCCCTCCAACCTCGACACCCGATTCGACCGCAATTTTTGCCGTTCGCAGGTCTTGCCGCTGATTGCGCAGCGTTGGCCCGATTATCGGCAAAGTTGGCAGCGAAGCCGCGTCTTGTTGGCCGAGTCCGGGGAATTGCTCGACGATTTGGCGCGCTTGGATTTGCTGCATTGCGCCGCGGAAGGCGATGCGGCCGACAGGGGCACCGCCGCTCGATTCGGCACCGTGACAGACTACCGGGAAGAGGAATCTGCGCCTTCCGAAGTTCGGGTCGGCACCGAGATGCGGCGCGAAGCCGCGCCCTTGATCTTGCGGATTGACCGCCTGCGCGATTTGAGTCCGGCGCGAAGGCGCAATGTTCTGCGGCATTGGCTCGCGCTTTTTGGTGCGGTGGCCGACTGGCGCAAAATCCACGCGCTGGCGGACAATCTTCCCGCTCGGGAAACAGAGGCGGGCGGTGCGGTCGACTTTCCCGGATTGCGTCTGCGCCGCTACCAGGGACGCCTGCACTTGCTGCCGGAATTAACGCCGCTGGACGCGCAAACGCGCATTCCCTGGCATCCCGCGCGCGAACCCGAACTGGCCCTGTCTGGCAACGGCCTGCTGCGGGCCATTCCAACCGACGGCGCCGGGCTGGCGGACAAGCGCTATGAAATCCGCTACCGCCGCGGTGGCGAGACCTGCCGCTTGGGAAACCGCCCGCGCAAAACGCTGAAAAAAATCCTCAACGAAGCCGGCATCCCGCCGTGGCTGCGCGAGCGCCTGCCGTTGTTGTTCACTGACGGCGAACTGGCGGCAATTCCCGGCGTAGGCACCGCCGCCAAGTATGCGGCAAACCCCGGCTACCACATCGAATGGCATGATCCTGAGGTCGAGCGCGGAGGTTTTGTTTGACCGGCAGTCGGAGCATCGCCTTGGGGCGGTCGAAATTGCCCCGGGAAGTTGCTGTGCTAGACTGGCGCTTCAACCATTTTTCAGCGATCGAACCATGCCGAATTTGCTTTTCGGTTTCCGCCTGCCGTCTCTGTGGGCCTTGTTCCTGTTCTTGCCGTATTGGGCCGCGGCCCAATACGGCGCGCCCGGAGGCGAATGGCCGACCTACGGCGGCGACCTCGGCCATACCCGCTATTCCGCCTTGGCGGGAATCGACGCTGAGAATTTCGCCGATCTGGAAATCGCCTGGCGCTTCAAAACCGACAATCTCGGCCCGACCCCGGAGTACCGACTGCAATCAACGCCGCTGATGATCGATGGTGTGATCTATTCCACCGGCGGCACCCGGCGCGCGGTGGTCGCCCTCGATGCCCGCACCGGCGAACTGCTCTGGACTTCCAGCCTGCGCGAAGGCGAACGCGGCGAAGCCGCGCCGCGGCAGTTCTCCGGCCGCGGTCTGGCGTTCTGGCGCAATGGCGATCAATCAAGGGTGGTCTATGTAACGCCGGGCTATCAGATGGTGGCCCTCAATGCCGCCACCGGTCGCCCGGCGCCGGAGTTCGGCGACGGCGGCATTGTCGATTTGATGGGGGAACTCGACCAATCGCCGGAAATGGCCTTCGGCCAGATTGGCCTGCACGCCACGCCGATTATCGCCAAGGATGTGATCATCGTCGGCGCCGCCCACCGCACCGGCGCCAATCCGGTGAGCCGGGAAAATATCAAGGGTTTCGTGCGCGGCTACGACGCGCGCACGGGCGAGCGGCTGTGGATATTCCACACCATCCCCATGCCCGGCGAATACGGCCACGAGACTTGGCTCGGCGATTCCGCGGCCTATACCGGCAACACCGGCGTCTGGGCGCAGATTTCCGTCGATGAAGAACTGAATATGGTTTATCTGCCGGTGGAAGCCGCCACCGGCGACTACTACGGCGCCTACCGTCCGGGGGACAATCTATTCGCGGAAACACTGCTGGCGGTGGATCTGCATACCGGCGAGCGACGCTGGCATTTCCAACTCGTCCATCACGGCATCTGGGATCAGGACATCCCCTGCGCGCCCATATTGCTTGATATCAATGTGGACGGACGCTTGATCAAGGCGGTGGCGCAGCCGACCAAACAGGCCTTCCTGTACGTCTTCGACCGGGAAACCGGGGAACCGGTCTGGCCCATCGTCGAACAGCCGGTGCCCATCGGCGATGTGCCGGGGGAATGGTATTCGCCAACCCAGCCGATTCCGACCAAGCCCCCGGCCTACGACCGCCAAGGCGTGAGCGAAGACGATTTGATCGACTTCACGCCGGAGCTGCGCGTCCGCGCCCTGGAAATCGCCTCTTGGCACAAAATGGGTCCCCTGTTCACACCGCCGGTGGTGAGCAATATCGACGGCCCGCTCGGTACGCTGATGGCGCCGTTCGCGGCCGGTGGCACCAATTGGCCCGGCGGCTCCTACGATCCCGAAACGAATATGCTGTACGTGTCTTCGAACAGTTCGGTCGGTAGTCTCGGCTTGGTGCCGCCGTATCCCGGCCAATCCGACATGGCCTATATCCGCGGCAGCGCGACCACCGGGCCGCGGGTTTCCGCCGGTGCCGGCGGCGGCGCGGGCTTCGAAGCGCCAACCCGGGAAAGGCCGGTTTCGAGCCGCGGCCGCCCGCCCGTGGGAGTGCTGGTCAACGGCCTGCCCCTGCTCAAGCCGCCCTACGGCGTTATCGCCGCCTTTGATATGAACCGCGGCGAGCTCGCGTGGCGTATTCCCCACGGCCAAACCCCGGACCGCGTGCGCCGGCATCCCGACCTCGCCGGCATCGATCTGCCCCGCACCGGCCAAAACGCTTCGGTGGGCACGCTTGTGACCAAAACCCTGCTCATCGCTGGCGAGGCCGAAATGACCACCGGCGAGGACGGAACCCCCCGCGCCATGCTGCGCGCCTACGACAAAGCCACCGGCACCGAACTCGCCGCGCTGCCGCTGCCCGCCCCGCAAACCGGCTCGCCGATGACCTACGCCCTCGACGGCGAGCAATATCTGGTAATCGCCGTCAGCGGCCGAACCCACACCGGCGAACTCATCGCCTTCCGCGAGCCTTGAGCTGAACGCGCGGTTAGAGCTGGCAGTTCGTCGTCACAGCTTCCCTGCCCAAGCGACTAGCTCGCCAATGGATCGCAAACTGTCCAAGGGCTTCGTGATTTTGCCGGTCACGGTTTGACCCTCGGCCATGTTAACCAGTGCGCCGGCTCCACCAGCAACTACCTGTTCCTTTTCGTAGACCTCGAACAAAATTTCGTTTGGGCAGACGCCAAGCAGAATCGGCCACTTATAGTCTTTATCCAAGCGTACATGGTTGAACTGGAAACTGCCGTTCTTACCCAAACCGGCGGTCTTGACTTCGACCTTGTCCCGTTTTGGCCCGACGGTAAGCCTCTTTGCCGGCGTCTTCGTACAGGGCCAGCACCCAGCGGGTGACTCGAATGCTTTTGTATGAAGGTCGAATCCCTCCCATGCTCCGCTAAGTGGGCGGGAAGAAATTGCCTATCCAGCAGTCCGCTAAATCCTGCGAGGGTGGGTGCTGTTTCATTTGGGATCGATCCAAACGTCGATTTTGGCTTCCAGCAGGCTGAGGGGCAGGGCGCCGTCCATCAGCACTTGGGTATGGAATTCGCGCACGTCGAAGTTGTCGCCGAGGGCGGTTTCGGCGCGGCTGCGCAGTTCCCGGATTTTCAGTTCGCCGATTTTGTAGGCTAGCGCTTGGGACGGGATGGCGATATAGCGTTCGGCCTCGCTCACGGCGCTCGCCTCGCCCGACGCCGAGTTTTCGAACATATAGGCTAGAACTTCCTCGCGTGTCCAGCCCATCTCATGCAAGCCGGTATCGACCACCAAGCGGATGGCGCGCCACAATTCGGCATTGAGCGCCCCGAAGTATTGATACGGGTCGGTGTAGACCCCGAATTCCTTGCCGAGCGATTCGGCATACAGGCCCCAGCCTTCGATATACGCGGTATAGCCGCCGAAACGCCGGATGCGCGGCAATCCTGCGAGCTCGCGTTGCAGGGAGATTTGGAAATGGTGGCCTGGAATCGCCTCGTGCAGAAACAGCGACTCCATCTCCCACTTCGGTCGCGAACCGACATCAAAGGTATTGGCGTAGAAAATACCCGGCCTTGAGCCGTCGGGCGCGCCGGCTTGGTAGGAACCGTCGGCGGCGGATTGCTCGCGGAAGGCTTCCACCGCCCGCACTTCAAACGCCGAGCGCGGAAAGACCGCGAACAATTTCGGCGCCAAACTTTGAATGTGATCGGACATGGCCTGGTAACCTTCGATCAGCTGGCCCGGCTCGCCGTAGTAGAAACTCGGCTCGGTTTTCATGTAGTCGAAAAACTCCGCCAATTCGCCCTCGAAGCTGACTTCCAACATGACTTGGCGCATTTCCTCGTGGATGGAGGCCACTTCGCCCAGGCCGATTTCATGGATTTCCCGCGGTGTCAGATCGGTGGTCGTGGTGTGCCGCACAAGCGTTGCGTACCACTCCCGCCCTTGCGGCAGATCAAACAGCCCGACGCTGGCCCTCGCCCGTGGCAGATATTCGTCGCGGATGAAATCGCGCAGCTTTTGCAAAGCGGGGCGTAGTTGGTCGGCGTAGGCCCGCGCGTAGTCTTGCGTCAGTGTGGTGCGCTCGGCGGCGGGCAATTCATCCGGGAAATTGGCGATGGGGCCGTAAAAAACGCTGTCGGCGAATTCCGCGTCCAGAGCGTTAAGCTGGCCAACGACGCGCTCCATAAGCACTTTCGGCTGGGTTACGCCGCGTTCGATACCAAGCCGCAAATTGGCGATGGCCTGATCCGCCAGCACCACGAAATCATTGATGCGCGAGAGAAAGTTTCGGTAGTCGCGTTCGTTCGCGAAGGGCTGCGCGCTCATGCCGCTGCCAAGTTGGGCGAAGGAATTCGCGAAGGAATAGAATTGATTGATCGCTAGCAGATGCTGGGGAAACTCGGAAATTTCCAAGCTGTTTTCCAGCGCGAGGCGGAAGCTCGCCAAAGTCAGCCGATCTTGGCGGTCGAGCGGCTCCGGGTCGAGGGCGAGAATCCGCTCGAGATACTCCCGATCCAATGCGGCCGAGGCGGCGCGGTATTCCGGGCCAAGATTGTTTTCCAGCCGGTTATTATAGCGCGGGTCGCCGAGCAAAGTAGCATTGGACGGATTCAGCCGCAGCAGTTCCTCGAAATACTCTTCGGCGATGGTTACAAGTGGCGTGGATTCCGCGGCCCAAGCAGCTGGCGGGCAAAAGGCGCAAAGCAGGCAGCAGAGCGTAAGCGGTTTGATCGGCATGGATGGGCATCCCCTCTGCGGCGAATGTCAAGGAATGCGGCGCTGTCGCCGCCGCGGTTGATTGGCGCCGCCGCGACCCGACCTGCGGATGCTCAAGCGGCCTTTGCGTTCGGCTGGGCGTTCGAGTCGGACGGCAGGCAAACCGAGTTTGCCTTCGACTCTTGCCAGACGAACCGATACTTCTTGGATGCTTTCTTGCAGCGTGGCGTGCCTTTCGGCAAATTCTTCGCGCAGCGCTTCGTTGCTGTCGGCAATCTCTTGGCGCAGCGCCTTGTTGCCGTCGGTAATCTCTTGACGTAGCGCCTTGGTACCATCGGCGATCTCTTGGTGCAGCGCCTTGTTGCTGTCGGCGATTTCCCGGCGCAGGGCAACGGAATCTTTCTGCAATCTCGATTGCAGCCAGATGATCAGTAGCGAAAACAGCAGCAGCGTTAGCAGCATATTTCGGGTTGAATCACCCAGGGCGGCGAAAATTGCAGTCATCATGGTCGGGCTTCCTTGAATTTGTGGTTGATGACCTTGGTTCTAGAAACAATTTTCGCACCTTGCGTAATTTTCGTTGAAATTTCTCCAGCGGACGATTTCGGCAGTCGCGCCACCCACGGGGACCGGGGAAACGCACTTCCCACCCGCGCTCGTTCGCCACGCTACCACAGCTTGCGGCAGGGGTGAAATTTTCGCGAAAAAAAGACAAATGCGGCGGCAGTGCCGCATTCCGCTTCACCGTGTATGCTTTCAGCCCGTGGTTTCGGTCGGGAGGAGCTTTGTGGAATTGCGAATTGTGGATGGCATGCTGAGTGGCTGCCGCAGCCTGCCGTCGCCGAATTGCCGGCCGCGGAACGGGGTCGAGATTGAATTGCTGGTGATTCACAACATCAGTCTGCCGCCGGGGGAGTTCGGCACCGGCCGCATCGAACAATTGTTCACCAATTGTTTGCCGGCGGACGGCCATCCGTACTTCGCCGGGATCGCGGATTTACGGGTATCGAGCCATTTGCTCATCGACCGCGCCGGGGCCGTCACCCAATTCGTGCCTTTCACCATGCAGGCGTGGCACGCCGGACGTTCGAGCTTTCACGGTCGGGAGCGCTGCAACGAATTCTCCATCGGCATCGAGTTGGAAGGCACCGACTTCACGCCTTTCACTGCTGCGCAATACGATGCTTTGGTGGCGGTCACCGAGGCGCTGATGCGTGCCTATCCGGGCTTGAACCGGGAGAGGATCACCGGACACAGCGACATCGCGCCGGGCCGCAAGACGGATCCCGGCCCGCGCTTCGATTGGGCGCGCTATCTGTCGCGCCTGCCCATGCCCCCCGCGTCGGCAAATTGCCATAATTCATCATAACTAAAGAAAATGCTTTACAATTCATGCGCTTGAGCCGCCCCAATCGGTATCGGCAGGCTGCGCTAGGCCTTGGTCCGAGGGCGAGAACCGCGGCGGGGTTTTATCCGTTCGCCGCGATGGGTTATATTCGCCCGGCTTTGCCGTCTAAGGATGTTTCATGATTCAGGAGAACGACGCGAACCCCGAAGAAACGCGGGAATGGCTCGATGCTCTGCGGAACGTGACCGACGAATGGGGTGCCGAGCGGTCAAACTACCTGATTCAAAAACTTTCCGATTGGCTGTCGATCCGCGACGGCCACGGCCACGGCCACGGCGCCGCGATCACCACGCCCTACCGCAACACCATTCCTCCCCACGAGGAGGACCGCCTGCCCGGCGATGCGTTCATGGAGCGGCGCATCCGCGGCATCGTGCGCTGGAACGCGCTGGCTATGGTGATGCGGGCCAATCAGCGCGACCCCAGCATCGGCGGCCATTTGTCGACTTTCGCCAGCTCGGCCACCTTGTACGAAGTCGGCTTCAATTATTTTTTCCGCGGCGGCACCCCGGACCATCCCGGCGATTTGATTTACTTCCAAGGCCATTCCGCCCCCGGCATCTACGCCCGCTCGTTTCTGGAAGGGCGCATTTCCGAAGAGCAGCTCGACAATTTCCGCCGCGAGGTGGATGGCGAGGGCCTGTCGTCGTATCCGCACCCGTGGCTGATGCCCGACTATTGGCAGTTTCCCACCGTGTCCATGGGGCTGGGTCCAATCCAGGCGATTTATCAAGCCCATGTCATGAAGTACCTGACAAACCGGGGTTTGCTTGATGCCGGCGATCGCAAGATCTGGGCCTTTCTGGGCGACGGCGAAATGGACGAGCCGGAATCTCTCGGCGCCATCGGCAAGGCCGGTCGGGAAGTCTTGGACAATCTAATTTTCGTCATCAACTGCAATTTGCAGCGCTTGGACGGGCCGGTGCGCGGCAACGGCAAAATCATCCAGGAACTCGAGGCGCTATTCCGAGGTGCCGGCTGGCAGGTGATCAAGGTGGTTTGGGGTCGCCACTGGGATTCGCTGCTGCAGGCCGACAACCAAGGCGTATTGCAGCGGCGCATGGATGAAGTGGTGGACGGCGAGTTTCAAAACTACGCCAGCCGAGGCGGTGAATACACCCGCGAGCATTTTTTCGGCAAGAGCCCGCAGTTGCTGGATATGGTGAACCATTTGTCCGACGAGGACATCATGAATCTCAACCGTGGCGGACACGATCCGTTCAAGGTCTACGCCGCTTATTCCCGCGCCGTACGCACCGAAGGCAAACCCACGGTGATTCTCGCCAAGACGGTGAAAGGCTACGCCTTTGGCGCCGCCGCCGAAGCGCAGAACGCGACCCATTCGGTGAAAAAGCTCGATTTGGAATCCATGCGCAAATTCCGCGACCGCTTCGGAATTCCCATCAGCGACGAGGAATTGAAGGGCGCGCCCTACTATCGCCCCGACCCGGACAGTCCGGAACTCGGCTACGCCCGCAAAATGCGGGAAAAACTCGGCGGGCCGGTGCCGCAGCGCCGCGCCGAAGCCCAGCCGCTGCCGGTTCCGTCAGTGGATTTATTCACCGCCCAGCTGCAAGGCAGCGGCGAGCGCGAGCTGTCCACCACCATGGCCTTTGTGCGGATGTTGAACAATCTTTGCAAAGACAAGCAGATAGGCGAGCGCGTCGTGCCCATCGTCCCGGACGAGGCGCGCACCTTCGGTATGGAGGGAATGTTCCGCCAACTGGGAATTTATTCCCCGGTTGGCCAGTTGTACGACCCGGCGGATTCGCATCAAGTGATGTTTTACCGCGAAGACAAGCAGGGTCAAATGCTGGAGGAGGGTATCACCGAAGCCGGTTCCTTTTCGGCTTGGCTGGCGGCGGCGACTTCCTACAGCACCAACAACTTTCCACTGATACCTTTCTACATTTATTACTCAATGTTCGGCTTCCAGCGCGTGGGCGATCTTTGCTGGGCCGCCGGCGACAGCCAGGCGCGGGGCTTTCTGATCGGCGCCACCGCCGGTCGCACCACGCTCAACGGCGAGGGTTTGCAGCATCAGGATGGCCACAGCCACATCCTTGCCTCCACCATCCCCAACTGCGTCTGCTACGACCCGGCCTACGCCTGTGAGTTGGCGGTGATTATCCAGGACGGGCTGCGGCGTATGTACGCCGAACGCGAACCGGTGTTCTACTACATCACGGCAATGAACGAAAACTACGTCCAGCCGCCGCTGATCGAAGGCAGCGAAGAAGGCATTATCCGCGGTATGTATCTGCTGGAGGACGGCGCCGCCAAAGAGTTCAAAATCAGCGGCAAAGCGGCCGCGAACTTCCATTTGCGTTTGCTCGGCAGCGGCACCATTCTGCGCGAAGTGCGCGCGGCGGCGGCGCTGCTGCGCGCGGAATTCAAAATCCCGGTGGACGTCTGGAGCGTGACCAGCTTCACCGAATTGCGCCGCGATGCTCTGGCGGTGGGCCGGCGTAATTTGCTGCGTCCCGGTGGGGAGCCGGAGCAGCCCTGGGTAACCGCCCAGCTCGGTGCCCGGGAAGGGCCGGTGGTCGCCGCCACCGATTATATGAAGCTGCATGGGGACCAGATCCGCGAATTCGTGCCGGACAGTTACCGGGTGCTGGGAACCGACGGTTTCGGCCGCAGCGACAGCCGCGAAAAGTTGCGGGAGTTTTTCGAAGTGGACAGCCGCTTCATTGTGCTCGCGGCGCTGACCGAATTGCGCGACCGGGGCGCGGTAAAAAACGCCGCGGTCAAAGCCTGGATGAAGAGCAAGGGATTGGATTCGGCCAAACCGAATCCCCTCGATCAGTGAGCCATACCGAGCCGCAAAGCACTTGGGTTTCGGCCCTCCGCGTCGGGACGCGGCCCCAAGATCGGCCCTCGAGACGAGAAGGGGGGTGGCCATAATTGGCGACGGAAATCATCAAAGTGCCGGAACTCGGCGATGTAGACGCTGTGGAAGTCATCGAAATTCCCGTGGCGGTGGGTCAGACAGTGGAGGAAAACGACTCGCTGCTGGTGCTCGAAAGCGACAAGGCGGCGATGGAGATTCCAGCGCCCATGCCCGGGGTCGTCAAGAGAATCGCCGTCAATCTGGGCGATCAAGTCACCACGGGCACGGAAATCCTGTCGCTGGAAGTCGCGGGCGGGACTAAAGTCGCCGCCCCGGGCAAAACCGCGACGGCGGAGACCAGCTCGCCGAACTCCCATGAAGCCGCAACCGCCGCGGCTTCCGCTGTTGCCGAAGCCCCGGAAGATTCGGCGCGGTCCGGGGGCGGTCCGGGGGGCGAATCCGAAGCAGCCGGGCGAGCGGAGGCGGGCTCTGGAGACGGCGCGGTCAAGCAAATCCAGATTCCCGACATCGGCACCGATGACGCGGTGGAAGTGATCGAAATTCACGTAAAGCCCGGCGACACGGTCGCGGTGGACGATCCGTTGTTGACTTTGGAGTCGGACAAGGCGGCTATGGATGTGCCTGCGCCCCACGCCGGCACCGTTGAATCCGTGTTGCTGGAAGTCGGCGCGCAAGTAAAAACCGGCGGTGTGATTCTGCGTTTGCGTGTGGATTCTTCGGCATCGACTGGCGGGCCGGAACAGCGCGCGTCGGCGGAAACAGCGGGGAAACCAGCCGTGCCGCCGCAAGCAACAGAGTCGGTCGCTGGCGCGCCGCGGGAAGCGCCATCCGCCGCCGCCCGCGCGAACCCAACCGCGACCGAAGCCGCGGCGAGCGGCGCCGCTTCGGGCCAGACATCGGCGGAATCTGGAGACGCGGTCGGCAAAATTTACGCCGGCCCCGCGGTGCGCAAGCTGGCGCGGGAACTCGGTGTAGATCTTGGCGGAATCGAAGGCAGCGGTGCCCGCGGCCGCATCGTCAAGGACGATGTGCGTGAATTCGTCAAATCGCGCCTGAATCGACCGCCGCCCGCGGTCGCCGCCGGAACTGTGGCTGAAGCCGTGCCCGATATCGATTTTTCCCGGTTCGGTGAAGTGGAACAAATTCCGCGCTCGAAATTGGCGAAAACGACCGCCGCCAATATGGGGCGCAATTGGCTGGCCGTGCCCCATGTGGCGCAATTCGAAGAGGCCGATGTCACCGAACTCGAAGCATTCCGCGCCAGCTTGAAAGCCGAGGCCGAAGGCCGCGGCATCAAGCTCACTCCGCTGCCCTTTCTGCTCAAGGCCTGCGCGGCGGCTTTGCGCGAATTTCCTCAGTTCAACAGCTCCATCCATTCTTCCGGCGAGTATGCAATCCGCAAAAAGTACGTGCATATCGGCATCGCCGTCGCTACCGAGGTGGGTTTGGTCGTGCCCGTGATCCGCGATGTGGACCAAAAGAACGTCTGGCAGCTCGCGGCGGAGATCGCCGCGGCATCGGCCAAAGCCCGGGAACGCAAACTCACGCTGGAGGACATGCAGGGCGCCTGCTTTACGGTTTCAAGCTTGGGAGCCATCGGCGGCACCGGATTCGTGCCCATAGTCAACGCCCCGGAAATCGCCATCCTCGGTGTCGCCCGCACCGCGGTCAAACCGGTGTGGCGCGATGGCGAATTCGTGCCGCGCACCATGCTGCCGCTGACTCTTACCTATGACCATAAGGCCATCAACGGCGTGGACGGCGGTCGCTTCGCCGGCTATCTCGCGCGCTCGCTCGGCGATATCCGGCGGCTGTTGCTGTAGGGCCCGCTCTGCTAGACTGCCGCGAGTCTCGCCACTAAGTGAAGACCGCGAAAACCGCGAAAGACAGCTCGGCAAGATTACGAGGAGATTTCATGCCATCGTTCGATATCGTTTCCGAAGTCGATCTGCACGAGGTGGCCAACGCGCTTGATCAGGCCAATCGGGAAGTCGGCAACCGCTTCGATTTCAAAGGCGTGGAAGCCAGCTTCGAAATGGTCGGCAAGGACACCATACAAGTCAAGGCCGAAGCCGAGTTCCAGATCCAGCAGATGCTCGATATTCTGCGGGGCAGACTCGTCAAGCGCAGCGTGGATACGCGCAATTTGGTCGAAGGCGAGATTGAAATCTCCGGCAAGACCGCCGCCATGGCGCTGGCCGTGCGTCAAGGTATCGAATCCGATCTCGCCAGGGAATTGGTAAAGATGGTGAAGGCGGCGAAACTCAAGGTGCAGGCTTCGGTGCAGGGCGATCAAGTCCGCGTGGCTGGCAAGAAGCGCGATGATTTGCAGGCGGTCATCGCGCTGGTCAAGGAAGCGAAGCCGGAACTGCCGCTGCAATACGTCAACTTCCGCGATTGAAAGCGGTTCAACGGGGTTGGCCGGATACCGCCGCCGAACCGCCCGCCCTTGGGCAGGATGATGCCGCAAACCGCTAATTTCATAGCGCCGTTCGCCGACCGCCGCCTCGCGACGGCCTTCCTGATCGGTATTTCCAGCGGTTTTCCCTGGGTCTTGCACGGCCAGGTGCTGACTTTGTGGATGCAGGCCGAGGGGCTGTCGCGCAGCACCATCGGCTATATCGGCGTGGTGGCGACGGTCTACGCTTTCAACTGGATCTGGGCGCCGCTGATCGATCAGTTCCGAATCCCTGTGTTGCATCGGCGGTTCGGCCAGTACCGCGCCTGGATTCTATTTTGCCAAGCGTTGATTGTCGGGCTGATGTGGCTGTTCGGCGGCATCAATCCCGTCGACCATTTGTACTGGGTCGGCCTGTGCGCGCTGGGAATTTCCGCCCTTTCGGCAACGCAGGATGTCGCCATCGACGCCTATCGGGTACGACTGTTCACCCGCGCCGAGATGGACGAAAAGATTCCCTATGCTTCGGCCCTCGCCGGCGCTGGCTGGCAAACCGGATTCACCTTTCTCGGCGGCACGCTGGCGCTGGCGCTCGGCGGCGAATCACTCGGCTTCAACTGGCCCGAAGTCTATCGACTGCTGATTTTTTTCATGCTCGCGCTGATGCTGATCGTGGCGCTCTCGCCTCCGCCCAGCGCCGACGGGGAAGAGCCGGCGGTCGCGCTTGCCGATGCCGGTGGAATGGGTGGAGGCGCGCTGGATTGGCTGCGGCGCTCGCTGGTCGAGCCGTTTGGAGAGTTTTTCCAGCGCTGTGGCGCGCGCTTGGCGCTCGGCATTCTGCTGTTTCTGCTTTTTTTCCGTTTGGGAGAGGCGATGCTGGGCAGAATGTCGCTGGTGTTCTACGTCGAACTCGGCTTCAGCAATGACGAAATTGCCCTCTACCGCAACTTTCTTGGCGGCGGCGCGACCATCGTGTTTTCCCTGATCGGGGCCTTCATCAACACGCGCTTCGGCATCATCCGCGGCATGCTGGTTGGTGGCATCGCCATGGCCGCCAGCAATCTGCTTTACGCCGTCATGGCCCAAGTCGGCCCGGCGCCTTGGCTGTTCCTGCTCACTCTGGCGGTGGACAATTTCACCACCGCTTTCGCCACCGTCTGCGCGATTTCCTTCATCTCGTATTTCGCCAGCCGAACCTACACCGGTACTCAATTCGCCCTGATGACCTCCATCTCCAATTTCGGCCGCACCACGCTGGCCGCCGGCAGCGGCTTTATCGTCGATGCCCTCGGCGGCAACTGGGCCGTGTTCTTCGTCCTCACCACGCTCATGGTCGTCCCGGCCCTGTTCATCCTGCTTTGGTTGGCCCGTTTGCTGCCGCGGCAACAAGTGGTCGATACCCGCTAACCAGCCAAACCGCGGGAATCGCGGCTCTTCACACCCGCCATTGATGGCGGGGGAGGGAGATGCGTTGCTTGTCGAAGCGGATGCCTTCGGCTTCGAGGCGTTGGCGCTGGGTGGTGTAGCGCGGGTCCGTCGGGGGAAAGGACAGGCTGCCCCGGCTGTTGATGACCCGGTGCCACGGCAGCCGGGTGTCGGCGGGCAGGCGGCTCATGACGCGACCGACAAGTCTGGCACGGCCGGGCAGGCCCGCGAGGTCGGCTATTTGGCCGTAGGTGGCGACCATTCCGCTCGGAATCAGCGATACGGCCTGCCAGATGCGTTGTTCGTTGGTCGCCATGGGCCGATGAAACCAAATGAGTCGGGTGGCATCATATACTGGACCGCTTGGGGTTCCGTGTTCGCGAAACCCCGAAGCGGTTGGAGACCGACACGCTTGGCCGGAGATGCTCTGTGCGGATTTTGCTGCTGTTTTTCATCCTCACGCCCCTGGCGGAGATGTTGCTGCTGTTCGAGGTCGCCAGCCATATCGGCGGTTTGTGGGCCGTGGGCCTGGTGGTGTTGACCGCGGTTCTGGGCATCCAGATTTTGAAACGGCAGGGTCTGCGGACCCTGCTCCGGGCGCGGCGGCGGGTGGAATCCGGTGAATTGCCCGCCAAGGAAATCATCGAAGGTATGTTGCTCGCCGCCGCGGGCGCCATGCTTCTGACTCCGGGATTCATCACCGATACTTTGGGTTTCATTTTCCTGACTCCGCCGGCGCGCGCCGCTTTGGCGGCTTGGTTGATCGACCGCGGAATATGGGTGCTGCAAACCAAAGGGCGGGCGGCGTATCAGGCTTCCACCGGTTCAAGCGACGGTTCCGGCGGCAATTCAGGCCGCGATTCGCACCGCCGGTCGGGCGCCGTGTATGAAGGCGAATATTCTAGGCAATCGCCCGAGAGCGACCGCCTCGGAGACAGTCGCGGCCCCTGAGGCGCGGACCGGAAAATTCGCTATTGAATTTTTCCGCGCTATCCCCATAAAGGCTTTCGGCAATCGGCGCGTCCCGCCCGGACTCCCGTTCAGTCGGATGAGAAGAGTTGCCGAAGGAGCCACATTAAAGTGGGCCGAGCCGGGTGGGGCCGGGGTCGGTTCCGAAAAACCATCGCGTGATTAGGAGTTGTCAAAATGAAAATCCGCCCCTTGCAGGACCGCGTCGTCGTGCGACGCAATGAAGAGGAAACCACCACGGCGGGTGGCATCGTGCTTCCGGGCTCGGCCACCGAAAAGCCGGCCCAAGGTGAAGTGCTGGCGGTTGGCCAGGGCAAACGTCTCGACGACGGCAGTGTGCAGCCGATGGATGTCAAGGTCGGCGATACCGTCGTATTCGGCAAGTATTCCAGCAATACGGTCAAGGTCGGAGACGAGGAGTTGCTGATCCTTTCGCAAAGCGAAATTTACGGTGTGCTCGAAGACTGATTCGCGGTCCAAACACGCAAACGGCCACGAAAGCGGCTTAACTGACATAGGAAAATCAGAAAATGGCTAAAGATGTGAAATTTGGAGACACGGCGCGGCAGAGCCTGCTCGCCGGTGTCAACGTGCTGGCTGACGCGGTGAAGGTCACTTTGGGACCAAAGGGCCGCAATGTGGTGCTGGACAAGTCCTTCGGTGCGCCCACCGTGACCAAGGATGGCGTATCCGTCGCCAAAGAGATCGAATTGCAGGACAAATTCGAAAATATGGGCGCGCAAATGGTGAAGGAAGTCGCCTCCCAAACTTCCGATGTCGCCGGCGACGGCACCACCACCGCCACCGTGCTGGCCCAGTCCATCCTCAACGAAGGATTGAAATCGGTGGCCGCCGGCATGAATCCGATGGATCTCAAGCGCGGCATCGACAAAGCGGTTACCGCCATCGTCGACGAACTCGGCAAACTTTCCGCGCCCTGCGAAGATTCCACTGCCATCGCCCAAGTGGGCACAATTTCCGCCAATGCCGATGAGCAAGTCGGCCAGATCATCGCCGAAGCGATGGAAAAGGTCGGCAAGGAAGGCGTCATTACCGTGGAAGACGGTTCCGGGCTGGAAAACGAACTTGATGTTGTCGAAGGCATGCAGTTCGACCGCGGCTACCTGTCGGCGTATTTCATCAACGACCAGGACAGCATGAGCGCCGAACTCGAAAATCCCATGATCTTGCTGGTCGACAAGAAGATTTCCAGTATCCGGGATATGCTCGGCCTGCTGGAAGGCGTGGCCAAAGCCGGTCGCTCGCTGCTGGTAATTGCCGAGGATGTGGAAGGCGAAGCCCTGGCGACGCTGGTGGTCAACAATATGCGCGGCATCGTCAAAGTCGCTGCGGTCAAAGCCCCCGGTTTCGGCGACCGCCGCAAAGCCATGCTGGAAGATATTGCCATTCTCACCGGCGGCACGGTGATTTCCGAAGAAGTCGGCCTCAACCTGGAGTCAACCACCATCGACAATCTTGGTTCGGCCAAGCGGGTGCAGATCAGCAAGGAAAACACCACCATCATCGACGGCGCCGGGGAACCCCGAAATATCGAAGGTCGGGTTGGCCAGATCCGTCAGCAGATTGAGGAAACCTCGTCCGACTATGACCGCGAAAAGTTGCAGGAGCGGGTTGCCAAGCTCGCCGGCGGCGTAGCGGTGATCAAGGTTGGTGCGGGCACCGAGATCGAGATGAAGGAAAAGAAGGCCCGGGTTGAAGACGCCCTGCATTCCACCCGCGCGGCGGTGGAGGAAGGCGTGGTCGCCGGCGGCGGTGTCGCCCTGGTGCGGGCGCTGCAGTCGGTCGAAGGCTTGGAAGGCGCCAACGAAGACCAGAATGTCGGCATTTCCCTGCTGCTGAAGGCGGTATCCACGCCGCTGCGCCAAATTGTCGAAAACGCCGGCGAAGAAGGTTCGGTTATTCTCGACAAGGTCAAGGCGGGCGAAGGCAATTACGGCTTCAATGCCGCCACCGGCGAGTACGGCGACATGATCGACTTGGGAATCCTCGATCCGACCAAGGTCACCCGCACTGCCTTGCAGGCGGCGGGCTCTATTGCCGGATTGATGATCACCACGGAAGCGATGGTGTCGGACATCCCCGAGCCCAAGGCTCCACCCGCAGGCGGTGGCGCACCCGACATGGGCGGCATGGGCGGCATGATGTAAGCATCCCGCTCCCCATCGCCCAGAACCACCGGGAACAAAAAGCCCGGGCCGGCACAAAACCGGCCCGGGCTTTTTTCTTGCTGTGGCGCTGCCGAAACCGCGGAGCGAACAATGCGGGCGTTGCCGCTGCGGGGCTCCCGACCGCCGACCCGCGGCTCGATCGGTCGAATTTCAAATCACAGATACTGAACCATCAGAAACAACACAACCATCAGCGCGACACCGCAATGAACCACGCCTTTGACGCTGGTCATCGGCCCGGTTTTGCCGAATATGGCGTTCGCTTCAAGCAATGCGACCACGACCAAAGTCGCGATGATGGCGAGCAGACTCGCGCTTTGCTCCGCGGCCAGCGGTACGCGGCCGACGCCTCCCAGATGCGCCGAAGCGCCCATGAAGAACAGCATGGGCAGCGAAAACAACGTATTGGTGCGGGAAGCCAGCCCTGCTTTGCCCAGCGCCGCGGCGGCCTCCGGCAAAGGCTCGCCGCTGTCTAGCACCTGCCGGTTCGAGGCGATGACGATTTTCTGATTCGGCCAGATGATCAGCCAGACATTGAGAAACATCAACGTGCCCAAAATCATGCCGAGGGTGATGTAATAGTTGATGCCAGCGCCCATTTCGATGAAGTAAGCGAGCGCAACGCCGGACAAGAATGTGAACAGCGCGCCGTAACGGAACCACCACAGCGCCCGCGGCACCAGCTTATCGATGGCGTTGGCTTTGGCCTCGCCCGCCTCCTTGAAATATTCCGTTTGCACGAAATTGAAGTAGTACAGCAGTCCGATCCAAGTAACACCCGCGAAAAAGTGCACCCAGCGGAACAAATAATCGATGAGGTTGACGGCGGTGATTTCCATAGTCGAATCCTGAGAATTGGGAGTGAAGTGCCAGTGGCAGCGGAGCTCGGACTTCCCGCGTCGGACTCCGCGCCCGCGTTGGCAAAATACTAGCACGATGCCGCCGCGATGTGGATTCCGCGCCCCATCCGCCGGCAAGTTCGCTTGTCGAAGCGGGTGCCTTTCAACGATAATGCGACCCATGAGCGGGCAGGACGATTTTCACGAAATCCCCTCCATGGTTCCAGACCGGGACCATGTGGACACCCACCTCGGCAATCGCCGGGCGCGGGAGCGGGAAATCGCACCGCCATCCCACCACCGCGCCCGGGTCGAGCGGGCCAGTACTTGGCCGGTGCGGATCCTGCTCGGCCTGCTCACGCTGGCGGTCGGCGGTGGCGGCTATGCGGGTTGGTACTTCTACAACGACCTGTACCTCAGCAACCTGCGCCAGACTGATTTGCGGCTCGGCGATCTCGAACTGCAATTGAACGTGACCGGCCAAGAGGCCGCCGAAGAAGCCACTAATTTGCGCGAAGGCATTGAGCGCACCATCGAGCAGTACGATTTGCTTTGGGCCAACTGGCGTTCAAACAATCAGAAGTTCGAGGATATCCAATCCGATCTCGCCAGGTTGGCGCTGGTGAACGAGGGTCAGGACGAAACCGCCGCCAACAACAGCAGGCAAATCGCCACGGTCAATGACACGGTATCGGAAGCGCAACGCCGCCTGAATGGCATCAACGGCGAATTGCGCTCCCTGAATGAGTCGGTTGCCGGGCTGGATCGAGAAATGCAAGGTTTGGCCGGCATGCAAGGCGATCTGGACTCCATCCGCGAAGCGCTGAGCAGCGGTGACAGCACCGTCCTCGGCCTGGTGGGGCGGATTGAATATGTCGAGCAATCCATGGAGTCGGTGAATGCCCACCGTTTGCAGATCAATCAATCGCTGTTCCGCCTGCAAGAACAGATCGAAGCCCTGCAATCCCTGACCGGCGCCCAAAGCAGTATCCGCTAGCCCCGCAACCGCGGCGGGGCTCCGCCGCTACCGGTTCGGCCTAGTTCCCGGTGAATTTCGGTGCGCGTTTTTCGCCGAAGGCGGCAACACCTTCGCGAAAATCGGCCCTTGACGCGCAGTCGGCGAAGTATTCCGCCTCCGCTTGCAACTGCGCTTCGAACTCGCTTTCCAGCGAACGGTAGAACAGCGCCTTGGTGTTGCCGTACACATGGGTCGGCCCATTCGCCAAACGCCGCGCCAATTTCGCGGTTTCCGCGGCGAGCTCCGCAGCGGGAACGACGAAGTTGACCATGCCGATATCCTTTGCCGTCCGCGCGTCGAAGCGGTCGCCGAGCAGGGCGATTTCCAGGGCTTTTTTGATGCCGACGGTGCGCGGCAGATGAAACGACGACGATCCGTCCGGGCTGGTGCCGATATGGCAATAGGCGAGGGTGAAGAAGGCGTCTTCGGCGGCGATGATCAGATCGCAGGCAAGCGCCATGCTTACCCCGGCGCCCGCGGCGGCACCGCGGCAGCTCGCGATAATCGGCTTCGGCATGCGCCGCATGGCGAACATGATCGGATGCAGATCGTGGATGCGGTACAGAAAGGACTTGCGGATTTGTTCCGGTGTTTTTCCTTCAAGGCCGAGCGCCATGTTCTTGACATCGCCGCCGGCCATGAAATGCTCGCCGGTGCCGGTGAGCACCACGCAGCGCACCGCCGCGTCCCGCTCGATATTGTGCAGGGCATCCCCGAGGTCGGCGCGCATGGCCTCGCTCAGCGCGTTGCGCGCCTTGGGCCGGTTCATGGTCAGGGTGGCGATGCCGTCCGCCACGGAAAGCTCAAGATCGGACATGGTAAACTCCGGCTGCGGTTGAAGGCGCCGAGTATAACTTGAAGGCGGGAAGTTCGGCGGTCGGAGATGCCCGCGCCGCTGCGGACGTGGCGGAATCGGTAGACGCGCCAGATTTAGGTTCTGGTATCGAAAGATGTGAGAGTTCAAGTCTCTCCGTCCGCACCAGGCAATATCCCTGCAGTCCGCGCGGAAGCGTATTGGATCGCGCCAGCCGGCGGGGTGTCGTCGCCGGGTGGCGCCCCGCCGCGAGTCTCCAGCCGACACCGCCGCGAACCCAGTCGCGGCAGAGTGCCCCGGCGTAACGCACTGCGACGCTATCCGCGGCAAGCTTCCAGCCGCTGCCGATGCGTCTACGGCGGCGCTCTTTTGGTCCTCCAGCGCAAGCGGTTCTGATCAGTTCATGGCGGAAATGCGGCGTTGGGTGGCGGTTCAGGCTATACTGAACCCCATGAAAGAACTGTTCCGCTCCCGCCGCAATCCGCCGTCCGCCCGCGCCGGCAAGCCTTCGGTTGCGAACAAAAGCAACTCGGACAAAAATGAGGTCGGGGCGTTTCTGGCGAAACTCGCCGCCATGCCGAAAACCGCCGGCGACGCCCGTCTGATATTTGCCCTCGATGCCACCTCGAGCCGCGAATTCACTTGGGATTTGGCCTCAGGGCAACAGGCCGAGATGTTCCAGGCAACCCGCGAACTCGGCGGCCTGAATGTGCAACTCTGCCATTTCCGCGGCTTTGGAGAGTTTTACGCCAGCGACTGGCATACCGACGGTCGCCGCTTGCTCGATGTGATGACTGGAATCCGCTGCCGCGCCGGAACCACCCAAATCGCGCGCCTGCTGAAGCATGTGCTCGCCGAAAATCGGCGCAAACGGGTCAAAGCCGTAGTCTATGTCGGCGACGCCGTGGAGGAGAGTATCGACCGGCTTGGCCATGTCGCCGGCCAACTCGGCGTGCTGCAGGTGCCATTGTTCATGTTTCACGAGGGTCATGACCAAGGCGCGCGGCGGGCTTTCGAAGAACTCGCCCGGCTTTCCGGCGGTGCCTGTTGCCGTTTCGATGCGGGCAGCGCCGGGCAATTGCGCGAACTGCTCAAAGCCGTCGCGGTTTTCGCCGCCGGCGGGCTCGCCGCCTTGCGGGATCTGAGCAAGCGCTCCGGGCAGGGAGTGAAACTGCTCGAGCGCCAATTGCGTTGAACCGCGGAACCGGCGCGGCATGGTTTTTCGACTCCTGCTTCTGATCGCTTTGCCGATTCTGGCTTGGTACACGTCGAAATCGATCAGCCAACGATTTTCGCTCAACGCCAAACAGAATCGCTATCTGTTCGCGATCATGGCGGCGCTGCTGCTGGTGCTGCTGCTGATCATGCTGGGTCGCCTGCCGGTGCAATGGCTGCTCGCCCCGCTCGGTGCCGCCGGCGCTTTCCTGCTCCGGCTGCTGCCCGCGGCGTTTCGATTTTTGCCGTTGTGGCAACTGATGGGCGGCCGCCTGTCGCCGGGGGTCGGTCGCCAGCGGCAAAACTCCACCTTGCGCACCGAATATCTGGCAATGGAGTTGATCCACGGCTCCGGAGACCTCGACGGCAAAGTGCTGCAAGGCCAGTTCGCGGCGCACAAGCTCAGTGACCTGAGCTTGAAGGAGTTGCTGGGCTTGCGGGAAGAGTGCCGCGTGGATGCGGATTCCCTCCAAGTGCTTGAAGCCTATCTCGACCGCGCCCACGCCGAGTGGCGCGCGGGGGCGGAACCCTGCGGTGCGGCGGAGGGTAACGCGGAAATCACTATGAACCGGCAGCTCGCACTGGAAATTCTGGGCCTGGAAGAGGGTGCCACCCGCAACGACATTATCAAAGCGCACCGCAAGCTCATGGGAAAGTTCCATCCCGACCGCGGTGGTTCGGATTACTTCTCCAAGAAAATCAACGCCGCCAAAGACCTCCTGCTGGAGAGCACCGCCGATTAGCGCCGCCACGCTTGTGTTGCGGGCGCTTATGGCTATAATGCGTCGCCTGCCCCCGGGCACCGTCGCCGACGGGTCTGTAGCTCAGCTGGTTAGAGCGCACCCCTGATAAGGGTGAGGTCGGTGGTTCAAATCCACCCAGACCCACCAATCCCGCATAAAACGGCAAAACCGGAAGTTTCCGTGCCGGTGCTTAACTTGCCGGCCCGAATCCGGTACATTGCTCCGATCTACATTGAGGAGGGCCCCATGAGAACATCAATTAACTTATTCAAGCTGTTGCTTGCTTTTCCGATTTTCCTGCACCTGTCCACGGCGCAGGCGCAGGAGGAGCGGGTTGTGCTGATCGACGGCGCGGAGGGGATGGACAACTTCAGTATCGTCGGTGATGCCAACTGGTCCGCCGGCGACGGTGCGATTTCGGCCGATAGCGGCAGCGGGGCATCCTGGTTGGTGAGCCAGGAGAGCTATGGCGATTTCGTGCTGCATGTGGAATTTTGGGCCAGCGACGATGCCAACAGCGGCGTCTATTTGCGCTGCCAGGATCGGGACAATATCACCGACCGCAATTGCTACGAAGCAAATATCTTCGATCAGCGGCCCGATCCGTCCTACGGCACCGGTGCCATCGTTCATATCGCCGCCATCGACGAGCCGCGACCGACGGTTGGCGGCCAATGGAATGTGTACCACGTCACTTTGCGTGGCGACCATCTGCTGGTGGAACTGAACGGCGAAACCACGGTTGACGCGCACGACAGCCAGTTCGCGGCGGGGCCGGTGGCACTGCAATGGGGTCGCGGCAGCATCCGCTTCCGCAGCGTTTGGGTAGAGCCGCTGGAGTAACAACCGGGAACCGCTTGTTCCCGGTGTTGTGCCGCCGTGGCGCCCGCCATTGCCGATGCGCCGCCGCAGTATCTAGGCAGTCGCCAGCGGACTCGCGCTTCGTTTGTGGGATTTGTCCGCGGGCGCGGCCGCGTCCTTGGGATGGGCGGATTTCCGTTGAAAACTCAGAAAGTGCCCCGCACTTTCAGCGCCAGAGTGGGGCCGGTGTGGCTGCATGAATCCTCAATTTCGCTGGCGTAGCCGGTGGCGATGGTGCCGCCGAGATATCGGGTGCGGACCCGGCAGCGTTTGCTTTCGATGGGATTGAAAACCTCGAAGCGATAGATCAATTCGCCCCAGCCCTGGGTTTCCGCGAACAGGCGGATGAAATCGCCGGAATTGTAGGATTCAATTTTGTCGATATCGTACGCGACGCGGTTGTCTCTGAAACCATGGCTGATATTGGCGCCATAGTTGAAGTTCCGCGCCGGAAAATCATGCCGGAAGCCGAGCCGGGCCGAACCCCGTCCCTGCCTGCTGAAGCGCCGCTCGATGCCGAGAAAAGGATCCACCACGCTGGAATCCTCCACCTGCACTCTTGATGTCAGCAGCATCTGCGAATCGCCGGGAGCGGCGAAGCGGTAGCTGCCGTCGAGGGCGAGGCCGAGGCGCTCGCCGTCGCCGATATTGCCGTTGGCGGAGAGGATTTGGTCGGACGTGGATACGTCGATTTTATCGATTACGTCGATCAATTCGTGGTAGAAAACATTGGTGTTGAGCACGCCATTGTCGCCGTTGAAGCGGTACTCGAGGTTGAAATCGTAGCGCCAAGACTTTTCTTGGCGCAGATCGGGATTGCCGGCGATGGCATCCTGGTCATCGTCCGAGTCGTTGGTGGCCGCCGTGAAATCGGCGAAACTCAACTGGGCGACGTCTTTTTCGATGGTGGCGCGGAATTGCAGCGCCGGCGTGATATCGAAACGGTAATCGACTTTCGGGCGCAGGAATTGGAAATCCCGGGACTTGCTGACATCGCCGCTCTGAAGAATTTCCGACTGTTCGAAAATCAGCGTGCTTTCCAGCGACATGTGCTCGTTGATCCGCCAATTGTGGACGGCGAAAGATTCGTAGCGGAGTTCCTCGACGCTGGCGTTTGAGAAGGTGGTGGGCGCCAGGCCGCCGTCGGATTCGAGCAAATCGAGTTGCAAGTCGGAGTCGAGAATGGTCTGCGCTCGTTCGACGCCGACTTCCAGGCTCTGGCTGCCCGCCCAAGGCAGATCGAAGGTATAGCCGCTGCGCAGGATGCGTTCCTGATAGGTGTTGGCGAATTCCAGCCGCAAATCTTGGACGCTGTCGTCGTTTTCGAGCAGGAACCGCTCGCGCAGGCTGTGATCGTCCCCGCGGTTGACGATGAACAGGGTTTTCCAGCGTTGGCCGCCGCCGAAGATGTATTCGTAATCGCCGCCGACTTCCCAAAAATCCTCGTCAGCGTCGCTGCGGTCGAGTTCCCGTTCGACCAACGGCGGGTCGAAGCGGTCGTCGAGAATATCCCGATTCGCCACTTCCGGGGCATCATCGTTTTGGTACTGCAAATTGAGATGGAACAAATGGGACGCGCTCGGTTGCCAAGCCAGGTTCGAGCTGACCACCATGGGCTGCGCTTCCCGCGTGCTGACGCGCTTGAGCCGCTCGTTGGGGCTGCCGTCGGCGAGGGTGCTGGTTTCATGGCCGATGCGGTGTTCATAGCGCGGCTCGCTTTCCGCGCTCAGCAAATAATCGAAACCGCCGCGGGACCCGGACAGGGCCAATTTGGCGCCGGGCTTGAAGGAATCGTCATGATAATGGTCGGTATTCACTTCATAGGCGATGGAAGACCGGCTTTCCGCTTCCAGCAATACGATGTTGATCACTTGGTTGCCGCCGCGCACATCGAGATCGCCCGAAGTGCCGCGGATGATTTCGATATAGTCTACTTGGCTGGCGGGAATCCGCGTCAACTGACCGCTGCCCTCGTTTTCCTTGCCCGCAACCCGGCGCCCATTGATCAGCACTTGGTCGCCGCCCATGCCGAGGCCGCGCCGGTTGTTGCCCCCGGAAAACCCCGGACCGCCGCCTCCTCCTCCGCCCCCGCGGGCGATATTGATGCCTGGAATGCGATCGAGCATATCGTTCACGGAAAAAGGTTCGTACTGCATGAAAAAGGACGCGGGATAGGTCACCGTGGAATCTTCGTCGGTCACCGGCGCATCTTGGGCCGCCACGGCGACCGCACAGCAGGTGCCGGCGCTGAGCAGCGTCAACTGGGCAATCTTGCGCAAAAATCGGTTCATATCGACGCTTTTCATCTAGATGCTTTCCATATCGACCGTTCGCATAGCGCGTACGGCATTCCGACCGGTCACGGCCACCGTGGATTCCGGGCGAACCCCCATCCTATGCTACGGCAGCAGCGGCGTTTTCAGCCCGGCGATTAGTGTGACATTTTGTAAGAGCCGGACGCGCTGTAACGAAGAAAGATTTTAGTTCCGGCGCGGGTTTTGCGCCCCGCGCCCGGATTCCGCATAATTTCACCTTCGGCGAGACCGCGGCCGCGGTCGGGCGCTTGCGCGGGAAAGGGTGAAATTCATGACGCGGGAATCCATGGAAGTCGACGTTGTCATCGTGGGGGCCGGCCCGGCCGGGTTGGCGACCGCCTGCCGCTTGTTGCAGTTGGCGCGGCAGGCCGACCGCGAGCTGTCGGTGTGCGTGCTGGAAAAAGGTTCGGAAGTGGGCGCGCATATTTTGTCCGGCGCGGTTTTCGAACCGGCGGCGCTTGAGGCGCTGTTTCCCGACTGGGAAGCGCAAGGCGCGCCGTTGAACACCCGGGTCACCGGCGATCAGGTGCATTATCTCGGCTCGGAGAAGTTCTCCTATCGCTTTCCCGAATTCCTCGTGCCCAAGCCCATGCGCAATCATGGCAATTACATCATTTCGCTGGGCAATCTTTGCCGCTGGCTGGGGGAACGGGCGGTCGAACTTGGCGCGGAAATATTTCCGGGTTTCGCGGCTTCGGAAATACTCTACGACGAGTCCGGGCGGGTGCGCGGCGTGGCCACAGGCGATATGGGCGTCGATGCCACGGGGGAAAAGAAATCGACTTGGCAGCCGGGATTCGAATTTCACGCCAAGTTCACGATTCTGGCCGAAGGCTGCCGCGGCCATCTCGGCAAGGAAGTGATCTCACGCTACGGGCTCGCCGCGGGCCGCGACCCGCAGCATTACGGCATCGGCCTGAAGGAAGTTTGGGAAGTCAGCGAGGCCAGGCACCAAGAAGGCCTCGTCGTGCATACCGCCGGCTGGCCCATGATCGGGCCGAGCGTTGCCGCCACCAGCGGCGGCTTTCTCTACCATGCCGAGAACCGGCAAGTCTATGTCGGCTTGATTGTCGATCTCGGCTACCGCAATCCCCATATCAGTCCCTTCGACGAGTTTCAGCGTTACAAACACCATCCGGTGATCAAGCGCCATCTCGAAGACGGCAAACGCATCGGCTACGGCGCCCGGGCCATTATCAAGGGCGGCCTGAATTCACTGCCGGAAATGTGCTTTCCAGGCGGATTGCTGATCGGCTGCGACGCGGGCACGCTGAATTCCGCCAAGATCAAGGGCAGCCATACCGCAATCAAAAGCGGCATGCTGGCGGCGGAATCCCTGTTCGCCGCGCTGGGCGACGGCGCCGCGGATACCGATTTCGGCGAACGCTTCCGCAGATCCGCTTTGCATGAGGAACTGCGCCGGGCGCGCAATTTCGGCGGCGCCTATCACAAACTCGGCTTCTGGCTTGGCAGCGCCTTCACCTGGGCGGAACACAATTTGTTCGGCAGCAGCCTGCCGCTGACTTTGCGCGATCCAGGCGAGGATCATGGCCAATTGCGGCCAGCGGAAGAAAGCGAGCGCATCGACTATCCGAAGCCCGATGGTGTCCTCAGTTTCGATAAGCTGTCCTCGGTGTATCTTTCCAACACCAATCACGAGGAAGATCAGCCCTGCCATTTGCAACTGAAGGACGCAACGCTGCCGATCAGTGTGAATTTGCCGCTCTACGACGAGCCCGCGCAGCGCTATTGCCCGGCCGGCGTGTACGAAGTTGTGGAACGAGAAGACGCCAAGTACTTTCAAATCAATGCGCAAAATTGCGTGCATTGCAAAACCTGCGATATCAAGGATCCCGCGCAGAATATCCATTGGGTGGCGCCGGAAGGCGGCGGCGGCCCCAATTATCCGGCCATGTGAGGGCGAGTTCTCCGCGGCTTCCCGTCGTGAAACTTCTCCGCAACAGTGCCTTTCTCCTGAGCACCGCGGCCGCCGGCGCCGGTTTCGGCCTTTATTCCGCCCAAAGCTTGGCCCAAACCGAATTGGCCGAGCGCCGCTGGTGGCGTTTGGAAACCGCGCACTTCAGCATTCTCAGCCAGTTGTCTTCCCGGCGAACCATGGAAGTGGCGGCGGAATTGGAAACCTGGCGGCGGGCGGCGGGTGCCCTGATTCATCCCGCCGGGCAGTTTCCGCTGGCAAATGTGCCGAATCTGGTTTATCTGTTCGACGACAGTGAAGATTTCCGGCATTTCACATTGGGGAACGATGCCGGTTTCCATTTGCCGACGCCGCGAGCGAATTACATGGCCATGGCGTTGGATGATGATTTGGCTTGGCGGCAGGGCCTGCATCATTACGTACACTTTCTGGTGCGCAACTTTATCGATTTGCGCCTGCCGCGGTGGTACGAGGAGGGGCTCGCGGGATTCTACTCCCGCATGGAAGTTGACGGCGGCGAACTGCGGGTGCCGGGGTACGCCGCTTCCACCAATCAACGAATGGCCGAATTGTCGGCGGAGTTGGCCATGGACCGGCTGCTGTATCAAGACGCGGCGCTGGCTTCGCCGCGGCTGATTCAAATCGCCAATCTCAAATCCGAGGCACTGCTCGAATATCTGTTGCATGGCCACGGCGGCGACTTCCCCGACCGGCGCGGGCAACTGCAATCCTATCTTGAACTGCTGTTGGCGGGACGCAGCCCGCGCTTCGCCTTTGATCAATCGTTCCGCATTCGCCCGCAGCGGCTGGAAGAAGAGTTGCGGGACTTCTTGAGCGCGCAAACCGGGGCAGAGCGGCGGCTGGAGTTGGCACCGCCGCGGCTCGAGCTTAAACTCGAACCGCTGGCGGCGGCGCCCGAATATGCCGCCATTCAGCTCGGCGAGCTCGCGCTGAATGCCGGCTCATTCGAAGTCGCGGAAGGGTTTTTCCGCGAATTGGCCGAACGCGACACAAGCATCGCCAGGGCTTGGTCCGGTCTTGGCGATTCGGTTCGATTTCAAGACCAAAGCGAACGGGAAAGCGACCAGCAAATAGCCGCTTGGTTTGAACACGCGCTCGTTTTGGAGCCTGACAATCCCGATATTCTGCTGGATTTCGGCGAATACTGGGAGGCGGAACTGGAAGATTGCGACAAACAATGGGCGCCGGTCCTGGCGGTGGAGCGCTTGGCGGCGGCGCGCGCCGCTTTCGAGCGGGTCGTCGCGGAATACCCAGCCAATCCCGAAGCCAATCTGGCCATGGCGCAGATTTATCTGTTCCACGAATATGGCTACGACTGGCGCGATGGCGCGGCCTATCAGCGCCGGGCCTTCGAACTGCTGCCGGCGGACAGTTTCATCATGGAGCAGGCGGTGAAATACGCCATCGAAGCGGAGCGCTTCGAAGAAGCGGAACGGCTGATCGCCGAATTGGCCCAGCCGCTGCATTTTTGGGGCGAACCCGACTGGGTGGCCGATTTGCGCCTGGGCCTGCTCAACAAACGCCGGGGAACCGACTATGATCTCTGCGCTAACAACTGACAACTTGCTGAAAAACCACGGGAAATTGCGGAGTTCGTTGAAGTCCGACCCAACCTCCGAGGTTTCGGTCCGCCGGGGGCGGGTGGGATCCCGCTGGGAACGCCGCGGCCACGGGCCCAGCCACCAACCACAGCTTGGTGTCGTTCCGGCCGCGCAGGGAGCCGCGGGTTGCATCAAGCTGGCACGGTCGCCGCTAGGGGATACCCACGGGCTCGCCATCATGGGACATCCATCCACCCACGGCCCTGGGGCGTGGCGCGTGAAGCCGGGGCGGTTGTTGTCGGCGCTGCTGCTGTGCTGCTGCGCGCAGGCCGCCGCGCAAACTGCGGTGGACTCCGAATCGGCGGGTTTTTTCGCCGAAATAGCCGCTGAGTTGAGTGGGGGAAATGTCGAAATCCGGCCGAATCTCAATGACCGCGACAACACGCCGAGGCGGGTGGAAATACCGGGGCTCGGAGGATTTCCCGATCTACCACCGGATACCTATCCCGACAGCGCTGAAATCGCGGCTTTGGAAGCGGCGTTCGCGACCGGTGAAATCGGCGCCGTGGTGCTGTACTCCGACTCGCCCGCATCGACCGCCGCCGAAGCCGCCGCGGATGCTCCCGGCGCTGAAGCGAAGTCGGCTGCCAATCCGGCAAGCGTTGGAAACAGTCTGCAGGACTGGCTCGAAGCGATTGACCAGCCGCGGATATTCATCACTTTCGCCGCCGAGGAGGAAGAGATTTCCGCGCGGATTCAACAAGCCGCGCGGCGACTCGGCTACGAGGCGCGGCAGCTGTCCGCTTTTGGGGTGGCGGCGCCGCCGCCAACGACGCTGGACGCGGTCGGTGAATTTTACGCCACCGCCGGGCAACGGCTGGCCATCGATTCCCGCGCGGCGCGCCGGCTGCGCACCGAAGTCACCGAGTTGGAATTGCTCGGCAAGCGGCAGCGCCGCGATTCCGTCTCGGTTTTCCGCGATCCGGTCAACCGCGACCAACAACGCTTGAGCCGCAATGAGCCGGAAATTTTTCGCAAGCTTACCCTGGGTGATGAATTCACCCGGCCCACCATCAGAGAGATTGTCGTGCCCGGCGGCATCGCGCTGGGCGAAAGCGCGGAAGTAGACTTCACACCGATCGAATTGGTCTTCAACGGCGAATATTTTGTTTTGCGCGGTGTGGCCGGGGATTCGGCGGGGACCGAAGTCAGCCGTCGCTTGCCGCGGCGCAAACCCGGGATTTTGAAAGCCTTGTTCGATTTGACCCGGCGCTCGATCAATACCCGCTCCGACGCCGTGGTGGATCTCGACGCGGACCGCCGCGTCAGCATCTCTTCCGCTTTGCGCGACACCGGCGCGGGCTACGCGATGCTGGTCGCCGATACCTTGCCTTTCGAATATCTGGATTACTTGCCGGTCACCAAAAGCGTTGTCATCGATACCGAAGTTGCGTGGCGCGGAACTGAAGACGAAACCCCCACGGAACAGGCATTCGAAACCGCTTTCGAGGTGCGCTTCCTGTCGGCGGACCGCATGCGCATCGCTCAAACCAGATTGGCGCTGGAATACGACTACGACTCCGCCGCCGGAACGGTGCGCTATACGGGAAATTGGGGTCGCGACGCATCCCGTCTGCGCGAAAGCACCGATATCGAAGGTCTCGGCGCGGGCCTGGCGGAACTCGCGGACCACATCGGTTGGGTGGCGCTGTTCCGCCGCTTGGAACAGGATGCCGTGCCGTTCCTGAAAGGTCGCTACCAGTTCATGAAAATCGACAAGACGGGCAGGGCGACACCAAGCCGTTTCCGTTGAAGGTTTCCGCTACAATAGGCCCGGGGGCCGGAAATGATCATTCCGCGGGGCAAATTCATCGCGTGCTGTTGCCTGTCGCTGCTGACGGGCTGCGAAGGCATTCAATTGCAGTCGGATTATGCGCTCGATCCGGCGCTTTACGCGCGCGCCATCGACCAAACCGAAGACCGCTTTCCCGAAATCGACCCCCTTGTTCTCGACGACGAAATCAAGCAGTGGCTGGCCGAACGGGTTGATCGGGAACGGGGCGAGCGCTATTTGGTCAGCACTTTGCAAGATCTGCTCTACGGCGAAGAGCACCTCGACATCCAATATTCCGACGTCAAGACCCATACCGCCATCGAAGTTTTTCACGCCCGGGAGGGAAATTGCCTGTCGGTAATGAATCTCTATATCGCCATGGCCCGGCACCTGGGCCTCGACGCCAGCTTCCAGACCGTCGAAGTGCAGCCGAGCTGGGACCGCCGTGGCGATTTGCTGGTGGTGAGTCAGCACATCAACGCCACCGGCAGGCTCAGCGCCAGGCAATACTACGTGGTGGACTTCACGCCGGAAATCGCCTTGCAGTCAATGACCGAGTCCATCGTCTCCGATGCCGAGGCGCGGGCGCTGTACTTCAACAATCTGGGCGTGGAAGCGATGGTCGTCGGCGAAACCAAGCGGGCGCTCGAGTACATCAAGAACGCCTTGTTCATTGATTCCACCAGCAGCTTCGCCTGGAACAATCTGGGCACCGCGTACCGGCGTTTGGGCAATCAGGAATTGGCCGAATTCAGCTATCACTTCGCTTTCAATCTGGATGACACCAATGCCACCGCGATCAATAATCTGGTGAAATTTTATCGCGTCCGCGGCGATGAAAGCCGCGCCCGGCAATACGCCAGCGTCATCGACCGCTTCAACCGGCGCAATCCCTATTTCCAGTATTCCCAAGGCAGGAACGCCTACCAACAGGGCAACTTTGAGAGCGCCCGCGGCTACTTCCGGCGTGCCATTCGGCTAAAGCCCTTCGAACCGGCTTTCCATACCGGACTGATCTTGGCGCATGTCCAACTGGGTGAACTTGTCGAAGCCCGCCAGGCGCGTGAAAACGCGGATGCCATGCTCGCGGCGAATACGGAAATCTATGAGCCCAGCGACCGCAGATTGCGCATTTTTGACCGGACTTCAATCCTGCGCGATTCCTCGCCGGGAATGAGTATTCAACTGCATGGTGGCACCCCGGTCGAGCCGGCGAACAACTAACCGGGAGATTTCGCGCTCGCGCCGCCGCTTCAGTTGAGTTCTGGATCGTACCAGTAGCGGGCCGCCTGCACCGACGCCCGCAGGGCCAGCCCCGCTTCGGTGATTTGATAGACGGTAACATTGTCGGCGATGGCTTCCGCACCGATCGCCGCGCCCAGATCTCCCGCTCGGGCCGCGACATCCGCGTCTCCACCGACGGTGAAGCCCATTTCGGTAAATCGTCGCAGCGCGTCCGCGCTGTGGAATACGATCACCAGGCGGATATCCGTCAGCCCCGCGCCCAGGCCGACACCAACTTCTCCCATGCGCAAATAAGTATCCTGGCGGGTGGTGTTGTCGCGCACGATCCCGATACCACCGCCGACATTGACGATCAGGCCGACGCTGGCGTTGGAGAATACGGCGAAGCCCACCGCGCTGAAAATTTGCGCTTCGGTGTCGGGGCGCATCGAATACAGTTCGGTGAGCACCTCGTCGCGCATATCGAGAATCGCCTGCCGCCGCACTTCCGGGTCCCGGGCGGTGAGGCCGGTTGCCGTGCAGGCGCCGAGCGCGACCGCGGCCAGCATAGCGACCAAGCCGTTGCTCAGAATCGGGTATGGGATCATCCTTTCGCTCCCGCAACCGCCGTCGGCGGACAAGTTCGACAGCGTCCAATCATCGCACAGACACCGGGGTTTGACACCCGCCGCCGTGCTTCAATTGCTGCGGTCCACCGATAGGCGGATCATCGATTCCAGTGAATCGCGGTAACCCGAGGGGGGAATACCCGCCAAGGCGGACAGCGCCTTGCCGGCTTCGGCCTGCGCCAGCGCACTGGTGTATTCCAGAGCGCCGCCGCCGCGCACCAATTCGATCACTTCTTCCACATTGTTCTTACAAAATTCGGCATCGGCGATGCAGTTTCGGATCAGTTCGCCCTGGGCGCGGTCGCCGTTGCGCATCACGTGAATCAGCGGCAGGGTGGGCTTTCCTTCGAGCAGATCATCGCCGATATTCTTGCCCATGGTACCGCTGTCGCCGACGTAATCCAACACGTCGTCGATCAGTTGGAAGGCCGTGCCGATGTGCAGTCCGATCGCCTTGAAAATCCGCTCGGTGGCGGTCGGCGCGCCAGCCAAGCGCGCCCCGCACTGGGCCGCGGACTGGAAGAGAATCGCGGTCTTGTCGTGGATAACTTGCAAATAGCCCGCTTCGGTGATCGCCGGATTCTTTTTGTTGACCAATTGCCGCGCTTCGCCTTCGGCGATTTGGTTGGTGGTGTCGGCCATGATTTCCATGATGCCCATATCGCCGATGCCCACCAGCAACTGGAATGCCCGGGAATAAATGAAATCGCCGACGAGCACGCTGGTTTCGCTGTTGAACTGGGCGTTCACCGTGGGCCGCCCCCGGCGCAGGGTGGACATGTCGATGACGTCATCGTGCAGCAAAGTGGCGGTGTGGATGAATTCGATTACCGTCGCCAATTCGATATGGCGCCGGTCGCGGATGCCGCAGCTGCGTGCCGCCAGCAGCACCAGGATCGGCCGCAGCCGCTTGCCGCCAGCTTCGACTATGTAGTGGCCGACATTCTCCACGAGTCTGACTTGCGAGTGCAATTGATCGACAATCGCACGGTTCACGGCCGCAAAGTCTTCCTCGATGGCCGTCAGAAGCGTCGGAGTCATAAGGGCGGGAATTTCATTGAGGCAAGCATCCGGGAGCGCGCCGCAATGCGGTTGCCGCAACGCGTAAACAGGGCGCCATGCTAGGGAGGGAGCGGGAAGCTGTCAAGCGGCGCCGGTGTTTGGCATGGGTGTCCCCTGTTTGCCGAATATGGCATCATGCGCGTTTTCCACGTCCCCGCCCGTCATGCACCAGTTGATCACCGTCCACCCGGACAATCCCTCGGCCCGCGGCATCAAATTGGCGGCCAAGCAACTGCAGCAAGGCGGCGTGATCGTTTACCCGACGGATTCCACTTACGCGCTGGGTTGCAATATCGGCAACAAGACGGCGCTCGACCGCATTCGCCGCATTCGCCGGCTTGGCGATCGCCATAATTTCACTTTGGTTTGCAGCGATTTGTCTTCGCTCGCGACTTACGCCCAGGTTCCCAACAGCGCCTACCGCATTCTCAAGGCGCATACCCCGGGCCCTTACACTTTCGTTCTCAAGGCCAGCCCGGAAGTGCCGCGGCGCCTGATGCACCCGAAACGCCGGACCATCGGCCTGCGCGTGCCCAAGCACAATGTCGCCCAGGCGCTGCTCGCCGAACTGGCCGAGCCGGTAATGAGCACCAGTCTGATTCTGCCCGACGACGGCAGGCCCCTGAGCGAAATCGATGAAATCCGCGAATGCGTCGGCAAGCTCGTCGAAGTCATCATCGATGGTGGTTCCTGCGGCGTTGAACCCACCACCATGGTCGAGTTGGTCGAAGGTCCGCCGCGGCTGTTGCGCGAAGGCAAGGGCGATGTCGGGCCATTCGTGTAATTCGCACCCCGGTGTTGGCCAGGGCTGCCCGCGGCATCCGCCTGAGAGCGAGCCGCATGGCCGGATCTCGGGAGAGGAAGTTGTCTGAGGGGGAGCGGCGGCGCGTGCTTTCCGGCATGCGGCCCACGGGCAAGCTGCACTTGGGCCACTATCACGGCGCACTGAAAAACTGGGCCGAATTGCAGCGCGAGTACGAGTGTTTCTATTTCGTCGCCGACTGGCACGCTCTGACCACGGATTATGGCGCCGCCGATTTATTCGCTGAGAATGTCGTGGATATGGTGGTGGACTGGCTGGCCGCCGGCGTCGATCCGGCCGCGGCCGCCATATTTCTGCAATCGGCGGTGCCGGAGCACGCCGAATTGCATTTGCTGCTTTCCATGACCACACCGCTGAGTTGGTTGGAGCGGGTGCCGAGTTACAAAGAGCAGCGCAACCGGCTCGCGGGCAAATCCCTCGATACTTACGGCTTTCTCGGCTATCCACTGCTGCAGGCGGCGGATATTCTTATCTACGGTGCGGGATTTGTTCCCGTTGGGGGCGACCAGGCGGCGCACGTCGAGTTAACTCGGGAAATCGCCCGCCGATTCAATCATCTATACGCCGCGCCCGTTTTGTTGGAGCCGCGGGCGCTGCATACCAAGGTTACGAAATTGCCCGGTACCGACGGCCAGAAAATGTCGAAGTCCTACAATAATTCGATCACCTTGCGCGAAGACCCGAAGCAAGTGGAAAAGAAAATCCGCACGATGCCGACCGATCCCGCCCGAGTGCGCCGGGCCGACCCAGGCAATCCCGAAAAATGCCCGGTTTGGCAGTTCCACGAGGTTTACTCCGATGAGCGCACCAAACAATGGGTGCGGCAGGGCTGCACCAGCGCCGGCATCGGTTGCGTCGATTGCAAAAAGCCAGTGATCGAAGCGGTGCTGGCGGAGCTCGAGCCCATCCGCGAAGCGGCCAGGGTTTTTGCGGACGACCCGCATCAAGTGCGCGGCATTATCGCCGAGGGCAGCGAAAAAGCCGCCGCGGCGGCCCGCGCCACCATGGTGCGGCTGCGCGACGCCATGGGCTTGAGCCGCTGGTAGCGGATTGCGCCAAAATGTCGGCTTCCGATCCGCAAGCCCCTGCTCACCGCCGATCGCCGCCGGCCTACGTCGCCGTCGTCCCGGTCGAAGAATTGCCGGACGACCTTTACATTCCGCCCAATGCGCTCGCCGTCAGTCTTGAAGCATTCGAAGGACCATTGGATTTGCTGCTGTATTTGGTCAAGCGGCGCAATATCGACTTGCTCGAAATCGATGTGGCGGAGATCACCGAGCAGTACTTGGCGTATATCGAATTGATGCGGGCGGGGCACTTCGAGTTGGCGGCGGAGTACATGGTGATGGCGGCGGTGCTGACCGAACTGAAGTCGCGCATTCTGCTGCCCCCGGAGAGCGGCGCCGACGAAGAAGAGGAAGAGTCCGATCCGCGCGCGCAGCTCATCCGCCGTCTGCAGGAGTATGAGCGCTACAAGCAAGCAGCAGAAAACATCGACCGCCTGCCGCGGATGGACCGCGAATTGCGCCAAGCGAGGGCGGAAGCGCCCGAGTTCGAGCGGCGCGCGCCCGCGCCGGCGGTGGAGTTGTCGGATTTGCTCGCGGCGCTGGCCACAGCCCTGCGCCAAGTGGAGATGTTCGAACATCACCGGGTGCATTACGAATCGATCTCCACGGCGGATAAAATCGACCAACTGCTCAGCCGATTGCAAAAAAACCGCTTTGCGCCGCTGGTGTCCCTGCTGGTTCCCGACGAAGGTCGGCTTGGCGTCGTGGCGACCTTTTTGGCGCTCATGGAATTGATGCGCAACGGGCGGGTGGAAATCGTTCAGTCGGAACAGTTCGGTCCGATCCATTTGCGTTTGGCGAAAAGCGTCGGTTCGTCGTGAACAGTGCGGGCAAGGATCTGAAGGTCATTCTCGAAGCCTTGCTGCTGGCGGCGGATAGGGCGCTTTCCGTCGAGGATCTCCGCGCCGTTTTCGACGAGGCGGAACGTCCCCAGGGCGACGAGCTGCGGCGGGCTCTGGAGGAAATCGCCGCTGATTGCGCCGGCCGCGGCGTGGAATTGAAGGAGGTCGCGACCGGCTTCCGCCTGCAGATCAAGCCGGAACTGGCGGATTGGGTGAATCGACTGTGGCAGGAAAAGCCGCCGCGGTACACCCGCGCTCTGCTGGAAACTTTGGCGCTTATCGCCTACCGGCAGCCGGCCACCCGTGGCGATATCGAAGAAGTGCGGGGCGTCGCCGTCAGCGCGGGCATCATCCGCACACTGCTCGACCGGGAATGGATCCGCGTTTCCGGTCATCGCGAAACGCCGGGCAGACCGGAGTTGTTCGTGACCACGCGGCAGTTTCTCGATCATTTCAACTTGCAGAGCCTGTCCGATTTGCCGCCCTTGGCGGAAGTTCGGGAACTGGACGAGTCCGCGGCGGATGCCGGACTGCCGGGTGCGGTGCTGGACCTATTCGCCGAGTCCGCCGCCGTGCCGCCCTCGGCTGATGCGGACAGCGACGGGGAAACCCGGTCGCCGGCCGCGCCGGATGCATGAGCGAGAAACTGCAAAAAGTTCTGGCCCGTCGCGGGCTGGGTTCGCGGCGCCAGCTCGAGCGGTGGATTGAGGCCGGCCGCGTCCAGGTAAACGGTCGCGTCGCCCAATTGGGCGAGCGGGTCGAGCCCCATGACCGCATTACCGTGGACGGCAGGAAATTCGACCAACAAAGCGGAAATCGACCCCGCTGCCGCGTGTTGTTGTACAACAAGCCGGAGCATGAAATCTGCACCCGTTCCGACCCCGAGGGCAGGCCGACAGTATTCGACCGCTTGCCGCCCCTGCGCGGTGGCCGCTGGATTTCCATCGGACGGCTGGATGTGAACTCCAGCGGTCTGCTGCTGTTCACCAACGACGGCGAACTCGCCCACCAATTGGCGCATCCCTCAAGCGGCTTCGACCGTGAATACGCCGTGCGGGTGTTGGGCGAGGTGACCGCGGACATGTTGCGGCGGCTGCGCCAAGGCGTATTGCTTGATGGCCATCTGTGCCGCTTCAGCGATATTCGCCATTACGGCGGCACGGGCGCGAATCAGTGGTACCACGTGGTGCTGATGGAAGGCCGCAACCGCGAGGCGCGGCGCCTTTGGCAATCCCAGGGCGTTCAGGTGAGCCGCCTGAAGCGCGTCCGCTTCGGCCCCATCTTCATTCCCAGCAAAGTGAAAGCGGGCGGATTCCAAGAACTCCAGCCGACGGAAATCGAGGCGCTGAGATCCTACCCGTCCCAAACTCGTTGATGGGATACCCACCCCGGGTTGCCGGTGGGACACCCATCCTTGCTGTTGGGACATCCATCGCAGGTAGCGTTGAGCAAGAGCGGGTTCACGGGACACTCATCCGGGGAAGCGCTGAGCAAGAGCGGGGAAGGGGAGGCCCACTCCACCAGGTTTCCCGCAGCGACGGGGCGGGAATCAGGTCTCCAGCGCCGCGGGGTCGAAGCCGCGGGCGTTCAGGGCCTGGCCGTGCAATCGCCGGCCCTCGGGGCCGAGCAGGTAAAGATAAACCGGCATCAACGATTCCGCCGTGGGCAGCGTGGCCGGATCTTCGCCGGGATAGGCCCGGGCGCGCATGGCGGTGCGGGTGCCGCCCGGATTCAAGCTGTTGACCCGAATCGAGCTGGTGGTCGCTAGTTCCGCGGCCAAGGTCTGCATCATGCCTTCCACCGCAAATTTCGATACCGAATAAGCGCCCCAATAAGCCCGGCCCTCGCGCCCCACCGAGGACGCGGTAAACAAAACCCGCGCATCCGCCGATTTTGCCAGCGCAGGCAGTAGCCGCCGAGTCAAGCTGAACGCTGCATCGACATTCACCCGCATCACTTCGCACCATTGCGCTTCAGGATAAAACTCCAGCGGCGTCCGTGGCCCAAGCAGGGCGGCATTGTGGACCAAGCCGTCCAAAGCTGGAAACTCCCGCTCCACGGCGGCGGCGACCGCCGCGAATTCAGTTTCGCCCGCGGTGAGAAAATCCACCGGCTGGATCAAACAACGCCCCGGCCAGGAACTTTCAGCTTCGTCGAACAGTTCGTCCAATTTGCGCCGGTCGCGGCTCAGCAGCACAACCGCGGCGCCGTGGGCCAGCAGGCTCAAAGCGCAGGCACGGCCAATGCCGCTGCCGGCGCCGGTAACGAGTATGTTGCGGCCGGCGAGCAAGTCCGCCGGCGGGTGGTAGGTGAACATCAGCCGCTTCGCATCCCTTCCGGCGGTTCTTCGGTCCCCGCGTTCATGGGTTTCGGGGAAACTCCGTGGGTGTCCTGCGCCGGCGGTTTACGGAAGCAGGCGATATAGTTCACGTCCAGGCTCGGCTGGAGGAAGTACTTTTTGGTAATCGGGTTGTAGCCCATGCCGATCTGCGCTTCGAGGTCGAGGCCGGCGGCGCGGCACCAGCCGGCGAGTTCGGACGGTTTGATAAGTTTGGCGTATTCGTGGGTACCCCGGGGCAGCAGGCGCAGAATGTACTCGGCGCCGACGATGGCGAACAGCCACGATTTCGGATTGCGGTTGATGGTGGAAAAAATCGCCAAGCCGCCGGGCTTCAGTAGCCGTCGACAGGCTGCGACCACCGAAGCCGGGTCGGGCACGTGCTCCAGCATTTCCATGCAGGTGAGCAGTTCATATTCTTCGGGCTGTTCCCCGGCCAGCTGTTCCGGTGTGGATTTGCGGTAGTCGATTTCGAGTCCGCTGTCCCGCAGATGCAGCCGGGCAACGGCCAGCGCGGCGTCCGCCATGTCGATACCGGTCACTTCCGCGCCGTAATGGCACAGAGTTTCCGTCAAGATGCCGCCGCCGCAGCCGACATCGAGCGCTTTTTTATCGGCGGGGTTCATCAGCCCGGCGATATAGTTCATCCTCAGCGGATTGATTTCGTGCAGGGGACGGAATTCGCTGTTGGGGTCCCACCAGCGGCTGGCCAACGCTTCGAACTTGCGGATTTCCTGCGGGTCTAAATTCTGCATTTGCGCCGAATCCGCAGCGGACGATTTTTGCGGGCCATGCTGGTTTTCCTTAACAGGCCGCTTGGTTCAACAGTTGCCGGACCCGGGTTTGCCAGTTCTCCGCAGCCGCCAGCACGGCCCCCCGGTCAACCGTCAGCAGCCGTCCGTCACGCAGCAGGGGCCGCCCGGCGCACCAGACATCGTTCACCTGTGAGCAGTGCGCCGCGTACACCAGATGGGAGCAAACATCGTACAGCGGGCTGGTGTTCAATTCATCAAGCCGCACTGCGGTCAGATCCGCCCATTTTCCCGCTTCCAAGCTGCCGCAGTCCCGTTCCATTCCCAGCGCCCGGGCGCCGTTGATGGTCGCCATTTCCAGTACCGCGGCGGCCGGCAATGCGCTGGCGTCGGCGGCGGTTAATTTGCCCAGCAGGGCGGCGCTGCGCATTTCGCCGAACATATCGAGATCGTTGTTGGCGGCCGCGCCGTCGGTGCCAAGCGCCACATTGACGCCCGCGGCGAGCAAATCGGCCACGCGGCAGGCACCGCTGGCCAATTTCATATTGGATTCGGGGCAATGAATCACGGAGGTGCCGGCTTCGGCAAGCAGAGCGATCTCTTCATCCAACAATTGGGTGGCATGGACGCACTGGAAATCCGCCGCAATCAAGCCGAATTCCCGCAGCCGCGCCAAACCACGGCGCCCGGTGTCGCGCAGCGCTTCGGCGATTTCTGCCGCGTTTTCATGGACATGAATATGGATTCTCGCGCCCAACTCCCGGGCCTGCTCCGCCACCGCGCGGAACAGGTCGTCCGAAACCGTGTAGGGCGCGTGGGGGCCGTAGGCGATTCGCAGCAGCGGTTCGTCGGCGTAGCGTTCGCACAATTCCTGCGCTTTGCGCATATAGTCTCCGGCATCGCTGGCCCAAGCCGAAGGAAAATCCAATATCGGACCACACAGCTGGGCGCGCATACCCGCTGCCAGCGCGCATTCGGCCACGACATCGGGGAAAAAATACATATCGGCAAAGCAGGTGGTGCCGCCGCGGATCATTTCCGCGATCGACAAGCGCGCGCCGTCGCGCACGAATTCCGCTCCGACGAGTTGGTTTTCCAGCGGCCAGATGCGATCGTTCAGCCATTCCTGCAAGGGCAAATCGTCGGAGACGCCGCGCAGCAGGCTCATCGAAGCGTGGCCGTGACTGTTGATCAATCCCGGAATCAGCGCGTGGTGGTCCAATTCCCGGACTTCCTCCGCCCGCCAGCGCGTTTTTGCCGCCTCAGCGGGGGCAAGCCCGACGATACGCCCGTCGCGTACCGCGAGTGCATGATCCGGCAAAGCCGCGCCGCGGGGAACCACCGGCAGGATCCATTTCGCACGAATCAGCAGATCGATTTTTTCCGCTTGCTGGGGTTGCATGGACGTTGGAGAGGGCCGTCGAACGGGAAGGCGATTGTAACGCATCCCACGGCCGAACATCCTCGCCGCCAATCGCCCGCGCGCGGAATTTCCGCTGCGACGCGCCGGCCGGCGGGTATCGCGCTGCGTACCGGTTCCGGCGGAACGGGGCGGAACGGGGCGGGACGTGGTAGAATCCGCCGTTGATTCGGCTGTGTTCGGTCCGCGCCGGATCCGCCATCAATCAGAAAAGCAGCCCCGGAATCGTTCATCCAATGCCGGATTCCAACCAGCAGGTTTCCCCGGTCGCGCTGGAAACCGAAATGCGGGAGTCGTATCTCGCCTACGCCATGAGCGTTATCGTCCGTCGGGCGTTGCCCGACGTGCGCGACGGTCTCAAACCGGTACACCGCCGCATTCTTTTCGCCATGCGCGTCCTGTCCAATGATCACGACAAACCCTACAAAAAGTCGGCGCGGGTCGTCGGCGATGTGATCGGCAAATACCATCCCCACGGGGAAAGCGCGGTGTACGATACCGTGGTCCGCATGGCGCAGGATTTTTCCCTGCGTTATCCGCTGGTGGACGGCCAAGGCAATTTCGGTTCGGTCGATGGCGACCAGGCCGCGGCGATGCGCTACACGGAAATCCGCATGGCGCGGATCAGCCGGGAACTATTGGCCGATCTCGACAAGGAAACGGTCGATTTTTCGCCCAACTACGACGATACCGAACAAGTCCCGGATGTGCTGCCGACGCGCATCCCCAATCTGCTGGTCAACGGTTCCTCCGGCATCGCTGTGGGCATGGCGACCAATATTCCGCCGCACAATTTGCGCGAAGTAATCAGTGGCGCCATCGCCCTGCTGGAGAATCCGCAAATCGGCGTGGACGAATTGATGGGCCATATCGGCGGCCCGGATTTCCCCACCGCTGGCATAATCAACGGCCGGGCCGGCATCGTGCAGGCCTATCGCAGCGGCCGCGGCGTCATTCATGTTCGCGCCCGGGCTGAAATACAGGCGGACGAAAAAAACGGCCGGGAAACCATCATCGTCAACGAAATCCCTTATTTGGTGAACAAGGCGAGGCTGATCGAGCGCATCGCTGAATTGGTCAAGGAAAAGAAAATCGAAGGCATCGCCGAATTGCGCGACGAGTCGGACAAAGACGGCCTGCGCATCGTGATCGAATTGCGCCGCGGCGCGATGGGAGAAGTGGTGCTGAACAATCTGTATTCGCATACGCAGCTGCAAACAGGCTTCGGCATCAATATGGTCGCCTTGGTCGACGGCCAGCCAAAACTGCTGAATCTGAAAAGCATGCTGGAGGCCTTCCTGCGCCACCGGCGCGAAATCGTCTCCCGGCGCACGATTTATCTGCTGCGCAAAGCCCGGGAGCGGGGCCATTTGCTCGAGGGCTTGGCGGTCGCGTTGGGCAATATCGATGCCGTTATCGAATTGATCAAGACTTCACCGACGCCGGCTGAGGCGAAAGAGAAGCTGCTGGCGCGGTCTTGGGTTTCCGCTGAAGTGGTGGAAATGCTCAGTGGCGTCGGCGCCGAGGCCTGCCGCCCGGATGGCCTCGATCCCGCCTATGGGCTGCGCGGCGCCGGCGAGGGCGAAGGGTCCTATTTCCTGTCGCCGGAACAGGCCCAGGCCATTCTCGATCTGCGCCTGCACCGCCTCACGGGGCTGGAACACGAAAAACTGGTCAAGGACTATAAAGAACTGCTGGTGCAAATCGGCGAATACGTGGAAATTTTGGGAAATCCCCAGCGCCTGCTTGAAGTCGTGCGCGGCGAATTGGAACAGGCGCGCGACGATTACGGCGACAGTCGCCGCACGGAAATTCTTGAAACCCAGCAAGATTTAACCAACGAAGACTTGATCGAACCCCAGGACCGGGTGGTCACCATCTCCCACCACGGCTACACCAAGACCCAGCCCTTGGCTGACTACAGCGCTCAACGGCGCGGCGGCATGGGCAAGGCGGCCGCCACCGTCAAAGACGAGGATTTCGTCACCCGGATGCTGATCGCCAACACCCACGATACGCTGCTCTGTTTCAGCAGCGCCGGCAAAGTTTATTGGCTCAAGGTCTACCAAATCCCGCTCGCCTCCCGCACTTCCCGGGGCAAGCCGATCATCAACATCATTCCGACTTTGGACGCCGGCGAACGCATCACCGCCATGCTTTCGGTGAAGGAGTTTTCTGACGATCACTATGTCGTCATGGCGACCCGCCACGGCTTCGTGAAGAAAACGCCCCTGTCCGCCTTCGCCAGACCGCGCAGCGTCGGCCTCTGGGCGATCAAACTGCGCGATGACGACACCTTGGTCGGCACCGCAGTCACCGATGGCGCCCGGGACATCATGCTCGTTGGCAGCGGCGGCAAGACCGTGCGCTTCCACGAATCCGCGGTGCGGGTCATGGGCCGCCAAGCGCGGGGTGTGCGCGGCATCAAACTCAAGCGGGGCGTTGAAATGATTTCGCTGATCATTCCCGATGACGACAAACAAATTCTGCTGGTCAGCGAAAACGGCTACGGCAAGCGCACTGCGACCAGCCAGTTTCCCGTCAAGGGCCGCGCCATTCAGGGATTGACCGGCATTTTGACCACGGCGCGCAACGGGCGGGTGGTCGGCGCGGTGCAGGTTGCGGACAACAACGAGATCATGCTCATTTCCGACAAGGGCACTCTGGTACGGACCCGGGCGCGGGAAGTGCGCGTCATGGGTCGTTCGACCCAGGGCGTGATCCTGATCAATCTCAAAGAAGGCGAGAAACTGGTGGGCCTGGAGCAGGTTGACGAGTCGGAAGAAGTCGCGGGCTTGGAGGAAGACCCGCCACCGCAGGTCCATTGATTCCGGGCGGCGGCGGGGCACTCGCGGCATGAAAATCGCCTATCTCGGTCCGCCCGGCACCTTCTCCCAAGAGGCGGCTTGGCGCTATTTCGGTGGGAACAGCGAATTGCTCGGCTGCCGCGGCATTGATGAAGTCTTCTCGGCGGTGGAATCGGGTCGCGCGGCGCGCGGGGTGGCGCCGATTGAAAACTCGACTGAAGGCGCTGTGAACCATACCCAGGATTGTTTGATCGACACCGAACTGCAAATCATCGGCGAGCAAATCGTGCCTATTGAGCATCACTTGCTGGCCGCGGCGGGTGCAGTGCTGACGGATATCGACCGGGTCGCCTCGCATCCGCAGTCGCTGGCCCAGTGCCGCGATTGGCTGCGCCGGAATATGCCGGAAATCGAATTGCGCGAATGCGCCAGCAACGGCCAAGCGGCGCAGATGGCGGCGCAAACCGTGGGTGTGGCGGCGGTCGCCGGGGTCATGGCACGGCGCATCCATGGCCTGCAGGCGCTGGCGGAATCGATTCAGGACCAATCCGGCAACCGCACCCGCTTCGCCGTGCTCGGCCCCGAGCCGGCCCCTCCCGGCCAGCGCAATAAAACCAGTATCCTGGTCTATGCGCAAAACCGCCCGGGCGCCCTGTTCCGGGTGCTGGAACCCTTTGAAAATCTGCAAATTGGTCTCAGCCGGCTCGAATCGAGACCGTCTCGGGACGAGAATTGGGAATACGTTTTCTTCATGGATTTCGAGGGGTATCGGGAGGATGCGAAAGTCGTGGAATTATTCCGACGCCTGCGTAGCCGCGCCGATGACGTGAAAATTCTCGGCTCCTATCCGGTCGGGACCTGAAGCGGCCATGACTTGGCGAAAAATACCGTCATGAAGGCGACGAATATCGCGATAGTGGGGCTGGGGCTGATCGGAGGCTCCCTGGCCAAAGCGCTGAAACGGGCGGATGCGCGCCTCCGTATCGCCGCGGCGGATTTGGACGCGTCGGCGCTGGACTCGGCACTGAAGCAAGGAACTATCGATCGAGCCGGCGGACTCGACGAGATTTGCGCGGCGGCGGAAATCATCGTCATCGCGGTGCCCCCCCCGGCCGGGCCGAAGGTCTTGGGGGAGATTGCTCGCCGCGCCGCGGTGGATGCCGTGGTTACCGATGTCGCCAGCGTGAAATCGCATTTATTGGAAACCTTGGCGGCGCTGCCGGAGGCGTTCCGCCGCGGAGTGGTGCCCGGCCATCCGCTGGCAGGCTCCGAGTACAGCGGCTTCGCAGCTTCGCGGGCGGAACTGTTTCACGAGCGCAATGTGGTGCTGACGCCGACGACGGACACCTCGGCGGCGGCCATGGCCACCGTTCTCGACCTGTGGCGCGCCGTCGGCGCCGGTGTTTTCGCCATGAGCGCGGCGCGGCATGATCGCATCCTCGCCTTGACCAGTCATTTGCCCCATTTGTTGGCTTTCGCGGCAGCGGACCTGCTGCCGCGCCGGGAGCCGGCATCGGATGTGAATCATTATGCCGCCAGCGGATTTGCCGATTTCACCCGCTTGGCCGCTGGCGACCCGCGATTGTGGGGCGATATTTTCAGCCTCAACGCCGCCAATCTGGGCGCGGCGCTGGATGTTTTGCTTGAGGATCTGACGCGGCTGCGCAATGCCTTGGCCGCGGATGATCATTCGGCCTTGCTTGGGCGCCTGCGGCGGGCTGGCCGAGCCCGGCGGAGTTTCGCCCAAACCCACGCTTGGGTCGCCGATTCGCGCGCCGGCCCGGCAATCGGTTTCCGGGTGCGGCCGGGCGGCGTCATCCGTGGCCGGCTGCGAGTGCCGGGGGACAAATCGATTTCACACCGCGCCGCGATTCTCGGCGCCTTGGCGGAGGGGACAACCCGGATCAGCGGTTTTTTGGAGGGCGCGGATTCTCTCAACACCCTTGCCGCCCTGCGCGAACTGGGCGTCTTGATGGCCGGGCCGGAAAATGGCCGGCTGACTGTTTACGGGCTTGGCGGCGAGAGCCTGCAGGCTCCGCGCAAACCCTTGTATATGGGCAATTCCGGCACCGCCATGCGCCTGCTTGCGGGAGTGCTCGCGGGACAAAACTTCGCCGCCGAATTGCGGGGTGACGAATCGCTCTCCAAGCGGCCGATGCGCCGCATCGCCACGCCGCTGGCCGCCATGGGCGCGGCTATCGACACACAGGCTGAAGGCTGTCCGCCGCTGCGCATCCGCGCCGGCAGTCTGCGCGGAATCGATCACGTCATGCCCGTTGCCAGCGCCCAAGTGAAATCCTGTTTGCTGTTGGCGGGATTGCGGGCGGAGGGCGTCACTGTGGTGCGCGAACCCGGTCCCTGCCGGGACCACACCGAACGCATGCTAACCGGCTTCGGTGCCGTCCTCGAACCGGGTTTGCCCCCGGGCGCGGTCGGTATCCGCGGGGGGCAGCGGCTGATGGCCACCGACGTGGAAGTGCCCGGCGATATTTCCTCGGCGGCGTTTTTTCTGGTCGCCGCGGCCATCGCGCCCGGGTCGGAATTGACCTTGGAAAGGGTTGGCGTCAACCCCACCCGCACCGGTGTAATCGATATTTTGCGGCGGATGGGTGCTGATATCCGCTTGCGCAATACAGGCGAAACCGGCGGCGAACCCGTCGCCGATATCGAAATACGTCACCGGCCCCTGCGTGGGATCGATATCGGCGCCTCCGAGGTTGCATTGGCAATTGACGAATTTCCGGCTTTGCTGGTCGCCGCCGCCTGTGCGGAGGGCGAAACCCGTATTCGCGGCGCGGCCGAACTCCGGGTCAAGGAGAGCGACCGCATCGAAGCCATGGCGCGGGGATTGGGCGTGCTCGGCATCGAACACGAAACCTATCCTGACGGCATTCGCGTTATGGGGGGCGAACCGGCTGGCGGAGTCATCGACAGTTGCGGCGATCACCGCATCGCCATGGCATTCGCCATTGCCGCGCCGCGCTGCCGCGGCGAACTCCGCATTCGCGACTGCGCCAATGTGGCGACTTCGTTCCCCGGCTTCGCCGCGGCGGCGCACGGGGTCGGAATCGATATCGCCGAGACGGAGTCGAAGTCGTGAGCCAAGCGCCGGTAATCACCCTCGATGGCCCCTCCGCCACCGGCAAAGGCACTATCGCCCGCGCCGTGGCGGAAAAGCTCGGATTTCACCTGCTCGACAGCGGCGCCCTGTACCGCGTGCTCGCGCTTGCCGCCAGCAAACGGCGGATCGACCCGGAAAACGGCGCGGCGATTGCTGCGTTGGCGCCGCGGCTGGCGCTGGAATTCGCGGCTGATGGCGGTGTTGTTCTCGATGGCGAGAGTGTGGGAACCGAGATTCGCACCGCCCGGGTAGATGAATTGGCCAGCCGCGCCGCGGCTTTGCCCGAAGTGCGCCGGGCTTTGCTGCCTTGGCAGCGCGGCTTCCGCCGGGCACCCGGTTTGGTCGCCGAAGGCCGCGATATGGGCGCGGTCGTTTTTCCCGATGCCGCGCGCAAGTTCTTCCTTACCGCGAGCGCTGAGATCCGCGCCGAACGGCGTTGCAGGCAGTTGTTGGCAAAGGGCCTCAATGCTAGACTAGCCGACCTTTCGCGGGACCTGCAGGCGCGGGACCGGCGAGATCGGCGACGCAGCATTTCGCCGCTGCGACCGGTGTCCGGCGCGGTGGAGATCGATACCTCGCAATTGACGGTCAACGAAGTAGTCGACCAAGTGATGCGCGCAATCGGCGCCGAAAAGATGTCCTCCGCCGCTCCGGCCAGCACAGGATGCGGAAGGACTTGAGCACAACCGGCCCGCGCGCTGGCGCGCGGTTTGCGAATGCGTGCTGCCGCATTCCATGTGAAGCGAAACTGGAACAGTAAATGGCTGAAAGTTTTAAGGATCTATTTGAGGCAAGTTTAGAAAACATCGAAATGACGCCCGGGGCGATAGTCACCGGCACGATAGTCGATATCGATGCCGATTGGGTAACCGTCAATGCCGGACTGAAGTCCGAAGGCGTAGTTCCCCGAGGTCAATTTCTTGACGAGGACGGTGATTTCACCCTGTCCGTCGGCGATGAAGTCAAAGTGGCCCTGGAGTCCGTGGAAGACGGTTTCGGCGAAACCCGGCTTTCCCGGGAAAAGGCCAAACGCGCCGAATCCTGGCTCAAACTCGAAGCCGCGCACGAGCGCGACGAACCGGTCGGCGGTGTCATCAGCGGCAAGGTCAAAGGCGGCTTCACTGTCGACTTGAACAATATCCGCGCTTTCCTGCCGGGTTCCCTGCTCGACGTGCGGCCGGTACGTGATTCCCAGCACTTGGAGGGTCAGCAACTCGAATTCAAGCTGATCAAGCTTGACCGCAAGCGCAACAATGTGGTCGTTTCCCGCCGCGCCGTGCTCGAATCCGTCAGCTCCGAGGAGCGCGAAGCGCTGTTGGAGAAACTCGAGGAGGGCATGTTCATCAAGGGCGTGGTCAAAAATCTCACCGAATACGGCGCTTTTGTCGATCTCGGCGGTGTCGACGGCCTGCTGCACATCACTGACATGTCGTGGAAGCGAATCAAGAATCCATCCGAAATCGTCAGCGTTGGCCAAGAGCTCGAAGTCAAGATTCTAAAATACGACCGCGCCCGCAGCCGTGTTTCACTCGGCCTGAAACAAATGGGCGAAGATCCCTGGGTGGCGATCAAGAAGCGCTATCCCGCGCATACGCGGGTGCAGGCCGTGGTCACCAATGTGACCGATTACGGCTGTTTCGCCGAACTTGAGGAAGGTGTCGAAGGCTTGGTGCATGTTTCGGAGATGGACTGGACCAACCGCAATGTCCACCCATCCAAAGTGGTGCAACTCGGCGACGATGTCGAAGTCATGGTGCTGGATATCGACGAGGACCGCCGCCGCATTTCGCTGGGCATCAAGCAGTGCCACCAAAATCCTTGGGAGCGTTTCGCCGAGAATCACAGCAAGGGCGACCGGGTTTCCGGCGCCGTCAAATCGATTACCGATTTCGGCATTTTCATCGGTTTGGAGGGAAACATCGACGGCTTGGTGCATCTGTCGGATATTTCCTGGGACGAATCCGGCGAAGAGGCGGTGAGACGTTTCAGCAAGGGGCAGCAAATCGAAACCGTGATCATGTCCATCGACCCGGAGCGCGAGCGCATTTCCCTGAGCATCAAGCAACTCGGTGAAGATCCGTTCGCCGATTACATCGCGGCCAATGGCATCGGCAGCATAGTCACCGGTACGGTGGCGTCGGTCGACACCAGAGCCGCGATCATCGCCCTCGAAGGGGATGTGGAAGGCGTGTTGAGAGCTTCCGAAATCAAGCGGGAGAAAGTCCAGGACGCGCGGGCCGAATTGAAAGAAGGCGACCAAATCGAAGTCAAGCTGGTGAGCGTGGGCCGCAAGAATCGCGTCTTGAACCTGTCGGTGAAAGCGATTGAAATGGATCGGGAACGAACCGCGGTGAAGGAACACCAGAGTCAGGAAGCGCTGGAAGTTTCGCCCGGCACCATCGGCGGCCTGATTAAGGAGCAGATGAAAAGGGACAGCGCTTCCAAATGACGAAGTCCGAATTGATCGACCGTATCGCCGCGAAACAGACGCATCTTTCACCGAAAGACGTCGAGCTCGTGGTCAAGGCGACCGTGGATCACATGGCTTGGGTGTTGTCCCAAGGGCGGCGAATCGAGGTTCGGGGTTTCGGCAGTTTTTCTCTGCACTACCGTCTGCCCCGGGTCGGCAGAAATCCGCGGACTGGCATTGCAGTATCGCTGTCCGGCAAGTACGTGCCGCATTTCAAACCCGGCAAGGAATTGCGCGAGCGGGTCAATCAAGGCATGCTGGCCGACGGCTGACAGCGCTGCGGCGGTCATGCGCACACTCAAGCGATCTTTGGCCGGTTTCTTTGTTTTGGCCGTATTTGCCGCCGCGGTGGTTTTCGCCTATTACAATGATGCGCCGGTGGCGGTGGGAATCGGTGCCTGGCGGCTGCCGCCGCAGTCGGTTTCCGTTTGGATTCTGGGCGCCTTCGTTTGCGGCGGCACACTCGGGCTGTTGTTCGGCTTGCGGCTGTTTCACGGCATTCGCCGGGACAGCCGGGTCAGGAGATTGGGACGGCAGCTGGCCGCTGCCCGCCGGGAAATCGACCAGCTTCGCGCCGGCGAACCCCCGGGTGGGTGAGCGTGGCTCCCGCGATCATGGATCATTCGCCCAGCCCCAGCCCCAGCCCCACTGATCGTGGGCGCATTATCGTCGCACTGGATTTCACCCGCGAGCATGACGTGCTGCGTCTGCTTGACCAGCTGGATCCCCGGCGCTGCCGGGTAAAAGTTGGCAAGGAGTTGTTTGCTGCCCGTGGCCCGGAGTTGGTCGATAAGATTCAGCGGCGCGGTTTCGAGGTCTTTCTCGACCTCAAGTTTCACGATATTCCCAATACGGTGTCCAGAGCCGTTCGCGCGGTCGCGGTCGAATTAGGCGTATGGATGTTGAATGTACACGCCGCCGGCGGGCGGGCCATGCTCGAGGCGGCCCGCGCCGCGCTTGCCGACGCGGGGGAGTCCAGACCCAGACTCCTGGGAGTGACTGTATTGACCAGTTTGAGCGATTCCGACTTGGCGGCAACCGGGCTGAACTGTTCGGTGCGCGAACAGGTATCACGGCTGGCGCGCCTCAGTTGCGACACCGGGCTGGACGGCGTGGTTTGTTCACCGGCGGAAGTCGCGCTGTTGCGGGCGGAATTGCCCGCCGAATTCCTGCTGGTAACGCCGGGAGTGCGCCGGGCGGAAGACGCGGGCGGTGATCAAAAGCGCATCATGGGCCCGGCGGAGGCCGTCGCCGCCGGCGCGGATTATTTGGTGGTCGGGCGGCCGATCACCCGCGCCGCCGATCCGGCGGCGGTGCTGGCGGATTATTTTTCCAAAATTCATGGCATTGCTCCGAATCCGTACTAAATGTGTATGCGCAGCCGCGTGGCTGCGCACACTTCAACTTTGGATGAGGATATGCTCATGATGAAAACCAACTGGTTCGCAATCGCGATTTTTCTTTTCTCCCTGCTCGCTGCCCCCGGCAGCTTCGCCCAGCAGGAATCGCCCGTCCAAGCGGATGATCCCAGCGAGGAAACAGCGCGGATCGATATCAACTCTGCCGATGCCGCGGCGATAGCCGCCGCGCTCGACGGAGTGGGCTTGGCCAAGGCAACGGAGATCGTCGCCTACCGCGAGATGTTCGGCGCTTTCAAGGCGGTCGATGAACTCATGGAGGTCAAGGGCATCGGCCCCAGCACCTTGGAGCGGAACCGAGACCGGATCGCGCTTGGCGGCGACTGACGGTGTGGATATCGTCGCTTGATTCGACGATGTTCCAGAGACGATAAGAAACGCGGAAACTGTCGGGCGCCGCCGGGAAACCAGGCGGCGCCCGTTTTCCGCCACGCCCGTGATCGGTGCGCTGTCGGCTCCACCCGGGGCGGTGTGGTGAAGCCGGTCCGCGACACCGCATCCCAGAATCTGTTTGATTCGGCGGGACGGGGGTATAATCAGCGTTTTTCCCCCAGTTCCGCCATGATTTTCGCGGTCGCCCTCACCGGGTTGTTCATCACTTCCTTTCTGCTGACCGGCGCGGTCCGCGGCTGGTCCGCCAGTGGCGGTCTGCCGCTGGACGTTCCCATCGCCCGCAGTTCCCACGACCAAGCAATGCCCACCGCCGGCGGTATCGCCATCGCTTTACTGTTTCTCGCGTACGCGGGCGCGTACCGGTTGGAGGGAAGCCTGCCGCTGCGGGACTTCATCGCTTTGGCGGGGACCGCTTGGGTGGCCTTGCTCGGCCTTTGCGACGATATTTGGAAATTGTCCTTGAGCGCGCGGCTCACGGCGCAGTTTGCGGCCGCCGCTTGGGCCTTGCTCTGGCTCGGTGTTCCGCCGCCAATCGATGGCGCGTTATTCGTCATCGACAATCCCTGGCTGCTGGGCGCGCTGGCGGTGCCGGCGTTGGTGTGGCTGGTGAATCTCTATAATTTCATGGATGGCATCGATGGCTTGGCGGCATCGCAGCTGGTCTTTGTCGGCGTCATGGCCTACTTGATCGCGCTGGCCGCGGATGATGCGGTGCTGGGTCAGCTTGGCGCGGGTTTGGCCGCCGCCGCTTTGGGTTTTCTGGTTTGGAATTGGCCGCCGGCGCGCATTTTCATGGGCGATGTCGGCAGCAATTTCAGCGGTTTCGCGCTCGGCGTGTTGGCGCTGCTGAGCCTGAGCGAGAACAGCACGACGGTATGGACTTGGCTGCTGCTGCTCGGCGTTTTCGTCGTCGATACCGGAGTGACTTTGTTCCGCCGCGTCGGCGGCGGCGAGAAATGGTTCGAAGGTCATCGCAGTCACGCTTACCAGCACGCGGCTTCGCGCTATGGAGGCCATCGCCGGGTCACACTGGCGGTGCTGGCAATCAATTGCTGTTGGTTGGCGCCGCTGGCTTGGTGGTCGGCCATTCGGCCGGAGTGGGGAATGCCGCTTGCTCTGCTCGGGCTGACGCCGCTGATTGCGCTCGCGCTTTGGTTGGATGCCGGTATTGCCCCCGGCGACGAAAAAGGCGTATAAGCGCTTTCGCAACAGAGGAAATCAACGAATGCATCTATACGATTTTCCACTTTCCCGCAGCGCGAAGCTGGCTGGCCTGATGTTGTGGGATGCCGTCATGCTGGCGGCGGCGTTATCGCTTTCCTTCAGCTTGCTCGGGGGGGATTTCGGCGCGCAAAGCGAGCAGTTCTACCTGTATTCCGCCGTCGCCGTGGCGTCCAGTTCGCTCATCTTCATGCGCATGGGCGTATACCGCGCGCTGGTGCTGTATCTGGGATTGCAGTTTGTTTACCAGTTGTTGAAGGCAGTGACTTTCGCTACCTGCCTGATCGCGGCGGCGTGCTTTCTTTCTCTCGCCGCGGAAGCGTTGGATTATTCGTTGTTTCCGATCTTCTGGATGCTGGCCCTGCTGTTCACCGGCGGCAGCCGCTTTCTCGTCATGGCCATGACCCAGGCATTGATCCAGAATTTCCGCCCCAAGGAGCCGGTGATTATTTACGGGGCAGGTTCTTCCGGCATGCAGTTGCTGGTCGCATTGCAGAATGGAGGCCAGTATCTGCCGGTAGCTTTTGTGGACGACGGCCACCGAATGATCGGCCGCACGGTACACGGCATTCGCGTTCACAGCCCGAACACACTGTACGAACTGATCGAATCCCATTCGGTACGCCAGATTTTGTTGGCGATACCCTCCGCGACTCAAGCCGAACGCCGGGAAATCATCAACCGGCTGGAACATCTGCCGGTGCATGTGAAAACCGTGCCCGATTTGTTCGATATGGTGACTGGCAAAGTGGAAGTCCACGAAGTGCGCGAAATCGATATCGAGGATTTGCTCGGGCGGGAAATCGTGCCGCCGAGTCAGCCTTTGTTGCGCGCCTGCATCACCGGCAAATCGGTGCTGGTCACCGGTGCCGGCGGCTCGATCGGTTCCGAGCTGTGCCGGCAGATTCTCAGCGCCGAGCCGGCGCGCTTGGTGCTGTTGGATGTGTCCGAATTCGGCCTATATGAAATCGAAAACGAATTGCGCAAACGCTCCCAAGCCCTTGAAGAGGGAGCCAATATCGAAATCTTCTCCCTGCTTGGTTCGGTTTGCAATCGGCAGCACATGGGAAATCTAATCGAGACTTTCCACATCGAAACGATTTACCACGCTGCCGCCTACAAGCAGGTGCCGATGGTGGAGAAGAATATTATCGAAGGTGTCGCCAACAATGTCTTCGGCACGCTGGTTCCGGCGCTGGCGGCGCGGAAGTTCGGCGTGCACAATTTCGTGCTCATTTCCACCGACAAGGCGGTGCGGCCGACCAACTACATGGGCGCCACCAAACGCTTGGCTGAGCAAGTGCTGCAAGCCATGGCCCAAGGCGGCGGCGAAACCAAGTTCAGCATGGTCCGCTTCGGCAATGTGTTGGGTTCGTCGGGGTCCGTCGTGCCCCTGTTCCGCAGCCAAATCGGTGTCGGTGGGCCGGTCACGGTCACCCATCCCGAGGTCACCCGCTATTTCATGACCGTGCAGGAGGCCGCCCAGCTGGTGATTCAGGCCGGCTCCATGGCCGCCGGCGGTGATGTGTTCGTGCTCGACATGCACCAACCCATCCGCATCGTCGATCTGGCGCGGAAAATGATTCACTTGATGGGCTACGATGTGCGCGACGAAAAAACCCTGCGCGGCGATATCGCCATCGAATACACCGGTCTGCGGCCCGGGGAAAAACTGCGGGAGGAGTTAATCGTCGGCGAATCGGTCACCGGCACCGAACACCCCAAAATCCTGCGCGCCGAAGAGGACAGCCTCTCTTGGGAGCGGCTGGAGCCGCTGCTGACCCGCTTGGAGCGGGCCTGCGCCGAATTCGATTCCGATCAAATCCGGCAGGCGTTAAAGGAGGCTGTGGACGGTTTCGACCCGAAAGGGGATGCCGTCGATCCGCTGTGGAGCGTGAAGCGCCCGGAGTCGCTGCCGCGGAGGGAAAACGTCACGCGGCTGTTCGCCGGCGAATCCCGCCAGAGCCAAAGCGACGGCAATTAACCCCATGGCGTATTTTCGAGGCCGCTTTTTTTCGCAGCCCGTCAATACGCAGTCGATTTTGGCGCAGATCAACGCCGAATCACGGAAAGAATGGTCACCGGCTCCACCGGCACGTTCTGATGGCCGCCCCGTCCCGGCGCGGTTTCCACCGCGGCGATGGCATCCACCACTCCCATGCCTTCGAGCACCGCGCCGAATACCGCGTAGCCGAAGCCCCGCGGCGTTTGGTCCACGTGGTTGAGGAAATCGTTGTCCACCAGATTGATGAAGAATTGGCTGGTGGCGCTGTCCACCACGCCGGTGCGCGCCATGGCGATGGTGCCGCGGTTGTTGGGCGTATCGGCGCGGGCCTCATTGACGATCGGATCGTAAGTCGACTTTTGCACCAAGTCCGCATCCATGCCGCCGCCTTGGATCATAAATCCCGGAATCACCCGGTGGAAAACCAGCCCGTCGAAAAAGTCGTTCTCCACATAGCGCAGAAAATTCGCCACCGTCGCCGGCGCGCGGTCTTCCCACAATTCGATGACGACGGTCCCCATGCTGGTTTCCATCTCCACCACCGGGTTCTCCTGGGCCCAGGCAAACGGGGTGAGCGCGAGCAGAAAAGTGAACAGAATGGATCGCATAGCGGATCTCCAATGTGGCTTTGATTGAGCCGATGGGCCCTTAGTTTGGCCGCCGGCGCTTGGGTTTGGACCATCGCCACCGGCTATCGGTCGCTGCCGCAACGGCAGGGCGGCGGCGCGCGAAATTTCAGCTGGCTGGAAAGTTGGCTGCCCAACCTGGACTCGAACCAGGAACCAAGTGATTAACAGTCACCTACTCTACCATTGAGCTATTGGGCAAATCGCTCGCCGAGCGTCGGCGCGAGCGGCGTATACTAATTCACAAGCGCCGGAAGCGTCAATCAACTACGCCCCGGCTTGGTTTCCACTCCGCCGGCATCCCGCGTTCGCCGAACGGAGCCGAGGAGAAGCAGTGGCAACCCCATTCAGCTTTGCTGAAGCGAAGCCCAGTTCGACTCATGCAACTCCCGCCAAGAGAGCAGCGTATCCATGCCGCGGCGTTGGGATTGATCGCCGCCGTAGACAACCACTACCGGGATTTCTCCAGTCGATGGGGCAAGATATTTCCGCACGCGCTTACCGCCGTCGAGCAGGCTGGAAGCTGCGGAGCAAGATCGCGGTCGATATTCACGGCGGCTAGTATAGCCAAAGCAAGGCTATTTCAAAATCCAAATTTTATTTAGCCTAAAATCTGACTGTCCGCGCCGCGCGAAACTTCCTAGGCACCGCCGAACAGACGCCCTATGAATCAAAGAGTGGCAAGGCTTAAGGCGCCAATGCCAGCGGCGGCGGGGAGGCCCCATCTGGGGGGATAAAACTGGGGCGGGTGGGTGCTCGAAGGTCGATACAATTGTTTGATCTGCGTCCGCGCGCCGACTGCTGGCGATGAAGGGAAGGCCGCGCGGGCGTATTTGTCTACTTCGCAAAACAGGTTTTGCAAATCGACAAGCTGTAGCGAACGACCCCACAAGTCTGGAAATTCCAAACCAAGCCGGGCGAGCTCTCTCTTGCGGATGTCGCTCACGGCCCGAATAAGGTCCGATTCGCTCAATCCGCCTGCGTTGACAAAACACCTGCGAATACCATTCTTGGCGCCTGGGCCGGGCACTACGAAGTCCATCTCGGAAAAGTCGGTGAGCGAACTGTAGTTGGGGTCAATGGAGAACTGGAAGCCGAGAAACGGGCCGATTGAAGGACAGGATCGAAGAATGCCGTAGACCTCTTCAAGCGAATCCGAGTTGGCGATACGCAACGGCGCTTCATCCCGAAGCATCCGTTGCAGCAGCCGCAGATGATTGCCGTGCTTTTGCGGATGGCCGAAATTCGGCACGGGCATAATATAAGCCACCGAGTAGATTGGCGCGCCGCCCTGACGCAGGGCGCTCAAATACCTGTCGTAGATTTCCGACCGAAAAACCGATGACGGGATAGAGGTAGAGGGTCGCGAGATAATTGACTTCCTTGAGACTAAGCGAGTGATGCTGAGTGAGCTTATCGAAGATGAAGATATCGATGTAGGAACGCTTTTGCTCAATCGTTCTGTTGAATGAAATACCGATATATTTCTCGGCTAGCATATTTCGCATCACTTTCTCGCGAGGCATACAGATAAATCCACATGATTTCCCTGTGTAATAAGTCCAGCGTGTGTCTAAAGGCCGATAAGAGATCGGGGCAATTTTATCTTCCGTAAGGTCTACTATGTCTGCTTGCGCTTGGCTGACTTTCCAGTCTCGAACATCCTTTCCCAGGCTGTATTTTTTTCGTATTTCCTCGGAATCGAGTTGCGCAAAATTTTTAATGCATTGCTGGATGTGCTCGTGGTTTTGGTCGATCGTTAAGCCGTCGCGCGCAGTGACGATACCGACTGAGTTGATCGGCATGAAGGCATTCAGGGGAAATCCGGCTCCGTAGGCGGCCTGCGCCAACGCGGCATACTTGCCCGCGCGCCCGCTCCATAGGTCTCCGTGCCTGATCTCCGCTAGCCCGTCCTCTCCGCCTTGCTTTTTTGTCGGACTGGCCCGTGTCCCAGTCGATGGTAACTTTGGAAGTATTGGCGAGGCCGTCGCTCAGGCCGAATTCATTTTGTAGGGCTTCGTCAACGGCGCGGACGATGAAATCAACGACTGGCTCAGGCGTATACCAGACACCGCAGGGCTTGCGCCTGCTGGGATTGTAGGCGGCGAGGAAGGTTTCGTAGAAATGCAGGAACGGATCATTTTGGCCGGTCTTCCTGCCAAATCTCTCAATAATCCGGCCACATCGCAGGCGCGGAATACATAGGCGAGATCATCAATAATCCAGACAATACGATCATCCAATTCCGGGCCCGCGATGTAGCTAAACAGGCTGCGCAGGAGGGGGTTGGACTTCGGCAGAAGTTCCAGCGCCTCCCGCGGAGAAAAATCGTTCAGCGTCTCGTCATGCAATCTGGCTGCGAACATCCCATAGACAATAGTCCGGTGCGCCGAACTCGGACCGCCGCGTCTCGTTTACAACGTCCAAGCCTTCAAATACCGATTTCAGCAGTGGCCGCAGCGCGGGCCGATAGCTATGTTCCGTGGCGACTCCGGTGTCTTACTCACCCTGAATATCGCGCAGAAATTCCTTGATGGCGGTGGAGCCTGCCATTCAGCCTAGCTCCATTTGTTTCTTTGGAGGAATACATATACAGATATTGCATAAATACATGAGTGGTGCGAATATACCTCTATAAAAAATCAATCACTTAAATTACTGTCTAAGGGCTGCGGTAAAATGGATTGTATACCCGGGCCAGCCCGCTTTCCATGCTGCGCGAGCGTAATTGCTGCTAGCATGCGCGATCCGGTGGGCGCTCGCGATTGCCGGGTTGGTTGTTGGCGGGAGAGTTGGTGAATGGAGAGACGATTCGCGCTGGAGGCGGATTTTTCGCCGGCGGGCGATCAACCGGAGGCCATTGAAAGCTTGGTGGAGGGCCTGAACGATGGCTTGCACGCCCAGACGCTGCTCGGTGTTACCGGGTCGGGCAAGACTTTCACCATCGCCAATGTTGTCGAGCGGGTGCAGCGGCCGACGTTGGTGATGGCGCCGAACAAAACGCTGGCGGCGCAGCTGTACGGTGAGTTTCGCGAGTTTTTCCCTGGCAACGCGGTGGAGTACTTCGTTTCCTATTACGATTACTACCAGCCCGAAGCCTATGTGCCTTCCTCGGATTTGTATATCGAGAAAGACGCTTCGATCAACGAGCATATCGAACAAATGCGGCTGTCCGCGACCAAGGCGCTGCTTGAGCGGCGCGACGTCATCGTGGTGGCGACGGTTTCGGCGATTTACGGCCTGGGCGATCCCAATTCCTACCTGAAGATGGTGGTGCAGCTCGGTCGCGGCGGCAAAGCCAACCAGCGCAACTTGCTGCGGCGGTTGGCGGAGTTGCAATACACTCGCAACGATATGGAATTGCGCCGCGCCAGCTATCGTGTGCGGGGCGATGTGATCGATATTTATCCGGCCGAATCCGAGCGCGACGCCATTCGCATCGAGCTGTACGACGACGAGGTCGAGCGGCTGTCGTATTTCGACCCGCTGACGGGTCGTGCCATCCGCGAAGTGCCGCGGCTAACGGTGTTTCCGAAATCCCACTACGTGACGCCCCGGGAAACGCTGCTGGCGGCCGTCGATGAAATCAAGACCGAATTGGCCGAGCGGCTGGGGCAGTTGCGCGACGACAATCGGCAGGTGGAGGCCCAGCGGCTGGAGCAGCGCACCCGCTACGATATGGAAATGATCCAGGAAGTGGGCTATTGCACCGGTATCGAAAATTACTCGCGCTATTTGTCCGGGCGCGAGGCGGGCCAGCCGCCGCCGACTCTTTACGATTATCTGCCGGCCAACGCTTTGGTGGTGGCGGACGAATCCCATGTTTCCATTCCCCAACTGGGCGCCATGTACCGCGGCGACCGCTCGCGCAAGGAAACGCTGGTGGAGTATGGATTCCGCCTGCCATCGGCGCTGGACAACCGGCCCCTGCGTTTCGAGGAATGGGAAACCATGACGCCGCAAATCATTTTCGTCTCCGCCACTCCCGGCCCCTACGAGGAGAGCCGGCAGGGACAACTCGTACGCCAAGTGGTGCGTCCCACGGGGTTGGTGGACCCGCAACTCGAAGTGCGGCCCGCTTCGACCCAAGTGGATGATTTGCTCTCGGAAATCCGCCGAGTCGTGGCGCGGGAGGAGCGGGTGCTGGTAACGGTGTTGACCAAGCGCATGGCGGAAGATCTCACGGATTATCTCGGCGAGCACGATGTGCGGGTGCGCTATCTGCATTCCGATATCGATACCGTGGAACGGTCGGAAATCCTGCGCGATTTGCGGCTGGGAACTTTCGATGTGCTGGTGGGAATCAATCTGCTGCGCGAGGGGCTGGATATTCCCGAAGTTTCACTGGTGGCGGTGCTCGACGCAGATAAAGAGGGGTTTCTACGCTCGGAGCGCTCGCTGATTCAAACCATCGGCCGCGCCGCGCGCAATCTCAACGGCAAAGCGATTCTGTACGCCGATTCGGTCACCGGTTCGATGCAGCGCGCCATCGACGAATCCAATCGCCGCCGCGGGCGGCAACTTGAGTTCAACCGGCTGCACGGCGTCACGCCCGCGGGCATCCGCAAATCCGTGGTTGATGTGATGGAGGGCGCCTATGTCGCGCCGGGTGCTGGAAAGCGGCGGGCGGTGGCGGAGAAAGAGGTGGCCTACCATCCACCGGAGAGCGCCCACCCGGAGCGCCTGAAGGTGGAAATCGCCCGCTTGGAAAAGGAAATGCGGCAACAGGCGCAAAATTTGGCCTTCGAGCAGGCGGCGGCGACCCGGGACCGCATCGCGGAATTGCACCGACGCTTGTTTCACTAGCGGCCCGCGCAAAATCCCTCAAGCCACGGGAGTCATTAAAACGCGGGTCAATGTCGGGGCGAAAATAAATGGGGGATTATATCGAAAAGTCACATTCTCCTTGGTTAGCTCAAGCCCTCCCGGAGCACCTTCACAGGCCGGAAAAAGGCACTCCGAATCCTCTTGATGGACGTTCTCGGCATATCATATGCCTTCATCCCGCTCCGCTTTCGGCGGTTGGTAGTCCTGATGGGGTAGCGTGATCGTGCGGGGCGCGGGGAGTTTGCGATGTTTCCGTAGCTTGTCCGTCATGTTGTGATGCATCTCCCTAGCCTCTGGCGCAGCGCATCGGTCCGCTCTTGGGCAGACCATTTCTCCCGGATACTCCATTCGACACCCGCGCTGATACTGGCGACATCTGCTGCGTCTTCCTTTTCTGTCGATGCCGGGGAGCCGTGGCTCTCTTGCCAGGGAACGGAAAACACATGTGCGTTATCGGGATTTTCCGGATCATCGATTTTCGTCCAGAACGTTCTCAAGATTATCCCTCAGTCCGTCTGAATCAGGCGGCTTCAGCGCGCTCCCCGTATAGTCGTGACCCATCTCTTCCGTCGTCGCCATGACCACGGACACCGCCCTAAGCCTCCAGCACCGCATTCAGCCGTTGCTCCCACTCATCTTCATCCACCACCTTGAAGCGCATCACCTTGCTGTGCATGGCGGGCACGAAGTCGGCCCAGTTGGCCTTCCGGGCGTGCTCGGTGCATAAGTCGAATACGGAGCGTTTGTACTCGGTGTCAGCGGCCTGCTTGAGGTGCAGGCCCTTGGTCTCCAGCACATAGACTTGGTGGAAGGCATCGTCGGCGTTCGGCTCATCGGGTTGCAAGGTGACGATGAAGTCCGCGTAGATGCGCCCCCTTTGCCAGCCTTGCACAAAGTAGTCCTTGCGGGCGCGGTTGCGGTACCAGAAGAACAGCCGCTCCTGGCGGTCCAGATAGGTGGCCACCTTGCTTTCCAAGCCGTTCAGGTCGTCCTCGGCAGTCCAGTCGAACAGACTGCGCTGGAAGGGTGCGCCATCATCCTCCCGGTTGGCCTGCTTGGCGCGCGGCGCTTCGATGATGTCGGGCAGTTTGTTGAAGCTCATGTTTTCCGTCACCACCATGAATCGCATGGTACCGGCGTCAAGCAACTTCTCAAAGACGCGCTCGGCAAGGCGGTCGCGTTCCGCGCCAAGCCGCTTGCGCATTTCCTCCAATATGAAGACTGCATTCGCCGCCACCTGCTGTTTGGGGCGCCTTTCGAACAGCTGTCCAAACACTTGGCGAGCCAGTTCATGACCGCGCCACGGATTGGGCATGACGTCGAGCAGGTGGTGCGCCGCAAAGTAGAAGTCCACCTCGTCGCCATTGGCAGCCAGGCTTTCAATCGCGTCAGGCTCGCCGAGCAGGGGTTCGTGGTCCAAGCCCGCCCGCAGTTCCAACTCGCGGCGCTCGCCCGGCCCTAGGGGAAGGTCGTAGAGCGGAGACACATCCACCTCGTCCCACGGCACCCGGGCGAGTATGTCCGCCTCGTAGGAAACCAGCCGCCATTGACCCTGGTCCTGGATCATGAACGCTGGCAACACCAGGTCGCTGGCCGCTTGCCTAAAGGCCGCCCGTTGTTCATGTGGAATCAATTCCGGCGGCCCGCCGGTGATCTCCGAGTCCACTTCAATGCGACCTTCCAGACCGTGCAGGCCCTCCAGTCCAAATCCCTTTCGCACCTCTTGCAGCAGGTCATTGCCGCGGCGCTGGAAACAGAAGACGTAGCTCTCGTCCAGTGCCGGGACGCCGGTCTTGCGAGCCATGGGTTGGCGCAGAATGCGGCCAACCAACTGGGTGAGTGCGCTTCTTGAACTTGGATTGGTCAGCACGCATAGCACATAGGCAAAGGCGCAGTCCCAACCTTCCTGCAAGGCCTGCTTGGTGATGATGTAGCGAATCGGGCAGTCGCGGGACATCAGACCGCCGACATCGTCCACATCCTTCAGTTCGTCTTTCTGGCTGGTCTTCACGGCGATGTGCTCCGGCCGGATGCCGGGCGCCCGAACAAGGTAGTCGCGCACATCGTCCGCATGAACGAAACCCGCCTTGCGCTGGTCGCGGCCGGTCCGCTCGACCTGTATCACGCAGATGGGCCGGATGTACTGGCCGGTATCCGCTTCATGTGCCAGGGCTTTCTTTTCGAGATCGTCCCGGTGCGCAATGGCCGCGAGCAGCGTCTGCTTCCAATCGACCCTGGCGCTGTTGCGGATGTGCAGGTCGAGTTTGATCATCTCCTCCGCCAGCAGGTCGCGCCCGGAAACCTCGACCAGCACATTGGCGGTTGTTGGTGGAGTGGCGGAGAGTTCCAGGATCAAGCAGGGGTTGAACCCCTCCAGCGTTTCCTTCGCGCCCACGCTGTAGGCCTTGTGGCCCTCGTCAAGGATGATGAGGGGGTCCAGCAGGCGCAAGGTGTTGCCCAGAGAGGTCTTGATCTGGCGCTTCCAGAGGCCCTGGCCCTGCTTGAAGGTGTCGAGATTGGGGACGGCCTTGACGAGTCGCTTCTGTCCGGCGACGTCGTCATCGCGGGGGAAGAAGCCCTCGAAGCCGCCGCTGTCGCGGAACATCCGCAAGGTCTCCTTGGTTTGCCGATTGGCGGACGGCAGCATGAGCATCAGCACGCAAAGGTTCTCGCGCACATCGGCGGGGCGAAAGTGGCTGTTCTTCTCCAGCACCAGTGTTCGGCCTGCGGACGCCAGATCAAGCTGCTGGCGGTAGGGGTGGTCGCGGTCCTTCAGGGCGCCCAAGGTCTGGTTGTAGATCTGGGTTGTGGGCACGATCCACAGCACCAGCCCGGTCTGGCGCCGCCGATAGTGGATGTTGGCGAGATCAATGGCCTTGATGGCCAAGAGGGTCTTGCCCCCGCCGGTGGGAATTTTAAGGCAGAAGGATGGCAGTGGCCGACCCCGGGGGTCACGGCGCGGCAGATAGGAGTGTCCCGGTACGGTCTTCTGCCAGGCGCGCTCGACCCAGTCGTAGTCCGGGTCCAGCTCCAGCAAGGGTGCCGCCTTTTCGCGCCACTCGCTGAGCCGCTCAAGGTAGCCCTGAACGGCTTCCAGTGCGCGTTTCTGGTAGTCCTTGAGTATCATTTCATGAGCGTTTCCGCTGCCTCGTAGATCTCGAAAGGCAACTGCTGGAAGGTGATGCGGTAGTGGTGCAGGAACTCCGGGTCCATGTACTTGGTGGGCGCGAAAACGAGCCGCTGGCGTTTTCCGGTCGGCAGCTTCTTGGCGACGCTGGTCGTAAGAGCCAGGTCCTTGAGCTTCTGTATGTCGTCAACGTACATCAGGAATACGTCGTGGAGTCGGCTGCTGCCGATGAACCAGGTGGACTGATCGACCTTTGTGGGGTCGAATTCCTCGCCGGTGGCGGTGAAGAAAACGTAGCCGGCCAGCTTGTCGTAGGCGGGCAGGCTGCTGCCGTCGAGGATGGTTTCGCGGCGCATGGCTTCGCCGAGTTCGAAGTAGCTGAAAGTGCCGCCCAGGCCCGCCTTCAGGTCGGGGTCCTTCGCTGCGGGAACGCCGCGAATCACTCGGCGCACACGCTCGGCGGTGATGCTGTCAGCGTAGTCCTCGCACTCGATCAGCACGAAGCGCCGGTTGCCGCCGTCCTCCTTGTTGAGCGCCAGCACGGCGTGGGCGGTGGCGCCGGAACCGGCGAAGGAGTCGAGGACGATGGAGTCCTTGTCGGTGGACAGGAGAATGATCTTGCGCACGAGATCACTTGGTTTGGGGGTTGCGAATATGCTCTTTCTTCCGAAGATGTGGTTCAGTTCCTTCGTCGCGCTCGTGGCTGTGCCGATGTCCTGCCAAATCGTGCCGACCGAACGTCCCTTTTCGCGGGCTTCATGCAAGAACCGTTTGTAGTACGGCTTTGCCCGTCCCGTTCTACCGAACACGATGCGCCCCGCTTGGAGCGCCTCGTTGTACTTCGCCTCGGAGAAGCGCCAACACCGCCCTGCAGGTGGATTGTGTGTCTCGCCTGTGTTTGGGTTGACGATCTCGTAGCTCAGATTAGCCCGCACATTTGGAGCATCCATCGGGTCCATGGCCCATGGTCCGCGTTGATCATTGTCGGGGTTGGAGAAATCGCTCTCGTCCACGGGAAGTGCACGGAACTCGAAATGCCTTTGGTCTCTCGCGTACCACAGGATGTGATTGTGGCCAAGCGACACCCCGATGTCGTTCTGCTTGCTCTTCCGATGATGCCAGACCACGTTCGCAACAAAATTGTCTTCCCCAAACACGTCATCCATCAAGCACCGCAGCCGATGCACCTCGTTGTCGTCGATGGTGATAAAAATCGCGCCGTCGTCGGTGAGCAGCTCCCGCAGCAGCTTGAGGCGCGGCAGCATCATGCAGCACCACTTGTCGTGCCGGGTCAGGTCGTCCCGGTCCACCACCTTGCCAAGCCAGTCCTGCATCATCGGCGAGTTCACGCGGTCGTTGTAGGCCCAGCCCTCGTTGCCCGTGTTGTAGGGCGGGTCGATGAAAATGCACTTGACCTTGCGGTGGTAGGTGGGGAGCAGCGCCTTCAGCGCCGCCAAGTTGTCACCGTGCAGGATCAGGTTGTCGTGCAGGCTGGCCCGCTCGGACAGCCCCTTGGCCCGCATCGGCTTCAGCTCATGGTAGGGCACCGCCAAGTGATGGTTCTCGACGAAAACCCTGCCCTTGAAGTTGAGGGTGGTCACGGCCCGCGGTCCCCTTGAAGTTGCCAGCCATTAGACAACCGGGCAAAGTGCAGGGTCAAGGCGCCGTTGGCGCGTTGGAGTTTCGCTGGCGCGAACGAAGACGCGCAGCCGCTACTGACATGCTTCAGCGACTGGCTTGTGAGCGCCTGATCCGAATGGGGGTCAGGCGTGGCGTACTGGCCTGGTAGTCCTTGTAGCTGGGGTACTTGCCGCTTGAGATCGTTTCCGCCAAGTTGGTCGATGCGTGGAAGAGCAGGGCCAGCAGCACGAAGCCGCAACCAGTCCAACGCAGCTACTCGCCTGTTCAGCCGCGACGAGTCGAAGTCCGCCGCCGAGTCCACCCACAGGCAGTAGTTGCCCGACAACCCATGCGAGCGAGCGAGCGTCCAGTGTGATCTTGTCGTGCGCCGAAAAGATGCCATCGTGCTTGAGTTCATCACGGACGCCTTTGAATAGGGCCGCTATCCGCTTTGCGGGACATATCAGTGGGCCGTGTCCCGAGCTCCGTTGTCGAGACCGTTATCGGCGATCAGTTCACGGTAGCGCAGCCGCTTGTCGGTCATGCCCGCGACGATGCCCGACATCTGGTCAATCGTGTCCGACTCTCTCGCGTTATGACGGCCCGCAAATTCCTGCGTGTAGCGGTCCAAGTGCTTCGGCGACATCTTGTGATAGATGCCATTGAACCCGCGCTTCATCATGGCCCAATGAGATTCGATTCCGTTGGTGTGCGCCTTGTCCCTGACATACTCGCCAACGCTGTGCCGCACCGCCTCGTGTTCCCTGTCCCTCATGCCACGGTAGGCCCGCGCGTCGTCACTGTAGATGGTCCCGCCTTTGATGGTGCAGTCTGTCACGAAGTCCTGCAGCGTATCGCTATCGGCCGACTGGATTGGATGGGCAGTAACGCGGCCTGTTACCCGATCCTTCACGCCGACAACGGCGGTCTTGCCGACCGCGCCGCGACCTTCGAGTTCCTTCCGTTTCCGGTTGGCATGTTCTTGCGCTTGCCCCCGAAGTAGGTTTCGTCCACTTCGACCGGGCCGGCATACGGCCCGGTTTCCGCATCGAACGCCAGCCGCAGCCGGTGAAGCATGAACCACGCCGCTTTCTGACTGATGCCGAGTTCCCGCGCAAGGCGCATGGACGAAACACCCTTGATGTTTGTGGTGAATAGGTAGATGCCGATGGCCCATGCACGATACTTGAGGCGTGATCCCTCCATAACCGTCCCTGTCTTGATCGAGAACATCCGCTTGCCGCACGCCTTCTCCCGGCAGCGATGCGTCATGGTTTTGTGCTTGATCCCCGATTGGACATTGGTGGAGCCGCAACGGGGACAATGCGGGCCGTTTGGCCAACGCCGCGAAGCGATCCAGTTCCGCGCCGCATCTTCATCGCGGAACATGTCGGCAACATCCACAAAGGTCAATCCCTTGCGGCGCGATTTTCCTGGCACCTTGTGAGCCATTTTCAATCCTCTCGTGTGACTGTAAGATAGGTTTTTTAGGAGCGGATTGCAAGAAAAAATGTGACTATTCGATATAATCCCCAATAAATGGGCCGCGGATTTGGCAGGGTTGACGGGGAATCCGTATAATTGCGCCCGCCGCCGGGAAGCCGCCGGGTGTTTGCCACGGAACCCCGGGTGATTGACGGCGATTGACGGATTGCAGGCGCGTAGCTCAGTTGGTTAGAGCGCTACCTTGACATGGTAGAGGTCACCAGTTCGAATCTGGTCGTGCCTACCAATTCGCGCGGTGGATCGTCGGCTCGCTTTCCCGAACCGGCTCGCGGAAACCGACCGCGGTTCCGGGGTGCGGATGGTGGCCGGGCGCCGAGGTCGTGCATCGGGATTCGAACCCCGGGCGCGGACCAACGGCGGCGAACTGTCGGTGCCGAGCGCGAAGTCGCGGGCGGAAGCAATTCCAGCCAACGTTCCAATAGGGCCGCGCGGCGGAACTGACGTTACTTTTTGCGGGCTATTTGCGGGAACAACCATGCTGACGGTTACCTTGCCGGACGGCAGCAGCAAAAATTATCCGGGGCCGGTTTCCGTCGCCGAGGTTGCGCACTCCATCGGTCCGGGCCTCGCCAAGGCAGCTTTGGCCGGGCGCGTCGGTGACGAGCTCGTTGACACATCCCATGTCATCGAGGCGGACGCTTCCGTGGCCATCGTCACCGCCCGCGACCCGGACGGGCTGGAAGTGCTGCGCCACTCCTGCGCCCATCTCATGGCCCAAGCGGTGCAGCGGCTGTTTCCAGATGCCCAGGTCACCATCGGCCCGGTCGTCGAAGACGGCTTTTATTACGATTTCGCCTACAGCAGACCCTTCACCCCGGACGATCTCGCCGCCATCGAAAGAACCATGGCGGAAATCGTCGCCGAAAATCTCGAAGTGCGGCGCGATGTGCTCGAGCGTGACGAAGCGGTGGAACTGTTCCGCGGCATGGGCGAGGAATACAAAGTCGAAATCATCGAATCGATTCCTTCCGACGAACCTTTGTCGTTTTACCGCCAAGGCGAATTCATCGATCTCTGCCGCGGCCCCCATGTGCCGAGCACGGGCAAATTCAAGGCCTTCAAGCTGACTTCGGTCGCGGGAGCCTACTGGCGGGGCGATTCCAGCCGGGAAATGTTGCAGCGCATTTACGGCACCGCCTGGCCCGACGCCAAGCAATTGCGGCTGTATCTGAAACGCCTCGAGGAAGCCGAAAAACGCGACCACCGCAAGCTCGGCAAGCAACTGGGCCTGTTCCACTTCCAGCAGGAAGCGCCGGGCATGGTGTTCTGGCATCCCCGCGGCTGGACCGTCTATCAAGTGATCCAGTCCTATATGAAGCGGGTGCAGGACGAAAACGGCTATCTCGAAATCAATACGCCCCAGCTGGTGGATTATTCGCTGTGGGAGAAATCGGGCCACGCGGCCAAATTCTCGGAAGAAATGTTCACCGTGGAATCGGACAACCGCCGCTACGCCATCAAGCCGATGAATTGCCCCTGTCATGTGCAGGTGTTCAACCAGGGGCTGAAAAGCTACCGCGATCTGCCCCTGCGGTTGGCGGAATTCGGCTCCTGCCACCGCTATGAACCCTCGGGCAGCATGCACGGACTCATGCGGGTGAGAAATTTCGTGCAGGATGACGGTCATATCTTCTGCACCGAAGAGCAGATTCAAGGGGAAGTCGCGGATTTCATGCGCCTGCTGTTCCGCGTGTACCGGGATTTCGGCTTCGATGATGTGCTGCTGCGGCTGTCCACGCGCCCGGCCAAGCGGGTTGGTTCCGACGCCTTGTGGGACCAGGCCGAAGACGCCCTGCGGCAAGCCCTCGACGCCACCGGCCTCGACTGGGAATTGGTGCCGGGAGAAGGCGCGTTTTACGGCCCCAAGATCGAATACTCGCTGCGCGACTGCATGGGCCGGCTGCAACAATGCGGCACCATGCAGGTGGATTTTTTCACCCCGGAAAGGTTGGGTGCCCAGTATGTGGCCGAAGACAACAGCCGCCGGGTTCCGGTCATGCTGCATCGCGCCGCGCTGGGTTCGTTCGAGCGCTTTATCGGCGTGTTGATCGAGCACTACGGTGGCGCGCTGCCGACTTGGCTGGCGCCGGTGCAGGCGGTGGTCATGTGCATCACCGACAACCAGGCGGCCTATTGCCGGAAAGTCGAAGATTCGCTGAAAAGCAAGGGTTTCAGGGTGGCTTCGGACTTGAGAAACGAAAAGATCGGCTTTAAAATCCGCGAGCATTCGATGGCGAAGGTGCCCTATCTGCTCGTCGCCGGAGACCGCGAAGCGGAATCCGGCACTGTGTCGGTGCGGAAAAGGGGAGAAACCGGGGGGAAGACGAGGGGAGGTGAAGATCTGGGCAAAATGACTCTCGACGAATTTTCCGAACGCTTGGGCGCGGATATCAACAATTTCGGCCGCGCCAGCTCCGACAGCGCCTTCGGCCTACTGAACTCTTGAGCGGGAATATGAGGTCCCGAGTGCTGACAAAGTGCTGAAAACATGAGGAGCGACTCCAAGAAGTCGATCATCAACGATGACATCGACAAGCCGCGGGTGCGGCTGATCGGTGCCGATGGCGGTCAGGTGGGGATTGTCCCCATCGAGGAGGCGCGCAGCGCCGCCGCCGAAGCCCAATTGGACTTGGTGTTGATTGTCCCCGACGCGGACCCGCCGGTTTGCAAAATTCTGGATTACGGCAAACACGTCTTCGATCTGAAAAAGCAGCGCGCCGCGAACCGCAAAAAACAGCGGCGGGTGCATGTCAAGGAAGTGAAATTCAGGCCGGGCACTGAGGAAGGTGACTACAATATCAAGTTGCGCAACCTCGTCCGCTTTCTTTCCGACGGTGACAAGACCAAAGTTTCGCTGCGGTTTCGCGGGCGGGAAATGGCCCACCAGCGTATCGGCCAGGAGCTGGTGGAGCGCATTCGCGAGGATTTGAGCGAATACGGCACGGTGGAGCAGGAGCCCAAAATGGAAGGCCGCCAAATCGTCATGGTGCTGGCGCCGGTCAAAAAGCCGCGATAGCCGTGGTCGCCGCCGGGCGGCGCATTTGCTCCGTGGCCCGAAGCGATGGCAAAGCGGAACGGTCGCGGGGCGAACAGGTTCAGGACGAGACGAAAACAACACGAAATAGATGCAAGGCGACAGGCGGCCAAGGGCGAAAGCCTGACAGGGGCGAAGCGGGGCCGGGACAGGGCCAAACAGGGTTGGAGCGGTAAAGTGAGCAGTATAAAACCGAAAACGAAGCGCAGCGCAGCGAAGCGATTCAAGGCCACTGGGGCGGGCTTCAAGCGCAAGTCCGCCAATTTGAGCCATATCCGCACCAAGATGAAAACCAAGCGCAAACGGCATTTGCGCGGTGTATCCCCGGTGGACGCCGCGGATGTGAAGGCGGTCAAGCGCATGCTCGGCGAGAAGTAGCCCAAGCCATTGGTTGGCAGTGGCTTGGAGCGTAATGATCTCTGCGATTCGCGGGGGTTTTCGGCAGCCTGTTAGACAAACAAGCGGCAGGGTCCAAACCAGCCCGCGAGGAGAACGCAAGTGGCACGAGTGAAACGGGGCGTAGTGGCCAGGCGCCGCCACAAGAAGGTATTGGAGCAGGCGAAGGGTTACTACGGAGCCCGCAACCGGGTTTTCCGCGTCGCCAAGCAGGCTGTAACCAGGGCGGCCCAATACGCCTACCGCGACCGCCGGGCGCGCAAGCGGGTGTTCCGCAGTTTGTGGATTACCCGAATCAATGCCCAAGCCCGCGAGTGCGGCATCAATTACAGTCAACTGGTTGCCGGACTGAAGAAGGGCAATATCGAAATCGACCGCCGCGTATTGGCCGATCTCGCCGTGCGGGACAAGCCCGCCTTCGCCGCGATCGTCGACCAAGCGAAAGCCGCCCTGACCGCCTGAACCTGAAGACCTGAGTCCAGTCCGCCGGAACCCAGCACCGGGCTTCGGTCGAATTATGGAGAGCCTCGTGACGGACTTCGACGATCTTGCCGCCGAGGCCCTCGGCGCGGTTGGGAGCAGCGGTGACGAAAAATCTCTCGACGCGCTCAGAGTTTGTTATCTCGGCCGCAAAGGCTTGTTCACCGCCCAGTTGAAAAATCTCGGCGCGCTGCCCGCGGCGGAAAGGCCCGCCGCCGGTCGCGAGATCAATCGCGCGAAATCCCTGTTGCTGGAAGCGATCGAAGAGCGCCGCCGCGAACTCGCCCGCGAAGCCCTCGACACCGGTCTGCGGGCGGAGAAAATCGATATCAGCCTGCCGGGCCGGCGGCGCGCCGGCGGTGGATTGCACCCGGTCGCCATGACCATTGACCGCATCACCCGTATTTTCCGCGGCGCCGGCTACGATGTGGTCGAAGGGCCGGAAATCGAGGACGAGTACCATAATTTCGAGGCGCTGAATATCCCCGTCAACCATCCCGCCCGGGCCATGCACGATACGTTCTATATTGAGCCGGGAACGGTACTGCGCACTCATACTTCACCGGTGCAGGTCCGCGTCATGGAGCGGGGCGAGGCGCCGTTCCGCATGATTTGTCCCGGTCGCGTGTACCGCTGCGACTCCGATCTCACCCATACGCCGATGTTCCACCAAGTGGAAGGTCTGCTGGTGGACGAGGAAGTGGGCATGTCGGATATGAAGGGCGCGATCATCGCTTTTCTGCGGGCCTTTTTCGAGGAGGCGGTCGAAGTGCGTTTCCGGCCCTCGTACTTCCCCTTCACCGAGCCGTCGGCCGAAGTTGATATCGGCTGTGTGCGCTGCGCCGCCGCCGGTTGCCGCATTTGTTCCCGCACCGGCTGGCTCGAGGTGATGGGTTGCGGCATGGTGCATCCCCGGGTGTTGGAAATGTCCGGTGTCGATCCGCTGGTTTACAACGGCTTCGCTTTCGGGCTGGGTGTCGAGCGGCTGGCGATGTTGCGCTACCAGGTCGGCGATTTGCGCAAATTTTTCGAGAACGATACGCGCTTTCTGGAACAGTTCAACGAACGTGGGCAGCGGTCGTGAAATTCAGCGAGGCTTGGCTGCGGGAATGGGTGAATCCACCGGTTGACAGCGCCGAATTGAGGCGGCGCTTGACCATGGCCGGCCTGGAAGTGGATGGCTGCGAAAGCGTCGCCGCCGACTTTACTGGTGTGCGCGTGGCTGAGGTGGTTGCCGCGGAGCCGCATCCCGCGGTCGCTACATTGCGGGTCTGCCGGATTCGCGCCGCCGGCGCCGAATCGCGAGCGGTTTGCGGCGCGCCCAACGTAACGGTCGGTCTGAAAGCGGCTTACGCCCCCCCGGGCGCGCGGTTGCCGGCGGTCGCCGGCGGCGAAATTCGGGAACGCGAACTCAGGGAAATAACCGCCGCCGAAATCCGTGGTGTCGAGTCCGTCGGCATGCTTTGTTCGGCGGCGGAATTGGGTATGGCGGAAACTTCCATTGGACTGCTGGAACTGCCCGAAGATGCGCCGCTTGGCGCCGATTTGCGGGAATTTCTCGCGCTGGACGACCATAGTATCGCGCTGGATCTGACGCCGAATCGCGGCGATTGCCTGGGAATGCTCGGAATCGCCCGGGATCTGGGTGCGGTTTTCGACAGGGAAATCCAACAGCCGCCGCAAAGAGAACCCGAGGCCACGATCGCCGACAAATTTCCAGTGCGCATTTCCGCGGGCAATGGGTGCCCGCGCTATTTGGGCCGGATCATCCGCGGCATTGATCTCGAAGCGGAAACTCCGCTGTGGATGCGGGAAAAACTGCGCCGCGGCGGCCTGCGTTGCATCGATCCGGTGGTGGATGTCACCAATTTCGTTTTGCTAGAACTCGGCCAGCCACTGCACGCTTTCGACTTTGAAAAATTGCGGGATGGTATCGATGTGCGCTTGGCCCGCCCCGGAGAACAGATCACGCTGCTCGACGGTAAACTCATCGAATTGCAAGCGGATGCGCTGGTGATCGCCGACGGCGAAGGCGCCGTCGCCATGGCGGGTGTTATGGGCGGCTTGCGCACCGCTGTCGGCGACAAGACCCGCGATGTGTTTCTCGAATGCGCCGCCTTCGCGCCCGCCGCCATTGCCGGCCGCGCCCGCGGCTTGGGGCTGCAAACCGACGCGTCCCAGCGTTATGAACGCGGCGTCGATTATCAGCTGCAAGGCCGCGCCATGGCGCGGGCCACCGAATTGCTGCTTGAGATCTGCGGCGGCCGGGCCGGGCCGGTCACCGCAGCGCTCGGCGAAATTCCCGAAACTCGCCGGATAACGCTGCGATACGCCACCGTTCGACGCTTGCTCGGTATCGATATTCCCCGCGCGGATGTATTGGCGATTTTCCAGCGGCTTGGTTTCGTTGTGCTGCAACAAAACGGTGCCGGCATCACGATGGAGGTACCTTCACACCGTTTCGATATCGCCATCGAAGCGGATCTGATCGAAGAGATCGCCCGCATTCATGGCTACGACAAACTGCCGCCGGCCATGGGATTGCAGCAGCCGCGCATGAGCCCGGCCCCGGAGGGTGTCGTGGGCCATGAACGCATGCGCGCGCATCTGGCCGCGCTGGGTTATCAGGAAATCATAACTTACAGCTTTATCGATCCGCGGCTCGCCGCCGCTTTCAGTGCTGATGACGTCGAGCCGGTGGAATTGCAAAATCCGATCTCCCAAGAGATGTCGATCATGCGCGGCAGCCTGCTGCCGGGATTGGTGCAAACCCTGCGCCAAAATCTCAAGCGGCGCAGGGAAGATTTGCGCTTGTTCGAATCCGGCTTGGTATTCGCGCGGCAGACCGGCGGTTTTCGTCAGCAAACCATGCTCGCCGGTTTGATCTGCGGTGCGAGAGAAGCAAAGAATTGGAGCCATTCCGGTGCGGCGGCGGATTTCTACGACATCAAAGGCGATTTGGAATCGTTGTTTGGGCTTGGTGGCGGCAGCGGATTGACTTTCACCGCCGCGCATCATCCGGGCCTGCATCCCGGTCAGTGCGCGGAAGTGCTGCTCGACGGAGAATTCGCCGGCGTGGTGGGTGCCCTGCACCCCGGTTTGCGGCGGACGCTTGAACTGCCACTTTGCTTCGTCTTTGAAGCGCGGCTTGATGCGCTGCGCAGAAAGTCGGTGCCGGTTGCCTCGGAGCCCTCCCGCTACCCGGAAGTGAATCGCGATTTGTCGGTTGTGGTCGCCGAAAGGTTCGCCGCCGCCGAGATCGAACATACCGCGCGCGAAGCCGCCGGGCCGCTGCTGACGAGTCTGCGGGTGCTTGATGTCTATCGCGGCGGCGCAGTGCCGGCAGGGGACAAAAGCATCACCCTAGGCTTGACTTGGCAACATCCTTCACGCACCCTTGACGACCATGAAATCGATAGAATAATTGATAGCGCGATCAAGAGGCTAGAAGAAAAATTTAACGCTTCTTTGCGCAGTTGATCACACGCAATCGACTCTGGGGATTCCAATGGGCGGCAAGTCGTTGACCAAGGCGGACTTAGTTGAACACCTATTCCGGGAACTCGGCTTGAACAAACGCGAATCCAAAGAACTCGTCGAGCAATTCTTCGAGGAGATACGCCTTTCCCTGGAGCGGAACCAGCCGGTGAAGCTTTCCGGTTTCGGCAATTTCGAGTTGCGCGACAAAAAGCAGCGCCCGGGCAGGAACCCCAAAACGGGGGTGGAGATTCCGATCGCGCCGCGCCGGGTGGTGACCTTTCGACCGGGGCTGAAGCTGAAGTCCCACGTGGAAAACTATGACGGAGCGAATGGATAGCGCCTCCCTGCCGAGCATCCCCCCAAGGCGCTACTTCGCCATCGGCGAGGTCAGCCGACTCTGCGACGTCAAGCCCCATGTGCTGCGCTATTGGGAAAAGGAGTTTCCCGGATTGCGACCAGATCGGCGCGCCGGCAACCGGCGCTATTATCGAATGCGCGATGTGGTGTTGGTGCGCAGCATCCGCAGTCTGCTCTACGACCAGGGTTTGACCATTGAGGGCGCGCGGCGCAAACTGAACGGGGAATCCCGCGATCCCCCCGCGAATACATCGGAAATCGCCGCGCTCGCGCGTGAACTGAACGAAGTGATCAAGCTGTTGTAAGGGTGCCCCCGCGGGCGGGCCGATGGGCTGGGCGCGAGCGCGCAAACAAAATAATCGCCGGCGGTGCAGCGCTCGGTTTCGGCGGGATATGGTAGACTTCGCCCCCCTCGCCGTTGTCGGCGACGGTTCACCAAAATCGGGACGTGGCGCAGTCTGGTAGCGCACTACACTGGGGGTGTAGTGGTCGTGGGTTCAAATCCCGCCGTCCCGACCAGCCCTTCGCAACCAGCCGTATAGCAAAATCGCTGTCGAATCCGCTGGCGGCGGCCTCGGGGTCAATCCGGTGGTTGGATCAGATTTCGACCACTTGGGTGAAGCCGCCCCAGACCATTCTCTTGCCATCGAAGGGAGGCGGGTACTTTTCCGGGTCCCAGCGCTCGTCGCCCGCGACATGCTGTTGCATTTTCTCCATGCCCGCATCGCGGGTGGCTTTGTCGGGCCACTCAATCCAGGCGAAGACGATGCTTTCGTCCTTGTTCGCCTGAACCGACCGGCGGAAATCGGTGACTTTGCCGTTCTGCACGTCATCTTCCCAGCACTCCACGATACGGCTGGCGCCGCATTCCTTGATGAGGCGGTCCACGAGTTCGGCGTGCTCGATAAACTCCTGCCGCTTGGAGGTGGGAACCGCCAGCACGAAACCATCCACATAAGCCATGCTGTTTATCCTTTCGGGGGATGATCCACCGAAGCCGTTTTTCAGTTCGGTCGCGCCGGCGGTTTGCGGCGCATTCGTGATGCGGATATGCGGCCAATGGCCGCTAAATGGGCTTGAGTGTAACAAAATAATTGGTAAAAATTCCCACAAGTGGCGCAATGCCCGTTCCCGTTGCTATCGATGAGCGAGTTGAATCGCAAATTTTCCCGCACGGCCCTGCTGGTCTGGCTGCTGTCCTGTTTTGCGGGGGCCGCCACGGATAGCCTGCCGATTGCGGAGCGAGCACCCGCAACCGCCGTCGATCAGGGCGGACTCCGCCTGACCCAGCGATTCTCCGGCGCCGGCGTGGTGGTCGGCAATCAAGTCGACGTTCATTACTCGCTGGAGAACAAGGGAGTCGCCGCGAGAGCGGATGTTTCCCTGGAAATCTATTTCCTGCTGGAAAACACGCGCTTGATCGCGGCGCCGGAACAATGTCGGCGGCAGCCGAGTTTTTCGGGGCAGGAAATCCTCTACTGTGAATTCGGCACGTTGCCGGCCGGTAGCGGCATAGCATTCACCGTTACCGTGGCGACTTCGCGGCGCAGCCGTCCCGAGTTGATCGCCTCGGCCTTGGTTAGCGATCTGCGCGTCGATTCATCGCTCCCGGTGGCGCGCGATACCTTGACCGACGGTGATGGTGATGGCAGCAGCGATTTCATCGAGGCGCTGCGCGGCACCGACCCGGCCGATGCCGCGTCCGTGGACCACACTCCCGCCGAAATCGATTTCATGGCGCTGTATACGCCGGCGGCCGCGGCGCGGTATCCCGGCGCGCTGGAAAACCGCATCAATCATTTCATCAACGAAGCCAATCTCGCCTGGCACAACAGCGGGGCGCGCATTCGATTGCGGCCGGTACTTTTCCAGCTTCTACCGCAGGCGACAGAAATGACCGTGGATGCGGCGCTGGACGAATTGCTCAGCGGTTCATACGGCGCCTTCGCCGGCGTTGGCGCGCTGCGGCAGCGTTACGGGGCGGATCTTGTGGTGCTTTTCGGCGTTGATCCCCGCGGCGGGCGCTGCGGTTTGGCGCCGGTGGGCGGATTTGGCCTGCAGGGCGATTTCGGCAATCCGCTGGAAAAGAACTTTGGTTACGCCTGGGTCGCCGTTGATTGTTTGGAAGATCTGGTGCTGGTCCATGAATTGGGCCATTTGATGGGGCTGACGCATTCCCATCGGGAAGACGGCACCGGTGGCACTTTCGATTTTTCCACCGGCTACGGCGTCGATAACGCCTTCGCTACGATCATGGCCACGCCGGCGAGTTTCTCCGTTGCCGACCGCACGGGATTGTTTTCCAATCCCGAACTGCGCTGCGGCGATTTCGCCTGCGGCCGCGCCGCAGAAGGCGAGATGGCGGCGGATGCGGTGACCTCGCTTAATATCGTCGCCCCGCAGATAGCGCTTTGGCATGAACGCGCAATGCCCGCACCACCCTTGGCGGCGGGTGTAAGCTTCATCGGTGCAGTCACCACCGCGCGCTTGGCCTTAGCCGGTCAAGTCAATGATGGGTTGGCGTACACCGGCACCGCGCGGGTGGGCGATACGCTGCGGCTGTTGGCCGAAGTCGAAGTCGATCCGGACCACATCGGCCGCATCGGCAGCTTTCATGTTCTGATTACAGAGGATTCCGTGCAGTTCCAGCAATTGGACCGGGACATCGGTCTCACGTCCTGGGACGGCACCCTCGGCGACCTGCGTTCCGCCACAGTCGAGCGGCCGCTGCGACCGTTGGAGCGCTTCCATATCGTCGATGGTTTTCCGGTCGGAGCCGAACTCGACGGACTCCAACTGCAAATTTTTCTGGCCTACCAAGTCGAAGGGGATGTCATCTATCTGCCCCGCCCGCTGAACCTGCAGTTCACGCGATAAGCCAAGCTCATACCCCGGATACTGCGCCAGCAATGGGATACTTCAGTTAACTCCCGCACTATCCGGGATAAGCTATACTCCTCGCCCGTTCTCGATTTTCCTCGACCCGCTGCAGACGGCGACATGGCGGATTTCAACACCATTGGCGTAATCGGAAGGCCCGGCCGCGACGGCGCCGTGGAAACCTTGCGCCGTTTGCGCGACTTTTTGCAGTCCAAGGGCAGAAACATCGTCTACGACCAAGTCACCAAGGATATGTTACGCCAGCCACGGGCCCGGGTCGTGGCGGTGGATGAACTGGCCGAGCACTGCGATCTGGTGGTGGTGGTGGGGGGAGACGGCAGTTTGCTGCACGTGGCGAGGCATGTTTTCGGTGTGCCGGTGATCGGTGTCAACCGTGGTCGGCTTGGTTTTTTGACCGACGTGCTGCCCAACGAACTCGAACAGCGGATAGGCGCGGTGCTCGATGGTCAATACCTCACCGAGGGTCGGTTTCTGCTTGAGGCCGAGGTGGCCCGCGCGGCCGGCGGCGAGGCCGCCGGCCGCGCCTTGAACGATGTGGTGCTGCATCCGGGCCGGGCCGCGCAAATGATTTCCTTTGAATTGTTTATCGACGGGCAATTCGTGTACAGCCAAGAGTCCGATGGACTAATCGTCGCGACACCCACCGGCTCCACCGCCTACGCCTTGTCCGCCGGCGGGCCGATCATGCATCCGCGGCTTGATGCCCTGGTGCTGGCGCCGATGAATCCGCATTCGCTCAGCAGCCGTCCTTTGGTGGTGGACGGCAACAGCGAAATTCGCTTGATCGTCGGCCCCAAGGGCGAGCTCGAAACGCAATTGAGCTGCGATGGCCAAGTGCGCTCTCCGGTGCGCGCCGGGGACAAGATTCTGGTGCGCAAGAGCAACCGTTCGCTGCATCTCATCCATCCGCTGGATTACACCAGCTATCAAGCCTGCCGTAGCAAACTCGGTTGGGGCAGCCGCTTCGCCGGAAACCATGATTAAAGCGATCGTTCTACCCATCGATATCGATTTGTTCGCCTTCAGCCAAGTGCTGTCGCGGCGCGGCATCGTCCATCGCATCAACGAGGAAGCGGGTCATCAGATCATTTGGGTGCGCAGCGAAAAAGATTCCTACTTCGTGCGCGAGGCTTGGAAAATCTGGCTGGAGTTGGCCGAAGAAGAAGGAGTGCCGCCAGGTTTGCGGCGCCCGCTGTTCCATCCCGCCGGCTGGCCGAATGCGGTTTTCAAGGAGATCCTGCTGTGTCCATTCACCATGCTGTTGATTTTGACTTGCGTGCTGGTAGCGGCGGTGAGCCGCTTGGGGGCGGAAGCGTGGCGGGTGGATTTTCTCTTCTATCCTATGCTGGCGACGGAAAGCCTGGGCGCATTGTTCGCCGGGCTCGGCAATCCGCTACTGTTCGCGCGGGCGCTGGCGCCGATGTTTTTGCATTTCGGCGAATTGCATTTGCTGTTCAATATGCTGTGGCTGTGGTACTTCGGTCGCCAGCTCGAGCCGCGGCAGGCGCGCTGGCTTTATCCGACGATGGTGTTGTTCGCTTCCTTCACCGCCAACACCGCGCAGTACCTGCTTGGCGGCGGCAATAACTTCGGTGGCATGTCCGGGGTGGTTTATGGACTGCTCGGCTATGCTTGGATACTGCAACGCATTTTTCCGAGCGCAAAGAAAATCCTCAGCGATCAGATTTTCATCGTTTTCATCGTGATGCTGGTGGCGATGGAATTGCTGGCGTCTTCCTGGATCGCCACGGCGGCGCATCTTGGTGGATTGCTCGCCGGGCTTTTCCTCGGTATGGTCGTGGCCGCCGCGCTGATCGTGCGGGCCAAAACGGAATAATCGCCATGCTCGATTTACCGGACACCGCGGTCAGTCCCGTCGCCGACGGGGTGCTGTGCAAAATGGCCACCCGCTTGGAGGAGCCGGTGGCCTACTCAATGGTGTTGTCGGAGCGGCGGGTATCGTTGAATGAATGGATCGGCAAGCCCGTGCAACTTAGGTATAGCGGCAAGATTTACTGCGTCCATTGCGGTCGCAAAACCAGAAAAAGCTTCAACCAAGGCTACTGCTACCGCTGTTTCCGCAAACTCGCGCAATGCGACTCCTGCATCATCCACCCGGAAAAGTGCCATTTCGAGCAAGGCAGTTGCCGCGAGCCGGATTGGGGCGAAGAAGTTTGCATGCGCGACCATATTGTTTACCTGGCCAATTCCTCCGGGTTGAAGGTCGGCATTACCCGCTCGGTGCAGGTGCCGACCCGCTGGATCGACCAAGGTGCCACCCAGGCGCTGGCGATTATCCGCGTCCGCAGCCGCATGCAGTCGGGCTGGCTGGAAGTGCTTTTCAAGCGCGAGGTCGCCGACAAAACCAACTGGCGCGACATGCTCAAAGGCGAGGCCGAGCCGCTGGATCTTCCCGTGGAGAAAGAGCGCCTGATCGCTGCCTGCCAGACCGGCATCGACGAACTCGCCGAACGCTTCGGTTTCTTTGCCATCCGCGTGCTCACCGGACTCGACCCGGTGAGGATCCATTATCCCGTGCTACGGTATCCGGCCAAGCCGAACTCCCTCAGTTTCGACAAGGAAGCGCAGATCGGCGGCATCCTGCTGGGCATCAAGGGGCAGTATCTGATCTTCGATCAAGGTGTGATCAATCTGCGCCGCTTCGGCGGCTATGAAGTCGAACTGCGGACCGCGGCGGTCGAGTAGAGACTCTAGCATCCCGCCGTCGCGCGCGGACGTTGTAAGATAGCGGCATTCGATTTGGCCACATCCGACTGTGGGTCGGGCGGTGGAAAGGAGCCGCGTAGTATGAAAGAAGCCCAAGCGCGCACGACCTATTTGCGCGACTATCAGCCGCCGCCGTTCACCATTGACCGCACCGAACTTGATTTCGATTTGTACGAGACCCACACGGTGGTGGAGTCCCGGCTGCGAATCCGGCGCAATCCGGCCTTCAGCGGCCCCGACACCGACACCTTGGAATTGCAAGGCCGCGAACTCGCGCTGGAGGAATTGCGCCTCGACGGCCGCGAATTGGGTCCCGCCGATTACCGGACGGAAGGGGAAACCCTGCACATTCCGAATTTACGCGCGCTGACCGCGGATGGCGGCGAAACCTTCGAGCTGCGCTGCCGCACGCGCATTGAGCCGCAGAACAACACCGCTTTGGAGGGCCTTTACAAATCGCGCAAGATGTTTTGCACCCAATGCGAAGCGGAAGGGTTCCGCCGCATCACTTACTATCTCGACCGTCCCGATGTCATGTCGAAATTCGTCACCACCATTCGCGCCGACCGCGACAAATATCCGGTGCTGCTTTCCAACGGCAACTGTGTCGATGAAGGTGGAGACTCAGCGCGGCATTGGCGCACATGGGAAGATCCTTTCCCCAAGCCCAGCTATTTGTTCGCCTTGGTCGCGGGCGATCTGGTCAGACTCGACGACCGCTTTACGACCGCTTCCGGGCGCGAAGTGCAACTGCGCATCTTTGTCGAGCCGAAGGATCTCGACAAATGCGGCCACGCCATGCTCTCCTTGAAGAAGGCAATGCGCTGGGATGAGGAACAATACGGGCGCGAATATGATTTGGATATCTTCATGATCGTCGCGGTGGACGATTTCAACATGGGCGCCATGGAGAACAAAGGCCTCAATATCTTCAATACCTCCTGCATCCTGGCCAATCCGAAGACCCAGACCGATTGGGCCTTCCAGCGCGTCGAGGCCGTGGTCGCCCATGAGTACTTCCACAATTGGTCGGGTAACCGGGTTACTTGTCGCGACTGGTTCCAGTTGAGCTTGAAGGAGGGCTTTACGGTATTCCGCGACAGCGAATTCAGCGCCGATATGAATTCGCCCGCGGTCAAGCGCGTGCAGGATGTGGCTTTTCTGCGCGCGGCACAGTTCGCCGAGGATGGCGGTCCCATGGCGCATTCGGTGCAGCCCGATTCCTACATGGAAATCTCCAATTTCTACACAGTCACGATTTACGAAAAAGGCGCCGAAGTGGTGCGCATGATTCGCAACCTGCTCGGCCCCGAGCGCTTTCGCGCCGGCACCGATCTGTATTTCAGCCGGCACGATGGCCAAGCGGTGACGATCGAGCAATTCGTTGCGGCAATGGAAGAGGCGGGCGGCATCGACTTGACGCAATTCCGCAACTGGTACCATCAAGCAGGCACGCCGGTGCTGGAAGTGGACGGTCGCCACGATGCCGCCAAGCGGTGCTATGAATTGCGTGTGCGCCAATCCTGCCCGCCGACGCCGGGCCAGGCAAGCAAAGAGCCGTTCCACATTCCTTTGCGCATGGGCTTGCTCGACCCGACCGGCGCTGAAATTCCACTGCGGCTGAGGGGTGAATCCGCCGCCGCCGGCCGCGACCGGGTGTTGGCGGTAACCCAGCCGGCGGAGACTTTCGTGTTCGAGGACGTCGCCGAACCGCCCGTGCCCTCGCTGCTGCGCGGTTTCAGCGCGCCGGTGCGGCTGAAGTACGGCTATTCGCCCGAAGAACTGCTGTTTCTCGCCAGTTGCGACAGCGACGGCTTCAACCGCTGGAACGCCGGGCAGGAACTGGCACTGCTGGTGATGCGGGATTTGCAAGCCGACTTCCGTGGCGACCTTCCGCTGCGCCTGCCGGAAGTGCTGCGCCAGGCTTGGGAGAATCTCCTTCGTGAGGCGCTGAATCCCGGCGCCGGCGCGGGTCGGGCCATGCTCGCCGAGTTGCTGCGCCTGCCGAGCGAGAGCTGGCTGATTGAACAAGCGGAAACCGCCGATGTGGAGGCGATTCACACGGTGCGGGAGTTTCTCCTCGACAGTTTGGCGGAAAGCCAGCAAGAATTGCTCGCGGAGTTATTCCATAGCATTCCCGTAGCCGGCGAATACCGGGCGGACGCACAATCCATCGCCGCCAGATCACTGCGCAATCTGGCAATGTCGGCCTTGGTTCGCGCGGAAGGTAAAACAACTCGTGCCGGAGACCATGCCTGGCTCTACCGCTGCCGCCGCCAGTTCGAGCAGGCCGACAATATGACCGACCACCTCGCCGCCCTGCAAATCCTCGTTCACGGTCGCGCTGGCGAAGGCGATTGCCAGGCGGCGCTGGCGAGCTTCCACGCGCAATGGCGCGCCGAGCCGCTGGTGGTCGACCAATGGTTCAGTTTGCAGGCGACGCGGCCGCATCCCGGAACATTGGCTCAAGTGCGCGAGCTATTGCGGCACGCGGATTTCGATCTGCGCAATCCGAACAAGGTGCGCGCCGTAATCGGCGCCTTTTGCGGCCAGAACCACATCAATTTCCACGACGCCTCCGGCGCAGGCTATGAATTCCTCGGCGAGCAAGCCATGGCGCTCGACGCCGTCAATCCGCAAATCGCCGCGCGCCTGATCACGCCCCTGACCCGCTGGCGCAAATTTGACTCAGACCGCCAGCGCATGATGCGCGCCCAACTGCGCCGCATCGGCGCCCGCGAAGGCGCCTCCCGCGACATAACCGAAATCGTCCAAAAAAGCGTTTAGCAGTGAAAGAACGGCAAGAACCCGCCCAGCCGGCACTATTCAGGCGACTTCGGCGATGTTGGTTAGGGGGATGGATTTGGCGCGTTCGGCGGCTTGCATGAAGGAATCGATTTCGTTGAAGTTGAGATAGCGGTAGATGTTGTCGGACATGGTATCTATCGGTTTCATGTGGGACAGGTACTCGGCCATGGTGGGGATTTTGCCCAGGGCGGCGCTGACCGCGGCGAGTTCGGAGGAGGCGAGGAAAACGTTGGCGCCTGGGCCGAGGCGGTTGGGGAAATTGCGGGTCGAGGTCGAAACCACGGTGGAGTTCGGCGCCACCCGGGCTTGATTGCCCATGCACAGCGAGCAGCCGGGCAGTTCCGTGCGCGCCCCGGAGGTGCCGAAGATGCTGTAAACCCCTTCGCTCATCAATTGGTGCTCGTCCATTTTGGTCGGCGGCGCGATCCAAAGGCGGGTCGGCAGGGGTGGTTGCACCTGCCGCAGCACTTCGCCGGCGGCGCGGAAATGGCCGATATTGGTCATGCAGGAACCGATGAAGACTTCATCGATCCGGGTGCCCGCTACGGCCGACAGCGGCTTGATGTCATCGGGGTCGTTGGGGCAGGCGAGCAGCGGCTCGGTAATCTCGTTGAGATCGATTTCCAGTATCTTGTGGTACTCGGCGTCGGCGTCCGGCTGCATCGGCGCCGGATTTTTCAGCCATGCCTCCATCTGCCGCGCGCGCCGTTCGAGGGTGCGGGCGTCGCCGTAGTGATTGTCGATCATCCAGCGCAGCAGGGTGATATTGGAATGCAGATACTCGATGATCGGTTCCTGGTCGAGCAGAATGGTGCAGCCGCCGGCGGAACGTTCGGCCGAGGCGTCGGAAATCTCGAAGGCCTGTTCCACCTTCAGTTTCGGCAGTCCCTCGATTTCCAGCACCCGGCCCGAGAAGATGTTTTTCTTGCCCTTCTTGGCGATGGTCAGGTCGCCGGTCTGCAAGGCGGCGTAGGGGATGGCATTGACCAAATCGCGAAGGGTGATGCCAGGCCGCATTTCGCCTTTGAAGCGCACCAGCACGGATTCCGGCATATCGAGAGGCATGACGCCGGTGGCGGCGGCGAAAGCGACCAGCCCGGAGCCGGCGGGAAAGGAAATGCCGATTGGGAAGCGGGTATGGGAATCGCCGCCGGTGCCGACGGTGTCGGGTAGCAGCATGCGGTTCATCCAACTGTGAATGATGCCGTCGCCGGGGCGCAGGGAAACGCCGCCGCGGGTTTGGAAGAAGCCTGGCAGCGAATGCTGGGTTTCGATATCCACCGGCTTGGGGTAGGCCGCGGTGTGGCAGAAGGATTGCATCACCAAATCCGCCGAGAAGCCGAGGCAGGCGAGATCCTTCAGTTCGTCCCGGGTCATCGGGCCGGTGGTGTCTTGGCTGCCCACCGTGGTCATGCGCGGCTCGCAATAACTCCCTGGGCGCACGCCTTCCACTCCGCAGGCGCGGCCGACCATTTTCTGGGCCAGGGTATAGCCTTTGTCCGAATCTTGGCCGCTCACCGGTGAACGGAACACATCGCCGGCGGGCAAATCGAGCGCCGCCCTGGCCCGACCGGTGAGTCCGCGGCCGATGATCAGGGGAATTCTGCCTCCGGCCCGCACTTCATCGAGGAGCACTTCGGTCTTGAGCGTAAATTCGGCCAACAATTCGCCGCCGGCATGGGCGTGAATGGTGCCGGCGTAGGGGTCGATATCGATGATGTCGCCGGTATTCAGTTGATCGACATCGCATTCGAGGGGCAGGGCGCCGGCGTCTTCCATGGTGTTGAAGAAAATCGGCGCCATTTTGCCGCCGATGCAAACGCCGCCGGAGCGTTTGTTCGGAATGTGGGGGATATCGTCGCCGGTATGCCAGAGCACGGAATTGGTGGCGGATTTGCGCGAGGAGCCGGTGCCCATCACATCGCCCACGAGCACCACCGGATGGCCGCTTTTCTTCAGTTCCTCGATCTGTTCGACGGCATTGGCGACACCTTCCCGGGGATTCTTGTACATCGCCAGGGCGTGCAGCGGAATATCGGGCCGGGACCAAGCGTCTTGAGCCGGAGACAGATCGTCGGTATTGGTTTCGCCGGGAGCCTTGAAGACGATCATGGTCAATTTTTCCGGCACCGGCGTCCGGGAGGTGAACCATTCGGCGTCGGCCCAGCTGCGCAGCAGACGCGCGGCCTGGGCGTTGCCCTTTTTGGTGCGTTCTTCGATATCGTGAAAGGCGTCGAAAATGAGCAATGTATGGCGCAGCTGGTCGGCTGCGGCGACGGCCAATTCGCTATCGTCCAGCAATTCGACCAAGGTAGTGACGTTGTAGCCGCCCAGCATGGCACCAAGCAATTCCACCGCTTTGAAACGGTCGATCAGCGGTGATTCGGCTTCGCCGCGGGCGAGGGCATCGAGAAAGCCTGCTTTCACATAGGCCGCTTCGTCAACGCCCGGCGGCACCCTATTGGCGATGAGATCAAGCAAAAAATCGGCTTCGCCGGCGGGTGGATGCTTGAGTAATTCAACCAGTTCGGCGACTTGTCCGGCCGCCAAGGGCAGCGGCGGAATGCCGAGTTCGGCCCGTTCGGCGGCGTGCTTGCGATATTCTTGCAACAAACTGAAATCCCCACCCAATCTGCCGTTATTCTATCAGCCCGCCGGAAAATATGCCGCGACGCATGACAGACACCCGCACACCCTGCATCGGCATTTGCTCGACAACTTCGCTGGGAGACCGCGTTTGCCGCGGCTGCAAGCGCTACGCCGCTGAAGTCATCGACTGGAATAGTTATGACGACGGCGCCAAGCGCGCCGTGTTGGCTCGGATCGAGCGGCTCAATATTCAGATTCTCGAAACACGCTTCACAATCATCGCCCCGGATCGTTTGCGGGCCGGTTTGCACCGCTTGAGAATTCCCCACAACTCGGCGCAATCGCCCTATTCTTGGCTGCAAAACCTGCTCAAGAAGGGGGTGGAGGGCATCGACAATCTCGACCAATTCGGTCTGCGTTTGACACCGGAGTGCGAGGGGCGGAATCTGCCGGAACTGGCGGCGGAGATCGAAGACGAATTGCTGCGCTTGGCCGAAGCGCACTTCGAGCGTTACATCCAGACCCCCGCCGCCGCGAAATTCGGCTGAGCTGCGGCTTCGTCCCCATGGCGATACAAAATCGCCGATGGCGGATGCTTTCCGCTACAGCGGAAAACTCCGCAAGGATGCCTCGGCGCCGTGGATGGCGGCAAACCAGCCCTGGCGGTCCCAGTCTCCCAGCACAACGCGCTGGCCCGGCGCCTCGGCCGGTGTTTCGGGTGCATGCAACTCATGCACCGCGGGCCGGTGGGTGTGCCCGTGGAGGATGCGCCGGTGGCCGCTGTCGCGAACCAGCCTCTGCACCGCCGCCTGGTTGACATCCATGATTGCGGCCGGCTTTTTTTGGGTTGCGGTTTTGCTTTCCCGCCTGGCGCGGTCGGCCCAGGCTTGGCGCTCGGTGACGGGCCGGGCGAGGAAGCGGCGTTGCCAATCTGGACTTCTGACCAGCGCGCGGAATTGCTGATAATCCGTGTCATCGGTGCAAAGCGCGTCGCCGTGCAGCAGCAGCCAATCGGCGCCGCCCACGCGCAGTTCGAAGGGTTCCTCGATCAACTGGCCGCCACAGCGCGCGGCATAATCCACACCGATAAGAAAGTCCCGATTGCCATGCATCAGATGGATATCGACCCCGCGCGCGGACAACCCACCCAGTGAGGTCGCGACTTCATCGGCGAGCGGCGAGGGCGCGTCATCGCCGATCCAGAGTTCGAACAAGTCGCCGAGAATGAACAAATCCCGGCGGCCAGCCGGAATGCGGCGGATGAACTCCACGAAAGCGCGGGTGATGTCCGGCCGCGACTCCTGCAAATGCAGATCGGAAATCAAAATGACCGGCGCGTCGGTCCCGGGCATGGATTCGCCGCCGTCGCTCGCGGTCGCTGCGGCCATGATTCCGCCGTCTTCGCCGCTCTCCGCCGTTGCTCAGTCGCCGTCGGATTCGATCGTGGCCGATTCGATGACGACTTCCTCCACCGGCACGTCGCGGTGTCCCGCTTGGGAGGTCGTGGCGCAAGTCTTGATTTTTTCGACCACGTCCATTCCCACGACGACTTTGCCGAATACCGCATAGCCCCAGCCTTGGGGCGAGCGGTCGCGGTGGTTGAGAAAACCGTTGTCGCTCACGTTGATAAAAAATTGCGAAGAAGCCGAATGCGGCTCCGAGGTGCGGGCCATGGCAATGGTCCCGGTGAGATTTTTCAAGCCGTTGTCGGCTTCGTTGCGGATCGGCTTGCCGCCTCGTTTGGAGACTAGCCCGGTGGTGAAGCCGCCGCCCTGGATCATAAAATTGTCGATCACGCGGTGGAATAGGGTGCCATCGTAAAACCCCTGCTCGACATAGTCTTGAAAATTTTGCGCCGAGAGCGGCGCTTGCTCGAAATCGAGTTCGATGTGGATAGGACCGAAATTGGTTCGCAGCACGATCATGGATGGGCCCTCACTGGCGGCGGCTTTGCGGAATGGAGAAACAAGGTCGCTATAATAGCGGCTTTGCCGCCGCGATGAATCCGCGGCGCGGAAACCGGCGAATGGTCAGCATGAACGAATCGGACGGCAGTCCCGCGAAAGCGGCCGGCACACCGGAAGCCATGGGCTTCATCCGCCAGCTGATCGTTCGGGATTTGGCTTCCGGCAAGCACGGTGGTCGTGTGCATACCCGTTTCCCGCCGGAGCCGAACGGTTATCTGCATATCGGCCACGCCAAATCCATTTGTTTGAATTTTTCGCTGGCTGAGGAGTTCGGCGGCCATTGCAATCTTCGGTTCGACGACACCAATCCCCTCGGCGAAAGCCAAGAGTTTATTGATGCGATCAAGGCAAGCATCCGCTGGCTGGGCTTCCGCTGGCACGGCGAGGTGCGCTTCTCCTCTGCGTATTTCGGGCAGTTGTACGAGTTCGCCCGGCAGCTGATCGAAAAGGACAAAGCCTATGTGTGCGCGCTTTCCCCGGAGCAGGCCAGGGAGCGCCGCGGCACGCTCACTCAACCCGGTGCGGACAGCCCGTGGCGCGAACGCGATCCAGAGGAAAGCCTGGCGCTGTTCCGGCGGATGCGCGCCGGCGAGTTCGGCGACGGCGAATTGAGCCTGCGCGCGAAAATCGATATGGCTTCTCCCAACATGAATCTGCGGGATCCGATTCTGTATCGGATACGCCATGCGCCACACCATCAAACCGGGACGGAATGGTGCATCTATCCGACCTACGACTACACCCATTGCATCTCCGACGCGATTGAAAACATCACCCATTCGCTGTGTACACTGGAATTCGAGGACCATCGTCCCCTGTACGACTGGATTTTGCGCAATCTCGATATCGAGTCGCTGCGCGCCACCGCCGAGCCGCGCGCGGCGGGGTACGAGAAAGCCGCGCCCTACGTGCTTCCCGGACAAACCGAATTCGCCAAATTGCGGATCGGCTACACACTGCTCGGCAAGCGCCATTTGCGCGCGCTGGTCGATGGCGGCAAAGTCGATGGCTGGGACGACCCGCGGATGCCGACCCTCGCCGGCATGAAGCGGCGCGGTTATACGCCGGCCGCGATCCGCAATTTCTGCGCGGCGGCGGGTGTCGCCCGGGGCGAGAGCCTGGTCGATATCCGCATGCTGGAACACGCCATCCGCGAAGACCTTGACCACAACGCCCCCCGCGCCATGTGCGTGCTGCGACCGCTGAAAGTGGTGCTCACCAATTTCGACGCCGCCCGCGAGGACAGTCTGCAACTTCCCCGGCATCCCAAGCGCCCCGAACTCGGCGCGCGCGCTGTGCCGCTGACCCGGGAGATCTATGTCGAACGGGAGGATTTCAGCGCCGATCCGCCGCCCGGATTCAAACGACTCGTCGCCGGTGGCGAAGTGCGCCTGCGCGGGGCTTATGTGATCCGCTGCGACGAAGTATTGCTGGACACCGCCGGTGAGGTCATCGAACTCCGCTGCAGCGTCGATTTCGCCACCCTCGGCAAGCGGCCCGAAGGCCGCAAAGTAAAAGGCGTGATTCATTGGGTGTCCGCGGCGCGCGGCGAAACCGTCACGCTATGCTTGTATGAACGCCTGTTTCTCGGCGAAAATCCCGCGCCGAAGAATGCCGACGAAGTATTCGCCGAAATCAATCCCGATTCTTTGCTGCGGCTCGAAGGCTGCGTGATCGAGGCCGGCGCTTTGGCGGCTGGTGCCGGCGACCATTTTCAATTCGAGCGGGTGGGTTACTTCCACCGGGACCGGAAAGCCACGTCCGCCGGGTCGCCGGAATTCAACCGCACCATCGGCCTGCGTGATTCCTGGTCCCCGGGTTCGGCAGAGCGGCGCTCGGCAGCCGGCGCCCGTTCCCGCTGAGCGCGGCTGAATGCGGGCCGGCGATCAACCGGAATTCAAGGAGTCAACGGGGTGCTTTCGATCCACAACAGCTTCACGGGACGCAAGGAAAAGTTTCAGCCGATCGAACCGGGCAAGGTGCGGATGTACGTCTGCGGCATCACCACATACGACTACTGCCATCTCGGCCACGCCCGCTGTCTGTTGACCTTCGATATCGTCGCGCGCTATCTGCGTTCCCGGGGCTTCACGGTCACCTATGTCCGCAACATCACCGACATCGACGACAAAATTCTCGCGCGGGCTGAGGAGAACGGAGAAGAATTTTCCGCGCTGACCGAGCGCTTCATCGCCGCCATGCACGAGGACGAAAGGGCGCTGGGAATCCTGCCGCCGGATCAAGAGCCGCGGGCGACATTTCATATGGAAGAGATCATCTCGATGATCGAGACTTTGCTGGAAAAGGAATTCGCCTATCGGACCGAGAGCGGCGATGTCTATTTTTCGGTGCTGCGGTTTCCCGGCTACGGTCGCTTGTCGAAGAAAAATCTTGATCAATTGCTCAGCGGCGCCCGGGTCGAGCCGGGGGAACTGAAACGCGACCCGCGGGATTTCGCCCTTTGGAAGTCGGGATCGGACGAAAGCGTTGGCTGGGATTCGCCTTGGGGCTATGGCAGGCCCGGTTGGCATATCGAATGTTCCGCCATGTCCTGCCGCGCGCTGGGTGCGCATTTCGATATTCATGGCGGCGGCTCGGATTTGATTTTTCCCCATCATGAGAACGAAATCGCCCAGTCGGTGGCGGCCACCGGCGAGCCCTTCGCGAATGTATGGATGCATAACGGCCCGCTGCGCGTCGATGATAAAAAAATGTCCAAATCGCTCGGCAATTTTTTCACCGTGCGCGAAGTTCTCGCCCGGCACGACGCCGAAGTGGTGCGGCAATTTTTGCTCTCCAGCCATTACCGCAGCCCGTTGAATTATTCAGATGCGGCGCTGGCGCGGTCCGCGGGCGCGTTGCAACGCCTCTATCTCGCGCTGCGGGGGCTGGATACGGCGGCGGCGCGGAACCTCGTCAACAGCCGCTTCGAGCGCGCCTTCAACGGTGCCATGGACGATGATTTCAACACCCCGGCGGCGCTCCGCGTGCTGTTCGATTTGACGAAGGAAGTCAATCGCTTGAAGGTCTCGGACCCGCACCGCGCAGCGCAACTCGGGCGATTGTTGATCAAACTCGGCGGTGTGCTCGGCATTTTGCAAACCAGCCCGGAAGCTTGGCTGCGGGGCGCGCAGCGGGACAAAATCGATCCCTCACGGGTCGAATCCCTGATCGCCGCCAGGGAGCGGGCGCGGGCCGAAAAAAACTGGCCCGAAGCCGACCGCATCCGCGAACAGCTTGGTAGCATGAACGTTGTCGTCGAAGACGGCGCTGGCGGCTCGCGCTGGCGGGTGGAGGGTTCGGCTCAGGCCCGGGGCTGATGTTCCGCGGCGAATCGGACGCGGGGCGAGATTTACTTCGGCGCTTCGCGGGAGTATTATTCGCGCCGTTCGCGGCGGGTCCGATCGCACAGAATCGGGGTATAGCGCAGTCTGGTAGCGCGCTTGCTTTGGGAGCAAGATGTCGGGAGTTCAAATCTCTCTACCCCGACCAATGCCCATCCTTTCGTGGTGACCGTAGCTCAGCTGGTAGAGCCCCGGACTGTGACTCCGGTTGTCGTGGGTTCGAGCCCCATCGGTCACCCCAAATTCGCTCGGTTCCGGGCGCGGCGGCGCGATTTCCCATTCGGACCCCCGCGCCGGTTTGGTGCGGACGAATCGTCTCGCGCGGTTCCGCCATTCGATCATGCGCCCGTAGCTCAACTGGATAGAGCATCGGCCTTCTAAGCCGAGGGTTGCAGGTTCAAGTCCTGCCGGGCGTGCCAGATGCTGTCGCAGCGGCGAGTTCGTCGGCGAAGACCGCGGCGGCGCGAAGAAGAATCACCGACGAGAAGCAACGCAGACAACGCAACGAAAACAAAGGGGAACCTATGCTGGCGGTCATCGGAGGTTCGGGCTTGGGTTCCCTGCGTGGCGAAGTGCGGGCCCTAGAAATGGAAACCATCGAAGCGATTCGGACGCCGTTTGGCGGTCCGGTGCAGGTCGATGTTTGCCGCTTGGGCCAGAAGAAAATCGCGTTTCTGCCCCGGCACGCCGCCGGCAACCGCATCCCGGCCCACAAAGTCAATTACCGGGCCAATCTCTGGGCCTTGCACAGCCTCGGCGTGAATCGAATCATCGCCACCAACACCGTGGGTGGCATCAGCGCGGATTTGGCCCCCGGCGCCATGGCTGTGCCGGAGCAACTGATCGACTACACCTGGGGCCGGGAATGCTCGTTTTTCGACGGCGCCGACGAAGCGCCGCGCCATATCGATTTCACTTGGCCCTATGACGGCGGTTTGCGGAAAGCGCTGCGATCGGCGGCGGAGCGTGTCGGGAAACCGATCAAATTCGGCGGCGTGTATGGCGCGATGCAGGGGCCGCGGTTGGAAACCGCGGCGGAGATCGCGCGTTTGCGGCGGGATGGCTGCGATATGGTCGGCATGACCGGCATGCCGGAGGCGGTGCTGGCGCGGGAATTGAATGTTACCTACGCCTGTCTCGCGCTTTCGGTCAACTGGGCGGCCGGCTTGGGCAGGGATGTGATCGACATGAAGGATATCCGCCGAGTTCACGGCTTCGGCACAGTGGAATTGATCGGCGTCATCGAAGCGTTTTTGGAAGCGCCGGGCCCGGAAGCATGACCCGGAGTTTGCCCGAGCCGGCTGAATTGCCGCGCCGCTGATGACCAATCGCACCATGGTCTATTTCTATATTGTTTTATAAATCAATTATTTGAATGAATATATGAGAGTGATTTTTCAATATCATGAGCAAGCCTTTGAAATACAAAGGCTGGAAAACTCAAGTCCCGGGAATTCAAGGAGTAGTTTCGTAGGGAACGATTTGCACCACCACGCCGATGGCCGGGTGGTCGAGATAGTGAAATTCACCGCTGCGCAGTTCGCGCTGCTGGCGCATGGCGTAGGTCCGGCTGCCGGCGGCGTAATCGGTCAGCCTGAGATCCGCTTGGAAAATCACCCGATCGCGGTTGGCGTTGAAATTCAGCGCGAGCCAGCCGCGCAGCTCCTCCGCTCCCCCTTCGTCTCCGCCGCCGACCGCGATCGGCACGGCACTTCCGGGATCGCCAATGGGCTGCCGCCAGACGGCGTGGAACAGCACGCGGTGCTGCGGTGAACGCGCCAGCGCCTGATTGGTCTGGCGGAAATCGCTGACCGCATCGGACAGCCGCAGAAACGGGTCCCTCTGTGGATCCGGCAAGCGAAAGCCGCTGTCCGCCGCCGCGGGAACCGGAGCGAAATCCCCCCCGGGCGCGCGGTCCGCGGCGGCGGACGCGGGTTCCGGGTCGAATGCGTAAGAGTCTAGAAACAGCGAATCCGCTATCCGCCGCAGCCGAATCGTGTTCTCGGGCTGAATCGGCGGCGGCGGATTGGCCGGCCAAGTTTCACGCTCGCGGTCGGCGCTGGATTCATTGCTGAATATGGTGACTTCGACTTGAAACCATCGCTCGAAGCGCTGGGCTTGGGTCTCGCCGGCGCCGAGGCAGACGGCAAGCAGCGCCGCCACCCGCAGCCATTTGCCTCCACCGCCGACTCTCTTCACTCGTGCCTCTCCCGTTCCGTACACGACTTCAGGCCGCCGGAGCCGTTTTCCGCCGGGGCGCAGCGGCGGCATCCGCTCCAGGAGCAATGCGGTCAAGCAGGGTGTCTAGATAGCCGAGCTTGTCGGCGGCTTCGCGGAACGCCGCTTTGATCCGCAATTGATTCTGGCCGCCGAGGCCGAAATCCTTCGGCTGCGTTTGGATCAAGCGCACGATCGCCGCGCTGTCGATGGGGGAATTTTCGGCGAATTCGATGCGCCCGCCCGAAGCATTGGCGTCGATTTTGCGGATGCCGAAATCCTCGGCGCGCAGTTTCAGTTCGCTCAGGCGGAACATCGATTGCAGCGGCGGCGGCAACAGTCCGAAACGGTCGATCATCTCCACCTGCAACTCATCGAGTTCCTCTTTCCCACGGCAGGATGCGATGCGTTTGTACATGAGCAGGCGGGAATGGGCATCCGGCAGGTAATCTTCGGGGATCAACGCCGGGATGCGCAAGTTGATCTCAACGGCATCCCCGCCGCGCTCCGGGTCCGTGGCCGGAATACCGCCTTCGCGCACGGTCCGCACCGCGTCGAGCAGCATTTCCATATACAGGGTATAGCCGATTTTTTGGATGTGCCCGCTTTGCTCGTCACCCAGCAATTCGCCGGCGCCGCGAATTTCCAGATCGTGGGAGGCGAGAGTGAATCCGGCGCCGAGGTCGGTGGCGGACTCGATCGCCTCGATGCGTTTGCGGGCGTCGGCGTTGAGCGCCCGGCGGTCGGGTATCAGCAGATAGGCGTATGCTTGGTGGTGCGAGCGGCCGACGCGACCGCGCAATTGATGCAATTGTGCCAAGCCGAATTTGTCGGCCCGGCGGATGATGATGGTGTTCGCGCTGGGAATATCGATGCCGGTTTCGATAATCGTCGAGCAGACCAGCACGTTGTAGCGCTTGTGGTAGAAGTCCGCCATGATTTTCTCAAGCCGGCGCTCAGGCATCTGGCCGTGGGCCATGGCGAGCCGCGCTTGGGGCACGATTTCCTCGAGTTGTCCCAGGGCGCGCTCCATGCTGCGGACTTCATTGTGCAAATAGAAAACCTGGCCGCCTCGCAGCAGTTCGCGGCTGATCGCCTCTTTAACGATGGCGTTTTCGTGCTCGCGCACGAAAGTGCGGATCGACAGGCGTTTCGCCGGCGGCGTGACGATCAGCGACAGATCGCGCATGCCCGCCAAAGCCATGTTCAGGGTGCGCGGAATCGGCGTGGCGGTGAGTGTCAGGATATCGACATTGGCCCGCAGGGACTTCAGTTTTTCCTTCTGCCGCACACCGAAACGATGTTCTTCGTCGATGATGAGCAGGCCGAGTTTGCCGTAATCGACTTTGGCGCTGAGCAGGCTGTGGGTGCCGATGAGGATATCGATGCCACCGGATTCCACTTGCCGCAAAATCCGCGTCTGTTCGGCTTGGGTTTTGAAGCGGGAAATCACCTCCACGGTGTGGGGCCAATCGCTGAAGCGGTCGCGGAAGTTTTCGAAATGCTGTTGGGCCAGCAGGGTCGTCGGCACCAGCAAGGCCGCTTGGCGGCCATTGTGTACGGCCAAGAAAGCCGCGCGCATGGCCACTTCGGTTTTGCCGAAGCCGACATCGCCGCAAATCAGCCGGTCCATCGGGCGAGCGGCGCCCATATCGGCGATCACGGCATCGATGGCGGTTTGCTGATCGGCGGTTTCCTCGAAAGGGAAGGCGGCGGCGAAGCGTTCATACGCCACTGGATCCAATTGATGGGAGAAGCCGCGGCCGGCCTCCCGGCGGGCGTGGATTTCCAGCAATTCGGCGGCGACATCGCGAATCTGTTCCGCCGCTTTGCGCTTTGCCCGGCGCCAGTGGTCAGTTCCCAAGGTATGCCACGGCGCTTCTTCCTGGTGCATTCCGCCGTGGCGGCTGACCAAATGCAGATCGGCTACCGGCACATACAATTTCGCTCCGCCAGCGTATTCGATGACAAGGAATTCGGCGGGCGGGCCGTCGCCGCGCATCGTGGCGAGACCGCGGTAGCGACCGACGCCGTGCTCGACATGCACCACCGCGTCATCGAGATGCAATTCCGCCAGATCTTTCAATACCAGATCGGGATGTGGTTCCGAGGCGCGCCGCCGCCGCCGCTGGGCCACCCGGTTGCCGAACAGCATCTCCTCGGTGATCAGCACCAGCTGTTCGTCTTCCAGCCATAGTCCGCGGTCGATGGGCGCCACGGTGATGCCGACCGTGGCCCGCGCTTGGATGAAATCTTCCCAGTGGTCGAAAACTGCCGGTCGCAGTTCAATCCGGCTCAGCACTTGCAGCAGATTTTCCCGTCGACCGGGGCTTTCCGCGCAAAACAGCACCCGCGCGCCGCACTTCCCGAGAAAGTCGCGCAAGGCGCGCAGGGGCTGTTCCAGCCTGGGGTTCAGCGCCACATCCGGCAACTGCCGCAGACGGAATACCGGTCGCGCCCCGGTCTTGACGCGGATGCGGGGATAGCGCTTCAGGTCCGCCAATGCGTGGTTGGTCGGTAGAAAGATCTCGTCCGGTTCGAGAATCGGGCGGCGCGTGTCGTGGGCGCGGTCCCGGTGGCGGTTGGCAACTTCCCGCAGGAACGCCTCGCCAGCGCCGTGTAGATCGCCGATCTGCACGCTGAGAGTCCGTTCCGGCAGATAGTCGAACAAGCTGTCCAACTCATCGAAAAACAGCGGCAAATAGTATTCCAAGCCGGGTGAGGCGATACCGTCGCTGACATCGCGGTAAATCGGGCACTGCCGCGGGTCTACATCGAAGCGTTCGTGAAAGCGGCCGCGGAATCCGCCGACCGCGGCTTCGTCGAGGGGAAATTCCCGCCCGGGCAACAGCCGGATCTGTTCGATTTGTTCCCGGGTGCGCTGACTTTCCGGGTCGAAAGTGCGCAGGGATTCGATTTCCTCGTCGAAGAAATCGACCCGGATCGGTGCCGGGTTGCCCATGGGAAAAAGATCCACCACGGAGCCGCGCACGGCGAATTCGGCATGGTCGAGCACGGTATTGACGGCGTTGTATCCGGCGTCGGCGAGTTGCGTGCGCAGTTGTTCAATGGCCAGCGCCTGTCCCCGGCGAAGATCGAGGCTGTTGGCGGCGACATAATTCCGCGGCGGCAAGCGCAGCAGCAGGCCGGTGACCGGCAGCACCAGCACGCCTTTTCGCAGCCGGGGCAGGCGGTGCAAAGTCGCCAAGCGCTGCGAGACGATATCCTGATGCGGCGAAAAATTCTCGTAGGGAAGTGTTTCCCAATCCGGCAAGCCGAGAACCGGCAGAGCGGTATCCCGGGCCAGGTAGTAGCGCAATTCGCGCAGCAGCCGCTCGGCCGCTTCGCTGTCCTCGCAAACCGCCAGCAAGGGGCCGGCCGCGCGCCGCGCCGCCGCGGCCAGTGCCAAGCTGTTCGCGGAATCCTGCCGCGTCGGCCAATGCAGCGCGGCGCCCGCGTCGCTTGGCAGGGGCGGATTGAAAATTTCAGCCATGGATTCCGGACGGTTCCGCGAATAGCGTGGGTTAGACTGCACGGGGGAGCGGATTGTAACCCGGACCGTTCCCGGCATTGAATCGGGCTGGCCGAAAAAAGATAATACGCCGCCTCGGCATTCCGCCTTGGAGACTAATGTGGACCAGCCCATTACTTCCGCGCCCCGCCATCGGCCCAAGGTCGATGACTACTTCCGCAACTGGAAACAGCGGGAGGCGCTGGCGCAGGAAATGATTCCCGTCATCGGCCGGCTCTTCAGCCAGCGCAATGTCGGCGTCTACATTTACGGGCGGCCCGTACACAACCGCTCGGTGACCTTCATCATGAAGTCGCATCGATTCGTGCGCCAGGTCGAGCGCAACGAGATGTCCGAGTTCGAGTCGCATCCGATTCTGATGGCGATGTCGAAACTCGATCTGTGGCATGCGAGGATCGATCTCGGCAAGCTCGCCGCGCGCTACATGGAGCTCAAGGCGCGCGACCCCGGCGCGGTGTCGCCGGATGTTTTCGTGCGCCGGGAATTGCGTTATCTCGACGGTGTGCGCGAACGGCCCTCGGACCATTCCCAGGACGTGGTGTTGTACGGTTTCGGCCGCATCGGCCGGCTGTGCGCGCGACTGCTTCTCGAACGCACCAGCACCGGGGAAGACATGCGCCTGCGGGCGATCGTCGTGCGCCCCGGCGTGCCGGGCGATTTGGTCAAGCGCGCCAATCTTTTCACCGCCGATTCAGTCCACGGTGCTTTCCAAGGCACTTTGCGCATCGACGAGGCGAACAACGCCTTGATCGCCAACGGCAATGTCATCAAGGTGATCTACGCCAACGCGCCGGACGAAGTTGACTATACAGCCCACGGCATCGACGATGCCCTGATCATCGACAATACCGGCAAATGGCGCGATGCCGAGGGCTTGTCGCTGCATTTGCGCGCCAAGGGCGCGGGCAAGGTGCTGCTGACCGCGCCGGGCAAGGGCGAGTTGAAGAATATCGTCTACGGCATCAACGACGACTTGATCGAACCCGACGACCGCATCATCACGGCGGCCTCCTGCACCACCAACGCGGTGGTGCCCGTGCTGAAGGTAATCCAGGACGAATTCGGTATCGAACGCGGCCATATCGAAACCGTACACGCCTATACCAACGACCAGAATCTGATTGACAACTACCATAAGGGCGCGCGCCGCGGCCGCGGCGCCGCCATGAACATGGTGCTCACCGAAACCGGCGCGGCCAAAGCGGCGGTGAAGGCAATTCCCGAATTGGCGGGCAGACTCACGGCGAACGCGATTCGCGTACCCGTGCCGAATGTTTCCATGGCGATCATGAATCTCACTCTCGGTCGGGAGGCGAGCCGGGAGGAATTGAATGAGTACCTGCGCCGCATCGCCCTGCATTCCGAATTACAGAATCAAATCAGCTACACCCAGTCCGAGGATGCGGTATCGAGCGATTTCGTCGGCACACGGGAAGCCGCCATCGTCGACAGTATCGCCACTGTGGCCGGCGGCAAAAACTGCGTGCTTTACCTCTGGTACGACAATGAATTCGGCTACTGCGCCCAAGTCGCGCGAATCGTTTACAAAATGGCCGGCATCCGCTACCGCCACTACCCGCGGGAACAAGCCTGACCGCATCCGGCCAACGCCATCCCTGTCGCCGGATTGCGGCTTCGATTCCATTCGGCCCCGGAGTTGGCCTGTGCCCCGTTGCCGCCGCGCAGATTCATCATCGCGAAATGGTCCAGCTGTGTTTACGGTTGCCCGGTTTTCGGCGGCGCGTAGCGGCGGCGCGGTGCATCCGTCATGATATTCCGACTGCTGGTATTTAGCGGAGTCTGGGTGGTTTTGCTGGGGCTTGGCGCGATTCTGTTCGCCGCCGCCGGAACCATCCACCGAGCTTCCGGCTTGACCATGGACACAACCTGGGCCGCGCAATGGGTCGTTTTGCCTTGGCGCGACGCGGGCCAAGCCGGGTCGCCCGTCGCGCCCATCGACAGCCCTTTGGCCGAGCGCAGCCGAAGCCGCGATGCCCACGGGCAAGCAGTCATCACCCAAATCGCAACCGCCTTGCCGTATGGGACACCCACCACCGTCGAGGCGGAGCTCGACGTATTGTTCGCGTTTCTCGACCGCGGTGTTTTTTCGACTTATGCCGCCGAATCGGAACTTTCCAATTTAAACCGGCAGCCCGTGGGAATTCCGCTGGCGGTCTCCGGGGAATTGTTCGATGTACTACTGCTGGCGCGAGAAATTTCGGCGCTCTCCAGAGGCGCTTTCGATCCTACCGTGGGCGAATTGGTCCAGGCCTGGGGCTTTGGCCCGGGACACCCCCGCGTCCCCGCGCCGGAGGAAGTCTTGGCAGCGCGCGAAGCGGTCGGCATGGCGGCGCTCGAGCTCGATGAAGAGGCGAAAACCGCCACCCGGCGCGGCGATGTCCGCCTCGATTTGAACGCGGTCGCCAAGGGCTATGCCGCCGACCGCGCCGGCGCTTTGCTGGCAGCCAAGGGAGCGCGGAACTACTTCATAGAAGTAGGCGGCGAACTGAAAGTCGCCGGCCGCAAACCCGGATTCCGCGCTTGGCGGGCGGCGCTGGAAGCGCCCGCCGTCGGCACTTCGGTAGTCTATCGCGTCATCGGCAACCGCGGCGAAACCCTCGGTATCGCCGGTTCCGGCGATTACCGCAACTTCTTCGAGTCCGGCGGCGAACGCTATTCGCACTTGATCGACCCCGCCACCGGCAGCCCAGTGCGGGACCAACTCGCCGCCGCCTACGTTATCGATCCATCCGCCGCCCGCGCCGACGCCCTCGCCACCGCCCTAATGATCATGGGCCTGGAAGAAGCCCGCGCTTTGGCCGCCGATAACAATCTCCCGGCGCTGCTAATCCACAGCGAAGATTCCGGCGCCTGGACACACCACGCCAGCGCGGAATTCAGCCGTTACTGGTTACCCTGATGAAAAGATTTATTTTTTCATCAACCACATTTTTTACCCGTGGCGGGGCCCCGGCCGCGGCCAAATCTCCGGCTTGGGTGACGTGGGCCAACTTTGGCTGGAACCGGCCCGCTGGGCCGCACCGCACTTGCCTTCGTCCGGTGTTCCGTGTACATTCCCCATCCGATTTCGGTGCCGCCATTCCGCGCAACGCATACTGCGCGTAAATTGCCCATTGCGTATGAGTGTTGTGCATACGAACTGTCGCCGCGGCGCCGGGGCGAATTTTGACCATTCGCGGATTTGCCGCCGCCCAAGGAAAGTCGGTTTCGGCCAAGCCAGCTGATGAGCGATCTGACACCTTTTTTCGCCTATGCCGCCGCTGTGCTGGCGATCGTCGGCTTCATGCTCGGCGCGTCGTATTTTCTCGGCCAAAGCGCTGGGCGGAAATATACCGAAACACCTTTCGAATCGGGGATCGTTTCCGTCGGCTCGGCCCAGTTCCGCACCGCGGTTCATTTTTATCTGCCGGCGATTCTGTTCATTATTTTCGATCTCGAAGTAGTGTTCCTGTTCGCCTGGGCGGTTTCCGTGCGTGAAACCGGCTGGGTCGGCTTTGTCGAGATTGCCATCTTTATTTTCATTCTTCTCGCCGCGCTGTTTTATATTTGGCGGGTCGGCGCCCTGGATTGGCGCACGGTTGTTCAACGGCGGGCCCTGGGTGAATTGCGCGGCGCCGGGGGCGTAACCAACAAAAAGAACTTCAGCCTGTGAGTTGGCAACTGCAAAAAGCGTCGGAAGCTTCCTCCGTCCAGCCCGGCGGCGCGAGTATTGATGAGTTCATGCGCCGCAATGTGGTCATGGCCAAGCTGGAGGATATGATCGCCTGGGGCCGCAAGAACTCGATTTGGCCCTTCAATTTCGGTCTCTCCTGCTGCTATGTGGAGATGGCCACCGCTTTCACCGCCCGCCACGATTTGGCGCGCTTCGGCGCCGAAGTCATCCGCGGCACGCCGCGGCAGGCGGATATGATCGTTATCGCCGGCACGGTGTTTCGCAAAATGGCCCCGGTGGTGCGCTTGCTCCATGACCAAATGCTGGAGCCGAAATGGGTGATCAGCATGGGTTCCTGCGCCAATTCCGGCGGTATGTACGATATTTATTCCGTGGTGCAGGGCGTCGATAAATTCCTCCCGGTGGACGTGTATGTTTCCGGTTGTCCGCCACGGCCCGAAGCGCTGCTGCAGGGCCTGATCCTGTTGCAGGAATCGGTCGGCAAGCAACGTCGGCCGCTGAGTTGGGTCATCAACGACCAAGGTGTCATTCAAACCAAACCGCGGGTGGTGCAACGCGAGTTCCGCCGCGGCGAGCGCATCGCCGCGACCGAATTACGCGCGCCGGACCAAGTCTGAGCGGCGGCGAAGAAACAACACAACAGCAGGCATCGGACAACGACCTCACCATGCAAGCCGCAGTGCAAGCCAGCCCGGTCGCGGGCGCCCAAAGCCGGATTCCCGCCGCGTTGCGGGCCGAATTCGCCGAGCGCATTCTCGCCGAGCAACTCACCTGCGACGACATTCCAACGCTGTGGGTGGGCCGGGGCGATGTGGTGGAATTGCTGCGGAAATTGCGCGACTCGACCGAGCCCCGGTTCGAGATGCTTTTCGACCTCACCGCCATCGACGAGCGTCTGCGCAGCCGCCGGGAGTCACAGCCACCGAGCGAATTCACCGTCGTCTACCATCTGATGTCGTTTTCCGGCGATTGCGATTTCCGCGTCAAAGTGCCCCTGTTGGATGCTGACCTGAAGCTGCCCACGGTGACCGGGCTTTGGCCGGCGGCGAACTGGTACGAGCGCGAAGCCTGGGATATGTTCGGCATCGAATTCGATGGCCACCCCAATCTGTTTCGGCTGATTCTGCCGCCGACTTGGGAAGGCCACCCGCTGCGCAAGGAGCATCCGGCCCGGGCCACCGAGATGGATCCGTATTCGCTCGATGACGATCAAGCGGGTTACGAGCAGGACGCGCTATTGTTCAACCCGGAACAATGGGGCATGAAGCGCAAATCGGCGGATTCCGAATTCATGTTCCTGAATTTGGGCCCGAACCACCCGAGCGTCCACGGAGCCTTCCGCATTGCCCTGCAACTCGACGGCGAAATCCTCGTGGACGCTGTGCCGGATATCGGCTACCACCACCGTGGCGCGGAAAAAATGGCCGAGCGCCAGTCATGGCATACCTTCATACCCTATACCGACCGCATCGATTATCTCGGCGGAGTGATGAACAATCTGCCCTATGTGATGGCGGTGGAGAAAATGGCCGGTATCGAAGTGCCGGAGCGGGCCAAAGTCATCCGCGTCATGCTCGCCGAAATGTTCCGCATTTGCAGCCATCTGCTGTTCTACGGAACTTTCGCCCAGGACGTGGGGCAGCTGTCGCCGATTTTCTACATGTTTGTCGAGCGCGAACGGATCTTCAACATTATCGAATCGATCTGCGGCGCGCGCATGCATCCGGGCTGGTTCCGCATCGGCGGAGTCGCCCAGGATCTGCCCCAGGGTTGGGATATGCGGGTGCGCGAACTGCTCGAATTCATGCCCCCGCGGCTCGACGAATACGACGACATGGTTTTGAACAACGGCGTGCTCAAGCGCCGTTCCCAAGGCATCGGTGTTTACAACACGCAAGAGGCCTTCGAGTGGGGCATTACCGGCGCCGGTTTGCGCGCCACCGGCTTGGAGTGGGATTTCCGCAAGCGGCGACCGTATTCCGGTTACGAAAATTTCGAATTCGATGTGCCTATCGCGGTCAACGGCGATTGTTACGACCGCTGCGCCGTGCGGGTGGAAGAGATGCGGCAGAGCCTGCGCATCATCAAGCAGTGCCTGGACAACATGCCCGGCGGCGATTACAAATCCGACCATCCGCTGACTACGCCGCCCCGTAAAAAGGAGACCCTGCGCGATATCGAAACCTTGATCAACCATTTCCTCAGCGTCAGCTGGGGGCCGGTGATTCCGCCCAACGAAGTCACCGTGGCGATCGAGGCCACCAAGGGCATCAACAGCTACTATCTGGTCAGCGACGGCGCTGGCGGCGCCTACCGCACGCGCATCCGCACACCGTCCTTCGCCCATTTGCAAATGATCCCGCATATCAGCAACGGCTTCATGGTGGCGGATTTGATAGCGATTATCGCCAGTATCGATTTCGTCATGGCCGACGTGGACCGCTGAAATGGCCGCCGCATCCGAATCGAAATTGATCGCCTCTTCGAACCCCGCGCGGGATTATTTCGATGCGGCGGAAATCGCCGAGATCGAATACGAGCGCGGCCTGTACCCGGATACCCGCGCCGTGGGCTTGGAAGCGTTGAAAATCGTTCAAAAACACCGGGGCTGGGTATCCGACGAGTCCCTGCTTGCCGTGGCGGAGTATCTCGGCCTGCCGGTGGCCGAACTTGAGGGCGTGGCGACCTTCTTCAACCTCATTTACCGTCGGCCCGTGGGCAAAAACGTGATTCTTTACTGCAGCAGCGTCAGTTGCTGGATCATGGGCTGCGAACAAGTCAAAGAAAAAATCAGCGAGGAGCTCGGTATCGATTTCGGCCAGACCAGCCCCGACGGCGAATTCACCCTGCTTCCGGTGCCCTGTCTCGGCGATTGCGACCGCGCCCCGGTGATGATGGTGGGGCCGGATCAGCACCGCAATCTGAGTCGCGACAACGTGGGCGGAATCTTCGCCGCCTACCGCGATAAGCGGGACCGGCCCATGAGCGAAACTGACCATGGTTGACAATCCGCTGACCAGAAACATCGATTTCCCGCGCGGGCCGCTGGATTTGGCGGCCTACGAGGCCACCGACGGCTATCGCGGCCTGCATCGAATCGCCGCCGGTTTGGAACCGGGCGATGTATTGGAACAGGTCAAGGAATCCGGCTTGAAAGGCCGTGGCGGCGCGGGCTTCCCCACCGGTCTGAAATGGAGTTTCGTGCCGATGGGGGAGAATGCCCCACAGCCGAAATACCTGGTGGTCAACGCCGATGAAATGGAGCCGGGCACTTTCAAGGACCGCCTGCTGATGGAGGGCGACCCGCATTTGCTGATTGACGGCATGATCATCGCCGCCTACGCCATTCAAGCGGGCACCGCCTATATTTTTCTGCGCGGTGAATATACAGACGCCGAACAGACTCTGCGTCAAGCCATCGCGGAAGCTTACGAGCGCGGCTATCTCGGCCGCGATATTCTCGGCACAGGCTTCGATCTCGATATCATCCTGCACACCAGCGCCGGCCGTTATATATGCGGCGAGGAGACCGCGCTGCTCAACGCTCTCGAAGGCAAACGCGCCAATCCCCGCGCTAAGCCGCCTTTCCCGCAAGTCAGCGGACTTTGGGGCAAGCCGACCATCGTCAACAATGTGGAAACCATCTGCAATTTGCCCGGCATTCTGGCCTGGGGCATCGATTGGTACCGCGGTTTGACCAAGGGCAACGACCATGGCACCAAGCTGTTCGGCGTCAGCGGCAAGGCGCGCACCCCCGGCTGCTGGGAGCTGCCGCTGGGCACGCCGATTCGCGAATTGCTCGAAGTCTACGCGGGCGGTATGCGCGACGGTTTGCGGCTGAAAGGTTTTTTGCCCGGCGGCGGATCGACGGATTTTATGCTACCGGAGCATCTCGACCTGAATCTCGATTACGACGATATCGCCAAAGCCGGCAGCCGCCTCGCCACCGGCACGATGATTCTGCTCGACGACAAAACCTGTCCAGTGGGCATGATTGGAAACCTGATGACGTTCTTCTCCCATGAATCCTGCGGCTACTGCACGCCCTGCCGCGACGGCCTGCCCTGGGTAGACGAGATCTTCCGGGAACTTGAGGCGGGGCGCGGCCAGAAAAAGGACTTGGAGATATTGGAGCAGCATGTGGACTACATGGGCCCCGGCAAAACCTTTTGCGCGCTGGCGCCCGGCGCTACGGCGCCGCTGGGCAGCGGCCTGCGTTATTTTCGCGAAGATTTCGAGCGCCATGTAACAGAGCGGCGCTGCCCTTATCGGAACTAGCGGCGGTTGATGTTTGGGTAATGATTGGATGAGCGCAACGAGCGGAAGCAATGAGCGGCAAGGACAAAGTTGAAATCACCATCGACGGTGTCGTCCGTGAGGTGAACGCGGGCGGCAATCTATTGCAGGAATGCCTGTCTCTCGGGCTGGATCTGCCGTATTTTTGCTGGCATCCCTGCATGGGCTCGGTCGGCGCCTGCCGCCAATGCGCCGTCAAGCAGTACCGCGACGCGGATGATGAAGAAGGCATGATGACCATGGCCTGTATGACGCCAGTGCAGGCCGGCGCCCGAATTTCAATCGAAAATCCCCAGGCGAAGGCCTTCCGCGCCGGCGTCATCGAAAGCCTGATGATCAGCCATCCCCACGATTGTCCGGTCTGCGAGGAAGGCGGCGAATGCCATCTGCAGGATATGACGCTGATGTCAGGCCACAACTACCGCCGCTACGACAAGAAAAAGGTCACTCACCGCAATCAGTACTTGGGCCCTTTCATCAACCACGAAATGAACCGCTGCATCACTTGCTACCGCTGCGTGCGGTTCTACAACGAATATGCCGGCGGCACCGATCTCGCCGCTCAAGCCGCGCATCATCACACCTATTTCGGCCGCCATCGGGAAGGTGTGCTGGAAAGCGAATTTGGCGGCAATCTGGTGGAAGTCTGCCCAACCGGGGTTTTCACCGACAAAGTATTCAGCGCGAACTATACGCGCAAATGGGATTTGCAAACCGCGCCCTCGGTCTGCGTCGGCTGCGCGGTCGGCTGCAGTACCGCACCGGGTGAGCGCTACGGGGAATTGCGCCGCATCGTCAACCGCTACCACAGCGAAGTGAACGGTTATTTCCTCTGCGACCGCGGGCGCTTCGGCGCGGGCTATGTAAACGATGGCGCGCGGCTGAAAGCACCGCTGGCGGCGGAAGAACAACTGGACGCGGCGGAGGCGGCGAAACGGCTGCGGGAAATCGCCGCCGAAGGCGCCATCGGCATCGGCTCGCCCCGGGCCGGTAACGAAGCCAATTATGCTTTGCGCAAGCTGGTGGGGGAGGAGAATTTTCACGCCGGCATTTCGGATGCTGAATTCGCCTGCATCGAGCTGGTAGCTGATGCGGCGCGGGATGCGCGTTTTCACAGTCCTTCGATTCGGGAAATCGAACGAGCCGACGCGGTACTCGTAGTCGGTGAAGATATCACCAACAGCGCGCCAAGAATCGCGCTGGCCCTGCGGCAGTCCGTGCGCAACAAGGCCTTGGAACTGGCCGCCGCCGCCAGAATTCCCCACTGGCAGGATGCAGCCGTGCGCGAACTCGCCCAAGACGAACGCAGCCCGCTGGCCATTTTTGCGGTGGGCGCCACGCGGCTCGACGATGTGGCTTCGGATTTGGTCATCGATACGCCTTCCGGTTTGGCGCGGCGGGCTTTTGATTTGGCCCACCGCATCGATGGCGACGCTCCGGCGGAAAACTGCGTCGACGGGAACGGGGATGGTGTGCTGGACCACATCGCCGGGCAATTGCTTGGCGCCCGGCGGCCCTTGATCGTCGCTGGAAGCGGGGCCGGTGATGCCGAGCTCATCAAAGCGGCCATAAACATCGCCGCCACTTTGCGCAAACGCCGGGGCAACGGTGAATCGGCGCCGATCGATCTCTGCTTGACCGGCACCGAAGTCAACAGCTTGGGCCTGCAACTGTTGACGCCGCCGGGCAACAGCCTCGGCGCGGCCCTGAGTAAACTGCGCGACGGCGGCCCGCCCAATCTCATCGTGCTGGAAAACGATCTCTACCGCCGCGCGCCCCACGCCGGGGTGGATGCCGCTTTGGCCGCGGCGAACAAGACCGCGGTGCTGGATCTGCTGCCCAACCGCACGACCGCCAAGGCGGACTTGCTGCTGCCGGTGACGGCTTTTTCCGAACAGCAGGCGAGTTACGTGAATTACGAGGGCAGGGCGCAACTCGCTTTCCAGGTTCACCGCAATCACAGCGCTGCGCGCCCGGCGTGGCAGTGGATAGGCCTCGGCGAGGGCGGGTCGGCGAGTTTCCGCGCCGTGTTGCTCGATTGCGCGGCCAGTGTTGCCGCGTTTGCGAAACTCGGCGCGGTGCTGCCGGATACTTCGGGCCTGCCGGGCGGCATCAAAGTGCCGCGGCAATCCGAACGCTACAGCGGCAGAACCGCCATGAAGGCGAATCTGAACGTCCACGAGCCGAAGCAGGCGCAAGACCCGGAATCGGCGCTGGCCTTCTCCATGGAGGGTGTTCCCGCCCGCCGCGACGCGACCATTTTTGCCTCGTCTTGGGCTCCCCAGTGGAATTCCAACCAAAGCATCAGCAAGTTCCAAGACGAGATCAACGGCCCCCTGCGGCAGGGGAACCCGGGTGTTTTGTTGCTTGGAAGGGATGCCGAAGGCGGTTTTTATTCGCCTCGGGAGCACGGTAACAGTTTCGGAGCCACCGCCGGCACCGAAGAGAGCCTGGAATTGACAGCGGCGCTACAAATCTTCGGCAGCGAAGAATTGAGCGCCCGCGCCGGGGCCATCCGCGCGCGCATGACCGATGCCTATCTCGCCCTGGCGCCGGAAGACGCCGGGCGCCGCGGCCTGAAGCATGGCGAAGGCGCGGAGCTGCGCGGCAATGGCATAACGCTGACGGCGCTGGTCTGCGTCCGTGCCAAAATGCGTCCCGGCACCGCGGCTTTGCATGTGGGCGACAGCGAAATCGATTTTCACGGCTTGGGTCGGCAGGTCAATGTGACACCCGCCGAAGTCGCCGCCGAGCGCGGCCTCGGCCAACTCATCTTCTCCGACACGGCTCGGGAGATCTGAGGGATGTTCACTTTCGCGGTCGGTTCGGCATTGAGCGTCGCCAGTGTTTTACTGGCGGTGGTCGCGCTGTCCGCCATGCTGATTTGGGTCGAGCGGCGGCTGCTGAGTTTCTGGCAGGAGCGGCTCGGGCCCAACCGGGTGGGTTGGTTCGGCCTGCTGCAAGTCGTCGCCGACATGATCAAAATTTTCACCAAAGAGGATTGGATTCCGCCCTTCGCCGACCGCCTCACTTTCGTATTAGCTCCGGCGATCATCATGATCGTGGTGTTGCTGAGTTTCGCGGTGGTGCCGTTCGCGCCGAATATCGGCGTGGTCGATTCCAACATCGGCGTGCTGTTCGTGCTGGCGATGGCGTCCCTTGGGGCGTACAGCGTCATGCTCGGCGGGCTGTCCTCGAACAACAAGTACGCCCTGCTTGGCAGCTTGCGCGCCGCGGCGCAAATGGTCAGCTATGAAGTTTTCATGGGGATATCCCTGCTTGGGGTGGTGGTGCTGGCGGGAAGTTTCAATTTGCGCGAAATTGTCGAGTCCCAAGCCGGCGGCTGGTACATTGTTCCCCAGTGCGTGGGCTTTTTGATTTTCCTGATCGCTGGCGTGGCCGAAAGCCACCGGCTGCCCTTCGACATACCCGAAGCGGAACAGGAAATCTGCGCCGGCTACCACACCGAATACTCCGGTATGAAATTCGGCATGTTTTTTGTCGGCGAGTATCTCGGCCTGATTCTGATTTCGTCGCTGATTACCGTGCTGTTTTTCGGCGGTTGGCTGGGTCCGGATTTTCTGCCGCCGATTGTTTGGTTCGCCTTGAAATCGGGTGTATTCATCGCTTTCTTTATTTTGATGCGCGCGGCGCTGCCGCGACCGCGCTACGATCAATTGATGAGTTACGGCTGGTTGTTCCTGCTGCCGCTGTCGCTGCTGAATCTGCTGATTACCGGCGCGGTGGTTTTGGCCGCGATGTAGCCGCGGCGGAACGAACCGGCGCGAGGTGGCGAAATTGCACAGAGATTCTCAAATGAAATCAACAGAGTCCGTTCACAGCCCGCGGCACAATGGGTCTCGACTGCTGGGGCGTTCGGGTGATCGAGCCGCGAGTCGGCGGCGGGCGGGGCCTTGCGGCGGCGTATGGAGGCATGGATGCCGGAACCGAGCCTGCAGGGATGTGTTTACGGCGTTCGTAGCGAGGCCCCGCCCGCCGCCGACGGATCGAAGCCTCAACAATTTCTGCGACCTGCGGGCATTTCAGCGACCTTTAAGTGGCAAACCCGGCGGGAGGGCGCGATGTCCCGCTTGATCAAGGATACCCTGCTGAGCCAGGCGGTGACTTTGTGGACGGTGTTCCGCAAACTCTTCGTCAAAGCCGATACGGTGCAGTACCCGGAAGAGGCCCCGTATATGTTCCCCCGCTGGCGCGGCCGCATCATTCTCAGCCGCGACCCGGACGGCGAAGAACGCTGTGTGGCCTGCAACCTTTGCGCCGTGGCCTGTCCAGTGGACTGTATCGCCCTGCAAAAAGCCGAAACCGACGACGGTCGCTGGTACCCGGAGTTTTTCCGCATCAATTTCTCCCGCTGCATCATGTGCGGTTTCTGCGAGGAGGCCTGCCCCACCAACGCCATACAGTTGACGCCGGACTTCGAAATGGCGGAATACCAACGCCAGGACATGGTTTGGGAAAAAGAGGATTTATTGATCGACGGCGTTGGCAAATATCATGACTACAATTTCTACCGTGTCGCCGGCAAACAGGTCGCGGGCAAGGACAAAGGCGAGGCCTTGAACGAAGCCGAGCCGGTGGATGTCAGGAGTCTGCTGCCTTGATTTTGCTGTTCTATTTGGCCGCCGCGGTCGCGGTCGTGGCAACGATTGCCGTGATTGTGCAAACCAATATCGTTCACGCCCTGCTGTATTTGATTCTTTCGCTGTTGGCGGTGGCGGTGATTTTCTACGTGCTGGGGGCGCCGCTGGCGGCCATGCTGGAGGCGATTGTCTACGCCGGCGCGATCATGGTGCTGTTTCTGTTTGTGATCATGATGCTCAATCTCGGCCAAAACACCCGTCGGCAGGAGGCCGCTTGGCTTTCGGGCCGGGCGTGGATTTTGCCGGCGCTGCTCGCGGCCGCGCTGCTGGCGCAGTTGCTGAATGTATTGGTCGGTTTCGAAGATTATTCCGCTGCGGAACAGGTGGGCGTGGAGGCGGTAGGCGGGCGCTTGTTCGGACCCTATGTGCTGGCGGTTGAACTGGCTTCGATTCTTTTGCTGGCGGGTTTGGTGGCGGCTTATCACCTGGCCAGAAAGCCCCAAGCCCCGGAGGAATCGGAGATGGGAGAGAAATAGCGGTGGGTCCCATTCCGGTCGAGCATGGGCTGATTCTGGCGGCGATCCTGTTTTCGCTAGGGCTGATCGGCGTGTTGACGCGGCGCAACATCGTCTTCGTGTTGATGTCGCTGGAGGTCATGCTCAACGCCTGCGGGCTGGCTTTCATCGTTGCCGGTTCGCGCTGGGAACAACCCGACGGCCAGATCATGTTCATTCTGATTCTGACCTTGGCGGCGGCGGAGGTCGCGGTGGGATTGGGTCTGATCCTGCAGATGTACCGCCGCTTCCAAACGGTGGATATCGATGTGCTTAGCGAGTTGAAGGGCTAGTGGCGAGCATGGTGGACAAGGCGGATCGCCGGTTGGCGGCAAGGGCAGCGGGAAGGAGGGCAGGCGGTGCTTGATCTGCTGTGGTTGGTGCCCGCTTTGCCGTTGCTGGGATTTTTGGTCTTGGTGCTGAGCGAAGGCAAGATGGGCAAGACTGCCGCCGGCTGGATCGGCGCCGGGAGCATCGGCCTGGCTTTCGCCGCCGCGCTTGCCACGGCGGCGGTTTTTCTGCAATCCGGATTGGAAAGCCACAGCGTGCCGCTGTGGCGGTGGATTGCCGTGGCGGGATTCAATCCGGGCATCAATCTGTATCTCGACGGTTTGTCGCTGGTGATGATGCTGGTCATCACCGGCGTCGGCTTTTTGATCCACGTCTATTCCACCGGCTATATGGCCGACGATCCCGATTTCGCGCGCTTCTTTTGCTATATGAATCTGTTCGTCTTCGCCATGCTGCTGCTGGTGCTGGGGGACAATCTGCTGTTGCTCTATCTCGGCTGGGAAGGCGTGGGCCTGTGCAGCTATCTGCTGATCGGTTTTTGGTACGAAAAGCCGGAAAACGGCTACGCCGCCCGCAAAGCCTTTGTCGTTACCCGGGTGGGCGATACCGCCATGGCCATCGGCCTGTTTTTATTGTTCGCCCAGCTCGGTACGCTGAATATCCAAGACATGCTGCACGCGGCGGAACTCGAATGGCCCGTTGGTTCGACTCTGCCCGCGGTCACCGCGCTGTTGCTGCTCGGCGGCGCCGTCGGCAAATCCGCCCAATTGCCGCTGCAAACTTGGCTGCCCGACGCCATGGCCGGCCCGACGCCGATCAGCGCCCTGATTCACGCCGCCACCATGGTCACCGCAGGTGTTTATCTGATCGCCCGCACCCATGTGCTGTTCGAACTCGCGCCCGATGTGAAAATTCTGGTGGCCTGGGTTGGCTTGATCACCCTGCTCATGGCCGGTTTCACCGCCATGACCCAAAGCGATATCAAGCGCATCCTCGCCTATTCGACGGTCTCCCAAATCGGCTATATGTTTCTCGGCCTCGGCGTTGGCGCCTGGTCCGGGGCGATTTTTCATCTGATGACCCACGCCTTCTTCAAGGCGCTGCTGTTCCTAGGCGCCGGCGCGGTGATTCTCAGCCTGCATCATGAACAGGATATTTTCCGCATGGGCGGCAAGCGCAGGCAATTGCCGATAGGCTTTCTGTGCTTTCTGATCGGCGGATTGGCACTGACCGCCTTTCCCTACACCTCGGGCTACTTCAGCAAGGATGAAATTTTGCTCGCGGCGCTGGAAGTCGACGGGCCCGGATTCTGGCTCTGGTTCGGCGGAGTGGTCGGTGCGTTTTTCACCGGCGTGTATACCTTTCGGCTGTTCTTCGTGGTGTTTTTCGGCCCCAGCCGCGGCCACCACGAAGCCGCTGAAATCAAGGGCGCCAATATCGTCCTGCCTTTGGCGATTCTCATGCCGTTGTCGCTTTTCGGCGGCTGGATTGCGCTGCCGCTCGAATCGGTCTTCAGTCATGGCGCGGAACACGGCGAACATCATGTTTCCGCGCTCACCCACGGGTTCATGATCGCGGCGCCCTTGGTCGGCATCGCCCTTAGCTATCTGGTCTATGGCCGCGGCGTGGCACCGGCCGAGGGGCTGATGCGGCTGCCCGGCGCCCAAACCCTGCACCGTTTCTGGCACAGCGGCTGGGGTATGGATTGGCTGTATAACGGCTTGTTCGTGCGGCCTTTTCTCTGGCTGGTGCAAATCAACGCCCGGGATTTCGTCGATGCTTTCTACCATTTGCTGGCGGCGCTGAGCCGGGCCGGGCATTTCCTGCTGGTGCGCGGTCAGACCGGCTATCTGCGCTGGTATGCGCTGTCCATGGCGGCGGGATTGGTCGCGCTATTGGCGGTGGGGGTGTTGCTGTGATTCTGCCGCTGCTGATCGCGCTGCTGTTCGTTGGCGGTTTGCTGGCTTGGTTTTCCGAGCGGCTTAATCCGGCTTGGCCGCGTTGGGTGGCGCTGGCGGTGCTCGCGCTGGAATTGGCACTGATGCTGACCTTGCTCGGCGCCGGGCCGGAAAACGGCTGGCTCGCCGAGTACAATCGCGCCTGGTTGCCACGCTTCGGCATTTCGCTGCATTTCGCGGCCGACGGTTTGGCCTTGCTGCTGCTGTTGCTGACCGCCTTTCTCGGCATCGTCGCGGTTGGTTCGGCTTGGTCGGAAATCACTTCCCGCAGCGGATTTTTCTATTTCAATTTGCTTTGGACCTTGGCCGGCGTGGTGGGCATTTTCACCTCGCTGGATTTGTTCCTGTTCTTTTTCTTCTGGGAAGTGATGTTGATTCCGATGTATTTCATCATCGCGATCTGGGGCCATGAAAATAAATTTTATGCGGCCAAAAAGTTTTTCCTATTCACGCAGGTCAGCGGTTTGTTAATGCTCGTTTCCATCGTCGCGCTGGCTTGGCTCCATTATCTGCAATTCGCTTTTTTCAGCTTCGATTATTTCGATTTGCTCAATGTGGGCATGAGCCGCGGAGTGGAAATGTGGATCATGCTCGGTTTCTTCATCGGCTTCGCCACCAAACTGCCCAGCGTGCCCCTGCACAACTGGTTGCCGGACGCCCACAGCCAGGCACCGAGTGCCGGCAGCATCATTCTTGCCGGTGTCCTCCTGAAAACCGGCGCCTACGGTTTAATTCGCTTCGCCGTGCCCCTGTTTCCCAACGCCGCGGCCGATTTCGCGCCGGTGGCCATGACGCTGGCCGCCATCAGTATTTTGTATTGCGCCAAAGTGGCCTTCGCCCAAGCCGATATCAAGCGACTGATCGCCTACACCAGCGTCAGCCATATGGGTTTCGTCACGCTGGGTGTCTATGCTTGGAATGAATTGGCGCTGCAAGGCGCGGTGATGACCATGCTCGCCCACGGCCTCAGTGCTGCCGCGTTGTTCATGCTCGCCGGCGGCTTGCAGCACCGCATCCACACCCGCGACATGGCGGTTATGGGCGGCTTTTGGAGCCGGGCGCCGCGGATGGCGGCGGCGGCGCTGTTTTTCTCCGTCGCCGCCCTGGGCATGCCGGGTTTGGGCAATTTCATCGGTGAATTCCTTGCCCTGCTCGGCGCCTTCCAAGCCAATCCGTGGTTGACCGCCATTGCCGCTTTCGGCCTGATTTTCGCCTCGGTCTATTCGCTGTGGGTGATTCAGAAGATTTTCCACGGCGAATTCACGGATAAAGCCTTTGCCGGTGCTGAGCTGACCGATTTGGACAATCGGGAATTGGCCTATTACGCCGCCATGATGGGGGGGCTGGTCTGGATGGGTGTGTATCCGCAGTCCTTTCTCGATCTTTCAGCGCCGGCGTTGCAGGCGCTGCTTGAAGGCGCGGCGGGTATCGCCGCCCCGGGAACCGCACCATGAACCCGGCGGATTACGCCGGCTACGTGATGACCGCAGCGGAGCTGATCCCGCTGCTGCCGCTGATCGTCATCACCGCCGCCGTGGTTTGGGTCATGCTGGCCATCGGCGTTCGGCGCAGCTATCCGTTCACAATTTGGTCAACGGTGGCGGGCTTGGCATTGGCCGGCGCGCTGGCTTTGGGAATGCTGTCCGCTCCGCCACCGGCGACGCCGTTGCTGGCCATGGATGCTTTTGGACAATTTTTTACCGCGCTCATTTGCGCGCTGGCCATCGGCGCCGTCCTGCTCAGCCATGATTATTGGGCGGAATTCGACGACCAGCGGGAAGAGTTCTTCCTGCTGCTGCTGTTGGCCACCCTCGGCGCCGTGGTGACGGTGGGGGCCAATCATTTCGCCGCCTTGCTGCTGGGACTGGAGACTTTGAGCATGTCGCTGTACGGCATGCTTGCCTATCCCGTACACGGCCGCCGGCAGATGGGACACCAGCCGTTGGAGGCGGCGGTCAAGTATTTGATTCTGTCGGCGGTCGCCACTGCGATGATCCTGTTCGGCACGGCCTTGATTTACGCCGAAACCGGCAGCTTGACTTTCGCCGGATTATCGAATCTGCCCGCGGGCCCGACATTGGGTTTTTCCGCCACCGCCCTGCTGTTAGTCGTGGCGGGAGTGGCATTCAAGCTGAGCCTGTTTCCGTTCCATATCTGGACGCCCGATGTATACGAAGGCGCCCCGGTGCCGGCCACGGCCTATTTGGCGACAATAGGCAAAATCGCGGTATTCGTCGTGTTTCTGCGGCTGGTGGCGGAAACTCGGGCCTCGGGCATGATGCCGATTGTGGTCGCCTTCTCCCTGCTGGCCCTGTTGTCCATCCTCGCCGGCAATCTGCTGGCGTTGTTGCAGAACAATCTCAAGCGACTGCTCGCCTATTCGTCCATCGCCCATATGGGCTATTTGCTGATCGCCGTCGTCGCCGCCTATTACGCCGAGGGTTCGATCAGTATTGAGGCGGTCGCATTCTATCTGCTCGCTTACGCGGTAATGACCCTGGGCGCTTTCGGCGCGGTTTCGCAGTTGTCCTCGGATGCTGCCGAAAGCGCCGATATCGCCGACTATCTGGGCTTGTTCTGGCGGCGGCCGTGGCTGGCCGCCGTTTTCACCGGCATGTTGCTGTCGCTGGCCGGAATTCCGCTGACGGTGGGTTTCATCGGCAAATTCTATCTGCTGCTCGCCGGCGTGGAGTCGGGCCTGTGGCTGCTGCTCGCTGCCTTGGTGGTCGGCAGCGGTATCGGGCTGTATTACTATTTGCGTATAGTCTACCGCATGTTGCTGCCGGCGGCGGCGGACGCGCCCGCAACCCGGCGCCGCACCGCTGGTTTTACGGTGGTGGCTGCCTTGTTCGCGGTACTCATCTTCCTCGGCGTGTATCCGGCGGCGCTGATGAGCCTGTTGCGGGGAATCGCGCTCTGATCGATGCAGCATGCTGGTAAAAGTCCAGAAATGAAGGCTGGCCGGCATCCGGTTCTGGAGAGTGGAAGCCGTGAAGCGCATTGAAAAGGTCGCGGTGGTCGGCGGCGGCAGCTTCGGCACGGTTATCGCCAATATCACCGCCATCAACGGCTGCGATGTCGGCTTTTGGATGCGCAGCGACGAACTCGCCCGCAGCGTCAACAGCCGGCGCGAAAACCCGCAGTATCTCCCAGGCTATGAAATCAATCCCCGCGTCATCGCTTCCGACGATATGCCGGCCGCGGTGGCGGAGGCGGAGCTGATTTTTGTCGCCGTGCCGAGTTCGAGTTTCCGCGCCGTGGTGCGGGAAATGGTGGCCCATGTCCGCGCCGACGCCATGCTGGTCAGCGGTACCAAGGGTATCGAAGCGGAAACCTTTCTGCTCATGAGCCAGATTCTGCGGCGGGAGGCGCCCGCAGCGCGGGTGGGCGTGCTCAGCGGCCCCAATTTGGCGCGGGAAATCGCCGCCGGACACCTCACCGGCACGGTAATCGCCAGCGACGACGAAAGCGTGCGCGAAAGCGTGCGCGCCGTGCTGCGGTCGAAATCGTTCCGGGTGTACACCAATGACGATATGCTCGGCGTCGAACTTGGCGGCTCGCTGAAAAATGTTTATGCCATCATCGCTGGCATCGCCGCGGCGCTCGGCATGGGCCACAACACCAACAGCATGCTTGTCACCCGCGCCTTGACGGAGATGGCCCGCTTTGGCCGTGAACTCGGTGCGGACCCCATGACTTTTCTCGGTCTCTCCGGCGTCGGCGATTTGGTGGTCACCAGCTCGACGCCGCTGAGCCGGAACTACCGTGTTGGTTTTGCCCTCGGCGAAGGGAAAACCATTGACCAGGCGACCGCCGAAGTGGGGCAGGTGGCTGAAGGTGTCAACACCGTCGCGTTGGTGGCGCGCAAAGCCGAAGAACTCGGCGTCTACATGCCGCTCGCCCAGGGTTTGCACCGCATCATTAACGAACACGAATCCATCGGCGGCATTCTGTCCTCGCTGATGCTCAGCGAACAGGCGCTTGATGTCGAATTTGCCGCCGGCGCCGACAAGACCCTCTGCTGAGCCAGGCGTGAAACAGCCAAGTGGAAATCGATGGCCAATCAATGGGAAAATCGTTGCTCGCATTTGCGGCCACGCGGGAGAATGGCGATGACGGACAGCGCGAACGACCAAGCTTGGAAAAACCCGGCGATTTGGGGCCGGGTGGTATTCACCATACTTTTTCTGTTGGCGTTCATCCTGATTGCGGCGCCGCTCGCGGTGGTGTTCAGCTTGGTGCAAGCCACGTTCACCATCTTCACCGGCGAAGCCAATCGGCGCGTGGGCAATATGGCCGGCGCTTTGGCCAATTACACTCGGGAGCTTCTGGACTACGTTTCTTGGAATAATCCGAAGCAACCCTTTCCCTTCAGCGATTTTCCGGAATTCGCCGAGACGGGCGCGGCGGAAAATTCGGCGGTTGACTCGGATTCGAATGCGGCGGCGTCCAAGCCCGCCGAAGAACCGGCAGCGGGCGGCGATTCAGCCGCTGAAGCCGATGAGGAAAGTCCGTCCTCCTACGAGAAATCCACGGGCTGAATCGCGCAGCGGGATTCAGCCAAATGCTCTTTCGCCGCCTTGCGCAGGTTTCGTGGCTGCTGCCGCTGATTGGCGCCGCGCTCGCGCAGCAGGCCGCGGGGCAGGCGGATCATCCGCTGTTCGGCGGTTTCCCGGAATCCGAGATCAGCGAGTACGAAACGCTTGAGGCGCGCAATCACTTGGTGGCGCTCGGCAGTCTGCAAAGCATCCGCGGCCAAGTGACACCGGAAGCGTCGGAGCGGGTGCGGGGTCGTCTGACGCGGATTCTGTATGCAGTGGCTCCAGGCTTCAGCGGCCAGGATGTACACGACTATTTCCAAGAGCAGATGCGCGAGCGCGGCTATCGGGAACTGTTCCGCTGCACTGGCCGCGCCTGCGGCAGCAGCGAGCATTGGGCCAACGATATTTTCGGCAAACGCATTCTTTACGGGCCGGTTCGCAATCAATACTACTTGGCGATGGGATCCGAACCGCCGGGCGGGCTCTATATCTCGGTTTATGTGATTACCCGCGGCAACCGCCAATTGTTGGCCTTTCTCGAAATCGTCGAGCCGGAAGACGCGGCGCCCGCGGCGAACGTCAATCAATCCGGCATTGAAGCGGAAAATCGGTTGCGCATGCTGCGGGAATTCGGTGCCATCGCCGCGCCGGAACTGCGCTTTGGACCCGATGATCAACCCGCCGCCGATGCCGATTTGACGGAAATCGTGGAACTGCTGCGGTTGGCTCCAGAACTGCGCCTGTATATCGTCGCCCATCTTGCCGAGGGCGGACTTGCGGAATCCTTGGCCCGCAGCGAGGCCCGGGCGCAATCCGCCCGCCAAGCGCTGATCGAGCGGGGAATTGACGGCGCGCGCCTGGAGGCGCGGGGTGTGGGGCCATTGGCGCCGCTGTGCGCCGGCGGCGGTTGCCGCGACCGCACGGAGCTGGTGTTGCGGCCCTAGGCGGCAGCGCGCCGCGGTCAATCCAACAGGGAGAGGAATTCGGCCCGGGTCGAGGCGCGGCTGCGGAAGGCGCCCAACATGCAAGAAGTGGTCATGGTCGAGTTTTGCTTTTCCACGCCGCGCATCATCATGCACATATGCCGCGCCTCGATGATCACCGCCACGCCCTTGGCGCCGGTGGTGTCCCGAATGCACTCGGCGATCTGCTCGGTGAGATTTTCCTGAATCTGCAATCGCCGCGCGAACACGTCCACCAAGCGGGCGATTTTCGACAGGCCCAGCACTTTGCCGTCCGGCACGTAAGCGACATGGCATTTGCCGACGAAAGGCAACAGATGATGCTCGCACAGGCTGTAGAGCTCGATGCCCTTGACGATGACCATCTCGTCGTTGGTGGAGGAGAATAGGGCACCGTTGACGATTTCATCGACGCTTTGCCGGTAGCCCCGGGTAAGAAACTCCATAGCTTTCGCGGCGCGTGCCGGTGTTTTCCGCAGTCCGTCGCGGCGCGGATCTTCATCGAGCGCGTCCAGAATGGCGGAGTAGGCTTGTTCCAGCCGTCGCTCCCTTTCCGACAGCGATTCCATGCCTTCATCCAATTCGTTGTGCATCCATTTACCCATCCGTTTGATAACCCCAGTCCCAACCCCCCAACGGGTACGCAATCATAACATCATGTCAAGCCGCCACTTTCGGCAGCGCCGTCCGCAACATCCGGGCCGGTGGTCAATTGGTGTACAATCCGCGGATTTTCGACCGGCGCCGCCGGCGAGCGCGACATGTCCGGCAACAGCATCGGCAAATTGTTCACCGTCACCAGTTTCGGCGAAAGCCACGGACCCGCGCTCGGCTGCGTGGTGGATGGCTGCCCGCCGGGGATGGCGCTGAGCGAGGCCGACATGCAACGGGATCTGGACCGGCGCAAACCCGGTCAGTCCCGCCACACCACCCAGCGCCGGGAAGATGACCGCGTACGCATACTGTCCGGGGTGTTCGAGGGCCGAACCACCGGCGCGCCCATCGGTCTAATGATCGAAAATACCGATCAAAGGCCGCGGGATTACCGCAAGATCAAAGACTTGTATCGCCCGGCCCATGCCGATTACAGCTACGACAAAAAGTACGGATTGCGCGATTACCGCGGCGGCGGGCGCGCTTCGGCGCGGGAAACCGCCATGCGCGTCGCGGCGGGCGCCATTGCGAAGAAGTACTTGGCGCAGCAGGGTGGAATCGAAGTGCGGGGTTACTTGAACCAGCTGGGACCGATTCGGATTGAAAAAGTCGATTTCAACGAAATCGACAATAATCCCTTTTTCTGCCCGGATGCGGACAAAGTGGCGGAAATGGAGGAGTACATGACCGCCCTGCGCACGCAGGGCAATTCCGTCGGCGCGGGAATCCAGGTCGCCGCCACCGGGGTCCCGGCGGGACTTGGCGAGCCGGTGTTCGACCGGCTTGACGCGGATTTGGCGAAGGCGCTGATGAGCATCAATGCCGTGAAGGGCGTGGAAATCGGCGCGGGCTTCGCGGCTATGGTACAAAGAGGCAGCGAACACCGGGATGAAATCACGCCCCAGGGCTTTCTCGGCAACAATGCCGGCGGCATTCTCGGTGGTATCTCAACGGGCCAGGATATCGTCGCACGGATCGCGCTGAAGCCGACCTCGAGCATTCGGATTCCGGGGAAAACCATAACCACCGCTGGCGAGCCGGCGGAAGTGGTGACCACTGGCCGGCACGACCCCTGCGTCGGCATTCGCGCAACGCCCATCGCCGAGGCGATGACAGCGATCGTTTTGCTCGACCATTTACTCCGCGACCGCGGCCAATGCGGTGGCGCGCGGCTTGCGGACTAAAGGGCCGCTGAAAAATGATTCTCGCAGCGGTGTCTGAGGCATGGATGCCGAAGCCAAGCCTGCAGGGATGTATTTAAGGCGTTCGCTGCGAGGTCCTTGACTGCCAACGGCCCGGAGCCCAGTTATCGGCCCTTGCTTCGAAAGCCGCCGGGACTCAAGGGTTTTTCAGCCAATGGGCAAAGGTATAGGAACGAGAGCATAGAAAAATGAGTGGTAGAACCCTGTACGACAAGATTTGGGATGCGCATTTGGTCAAGCAACGCGCCGACGGCACGGCCTTGATCTATATCGACCGACATCTCATTCACGAAGTAACTTCTCCCCAGGCCTTCGAAGGCCTGCGTCTCGCCGGCAGGAAGCCGTGGCGCGGCGGCGCCAACCTTGCGACTCCAGACCATAACGTGCCCACGGTTGCCGAAGAACGCAGCCGGGGTGTCGCGGGCATCAAAGACCCCGTTTCCAAACTCCAGGTCGCCAAGCTGAACGAGAATTGCCGGGAGTTCGGCATCACCGAAATCGGCATGAGCGACCGTCGCCAAGGCATCGTCCATGTGGTTGGCCCGGAGCAGGGCGCGACGCTGCCCGGCATGACCATCGTCTGCGGCGATTCGCATACTTCCACCCACGGCGCACTGGGCGCTCTGGCCCACGGCATCGGTACTTCCGAAGTCGAGCATGTGCTGGCCACCCAATGCCTGCTGCAGAAGAAAATGAAAAACATGCTGGTGCGCGTTGACGGCAAGCTCGGCGCTGGCGTTACCGCGAAAGACGTGGTGTTGGCGATTATCGGTGAAATCGGCACCGCCGGCGGCACTGGCCACGCCATCGAGTACGCCGGCGAAGTGATCCGCGACTTGAGCATCGAAGGGCGTATGACGGTTTGCAATATGACTATCGAAGCCGGTGCCCGGGCCGGCCTGATCGCGGTGGATGACAAAACCTTGCAATACATCAAGGGCCGACCGTACGCACCGCGCGGGGAAATGTGGGAGCGCGCCGCCGCCGCTTGGGCCGGCTTGACCAGCGATGCCGATGCGAAATTTGATTCCATGGTGCTGCTGCGCGGCGAAGATATCGAACCCCAGGTGACTTGGGGAACATCACCGGAAATGGTGGCGCCGGTGAGCGCCGCCGTTCCCGCGCCGGAACAGGAGACCGATGGCGTCAAACGGGGCAACATGGAACAGGCGCTGGCCTATATGGGCCTCGCGCCCGGCACGCCGATTCGTGATATTCGGCTGGATTACGTCTTTATCGGTTCCTGCACCAATTCCCGCATCGAAGATCTGCGCGAGGCGGCACGGGTCGTCGAAGGCCGGCGCATCGCCGGCAACATCGAATGCGCTTTGGTCGTGCCCGGTTCCGGGTTGGTCAAGGAACAGGCTGAAGCCGAAGGACTGGACCGCATTTTCACCGCCGCGGGCATGGAGTGGCGCGAGCCCGGCTGTTCGATGTGCTTGGCGATGAATGCTGATCAGCTGCCCCCAGGCAAGCATTGCGCTTCGACTTCGAACCGCAACTTCGAGGGTCGCCAGGGCCGGGGCGGGCGCACCCACTTGGTCAGCCCGGCGATGGCGGCGGCGGCGGCGGTGTGCGGCCGTTTCGTCGATGTGCGCGAAATGGTGTGAGAGGTCAGGCGCTAGCGGCGCTCCGGGAAAGACACTGGAAGGAAACGGAAAGATACTGAAAATGGCATCGCTGATGGCGGCGCCGCGGCAAGGGGACAATGATGCGTGCGTTTGAGGTGGAAGATGGATTGGTCATGCCCTTGGACCGGGCCAATGTGGATACGGATTTCATAATTCCAAAGCAGTTTTTGAAGTCGATCCGCCGCGCCGGCTTCGGCGCGAACCTGTTCGATGAACACCGATATCTCGACAAGGGCGAGCCGGACTCCGACAACAGCGGTCGGCCGCTGAACCCCGATTTCGTGCTCAACCAGCCACGCTACCGGGGCGCTTCAATCTTGCTGGCGCGAGATAATTTCGGCTGCGGCTCGAGCCGGGAACATGCGCCTTGGGCGTTGGAAGACTATGGATTCCGCGCTTTGATCGCCCCGAGTTTCGCCGATATATTTTTTAATAATTGCTTCAAAAATGGGTTATTACCGATTGTTTTATCTAAGAATATTGTAGATGATTTGTTTCTGGAAGCGGAAGCGACTCCGGGTTATCGGCTGCGCGTCGATCTACCATGGCAAAAGGTCTTCAAACCAAGCGGCGCCGAACTGGATTTTGAAGTAGACGAATTCCGCAAGCACTGCCTGCTGAACGGCCTCGACGATATCGGCATCACTTTGGAGGATGCGCCGGCGATTCGTGCTTTCGAGCAACGCCGGATGAATGAATCGCCTTGGTATTTTTGACCATGGACGAGTGTTTCGATCATGGATAAACCCAACGTCGCCGTAGTTGGCGCCACCGGCGCGGTTGGCGAATGCCTGCTTGAGATTCTGGCCCAGCGGCGGTTTCCGCTGGGAAATCTCCACGCTTTGGCGAGCGAACGCTCGGCCGGTTCCACGGTAATGTTCGATGGGCGGTCGATTGAGGTTGGGAATCTGGCGGATTTCGATTTCGGCAAGGTCGAGATCGGCTTGTTTTCCGCCGGCGGCGCGGTTTCGGCTGAGTTTGCGCCCCGGGCCGCCGCGGCGGGCTGTGTCGTGGTGGACAATACTTCTCATTTTCGCTACGACGACGATATTCCTCTGGTGGTATCCGAGGTCAATCCACAGAGCTTGGCGGATTTCCGCAACCGCAACATCATCGCCAATCCGAACTGCTCAACCATGCAAATGGTGGTGGCGCTGAAACCGATTCACGACGCCGCGGGCATCCTCCGGGTCGGCGTGGCGACTTACCAAGCGGTTTCCGGCGCCGGTCGCGCCGCGGTGAGGGAGCTTGCCCGGCAGACCGCCGAACTGCTCAACGGCAGGCCAGCGGAAAGTCAGGTATTTCCAAGCCAAATCGCCTTCAACGCTTTGCCCCATATTGATCGCTTCCTGGACAACGGCTACACCCGCGAAGAAATGAAGATGGCGTGGGAAACCCGCAAAATTCTCGGCGACGACTCAATCCGGGTGAGCGCCACCTGCGTGCGAATTCCGGTGTTTTACGGCCACTGCGAAGCGGTGCAAATCGAAACCCGGCGGTCGATTTCGGCGGCGGAAGTGCGGGAGTTGCTGGCGGCGGCGCCCGGAGTAACCGTGATCGATGATCCCGAAGCAAATGAGTATCCGACTCCGGTTGGTCACGCCGCCGGTGAGGACCCCGTGTTTGTCGGCAGAATTCGGGAAGATATCTCCATGGAAAATGGCATCAACTTGTGGGTTGTGGCGGACAATATCCGCAAAGGTGCCGCGCTGAATACGGTGCAAATCGCCGAGTTATTGCTTGACGGGTATTTATCATGAATACTGTTGGCTCGTAGACGAAGGACTTATCGATGAAAATGTCGACGCGTGGTCTGTTGTCCTGCCTGCCGCTTGTGTTTGCGGCGCAATTGGTGTTCGCCGCCGGGTCTGGCGGCGGGCAGATGGATCAAACGGGCGCCGGTGCCGCCGATGTTCAGCCCGCACCGCAAACATCGGGTCAAAATCAGGCCGCCGACGGCGAACTGAGTTTGGTCGAGGCCGACGGCGAAGATACCGGCTCCGGGGACGAGCTTGACCTGCGCATCGCCGAATTGGAAGACGAATTGGCGCTGACCCAGGAAGAGGCGGACCGGGTTCGCCTGGAGCAGGAAGAGCTGCGCTCGCGGCTTGATGATTTGGACGCCCAGATCGCCATGGCGCGGCAATTGATCGATTTGCGGGAACAGGAGTTGGCCGAATTGCAGGCGACGCTCGTGGCCGAGGCGGCGCAGTCCGGGCAACAGGCCGCCCCGGACAGCGCTGAAAGCACCGCCGGCGGCGATCTCGGAAACACCACTGAGACCGCATTTGCCGAGAGCCTGCTGAACAATCCAGTTGTTCCAGTCGTCGGCGTGGTGATTCTGGTCTTGGCGCTGGTCTTGGTGCTGATTCGCCGGGGCCGCTCCCGAGACGAAGCCTGGGACCGGGAAGGGAACAGCGAAGGCTACGAACAAGACCGGCAAGCGGACACGGCGACGGAGCATTTCCAGGTCGCTGAAGAGGCATCCGCGCCCTCGGAAGAAGATTCCGTCCCGGCGGAATACGGCCCTTCAGTGGCGGAGGATGAAAAAGCCGATAGTGGAGGCGGTGATGGGGATGGGGGTTCCGCCGTTGTCGACGAATTCACCGCCGGACACGAAGAGGAAGGCGAAGAAAAACACACCGAACAACTCAATCTCGCCTATTCCCTCCAGCGAATGGGGGATACCCAAGCCGCCCGACAAATTCTTGAAAAACTCATTCGCGTCGCCGCCGAGCCGCAGGTCGACGAAGCCAGGCGGCTGCTGGCCGAGTTGGACGACGCGGATTGACCGGCGTCTTTCGGCGGGAGCGGTGTTCTTCGACGGAAAACCCGCGGCATAGCAGTGATGGAAAGAGAATCGTCCTGCGGATTGAGTACGACGGTTCGGCTTTCTCCGGCTGGCAGCGGCAAGCCGGGGCCGGGCCGGCGACGGTGCAGGCCGCGCTCGAAGCAGCCATCGGCTCGGTTGCTGATGCGTCAGTGAAGTTGGTATGCGCCGGCCGCACCGATGCCGGTGTGCATGCGACTTGCCAAATCGCCCATTTCGACTGTCCCCGCGACCGGGGCGAACGCGCGTGGACCGTTGGGGTCAACAGTCTTTTGCCCAATACCGTCAGAGTCCACGAAGCATTTTCCGCAACCGATTCTTTCAGCGCGCGATTTTCCGCCGTTGCCCGGCGCTATGTCTATTTGATCTACGAGGCACCGCGGGATTCCGCTCTGCTGGCCGGGCGCGCGCTGCGGGTGCCGGGCGAACTTGATGCGGCGGCCATGGGAGCGGGCGCGCGGCATCTGCTTGGCGAGTTGGACTTCAGCAGCTTCCGCGCCGCGGGCTGCCAATCGAATTCGCCCTTCCGCGATGTGCAAACTCTTGCTGTGTACCGCCACCGCGGTTTGGTCGTGATCGATATCCGCGCCAACGCCTTCCTGCAACACATGGTGCGGAATATCGTCGGCTCCCTGCTCGCCGTTGGCCGCGGCGAGCAGGGGCCGGATTGGATTCGCGAAGTATTGCTGCGGCGGGATCGGCGGGTGGCGGCAGCGACCGTCCCGCCGGCGGGGCTGTATCTGGTTGCGGTGACATATCCATCGGCCTGCGGCATCCCCATACGGGCCGTGCCGCCGCCACTGCTGGACAGTTTGCCCACGGTTGGATAATCGCGCGGATTGCGTGGGTGCCGAAAGCGCGACAAGGGCGCGATCATTCCGGCAACTGGCGCCGCATCAGGGTTAACGGTTCGTCATTTGCTACAATGGGCAGTTTTCCCGTGTGGTATCCGGGCCGGAATATGTCTCAGCCCAAGACTTGTTGGGTGAAGATTTGCGGCATCACCAGAGCCGAAGATGCCCGCGCCGCGGTCGAGTTGGGCGCGGATGCCATCGGCTTGGTTTGCCACCCGCCCAGCGCCCGCCATGTGACGCTCGGTGGGATGCGGCGGATATTGGCGGGAATGGGGGGGGCGCTCGATGAATCGGAATCCAACCCGCGACGATTCGATACCTATGCGCTGTTCGTCAATCCACGGGCGGCTGACGTGGGGGAAGTGGTGGATTCCGGCTTGGTCGGCGCGCTGCAATTTCACGGCGAGGAGTCCCCGGCGTTCTGCGAATCTTTCGGGCTTCCCTACATGAAAGCGATCCGACTGCGCGATGACGATGGCCCGTCGTCCAAGATCAGGGATCGGATCAAGGAATTCGCTTCGGCCCAAAGAATCCTGCTCGATGCCTACGACGCTTCGAGCCATGGCGGCACCGGCAGGTCCTTCCGCTGGGAAATCGCGGCGGACCTGGTGGCGGGTGGTTTCGACAATATCGTCGTTGCCGGTGGCTTGCATGGCGGCAATGTGGCCGCCGCCGCGCGCCAGGCGCGGCCCTTCGGCGTCGATGCGAGTTCTGGTCTCGAAGCGGCCCCGGGCATAAAGGACCGGGACAAACTGCGGGATTTTTTGCGGGAGGCGAAAAATGCCTGACGCGGTAAAAGCGTATTCCGGGCCGGATGAAACCGGCCATTTCGGCCCCTACGGCGGCGTATTCGTCGGCGAAACCCTGATGCGGGCGGTAGTGGAGTTGAGCCGGGCTTGGGAAGAGCTATCCCGACGGGAATCCTTCTGGCGCGGCTTCGAAGCCGAACTGGCAAATTACGTTGGCCGGCCCACGCCGCTCTATTGCGCCGAACGGCTCAGCGAGACCTGTGGCGGCGCCAGGATTTGGCTGAAACGGGAAGACCTGAATCACACCGGCGCCCACAAGGTCAACAATACCATCGGCCAGGGTCTGCTAGCGCAATTCATGGGAAAACCCCGGATCATTGCCGAGACCGGGGCCGGCCAGCACGGGGTCGCCACCGCGACGGTGGCGGCGCGCATGGGCTTGGAATGTCATGTGTACATGGGTGCCGAAGATATCGTCCGCCAAGCACCCAATGTCTACCGCATGAAACTGCTGGGCGCAACGGTGGTGCCGGTGGAATCCGGTTCGCGGACGCTGAAAGACGCCATGAACGAAGCCCTGCGCGATTGGGCGACGAATGTGGATGACACTTTCTACATCATCGGCACGGTTGCCGGACCGCATCCCTATCCGCAAATGGTGCGCGATTTCCAGCACGTAATCGGTCGCGAGGCCCGGGAGCAGTTTCTGCGCCGCGAGGGGCGGTTGCCAGATGCCCTGGTCGCCTGCGTCGGTGGCGGCTCCAACGCCATCGGCCTGTTCCATCCTTTTCTCGAGGACCGGGAAGTCGCCATGTACGGTGTCGAAGCCGCCGGCCGAGGACTCGACACGCCGCATCACGCGGCGCCGCTCAGCGCGGGGCGGCCGGGTGTGCTGCACGGCAATCGAACTTATCTGATGACCGACCAGGACGGGCAAATTCTCGCCACCCATTCGATCTCGGCAGGGTTGGATTATCCGGGTGTCGGGCCGGAACACGCTTGGCTAAAGGATTTGAGGCGGGTGCGCTACGTCGGCGCCACCGACACCGAGGCCTTGGCGGCCTTCCATCAACTCACCCGCTTGGAAGGCATCATCCCAGCGCTGGAATCGAGCCATGCGCTGGCTTGGGCGACCCGCCTCGCGGCTGAAATGAAAAGTGGCCAAAACATTCTGGTCAATCTTTCCGGTCGCGGCGACAAAGATATTGAGGCAGTCGCCAAGCTGGAGGGCGCAGATTATGGAAGCGTCCGATGAGTCGCATCGCGCGGCGCGCCGCCGCGGCGCGGGAGCGGGAGGGAAGTCTGCTGATTCCGTACCTCGTGGCGGGCGACCCGGATTTCGATACTTCCCTGGCGCTGATGCGGGAACTGGTGAGCCAAGGCGCTGACATAATCGAACTCGGCATTCCCTTCAGCGACCCTTCGGCCGATGGCGCGGCGATTCAGCGCGGTGTGGAACGCGCCTTGACCGGCGGCGCGACCCTGCGCGGCGTGTTGGAACTGGCATCCCGCTTCCGTGCCGTTGATGCTGAGACGCCGCTGGTGTTGATGGGATATCTCAATCCGATTGAAATCATGGGCTATGGGGATTTCGCCGCCGCCTGCGCCGCCGCCGATATCGACGGCGTGCTCGTGGTGGATATGCCGCCAGCGGAGGCCGGCGATTTGCCGGCCTTGCTCAAGGAGCGCGGCATTGACCGCATATTCTTGGTTTCGCCCACCACTTCATCCGGCCACGCTTCGGAAATTATCGAATATACAAGTGGTTACCTGTATTATGTATCGCTCAAGGGAGTAACCGGCGCGGCGCTGACGGATCGCGGGTCGGTGGCGCGGAATATCGCCGCGCTGCGGGAACGGACCTCCCTGCCGATCGTGACCGGCTTCGGCATCGCGGATGTGGAAACCGCTGTCGCCATGAGTGAATTGGCGGATGGAATCGTGATCGGCAGCGCCTTGGTGCGGCGGATTGGGGAGTTGTCCGCGGCACAGCGGGATGCCGGCGCTGTGGGTGACTCGGTCTCGCTGATCGGCGCCGCGCGGCGGGCCTTGGACGGAAAAACCCAAGCCGCGGCGGGCACCCCGGAAGGCCGGCAAGGCGCAGGCTGAACAGCGCCGCGGCAAGCAAGACGGGGAGTCATTCATGAGTTGGATCGACAAAATTTTGCCATCCATATCAACGGCGGGCGGTCGAACGCGCAAATCGACCGTGCCCGAAGGCGTTTGGAAGCAGTGCCCGCGCTGCGACGCCACTTTGTACCGCAAGGGCTTGGAAGAGAATCATGATGTTTGTCCGAAGTGCGATCATCATTTGCGCATCTCGGCGCGGCGGCGCATCGAACTGTTTTTGGACCGCGAGCGTCAGCGGGAGCTGTTTCCCGGCTTGGAGCCGAAAGATTTACTCAAGTTCAAGGATTTGAAGCGCTATCGCGACCGGTTGGGAGCGGCGCAAAAAGCCACCGGGGAGAAAGATGCCCTGGTGGTTGTGAAAGGCGAATTGCATGGCGCACCGCTGCTGGTTGCGGTATTCGAGTTCGGCTTCATCGGCGGCTCCATGGGTGCGGTGGTCGGGGAAAAATTCGCCCAAGCGGTCAATGTCTGCATTGAAGAACAAATTCCCTTGGTATGTTTCTCCACCAGCGGCGGAGCGCGTATGCAGGAAGCCTTGATTTCGCTCATGCAAATGGCCAAAACCGCCGCCGCGCTGGAGCGTTTGCGGCAGTATGGTCTGCCCTATGTCTCGGTATTGGTGGATCCGGTTTACGGCGGCGTTTCCGCCAGTTTGGCCATGTTGGGCGATATCAATATCGCCGAGCCAAACGCCTTGGTTGGATTCACCGGCCCCGATGTCATCCGCCAAACCGTGAAGGTGAAGTTGCCCGAAGGCTTTCAGCGCAGTGAATTCCTGCTTGAGCACGGCGCCATCGATATGATCGTTCACCGCCGCGACTTGCGCGAGCGCATTGCCTCGCTATTGGAAAAGTTGACTTGGCGCCGGCACGCGGAGACGCGGTGATACATGGCAACGTGGTGAATTGAACCGCGGTCGGCTGGTGTGAATCTGTCCGCGTGGCTGGAACATATATCCTCCGTGCATCCGCGGGAAATCGAGCTTGGTCTTGATCGGGTGCGGCGGGTCGCCGAGCGGCTGGCGCTTCCAGCTCCCGCGCCGCAGGTGTTCACAATCGCCGGCACCAATGGCAAAGGTTCCACCGCGGCCGCCATCGAGGCGGTTCTGCGGAACTCCGGGTTGCAGGTCGGCTGCTATCTGTCGCCCCATGTGCATCGATTCAATGAGCGCATCCGCATCGACGGCGCCGACTGCGCCGACTGGCCCATCGTCACGGCTTTGGAGCGGGTGGAGCGGGCCAGAGCCGGCGTTTCCCTAAGCTATTTCGAATTCGCGACCTTGGCGGCATTGTGGTTGTTCGCCCGCGCCAAATTGGATGCCGCGGTGCTCGAAGTCGGATTGGGCGGTCGCTTGGATGCGGTGAATATCGTCGACGCCGATATCGCGGTGATCACTAATATCGAATTCGATCACCAAGATTGGCTGGGCGAAACCCGCGACGAGATAGGGATCGAAAAAGCCGGCGTTCTCCGCGCTGGCAAGCCATGGGTTTGCGGCGACGAAAATCCCCCCGGGAGCCTTGTCCGCCGAGCCCGGGAACTGAATGCGGCCATGTATCGCGCGGAGCGCGATTATGGCGCCGACCCCGGCCCCGGTGGTTGGACTTGGCGCGGCCGGACGGAGCACGGAAACATTGCCATCGAAGGGCTGGATTTGCCCCGCTTACCAATGGGGGCGATGGCAGCAGCGCTGCAAGCCGTGCATTTGTCGCCGCTGGCGGTTTCCGAGGCGGGCATCCGTGCAGCCGCGGCCAATGAAGCGCTGCCCGGACGGCTGGAATTGCGCCGGGACGCGGGTGGCGGCGCGGCGGTGCTGCTCGATGTGGCCCACAATCCCGCCGCGGCGCGGCGGCTCGCAGCGCGAATCGCCGAATTGCGCGATGGATTGCCGGCGGAGACTAAAGTGGGGGCGGTATTCGCGCTGCTGGCCGACAAAGATATCGAGGGTATGGCCCGCGCGTTAAGACCGCAGGTGGATGTTTGGTATATTGCTGGGCTTGATGATTCCCGGAAAGTTCCCGTGGCGGAATTGCTTCGACGTTTGCGGGGCGGTTTGCCCGACGCGGAAATCTTGGTTTGCGGTTCCGTCGCCGAGGCGTACCGCGCCGCGGTCGCGACCGCGGCGGGTTTGGTTGTTGTGACGGGTTCCTTTCTTACCGTGGCGGCCGCGCGGCCTTTCACTTGCTTTGGAGCGGGCGATTGAAGCAAAGCAGCAAGCGAATCCTCATCTTCGGCGTCTTGTTGTTGGCCTTGGGGCTGATCTTCCTGCCGATGATGTTCGATGCCCGCGATGAGGAGCAACCCCAACTGCAAAGCAGAATTCCGCCACCCCCGGATTTTCCGGTATTGCCCGAGCCCACCCAGTCGCGCCCGGTGATTCTCGCCGCCACACCCGCCATTGAATTGCCCGTCGCGGCGCGGGAAGTCGCGCCGCCCCAAGTTGGCAATGGGGCTGGCGATGGCTGGCGTGAACTCCCGGTGATCGATGAACGCGGCCTGCCGCGGGGCTGGAGCCTGCTTTTGGGCGAGTTCAGCGACGAGGAGGAGGCGGGGCAACTGTTGGAACGATTGCGGGAAGCGGGGTTTCGAGCCTATTTGCGCCGACAAGAAGTCGATTCCGCTCTGCGCCATGTCGTGTTGCTGGGCCCGTGGCTGGCGCGGGACAGCGCCCGGGAATACCGTCAACGGCTGCAACAGGAACTTGAAATCGACGGCGAGATTATTCCCTACGAATTGCAAGGGCTGTAGCCCGGAGCAACCCATTCGATGGCGGCAGCAGTGAATCTGTGGGATTTGATTATCCTTCTCGTGATCGGCCTTTCCTGTGTCCTCGGACTGTGGCGCGGGTTGATCCGGGAAGTGTTGGCGCTGGCGACCTGGATTGTGGTGGCGCTGGCGTTGTACGGTTACAGTGCCATGCTCGCCGACCGGCTTGAGGATTTTCTCGGCAGTCCGCTGTGGTCGTGGGTTTTGGTGCTGGGGCTGCTGATCCTGGTGCCCATATTGTCCGGTGCCCTGCTGACCTGGATGTTGACCCAAATGACCGAATTCGTCGGCCTGTCCCTGGTGAACCGGGCGCTTGGCGGCGTATTCGGTCTCGCGCGCGGCGCTTTGATCGTTTGCGTGGCGCTGTTCGGCGGCCAGATGCTGTTCTCTTCCACCGAACTTTGGCGCGAGTCGGCGCTGATTCCCCATTTTATGGAGTTGATCGAAATTTTGCCTTCCCTGAATTTCCAATCGCCGCCCGCGATTGTCATATAATCGCGCTTCGCTTGAGCGGGGAGTCGATTGCATGTGTGGCTTGGTGGGCTTGTTCGCGGGCAAGGATGTCGGCCTGAGTTTGTACGATTCGCTGACGGTGCTGCAGCACCGCGGCCAGGATGCCGCCGGCATAATGACCAGCGATCACGGCAAGCTCAATCTGCGCAAGGACAACGGCTTGGTCAAGGATGTATTCCGCTCCAGCCACATGCGCCGCCTCACCGGGCAAATGGGCATCGCCCATGTGCGCTACCCCACCGCCGGCGCCAACAGCGCGGCGCTGGCGCAGCCGCTGTATGTGAATTCCCCCTACGGCTTGGCCTTGGCGCACAACGGCAATCTCACCAACACCCGCGAATTGAGCCGCAATCTGTTCCGCGACGATCTGCGGCACATCAATACCGATTCCGATTCCGAAGTATTGCTCAACGTCTTCGCCCACGAATTGCAGCGCCGCGGCAAAATGACGCCTACCCCGGAAGACGTGTTCGCCGCGATCACCGGCGTGCATATGCGCTGCCGGGGCGCCTATGCGGTGGTGGTGATGATCGCCGGCTACGGTATCGTCGGTTTCCGCGACCCCCACGGCATCAGGCCCTTGGTTTTCGGCAGCCGTTCAAGTGGCGGCCGGCGGGAATACATGGTCGCCTCGGAGTCGGCGGCCTTGGCCGCCCAGGGATTCGATATCGAGCGCGACTTGGCTCCCGGCGAAGCCGCCTACATGGATTTCGCCGGCAATTTGCACACCAGGATCTGCGTTGAACCGGGCATTCATACGCCCTGTATATTCGAGCTTGTGTATTTCGCCCGTCCGGATTCGCTGTTGGATGGCGTGTCGGTATACAAGGCGCGCCTGCGCATGGGCGAAAAATTGGCGGAGAAAATCCTCCGTCTGCGCGCTGTTCACGATATCGACGTCGTGATTCCGATTCCCGAAACCAGCCGGCCTTCGGCGCTGGAATTGGCCAACCGGCTGGGTGTCAAATTCCGCGAGGGCTTCGTCAAGAACCGCTATATCGGCCGCACTTTCATCATGCCGGGGCAGACCCAGCGGCGCAAATCCGTGCGCCAGAAATTGAATGTGATCGATTTGGAATTCCGCGGCAAGAATGTGCTGCTGGTGGATGACTCCATCGTCCGCGGAACAACTTCCAAGCAGATTATTCAAATGGCCAGGGATGCCGGCGCACGCAAAGTATATTTCGCTTCGGCGGCACCGCCGATCCGCTTTCCCAATGTCTACGGCATCGATATGCCTGCCTCTTCGGAATTGATCGCCGCTGGTCGCGATGTAGACGAAGTGCGGGAAGCCATCGGTGCTGATTGGTTGATTTATCAGGATATGGAAGATTTGGTGGATGCCTGCCGCGAAGGCAACAAGCGGATCGAGCGCTTCGAGTGCTCGGTTTTCGACGGCAACTACATCACTTCGGATGTCGATGAATTTTATCTTCGGCGCCTTGAAAATATCCGCGGCGATAGAGCCAAACAGGGGGTCGGCGAAACCTCCTGCCTCCATGATCAAACGCCCTTGGCCGAACTGCGCGAGAAAACCCAGCTGGAAGAGCTGCGCGAAAACGACTAGCCCGAAACCCGCGGCGCCCTGTGGGAAATGGATTTCGTCTCAGATGGGATAGAGTGGCTTGAGGGCGTAGCGGGTCTCTTTGCGGCGGCGGTGCGCGTTTTGGCGCTTGCTTTTCCGCAGGCGGCTGCTGAGGCGCAGCAACTCCCGGGTATCGAGCTCACCTTGGGCTTCTTCCGCCGTGGCCGCATGGAACAGCGCCGCTTGAATTTGGTTGGCGAAAGCGCGCAGCTCCGGCGCTTCCGCTTGGCCGAGAATATCTTCCATGTTGGCGATGGACCGCGAGTCGATATGATGATCGGCCCAGCAAACCAAGGCGGCGCGGATACGGCGGATATCGCCGCTAGCCAGCGCTTTACGCAAGCGGCGGTGGGCCACCGCCTCGTTGTTCTCCGGGGCATAGCGCAACTCGATGCCGCGGCGTCGCTCGGCCAGCCAGCGGGCGATTTCGGATTGGCGTGGCCGCAGCACCGCCGCGTAGAGCAGGATGGACATTGTCAAGGCGATCGCAGCGAGCAGCCAGTCGACCCAGTTGTCATCGATTTCGATGGTTTCCGCGGCGGCTTGGGCATCGATCATTTCCTGGTCCACCGTTGGCGTGGCGCTGAGTAATTCCGCCAAATTTGCATTGCTGCCGACGACGGTTTGCTCCGCCGGCGTGGCCCCGGCCACCGCGGCGATTTCAAAATGGGTGGCGGGAATCCGCGCGAATTCCCGCTGGTCGGTTTCGACATTCCACCACGGAATGACCAACTCCGGGATTTCCAGTTCGCCCGCCTCCGTGGCAACGATCGCGCTGCGCTCGATGCGACTGCCGACGATACTGCCATCGACGAACATCCGCTCGATTTCCGACGGTTCGGGATAGACGTTGGCGCCGTCGAGGGCCAAGTCCGCCAGCGGCGGCAGCAGGGCGCCGTCGAGGCCTTCAGCCCGCATGGAGATGGTGCGCGTCAAGGTATCGCCGACTTGCGGCGCGCCCACCGGACCCTCCCAAGTTTCCTCCACGGTCAATTCCCGCAGCGGTAGCCAGTATTCGCTGTCGCGGGCGCTTTCCGGGCGTTCAAGCACCTCGATATCCAAGCCGTCGGTGAAGGCGGTTACCCGGCGCGTATTGAGGTTGCGGAAAACGAAATTGCTGGAACCGTCGGTGACTTCGCCGCGGAACAGGATATCCGGGATCTCCAGGTCGCCGCTGCGCTGGGGAAAGATCACATAGCGTTTTTCGTAGACCCCGTAGCGCACGCCGTCGATCAGTTTTTCGTATTGATTGGGCGAGCCGATCAATTGGATGACCGTATCCGGGATTTCCAGTTCCGTGAATTGCGGATTGCGAATGCCGTTGATGGTGTAATACAGCCGCACGGCGAACAGCAGTTGCTCCTGCACATAGATCGATTCCTTGTTCACCTCGAGCTCGAGAAACAATTCATCGTCGCCCTGGTTGGAGCGCGCCCCTTCGTTGCGCACCAGCACGCTGATGGGATTGGTGGAAGACTCGTTGACCTGGATCGGCGGTATGGTGAGATTGCCCTCGGTCAAGGGGAACAGCGTGACTATATAGTCAGTCCACGATTCAACGGCGCCGTTGACGCTGCGAATCTGGCTGGATGTGCGGGTGCCGAGCACGTCGAATTCCGCGGTCAGCGGCGTCAAATCGAGCTGCATGCCCTGGCGCCGTTCATGCACCCGAATGGTGAAAGTCAGCGTTTCACCGCGGGCGAGCTCGTTGCGGTCAACGCTGGTTTCGATTTCCTGCGCCTCCAGGGGCAGGGCACACAAGGCCAGCAGCGCCGCGAAAATCGCCCGCCTCACCATATCTGACCGCCGTCCGCGAGACTATTGGCCGTGCCGTTCAATTGACGCTGCCGATATTGGTAGCGGAATTTGCGTTCGAGCAATTCGCCCGGATCGTCCTCGATTCGGCGCAACCATTGCTCAAGCGATTGCTGTTCCTCGAATTCCTCGTTTCTGTTCTCGCTGGGCGTATTTTGCTGGCTGTTGGATTCGGAGTTTTCCTGGTCCTCGGGCGCTTGGTTTTGCTGTTGCTCCTGCTGCTGATTCTGATCGCCTTCCTCGCTTTGCTGATCCTGCTCTTCGTTGTTTTCCTGTGGTTGATCGGATTGCTGGTCGGAGTTCTGGTCCGATTGCTGGCCCTCGTTGTCGCCTTGTTGATTCTCGCCTTGTTCCGACTGTTGCTGTTCCAGCAACTGTTCGACGATTTCCTTATTGTGCAGCGCGTCCCGGTGCTCGGGGTCCACCGCCAGCGTCAAATCATAGGCGGCTATGGCTTCGAGAAAATTGCCCGCCCAGGCCAAGGCATTGCCGCGGTTGTAATGGCCGGTGGGCGTGTCGAGGCCGCTATAGGCGGCGATGGCGGCATCATAGTTTTCGGCCCGGTAGTTGGCGGCGCCGCGCCACGCCGGGGAGGTGAACAAGTCGGCGGCGGCGGTGTGGTCTTCATTGGTAAAGGCTTCGGCACCCCGCTGATCCGGTGTTTGCCACAGCGCCGACCATTCCGCCGCCCGCGCGGTTGTCGCTTGGGTTAAATTTAGCAGGCCGGCCGCCAGCAGCCAAGAAAACAGCCAGCCGCGGCGGAACGTCAGCGCCGCCAAAGGCAGGATCAACAACAACAGCCACGGTCCGGTTTCATACCAGACATCAAACTCTTCCTCGACTTCGCTCAGCTGCGGTTCGTCCAGCAGATTCCGATCGGTCAGCAGGAAAGCGAGATCGGAATTGGACAGTTGGATATCGTGGTAGCGGCCACCGAGCCGGTTCGCCAGCGATTGCAGCACATCACGGTTCAGCCGCGGCACCACCACCGCGCCTTGGCGGTCGGTGAGGAAATTGCCGTCGCTGGTGCGGATGGGCGCGCCCTGGTCGGTGCCGATGCCCATGACCAACAATTCGTAGGGCGTGTCTTCGAGTTGCCGAGTGATTTCCAACTCTTGATCGAAGCCGCTTATGCCATCGGTCATAAACAGAATCTTACCTTCGCTCGCCTCGATATTGGCAAGCAAATCCTTTGCCAGATCGATGGCCGCCGTGGGATTGCTGCCAAACAGTGGCATGATATTCGGGCTCAGTGAAGGCACCAGCGCTTCGATGGTCACCACATCGTCGGTCAGCGGCATGACCGCGTGGGCATCCCCGGCGTACACCACCAGCGCCGTCTGGCCTTCATCGCGCAGCGCCAGCACATCGCGCAATTTGCGTTTCGCCAGCGCCAGTCGCGACGGCGTGTGGTCTTGGGCGAACATCGACAGCGACAGATCGAGTACGATCACCATCGCGTCCTCGCGCTGCTGCACCGGCTGGGGCAGTTTCTCCCAAACCGGCCCCGCCAGCGCCACGGCCGAGAGCAGCCAAACACAAAGCAGCAGCAGCAACGGAGCGCGCTGGGCGGCATTGCGGGAGCGGTCGAGCAGATGGGGCAGCAGCTCCCGGTCAATGGCTTTGTCCCAGGCGCTCAGCGTGCTGTTTGCCCGCCACAGCGCAAAAATGAAGATACCTGCGGGAATCAGCGCCAGCAGCCACCAAGGCCGTAGGAAATGGAATTCGCTGAAATTGGCGCTGAAAAATTCCATTGCGCGGCTACACTCCCCCGGCGCGGGCCGGCGCCGGTACCTGGGTGTCGCCTTCGGGTTTGCCGGCGGCGACCGCCGTCGCCCGGCCAGCCAAGGACAACCACGGAATGGAAACCAGCGCCAGCAGGAAACTGAGCAGCAGGGCCGCGCCGAGGGGCCAGTGGAACAGCACCCGGGTGGGGCGGTAGGTTTGCTCGTCCTGCTCAATGGTCTCGAGCCGATCCAGCTCGGCGTAGATCGCCACCAGATCGGTGACATCCCGGGCGCGGAAATAGCGGCCGCCCGTGGCCTCGGCGATGCGCGTCAGCACGGCTTCGTCAAGTTCCGCCGAAGGATTGATGGTGCGGGCGCCGAAAAAAGTCCGCTGGGTAATTTGGTCGGCGCCGATGCCGATGGTGTAAATCTTGATATTTTCCGCCCGCGCGAGCTGGCCGGCCTGTTCCGGCGATACTTCGCCGGCATTGTTGACACCGTCGGTGAGCAGCACCAGAACGCGGCTGTTTTCCGGTCGGCTGCGGAGGTGGATCACCGAGAGACCAATGGCATCGCCGATGGCAGTGGCGGACTCTTCAATGATGCCGATATCCGCCTCCTCCAATAATTCGCCGACAACTTTGCGATCGAAAGTCAGGGGCGCCTGGATATAGGCGTGGGCGGCGAATAGAATCAGGCCGAGCCGGTCGCCTTGCCGACGCTCAACGAAATCGCCCACCACGGCCTTAACCGCGTCGATCCGCGAAGCCTGGCGATTGCTGACCAGCATGTCCTGGGCCTCCATGCTCCCAGAAATGTCCACCGCCAGCATCAGATCCCGCCCGGTGGACGGCAATTGCACCGGTTCGCCGAGCCACTGGGGCCGGGTTGCCGCCAAAACCACCAGCAGCCAGATCAGCACACAGCCAACAAGCAGGACCAAGCGCCCGGAGGTGAGATTTTCGCGGTCGGATTGCAGCCGCGCCAAGGTATTGAAAAACGGCACATACAAGGCCGCATCTTGACGCGGGGCGCGCCTCAGCAGCGAATACACCGCCACCGGAAGCGGCAGGAGCAGAAAAGCCCAAGGCCAAGTGAATTCAAGCACTTCTCCGCAACTCCTTCCAAGATGCTTTAAAGCCTTTAGGGCGGCGGGAATAGACGGAACGAATCCAGCCGCGGCCGAAGTCGAGCAACTTGCCGGAATCCACCTTGGTCGCCGGTCGAAAGCGGTCACGACTCAACAGCGTGGCCAGCTCGCTGTCCAAACCGGCGCAATCGCCGTTGGCGCGCAGAAAGCGGATCCAATCGTCGCCGCCGAGTCCGGCGACCGCGCCGCTGGGAAAATGCGTCAGCGCCACCCGCCGCAATACCGAGCTCAGCGAATTCACGAAGCGGAGCTGGGCGGCGGCGAAATCCGCCGCCGCGGCCTCAGCCAGTTCTCCGTGCAACCGATCCACCTCCGCCAGGGCGTGGGCGCGGAAACGCCGGCGCCGCCAATCTGCGGACAGCCGACGACCGCCGAAGAACAGCACGGCCAGCAGCAGCGCCGCGAGAAGCCACCAGCCCGGCGCCGGCGGCCACAGACCCACGGCATCGGGCAAATGAATATCCGCCAGTTGCGCTAAGAGTTCCGCGTTATCCACTGTCTGATTTGCTCCACCACCAGCTCATCGGTGCGAATTTTCAACAGCGAAACTTGCAGCCGGTCGAAGTCGGACTCGATCGAGTCCACCCGCTCGGCGAATTGCTCCCGATAGCGCACCCTGGCGCGCCGGTTGAAGGTGTTCAGCGCGCCTTTGCGCCGACCGTCGGTGATGCTGTACAGGCCGGGCGGGGGCAGCGACTCTTCCAGCACATCATAAACGAAGCAACATACCACGTTATTGTGTTGGCTGAGTTGGTTCAGATAGCGTACCGCCCGCGCGTCCAGCGAAACGAAATCCGAAATCACATACAAAGTGCTGCCCGGCCGCAGAATCTTGCGTATCCGTCCAAGCGCTTGGGATAGCCCGGAATCAGCCCCAGAGATTGGTTCCTCGACGGCGCTGCCGCCCAGGGCTTGATTGAATTCATGGACTTGGTGCAGCAAGTGCAGCGCCGAGCGCCGGCTGCGCTTGGGCCGCACCAGCCGCGAGGCGCAGTCGGAAAACACCAAGCCGCCGACCCGGTCGCCATTATCGATGGCCAACCAGCAAAACAACGCCGCGGCCTGCGCTGCGACCACCGATTTGAAAGCGGTGCGGCTGCCGAAATACATATTGTGGGTTTGATCCACCGCGATAATCACCGGGCGCTCGCGCTCCTCGCGAAATACTTTGGTGAACGGCCGGCTGGTGCGGGCGGTTACCCGCCAATCGATCAAGCGGATATCGTCGCCGGGCTGATAGGGGCGGAACTCCTCGAAGTCGATGCCACGGCCGCGCATTTTGGAAAGATGCAGCCCGCTGATGCCAGCGATGGAGCGGGTATGCGCCAAGTATTCCAGCGTTTTGGCGGCGTATCGCTGCAGCAGCAGCTGCCGCAGGGTGATCGCGGCGCCCCGGGCTTGGTAACGGGCGCGCGCTGGATCGATGCGGTGCTTGGCGCTCATGGAGAAGCGGCCTTGAAGCCGGTTTCAGGCCGCGGGCACGCGTTCGCGAATCGCTTCCAACACCCGGTCCGGTGTGACACCGCCGGCTTCCGCCTCGAAGGACAGCAGAATGCGGTGGCGCAGGGCGTCGAACATGATTTCCTGCACATCGTCCGGGCTGACATAACCCTTGCCCCGAATCCAGGCATGGGCGCGGGCGCAGCGGTCGAGGGCGATGGTGCCCCGCGGGCTGGCGCCGTATTCGAGCCAGTCGGCCAATTCCTTGCCGTACGCCTGCGGATTGCGCGTCGCCATGATCAGCTGAATGATGTATTCCTCGACTTCCGGGGCCATGTGCATTGCCAGCACTTCCTGACGGGCGGCGAAAACATCTTCCTGGGGCACTTGACTGGGCGGTGCCGGCAGTTTGTCGGCGGCCTCGTCCCGCACCAAATGCAGAATGTCGCGTTCGGCCTCGATGGACGGGTAGCTGATGGTGACATGCATGAGGAAGCGGTCGAGCTGCGCTTCTGGCAAGGGATAGGTGCCTTCCTGTTCGATTGGGTTTTGCGTGGCCATCACCAAAAACAGCGGCGGCAGGGTTAAGGATTCGCGACCGACGCTGACCTGGTGTTCGCCCATGGCTTCGAGCAGGGCCGACTGCACTTTCGCCGGCGCCCGGTTGATTTCGTCGGCGAGCACCAGATTGTGGAAGATCGGGCCTTGCTGGAAGCGGAAAGAACCGTCTTCCGGGCGGAATACTTCGGTGCCGGTGATATCGCTGGGCAGCAGGTCCGGGGTGAACTGGATGCGGTGGAAATCGCCTTCGATGGCACGCGACAGATCTTTGATCGCCTTGGTTTTGGCCAGTCCCGGCGCGCCTTCCACCAGCAAATGTCCATCGGCCAGCAAAGCGATCAGCAGGCGGTCGATCAGCCGCTCTTGACCGATGATCTGCTGCGACAGCCAATTTTTCAACTCCGTTATCGTTGGATGCCGACTCATGTGGACAGGTCTCGGTTGCGGGCGGAAAGTCCGCGATTGTAAAGATTTTGCGATGGATGTCTACCAAACCCCCAACCGCCAAACCATCATTTGTTGACCGGTTGCAAAATCCCGGTAGCGCGACGTGGGGCGGCGAACGGTTTCCGGTCGCTGAGTTATAATCGCCAGTCTGTTTTCCAGCCCGGGTGTTGCGTCGGATGGCTGAATTTTGCACGGCGATGGCGCAATCTTTGGGTCGCAGCCCAGAGCAACAACCCATAGCAACAACTACAACAACTAAAGGAACAGCAATGCGAGCAAGACTGTTGGCGTGCTGCGCCGCGGTGGTGCTGGCCGCGGGCCAAGGCGCGGCGCAAACCAGCCAAGAGCGGATCGAGGAAATTGTCGTTACGGGAGACCTCGACAGCCTGCCCGGCGGTTACGTCGAATCGATTTTTGGATTCGGCAAATCGTTGCTCGAAACGCCGCGCAGCGCCTCGACCATTTCGCTGGCCCTGCTCGAAAGATTCGATGTCCAGGATATCGATGAATTGATCGCGCTGGCGCCGGGCAGTTTCACCCAGTCGTTTTTCGGCGTGGCCGGCGGCCTCGATATCCGCGGCACGCCGGGCGAGACCTATTTCCGCGGTGTGCAGCGGCTCGACAATCCTGGCAACTATCCGACGCCGATCGGCGCATCGGACCGCATCGATATCATCCGCGGCCCGGCTTCGCCGATTTATGGGCCCTCGAAAATCGGCGGTTATTTGAATTTCAATCCGAAATCCGCCCGCATCGAAGAAACCGGTGCCTTTCTCGCCGAAACCGTGGGCGAAGTATCGTTCAGCGGTGGCAGTTGGGATAAAGCCGTACTCGCCGCCGAAGCGGGCGGCCCGGCCCGAATCGGCTCGCGGGCTCTGGGCTACTACCTATACGGGCTGAGCGAAGATTCCGGCAGCTACTACGACCACAGTTCGGTGCAGCAGGATATTCTGCAGCTGTCGCTCGACATGGATTGGTCGGAAAGTATCCGTGCCCAATTCGGCGGCATGTGGCATCAATACGAAGGCAATCAGATCGCCGGCTGGAATCGGCTGACCCAGGATTTGATCGATCATGGATTGTACGTGACCGGCACCGCCAAGCCCCTCGACCGCGATGGTGACGGCCGCATTTCACATCAGGAATTCGACGTGGACGGCGATGGTTTCACCGATTTGAATCCATTCGCCGCGGGCCTCGTTCCCGGCCAACCCGGTCGGCTTGAGGGCGCGGGGGTATGCCAAATCGGCCCGACGCCGGTATTCGGCTGCCTTCCCGGCTTGCTGGCGCTGGACAACCCGGGCACGGCCTTCATCGAAGGCAATCAATCCATCGCCGAAAGCGACACGCTGGAAAACGAGGTGGCCACGCTGTATTTCGATCTGCTTGGGGCCGCCGGCGGCTGGGACTGGAAAAACCAGCTGTTTTTCGAACACTACGATAATCTGAATATCAATCTGTACGGTTTTTCCCAGTATCACGATACTTGGGTGGTCGAGAACAAACTGGTGTTTTCGCGCCAGTTCCAATTCGATGGCGCGACGACTTCGCTGCAATTTTCGCCTTCGCTGCGGCACACAAACTTCGACCACGCCGACGACTACACCAACGAGTACTTTGACCGCCGCGATTTGACCCGGCCCCTGGACGCGAGCGCCATTCGCTTGCTGGCGGTCGAAATCGACGATGATTACACCGAGTACTATGTCGGCGAGTACACCGATATCGGCTTGGCGGCGCTTGCGGATTTCAGCTTCGACAACGGATTCTCCGCGCTGGTGGGGCTGCGCCACGACCGCATCGCCGTGGAAAGCCGGCAACCCGTGGACAAGCTGCTGCTGCCGAGCTCCAATAATTTCTGCCCGCCCCCCGGCGATTGCGTCGTCTCGGCGGGAGACGACGAAGTGGACGGCGTATCGTGGACTTTGAGCCTGAGCCAGGAATTCGACAACGGCTTGCTGCCCTACCTGACGCTGTCTCGGCAATCAACGCTGATCGCGGGGCAGGGTGCCGAACTGACCACCGCCAATATCGTCAACGGCACCGTGTTCGACCAATCCGAGCTGCTCGAAGCGGGCGTCAAGGGGAGGTTATTGGGCAACAGACTGTATTTCGCCGCCGCAGCCTACGAACAGGAGCGAACCGATTTTTCGGCCCAAGCCATCGTCACCAATCAGGCCACGCGCGCCCGCGGCGTCGAGTTTGAAACGCGCTGGTCGGTGAATGAGCGGCTATTGCTGACGTTCGGCTATTCGCGCATCGAAGTGGTGAATCTGAATACCGAGGCGGCTGGTTCCCGTTTCAGCTTTGTTGGCGCCGATGATGTGCCAGATATTGAACCCTGGCGGCTGTACGGCGGCGCGCTCGGCGGCAATATCGTCAGCGGCGACGCCCGCCGGGCCGGCATGCCCGAGAACATCTACTCCCTCACCGGCACTTGGGATTTCGGCGGCGGCTGGACCATCAACGGCAGTATTGCGGATGTGGAGGAAACCCACGCCGGTTATTCGCGCAGCGTGCTGCTGCCCGCCTACACGCTGGTGAACGCCGGCTTCGGCTACGAGGCCAGCAACTGGCTTTTCAGTTTCAACGCCAGGAATATCACCGACAAGCGTTACTTCCGCTCGAATTTCCCCAATCTGTTCGGGGGCGTGATTGTGTTGCCGGAGTTGCCGCGCCATTTTACCGCGACGGTCCGCTACCGGTTTTGATTTCGGCGGTTGAGAACGCCCCGGAGTGGCAGAGCATTTTGGAAAACCTGTACGAATTGCTCGCCAAGCCGCTGTTCCGGCTGCCGGCGGAAACCTCCCACAATATCGGCTTGGGCACGCTCGACCGGTTGCACCAATTCGGTCTCGCCGCCAAATTGGCCGGACGCGTCCCAGCGGCGAAGAAACCTCTGCGGATCATGGGAATTGCCTTTCGTCATCGGGTTGGGTTGGCGGCGGGTCTCGACAAAAACGGCGACCACATCGAATCTCTGGCGGCACTCGGCTTCGCTTTTCTGGAAATCGGCACGCTCACGCCGCGGCCCCAGCCCGGCAACCCCCGCCCGCGGCTGTTCCGCGACCGCCGCGCGCGCTGCGTCGTCAACCGCATGGGATTCAACAACAAAGGCATCGACCACGCCGTCGCCAAGCTGCGCCGCCGCCGACCGAACGCGGTGGTGGGCGTCAACATAGGCAAAAACCGCGATACGCCGGCCACCGCCGCCGTGGAGGATTATCTGCGTTGTTTGCGCCAATGCCGCGAGGTCGCGGACTACGCCGCGGTTAATATCTCCTCGCCCAATACGCCGGGTCTGCGTGGGCTGCAATTCGGCGATGAATTGCGCCGCTTGCTGGAAGCGTTGAAAGACGCCCAACAGTCCCACCAAAGCGAAACCGGCAAGTATTTGCCCATGGCGCTGAAAATCGCGCCGGATCTGGATGCGGCGCAAATTCGCGAGATCTGCGCCGAACTGCTGGCGTGGGAAATGGATGCCGTCATCGCGGCCAACACCACCCTCGAACGCCCGCCGGCGCTGCCGAAACACATCTCTGGGGAGCCCGGCGGACTCAGCGGCGCGCCGCTGACCCAAAGGGCGCGGGAGACGGTGCGCGCCGTCAAAGCGGAAGTCGGTGCCGCGATTCCCATCATCGGTGTCGGCGGCATCCTTTGCGCTGACGACGGACGCGCAATGATCGCCGCCGGTGCGGATTTGCTGCAAATTTACAGCGGGTTGATTTTCCGTGGCCCCGGCCTGGTCCGGGAGCTCGCCACAAGCCTTGATGGACGGTTGACGGATGGATAGCCGAAAAGCGCCTGAACTCTTGCTTCACACCACCGCCGGCTGCCATCTTTGCGAGCACGCGGCGGAGATGCTTGAGGAGTTGGCGCGGGAGCGGGCGTTGCGGATCACCGCGGTGGATATCGCCGCATCGGCGGAACTCGTCGAACGCTATGGACTGCGGATTCCAGTGTTGCGCAATCCGCGCACCGGCGTAGAATTGAACTGGCCTTTCGTCCCGGAACAGATCGTCGATTTGCTGTAACCGGCTCCCAAGCCCGGATGTTGGGTGGATTGCCGGATTTATCGCCCCGCCATCGCGCCCCGCCGTCGCGCCAAGCCGAACAGCCTGGTCGCGTTGGCTGTGGTCTGGCGCGCGATCTCGCTTTCGTCGCGACCGCTGCATTCGGCCACTTTTGCCAGCACCGCCGGTAAAAATTTTGGTTCATTGCGGCGGCCGCGGGGTTTCGGTCGCAGATTCCTCGGCAGCAGGTAGGGCGCGTCGGTCTCAAGCAGCAGCCGATCGGCTGGGATCTGGCCGACGATTGCGCCCAATGCGCCCCCTCGGCGTTCGTCGCAAACCCAGCCGGTGACGCCGATATGCAAATCCAAATCAAGATAGGCGCGCATGGCTTCCGGCGTATCGGTGAAGCAATGCACAACCCCGCCGCCTTCGAGCCGGTCGCGGTGCTTGGTCAGCAGCGCCAGAAAGTCGTCGTGGGCGTCGCGCTGATGCAGAAACAAGGGTTTGCCAAGTTCGGCGGCGATTTCCAAATGCCGCTCGAAACAGGCGAGTTGTTCGCTCCGCGGCGAAAAATTGCGGTTGTAGTCCAAGCCGGTTTCGCCGACTGCGACCACTTGGTCCAATTCGCAAAGCGCGCGGATTACGGCCCGGTCGTCGACCTGGAAGGTTTTCGCCACATGGGGATGAAATCCCGCGGTGGCGCTGAAAAAGCCGGGTTCGGCGGCCGCCATGCGCGAGGCCGCGGCACTGGTCGCGAGGTCGGTGCCGGTGAGGATGATGTGTTGCAGTCCGGCGCTTTTGGCATCGTCCACCACCCGCTCGAAATCGCTCTCGAACGAACTATGCGTCAGATTGGCTCCAATATCGATCAAGTTCATCGCCCTGGCCCGTCCGGCAAAGCGCCGCAGTCTATCCCGCCGGCCCGCCACGGAAAAGCCCGCGTTGCCGATTCGCACTGGCTCGCTTCACCACAGTCGCCACCAGGCTGCCACTCACTTTGGCGGCTGTAGCGCGCGATGGTGGGGCAACAGCTCGGGCAACCGGTGCAATTGACAAGCCGACTATTCCCCGACGGGTTCGGCTCTTGAACTCCGCTGCTATCGGGTTCGAGCGGTGCAGGCGCGGTGCCCGACTAAGTGTATACTTGCCCGTTTTTCGGGGTCCCCCGCAAGGCTGCGAACTGGTTGGGCGAAGTTTGGCCGGGTATCGGCGCCGGGCGGGTTTCCGGCTTGGCTGAGTGCCGGTTCCACGGATTAGCGGGTGAAATTAGTGGATGGCGGATTGCTGGAATGAGCGGAAAAATCGGCGGTAAAGCGCTGAGCTGGGCTGAACTCGGATTCGAATACATCGAAACCGATTGGCGCTTTTCCGCCCGCTGGCGCGACGGCGAATGGGATCGGGGCCGGCTCCTCGACAGTGCGGTGATGTCGCTGAACGAAGGTTCGCCCGCGCTGCACTACGCCCAGCAGTGTTTTGAGGGCATGAAGGCGCAATGCGCCCGGGATGGCCGGGTGCTGTTGTTTCGACCGGAACTGAACAGCGAGCGCATGCAAGAGGCGGCCGACCGCCTCCTCATGCCGCGGGTGCCGCGGCAATTGTTCCTCCACGGAGTGGAAACCGCGATCCGGGAAAACCGGGAGTGGATTCCGCCCTTCGGTTCCGGCGCCAGCCTTTATGTGCGGCCGATGCTGATCGGCGTGGGCGAAAACCTTGGCCTGCGCCCGGCGAAAGAGTTTGAATTCCGCGTATTCGTTTCTCCCGTGGGGCCGTATTTCAAACAGGACGGATTGGCGCCGATTTCACTGGCGGTTTCGGACTTGGACCGGGCGGCCCCCAGTGGCACCGGCCACTACAAAATCGGCGCCAATTACGCGGGCGGCTTGCTGGCCACGAAACTGGCCCAGCAACAGGGCGCGAGCGAAGCGCTGTATCTGGACGCGGTGGAAAAACGCTACATCGACGAGGCTGGTTCAGCGAATATATTGATCGCAATGCGCGACGGCGGACTCGCGACTCCCCGTTCGGCGGCGGTATTGCCGAGCGTGACGCGCCGTTCGATCACGCAACTGGCCGCCGACCATTTGGGAATCCCCACGGCGAAACGACCCATCGATCTGCGCGGCGAATTCGACGACTTCGTGGAAATGGGCGCCTGCGGCACCGCCGCGGTATTGGCGCCGGTCACGCGGATCTTGATCGACGGCGAATGGCGCGCGATCAACGGCGGGGCGGGGCCCGCGGCAAAGCGCGCAGGATCGGCGGCGCAAGGGGCTGGAAGGGAAAAACTGGAAAGCGGGGCGGTTGGCCCCATTATGCAGGAACTCTACGATTTGCTGGTTGGCATTCAGCAGGGCGAAATCGCGGAAGACTACGGTTGGATTCGGGAAGTCGCGCTGTGAAGCCGCTGTGCGTGCCCAGCTTGGGAACGGTCGCCCGGCGAATCGAATGGATTGGGGAAGGGGACAGACGGAAAGGCAAATGGCGAAATCATTGGTGATCGTGGAATCGCCCGCCAAGGCGAGAACCATCAATCGATACCTCGGACCCGAGTACATCGTCAAATCCTGCGTTGGCCATATTCGGGATTTGCCGGAAAAAGGCCGCGCGAAAGATCGGGCGAACAGTCGCGATAAGTCCCGCGGCGCCGCACCCGCTCCCAGCGGCAAACTGAGTCCGGCGCGGCGGGAAGTTTTGCGCAAACAGAAAGAACACCAGCAACTCGTGCAGAGGCTCGGCGTCGATCCGGCAAACGGCTGGCGCGCCCGCTACGAAATTCTGCCCGGCAAGGAAAAGATCGTCGATGAGTTGAAGAAACTGGCGGCGAATTCGCCGACCATCTATCTCGCCAGTGACCGCGACCGGGAAGGCGAGGCGATCGCTTGGCATTTGCAGGAAGCCATCGGTGGCGGCGGCGAACGCTTTCAGCGCGTGGTGTTCAACGAAATCACCCGCAAGGCCATCCGGGAAGCGTTTGCCGATACCGGCAAAGTCGATATGCGTTTTGTGGAAGAGCAGCAGGCGCGCCGCTTTCTCGATCGAGTGGTGGGTTATATGTTGTCGCCGCTGCTGTGGTCGAAAGTGGCCCGCGGCCTGTCCGCGGGCAGGGTGCAGTCAGTCGCCGTCAAACTGGTGGTTGAGCGGGAGCGCGAAATCCGCGTGTTCAACCCGGAGGAGTATTGGGAAATCTTCGCGGATTTGGCGACCGCCCAAGCCGGACCGAAACCGGCGGGCCAGAAAGCGGCGCCGGCCGCGGCAGCGATGCTGCGCTGCCAAGTGATAAAACAGGCGGGCAAAAACTTCCGGCCCGGCGACGGCGAGACCGCCGAGGCGGCCGCGGCCGCATTGCGCCAAGCCGAATACCGGGTTGCCAAGCGCGAGGACAAACCCACCAGTTCCAAACCCAAACCGCCACTGATTACTTCAACCTTGCAACAGGCGGCCAGCACCCGGCTCGGTTTTGGCGTTGGCAAGACCATGTCCCTGGCCCAACGCCTTTACCAAGCGGGCCACATCACCTATATGCGCACCGATTCCACCCATCTCAGCGATGACGCCATCACCGCCGCGCGCGGCCACATCGAGGGGCGTTTCGGTATCGATTATCTCCCGTCCAAACCCAATTTCTATCGTCCGCGAAAAGGTGCCCAGGAAGCCCATGAAGCGATTCGGCCCACGGATGTTGAGCGGGAACCGGAGCGACTGACAGAAATGGACAGGGACGCGCGGCGCCTGTACGCGCTCATTCGCCAAACCCTCATCGCCTGCCAAATGGCGCCGGCGCGGTTTTTGTCGAGCACGATTACCGTGTCCGCCGGGGAATTCGAATTGCGCGCCAAAGGCCGGATCATGCAGTTCCCCGGCTACTTGGCGGCGATGCTGTCGCGGGAGGAGGATGTCATATTGCCGGATGTCGCCGCCGGCGATCTGCTGCGATTGGAAAAACTCGATCCGGTGCAGAATTTCACCCGGCCGCCGCCACGTTTCACCGAAGCCAGCTTGGTGCGGGAGTTGGAGAAGCGCGGAATCGGCCGGCCGTCAACTTACGCGTCGACGATTTCTACAATTCAGGATCGAGGCTATGTGAAGGTGGAAAACAAACGCTTTCACGCGCTCAAAATTGGCGATATCGTGACCGAGCGCCTGGATGAAAGTTTCCGTGATTTGATGGATTACGATTTCACCGCGCGGATGGAAGTCGCACTGGACGAAGTGGCGGCGGGCGGCAAAAATTGGAAACAGCTGCTGGACGAGTTTTACCACGACTTTACTTCGCAACTCGCCAAAGCCGAGGCCAAGGAAGGCGGCATGCGCGCCAACAAGCCGACGGATGTGGATATTCCCTGTCCCGAATGCGGCCGCCCGATGCAAATCCGCAATGCCTCCACCGGCGTGTTTCTCGGCTGCTCGGCGTATGGTTTGCCGGGCGACAAAAAATGCCGCGCAACGATCAATCTGACTCCCGGCGAAGAGGCTATCCGCGCCGCAACCGCGGACGAAGCCGAACAGCAGGAAAATCTGCGCCTGCGGAGCAAGCGCCGCTGCGAGCGCTGCGCCACGGTGATGGAAGCTTGGCTGGTCGATGCCGGGCGCAAATTGCATATCTGCGGCAACAACCCGGATTGCCAGGGGTTCGAGTTGGAACTGGGTGAATTCCGCATTCAGGGCTACGACGGTCCGGTCATCGAGTGCGACAAATGCGGCAGCGAGATGCAACTGAAAACGGGCAGATTCGGCAAGTATTTTGGTTGCACGGGCAAGGATTGCCGCAACACCCGCAAATTGCTGCGCAACGGGCAGCCTGCGCCGCCGAAAATGGACCCGGTGCCCATGCCGGAATTGAAATGCGAAAAAGTCGATGATCACTTTATCCTGCGCGAGGGGGCCGCGGGCCTGTTTCTCGCCGCCAGCGGTTTTCCGCGTAACAGGGAAACGCGGTCACCGAAAATAGCCGAACTGCTGCCCCATCGGGATGCGATCGATCCGAAGTTCGCGTATTTATTCGAGGCGCCGGTGCAAGACGACAAAGGCAATCCGACGGTGCTCGGCTTCAGTCCCAAAAAACGGGAACATTTCGCGCAATCGCTGGTGGACGGCAAGCCCAGCGGCTGGCGCGTCTTCCACCGCGATGGTCGCTGGCAGGTCGATGAAGCCGGGTCGGGAACCGGCCGGCCCAAACCGGCCACATCCAAGAGGCGTTCTCGACGCGCCGGCTGAGCGGGGTCAAATTGAGGTCGAACTGGGCGGTGGAACCTGCTGGATGCGGTATCGGTGTGCCGTGTCCGCCGCCGCTTTCTCTTGTTAAAACGGTTTGTTAACGTCGTTTATTGAGGTGGTTTGTTACAGCGTGTGCTATAGCCGCTGCCGGACCACGCCGACGCCGACACCTTCGATGGCGAAGCTTTCGCGGCGCAGATCGACTTGGATTGGCGCGACCGCAGAATTTTCCGCCACCAGTTCGAGCAGATGGCGTGAGTCGGTTTCGCGCAGCCGTTTGACCGTGACTTCGTAGCCGATTCTCGCCACGACGATGTCGCCGTTCCGAGCGAGGCTTGATTGATGCACCGCCAGCAAATCATCTTCGTAAATGCCGGCGCCGATCATGCTATCGCCTTTCACCGTGAGCAGATAATCCGCGCGCGGTGAAAACAGCGCGGCGGGGACCGGGCTGTAATCCGCGATGGATTCCTGGGCGAGAATGGGGGAGCCGGCGGCTACTTGGCCGACAATCGGCAAACCGGCGGGAGACTGCGCTGAAATACGGATGCCGCGGGACACCCCGGGCGCGATTTCGATGCAACCTTTGCGGGCCAGGGCGCGCAAATGCTCTTCGGCGGAATTCACCGAACGGTAGCCCATATGGCTGGCGATTTCCGACCGGGTCGGCGGAAATCCGGTTTCACGCAGCTGCGCCCGGATGAATTCCAGAATCTGCGCCTGTCGCTTGGTCAGCTCTTGCATCGCGGTCTCCGACGGGCCCGCTCTCGGATGTGACTGTGATTATATACAGTTATCCGGGTTTATTCGCGAAACTTTAGCCAGAATCCATCCCAGCTGCCCAAGTTATCGCGCCGCCATCCCGCCGCGGCGCCCGCAACTTTTCGAGCGGGGCGGGTCGACGGGCGCAAATATGGTAAATTCCGCCGGCACGGGGGAGAAACGCGGCTGAATGTTGGCGACCAAGCTCTGGGCCCGTTAACGCCGGATTTGCGCGGGCCACTGCCGACGACCGACGAAGTTCAAGTAATGGCGTGTGGGGTGACATGAGCGGAACGCTGTCCTCGGAGATGATCAACGACTGGGCTTGGCTGGGCCAAATCGCACTGGTGGCGGTTTTGGCCTTGATCATCGCCTTCGCTGCGTCAAGGGCGCTTGCTGGCGCGGCGCGGCAGGCGGGCCGGACCGCCACCATCTGGGACGATGCCTTGCTGACGGCGGCGCGCCGGCCGTTGCTGTGGCTGATTCATCTAAACGGTTTGGCCATCGCGCTGGAGATTGTGGAGCGGCAAGTACCGACCGGCCTGCTGACCAGCGAGCGGATCGAATTGATCCGGCAACTAATCCTGGTGATTCTGTTCGCTTGGTTTTTGCTCAAGTTCGTCGCCAGTGTCGAACAAGGCCTGCTCGAAAAGCGCAAGGCCGAGCCCGAGCAAACGGGTGTGGATGCCACCACCTTGCATGCCCTGGTGCGCCTGCTGCGATTGGTGATTATGGTGGCGGCGGTTTTGATCGCGCTGCCTTTGTTAGGCGTGCAAGTCACCGCGGTGCTCGCCTTCGGCGGCATCGGCGGCATCGCCGTCGGATTCGCCGCCCAAGACTTGCTGGCGAATTTTTTCGGCGGCCTGATGATTTACCTCGACCGGCCGTTCTCAATCGGCGACTGGATTCGCTCGTCGGACCGGGAGATCGAAGGCACGGTGGAGCGGATCGGCTGGCGTTTGACCGTGGTGCGGACTTTCGACCAGCGTCCGCTGTATGTGCCTAACTCGGTATTCAACAAGCTGGCGTTGGAAAATCCCTCGCGAATGTCCCACCGGCGCTTTTATGAAACCGTCGGCATCCGCTATTGCGACGCGGACAAAATGGCCGTGATCGTGGCGGATGTCAAAACCATGTTGCGCAGCCATGAAGAAATCGACACCACCCAGACCATGATCGTCAATTTCAACCAATGCGCGCCGTCGTCGATGGATTTCTTCGTCTACACCTTTACCAAGACTACAAACTGGGTGCGGTTTCACGAGATCAAGCAGGACCTGCTGCTGCGAATCGTTGCCATCATCCATTCCCACGGCGCCGATATCGCTTTCCCCACCACCACCATCGACGGCTTGGCCGCGGTCACCCCGGAGCCGCCGGAAGAAATCCAAGCGAAATGAGCGCGCCCGAGGGGATCGCCGCCGTCGAAAACCGCGCGACCCGTATTTACAGCGCCACGGAAGTGGAAGCGGCGCTGTCCCGCATGGCGGAAGAGATGAGTGCGGAAATCTCTGGAACCGATCCGATCCTGCTTTGTGTGATGAACGGTGGACTGATAGTCACCGGTCGTTTGGCGGCGAAGCTGCGCTTTCCCTTGCGAATCGATTACCTGCAGGTAAGCCGTTACCGGGGCGCCACCCGCAGCGGCGGCATCGATTGCCGCGTCATGCCTGCGCTGGATTTGACGGGCCGCGTGGTGCTCGTGGTAGACGATATTCTCGACCAGGGTCACACCCTCGACGCGGTGCTGCAGTGTTGCCGGGAGCGGGGCGCGTCCCGGGTGCTTTCGGCGGTGCTCGCGGTCAAGCGCCTGCCCCGGCGCGAGGTGGATATCGCTGCGGATTTCCACGCCCTAAGCGTGCCCGACCGGTATGTCTACGGCTGCGGCATGGACTACCAAGGCTATCTCCGCAACGTCGATGGCGTCTACGCCATTGCTGACGAAGACATGTAGCCCAGCCGCCGCGCCACTTCTTCGCGACCGCCGCGCAAACGCACCCGGGCTTGCTTGTGGGAAAGTTGGTATTCGTACATTGGATCGTAGTAGTTTTCGAGCAGATAGCCGATCCAGCGCCGATGCGGCGAGAAGTCGGTGTGGTCGGTCGCGGCGAAGGCTCGCCGCATCAGGCTTTCGGCCACCGAAAAATGGCCGCCGCCCAAGCGCCGGCGAATCCTCGCCAAGGAGGCGAGCAGCGATTGTTCGAGTTCGCGCTCACCCCGACCGGGGAAGTGCCGCTGCCAAGCAGTCAGATTCGACAGGACATAATCCTGCAGAATGATTTCAATGCGGGACTCCAAGCTTTCTTCGATCAACGCCAGCGGCGACCGCCGCATCCGCTCGAAAAACAAATTCGGCAGCGCCAGCGAACCGATCGAGCGGCCTTCATCCTCGACAATCAACTCCGGTGCCGATTCGCATTGCAGTTTGAGCAGCGCAACAGCGAGGGTGTTCTCGAAATCGATTTGCGTCGGCTGGGCTTCGGGGAGGGCGCCAAAGGCCGAACCCCGATGGCGCGCCGCGCCCTCGATATCGAGCGCCCCCGGCAGCCGCGCCAGCAACCGCGTTTTGCCGCAGCCGGTCTTGCCCGCGATCACCAACATGTCGCGCTGCGCCGCCTGCTCCAGCACAGACAAAAGAAAGTGGCGCAGGGCTTTGAATCCGCCCGGCACCCGCGGTGCATCCACGCCTTCTTCCCGCAGCCATTGCCGGGCGATTCGCGAGCGCTGGCCGCCGCGGGCGCAGTACAGCCGCGCGCCGGGATTGTTTTCGACAAATTGCCGCCAGCGCTGGACAAGCCGCCGTTTGGCCGCCCCGTTGACCAATTGATGGCCCAGCGCCAGGGCTGCTTCGCCGCCGTGCAGGCGGTGGGCAATGCCGATCTCGCGGCGCTGCGCGTCGCTGAGCAGGGGGATATTGGTGCTTTGGGGCAGGGCGCCGCGAGCGAATTCGACCGGCGAGCGCAGATCCAGCAGCGGGATATCGCGCTGGAACAGCCGGAGGAATTCCGTTGATGCCGCATCCGCGGGCATGATGGCTCTCTCGAAAAACGGTAGAGTGTAGCCCGGATACCCCAGCGACCGCGATATGGCCGATTCCACCGACCCGTTCAAACTGATACGGCGCTTGGATGCCGGCCCCGGGCCCGCGCCGGTGCATTTGTGGGATCCGCCGTTCTGCGGCGATATCGATATGCGCATCGCCGCCGATGGCGTTTGGTATCACGAGGGCCGGCCGCTTCGGCGGCAAGCGATGGTCAGGCTGTTCGCTTCGATTTTGAAACGGGAGGGCGATGAGTATTTCCTGGTCAATCCGGTGGAGAAGGTGCGAATTCAGGTCGAGGACTGTCCGTTCCTGGCGGTTGATATGGAGATTCGGGAGCCGGGGCCCGGACAGACGGTTGTTTTTCTGACCAATGTGGGGGAGACGGTCGAGGCCGATGCCGGGCACCCCATCGTTGTGACCGGCGGCGAACGGCCCCATCCCACGGTGCATGTGCGCGCCGGTCTGCGCGCATTGCTCAGCCGATCGGTGTTTTACCGCCTGGTCGAAGCCGCCCGCCAAATCCGGCGCCCAAATAAACTCGTCACCGGCATCGACAGCCGCGGCGGCTTCTTCGAGCTCGGCACTTCCCCCCTCGACTTTGGTTGACGCTTTTCGGCAAAAACGGCATCATTGCGGCCCTCTTCGACAGCCCTCCGGTTTACCCCGCCCATGAAGATACTCGTCGCCGTCAAGCGCGTGGTCGATGCTAATGTCAAAGTCCGCGTCAAACCGGACGGATCCGGCATGGAACTCGCCAACGCGAAAATGGCGATGAACCCCTTTTGCGAAATTGCCGTGGAGCAGGCCGTGCGCATGAAAGAGCGGGGCCAAGCCGTGGAGATCATCGCGGTTTCGGTTGGTCCGCAAGTTTGTCAAGAGCAGTTGCGCACCGCGTTGGCGCTGGGCTGCGACCGCGGCATTCTGGTCAAGGCGGAAGCCGACGCGCCGCCGCTGAAAGTGGCGAAAATCCTCAAGGAGTTGGTCGAGAGGGAAGATATCGGCCTAGTCATTCTCGGCAAGCAGTCCATCGACAGCGACAATAACCAAGTCGGTCAAATGCTGGCGGCGCTCGCCGGCATGGGGCAGGGCACTTTCGCCTGCAAGGCGGAGTTGGCGGACGACCGCATCCAGGTCACTCGGGAAATCGATGGCGGCGAGCAAACCGTGTCACTGCGGCTGCCGGCCGTGGTAACCACGGATCTGCGCTTGAACGAGCCGCGCTACGCTTCCCTGCCCAACATCATGAAAGCGAAGCGCAAACCGATTGCGGAGTTGACGCCCGCCGAGCTTGGCGTTGACACCGCTTCCGGCCTGACGACTTTGGGCGTGACAAACCAAGCGGAACGCGGTGCCGGTGTCATCGTCGAATCGGTCGCTGAATTGGTCGATAAGCTGCGCGGTGAAGCGCGGGTAATTTAGGACGGCGGCAATGGCCCTATTGCTAATCGCGGAACACGACAATACCGCGTTGAAAGCGGCGACGCTGAACGCGCTCGCGGCGGCCCATGAAATCGCCGGATATCTCGACCGGGCGGAAATTCATGTGCTGGTGGCCGGCCAAGATTGCGCCGCCGCGGCGCACGAAGCCGCCGCGGCGGACGGCGTGACCAAAGTGATTTTCGCCGAACACGCCGCTTATGCGAATCAATTGCCGGAGGCGCTGGCGCCTTTGACACTGGAATTGACCCGGAAGCTGGCGACGCCGTATTCCCACATATTGGCGGCGGCGACCACCACCGGTAAAAATCTCATGCCGCGACTGGCGGCGCTGCTGGATGTGGCGCAGATTTCGGATATTTCCGCGGTTGAGTCGGCGGATACCTTCGTGCGGCCGATTTACGCCGGTAACGCCTTGGCGCGGGTGCAATCCTCGGATCCGGTGAAAGTGATCACCGTGCGCGCGACCGCCTTCGACTCCTGCGACGGCGGGGCCGAAGATTCCGCGGCGGAAATAGAAAATTGCGATATCGTCATCGAACAGGATCTTGCCGCTTTCGTGGATGAAAACCTTTCGGTTTCCGAACGGCCCGAATTGACGTCCGCCAATATCGTTATTTCCGGCGGCCGCGGCATGCAGAACGGCGAAAATTTCGTTCTGTTGGAGAAAATCGCCGATAAGCTGAATGCCGCCATCGGCGCTTCCCGGGCCGCGGTCGATGCCGGTTTTGTGCCGAACGATATGCAGGTCGGGCAAACCGGTAAGATCGTCGCGCCCAATCTGTATATCGCGGTGGGTATTTCCGGCGCGATCCAGCATTTGGCCGGAATGAAAGACAGCAAAGTCATCGTCGCCATCAACAAGGACGCTGAGGCGCCGATCTTCCAAGTCGCGGATTACGGCTTGGCGGCGGATCTGTTCAAAGCTCTGCCGGAGCTTGAACAGGCATTGTAGTCATACAAGCTGGCCTTCACCTATTGGCTTCGATTCGTCGGCGACCAAGACGCGTGCGGCGGACGCCGTCAACGCGGTCCAGCCGCCAAATACGGCTTGGCATCATCAAGACTCGTTTTTCCGCAGGGCGTTAAGCGGCAGCCTAGTCCGACATCTGGCGTCCGACACTCGGCGCCGGGCGAGTGGCGGTTTCCGGCAATGCGGTCAACCGCCCGGTCAGCGATACAAACGCTGACTAAACCGCCTGCGATTCTGCTCGTCGGCGCAACTCCCTGGGGTCGTTCGGCGCCCGCCGCCCCCGCCTCGGCGTGGTCGCCGCCGCGGGCCGAGGCGCTTCTTCAGCAGCGTCGGGTTCGTCCTTGACCGCGCCGTCCGCCGGCTGCGCCGCTGTGGCGTGTTCTGCCTTCGGCTGTTCCGCGGCAACCTGGTTTTCGGACGCATCGGATTCGTCGCCGCCGGTATTGTCGTCTCCGGCCCCCGCGGCGGCAACCCGTCGCAGCGAGTGCCGCGCTTTTATGTCCGAGAGGCTGGTCTTGCCGTCTCCTGGCGCCACAGTCACACCCGGCTTCTCTTTCGCAGCTTCCTCAAGGGTCTCTTTCTCCACCACATCCGGTTTTTTCTTTTTGCTTTGGCGGGGTTTTTTGGGTTTTTTGCTGTCGGCGGTGCCCGCTTCCGTGCCGGAATCGGCCGCCTCGGCCGCCGGGGACTTCCCGCCCACGGACCGTTTTCGCGACCTTTTCACTCGGCCGCCGCGTGCCCCGTCCTTTGCCTTGGAAACATCTTCCGCCGCGGGCGCTGTTGCTGCCGCAGGGTTCGAAGCCGCCTCGGCGGGCTGATCCGCCGCCGTGTCATCCATCGTGGTTGTTTCATCAGCCACCGCGTCTTCAGCGGTTGGTTGTTCCACGTTCTCCGCCTTCGGTGGCTGTTCTTTGGCCTTGCTTCGTTTGCCCGGCGCCGGAATGGTCTCCGCCGTTTCGGTTTCGATCTTCACCACCACCGCCGCGTCATCGACATCTGAGGGTGAATCACCCACGGTAGCTTGCTCTGCATCCGTCGGTCTCGGTCCGCGGCTGCGCTGGGTGCTGTTGCGCGGTCGCTTGGCCGCGGGGCGCCGCTTGGCCCTGCCTTGAGAGGACTGTTGTTCTTCGGTGGCGCTCGACATGGTCTCCGCGTCATCCGTTTTCCCATCCGCCGCGACTGGTTCGGCTTGGTGATCGGTGCTGACCTCCCGGCGGCGGTTCTTTGCGGGTTGCCGCCGCCGCTTGGCAGGGGAGCGCTCGGCGGCTTTGTTTTCCGAGACTTCTTCCGAACCTTGCTTCGCGTTCTCGTTGAGGTCTTTTTTTGCGTTGCGGCGGTCGCTTTGTTCCTGCCTGCGGCCGCCGCGGCCGCGACGCTCGTGTTTGGCGCGGTTTCCACTTGGGTCGCGGCTTTCCGGTTTTCGCGCTTGGGCGGGTTTGCCGCCGCCACTTGCGGCTTGCGTTTTTGCCGCTTTTTTGGCTGGCGCCCGCTGTCGGGCTTCGCCTTCGGTGCTGGTTGCGCCGCCGATAAAGCCGCGGAGCACACCGGCGAGTTTGGCGACCACGCCTTTCGTTGTCGGCGAAGGTCTGGCGTCCTCTACCGCCACCCGGCTTACGGCCGGCACCCCCGACGCGGCTTCTTCGGCGGGCGGGGCTTCGGGGATCTCGGTATGCTCGACTTCGTACTCCTCGCCTTTGCGGTTCAGGCCGTCGATGCGGTAGTGCGGAGTCACGAGCACCGCATCCGGCGCGATCAGCAGGCTGGAACCGCTTTCCTCCTCGATGGCGGCGATTTCCTCGCGCTTCTCGTTCAGCAGGTAGGTCGCCACATCGATGGGCGCTTCCACGCGGACTTCGCGGTTTTTCTCCTTGCCGGCTTCTTCGCGGATAATGCGCAGGATCGACAGCGCCAGCGACTTCACGTCCCGGACTCGGCCCTGGCCGTTGCAGCGGGGGCAAACAATGCTGCTGGTTTCCTCCAGCGAGGCGCGCAGCCGTTGCCGCGACATTTCCAGCAGGCCGAAGCGGGAAATGCGGCTGCACTGTACCCGCGCGCGGTCGGTCTCAAGGGCCTCTCGCATACGGTTTTCCACCAAGCGCTGATGCTGGGTGGAAGTCATATCGATGAAATCGATCACGATCAGGCCGCCGATATCGCGCAGCCGCAGTTGTCGGGCCACTTCATCGGCGGCCTCGAGATTGGTAGTCAGCGCGGTTTCGTGAATGTCGGCGCCGCGGGTGGCACGCGCGGAATTGACATCGATGGAAACCAGCGCCTCGGTGGGATCGATCGACAGTGTGCCGCCGGAAGGCAGCCGCACACTGCGCCCGAAAGCGCCTTCAATCTGATTTTCGATTTGAAAGCGGTTGAACAGCGGCAACTTTTCATCGTACAGGCGGACGCGGCTTTCGTACTGCGGCATCACCTGCCGCATGAAGTTAATGGCTTCCTCCCATGATTCCCGGGTATCGAACAATACTTCGCCGATATCCTTGCGCAAATGGTCCCGCAGGGTGCGGATGACGACATTGCTTTCCTCGTGAATCAGAAAGGGCGCGGCTTTCCTCCCGGCGGCCTCCTGAATCGCCCGCCACAGATTCAGCAGATAATCCAAATCCAACTGCAATTCGGCGGACTGTTTGCCCACTCCCGCGGTGCGCACGATCAAGCCCATATTATCCGGGATATCCAAAGCGCGCAGCGACTCCTTGATCTGCGCGCGCTCTTCGCCCTCGATGCGGCGCGAGATCCCGCCGAGTTTGGGGTTGTTCGGCATCAGCACCAGATAACGACCGGCAAGACTGACTAGCGTGGAAAGCGCGGCGCCTTTGTTGCCCCGCTCTTCCTTTTCGACCTGCACGACGACTTCGGCGCCCTCGCGAATCGGATTTTTGTTCTTGCCGCCGTCGGTATCGGTTCCGACACGGTACTGGTCGGAAATTTCCTTCCACGGCAGGAAGCCGTGGCGGGCGGTGCCGAAATCGACGAAAGCCGCCTCCAGGCTTGGTTCCACCCGAGTGACGATACCCTTGTAGATATTGGCTTTCTTGCGGATTTGGCTGGGGATTTCAATATCGAGATCGTACAATCGCTGGCCATCGACCAGCGCGACCCGAAGTTCTTCTTCTTGGGCCGCGTTCACCAGAATGCGTTTCATGCGTTCCTTTCCTCAATGCGAACGCAGAAGCAAGCCGGGAAAACCGGTGCGGGTCGGACCGCGCGAATGCCTGGGTTCGGCACTCGTCTGGGCGCACGCCGCGGTGCGGTGCATCACTCCCAGCCGACACCGGGCCGGCGTTGGGTCGGAGAATCGACGACCGACGCGTGGGCACGCTGTATTAAACGTGGCCCGCCTCTGTCCGCCCCGCTTCATTCGGGACTGGACAACAGAGTATGGTTTTGCGCAACAATCCTTCTCGGTTTGTTGCCGCTCCGGGGCCGGCGCCCGCGGGCGCCGCATCCAACCGAATCAAAATTCCCGTGCTTGTCTTCCACTTATCGGCTTTGACGCGCAAGCACACGCAGCCGATCAAAAACCAAGTAGCGCGCCCTCGGTGGGCTTCGCCTCATTTTGTTCGGCGCGGTCAATCTAAATTTGCGCGGCTGGTATTCCGCGCCGGGGATTTCCCGCACCGGAAGTTTTCGGCCGCGATCCACTTCCAAAGCGGCCTTCCAATCCGGCATCGGCGGTGAAGAATCAATAAAATCAACAAGTAGGGCCGATGCGCAGCGGGCGACTATAGCACTCCGGCCCGGTTCCGACAAGTGCCGGACGCTGCGCTATAATTTCGCGTCTGATCGGCGGCTCGGTAAGGGAAGCTCCATGCGCAGTCATTATTGCGGCGAAACCAATGAATCGCTTATCGGCGAAGACGTCGCACTTTGCGGCTGGGTGCATCGGCGGCGCGACCACGGCGGCGTGATTTTCTTGGATTTGCGCGATCGCGAGGGCATCGCCCAAATTGTCTTCGACCCGGTTGCCCCGGAGAGTTTCGCCATCGCCGAGCAGATTCGCAACGAGTTTGTGATTCGGGTCCGGGGCCGGGTCCGCCCGCGGCCCGCGGGCACCGAAAATCCCGCCATGGCCACCGGCAAAATCGAGGTGCTCGGCGGAGAGTTGGAAATTCTCTCCCGCGCCGAGACCCCTCCCATACCCGTTGACGAGTATGTCGAGGCCGGGGAAGACATTCGCCTGCGGCACCGTTATATCGATTTGCGCCGGCCCGAGATGACCCGGCGCCTGCGACTTCGATCCAGGCTCTCGCGAGCCGTGCGCGGCTTTCTGGATGAACACGGCTTTCTTGAAATCGAAACCCCATTGCTGACCCGGGCGACCCCCGAGGGCGCCAGAGATTATCTGGTGCCGAGCCGTACCCATCCAGGCGATTTTTTCGCCTTGCCTCAATCGCCCCAATTGTTCAAGCAATTGCTCATGGTTTCCGGCATGGACCGCTATTATCAGTTGGCCCGCTGCTTCCGCGACGAGGATCTGCGCGCCGACCGGCAGCCGGAATTCACCCAGATCGACGTGGAGATGTCCTTCGTCGATGAAGAGGCGGTGATGACTGTCATGGAAGAGCTGATCCGCCATGTTTTCCGGGAGTTGCTGGCTATCGATTTGGGTGCTTTCCCGCGCATCAGCCACGCGGACGCGCTGTGTCGCTTCGGCAGCGACAAACCCGATCTGCGCATCGATTTGGAACTGGTGGAATTAGCGGAGTTGATGCGGAATGTGGATTTCAAAGTATTCCGCGAGCCGGCCCGTCGTCCCGGTTGCCGCGTGGCGGCGCTGCGCGTGCCCGGCGGCGGCGCGCTCAGCCGCAAACAAATCGACGACTACACCGACTTCGCCCGTCAACGCGGCGCCGGCGGTCTCGCTTGGATCAAAGTAGCCGATCCAGCGCTCGGTCGCGCCGGACTGCAATCGCCGATCGTCAAATTCCTCGACGACGCCACCATCGCCGGTCTGCTTGGGGAGACGGCGGCCAACGCCGGCGACATCCTCTTTTTCGGCGCCGACCAAGCCGCCGTCGTGAATGAAAGCCTCGGCGGTTTGCGGCTGCGGGTGTCGCGGGATCTGAAGCTGGTCCAAGATGGCTGGAAACCCTTGTGGGTGGTGGATTTCCCGCTGTTCGAAACGGCAGCGGACGGTAGTCTGACGCCTTTGCATCATCCATTCACCGCCCCGGCCTGCGGCGTCGATGAATTACGCGCCGAGCCGCTCAAGGCGCTGTCGCGGGCCTATGACATAGTGCTGAACGGCATCGAGCTCGGCGGCGGTTCGATTCGAATCTCGCGTTCGGAAATGCAGCAGGCGGTATTCGATTTGCTGGGCATCGGCCAGGAAGAGGCCGAGCGCAAATTCGGCTTCCTCCTTGCCGCTTTGCGCTACGGCTGCCCGCCCCACGGCGGCATCGCTTTCGGCTTCGACCGGTTGGCGATGCTGCTCTGCGGGGCCGCCTCGATCCGCGATGTAATCGCGTTTCCGAAAACCCAGTCCGCCGCCTGTCCCCTGACCGCAGCACCGGGCGAAGTCTCCAGGGCGCAACTGCGCGAACTGCATATCCGCCCAGGGCAGACACCAAGTTGAGCTCGTTCGGCAGCTGAAGGAAGCGTCTATGGCGGGACACAGCAAATGGGCGAATATCAAGCACCGCAAGGCGGGACAAGACGCCAAGCGCGGCAAGATTTTCACCAAAGTCATCCGCGAGCTGACCGTGGCGGCGCGGCTCGGTGGCGGCAATCCGGCGGATAATCCGCGTTTGCGGGCCGCGGTCGACAAGGCCCTGGGCGCCAATATGCCGCGGGACACGATTGACCGCGCCATCTCCCGCGGCGCTAATCCGGCCAGCGGCGAAGAGGTCGAGGAAGTGACTTATGAAGGTTACGGTCCCGGCGGGGTCGCGGTTTTTCTGGACTGTCTAACCGACAATCGTAACCGCACCGCGGCCGCCGTGCGCCATGGTTTCGGCAAATTCGGCGGTTCCTTGGGCACCAATGGGTCGGTGGCTTACTTGTTCCGCAGAACCGGCGTGATCGCTTTTGCCGCGGGCAGCGATGAAGAGCGGATCATGGAGCTGGCGCTGGAAGCGGGCGCCGATGATGTCGTCGCCGGCGACGACGGCGCGGTCGAAGTGCATACCGATTTGGAGAATTTCAGTGCCGCGCAGGACGAATTCCGCGCCGCGGGCATCGATTTCGACAGCGCCGAAATGATAATGCTCCCATCCACCGAAGTCGAGCTCGATCTGGATGGTGCCGCCAAATTGCTGCAACTGCTGGAGCATTTGGATGATCTCGATGATGTGCAAAACGTCTGGTCGAACGCCAAAGTTCCGCCGTCGGTGGCCGGGCAGTTGTAGTAAATCGTAGCTTGTGTTCGGTAAGCGCCTGCCGATGTTCAATGCGTGAGCGTCATAATCGGAATCGATCCGGGTTCGCGGGTAACCGGTTACGGTGTCGTCGCCGCCCGAGACCAGCGATTGGAATACATCGACCACGGCTGCATCCGCACCACACAGACGGAGCAGCCCGAGCGGCTGGGCGAAATCTTCGCGGGTCTGTGCCGGGTACTGGAGGAGCACGCGCCGACCGAGGCCGCGGTGGAGGAAGTATTCATGGGCCGCAACGCCGCTGCGGCATTGAAGCTTGGGCAGGCGCGGGGGGTCGCGATTGTCGCCTGCCTGTCCCGCGGTGTGCCGGTGGTGGAGTATTCGGCGCGCAAAGTCAAGCAGGCGGTAGTGGGCACCGGCGCGGCGGACAAGCGACAAGTGCAGCACATGGTGAAGACGCTGTTGGGAATTGATGGTGCCATCGCCGAGGATGCCGCCGACGGGCTGGCGGCGGCGATTTGCCACGCACACAGCGGCGGCAGTTTGCTGCGGACGGTGGCGGCGATGTACAGCCGTGGGAGGTTGCGGTCGTGATCGGCCTGATTCGCGGCGAATTGGCGGCCAAGACCCCCGCCGAAGTGCTGGTTCTTGCCGCTGGCATCGGCTATGAAATCCAAATTCCCGCGCGCGTCTTCGATGGCCTGCCCGCAACCGGCGCCGAAGTGGCGCTGCATACCCATTTCGCTGTGCGCGAAGACGCGCAGGTGCTGTTCGGTTTTCTCGACAGCGGCGACAAAACCGCGTTTCGGCACTTGATCCGCGTCAGTGGCGTGGGGCCGCGGTTGGCCTTGGCGCTGCTTTCCGGCATGAACGCGGGCGAGCTTGCGGTGGCGGTGCGGGATGGCGATTCTGCCCGTCTCAGCGCGGTGCCGGGCGTTGGCAAGAAAACTGCGCAGCGCCTGCTGGTGGAGTTGCGCGGTCGGCTAAACGAAATGGATGCCGCCGCACCGCCAACCAGCGGACCGGCAGCGACCCCGGTCTCCCGAGGCGCCCGCGAAGCGCGGGAGGCGCTGATCAGCCTCGGTTACAAACCGCAGCAAGCGGTGCGCCTGATCGCCGCGGCGCAGCGCGAAAATCCGACGCTTGAGGATGCCGGAGAATTGATCCGTTTGGCCCTGCAAAGCGTGACGCCGGGCGCTGGAGGCGGTGCGTGAATCGTTCGGCGGCGGAGGAGCGCATCGTCGCCCCGGAGGAGGCCGGTCCGGCGGACCGTCAGGAATCCCTGCGACCCCTGCGCCTGCGCGACTACATCGGCCAGCGGGAAGTGCGGGAACAGATGGAGATATTCATCGGCGCCGCCCGCCGGCGCGGCGAACCACTCGACCACAGCTTGATTTTCGGTCCGCCGGGCCTAGGCAAAACAACACTGGCGCGAATCATTGCCAACGAACTGAACGCCGCCATCCGCAGCACCGCTGGGCCAATATTGGAAAAATCCGGCGATTTGGCGGCGATTTTGACGAGTTTGGGCGAGGGCGATCTGCTCTTTATTGACGAAATCCACCGCCTGCGGCCAGCGGTGGAGGAAATCCTCTATCCGGCCATGGAAGACCGGCAGCTCGATATTCTGATTGGCGAAGGGCCGGCGGCGCGCTCGATAAAGCTGGAACTGCCGCCGTTCACCTTGGTGGGCGCAACAACCCGGGCCGGCTTGCTGACTTCGCCCCTGCGCGACCGTTTCGGCATCGTTCAGCGGCTCGAGTTTTACAATGTGGAGGAGTTGGCCCGGATTCTCATCCGCTCCGCGGCCATTCTCGGCACAGAAATCAGCGCCGACGGCGCCGGGGAAATCGCCGCCCGCTCCCGGGGCACCCCCCGCATCGCCAACCGTTTGTTGCGGAGGGTGCGGGACTTCGCGGAGATGAAGGGGGACGGCAGCATTGGTGCGGTTTCCGCCGCCAAGGCGCTGGATCTGCTGCACATCGACGCCAACGGCTGCGATCATATGGATCGGCGCCTGCTGCGCGCCGTGATCGAAAAATTTTCCGGCGGTCCCGTCGGTGTTGAGAACCTAGCAGCGGCTCTGGGCGAAGAGCGTGATACCATCGAAGACATCATTGAGCCGTTTTTGATTCAGCGGGGCTATCTCATGCGCACGCCCCGCGGTCGGGTGGCGACACCCCATGCCTATCGCTATCTCGGCTTGCCGGTGGCCGCTGAAGCGGTGGGTTTGTTCGGCAGGGAGTGAATCCGCGGCGGCCGATTGCCCTTGTTGCGACAGGATTCGGAAGTATCCGTCCGCATTGGGTCAGGGGAAGGGCAAAATTCCATGGTGCAATTCCAGCGCTGATCGCCGTTTCACATTTTATCCGGGCTGCCGAAAATGCATTTGGTGATTGAGTGAAAATCCGCGCCGCCCGGCGCGGGCCGGAGAATATCGGGTGAATGAGCAACTCGGACCATTGCAATTGATTTTCGGCGCCAGCCTCGAAGTACAGATCGTCATCTTCATTTTGCTGGTCCTGTCGGTTGTCTCATGGTGCATTATCGTGCAGCGCTATCTGGTGCTGTCCGCCGCGGCGAAAAGCGTGGTCAATTTCGAAGAGCGGTTCTGGTCGGGAATCGATTTGGGCCTGCTCTACAAGGAAGGCAGCCAGATGCGGGAAGAGGGGGTGCCCGCAGTGGGCTTGGAAAATATTTTCCGCGTCGGATTCAAAGAGTTTATGCGCTTGCGGCAGCAGGGCAATGTGGATCGCGAGGCCACCATGGAAGGAGCCCAACGTGCCATGCGGGTCGCCTTCTCCAGGGAGGAAGAGAAGCTGGAACGGCATCTTGCCTTTTTGGCGACGGTGGGATCGGTATCGCCTTACATAGGTCTGTTCGGCACGGTGATCGGTATCATGAATGCCTTTATCGGCCTCGCCAGTCAGACCCAGGCGACCCTGCAGGTCGTCGCGCCCGGTATCGCGGAAGCCTTGATTGTGACCGCCATTGGCCTGTTCGCGGCGATTCCGGCCGTGGTCGCTTACAACCGCTATTCATCAATGACGGAGTCCGTGACTGGCAGCTACCGCACATTCGCCGACGAATTCTCCAGTATTTTGCATCGGCAAATCCATTCCACCGGCTGATTCCAAGTCTGTAATGGAAACCCATGATGGAGACTTTAACCCGCAAAAAACGCCGCCCCATGAGCGAAATCAATGTCGTGCCCTATATCGACGTGATGCTGGTTCTGCTGGTTGTATTCATGATTACCGCGCCGTTGCTGAATCAGGGAATCGAAGTCGATCTGCCGGAAGCGAACAACGAACCGCTGGAATTGGACGAGAACCGGGAAAACTTGGTGGTTACGGTCACCGCGGCCGGCGAGTACCATCTCAGTCTGGGCGCGACCGGAGAGGATCGGCAGTCGCTCGACTTGGAAACCGTGGCGCTGCGGGTGGGTCAAATCGTAAACGCGAATCCGGAGATTCAAGTTTTGGTCGAAGGGGATGCCGCGGCGACTTGGAGTGCGATGATCCTGCTGATCACCGCGCTGCAAAACGCCGGTGTGGTCAATCCCAATTTCATCACCCAGCCGCTGACCGCGCTGCAATGAAGGCAACGGAAACGAGTTAGATCGTGAACGCAGCCTACCGCCATCTGATCATTTTCAACGGCTATCCGTTCTCCGCCGTGCTGGCGGTGCTGTTCCATGGTTTGGTGCTCGGCTTCGTTCTATATTGGAACGGCCGCAGCGAATCAAGCGAATTTGAGCTCGTGCAGCCGACCGTGATCAAGGCCTTGTTCATCGACGAAAATCCGCAATTGCGCGAACGACAACGTCTGGAAAGGCAGCAGGTCGAGCGGCGGCGCGAACAAGCGCGGGCGGAGGAGGAGCGCGCCCGCCTGATCGAAGAGGAGCGCCTGCGGCGGCTGGAGTTGGATGAAGAACGCCGGCGGCAACTGGAACAGGAGCGTCTGCAGCGGGAGGAAGAAGAGCGCCTGCGGCAGGAGGAAGAGAGAAGCTTGGCCGAAGCGGAGCGGCGCGAGCGCGAACAATTGCAGCTTCAAGTGGAGGAAGAACGGGCGCTCGCCGAGCAAGAGCGCTTGCGGGAGCAGGAAGCGGCCGAGCGTCGCCGCCTGGAGGAGGCCGCCGCAGCAGCGGCGGCGCGCACCGAGTTTGAAGTTGTGCAAAGCGGAGCGGCGCTGATCCAGCAGTTCGTGGAGAAATCCTGGAATCGTCCGCCGAGTGCGCGCAACGGCATGCGCGCGGTGCTGCGCATCGACATGCTGCCGACCGGCGAAGTCACCGATGTGGCGATTTTGCAATCGAGCGGCGACGCGCCTTTTGATCGCGCCGCCAGAAACGCGGTCTACAGCGCCCAGCCTTTCAGTGAACTGCAGGAAATGCCGATTCATATTTTCAATGACAACTTTCGAACATACACACTGACTTTCCAACCGGAGGATCTACTTAATTGAAAAGCTTGCGCCCCTTGTCCGCGGTCCTGCTGTTGGTCTTCAGTTTCGGGGCCAATGCCCAGCTCAATATCGAAATCACCCGGGGTGTTGACAACCCCATTCCCATCGCCGTGGTGCCTTTCCAGGCGAGCGGCGTCAGTCCCGGCACCGAGGATGTGGCCCGCATCGTCGCCGCCGACCTCGAACAAGTCGGCGAATTCCGCGCCTTGGCGCGGGAAAATCTGCTCAGCCTGCCCAGCGAACAAAGCGAAGTATTTTTCAGCGACTGGCGGGTGTTGGGCCAGGATTACTTGCTTGTGGGCAAAGTGACAGGGACTCCCGGCAGCCAATTGGTGAGGGTGCAGTATGAGTTTTTCGATATCAACCGGGAATTGCTGCTGGCGGGCGAAATTTTGACCGGCAGCATCTCGCAACTGCGCGATATCGGCCATGAAATCAGCAATGTGGTGTACGAGCAGGTGACCGGAATCCGCGGCGCCTTCACCAGCCAGATTCTTTACGTGGTCGCCGAGCAATCCGCCGCCGGCGGGTCATTCCGCTTGGAAAAAGCCGATTACGACGGTCGCCGGCCGCAGGTTCTGCTGCGCTCGGCGGAACCCATCATGTCGCCGAATTGGTCGCCGGATGGCGGTGAAGTCGCCTACGTGTCTTTCGAGACCGATCTGCCGCGCATTTATACCCAGAACATCGCCACGGGACAACGGCGGCAGATCACTAATTATCCGGGCATCAACAGTTCGCCGGTATATTCTCCCGATGGCAATATGCTCGCCATGGTGCTGTCGAAGGACGGCAGCCCGGATATTTTCGTGCAGGATCTGCGCAGCAACGAACTGATGCGGGTAACCGATCATCCGGCCATCGATACCGAGCCGAGCTGGACCCCCGACGGCCGCTCCATCGTTTTCATGTCGGACCGCACCGGCCAGCCGCAAATCTATCAGATCGCCCTCGGGGCGAGCTCTTTCAACGTGGAGCGCCTGACCTACGACTGCTTCCAGTGCGCGAAGGCCAGGTTTCTGCCCGATGGCAACAATCTCGTCCATGTCCGGCGCGAGACCCGACAAAGCCCCACTTACCAGATCGCCATCGTCAATATCGAAACTTTGCGGGTGATCACTCTCACCGATACATCGCTTGATGAATCGCCGAGTTTGGCGCCGAACGGCAGCATGATCATGTACGCGACAAAGTACCAGGGAAGAGGCGTTCTTGATGCGGTTTCAATTGACGGCTCGGTAAAATTCCGTTTACCATCGGCGCAGGGTGACGTGCGCGAACCCGCGTGGTCGCCGTTTTTGAATTAAATGTGGTGTCCAATCGGTCGATTAAGGGGGAGTGTAGCCTGTTGGAACCGCATGCTCACGACGGTTGCCGATAGAACTCAGACAATATTCAGATGGAGGATCCAGAAGTGGGAACCCAGAGCCATTCCATTCACAAGGCGGCGCTACTTGCAGCGCTGCTGACGTTTTTTGCCGCATGCGGTTCCACTAACGAAGTGGAAGAGCCGCAACCCCCGGCGGAAAGCGCTCCCTCCTCCGCGCAGGCCGGTGCGGCACCGGAAACTCCGCCTCTGACCGCGGAAGAGATCGCGCACCAGGAAGCATTGCGGACCACGATCTTTTACTTTGATTTCGATGTGGCCGAATTCCAAGCTTCGGACCGAGAAACCCTGACCTATCACGCCCGGGATCTGGCGGCCAACCCCGGCCGCGGCATCCGGCTCGAAGGCCACGCCGATGAACGCGGCACTCGGGAATACAACCTGGCGCTGGGCGAACGTCGGGCCAACGGTATTCTCAATTATCTCATCGTCAACGGTGCCGCCCGATCGCAGATCGAAGTGGTCAGCTACGGCGAGGAACGACCTGCGGAGACCGGCCAAAGCGAGCAGGCCTACGCGATGAACCGCCGCGTCGAGATCGTCGGTCGCTGAGTGCCACGCCGAGCGCCGCCATGAGCGGGAGGCTGTCGTCATTCGGCGCGAAGAAGCTGGTTGCCGGTGTTTGTTTGCTGCTGGTCGCCGGCTCATCCACCGCGCAGGAGCGGTCGTTGTTTCCGGGCCAGAATCAGCCTCCGGTGGATGGCACCAGTGACGCGCTCGCCCTGCTGCTTGATCAAAACAACCAACTGCGCACGGAACTTCAGGCATTGCGCGCTTTGGTTGAGGAGCAAGGGTTCGAACTGCGCCGATTGGGGCGCGACTCCCTGAGCCGCTACACCAACCTTGATGAACGCCTGCAGGTCCTGGAAGGCGCCGCCGTGGCGGCCGGCCCTTCCGGCCTGGCAGCGATAACGCCGTCCGGCCCAAGCGATTCAGGGCCGGCCGCCCCGGAATCCCGTAGCCCAAAACAGCGGCAAGCCACGCCGACAATCGCCACACCTGGGAATCCGGTGGTCATCGAACCCGAGCCGGCGGCGGCGGATCCCGTCGTCTCGGCGGTCGGGGATCGTACTCCGGCCCGCAGCCGCGCCTCAACGCTGCGGCCCGCGGTATTGAGCGAGCAGCAACTGTACCAAATGGGCTATGAATCGGCGATCAATTCCAATTTCGAGCGTTCCGTGGCCGAATTCGATCAATACCTTGGGGTGTACCCCGAAGGCAGATTCGTCAGCAACGCGCATTACTGGAAAGGACAGTCGTTTTTGTATTTGAACCGTTTCACGGAAGCCAAAGATGCATACGAAATCATTCTGAACCAATACAGCGACTCACCCAAACTGCCCGACGCCATGTACGGCCTCGGCTTGGCCTACCAGGGGCTGGGGGACACCGCCAGAGCGCGGCAATTGTTCAACAATATCAAGCGCCGTTATCCCAATACCGGCGTGGCCAATCTCGCCGATACCCGTCTGCTGTCATTGGATTGAAGTCCGGCCGTCGAATTTCCGCCGCCGCCCGCGGCGCATCCGGGCTGAGCAAATGTCGCTGCGCATCACTGAAATTTTCCACTCCCTACAGGGTGAAACCCGCACCATGGGCATCCCGACGGTATTTGTCCGTTTGACCGGCTGCCCGCTGCGCTGCGTCTATTGCGATACCGCCTACGCGTTCAGCGGCGGTGAAGCGATGGAGCAGGGCGAGATTCTGGCGCGGGTCGAACGCTACGGCTGCGGCTATGTGACCGTGACCGGTGGCGAGCCGCTGGCGCAGCCGGAATGCTTCGCCTTGCTGGAAAGCTTGTGCGACCAAGGTTATCGGGTTTCGTTGGAAACCGGCGGCGCGATGCCGGTGGAGGGGGTTGATTCCAGGGTCTGTATTGTGATGGATCTGAAAACGCCCGGCTCACGGGAATCGCACCGCAATCGCTATGAAAATCTGCGCAGCCTCAAGCCAACGGATCAACTCAAATTCGTGATTTGCGATCGTGAAGATTACGAATGGAGCACCGCGCAAATCCGCGACCGCGGCCTCGTCGGTAAAATCGACGATATCCTGTTCTCGCCTTCCCATGGCGAGCTCGAACCGCAGCGGCTCGCCCAGTGGATTCTCGATGACCGTCTGCCGGTGCGGATGCAGATTCAGCTGCACAAAGTGTTGTGGCGGTCGGAACCCGGCCGATGAATCAAGCGCGGCGCGTGGTTGAGCCAGCGCGGCCCGCCGCGGTGGTTTTACTCTCCGGTGGACTCGACTCAGCGACTTGTCTGGCCATCGCCGCCCGCCGTGGCTTTCGCCTGCATGCTTTGAGCTTTGATTACGGCCAGCGCTCGGCGGCGGAAATCGATGCCGCCCACGTTCAGGCGCGGGCGCGGGAAGTTGTCGAGCATCGGCTACTGCCGCTGCCACTGGGACAATTCGGCGGCTCGGCTCTGACGGATAACGGAATTCCTCTGCCGAACGCGCCGGGCGACGGTATTCCGGCGACCTACGTGCCAGCGCGCAATACAATCCTCATCGCCCACGCCCTCGCCTGGGCCGAGGTTGTGGGTGCGACCGCCATCTTCATCGGTGTCAACGCGCTTGACTATTCGGGCTATCCCGACTGCCGCCCGGAATACATCGCCGCCTACCAGCGGCTCATCGACATCGCTACCAAAATCGGTGTCGAAGGCGGGGTGATCAAACTGGAGGCACCGCTGCTGAATATGGGCAAGGCCGAAATCATCCGCATCGGTACCGAGCTCGGCGTGGATTTCGCCGACACCGTATCCTGCTACCAAGCTGTTGGGGAAGGCTTGGCATGCGGCGAATGCGATGCCTGCCGATTACGCCGGCAGGGATTCGCCGCTGCCGGAATTACCGACCCAACCCGCTACCGGACAGTGTAAGTGGCTCCAATTTGCTATCATTGCGCGCTGCGCGGGTCGTTAGCTCAGTTGGTAGAGCAGAAGGCTTTTAACCTTTTGGTCATAGGTTCGAATCCTATACGACCCACCATCTTCCACCACTGCGCCGAAGTCTCGTGTCGTCCGCCGATGATCGCGCAGGGTGCCGGCCCGCCCATGCGCGACCTGGCAGAAATCACCTGCGATGGCGGTATATCAAATAGCTTGCAATATTGTTGTGCTTGTGTTCCACTAGACCTTGGGGCCCGTGCTACAGGCTTGATTAAGTACGAGTCTATGCTGGCGTTTTGCGCGTAGCTACCGCGACTGGGCGCAGTACCTTGAGTTGTTTGCTTATGGTGTCTGCTGTCTGTGAAACAAAATCGCGGGGCATGAAAGCATATTTCCTCAGTCAAAAAAAATATGCGAATTCTGAGGTAAATGAATGAAGATACCTACCGATTACGAAGACGGCTATGCGAAAGCACGGGTTTTGGATCCGGGTCTCGCCAAGTCCTATATTGAAAGTGTGCTTGTAGGCGACCCTTTAGCCGACAAAGCGATGCAGCAGTTGCAGGAATTCGACCAAGAGAAAGCCAGCAGACTAATCAATTCCTGCATGGAACAAGACGATAGAGGCATGAAGGATGCGCCAAGTGGATTAATAGAGCTTTTTCAAGCGCTCGACAATCCGCCTTTTAGATTTTGTCCAGATCGAGCACTGCCGGGATGTCGGGCGTTTCACAAGTATTCCGATATGTTTTTTGTTGGACTTGTGCTGAATTCACTTGTAACCGGCTTGACCGAGGGTTTAAGTAAGTCATTTCATATTACGGGAAGAACTGCTGGCAATTTGCGACGAGTTAAACAGAACACCCGGCATGTCGTGGAAATTACCTTGCCCGGCGGCCTCGACAGAGAAGGCGAAGGATGGAAGCTATCAGTGCGTATTCGGTTGATTCATGCGAAGCTTCGAATCTTGCTTATGTCCTCAAATGATTGGGATGTTGTGGCTGAGGGAGTTCCCATTCATATGGGCCATCTCGCCCTCGCAACTACCGGTTTTTCAGCGATCAATTTACAGGCCGCACGAATGCTAGGAGTGCCTTTAGCTAAGGAAGAAAGCGAGGGCTTCATGCATATCTGGCATTACGTGGCGTGGTTGATGGGCCTGCCAGAGGATCTATTAAAGTACTTCCAAAGCGAAAGCGACGCGATGCACATTCGGAAAATTGCGTATGCATGCGAAATACCCCCCGGAGAGAGAGCTACCGAAGTGGCTCATGGCTATCTCAATACTGTCCCACAGATATTAGGCATTACCGATGAGGCTAAACAGAAAAAATTAATGCTCGCTCTCTTCCGGGTGGCTCGGGCATTGATGGGCCATGACCTGGCAGACACTCTTAAGCTACCCAAGCAGTCCACATTTGGTGCCTTGGGCCTCGTTCGGCTGCAGCGGCAATTAAAGATTTTGGTGTCAAAATTCATGCCCAAGCATAAATCTTTCGCCGTGGAGAACTTTGCCGGCTTGCTGCAAAGATGTGTGTACGATGATATGGGGATTAGCTATCGCATGCCTGATGCCTTAAAAGATTCTCATTCATCGCCTTGGTAAGGCTTGGCCCATCGATTTCAGTTGATAAAAATGAGAAAATGACAGGAGCGAGAATGAACATACCCACAAGCTACCAGCCAGGATATGAGCAAGCCCGCCTTATCGATGAGGAATTAGCAAAGACCTATATCGAGCACCTAGTCATAGGCGATCCATTGGCTGACGCTGCCGTGAAGTCCCTGGCCGGAGTCGACCAGCAAGAAAAACATCGGCTGATTAAAGCCTGCATGGAAGAGGACGAATCAGGTATGCGGGAGGCACCTGATGCGCTAAGAGAGCTATTTGATCAACTTTCCCGCTCTTCCATCGAATTTGATCGTGAAAAAGCCCTTCTAGGGTCTCGGATGTTCCATAAATTTCCGGGACTTTTCCAACTCGCGACCGCTTTGCATGGCGTTCTCATCAGCACTGAGGGGAGTGCCCAGTCCTTTTATATAACCGGAAGAATTACCTCCAACACTCGAAGACTAAGGCAAAATGGCCGCCATGTACTGGAAGTGACTTTACCAGGTAGTCTCGCGAGATGCGGAGAAGGTTGGAAGTTAACGGTTCGAATTAGAATCATCCACGCGGAAGTTCGGCGTTTGCTTATTGAATCCGATGATTGGGATTTTAAAGCTGAAGGAACCCCTGTTAACTCAGCGCATATATCCTTGGGTGCAGTCGGACTTTCAGAGACGGTTATGTTTATCGCCCGCGAGCTTGGGGCGTCAATTTCTGAAGAAGAGAGCGATGGGTACATGGAGATTTGGAAATATGTGGGCTGGCTTATGGGTGTGCCCGACGTCTTCATGCCTTATCTGGAGAAGGAAGATTCTGCAAGGCATTTCAGAGAAGTCGCTCACACCTGTGATCGTCTCCCGGGCGAGAAGTCATCAGAATTAGTAAATGGAATCATCAAAGCCGTGCCGGATGTGGCGGGGATTGACGACCCTTCAGAAAAAGAAAAAGTCACTTCCCTGATAAGTCGGGTTTCTCGGGTATTGTTAGGAGATCGAGCGCGAGGGATGAATTTCCCCAAACAGTCGACCTTTGGCGTTTTGCCGGCCCTTCGAATGCAACTGAAATTGAAGATGCTATCTTCCAAACTGCTTCCATCGGGAAAGTCATTTGTGGCGGATGGCTTCGCCGAAGCATTGAAACAGTCCGTTTACGATGCTGCGGGTATCAGCTATCGTCTGCCAGATGCCGTGAAGGATGTCGATTCAAAGCCATGGTGATCAATATTCATCCACATTTGAGGTTTGGATATACTAAAAGTGTCGGTGACTCCGTGGTAGAGCGCTTTATCTAGTATGTCATGACATTCAGCATCCCAACCGCATATGTTCCCGGCTACGAGGCAGCGCGCCGCGTGGCCCCGGAGCTGGCTGAAACTTACATCCGCCACACCACCGTCGGAGATGTGATGGCGGATGCTGTCGTTGAACAATTGGCCGAATCAACCGAGCATCCAGGCCAAGACCATGAAATCATCAAGAAGGCGCTCGACAACTCTCACGACTTGCCCAAAGATACTCCCCAAGTGATGCGGGATTTCGTCGAATCGGCAAAAGTGCTGCCGGATTGGTACGAAAGGGAGTTGGCGATGGTTGCGAGCAGAGCATTTCTGCGAAACACGGACAAAGTTTTGACTGCTTTGGTGGCTGGGGCTATCGTCGAAGGCTTTTCCAGCATGATCAGCAAGTCCTTCTTCCTGCGCAGCCGGGTTACGTCGAATGGGGTTCGACGGCTTAAACAAAATCTGCTGCAGCTGGTTGACCAGTATCTGCCTGGAGGCATAGAGCCAGGCGGGGACGGCTGGAAACTTACCCTCCGGGCCCGGCTGGTGCATGCGCAGTCAAGGCGGCTATTTGTGCAAAGCCCTGAATTATGGGACCAGTCGGTGTATGGAATGCCCCTTAGCGCCGCGCATTTGCAGCTCAGCTCATCTTCTTTTTCGGGGAGGTTGATGCAGCATTGCGCCAAAGTTGGTGGCAACTTCACCGAGCTCGAAAAGGAGGCCTACGTCCATGTTTGGCGTTATACCGCCATGCTGTTCGGAGCTCCCGAAGCAATCGTGTTCCGTAACTATGCGGAGTCCAAACGGCTGTTCGAGATTGGAATGCTATGCGAGCCCGCCCCGGGAGACGAAGCGATCATCATGGCGAACAGTATTGTCAACAGCGCGCCGGTCGTGGTGGGAATCACCGACCCACAAGAGCGGCAAAAAATCGCGAAGTATGTGTACCAAGTGTCCCGCGAGTTGATCGGCAATGACCGTGCGGACAAACTCAATTATCCACCGGGGAGGAAGTTGAGAAAAGAACTTATTGTTCTACGGATATTGAGCAGGGCCGAAGTAGTATTGAACAAACTTGTCCCTTGGTTTGATGCGCTTAGATCGCAGAACCGGTTCAACAACATGCTTGAGGTCACGTATCTCAATCGTGGCGAAATTTCCTACAAACTCCCGACTTCGGTATTGGACGAGTATTCGCGCGATTGGTAAACGTGGTGGCCTATCGATTGATTAGCAGTCCAGCCTTTTAGAAATCGCCGAGGGCGCTGATTTGGCGCCGGCTGAGGCTGATATAGTCGGCCAGAATGCGGGCGCTTTCCGCCAAAAACAGATCTGGCTCTTCCTCATCCGCTGTTATTTGGGTGTCGCTTCCGGTGGATTCGGTGTCGGAATCCGCATCATCAGTAGTGGTCGCCGAGGCTGCTATTTCTGTCTCGGTCGAAGTGGACCGCTCGGTTGCCGCGGAATCCTCCACCGCTTCGACTTCGGCATCGACGGGGGATTCGACTTGGCTTGACGCGCCGGCTTCGTCCTCATCGTCCGCGATGATGTCGAGCAGAGGCAGACCTTTGAGGAAGCGGCGCATGTTTTCTGATTCGAGATTGCGGCGGCGATCATTCTCCAACTGGGCGTTGAGGGTCGCTTCGTTGAGTGGCCAGAACTTCCGTTCCTGTTGCTCCCGGGCGAAAGCGATTTGCTCGTTGAGATGGATAAAGTCGGGCGAAACCGCGGCGCGTTGGCGGTGGCGGTCGGCGAGTTCGGGCAGAAATTCCGCAATGGGATGATAGGGTCGGTATTCCACCGGACGCACGGTATCCCAGGGGAGGGCGCCGTCGAGGCTGCTTTCGCCGATATGAGCATAAGCGTCGTACGTATCGGGGAATGCGATATCGGGCATGATGCCGCGGTGCTGGGTGCTGGCGCCGGAAATACGGTAGAACTTAGAGCGCGTCAGCTTCGCTTGACCGAAATTCATCGGAATGATTTCCTGCACGGTACCTTTGCCAAAAGTCTGGCCGCCGAGCACCAGCCCGCGCCGGTAATCTTGGATGGCGCCGGCGAAAATTTCCGACGCCGAGGCGCTGTTGCGGTTGACCAAAACCGCCATTGGGCCTTCCCAAGTCACGCCGCTGTCGTTGTCGCCGAATGAGCGGGTATAGCCGTTGCCGAGACCGGAATAACGCACCTGCACCGTGGCACCGGTCTCGATGAACAGCCCCACCAATTGATTGGCTTCGCCGAGGCTGCCGCCGCCGTTGTTGCGCAGATCGACGACCACGGCATCAACATTGTCTTGCTTGAGTTCTTCAAGCAGATTGCGGACATCCCAGGTGGAACTCTTGAAGTCCCGCTCGCCCCGGTTGGCCGCTTCGAAATCGAAATAGAAGGTCGGCAAATGAATGATGCCGACCTTGAGATCGCGGTCATTATCGCGGGGCAGCTCGATAATCTCCGAGCGAGCGGATTGATCTTCCAAGCGCACCGTATCGCGGGTGATGCTGACCACGGTGGCGCCGGTTTCGCTCAGCGCGTTGGCCGGGATCACGTTGAGGCGGACCACGGTGCCTTTTTCACCGCGGATCTGGGCCACCACATCGTCGATTCTCATGCCGACCACATCTTGGATCTCGCCGTCTGGCCCTTGACCGATGCCGATGATGCGGTCGCCGGCGGAAAGTTGATTGCTGAGTTCGGCGGGCCCGCCCTTGACCAGCTCGACAATGGTCGTGTACTCGTCTTCCCGGGTTAGCCGAGCCCCGATTCCCTCAAGCGAAAGCGAGAGCCCCATATTGAAGGTCTCCGAATCCTGCGGCGAGAAATAGGCGGTGTGGGGATCGGAAACACCGGCGACGGTGGTGAGGAAAGCCTGGAAAGCATCCTTTGAATTGGTCTGCAACATACGGTTGAGGCGACCGCGGTAGCGGTCGGACAGCTTTTCGCGGATTTCCTCGTCGCTGTCGCCAGGCAATTTCAGATTCAAAACGCTGTTCTTGACGCGGAGCCGCCAAATTTCATCGAGTTCGGCGGTGTTGGCCGCATAGGGGCTGTCTTCGCGGTTGATTTCGATAAACTCATCCACAGTGAAGTCCATTTCCGGGATGTGCTTCTCCACCCGGTTGATGGCGTAAATCAACCGTTCCAACAAGCGTTTGTAGTACAAATTGTAGATTTCGTAGCCCGGTGCGAGGCTGCCTTCTCGCAAATGGTCGTCGATGTTGTAACGCCAAGCGCTGAGCTGTTTGATATCGTCGCTTAGAAAATACAAATGCTCGCCGTCGAGGGCATCGATGAAATTATCGAATACGAGGGAGGAAAAATCATCATCGACCGCGATGGGCAAATAATGCTTGGATTGCAGAACATCGATCAGTTCAATCGCAGTCGTCCCATAAATCGGCTCGGGCGTTAGCGGCGCGTAGAGTTCATCAATATCCAGCACCGAAGTTTCCGCATCGTTCAGACCCGGATCGGTCGTGTCTCGCGCGGCGGCCTCGTTTTGGCCAAAGCAAAGACTGGCGAAGAGGGCGGACAATGAAAATGCCCCCAAACGACCGAAGTGGCGGAATCCGTGGTGGCCCATGGGCGGAGCTCCTGATTGGCGGGGTGGCCGGGAAGTCTGTCGGCACCGAACTTCATCTGCCGCAAGCTTAACAGGTTGGTGGGCAAATCACACCGGGAAGAGGGCGCTTCAAGGCGCTATTCGCTTGTTTCTCCCTGAAGCGTGTCTTTCGGTGCGCTCAACATCAATATAGCGGTCCGTTATCGCGCTTGAGCCATGACCGGCATCGTCCCGCACGTGTTCCCGCGGACGGGATTTCACATCTTCGGAGATTCCAGTGTGCCGCAGCCAATGCACAGTCGCGCCGGTTAGTCGATCGGCTTCGTCCGTGAAGCCCTCCGCGCGCATGCGTTCGGCGGCGCGGTCGAAACACTGTTGCACGATGCGGCGAATTTGCCGGGTGCTGGAGACGCCGCCGCCGCCGCGGTTCCTATGAATCAACGGGTTTGGCTCGCCGGGAGCGGGCAGGGGAGTCAGACCACGGAAGCGGCGATAACGTTTCAGCGCCGCCAGCATGGCGTCGCTTACCGAAATCTCCCGTTCCTTATTGCCTTTGCCGACGGTGAGAAACCACCAGTTGCCTTCTTGATCGAGCTGGAAATGTCCCATCTGTGGTTGCCAGCGGGACGTTTCCACCAGTTCCGAGATGCGCAGATACATGGCGTACAGCGCATTCAAAACAAACAAAGTGCGCTCGTGGCCCGCCGGATCTTCCGCCGCCATTTGCGTTGCCGCTTCAATGACGAATTCCCATTGCAGGGGAGAAAGCCTGCGTATTTTCGCCTGGCTTTGGCGACCGCGCAGAAATTTGCTCTTCTGCCGCATTCTTGACACCGGATTGAACGCAAGGTGATTTTCCTGGATGAGGAAATTGAAAAAACTGCCGAGTACGCTGAACAGGGATTGCAGGGCCGCTTGGGAAAGTACGTGTTCTTTGCCCGCGCCGACATAGGGCCGCCAGGCCGGGTTTGGCGAGCGCAAGCCGTTTTTGAGCAAATACCGGGGGACATTGCGTGCGCCGACCCACGGCCTTGGCGGATTGCGGGCGAATTCGACATAGGCTTCGCAGTCCTCCGGCGCAATCCGCCCGAGCGATTTCTTCCGCACCAACCAGCACCAGTGCAGGAAGTGTTCGATTTCCCGGCGGTAGGTGCTGAAGGTATCCGGACTGCCGCGGTAGCTATAGAGAAATTCGCTGGCGAGTTGATAATCTGCCACCGCATCGGCCGGCGAGTCATTGCGCAGATGGGAAACATCTCGCACCGGCGACTTGTAGGGATTGGCCATTTCTTCGAGGGTGTCGAAGAATGGCAGCGGACTTTTTTTGAGCGAACTGTTGGCCTTCGTCGGCATCGGCGGCTGTGGGCTCCAAGGCGCGGTTACACCCAATCACATCGGAACAATAGGGGCGGTACTTTAGCCCGGACATGCGCCGCCCGCTTGAATGATCTCATGCTAATGTCCGGTAATCTTTATTACCGGACATTAGGGAATCAGAGAAAATTCAGGTTATTCAGTGATTTATGTCGTTCTTCGTCTGCTTGGCGTTGTCGTCGAGCCATGCAAACGATCAAGCGCCGGCATGTTCCTTGCGTCGGGTGCGCATGGTGACGAATTCTTCGGCGAGCGTCGGGTGAATGCCTATGGTGCGGTCGAAGTCGGCCTTGGTGGCGCCGCAATTCATGGCGACGGAGAAACCTTGAACGAGTTCTCCCGCATCCGGTCCAACCATATGCAAGCCGATGACACGCTGGGAAGCCCGCTCGACCACAAGCTTGATCAGGGACAGTTCATCCCGACCACTCAGGCTGTGCTTCAACTGTTTGACCCGGGCGAGATAAACATCGCATTCCTTGCCCGCGGCCCTGGCTTCGGCTTCCGTGCGCCCCACAGTGGCGATGTTCGGCTGGCAAAAAACCGCGCTGGGCACATACTCGTAATCCATCCGCCCATCCCCACCGTCGAACAGGCGCCGCGCCAGCAATTGCCCTTCGGCGAGTGCCACGGGAGTCAAAGTGATTCGGTCGATTACATCGCCGACGGCAAAAACGCTTGGCTCCGCGGTCCGAAAATCGCCATCCACTTCGATAGCGCCATTCGACCGTGTCTTCACGCGGGTACGTTCTAAGCCGAGATCTTGCGTCAACGGTTTGCGCCCGGTTGCGCAGAGCACTTGGCCGACTTCGATTGCCAAGCCGGAATCAAGCCGCACCCGCAGGCGTGCGGAATCGACGCGGTCCACCCGTTCGATTGCCTGATTTAATTCGAGCCGCATGCGTCCGCCAAGTTCGGCGGTGATGAATTGGCGGATATCTTCATCGAAGCCCCGCAACAGTTTGTCGCGGCGGTAGACCAAGGTGACGGCAACGCCGAGGCCGCTGAGAATGCTGGCGAATTCGGCGGCGATATAACCGCCGCCATAGACGAGCATGGACTCCGGCAACTTGGGCAAATGGAACAAATCATCGGATGTCAGCGTTAACTCATTGCCTGGAAAAGGGCTTTTCCAAGGTTGGCCACCGACCGCCAGCAATATATGGCGGGCACTGCAACTGTCCCCGCCCAGTTTGATCCGATGCGGCCCCGCTAACCGTGCGCGCTCGGTGAAAACGCGGATGTTCCGGCTTTCCAGAATGACGCGGTAGATTCCGTTCAGGCGCTTGATTTCCTTGTTCTTATTGGCTAGCAAGTGGCCCCAGTCGAACTCGGGGCGACCCGGGTTCCAACCGAATCCGCGGCAATCTTTCCAGTTGTCAGCGTAGTGTGCCGCGTAGCTGAACAGTTTTTTCGGCACGCAGCCCAGATTGACGCAAGTGCCGCCGAATTCGCCTTCCTCGGCGACTGCCACCCGGGCACCTAAATCGGCTGCCGTCCGTGCAGCCCGGACACCGCCGGAGCCAGCGCCGATAACAAATAAATCAAAATCGTGATCGCTCAAAGTTGCTCCAGGAAAAGTGGTTGCGCGACATCATCCGCCGGCGCGGCCTGCAAACAGTTCTCGATCGCGGTTTTCGCCGCGCCATCGGTTTCCCGCAATTGCACGCCGATTCCCCGCCGCGCCACCGCACCGGGGGGATTCACCCAGACCACCCTTCCGTCGACGGCTATGCGCTGCCGCGCGCCCGGCAGCAAAAGCAGCAGAAAAATCCGTTCTCCCAAGAAGCCGTCGTCGATATCCGGCACGAAAACCGCGCCGGAAAGAATGAACGGCATCCAGGTGGCCCGCAACGCTTGAAGATCATCATAACGAATTGGTAGTACTCTGCCCTTTTCGGATTGCATGGTTTACCCCTCTTGCCGGATCAATCCATCCGACCCATTCCAAGCCCGCGCCAATGGCGGAAAACTCCCTCCAGCAAAAATTGCGGATTGGGATTCCCCGGCCCAATGAGCAATATTCTGGCCTCGGCCACCCGATACTGGAATTCGAGCAGCGACCGTAACAGGGCCGCCCCACCCTCCCCGCCGGATGCCGTTGTCAGCTCCCGAATCGCGGCGGCGAGGGTGCGGTGGGTAGCGTCGCGCGGGTTGCCGTCGACCAGTCTCCGAGTCAATATAGTTGAGATTAAGGCCAAATGCCCAAAAAGTGTCGATGCTTCCGATTTCGCCGCGTCTTTCACGGCCTGCCGAAGGGGGACGCGTTCTTCAATCAGATCCAACAGCATTTTCTGTGCCGAGAGGAAGCCAGCGATTTGCCTGCCCCCCGCCCCTTCGAGCAATCGTAATGGTTGATTGCCGAACGCCGCCAGCAACTCTTCGAGTTGTTCCGGGGTTTCATAGGCATCCTCGGGCAAGCGCTCGCGCAGCCAAGAGCCGGCGGTTCGCGAATCTGGTCGGGGCAGCGGCAGCAACCGGCAGCGGCTGCGGATGGTGGGCAGGAAACCACCGGGACTGCCGCCCGTTAGCAGCAAATAGCTGTTTTCAGCGGGTTCTTCCAGGGTTTTCAAGAGCGCGTTTGAAGCCGCGAGGGTCATGCGCTCGGCGCGTAAAATCACCGCGACGCGACCTTTACCGGCGAAACTGCTGCGGCTGAGAAATTCGCCGATTGCCCGAACGCCGGCGATACCGATGTCTTTCCTGCCCTCGTCCGGTTGCACCGGCAGCAAGTCCGGGTGATGTTCGGCCCCGCCCGCTCGACAGCTGCGGCACTGGTAGCAAGCGCGTCCGTCGACGGGACTATGGCAGAGTAGAAATTTGCCGAATTCGAGGGCGAAGCCGGCGCGTCCGGTGCCCGCTTCGCCGTAAATCAATTGGGCATGGGCTAGTTTGCCCGCCTGCCGTTCGGCGCAAAGCCGCCGCCAGCAGGGTTCCTGCCAAGGCCACGGCGGGCGCGGCGATTCTTCAAGCAGGCTCATTTCAGCTCCGGCAACCTGTCGCGCACGGCTCGGCGCAATAGCGCGCCAACGCCCGCGGCGTCTCGCGAAGCATCGATCACCACGCAGCGTTCCGGCTCCGCCCGCGCGATCGCCAGGTATCCTTCCCTCACCCGCCGATGGAATTCAATGGTCTCGTTTTCGATGCGATCGAGCGCGCCGTGCCGGCGGATCCGCGCCAGGCCTTTTTCGGGCGGCAGGTCGAAGATGATGGTGAGATCAGGCCGCAGGTTTCCCTGCACCATAGTCTGCAAGTCGGCAACCATCGCCCGGCCCAAGCCCCGGCCGGCACCCTGATAGGCGAAGCTGGCGTCGGTGAAGCGGTCGCAGATCACCCACCGGCCTTGTTCCAGCGCGGGCTGAATGCGTTTCGCCACATGATCCGCCCTGGCGGCGAAAATCAGCAACAATTCCGCCAAGGCGGCGGGATCATCATCCGCGCTGTCGAGCAGCAATGAGCGAATGTTTTCGGCGGTCGGCGTTCCCCCCGGTTCTCTGGTCCGCAGATGATCGATGCCCTGCTCCCGCAGCATTTCGCAGAGAATGGCGATATTGGTGCTCTTGCCCACCCCCTCAACCCCTTCAACCGTAATGAATTTGCCTTTCATGGGGCTTCCAGTATTGGCGAGGTCAATTTTTTCGGTTACCGACTCAATGGATTCGACGGCTTGGGGCAATCGATCGTTTGCCGTCGGCGCTGATAGCAGTCCACAGCCACGTTATGCTCGTCCAGGGTCGCGGAAAAATAGTGGCCGCCGTCATTCGTTGCAACAAAATACAAATAATCGGACGGGGTCGGACGCATGGCGGCACGGATCGAACTGAGTCCCGCCAAGGCGATCGGCGTCGGCGGCAGGCCATTGACGCGATAAGTATTGTAGGGCGTGGTTCGGGCGAGATCCGTGGCGCGCAAATCGCCGTCAAATTCCGCGCCGATACCATAGATCACCGTCGGGTCGGACTGTAGCCGCATATCGAGCTGCAGGCGGCGCGCGAATACCCCCGCGATCAGGCCGCGCTGCCAGTTGTTCGCCGCTTCTTTTTCAACAATCGAAGCGAGGATCAATGCCTCGTAGGGTGTCTCCCAAGGTGCCGCCACGGCGCGCGCTTTCCATTCGCGCTCCAGCGTTTCGCGCAGTTTGGCGTTGGCGCGCCGCAGAATCCGCAAATCGCTGTCGCCGGCGGGATAGTAGTAGGTATCCGGGAAAATCATGCCCTCGGGGGAAGAGACATTCAACTCCAAGGCCTGGGCCACCGCCTCTGGAGATAGATCACTGAGTTCTTTCGTGATGCCCGGGGCGGCGTGGATTTCCGCCAACGCCTGCGCGAAAGTCCAGCCCTCGACAATCGTGAGACGGTATTGCCGGGTATCGCCGGTGACGAACATTGTCAGCAGTTCGGCGGGCGAGGCGTGGGCGGGAAGCAGATATTCGCCTCGCTGGATGGCGTGTTCGGCACCCCGCAGCCGGGCCAGCCATTCAAAGGCCAGCGGGAATTCGATTATGCCCCGCTGACGCAGCTCCCGACTCAGCGTCGTCAAAGGCGTGCCGGCGGCGATGGTAAGTGTCTGCTCATTCGGCAGTGTTGATAGCGGTCGCTGGAGGTATTGCTGTACCAATGCGGCGCACAACAGCAATGATAGCGGCAACAGCAATAAGGGAAACAGCAGCCAACCGCGCTTCGGGCGGCTGCGGGAATCAGTCGAAGCGACGGAAAACCAGCGAGCCATTCGTGCCGCCGAAGCCGAAAGAGTTGCTGAGAGCGACCCGGATATCCTGCTCCCGACCGACATGGGGCACATAATCGAGATCGCAGCCCACGTCGGGTTCGTCCAGATTGATTGTTGGCGGCGCGAAACCGTCGCGCAGGGCGAGAATCGAAATAATCGCTTCCACCGAGCCCGCCGCGCCAAGCAGATGGCCGATCATCGACTTGCTGGAGCTGATGCAAAGTTTGTGCGCGTGGTCACCGAAAACTTTTTTGATCGCTTCGGTTTCGGCGATATCGCCGGCAACCGTCGATGTGCCGTGGGCATTGATATAGTCTACCTCGTTGGGATGGATGCCCGCGTCGCGCAGGGCATTGCCCATGCAGGATGCCGCGCCCGCGCCGCCGGGCGCCGGGGCGGTGGCGTGATGGGCATCCCCGCTCATACCGAATCCCGCTAATTCAGCGAGAATTTCAACACCCCTGGATTTGGCGTGTTCGAGTTCCTCCAAAACCAATGCGCCGGCGCCGTCGCCCAAGACGAAGCCGTCCCGCTCCCGATCCCAGGGGCGGCTGGCCCGTGTCGGCTCGTCGTTGCGGGTGGATAGCGCCCTGGCGGCGCAGAAACCGCCGAGCCCCACTGGACAGGTCGCCATTTCGGCGCCGCCCGCAAGCATGATTTCAGCTTGACCGCAGCGGATCATATTGGCTGCCAAGCCGAGATTATGGGTGCCGGTGGCGCAGGCCGTGCTAACGGCGATGTTCGGCCCCCGCAGATTGAACTGAATCGATAAATTGCCGGCGATCATGTTGATGATCGAACCCGGCACAAAGAACGGGCTGACCCTGCGCGGACCGTCGTCGCGGATTTGCAGAGATGTTTTTTCGATGGCGTCGATGCCGCCGATGCCGGAGCCAATGGCGACGCCGGCGCGCTCGGGCTGCCATTGGCTATCGTTCAATCCCGCGTCCCGCATGGCTTGGATGCCGGCGGTGATGCCGTAGTGAATGAAAGTATCCATGCGGCGGGCTTCTCTCTGGGAGATGTATTTGCCGCAATCGAAATTCTTCACCATGCCGCCGAAACGGGTCGAAAATCTGCTGGCGTCGAAACCCTTGATCGGGCCGATACCACTCTCGCCCCTGCGCAAGCCATCCCAGCTTGCCGTCACGGAAACACCGAGAGGGCTGACCATGCCCATTCCGGTAACCACGACCCGCCTGTGGTTCAAAGCGCGATCCTCGACTGGGGAGAAACAGAAAAAGCTACCCGGACGTCAACCGGGATAGCTTGGATTTCGGCTGCGCGGAAGTCTACAGGTGATTTCGGATGTAATCACATGCAGATTGGACGGTGGTGATTTTTTCCGCGTCATCATCGGGAATTTCGGTTTCGAATTCCTCTTCCAGGGCCATAACCAGCTCAACTGTATCAAGGGAGTCGGCGCCCAGGTCTTCCACGAAGGAAGCTGAGGGTTTAACGTCCTCCGCCTTGACACCGAGTTGATCGCAGACAATTTCCTTGACGCGCTCGTCAATTCGCTTATCGCGTTCGTCATTGTTAGCCATATCTGTTTCAGCTCCTGAAATCGTCGATTAAACAGCGGCAAAGCATCTGCACCGGGAAACGACGCCGGTCGTAATCCGATCGATCACCCCGCCGGTGCGCCAATTTTACCGCTATTTGCTTTCGATGTAATGCACCAATGCAAAAAATGCCCCGCCGGGGCGTCCTATGGGATGCCTTGCCGAATTCAAGGTCAGGCCAGATACATCCCACCGTTCACATGCACGGTCTCTCCCGTGATGTATGCGCCGCCATCGGAGGCGAGAAATCCTACCAAGGCGGCAACTTCGTCCGGGCGACCAAAGCGCCGCAGAGGAATTTGCTCCAACATGCCGCGAACGTTTGCTTCCGGTAATGCTTTGGTCATGTCGGTTTCGATAAATCCCGGGGCAACCGCATTGACGGTGATGCCGCGAGAGCCGACCTCTTTGGCGAGAGCGCGAGTGAATCCTTCGATGCCGGCCTTCGCCGCGCAGTAATTGCTTTGCCCGGGATTGCCGCTCGATGCCACCACCGAGCTGATATTGATGATTCTTCCCCATCGGGCCCGCGTCATGGGCTTGAGACAAGCCTTGACCACCCGGAACAGCGAATTGAGATTGGTGTTGACGACTTCATTCCATTCTTGCTCGTTCATGCGCAGCAATAGATTGTCGCGGGTGATGCCGGCATTGTTGACCACTACCGCCGGCGCGCCGAGGCCACCCCGCAGGGTTTGCATCAACTGATCCACCGATTCATTCGAGCCGATGTCCACGCGCAGACCGGCTCCGGGAATATCCCGCTCCCGCAACCAAGAGGAAATGCCCTCGGCGCCCGCGTCCGTGGTGGCGGTGCCGGCAACAGCGAACCCCCGCCGACCCAGCTCAAGCGCGATGGATTTGCCGATGCCCCTGCTGGCACCGGTAACCAGCGCCACTGCGGTAGTTGAGTCTGGCATGAATGGTTACGCTCTGTGCCCGAAGTTGCTCTGTACTCGTTGTTCGGCGCTGGACCGACGGTTCGGGGCGACCGGGAATTATACCCGAATTGTCATGCTGTTTCGGCTGCCGCCCGTTCGAGGCTGTCCGGTTCATCGCAGTTCCAGGTGGCGACCCGCGGGGCTATACGCTTGATCAGGCCATTCAAAACCTTGCCGGGACCGCATTCGACGATCGCGTCGATACCGGTCGCGGTCATAGTTTCAATACAGTCCATCCAGCGCACGGGCTCGCACAATTGCACCGCCAAATTGCGCCGAATTTCATCTGGATCGCCGCTGGCGCGACCGGTGACGTTCTGCACGACGGGAATCGCCGCAGGCCGAAAATCCAGCTTCGCCAACTCTATCTCCAAGCGCGATTTGGCGGGCGCCATCAATTCGCAATGGGAAGGCACCGACATTTGCAACGGCAGCACCCGCTTCGCCCCCGCTTCGCGGCATAACTCCCCGGCGCGGCTCACCGCCGCGGCGTCGCCGGCGATCACGGTCTGAATCGGCGAATTAAAATTGGCCGCGGAAACATTGCCCACCCCCTCCTCCGCCACGGCGGCACACAATCTCTCCAAACGCTCGGTGTCGAGACCGATCACCGCCGCCATGCCGCCCGCACCGGCGGGCACGGCTTCCTGCATGAATTTACCCCGTTTGTGTACCAGCTCGACCGCCGCATCGAAATCAATCACGCCGGCCGCCATGAGAGCGGAATACTCTCCCAAACTATGCCCCGCAAGCAGTGCAGGTTCCCTTCCGCTCCGCTCGCGCCAAAGCCGCCATAATGCGATGCTGGCCGCTAGCAGAGCCGGCTGCGTGTATGCTGTTTGATCGAGCAGCCCGTTGCGGTCGAACTGAACCAAATCCCATAAATCCAGTCCAATCGCGGCGGATGCTTCCGCGAAGGTTTCTTCAACGATGCTGTATTCGGCGGCCAGGCCGCCCAGCATTCCGCGGCGCTGCGAGCCCTGCCCGGGAAAAACAATGGCGAGTTTCGGCATGGCTGCAATCGTGGTGGGTAATTGATTCGCGGACGCAGTCAGGCGGCGGCCAGCACGGCCTCGACCTTGGTTGAAATCAGATGGGGAACTTGCCCATCGATTTCGCTGGCGGCTTCGAGGATCGCCTGGCAAAACCCAAGCACTGAGGTATTGCCGTGGCTTTTGACGATATTGCCTTGCAATCCAAGCAGGCAGGCGCCGTTGAAGCGCTCGGGGTTGATCTGTGTAGTCAGCGAGTTGATGATCGAAGCCGAAAAGATTCTCGAAATGCTGTTGAGCAATCGGGGGCCGGATTTGTGGTAGAGCACATTGCGGATCACATTGGCGACACCCGCCGAGGCTTTGATCGTGACATTGCCGACAAACCCGTCGCAGACCACGACATCGGCCAGGCCTCGGTAAATCTCATTCGCTTCCACGAATCCGACGTAATCGATCGCGGCGCAGCGCTCGAGTTTGGCGGCCGCCGCGCGCACCGCTTCAGTGCCTTTGTAGTGTTCCGCGCCGATATTCAGCAACCCCACTTTGGCGGGGGCGCGATTCACGCTTTCCGCTAGCGCCGAACCCATTATCGCGAACTCGAAAAGATGCTGCGCACCGCATTCTGGATTGGCGCCGACATCCAGCAGAAAAGCTTGTCTCCCGGCGCCGGGAATCGAAGCGACCATAGCGGGCCTTTGAATTCCGGGGATGGTTTTCAGCAAATGCCGCCCGATCATCAGCAAGGCGCCGGAATTGCCGGCGCTGACCATGGCTTGGGCTTCGCCGCTTTTGACCATATCCGCCGCCAGAAACATGGAACTTTCCCGCGCGCCCCGCAGTACCGATTCCGGGCGGTCGTCATCGGAGATTTCCTGTCCGGTATGCAGAACCCCCAATTTTCGGCGCTGGGACTGCGGAACCCTCGCCAGCAGTGGGTCGATTCGGCCGCGGTCACCGACCAGCACCAATTCAAAATCGCCGCGCCGCTCCAAGATGCGGGAGGCGGCAGGAACAGTAACCGCCACGCCTTGGTCTCCGCCCATGGCATCGATGGCTATGCGTCGCGGAGATTTCAATCTTGTTCGGTCTCGATGACTTTACGACCCTTATAAAATCCATCCGCGGTGAGATGATGTCGGCGGTGGAATTCCCCCGAAACTTGATCCATCGACAGGGTCGGACTGCGCAGGGAATCGTGGGTGCGGCGTTTGTTCCGTTTCGACCTGGATACTTTGTTTTGTTGGACGGCCATAGTGGCTCCCGGCTGTCGCCGCGCCAGCGGCGGTTTGAAAATCAATCAAGTGTCGGTGCCCGACTGTCCAAGCACACGAAGCAAGGCGCGCAATAATAGGGGGCGAACTGCCCCATGTCAAAAACTCATCCTTCTTCGGCCATTTGCCGCAGCCCGTTCAAAAGCGCTGTGAAGCGTGAATCCGGCGGTGCCTCGAAGCGCATGACCGCGGCATCCGGCGCAGGGCGAAAAGCGATGCGCCAAGCATGCAGCGCCAAATGCCCGTGATGGATTTCGGCGCTTTGCCCGGCGTCCTGCCGATAGCGGTCGTCGCCGATGATGGCATGTCCGGCGGATTGACAGTGGACGCGAATCTGATGGGTGCGACCGGTTTCCAGAGTCGCCTCAAGTAAAGTGGCCGCCCAGAATCGCTCACGAATGCGGAAATGGGTAACCGCGCGCTTGCCGGTGGCCCGCGCCCCAACGACTCTTGCGCCGGCGCCGGACCGCATTTTGCGCAGCGGCAATTCGATGCGACGCAATGTCTCCGGCCAAGCGCCATGCACCAGCGCGAGGTATTTTTTCTCCACCGCGGCACCGCGGAAGGCGGCTTGGATATGGCGCAGAAACGCTGGCTGTTTGGCGATGATAAGACAGCCTGATGTATCTCGGTCCAGACGGTGGGCCAGTTCCGCATGCAGCCAATCAGGATGGGATTGGCGCAGCGCTTCGATCAACCCCAGCGCGATGCCGCTGCCGCCATGCGCCGGCAGACCCGCCGGTTTGTTCAGAATCAGCAGATCTTGATTTTCAAAAATGACGAGACCCCGCAAGCGCCGCTTAAGCTTCTCGGTTGGCGGTGCGGGGGGTGGCGGGCCGCCGACCGCGCCGGGCGGAATCCGAATCCGGTCTCCTGCCGCGAGCCGACTATCGGGTTTGCAGCGACCACGGTTTATCCGCACTTCGCCGCGGCGGATCAAACGGTAAATCCGCGTCCGAGGCAAATTTTTCAGCTCGCGCAAGAGAAAATTGTCCAGTCTTTGGCCCTGCCGAAGCGCCGGCACCACCAGAAACCGCACTTTGCTCGAATCATTCATTTTGTCTGCGGCGGCATCCGCGAAAGCAGCCATTTTAACCCACACCGCAAGCCCTCCCGACGGGACACCCATCGTTTTGCGCCCCGCGATGGGACACCCATTGTTTTGCCAGGAAGCTTCCCTGCGTTCCCTGCCGGTGTGGGCGGATGTTGTACAATCGCGCCTCCGCGAATTCCGCCCGCCGCCGAATCCAATGGCCAATTTCAAGAATCAGTTGACCCGGCTTGTCGGGTCGGCCTTGCGCGAAGCCGTCGGCGGTGCGGAGGACAATCCGAACGTCATAACCGCCTCCCGCCCGCAGTTTGGCGATTATCAGGCCAATGGCATCATGCCGGCCGCCGCGCGCTGCGGTCGCAAACCGCGGGAACTGGCCGCGGCGGTGGTTGCCGGCCTGGGGGATGAAGCCGGGTTGATCGCGAAGACGGAAATCGCAGGCCCCGGATTCATCAATTTCTGGTTAAGCGACGCGGCTTTGCTGCGGCGCGGCAATGAAGTCCTGGGGTCGCCGGTCTCGCTGATCCCGAAAACCGACCAAGCGCACAAAATCGTCGTCGATCATTCCTCGCCGAATCTGGCCAAGGAAATGCACGTCGGTCATCTTCGCGGCACTGTGATCGGCGATTGCCTCGCAAGAGTGTTCGAGCGGCTTGGGCATGGAGTAATCCGCCAAAATCATGTGGGCGACTGGGGTACACAATTCGGCATGTTGATCGCCCATATGCGTGAAATCGGCGGCGACGCGGAATTGCTTCGCGCCGAATTGGGAGATTTAGAAAAGTTTTACCGGGCAGCGAAGCACAAATTCGATATGGATGCGGAATTCGCCGACCGGGCGAGGGAAAGCGTGGTCAAACTGCAAAGCGGCGATCCAGAATATCTGGCGGTATGGCGGAGTTTTATCGACGAATCCCTGCGCCACTGCCAAGAAATCTATACGCGGCTCGGCGTCGGCCTGACCTTCGCGGATCTGGATGCCGAAAGCCGCTACAACGACGATCTGGCGGGAATCATTCAATATTTGCGGGAGCGGGGCCTGCTGCGCGACTCCGACGGCGCCCGCTGCGTTTTTCTGTCGGAGTTTCAAGGCAAGGATGGACAAGCGCTGCCGCTTATCGTGCAGAAATCCGATGGCGGCTATCTGTATTCGACAACAGATTTGGCGGCGGTGAAGATGCGCTCCTTCGCATTCAAAGCCGACCGCTCGCTATATGTGGTCGATGCCCGGCAGTCATTGCATTTCGAACAGGTTTTCGCGGTGGCGCGGGCGGCGGGCCTGGCTCCGCCGAATCATTCTCTGGAGCATATCGCCTATGGCACCATCATGGGTGCCGACGGCAGGCCGTACAAAACACGATCGGGCGATTCGGTGAAACTGGCTGACTTGCTCGATGAGGCTGTGGCTCGGGCTTGGGAGTTCGTCTCGCAAAAAAATCCCGATCTTGCCGAAGAGGAGCGGCGGCTGATCGCCCAAAGCATCGGCATCGCCTCAGTGAAGTACGCCGATTTGTCCAAAAATCGAATCAGCGACTACGCATTTGATTGGGCAACCATGCTTTCCTTGGATGGAAACACCGCGCCATATCTGCTGTACGCCTGCACCCGCATCAAGAGTTTGTTGCGCCGAGTGCCCGAGGGAGAGGACTCTGAGCGATTGGCCACATTGGCGTCGCCGGAGGAACGCGCCCTATTGTTGAAGGTTCTGCAATTGCCCGAAGTGATCGACCTCGTCGCGCGGGAATGCTATCCACACCTGCTTTGCAGTTATCTTTACGAGTTATCCGGCATCTTCATGCGCTTCTATGAGGCCTGTCCGGTGCTGGCGGCGGTCGGCGCGGCGCGGGCCTCGCGATTGGCCCTGCTTCGGCTTGCGGAACAAGCGCTTGAGCAGGGCCTCGGCCTGCTGGGGATTCCAGTGCTGGAGCGGATGTAGGGCCAAGCCCAAGCCCTGTCCGGGATGAATCGTAGTTGGAAAAATCGCGATATCCAGGTTAGTCCCCCGTCAATTCCAGCAACAATTTGTTGAGTCGGCTGGAAAACTGCGCCGGGTCGTCCAAGGACCTGCCTTCGGCGAGAGAAGCCTGGCCGAACAGGATGATGGCCAAGTCGGTAAAACGGACTTCATCTTCTTCGCGGCTCAATTTTTGCAGCAGGGCGTGATCTGGATTAATTTCAAAGATCGGTTTCGACTCCGGCGCTTTCTGTCCTGAAGCTTCCATAATCCGCCGCATTTGCACACCCATATCGTAATCGTTCACGACCAGACATGCCGGCGAATCGGTTAGGCGGCGCGTCACCCGCACTTCTTTCACTTGATCGGCTAGACTTTCCTTGATCCTTTTGAGCAGATCCGCGTGTTCGCCGTCTTCGTCATCGCTCCGCTCATCTTCTAGTTTGCCGAGATCCAATTCGCCCCGGGCGATATCCTGAAACTGTTTGCCGTCGAACTCGCGCAAGTGACTCATCAACCATTCATCAATCCGGTCATGCAGCAACAGCACTTCGATTTCTTTGCGGCGAAACACTTCTAGTTGAGGACTGTTTCGCGCGGCCTTCAGCGAATCGCTGATCAAGTAGTAGATTTTTTCTTGGCCATCCTTCATGCCATCAATATAATCCCGCAGCATCCGATCCTGTTCGTCGCCAGCCGATTCAGTACTGTTGAATAGGAAAAGCGCGGCAATTTTCTCGCGGTTGCCGGCATCTTCCACCGGCCCCTCCTTCAGCGCTTGGCCGAATTCTTTCCAGAAGCCGGTGTAGGCTTCTTTATCTTTCTTCTGCAAGCGCGCCATCAGATCGAGCACACGCTTGGTCAAAGCGCCGCGGACTTTTTCGACTTTTGGATCGTTTTGCAAAATTTCCCGGGAGACATTGAGCGGGAAATCGTTCGAGTCGAGCACGCCTTTTATGAAGCGCAGATACAGTGGCAGGAATTGTTCGGCTTCATCCATGATGAAAACCCGCTGCACATACAACTTGAGCCCCCGCGCGCCATCCCGGTTCCAAAGGTCGTAGGGTGCCCTACCCGGGAGAAAAAGCAAGCTGGTGTATTCGAGCTTGCCTTCGACATGATTGTGGCTCCAATCAAGCGGGTCTTCAAAATCGTGGCTGATATGTTTGTAAAATTCCAAATACTCTTTTTTCTTGATGTCTCTGCGCGAACGTGTCCACAAGGCCTTACCCTCGTTGACCGGCGCGTATTTTTTCTCGACCGCGGTGTTTTCCTTCTCGGTGCTTTCGTTCTCGACTTCGCCGTTATCGTCGTCTTCGGCCCCGCCGTCGTATTTCTCCTCCTCCATCAGGACCGGAATAGAAATATGATCGGCGTATTTTTTGGCTATTGACCGCAGGCGGAAAGAGTCGAGGAATTCCTTGGCATCATCCTTCAAATGCAAAATCACAATGGTGCCGCGGCCACTTTTTTTGGTGTCGGTAATCGAGTAATCGGATTCGCCGTTGGATTTCCACAAAACCGCCTCGCTGGCATTGGCGCCCGCTTTGCGGGTAAGCACTTCGACCTCGTTGGCAACGATGAACGAGGAATAAAATCCAACCCCGAACTGCCCTATCAACTGTGAGTCTTTTTGCTGATCTCCCGTTAGCGATTCGAGAAACTGGGCGGTGCCCGACTTGGCGATTGTGCCAAGGTTTTGGATGACTTCTTCGCGGGACATGCCGATGCCGTTGTCGGCCACGCTGATGGTGTTGTTATCCGCATCGAGTTCGACCCGGACATACGGATCTGGCTCTTCTTCGAGCAAGTCGGGCGAGGATAAGGCCTGGAAACGCAGCTTGTCGGCGGCATCTGACGCGTTGGAAATCAATTCGCGCAGGAATACCTCCTTGTTGCTGTACAAGGAGTGGATCATCAAGTGCAGGAGTTGTTTAGCCTCGGTTTCAAAACCCCGCGTTTCGGTTTTGCTTGATTCGCTCATTTTCTCTCTCGCCTTTTCTCTCACTCAGGAAAACCCGGCCGCGTTGCCGCGGCTGGGTTGGGAAATGGGGGTCAGGCGGAAAAATTCAAGCTGACCGGAGCCGGCTCAATCGATTAGCGATGGATAGGACTCATAAAAATCAATCGCATCTGCCCTGCGCGCGGCGAGAATATCGAAGCGCTGTTTGCTCGATTGGATGAAATCGCGATAGTTTCTCGCCGCTTGTTGTTCTTGCTCACCGCCCGCATCCGCGGAATCGGAAGTGGCCTCGAGCGCGGCATCGAATTCATCGAGTTCGACCAAGGATCTCGCCAAAAACAGCAGCGTATCCGCGCGGTTTTCCAGCCCGCCGCGGTCCAGCGCGGTCTGGAACGCCTCGGTGGCATCCCCATAGCGCTGCAGCAAATAATAGAGATAACCGAGCGTATCATGGGAGTTGCCCGAATCATCCAATTCCGCAGCCCTCAAAGCCGGTTCCAGCGCTTCCGTGTATTCGGCTCCGAGCATGGACATCTGCGCCCGGGTGATGTTGTTTTCCAAAGTATCTTCGATGATCCCCTTGTCGTGGCCGTCATCGATAATCTTGCGCCCGGAAAGCGGGATTTCCAAACCCGCCAGGGACTGGCCGAGATTCAGATAGCGCGTATCGTCCTCGTCGTCTTCAAGAATCCCACGGATGTAGGAGAGATTCAGCGACTGCACGCGCTGCTCTTCCAAATCGAGACTGGCGTAAATCGCACTCAAATTTTGCCAGTCGGTTGGATCATCGAATTTCATGATCATGGTTTTGGTTAGATCGAGTGCTTCCTCAAAACTTTCCAAGGTGAAATAAACGCCGTTGAGATAGGCGTAGTCGTCGCGGCCCAATTCGCCGCCATTGACCAAAGTGAGCTTCATGTAATCCAGCCAATAATCCCGGGCCGGAATCATTTCATCGAGTTGATAGTGCGCATAGGAAAGGCCCCGGAATACAATCTCGTCCTCCTCAAGGGTCATATCGCGCCAGGCTTCGTAGTTATCGATGGATCTGCGCCACTCCTCCTCCGCGGCGTACAACTGGCCAAGCGAGCGCAGCGTCCGGCGCCGGGTATCCTCGCGCAGCTCTTCGATGGTCAGCATTTCTTCAAAGGTGCGCAAGGCACCGGCGAAATCCTCCATGGAAAGATAGTAGTTCGTGTAGAAATTCAACAGCGTCGATTTTTCAAAATCATTCATGCGGTCCCAGCGGCGTTCCCGGAGATCGTCCAGCGCTTCCTTGGCGCCGGGCAAATCGGGCTCGTCCTCCTCGTCTTCCGGGGACATCATTTCCTGAATCTCTGAAATCGCGCGCATTACCTGCGGACCGAGGGTGCCCGCAGTGCGCGCCTCCGGCGGCGCTCGCTGCTCCTCGCCGGCTAATACCGGCGTGGCGGGTTGAGCCAGCAGCAGTACGAAACCGGAAATCAGGGCCGGAATCAAAGCATAGGTTGTTTTCATGCCAACTCCTCTGACTGTCCCGGAGATGCGTTGCACTCAGTCTTCCAGCTCATAACGGAAAACATATTGCACACCGGGCACCTCGACACCCTGACCATTTACGACTCGGGGTTGAAACTTGAACCGCACCGCCGCGCGAATGGAGGATCTATTGAAAATATTCGGTGGCTCCGCGTCCAGCACGACGATACTGTCCTCCACCACATTGCCCAGCGGATCAACCGTGAAACTCACCAAACACCAGCCTTCAATGCCGCGCTGCGCGGCGCGGGTCGGGTATTGGGGGGGGATTGCCACCAACGGCAAATAGTCGCCATCGGTATTGCTCACCGTGGCTGGGGTCAAGTCGAGGCCAGCGCCAATATCCACATCCTGCCGCGAGATGGCGATGGATGGCCCGTTGTCGAGGCTGATCTGCTTGTCCGGGACATCGACATCTTCCTGATCCACTTCTTCGATCGGTTCGGGACGATCGATTTCCTCGACCACGTCGAGTTCGACTTCCGGCATGGTCGCATCGACGATGCGGATGACCTCAAGCGGATCATCCAACCTTTCGCCGGTCTCAATCAATAACGACATGAATGCCAGCAAACCGACGACGATTCCCATCGCGAAGACGAACACCACCAGCAATCTCAGTATGAGCCAAACAACAGCAGACATTTTTCACGCCTCCGTTGAAATAGAAACGTTCTCGATTTGGGCTTCTCGGGCCGCTTCGAGAATCAACAGTACTTGCTCGTTATTCGCGTTCTGATCGGCCTGAATCACCACCGAAGAATTCGGCGCGTCGGCCAGGCGCAGTTCGAAACGCGAGCGTATGAAGCGCGGATCGATCTGCTCGCCGTCGATCCAGATATCGCCCTGGGGCCCCACCGCAATCAGAATCAGGTCACCGGACTGGCTTAGCGCCGTCGAGGCTTCCGGCTTGCTGACATCAATGCCGGCCTCCTTGACGAAAACCGAAGTAACAATGAAGAAAATCAGCAGAATAAAGACCACGTCCAGCATGGGGGTGAGATCGATTTCACCGGCTTCCCCTTCCGCCGCTTTTTTCATCAAGCCCGTTTTCATCGTTGCCTTTCCAGAACTGGCGATCAAATCCATTCGATCACTTGGTTGATAACCCGCATTCTCGCGCCGGTTGCCGCGTATCAATGACTGAGCGGCAAATGATCCTCCAGCAATTCCAAATCGCGGTCCACCGTGCCTTTCAAATAATTGTAGGCGAAAATTCCCGAAATCGCGCCCACCATGCCCGCCATGGTGGGTATTGTTGCCCGGGAAACGCCGCCGGCCATGGATTTGGCATCGCCGCCTCCGGTCACGGCCATGACGAAGAACACTTCGATCATGCCGGTGACCGTGCCAATCAGCCCCAGCAGCGGGCAAATGGTCACCAAAACTTCAATGATGGGCAGTGTGCTGCGCACATCCAGCGAAATTTTGGAGACCATCATGGTGCGGATCTGCCGCGCCGACCAAGAGGATTTGTCCCTGCGGGCATTCCACTCGGCGAGAGTGTTTCTCACATTGCTCTTGTGGCTGGTGTGTATATACCAGATTCGCTCGAACACCAGCGACCACTTCAAGAACAGCAGTACGGCGATCACATTCAAAACCGGCCCGCCCCGCTGCATGAAGCCGCTGATCAAATCGACGATATCCAACATGAACAGGTACATGATCGTTCAACTCCCGCGGTTGCCGCCCGCTCTAACCGCCGGCCGCCGCTTCGCGCTCGGCTTTCTGTGCGATCATGCCTGTAGCCTGCTGCTCGAGAATATGGGTGATATTGTCGGCGCGGCTTTTCACCACGGTATGCATGAAAATGGTGGGAATCGCAACGACGATACCCAGCACCGTGGTCATCAGCGCTTGGGAAATACCGCCGGCCATGATGGTTGGATCGCCGGCGCCGTAGACGGTGATCTGCTGGAATACTTGAATCATGCCGGTAACCGTACCAAGCAGACCGCCCAGCGGAGCGATCGTGGCGATCATTTTGATCAGGGTCAGCATGCTTTCCAAAGAAGGCGTCTCCTGCAGAATCGCTTCGCCCAGCTTGAGCTCAAGCGTTTCCGTATCCGCGTCCGGGTTCGATTCACCCACCAACAGCACCCTTCCCAGTGGATTTTTGCTGTTCAAGCGATCGCTGTTGCGCAGCTGCGCGCGCACCTTGAAGGAAACGAGCGTCAGTATCAGCAGCCGCAGGAAAGCGATCAAAATGCCGACGATGCCGACGCCGATAATGATGAAACCGATGATGCCGGAATTATTGCGCACCTGTTCCCGAACCGTTGGGAAATTCACCAAATTGGCCAGAACTTGACCGCCAACGCCGCCGGTGGGATCAATCCCCACCTGGACGAATCCACTGGCGGCGGACTCCAGCTCCCGCGCCGAACTCAAATACCCGGAATCGGGCTGCCGGGGCAATACCTGCAAGTGGCCGATATCGCCGGAATAGCTCAGATACTGGCCATCGGACACGGCATTGAAGGCACCGATTCTAGTCACGGACTGGCTCACCGTATCGCCATTGGGCATCGCCACTTGGCCGTTGTAGCTCACGACGCGCCCGGATTCAGTCAGCTCCTGATGCATCAATGTCCAAAATTGTTCCATTTCGGCGATTTCAAGCTGGGCGATGGTGCTGCCCGCTTTCTCGATGAATCCTTCCACGACTTCGGAGCGGCCGGGATACTGCGCGCTGACCAGGGAATTCTCGAAAGTGCCGAGAAAATCTCCGGCAACGCCCTGCAGAGTGCCGAACAACTCGTTCAGATCGCCCCGGCGATCGCGGAGGATTTCGCGCTTGTCGTTGATGGTGATTTCGTTTTGCTCGAATTGATCGCTCAACTGCGATTGCAGGTTTTCCTGCTCGACGATGCGATCATTAGTGGTTTGCAGTATTTCCTCCTGGCGGTCGGCGTTCTGCTCGAACTCGTCCAACCGCTGCCGGTATTCCTCGGACTCGGCCACCCGGTCCTGCTCCACCAGCTCCAGTAGTTCGACAATATTGACCGGAGTTTCCTGAGCCGAGAGCTGGGCGCAAACACCAAGCAAAGCACCGGCTGCAATCAGAGTTTTCACTGTTGGGGATTTCAATGCAATCGCTGTCATGGAATTTTTCACTGTACGACCTCCGGAGCCAGCACGGGCAATTCGATAATTCTGGGCGCATCCAACTGGCCGGCAACCCGGATGGCGTCCTGCACCGCGGTGCGGTACTGACCGGGCGGCAACTCCACCCACTCCATGGCTCGGCTATCCCAAGCCCGCGTTTCCTGGCGGTCGGTGGTTTGATAAATCAGCGCTACCCGGCCAATGCGGAGGATATTGACATCGCGCTCCCCGCCGTCGATTTGAATCGTGTCGGGGTAAGTTTCAATCGTGCGGCCAAATGCGGTTTCGGTTTGATACATCACCAACACTTGACGGAATTTCTCCGCGATGGACACATCGGGGTTGTCGATCGCATCCCGCGCGAACTGGATGCGCGCGCGCCGCTCTTCAAGTTGAAATGGATAGTCCAATTCAATATACATTTCCAGCGCGCCAAGCATTTGCTCCATCAGCAGGGGAATATTGCGCGTGACTTCTTCCACGGAGGCGATGGATTCATCCAAGGTCGCGATGTTTTCCTCTTGAATGGAAATGGATTTGCGGAAACCGGCGTTGAGCACCAGCAGGGATTCCAGCGCATCGTTGGCGCGCTTGAACTCCTCGAATGTGGAGCTGGCCGAATCCGCCAACCGGGTCAGTTCCTGCTGCACTTCGGCCGATTCACGGTATTTCTCTCCGAGGGAACTCATCGCCCGGTCGATCGCGCTGCTGTCCACCAAAATCTCGGGCTCCGGGACATTCTGCGGCGCGACCGCGTCTTGCGCCTGCGCCACCCCCATCGAAACCGCCATGCCCGCCAGCAGCAGCGCGGCCACGACGTTACCGACATTGTTCATTTTCATATGCCATCCCAACTTTGCGTCAACAAAACAGATCCGCCCGTCACGTGGTCGGAACCGCCATGACACGCGGACAAGAACTCAGTTCAGCGCGGGCTGGAGTCTCGGCCTGTGGGTTTTCGTCTTTCCGCCTGAACCGACAGTGGCCAAGCCTAACACAAGTCCACAAAACTGTTGAACCCCTTTTTCAACCCCGTTTTTTCCCCGCGTCCCAACCCTATTCATCGCCCGGGAAACCCCGCGCCGAAAGCCGCCTATCGCTGGTTGGCGCGGCACGCGCCCACGCGCCATGCGGCCCTTTGCGCATCAGGGCGCGCACCATAGGTTTACCATCTATGCGTTACCGGCGGCCGATTTCCAGCCGGTCGCCCGGGACAGTCCTTCGCTGATATCCGCCAAGCTGCGGACCGTGGTCGCCCCGGCCGCCTCCAGCGCGGCGAATTTTTCCGCCGCCGTGCCTTTGCCTCCCGAGATAATCGCGCCCGCGTGCCCCATGCGCTTGCCCGGCGGCGCCGTCACGCCGGCGATATAAGCCACCACGGGCTTACTGACATTCCCGGCGATGAACGCCGCCGCCTCCTCTTCGGCGCTGCCGCCGATCTCACCGATCATGACGATGGCTTCCGTAGCCGGATCCCGCTCGAACAGGGCCAATATATCAACAAAGCTGGAACCCGGAATCGGGTCGCCGCCGATGCCGACGCAGGAAGATTGGCCATAACCGTGATCGCTGGTTTGCTGCACAGCCTCATAAGTGAGCGTGCCGGAGCGCGAAACGATGCCGACCTTGCCCGGCTTGTGGATATCGTCCGGCATGATGCCGATTTTGCTTTCCCCCGGAGTGATCACGCCGGGACAATTGGGCCCGATCAGGCACACACCGGCCTGATCGCATTTGGCTTTGGCGAGCAACATGTCGAGCGTCGGGATGCCTTCGGTAATGCAAACCACGAGTTCCACACCGGCGGCCACGGCTTCCAAGATGGAATCGAGGCAGAACGGCGCCGGTACATAAATGGAAGTCGCCGTGGCACCGGTGGCCGCGACCGCCTCGCGCACGGTATTGAACACCGGCACACCGAGATGGGTCTGTCCGCCTTTGCCCGGCGTCACGCCGCCGACCACCCGGGTGCCGTAGGCAAGGGCTTGCTCGGTATGGAAACTGCCCTGCGCACCGGTGATGCCTTGGCAAAGCACCTTGGTTCGGGCATCAATCAAAATACTCATCGATTCGCTCCGGCGGCCGTGACGACTTTTTGCGCGGCATCCCGCAAGCCGTCGGCGGCAATAATGCGCAAGCCACTCTCCGCCAGTGCCCGCCGGCCTTTCACGGCATTGTTGCCCTCCAAACGCACCACCACGGGTTGCTCCACGCCGACTTCGCGCACCGCCTCGATAATACCGTCGGCGATCAAATCGCAGCGCACGATGCCGCCGAAGATATTCACCAGCACGGCGCGCACTTTTTCATCGGATAAAATGATTTTGAATGCTTCGGAAACCCGCTCCGCGGTGGCGCTGCCGCCGACATCGAGGAAATTGGCGGGACTGCCGCCGTGCAACTGCACAATATCCATGGTGCCCATGGCCAAACCGGCACCGTTGACCATACAGCCAATATTGCCATCAAGCGCCACATAGCTGAGTTCCCAACGCGCCGCGTGAACTTCGCGCTCGTCGTCTTGGGAAGGATCGTGCATTTCCCGCAGCGCGGGCTGGCGGAACATGGCATTGCCATCGATATTGATTTTGGCATCCAGGCAGTTCAAGTCGCCTTGTTTGGTGATCACCAGCGGATTGATTTCGAGCAGTGACAAATCAAGCTGCTGAAACATTCGCGCCAGCGCCAGAAAAATGTTGCTGAATTGTTTCACCTGCTTCCCGACCAAACCGAGTTGAAAAGCGAGTTCGCGGCCTTGGTGCGGCTGCGCTCCGGTCAGCGGGTCGATGGCGGCGCGGAGGATTTTTTCCGGTGTTTCCCGCGCCACTTTTTCGATATCCATGCCGCCTTCGGTGGAGGCCATGAATACGATGCGTCGCGAAGCGCGGTCGATTACCGCGCCGAGATACAGTTCGCGCTCGATGGCGACGCATTCCTCGACCAGAATCCGCCGCACCGGCTGGCCCCTGGCATCCGTCTGGAATGTCGCCAGATTGCGGCCAAGCCAGTGTTTGGCGAAAGCTTCGGCCTCGGCCGCGTCGCGCACCCGTTTCACGCCGCCCGCTTTGCCGCGGCCGCCAGCGTGAACCTGTGCTTTCACCATCCAGCTATCGCCGGCCAAATTTTTGACGGCCGCGGCCGCATCGGCGGCCGACTCGATCATTGTGGAACGGGATACGGGCAAGCCATAGTCGGCGAACAGCCGCTTCGCCTGATATTCGTGCAAATTCATCTAATTTCCCCGTGTGGAGTCGCACCGCGGCTTCGCTTGGTGGTGGATTGGCCCCGCTGCCGATCAGCGCTTGCGGTTGGCCTTGTGGATCGCGTGACCGTGAACCGAAAGCGCCGATTCATGCACCGCTTCCGACAGCGCCGGATGCGAGAACATGGTCAGGGCGATATCTTCCGCGCTGGCGCTGAATTCCATCGCGACCACCAACTGCTGCAACAAATCCGCCGCGCCGGCGCCGATGATCTGACAGCCGACAATGCGATCGCTGGCTTTTTCCACCACCAGTTTGACCAAGCCATCGGTGTCGTGGGCGGCCAAAGCGCGGCCGCTGGCGGCGAAAGGAAAACTACCGGTCGCGCATTCGACTCCGGCCGCCTTCATTTCTTCTTCGTTTTTACCGACCCAAGCGACTTCCGGGTGAGTATAGATGACGCTCGGCACCAAGGCATAATTGACTTGCGTCTTCTTGCCCGCCAAGCGTTCCGCGACCATAACGCCCTCTTCCATGCCCTTGTGGGCCAACATCGGGCCGCGCACCAAATCACCTACGGCGTAGACATCGGGCAAATTCGTCGCGCAGCGCTCGTCGACTTCGACAAAACCGCTCGGGTCGATGGCCAGACCGGCGGCGGGGTCCGTCAATTCCCCGCTCCGCGGACGTCTGCCGACCGCGACGATGACTTTATCGAATTCCACTTCTTTCGCACCTTCCGCGTCCCCATAGCTCACGGCGACGGACTTTGTCCCGTCGGCATTGATCCGGCTGTCGTTGACGCGGGCACCCAGTTTGATCTCAAGCCCTTGCTTGGTCAGGATTTTCAAGGTTTCAGCCGCCATGCGCCGGTCCAACGAAGGCAAAAAGTCATCCAGCGCCTCGAGTATGGTGACTTTGCTGCCGAGCCGGCTCCAGACACTGCCGAGTTCCAATCCGATGACACCGGCGCCGATGATGCCGAGCCGGGCGGGTACCGCATCGAATTCCAGCGCCCCGGTTGAATCAACGATGCATTCCCCGTCCAACGGCGCGGGCGGAATCGCCACCGGCTCTGAACCGCCGGCCAGAATCACGTGGGCGGCCCGCAATTCCTCTTCCGAGCCGTCGGCGGTGGTTACCCGCACCCTGCCCCGCTCCAACAAGGTTCCGACACCAGAGATTCCGGCCACTTTGTTCGCTTTGAAAAGTCCGGCAACGCCCTTGGTGAGCTGCGCAACCACCTTGTTCTTGCGCCCCATCATGGCGGCGACATCAATCGTGCCACTCCTGGTGTTTATGCCGTGATCGCCGAAATGCTGCTGCATTTCGTAGTACTTGTGGGAAGTGTCCAGCAAAGCCTTGGAGGGAATGCAGCCCACATTGAGGCAGGTGCCGCCGTAAACCGGTCCGCCGGAAGCCGCCAACCAACGTTCCACGCAGGCGGTTTTGAAGCCCAGCTGGGCGCAGCGGATCGCCGCCACGTATCCCGCCGGCCCCGAACCGATAACCACCACATCGAATTCTCTCGCCATTTCCCTTCCCTCGCGTAAGCGGATTGGTGTAGAACGGCCCGTCCCCGCGCCGAAACTTCAAACACCTATGTTTCCAAGATCTATATTTCCAACACCAGGCGGGTTGGATCTTCCAGCAGCTCTTTGATGGTGACCAGGAACTGCACCGCCTCTTTGCCGTCGATCAACCGATGATCGTAGGACAGCGCCAGATACATCATGGGCAGAATGGAGATTTCATCCCCTTCGCCCTCCACCACCGGCCGCCGTTGGATCTTGTGCATGCCGAGAATCGCGGTTTGCGGCGGATTTAAAATCGGTGTCGAGAGCAGCGAGCCAAAAACTCCGCCATTGGAAATGGTGAATGTGCCGCCGGCCAACTCTTCGATCGCCAGCTTGCCGTCCCGCGCTTTTTCCCCGAATTGCAAAATTTGCCGCTCAATTTCGGCAAAGCCCATATGGTCGGCATCGCGCAGCACGGGCACCACTAATCCCCGCGGCGAAGCCACCGCCACGCCGATGTCCTGATAGCCGTGATAGACGATATCGTTGCCGTCGATAGAAGCGTTGACCGCCGGGAAACGCTTCAGAGCTTCCACCGAGGCGCGCACGAAAAAGGACATTAGGCCCAGCTTGACACCGTCGTGGGTGTCCCGGAAGCGTTGCTGATGGCGGGCGCGTATTGCCATCACCGGCGCCATATTGACTTCGTTGAAGGTGGTCAACATCGCCGTGGTGTTGGTGGCGTCAAGCAGGCGCTGGGCGACCCGCGCCCGCAGCCGGCTCATGGGCACGCGCTCTTCCTTCCTCTCCCCGCCGAACCCCTGGTCCTGCATTCTTTGCCGCTGTTCCGCGGCACGCGGGGCCGAAGCGTCCCCCGGGCCCGGAGTGGGAGCATTCGACTCCGCCAGCTTGTCGAGCACGTCGCCGCGAGTGATGCGGCCGCCTTTGCCGCTGCCGCCGACCGCGTTTGGATCCAGCTTGTGCTCCGCCAGCAAGCGGCGCGCCGCCGGTCCGGCTGGCGGCGCCTGGGCGGTATCCTCCGCTTCTTCGGCTTCGGCGGGCGCAGGGCCGGGCTCGATTCTGCCGATGGCTTCATCGCCGACGATGGTGTCGCCGGCGTGCTTGTAGATTTCCTTGAGCACACCGTCCGCCGGCGCCGGAACTTCGATCACAACCTTGTCGGTTTCGATTTCCGCCAGGACCTCATCCCTGGCGACCGCTTCGCCCGCTTTTCGGTGCCAAGCGGCGATGGTGCCGTCCGGGACCGACTCCGGCAGGGTCGGTGCCTTCAATTCAATCGTCATTTCTTATCCATTTGGATTGGTCCGGTGATTACTTGCCAGCTGTTGTCTGGGCGATATCGAGGGCCGCGCGCAGAAACTCGTCCTGCTGCCGCAGGTGCAGCGCGAGATAACCCGCCGCGGCCGCGGCCGAGGCTTCCCGCCCGGCGTACGCCAGCGAAATATCGGGAAAATGTTCACCGACGACCCGGCGGATATGATGTTGGCTGGAATACCAAGCGCCCTGATTCAGGGGTTCTTCCTGGCACCAGACGGCGGCTTTCGCATTGGGGTAGCGGCCGATGACGCGACCAAAGTCCTGCCGGGGAAAAGGATACAACTGCTCCAGCCGGATGATGGCGACATCGTCTACGCCGTGGGCGCGGCGCATTTCATCCAAATCGTAAAATACCTTGCCGCCGCAGATGATGAGTTTGCGCACCCGGTCCGCGGCCGGAGCAGCCGGGTCGTCGAGCACGACCTGAAACTCTCCGCCGGCCAATTGTTCCAAGCTGCAGGCGCATTCGCGCCGCCGCAGCAGGCTCTTCGGCGACATCACCACTAGCGGTTTGCGCAGCGGGCAAAGCACCTGTTTGCGCAGCAAATGGAATATTTGCGCCGAATTGGTGGGCTGGCAGACTTGGATATTGTGTTCCGCGCAGAGTTGCAAAAACCGCTCCAGCCGCGCCGAGGAATGTTCCGGCCCCTGTCCTTCGTAGCCGTGGGGCAGCAACATGGCCAAGCCGCACAGCCGCATCCACTTGTGTTCGCCGCTGGTGATAAATTGATCGATTACGACTTGGGCCGAATTGGCGAAATCGCCGAACTGCGCTTCCCAAATCACCAGCGCGTTGGGCATGGTGGTGGCGTAGCCGTATTCGAAAGCCAGCGCCGCCTCCTCGGACAGCAGCGAATTGTAAATGGTGAAGGAACCCTGATCTTTGGCCAATTGCCCCAGCGCCACGTATTCCGCGCCGGTTTCCTGATCGTGCAGAATGGCGTGGCGGTGGGCGAAGGTGCCGCGGGCGCAATCCTGGCCGGTGATGCGCACTTTGTTGCCGCTGACCAGAATGCTGGCATAGGCAAGCGTCTCGGCGAAGCCCCAATCCACCGGCGTTTTTCCTTCCGCCATTCGCTGCCGCTCCCGCATCAACTTTTCCACTTGTCGGTGGAGGCGGAAGTCATGCGGCGTTTTGCTCAGCTTGCGAGCCAGCGCCCGCAAATTCTCCAGCGGCATCGAAGTCTGATAATGGGGACTCCAATCGTGACCGAGATAGGGGCTCCAATCAACGAACAACTCCACCGACGGTTCTTGGACCAAACTCTTGACCACGTGTTCACCGGTGTCCAGCGCCGAACGGTAGGCGCTTTCCATTGCTCGCGAATCGGCCGGAGAAACCACATCTTCCTTCGCCAACCTTGCCGCGTACAGCGCGCGAGTCGTCTTCCGGGCACGAATTTCGGCGTACATCTGCGGTTGGGTGATGGCCGGCTCGTCGGTCTCGTTGTGACCTTTTCGCCGGTAGCAAATCAGATCGATCACGACATCTTTTTTGAATTGGTAGCGGTAATCCAGTGCCAGCCGCGTGACGAACAACACCGCCTCCGGGTCGTCGGCGTTGACGTGGAAAATCGGCGCCTGCACCATTTTGGCCACATCGGTGCAATACTCAGTGGAGCGGGCGTCGTCCTGGCGGCTGGTGGTGAATCCGATTTGATTGTTGATGACGATATGCACGGTGCCGCCGGTCGAATACGCCCGGGCACGCGACATTTGCAAAGTTTCCATCACCACGCCTTGGCCGGCGAAGGCGGCGTCGCCATGCACGATAATCGGCAGCACCATATCGCCCTGCCGGTCTCCCCGGCGCGATTGCCGCGCCCGCACCGAACCTTCCACAACCGGCGCGACGATTTCCAGGTGCGAAGGATTGAAGGCCAGTGCCATATGCACTTCGCCGCCGGATGTCATGATGTTGGAAGAGAAACCCTGGTGGTACTTCACATCGCCGGAATGGCTGAAAGTTGCCTTGCCCTCGAATTCATCGAACAAATCGCTGGGGTTTTTGCCGAGAATATTGACCAAGACATTCAAGCGGCCGCGGTGGGCCATGCCCAGCACGACTTCTTTCACCTCGTAACCGCCGGCGCGCTGAACGAGCTCGTCCAACAGCGGAATCAGGCTTTCGCCACCCTCCAGGCCGAAACGTTTGGTGCCGGGATACTTGCCGTCGAGATGCTTTTCCAGACCCTCGGCCGCGGTCAGACGCTCCAGCAGATGTTTCTTGTCCTCGTTGGCGAAGCGCAACCAGCCGTCCGTGCTTTCGATGATTTGCTGAATCCACTGCTTTTCCGCCAGATTGACGATATGCATGTATTCATAACCGATGGAACCGCAGTAGATTCGCTCCATCACTTCGATGATGCCCCGCAGACTGTCCCGCCGCTTGCTGATGAACAAGGTGCCGGTTTGAAATATCGTTGATAGATCGAGCGGCGAAAGGTCGTGGAATTCGATTTTGAGATCGGCCACCAGCATCCGGCGCATCAGTCCCAGGGGGTCGAGCGCGGCTTTCTGGTGGCCGCGTTCGCGATAGGAACTGATCAACTCGAGCACCAGTACCTGCTTCAGCTCGTGTTCGGAATTGACGACCGCGTCGTTGCTCAGCACTTGAGTGTGGCGGCTGACTTTTCCGAGCTTTCTGAAATCGTCGCGGATGTGCGAATGGGAAATGTCGGTCATGCCGCCGCTGGCGGCCGGCAGGGAGGAAAAGAATTCGCGCCATTCATCCGGGACGGCGGCGGGGTTGTCGAGGAAGCTTTCATAGAGCCCGTCCACATACTCCGCATTGCCGCCGGAGAGATGGCCGGTGCTCCAGAGTAATTCCATGACATCTTGGCGCATTGCGTTCGCCCTGTTCAGTTCGGACCGTCCGCCGCGTCGTGCTCAAACGCCCCGCCGCAGCAGCATGGAGCGGATATGGCCGATCGCCCGGGTGGGATTCAGCCCCTTGGGACACACCGCGACGCAGTTCATGATACCCCGGCAGCGGAACACGCTGAACGGGTCGTCCAACTCCGCCAAGCGTTCCTCAGTCGCGGTGTCCCTGCTGTCGGCCAAAAAGCGGTAAGCCTGCAACAAACCCGCGGGACCGATGAATTTTTCCGGGTTCCACCAAAACGAGGGGCAACTCGTGCTGCAGCAGGCGCAAAGAATGCACTCGTAGAGGCCGTCGAGTTTTTCCCGCTCCGTCGGCGATTGCAAGCGCTCCTCGGCCGGCGGCCTGTCATCATTGATCAAATAAGGCTTTACTTTTTCGAACTGGCGGTAGAACTGCGACAAATCCACCACCAGATCGCGAATCACCGGCAAGCCCGGCAGGGGCCGCAGCACCAGCTTGCCACTTGGGCCAAGCGCTTTCGACAAGGGTGTGATACAGGCCAAGCCGTTCACCCCGTTGATACTCATGCCGTCCGAGCCGCATACACCCTCTCGGCAGGAGCGGCGGTAGGTGATGGACGGGTCTTTCGCCTTGGCCAATTCCAACACATCGAGCACCATCAAATCCCGGTTCTCGGGCACCTCGACTTCGATGTCCCGCATCGACGGCTTGCTGTCGGTTTCCGGGTTGTATCGGTAAATGCTGACTAACACGGTCGGCTGCTTTCCTGTGATGGGTTCGGGGCTTGCCCGCGGCGTTTGCCGCGTTCAGTTTCAACAAGCACTTTCTGTTCGTTCATTCTGGCCATGGGATTGTCAGTAGGTCCTCGCTTTCGGCTGAAAACTCTCCACCTGGCTGGGCTGGAAATTGACAGCGCGCTTGCCAATCGCCTTCTCCTCCGGAAAGTACAGCGAGTGGCATAGCCAATCCGTGTCATTGCGCTCCTTGAAGTCCTCCCTGGCGTGGGCGCCTCGGCTTTCGTCGCGGCCTTCGGCGGCGACCGCGGTGGCCTCGGCAACGGCGAACAGATTCTGCAACTCCAGCGCTTCGATGCGGGCGGTGTTGAAGGCGGCACTTTTATCTTCCAGCCAGATATTTTCGATACGCGCGCCGAGCGCCGCAAGCCTGGCGATGCCATCGCGCATGAATTCTCCGGTGCGGAACACACCGAAATGCAACTGCATGATGTTTTGCAGTTCCGCCCGCAGCGCCGAGGTGCTTTCGCCGGAGGCGGATTCGTCAAGCCGACGCGGACGCGCCATGGCCCGCTCAATATCTTCCGGGGCGACCGCGGGCGCTCTCATGCCCTGTTGCAGCAATTGCTCGATATGTTTGCCCGCGGCCCGGCCGAACACCACTAAATCCAGCAAGCTGTTGCCACCGAGGCGATTGGCGCCGTGGACGGAAACGCAGGCGACTTCGCCGGCGGCGAACAGTCCCGGAATCGGCTGGTCCGCGCCGTCGGCGCGGGTCAGCGCCTGGCCGTGGATATCGGTTGGAATGCCGCCCATCATGTAATGGCAAGTCGGCACGACCGGAATCGGCTCGCGCACCGGGTCCACATGGGCGAAAGCGCGCGAAAGTTCAAGAATACCGGGCAGTTTGCTATTGAGCACTTCGGCACCGAGATGATCGAGCTTGAGCATGACATGATCGCCGTTTTCGCCACAGCCCCGGCCTTCGAGCACTTCGATCACCATGGCTCTTGCGACCACATCGCGGCCGGCCAGATCCTTGGCATTGGGTGCGTAGCGCTCCATGAATCTTTCCCCGTCCTTGTTGACGAGATAGCCGCCCTCGCCCCGGCAGCCTTCGGTCACCAAGGTGCCGGCGCCGTGGATGCCGGTCGGATGGAATTGCCACATTTCCATATCCTGGGCCGGGAAACCGGCGCGCAGGCTCATGCCGAGACCGTCGCCGGTATTGATCAGCGCGTTGGTCGTGGAAGCGTAAATCCGTCCGGCGCCGCCGGTTGCGAGCACGGTGGCGGCGGCATGCACGAAATACATATCGCCATCTTCCATATCGATCGCCGTGACACCGGCGACCGCGCCGTCTTGGTTGACGACCAAATCCACCACATACCACTCGTTCAAAAAGACGGTATCGTTCTTCAGATTGCCTTGGTAAAGGGCGTGCAGCAGCGCATGACCGGTGCGGTCCGCCGCCGCGCAGGTGCGGGCCGCCTGCCCCCCCTTGCCGAAACTCTTCGACTGGCCGCCAAAGGGCCGTTGGTAAATGCGCCCGCTGTCGGTACGGGAAAACGGCAAACCCATATGCTCCAATTCATAGACGGTTTGCGGTCCTTCCATGCACATGTATTCGATCGCGTTCTGATCGCCAATATAGTCCGAGCCCTTGACGGTATCGTACATATGCCAGCGCCAATCATCCTCGGGGTCGGCGCTGGCGATGGCGCAGGTGATGCCGCCCTGGGCCGACACGGTATGGGAGCGGGTTGGGAATACTTTGGACAAAACCGCGGTGCGGAAACCGGATTGCGCCAATTGCAGCGCCGCCCTCATTCCGGCGCCGCCGCCACCGACGATAATGGCGTCGAAGGAAATGATTTTGCCTCTCTTCATTGTCCTTTCCGGCCGGGCTAAACACTCCATAAAATTCCGCCACCCCAAAGCAAATAGACCAAGGTGAGGGCAGCGCAAAGGGCTTGGGTCAGCAAGCGCAGCCAGAATCCGGCCCGGCCTAAATGCGCTTCGGTGAGATAGTCGGTGCTGACCGTCCAGACTCCGATCCAGGCATGGGCGCACAGTGCAAGCAGCGCGGCCAAGCTGAAAATCCGCATGGCGGGCGCCGCAAACAACAGGCGCCAGTTTTCATGGTTCAACTCCGGCAGCAACAGCACGCCGGCGGCGACCCACAGCGTGTAGGCCAGCAGTACCAGCGCGCTAAGGCGTTGGATCAGCCAATCGGCCAAGCCGGAACGGCCGAGACTGGTGGTGTTGGTCACCATGGTCGAAGTCCCGCCAACCAGAGACCCAGCAAAACCGCGGTCACACCCGAAAGCGCGATAACCGCCAGCGCCGATAGCCGCCCGCCGCGCCAAGTTTCACCAATGCCGATGTCCATCAACAGGTGCCGGCAACCGGCGATCAGGTGATAGGCCATCGCGGCGGCGGCGAACCACAGCGCCAAACGCGCGGCCGGCGGAGACAGCAAACCAATTGCCCGCTCGAAACCGGCCTCAGAACTCAGCGACAAATCGAACAGAAAGAGCAGCGGCGCGATGGCCAGAAAAAGCAGAATGCCGGAGACTCTGTGCGTTATCGAAACCAGTGCCGTCACCGGCCAGCGAATATTGAAGAGATTGAGATTGGTGGGTCTGCCGCTGTTCACCTTGCCTCAGCCAGCCTGCTTCCGAGCCTGCGGCAGTATATACACAGCAACCCCCCATGACAATCTCGCGCGACTGTCGAACCCGCTGCTCAAACGCTAATTTGACAATGGCGCGGGACTGTTCCTAGTATTGCCGTCCCCGCCGGCGAACAGCCCGTGGAGCGCTAGCCGGCAGCACAGAACCGGCGGCGCAAGCGCCGAAACGGGAAACGCATTCGCCTACATCGGCACCCAAAGCGCGGAGATTTCCATGACTGCAAGAACGGCGCGATTGATCGTCGACGGCCAGCCGGACCCCATTGAGCTGCCGATCCATCAAAGCAGTGTCGGCCCGGATGTGATCGATGTGCGCGGCATCATCGACAGCGGTTACTTCACTTACGACCCCGGGTTTATCTCCACCGCCTCCTGTGATTCGGATATCACCTATATCAGCGGCGGCGAAGGGGTGTTGCTGTACCGGGGCTACCCGATCGAACAGTTGGCCGAACATTCCAGTTTCCTAGAAAGCTGTTTTCTGCTTTTGCACGGCGAGCTGCCCAGTGGCGCGGAGAAGCTCGAGTTCGAGAAAACGATTCGCTACCACACCATGGTGGATCAGCAAATTCATCAGTTTTTCAACGGTTTTCCGCGCTCTTCGCATCCGATGTCGATGCTGGTCAGCGTGGTGGGAGCCTTGTCGGCTTTTTATCACGACACGATGGATATTGCCGACCCCGGACACCGAATGTTGGTGGCGCGCCGGGTGATCGCGAAGATGCCTACGCTGGCCGCCATGTGCTACAAGCACGGCGTTGGCCAGCCCTTCATGTACCCGCGCAATTCGCTGGGCTTTTCCGAGAATTTCCTGCATATGATGTTCGGCACGCCCTGCGAGGAGAAGGAAATCAGTCCGGTGCTCGCCCGTGCCATGGATTTGATTTTCCTGCTGCATGCCGACCACGAGCAGAACGCCTCCACTTCCACCGTGCGTTTGGCGGGTTCGACCGGGGCGAATCCGTTCTCCTGTATCGCCGCCGGCATCGCCGCGCTCTGGGGGCCCGCCCACGGCGGCGCCAATGAATCCGTGCTCGAAATGCTGTCTGAAATCGGTTCGGAATCCCACATCGACGATTTTATCCGCCGCGCGAAAGATCCCGATGATCCCTACCGACTCATGGGTTTCGGTCACCGCGTATACAAGAATTTCGATCCCCGCGCCACGGTCATGCGCGAAGTTTGCGATCAAGTACTTGGCGAAGTGGGCGAAGCGGCGGACAACTCCTTGTTCCGCATCGCCCGCAGACTCGAACAGATCGCCTTGGAAGACGATTACTTTGTGGAGCGCAAGCTGTATCCGAATGTCGATTTTTACTCGGGCATTATTCTCAAAGCGCTGGGCATCCCGACGAGCATGTTCACAGTGATCTTCGCCACCGGGCGCACTCCCGGCTGGATGGCGCACTGGAACGAAATGGTGGGAGGTGATTACCGCATTGGACGCCCGCGGCAACTGTACCGGGGGCCGCGGCGGCGGGACTATCCGCTGGATCGACGCGCTGAACGCGGGGCCACAAAAGTTTCCTGAATCGCTCGAAAGCCGGTCGGACTTCTCTGGATGCGCGAATTGGTGGAGCCTACCGGGATCGAACCGGTGACCTCAACGCTGCCAGCGTTGCGCTCTCCCAGCTGAGCTAAGGCCCCAATAGATGGCGAGGGCGGAATTTTAGGAACCGGGCCGCTCGCTGTCAATCGCGGGAATCGCCGCCGGCGGGCGGCGCCGAGCGCAAGCGCTGGTACTCCTGTTCGAGTTTCTTCTGCTGTTTGCCGGAAACGCCGCCCAGTGCTTCCAGCGCCGCGCGCAGGCGCGCCCGGCAAAGATCCACGCCAAGCCAAGTGATGGAATCAATTACCGAAAGCGAAACCGGCTTGCCGCTTATCGCTACGAACAGCGGGAACAGGAAATCCCGAATTTTCAGTTGCAGGCATTGGGCCAGTCGCCGCAAACCATCTTCCACCACGGTGCGGTTCCATTCGGGCAACTCCTCCAAACACCATTGGCTGAAAAGCAGGATGCGGCGGCAGGCATCGGTGTCCAATCGCTTGTGGACGAAATCTCCCGCCAGCGGCTTCAATTCGCCCCGCAGCATGAATCCCCCAAGTTCCTCGACCTCGCTGAACCGATTCACCCGCTGCCGCACGTGGGGAGTGATTTGTGCCAATCGCTCCGCGGGAAATGCCCACTCCGCGAAGCGCCGCGCGAACTCGGCGTCATCGAGTTCCTCGCGCAAATAACGTCCGTTCAACCAATCTAATTTCTCCCGGTCGAAAATCGGCCCACCCAGGGACACCCTTTCCAACGCCAAATTCGCCTCCATTTGTGCCAAGCTGAATTTCTCTTCCCCATCGGGCATGGACCAGCCCATGTTGCCCAAAAAGTTGGCCAGTGCCTGAGGCAAATAGCCCATGTCCCGGTAGTAGCCGATGCCGACGGGATTGCGGCGCTTGCTGAGCTTGCTGCGGTCTGGATTGCGCAGCAGCGGCATGTGGCAGAAAACCGGTTTGTCCCAGCCGAAAGATTCGTATAGCAGGACGTGCTTGGGCATGGAGTTGATCCACTCCTCGCCGCGGATTACATGGCTGATTTCCATCAAGTGGTCATCCACCACATTGGCGAAGTGGTAAGTAGGCAGCCCATCGGATTTGATCAGCACGGACATATCGACTTGCGCCCACTGCACGCGAATCTCCCCGCGCAGCAGATCCTCGAATACACATTCGCCTTGCCGCGGTACCCGCAGGCGGACCACATGGGGCTCGCCGCGTTTCAGCCGCTCCGCAACCTCTTCGTCCGTTAGTGCCAAACAATGTCCGTCATAACCAGGCTGCTGCTTTTGCCGCAATTGCTCTCGGCGCAATTCGGCAATTCTTTTTTCATCACAAAAACAATGAAATGCAAGTTTTTTTCCGAGCAAGAATTGAATATGTGATCGATAAATTTCTGTGCGTTCGCTTTGCCGATACGGCCCTTTGCCGCCATCTTGCCCCGGTCCTTCGTCCCAGTCCAAACCGAGCCACTGTAAGGCCCCGCGGATTTGCTCTTCGGAGCGCGCAGTGGAGCGCTCGCGGTCGGTGTCTTCAATTCGCAGTACAAAATCACCGCCATGGCGGCGCGCGAAACAGCGGTTGAACAAGGCGATGTAGGCCGTACCGAGATGCGGGTCACCGGTAGGCGAAGGAGCGATTCTGGTTCTAACCCTGGGCATGGCGGTTGGCGGTGGGCAGTTGCGGGGGCGGAATTATAAGCGAAACCACATCCACGCCGAATTTAGAGGCTTGGCATCCGTACCGCAGACACCGCCGGGAGGCGCCGCCCGTCGCCGACTCATCGCTTGATCGTCTCTATGCCGCAGCCTTCTAAGAAGGCTCTCGGCGATCCGCCGGTTTGATCGCTTGTTGACTGTTGTTTGCCGATGGGAATAATTGCGCTATGAATTTGAATCCCAACAGAGGCCGGCCCGTGGCGAGCCAGGTGTGGAACACCGGCGGCGTAAGCCACCGGTTTTGCGTGGCGCCCATGATGGACCGCACGGACCGTCACGAGCGCGCATTCCTGCGCCAGTTCACCCGCCGCGCGCTGCTGTACACGGAAATGCTGGCTGCGGGCGCCCTGCTCCACGGCGATACTGAATCGTTGTTGCGCTTCTCGCCCGAAGAACAACCCCTGGCCTTACAACTTGGCGGCGCAGATCCGGGAGAACTCGCCGCGGCGGCAACAATCGGCGTGGCCGCCGGTTACCGTGAAATCAATCTCAATCTCGGCTGCCCCAGCGACCGGGTGCAGGGTGGCGGTTTCGGCGCGCGCCTGATGCTCCGGCCCAAGCGAGCCGCGGCCTGCGTGGCCGCAATGACCGCCGCCGTGGATTTGCCGGTTACGGTGAAATGCCGCATTGGCGTAAACGATATGGACAGCGATGCCGAATTATTCGATTTCATTGAGACCATCGCCGCGACCGGCTGCCGGACTTTCATCATCCATGCCCGTATCGCGCTGCTCAAAGGACTTACGCCGAAACAGAATCGCGAAATTCCGCCGCTGAACTATCCACGGGTATTTCGGGTTAAGCAAAAATTTCCCGAATTGGATATCGTCATCAATGGCGGCATCGATTGCCTGGATGGCGCGGCGGCGTTATTGCGCGAGGTCGATGGCGTCATGCTCGGTCGGGAAGCCTACGGCAATCCCTATCTACTGAGCGGGGTGGACGAGGCCTTCTTCGGTGCAGCGCCGGTCGGCAAATCCCGCTTGGACTGTCTGCATGGATTTCTGCCCTATATCGAACGCGAGCTGGCGCAAGGCACGCCCCTGCACCATATGACGCGGCATATGCTCGGACTATTCAAGGGGCAGCCCGGCGGTCGCGGTTTCCGCCGCCGTTTGAGCGCCTGCGGCGCCCAGCGAGATGAAAATTTGGCGGTGCTGCGGGACGCCATGGCCTCGGTTGCTTGATGATGCTGGAATCTTTACGGAGCTTGTTCCAAACCCGACCGGATTCCGCCGCCGCCGAAGGTGATGCCGAAAAGCGGCTGGAATTGGCCAGCGCCGCCCTGCTGTTCGAAGTGCTGAAGGCCGACCATGACATGGATGAGCGCGAGTTCGCGTCCATAGCCAAAGTGCTGCGCGCAACGACTTCGAAAGACTCGCGGGAAATCGAGGAGCTGCTGGAACTCGCTCGCCAGGAGTCGAGCGCCGCCACGTCCCTGTATGAATTCACCAGCTTGATCAACGAACATTTCGACTACGGGCGGAAATGCGCCTTGATCCGGCATATGTGGCGCATCGCCTACGCCGATTCCGAGCTAAGCAAATACGAGGACTATGTAATCCGCAAGGTTTGCGAACTGATTTACGTCTCCCACAGCGATTTTATCCGCACCAAGCTGTGGGAGCGGGATGGGAGCAAATCAAAAATCGCCGAATAAATCTTCCACTTGGCCGTCGCTGGCTTCGAACTCCCGGCTCTGCAAGTGGGCTTCCCGCGTGAAGATATAGCGGTCGCCGATGTACAGGCTCTCCATCGGCAGCAGGCCCGTGCGCCACTCAACCCGCTCCATGCCGAAGGCAGCCGCGCGCGCCGCTTCGTCTTCGATCTGGTACAATGGATTGAGCAGCGAATCCACCCCCAAGCCGAAGCTGTCCCGCACCGTGCTCGCGCCAAAAATGGGCAGCACGACAAAGGGCCCCGGAGGCACTCCCCAGACAGCCAGAGTCTGGCCGAAATCCTCCCGGTGCTTCTCCAATCCCAACTCGCTAGCGACATCGAACAAACCGCCGATGCCCACGGTTGTATTGATCAGAATGCGGCCGCAATCCGAGACCGCGTCGGCCACTTTCCATTGCAGAAGATTATTCGCGAAAGTGTTGACATCATCGACGTTGGCGAAAAAATTGCTGATGCTTGTTTGCACCGGAGAGGGTATGTAGCTGGTGTAGCCTATCGCCAGTGGCCGCAGAACCACCCCGTCGAGATACTCGTTGAAGCCAAAAACGGCGCGGTTGAATTCGATTAGCGGATCTGGATTCGCTTCGAACGCCACCTCCTGTCCCAGCGTCGGCATGGCCGGCAGGACCGCAATGGCCCACAGCAGCGCCCGCAGGAACTGCGGCCGTCGGCGCGGCGATTCAGAGTTTCCCATTGTCGGTTGTACGGGCAAAACCAGCCCCCTCCATCTCATGCATGGATCAGCTAATAATGGCGATCACGCCGTCAGTCGCTTGATCTGTTTGTTCAGCCTCTGCCCGGAAACCGGAAAGGCCGTGCCCAGCCGCTGGGCGAATAGGGAAACCCTGAATTCCTCTATCGACCAACGCAGGCACCGCATGAGTTCTTCGGACTCCCCCCGCGAACCGCGCAGCTGCTCGAACCTGCTCGTGTAGTATGCCATTTCCCGCGTGCGCTTTTCATCCGCCGGACCAAAATGCGGCGCTTTTTCGAGTCGGCAGCGGATACCGTCGAGATAGCGTGGATAATGCCGCAGCCATTTGAATTCGGTATTTTGCAAAAACCCTTCGGGAAACAGACCCGCGAGTTGCGTTTGGATATCTTCGCGGACGCGCTGTCCGTAGACTGCTGGCAGTTTCCCCAGTTCGCGGCGGACATCGGCCAACCGCTCCAGAATCCGTGCGAGCAAGCTTTCCAGTTCTTCTCCGACTAGCGGCAATCTGCTCCCATGGCGGTGCAGCAAGGCATTGAATGTTTGGCGATTGCGGGGCAATTCTTCGTGTAGGGCGAATGTTTCCATAAAACAGGCGATGGCCGCATCGCGTTCGATTTCCCGCAGAGTCGGCAGCAGCAGCAATTTGGCCGCATTCGCGTTTTTGAAACGCAGGAACTTTTTTTGCAGGGCGTTGCGGCGGGCCGCGGCGCGCAGCAGCAACAGGCGCAAAACCCCCCGCCGGCTAAGCGCCACGGCTTTCCGCCAACTATCCAATAGCTCGATGGCGACCGAATCGCCCTCGTCCACCAACGCCGGATAGCGCAGCAAGACAGTTTCGGCACCGAGGTGAACGCTCTCCGGCAGCTCTTCGAGTTCCCAATCTTTCATACCCCGGCGCTCAAGCGGATGCGGCGGCGCACTGTGCGCAATGTTGGCGAAACGCTTTTGCAATTTCCCCAAGTCCGCACTTTCGGCCAGACCGCGGCCGTGAGACGCCACTACCCGCAGCCGCGTTCGCAGATGCGCTGGCAGTTCCACCGCCGACAACTCATCGCGCGTTACGCCGACATTGCCCGCCGCGCTTATTTGCCGCAGCAGGGAATCGATCAGTTCGCCATCGGCGCGGGACATCCGCGGCAGGATGCGGTCGACGAAATCCGGCACTGGAACGAAATTGCGGCGCTTGCTCTTGGGCAGGCCGCGCAGCAAGCTTATACATTTCTCGCGCACCAGACCCGGCACGGCCCAGTCGAGGTCGGCAGTGGACAGCTGCGCCAACAGTTCTTTTGGTACCAGCACGGCGGCGCCGTCGCAGCTGTCGCCCGGCTGGAAGACATAATCCACCGTCAGCGTGTTGTGCCGCAGTTGGATCCGGTCGGGAAATTGGCGTTCCAATTCGGCTTCGGCGTCGCCGCGGAACAGTCCCGCGTGTTTCATGTCCAGCAAGCGATTGCGGCCGGCGGGGTCTTTGGCCAGCCAGTTTTCCAAAGTTCGGGTGGAAACGACCGTACCGGGAATTCTTTCCTCATAAAACAGTTGTATTTCCCGGTCATTTACGACGGTTTCGGGGCGGCGGAACTTCTCTTCCTGCTTGCGCAGCGCCGCTAAAAACTCTCCATTGCGCCGTAAAAAATCCGCGTCGCAGCGGATCTTGCCCTCAATCAAGGCTTGATCCAAAAACACATCGCGGGCGCCAGCCCGATCAAGTTTGGCGTAATCCACCGCGAATTTTTCCCGCAGCGCGAGTCCGTACAGCAGCTTTTTCTCGTACACCATAACTTGCTGTCGGTCAGCGCTCCAAAACGCTTCGCTGTATTCCCGGCGAATCAGATGGCGAGCGAATGGAATAACCCAAGCGGGATTGATGCGGGCGGCCATGGTGGCGAAAGTCCGCGACGTATCCACCCATTCATTGGTGACGATCCAGCGGGTTTTTTTGCGCGCCAGCACTGAAGTGGCCGCCAGGCTCAATTTGCGGTTGCGGCTGCCCACGTACTCCCGGTCCCCGTCATGCCGCGCGATTTGATTCAGCAAACCGCTCAGCAAGGCGCGGTGTATCTCCGCATAGCCCGCGGGGCGGCTGTTCAAGGCGAGCTGCAAACGCCTGCATGCACCCAGGGTTTGACGGTGAATTTCCCGCCATTCGCGCACCCGCTGAAAGGAAAGGCCATATTTTCCGCAAAACTTTCGCAATCGGGATTGGGATGCGCGCTCTTTCTCGCAGCGCTCCCACAGTGTGAGCAAGCCGAGAAAATCTGACTCCGGCGCGGTGAATTCGGCGCGTTTTTCAGTGTTTGATGCAGCGGGGCCGGACTCCCACAAATCTCCCAGGCTTAAAGCGCTGACAATCACCAAAAGTTCCCGCAGACTGCCCAGTTCCGCCGCCGCCACCAGCATTCGACCGAGTTGCGGCTCCAGCGGAAGTTCGGCGATTTTGCGCCCCAGGCAGGTTAGGTCGCCGGCGGCATCGACCGTCCCCAATTCCCACAGCAGCCTGCGGCCGTCGTTGATCGATTTTTTCTCCGGCGCATCAAGGAATGGAAAGTCCTCGGGACTGTCGAGCCGCAGCAAGCCCATGCGCAGCAGCACCGATGCCAAATTCGAACGTTTGATTTCCGGGTCGGTGAACTCGGGCCGGGCGAGATAGTCCCGCTTGCCGTACAGGCGGACACAAACCCCGGGGGCGATTCTGCCACAGCGGCCTTTGCGTTGATCCGCGCTGGCCCTGGAAACCGGTTCGATGGGCAGCCGCAGCAGCTTGCGCTGGAGGCTGTAGCGGCTTACTCGAGCGAATCCAGCATCGATCACGCCATGAATTCCCGGCACCGTCAGCGAGGTTTCGGCGATATTCGTTGCCAACACGATACGGCGACGGTCGCCGCCGGGTTGAAAGATGCGTTTTTGTTCCGCCGCGGGCAAACGCGAGTACAGCGGCAAAATTTCCGTTCTCGGCAGGCGGCGCTTGCGCAAATACGCCGCCGTTTCCCGAATCTCTTTCTCGCTGCTTAGAAACACCAAGACGTCGGCTTCGGCGCGGGTGGGTGTCCCTCGGGTTTCCGCGCGGGCGGAAGTTCCATCGAGTTGCTTCTCGTCGGGTTGCTCCGGTATTTGGCCCCCGGCGGGGACGGATCCACCGCGGGCCTGGGCGTCGAGGATTGCGACGGCGGCGGCTACGGCGGCCATTTGCTTTTCTTCTTCGGGGGCTTCGGGCGCCAATTGCTCCAAAGGGCGATACAGCGTTTCAACCGGGTGGCCGCGACCGGCGACGCGAACGATGGGTGCACCGCCAAAATGCGCCGCGATGCGCTCCACGTCGAGGGTCGCCGAGGTAATAATCAATTTCAGATCCCGGCGCCGGGGCAATATGAGCTTTAGATAGCCCAGCAGAAAATCGACATTCAGCGAACGCTCGTGGGCTTCATCGATAATCAGCGCTTGGTACTTCTTCAGCAGGCGGTCGCGGCGGATTTCCGTGAGCAGGATGCCGTCGGTCATCAGTTTCAAATAGGTATTGGCGGCCACTCTTTCATCGAAGCGGATTTGCGTGCCGACTCCAGAGCCGTTGAAGGCGCCGAGTTCCTCCGCGATTCGATTCGCCACCGACAGCGCCGCCAATCTGCGCGGCTGGGTGTGCCCGATCATGCCCCGGCGTCCCAGGCCGGCGCGCAGGCAGATCTTGGGCAGTTGCGTGGTCTTGCCCGAACCGGTGTCGCCGGCAACCACCAGTACCTGATTGCCGTCGATCAGTCTTTCGATTTCCCGCGCATGGCGGCCGATGGGCAGGTCTGCCGGGATCGATATTTCCGTGGGGATCGATTCGGCGCGCAATTCTGCTTGCCGCGGGTGGTTGTTTTTTGGCGCCGCGGACTTGTTGATGCTGTCCGCGGCGCGCGAATTCCGCCGGGGCGGATTGGTGCGGTGGCGCGGCGCCGGCCTGGGCCGCGCCTCAAATGGCTTTGTGCGTCGCCCGGGGAGACGCGGATTTTCGGTCTCAGCCACGCAATTCGCGCCGCAGAATTTTGCCGATGTTCGACTTCGGCAAATCTTCAACGAATTCGACCTGGCGCGGAACTTTGTAAGCCGTCAACCCCTGACGGCACCAATCCCGCAGGGATTCGGCGTCCAATGGAGCGGCGTTTTCACTACCCGCCGAATGCGGCGCATCGCCGGCGACAACGAAGAGTTTCACCGCCTCGCCGGATTTCTCGTCCGGCACGCCGATGGCGGCGCATTCCACAACCTGGGGATGGCGATTGACCCAATCTTCGATCTCGTTGGGAAAAACATTGAAGCCGGAAACCAAAATCATATCTTTCTTGCGGTCAACGATGCTGAGATACCCATCCTCGCCGATACTGACGTAATCTCCGGTGCTAAACCAACCTTCGGCATCGATGCTTTCCCTGGTCGCCTCTTCCCGGTCGTAATAGCCGGCCATGACTTGGGGGCCGCGCACTTGCAACTCGCCCACGGCGCCGGGCGGCAAGACTTTGCCCTGCCCGTCAACCGCACGCAACTCCGTTTCCGGCAGCGCCTTGCCGACGGTGCCGGCGCGCACTTCGCCCGGCAGATTCACGGAAACTCCGGGAGCGCACTCGGTCAAGCCATAACCCTCGAGAATCTCGCAACCGCTCAATTCGCGCCATTCCTCCGCCACCGAACTCGACATTGCCATGCCGCCGGCGGAGCAAAACTCCAGATTGGAAAAATCCAGTTTGTTGATACTCGGATGCCTGAGCAAAGCCGAATACAAGGTATTGATGCCGGCAAAGCCGTGAATGCGGTTGCGACCGAGCAGTCTGATCAAAGCACCGATGTCACGGGGGTTCGGCACCAGGAAATTGTGGGCCCCGGCGAAGGCCATAACCAACAAATGCAACTGAAAGGCGTAGGTATGGTACAGCGGCAAGGGTGCGACCACATTCGCCGCCTGGTCATCCATCACCAAGCAGGTTCTCGACCGCATCTGCATCATATTGGCGATGAGATTGCGGTGCGTGAGCATGGCACCCTTGGCGACGCCGGTAGTGCCGCCGGTGTAGAGGATCAATGCCGTGTCTGCATCGCCCCTGGTTGAATTGGCAATGGCCACCTCGGAAGCAACCGCGTCGCGGAATGTGTGCGCGTCGGCCAATTCGTAGGTCGGAACCATTTTGCGCCAATGCTTGGCGGCGAAATTCAACAGCATCCGCCGGGGCGCGGGAACCAGGTCGCCGGGCTTGGCGATAATTACGTGTTCCAGTTCGGTTTTGCCGATTATCCGCTGCAACTTGTCGCAGAAGGATTCGAGGATGATGACCGCCTTGGCACCGGAATCGCGTAGCTGATGCTCCATTTCCGGAGCTGTGTAGAGTGGATTGGTGGTGACGATGACCAAATCGGCCTTGATCGCTGCGTACACCGCGACCGGGAATTGCAACACATTGGGCAGTTGTATCGCCAGCCGGTCGCCGGCCCGCAAACCCAAGCGGTTGCGCAGAAACCCCGCCAATCGGCTGCTCAATTCATCGATTTTGCGATAACTCAGGGTGTGTCCGAAACAAGTGAACCCGGGCAGATCACCGTGGCGGGCGACGATGCGGTCGAGTACCTCGGCGAGCGAAGAATACTGCTCATAACGCAGTTCAGCGGGCAACTTTTCCATGGATGCGGGCTCTTTTGCTTGGTACGACGGCCTATTTTTTGTTCGTCGCGGGTTGATGTCAATGCAGCAGGCTGGCCATGGCTTGCTCCAGCCCTTTGATGGTCAACGGCGCCATCCGATTTCCCAGCAACTCCCGCACGATGCCGATGGAGTAGCTGTGCTCCCAAAAATCCCGAGGTGTCGGATTGAGCCAGACCAAGTGTCCAAAGTGGTCCGTCAAGCGCTGCATCCAAACGGCGCCTGGTACTTCGTTGTAGTGCTCGATGCTGCCGCCGGCGTGGGTTATTTCGTAGGGCGCCATGGTGGCGTCGCCGACGAAAATGACTTTGTAGTCCTTCGGGTATTTGCGCAGCAAATCGAAAGTAGACTCGGTTTCGGCGTGGCGCCGGCGACCTTTGGTCCACACCGATTCATAGAGAAAATTGTGAAAATAGTAGTACTCGAGATGCTTGAACTCCGAACGCGCCGCGGAAAACAGTTCCTCGCAAACTTTCACATGCGGGTCCATGGAACCGCCGACATCGAAAAACAACAAAACCTTCACCGCGTTGTGGCGTTCCGGCACCATTTTGATATCGAGCCAGCCGCCGTTGCGCGCGGTTGAATGAATGGTGTTGTCCATATCCAATTCTTCGGCGGCGCCGGTGCGCGCGAATTTTCGCAGGCGGCGCAAGGCGAGCTTGATATTGCGGGTGCCGATCCGCTCACTGTCGTCCAAATCGCGGTACTCGCGCCGGTCCCAGACTTTCACGGCTTTGCCGCCCCCGCTTTCCGGTTGTCCAAGACGGATGCCTTCGGGATTGTAGCCGTAGGCACCGAAGGGCGAAGTGCCGCCGGTGCCAATCCACTTCGAACCGCCTTCGTGCCGCTTGCGCTGCTCCTCCAAGCGCTTGCGGAACTCCTCCATGAGCTTGTCTAGGCCGCCAAAACTTTTAAGCTTGGCCTTTTCCTCTTCGCTCAACGAGGCTTCGAATTGGCGCCGCAGCCAGTCTTCGGGGATCTGCCGTGCGAAAACTTCCGCTTTGCTGTCGATGTCCTTGAAGTATTGGGAAAAGGCACGGTCGAAGCGGTCGAAGTGCTTTTCATCCTTGATCATGCACAGACGCGCCAGATGATAGAAGTCCTCGGTGCTGCCGAAAACGATGTCTTCGTTCAGGCATTCAAGCAGAGCAAACAGCTCGGTGATTGATACCGGCAATCCATGTTCCTTGAGACTGGTGAAGAAGTTGATCAGCATTGTCTTCAGCCCCGGCACTAACGCCCGGCGCGGTGCATGAAAGCGAGTTTCTCCAGCAACTGCACATCCTGCTCGTTTTTCAGCAAGGCGCCGTACAAAGGTGGTATGGCGCTGGTTGAATCGCCATCCTTGAGGATATCCACCGGAATATCGTCGGCCATCAGCAATTTCAGCCAGTCCAGCAATTCCGAAGTAGACGGCTTTTTCTTCAATCCCGGCACTTTGCGCAGGTCGAAAAATACTTCCATCGCCCGGTGAACGAGATTTTTCTTGATGTCGGGGTAATGCACCCGGACGATTTTTTCCATGGTGACGGCGTCGGGGAAATCGATGTAATGGAAAAAGCAGCGTCGCAGAAAAGCGTCGGGCAGCTCCTTCTCATTGTTGCTGGTGATTACCACGATCGGGCGCGACCGCGCCTTGATCAATTGCCGCGTTTCGTAGACATGAAACTCCATCTTGTCGAGTTCGAGCAGTAGATCGTTGGGAAATTCGATATCGGCTTTGTCAATCTCGTCGATCAGCAGCACGTTGCGCCGCTCGGACTCGAACGCCCGCCAAATCTTGCCGCGGATAATGTAATTGCCGATATCGCCAACCTTGTCGTCGCCGAGCTGCGAATCCCGCAGGCGCGACACCGCGTCGTACTCATACAGGCCCTGCTGCGCCCGAGTGGTGGATTTGATATGCCATTGAATCAGCGGCAGATCCAGTGCTTTGGCGATTTGCTCCGCCAGCATGGTTTTGCCGGTTCCCGGCTCGCCCTTGATCAACAGCGGCTTGCGCAGACGGATGGCCGCGTTCACCGCCAACCGCAATTCCGCGGTGGCAACGTATTCGTCGGTGCCGGCAAAATTCATTTTTTGACCCCAAATAGCGAAAGCAGTGCTATTCTATATCGGCTTTGCCCATCCTGCGCCCGTCGGCTTAAATACCGCCACAGGCGGTAGCCGAGTAATAACGCCAAAATCGAGCCATAAAGCACCGCTTCGCCGAGATCGGTGCGCAGAATCCACGTCAAATGGACAATGGCGAACACCGCGGCCGGATAAATCAGCCGGTGCAGCCGTTTCCAATTCCTGCCCATGCGCCGCACCATGCTTTTCGGCGAGGTGATACCGAGCGCGATCAGGATAAAAAAGGCGATTGAACCGACGCTGATATAGGGCCGCTGCAATATTTCCTCGCCGATGGCTTGCCAGCGGAAGCCGAGCAGCAGCGCCATCCAGACGATGAAGTGGAGCGTCGCGTAGAACAGCGCGAACAGACCAATCATACGCCGCACACGGGTGAAGGCGACTTGGCCGCTGATTTGGCGCAGTGGTGTCAGTGCCAGGGTGAGCAGCAGCAAACGCAAGGTCCATTCGCCTGTCGTGATGGCGAGCTCCTGAGCCGGGTCCGGGCCCAGATCATTGCCTGCAATGCGCTGGGTCAGTGAAGCCAGCGGCAGCAGCGCGAGCGCGAAAACCGCCGGCTTGAACCAGCCGCTGTTGGCGATATTCGGGCGCAAAACCGCGGAGCGGGATGGTTGTTGGATCGGCGGCGATCAGTAATACCGCGCCAGATCCATGCCCTTGTACAAATGCGCCACCTGCTCTTCGTAGCCATTGAACAAGCGGGTGGGAATCACCCGGCGGCTGAACAGGGTCTGGGGCAGGCGCCGCTCCATATCCTGGCGCCAGCGTGGATGATGCACCTCGGGATTCACATTGGCGTAGAAGCCGTATTCATTGGCCTGCAAATCATTCCAGCTGGTATTGGGCTGGGTTTCGCGGAAGTTGATGCAGACGATGGACTTGATGCTCTTGAAGCCGTATTTCCACGGCACCACCAAGCGGATGGGGGCGCCGTTTTGTGCCGGCAGGTAACTGCCGTACAGCCCGACCGCCAAGAACGCCAAGTCGTTCATGGCTTCGTCCATGCGCAATCCCTCCCGGTACGGCCAATCGATAATGGCGAAGGGCGAGCGGACGCCGGGCATGGTGTTTTCCTGGATCGCCGTTTCAAATTCGACATATTGCGCCCGCGAGGTCGGCTCGAAGCGCTTGATCAAATCCGCCAGCGGAAAACCAATCCAAGGAATCACCATCGACCAAGCTTCCACGCAGCGCAGGCGGTAAACGCGCTCCTCCAAGTCGTGGGGCTTGAGAATATCCTCCAGGTGATAGGTACCGGGCTTGGCGACTTCGCCGCTGATTTCAACGGACCAAGGGTCGGCGCGAAAAGTGCCGGAATGGTTCGACGGGTCCGACTTGTCCATGCCGAATTCGTAAAAGTTGTTGTAACGGGTCACGTCTTGGTACGGCGTCAGCGCTTCATTGGTGAACAACGGCTCCGCCGCCGGCGCCGGGCGGATATTCGCGAACTTTTCCTCCCACCATTGGGCGGGTGGCGTGCGGGTCAGGCCGGCGGGCGCCGCGGCCTTGAGCGCATCACCCTGCTGAGCCAAGGCCAGCGAAGGCAGCATGGCTCCGCCGGCGAAGGCGACGGCGCCGTCCCGCATAAAATCCCGGCGGCTGCGGTATACGCTTTCGGGGGTGATTTCCGAAGGCGCGATAGCGGTGGGCTTCTTGATCAACATGGCGTTTTCCCGTTCAGTCCGCGGTGCTTGACGGATTGTTTGTCGAGGGCGCCGGGGACGCTTTGTTCGCTTGCTTGGATAGGTCTGTCTCGGTATCCGCGCCGACTTCGGCGCTGTCGGTTGCTTCGGCTTCCGTGGTGTCTTTCGGCTCGACCCCTGCCTGCTTGGCCCCATTCGGCCGAAGCGTGTCCGCGACCGCTTCGGGCTTGGCCGGTTTCGCCGCCGGCTTGCCGCCGCCCCGCCGGAAACGGTCGGTGATGGCGCCGCGCTTGCGGTAGAACCATGCCGCCGGCGCCGACGCGGCGTACACCACGCTGATGGCCAGCAGCAATTCCTTGGGATACTGCGCCACCACCACCAGCAGCGCCAGGGTCAATAGTAGCACCATATAGGGTACGGTGCCCTTGACATTCAACACCTTGAAACTGAAATAGCGGTAATTGGAGATCATCAGCAATCCGGCCAGCACCATGATCGCGGCCGCGGGGTAGGCGATCAGGGAAGTGACTTCCACGCCGTATTTGTGGCCGACCCAGGGAATGAAGGTGATCAGTCCGGCGGCGGCCGGACTTTGCAGGCCAAGAAAGAAGCGTTTATCGACCGTGCCGAGTTGCACGTTGAAGCGCGCCAAGCGGAAGGCGGCGCAGGCCATGTAAAAGAAACTCGCCGCCCAACCGAGGCGGCCCAGCGGCTCGAAGGCCCAGCTGAACATGATCAGCGCCGGCGCCATGCCAAAGGACACCATATCCGCGAGACTGTCGAATTCGGCGCCGAAAGCACTCTGGCTGCGGGTCAGCCGAGCGATGCGGCCATCGAGTCCGTCGAGCACCCCGGCGATCAAGATCGCCCAGCCAGCTTGGTTGAAGTTGCCGGACATGCCGGCGATGATGGCGTAGAAGCCGGCGAACAGAGCGCCCAGCGTCAGCAGATTCGGCAACAGATAAACACCGCGGCGGATAACCTTGCGCCCGCCCCGGGAGACAATCTCTTCGTGTTCGTCGATCGGCAGCAAGCTGTCCGATTCTTCCGCCGCGGTTTTGTCGTCCATTTCCACAGTTCGTTCCGGCTCGCCGCCAAATTTTCCCATTCCGGGCATACAGTTCACGCCCCGCCCCGGCGCGATTGCCGGGCCCGAACCACCGCGGCGCGCAATTTACGCTCGTGGGTGGATGCTATATCATCGCGCCTCGTTTGCCGAATCAAACCCACCGCTGGCCTGTTCCCGCTTGAATTTTGGATTTCTTGATGAATTACTTCAACTCTCTCCCTCTGCGCCTGCAATTGCAACAACTCGGCAAATGCCGTTTCATGGACCGGGTGGAATTCCATGACGGCGTGGAGAAGCTGCGGGGCAAAAAAATCGTCATTGTCGGCTGCGGCGCCCAAGGCCTGAATCAAGGGCTGAACATGCGCGACAGCGGCCTCGATATCGCCTACGCCCTGCGACGGGAGGCCATCGCCGAACAACGCGCCTCCTGGCGCAACGCCACCGGCAACGGCTTTGTCGCCGGCGCTTTCGAGGAACTAATTCCCGATGCCGACTTGGTGCTGAACCTAACCCCGGACAAACAGCACTCCGCGGTAGTCGGCCAAATCATGCCGCTGATGAAGGAGAATTCCTGTCTGGCCTATTCCCACGGTTTCAATATCGTCGAGGAGGGCCTGCGCGTCCGGTCCGATATCAGTGTAATCATGGTGGCGCCAAAATGCCCCGGCACCGAAGTGCGCGAAGAATACAAGCGCGGCTTCGGCGTACCCACGCTGGTGGCGGTGCATCCGCCGAACGACCCCCGGGGAGACGGTTTGGAAATCGCCAAAGCCTACGCGGTGGCGACCGGCGGCCACCGTGCCGGCGTACTTGAATCATCCTTCGTGGCGGAAGTTAAATCCGACCTCATGGGGGAGCAGACGATTCTCTGCGGCATGTTGCAAACCGGCTCCCTGCTCTGCTTCGACAAAATGATCGCCCAAGGCATCGAGCAAGGCTACGCCGCCAAGCTGGTGCAGCACGGTTGGGAAGTAGTCGCCGAAGGTCTCAAGCACGGCGGCATCACCCACATGATGAACCGCCTGTCGAATCCGGCGAAACTGCTGGCCGCCGAGCTCGCGGACGAATTGAAAGACATCATGCGGCCCCTGTTTCGCAAACACATGGACGACATCATGAGCGGCGAATTCTCCGCCGGCATGATGGCCGACTGGCGCGACGGCGACCGCAAACTACTCGGCTGGCGCGAACAAACCGCGGGCACGGCCTTTGAGCGGGCCTCGGCCGGCGAAATGGAAATCGCCGAACAGGAATACTACGACAGGGGCATTCTCATGGCCGCGATGATCAAGGCCGGCGTCGAACTCGCGTTTGAAACCATGACCGACTGCGGCATCGTCGAGGAATCGGCCTATTACGAGTCCCTGCACGAGGTGCCGCTGATCGCCAATCTGATCGGCCGCAAGAAACTCTACGAAATGAACAAGGTCATCTCGGATACCGCCGAGTACGGCTGCTATCTCTTCGCCAACGAATGCGGGCCGCTACTTGCCGATTTCATGGCTCGCGTCGATACCGACGTGGTCGGCGGAGGCCTGCGGCTCGCCGACACCGGCATCGACGACCGCGAGCTGATCGAGGTTAACGAGAAAATCCGCGCCCACCCCATCGAAGTCGTCGGCCGCAAACTGCGCGGCCACATGACCGCGATGAAAAAAGCGATCTGAGGTCGGCGCAGAGCGCTCGCGGGCGGACAATCCGGTGCCGATCGATCGAAATCGCGCGCTCAGGGTGCCGGTCGGTGCGCGACTTTTCTCTACCTGCGTCCCTTGTCCACGGCGATTCGCAGACGCAATGCGTTCAATTTGATGAATCCGCCCGCGTCGGCTTGATCGTAGGCCCCGGCGTCATCCTCGAAAGTGGCGATTTCTTCATCGAACAGCGAATCTTCCGACCGCCGACCGACAATGGTCACGTTGCCCTTGTACAGCTTCAATTTCACGTTGCCGTTGACATATTGCTGCGAATTATCGATCAGGGCCTGCAAAGCCAGACGCTCTGGCGAGAACCAGTAGCCGTTGTAAACCAGAGTTGCGTAGCGCGGCATCAACTCATCCTTGAGGTGCGCCAATTCCCGGTCGAGGGTGATTGATTCGATGGCGCGATGGGCCTTAAGCATGACAGTGCCGCCGGGCGTTTCGTAGCAACCGCGGGATTTCATACCGACATAACGGTTCTCGACGATATCGGCGCGGCCGACACCGTGGGCGCCGGCGATGCGGTTCAGCGTTTCCAGCACCCGCGCCGGACTCATCACCGCGCCGTCCACCGCAACGATATCGCCGCGACGGTACGCCAATTCCACCACGGCCGGCTCGTCCGGCGCCACTTCCGGCGCGACGCTGCGCAGCCACATTGATTCATCCGGCTCGACCCAGGGGTCCTCCAGTTCTCCGCCTTCATAGGAAATATGCAATAGATTGGCGTCCATCGAGTACGGCGACTGCTTGCCGCGCTGCATCTCCACGGCAATGCCGTGCTGTTCGCAAAATGCCAGCAGGCGCTCCCGCGAAAGCAAATCCCATTCGCGCCAGGGCGCGATAACTTCAATTCCCGGACTGAGCGCGTAGGCCCCGAGTTCGAAGCGGACTTGATCATTGCCCTTGCCGGTGGCGCCGTGGGAGATGGCGTCGGCGCCGGTTTCACACGCGATTTCCACCAGACGCTTGGCGATTAATGGCCGCGCGATGGAAGTGCCGAGCAGATACTCGCCTTCGTACAATGCATTGGCCCGGAACATCGGGTACACATAGTTGGCCACGAACTCTTCGCGCAAATCTTCGATATAGATTTCCCGGATGCCCATGGCCTCGGCTTTGGCCCGGGCCGGCTCGACTTCCTCCCCCTGCCCGATATCGGCCGTGAAAGTAACCACTTCGCAGCCGCGCTCCTGTTGCAGCCACTTGGCAATCACCGAAGTATCCAGCCCGCCCGAATAGGCCAGCACCACTTTGCTGTTCTGAGGCATTTTCCATCTCCCTCGCCAAAACCGCGCATTCTAGCCCGTAAGCCGCGCCGGTTGTCCCGAAGGCCATGCGCTTCGACCCTTCGGCCCCCGTCGGCGGCCGCGCACCCGATCTAGCGGGAAACCCACCGACCCCTCCGTTTTCAGGACCAATGGGACACCCACCGACACATAGCAGAATCAACACGCCGCCACTTTTCCCCCTCCCGAACTAATGAGCAGCTAACGGGACACCCATCGGCACCGCTGCATTTTCGTGCAGCGCCGGCGGCGCATTGTTACAATTCGCCGAAACCGCCGATGCGATGCTTGGATGAACCGCGACAGTCTTTGCATCACCAGTCCCGACGACTGGCATCTGCATCTGCGCGACGGGGCCGCGCTGGCCACTTCGGTTCCCCACAGCGCGCGCTGCTTCCGCCGCGCCATCGTCATGCCCAATCTGCAACCACCGGTCACCACGGTCGCGGCAGCCTTGGCGTATCGCGCCAGAATCTTGCGGGAGGTGGCTGCGGACACCCGCTTCGAGCCGCTGATGACTTTGTATTTGACTGACAATCTGTCGCTGGAGGAAATTGAGCGGGCGGCGCGGGAGCCCGCGTTGGCGGCGGTGAAATACTACCCACGGGGCGCTACCACGAATTCCGAGTCGGGTGTAACCGAGATAGAAAGGGTTTTCCCTCTGCTCGAGCGGATGCAGGAGCTGGATTTGCCGCTGCTGCTGCACGGCGAAGTCAACGACGCCGAAGTCGATATCTTCGACCGGGAAGCGGTTTTCATCGACTGCGTTCTGCAACCCCTGCGGCGGCGTTTTCCACGGCTGCGCATGGTGCTCGAACACATCACCACCCGCGAGGCCGCGCAGTTCGTCGCGGAGGCCGATGCCCGCATGGCCGCCACCATCACCGCGCATCATTTGTTGTACAACCGCGGCGACATGCTGGCGGGCGGCATCCGGCCGCACTTGTATTGTCTGCCGATATTGAAGCGCGACCATCATCGGCGAGCCTTGCGCGAAGCGGCGGTCGGCGGCAATCCACGGTTTTTCCTCGGCACCGATTCCGCCCCGCATCCTCGTTCCGAAAAGGAAAGCGCCTGCGGCTGCGCCGGTGTCTATACCGCGCCGGCGGCACTGGAGCTGTACGCCGAAATATTCGCCGAAGAACAGGCGTTGCACCGGCTGGAAGCCTTCAGCGCCTTCCACGGCGCCGATTTCTACGGCCTGCCCCGCAACACCTCGCAGATCGCGCTTGAACGGAAAACTTGGATCATGCCGGATGACTACCAATTCGGCGGTCAAACGGTGATTCCAGCGCGGGCGGGCGCGGCAATCCACTGGCGAATCGCCGGGACCGGTTGATGACTCAAAAACCGGTCGATTCGATGAAACAACGCTTCCGCGCCTTTCTACCCGTGGTCGTGGATGTGGAAACCGGCGGATTCAATCCAAAAACCGACGCCATCCTCGAACTCGCCGTCATCATTCCGATGATGGACGCCGAAGGCCTGCTGGGGATCGATCGGACCCGTTTCCACCGCATCATCCCTTTCGACAACGCCAATATCGAACCGTCGGCCTTGGAGTTCACCGGTATCGACCCATTCAGTCCCGCCCGTGAAGCCGTCCCGGAAGCGGAAGCCTTCCGCGACGCATTCAAGCTGATTCGCAAAGCGATCAAAGACCAGGACTGCAAGCGCGCCGTGTTGGTCGGCCACAACGCGCAATTCGATCACGGTTTCGTCAATGCCGCCGGCGAACGTCATAATCTGAAACGCAACCCTTTCCATCCATTCAGCAGTTTCGATACCGCCACGCTGGCCGGCTTGGCCTACGGCCAGACCGTGCTGGCGCGGGCCTGTGAAGAGGCGGGGATCGAATTCGAAGGAAGTTCGGCCCACAGCGCCTTTTACGACGCGGAGAAAACCGCCGAACTGTTCTGCCGTATCGTCAACCGCTGGCGCGAACTCGGCGGCTGGCCACGGTAGCGGGGGCGACCCGCTTTTGCTTGACGGCGCTAATCCGCTGCGGCTTGGCTCTATTCAACCGCGGCTTTGTCGAGCAAGGGCTGCAATTCGCCGTTTTGGTGCATTTCAGTGACGATATCGCAGCCGCCGACGAGTTCCCCGTCCACGAACAGTTGCGGGAAAGTCGGCCAGTCGGAAACCTTGGGCAGATTGGCGCGGATGTCCGGGTTGCCCAACACATCCACGTAGGAAAAACGCTTGCCGCAGGCCATCAGCACCTGAATCACTTGCGCCGAGAAGCCGCATTGCGGCATTTTCGGGCTGCCTTTCATATACAGCAGGATGCTGTTGTCGGCAATTTGCTCCCTGATGGTTTGCTCGATGCTGGCGGTCTGCTCGGTGCTCATCTTCCGCGACGCTCCCGGTTGCTTGGAGTGCAAGTTTACCGCTTGGCGCCGCCGTTGTCACCGGCGTCGATCAAGCAGGCGCACGAGGCATGTTATCAGCGGCACACGGTCAAACGGAAACACCGGGGGCGCCGCCGGGGCCGAACCCGCCGCCTCCCGGGGTACACAGGCGAAGCCGATCGCCCGACGCGACTTTGGTCGTGCATTTCGCCGGCAAACGCTCGCCGTTCAGCCAATTCTCTCCGACCGCGCCGGGCGCGCCGCCTTGCAGCCCCCATGGTGGAATCCGCCGGCGCTCGCTGAGCAAGCTCAAGCTCGCCGGCGCCAAAAACTCGTATTCCCGCACCAAGCCCCTACCACCCGGATGCCGACCGGCACCGCCGCTGCCGGCGCGCAAGGCATAGCGATGCACCCGCAGCGGATAGTGCATCTCCAGGCTTTCCACCGGCGTATTCAGCGTATTCGTCATATGGCTGTGGCGCGCATCCGCGCCGGGGGCACGGGGACCCGCGCCTATTCCACCGGCGAGCGTTTCATAATAATCCCAGCGCTCTCCCGTGGCCGGATCCACATAGCCCATGGCGACATTGTTCATCGTGCCTTGGCTCGCCGCCGGAATCCGCTCCGGTAGCGCTTGGGCCAGCGCGCCGAAAATCAGATCCACCAAGCGCATTGAAGTTTCCACATTGCCCGCCGCCACCGCCGCCGGCGCATGGGCGTTGAGCACCGAGCCTTTGCGTGCAACCAAGCGCAGCGGTCGGAACAGACCGTCGCAGACCGGCGCCTGTTCTGGAAAAAGGCAACGGAAGCAATAGTAGGCGGCGGCGGCCACCACGGGCTCCGGGCAGTTCAAATTGCCGCGCACTTGATCGGCGCTGGCGGAAAAATCCAATTCGGCGCCGCCACCGCGCAGGCGCAACACGACTTCCAGCGGCACCGGCCGATCGCTGAAACCATCATCGTCCAGATAATCGCGGAAGTGGTACTCACCTGTGGCGAGCGCGCCAACAGCGCCGCGGGCGAGGCGCTCGGCGTAGTCGTTCAATTGCGTGATACCGGCTTGGTATTGGTTCATGCCCAGCGGCCGCAGCAATTCGCGCAATCTGGCGATGCCTACTTTGTTGGCGCCGACCTGGGCGGCGAAATCCCCGCTCAAACCGTTTTCCGAGTCGGGCAGAACAGTCCCGGCCTGCCATTCGCCGGCCCGGAGGAGCAACGAAGGCGGAATTACTTGGCCCTCCTCGGCCAAGGTCTCGGACAGCGGCATCGAACCGGGCGTATCGCAGCCGATGTTGGCGTGATGCGCGCGGTTGGCTGCGAAACCGGCGAGTTCGCTCTCATGGAATATCGGCGCCACCATGGTGACATCGGGCAAATGGGTGCCGCCGAGATAAGGGTCGTTGAATACCAGCATGTCGCCATCGGCCCAGTCAAATCGGCGCACAATGCCTCCCATGGCGTAGGCCATGCTGCCGAGATGCACGGGAATGTGGGCGGCTTGGGCGTAAAGTCGTCCGCCGCGATCGAACAGGGCGCAGGAGAAATCGAGACGGTCTTTGATATTGGGCGAAAACGCCGCCCGCCGCAGCACTACGCCCATCTCATCGCAAATGGCGCCCACGCGGCTGGCGAACAGATTCAATTCGACGATATTCATCGCAAGTAAGTGTAGCGCATTTGGCCCAGGCCGCTGCGCCACCCGCGGCCGCGGGATTGCAGGCCGAATGGTTTGCGGCTAGAATCCGCCGCCTGCATTTTTCCCGCGCTGACGCGGGCCGGCGCGGGCGCCGGAATTCCGGGACCGGCGGCGTGCGACATTTCCTCACTTTGAACGATCTCCCTGAGGCCGACTTACGGGAATTGGTGCGGCGGGCGATGGTGCTGAAAGCCCAGCCCGAACTCGCCGGCGGCCGAAGCCGCAAAACCCTCTGCCTGGTTTTCGAAAAGGCTTCCACCCGCACCCGCATCGCTTTTGAGGCGGCCATGGCTGAACTGGGTGGTTCCAGTATATTCATCGCCGCCGGCGACAGTCAGCTCGGCCGCGGCGAACCGATTGAAGATACCGCCCGGGTGATTTCGCGAATGGTGGATTGCGTCGCCATCCGCACTTCCGACCATGCCCGGCTGGAAGCTTTCGCCGCGCATTCGCGGGTGCCGGTGATCAACGCCCTCAGCGACGATTTCCATCCCTGCCAGTTGCTGGCCGACATGCAGACCTTTGAAGAGCACCGCGGCGCCATCGGCGGCGCCGTCGTGGCCTGGATTGGCGACGGCAACAATGTCTGCCGCTCCTATATCAATGCCGCGAAGGCTTTCGATTTCGAACTGCGCATCAGCTGCCCGCCGGGTTTCGCGCCGAATGTGGAATCGCCACAGACGGATGGCGGGCGAGTCGCCTTGGTGGAGCGACCGCGGGATGCTGTCCGCGGCGCCCGCCTGGTGGTGACCGATGTCTGGTCGAGCATGGGTTGGGAAGGTGAAAGCGCTACCCGTCGCGCCAGCTTCGCCAACTTTCAAGTCAACAGCGAATTGATGGCCTACGCCGCGCCTGATGCGCTGTTCATGCACTGCCTGCCGGCGCACCGCGGCGAGGAAGTCAGCGCGGAGCTGCTGGCGCGGGAAGATGCAGTGGTCTGGGACGAAGCCGAGAACCGCCTGCATACACAGAAGGCGCTGTTGGAATATCTGCTGGCGGACTGAGATCGGCCCGGGGCGCCAGGAACCCGCACCTTTTCGACAAGCTATCCACAGCAAAACCACACTTTAATCCTTTGCACAAACATCATGTTGTGGTTTAATCTGCCGCAACTATCTATATGTGGTGTTTACAGGAGTCGCCGATGCAGACCAATCCATCCCGCTTTCCCGAAGCCGCCTCACCAGCTCCGGCCGCGGGCTCCGCTGCTTGGAACGAGTCCACGGCCAGCGGCATCGAACCCGGGCGTCTGCGCGTCATAAAGCGCAACGGCGCCGTTGTTCCCTACGATCCGTCAAAAATTTCCGTGGCCATAACCAAGGCTTATCTGGCGGTCGAAGGCGGTCAAGCCGCCGGCTCGACGCGGATTCATGAATCGGTGGCCAATATGGCCGGGGGAATCAGCGCTATCTTCGATCGGCGCATGCCTTCCGGCGGCACTATCCATATCGAGGATATTCAGGATCAGGTGGAACTGGCGCTGATGCGCGCGGGTGAACACAAAGTCGCCCGCACTTACGTGATCTACCGGGAAGAGCGCGCGAAGGCGCGCACAAGGGCGCAAGAGAAAGCGGACCACGCGCGTCGTCCCCGGGAGCAGGATTTCGCGGTGACGCTGCAGGACGGCCGGCAGGCGCCCCTCGATACCGTCCGCTTGCGCACCATCATAGACGAAGCATGCGCCGGTTTGGCCGACGTTTCCGCGGACACCATTTATCAAGAAACGCTGCGCAATCTGTATCCGGGGGTGAAAATCGAGGATTTGCGCACCTCTCTGGTGATGACCGCCCGCGCCATGGTGGAGAAAGATCCGAATTATTCCCAAGTGACAGCGAGGCTGCTGCTCGATACCGTGCGCTCGGAAGCGCTCGGCTTTCTCGATATCGCCGATGCGGCAACCCAGGCGGAAATGCAGCACCGCTATCCAGATGCGTTCGAGGCCTACATGAGCAAGGGGGTGGAGCTCGGCCTGCTCGACCCGGAATTGCTGACTTTCGATCTCGACCGTCTCGGTCGGGCGCTGAACGCGGACCGGGATCTGCAATTCACCTATCTGGGCCTGCAAACCCTCTACGACCGCTACTTCATCCACAGCAAGGAAATCCGCTTCGAACTGCCGCAGATCTTCTTCATGCGGGTGGCGATGGGGCTGGCGATGCGCGAGACCGACCGGGAGGCTCGCGCGATCGAGTTCTACGACCTCATCTCGAGCTTCGACTATATGGTTTCCACACCACAACTGTTCAATTCGGGCACCTTGAAACCGCAACTCTCCTCTTGTTTCCTGACCACGGTAGCAGACGATCTACACGGCATCTATTCAGCCATCAAAGACAATGCCATGTTGTCGAAATGGGCCGGCGGCCTCGGCAACGACTGGACTCAGGTGCGCGCCATGGGCGCCCATATCAAAGGCACCAATGGCAAGTCCCAGGGCGTGGTTCCCTTCCTGAAAGTGGTCAACGATACCGCCGTTGCGGTGAATCAAGGCGGCAAGCGCAAGGGCGCGGTCTGCTCCTACCTGGAAACTTGGCATCTCGACATCGAGGAATTTCTCGAATTGCGCAAAAACACCGGCGACGACCGCCGCCGCGCCCACGATATGAACACCGCCAACTGGATTCCCGATCTATTCATGAAGCGGGTCTTCAGCGATGATAAATGGACGCTGTTTTCGCCAAACAATGTTCCCGATCTGCACGAGAAATTCGGCAAAGCCTTCGAAACGGCTTATCTTGAGTACGAGCGCCGGGCGGAAGCCGGCGAAATGGAAATCCATAAGACCGTCAAGGCCGCCGATCTTTGGCGCAAGATGTTATCGATGCTGTTTGAAACCGGCCATCCCTGGATGACATTCAAGGACAGTTGCAACGTCCGCTCGCCACAACGGCACTGTGGAACCGTGCATTCGTCCAACCTCTGCACCGAGATCACTTTGAATACTTCGGCGGATGAAATCGCCGTGTGCAATCTCGGTTCGATGAATTTGGTCAATCATATCGGCGAAAACGGCCTAGATACCGAAAAAATCCGCCGCACCGTCACCACGGCCGTGCGCATGCTCGACAACGTGATTGATCTCAACTATTACTCGGTGGAGCAGGCTCGCGCTTCCAATTTGCGCCACCGCCCGGTCGGCATGGGCATCATGGGCTTCCAGGACGCGCTGTATAAACAACGTCTCGCCTATGCTTCAGAAGCGGCGGTGGAATTCGCCGACTCCGCCATGGAAACCATCAGTTACGAGGCAATCCGCGCTTCCACTCTGTTGGCCGAAGAGCGCGGTCGCTATGAATCCTACGAAGGTTCGCTGTGGGACCGCGGCGTGCTGCCGATCGATTCCCTGAAAATGTTGCGGGACGAACGCGGCGAAGAATACTTCGATGCCGATCTCGAACAACGGCTGGACTGGGACGCTTTGCGCCGCCGCATCGGCGAAACCGGCATGCGCAACTCCAATGTGCTGGCGATCGCGCCCACGGCGACCATAGCCAACATCTGTGGAGTTTCCCAATCCATCGAGCCGACTTATCAAAACCTGTATGTGAAATCGAATCTTTCCGGTGAATTCACCGTGGTCAACCCATACCTGGTCGAAGATTTGAAGAGGCTCGGCCTGTGGGACAGCGTCATGGTGAACGATCTGAAGTACTACGAAGGCAGTGTGCGCAAAATTGACCGCATACCCGACGCCATCAAACAAGTCTACGCCACTGCCTTTGAAATTGAACCGCGTTGGTTGGTCGACGCGGCCAGCCGCCGACAGAAGTGGATCGATCAAGCCCAGTCGCTGAATCTGTATATCGCCAACGCCAGCGGCAAAAACCTCGATGTGACTTATCGCATGGCTTGGCTGCGGGGGCTGAAAACCACTTATTATTTGCGCGCCCTGGCCGCCACCAGCACGGAAAAGTCGACCATAGCCGATGGCAGCCTGAACAAGGTGGTCGCCGACGCCGCCGAAGTCCCGGCGGCTTGTTCGCTGGATGATCCAGATTGTGAATCATGCCAATAAGGGAGGTGTAACGATGTTGTCTTGGGATGAGTTCAATCGGGACGAAGTCCCGGCGCGGACCCCAAAACCGCCAATGGTGGAGCCGCCACCGGTGGTGGACGAATCGCCCGCGGCGGCGCCTGATCCGGTGATCCGCAGCCACAATGAAGACGCCCTGCAACAGGCGGCCAGGGAGCTGGAAAACCTGGATGTGGCCGACGGCTTGCGGGAGCTCGAAGGCACCGCCTCCCGTGTCGCCGTAGACGATAAACGCATGATCAATTGCCGAGCCGATTTAAATCAGCTAGTGCCGTTCAAATACGACTGGGCTTGGCAAAAATATTTGGATGGCTGCGCCAACCACTGGATGCCCCAGGAAATCAATATGAATGCCGATATCGCGCTGTGGAAAAGCCCCCACGGATTGACGCCCGACGAGCGCTTGATCGTCAAGCGCAATCTGGGTTTTTTCTCCACTGCCGATTCATTAGTGGCGAATAATCTTGTGCTGGCCATTTACCGTCTGATCACCAACCCCGAATGCCGCCAGTACATTTTGCGCCAAGCCTTCGAGGAAGCCATCCATACCCACGCTTATCAGTACTGCATCGAATCGCTGGGAATGGATGAGGGCGAAATCTTCAATATGTACCGCGAAGTGCCTTCAGTCGCGAAAAAAGCCTCTTGGGGCCTGAAATTCACCCAGGCTTTGTCGAATCCACAGTTCCGCACCGGCACACCGGAAAGCGACCGGGAGCTGCTGAAGAATTTGATCGCATTCTATTGTTGCTTGGAAGGCATCTTTTTCTACTGCGGATTCACCCAGATACTGTCGATGGGCAGACGCAATAAAATGACCGGCACCTCGGAGCAATTCCAGTACATCCTGCGGGATGAATCGATGCATCTGAACTTCGGCATCGATATGATCAACCAGATCAAACTGGAGAATCCGCATCTGTGGTCCGGCGAAATGCGTGAAGAGGCCACACGGATGATTCTGCAAGCCACCCAACTCGAAATCGAATATGCGCGGGATACGATGCCCCGGGGCATTCTCGGCATGAATGCCACGATGATGGAAGAGTATCTACAATTCATCGCCAATCGGCGGCTGGCGCAAATTGGGTTGGAAGAACAATTCAGCGGTGTCGGTAATCCGTTTCCATGGATGTCGGAAATCATGGATCTGCGCAAGGAGAAGAATTTTTTCGAAACCCGGGTGATCGAATATCAAACCGGTGGTGCATTGAGTTGGGACTGACATAGCAACCCTGAGACTCGGGCAGTGAAGCACTGGCGCTTGAAACAATCGGAACGCTCATGAGCAACCGCAACCCTCCAGGCGCCGATCCGCGGCAGACGCTGCAAACTTTGGATCAACTCAGCCAGGCCCTCAAAGTCATGTCCGAAGTGCTGGGGCGTCTGCAACGGCATCTGCGACGGCAATTGCGCGACCGGGACCAGCAAAATCAACCAGATCAATATCAGCCGGACGGACACAATTCGCTATTGGACTGCGAACCAAAGCCCCATGAAACCGCCGCGGAGGTCGTCGGCGGCGGGCAATCTGCCACAGCCGAATCCGATCAAGCGACGCATTTCAATGTCTGGAAACAACCGTCCGGCAGCCGCGTCATCCACTAATCGCGAAACCGCCCATCGGCGGCTCCGAGCTTGGCGGCCGGCCTGATGCCTCGGCACGCAGAGTCGGTGAACGGCGCCCTCGTCCTGGCGGCCGGTTTCGGTCGGCGCTTTGGCGGCGGTAAGCTGACCGCGCCCATGGCAGATGGCCGTTGCCTGATCGAACACACACTGACCGCCATCGCCGCGGCCATCGACGAGATCCTGATAGTCACCCGCGCCGGCGCGTTGGAAGACTGGGATTGCCGGGATTGGCCCACACTCCAATTCGACCGCGCCGAACAGGGAATGGGCGCGAGCCTGGCTTGGGGTATCGCCCATCTGCCGCCTTGGCGCGGCTGCCTGGTTTGTCTCGCCGATATGCCCTTCGTCCGGCCGCGCAGCTATCGCGTGCTGGCCGAACACTTGACCCGCGGCAATATCGTTGTTCCCCGCCATGGGGGACAACGGGGGCATCCGGTGGGCTTTGGCCGCGAGTTTTTCCCCGAACTTGAGGAATTGCGCGGCGAACGCGGTGGTCGCGACGTCATCCGGCAGTATGCGGATTCGGTGTTGGATATCGAAGTGAACGACCCCGGCATTCTGGATGATATCGACACAGTCGCGGAACTCGACCGGCGGTGTTGACTCCATTGCCTTGCCTCAAGCGGACACGATTTCTACAATCCCTCTGTGAAAAAGTTTCGATTCCGATATCGTGGCCGCGGCGCGTCCGTTCGTCTCGGCATGACCGCAGCTGTGCTTGCGCCGCTCCTGTCGATTCTGCCCGTTCCAGAGACGGCGGTGGCGGACGATGTCTCGGCCAAGGCCGCGATGGAGGATCCGGCCAATCCGCTGCTGCTGATCGAGACTGGCGCCGGACCCATTTATGTCGAATTGCTGCTTGGAGAAGCTCCGCTGAATACGGCTCATTTCCTTGCCTTGGCGCAGCCGGGCGCGCCAGTCTCCCCGGCGGCGCCCGTCGGGCCACGAGGTTTATTCGACGGTCTGCGGTTTGATCGCGTGGTGCCGGGTTTCTTGATTCAAGCGGGAATCCCCGACCGGCTCGGGGAGGACCGGGAAACCGTCGCCCCCGGCGACGAAATCAATGCCGATGCACTTGGATTGGACCGCGAGCCGGTCCTCTACGAAAACGGCGAGTTCAATCCGCTGCTGAATATCCAGGACAAATCGGCACTGGAAGAAACACTGCTGCGACCGTTGTACCGCCGTCTCGGCATTGAAGGCAATGCCGAAGTGACCGCGCGTCAAGACGAGATTTTGTCCGAACTCGCCGGGATGAGCGTCAAGGATACCTACATGCGGCTAGGTTACCGCTATCAAAACAGCACCCCAAGCCGAGGCTTCATCCGCGGCGTGGTGGCGTTCGCCCGGCGTGGTTTAGACGATAGTGGATCGGTATTTTTCATTCTACTGCGCGACGCACTGCATCTGAACGGCCGGCACACCGTGATTGGACGTGTTGTCGAAGGCCTGGAAACCGCGGACCGCATCGCCGCGGGGCCAGCGGACGGATTGGAGTTTCCACTCAACGGCCGCCTGATTCGCTCCATCCGGCAGATTGAATGACACAGTCCGGCTATTGCGGGACGTCGCCGCGATATTCCGGCTGGCGCGGAGCGATATCCCCGCGCAGCAATTCCCGCCGGTACGGGGGCAGCGAATCCAGAATCCGCACACCGTAGAATTTCCGCACCATGCGTTCGTCGAACAAAGTAATGCGGCCGCGGTCGGTTTCATTCCGTAGCAGACGACCGCAGGCCTGCCGCAAACGGAACGCCGCCTGGGGTAGGGACAGCTCCAGAAACGGATTGCCTTGTTCGCTGGAGATCCAATCCGCCAAAGTTTGCTCCACCGGTTCGGTTGACACCGCGAAGGGAATCTTCGCGATCAGAACGTGAGTGCAATACTTGCCTGGAAGGTCAATGCCCTCGGCGAAACTCGCCAAGCCAAAAATCACACTGCCATCGCCCTTGTCGATGCGGGCGCGATGCTTGCGCAATAACTCATATCTTTGGTGATCGTCCTGACAAAGAATGCGTTCGCTCCACTCTTGGGGCAGTCCCGCCAAGACATCTTGCATTTGGGCGCGGCTGGAAAATAACATCAAGGCCGCGGGCTCTGGATCCAGCAGCCGCGGCAGCGACTGGATAATGCAAGCGGTATGCTGCTGTGAATCGGAAGGTTCGCAACCCATTCGAGGCACTTCCAAACTGGCGGCTTCCGCAAATGGAAAAGGACTGGGAATACTGAGGTAGCTCGCATGATCCGGCAGACCAGCCCGCATTTTCAACATGGAAAATTCCCCCAATGCGGACAACGTAGCCGATGTCAGCACGGCGCCGGCGCAGCGTTGCCATAGGCTTTCCCGCAGGTTATCCGCCGCCAGCACCGGACTCGAGGCAATCCCGATGTCGCCCGGTTCCGCATCGACATCGAAACTGAGCCAGCGGGCCACAGGCGCTATGCCCTCCTCGTCTTCGTCGGCATAGCTTTCCCACAGCGCACGGTTGGTCTCCGCGCGATCCAACATAGTGCCAACCAACGGAAACCAAATTTCGGCGGCGCCCGTGGCCGCATCGTCGCCTTCCTCATCCAATTGTTCGCGAAATTGTTCTTGCACGCGGTCCAGCAGGCGGCTCAATTGCTCAAACAATTTCGCCAAAACTTCAGCCAAACCGCGTAGCTCTGGATCGACTTGGCCAAGCTTGAAGGTTTGCGTAATTCGATTTTGGTAGCTGTCGCCCTGTTCCCGCTTCCGCTCTCGCAGCCGTGCCTCGGTCAGCTGCGCGCGGTGGCGCAAGTCCGTCAGCAGCGCAGCGATTTCCTTCACTGCGGTGGGCTTGAGTAGCTGCTGTTCAGCCATGCGCTGCACGATGATTCCACAGCGTTCCAGCCAAGCCGCTTCCGCGCCGATGCGGATCGAACGAGCGAAATGCCGATTGCTTTTTTCTGCCAGATGGTGCGCTTCATCAAATATGTAGATGCTGTCTTCGGGCGCGGGCAGCACCACGCCGCCGCCGAGAGCGAGATCGGTCAGGACTAAATCCTGGTTGGCGACGATGCAATCCGCACTGTCTACCTCTTTGCGCGCCCTGAAGTAACAGCATTTGTGGAACAGTCGGCAGCGTGGCCCGGAACACTCCCCGCGCTGCGCGGTCAGCGGGCGCCAGCGGGCCTCTGCCAACGGTATCTCCCAATCGTCCCGATCGCCCCGCCATTCACCCTGCTCCAGCTTCCGACGCATTTCCCCCCACAGCCGGGGGTCGGCATCGGAATCCGCTCGCGGCTCCCCCTCGAACAAATCTCGCAAAGCGGCGCGGCTTTGGTCGCCATCCAGCAAACTCTCAAGTTTCAGCAAACAAAGGTAACGGCCGCGGCCTTTGGCCAGCGCGCAATCGAATTGCAACTCGGAGTCTTTGAGAATCTGGGGGATGTCCTTATTGACAAGTTGTTCCTGCAGGGAGACTGTGGCCGTGGCCACGATCAGCCTCAATTCGGCCGCCATCGCCGTCGGCACGCCGGCCAGTAGGTAGGCGAGGGTTTTTCCCGTACCGGTTCCCGCTTCGACCACCGCCACCGGACCTTGCCCCTCGCCGCCCGGTTCCGCTAGGGCATTGAAAATCTCGGCAATCATCCGCCGTTGACCTGCGCGAGGTCGGAAGCCGCGGGCATCGAGAATCCGCCGATAGTCCGACTGAATCTGCCGTTTGAGGAAATCCAACAGCTTCCGCGCTCTTGGCCGTTCAGGATGGGAAGGACCGAGTATAGCACCGCGGCCGGACAGCCCGGCGACAGCGCTGGATAGTGTATAGGTGTCCCATGTGTGCGCTCGGGTGGGTGTCCCATGCTTGCGTGATAAACTCTCGGGGGGGGGGATTAGGGAAGTTGCGGTATAGGCTATGACGGCGGTGGAGACAGAGACGGTTGCATTAAAGCTGTCCGCAGACGGGCCGATGGGCGGCGGGGACGGCGCGCAAACGGCGGCAGCCTCGGTCGCGCCGGCTGCGGGGCCGACATCGCCTGTCACGCCCCTTCCCGCGGCATTGCTGGCGAAACTCGACAAGGTCAGCTTCAAGCAAAGCCGCGAATTGCTCGATTTGCGTCGCGAATTCGAACGTCTCGGAAAAACGGATGCCGCCTGCGAGCGCTGGCAGGCGCTACAGCAGCTGCTCAAGCAAAACCGGCAACACCAGCAGCAATTGCGGTCCCGGTTGCGCGGGCAGTTGGTCGCCTTGGGTGAAGCACTGGAGGAAGGGCGTTCCAAAGAAGCGATCGCGCTGTGGGATCGAATCCAGGGAGGTATTCAGCAATGCAGCGATAAATTGCGTACCGTCATGCAAAAAGAAGCCGCTGCCCATAAAGGCGAGGTGCTGAAATTGCGCGATTGGCGCAATTACGCCGCAACTGAAAAGAAAAGGGAGCTCATCGCCGAAATGGCCAAATTGCCGAATGCCGGTCTCGCGCCACCGGCTCTTGCCCGGCGCATTCAGCAGATGCATGAGCGCTGGAAAGCCTTGGGACGCTCCGAAAAGAACGAAAAATTATGGCGAGAATTCAAAACTTTATCCGATAAGGCTCATGCTCCATGCAAACAATACTTCCAGCAGCGCAAACAACGTATGGCGCAGAATTTGCGGGCCCGCACTGAAGTTTGCGAAAAGCTTGAGCAAAAATTGACAGAATTGTCTTCTGGGAAGATTCACATATTGAAGTTGAATCAATTCGCCGCCGAGTGCGCCGCGGTTTGGAAACAGCATGCGCCGCTTGAGCAATCGAAAATCAAACCTCTGCAAAAACGCTATTTCATGGCACTGAAAAAGCTTGTTCAACTGCGCAACGCAGCCTTGGATGAAAACACCGTCCGCAAAAGAAAATGTTTGGCGCGGGCCAAGGAACTCGCCGCGCTGGAGGATGCCGTGCGAGCCGGCGAGGAAGCGCGCAAGCTGCAAACCGAATGGAAACGACTGGGGCCGGCCGATTTCCGCGTGGAAAAAAAGCTGCGGGAAGAATTCCGTGCCGTCTGCGACAGCATCTTCAAATCGCGCGTCGAACAACAAGAGAAAGACCGCCGCCGCGCCCTGCCGGCGGCGCGGCGGCGCCACATCGAGTTGCTGGAACAGTTGAGACCTTGGGCTGAATGCTTGCAAAAGCTCGAAGAACAACTCCTCGATGCCCGGGATGAAGACCGCTTCACCGAACTTCGACGGCAAATCCAGCCCGACGCCTGGAATCTACCCCAAGGGGAATCCGAAAGCCGCGAAGGCGAACTTGAAGACGAGCGGCTGGCGCTGGCGCGGACCGAATCCCTCGCCGCCGCAGCAAAGCTGGCGGAGGCTGCCGAAGCGCGGTTACGCCGCGTTTGCACGCGATTGGAAATCGAAGCCGGCGCACACTCTCCACCGGAAGATCGGGCTTTACGCATGGAATTGCAGTTGCAGCTTCTGACAACCGGGTTTGGCAAACGCGGCCTGGACCGCAAGCAACTGGCGGAAAATTTCCGCGCCGCGGAGTTATCGCTGCTGCGCGACGGGCCGCTGCGGCGGGATACGCGCAAACGCTTGACCCAGCGATTGGAAAAGTTGCGGCGGCGCGGCAGCCCCGAAGAAGAGTCCGATCACTTGAAATCGCGTCCCACTGGCAATCCTGGCCGCGGCGGCAACCGACGCCGCCCGCTCCATGCTAATCCTGCTGGCTGATGACGGGATTGGCGTAACCGCGCAAGTAATCCCGCCGCAACTCCGCATCCACAGATGCCAGCCTGCGGTCGAATAGTTTTCGCGACTTGATATCGATTTGCCGTCCGGCAACCAGCCGCGTCAGTTTCGGCGAATCGATTTCTCCTTCCTCCAAGAGAATCTCCACGGCGCGGTAGTTGCTTTCGAACAGGCGGTAATTCTGGATAATCTGACGATCCAGCGCCGCCGCTACCGTCTCGGCATCGTCGGAGTCGCAGCGCAATTCTTCGCCGAAAGTCACATGCACCCGGCCCTTGAAGCCAGTCATACCGGTGGCGACACTACGTAAATCACCCGCCGCCGTTCGGGTGTAGCCATCATCGCTCCGCGCCTGCTGCAATTCCCGCGCTTTCATCTCGTCGCAGGGGTCGAATTCATAAGAAATCGATAGCGGTACGATACGCAGCGCCGCCAAGCTTTCCCGCAACGGGACACCGCGCCTGCCCATGGCCAGCATTTTGATCAGCGCCGGGTCGGTACGATCAATACCGTCTTTGGCGCGTCCTTCCCGCTGGGCGATCCACACATTCTCGGCGATTCCAACGCAGTGATGGATGTACTTCGACAAGCGGCGCATGGCAAGCAGCCGTTCGCGCCCTTTCAGCGAGCGATGGACGATGAAGCTCTTGTTCAATCGCATGAGATCGGCGACGAAGGGTTTTTTCAATAAATTGTCCCCGACACCGATCTGCACTGTCGTGCAACCGGCGCGGTGCAGCAATAAATTAGTGAACGCCGGATCCATCACGATATCCCGGTGATTGCTGACGAACACATGGGCGGTGCCGGGCCGCAGCTTGTCCACTCCCGTTTGCGTAAGGCCCCATGTCAAGTCGCGGACGGCGTTCTCCATGTACACAGCGACTACTTGCTGCGCACCGGCGACATCGTTAATCGAAGCGGCGGCGCGGCGGCGCAGGCGCGCGGCAACCAGCCGCCTCGCCAGCAGGGGCAGCCAGCGGGCGAAACGGGGGCTGTGGAAAGCCGCCATACTGTCGAGAAATTCCTGGTCCCCAAGAAGCCGCTGCAATGTCGGTTGGATTTCGTGGTCCAAATAGGGGCGAATATCGGCGAATTCGCTTGTCTCGTCCCCGCTGACGGGGTCGGCTGTTTCCATATTCCAGCGGACTGGGGCGGGAGCAAGTCCCCGAACCGCTAATAGTAACCCGGATATTGTTCCGATTGTCTCCGTGGCCGGATCCACAGCCTTGCGCTTGGCATCGCCAGCGGCGCTGGCGAGCGATCACGGCGCTACCCGGGCCCCTCGTCTTCGGCGGCTTGCGCGGCGGCGCGGATGCCGGCCGCGTAGTCGCGCAATTCGGCGGCGAACGTCGCGGCGGCCGGCTCCCCGCCGGCTTCGAGTTCCGCCAATCCCCGTTCGAATTCCGCCGCGGCCGTTGGCTCTTCCAAGCGCCCGCGACAAAATCCGCGCCACGCGGCGCTTTCCGCCCCGCTCAACGTTTCCGGGTAATTCCTCGCCCGGTAGCGGAACAGCATCTCCGGCAGGCGGGCATCCTTGAACGGCAAATCAAGCCGGCCCAGCACTTCGGGGGCGCAGTCGTGCAGAGTTTCCATTTGCGCACGGTCCGTGTCGTCGAAGAATCCGCCGCTGTAGATCATGTAGTCCGGGTCGTCCGAACCGCCGCCGCGCTCCTCTCGAAACAATTCGCAAAAGCGCCGCAGCAAATCGCCGTCGCCGCGGAGAAATTCCCAGTTTGCCCGGCAAACTTCGTAATCGATATTGAAATCCGCCGCCCGCGCCGGTGCCAATACATTCGGCGGCGCGATGACTGGACAGCGATTCTTGGCGATCACCTTCAGCGGCAGGCGCTCGCCGTGGAGTTCGCTTCTTCGCGTATACAAGCGCGCCGCGAGTTGTTCGGACAAAAGCCCGCGCCACTGCCGCGGGTTCACCCGCAGATCGTAAACGATCACGCCGTTGCCATTGACCGGATGTCTCCCCACTGGCATGACCAAAGCCAAACAGCCGAGCCGAGCCGGATACTTGCCGGAGACATGCAGAAAAGGTTTGCGCGAGTTGAAGTTAATATGCTCGGCTACTCGATCTTTGCTGCGCAAACGGTAGGCATATTCGTACAAGCGCGGCTGCCGCTGCCGAATCAAAGCGGCCAAAGCCACGGTCGCCCGCACATCGGAAAGGGCATCATGGGCCCGCTCGTGGGCAAGCCTATTGGCCGCGGTCAAATCCGTCAATCTGAACATGCCGGCGCCAGCATCATCTTGCGGCCAGTGGATCCCCCCGGGGCGGACGGCGGCGCAGAGCCGCGCCATATCAATGATGTCCCAGCGAGAATTGCCGTCGCGCCATTCATGCGCGTAGGGGTCGAAAAAATTCCGGTACAGCAATTGCCGCGTGAGTTCATCATCGAAACGGATATTGTTGTAACCCGCGACGCAAGTGCCGGGCCGGATGAACTCCCGTTGGATGCGGTCGATGAATTCCGCCTCGCACACGCCTTCGGCGAGGGCTTTTTGCGGTGTGATGCCGGTGATCCAACAGGCCATGGGTTCCGGCAGAAAGTCGCCCGCGGGGCGGCAGTACAAAACCAATGGTTCGCCGATGGGCCGCAGTTGTTCATCGGTGCGCAAGCCGGCGAATTGCGCCGCCCGGGCCCGGCGCGGATCGCTGCCGAAGGTTTCGAAGTCGTACCAGTAAATCGAATTTTCCGTCACGGGTCGGCAAACTCCTTTTCAACGACCACGCGGAGTCGCGGGTGCGCGTCTGCTCACGTTCAAGGATATGTTGTAGTATTCCCGCAACCCTGATTCCCCCGCCCACACTCGTTCCGGCAATACTTCATGGACTTCCGCGGCGCCCATATCATCAGCGTGCAACAATTTCAACGGCCCGATGTGGAAAGGATTTTCGAAGTGGCCGACAGTATGGAACCATTCGCGCGGCGAACACAAGTCAGCAAAGCGCTTGACGGCGCCATCCTCGGCAATATGTTTTTCGAACCGAGCACGCGCACCCGGGTCAGCTTCGGCTGCGCTTTCAACATGCTCGGCGGGAACGTGCGGGAAACCGCCGAAATCGGCGCCTCTTCGATCACCAAAGGCGAATCGTTATACGACACCGCCCGGGTCGTCAGCGGCTACAGCGATGTGATCGTCATGCGTCACCCCCGGGCCGGTTCGGTGGCGGAGTTCGCCGCCGCCAGCCGGGCGCCGGTGATCAATGGCGGCGACGGCGTCAATGAGCACCCATCCCAAGCCCTGCTCGACCTTTACACCATCCGCAATGAACTGCGGTCCAAGGGGCGCGAGATCGACGGCATGCGCATCGGCATGGTGGGTGATCTCAAACATGGCCGCACGGTGCATTCGCTGTCCAAACTGTTGCGCCTGTATCGCGGCGTCACCTTCAATTTAATCTCGCCCGGACAGCTTCGCCTGCCCGCGGCAATCGTCAGCGAACTGCGCGCCGCCGGGCATAGTGTCGTGGAAACCGAAGACATGGCCCGGGGTCTGCACGACAACGATACGATTTATTTGACGCGAATCCAGGAAGAACGCTTCGCCAGCAGGCTTGAAGCGGATATTTACCGGGGACGATTCCGGCTCAATCAGTCCATTTACACACGTCACTGCCAGCCGAACACTGTCATCATGCACCCCTTGCCCCGGGATACGCGGGCCGAAGCCAACGAACTCGACGACGATTTGAATCAACACCCGAATCTCGCCATTTTCCGGCAAACGGATAATGGTGTGCTGGTGCGCATGGCGCTGTTCGCCTTGGTGCTTGATGTCGTGGAGGAAGTGCCACAGCGGGCGCGCCCGGCCGGTTGGTATACCGGGCGTCGATTCGAATAAGCGGGAGTCACCATGCTGAACGAAAACGACTATCTTGCGATGGACGCCTTGGCGATGGCTGAAGGCCTGTGGGGCGGCGATTTCAGCCGGGCCGAATTGACTGAAAGCGCCATCGCCATGGCGGAACGGCGCAATCCGGCGTTGAACGCGATCAATCTGCCTTTGTACGAGCACGCACTCGAGCACGCGCGAAAGCTTGATGCCTCCGCCCCAGCACCGGGCGATGTCGCCGGCCTGCCATTTCTGATCAAAGATCTCAGCGATTTGCGGGGAACCCGCACCAGCTACGGCAGCGAATTGTTCAAGACCTATACGGCGAAATCCTCATCGCCCGCCGTGCGCCGCTTCGAGGCCGCCGGCCTGATAATGCTGGGCAAAACCAACACCCCCGAATTTGGCCTGAATTTAACCACGGAACCCGTCGTCAACGGCCCTACCCGCAATCCTTGGCATACTGACTATTCCACCGGCGGTTCAAGCGGCGGCGGCGCGGCCGCGGTCGCCGGCGGAATCGTGCCCGTGGCCCATGCCTCGGACGGTGGCGGCTCGATCCGCATCCCGGCGAGTTGCTGCGGCCTGTTCGGCCTCAAACCCAGCCGCGGACTGACGGAAACCGGCCGGGTATTGTCCGAAAACTGGAGCGGCATGGCCGTTGAACACGTAGTTTCCAGAACCATTCGTGACAGCGCCGCGTTTCTCGACCTCATCGTTCTTGCGGCGGGGCAACACCTGTTTACCCGTCCCGCGACGCCGGATTCATTCCTCGCCGCGCTCGGCGAATCCCCGCCGAAACTGCGCATCGGCCTCCAGGACAGCCACCCCATGGGACAGGCACTGGACCCGGAATGCGTCGAAGCGGCGCGGGCGGCGGCGGCATTGTGCGAGTCCCTCGGACACAGTCTGCGGCCCTTCCGCCATCCGCTCAATTACGAAGCCCTTGCCGCCGCCATGACGCAAATCATCTGCGTCCATGTGTATCGATCACTGGAACGCGGCCTGCGGCACCACGGCGTGGTGGACTTGGACAAGGCGCCGATTGAGCGCTCAACCCGCTACATGGCAAAGTTGGGCCGGGAAGTCACCGCCAAAGACTATTTGGCGGCGCGGGATCAATTGCGGATGGCCGAACTCGTCATGGCCGAAGCGCACCGCGAAATCGACGTGATCATCTCGCCGGTACTGGCGCGAACCACGGCAAAGCTGGGCTGGCTCGACATGAATGCCGAGGACCAGTGCGAATACGTGAGCCACTTCCGCCAATACAGCGGTTTCACCGCAGTCTATAACGGTACCGGCCAGCCAGCCATGTCCGTGCCCTTGCACCCTGGCCCGGATCACGGAATCGGCGGCTTGCCGGTGGGGGTCATGTTCACGGCTGCTTGGGGAGGCGACTTGCGCCTACTGCAACTTGCCCGCCAACTCGAAGAAGCCGCTCCGTGGCCGCAAACGGCACCCTTCCCCTTCGGCTCCTCCACAAAAGTTCGCTGAACGGGGCAGAAGAAGTCGGTTGCCTCAAGCGGTCGCCAAGTTGCAGGGCGGCCATATCGGCAAACATTTGCCAAAGTTATGGATTACCGCGGCCCGAAAGGCGCAAGCGCAATCCCCGCCGACGCACCGGGACCCCGACCAACCGCGGTCTTCGACCGCCGCTGGTTGATCTAGATCCAAAGCAATCCCGGCTCAGGCTTGCCGAACCGCGGATTGGATGCGGCTCAAGGCTTCTTCAAGCAGGGGGCGGGCCAAGCCGAGATTCATGCGCATGCGACCGGCACCCCAGTAGGATGAGCCGGGATTGATCTTCACCCCCGAGTTTTCGATGAGAAAGCGCTCAACCACGGCTTCCGGTGTTACTTCATCCCCATCCGGGTCGTTGGCGGCAGTCTCCGCGGCCGCGATTTCCACCGCGCCAAGCCGCTCGATCAGCGGCTCTACATCCAGCCAAGCCAAATAAGTGCCTTCCGGTTGATTGCAACTCACGTGTGGAATTTGCTCGTTGATGAAATTGGCGGCGTACTTGGCGTTGTCGGAGAGATAGACCTGCAATGCGTCCATCCAATCGTCGCCTTCCTCAAGCGCGGCCTGGGAGGCGATGATGCCAAGCGTATTGACTGTGGCGTTGTCGCCCACGGCGCGGATGCGGGCCATGAGATTGGGGTTGTGCGAGAACATATAGGCATTTTTGAACGCCGCCAGATTGAAGGATTTACTGGCGGATTTGAAAGTCACGCTGTTCATGGCGAGCTCGTCGGCGAGATTGGCGTAGGGCACGTATTCGTGGCCATCATTGACGAAATCGCAATGAATTTCGTCCGCCAGGACGATCACATTGTGGCGCAGACAAAGTTCGCCGAGCTCAGTCAGCGTGGCGCGGTCCCAGCAATTGCCGACCGGGTTGTGCGGATTGCACAGGACAAAGGTATGCACATCGTCTTGGGCGAGCTTGCGGTCGAGATCGTCAAAATCCATCTCGTACACGCCGCCCACTTCCCGCAGCGGATTTTCTTCGATGACAAAGCCTTTGCGGATGGTGGAGAAAAAGCCGTTGTAGCCCGGGGTTTGCAGCACGACCTTGGCACCGGGAGGATTGAAGGCCCGCAGTGCCGCCAGCAGGCCCGGCAGCAAGGCTGGAGAATCGAGCAGCATGCTGCGTTCGACTACAGTGCCGTAACGGCGTTCATTCCAGTTGATGATCGAATCGTGGTAGGAGTCCGGCGTGGCCATATAACCCCAGACCTCGTGCGAAACGCGTTTTTGCAGCGCTTCGGTGATACACGGCGCAACACGGAAGTCCATGTCGGCGACTCCCATGGGAATCTTTAATTGTTCGCCCCAGGTCGCGATCTGCCCGTCCCATTTGCTGCAGTCAGTGCCGATGCGGTCATAGATTTCATCGAAATCATAGCCACCCCCGGCGCCGGCGCGGTCCTGCGCCTGGGTGTTGGCGGCGGTGCCCAGCGAACCCGCCACCGCGGCGACTCCCGCCTGTTTCAAAAAGGATCTCCGATCAATCTTGTAGATGACTGACATGTCGCGCCTCTCCTGAGTTGGTAGCCTGAATTCTTGGCTTGGATTCTCGGGCCCGGACCGCGGCGGAATGCCGCATCACGAGGACGGGTTATAAATCACCCGCGACATGAAATCAACGGAAAACCGGCAATTATCCCGCTTGGTTGGCGAATCTCGGGCGGGCGATGCGAGTTCCCATCCCGGCATGCCCAAATCCCGCCCGCTACGGATCGCTAATCCGTTTGGCGCTGACGGAACAACAACGTTATGATGTGGACTTGGGTTGGCCATCCAAGTCAAGCGCCCAAAACGGGCGGCGGGAGGATTACATGAAAACAACTCGACGTGGATTCGGAACCATCACGGTGGGCGCCGCCGTCGGCGCCCTGCTCCCCAAGAACAGCGGAGCGCAAACCCGTTTGGAACACATGGAGGGAATCTACGACGGCGGCATCATTCAGCTGAATCAAAACGAAAGCGCGCGGGGCCCCGGCCCGAAAACCTTGGAGGCGATCCGCGACCACACCGGCAAGCGCGTCGGTCGGGGCTATGCGCCCGATCACGTCGGAGAATTGCGGCAGGCGCTCGCCGATCACTATGGTATCGAATCCGATCACGTGCAATTGGCCACCGGCTCAACTCCGTTGCTGCAAGGCGCAGTGCGCGCTTTCTGCGATGCGGACAAAGCTTTTGTAACACCGCTGCCGACGTATACCACCAGCCTTTCGACGGCGCGGCAGATCGGCGCGCGCGCGGTGGAATTGCCGCTTGATCGCGAGTTGGCCATCGATCTCGATCAATTGGCGGACAACGCCCGCGGCGCTGGACTACTGTATTTTTGCAATCCGAACAATCCCACCGGGACGGTGCGCGGACCGGAACAAGTCGAGGCTTTCGTACACCGCGTCATGAACGAAAACCCCGATACTTACATCCATATCGACGAAGCCTACATCTATTACGCGCGCCCGGGCGTCATGGAGACCGCGCTGCCGCTGGCTCTGGAGTATGAAAACGTCTTCATCACGCGATCGTTCTCGAAGGCCCATGGCATCGCCGGCCTGCGGGTCGGTTTCGCCATGGCGCAGCCGCAAACTTTGGCGAAAATCCGCGGCGCTTGGGGCATCGGCGATGTCAATATGCTTGGCGCCATCGCCGCACTTACCGCTTTGGAAGACCGGGAGCATATGGATTGGGAAACGCGGGAGAATGCGGAAGTGCGCGCCGAAACCATCGGCTTTTTCCGCGGTCTCGGCTACGAGGTGCCGGACTCCCACACCAATCATATTTTCGTCAATTTGCGCATGCCGGCGGCCCGCTTTCGCTCCGCCTGCATGGAGCACAACGTGCTGGTGGGCCGCGATTTCGCCCCGCTGGAAGAAACCCACAGCCGCATTTCCTTGGGCAGCCGGGAAGAAATGGCGGTGGCAAGGGAAGTTTTCCGCCAGGTATTGGCGTAGCAAGCCGGGAGGAAACGGCGGTGGCCAGGGAGGTGCTACGCCAAGTGCTGGCTTAGGCGGACGGCTCCGATCCGGCGGGAGGTTCCAAACCAACCAGACCATGACGTGCGGCGGTGACCTGCGCCATGATGGAAATGGCGATCTCCGCCGGCGTCTTGGAGCGGATCGGCAGTCCGGCCGGCGCGTGCAGCCGGTCGATTTCCGCCGCGCTCAGCCCCAGTTCGGGCAAGCGTTTCCGGCGCGCCGCGGAAGTCCGCTCCGAACCCATGGCGCCTACATAAAAAGCATCGGTTTTCAACGCCTCCATCAAGGCCATGTCATCCACCCGCGGATCATGAGCCAGGGCGATGACGCCGCTGTAGGGGTTGCCGAAGCTTTCCCGCACCACATCATCGGGCAGCCGGGGAGTCGTCTCGACACCGTCCACACGCCAGTTGTCCAAGTATTGCGGGCGCGGGTCGCACAGCATTACGTCGTAGCCCAGCGCCAAAGCCATTTCCGCCACGTAGCGCGCCACATCGCCCGCTCCCAGCAGAAGCAGCCGGTGCGTTGGGCTAAGGTGGTGCAACATGGTGTCGCCATCGACAAAAACTGCGGATCTTTCGCCGGCCCTGTGGTTTTCGCTGATGGCGTTTGGTTCGCCGCCCGGCTCGGAGTGAATGCCGGGCGGATTGCCGTCCGCCCGACTTTCGCCGCCGGCTTGGGCGCTTACGGCGCCATTGCGGAGATCAACCACTCGGCTGATGGCTCGATGCGCCTCCAAATCCGCCGCCAAGCGGGCGAATACTTCCAAATTGGGCGCTTCAGCGGCAAGATATTCGAGCAACACATGCAATTGGCCGCCGCAGGGCAGTTTCAAACGCGCCGCTTCCTCGGCGCTGACACCGTACTTGATTGTGAATGGGTGGCCCCGCTCGGCATAGCGCGCCTTCAAGCTGCCGTCGCGCAGTTGCTCGATGAAGTCCTCTTCGATACAGCCGCCGGAAATTGAACCGACGAGCTCTCCCTCCAAGGTGCAGGCGAGCATGGCGCCCACCGGACGCGGCGAGGAACCCCAAGTCTTGAGTATCGTGGCGAGCCAAACCGGCTTGTCGTCCGCGAGCCAAGCGCTCACCCGGGAAATGATGTTTTGCTGACTGCTTAACATGAGACAGGAATTTTACTCTCGGCGCGATGCGTCCCCAAAGGGAGGACGCCTGTCGCCACGACTGTGCGCGGAACCAAGTGTAGACGTGGCCGGGATTCATATTGCGGCGACTTGCCCAAGAGCGGGCACCCGCAAGCAGACAGCCAGCATCGGTGCGCCGACTTTGTTCCGGCGAAAAGCCGAGCCCGGTGGCAGATACCCATCGCGTTCAAAGCCGGCGCCAATCACCGGGATTCCAAATCGAGCAGAAACCGCTTGGTTTCAAGGCCGCCGCCGAACCCGGTCAGATCGCCGTTGGCGCCGATCACCCGATGGCAGGGAATGATGACGGGAATGGGATTGCGGCCGTTGGCGGCCCCCACCGCCTGTGTGGCCTTCTCATTGCCAATCGCCTTGGCGAGTCCCTTATAACTGCGGGTTTCGCCGTAAGGTATGTGGCGCAGGGCCGACCACACCTGTTGCTGGAACTCGGTTCCCCTCGGCGCGAGCGAAAGATCGAAATGTCGGCGTTCGCCGGCGAAATAAGTCCGCAATTGTTCCTTCACCCGAGCGAACGGCGCAGCGTCTTCGATCCACCCGTCCTCGTGGCGCAGGCGTTTTTTGCCACTCGGGAACCCCAGCGTATGCAGATTTTCGCCGTCGCCCGCCAGCAGCAGACTACCAATGGGGCTTTCCGTGTAGGTGTAATAGGTGGTCATGAATTTTTTCTCCCGATGTGTTCGACTCGCGGCGCGCGATTCCGGCCAAACCATCGGCAGGCCGGAACTGGGCTGGCCGGGCGATGGCCCAGTATACGTAACCGAGCAAGTATATACCCGCCGTCGAAAGAAAAAATCTGCGCTATTCACTCCATTCGCACCGTCAGCGGCTTCACTCCTTCGGCGCAGGACTCCGGGGGCGCGCGGCTTGCAAACGGTCCAATCTGTGCGGTGCGCGCCCACCGAATCGCTGCACCTTGCTGGTATGATTGCGCCGCTTGAAAAGCCAATCCCGCCGACAGGATTTTTAGCTCAATATGACAGCCGCGAATCCAGTCATTCCCAGAGCCACCAAAATTGTCGCCACCTTGGGGCCCGCCAGCGACGGTAAAATAGAGGAGCTGGTCCGTGGCGGCGTGGATGTGTTCCGATTGAATTTTTCCTACGGCGATCACGACGAACACGCCGGGCGAATCCGCAATATCCGCGCGGCGGCGACCAAAATCCGCCGCCACGTAGCGATTCTGGCCGACCTGCAAGGCCCCAAAATCCGCGTTGGCGGCTTCGTCGGCGGAAAGTCCTTCGATCTGATCCCGGGAAACCCTTTCTCCATCGACCCGGCGCTCGCGCTCGACGCCGGCAACGAACGCGAGGTCTCCACCCAATTCAGCGCGCTGGCTCAGCAGGTGAAGCCCGGCGATACCCTCATTTTGGGGGATGAATCACTCGAACTTGAAGTCATCCAAGTGGCAGGAGCGCGAGTCGATTGCGTGGTGGCCGCGGGCGGCGAAGTGCGCGCCGGCAAGGGTATCAACCTCCGGGGCGGCGGCCTGGCGGCGACCACGCCCACGGAAAGGGATATCGCGGATCTGCGCTTCGCCTGCGGACAGGGTGTCGATTATCTCGCGATATCCTTCGCCAGTTCCGCTTTGGAGCTGCAAACCGCGCGGAAACTCGTGGCGGAAAGCGGTGCCTTCTGCGCCATCGTAGCCAAAATCGAAAAAGCCGAAGCGGTTGCCTCGGACACCAATATGGACGCCATCATCAAAGCCAGCGACGCGGTCATGGTTGCTCGGGGCGACTTGGCGATAGAAATCGGCGAAGCGGCCCTGATGGGCATGCAAAAACACATCATCAAACGCTCCCGCGAATTGAACCGCTGCGTGATCACGGCGACGCAGATGATGGAATCCATGGTCGAGAACGCCCGTCCCACCCGGGCCGAAATCATGGATGTTTCCAATGCCGTGCTCGACGGTACCGATGCGGTCATGCTGTCGGCGGAAACCGCCACCGGCAAGCACCCCGTGGAGGCAGTGCGTGCCATGGCCCGGGTAATCGAGGGTGCTGAACGGACACCTTTCGCCACGCCGCAAATGAGCCTCGACCACGACTGCGAGGCAATCGATGAATCCATCGCTTTGGCGGCGATGAATATCGCCGAGCATCTAACGGACGTGCGTGCCGTGGCCTGCCTCACTTCCAGCGGTAATACGCCGAAGCTGATGTCGCGCAGCCGATCGAAATTGCCGATTTACGCCCTGGTCGATAACCCCCGCACATCGGCGCGGGTGGCTTTGTACCGGGGCGTACATTCCTGCCTGATGGAAACCGGCGGCATCGATTATGCGCTGATCAATGAAGAGGTCGTGTGCTTCCTACGGCGGATCGGCGCGGTGACCGCCGGCGATATTGTCATTCTCTCCAAAGGCGACCTGCGCGATGTGCAGGGCGGCACCAATACGCTGAAAGTTCTGCAAGTGGCGGACTCGGACTGAAAGTCTAGCGGGCGGTGTAAATCTCCGCCTGCCGCCCGACGATGGCGACCAAGTTGCCCATGGTCAGCGTCATGTCGATTAGGTGCAGTCCCCACATTGCGCTGATTTCGCCGTTGATCAGAACATCGCCGCGGATATCGTCCGCGCGCGGGTCTGTTGGGTCGGCGGCGATTCGCAAGGCCAGGTAATGATAGCCGCCGTCATTAACGCAGCGCGCGTATAACAGCCCCGGCACCTTCACAAAAGGCGTGGTGATTGCCGCCGCGGTTGCGCTCCAAACCGGTAGCGGGCCTACGCTGGCGAAAATTTCGCCGATATTGGAAAGGTAGGCGTCAAGCGGCGCTTCCGTGCTTGGGTCGGCGGGATTGCCCGGATTGAAACAGGCGGCCTCGGAAGTATCGTCCGGTGCGCGGCCAAAGAGGAACAAGCCTTCCCCGTTCGGCGCCACATCGTCCCGGTAAGCGGCAAAACTGATCACGCAGCCGATTTGATCCGTCGACTCGCACAGGGGCACTTCGTTGAAGCTACCGCCGCGGGTTTCACCCTTGGGCGTGAGCACCGTATTGCCGGCCAAAACCGCGGAAACCAGCTGCTCCCGCAAGGCCGTGCCTTCGATTTCGTTGCGGATGAGTTCGATCAGCAGACTGGTGCCTTGGGAATGACCGACAAGCACGAAACCGCGACCGTTGTTGTGGTTTTCGATGTAGTGTCGGAACGCGGCGACTGTATCGATATAGTTGATTTGTTCGTTGCCCGCCAAATTGCCGGCATTGCTGAGCAGGGCCGGAATCGTGATTTGACGGTAGATTGGCGCGAACACTCGGCAGACGGAACCGAAGCGGGCGAATTGCGTGAATACCGTGATGATTTCCTCGCGGCGGCCCGGGTGTAAATCAGCAAAAGTGCCCTCGTCGAGGGAGGTGGTTGGATAGATATAGAAGCAATCGACCTCTGGATTGGGATTGACCCACCAAGTCTCGATAGCCGTTGAACCATCCGCGTTGACCACGGTGGCAGCAAGGTCGTGGTCGCAAACATCCAATTCGTTGTCCGGGTGGCACAGCCAATGGTCGATATCGCCGTAGTCTACATTGGCGGGGGCAGGCGCCGCACCTTCCGCCGTCTGCGCCGCGGCTTGCTGCGCGGCGAAGGCCAACAGCAGCGAGAAGATCGCCGTCCACAATTTCCTCACGATCGTTCTCCCGTGGATTTCATTACATTCGATTATGGCACAGTCAATTCGTCCGGGATACCTGCCATTCAGCTCGGGCGCATGCTATCTCCCCCACCGACCGTCCACCCCGGGTACGGAAGCAAACCGCCGACGGGTCGCGCCAGCCTCAAGCCCGGTCGGTTTTCTGGTGGCGGCCGATATAGCCAATGATGACCTTACCCCTGTCCCCGCCCCAGGCGAAACCAATGCGGATATTGCTGACGGCATCGTGACTTTTGCCGCGACCGATATGCGCGGACAAGTCGTGGCTCTCGCTATCCACCGTGGTCGTGTACCAATCCGGGAATTTGCCTCGGGTAGTTTGCGATTGCCTCGGGGTGTAGAACCAGTTCGGGCAGACTTCGCGCAGGCTGCTCTCCAATTCGACACCACCGTTCTGCCGCATCATGCGATCCCGATATTTCGTGGCCAGCCAAGCCAAGGCGGCGAACACCTCTTCCGGCCTCTGGAACGAACTGTTGTCTTTGGATTTCGAGTTGAGCGCAAACAGTAGTTCTTCGGCGAAGGTTTTCTTCGCCTGATCGACTGCGTCTTTCAGATTGTCCAGGTCTTGCGGCGAGTACTGGACGAGATATTCGCCTCGAGTGTCTGCCGCGCCGACCAACGCCGGAGCGTTGTCTCTGGAGGCCGCGCTTTCCAGCCGCTTCTTGAGGGCTTTGACTTCCCGCGCGATTTCGCCCTTTTCATCTTCGAGTTTGCCGCACTGGCTTTTCCATTTACGCAAATCCTCCTTTTGCGAGTTATACAGCACTTTTAACTGCTCGCGCTTGGTCCTTTCCTCCTGCAGTTTCGACCACAGCCGGTTCCGCTCCTCCCGCTCGTCAGCGGCGGATTGTTCCGCCGCGGGCAGCGCATCGGAATCCGGCGGCGAATCTTCGTCGGATGAAGTTTTTTCCGCTTGGATAATCTCCAGTTGCTCTTCGATGGCGGCAAGCCACTTATCGCGTACTTGGAAGATTTTTTTTTCGCATTCCACCCTTCTCAAGGCACGGCGGCGTTCTTCCTTTAGCGTGGCGGCTCTCGGCGTGAGCTCGCGATAATCCTTCAGCAGTGCCTGAAGCTCATCCAATACCTCGGACGACACGGCCAGTTGCAGCTCCGGCTCGTCCTGCATCCGGGTGCGGATTTCCTGGGGGGCCAACTCCAAAAATTGTAGCTCTTCGCCATGTTCCCGCAGCAGCAAATCACAACCCCGATCCCAATCGCCCGAGGCGTTGGAGAGCAATTCCGCCTCTTTCGCCTGCTGGATTTCCCGCATAGCATCAAAAAACGTTTCAGTTTCCCGCCACACATTCTGATCAGGGGGAATCTCACGCATTTTCTCCAACAGCGTTGGCCAAATTTCTGTCTTGAGCGTTAGGGAGATAAGTTCACCGGGCTGAGCCGGAAGGAAGCCCGAAACCAGCGCCAGTAACAAGGCGGCATCGGGCGGCTCCATATCCGAGTTTTCCCCGCAGTCGAGTATTGCCTCCAATTGCTGGTCCCAATTCGCTTTGCTCCACAATCCAAGAAAATCGTCCTGCTTCGAATGCACGAGTGCGACGCCGACCCCGATTTCGCGCAGATGGTTTTCAATCCGCCCCCGCAGCGGCGCGTTCAACTCGACCCACAGGCGCAGCAGCGCCAGCAGCAACCGTTCATTGTCGGATTCCAAGCATCGTTCCACCACTGGCTCCTGCAGGAATTCCGCTGGCGCTCGGGAGGCGGTGGTAAATCCTTTGATTTTGATTCCGCAGTGATTAATGGCCGAATTCAAGCTCTTTCGCGCAGCGTTCAATTTACCGTCGCCCGACCCACCACCGCCACGACAGGAAAGCGCTGAGGACGCAATCCGCCCCAACAAGTCTTGGTCGATCAATCGGTAAACCGCGCTGAAAGCTAGTGAATGCCGCACAATGCCGCTGTCGTTTGCGGCGGCGTCGCTCGCATTGGCTGCATCGCCGTTGCCCGAAGCGGCTACTTCACCATCTCCGTTCGAGGCGGCGGCATCTTTTGTCACATCCTCGGCAGCTGCATCACTCTCCGCAGCCGGAGCGTCTTTCGGTGTGGAATTCTCTGGTGAGCGTCGATTTTTCTTCGCCATCTAGTGCAACCGCCACAAACATCCACAAAATACTAGCACAGGCACCCGCAACATCACCCCAACACGGATGTTCCGCGGGCTCCCATCAACCCCCCATCTGCAATGGAACACCCATCCACCGGCGGCGCCTAGGGAGCTGCGATAGAGCTGCGATGGGACACCCATCCGTCAGCGGCACCCAGTCCGCACTGGGACATTCATCCCCCAGCAGCGCCCAGCGCATCGATGTGGCACCGATCATCTCCGATGGGACACCCATCGATTCCCGGTGGGTGTCCCATGCCTGCACATGCTTGTGCCGTGGGTGTCCCGTGCTTGTGGGTGGTGATACCGCCATCATTTACTTTAGGGATGGTCAAAAGGCGGCAGTCTTTTGGGAAGGGGAAGGTCGATCTGCCACTGAACCCCGCACACACGCTTGAGCCAGCCAAGCCGAACGCTATAGACTTTCGCTGCGGGACAGGTCGCGGAGAGGACTAAATCGTGACCATGACCGTGACCGCGACTCTCCGGCCACTGCAGGGAAATTTCACGATGGACAAAGACTTGCGCAGGTATTCCAGCATCGTCACCGACGGTGTCGAACAGGCACCGAGCCGTGCCATGTTGCGCGCGGTCGGTTTCGAGGATAAGGATTTCGCCAAACCTCAGATCGGCATCGCGTCGACTTGGAGCATGGTGACACCCTGCAATATGCATATCGACAAGCTGGCGCAAGCAGCGGCGGCCGCTGCCGACGAGGCTGGCGGCAAAGGTGTGATCTACAACGTCATCACCGTTTCCGACGGCATCTCCATGGGCACCGAGGGCATGAAGTATTCGTTGGTGTCCCGGGAAGTGATCGCCGACAGCGTGGAAACAGTTTCCGGCTGCATGGGTCACGACGGCATCATCGCCATCGGTGGCTGCGACAAGAATATGCCCGGTTTGGTGATGGGATTGGCGCGGCTGAACCGCCCTTCCCTTTTCGTTTACGGCGGTACGATTCAGCCCGGTCCGGGGCGCACCGATATTGTTTCGGTGTTCGAGGCCGTCGGCGGCCACGCCGCGGGCAAAGTCTCGGATATCGAGCTGAAACAAATCGAGGATACCGCCATCCCCGGCCCCGGCTCCTGCGGGGGCATGTATACAGCCAACACCATGGCCTCGGCCATCGAAGCACTTGGCATGAGCCTGCCCGACAGCTCGGCCCAAGACGCCGTCTCCAGCGCCAAGCTCGGCGATTGCGAGCGCGCCGGCGCGGCGATGATGCGTTTGATCGAACGGGATATCAAACCTTCCGATATCATGACCCCGGCCGCGTTCGAAAATGCCGTCAAGGTGGTGATAGCCCTCGGCGGCTCGACCAATGCCGTGTTGCATCTGCTCGCTATGGCGCAAAGCATCGGTGTTCCGTTCGAACTCGACGACTTCAGCCGCATCGGCCGCGATGCGCCCGTGCTGGCCGATTTGCGGCCAAGTGGCAATTATCTAATGTCGGAATTGATCGCCATCGGCGGTATTCAGCCACTGATGAAGCGCATGCTCGACGCCGGAATGCTCGACGGCGACTGTCTGACCGCGACCGGCCGCAGCTTGGCCGAGAATCTCGCCGAGGTCGGGGATTACCCAGAGGGCCAGCAAATCGTGCGCGGTTTCGACAATCCCATCAAAGCCGATTCCCACCTCGTGGTGCTCGGCGGTAATCTCGCTCCGAAGGGTGCGGTCGCCAAACTCACTGGCAAGGAAGGGGACCGCTTCCACGGTCGGGCGCGGGTTTACGATTCCGAGGAGACTGCACTGGCAGGCATTCTCAGCGGCGACATCGTCAAGGGCGATGTGGTGGTGATCCGTTATGAAGGGCCGCGCGGGTCACCCGGCATGCGCGAAATGCTCTCCCCCACTTCCGCCATCATGGGCAAGGGGCTCGGCGCGGATGTCGCTTTGATTACCGACGGCCGCTTTTCCGGCGGCTCCCACGGTTTCGTGGTCGGTCATATCACCCCGGAAGCATACTCCGGCGGGCCGCTGGCCATTGTTTGCGACGGCGACCCAATTACCATCGATGCGGCCCGGCACAGTGTGAATCTCGATCTCAGTGCCCGCGAGATAAAGGCGCGCCTGCGGCAATGGCAGCGCCCCGCGCCGCGCTATACCCGCGGCGTGCTGGCGAAGTACGCGGCCTCGGTCGCTTCCGCTTCCAAAGGTGCCGTCACCGACGCGCCGCCAGCCGCAGTGTGACCCAAACCCAATAGCAGCAAAGAACGAATGGAAACGTGCAGCCGGCGCGGGCGGGTTCGAGTTATAGGAGGATTTAGATTTGCCGGAATTCATGCCCGCGCTAGGCCAGTTCCTTGACGGTTCGCGAGCCCAAGGCGCTTCCCTGTGGCTGCTGAGCAATATCCCAGGCTTTCCGCCCATCGTCCAAAGTGTGCATATTCTCGGCATCGCCATGGTGATGGGCAGCATCGTTATGCTTGATTTGCGTATCCTCGGCCTCGCGGTTCCCTCCCAGCAATTGCCCGAAATGGCGCGTCGGTTGTTCCCTTGGCTCTGGTTGGCGCTGACCTGTAATCTCGTTTCGGGGCTGGTCTTCGTTTTCGCTAGACCCCTGCGCTATTTCACCAATCCCGTTTTCGTTTGGAAGGCGGTGTTTCTGTTGGCGGCGATTTTGACAACGCTGCTAATTCAGTACTGGAGCCGAAAGCCGGAATTTGTCGCCAGCGACGGGGTGCGTGGCGGCGGGCGGCTTGACGGAGTGGCAGCGCCCAGAATCAAGGTGGCGGCGCTGTTTTCGTTGGGCCTGTGGGTCATGGTCGCGATGGCTGGACGCTGGATCGCCTACGCTGAGTATCTCTTTTTGCCGGCCTAAAGGCACAGCGAATGCTCGACAATTTTCTCCGCGCGCCGTTTTGGATCGAAATTGAGAACTGGCCCCTGAGTTGGCAAATCGGCGGCACTTGGTTGTTCCCACTGCTGGAGTCGCTGCATGTGATCAGCATCGCCATGGTAGTCGGTTCGATTCTTTTCGTCGATTTGCGCCTGCTTGGTTTGGCAGCGCTGCGCTACCCGATCCGCACGCTGTCGCGGGAACTCGTCCTTTGGACTTGGTGCGCCTTCGTCATCGCCACAGTCACTGGCCTCGGCATGTTCATCACCCGCGCCGCCCCCCATGTGGTCAATCCGGCCTTCCAGTGGAAAATGTTCCTGCTTACCCTCGCCGGCGCCAATATGGCTTGGTTCCATTTCCGGCTATCCAAGCGGCCTGCCAACTCCGCGACGACAAGATCCCCCCCAATACAACTGAAAATCATCGGTGGCCTGTCGCTGCTGCTCTGGGCCGGCATAGTCCTCGCCGGCCGCTGGGTGGGGCATATTGTTTGAGCAACATTTTTTGGCGCTGTATGACGCTTTGCATGCGCTGTATGGGACATCCATCGAAAAACTGGACCACCAGTGTTTTTGCCCACCAGTCGAAGGGGCTGCGACTTAGTTCGAGTGGTCCGAAATCGCTTGGCTGGGGCGCGGGCGGTTGGCGGTGCGGCGGGCGATTGGTCGTTGCAGTGCAGTTGTGGACAAGTCACAGCGATTTTTCAGCGACCATTGGGATGCCGGTCTGCCGCGCTCGGATCGGGGCGGAATTGGTTCGCGCTTGAACGCGCCACTCGCTTGGAAGCCCCGCTGAAAGTTGCCCGGGTCGAGGGTGGTTGACCAAACAATTTCATATACCCGGCGCAATTGCGCAATGCTGAATTCTTTGGACAAAAAGCGGGAACCCAATGCGGTATACTCGAGCTTTGCGGATAGGCGTTCGCGGGCGTCGAACAAGATTCGGCGGTGATCAAACGCCAAGGGTACCCCGCCACTTTCGATACTCGCCACATCAAATTGCTTGGCTTCCGTCGCGTCGCCGCCGGGCCGGGCTTGCGGGTGCTCTGCGCTTACTGCCCAGTAGGCGACAGTGACCACCCTCATTCTAGGGTCGCGCGCGGGCTCGCCGTAGACGGCCAATTGTTCCAGATGATGCTTCGCCGCATCCAAGCCGGTTTCCTCAGCCAATTCCCGCGCGGCAGCCGCATCAAGGTCTTCGCATTCCTTTACGAAGCCGCCGGGCAGCGCCCAAGATCCTTGGAACGGCTCCTCGGCGCGTCGCACGAGCAGCACTTGCAGCGCATCCTTTTCAATCGTAAAAAGCACCACATCCGCAGTGACCGCGAATGGCGGATAGCGGCTTGGCTTGTAGCCCGGCACCGACGTGGTTGGCATGGACGACAATATATATTGTTGACATCACAAAAACTAGTTGCTATAATTTTTGTGTTTTTGACAATTTTAAAAAGATCGCATCCGCGCTGAAGAGCAGAGACCGGATCGCTACCGGCACAGAGAGGATCGGGAAATGACAGACTTAGAAGAGGTCAAAAAGCACACCCAAATCGAATCTCGCCTGCGAGAGGCGGCCCAAGAAGCACGATACCGCGCTGGGCAATATCGCATCCGCGTGGATGCGATGAGCAGGGCGTTGGATGACCTTCAGTCATCAGACGAAGACGTCGCCTATGAGGCGACCCGCAAGAGCGAAACGCCGCCGCGGGGCGGCGTCTACGGCTGGCAGCCGCGCTGACGAGCAAGCCGCATTAGCTAGCGGCCACAATAGAGGATGGAGACGATGGACGATTTGATCACAAGATTGACCCGCGCTGCAGAGCACTGCGAGGCGGGCGAGCTGCGGGAGTATATAGATGCTTTGACCAGCCCGCTTGACCACCGGACACAGGATGACTACGCAGGAGAGCCAGCATGATATTCGACATGACCAAACAGACCCAGGAAGAGGCCCGCCAGCGGCTTGATCGGCACGCGCTGATGATGACGCTGAAGCGGGTGATAGAGCACGCGCGCGAGAAAAAAATGGAGGCGGAATTGCGGGCGGTAACGAAGGTGCGGGATGACATTTTGGCGGACTGGCGGCGGGTTGACTACGTGACGATAGCAGACATAGCTGGTGAGCCGGAAATATATATAAATTGTTGATTTTAAAGGAGAAAATCAGAAATTTGGGGGAAAGCTCAAAAAGTGCTTGAATTTTGAAAAGAGAGGTGCTGCATGACTACAAGAGAACGAATTCATGGATTAATGGAAGGCATTGCGGCTGGCAATTTGCTTGGCATTGTTCAGGAGGGCTGGTCGAAAGAGCGCATCGCCGAACACCATCCGTATGGGTTGTGGGAGATTCTCGCCAAAGGCGGCTACCCGGACGACGACGATTTGGCCCAAGCCATCATTATCGCCGAAGAAGCGGTCAAAGGGCCTCTTGCGGTCCATGCGCTCGGAAAGAGATTTTGGGAGTGGGGGGAAGAAAATGGACTCGGCATGGGCGGGCTTACATCGAGTGTGCTTACGTTGTACGGTGGCGACTATCCGCGGCGCGCACGGACTTGGCTGCCAGCGGCTGGAAAAGTGAGAAAGCCGCGGGGATTGCCGATTATCGAGGCTTCCAAGAAAGCTTGGCAGAGTCGGCACGCGGGCAACGGCGCACTGATGCGGTGTGCGCCGTTGGCTGCACGCTGGGTGGGCGATGTCGATACTTTGGTTCGCGAGAGCATCGTATCCGCCGTGCCCACGCATTGGGACCGGCGCTGCGGCTGGTCCTGCGTGATCGTGAATCTGGCCTCCGCGCAAGCTTTGCGGGATGGCGATGCGCTTTCGCCCGACGCTTTGCTGCATATGGCCAAAGATGGCGTGCGCAACGCCCTGCCGGTGCTGGCGCGGTACGACTACGCGACCGAGCCGCCACCTTCGCTAGTTGAAGCCATTGAGACCGCGTGGGAATCACGTTTGTCCGATATCCGCTTCGACGGCGGCAATCGGGGATTCACCTTACTGACATTGCAAGCCGCGCTTATTTCCTATTGGCGGGCCGAAGATTTCGAATCGGGTCTCGCCGAAGTTATCGAAGCCGGAGGCGATACCGACACCAACGGCGCAGTGGCCGGCGCCGTGCTGGGCGCCAAGTTCGGCGCGAACAGCATCCCGGAACGCTGGCGCGCCCGCATTGAGGAGATTCGCCACGACCGAATTCCCATGCGCCAACATGCGCAAGCTTTGGCAGCAGCCGCTGGCTTGGACGGCCACTAAGCAAGTCCACACATGGGACACGCATGGAGGCCGAAGGCCTGGGAGACCCATCGCGCACAACGAACGCGAAGGCGTGGGACACCCATCGCGAACAATGCATAGGACATCCATCCGCCTAGGCCACGGCAAGCGCTTTGATTTGATTCTGCTACGGTCGGTCTGGATGCATGTGCCGTATTCCGAGCGGGAAGGTTCTTTCCGCAACCTTGCAGGACTGCCGAACCCTGCTGGCGGGCTCGTAATCAGCCTGCGCCATGGTAGCGGTCAGCGATGTAGGGGACACCCACGCCGCAATTTATGGTGCAATGTATGGGACACCCACGTCGAGATGCGCGGATGTGGGACACCCATCGCGAAACATGGGTAACGGCGACAAGGCGACTATGAGCGGAATTTCCTACTACAACAATAATCGGGACATGCTATTCGAGCAGTATCATGCCTACGATCCGTTAACCGTCCACCGGGCTTGGAGAACCAAGCATCTCAATGGCACAACGCCGGGGCTAGCTTGTGATATCGGCGCGGGAACGGGGCGCGACGCCAACTGGCTAGCGCAGCAGGGATGGCAGGTGCTCGCGGTCGAGCCAAGTAAGCTGCGCGAGCTAGGCCAATCGCGCACCCACTCCGCAGTTGTTTGGATTGACGATTCTCTGCCGGAGCTGGAAAACCTCCGCACCCTTGGAATGCACTTCGATTTGATTCTCCTGCGCTCAGTCTGGATGCATGTGCCACGCTCCGAGCAAGAGTGGGCTTTCCGCAACCTCGCCAACTTGCTGAATCCCGCTGGTCTACTCGTAATCAGCCTGCGCCACGGCAGCGACCAACAAGAGAACCGCGCCCGCGGTTTTCATGAAATCGACGGTGACCGACTGCTCGAATACGCCGATTCCCATGCCATCGCGTTGTTGGGACGCTATCGCCACAGCGACCGCTCCCGCCGCCACATCCAATGGGAATGGTTAGTATTCAAGAGGCTCCTAGGCACCTTGGGCCGCATATCGAAATGAGCGAACCCACGCGGATTCTGGATAGATTCCAAACCATCCGGTATTGGAGAGGGGGAACCAGCGAGCGCCACACAAGCCACTGCTCACCTTGTTGGCAATCGGCAACTGTCTTCGAGGCGGCGAACGATATGTGATATTCGAATCCATTCGCGCCGAGTTGACCCCATTGCTGCAAGAGTTTGGCCCCCACCGCGCGACTCACCATCCTGAGCATGCATTCTGGCGTCTGCGCCGAGACGGCGTTTGGGAAATTGATCAACCGCGGCTAGTGGAGCAGAACCTGACCGCCAGCGGAGACGCCAAGTCTTCCATTTTGATCCGTCACAATGTTCGTGGTGGTTTTCCAGAGCCGATTCACAAGCTGCTTCGCACCCGCCCCGAAATCGCTTTGTGTGTGGCACAAACATTGTTGCCTGAATCTCATTTCCCGCGCAACTTGCACGCTGAAATTCTTCAGTCCGCAGGCATTAGCCAATTTCTGCGGGAATCCGAAGCGGTTGCAGTGCGGGAAATTCTTCCTGATTATTCAACTACACCGGAATTCGAAATCGGTCGTAGACTGAAACGCGAGCAGAATTTCCGCCACGCCGTGCTACGCGCCTACCAAAACCAGTGCGCCGTGTGTCGGTTCGCCATAAAACTAAAAGGCTTCCCCATTGGGCTAGAAGCGGCCCACATCCAATGGCATGTTTATAAAGGGCCCGCGCAACCCGGCAACGGCCTCGCCTTGTGCGCTTTGCATCAAGAGCTGTTCGACCTGGGCGCATTCCCCTTGATTCCAAAGGAATTCAAAATCATCGTCGCCGAGGAGTTGTCTACGGACGATTGTGGGTTTAATGAAGCTCTGGGCAACTTCCATGAGAAAAGCTTCGGATTTGTTTCGGGCGATTCGCATGAACGACCGGCGCCGAAGTTTATCGCTTGGCACCAAAGACAGGTTTTCCGTTCCCCGCGTCAGCTTTCTGGCTAATCCTACTTCCGGGATTTCCCCCACGAGATCCATCTCCGCCAGTCCGCGGACGCCACCGTGACCGCTGCATTCCAAGGACACCCATAGTCGTGCGCGACTCTTCCTAACGCACGGGACACCCATTGTAACGCACGGGACACCTGGGCACGCACGGGACACCCATCGAGCAAGAATGGGACACCCACATTCCTTCGCTGCTCAGGATGGGTTTGACCGAAAATCCACCGCAAACACCACCGGGTGCAGCTCTCTAGGAGCCCACCGCGGGGAGCTGTTATCCGTCACACCGCCGCAACTAACATTTTCATCCAAAATTTGGACATTCCGTTATATCCATCCTATACCCGCCCACAGACAACGCTGAAACCAAGGAAAATCATGACCCGGCCCCGCTCCCAAATCGTCTCGTTGGACGAGACACCCTACTACCATTGCGTCTCCCGCTGCGTACGCCGCGCCTGGCTCTGCGGCGAAGATTCCTATTCCGGCAAGAACTTCGACCACCGCAAACCCTGGCTGCTCCAACGGTTGGCGTTGCTGGCCGAAGTCTTCGCCATCGACATCACCGCGTACGCGGTGATGAGCAACCACTACCATGTCGTGCTGCACGTAGACCGCGCCGCCGCTGAAACTTGGGACCGCGATGAGGTCGTCCGCCGCTGGCTATGCCTGCACAAAGGAGACCCATTGGTCCAACGTCACTTACGTGGGGAATTGCGGTTGGAGGATGAATTCCGACAACTGAACCTGCTCGTCAAAACTTGGCGCGAACGCCTGACGAGTGTCAGCTGGTTTATGCGCAGTATGAACGAGTACATCGCCCGCCGGGCCAACCGGGAGGACGACTGCACAGGCAGATTCTGGGAGGGGCGGTTTAAATCCCGGGCTTTGCTCGACGAGGCGGCCTTGCTTTCGTGCATGGCCTATGTCGATTTAAATCCGCTGCGGGCCGGCGTTTGCGCCACGCTGGAAGAGGCCAAGTTCTCCTTCATACGGCAGCGCGTCCGCCCTCCAGCGGAGGAAACCAGCGGCGAACGCCGAAAAACTCCCAAGCTGATGCCTTTCGCCTGCGCGGAAAAGCGCGGGGGGCGACCAGCCACCCTGCCCCACGACCTCGCCAGTTACATTGATCTAGTGGAATGGACCAGCCGTGCTGGCGAAGCCGTCACGGAGCCGAACAGCGCCCCAGTGCTACTCTTCACACTCGGGCTGAGCGGAAAACAGTGGCGGACGCTGACACTGGAAATTCAGCAGGAAGCTATAACGATGTTCAGCGGTTTGGCCCGACTGGTCGCCCGAGAGAGGCGAATGGTAAAAAAGGCGGCGTAGACCGCAGGCCCGACCTCCACGCTCGAATAGGCAAAATCGCTTCTGCCCGGAATAAAATCCAGCCAATAAACCATCCCCAAATTGATTCGAGTTTCGCGGTTTTTCGCAAAAACCGGTCGAATCCCAGTCGTCATGGGCATCGCCGCTTTGCATTTTCCTTAGGTTGAATATCCCTGTTTCGTCTTTTCAGGATGGGTGTCCCAATGCCGCCGTCCCCCCTCAATGGGTGGGCGTCCCAGTAATTCCGTCCTCGGAATGGGTGTCCTCGTGTTAATGCTATCTTCGTCCAGCGCGTGGGTGTCCCAATCTTGTGCAGTCTTGCCAGTGTCTCAGTCTTGCGCGTCGCCCAAACGCTCGAAAATATTTTTTCGAAAAAATTTGGCGCGGCTCGACAATCTCGACTATGTATACACCGCACGACACATTCATTGATTACAGGAGAAGACTGATGAGAGAACTTACTTGCGATGAGTTGGAGCGAATCGATGGTGGGGTGGCGCCCGCTGTTATCGTCGTCGGGGTCGGCATGGGCGCGGTTTCTGGCGGCATTCATGGCTACTTGGACGGAGGAGGGGTTCCCGGCATGATCACGGGAAGCATCCTCGGCGGGGTGACCACGGGCTATGGTGTTGGAGTCGGCCTTGCCATGGGTGTGGGACGTGTCATTATGGCGGGGCACGCATTAACCACGCACTGGCTGAGGGATACGGCTGTATCGGAAATCAAAGCGGAGCGGGGGTCGTAAATAATTGAAATTTCGACTAAAATCCTCTTATTCCTGAAAAATAAAAATTCGCGGGTCGAAAGAGCACTTGGCTTTCGACCCGAGTTTTTCGAGCGGGGTCGGCCCAGCCGTCTCCTTCCTTCAATTCGCTAAATGAGGATACTTCCCATGGAAGACGCATTCACCGACAAAATTGTTCTCGGAGTCCCATTCATGGTGTTCATGACCACATTCTTCGTACCGCGGGCGGTGTGGAATGTCGACACCGGCCGCTACACCGGCTACTTTACGCGCAAAGTCGCCGCCTTGTTGCTCGCCGTAATCGGCTTCAATGTTTTCCTCGGCACGCAAGGCGACATGGGCGCATCGAACATTGCGAGCCGAGCGGTGCTCGATTTGCTGCTGATTCTGATCGGCTCTCGAATCATGGTGGAGGTCTATCATCAAGATAGATTCGGGGTCTGGCTGCATCGGCGCTACCACCTGTTGACCGGCCACGATGACCCGCGCCAACCGCCCGAATAATTATTTTCCGCGAAAATTATGCAACCCCCACTCAGTCGACCTATGCTTCTCCCGCTTGACATACTAACCTTTAACCTTGGAGAAGACAGATGAGAACTCTCACTCACGAAGAAATTGAACAGATCGACGGGGCCGCAGCGCCTCTGGTTTGGGGTATGGGGCTCGGCGCGGTAACAGGCGCTTACACCGGCTACCAGGAAGGCGGAATATCGGGTGCGTTTATCGGAGGAGCCTTCGGTGTTGTGACGGGCGGCGCGGTCGCCATGGCGACCATGGGGGCTGGAATAAGCTTGGCCGGCAGAGGGATGTTCGCTGGTTACGGAATTCTCAACGACTGGATGGGGGGGAGAGCCGTGTCCCTATCGAGTGAATCCTGACCTCCCAACCGACGGAACCTGGTAAAACATAGCCGGTGAAAGTCGACAGACACACCATTGCGGAGCCGGGAGCGCAACCACCTCCCGGCTTCTTTTCCTTCGCCGCTTACCCGTGGTCCGCGTTCAAGGCCGCGCACGGAGATTTTCAATGGGAACGATACCGTCCGAACTGAGTTTTCTAGGTTTGCTATTCATGATGGCGGCGGCAACCGTCTTCATGCCGATGGCGATTTGGGACCGCAAAACCCGTCGCTATGTAGGTTTTTTCAATCGGAGTGCCGGTGGCATTATCCTTTCCGTAATGCTGGCCGCCGTGGTCGGGGGCATCACCGATGGCCTTGATTCCTCCGCTATCTTGGAACGCATCAACTATTACGTGTTCGTAGTCATCGTGCTTTCGAGAGTCACGGTCGAATTTTTGCATTACGAAAAAACCAAGGTCTGGCTGCACCGCAACTACCACAAAATGACCGGCCACGACGACCCGCGCCAACCCTGAGCAGCGGCTGGCGAACCCGAAACAAAACTCGGCGGGCCGGGCCGGCGCGCGAGCAATTGCAACCGTAACCTCAGGTGCTACACTATCTCGGCCACTTTGGGAGGTGCGGTGATGGGCAAGCTCGCAAGATTCAATGGCGGATGGCTGGCGGCTGCTTGGGTCTTCCTTTGCGTCTTGCCGTTCTCGTCGGCGCCACGGGCGCTGGCCGAGGACGCCGGCAACCTCTACAACACACTGGTGGATATCCGCCTCGGCGAGCGCTACTTCGAGCGCCAGTGTTCGCGTTGCCACGGTTTCGACGCCAGGGGCAACGACGAGACCGGCGCGCCGGACTTGACCGGCCGCTTGACCCGGGCGAGCACCGACACCGCCATTTTCAATGTCATTCGCGATGGCGTGCCCGGCACCGCCATGCTGCCTTTGCCGGATAGCGTGACCGACCCGCAAGTCTGGCAACTCGTGGCCTACCTCGATTCGCTGCGTTACGACCCGGATTCGGTGGTGCTGACAGGCAATGCGGAAGCGGGTCGCGAGTTGTTTTGGAACCGCAGCGACTGCGCGGATTGCCATATGGTAAACGGTCGCGGCTCGCGTTCCGGCCCGGATTTGTCCCGCATCGGCGAGAACCGCACCCCGGAAGATTTGCTGGTGGACATGGTTAATCCGCAGGAGGATGTCGCCCCACGCTGGTGGAGATTGCGCGTAACCGGCCCCGACGGCGTAACTCGGGAAGGTTTCCGCATGAATGAAGACAGCTTTTCCGTTCGCATCATGGACAGCGATGAAAATCTCTGGTCTTTGTCGAAAAACAACCTGCAAGCTTATGAAAGAATGGAAGATTCCACCATGCCAAGTTACACCAAAATATTATCGGAGAGCGAACTGGACGATCTGGTGGCCTACTTGTTCTCTTTGCGACGGGAGGAAATTTGATCATGAACCGCCTTGCCCTGCTGCTTGTGCTGCTGTTGCCCGGCGTATTCATCCAGGCGCAGGAACAACCACTGCGCACCGTCATCACGCCGGCATTCACCCCCATCACATGGGAGCGCCTGGTCAATGCCATCGACGAACCGGAAAACTGGCTGATGTACTCCGGCACTTTGGACAGCAAGCGCCACAGCCCGCTCGATCAAATTACCACCGAGAACGTTGCGGAGCTGGAAATGAAATGGGCCTACCAGATTCCGGTGATCGACCGCGCGGAAACCATACCACTGGTGGTGGACGGCATTATGTTCATCACCGAAGCACCGAGCAATGTCACCGCGGTGGATGCCCGCACCGGCCGGCCTTATTGGCGCTATGATCACGAACTACCGGAGGATCTGCGCATTTGCTGCGGCCGCAACAACCGCGGCGTGGCAATTCTTGGCGAAACCCTCTTTATGAGCACGCTGGACGCACATCTGGTCGCTATCGATGCCCGCACCGGCAATCTGCTTTGGGATGTCGAAGTAGCGCCGCATACCTCCGGTTACAGCAAAACCGCCGCGCCGCTTATTGTCAAGGACAAAGTCGTCACCGGTATCGCCGGCGGCGAGTTCGGCATCCGCGGATTTATCGATGCCTACGATCCCAAAACCGGCGAATTGATCTGGCGGACCCACACCATCCCCGGTCCCGGCGAATTTGGCAACGATACTTGGTTGGGCGATTCCTGGGCGACCGGCGGCTCCGCAACTTGGATCACTGGCTCCTACGATCCGGATCTAAACCAAATTTATTGGGGCACCGGCAATCCGGGGCCGGACTGGAACGGCGATGTGCGGCTGGGGGACAATCTCTATTCGGATGCCGTGCTTGCTCTCGACGGCGATTCCGGCGAAATCGAGTGGTATTTCCAGTTCACGCCCCACGATGTGCATGACTACGATGCCATCCAGATTCCCATTCTCGCCGATATCGAAGTCGGCGGTGAAATCCGCAAGACCATGCTTTGGGCTAACCGCAACGGCTTTTTTTACACTTTGGATAGAGGCACTGGCGAATTCCTGCTCGGCGATACTTTCGCCACGGTAACTTGGGCGTCGGGACTCGACCCGAGCGGACGGCCAATCCGCGTTCCGGGCATGGCGCCAACTTACGAAGGCGTGATGGTGTCGCCGCCGATTGTCGGCGCGACCAATTGGTACTCGCCGGCCTTCAACCCGGATACCGGCCTCTTCTACGTTACCTCCTTCGACGGCGAACAGGTGTTTTTCAAGCGCGACGAAGACTATGAGGAAGGCGAGCGCTATACCGGCGGCGGCGGGCGCTACGAACAGCCCATGGATGCCTTCCACAGCTCGATTCGCGCCATCGACCCGCGCACGGTCGATATCGTTTGGGAATTCCCAATCATGCCGCGTTCTTCCGCCGGCATAACCACAACCGCCGGCGGACTGCTGTTCAGCGGCAGCGCCGACGGTTATTTCTTTGCGCTTGACGCGGCCACCGGCGAAGAGCTGTGGAATATTTCGCTCAGCCGCAGAGTTCACGCGGCACCCATGACTTGGGCCGCCAACGGCGAACAATTTGTGACCATCGCGGCCGGCAATATGGTATTCACTTTCGGCCTGCGCGACTGAGACAATTCCGGCAACCATCGCCGCGGGCCGACTACATCCCCAGATAAGGAATACCACCCGCGAACCGACTTCGCCGGGCTCGACGGATGACCATAAGAGCTTACGATCCGCGGCGGCATGATGGTTTCCGCCCTAGGCATGTTCGAGCCGGGTAGTCTGCGGTTGCAGGACTTCATCAAGTTGCCGTTGCGCGAGTCGAGCACCGGCAAAAGCAGTGATTGGCGGAAAGGCGCCCGAGCCGAGGCTTGGTGGCAGGCGCGCATAAATGATCTGCCGGGCCGTCTCGGCCGCACAGTATTGCCGGGAGGCGGCTCCCCAGTGGAATTCAATCTGCGGCTGGACGACCCGATCGAGAAATTTCTTCCGCGGGAATGCGGCTGGCGGGGAACCAGCGGCGATTATGTGGTGCGTCTCCCCCAACCCCAAACCGGCTGAGAGTTTTAGCCCGGTTACCTTCCCGCCGACAGCCGCCGCGCGATTGCTTCGCGATCGATTTCACGGCCCTCGAGAAACACCCGTTCGATTCGCCGCGTGTTGCGAATATCCTCCAGCGGATTGGCGGATAGCATAACGATACTCGCACTGCGGCCTGGCGCGAGCAGACCGAGATCATCCAATTGCAAATGCCTCGCCGCAATGCTGGTGCCGGCCATCAGGGCGTCCATGGGTGTCATGCCCAACCTGACGTAAATCTCCAGCTCCCGGTGTCCCGTGTAGCCGAATGGGTGTCCCGGCAAGGCGCCGGCATCGGTGCCAAGCACGATGTCCACCCCCGCATCAAGCAACCGCGCGACACTGGCACGCAGGCTCTCCTCCCGGGCGGCATCATAGACAATGTTGATCTGCCGACCGCCGTCCAAGTCTGCCAGTCGATCCGCGACTTCCAACGGCATCACGGCCCGGAGAAAAGGATCGGTGCCGATCGCTTGGCCCCGCAACTCGGCCAATCCCAGATTGGGAACGACAAAAACCCCCGCCCGCGCGGTCTGTTCCGCGATCTCCGCGCTGAAGGCGTCACCGAGCCTGCCGTGGAGAAAACCAGCCACGCCCGCTTCCAGCAAATCGGGCATGTCTCCAGCGAATTGCTGATGCACAAATACTTTCAAGCCGAGGTTCGCGCTCGCCGCGAGTAGCGGCCGGTATATCTCCGGGGACAATTTCCGCTGGGTGCCGCCTCGATCGTCGACCCATATTTTGATGAACGGCAGACCCTGGTCGGCGACTTCACGTACCTGTACCGCCGCTTGTTCCGGGCTGGTCAAGCCTCGCAATATAGTTTGCCCGGTGCGTTCCTCGACTTGGGCGACTTCGATCAGAAAAGTATCGTTGGGCCCCTCCCCTTGGGGGCCCATGCCCGCCGCGAACAACAGTCGGGCCGCGGCTGGATGGCTTTCGCGCTGCGCGCGTTGAAATTCCAGCGCCATGTCCCCGGCATCGGAACCGGCGGAAAAGACGGCGGCAAAGCCATACCACGCGTATTGTTCGAGATTGTCGCGCAGATTCTCCGGCGTATAGTTGTCAGCGCCCCAATCGAATGAACCTTGATAACCGAGATGTGTGTGCCCGTCGATAAGCGCCGGAATAATGGTCATGCCGCGACCGTTAATCACCCGGCTCCCCGCGGGTGCATCAATGCTTCCCTCCTCAAGCACGGCAATTGTATCCCCCCGCAGCAGCAGTGAACCGCTTTCGACCACCGAACCGTCCCCGATGACCAGCCGTGCATCGCGAATCAACACGGGGCCCCGCGCGAACAGCGAACAAGAGACGAACAGAAGCGTGAAAAAAACCGAGGTTCGCCAAGTCAGTGGGAGCGGAATTCCGGCAATTCGTGCGCCGTTACTTTTCATCCTTCTCCTCACAACAAAAATAGGTTTCCCATTCTCTCACTTACTGGGATGGGTGTCCCTTGTGCGTCCATTAGGTGGGTGTCCCCCGTGTGCTTGCATGTCTTGGGATGGGTGTCCCATGCATGCTTGCGGTGGGTGTCCCTAGTTCGTGCCTGTTCTGGGGTGGGTGTCCCATAAATGCCTAGGTGAGTGTCCCGCGCGCCCCCGATGGGTGTCCCGCGTCGGATACGCGTTTTGGGTGCGGCCGCCGGGCGGGCAGCGGGGTGGGGCCTAATCGGACTGACCGCTGTCGTCGCGGAAGCTGAATAGGAATAGCAGCAGCACTGCCGCTGCGAAGCCGGCGGGGAGGAGCCAGAACTCGCGCCAGCGGGTCAAACTCAGCGCCTCGCCGTCGGCGAGGAAGGCATTGAACAGCGTGCCCGCTATTTGCGCCCCGACGAACATGCCGACACCGTACGTCGCCAGCACCAGAAATCCCTGAGCTTGGCCCCGCACCGCCGGGGTCGATTTCTTGTCCACGTAAATCTGACCGGTGACAAAAAAGAAGTCATAGCAGATGCCGTGCAACAGAATACCGATCACCACCATCCAAAAAACGGCGTCCGGCGCGCCAAGGGCGAACAGCAGGTAGCGCAGAATCCAAGCCGCCATACCGATGGCTAACATCCACTTCACACCGAAGCGCACGAACATGAGCGGCATCAGCAGCATGAACGCGGCCTCGGACATTTGTCCCAGCGTCATCAGCGAAGACGGATTGGGCAATAGGCCAACCAGCGCATTGTCGGCACCTTGGTCGTAAACGGCATTGGCCACAAAAATCGGCGCGAAGTTGTAATACGCCGCCAAGGGAATGCAAAGCAGAATCGAGCAGGCCAAGAACACATAAAAGGCGCGGCTGCCGAGTTGCCGAAACGCGTCGACACCGACGATGCTTTGCAGTGATACTTTCTCGCCCGCGGCGGGCGCCGGCGTATGCGGCAGAGTGAAACTGTACGCCCCCAAAATCAAACTCGCGACCACGGTGGTGTACAGCGGCAAAGCCGTGCGGTCCGGCAATTCATCGCCGGAAAATTGTCCCAGCGCGAAGCCGATGAACAAGCCGGCGGCAATCCAACCGACCGTGCCGAAAACACGGATAACCGGAAACTGCTTTTCTTGGTTATCGATATTGTGGAAGGCGAGCGAGTTGGCCAAACCCAAGGTTGGCATGTAACAAAGGTTGTACAGCAGCAGCAATGAAATGAACAACAACGGCGAACCCGTCGCCTGGGGCACCGCCAGCATGACGAAGCCGCCGAGGATATGCAGAGTGCCCAGCACTCGTTCCGTGGCGAAAAACCGGTCCGCGACCAGGCCCAGGAAGAACGGCGCGATAATCGCCGCCACGGGATTGACCGTATACGGCCAATGGGTGAGATCGGCCATTCCCCGCGCCGCCATGTAGTTGCCGATCGTCACATACCACATGCCCCAAATGAAAAATTGGAGAAACATCATCGCGCTCAAGCGCGGGCCGATCATGTTCCGCATGGTTTGACTCCCATCCGTTCGGACATTCTTGAACGCGCGCAATCGCGATCGCCGACGCAGTGTCCTGCAACGAATGCGCCGATGCAAGCGCTTTTCTGTGAACGACCGGTCCGCATGGCAAAGTGGGCGGGAGCGAGAGCGCTATGCGGTCTGGCCTTTGGCGACGCAAAGCACTAGTATGGGGCGCAAATCAAGAGGGTCCGAATGTGGCTGCCGAAGAATACGACGCTATCGTGGTCGGTTCGGGAATTTCCGGGGGCTGGGCCGCCAAGGAGCTCACCGAGAAAGGCTTGCGCGTGCTCTTGCTGGAACGCGGCAAAAATGTCGAGCATATCGCCGATTACGTCAACGCCCGCAAGGCGCCGTGGGAGTATCCCCACCGTGGCGGCCGTACCGTGGCGATGGAAGCGGCCTATCCAGTGCTTCGCCGCGACTATCCGCTGAACGAGAAAAATCTCGATTGGTGGGCATCGGACCGCGACTCGCCCTATACCGAAATCAAACGCTTCGACTGGTATCGGGGTTATCACGTTGGTGGCCGATCACTGACTTGGGGCAGGCAGAGCTACCGCTGGAGCGATTTTGATTTCGAGGCCAATGCGCGCGAGGGCATCGCCGTCGATTGGCCGATTCGCTATGAAGATATCGCGCCATGGTACGACCACGTGGAGACCCATGCGGGCATTTCCGGTTCGCTGGAGAATTTACCGCAGCTTCCCGACGGCAAATTCCTGCCGCCGATGCCGCTCAACTGCGGCGAAGAATTGATCGCCGAACGGCTGCGCAACACCTTTGACGGCAACCGCCTGATCATTCCGGGGCGACCGGCCAATTTGACCGCTGCCCTACCCGGCCGCTCGCCCTGCCAATACCGGAATGCCTGCTGGGTCGGCTGTCCCTACGGAGCTTACTTCAGCACCCAATCGTCAACTTTGCCCGCAGCCATGGCGACCGATCGGCTGACCCTGATGCCCAACACCATCGTCAGTGAATTCGTTTACGACCGCGACCGCCGCCGGGCAACCGGCGTACGGGTAATGGATGCGCTCAGCGAAAAAACCACCGAATTCAGCGCAAAGCTCGTTTTTCTTTGCGCCTCGACCCTGAATTCCACTTGGCTGCTCATGCGTTCGGCAACCGATGTCTGGCCCGGCGGCCTCGGCAGCAGCAGCGGCGAACTCGGCCACAACCTAATGGACCACCATTTCCGCGTCGGCGCCGAAGGCATGATCCCTGATGCCGCGCTGAATCAACGCTACTATTTTGGACGGCGGCCCACGGGATTCTACATACCGCGCTACCGCAACCTGTTCGGCGATCGGCGCGATTATCTGCGCGGCTTCGGCTATCAGGGCGGCGCCAGCCGCCGCGGTTGGTGGAGAGCGGTGGCGGAACTTGGCATCGGCGCCCAATTCAAAGACCGCATGGCCGAGCCGGGAGAATGGCGCATCGGTGCCACGGCCTTCGGTGAAATGCTGCCGGCCCACGACAACCGTATCGGCATCGACCAAACGCGCACCGACCGCTGGGGCATGCCAGTGCTCGAAATAGACTGCGAAATCGGCGAAAACGAAAGGCTGATGCGCATCGATATGGCCAACGACGCCGCGGAAATGTTCGAGGCCGCTGGAGCCGTCAATGTCGCACCCTACGTTGACAACTACGCGCCCGGCATGGGCATTCACGAAATGGGCACGGCGCGCATGGGACGCGATCCGGCGACTTCGGTGTTGAACCGCTGGAATCAAGTCTGGGACGCGCCGAACGTATTCGTTACCGACGGTTCCTGCATGACTTCCGCCGGCTGCGTCAATCCTTCGTTAACCTATATGGCCTTGACGGCTCGGGCGGCGGATCACGCGGTCGCCGAACTGCGCCGGGGCAATCTCTAGCCCGGGAGGAAAGGACTATGACTGCGGATTCCAGCCACTTCGAAGCGATCACCCGCCGCGAGGCGATTCGCCGCGTCGCCGCGGCGCTCGGCAGCATCGCTTTGGTGGGGCAATCCGCCATGCTCGCATCCTGCGATGAAGGCTCCATACCGCAACAAAGCGCGGTCAGCGAATTGTTCGACACCAACGATATCGCCCTGCTCAACGAAATCGCCGAAACGATTCTCCCGGAAACCAGCACCCCCGGTGCGAAGGCCGTGGGTGTCGGCGCCTTCATGGCCTTGATGGTCGCGGATTCCTACTACCCCGGAGACCAAGCGATTTTCCGCGAAGGACTAGCGGCGATCAATGCCGCGAGCCGGGAAGCCAATGGTGCCGATTTTCTGGCGGCCACCGCGGTCGACCGGCTGGCGCTGCTGGAACGCTTGGACAGCGAGCAATTCCGCTATAGCAACAATAGAACGGAACAGCAACCGCCGCATTTTTTCCGCATGATGAAGGAATTGGCCCTGCTGGGCTATTTCACTTCGGAAATCGGCTATACCCAGGCCATGCGCTACACCGAAACCCCGGCCCGCTTCGACCCCTGCGTTCCACTGGAGCCGGGCGGCAAAATCTGGGCCGACTAGGCCTGAACCCGGTCTCGCGCCAATCACCGCAACCGGCGCGCCGCCGGCACACACTCCCGGCTCATCAGCGGATGTGGAGTCGAAGGGGGCAAATTTTTTCGCCGCAGCCGCGCTAAGGGGCTATCTGAGATGGATAGCGGGGCGAGATTAGATTTGGGGTTTCTTCGTATTTGCTGCGGCTGGCCCAAAGGATGCCCCGTTGCAGAATCGTCAGCGCTTCGGGGGTGTCGTACACATCGGGCCTGTGGCCGAGCGAGGTGTAAAAAACGCGTCCGGCGCCGTGTTGCCGCTTCCAAACCACGGGTATCACCGCGTCCTTGACCCACGGGTCGTGGTCCCCATTGAAGGTAGTTGTCGCCAGCACTTTATTGTTGGGATCAACATGCATGTAGTATTGCTCGGAAACCACGTCGAAATCCGGTAGATTCCGGGTAATCGGGTCTTCCTGGTCGATAATGTTTACCCGGTAGGGAATGCCGTCGTTGCCGGGATGCTCGACCCATTGGCCGCCAATCATGTATTCGTAGCGTTGCGCCATGCGGAAGGCATCGCCGAGACCGCCATGCCAGCCGGCGATCCCCATGCCGTTCTCGACCGCCGCGAGCAGGCCGTCAAGTTGTTCCGCCGTGATCTGGCCCATGGTCCAAATTTGCACTACCAAATCGATATCCCGCATCAGCGCCGCGTCGGCGTAGGGTGTGAGCGAGTCGGAAACGATGACTTCAAAGCCCTCTTCGCGCAACCAAGGCACGAGCAGGTCGCGGTAGGCCGCGGGTTCGTGTCCTTCCCAGCCGCCATAGGTAAACAGCACGCGCCGACCGATATTCTCCTCCGCCCCCCCGGCGGGCGCGGCGAGCTGTGCGGCGGCGATGAAGGCCGCGAACAAAATCGTGGCCCGGCGTTTGAGCCAGCCGCGCCGGTTCGCTTTCTGCCCATGGCTTTCGCGGCGTTGAATCTGGTGAGAAATAATTCCCATTTCCTGTCTTCTTTTACAAAATCCTTACAACATCTCTACAACATCATGCATTTATTTGACTGACAAAGTTTTCATCGACCGCTACATGTCAATCCAGGCCGCGCCCCGACGCGAACTTTCGAGCGCCGCCTCGACGAAACGCATCCCGCGGATGCCGTCTTCGACACCGGGATAGTTTCGCAGCGGGGTTTCGCCACTTTCAACCCGGCGCAAATCCGCCATGAAGTCGCGGTAGATATTGGCGAAGGCTTCCAGGTAACCCTCTGGATGGCCCGCCGGCGTCCGGGTGGCCCGCGCCGCCGCTTCGCCGAGATAGGCGCCGCCGCTGCGGTAGCGCCGCCAGCCTTCCCCGGCGGGCTTCAACTTGAGGGTGTTCGGTTCCATTTGATGCCATTCGAGTCCGGCCTGGCTGCCATAGAGACGGATATTGAGGCCGTTTTCCTCGCCGCAGGCGATCTGCGAACATACCAGCGTGCCGCGCAGGCCGCCATCGAAGCGCAGCAACATGCTGGCATCGTCGTCGAGTTGCCGCCCTTTTACAAAGATTGACAACTCGGCGCACAGCGAGCGCAGCCGCCGACCGCTGATAAATTCCGCGAGATGCTTGGCGTGGGTGCCGATATCGCCGACACAGCAGCTGACTCCAGAACGCGCCGGATCCGTCCGCCATTCAGCCTGCTTGTTGCCCTCGCGCTCGAGCGGCAACATAAGCCAGTCCTGGTTGTATTCCACCTGCACTTTGCGCAATTCGCCGAGACGGCCGGCGGCGACGAGGTCGCGGGCTTCGCGCACCATGGGATAGCCGCTGTAGGCGTGGGTCAAGGTGAACAGTTTGCCGCTGGCCGCGACCAATTCACCGAGTTTCCGCGCATCCGCGAGATTCAACGCCAGCGGCTTGTCGCAAACCACATTGATGCCGGCGGCCAGAAACGCCTTAGCCACCGGCAAATGCAGATGATTCGGTGTCGCGATGATGACGAAATCGATACCGTCCCCACGCTCGGCTTCCCTGGCGGCCATGATCTCGAAGGAGTCATAGGAACGGTCGAGACGCCACGCCGCGGCGCTGGCCTTGGCCGTTGCCGGGTCGGAAGACATCGCGCCGGCGACCACCCGCGCTTCGCCGTCGAGTTCCACGGCGATACGGTGGACAGCGCCGATAAAGGCGCCCCGACCGCCACCGACAATACCGGCCCTGAGCGTCCTCATGAACGGTACGCCTCCCGACCGATGCCTTGCACTGGAATACCCTGTGCCGCCATTACTTCCTGTTGCAGCGCGAACATCGCCGCCGCCGCCTCATCGATGGCCCGGGTGAAAGCGACCGAGCCTTCAAGTATCGGCATCAGCCTGTCCTTGTCTTGGATGCGCGCCGGCGGGTATTCGTGTTCGACGACGAGATACATCTCGGCGGGATCGATATCGAGCAGTTCCCGCGCCGCCAGCTGGTGGTCGAGCCAGTCGACGCTGCGGTTTTGCAGATACGCCAGCGGATCGTGTTTCGCCGTGCCGGGCAGTTCATGCTCGCAGATGGCGGTTTGCTTCTTCCAAGCATTGGCCTGCGCGGCGGGGTCCGCATCGGGCGCGCCGAATGCCCAATCGCCGCGCTCCATGCTCTGACCACCGAAACCCCAAGCCGAAATACCTTTGGAGTCAATAACTTGCCCCTTGACGTGGAAGCCGTCTATCAAGAAACCGTAGCCCTCGTCTTTGAGATATTGAAACATTGAGCGCGTATCCTGGCCCATAAGTACCGAATGCGACGGGTCGTAGTGAATGCGGAATTGATCGCCGACGCCGTGCTTTTCACAAATTCGATGCAGGGCGATCCACGGGCCGGGGGCATAGGCGATATTGTTGTGCCAACAATCTTTGGATGTCCAACCAGGCATCGGGCACTGCTCGACGCGGAAGGTCAGCCCGCGGGCCTTGGCCTCCTTCAGCAGCGGAATGAACTCGTGTTCGAACATCGCCAGATTCGGGTCCATATCGAGGGCGTAATTACGCCCGACAAAGCCGCAAACGGCATCGGTGCCGAGCAGCACCGCCGCGTCGAATACGCGCAGCATGAATTTGTGCTTGGCCCGGCGGGCGTGGTCGTCGGCCACGAGCATGTTGTCGAAATAGGCCAAATCGGAAAGGCCGACACCGGTCTTTTCCATTGCCGCCCGAACGCGGTCGGCCCGGGCCGGGGTGAAGGGCGTCCGCAGATCCAGCGTATTGGCCACCGGATCCAGCATCGTCTCGGCCGGCACATCACTCAGACCGGGATGCAACGCCGCGGATAACTGAATATAAGGCGAGCCAATATCGCGGGAAAAAGCCAGCCAGTCCTCCACCGCCAAGTCTGGATCCGCATCGCGGGCCTTCCGCGGCGTCAACTCCTGCAGTGCCGCGGTCAACACACTGATTTTCATGGTTTTAGGCGCGAAGCCCACCACCGATTCACTCATACCCGACTCCCGCCGTTTCACCGAATGCTCAAAAGCTACCATAAAAACAGGGGACACCCATCGATATCCCGCGAAGTGCAAAGTACGAAAACAGGGGACGGGACACCCATGGGCGGTGTCCTGAGAGGGACATGGGACAACCACCATCAGCCAAGCGGACGAAATATGGAGTAGACTCTCTCGGCGACCGGGGAGCTAAAAAATGCGATTGAGACCGCCCATGATTGATAGATTGCCGTGGTTGCGATTTTGTTTGCTGGCGCTGACAGCCGCGGCAATGCCCGGCGCGACCGCGTCCGAGAATGGCCGCCCCAATTTCCTATTTATAGTTTTCGAGGATATGAGTCCGCATATCGGCGCGTACGGTGACCCGCGAGCGCGGACACCGGTGTTGGATGATTTCGCCTCTCAGTCGGTTCTGTATGAAAACGTTTTCACAACTGCCGGCGTATGCGCTCCAAGCCGCGCGGCATTAATCGTGGGAATGCATCAACAATCCATCGGCGCCCAGCAAATGCGCGCACTGCAGGGCGCAAAACTGCCCGATGGCGGCAGGCTTCCCTACACGGCGGTACCACCGCCCCATGTGAAAGCCTTTCCAGAATTGTTGCGCGCGTCGGGCTATTACACCAGCAATAACGGCAAGACCGATTATCAGTTCGGTTTGAGCATCACCGGCGGGCCATTCACCATTTGGGACGATTCGAATGCGGAATATCCTTGGCGCGACCACGACCAGAATCGAACCATGGAACAGCCATTTTTCGCCATGGTCAATATCGCGCAGACCCACGAAAGCCGCAATTTTCCGCTCAACTTGGGCACGGACAGCCATCCGCAGGCTCCCCGAATCTTGGAGGTGTTGCGAACCGAAATCAGTGGCCGCGAGCCGGCCCACGACCCGAACACGCTCGAACTACCGCCGTTCCTGCCCAATTCCTCGCCGGTGCGCGCCGAATACGCGCAGATGCTCGACAATATCTTCCACGCTGAACGAATCGTGGCCCGCCTGCTCGCCGAATTGGAACAAGACGGGCTGGCGGAAAACACCATCGTAATCGTCACCAGCGATCACGGGGACGGACTACCCCGGGCAAAGCGCTCGCTCTACGACAGTGGGTTGCGGGTGCCATTCATGGTGCGCTGGACCGACGGTCGGGGTGCCGGCACGCGCAATGGCGAACTCGTGAGCTTTGTCGATGTCGCGCCGACTGTGCTTGATCTTGCCGGTGTCGAAGTTCCCGGATGGATGCACGGTCGCATCTTCCTCGGCGACCACGCGGGCCCCGAGCGCGGCTACATCCACGCCGCCATGGATCGCCACGGCGAGGTGCCGGACCACATGCGCGCCGTGCGGGACCAGCGCTGGAAATACATCCGCAATCACCAAAACGATCAGCCCTTCTTCTGCCGCCTCGCCTACCGCGACCTGCTCCGTTTCATGCGGGAACTTTGGCGGCTGGAAGCGGCGGGAGAGTTACCGCCGCATATCAGGCAGTATTTCACGGTTCCCCGACCGCAAGAAGAATTGTACGACCTCTGGGCGGATCCCCACGAACTCGACAATCTCGCCGGAGACGCGCAATACGCCATGCCGCTGAGACGGATGCGCGCGGCGATGGGGCGCTTCAACGCACGGGTGGACGATTGGTCCACGGATGACGAATCGGCAATGGTGGAGCGCATGTGGCCGGGCTTGGAGCAGCCTGCGACTGCACCGCCCAACGCCGAACTTGCGGCGGGCCGCGGCACCTTCTTGGAAGGCCAAATTTAGCTAGCATGTTTGGGGTGGATGTCAATAAATGGGGAAGATATTGTTGGCAATTCTTTGGAATAGCATGAGAAAGCTAAGGTAGCGTAGCTAAGATGGAGCAGAAGAAACTCGAGAACCGGAAAATGAGTGATGCAAGATGGTCACGCATCGCGGAGAATCGGAATGCGGAATCGATCAACGAACGATCTCGGAGAATTTAGCTCCCTCAGCCATTCGCTCGCCTTGTTGGCCGCATTGGCGCTGTCCCCGCTCCTTGCCGCTTCGGCCTTGGAAGCGGACCAAGCCGCGGCGGCGCCTCGCCCGAATATCATCGTCGTTTTCGTTGATGATCTCGGCTATGGCGATTTGTCGGCTTTCGGCTCAAGCTTGATCGATACGCCCAACATCGACCGGCTCGGTGCGGAAGGCGTAATCATGACCAACTGGTACTCCGCATCCAACGTTTGTACGCCAAGCCGAGCGGCCCTGTTGACCGGTCGCTACGCGCCGCGTTCGGGTATGCAGCACGTCACCCGCCCGCATTCGACCTGGGGCATGCCACCTGGTGAAATCACCATCGCCGAAATGCTCAAGGAAACCGGCTACAGCACCGGTATGATCGGCAAATGGCATCTGGGGCATCGCTTGGAATTTTGGCCTACCAGCCAAGGCTTCGACAGCTTTTTCGGGGTTGCCTATTCGAACGACATGGTGCCGTTCGATTTGTACCGTGGCACCGAACGGATCGAAGAGGATATCGATCAGGCGAACTTGTCCGACCAGTACACCACAGAAGCCCTGCGCTTCATCGGCGAAAACGCCGGACAGCCGTTTTTCCTCTACTACGCCCACAGCCATCCACATTATCCCGCCGTTCCGGCGCCGCGCCACGCCGGGCGCAGCCGGGCTGGCGACTACGGCGATACCGTGGCGACCATAGATGATTCGGTTGGCCGCATTCTCGCCGTGCTCGACGACCACGGCATTGCAGACAATACACTGATACTGTTCACCAGCGACAATGGCCCTTGGTTCCAAGGCAGTTCCGGGCCGCTGCGGGCGCGCAAAGGCGAAACTTACGAAGGTGGCTACCACGTGCCCTTCTTGGCGCGTTGGCCGGCGCAGATTCCCGCTGGCCTGGTAATCGATGAAATGGCGATGACTATCGATTTGCTGCCGACTTTCGCCCGGCTGGCCGGAGCGGAAGTGCCCGCTGATCGCGCCATCGACGGCCGCGATATCACCGACATGTGGATCCGCGGCACGTCCAGCCCGCACGATGTGCTTTACTTCTTTGATGCCAATGATCTCGCCGCCGTTCGCGATGACCGCTTCAAGCTCGTGCTCAAAACCTACTACCGCAACGGCTCCATCCCTTTCCGTCGCTTTTCTGGACCGAAGCTGTTCGATCTCGCGGCGGATCCCGGTGAAAACTACGATGTCGGCAACCGTCATCCTGAGGAGTTCGAGCGGCTGATGACGTTGGCCGAAGCCATGGAGGCCATCACCGACCCGCTGGCGACCACTGCCGAAACTCTTGGCGGCGCCGACGGCGCCCCGCTGGGCCCGCAACTCGATCCATAATCGAAGCCCTATCAAGGCTTGGAACGGATCACGCAGGTGGAGCTTCGCACACCCAACGACTGCTTCTCAGTCGTGAGCGGAGGAAGAAAAAGGTTCTCGTGTCACGAATCCAATGGCACTGTTGGGTCGCGGCACTGGCCCTGCTGACAACGGTCTCCGCCGCCGCGATCTGAAATACGTTTCGCAACTCAGGTAAGAACCCCCCAACCCTTGCGCTCCGATGGATGTTTCCTACTACTTTTTTGCCCCCCAATGGGTGCCCCATGTGAGCACTTTGCCGTTTTCGATGGGTGTCCCATGTCTGCGCCGAGCGTTCCTCACCTCCCGATGGGTGTCCCATTTGTACGCGTTCCGTGCTGTCGTGCGATGGGTGTCCCCGCAGGTGATTTTGGTTGCGGCGCTTGTTGCGCACTCGGCTAATCACTTACACTGCCTGCCGTGAACATGACTGACGAACAAGCGCTTTTGCTGGCGGAAAATCGCGACGCATCCGCTTTGGCGACCCAAGCGCGGGAGCTGCGCGATGCGCGGCATGGCGGAATCGTCACGTATTCCCGCAAGGTGTTTATTCCGCTGACGCATCTCTGCCGGGACGTCTGCCATTACTGCACTTTCGCCACCGTGCCGCGCAAAGTGCGGGCACCCTATCTCGCCGTGGACGAAGTGCTGGAAATCTGCCGGCGCGGCGCCGAACTCGGCTGTCGGGAAGCGCTGTTCACTTTAGGCGAAAAACCGGAATTGCGTTACCGCGCGGCGCGGGACGTGCTCGCCGAAATGGGCTTTGAAAGCACTTTGCATTATCTCGCCGAAGTGGCCAGCGCCGTTCACGAGCAAACCGGCCTGTTGCCCCACATCAATGCCGGCAATATGAGCGCGGTGGAAATCGCCATGTTGCGACCGGTCAGCGCTTCCATGGGCATCATGCTCGAATCCGCGTCACCACGTCTATGCGAACCCGGCATGCCACATCATGGTTCGCCCGACAAAGTGCCGGCGACGCGGCTGGCCACCATGGACCGCGCCGGCACGGCATCGGTTCCGTTCACCACAGGCATTCTGATCGGCATCGGAGAAACCCGTCGCGAACGCATCGAAGCGCTGCTCGCCATCCGGGCGCTGCACCGGCGCCACGGCCACGTTCAAGAGGTCATCATCCAGAACTTCCGCGCCAAGCCCGGCACCAAAATGGCCCGCGCCCTGGAGCCTAATCTCGAAGAGCTGGTTTGGACCATCGCCGCGGCGCGGCTGATTTTCGGGTCCAATATGAATATCCAAGCACCGCCGAATCTCAGTCCCGGCGCGCTCGAACAACTCATCGCCGCCGGCATAAACGACTGGGGCGGCGTCTCGCCCCTGACACCGGATCACGTCAACCCGGAAGCGCCTTGGCCGCAGCTCGAGGAATTGGCCGCCCAGACCCGCGACGCCGGCAGTTTTCTCGACGAACGCCTGACGATTTACCCGGAGTACGCGCGCCAGCCCGGAAAATGGCTCGACCCGAATATGCGGCCCGCGGTGCTAAAACAACTGGATGCCGAAGGATTCGCCAAACGCGACCGCTGGACTCCGGGGCGCTCGGGCAAGACGCCCCGGTTGGAATCCGACTTGCTGCGCAAGCGCCCGGAAGCCGCCGCGGTGTCCGCCGAGGTGCGCGGATTGGTCGATGCTTGCCGGCTCGGCAAAGCCTTGTCGAATGATCAAGTCGCCCGCCTGTTCCGTGTCCGCGGTGCGGATTTCTCCCACGTAGTCCAAAACGCCGACGCGCTCCGCCGCGAAGCCGTCGGCGACAGCGTAAGCTATATCGTAAACCGCAATATCAACTACACCAATGTCTGCTATTTCCGCTGCCAATTCTGCGCTTTCTCCAAAGGCAAACTGAGCGAAAATCTGCGTGGCCGGCCCTACGATATCTCGGCAGCAGAGCTGGCCCGGCGCGCCAGCGAAGCCTGGCGCCGTGGAGCCAGCGAAGTTTGTATGCAGGGCGGCATTCATCCCGACTACACCGGACAAACCTATCTCGACATTCTCGGCACCGTACGCCAAGCGGCGCCGGAGATCCATATCCATGCTTTCTCGCCCCTGGAAGTCCAGCAGGGTGCGGCGACGCTCGGTATCGGGCTGGTAGAGTTTTTGCGAAAGCTGCGCGACGCGGGCCTGGGCAGCCTGCCCGGCACCGCCGCGGAAATCCTCCACGACGATATCAGGCGGATTATCTGCGCGGACAAGCTCAACACCGCCCAATGGCTGGAAGTCATGGCCACTGCCCACGAGATCGGCCTGCGCAGCACGGCAACGATCATGTTCGGCCACGTCGAGGCACCTGAACATTGGGCGGCGCATCTGTTGGCGGTTCGCGATTTGCAGGCGCGCAGCGGCGGCTTCACGGAGTTCGTGCCCTTGCCCTACGTCGCAACCGAGGCGCCCATGTATCTGAAAGGCCGCTCCCGCGCCGGGCCGAGTTTCCGCGAGGCGCTGCTGATGCACGCCGTGCCGCGGCTGGTGCTGCACGAACTAATCGATAATATCCAGACTTCGTGGGTCAAGCTCGGGCGCGACGGCGCGCTGTTGGCGTTGGCGGCCGGAGCCAACGATCTCGGCGGTAGTCTCATGAACGAAAGCATCACCCGCGCCGCGGGCGCCACTCATGGGCAGGAATGGCCACCGGCGCAAATCGAGGCCGTCATCGCAGGTATCAATCGAACTCCGCGCATGCGAACCACGCTGTACCGGGACGCCAAGCCGGTGCAGGCGCGCCGCGCTTTCGCCGCGCCCGAATTGGAAACCATCGCGCTTGATCCGGCTGGTCGACGGCGCCGCGCCAAAAGAATCAAAGCCGACGCCGGTTTTGCCTGAATCCGAATCATCGGAGAGGCGCGCCAAGCCCGACAACTTCCCGGTTAAATTTTCCAAATATTATCAATATTTATGAGAATATTATTACCACATGAATTAATCGAAAGTCTTGCTTCGGCCCCCTCTCCTTGGCCGCTGTTCCCCGCTCCGCGCTTTATGGGCTGTATTCGCAACACTGCGGCGGGCCGATGAAGATCGCGGTCACCGGAGCCAACAGCAGCGTCGGTCTGCGCCTGCTGAGACGTGCGGCCAAGGCCAACATCCGCGTCAATGCGGGAGTCCGCTCGGAACGCGCCCGGCGTTCGCTGCCGACGGCCGAATCGATTGCACCGAAGACTATTTCTTACAAGGATGACGGTAGCTTGGATGCCTTGCTGGAAGACTGCGACAGCGTGGTGCATCTCGCCGGCATCCTGGTACCCGGGCGCAATACCGATTACCACGAAGCCAATGTCGATGTCACGGCGCGGGTGGCGGCCGGCGCCGAACGCCGTGGCCTGCGCTCGCTGGTCTTCACCAGCGTGCTCGGCGCATCAGCCGAAAGCACCAATCCGTATTTGCGTTCCAAAGGCGAAGCCGAACAAATCGTCGCCGCGGCCCAACCAACCGGGGTTGTGATCCGCACTCCCATTTTGCTCGGCCCCGGCAGCGCGGGCGCCGCGGCCCTGCTCGCCGCCGTTGAACGCGGCAGCGTCCGTCTGCTGGGCGGCGGCCGATATCGTTTGCGACCGCTGGATGTGGACGATTTATGTGCCGCGATACTCAGCGCCTGCCGGGAGCCGCGGGCCGGCATCTATGAACTGGCCGGGCCTCGGCGGATCGCCCATAGCGATCTTGTGCGGGAAACAGCGGAACTACATGGACGGAGCCTGCGGATTCGGCCTGCGCCGATTTGGTTGGCCAAGCTCGGAGCCCGCATCGGCAGCCGCATCCGCGGCGGCGGCATCACGCCGTCGGTGATCGATGTGATTACCGCGGATGAGGACGTGGAAACCAATGCCGACACGGCGCTCGGCATCAAATTGACGCCTTTGCGCGAAACTCTCGAGAAACTGCTGAAGGCGAGACCGCCGGAGGCCAGTCCCCCATGACGGAACCTAAACCATCGAAAGCCGGCGGCCGCATCGGGCGCGCGATTTTCCTGCTCATCACCATCGCCTGCTTCACCTACTTGTACTTCCGCATCGCCGGCGCCGCGGCCCGCGAAGGGCTGTCCGTGGCGGCATACATGGCCGGCGTATTTGCCGAAGTCCAATGGGGCTGGTGGCTACTGCTGATGATGGCCTATTCGCTGTTCTACTTCGCCATCGATACTTTGGTCGTATCCCGCGCGCTGAATTGGTTCATCCGCGAAATCCGCTACCGGGATCTTTTGCCGGTGCGCGCCAGTGCCTACATTGTTTCCATCTTCAATGAACAGATCGGCAAAGGCGCCATGGCCTACTACCTCAACCGCCGCCACCAAGTTCCGGGATGGGAAGTGGGATCGGTAATGCTGTTCATTATGTTCTGTGAAGTTTTCTATCTGTTGATTTGGGCCACCATCGGTTACGGCTCCGGCGGATTGGGTCTCGCTTCCGCCACTTTTTCATTGCCGGAATCTTTTGGCCTGATTCCCTACATCGCCTTGTTCGGCGGTCTGTTCTGGCTTGTATGGCTGGCCTATTTCAAGGGTCTGCTGCTGCCCGGCCTGCGCTTGCGCGAGCGCCGCATCCTGCATGCCTTCAACCGTGCCGGCGCGAGGCATTATCTGTATTTCTTCCTGCTGCGCTCCCCGGCCCTGCTGGCGGCAGTGCTGGTTTACACGGTGGCCTTGAATCTGTTCGGGGTCGAAGTTTCCTTCTGGACGCTGCTGCCGTATTTGCCGGTGATTTTTTTCGCCGCGACGGTGCCGACGCCGATGCGTGCCGCCGCCATTACTTTCTGGGTCATTCTGTTTCCCGAAAATGAAGGACAGATGGCAGCCTTCGGCTTGGTGCAGCACAATTTCTTCATCTTGTTCAACGCGGTCATCGGCTTGTTGTTCTGGCGTCGGGCACAGCGCGACCTGTTCGATTGAATATGGCCAATCTGCTGACCGGTCTGCGCCTGCTGCTGGCGGTTCCCGTGGCGTTGGCGATCGCGGACGAGTCTTTGCTGCCGCCAACGGCATTAGTGGCGACCTTGCTTGCGGCCATCGCTTCGGATGTGCTCGACGGCAAGGCGGCGCGGACCCGGGGTACCGCGTCGGCGGTGGGACAGCTGTTCGATCACGCCACCGATTGCCTGTTTGTCAGCGCCTGCTTGGCCGCCGCCGCAAGCGCCGGCTTGGCGCCGTGGCTGCTTCCACCGCTGATCACCGCCGCATTTCTACAGTACGTGCTCGATTCGCACTGGTTGCAGCGGCGCAAATCCCTGCGTATGAGTTTTCTCGGACGTTGGAACGGCATTCTGTACTTCGTGCCGCCGCTGCTGATCGCGACGGCGCGCCTGCAAGCGGAGGGAGAATGGCGGGAACTGCTGACCCAAGCCGCGGCCCTGCTTTGCTGGCTGTTGATAGTCAGCACGGTCGCGTCCATCATCGATCGCGCGCTGGCGGCCCGCGACACCCGATTCAGCACGATATCGCGCTGAATCGGCAACGAGCCGAAGCAGTCCCCCCGGTCTCATTCGCCCCGCGGCACCAACCACCCCCGTCGCGGAGCCCGAAGGAACGACTTCGATTCGCCGGATTGTGCGCCGCTGTGGGCGGATTCGGCTACTGGCTTTGATTGCCCGTTTCGTCTTCCGCAAGCCGCCGCAAGTGTCCGTACAGCAATTCCTCGGTGAACTCCACGCACTTGAACTCGAGCAGCTGCATGTTCTCGTCCAAGCGCCGGTAAAGCGGCATGCGGATGGTCCACGGCTCGGTATAGACCACCGGATCTTCTAAAGTCGCTTCGTACAGCAGCACATCGCGGCTCATATGAGACCAGCGTTCGGTCACTTTGAGGTCCTCGGTATGATGATTGCCTGCGTGATCGAACCAGGTATCGGGGACTTGATCGGTGACTTCGATGACCATTTCGTCATCCTCGAAGCGAACTAGATTGTGTCCCATCCACGTATAGATGGGCGCTTCGAAATCCGGCTGATCGACATAACCGATGCGGCTGGCGCTAGCAAATTCATAGGCGAACACCACATGGTTGGGCGACTGAATGATCTGGAACGGAAACGGCAGATAATTCGCCCGCGGAATACCGGGCATATAGCATTTGACCACCGGATCGAGCGCCAGCCAATCGGACTTATTCAATTGCTGCCGCGCCCGCGCCTCCGGGGTGTAGGGAATCTCCCCTCCGACCACCACGCCAAGCCCCGCGGGAATAGCGCCGGTGGCACCGGTTTCCGGCAAAGGCCCGAAATCCGCGGCGTGTGGCTCGATATCGTAATGCGCCGAACCGATGGCCTGCCAAATGCCGTTAAAGTCAGGACGACCGTCGGCGGTGCGGGGGATGTTCTGGTTTTCGGCCCCTGGCGCGCTTTCAGCCGCCGGCGCGGCGGCACACAGCGCCGAACCGGCGAGCGCAACGCTCAGTGCGGATACTGCACCGATATGCTTGCCAATCCGGTGGATTTCCAAGCACTGATGGGAAAAGATCATGTGAATCTCCCGAACCGGGAAAATACTAGCACAATCAATATGCGCCGTTGCGGAGCCGCTCAAGCGCGATCAACAGCGATTGGGCCAAGGCAATCTGATCCGCCAGCGGTCGCGCCCCGAAGGGCCGCGACTTCGAGCGCGGCAGGCGGAGATGGCAAACTTCCTCGGTGGCTCCCCCGCTCCCGGTTTCTTCACTCCAGCACAACCGCGATTCCGAGATCGCAAGGATTGGAATCTCGCGTGTTTTCGCCTCGACCAAAGCCGCGTGGAGCCGTGACGCTTCCCTGCCCCCACGGTCGTCACCAAACCGACCAATCACGATTAGCAGATCTTCCGCCACTGCCGGGGCCGCGCTTGAAGGCGGCATGACGCAAACGCGTGCTTGTTCATTCAAGCCCGTCCGCAGCAAGGCGGCCGCCGGAAACGCGTCGGCAGCGTAAATGATGCGAATCGATGCCGCCCGTTCCAGCATGGCAACTGCGCGCCGCAAAGCCTGTTCTTTGAATGCTGTTTTCAACCTGCCAAGAGATCCAACGGAGGCGCGCGAAATCGCATCGAGAATATCGGGGATTTCGACTTGATCCCCGGAGCCGGCGGGATTGGCGAGGTCCGTTGTCGGCAAAGTCATTCAACCTGTGCTTCCTGCGCTGCTTCATTCAAATGTAACAGATTTTCAAATTAACCTGAATAAATAAATATTTATTCATAGCCACGGCCGAACATGGGACACCCATGCCCAAACACCGGACACCCATCGCTGGAGCAGCCGCGGGAGCAAGCGTGAGAGCCATGCGGGACACCCACCGCTTGCAACGAGACAGCTTCCGGCTATACTGCCTGCCCAGCAAACGGGGGGCCGACCGGGGAATGGAAATGGCGATTCAGATCTGTGTTCCGAGAGAAACGCGCGAAGGAGAGCATCGCGTCTCGCTAACCCCAGACGCGGTAAAGCGCCTGGCCGGCAAAGGCTTGCGGGTCGCTGTGGAAGCCGGCGCCGGAGAGCGCAGCGGCCATGCCGACGGCGGTTACGCCGATGCTGGGAACAACAAGGGCGGAGACCACGAAAAACGCGGGCCGCAAGGTGCTGAAATCGTCGCCAGTGCCGCCGAGATGCTCGGCAAAACCGATATCAGCCTGATCGTCAATCCACCGACCAATGCACAGATCGGGCTGCTGCGCGAAGGCTCGACGCTAATTGGCTTTCTCAACCCCCACTCCGAGCCGCAACGCTTCGAGCAACTTGCCCGCCGCAATATCAGCGCGTTCAGCGTCGAGTTGATCCCGCGCATATCCCGCGCCCAGGCGATGGACGCGCTTTCCTCTCAAGCCAGCATCGCCGGCTACAAGGCGGTGCTGCTGGGGGCGAACCATCTTGGCAAGTTTTTTCCGATGCTGACCACCGCGGCGGGAACGATCCGCCCATCGAAAGTGCTGGTGATCGGCGCCGGCGTGGCCGGTTTGCAAGCCATCGCGACCGCGAAACGGCTCGGCGCGGTGGTTGAAGGCTACGATGTGCGCGGGGCGGTGAAGGAACAGGTGGAATCTCTCGGCGCGCGCTTCGTCGATACCCAAGTACAGGCGGAAGGCACCGGCGGCTATGCGCGCGAACTCACAGATGAAGAGAAAGCGCGGCAGCAGGACATCCTCGCCAAACATGTCGCCCAAGCCGATGTGGTCATTACCACCGCGGCGATCCCCGGTCGACCGTCGCCGCGCATCATCAGCCGGGATATGGTCGAAAACATGCGCGGCGGCTCGGTAATCATCGATTTGGCGGCGGAAGGCGGCGGCAACTGCGAACTAACCCGCCATGGCGAAGTATGCCACCACGCGGGCGTCGTCATCGATGGGCCGGAGAATCTGCCGGGCCGCATGGGTGGTCACGGCAGTGAACTTTACGCGAAGAATTTGCTGGCCTTCCTCGATTTACTGATCAAAGACGGCGCGATCCATATCGACCTCGAAGACGAAATCATCAAGGACAGCTTGGTCACCCACGGCGGTTCGATCCTTCGCACGGAGATTCGCGGGCGACTGGAAACCTCCAGCGCCAAAAAATTGGACCAATCAACCGGAACAGAGCAATGATTGAAGGACTAGCGGCGATTTATATTTTTCTGCTCGCCGGCTTCACCGGCTACGAAATCATCGCCCGCGTGCCGGTGATTCTGCATACGCCGTTGATGTCGGGTTCGAATTTCGTCCACGGCATCGTCTTGGTGGGCGCCATGTACGCGCTCGGAATCGCCGATACGACCGCCGAGCAAATCATCGGCTTTGCCGCCGTGCTGCTGGCGGCGGGCAACGCCGTTGGCGGTTACGTGGTTACTGAGCGCATGTTGGAAATGTTCAAGTCCAGCAACAAGCGCGGCGCGAAAGCGGGAGACTGAACCATGGACTGGATTATCGAAGCCAGCTATCTCGCCGCCGCGGTGTTGTTCATCGTCGGCCTTAAACAAATGAGTTCGCCGGTCACGGCCCGCCGCGGCATCGTCTGGGCCGGTCTGGGCATGGTGTTGGCGACCGTGGTTACATTCGGAACGCCGGAATTGCTGGAGAGCGATCAACTGACAGTGAATTTATCGCTCATTGCTGCCGGCATCGCAATCGGCGGCGGTTTTGCTTGGATCAGCGGCAAACGCGTCGCCATGACCGACATGCCGCAAATGATCGCCATGTACAACGGCATGGGCGGCGGCGCGGCGGCCGCCATCGCCGCGGTGGAACTGCTGAAGGCGAGCGACGCGACAGGGCCCGGCGGGGGCGTGGCCAGCTATCTCGGTGTCGATGTGGCGATTTTGGCGATTCTCGGCGCGGTCATCGGCACGGTTTCCTTCAGCGGCAGCATTATCGCCTGGGCCAAGCTTGACGGTCGTCTGCATTTGAGCAACCTCGTGCCGGGGCAACATTTTGTCAATGCCGTGCTGGCGGTGACCACGGTGGTGTTCGCGGTGCTGGTCTACGTTTCGGGCGACCTGACACTGATCGTTGTTTTTTACGCCCTGGCGCTGCTTCTGGGCGTTTTTGTCACCGTGCCCGTGGGCGGCGCGGACATGCCGGTAATTATTTCCCTGTTCAATGCGCTCACCGGGCTCGCGGTCGGATTCGAAGGCTATGTCCTCGGCAACGCCGCCATGATTATCGCCGGCATCGTTGTCGGATCGGCCGGCTCGCTGCTCACCCATTTGATGGCGGTGGCGATGAACCGGTCAGTCGCCAATGTTTTCTTCGCCGGCGTCGGCACCGGCACTGCGGCAACCGCCGACGGCGACCAAGAAATGAAGGAAATCCAAGCCCAAGACGCGGGGATTTTGATGGCTTTTGCCGACCAAGCGATCATCATTCCCGGCTACGGCATGGCGGTCGCCCAAGCGCAGCACAAAATCTGGGAACTCGTGCAGTTGTTGAACGAGCGCGGCGTCAAAGTCAAATTCGCGATTCACCCCGTCGCCGGACGCATGCCCGGGCATATGAATGTTTTGCTCGCCGAAGCTGGTGTTCCCTATGACATGATTTACGACATGGAAGACATCAACGCCGATTTCAAGAACACCACTGTAACATTGGTCATCGGCGCCAATGACGTGGTGAATCCCTCGGCCAAAACCGACGCCTCCAGTCCGCTGTTCGGTATGCCCATCCTCGATGCCGTGGATTCCGACAATGTCATCGTCATCAAGCGCGGCCGCGGCGCTGGATTTTCCGGGGTGGAAAACCCGCTATTCTTCGCCTCCAACACGAAAATGCTGTTTGGCGACGGCCAGAAAGCGGCCAGTGAACTGATACAAGCCGTCAAAGACCTGTAGCGATTACAGAGATTGGGCAAGCGCGCGCAGGCGATGGCGACGCGATGATCGAGTCGGTCGGCGCAGCACCCAAGCCGGGGAACGGAAGTTTCCCTGCGGCCGGATTGTTCCGGCGGCTCGCGGCCCTGCTGTACGATGCGGTTCTGGTGTTGGCGATTTGGATGATGCTGGGCTTTTTGGCGCAATTCGTCGCCGGCACCGAAACCAATGTCGTTGTGGATGGGCGCGTCGAAACCCATCCGCTGTTTGGTCTGCTGCTGTTCGCACTGATGTGCGGGAGTGCGGCGGCGTTTTACATCGGGTTCTGGACTCGCGGCGGCCAGACCTTGGGCATGGTCGCTTGGCGCATTCAGGCTCTGGCCCGGGACGGCGCAGTCATGACGCCGCACCAAGCCTTGCTGCGCTGGCTCTGCGCTTGGCCCGCGTTTTTTTTGTTCGGCCTTGGATACTTGTGGCTGTATTTCGACCCGGAAGGCGCCGCCGCCCACGACCGCCTGTCGCGGAGCCGGGTGATTATGCTGCCCCGCCGACCTACGACTTGAACCGGCTCCCTTGGCGGGTCGCCGCCGAACCCGCCCCGCCCGCCGCCTGGGTGTTGTCGGCAATGACCACGACAGGCGCGGCGCGGGCGCGTTAACGCGACTCCAGCTGCGCGGCTTCCATCATGATATGGAAAAGCACGTTCTGTTCAATCACGCCGCGCACCAAATCCGACCCCGCGCCCGTGGCGTAAACCGCCACATCCTCCCCGCCATGGGTCTCCGACAGCAGCGGCACCAAGGTTTGCGGGCGGAAGCTTTCGTGTTCGGTATCGACTTCGCTCAAATCGTCGTGCCGACCGGCGTTCGTGCCATTGATGTAACCCAGCGTGGTGTAGGGCATGTTGTCCTCGGCAAGTATCGGCACCCCGTCGGCCCCCGCCACTTTGCCCAAGATCGGATTGCCGCGGGCTGGATATCCGGCGATGGTGAAAACATGGCTGTGGTCGGCGGTGACAATGATCAGCGTTTCCGACAAATCCACCATTCGATACGCGGCTTCCACCGCGCGCGCGAATTCGATCGTATCGAGCAGCGCCCGGTGTGGATTGATTTCATGATGGGCGTGGTCGATGCGAGCGGCTTCGACATTCAGGTAGTAGCCGCGTGGATTTTTGGACAGAATTTCGATGGCCTTCACAGTCATTTCCGTCAGGCTCGGCTCGCCGGCGGTATCGTTTTCGCGGTCGAATTCGTACAGCATATGCGACGGCTCGAACAAGCCCAGCAAATGGGAAACTTCATCGGCATCGACTGCCGCGAATTGCTCGGCATTCCAGACATAGGCCGCGTTGTCATGGCGCTCCAGCCACTCTTCGGTCAAATCGCGGCCGTCGAGCCGGAAGCCCGGCGCGTCCGTTTCGGGGTCGGCGCCCGGCAGATTGGGCTGAAATTCGCGGCGACCGCCGCCCAGCGCGACTTCGAGCCCATCGGCACCCGGCACATTGTCGGCGAATTCGATCAATTGCCGCGCGATATCCGCGCAGTCGCCGGGATTGTCCATGTCCGCCGCGTTGGCATCGGATTCGAAGTTGCGCCCCATGATGTGGGCATAATTCGCCGCCGGGGTGGCGTGGGTCAGGCGGGACGTGCTGACCACGCCGGTCGCCAAACCGCGCAGCTCCGCCAACTCGAGGAAAGTGGTCAACTCATTGCCGCGCTGTGAATCGCAATCGCCCCAAATGGCCTCGGATGAAACGCTGATCATGCCCTGCCGGGTCTTGACCCCGGTCACCATCGCGGTCATGGTGCCGGCTGAATCCGGAACTTGGGCATCGGTGTTGTAGGTTTTGGCCAGCGCCAGATTGGGGAATGTCTCAAAAAACAGCGTGTTTTCTTCGCCGGATTCCCCCCGCAATTGTCCCGCCAAGATGCGGGCGGCGGTCACGGTAGATATGCCCATGCCGTCGCCGACGAACAAAATCACATTTCTCGCGGTGCCGGTTTCCGCGCCGCGCAGGGCAAGATTGCGCTCGACGGCGGCGCGACCGTCATCGAACCAATCTTGCGCCGAAGGCTGGGAATGGACGGAAAACGGCAGCAAGGACAAAACCAGCGCCGCGGCGACACAAGGAGTTCGGGACATTATGGGCTCCAAGACAATTGCTGAGCGGGATTTCGGGCGCTACAAAACCCTTGCGGCGATTTTACCTTGAATCAACCAGGGGCGGCGAATCATTCACCGACGCACACTCGCCGAAGCGCCCCTTTGCGAGCGCCTGCCCCTCTGATCCCCTGAGGTAAGTGGTAGATTCAGCCCGCCCTGGGAAGGCTGCGGCGACGGCGGTTCGCTACGCGATCCGTGCTGCCGCCGGCTGCAACAACTGTTTGAGCTGGGCCGGCACGGCAACCATCTGGTGTTTATCGAAATCGAACAGCACGACACCCATCTTGGCCACGCACACCACCGAATCGAGCGCGCTGTTGGTCACCCGCAGACAAATATCGATGCCGTAACGGTTCACCTTGCCGATGCCTACATCAATGATCAGGGCGTCATTGGCGAACGATTCGGAGCGGAAATCCACCGAAAGGTCGGTCATAACCATGCCGAGGCCAAAAATATTCTCCTCGGTGAAACCGAGACTGGCCAAGTATTGCAGCCGCGCCTCGTGTAGCAGCCCGAGCATGGACAGGCTGTCCAGATGTTTGGCGTAATTCAAATCACTGAGGCCAACGCTTCTTTCCATTCTGAAAGTGAATTCTTCGGGCAGGCTGAGCTTGATTCGAGGCATTGCGGCTTCTCCCGAGCTGGCGTGTTGCGTTGTTGGTGTGGTTGTTCAGTGTAAGACAAATTCGCGGTGGTTTGGTTCAATTCGTTCGACCGCCGACCCTCGGTTGCCAGAATATCACTCAGTACTTAGCATTACGCTCCGGCATCGGTGTCGAACACAAAAAGGGAGGAAGCGGGCCATGCAATATTCAGTGAGTCGGGAATCCAGGGTGGCGACCGCGGTCGACTGTGTGGTTGTGCCCGTTTGGGAAGATGAGGGGCCAGCTGCCGCGCTCGACGGGGCCGCGACCGAGGCGTTGGGCAAAATCGCCGCCAGCGGCGACTATCTATGGAAACTTGGCGACCGTCTGCCCTTGCATGGGCCCGAAGGCTGCGCAGCGAAACGCGTGTTGCTCGCGGGCGCAGGCAAACGGGAAAAATTCGGTGCCGCCGAAGCCGCAAAATTCTTCTCCGGGGCAATCGCGGCGGTGCTGGACGGCAATATGCCGCAGGTCCATTTCGACCTTGAGCCGCTGCTGCTTGGTGGCATCGATCCGGCTTGGCTGGCGGCCAGACTGGCCCAGGAAGCCGAGGTCGCCGCCTACCGCTACGACGCCACCAAAACCGACATCAAACGCGCAGCCGTGCTTGAACGGATCTCGATTCCAGCACTGGCGCCGAATGCCGAGCAAGCCTTGCGCGACGGCGCTGCCATCGGCCGCGGCGTGAATCGCGCCCGCCAACTCGGCAATTTGCCGGGAAACATTTGCACGCCGGAATACTTGGCGGCGCGGGCGCGGGAACTGGCCGCCACCGACAAACGCCTAACAGTGGAAGTCCTCAATGAAGCACAAATGAAAGAACTGGGAATGGGTTGCCTGCTTTCGGTGGCGGCCGGCTCTGTCGAGGAAGCGCGCCTGATTGTGATGCGGTACCGGGGGGCCGGCGAGAACGACGCGCCAGTGGTGTTGGTTGGCAAAGGCATCACTTTCGACACCGGCGGCATCAGCCTGAAGCCAGGATTGGCCATGGACGAAATGAAGTTCGACATGTGCGGGGCCGCCAGCGTATTCGGCACCGTTGCCGCGGCGCTGGAGTCAGGCTTGCCAATCAATTTGGTTGGCATGGTGGCTGCGGCCGAGAACATGCCCGGCAGCAAAGCGACCAAGCCCGGCGATATCGTCGCCAGCATGTCCGGGCAGACCGTGGAAATCCTCAATACCGATGCCGAAGGCCGCCTCGTGCTTTGCGATGCCCTGACCTACGCGGAACGCTTCAAACCCGCCTACGTGATCGATATCGCCACATTGACCGGTGCCGCCATCGCCACTTTCGGCAATCATGCCAATGTGGTGCTCGGCAACGACCAAGCATTGATCGACCGCTTGCTCCGCTGCGGTGAAAACTGCCTCGACCGGGCGTGGCAACTGCCGCTGTGGGACGACTACCAAAAACAACTCGACAGCAATTTCGCCGATATGGCCAATATTGGAGGCAAACGCGCGGGCACGATCACCGCCGCCTGTTTCCTGTCGCGCTACACCAAGCAATACCCGTGGGCCCATCTCGATATCGCCGGCAGCGCCTGGCTTTCCGAAGGCGCGAAGAAAGGCGCCACCGGTCGCCCGGTGCCGCTGCTGATGGAATTTCTCCGGCATGCAATAAGCACCAATGGAACGGAACAGGATTGAAATGGACAAAACCTATCGACCACGGGACATCGAAGACCGCTGGTACCGCGCTTGGGAAGATTCGGGCTACTTCGCGCCCCGTGGTGATGGCGAAAGTTACAGCATCGCCATTCCGCCGCCGAATGTCACCGGACGGCTGCATATGGGCCACGGCTTCCAACTGGCCATCATGGATGCCCTTATCCGTTATCACCGCATGCGCGGCCGCGATACCTTGTGGCAAGTGGGTACCGACCACGCCGGCATCGCCACGCAAATGGTCGTCGAGCGGCAGCTCAACGCCGAGGACAGTTCCCGGAAAGAAATCGGCCGCGACGCTTTCGTCGAGCACGTCTGGCGCTGGAAGGAGGAATACGGCGGCATCATCACCCAGCAGCTGCGGCGCATGGGATCATCGCTGGATTGGTCTCGGGAACGCTTTACGATGGACCCGCAGTTATCGGCTCTGGTTGAGAAAGTATTCATTGAACTTTACCGCGGGGGGCTGATTTACCGCGGTCGGCGTTTGGTGAATTGGGATCCGCAACTACTCACCGCGATTTCGGATTTGGAAGTCGTCTCGGAAGAGGAAAACGGCACGCTGTGGCATCTGCGCTATCCCTTCGCGGCTGGCGAAAACAGCAATGGAACAAGTCATGTCGTCGTCGCCACCACACGACCGGAAACCATGCTCGGCGATACCGCGGTGGCCGTGCATCCAGCGGACCCGCGCTACCGGGAGCTGGTTGGCAAAATGCTGGAACTGCCGCTGTGCGACCGGCGTATTCCGGTTATCGCCGACGATTATGTCGACCCAGAGTTCGGCAGCGGCTGCGTCAAAATCACCCCCGCCCACGATTTCAACGATTACGAAATGGGTCTGCGGCACGATTTGCCGATGATCAATATCCTCACTCCCGAGGCCCGCATCGGCGATGAGGCGCCGGCTCCCTACCGCGGCATGGACCGCTTCGAAGCGCGCCGGCGGGTGGTCGAGGATATGCAGCGGGCAGGACTGTTGGAAAAAATCGAACCCCACCGCATGAAGGTGCCCCGGGGCGACCGCAGCGGTGTGGTGATCGAACCCTTCCTCACCCGGCAGTGGTACGTGGCCACGGAATCCTTGGCCGAGCCAGCCATCAGGGCGGTTGAGGAAGGCGCCATCGAATTCGTGCCGCGCAACTGGGAAAACACTTATTTCGCTTGGATGCGCAATATCCAGGACTGGTGCGTCAGCCGCCAACTGTGGTGGGGACACCGCATTCCCGCCTGGTACGACGAACAAGGCACTGTCTATGTTGGCGCCGGTGAGGCCGCGGTGCGCCGCGAATATGACCTGCCGGACGACCTGCCGCTGCGCCAAGACGAAGATGTGCTGGATACTTGGTTCTCTTCCGCGCTGTGGACTTTCTCAACCTTGGGTTGGTCCCCGGAGCATACCTCTGGAGACGACGGCTATTTCGACCGCTATCATCCCACCAGCGTTTTGGTGACGGGTTTCGACATCATCTTCTTCTGGGTCGCGCGCATGATCATGATGACCCTGAAATTCACCGGGGAAATCCCCTTCCACAAAGTCTACATCACCGGCCTCGTGCGCGACGAGCACGGCCAAAAAATGTCCAAGTCCAAAGGCAATATCCTCGACCCCATCGACCTGATCGACGGCATATCTTTGCCTGACCTGATCGCAAAGCGCACCGACGGCATGATGCAGCCGCATCTGCAGGAGCAAGTCGAACGCGCCACTGCCGCTTCCTTTCCCGAGGGCATCCGCGGCTACGGCACGGATTCTCTGCGCTTCACTTTCTATTCGCTCGCCTCCACCGGCCGCGATATCAAATTCGACATCGGACGCATGGAGGGCTTCCGCAATTTCTGCAATAAAATCTGGAACGCCGCGCGCTTCGCGCTAATGAACTGCGAAGGCAAAGCCATCGCGGAGAACATTTCCAAAACCGATTGCTCGGTGGCCGACCGTTGGATTATGGACCGCTTTGAAGCGGCAGCGGTGGATTTGGAGCAAGCCATGGCGCGATACCGTTTCGACAACGCCTCGCGCCGCCTGCACGAGTTCATCTGGGGCGAATTTTGCGATTGGTATCTGGAACTAGCCAAACCGCCCCTGTGGAACGAAACGGAAAATCCGGCGGCAGCGGCGGCTTGCAGACGGGTATTGCTGACGGTGCTCGAAGGCTTGCTGCGGCTGTTGCATCCCTTCATGCCATTTATCACCGAAGAAATTTGGCAGCGTGTCGCTCCATTGCTCGCGATCAAAGGCGACAGCATCATGCGGCGGCCCTATCCCGAACCATCCGGCGCGGCGGTGGATGCCGAAGCCGCGGTGGATATCGCTTGGCTGCAACAAATCGTTAGCGCGGTTCGCGCGATCCGCGGTGAAATGGATATTCCTCCGGGCAAGCGGATTGCCGTGCTGCTGCGTTGCCGCGAAGCCGCAGGCGCGGATACCGGACGGGCGCGGCTCGAAAAATTCCAGCGCGATTTGAAGCTGCTGGCGAATCTGGACACGGTTGAATGGCTGACGGGCGAAGCGCCGCGGGCGGCCACCGCGATTCAAGCGGACACGGAAGTATTGGTGCCGCTGGCCGGACTGATCGATATCGAAGCGGAGAAAACCCGCCTGGAGCGGGAAATCGGCAAACTGACCAAAAGCCTGCGCGCGGTGCGGAGTAAATTGGAAAACGCGCGTTTTCTCGCCAATGCGCCGGAACAGGTCGTGGCGCGGACTCGCGACCGCGGGGAGAGCCTGTCGTCCTCGCTTTCGGCGCTGCGGGAGAAGCGATCGAACCTGGATAAGCTGCAAGCCTGATCGCAAAACACGGGCAATGTTCAGTTGCGCAGGGCGACCGGCAAAACGAAGGAAACATCCTCCCTGGTCCCCGCCACTTCCTTGATCTGGGTCGCGCCGCTGCGGCGGAGAAAATCAATGACATCCGCCACCAGGGCTTCCGGGGCCGAAGCACCGGCGGTCACCCCGATGCGGGTCTTGCCCCGCAACCAATCCGCTTCGATGGCCTCGGCATCTTCAATCAAATAGGCATCGCAGCCCAGCCGCTCGGCCAATTCCCGCAGGCGGTTCGAATTCGAGCTATTGCGCGCGCCCACCACGAGCATCAGGTCGCATTCCAGCGCCATTTGTTTGATGGCGTCTTGGCGGTTCTGGGTGGCGTAGCAAATATCGCTTTTGCGGGGACCTTTGATCAGGGGAAATCTTGCCTTCAAGGCTTCGATGATTTCCGTGCAGTCATCCACCGACAATGTCGTTTGGGAGACATAGGACAACCGCTCCGGGTCTTTCACTTCCAGCTGCTTCGCATCCTCAATGGTTTCCACAATATAAATCCGTCCGCCGTTGCCGGTGTCGAAGTTGCCGATCGTGCCCTGCACTTCGGGATGGGTGGAATGGCCAATCAAGATGCATTCGTCCCCGTCGCGGCTGGATCTGGCAACTTCTTTGTGTACCTTGACGACCAACGGGCAGGTGGCGTCGAATACCTGAAAATCCCTTACTTCGGCGTCTTTGCGGATTTGCCTGGCCACGCCGTGGGCGCTGAAAATCACGACAGGAGGTCGACCGGTATGATCAGTATCTGGAATTTCCTCCAACTCCTCGACGAAGATCGCGCCTTGGGCGCGCAAATCTTCGACCACATAGCGGTTATGTACAATCTCATGACGCACATAAACCGGGGCGCCGAATAACTCCAGCGCACGCTTGACCACATTGATGGCGCGCTCCACGCCGGCGCAGAATCCGCGGGGATTCGCCAAGCGGACTTCAACTTCGGGCGTTTCGATATCCACCTTCTTGTTTGATGCTTCCATCACTAATCACCGTTTTGGTTACTGCTCGAAAGCGAGCTTTTGCGCGCCGGGGGCCAGCACGGAAATCACGGCCACCCGAAACACGATTTCTTTTCCGGCAAGCGGATGATCGAAGTCTACATCAATTTCGGCTTTTCCGAAGCCGCGAATCACGCCGGGACGGTGAAATCCAGAGGCATCCTTGAACATCACCACGCTGCCGGCCCGTATCGGCGCGGCCTCCGCACCCGCCAAGGCGCCGAAGTCGGCCGCCGGAAAGCGGTGCCGATTGGCCGGATTCACTGCGCCGAAAGCCCTCTCCGGCGGCAATATCCGTTCGATCTCCGCACCCGCCTCCAAGCCGAGCAATTCCTGTTCGAAACCCGGCGGCAGATTGCCGTCGCCGACGGTGAATGTGGCCGGCTTGCCGGCGAAATTGGAATCGATGATCTCGCCGTTTTTCAGTGCCAGCGAAAAATGCAGCGTGACCGTCGCGCCGGCGGAGACTTTCATAACCTCGGCCCACTCATCGATCACTCCAAATACACTATGACTTGGGCTCGCCCCACCCCGCCACGACAAGGTCCGACTTAGACGTGCCGCCGCCGCTCGCCGGGGCCGGCAATGTTTTCAATGCAGCGGCCGCAAAGGCCAGGATGGTTTTCATCGATGCCGACTTCCGGTCGATGGTGCCAGCAGCGCTCGCATTTGGTGTGCGGACTTGCCGTTATGCGAATGCGCAAACCGTCTACTTGGGTCGGCACGCTGTCTTCGCCCGCCTGCGACAATGGATGCACTTCGGCGCGGGATACAATCAAGGCGAAACGCAATTCGTCTCTCAACTCTTCCAGCAACTGGCGCTCGAACCCATCGATGTACAAATCTACTTCCGCGCTCAAGCTCGAACCGATGGTTTTATCCGCGCGGCCAGCCTCCAACTCGGGATTGAGCGCCAACTTGACCTTCATAATGAAATGCCAAAAATCGTCGTTGTAGCCGCCTCCGGCCTCGAATCCCGGACCCGGGCCACGCATGTCGGTCAAAAAAACCGAAGCGGGCCTCTCGCCGGGGATATTTTCCCAGATCTCGTCGGCGGTGAAGCTGAGAATCGGAGCCAGCATCGGACCGAGCATTTCCAGAATGTGATACATGGCGGTCTGCGTCGATCTGCGTTCAAGACAGTCGCTCCGGGTGGTGTACTGCCGGTCCTTGATGATATCGAGGTAGAAGCCGCCGAGCTCGATTCCGCAAAAATGGTGGACATTCTGATAGATGGGCAGAAAATTGTAATTGTGGTAGTGCCGGATTACCGTTTCCAGCAAGCGGCGGCAGCGCCGCACTATCCAGTGGTCGAGTGTGATCATGTTCTGCGGCGCAACCAGATCGGCCTCCGGTCGAAACCCATTCAAATTGGCAAGCATGAAGCGCGCGGTATTGCGGATGCGCCGATAGGCGTCGGCGACTTGTCCGAAAATCGCTTCGGAAACCGCCATTTCCCCGCGATAGTCGGTGGCGGCGACCCACAGCCGCAAAATATCGGCGCCGTATTTGGCGAAAATTTTCTCCGGCGCCACGGTATTGCCCAGCGACTTCGACATCTTGCGCCCTTCGGCATCGACGAAGAAGCCGTGGGTGAGCACTTCTTTGTAGGGCGCTTCGCCGTACATGGCGATGGCGGTCTTCAGCGACGACTGAAACCAGCCGCGGTGTTGATCGGAGCCTTCCAGATACAAATCCGCGGGCCGGCGCAATTCGCCACGGCGTTCCAGCACGGAGTAATGCGTGACACCGGAGTCAAACCAGACATCCAGGGTGTCGGTGACCTTGCGATAGTGCGCCGCGTCTTCCCCCAGCAGCTCGGCGGCATCGAGCTCGTACCAAGCTTCGATACCCCGTTGCTCGACGCGCCGCGCAACCTGCTCGAACAATTGCCCGGTTTCGGGATGAAGCTCGCCGCTTTCCCGATGGGTGAACAGCGTGATCGGCACACCCCAGGCACGCTGCCGGGAGATGCACCAGTCCGGGCTGGCGCGCAGCATGGAACCCATTTGCCCATGGCCCCAATCGGGAATCCATTTCACTTTCGCCGCCGCGGCAAGGGCCTCGTCGATCAGCCCCCGCCTGCCCGCGCCGACGAACCATTGGGGCGTGGCGCGGTAAATCAAAGGCGTTTTGGTGCGCCAGCAATGGGCGTAGCTGTGGGTGATGCGGCCCTCGTGGACCAAGGCGGCGTTTTCACGCAGCGCGGCGACGATATCGGCATCGACTTTGTATACATGGGCCCCAGCGAAGCGGCCCGCGGCCGGGCGGAATACGCCGTGCTCATCCACCAGATTCAAGGTTCCCAAGCCATACTTGCGACCCGTGTTGAAGTCGTCCACGCCGTGGTCGGGGGCGGTATGCACCGCTCCGGTGCCCGCTTCCGTGGTGACGTGGGCTCCCAGCACAATGGGCACCTCGCGCTCGAACAGTGGATGCCGCAAGCGCTTGGATTCCAAAGCCGCGCCCTTGCACACGGCCAGTTCCCGATACGCTTCGCAACCATAGCGCCCCATCGCCGCCGCCAGCATTTCCGCCGCCACGACCAGTAGTTCCGGCCCGGCGCCGAGATCGCAGCGCACCAAGGCGTAATCCAACCCGGCATGCAAACAAACCGCCTGATTCGCGGGCAGCGTCCAAGGGGTGGTGGTCCAAATCGCTACGGAAAGCGGCAAACCGCTGACATCCGGCGCTTCAGCGGCCCCGAAACAGGCCAGCAATTCAGCACGATCGACCGCGGCGAAGCGCACATCGATGGAGTAGGATACTTTGTCTTGGTACTCGACTTCCGCCTCCGCCAAGGCCGAAGCGCCCACCACGCTCCAATACACCGGCTTGTAGCCCCGCAGCAAATGGCCGCCGGCGACAATACCGGCAAGGGCGCGGATGGTGTCGGCCTCGGTTTGAAAATCCATGGTGAGGTAGGGGTTTTCCCAATCTCCCAAAACGCCGAGACGAATAAAGCCGGCCTTCTGCCGCTCGATTTGACCGGCGGCGTAGTCGCGACAGGCTTGACGGAACTCGGCATGACCGATTTTTTGTCCCGCCCTGCCTTTTTTCTTTTCGACAACGTGCTCGATAGGCAGACCGTGGCAATCCCAGCCCGGCACGTAGGGCGCGTCGAAACCCGTCATCTGCCGCGATTTGACGACGATATCCTTGAGAGTTTTGTTGATTGCATGGCCCAGATGCAAATCGCCGTTGGCGTAAGGTGGCCCGTCGTGAAGAATGAAACTGGGGCGGCCAGCGTTCTTCGCGAGGATGGCGCGATACAGATCAAGTTCCTCCCATTTGCGCAGGCGCTCGGGCTCGCGCTGGGCGAGATTGGCGCGCATGGGAAAATCCGTATGCGGGAGATTCAACGTCTCTTTGTACCGACTTTGGCTCATGGCGGGCTCTGGCTCACGGCTGGCGTTTACTCTCGACTCCGGCTTAGGGCCGATAAGCCGCGGTCGTCAAAATACTTCTGACACTTTCCACATCGCCGATCATCTGCCGGCGCAATTCTTCCAGCGAGTCGAATTTTTCCTCGCCGCGGACTTTTCCCCGAAAAACGACTTCGATTGTTTCACCGTACAACACGCCGTCGAAATCCAGCAGATGCGCTTCCAGTAAGGGCTTGCCGGCTTCGACCACGGTGGGCCGGTAACCGATACTCACCGCCGCCGGATGGATGGCGCCGCCAGTCTCGACATGGCAGGCATAGATACCGTGCAGGGGAATCCGCCGGCGCCGCAATTCGATATTGCAAGTGGGGAAGCCCAATTTGCCGCCGAGTTGTTTACCCCTAGCCACCACGCCGCGAACTGAATAGGGTCGCCCCAACAGCCTTTCCGCCAGCACAAAATCGCCCATGGCCAACGCCCGCCGCACCGCACTGCTGCTGACGCGGCCCCCTTCCAGCTCGCAAACCAAACTTCGGTGAACACGGAAACCGTATTCGGCGCCTTTGCGTTGGAGCAGGGCGAAATCGCCCCCGCGACGGTGCCCGAAGCGAAAATCGTCGCCGATAATCAGCGCCGCAATGCCGAAGTCTTCCACCAGCATTCCGCGGATATAGTCCTCCGCCGGGATGCGGCTGGTTTCGGCATCGAATTCCAACACATGGCTGAAATCAATCCCGCATTTTCCCAACCACTGCAGCTTCTCCGGCAAGTCCATCAGCCGCGCCGGACAGTCTTCGTCGGAATCCGCGAAAAATTCCTCGGGGTGCGGTTCAATCACAATCGCCAGCGACGGCAGTTCCAGTTTGCCCGCCGCCGCCCGCAGTTGTTCGAGAATACGTTGATGCCCCAAATGGATCCCGTCGAATTTCCCTATCGTCGCAACGCAGCGGCCGTATTTCCGGGAAAAACCCTCGGCATCCTCAATCAAGATCACGGCGCGAGCCTAGCCTGCGCATAAACCGCCGATTATAACCGGTTTCCCGCATATGAAGATCATGGTTGAGGTCACCGACCGCATCGCTGGGGAAGCCATAGTGCGCACCGCGCCGACCCGGAATGGCGCTAGCCGCGCCGCCGCAGAATGGCGAGGCCGCGGCGGACCAAAATAGTGGTGACGGCAAAAAGGCAGGCGAGCATTATGATTCGCCCAATCAACAGATTCACCACGGAAATCGTTTCCGGCGAGGTCGCATCCAGCGCCATATCGACGATGGTCAGCGCCGACAGCGCGACCAGGACGACGGCCGCGAAAATTTGCAGCAAGCCCAGCAGTTTGTTCATTGCCGCTTGGGTGTCCGTCGCCCGCCCGGAAGTTTGTTCATACTCATGCGGCCGATCACGCCAGGTCGGCCAGTTTGTGGCAGGCGTAGAACTTTTCGGCTCCGGCCGCCCCCATGAAGCGCGCGACGGTCTTGGGGTCGGTGCGGCGCACATCGACAATGATCAACCCTTCCAGCGAGTTGTTGAAATCCATATGGATATTGAAACAGACCATGCGGCCGTTGAGCGAAAGGTAGTGCCGCAGCAGCACGGGCACCGCCTTGCCGGGATCGCAGCGACCGATGAGTTTGCCGAGCATCTTGATATTCACCAATTCATTCAACATGTCTTCGGACCAAACCCGATGGGCGATCTTCAGCGGCGTCAGCGGTTTCACCAGCGGTACGAATTCGCTGGCCTCGAAATTGGTCAACAAGGTATCGGCGATCAGCGCCCGGGCCAAATCGCTGTACTCTCGGGAAATGCTCACCGAACCAAACAGCGTGTGGTATTGCGGCCGCTCCACCAACAGCCGGCCGATACCGCGCCACAGCAGGGTGAGCGATTCCGGCCGGCGCTGATAATCGGGATGAATGAAGGAGCGGCCCATTTCAATCGCCGAACCAAGCCGCTTGATGAAGCTGTTGTCGTAGCGGTACAGCGAACGGCTGTACAGCCCTTTTACGCCATGCTCGGCGATGATCTCGTCCACCAGCCCCACGCGGTAGGCGCCGGCGATGCGGCTGTTGGCCTTGTCCCAAAGAAAAAGATGCAAATAATGGGGGTCGAACTGATCTGAATCCCGCGTCAGGCCCGTGCCTTCGCCAACGGCACGGAAGCTGATTTCCCTCGCGACGGCGATCATTTCCATAATGATGCCGAGACACCCATGGGGGGCGCAGTAGACATCGAAATCCCCATGTTCGATCAAGCGAAATTCTTCGAGTTGCGCCAGCGCCGCGGCGACCGAATCGGTGGTTGCCAGCTGCTGGATATCGTCCACCTGCCGCGTGAAATTCGCCGCGACCGGTTCGTCCCGCCGCGCCAGGGCTTCGCTGCTGACGCGCAAATATTCGGTTACGGCACCGGGGGTTTGCAAAAGCCGCAATTCCTGCGCCAGCACGGGCTTGCCCAAAGTGAATTCCAGTTGGAATCCCCGCTTGTTGGCCAATTGCCGCGGCAGCAGCACGGTGCGCAGGCGCGGATGAATTAGTCCGGCGAGATAAAACCAAACGCTGTTGCGGCCATGGACCCAGACTGGTAGGCAAGCGCATTGGTGGCGCTTGATCAATTGCCCGGCCAAACGATTCCATTTGCGGTCCTGAATGCGGCGCCCGCGCGATTCGATGGCGGAAACCATGCCGGCGGGAAAAATCAGCACCGCTCCGCCGCCGCGCAAATGCCGATGTACTTGCTTGACACCCCTGATGTTGCCGCTGGCCGCGTCCGCCGACAGCACATCGACTCCAATAAAAATGTCCGCCAACTCCGGAATGCGGCGCAGCAACTCGTTGGTGAGCAACCGCAAATCGGGCCGGATGGCGAGCAAAGTCTGGGCCAGCGCCATGCCTTCCAGTCCGCCCAGGGGATGATTGGCCACGACCAGCAACGGCCCTTCCCGCGGAATCTGTTCCAAGCTTTGGGGATTGTTGATCTTCAAACGCACGCCGAGCGCATCCAGCGAATTCCGCAGAAACTCCACGGGGCCGAGATTCTCCGGCAGCCGATCATAGATGGCGGCCAAGGGCCGTAGACCAAGCAGCTTTTCGGTTAGCGCGGCCAGCGCCCGCGGCCTGAATTCCAGGCGGCAAGGATTGCCGGGTCGCCACTGCGCAGCTTGCCTATATGCCATTTTCAGGCCCAAGGTTGCGGCCAGCCCCATTGGGAAACCCCATCGATGGGGTTCCCCGCGACAACTCGACTTCGATTCGCGACTCAGGAGCGGGTTTCGACCCGTCTCGAGACTTGGAGCCAGCCAGCCCCTTCCCATGGTCTGCGCACTTGGCGGGCGTTTGTCGGGCTTGTTCAGTCATTGGCCGGATACTGTCTCACCAGTTGCGACTCTCGGCGCCAGGCGGCGAACAGCGGCTTCAATCCGGGTGGCTCGCAGCCGTTTTTCCTGTGCATCGAACCAAGTGTAAAGAGCGTTCGATATTGCCGCAATAGGGTTTTCACGGCTTGGATGTAGCCGGCGTCGCGATCCCAAATATGGATGGATTCGGAACTCGCGCCATTGATCTCGATGATTTGCAGCTCCTCCCCCGCCCGCAGCGCCTCGACATCGCGGAACTTGATATCGAGGCGGCCGTAGTAGAACCCCGGAATATCGTCAAAAATCCGGTCCATGGCCCGGGTCAGTTCCGGGGTGATCAAGTGGCCGCCGTCGCGGAACACCGCGCCGCGGCAATGGCTGGCGGAAAACACCAGCCGGTGCAGGCTGCCGGCGGGAATCACTTCGCCCCAATGGACGGCGTTGCGTTCCCGGTAGAGATGCGCCAAACCGCCCGCGCGGGGGTCGGCGGCCACAAGCTCGGCCAGTGTGCGCTCACCGTCGCCGACCACATAGGGAGTGTACTTCAGCGTCAATGAAGTGATCGCGCCCCGTTCGCGCACCGGGTCGCGCACATAAAACACCCCGGCTTCCGCTTCGAAATCGCTCAGTTTTTGCAGCAACATCGAACCGCCGGCGGGGAATCGCGCGAGACAGAATTCCAGCGCCGCGCCATCCCGCAGCAGCTTGACACCGGCGCCGCGGCAGCCGATATCCGGTTTCCCCACCAATGGATACTGCAATCCGGCCGCGGCCATCGCTGCTTCCGCCCGCGTCCGCTGCCGGCCCGGGGATTCGCGCCGGGTATCGACGACTTCGAATACTGTCCAAGGCAGAATCGACTGCTTGGCGGCGGCGCCGGCGAGCCGCAGAATCGCGGATTTCGGCACCCCCACCATGCCCGCCAGCGGTACCGCGGGATTGGCGATCAACGGCAGGCTCATGCTGCGGTGGCGCAGGGCCAAAAGCAGCCACAGCCCGGCCACGGGGAGATACATCAGCCAAGACGGCCAAAACTCGAAAAACGAATAGGCGCGACCGCCGAGATCAAGCGCCGGCATGCCTTTCGCCACATGCGCCGGTGTTTCCGCCGGGACCGGTTTCACAATCCGCTCAATCCGCGCCGTGGATGACTTCGCGCAAGTATGTCACGGCTTCGCTTACGGAACGACCCTCAACATCCACCATGCGGTTCGCCTCGCGCATGATTTCATCGGAGACGCGGCCACGCAGATTCGTCAGCGCGGCAACGAATCGCGGGTTTTGCGACGCCCGGGGCGAAGCCAGCAGAAAACCGTCATAGGGCAGCAGGGCATTGCGCGGATCCGCCAGCACGAGCAAATCGAAATGGGCGATTCTGCCGTCGCTGGTGTAGGCGGTGATCAGATCCACCTGTCGCTCATCGACAGCGGTATACATCAAGACCGTATCGAAGGTCAGTTTCCGTTCGAAGTCGATTCCGTAAGTATCGCGCACGGAAATCCATTCGGGCCGGCCGAAGAATTCGAGATCGCCGCCCGCCGTGAGCCGCTCCGCAACGGGAATCAGATCTTCGATGGAACCGACACCGAGCTCGGCCGCGCGGTCCCGGCGCATGGCCAAGGCGTACAAGTTCTGAAAGCCGGCCTCGCCAATCATGCCCATGCCGTGGGCATTTTCGACAAAATCGACGACTTCCGCCAGCACCGCTTCCCGACCCGGGTTATCGTCCCGGTCCATGATATTGGCAAACACCGTACCGCTGTATTCCAGATAAATATCGACTGTGTTGTTGGCGGCGGCCTCGAAAATAATTTGGGTGCCCAGGCCGAGCCGCTGATCGACGCGGAAACCCGCGTTCTCCAACTCGGCCGCCAGCAGCCCGGCGAAGATATGTTGCTCGGTGAAACCCTTGCCGCCGACTACGAAATCGGCTCGCGGCTCCGGCAGGAGACTCCAAGCGGATATGCCCGTCGCCAGCAACAACGCGGCGGACACGGCGGCGAAAATCCGGCGGTAGCGACCGGCGTTCTCTTCGTTGTTGCGGTTTTCCACCAGCCATTGAATACCGCCAATTATGGCGTCGAGCACTACCGCCATCGCCGCGGCGGCGATGCTGCCGACGGTGACCGCGACCAGATTTCGGGTCTGCAAGCCGGTGAAAATGTAATTGCCGAGGCTGGTGGCCCCAACCAAAGTGGAAAGCGTCGCCAGCCCCACCGTCCAAACCGCGGCCGTTCGGATGCCGGCGATGATCACCGGCAGCGCCAGCGGCAGCCTCACCCGCAGCAAAATCTGCGCCGGCGACATGCCGATGCCCCGGGCAGCCTCAAGTACTTCCGGGGCAACGGTTTCCAGGCCGGTCACGGTATTGCGCACGATCGGCAACATGCTGTAAAGCAACAGGGCGATGAGCGCCGGCAGCAGGCCGATGCGGCCCCCGAGGGCCGCCACGGTCAAGGCGAGAATGGCCACGCTGGGAATCGTCTGCATGATGCTGACCACCAGCAACAGGGGCCGCTTCAGAATGCGCCGCTGATTGGCCAGTACGCCGAGAGGCACGCTGACGGCGATGCCGAGGCTCAATGCCGTCAGCGTCAACAGCAAATGCCCTTCCAGATATTCGGGCAGCAACAGCAGTTGTTCGCGCAAATTGCCGCCGATCATGTTCAGGCGCCCTCTTCGCGGAGTAAACGATCCAGCCGCGACGCCTCCTGCCGCGGCGTCTCCACCATATCGCTGACATATTCGTGCGCCGGCGCCATCAGCAACTCGTGAGGAGTACCCACTTGCAGGACCCCGCCCGCCTTCATCACCGCGATGCGGTCCGCCAACAGCAGCGCTTCCATCATGTCGTGGGTCACCATGATCACCGTCAGTCCGAGCTTGCGTTGGATCGCCTTGAATTCATCGCGCAGCTGGGCGCGGGTGACCGGATCCAGCGCGCCGAAAGGTTCGTCCATGAGCATGACTTCCGGCGCCGCCGCCAGTGCCCGGGCTACGCCGACCCGCTGCTGTTGGCCGCCGGACAGCCGCGCCGGATTGCGGTCGCCGAATTCCACCGGCGGCAGGCCGACTAGTTCCAACGCAGCTTGGCTGCGGTGTTGGATTTCCACTTTGCTCCAGCGCAGCAACCGCGGCACCGCCGCGACATTTTCCATGACCGAATAATGGGGAAACAGGCCGATGCCTTGGAAGACATAGCCGATATTGCGCCGCAGGGCTTGGGGATCGACCGCGAGGACATTGCGGCCACCAACCAAAACCTCGCCGGAGTCCGGCTCCTCCAGCCGGTTGATCATTTTCAGGGTGGTGGTTTTACCGCAGCCGGACTCACCGATCAAACCGAGCAATTCGCCTTCTTGAATATGGAGGCTGACTCCGGCGACCGCGAAACTGGCGCCGTTGTCGTAGCTTTTGCTCAGATTTCGCAGTTCGATCATGAAAGGTCGCGGCGGCGACCGGTCCGGCATGGGAAAGCCGGGATGCTAACAGATTGCTTGCGGAATTTTCGAGTATCGCCGCCGCGACCGGAGGGAAAGCTATCGATCCACATCCTCCGGGTCGAAATCGGCCAGCGCGTCGATATCGAAGCGCCGCCCGAGGGAGCTGATGTCGTCGAAACTGATATCGCCGGCGATATTGGCGAGCACCATTTCGCCGCTTTTGGAAACCACCATCACCGCGATGCCGTAAATCACCTCTTCGACTTCGGAAAAGCGCAGAAAGATATCGACTTGATCATCGTCTTCGCGTACGCGGACGATGCGCTCCCAGCCCTCTTGCTCAAGGCCGCCGGAAATTTCATTCATGTTTTCCGCCAAGCGCGGGACATTGCCGTCGATGCCTTCATACACATGCAACCGCACGCTCAACAAGCGGGAGATGAAACCAACGGCTTCGGCATCTTCTTCGGGAATCGCTTGGGTGATCAGCCGCAGCAAAGGCTCCCGCAGCGTGACTTCCACCACGGGTTCGGAATCCACCACACCCCGCAGACTGGAAAAATCGACAAAGCCGGGATGATCTTCGGCGGCCCAGGCGACGGCGGAGCAAGCGGCCAAGGCACCCACCGCGATGCATCGCCGGACGAACTTCAGCATCTCGCAGTTCATTTTTTCGCGCATCTTTTCACTCATTTTTCACTCCTTGCTGGTTGTTAATGCCGGCTTCAGATCGGGTCGTCGGACGGCGGTGCGGCCAAGCCGTCCCCGCCGACCGACAGTGCCGGCAAGCTGAGAACCGGCAGGCTGACCATCCTGTCGCCTAGCCGGATCCGCATGGATTCGGAAATTTCGTTCATGGTTTGGATGGTGGTGTTCAGGCCCTCTATCGCCAACACCAAGTCTTCCCGGGAGTATTGCTCCTCGACCACGAGCGGCGGCTCTTCCGGGCCAGGCGCGGAAACTTGCAGCCAAACGGCCACCGCCGCCAGCGCCGCAAAAGCGGGAACCGCCAAGCGCAGGCCCGGCAGTTGCCCAAAGCCGTTGAACCGGGACCGGAACCAGTCGGCTATTTTTCGGATTGCTCCTTCGACTTCACTTCCAGCAGCGCTGATTCGCCCGGATGATTCAACAGGCTGCCGAGCTGTCTGTTCGAATATCTTGGCCGTCAATTCCGGCGGCAATTCCGGCCGGGGCAAATCCAGCATGGCGTCGCGCAGGGAGCGCGCCAACAGCAGTTCGTTGGCGCAATCGGCGCAAGTCCGCACATGGTCCAGCAGGGGCTGCTGCTGCTTAGGGTCGAGTTCATTATCGAGCAGATGGTCGATCTGCAGCTGCATGATTCCGCATTCAGTGCTGTTGCTCATTGGTCCATGCCTTTGTTTGCGCATTGGTTTGCGCGATGTCTTTGGCTGGCGCATTTGCCTGCCGCCGCCCGGCGGGTCGCCGAACTTTCAATTCGCTGCGGCCCCGCACAATTCACCCGAATTTCACCCACCGCCACTGCGGCCAAGTTTGATGAGATTGTCTGCGGCTTCGCCGGCGCATACTTCCTTACCGTTCTCCCCGGTGCCGTGGATGTTGTGGAACAAGGCGCGCAAATTGCCGTCCTCCCGCAGTTTTTTCCTGCCGCGGTGCAGATAAACTTTCACCTGACTCTCGCTCAACTCCATAGCGCCTTCGATATCGGCGTAGCTCAGACCCTGGATATCGCGCAGAATCAATAGTGACCGAAAAGGCTCGTCAAGCGCTTGGATGGAATTGAGCAGCGCCGCCCGCAAATGTTCGCGGTCCCGTTCCTCGCCTTGGTTTTCTTCTTTGGCGCGGGTTTCCGCCTCAATGCGGTCGTCGATGCGCGAATCCGTCAGTTGCCGCTTGCGGATCTGGTCCACCACGGCGTTGCGCGCCACCCGCATGAGCCAAGCCTGAATCTTTCCGGGATCAACCGAATTCCAGTGGCGCCAAAGTTTGATCAGCACCTCCTGGGTCACATCGTCCGCATCCTGTCCGCCGCGCAAACTGTAGCGGGCGAAAGCGTAAACCTTTTGACCATGCGCCATCACGGCTCGCTCGTATTCCGTGTCCATATGCGACCATTGACGAACCGAATCCACAAAAGTTACCGCGCCTGGGCGAGCGGATTTTGCCATCGCAGCCAAGCCCGTGATAGAGTCGAAAACCGTTCCGGGGCACAGGGTAGCCATCCATGAAATTGATTGCAGCCATCATCAAACCGTTCAAGGCCGACGATGTCCGGGAGGCGGTTTCGGAGCTTGGCGTCAGCGGCATGACGTTCACGGAAGTAAAGGGATTCGGTCGACAAAAGGGCCACACTGAATTGTACCGCGGTGCCGAATACGTCATCGATTTTTTGCCGAAAGTAAAACTCGAGGTTGCCGTCGAAGACGACTTGGCGGACCAAGTGGTGGAAGCGATTTGCAATACCGCCAATACGGGCAAAATCGGTGACGGCAAAATTTTTGTCAGCGATCTCGAACAAACCATCCGCATTCGAACCGGGGAGACCGGCAACGACGCGATTTAGGCGCTTGGGGAGGGTGAAAAGCATGTCCGGCAATCTTCATTTCGCGGTCGCCGCATGGTTTTGCGCCGCACTCGTGCCCGTTTTTGCCGCCGAGCCGCCGCGGAATTACCCGGAAAGCGTTGGTGTCTCCGCCGATCGGCTGCAACGCGTGTCGGACACGATGCAGCGCTATATCGATGCCGACTTGCTCGCCGGCACGATCACACTGCTGGCCCGGGACGGCGAAGTTGTGCATCTCGAGTCCCAAGGCTGGCGGCACCGGGAAGCCGGCGCGGAAATGTCTGATGACAGCATTTTCGTCATCATGTCGATGACCAAGCCCATCATTTCCGCCGCGCTGATGATGTTGTACGAAGAAGGTCGTTTTCTGTTGAGCGATCCGGTTGCCGCCTGGATTCCGGAACTGGCGGACAAGCAGGTGATTCTGCGCGACGAATATGGTGTCCGGCGGGTGCCGGCCGTGCGACCGATGAGCATTCGCGACGTGCTCGCCCATACCTCTGGAGTCGATCCCAATCCGGAGGATTTGACGGAAGCCGAACGGCAATTGTTGGGCCGCGCCGCCACGTTGGAGGCAACTATCCTGCAACGGGCGCCGCTGCCTTTGGATTTCCATCCCGGCGACCAATGGCGCTACGGCAGTTCCACCGATTATGTGGCGCTGCTCGTCGAGCGGGTTTCCGGCGAACCCTTGCGCGACTTCCTGCGCGAGCGCATTTTCGAGCCGTTGGAGATGAACGATACCCACTACATCGTTCCCGCCGACAAGATCAACCGCGTCGCCGCTGTCTACAGCCCCACGGGACCGGAGCAAGCCATCGAGCTGATGCGCGCCCCGGAGTATCGGGAAACGACCTATTTCGGCGGCGTGGCAGGGCTGTCATCAACGATTTCGGACTATTGGCGGTTCGGCCAGATGCTCCTCAATGGCGGCGAACTCGACGGCGTTAGACTGCTCAGCCCGAAAACCGTCAGCCTCATGATCAGCAATCACACGGGCGACAAAGACATTTACATTCGCGGGCCCGGCTATCATTTTGGTCTTGGTTTCGGCGTGCTCGACGATGTGGGCCGCGCCCGGGACCCCCTGACTCCGGGCAGTTTCACCTGGGGCGGGGCATGGGGCACGCTGTTCTGGGCCGACCCGGTGGAAAACATGATCGGCATCTTCATGACCCAGATCAGTTCCTACCGCCACCTGAACGTCCGCAACGATTTTGGTGTCACCGCCATGCAGGCCATCGTCGACAGCTATGCCGCGGGGCCAAATGCCATCGCGCCCTACCCTGTTTTGGAATAGCCGGCGGGGATTGCGGCTCCGACCCGTCGGCGGCTGGCGGGGCCGCACGATGGTCGGTTCCCACCACATCTCAATTTAAGCTCAAAAACGCCGTGGCCGCGCCGTTTTCTGTCCCAGTCCTGTTGGCATAGGAACTTTCACTGCGGAATACCTAATTTTTGACAAAAATAATTTTTCAGCTGCTTGCCAAACACCCCAGTCTAGGCACAGATTCCCCGAAAAGGCCAGAAAACAGCGAAAATTACCGCAACCTGTTCACGCACAGCTTCCGCGACGAGGCCTCCCGGCGCCGAAGGATTGGAGCCTCACCCCCGCGAGACTCCATCCAAGCTCATAGGCCAAATTGGCTCGCGCTATTCGACCCCGGGTGGGGCTGGAGTTCAGCGGCTGTCGAGCAGTTGATAAATGCGATTAATGGCTCTCGGGTCTACGCCGGGGCCTTGGATTTGGGGGAAGTTGCCAGCATGGGCGCTCATGTCGATGGTGGCGGCGGCGTCTTCGGCGGAGACACCGCTCTCGTGCGCTTCCCTCGCGGCGGCCCATAGGTCGCGGAGGTAGGCTTGAAAGTTGTCGATGGGTTCACGGGAACGCATTACGGGACCATGACCGGGGAGCCAAGTGTCGAAATCCAGCGATTTCAGGCCTTCGAGGGCGGCGGGCCATTCATCGACATGGCCGTCGCCCATGTAGGCCAAGCCCGGCAGCATCATGTCGCCGGTGAAGACGATGCGTTCCTGGGGCAGGTAGATCACCACGTCGCCGCCGGTGTGGGCTCGGCCGAAATGGTGCAGTTGGATTTCCCGGCTACCGTCGGCGACGGCTTGGAAAAGCGTCATCGTGCGGTCAAGGGTGATATTGGGCGGTGTGGGAACGACTTCGCCGATGGCTTCCATATAGGCTGATTGCACCCGCAACTGCTCTTCGAGTTCGGCGCGCCGGCGCGGGTCATTTTCGGCGACGACCTGTTCCTCCAATTGCGCGACCAAGGTCGGCACCGAGTCCGAAAAACTGCGGAACGTCGATTCTTCGAGCACATTGCCGATATCACCGTTCAGTTTGGCGCGGGTGAATTCGTGGCCGATGATTTCGATGCCGGACGGGAAGGCCTGATTGCCGTGGGCATGGTCAAAGTGATAGTGGCTGTTGACGAGATAACGCACCGGCTTGTCGGTGATGGCGGGAATTGATTCGAGCAGGGCCCGGGCCGCCATCGGCGTGACATGGGAGTCCACCACCAGCGAATCAAACTCGCCCACCAACACCATAGCGTTGCTCATGGTGTGGACCGCACCCGTGCCGGACACGTGCCAGACACCTTCAGAGACTTCTTCAAAGCGGTGCGTGGCGGACTCGACCACCCGCTCCTGGGCGCTTAGCTGACCGGGGCCGAGACCCGCGAGCAGCAGGCAAAGCAAACTCGATACCGATTGCGACCTGTTCATCATATTATCCTCTGTACTTGGCGGCGTATTTGAATGGCAGATTCGGACGCGTCACCCAGCCAAAATTAGCCCATGGGCCCACCGCTGTAAACCGCGCCGCGTGAAAATCAGCGATCCGCCGTGCCCCGGGGCCGCATTCATCCCGTGGATTGGCGCCGCTTGTTTGCAATCGCTCCCCAGAATCGCCGCAGGCCTTCAACGAGCGATATAGGGTGCGCCTTCGGCCTGTTCACGCAGCAGATATTTCTGCACTTTGCCGGTGGAGGTTTTTTGGATCGGCCCCCAAACGACTTTTTTCGGCATTTTGAATCCCGCCAATTCCGAGCGGCAGTAGGCGGTGAATTCGGCTTCGGTCATTTCCACATCTTCTTTCAGGCAGACGAAAGCGCAAGGCACCTCGCCCCATTTGCCGTCCGTAGCGGCCACCACGGCGGCTTCCAGAATCTTCGGATGACGAAACAGAACCGACTCAAGCTCCAAGGAAGAAATGTTTTCGCCGCCGGAGATGATAATGTCTTTGGAGCGGTCCTTGATTTGGCAGTAACCATCCTCATGCCAAACCGCGAGATCACCGGAGTGAAACCAACCACCCTTGAATGAAGCCTCGGTGGTGCGGGGGTTTTTCAAATAACCTTTCATCACGAGATTGCCGCGCATGAAAATCTCGCCCATGATCTGCCCGTCCTGCGGCACGGGGCGCATGGTTTCCGGGTCGGCCACCATGATTTCATCCTGCATGGGCGCGCGCACGCCTTGGCGGGCCAGCATATCCGCGCGGCTATTGGCATCGAGACCTTCCCATTCCGTCTGCGGCTCGCAAATCATACAGGGACCGTAGGTCTCGGTGAGGCCATAGACGTGAACGACTTCGAAGCCCATAGCTTCCATGCCCGCGATAACGGCGGCCGGCGGGGCAGCGCCGGCAGTCATGACACTGACCTTGTGGTCGATTCCCCGGCGCAGTTCTTTCCGGGCGTTGATGAGTGTGTTAAGCACCACGGGGGCGCCGCAGAAATGGCTTACCCGGTGGCGTTTGATGGCGTCGTACATGGCCGCGCCACGCACGTGGCGCAAACAAACATTGACGCCAGCGACCACAGCCAGGCTCCAAGGGAAACACCAGCCATTGCAATGGAACATCGGCAATGTCCAAAGGTAGACGGGATGCGCCGCCATTTTCCAGCACAACACATTGGACACAGCATTCAGATAAGCGCCGCGGTGGTGGAACACCACGCCTTTGGGGTCGCCGGTGGTGCCCGAGGTGTAGTTCAGAGTGATGGCCTGCCATTCATCCTCTATTTGAAAACAGCGGTATGCGGGATCGCCGGTGGCGATGAAGGCTTCGTAGTCCTGTTCGCCCAACAGTTCGCCGCCTTCGAAACAGGGGTCATCGATATCGATAACCAGAATCTCGCGTTCGACCAATTCCAGGGCCGCCTTGATGGTGGCGCTGTATTCACGGTCGGTGAACAGTACTTTGGTTTCGGCGTGGCCGAGAATGAAGGCGATGGCCTTGGCATCGAGCCGGGTGTTGAGCGCGTTCAGCACCGCGCCGGCCATGGGCACACCGAAGTGCGCCTCGAAAGTTTCCGGAGTGTTGGCTCCCATGAAGGAGACCGTATCGCCTTTGCCGATACCGATGCGGGTCAAGGCCGAGGCCAGCAGACAGCAGCGCAAGTAAGTTTCCGACCAAGTAAGGCGGGTCCCTCCGTGGATGACGGACACGCGGTTTGGAAAAACCGCGGCACAGCGCTCGAGGAAATTGAGTGGTGTCAGCGGCGCGAAATTCGCGGCGTTGCGGTCTAGCGACTGTTCGTAAATGTTCCGGCTGGTCATGGCTCCAGTTGTCCTTTTGTTGGTCTCCAAGTACTGATCTCCGGGTCCGCAGCGCCGGGTGGCTTGTGGCGGATGTGGGCTAGAGGAAGTCCATATCGCCGGCGGTCAACCACCACGCCCCATACGGCAGCGTCGAATCCGGGCCTGGATTCCAAGCGTTGAAGGGTATCTCAATCCCAAGATTTTTCTCAACGCGGTTTTGCCAACCCAAGCGCTCCACCCAAGCCTGGGTCAGCCACATACGCAACGCGCCGCCGTTTTCGGTCGCGGCCCAGGACGAGGCGCGGCGCAGGGTAGCGTCCATTTCCGCCAACGGCGCAACCGCGTCCATCAGCAACCACTGTTCCTCGTGCCTCTTGAAGACTACGACGGCAAAAATATCGCGGCCGCGCCGCAGCAGGAGGGGCCGATAGTCCGCAGCGCGGGGATGTTGAAAATAACGGTACCGCAGATAGTCGGCGTGACGTTTGCCGATAACGGCTTGGCGGAAGTCCTCGCGCATGGCCGACCACAGCGCGTCGGCGGCTTCGGCGTGGGCGGACTTGCCCAAATCGAGTGCTTCGACCGCCGGATTTGGCCCAGCGGCGGGATCGCCGGCGGCGAAGGCCAACTGTACATAATCGTCTACTTTCCCGTACAGCCCGAGCCGGACAGCGGTTTTCATCACCGGTTTGTTGGGGAAACCGAAGCCAAGGGCATGTTTTGTCGTGTAACCGATTTCACGCTCGAACAGGGTCGCCGTCATATGGAAGTACAGACTGCCACGGCCGTAGCGGCGGCGCAGGGCCGGCTTGACCATGACGTCGCAACCTTGGAAAGCGAGCAAATCGGCACCGAAGCAGTCTACCTCCCGCGCCGCGCCGCCATAGTGAGCAACCACCGGAGCGCCAGGCCCGCTCCGTGCCACGATGCAGCTGCCCCTGCCCCCGCCGTATTTCCAGCGCCACAGCGCCGGGTCGAATTTGACGTCGAAGCTATCCTCAAAAATCTTGGCGACCTCCTCCGGCTCGAAGGAGTCGATATCGCCCAGTTCCAAATCGCTCCACGGGCCGCCACTCCCCCGGTCAAGCTCAAAGACGAAACACTCGAAGCGGCGGCGGCCCGTGGCGAATTCCGCGGCAAGCGCGTTCAGCTCCTTGGTCAAAGCTTCGAGGGGCGTGGCGCGCTCGCCCGACTGAGGCGTTTTGGACCTGGCGCGGAACCATTTTGACCAAGCGCCGCGCAGCCGAGCGAGAATCCGGGATCCATGACGCGTTTCGGAGACAGGCGGTTCGGCCCGGGGTGAAATCGACGGGGCGCCAACACCCCCGCCGCCTGCATGATTTTGCGCCAGCTCGACGCGGGATTTAGCGTGGCTGCTCCAATCGGTGCTTTCCAAGAGGCGAAAGCCAAGCCGCTCGGCGAGTTGCAACAGGGAGAATTCGGTGGGCAACGGGGATTGGCATACTTCATTGACCCCGCGCAGATACTCCCCCGACAAAATCAACCTTCCCCCGTCCTTCAGCAATCTCCGCGCCCGGCACAGCAGACCCATCTGTTCACGGTGGTGGATGCCACCACAATGAACAATGCCGTCCCATTCCGCCACAACCCCGGGTGGGGGTTCCTGGCCGGAAAAGAGGCGGAGTTTTTTCGCGTCCGGTGGCAACCATTTTTCGACAATTTTCGCAATCGCGGGGTCGCGGCCGCCGGCGCCCGCGGGCGGGTAAGCGGGCGCGGTCGAGTTCAATCCGTCCGGGGGGATTTTCCCGACCGCGACGATGCGGCGTAAAAGTGCTTCGGAATCCGGAGTCAAACCGAGAATCATGGCTGGCAACAACAGCGAGCGGAGTGGAGCAATATAGCCCGCAGGCGAGTTTTTTCCCAGCCTGTACCCGAGAAACCGGATGGGTGTCCCATGCCGAGCACCAGATGTGTGGGTGTCCTGCGGCGGGGCGGTATTCTGGGGGCGTGGGGGTGGCGCCCATGGTGGGGCGGGTTGATTGGCGAAGATGTACACTTGGCGGATGCGGCAAGTACTTGGACTGAACAGGCTCGCGGCGGCGCTGATTCCGGTGCAGGCGGCGGGCGGCAGCTTGAACCGCCAGGGATTGCGGCGCCTATTGCTGCTGCGCGCTATCGTTACCGGGATCAGCTGCGTGGGCGTGGCGATCCTCCCGCTGTTGTCCGATTTGCGAATCCCGCTGCCGTTCATCGCCGGCTTGGTGGCGGCCGTGGTCGTCTCTATCCTCCTCGGCCACCTGCGGCTCAATTCGAGCCGCCCGATCGGCAATACCGAGCTGTTCGCGCATATTCTGCTGGATGCGGCGTTTCTGGCCTTGTTGCTGCTGAACACCGGGGGTATCGGCAACCCTCTGATTTCGTATCTGCTCGTGCTGCTCGCCGCAACGGCGATTTTGCTGCCCCGGGGCTATGCCCAGCTGTTCGCCGTCGGCGGCATACTCATGTACTCGTTCTTTTTATTGCTCGATCTTTCGGCGGAAGGGCATATGGCGGGTGCGGCGGTCGGCGGCGCCGGTTCGACGTTCGAACTGCATTTGGTGGGCATGTGGGTGATTTTCGTTGTCAGCGCGATTCTGATCACCGTCTTCATCAGCTCGATGGCGGTCGCCGTGCGCGAGCGCGAGCACCATCTTGCCGAAGCCCGGGAAAATGAACTCCGCAACGAGCAACTCGTCGCCATCGGCACGCTCGCCGCCGGCACCGCCCACGCACTCGGCACCCCGCTGTCCACCATGTCGGTGATTCTAGATGAACTCGAAAACTCGGAGCCGGCGCAGCCGGGGCAAGAATCCGTCAAGCGCGAGCTCGGCCTGCTGCGCGAACAGGTCGGCCGCTGCAAGCATTCAATCAATCAATTGATCCACTACTACCACAAGGATAACCCCGGCGCCCGCGGACGGCTGACGCTGGCCCGCTTCGCCGCGGATATCCAAGACTACATTCTCAACGTACACCCGGCGGCCAAAGTCGACTTTGCCGTTCGAGCCGATCCGGGAACGCCCTTGAACATGAACCCCAGTCTGCGCCACGCGGTGATCAATCTTATCGAGAACAGCATCAAGGCAGCGCGGAACAAAGTGGATGTAAGCTACGCGGCAGACCCGGAAGACGCGGGCAACTTGTTGATCAGCGTCACCGATGACGGGCCCGGCGTGCCAGCGGAAGTGCTCGAACGCTTCGGCGAACCCTTCGTCTCCCGGCGCAAGGACAGCATGGGGCTCGGCATCTTTCTCGCCAACGCCGCCCTGCGCCGCGCCGGCGGCAAAATCGAATTGTTCAATCGGCAAGGAGGCGGCGCGCTGACGCTGATCCGGCTGCCAGTGGCGGAAACGAAGGAGGACGACGAGTGAGCGCGGGCAAACTGCTGCTGGTTGAGGACGACGAAGCCTTCGCCTGGGCCGCCGGACGGGCGCTTGACCGCCGCGGTTACGAAGTGCTGCGCGCCGGCGATTTCGAGCGGGCGCGACGATTGGCGCAAGAACATTCCTTCGATTTCGCCGTGCTTGATCTTAATCTCGGCGACTGCACCTCGCTGGACCTCATTCAACCTCTGCGCGCTGACAATCCCGGCATGCGGATTCTGGTGCTCACCGGCTACGCGAGCATCGCCACGACCGTGCGCGCGATCAAGTTGGGCGCCGACAATTATCTGGCGAAGCCGGCCGACATCGAAGAGATTCTCACCGCACTGCTAACCGATTCGGCAGCGGACTTCGACTCCGAATTGCAGCCCATGTCGGTGCGGCGGCTGGAATGGGAGCATATTCAGAAAGTCTTGGAGCAGAACGAAGGCAATATCTCCGCCACCGCCCGCCAACTCAATATGCACCGTCGCACCTTGCAGCGCAAATTGCAGAAGCGCCCGGTTTTACGGTAGGCGATTCTTTGAACTGTGATCCGGCAATCGTTACAATACGTAACGCCATTGTGAGGCTAGCCCGATTGTGAATGGGTTAGACTGTGCCCTTGGGAAGCTTTTCTCCTGGATCATCGGTAACTTTTCCCCCGCGCGGTTCGTAGCTTGGAATCCGAAAGCCTCCCGCTTGCATGGAATAATCTGAAGAGGCGCATGTGAAAACTCAGCAGATTGTCGCTGGCGCGCTGTTGCTCGCCCTGGGCGCATGGCTGTTCTTCAATCGCGGCGGCGAAGGCGGCGGCGGGGAAGATTCCGCCTCGGGAGCACGGCCCGCACCGGCGATTTTGGCTTTGTCCGAAGACGCTGCGGCTGGCGATGTCGGGGATCTTCCCTACGTCCGCTCGACCCTGATCGCGCCGCAGGAATATGTCGCCGGCGTACGCATCCGCGGGCGCACCGAAGCCTACCGACACGTGGAAGTGCGCGCCGAGGAAGCCGGCCGCATCGTCAGCGACCCCATCCCCCGGGGCACCCGTGTGCGCGAGGGCGATTTACTTTGCGAAATCGCGGTGGACAATCGACGGGCGAATCTTGATGAAGCGGCGAGCCGACGGGAACAGGCCGAATTCGAATATGCGGCGGCATTGGACTTGCAGCGCCGCGATTTGCAATCCGATGTGGCGGTAGCGCAGTACAAAGCCGCGCTGGAATCCGCCACCGCCGCGGTGAGCCGGGCCGAATTGGCTTTGGCGAAAGTTCGCATCACAGCGCCCTTCGACGGCATTGTCGAATCCCGCACCGTGGAAGTCGGCGACCTGCTCAACGTCGGCTCCGTCTGCGCCTCGGTGCTCGACGATGACCCCATGCTCTTGATCGGCTTGGTGCCGGAGCAGGATGTCGGCAGCATCGCGCTCGGTGCTGAAGTCAACGCCGAGTTGGTCAGCGGCGAATCCATCACCGGACGGGTGATTTATCTGGCGCGGGCGGCCGACCCCTCGTCCCGCAGCTATCGCATCGAAGTGCGGGCGGACCCAGGCCAATTTCCCATCCGTTCCGGCATAACCACGGAAATGCGGGTGAACGCGGCGCAAGTCAGCGCCCACCTGATTCCCTCTTCCTCCTTGACGCTGGACGATGCCGGCCTGCTCGGGGTGAAGATCATCGGCGGCGACGACAAAGTGGCGTTTCGCCACGTGGAAATCATCGGCGACAATACCAACCAGCTCAATCCCGGCGTTTGGGTCACGGGCTTGGAAGGTGAAGTGAATTTGATCACAATTGGCCAAGAGATCGTTTTTCCGGGGCAGGCCGTGACCTCGGATGCCGGGGTCGCGGGTCTGCGGCCGCGATAGTAACCCGATAGGAAGTCAACCATGAAATATTTCGATGCCGCGGTTTCCAGGTCACGCACCACATTGACCAGTTTCGGCGCGATCATGTTGACGGGCTTTGCCTGCTATTTGTTGATTCCGGTTGAATTGAATCCGGATGTGCAAGTTCCCATCATTGTTACCACGGTGATTCACGAAGGAATTTCGCCGGAAGACGCCGAACGTCTGCTCTCCCGCCCGACCGAAATCGAACTCAAAGCGGTGGACGGCATCACCGAAATCACCACGTTTTCCAGTGAAAACACTGCCACTATCGTGGCCGAGTTCGATGTCGATTTCGATTCTCAATCCGCGCTGGCGGAATTGCGCGAAGCCGTCGATCGCGCCAAGGTCTGGTTTCCCCCGGATACCGAAGAACCGATCATTCAGGAAGTTTCCGCCGCCGGTGTGCCGGTGGTGAATGTGGTCGTCGGCGGCGAAGGCGTGCCGGAACGGACTCTGCTGCGGGTCGCCGAAGAATTGCAGAGCCGCATCGAAGTCCTGCCGCAGGTGTTGGAAGCCCCCATGGTGGGCAATCGTGAGGAACTGCTGGAAATCGTCATCGACCCAAGCAAACTGGAGACTTACGGTTTCACCAGCAGCATCATCGGCCAAGTTGTATTCGGTAACAATCGGCTGATTCCCGCGGGCCAGGTGGACACGGGCAGCGGCAGCTTCTCGGTCAAAGTGCCGGGATTGATCGAAGATCCGAACGACCTGTTCGAACTCCCTTTGATCTCGAACGATCTGGGCGTTCTCACCGTTGGCGATGTCGCCAACGTGCGGCGGACCTTCAAAGACGCCACGCGCTTCTCCTACGCCAACGGTCTGCCGACCATTGTCCTGAATGCGCAAAAACGCAAGGACGCGAATTTGATTGAAACCATGGCGGCGATCGATGAAGTAGTGGTGGCGATGCGGCCCCAGCTGCCGCCCGCGGTATCGATTTCCTACATCAACAACACCGCCCCGCTGGTGCTGGAACAAAATATGGGCTTGCAGGGCAACATCGCCACAGCGATGGCGCTGGTGCTGATCGTGGTGATCGCCGCCATCGGCGTGCGTTCCGGCTTGCTGGTCACGCTGGCGGTGCCGTTCTCCTTCTTTTTCGCCTTCATCATCATCACCATCATGGGCTTCACCTACAATTTCATGGTGATTTTCGGCCTGTTGCTGGGACTCGGCATGTTGATCGACGGCGCCATCGTGCTGGTGGAATACGCCGACCGCAAGATGGCCGAAGGCTTGACGGCCCGCGAGGCATACCGAGCCTCGGTGGAGCGAATGTTTTGGCCGATCACCGCTTCTACCGCGACCACGCTGGCGGCTTTTCTACCGATTATGTTCTGGCCCGGCGTGGCTGGACAATTCATGAGCTACCTGCCGATCACGCTGTTCGCGGTGCTGATCGGCTCGCTGTTTTACGCGCTGCTGTTCGCGCCGGCCATCGGCGCCCTCATCGGCCGCTCCAGCGACGCCGGCAATAAGCACATGCGGGCGTTGGAGGATGGTGCTCACGACGAAACCGGCAGAATTACCGCGCTGTACGCGAAACTGCTGGGGCTTGCCGCGCGCTATCCGATCTGCGTATTCCTGCTCAGCATCACGACCTTGGTGCTGATCGTGGGCAGCTACGCGCGCTTCGGCCGGGGCATCGAATTCTTCACCGAGGTGGAGCCCGCGCAAACCACTGTGGAAGTCTTCGCCCGCGGCAATTTCTCGCCGGTGGAACTGCGCGACCTGATGCTGGAAGTCGAAGACCGCCTCCGCTCGGTAGGCCACATCAAGGGCATTGTTACCCAATCCGGCGCCGGCGCGCAGCTGGGCGGCAACTCGCAATCGGCATCGGATTTGATCGGCTCGATCTACATTGAATTGACCGACCGTCGCGACCGCGATGTCAGCGGCTTGGAAGTGGAAAACCTGTACCGCCAGGCCATCGCCGATTTACCCGGCGCGCGGGCGGAAGTTGTCGCCATCGAGAACGGGCCGCCGGTGGGCAAGGAAATTCAGATCGAGCTTTTCGGCGACAATTTGGATTCGCTGTTCAACGAGGCCAGGCGCATCCGCACCTACATGGAACAAAGCATGACCGGCCTGATCGATATTGACGATACCGCGCCGGTGCCGGGCATCGAATGGGAAATCAGCGTGGACCGCGCCCAAGCCGCAATCATGGGTGCCAGCATGGCCGATATCGGCACCGCAATTCAATTGATGACGAACGGCGTATACATGGGCGTATACCGCCCGGACGACAGCGAGGAGGAAGTCGATATCCGCCTGCGCTATCCCCAAGAGTATCGGGGAATCGATCAGATCGACAGCATCCGCATCGCCACCGCCAACGGTGCCGTGCCCATCAGCAGCTTCGTCACCCGCCAAGCCGAACAGAAAGTCAGCTCCATCCAGCGGGTGAACGGCGAGCGCGTGGTGTATGTTCGCGCCAATCCCGCTCCGGGAATCGTCGCCGCCAACAAGTTGCAAGAAATCGCGGCTTGGCTCGAAGACAATCCTCCCATGCCCGATGTCGATTATCAGTTCCGAGGCGCCAACGAGGAGCAGGCGGAATCGGCGGCCTTTCTAACCCAGGCTTTTTCCCTGGCCATGGCGCTGATGGCGATTCTGCTGATCACCCAGTTCAACAGCTTTTACCAATCCCTGCTGATCCTGTCTTCGATTCTGCTGTCGACTTCCGGCGTGCTGCTCGGACTGTTGATCACCGGCCAGACTTTCAGCGTGATACTGACAGGAATCGGCATCGTGGCGTTGGCCGGTATCATCGTCAACAACAATATCGTGCTGATTGACACTTTCAATCATTTGCGCCGGGAGCACCCCGGTCTCGGCTTGCGGGAAGTGATCGTGCAAACCGGGGTGCAGCGCCTGCGACCGGTGTTTCTCACCACCTTCACCACCGGCTTCGGATTGCTGCCGCTGGCGCTGCACGTTTCGGTAGATCTGATCAATGCGGAAATCGAAGTGGGCGGACCGATCACATCGCAATGGGTGGCGCTGGCCTCGGCGATTGTTTTTGGTCTATCCTTCGCCACCGTCTTGACCCTGATCGTCACTCCCACCATGCTTGCCCTGCCGGACAGTCTGCAATCGCTCCGGGACCAAGTGGTTCGGCTGGCGCTGTCAGCCCTGCCCAAGCGGCTTCGCTACGGCGGTTAGCCCCGCTTGCGCGGCGCCACGGCCATTGTCCCGGCACCGCCGCACTTGTAAGAAATCCCGCCGCTGTGTGAGAATCCCGATTCGGTCAGCGCGGTGGCATTCATGGGCCTTCTGCTCGCATTCTTTTTCATCAGCCTCTTTTTTTCCTTTCTTTGCTCCGTTTTGGAAGCGGTTCTGCTGAGCGTTACACCCACTTATGTCGGAGTGCTGGAAAAACGCGGCTCCCGCGTGGCGAAAGATTTAGCCGCCTTCAAAGAGGATATCGACCGTCCGCTCGCAGCCATTCTGACATTGAACACCATCGCCCATACGGTGGGCGCCATAGGAGTTGGCGCCCAAGCCGTGAAACTGTTCAGCGCCTCGGAAATCGCCCTGCTCGGCTTCAGTTTCGCGCTGAACTGGGAGGCCATCATCGCCGTGCTGATGACTTTGTCGATCCTGATCTTTTCCGAAGTCATTCCCAAAACCATCGGCGCCAACAACTGGGAATTGCTGGCGCCCGCCGCCACCCGGATTCTCAAACTGATGCTGATCTTGCTGTGGCCGCTGGTTTGGCTGAGCCAATTCATCACCAGCAATTTGAAAACCGACAAGGACCGCCCCGTGCTGAGCCGCAGCGATTTGGCGATGATGACCGATATCGGCACCGAAACCGGGGTGCTCGAAGAAAGCGAACGCAAGATCATTCACAATCTGCTGGCTTTCCGCGGCATCCGCGCGGCCGATGTCATGACGCCCCGCATCGTCGTGGTGGCGGCCGGCGAAGACATGTCGTTACGGGATTTTCACGCCGGCCACGGAGATCTGCCCTTCTCCCGCATTCCGGTCTACCAGGGCAAGAACGACAATGTCACCGGCTATGTGCTGAAAGACGATGTGCTGCTGAATCTGGTGGACGAAAGCGAGACCAAGAAATTGGCGGATCTGCGCCGGGATATCATCGCCGTCCACAAAACCGCCACCGTGCCCGACCTGCTCGATATGCTTATCGAGAAGAAGGAGCATCTGGCGGTGGTCGTCGATGAATTCGGTGCCATGGAGGGCATTTTGACCATGGAGGACATCATCGAAACCCTGCTCGGCCTGGAGATCGTCGATGAATCCGACAATACCGAGGATATGCAGGCGCTCGCCCGAGGTAACTGGAAAAAACGGGCCCAGAAACTCGGTATTCTTCCGGTGAAGGGATAATCCGCGGCTAGGCACTCCAGCCGCTGGCGTAAGCTTGCGCCTATTGCCGGCCGGCGATATGTGACAGTTTGTTACCATGCCGTCGGGCGGCGGCGGTCATGCTAAGATGCTCCGCAATCCGTCTGTTGTGCGCCCCCCCGCAAATCAGGCGGATAGCTGAAGTCGGGGCTCGGCAGATTTCTTTCTTTATCGTTCCCCCTAAACGAATAGAATGGCTGGCGGCGCCTCACTTCAGCGACCTTAAATCCCACCACTTCCGCGCTTGACCTTCAGTCCAGGCTGGACAGCAGCCACGCCCGCTGCAGCATTTGGCGCTTGCGCAAGTCGTCCATGTGGCTGTCGGATTGCATGATCAAATGTTTTTCGGCGGCGTGGATGCCTTCCTGCAGCCGCTCAATTTTGCGCGCGTCCCGGGTTTCCGCGCTCTCGGCGAGCCGCAGCCGCGCCTTAAGCAGTTCGCGGGTTTGGCGCAAATGCGGAACCGGCCGGCCGTCCAGCGCGTAACGCAGCGCGTCTACGTGCCAACGGGTGGCCTGCACCAACACCGGCTCCAGCTTTTCCGCATCGTTGGCATACAGATTCTCAACCAAATGCAACAACAAAGCGTGGAGGTCATCGACTTGCCGCCAATTCTCCCGGGCAATTTCGCTGGCGATCAGCAAATTGAGGATTTCAAGTTGGTCGGCGTGGTACAAGCCCCGGGCGGCGCGAACGGCTTGCAACGCCTCGCGCAGCACGGCAACCGCAAGCCCGTGTTCATCACTTTCCCGCAGCAAGTGCGCCCGTAGCAGCAAATCCGCACCGGGCTCGACGGTGGTCCGGTCGCGCTCGTGCTGGGATACGCCCAGCCAGTCCGACGATTGCTCGAGGCTGTCCGCGGACGCGGACAAAATCGAAGCGGCGAGTACCCAGCCGAGCACCACCACTTGTGAAACGGATGATCGCAAATCGCCGACGAAAAGCATGATTCGCACTTCCCAAGCGAAACAACTTCTCTCGAATATCGTCTAAGCTGCGGGGAAAGGCAAGGAAAATCGGCAATTTTTTTCAAATATGTGACATTACTGTGACAATTATTGCTCTATGTTACTGTTTTTTCGTGACAAGAATCGCAATGCACTACTTTGGAGCAAACTGGCCGTCAATGATACGCAAATCCTTGGGGGATACCGAATCAACGCCGAATCAACGATGCGTGCGATTCGACAGCACTGCTTCCAGTAACAACAGCAGCATGGCCAAAGCCAAAATCCACCACCAGATTCGCTGGGGCTGTTCGAGCTCCTCGACCAACTCGGCCATTTGCACGGCCCGCGAACGCGCAACATCGGTGTCGGGATGGATAATCGTATCGGTCAGCGTTGCCACGGCCACCCGTGCCAAGTCAGATTCGGCGGCATCGGTATTGACGGCGAAACGCAGCGCGGCGCCATCAACTTCGGCATGGATGATTCCAGGCTCGTCCGCGGCCACGATGAAATCGTCGTCACCGAATTCCAATTCCTCTCCACCCGGCCCCCGCGCGAAGACCATTGCGGCAAGACCACTCCGGGCCACCGGGAAGCGGTCACCCACGCGATACGAGCGCCGCTCCGACTCGGGCTGCGCGAGATGCCGCAGGGTTTCATGCACGAAAGGCAAAAACAGGCTTTGCAAGGGCAGATTGTTCCATTCCAGATCCATGCTCGAAGCGAACAACAAGACCCGGCCTTCACCGAATTGCCCTTCCGCCAGCGCCGGGGCACCATTGTCGAACCGCATCAACACTTCGGTTTGAGCGGCGGGCTCCAGCCGCCAGTGATCTTGAAAACGGGCCGCCCAATCGGTATCCAGCGAACGGAACAGCGGATGGCGTCGGTCATAATCGGCAATCACGAGATAATCGCCCGCAGCCGCCGGATCCGGCGATGCCAGCATGGCCGGACTGATGGGTGCGAACTGCCGGTTGAAGCGCTCCGGGTCGATCTGATCGCCGGGGGCAATCAGCAAAGCGCCACCGCCGCGCACGTAGGCGGCCAACTCGGCGGCTTGGGTATCGTCGAGGTCGCCGACATTGAGCAATACCGCAACGTCGCTGTCGGCGAGCGCCTGGGCGTTCAGCGCCGCCGGCTCCACCGCCCGCAGCCGGAACGGCGACTCCCCGGACCCGTCCACGGCCAGACTGAACCAATGTCCCTCGTCGTCGAACCATTGCTCCGACGCCTCGCCGTTGACCGCCAACACATGAATACCCGGCAGCACATCGACGATGAAATAGCGGGTATTGTCGGCAGCAAAACCGTCTCCCGCGAGTTGCACGCGACCGCTGTGGGCACCCGTTTCGGGAAAGCGGGCGTTGAATCTAACCACCTGTTCCGACCGATCATCGAGTTGCACCGTTGTGCTGTCCACCCGCTGCCCGTCGATCAGCAATTCAACTTTGGCGGCGCCGCGAAACAGGGTTCCGGTGGAACGCACCCGCGCCAAAATCGGCTGTTCCAGTTCGTCTTCGAGCAATTGTTCCGGCGAGCGGATATCGGTCAACGCCAGATTGACCGTCTCGGCTTCACCCACATCGATTCCCAGGAAACGAATGCCCGGCGCCAGTTTCCAGCCCTCCTCGATAGCAGCCATGCCCGCCGCCTGAAAATCGGAAATCAAATACAGCGCCCGATTCTCGAAACGCGAAGATTCCAACAATTCATTGGCCAAACGCAGCGCTGGCATGTAGCTCGTGGCGCCGTGGCCCGGCTCGACCGCACTCAGCAGGGCGCGGGCGCCTTCGAAATCAGCACCAAATTCACGCACTATGCTCATGCCGTCATCGAAAGCGACTACAGTCACTTCATCGCCGGCGGAGAAGTCGGCCAGCAAATCCAGCGCCTCCCGCCGGGCCGCCGCGAACACTTCGCCGTAGCGCATGCTCATAGAAACGTCGAGCAGCACCACCGCCGCTCGCGGATCCGCATCAAGCAGCCGCGCCACCGAGGGATTGATCAGGGGCCGGGCGAAGGCGAACACCAGCAAAGCGATCAGGCCGGCGCGCAAAGCCAGCAGCAGCAATTGCTGCAAGCGCTGGAAGAGTACCAATTTGCGCGAAGTTTTCTTCAAAAAACGCACCGTGCTGAACAACAGCTTTGGCGGCTTTTCCCTGCGAATGAGGTGGATCGCCAGCGGAATCAGGGCGGCGAACATTCCAAACAGGAACAGCGGCGACAAGAAAACCATCAAAAGCTCCGCGCCCGCCGCAACATATAGGCGGAAAGCGCCTGATCCAGCGGCTTGGCGGTGTCCATCAGGCAATAATCCACCCCGCCGCCCCGGCATTTGCCGCGGCATTCATCGAGAAAATGGTTGAGATGCTCGAGATAGGATTTGCGGATCGCAGTCGGGGATGTGATGAAGCTCTCGTTGTTTTCCATATCGATGAATTCGGTCGCCTCGCTGAAGGGAAACTCAAGCTCGGCGTGGTCCATGATTTGGAAAGTGATGACATCGTGGCCCATGGCGCGCAAATTGCGCAGCGTACCGATGACGCGCGCCTCGTCGTCGAGCATATCGGTGATCAACACCACGAAACTTTTGCGGTTGAGCGACATGGCGAGATTGGCGAGCGGCTTCACCACATCGGTGCCGCCGCCATTCTCCACCTTGACCAGCGCCCGCAGAATCCGCAGCAAATGCAGTTGCCTACACTTTGGCGGAATGAATTCGCGGATTTCCTCGTCGAAAACCATCAAACCCACGGCGTCGCGCTGGCGCATGATGAAATAGGCCAGCGCCGCCGCGAGGGTAACTCCATATTGCAGTTTGCTGACGGCGCCGGAGCCATAGGCCATTGAAGCGCTGGCATCGAGCAGGATAACGCAGCGGACATTAGTTTCGTCTTCGTATTGCTTGACGTAGAACTTCCCGCTGCGGGCGTACAGCCGCCAATCGACGTGACGCATATCGTCGCCCGGATGGTAGTGGCGGTAATCATTGAATTCGACGCTGAAACCCCGGTTGGGGCTCTTGTGCAAACCCGACAGAAATCCCTCCACCGCCACTCTCGCCCGCAATTCCAGATTGGACAGCCCGGCCAATACCGATGGGTCGAGGAAATTCAGGGACTCGGACATCGACGCTAGTCCTCAAGCCCCGCGGCCGGCGCCGGCACGGCGTCGAGCAGCATGGAAATGACCTTGTCAGTGGTTACCCGCTCTGCTTCGGCATGGAAATTGAGCAAAATGCGGTGCCGCAAAATCGCTGGCGCCAAAGCGCGGACGTCGCCGTAGGAGACATTGAAGCGGCCGGACAGCAGGGCCCGCACTTTGCCCGCCAAAATCAGATTCTGTGAGGCGCGGATGCCGGCGCCCCAGCTGACCCAATCCTTGATGAATTGCGGAGAAGACTCGGACTGCGGGCGGGAGGCGTGTACCAGACGCACGGCGTAGCGAATCACTGCCTCGGCCGCGGGCACTTGCCGGGCGATGCGCTGAAACTCCAATATGTCCGCCCCGCCGAGCGGATGGGACAGCGGATTGTCGCGGGTTTGGGTGGTGGTGGCGACCACGGCGACTTCATCCGATTCGGACAGATAACCGAGTTCGATTTTGAACATGAAGCGATCGAGTTGCGCCTCGGGCAGCGGATAAGTTCCCTCAAGTTCGATGGGATTCTGGGTGGCGAGAACGAAGAACGGCGCCTGCATCGGATGGGTCTTACCGGCGGCGGTGACTTGCCGCTCCTCCATCGCCTCGAGCAGCGCCGATTGAGTCTTCGGCGGTGTCCGGTTGATTTCATCCGCCAGCAGGATATTGGTGAAAATCGGGCCGGGGACGAATTTCAGACTGCGCCGACCGTCCGCCTCCTCCACCACTTCGGAACCCACCACATCCGCCGGCATCAAATCTGGAGTGAACTGGATGCGGCTGAAATGCACTTGGAGAATGTCGGCCACGGTCTTGATCAGCAGGGTTTTCGCCAAACCCGGCACACCGGTGACCAAACAGTGCCCGCCGGCGAACAGAGCGATCAGCAATTCCTCGACGATTTCATGCTGGCCGATGATGACTTTGCGGATTTCTCCGACAATCTGTTCCCTGCCCTCCCGCATGCGTTCGACAAGGCTGAGATCGTCTTCGTTTTGCCGCGCTGCCGCTTCCGCTTCTGTCATGCCAAATTTCCCATTTTGTCTGGAAATCCAAAGATTTCCGATTGCAAAAAAACCGCTCAAACAGTCCGCTAATGACTGAATGCGTAGATCAGAAAGTTTATCCCGATCTTGTAGGCCTCGTTGGTGAATCGCGTCGGATAGCCGGCGTAGAATGTGTGTTCCCAACCGTCGCCTAGATCCGTATTGTAATTGGCCAGCATCATGATGCGACCGTCGTCGTCGAGCACGGCGTACACTTCCGGCGGATATTGCGGGTCGTCGATGCTCATATAGCCGCCAAAATCCCAAGTCACCATTCTGCCCGGCACCTGGGACACTTCGTCGATATCGAAAAATATGTGGAAAATCTCGTGGCTGGTGTCGAGCTTGACGATTTCCCGCTCCGGGAAGATTTTGCCCATTTCCGCATACATGTCGTCGAGATGCGGCTGACCCCAGAAATCGTCCACCATGACGAAGCCGCCCCGCAGCATGAATTCGCGCAATGCCTCGATCTCTTCGGGCGTAAAGTTCGGCCCGCTGTTGGGTGAGCCGATCGGCACCCGCTTCCAGTTCATGTAGAGAAAGATATGTTCGAAAATGCGCGGGTCCGTCAGCTGCATATAAGTGTGATTGCGCGGATTGGTTTCGATATGGGTGTAACGCTGCACGCCGCGGAGAAAATTCTCGTCGGAATCCGGGTAATCGGTATCCCACCAGCCGCCGCGGCGGCGAAAAGAAAAAGCGGCGCCGCCATGATTGGTGTACTGGCCCCGCAGCCAAGTGAATTCTGTGATTTCGTCGCCATATACCGAAAGATCTTCAAGATCTCCGAGGCGCGGTGTTTGCGGCTGGGCGTTTGCCGGAGCCGGCACAAACAACCCCGACAGCATCGCGACCGCCACGCCGGCACGCACGCCGAAATTCATCCATTTCATTGATTGCGCCACCAGCATCCCGTATCCGACACACTGCCACTGGTTATGGGCGGAACGGGAGTCCAAACAATTGGCTGGCGCAACATTTTGGCTAGTTGCCGGCGGCGGCGGGACTGCCGTCCAGGGAATCCAGCAGCACCCGCTGGGCCCGCACATAGCTCGGGGCGGTTTCCAACGCCCGCAGCACCTGCCGTTTCGCTGCCGCCGACTGGCCATCACGCAGGTAGGCCTCGGCCAAGTCGGTCCCGGCGGCCACCGGGTCGTCGATTTCCAGTTGCAGCAAAATCTCGTATTCCGCGACCGCCATGGCGGTATCACCAACACCGTCCGCGAGCCGCGCGCGCAGCACATGGGCTTCGCTTTGATAGGGGTCCACTTGCAGCGCGCGGTCGATATAAACCGCGGCGCGTTGGTGATTGCCGCCATCCAAGGCGGCTTCGGCCAAAACCAACGCCGCCTGGGCATCGTGCTGGGAGTTTTCCAACAAAATTTCGAGCCAGTGGTGCCGTTGTTCCCGGTTGCCCTCCCGCTCATAGATCTGCGACATCACCAGGGCCGGGCTGGGATAGCCGGAATAACTCGGCAGCAATTCATGGGCCGCCGCCAGCGACTGTTTGGCGGCGGCGAAATCCTCTTCCTTGAAGAGCACGATGCCAAGTTGCAGATGCGCCATGAAATCCCGCGGATTCTGTTCCAACCGCGAATTCATGTACTGCTTGAGGGATTCGCTATTGTACAACTCGGAAAGTATCGCGCTGGAATTTTCGCGGACGCCGTGGCCGTGGCCTTCGCCTTCGTCCGGCGCGTCCTCGCGATGCACATGGATATTAATCTCCGCCACCCGCGACCGAATCCAAGCGCGGAATCCAGAGTTGAACTCGTCCAGGCCGAGCCCGAATACTTCGCGGATACGCGCCTCGTCCGACTTCATCTCAGCGTATTGCAGCACGAGTTCGCGCAATTTTTCAAAGCCGTAAGTCTGTTCGATGTAATCCACCACCAGATAGGACTGGAAGTAGGCGAAGCCCAAGTCGGCGTTGCTGCGGGCGCCGCTGAAAGCCGCGTTCAATTCCGCCACCGGCAGGTACTGGTCATTGTCGGCGGCGCGCACCAAATCCAGCCCCTGCCGCCGCCCCCAATAGGGCCGGCCCTGCTGCTCCTCCCAGACCGAAACCCCTTCCGAAAGCCACCTTGGAATGCGGTTGCCGGTCATCTGCAGGGTGATCACGTGGGAAAACTCGTGCCAGGCGATTTCCTGCCAGTTGGCGCTTAAGGTGGCCGGGGAAATCAAGGTGATTACTTTGCCGAAGCAGATGCCCACCAAGGGGCCGATATCCGGCAAACCCACCGAACGCGCGGCGAAATCCCGGCTGTTTTCGAATACCTCGATGAGCACCGGATATTCCGGCTCGAAACGCCATTTCGCCGTCATCTCGTCCCAGGCTTCCTCCAGCAGGGGCTCAAGATAGGGCCACAGAATATCGGCATCCCGGGACGAGAGACGTACCAGAAAATGTTCGCTTTCCCGGGTGGCGTATTCGTCCAAAGTATCGAACACCGTCAATAGATTCGACGACAGCACGTTGAAGGGATCGTTGTCGAAGCCGATTTCCAGATTGGCGCGGCCTTCCTCTTCCTCTCCGAGGCGGATCAAGTTGCCGCCCAACAAGGTGTAGCCGCGCCAGTAGGCCGGATCCGCGGCGATGGCGCCGCGGGCGTACTCCACGGCTTCGGCGAAGCGATAATTGGCACCGAGATACTCCGCCACATCGGCCGGAAAAACCGGATTGCCCGGGCTGAACGCCTCCACCCGGGCGGCATGGCGCTCGAAGTCCGCCAAACGGTCTTCCATTACCGCCCGGGCCGCCAAGGCGCTGTATACGCCAAGCGCTTCCGGGTTCCGCTCCAGCGCACGGGAAAAGTACTCGGTGGCTTCCTCCATGCGGTTGGCGCTTTGCAGCAGGCGGCCATAGGCTTCCAGCGCCGAAGCAGAATTGGGATTGACCGCCAGCGCGCGCCGCAAGCTAGCCTCATCGCCGTTGACCCGCGCCAAACCCACCAGCGCCGGCCCGTGGCGGCTGTTGATTTCCAGCGCGTCCTGATAAGAGTTTTCCGCCTCGCCCTCGTTGTATTTCTCCAAAAACAAATCGCCCCACAGCGCATGAGCTTCGAGATTTCTCGGGTCGGCGCGGACCGCCTCCTGAAACAAGCTGTTGGCGTCGTGGTGGCGTTCCAGCATCCAGCTCGCCAGCGCAACCATGGCCACATCCGCGGAACTGAACACCATGCCGCTGTCGTAGCGCGCCACCGCCTCTTCCAGCAGCGGCAGGCTCTCGGCTCTGCGGCCCGTAAAGCGCAGCAAGCCGGCGGCTTGCACCAAGCCGCGCACCGGCGTGCCCCGCGGTCCCAAACCTTCGATCACCGCATCCATGATTTCCAGCGCCCGCGCGGACTCTCCCGTCAACCGGTGGACTTCCGCCAATTGCGTGCTGACCAAGGGGAAGCCGGCGTAGTCGCCGTCGATCAAATCTTCGCAGACGCGCTTCGCTTCAAGATAGTTGCCCATGGCCGCCAGGGCGCGACTTGCGCCAATCGTCCCCCGGGCGCGGTCGAAGCCGTCGACCCGCCGCAATACTTCGGCCGCGGCGCCATAGGCGCCTTCCAGCAACAATTGCTCGCCGCGGCGCAAGGCCGAATCGGTTTCGGCGTCCACAGCGGCGGGCTGCCCAGCCGCGGCGGCGGCCGCGAGCAACAACATGGTGGCAATCGCCGGCAACAGCCCCACCCCCGGCAAGGAATTACACATCGGTTTCTGCTCAGTCATGTTCCCAACTCGTTGAATCGCGCCGTGGTCCGGGCCAAGTCCACCAGCAGTTCCTCCATCCGGCGCCAGTAGTCCGCCTCCAGAAAATCGGCCTTGCGCCCGCGCAGAATGAAAACTGAGCGTTCCAGTTCGCGCACGCGGGAATGCAATTCGAGCGCTTCGCCGCTTAATTCACCAAAATCCTTCGCCGTGTCGATGAAGGCGATTTCCGCCAAAGCACCGTCGGTATCGCCCAAACCGGGGCCGAGACTGAATACGGCGTCGCCGTTGTCGTCGAGTCCAGCGTGTTCCGAGGCCAAGCGCCCCTGTTCCGCATACCACTGCTCGACATTGGCTTTGGCGAAATTGAAAGCCTCCAACATCGAAACGCGGTTGTTTCTGTCAAGGTCGCCGGCGCGGCCGTCGAGGGCTTCGATGAAGTAGCGGGAAAAAACCGGATCGAATTTCTCTTGGGGTGAGCGCGTCGCCGAAATCACCACCCGCCCTTCCCCGGAGAGGAAAGTGGAAAAACCGTAGCTCGCGCTCGTGGTGTTGACGATCACCATATCCCGCCCGGCGAAGGGTTCAAGCATGGCGGCGAATTCCGGGCCGGTGATATCGGGGCCGAGGATATTGAATTTGGCCTCTTCACCCGTGCCGGAGCCGTGACCGATCAAATACAGGGTGATTTGGTCGCCTGCGTTGACTTTGGCGCCCAGCGCGGCGAAGGCCGCTTCAATGCCCGCGCGGTTGATAACGCCGTCCGGGCGTCCGCCCGGATTGCCGCCCGCCGCCGCGGGATCATGCAGCAGCGTGATGGTATCCATGGAGTAGCCGTAGTCGCGCAGCAGAATATCGTGGAGCGAATAGGCCCACTGCCGGAATTTGGCGATATTGTCCCCGCCCACGCTCGGCCCCGCCAGAATCGCGGCGTACTTGACCGCGTCCAGCGTTTGCAGAAAGTAATCGCTTTCCAGCGGCAATTGCGCCCGCGCCGGCGCGGCGGACAGGGCGCAGGCAAGCAGCGCGAACATCGCCAAGCGAATGGCCGCAAACCGGCGCCCGCCGCGGGTTCCAAGGCCGCGGACAAAATGAATGCAGGATAGCCGCCGGGGCTTCACGACAACCCCCGCAGACGGCGCGTCATCCAGTCCAGGCAAAGCAGGCCAATTATCAGGGCCAGCAGCCATGGCTCGTCCCAGAGATCGATGCGCACTTCCCTGGAATAGGCGTTGGGCGTGAATTCAATGGCCTCCGGCAAGGCGCCGACATCGTCGAGATTGAAGTAGGCGCCGCCAGCCGCCGTCGCCATGCGCTCGAGCAGGCCGCGGTCCATGCCGGCATTGTTGTACTCGCGCAAGGACGGGGTGACGACGAATGCCGACCGCGCTTCCGAACCCTCTTCGCCGGCTGCGCTGGCCACATCCACCAACACGTTGAACACGCCCTCCTGGTCGGCGCTGAAAGAGGCGCGGTACACACCGTCTTCGGCGATATCCCACTCCATCGGCCGGTCCGAGACTTCGGCGAGGGGATTGGTGGTTTGCAGCCACAGACTGGCGTCATTGTCGGGCTCGTATTGTTCATTCAACACCCGGGCGCTGATCTGCACTTCGTCGCCAATATTGTAAAACTCGCGGTCGAACTCCAGCGTCAACCGGTCGGGCGCCGCCACCGCCAGCCAGCGCAGCAGTTGCCGCCAAAGCGTCTCGTGGGACTGGTCTTCGGAGTGCATCATCATCTGCCAGCGCCAGGTGCTGGCGGTGGCCAGAGAAATTGCCCGGCCGCCGCCGTAGCGCTGGGTGGTGACGACCGGCAGCGGCTGGTTCTGGTATTGCAGCGACGGATGTTCCAGCAGCACTTCGGCGCCCGGCTTGATGCGCCCGGAAACATGAATTCCCTGCAGGTCCGGCAATTGCGACCAAGCGAACAGATTGTCCGCGTCCGAACCCGCCAGGCGGAGCAAGGGCGAGAATTCCCCGCCGCGCGTCAACCGTGGTCGGTACAATTCGCCGGTCGGGTGGTCGCCACGGCGGATGCCGCCGCGCAACTGCGTTGGCAGAAAATCCTCTTCCACCAAAGTCACCGGCAAGATATCCGCCAGCGGCGTGCCGATGAACTCCTCATCGACCATGCCACTCTTCAGCAGGCCGCCGCCGCGTTCCGCGACGAAGGTTTCAATCATCCGCAGTTGATCGTCATTGAAGAATTCCCGCTCGATATCGCCGAGGATGATTGCTTCATACTCGTACAGTGCCTCTTTGCCGCCGGGGAAACCTTCGGCGAGCTCGGTCGGAGACTTGATCCCCTGGCGGTAGAATTTTTCCGGGCCGGTGCGCAGATACGTCGCCAAGCGCAGAGAGTCGTCGTTTTCCAGCGCCCGGCGGATGAATTTGTACTCATTGCGCGGATGCCCCTCGATATAAAGTATGTCGAGCGGCGGCTTGTCGGTGTTGTCCACCAGAAAACTGTAACGGTTGTTCTGCTCGACAATTTCACCCGGCAGCGGCGCCACGCGCAAATCGTAGACGATGCGTTCGGCGCGCCCCGGCGCGACCTCCAGGCTGAAGCGCTGGACCACCCCTTCGGCGCCAAGGGTGAATACATCGTCGGCGACTTCGGTATCGCCGTCGAGCACCGCGATTGCTACTTCCCGACCGGTGAACCCTTGGTGGCGCAGCGCGGCGGTGACCGTGAACACCGAACCTTCGAGCACGGTGCGGGCGACGCCGACATCGACGATGCCGATATCCAGGGGGATTTCCTCGCGCCCGACGCCGACGGTGAAAACCGGTATCCGTCGATTGCCCAGTTCCTGGGCGGCGGCCAGCGGATCGACCGCGCTGTTGTCGGCGCCGTCACCGACCAGCACCACGCCGCCGAGGGGCAGGCCCTCGAGTTGATCGGCCACGGCCCGCAGCGCTTGGCCGATATCCGAGCCGGTACCAGCCGCACCCGGCTCGCCATCCGCGCCGATGCGCCGGGTGGATTGATCGAAGGCGAAGGTGCGCAATTGAAAAGATTGCGCCAACTCTTCCGCCGTCGGACCATCCAAAAACTCCGCCGCCGCCGCCGCGAACCGGCTGCGTTCATCCACATCGGCAATCGCCATACTTTGGGAATTGTCGAGCAAGACCGCGAGATAAGTGTCTTGGGGAGAAACTTGGCGCGTATTCACCACCGGCCGCAACAGACAAAACAAGATCAAAATCAACACCGCCGAACGCAGACCGATGAACCATGCCTTCCAGCCCGGCGCCAAGGGGCGGGTGGTGCGCAGATAGCTCAGCCAAACGAGCGCCACGATCAGCAGTGCGATCAAGGCGAACTGCCACAGGCCGATGCCGTAGGCGAAGCTCAGGGTACCTTGCCGCAGCGCGGAAAACAGCGTGGGTTCGGTGACTGGCATGGTCTAGCCCGAAACTCGCATCAGTATGCTTCCAAATCGAACCGGCATACTGATCAATCTAACATATCGAAAACTGGACAAGATTGAGATTTCCGGTGGGCCAGGCTTGCGGGATTCCCGCTTGCTGCGCGATAGTTCAGGCAGCCGGCGCGGCATCCGGGCTAGCGCGCGGCGTCGCTCGATTCCCGCTGTTCGGCAAGCACTCGGTAGTAATCCCGCACCAAATCGCGGTATTCGTCGGGAATGTCTTCCTCAATGGCTGTGTACAAGCGATCCTCGATCCGCTCCAATTCGGCTTGGGCGCGCAGGGCGCCTTCCAATTCGATAATGGGTTGCAGCAGCGCTTCGAACAATGCGGGCTGATTGAGGAAATCTTCAATGTTTTGGCGGCTGAGTCGTTGCCGCAGGGAACGCGCGTCGCTCCAGGGAAGATTGCCGCCGTCGGTGCGGATTTCTCCGTCTTGCCCATTGCGCGCGCCGCGTTGGCCGCCCACCTGCGCTTGGGAGTCGCCGCTGCGCCGCGTCTGTTTCGCCTGCTGCAATTGTTGCTCGATCCGCTGCGCCAGATCGCGCGAGTCACCCAATTGTTCACGCAGTTCTCCCACGCTCGGCGGGCCGCCCGCCGACTGCCTGCCGCCGTCGGCGGCCACGGCGAGGATCTGGCGTTCGAGCTCTTCAATCCGTTCGCGCAATTCCTGGGCATCGTCCGCGGCCTGCCGCAGGGGGTTGCTGCCGGCAAGCGCCGGATCCAGCGCAGCCAGATTCTGCGCCAGATCTTCGATCTGCCCTTCCAGCGACTGTTCGATATCAAGCGCTAAATTGACCATGCCGTTGCGCAAAATTCGATTGCTGGTGCGCGTTTCTTCTTCGATGGGCCGCAGATCGCGGCTGGCCTGCTGGGCTTGGGACAGCAGACGCTGGTCTTCGCTGCCGCCCCGGGCGATTACCGCGCGCAGCATTTCTTCAATTTCCTCCAAATCCCGTTGCCGCCGCTGCTGCGCTTCAATCAATTGCCCCAGCGCTTCGTCGTCGCGCACCGCCTGCCGGGTTCGGCCAAGTCCCAATTCGCGGCTCGCCTCCGCCACGGCTTCGCGCAATTCGCGTTGCCGCTGAAGCAGCTGCTGCCCCCGTTGGCCGAGATTGCGCGCCAGCTGGTTGACCGAGCGGTCGACCTGCTCGCCGAGCTGTTCCTGCTGGCGGCGGAGATTTTCCAGAGCCTTTTGGCTCCGGGCCGCGGCGATGGCCGGCGAATCGCTCGTCGCGGCATCGCGCATTTGTTGGGCCGCCTGTTGCAACGCCGTGGTTGGGGCCGAGTTCTGCGGCGAACCACTCTGATATTGGCTTTGGGAGGGCCGATTTTGTTGGCCGCGGGACATTTGTTGCGCGAGCTGTTGCACCTCTTCGCTCAATTGTTCCTGCTGCCGCATCAGCCGTTCGAGTTCGCGGCGTTTTTGCTCTTCGCTCAGCTGCTCGGCTCGGCGGGCCAGATTGCGCTGGGCGCGGGTTAGGCCTTCCTGGCGCCGGGCCAACTCCTCAAGCTTGTTTTCCTCCTCCTGTTGCCGGGCGCTTTGGCCCCGGCTGTTCGGATTTTCGTAGCGGTTCTCCAACTGGCCGAGCTCCATTTCGAATAACTCACGCAGGTCTTCGCGTTCCTGTCTGGCACCACCGCCGTCACCACCGCCGCCACCCTGCTGCATGCCGATTTCAGTACGGTTGATGCTGGCCTCGGCTTTGAGAATGTATTGCAACGCCGCCTGCTCCGGGCGCAACGCGCTGGTGACTTGCAGCAGTTCAAGTTCCCGCGCCGCCAGATTCATCTGTTCGATCGCCAATGACAAATTCTCGACCGCCTGGCCGTAGGAATCGTCGGAAAAATTCAGCCGCTCCGACAGCCGATCGATGGACATCCGCGCCCGCCCGGTGGCGGTGGTTTGCGATTCGGCGATGATTTCGGCATCGGCGGCAAAATCATCCGGCGATACCTGGCCTTGGCGGTTTTTCAGCTTCCAGGTGGCGGCGATGATGTCTTTCTGGACGGTGACCAGCGCGCTGCTGTCGCCGCCCTGGCCTCCGCCACCGCCGCCGCCCCCTTGCCCGCGGCGGAATTCCTGATCGGTGGGGATCACCTGCAGAAAGTAGATGTCGGAAATGATTTCCTGGGGACCGGCCAAGCCGTTGTTGTCCGCCAGCGTCAGGTAGTAGCTGATGAAATCTCCCGGTTCCACCGCCAGATCTTCGAGATAAATCAGTTCCTTGCCGGAAATATTGGCAACGCGTTCCTCCGGCAGGAAATCCACCACGGTTTCGTCTTCCCCCACCACGCTGTAGTTTAGGTTGAAGCGGGAGAGACCGTAATCGTCGCTGGCATCTACTTCGAGAATCACTTCCTCCAAGGGCATGACATCCTGGTCCCGGCCCGGACGGCGCAGGACCAATTCCGGCGGCTGGTCGGCAATGGCCCGAATGTAATAATCCAGTGGCTCGGCGCTGGCCAAATCGGCATAATCGACCGCCCGAACCCGGTAGACGCCGTCGCGCTCAATGGTGAACGTTGCCGTGCCGATATCGCCGGCGATGACCAGCGGCAAATCCGGCGCGGGCCCATCGTCGCCTCCCGGCTCGAACTCCAGATGCGCGTTGGCGACCGCTTTGTTGAAGTTGACGCGCACTTCGACTTCGGTGCCGACCGGCGCGATCAGATCGCCGCCGTCCTCCTCCAGCAAATCCTCCATCCCCGTGTAGTCGGGATAATCGAAGGCGACATCGATGCGCTCAACCCGCGGTAAATCGTAGACGCTGATGCGGAACTGCGCCGAACTGCGCGCGCTTGCTTGACCTCCCGTTCGATTGCCGCCTTGACCAAAGGTCGCGTAGTAGACGGTGTCCTCCTCGATATTCGTGAGGTAATAGCTGAAGGCGGCGCCGTCGCTTGCGCGTCCAACCTGGCTCATCGACACGTCGCGCCAGTTGACGTTGTCGTCCTGCAGGCGCAGCGTGACCGCTTCCGGGGCGACACCGCTGACCCGCGCCGTGACTTCCAAGCCGTCGCCGCGCTGCAAGTCCACGTCGCCGGGTTCGATCAGAAACACGATCTCCGGCGCCGGCTCCCCGACAACGACGAGTTCCGCCGCTTCGAAAGGCCACAGCAAACCGCCGAGCGAATCCTTCAGCGACGCCGAGGAATAAAGCACCACCGCGACCGCGGCCGCACCGGCGGCGGAAAAGGCCATGCCCAGCCAAGAGCGCCCACTCGGGGTAATCGCTTCCATTTCCCGCTGCTGTCGCAGCACATGCCGCTCGGCGTCGCGCCACAACTCGGCGATGAACTGCTTGGACACACCGCGGCGACCAAAGCGCAATTCGTCCTCGGTGAATTCCAGCGAAGTCAGCAGCCGCTGTTCCAGATCGGGAATATGGTCTTCGACATGATGCGCCAGGCGCTGAAAAGTGGCGTGCCGGCCGCGCAAGATCCGCAGCAGGCGCCAGCTGAGCAGGCCAATGCTCCCAAGCAGCGTCGCGGCCAGCAGCAAGCTCAAGGCCGGCGGCGGTTGCAGCCAGTCGCGCAACAAGGAAAAACCCAGCAGCAGCAAGGCTGCCGCGGCGAAAAACAGGCTCAGCTGCCGCGCCGCAAAAAAGACGCTGCGGCGGTGGCGAAGATCATCAAGGATGTCGCGCAAGCCGGCGTAAGTGGGATGTGTCACGGGGACGGCGCCATGTGAATTCCCGGTTCCGGGACGACCGGGCCAAAGAACATCAAGCGGCCCGGACCAAGCCCAACTATCCCACCATACCGCCGGCAAATGCAAGCGGTCGCGACGCGCCAGCGGCGATCACGTCGCTTGCCGGGCCCGCGCATTCACAGAAGGCTTTATCGCGCCAAAACCGATACCCGCGGACTGTTGCGCGCGAAAAAAGAAAACCGGGAACTCAGCCGCGGCCGTCGGGGCAGCCCATTTCAGCGGGCCGGTAGTACTTTGAGTCGGCGGGGAATACCCGCACGCGGGCCTGGCGCAGGCCGCGTTCGAGCGCCTCCAAATCGCGATAATCGGCGATATCGGACAGCGTGGTGCGGGTCGGGCCGGGCAGCACGAGTTTGTCTTCGCGGGCATCCCGCAGCGCCTGGCGCGGCGACAGCCAGCGGTGGTCGGTGATTTCGGTCCGATCGATTTCGACCGTACCGGGCCGACGCAACGGGCAGACAAAAAACCAAGTGGAGAATTGCCGCGGCAAGCCGGGTGGAGTAGTCCAGTGGCCGACGTGAATAAGTTGCTCGGCACGGATGCGCAGACCGGTTTCTTCGCGGGTTTCCCGCAGCGCGGCGCGCAGTGCGGCGGCGTAAAGCCGACCGTCGCCAGTACCGTCCGAATAATCGCCGGCATCGATGCGGCCGCCGGGAAACACCCAGTGGCCGCCATGGAACACGAGTTTGGCGCTTCGTTTCAGCAGCAGGACTTCAATACCTGCTCGACAGTCCGCATCGGCACCGTCGGCCCGCCGCGCGAGCACCACGGTGGCGGCGGGAACCGGTTCCCTCATGGACCGCCCATCCTCGCCGGACAAGCGCACCAACCCAGACCCGCGGGCTCAATCAGCCAGCCCGTTGATCCGCCATCACCCGCGCGATGGATTCGTGGCGGCTGAGCCGTTCGAGCAGTTGCCGGATATGCGGGACTTTGTTGTAGGCATCCCAATTCAGCACCTTGCGGCATGCCAACGCCGCCAAGCTGACTGTGAAGCGGAAATAGAAATCGGCGTAGGTGATTTCTTCGCCGCAGAGATAAGGCCGGAAGTCGGCGAGTGCTCCCAGGCTGGCGAAACCTCGGTCGAGCTGTTTGCGAACCGCTTCCTTCTCTTCCTGCGCGGCGGGTTGGTTGAAAAACGCTTCTCCGTAAAGGCGCCGCGCCGGCAATTCGATGTACAACTCGAGATGGCGTATCAATTCCCGCACCTTGGCCTTGGCGAAGGCGGTCTCGGGGTAAAGCCGGGGCGGCGGGCCGATTGCGTCGAGATAGTCGATGATGACTTCGGTTTCGGTTAGAAAACCCTCGTCGGTTTCGATGCAGGGCACTTTGCCCATGGGGCTGCGGCGCAGAAAATCGGCGTCCTGACTGGGTTTGACCTCGACTTCCTCGAAAGCCATGCCCTTTTCGATCATGATGGCTTTCAGAATGCAGTAGTAATTGCTTAGATTGATGCCGTAAAGTTTGATGGTCACGATGGTTTTCCTTGCTGGATAAAGCCGCGTCCCCGGGAGTCGTCCGCGACGGAGAGTGGATTATTGTACGGGCCGCAGACGGGGGAAGACGATTTCCTGGCCGATTTGCAGCCGGTCCGGTTCAATGCCGGGGTTGTACTGCCGCAGCAGCCAAATCGGCGTCGAATAGCGGTCGGCGGCCAGGCCGCTGATGTTTTCGTTCGCCGCCACCCGGTGGGTGATCAAGCCCTCGATCTGGTAGTTGCCGAAAAATTCGCGCTGCAGATTCGAGTGGAATTCGCGCCGGATACGCTCGAATTCCGCCGCGTCTACTCGGGAGAAGTCGAGCCGCAGACGCTCGCCGACGATGACTGGATCGCTGAAAACCATATTGTTCAGGCGGCGTATGTCCCAAGCTTGAATATCCAGCCAGTCGGCGTAATGGCCGAGGGTTTCGGAAGCCTGCACTTCAATGCCGCCGCCCGCGCCGACGCTGTAATCCGAAGGATCCGCGGCCAAAGCCTCGCTCAGCATCCGATCGTTTCGCGCCACATCCAGGGCGGGGTCGACGGCTTCCGCCCTGCCCTCCTGATCGCTGGGCGGCGTATCGAGCACTTGGTCGTCCGGCAGCACCGCGGCGGGCGGCAGCAGGGGCTCGGCCCGGGCAAGTTGCGCGGGCTTGGGCGCGGACCCCGAATCAACGGCGTCCGTCTCCGGCTGCGCGACCGCGCTCGAAGCCGGGCGCGGTTCAGACACCGCGGCGACCACCGCGGCGGAAGGCAGAACTTCGGCGGATTCCGCTCCCGGAGCGTCCGCATTGGCGGCCAGTGTCGGCTCGGGTTCGGGCGCCAATCCGGGGATGCGCAATTCCTGTCCCGGATAAATGCGGTCCGGGTCGCCGATGCCGTTGGCGCCGAGCAAGGCTTGCTCGGCCACACCGAAACGCGCCGCGATGCGGGACACGGTATCGCCGCGGCTGACACTGTACACGCCGTTGACTGGCGCCGCGGCGATAACCGCGGTTGGGTTGTCCTGGGGCAACAGCAGCCGCTGCCCGATTTGCAGCCGGTGGCGGTTGGGCAGTTGATTCAGCGCAACCAACCGCGAAACACTCGTGTCGAAGCGGGCCGCGATGCGCGACAAGCTGTCGCCCCGCTCCACCACATAGGCGATATCGGGTGTTTGCGCGCCGAAAATCAGATCGTCCGGCACCAGCGCCAGAAGGTCGCCGGCGGGAACTTGGGCGCTGCGCAGCTTGATCGGAAAGCCGTCGGGAATACGTTTGTTGCCTTCCCAGACCGCAGGCCGCAGCGCCGGGTTGTCGGCTTGCAATTGCTTCAGGCCGACGCCGAGGGAATCCGCCAGCACTTGGGCATCGACAAATCCGCCCAATTGGATTTCCCGGAAATCCGGCGCCGGATCCATGACCACATCAGGAAAATGCCGCTCCAGATTGTTTTCAATTTCCAGCACCGCCAAAAACTGGGCGTAAAAATTGCGCGAGGCGAAGCCGAACAACCGCCCGCGGTAGTTGGCGATGATGGTTTCGATATCGGTCGTGCCGGTTTCCCGCACCGCCCGACTCATGCCGCCGGCGCCGTGATTGTAGGCGGTCAGCGCCAGCGGCCAAGTGCCGAGCACCCTGTGGTTGTATTCCAGCAGGCTCATGGCGGCGGCAGCGGCGATGTACGGATCCATGCGCTCGTCAACAATATGGTCGATGCGCATAAAGCGCTGGCCGGTGGCGCGGCCGAACTGCCACATGCCGGCCGCCGAGGCGCTGGAAAGGGCTTTCGGATTGAACGAGGATTCCACATGGGGAAGAATGCCGAGCTCCTGCGGCAAACCCTTTTCATCGATTACTTGGCGGATGTGCTCGCGATAGGCGCCGGAACGTTGCAAGCCGCCGACGAAACGATCAGACTGGCCCAGTTGAAAGCGCACATTCCCGGCTGCTTCCCGCAAAGTCTGGTTTTCGACATCTTCCGGGAACAGCGCGAGCACCTGCTGCTGCTGCGGGCTGAGGCCGGCGCGCTTGACGTTGCCGAGGGCGCGCAAATCATCGCGGATGCGACCGCGGACGCGATCGATTTCGCGGCTGTCATAGGGCACGGTCGCGTAGATCACGGAAAGATCGCGAGCATCGTGCAGGAAGCCGTTGCGGGTATCGATCTCTGTGTAGACCCGGAGCCAGAAATTCACCGCCGGCTCGATTTCCGGCGGCCGTGGAAAAAGTTCGCCGGATTGGGCGCCCGCCGCTCCGGGCAACCATGGAGCGACCGCCAGCAGCCAAGCCAAAACAAGGCGGCCGCGGGGGATTCCCCGCGTCGAGTCTCTCTTCATAATGGATTCCTGCCCTGTTTCGTCCGCGGCCCGTTGGCCGTATTCAAATTCAAACAGCGCTGCCGTCGGTCTCCGCGTCCTCTTTGATGGGAACCAGCAGATCTTCGCGAGTGACCTTCATGAAGATAATAACGTTCGATGCGACGTAAATTGAAGAGTAGGTTCCGACAATTACGCCGATGATCAGCGCGATGGCGAATCCCTGGGTCGATTCGCCGCCGATCAGCAGGATGGAGAACAGCACCAGCAAAGTAGTGAAAGAGGTGATCAATGTTCTGCCCAAGGTCTGATTGAGCGAGATATTCACGGTATCCACGGGCTCGGTCTTGCGCAAGCTGCGGAAATTTTCGCGGATGCGGTCGGAGACAACGATGGTGTCGTTGAGCGAATAGCCGATGATCGCCAGCAGCGCGGCCAAAGTATTGAGATTGAACTCCATGCCCGCCAGCGAAAAAATGCCGAGCGTGATGGTGAGATCGTGGGCCAAGGCCACCACGGCGCCAACGGAGAACTTAAACTGGAAGCGCACGGCGATGTAGAGCATGATGATGCCGAGTGCCACGAGCATGCCCAGGCCGCCCTGTTCGGCGAGTTCTTCGCCCACTTTGGCGCTGACATAATCTGAGCCGAGCAGGGTGACCGATCGGCCGTCGGCCTGCAGCAGCGCCGCGATGGCCTCGCCGGTGAGCGCGGCCTGTTCGGCTTCGGACGCAGCTTCGGCGTTTGGATCGAGAGCGAGCAGTACGCGAATATCCCGGTCCGAACCGAAATTGACCACCACCGCGTCTCCATAGCCCGCCGTGGCCAAACGCTCGCCGATTTCGTCCAGCGGCGCGGTTTCCGAGTAGCTCAGCCGCACCGACGTGCCGCTGGTGAAATCAAGCCCGAATTCAAGCCCGCGCAGCGCCAGCGACCCTAGGGAAACCACCACGGCGAGCACCGACAGCACCGCCGCCAAGCGGCGGTAGCGCATGAAATCGACACGGATTTTTGGTTTCGCCATTGCCGGATTCCCGCCCGTGGATCGCGCCGATCAGGATTTGCCGCCGGACGGCTTCACCGGCAGGATGCCGAGGGACAGGCCACGGAGGTCGCGGCGGCCGCCGTAGATTAAGTTCACCAGTGCCCGGGTGCCGACAATAGCGGTGAACATCGACGTGACGATGCCGATCATCAGCGTCACGGAAAACCCTTTGACCGGGCCCGTGCCGATGGTGAACAACACCACCGCCACCAGAAAGGTCGTTAAATTCGCATCTAGAATCGTGGTGAAGGCGCGATCGTAGCCGGCGCTGATCGCCTGTTGCGGCGGCAGACCGTTGCGCAACTCCTCCTTGATGCGCGTGAAGATCAGCACATTGGCGTCCACCGCCATGCCGACGGTGAGCACTATGCCGACGATGCCGGGCAAGGTCAGCGTGGCAGGGAGCACCGACGACAACACGGCGAAAATCAAAACGATATTCATGATCAGGGCGACATTGGCGGCGAGACCGAACACCCGGTAGTACAGCAGCATAAACGCCACCACCAGCACGGCGGCGACTTGCACGCCGCGGATGCCTTGCTCGAGATTTTCCCGGCCCATGGTCGGCCCGATCACCGATTGTTCGACGATGGTCATGGGCGCCGCCAGCGAACCCGAACTAATCAGCAGCGACAGGTCCATGGCTTCCCGCTGGCTCAGCCCGGTAATGACGAATTGCCGGCCGAGGGCGGAATTGATGCGGGCGTGGCTAATCAGGCGGCGGTCTTCGTAGAATTCGACCTCCTCGACCTCCGCGCCGTTTTCGTCCATCACCAGATTGGTGCGCGAGCGGGTTTCAATCAGCAGAATATCCATCATCCGGCCGACATTATCCCGGGTGACACGGTTGATCTGATTGCCGCCCTGGGCGTCGAGGCTGATCTGCACTTGCGGCAGGCCGTTCTGGTCGAGGGAAGGCCGGACATTGCTGATGCGGTCCCCCTGCAGGATGACATCATTGTCTACACTGACCGTAAATACGCCTTCCGGGGTCACATAATCGTAAGTCTCATAGCTCGAACGGCCCGCGCCGGGGGCGGCTTCGAGATGGAATTCCAAAGTGGCGATACGTTGCAAAATGCGGATCGCCTCGGCCGGATCCTGGACGCCGGGCAATTCGACCACGATGCGGTCCGCGCCCTGCTGCTGCACGGTCGGCTCCGCCACGCCCAAGGCATCGACCCGGTTCAGCAACGTCGTGCGGTTGGCCTGCAGCGTATCGCGTTGGATTTGCAGCATGGTGTCGCCGGTCATGCGCAGATCGAGGATAAAAACATCCCCCGATTCGCGGTTCTGGAATTGCAGTTCGGGAAAATTGTCGAGCAGTTCCGAGCGCGCCGTGGAGCGGTCGCCGGCATTGGCGAAGCGAATCTCAATATGCGAGTTGTCGACCAGGGACAAACCGCGGGTGCGAATCCGCAACTCCCGCAGAATGCTGCGCACATTGCCCAGATTGTCCTCCATGCGGCCTTGCACGGCGGCCTCCATATCCACTTCCATCAGGAAATGCACGCCGCCCTGCAAATCCAAGCCCAAATTCATTTTGCCGGCACCGATGGCGCGCATCCAAACCGGTGTGGTGGGCGCCAAATTGAGCACCACCAGAAAATCGTCGGTCAGCGCATCCTCAATGGCGGTTTTGCCGCGCAATTGCTCCTCGACGGTATCGAAGCGCAACAGGATGCCGCGCTCGCCAAGCTGCGAATCCAACGGCTGAAGCCGAGCCGCTTCCAAAGCCGTGGTGATATTATCCAGATCAGCCTGCACCAGCTCGCGGCTGATGTGGGTGATTTGCAGCGCCTCGTCGTCTGGATACAAATTGGGGACTGAATACAGCACGCCCAAGACCATCACCAGCAGTATCAGCAGATTTTTCCAAGCGGGATAGCGGTTCAACATGGTCCGGCGACTCCTGCGCGGCGGCTATGAGCGGCGAATTTCAGACTTGATCCAGGGTGCCTTTCGGCAGCGCGGCGGCGATGGAACTCTTCTGCATTTTGATTTCCACGCCGTCGGCGATTTTGATCACCATGTATTCGCCGCTGACCTTGCTGACTCTGCCGAGCAAGCCGCCCGAGGTCATGATTTCATCACCCTTGGAAATGCTCGCGATCAGCTCGCGGTGCTCCTTGGCGCGCTTCGATTGCGGTCGGATCAACAACAGCCAGAACAGCAAAATCATGCCGCCGAACAGAATCAGATTGAAAGCCAGCGACGGCTGCTGCGCCGTGGTCTGGGCGTGGACCGTGCTGAATAGCGGGTTCATCGAATATCCTCTTCATGGTTGCGCGCGCATCGAAGGCGCGCGGCCGGAGCGGCATAGTAATTTGTTGCCGCCCCACTTCTCAAGTTGGGGCCGCTGATTCGGCCCTCAATTTCGGCGGCGAATGGCGTCAACTCCGGGACCAGCCTCCCCCGCTGACCATTCCCGCCGCAATTCCCGGACTTCGCGCCGCAATTCGCCCGCCTCGATGGCGCTCCGCAGGCGCGCCATCAGTTGCCGGTAAAAATGCAGATTATGCACGGTGTTCAACTGGGAGCCGAGTATTTCGCCGCACTTGTCGAGATGATGCAGGTAGGCGCGGCTGAAATCGCGGCAGGTCGGGCAGGCGCAGTTCGGGTCCAGGGGCCGGGTGTCGTCCCGGTAGCGGCTGTTGCGGATGCGCAGCACGCCCCGAGAAGTGAACAAATGGCCGTTGCGGGCATTGCGGGTGGGCATCACGCAATCGAACATGTCGATGCCTTCGAGAACCGCTTCCACAATATCCCCCGGCGTGCCGACTCCCATCAAATAGCGCGGCCGGTCCGCGGGCATCCGGGCGGCGCAGTGGCGCATCATGGCCAACATCTCCGTTTTCGGTTCCCCCACGGACAAACCGCCAATGGCGTAACCCGGAAAGTCCATTTCCCACAGGCCGGCCAGCGAACGTTCGCGCAAATTCGGGTACATGCTGCCCTGGATGATGCCGAACAGCGCCGCCGGATGGTCGCCGTGGGCTTCCCGGCAGCGGGCCGCCCAGCGCAGCGACAGTTCCATCGACGACGACGCCTGTTCCTCGGCGGCCGGATAGGCCGTGCAATCGTCGAATACCATGATCACATCCGCCCCAAGCCGCTGTTGCAGCGCGATCGCCGATTCCGGACCGAGAAATATCTTGTCGCCGTTCACCGGCGAACGAAACTCGACGCCGCCCTCGGAAATCCGCCGCGTGGCGCCGAGGCTGAATACCTGGAAACCGCCGGAATCGGTCAGAATCGGCTTCCGCCAACCCATGAAGCCATGCAGCCCACCGTGGGCCCCCACGACCTCCGGTCCCGGCCGCAACAGCAAATGGAAACTGTTGGCGAGAATCATTTCCGCCCCAAGCCGCTCGAGTTGTTCCGGGTGTACACCTTTGACCGTGCCGTAGGTGCCCACGGGCATGAATACCGGCGTGCGCACCTCGCCCCGGGGGAATCGCAGCCGGCCGGCCCGCGCTTTGCCGTCGGTTTTTTCCAGGTCGAACTTCATACGGGCTCATCAGGTTGTCGAAAAACCCCCGGAACCGTGCGCGTCAATGCTCGCGCGTTTCCCGGAAAGCGACTTTGGGCCATTTCTCCACTGCCAGGTTCAGATTCACCCGGCTCGGCGCCAGATAAGTCAAATAATCGCCGGCGTCGAGCGCCAGATGGTCACGGTACTTCCGGCGGAAATTTTCAAGTTCTTTCGCATCGCCGCATTCGATCCAGCGTGCCAGTCGCACCGCCACCGGCTCGTAAGCGCAATCGACGCCATATTCTTCCCGCAGCCGGAAGGCCACTACCTCGAATTGCAGGGCGCCGACCGCGCCGATCAGCAAATCATTGTTGCTCAGAGGCATGAAGACCTGGATCGAACCTTCTTCGGCCAATTGTGTGACACCTTTCCGCAACTGCTTCGACTTCAGCGGATCCCGCAGCCGGATGCGGCGGAACAGTTCCGGGGCGAAATTCGGGATGCCGCGGAACTTCAGGTTTTCGCCCAGGCTGAAAGTGTCTCCTACCTGAATCGTGCCGTGATTGTGCAAACCGATAATATCCCCGGCCACCGCCACGGCGGCCAATTCCCGGTCGCCGGCCTGAAAGGTCAGCGCGTCGCTTACCCGTTTGGTTTTGCCGGTGCGGCACTGGCGCAGTTTCATACCTTGGGCGAATTCGCCGGCGCAGATGCGCAGAAAGGCGATGCGGTCGCGGTGTTTGGGGTCCATGTTGGCTTGTATCTTGAACACGAAACCGCAGAAATCCGGCTCCCGGGCCGCCACTTGCCTGCTTTCCGCCGCCCGCGGCCCCGGCGGCGGCGCCCATTCGACGAAATCGTCAAGCATCGTCTGGACACCGAAACCGGCCAATGCCGAGCCGAAATATACAGGCGTCAATTCGCCGCCTAGAAAGGCTTCCCGGTTGAACTCGCCGCCGGCGCCGCGCACCAGCTCCGTTTCCTCGCAGATCTGCTCGTGCCAGTGGCCCAGCGCCTGCCTCGCCCGCGCGCAGTGCAGACCATGCAGCGTTGCCGTTTCGGTTCCCGCCGCCGCCCGCGCGCCTGCAGCGAGATGCAGCGTATCCGTGGCGAAATGGTACAAGCCCTTGAACTCCTTGCCCATGCCCAGCGGCCAGTTGATCGGCGAGCAGCGGATGCCGAGCACACTTTCGATTTCGTCGAGTAACTCCACCGGATCGCGGATATCGCGATCGAGCTTGTTGACGAAGGTACACAGCGGCGTATCGCGCATCCGGCAGACATTCATGAGCTTGATCGTGCGCTCTTCGACACCCTTGGCGCCGTCGATCACCATCAGCGCCGAATCCACCGCGGTGAGCACGCGATAGGTGTCTTCCGAGAAGTCTTCGTGGCCGGGCGTATCGAGCAAGTTCACGGTCCGCCCGCGCCAGGGAAACTGCATCACCGACGAAGTCACCGAAATGCCCCGTTCCTGCTCCATCCGCATCCAGTCGGAAGCCGCCATGCGCCCGGACTTGCGGCCCTTGACGGTGCCGGCGGCCTGAATCCTGCCGCCGAGCAGCAGCAGTTTCTCGGTGATGGTGGTCTTGCCGGCGTCTGGATGGGAAATAATGGCAAGCACCCGCCGCCGCGCGATTTTGTCCTCCAGGGTTTCCGTTGACATGACCGGCTACGGTTCGGCAAAGCGCGGCATTATAGCAATCGGCGACTGGGTTAGAATCCCGCCGGGCAGGTCGCGCCGGCGGCGGGATGCCTCCACCCGGCTCTTGGCCGGAGAACAACCGGCTTGGGGGTCGGCGGCGAGGGGATGCGCGCCGACTTGACGTTTCGCCGACGACATCCGGCTTTGCAAACAGCGGGGAGAGGTTGCGCATGGACTTTTCGTTGAACGAAGAACAGTTGGCCTTGCAGGCGTCGGCGCGGCGGTTCGCGCAGCGGGAACTGCCGGAAATCGCCGCCGAAATCGAGCGTTCCGACGAGCCGCCGGGGGTGGAATTGCGCCGCCGCTACGCCGACCTCGGCTATCTCGGCATCAATCTCGCCTCGGAATACGGCGGCGGCGGCCTCGGCCATTTCGAGGCCGTGCTCGTGCTCGGGGAAATCGCCGCGGTTTCCATCGCCGTGGCCTTTCCGATCTTCGAATCCTGCTTCGGCCCGGCCTTGGCCATCGCCCATTTCGGTAATGAAAAAATGCGCCGGGGAATCCTTCCCGCCGTGTGCTCCGGCGAGATCGTGGTCGCCGTATCCATGTCGGAACCAGACGCCGGCTCCGCCCTTACCGATTTGACGACGCGCCTGCGGCGGCAAGACGGCAAACTCCTGCTCAGCGGGAGCAAACGCTGGTGTTCCGGTGCGGGTCACGCGGATGCCTATGTCGTGTATTGCCGCATGTCGGACGAGCCCGGCGCGCGGGGCATTGGCGCCGTCATCGCGCGCAAGGGTGCGCCGGGATTCACTTTCGGCAAACCCGACCGGCATCTCGGCTTCCGCGGCGTCGGCAGCGCCGATATGTTTTTCGACGCGGTCGAAATTGCCCCCGGCGATGTGCTCGCGCCCGCGGGTGGCTTCAAGAAACTGATGCAAGCCTTCGATCTGGAGCGCTGCGGCAACACCACCATGTCGCTGGCGGTAGCGCAATCGGCCTTCGACTATGTGCTCGACTACTGCCGGGAGCGGCGGCAATTCGGCAAGGCCCTGATCGATTTTCAAGCGGTGCAGATCCATCTCGCGGAAATGAAAATGAAACTGGACGCGGCCCGTCTGCTGCTGTACCGCGCTGTCGCCAACGCCGAGCGCGGCCTGCCGTCGCTGGCCGACAGCTCCATCGCCAAATGCTTCGCCAACGAGGCCGTGCGCGAGGTCACCGGCAAGGCCATGCAGCTCATGGGCGGCTACGGCTATTCGCGGGAATTCCCCATCGAGCAGAAACTGCGCGACGGCTGGGGCTGGGGCATCGCCGGCGGCGCCATCGATATCCAAAAAATCAATATCGCCTCGGCCTTGGTCGGGCGCCGTTTCAATCAGCGCCGCTGACGGGCCCCACCGCCGGCGCATCCACTCCCGATAGCACGGCGGAGAAATTGTAGGGCGGGGAGCAGCGCTTTTCTTCAACAGTGGCAGCGTTCAAGTTAGTATAGCGGCGGCGGCATTGAGACGGACAAGTTCGCGCCAGCGTTGGATTTTTTCCCGGAGCGAGCGTCAATGCGGCTGTGGATAACTTGGTGAACAACTCTGCGGCGGAGGCGGCAAGCTGCGGCGAAGCGGGATTTGGGACAAACCTGTCCGATTTTTGGTTTATCCATAATTTTCTTATATGTCAAAGACTTGCGGATTCTTTGTTGCGCTTGGGGAGAATTGGAGTGCGATTGTTGGAGTTTGGTTTCAATTTCGTCAAATTTGTGCATAAATCTCCAGATTGAGGCTGGCCCGGCAATCTCCGACAAAACCTTACTTATTGTCTCTATTGAATTTTTTTATTAATTGACGCTGTTCGATCCAGACCAGGCCCCCACCGAAACCGGGTTGAAACGGGTGGGGGCGAAAGCCGGATCGGTGAGCGGAAACAGCGCCGCGGGAGGCCGCGCCATGTCGTTTGAAAGACGCAATATTTCGCAGATGCGCGGCTACACGCCCGGCGAACAGCCCGAGTCCGGCGATACCATCAAACTCAACACCAATGAAAATCCGTATCCGCCGCCCGCCGCCGTCGGCAGCGCTTTGGCCGCCATCGACCGCGCCGATCTGCGGCGCTATCCATCGCCGCTGGCCGACGATTTCCGCACCCTGGCCGGATTGATTCACGGCGTGGCCCCAGACAACATTCTGCCGGTCAACGGCGGCGATGAACTGTTGCGGCTGCTGCTCGGCACTTTCATCGATGCCGAGGACACATTGGCCATCATGCAGCCGAGTTACTCACTGTATCCCGTGCTGGCCGCGGTCGCGGGCTGTCGGCTGTTGCGGATCCCGCTCACAGACGACTGGTCGATGCCGGATGAACTGCCGCAGTTGCTGCGCCGGGAAGGCGTCAAAATGCTGCTGCTGGTCAATCCCCACGCGCCGACCGGCGGCTTGCTCAGCGCCCGCTATCTGCGCGAATTGGCACGGCGGTTTGATGGCATTCTCGTGCTCGACGAGGCCTATGTCGATTTCGTCGATCCAGAATTGGGTTACAACGCGATCCCACTACTGCGCGAATTCGCCAACGTGGTGATTTTGCGCACCCTGAGCAAAGGCTATTCGCTGGCCGGGCTGCGCTTCGGCTATGGCATTGGACCAGAACAATTGATCCGGCCCATGGCGACCAAGACCCGGGACAGCTACAACACCGACTACATCTCCCAAGTCTTGGCCTGCGCGGCGCTGAACGCGCGGGATGAAGCGGCCGCTTCCTGGCGCCGGGTGCGGTGCTCGCGCCAATGGCTGCGGGCCGAGCTTGCGCAGCTGGGCATCGCGGCGCCGCCGAGCCAAAGCAATTTTCTGCTGGCGGAGATTCCCGCCGCCGTCGGCGCCGCCAAGTTGTACGCGGCGCTCAAGGAGCATGGCATTCTGGTGCGCTATTTCGCCGAGCCGCGGCTGGAAAACCGCCTGCGCATCAGCGTTGGCGACGAAAGCGAAAACGACCTGCTGATCGAAACACTGCGAGGTCTCCTTAGATGATCTTTTCGCTGCTGAAAGTGCGCAAAAAGACTTCCACCGCCCTGGCGGGCATCGCCATCGCCGCGGCGAGCCTGTGGGGCTTGTCGGTCTGGCAGGAAATTTCCCTGGCCGAAATGCTGCGTTTGCTGCTGGCGACGCTGGTGATGCTCGGCGGCCTCGCTTTGCTGGCGTTTTGCGCCGTGGTGCTGGTCAAATTCCTGCTGCCGGCGGCGCTGCGCAGGCTGCGAAAGTGGTAAACCCGCCAACGGCGAGCAGCCGGCGGCCAGCTAGCGGAGACGTCTCCGCAGCGGCTGCAAGTGTTGCCAGCAATGTTTCTTCAAGTCGGGGAAGGCCAGCATCTCCCGCAGACCGCGGGTGATGGTCACCCGCATGGCTACGCCGCCAAGCCGATGCGAAAAATCCCTTGTCGATTTGTCCACGGCGGGAAACAAATCGGTCCCGTCGCCAGCGAAAATCAGCAAGTTCTGGCAGCTGTCCCGGCGAACCAAATCCTCAAGCGGCGAGGCTGCGTCCGAGCGCGGTTCGGGCCGCACGGTCTCAGGCTTGGCGTCATCGGCGATGTGCTTGCCCAACGCCTTCAGTATGTTGGCAAGCAGATTGCGGGCGGCGGCGCCGTGGGTCCCTTCCCAATCGTCACCGCACAGCAGGGCCAGCGTTTTGTCGACGCGCAAGTAATACAGTGGCCGGATCAAGCGGACTGGCGACCGCTCGACTTCTCCGCTGCCTTGATTCCGCCGCGCATCCCCCGCCATGCCGACCGCGCGCGCCGGTCGGGAGATTCCATGAACATCCGGGGAAAGCGGCGCCGCTGCCGATTCCGCCGCGGCCTGGGCGCCAGGCTTCCCCGGCGGCGCCGCCCTGGAAGTTCGCCGCAGAGCCGGCGCCGTCGGAGACTTGGCCTGCGGCAATGGGGCAAGCGCCGGCGACGGCCTCGCGTTCGCCACCGTGACGCGGGCGTAATAGGGCTGGATATCCATCAGCGCCAAGTAGCGCCGCCGCTGAATTTCGGCCTGTCCAACGTCCGCACCACCCATGATCCCAGCCTCTCCCGGCCACCGACCTCGAGGCAAACATAGCGCTCCGGCTGCCGTTCGCGCAAGCCCCGACCGCGGTTTGAAGTCCCCCGACTTTCGTGCTTGAATCCGTCCAAACTCGCCCGAGACCCGTCATGCTCGCCATCCGTTGTCACGCCCATGGCCCGCCGGAAAACCTCAAGCTGGATGAAATCGATATCCCGGCGGTGGGTGAAAACGCGGCGCTGGTGGAGATTTACGCCGCCTCCCTGAATTTTCCCGACGGCCTGCAAATCCGCGGCAAATACCAGTTCCAGCCTGATATGCCGTTTATTCCCGGCTCCGAAGCGGCCGGTATTGTGCGTCAAACCGGCCCCGGTATCGAGGGAGTCGCCGTTGGCGACCGGGTGATGCTGATGCCGGGGCTGGGTGCCTTCGCCGAATATGTGGCGGCGCCAGCCCAGGCGCTGCGCAAGATTCCGGCAAATATGGATTTCCCCACGGCCGCGGCGTTCCCCATGGTCTACACCACTTCCTACCACGCTTTGAAGCAGCGCGGACAATTGCGCGAAGGCGAAAACCTGCTGGTGCTGGGCGCCGGCGGCGGCGTGGGCATGGCGGCGGTGGAACTGGGCAAACTCCTGGGCGCGCGGGTCATCGCTGCCGCGGGTTCGGCGGAGAAGTTGGCCTTCGCACGGCGCCTGGGCGCCGATGAGTGCGTCGATTACAGCGATGGCGAACTAAAGGAGAAAGTCAAGCAACTCACCGACGGCAAGGGCGCCGATGTGATTTACGATCCCGTGGGCGGCGACCTGTTCGATCAATGCTGCCGCTGTATCAATTGGAATGGCCGCCTGCTGGTGATCGGTTTTACCAGCGGACGGATTCCCGCCTACAAGGCCAATTTGGCCCTGTTAAAAGGTTCGTCGATGGTGGGGGTTTTTCTCGGCCGCTTCCGCCGCGAAGAACCGGAACTTTACGAACGCAATTTCCGCGAACTGCTCGCACTGTTCGAGGCGGGCCGGATCAAACCCCTGATCACCCAGCGCTTCGCTTTTGAAGACTATGTGCCGGCGTTCAATGTTTTCACCGAACGCCGCGCCCTTGGCAAAGTCATCCTCGAAATGAAGCGCGAGTAAAACCCGCCATGCTGTCCGACCGGGAACTCGCCGCCGATCTGGAAAAACTGCAAGGCATCGCCCAAAACCTGCTGGCGGCGGAGGCGGCTTTCGCTGTCGAGTCGAAGGAAATCGACGGTGTCGGGTATCGGGTTTTCCACAATGCGCCGGAAAATCTCGGCCTGTATTACGAGCTGGCCCGGGAAGCGGCGGACCAAATCTTTCTCGTCTACCGGGAAGAACGTCACAGCTTCGGCGAAACCCTCGACATGGCGCGGCGGCTCGCCCGCGCCTTGCGGGAAAAATACCGGGTGCGCCAAGGCGACCGGGTCGCCATTTGCGCCCGCAACTGCCCGGAATGGTGTTTGGCCTACATGGCAGCCACAATGCTGGGCGCCATCGCGGCACCGCTGAACTCCTGGTCGACCGCGCGGGAACTGGCCTTCCTGCTCGGCGACAGCGGCAGCCGCTTGATCTTCGTTGATCCGGCCCGGCGGCGGCTGCTCGGCGCGAATGGCGACCAGATTGACGTGGTGATGATCAAACCGGAACAAGCGGACGGTCCGCCGGACGTCCATGAGCTGCTGCGGGGCTTCGAGCCGCTAAGCGATGCGGAGTTGCGCGGCTTCGACGTCCAGGCCGACGATGCCGCCACGCTCATGTACACCTCCGGTTCCACGGGCAATCCGAAAGGCGTGCTGTCCAGCCACCGCGCCGTCCTCAACGCGCTGTACACGTGGCTGTTCGCGCGCGCCGCCAGTGAAGGCTTGTACCCCGAATTGGTCGAGAAAAATCCGCGCTGGCAACCGGCGATTCTGGCCAATGTGCCGCTATTTCACGTCACCGGCAGCCACGCGCAATTTCTCATCAGTTTCGCCTCGCCGCGAAAATTCGTGATGATGTACAAATGGGATGCGGAAGAAGCCCTGCGGTTGATCGAGCGGGAGCGGATTTCAATTTTCCACGGCGTGCCAACCATGACCTGGGAGATCATGCAATCGGATAACTTCCGGCGCACGGATCTGAGCAGTCTCCGCGCCGTGCAAAGCGGCGGTGCACCGCGGCCGCCGGAACATCTTGCCATGATGTTGGAAAAGTTCCCGCCAGCGGCGATTCCCGGCCTTGGCTATGGATTGACAGAAACCAACGCCATCGGCGCCATCATCAGCCACAAATTCTACGCCGCGCGACCGAACAGCACCGGCCGGCCCACGGCGCCGGTGACCGACTTGCGCATCATCGACGCGGCGGGCCAAGAACTCGGCGCGGAGCAAATCGGCGAGATTTGCATCAAAGGTCCAACCGTGATGAAGGGCTATTGGAAGCAGCCCGAAGCCACCGCCGAAGTCCTCAAGGACGGCTGGTTCCACACCGGCGATATCGGCAAGCTCGATCCGCTGGGATTTCTCGTCATCCTCGACCGCGCCAAGGACATCATCATTCGCGGCGGCGAGAACATCGCTTGTATGGAAGTCGAATACGCCATCAGCGAGCATCCGGCGGTGAGCGAAGTCTCCGTGTACGGCATTCCCGACGAACGCCTCGGCGAAGCGCCCGCGGCCACGATCATGCTCAAGCCCGGCACGCGGCTGGATGCGGCGGAACTCCGTGATTTCCTCGCGCAACGCCTGGCGGCGTTCAAGATTCCCCGCCAAGTGTTTTTTTGCGGCGACAACCTGCCGCGAACCGGCACCGGCAAAATCGCCAAGCGCGAATTGCGCCGGCGGGCGCTGGCGCGGCTGGTGCCCCGGCCAGCCTGAAAGTTCACTCAATACTTCCCCCTCCCCCGCGCCCTTCCGCCGCGCCTAGGCGAATGCGAAGACGCAAAAATTTTTTCATCCAAACAGTTGACTTTTTGCGTAATTGCGCAGATATAGCTCATGGGAATGAGCTTTGTTTCACCACACCCGCTTGGGATGTACGCATGAATTAAGACGACTGTTTTTAGGGGGGAATCATGCAAACTTCGGACTGGGAAAAAAACGGCAACCTTGAATACATCGAATCCACTCTGCCGCCATCGGAAGAGACGGAAAAACCGGTTCGCGGCGCGATTCGCGTTTCCGAGCTGCGCCGCCGGCTTGAGGAGCGGTTGGACAGCAAGCGCATCGAAATGGAGTACGGCGGCGATTATCTGACGAACGACGAGTCGCTGCAGTAAGCTCGTTTCGCGCGACCTCGTTCGCGGTTTCTGGGCCCCGGCGCCCGGTCGCCGCGGGGCACGGGTCGGATTGTCGCTGAGCCGGCGCGCTGCCGGACAATTTCCGGTGCGTGTCCGCCGCACTTTCCCGCTGCCCGCTTCCGCAGTATGATTGCCTCCGGTTCGGGCTGATTGGGGAATTTGGATTTTGACCTACTGCGCCGCCGCTTCGCTCGATGCCGGCATGGTGTTTTGTTCCGATTCGTTGACCCACGCCGGCATCGACCAGGTCTCCACCTACAGCAAAATGTTTCGACACGGCATCGATGGCGAGCGGCAATTCGTGATTCTGTCGGCCGGCAATCTCGCCACCAGCCAAGGGGTCATGGCCAAGCTCAAGGCGGACATCCGCCGCGACGCCAACACCACCTTAAACAATGTCGACAGTCTAACGGAAGCGGCGGATTACCTCGGCGATATCAGCTTGGAGCAGCAGGAGCGGCGCAAAACCGCGGGCGCCAATTTCGAGGCGAGTTTTATCCTCGGCGGCCAGATCAAAGGCCGCAAGCATCGGGTGATACTCGTTTACCCCGAAGGCAACCACATCACCACCTCAAGCGACACACCCTACTTGCAAATCGGCGAAAGCAAATACGGCAAGCCGATTCTCGATCGCATACTCGATCCGCGACTCGATCTCGCCACGGCAGCGCAATGCCTGCTGATTTCCATGGATTCCACCATGAAAAGCAACCGCGGCGTCGGCCCGCCGATCGAATTGCTGCTGTACCGAGGCGACAGCTTGAGCGCGGCGAATCACCATCGCTTCGCCACGGAGAGCGATTTCCTGCGCGATTTGCGGCAAAGTTGGGACCGGGCGCTGAAGACGGCGTTCCGCCAAATGCCGCCACTGAGTTGGGCGACGAATTGGGACAAATCAAGTCACGGATAAAAGGTCGTGGATAAAGCCCAGTTTTGCGACGGTGGCTGCCGACAAAACAAAAGGATAAGCGTCTTCCATTCCCATGCTGCGGTTGAGTGAGTTCAACAGAATCGTCAAGCGCGACCATTTCAGCAGCAGTTGTCCGAGATCCTCGCGGTGGTCGCGCACTCCCTGAGGCATTCCATAAAATCCCGCCGTCTCCAGCGTATCGATCATGTGCAGATAGTGGGCCCAAACCTCGGCCCAATCCTCCAACGGATGCGACTCGGCGTAAGCGCTGATGTAATCGGGGTCGCGCGATTTCGGTTCGGAATAATAACGCTGCAAAGCCGAAGCGTAGTCCAATCGCTCATCGCCGAACAATTCCCGGAATTCGGCGAAACGCTCCGCGTTGTTTACCAGCAGGCGAAAATAATAATGTCCACTTTCGTGACGAAAATGACCGAGCAAGGTGCGGTACAACTCGCCGTTGTCCCGGCGCGCCGTTTCCCGTCGCAGCTCGTCCGCTTCCGCCACATTGATCGTCACCACGCCTTCGCTGTGGCCGGTGTAAACGAACTCCTCGCCGACATCGGGGTTCGAGCGGCGGTCTTCGATGAAGCGGAAAGCCAGCCCGTTTTCGGCTTCCCGTTTGCCGACCACCGGCAGATTCAGCCGCAGCAAGCCGAACAGCAACCGCCGCTTGGCGTGTTCGAGTTGTTTCCACCACGGCAACCTGCTGCCGTCGAGCAGATTGGGAATGGTTTCGTTCAAGCGGCAGGAAAGACAATACGTCTCCCCCGGCTCGGTTACGATCCAATTGCAGACATTGTGGTTGACGCCATTGAGGCAAAGAGGACCCGCCTCGCCGCGGGGAATTCCATTCTCGTCCGCAGTCAGCGCACCCATGGTGCGGGTTTTTGGATCGTAGGCAACGCGCCGGGCGCAGCGCAGACAGCCGGTATTCTCGAAAAACAGCACTTGGCCGCAGGCGCACTCGAAATCGATCATCGCCTCAAACCCGCGGCAGGAACCAAGTCCGGGCGGTGGCGTTGTGGATCGCGGCAAACTGGATTTGCAATTTATCGATGTGTTCCGGCAATCCGTGCTCGAGCAGATCCGCCACCTGAGGACGCAGCACTTGGCGCCGCGCTTCGTCGACCAAGGCGGCGACTTCGCCGTTGTTTCGCAGTTTCGGCAATATCTTCTTGATCGTTGTGAGATTGTGAACGGTGGCGCGGGGGAACTCCTCGTGCTGCAACAGAAAACGCACCACATCCTCGCCATTGACCCGCCGACGCACATGCTGGCGGTACATCTGATAGGCGCTTTGCGAGCGCAGCACGCTCATCCACAGCAAGCCTTCGTAAGGCTCGGGAAACCGCGGCGCCGGCGAGCCCTTGCCCGGGTGGGTGAACAGCCGGCGGGCGCCGACATCGACGATGCGGGTCACCATGTCGGCGCGTTCCAACGCCCGGCCCATGCGCACGAAGGTATAGGCGGCATCGCGGCTCATCGTGCCGGCCAGCATGCCGAAAATCTGCTGGCAGCTTTCGATGATGCGCTCGAGCATCGCGTTGCGCACGCCACGCTTGTTGGCGTCCGCCGCGGCGGCGGCTGTGTAGTAGTACAAATCGTTGATGCGCTCGAAGGCCTCCGTGGGCATCACCTCCCGCGTCGTGCGGGCGTTTTCCCGCGCCATCGACAGCATGCTGGAAATGGAGGAAGGACTATCGCCGGAGATCAAAAAGCGCGTCAGATTCGCTTCCGTGGCGATGGAATAGCGTTCGGCGAACAGTTCGTCGCTGCCGGTTATGCGCACCAAGGCGCGCCAGCCGAGTTTGGTGCGGCCCGGCAGATCGAGCAGCAGATTCGAGAATACATTGAGCAGGCGCGCGGTATTCTCCGCCCGCTCCAAATAGCGCGCCTGCCAGTAGATCCTTTCTGCCACCCTCGAAAGCATCGGTTCAGTCCATCACCACCCAGGTATCCTTGCTGCCGCCACCTTGGGAGGAATTGACGACATAGCTGCCTTTCACCAGCGCCACCCGGGTCAGGCCGCCGGGTGTCACGTAGCTGTCCTCCGCTTGCAAAATAAACGGTCGCAAATCGACATGCCGCGGTTCGGCGGCGCCGTCGCCGAGAATCGGCACCGTGGACAGGGAAATCAGCGGCTGGCCGAGATAGTTGCGCGGATTGGCCTTAATCCGGCGGGCGAACTCTTCGCGCTCCGCGGCGCTGGCCTGAGGCCCGATCAACATGCCGTAGCCGCCGGATTCATTGGCGGGCTTGACCACGAGCTTGTCGAGATTGGCAAGCACATGACGGCACTCTCGGGGATCAGAGCAGCGAAAGCTCGGCACATTCGGCAGAATCGGCTCTTCAGCCAAATAGTATTTGATGAAGTCCGGCACATGGGTGTAGACCAGCTTGTCGTCGGCGACGCCGGCCCCCGGCGCGTTGGCCAGCGAAACATTGCCCTTGACCCAAGCCCGGAACAGACCCGGCGCACCGAGCACCGACTCGGGATTGAATGCTTCCGGGTCGAGAAACAGGTCGTCGATGCGGCGGTAAATCACATCCACCCGCGATAGGCCATCGATGGTGCGCATGAAAACCCGATCGTCTTCGACCACCAGATCATTGCCCTCCACGAGTTCCGCGCCCATGCGCTGAGCCAGATAGGAATGTTCAAAATAAGCGGAATTGAAAATACCGGGGGTGAGCACCGCCACTTGGGGAAAGGCTTGGCGGCGCGGTGACAACGACGACAGCATATCGAGCAACTGCTGCGGATATTCGGTGACCGGCAGGATTTCGTGATTATCAAACAATTCCGGGAAAACGCGCTTGATGACCCGGCGGTTTTCCAGCATGTAGGAGACACCTGAAGGCACCCGCAGATTGTCCTCGAGCACCAATAAACGACCGTTTTCGTCGCGAATCAAATCGCTGCCGCAGATGTGCGCCCAGGTATTGAAGCGCGGCTTGATGTCCAGGCACTGGGGGCGGAAATTGACCGAATCGAGAATCAGCTCCCGGTCTATCAGCTTGTCTTTGAAGACTTTTTGGTCGTTGTAAACATCGTGGATGAAGCAGTTCAGCGCCCGCACGCGCTGCTCAAGACCGCGCCGGGTCACCTCCCATTCCCGCACCGGAATCACCCGGGGAATCAAGTCAAAAGGCCATTCGCGGTCGATATTGCGGCCATCGCTGTAGACCGTGAAGGAAATTCCCATGGTCTTGATCGCGAGTCGCGCGGCGATTTTTTTCTCTTCGAGATCCTTCCGGTCCAGAGATTCCAAATAGGCGGCGAGTTGCCGCGCGGTTTTCCTGGCCTCCCCCGGCCGCTCGATCATTTCATCGTGGAAAGCCCCGGGCTCGTATGTCCGCCAGTTGATTCGCAAATGTGGCTCCTAGCCCATTGGATAGGGATGCCGCCGATGCACTTCGTCACAGGCGGCTTTGACCTCGGCGGTCAGCTCGATGTCGAGCGCCGCCAGCGATTCGTCGAGTTGCTCGGCGGTGCGGGCGCCGATGATGGTCGAGGCGACGAAATCGAACGCCATGCTCCAGCACGTGGCCAAGGTCACCGGCGACATGCCCGCTTGCCGCGCGATTTCGACGTATTCCGCGGTCGAGGCCAGCGTACCCTCGTTGACGAACCGCGCCGCCATGGCCCGCTGCCGCGGATTGCTGCTTTGATAATCGCCGAAGCGCGTATTCGGCGGCGATTTGCCGCCGTTGTATTTGCCGCTGAGAACACCGCCGCCAATGGGCGAGTAAGGCAGCAGCGATACCTTCTCGCAGCGGCAGACCTGGGCCAGTTCGTCGAGAAACCGGCGGTGCAGCAGGGAAAAGTTGTTCTGGATCGCTTCGAACCGGGCCAAGCCCTCGTACTCGGCGATCATATTGCTCTTGGTCAAACCGTAGCTGGTTTCGTTCGAAGTGCCGAGATAGCGCACTTTGCCGGAGTCTACCAAGCGGTCGAGGGCATCCATGGATTCCGCCATTGGCACGATGGGGTCCGGCCAGTGTACTTGGTAGAGATCGATGTAATCGACACCCATGCGCCGCAGGCTGCCCTCGACGGCGCGCTCGATATGATGACGGTCAACAGCGGTGAGGCCGTGGCGGATCGGCGGCACGAACCAACCACCGGCGGAACCGGCCACTTTGGTGGCGACGATCACGGCGTCCCGCGGTTTGCCTTTCAACCATTCGCCGAAAATCTCTTCGGTGAGGCCCGCGAGTTCCGCCGTCGGCGGCACCGGATAGGCTTCGGCAGTATCGAAAAAATTGATTCCCCGCTCAAAGGATTTATCGAGAATCCGAAACGATTCCGCTTTATCGCTCCAAGTGCCGAAACTCATGGTGCCCATGCAAACCGGCGACACCCGCAGACCGCTGCGGCCGATGTATCTGTATTCCATGCCCACTCTCTTGATTGGTCAAATTAATTCGATTAGGCCAGCGGCGGACAGGCGTCTCCCAAATAACCGCCGCCGCCGCAATACGCAGGATGCTGCAACTGAATTGATATGCCGTCCGGGTCGGAAAAATACACTTCCGGCGTGCCGCTCGCAAAGCCTCCCCGGTCGGGCATGCGCATGCTGACCCAATGCATCAACGGCTCGACCGCGGCGCCGTCGGGCCGCGGTCGCAAACCGTGTTCGGTCAGCCGCCCGCGGATGGCGTCCACATCGAATCCCCTCATGCTGAAGCAAACGTGATGAATCAGCGCCGGATTCTCCGGCGGGCCTGCTTCGTCCGCACCTGTGTACATCAGAAACTGAAAGCCGTTGCCGACACCGATCACGGGCGCATTCGGACCTTGATAGGCCTGAAAGTCCTTGCCGAAAACGCGCCGGTGGAATTTGTTGGCGCGCCCGCGATTGGCGGTGAAATTAGTGAAATGGTTGTAATCAATCAGTTCGAACAACCCCGCCGCGGCCGGCGCTTCGAATGCCTCGCAGTCCGCACCGCCGCCGCAATCCGAAGGCGGCGAAAGCAGATATATCAAACCTTCGGCGTCGGCGAAATACAACTCGCGGGCACCACCGGGGCGTTCCCGCAGCCACGAGGTCATTGCGACCGCGAGCCGGTCGGCCGGCGTTTCCGGCCCCGGGCCGGGTTCCACGCCGAAAGCGCGCAATTGCCCGCGCACCGCTTCCAAATCGAAATCGGCCACGCTGAGGCCCATATTCGCGATCGAGGGCGGCTCGCCAGCGGCGGCTTGGATGATGGCGAAGTAATGGGGCCCGTTGCCCACGCGTAGGACGACTTCCCCGTCCCGCCGCGTCAACTTGGGCGCGCCGAATACCTCCTGATAGAAGGCCACGGAACGCCCCAAGTCGCCCACGCGGATACGGCAGCTGTGCAGCTTGCGCACCGCGAGCGGCGGCGCGCCGCCATCAACCGCGCAGCCGAGCGGCGTCAGCGTCAGCACCGGGATAGCGACCAGCAAATCGCGGCGCCCGCGGCAAAATCGCGTTGCCTGAATTTCTTTGCAACCACTCATTATTCAACTCCCGCCGGAATGGGATCTACCCGCTCCAACTCCTCCGGCTGCGCAAGCTGGAACAAGCGTCCATTGCGGGCCACCCACAACCGTCCGCGCCCAACCGGGAGAGACGCTGGTTCGGTATCCGCCGAAATGACAGCCCGCGGCGGCGGCATCCTCACTCGGTCACGGTTACCGCGAGATTGCGGTAGGTGAACAGGGAACCGTCGCTGGCCACGCCGCGAAGCAGGTATTCTCCGGGTTCGGAAAATGTGGCGCTGACGCGCCAGCGGTTGTCCTCGGGCACCGGTGGAATGACATACGGCGGCGACCAGGGAGAATTGGCGTAGACGCGGCTGTCTGTATAGGTTTTGAACTGAACCGGATCGAAAGTCACGCCCGCCGCCGCGCCGCGGTAGACGATCCAGGAAAAGCGCAGGCCGGGGCCCGAGGCGACCACGATGGAAGATGGCGGACGGTAGATTTGCTGGGCGCTGCGGGGCGGCGGGCGGTCGGCCCGCGCCGGCAAATCGTCCGGGTCGGCGGCGTACACTTCAAGCGCTATCGATTCCCCCACCCGGGCGCGGCGAAAGCTGTCGCCTTCGATCTCAAGTTCCGGCGGAATATTGGTGCGCAAAGCATCGCTCAGGCTGCCGAAAGCACCGCCGATTTCGGTGGAGATGACCTGCGGATCGATGCGGTAATCGGGTTTCAGCGAGCCGTAGGCTCGATTGATTTTCCCTTGGGTGCGCAAGGTCCAAACGATTTCATCTTCGCCGAAATCTTCGGGCACATCGACCACGAACAGGAAAGGGTTGCGGCGCGGATAGAAATGCGTCGGCTGGCCCATGTCGGCCTCGGCCGGGTCGAAGCCGTCGAGGTCGAGATCATCGAGTTCGCCGGCGTCCACATGGCGGAAATAATTATCCGGCCCGATCTCAATATCGAATTGCTGTTCCCAGTTCGAATTCATATAGCCGAAAAACAGTGTATAGCCGCCGTCGGTCTCGTTTGGCCACCAACCCTCGTAGGCCGGTGAAACAATCTCGCCACTCTTCACCATGAACCGCTGCTGGGCGTTCACCGTTTGGACGGCGGCGAACACCCACAACAGGAGCCAGAATTTTCTCATGGGCAATTGCTCCGACTACGGACAAGCCGCTCCCCGCGGGACTCAGTCGCCATCCCCCGCGAGTTCGCCGGCCGTCGGTTCGGGCGCCCAGCACAAGGGGCAGCCGACATCATATTCGTTGCGGTCTCTCATGGCCGCGCGTCGCTCCGCCATCTCGGCCTGGAATTGTTCTTCGGTGAGCGAAACCGAATAGCCGAGGTCGATGAACATATTGGAAACCGAGCGGCGCCCACCACCGGCCCAGTTGCGCCCATCCGCCAGATTGGGATTCGCCGCCGTGGTATCGAGATAGCCGATGGTATGCAGGATCGTGCCTTTGGGAAGCAACGGCGCCTTGTCGTCCTCGTAGATATACTGCTTCACCCAGTTGTGGTCGTAACCGACGCAGTTGAGAGTGAATTGGTTGTGACCCCAGATCGCCTCCAGACACATGCGCACGCCGGGGGCGTGCAGATGCGGCTCGAACGCGATGACTTTGGTGTGCTCTTGCAAAACCACATAGTTGTGTACTTCCTGATTGGCGCGATTGGGCAGAATATCGATATCGACGCCGTTGCCGGTGCGCGGGCCCCGGCGGCGGTATTCCGGCTCGTAGCCCACTGGAAAAAAGCTGATACCGAATTCCAGATGGCCGGTGGTTTCGCGACCGTTGGAGTGCAAATGCGCCGCATATAGATGCAGGGCCGAATTCGCCGGCAGCAGCCGACCGGCTTTCTCGGGGAAAGTATCGGCGTTGCGGCCGACTTCGTGGATCGGCCAGCTGGTGAGATCGCCGACGACATCGGTGCCGTCTTCATTCAATACGCCGCTGCGGTAGGTCATATGGTGGAAAATATAGCGGCCGCCGACGGTGCTGGTGCCGATATCGGTCGGAATATCGTTGATTTCGCGCACTTCAACGGATTTGACGTAGCGGTCTTCCTTGAGGCCGGTCGGCACCAAGCCGATATCGCCCCACCAGTCGGGGGCGATGGCGGGCCGGGTCACATCCTGCGAACGCAGGACGAGATCGGGCTCGCCCAAGGTCCATTCATTGCCTTCGGAAAAAACCAGCGGCGGCGGCTCGTCGGCGGGATTGCCGCGGGGGGCGCCGTTCGCGACCCAATCCTGAATCAGCGCCAAATCCAAATCCGACAACGAATAATCGTTCTTGAAACCATTGATGCCGATATTCTTTTCCACGAACCAAGGCGGCATGGCGCCCATGCGGTCGCGAATGGCGGTGCGGTGCATGATCACAGGCGCCCAGGGGCGCACTTGGTCGTAAGTCATCAGCACCATCGGGCCGCCGCCGCCGGGCCGGTGGCATTGCTGGCAGCTGCGCTGCAGAATGGGGGCGATATGGTCGGCATAAGTGGCGCTGCCCGCCGCCATGCCGAAATCTTCCAATTCGTAGTAATACGGTTGATGGCCGGCGATGCCGGAATCCCGGGGCTGCGCCCGGGCCGCGCCGGCGAGCGATATCAAGCTGAAACCCAGTATTGTCAACAACAGACATCTGCTTTTCATTTGTCTCTCCCGTGTGTTTCTCCCGTGTATCCCCCCCTGTTTCCCGCGCGTCTGCCCCCGTGATTTTGCCGAGGTTTCCCCTCTCGAATCCGGCGCGGCGGAATTTCGCCGGAAGATATGCGGCGAGAATAAATTCAATCCGCGCCGATGTCCATCGTTCGCGCGGCGTTGCGGCTGCTCCCTTGTATATTCATGCTCTCGAGGCCGCATTCACTCCGGCAGGGCGAAGGCGGTAAGGGTGGTGCCGGAGGGAATCAGCACGATTTGCCGACCGTCGAGCATGAAGGTTGTGGCCGCCGCGCCCCAAATCCGCGAGCCGGTCTGATAATGCCAGAGGTTCCCGCCGGCGGCGTCGAAGGCCATGAAGTTGCCCTGAAGGTCGCCGGTGAAAACCAGGCCCGAGGCGGTGCTCATGACACCGCCGAAAGTCGGCAAAGGATAGGTGAATTCCCAGCGCAATTCGCCGCTGTCGGCATCGAGCGCGACGAGGGAGTTGGAGTACAGATTGTCGCCGGGGCGCAAATCGCCGAAATAGTCGGGGTTGGGATTGCCCACGCCCCAATAAATCAGATTCAGTTCCGGGTCGTAACTGCCGTTCATCCACGTGCCGCCGCCGCCCCGGGCGAGCACCGCCGGATCCGCGGGCCAAGTTTCGCTGCCCGGTTCGCCCGGGCCGGGGATGGTGTTGAAGCGCCATAGGCGCTCGCCGGTGGCCGGCGCGTAGGCGTCGATAAAACCCCGGGTGGGATATTCGCCGCCGGAAATCCCGACGATCACTTTGTCATCAATGACCAGCGGCGCCAGTGTCGCGGCGTAACCGATGCGGTAATCGGCGAGTGTCGCGTCCCAAAGAATATCGCCGTTGCGGCGGTCCAGCGCCAATAAATGGGCATCCAGCGTAACCATGAACAGGGTATTGCCGAGCATGCCGAAACCCCGGTTCACCGGCGCGCTGGCGCCATAGGTGAGATCGTCGGGCAAATCGCGCCGGTAGCTCCAGAAAGCCCGGCCGCTGCGGGCGTCGATCGCCCACGCGAAATTATTCGAACCGGTTACATAGAGCACACCGTCGTCGGTCAGAGCGCTGGCTTCGAAACCGCGGCCGCGGGTGGTGGTGCCGGTCTGAAAAGTCCAAATCGGCCGCAATTGGTTCACATTTTCGGGCGTGATCTGGGTCAGCGGGCTGTGGCGGCGGCCGCTGTAATCGCCGGAATAGGTCAGCCAGCGCTCCGGGTCGGCGAGGCCGGCGGCGATATCGGCGTAGGTGGGGCCGTCGGACTGCGCGAACAGCGGCATGGCCGGCAACGGCACGAGACAGGCGATGATCAAGCCGATGTTGCGCATGATGATCTCCGCGGCCGCATCATCGGCCGCCGTGCAGGAAGGCCAGCAGATCGGCAAGTTCGTCGGCGTCGAGGTCGGCTTCGCCGAAAGGCGGCATCAACGACTCGTCCAGCCGGGTGAACCGCCGCAGATCGCCGCGGCGGAAAGCGCGTAGACGCTGGTCTTCACCGATCAATTGCAGCGAAAACGCATCCTCGTTCTTGATCACGCCGGTCAGTGTTTCGCCGGCACTCGTCTCGATGGCGACCGGCCGAAAGCCGCGGGCGATGCTTGCCGAGGGCGAGCGGATCGATTGTCTCAAGGCGGCGGCGGGTTATGCCGGCCAGCGGCGGGCCGAGCACCCCGCCCGCTTCCCCGCCGACCCGGTGGCATCGGGTGCATTCGGCGGCGAAAATGCGGCGGCCATGGGCCGCGTCGCCAGCAAAATCCGCATCTGCGCCGAACTCGACCAGGCTGGCGAGATAAGCCGCCAACATCCACAATTCGGTTTCGTTCAAGCCGTGGGGTGGCATGATGCTGCCGGGGATGCCGTCGCGAATCACATTGAAAACATATTGGTCGTCCACTCCGTCCCGGGCCCACATCAAGGCGAGGTCCGGCGTGTCGATGGACTGCAAGCCGCGACCGTCGGCGCCGTGGCAAATTGCGCATTGCGCCCGATACAGCACCCCGCCGGCGAGCACCGCGCGCGGCTGGTCCCGGTAGGGGTTGACGGTTTGCGCCGGGGCGATCCGCCAAACGAGCATCGCCAGGGCAATCCACAACGCCGCCCGCAAAATCGCACCCGAGCCTGTGGTGGAAAAACCAGCCATTTGCCCAAGCCACCGAGCTGTTCAACCCGCCCCGGAGCATATCACCGCCGCCCGACCCGGCCAATCGCGGTCTTCGCGCGGGCCGCAAGCGTTCGACCCAACCAGGGACCGCGCCGTTTCATGAAAATACTTGATGAAGTGATCACGTTCGTCAACCGCAACCTGGAACCCTGCCGCGGCTACCATGTTTTCATTCGCGCCCTGCCCCGACTGCTGCGGGAACGCCCGCAGGCGAAGTGCGCGGCGGCATCCCGGACGACGACTGGGCGCGGGTGCATTTTCTCGGTCGCATTGCCTACGACCGATTCATTTCGCTGTTGCAAGTCCGCCGCGTGCATGTGTACTTGTGGATCGCCGAGGTTTCCGGCATTCCCGTGCGCTAGCGCGGTCGGCGCGCCGACCGCTTGCTTCCTGTTGACAAATCCCGGAGCTTGGTGGATTCTCGGTTCACGGAATTTCCCGGGCAGGAGAACATCATGGGCAAAAACTCCAACGCAGCGCCGCGCAAAAGGCGAACGCTCGACTATCTGGTTTCCACCGCCGTCGCCGTGGTGCTGGCCGCGGGTATCGTCGGACTGCAAAGCGAACGCTCCATCGCCCAGTCCAGCAATTTCCAGGGCGGCGTGCCCGATGTGCGGCAGGCCCCGGACATGACTTCAATCCGCATCCTGTTCCCCGCGGGTGTACGCTCCTCATGGCATACCCATACCTGGGGACAGCTGCTGATGATCGAAGAGGGCCGCGCGCTTACCCAAGTGCGGGGCGGGCCGGTGCTGGAGATGCACCCCGGCGAGCCCTGGTGGACGGGTCCTGATGTCGAACACTGGCATGGCGCGCATCCCGAAGAATCGGCGCTGCAAATCACCATTTACGAAGGTGAAGTCGTCTGGATGGATCCCACCAGCGACGAAGAATACATGGCCGCACCGGTGCGGCCCTGACCGGGCCCGCCGCGGTTCCGCCCCGATTTGATTTGATTTGGTTCGGGCCTGAACCGGCCTTGGCGGAGTACCATCCAGAGCGGGTGTTTCGGTTTCTTCGGAGCCGATTGGCCTGAAGCCGGTCTGCTTGGAAAATGCCAGCGGGTGGCGGGCATGGCTTCGGTTTCGTGTAGACTTGGCCGCAGCAGTGCAGAACCACTCCGTCGAGGCCGAATCCATGCTCAACAACCACCGATTGGTTGCGTTTGCCGCAGCCACCGTCGCATTGTCCGCCTGCGGCGAGCCGCAGCTGCAATTAAGTTTCGAGGAGTCGCTGCAACAGCAGTTGATTGAGGCGCAGCCGGGCGATGTCATCCAGATTCCCGCGGGTACCCACGACCTCACCCGCAGCCTATCGTTGACGGTCGCGGGGGTGACGATCCGCGGCGAAGGCATGGATCGTTCAATCCTCTCCTTCCGCAACCAATTGCAAGGAGCGGAAGGCTTGCTGGTCAATGCCGACGATTTCACCATCGAGGATCTGGCGATCGAAGACACCGTCAGCGACGCCCTGAAAATCAACCAAAGCGACAATATCACCGTGCGCCGGGTGCGCACCGAGTGGACCGGCGGGCCTTTGACGAGCAACGGCGCCTACGGCATTTACCCGGTGCAATCGAGCAATGTCCTGATCGACAGCGCCGTCGCCATCGGCGCTTCCGACGCCGGCATTTACGTCGGCCAATCCAGTCAGATTATCGTCCGCAACTCCCGCGCCGAATACAATGTCGCCGGCATCGAAATCGAAAACTCGACTTTCGCCGATGTCCATGACAATACCGCCACCAACAACACCGGCGGGATCCTGGTGTTCGACTTGCCCAATCTGCCGGTGCAGGGCGGGCGCAATACGCGGGTATTCAATAACCGCATCGTTGGCAACAACACTGCGAATTTCGCCCCAGAAGGCAATATTGTCTCCACCGTGCCGGCCGGCAGTGGACTGATGGTGTTGGCCAACGACCATATCGAAGTTTTCGGCAATGAGTTCGCCGACAACAACAGCGCCAATATGATGGTGGTCAGCTACCACATCACCGGCCTGCCCATCGGCGACGAAAACTACGACGCCTTCCCGGAAGCGATCCACGTCCACGGCAACCGCTTCGACGGCGGAGGCGGCGAACCGGATTCCGAGCCGCTGGCGCTGCTGCGGGAAGCCAGCGGCCAAGCGGTGCCCGATGTCGTTTGGGACGGAACCGTGGCACCGGGCAAGTCCGCCCAAGACGTGCTCTGCCTGCGTGGCAATGGCGACGCCGATTTCGTCAATCTCGACGCACCGGGCGGCTTCGGCGCGCCCTCCTTCGACAGCGGCCCCCACGACTGCGCCGGAGAAAGCCTGCCCGAGGTCTCGCTCCCCGAGGAGTCGACAACAGCCGCGCCATGATTCACCCGCCGCTGCCGATTTTGCTGTCGGCGCTGTTGTTCACGGCCTGCTCGGAACCGCGTTTTTTCGCGGAGGACAATCCCCAGCGCCTGTCCGACTGGAATCTCTTCCGGCAAGAAGGCGAGTTGCTGCTTCCCCACGAGCAAAGCCTAGTTTTCACACCGGCAAATCCGCTGTTCAGCGATTACGCCGGCAAATTGCGCGCCATGTGGCTGCCGGCGGGCGCCGAAGCCCGGCTTCAAAACGGTGTGCTGGAATTTCCCGTCGGTTCCATTCTGAGCAAGACTTTCTATTATCCGGCGGGCGACGGCGACAGTGTGCGCGACAATGCGGGCGACACCGCCGCGCTCGACCGGCGCACTCACCGCATCATCGAAACGCGGTTACTGGCGCGGCGGGAAGACGGCTGGCGGGCCATGGTTTATGTCTGGAACGATGAGCAGAGCGAAGCTTTTCTGCGGGTGGCCGGGGCCAGCGTGCCGCTCAGCCTGCAGCGCGGCTCGGCAAGTGAAGATTTCGTCTATTTCGTGCCCAACGAAAATCAATGCGCCGGCTGCCATGTGACCCGGCATCCCGATGGCGGCCTGGAACCCCTCGGCGCGGTGCCGGAACAACTGGCGGCGACCACGGCGGACGCTTCCTCCCAGCTGCAAGCGATGCGGGACCTCGGCTGGCTGGCGGCGGTGCCTGAACCGGCGGTGGCGACTACCTGGCGCGATACCGAGGCCGAACTTGATGCTCGGGCGCGGGCCTATCTGCGGGTTCACTGCGGCCATTGCCACAATCCCGACGGCGCCGCTGACACCTCGGCGCTGGTGCTCGACGGCGCCCACGACAATCCGGTGGAACTCGGTGTCTGCAAAACGCCGGTGGCGGCCGGTGGCGGCGCCGGCGACCTTTGGTACAGCATCCACCCGGGCGAACCGGAACGTTCAATTCTGTTGTACCGCATGGAGTCTTCCAAGCCCGATGAAATGATGCCGGAACTCGGTCGTTCGCTGGCTCATGAAGAAGGCGTGGCGCTGATTCGCGATTGGATCGCCGCCATGGAGGGAGATTGTCCGGCACCCGCCCCCGTGCTGGGCAATGGCTGACCGTGGTCGGAGCCTATTCGATCACGAAATCGAAGTAAGTATCCGGGTAAGGTTCGTCGCGCAGCTGGAAATGCCACCATTCGGTGTCGAGCGGCTCGAAGCCATGCTTCATCATGGTAATTTGCAGCAGCATGCGCCGGGCTCGCTGCCGCGGGGAGACTTCCTGATTCGAGGGGGCCGAACGCGGATCGAAAAAATCGTAGCGCGTGCCCATATCAAGTTCCTCGCCCGTATCCAGCGAAATCAAAGTCAGATCGACCGCCGAGCCCCGGGAGTGGCCCGACCGTTCGGCGATATAGCCCTGCGAGAACAACTCCGATTTGTCCACATGGGGGAAGTAGAGCGATTTTGTCCCGTCATCTTCCAGGTCCGCCGCCCAGCGGACGAAATGATCCACCGCCCGCTGCGGACGATAGCCGTCGAACAATTTCAAACCGAGTCCAATGTGGCTCAGTTCCCGCTGCACCGCGAGCAGGGCCTCCGCCGCTTCCCGCGTCAGCAACACTTTTTCCGCCCCGTAGCCATCGACGGGGGCACCGATGAAATTGCCAGCGCCGGCGTAGCGCGCCTCGATTTGCGCAGCGGCGAGGAACTCGCCTACATCGACGAAGCCCGCCGGCATCTGCGCTTGGGCCGGGAGTGCCAAGGCCAGCGATACAATCAGCGGTGGAATCCGGTTCATTGTCGAAAAACCCCGTGGCGGAGCGCCCGCTTTGAGTTTACTATGCGCCTTGAATCCGTGGTGCCGCGCGAGCAGCGCGGCTTTGGCGGCGCGGTCGAGCCCATGCAAGTACATATCGCCGAAAGCGCGGCGGAACTGAAGCGCATCGCGCCGGTTCTACTCGAATTGCGCGACTACTTCGGTACCGAAAGCCTGCTGAAGCAAATTGAATTGCAGCAGCGTGAGTGCGGCTATCGGCTGGCCTATGTCGAGGAAGGCGGCGCGGTGCTCGCCGTGGCCGGTTTTGTCATCACCCGCAAACTTGCCTGGCGCAAGCATTTGTACGTAGACGATCTGGTAACCGCCACCGCCAACCGCTCCCGCGGGGCGGGTCGCCGCCTGATCGAATGGCTGCGGTGCCACGCACTCGAGCAGGGCTGTGAGCAATTACATCTCGATTCCGGGGTGCAGCGGTTCCGCGCCCACCGTTTTTACTTGCGCGAAGGCTTCGATATCAACAGCCACCATTTCGCCATCACTGAACTGCAACAGGAGCCTCCATCGTGATATTCCGCAGCAAACTTCCAGATTTGGCAATTCCTGACGGCAATCTGGCCGAAGTGCTGTTGCGGCACTGCGCGGCGCTCGGCGACAAACCCGCGCTGGTGGATGGGCCGAGCGGGCGAACGATCCGCTACGCTGAATTGCCGGTGATGGTGCGGCGCTTCGCCACCGGGCTGGCCGCGCGGGGCCTCGACAAGCGCGATGTGCTGGCGATTTTCCTGCCCAATGTGCCGGAATACGGCGTCGCCTTTCTCGGTACGGCTTGGCTCGGCGGTGTCAACACCACGGTCAATTCGCTGTATTCCAGCGAGGATTTGATTCATCAGTTCAAGGATTCCGGCGCGCGTTTCCTGCTGACGATCCCGGATTTCCTCGACCGCGCGCGACCGGCGGCGGAGGCGGCCGGCATCGAAGAAATTTTTGTGCTCGGCGCGGCGGAGGGCTGCACCCCCTACGCCGAACTGTTGAACAACGCCGGCGACGCGCCAGCGGCGGAAATCGACCCAGTTAAAGACATGGTGGCCATGCCCTACTCTTCCGGCACCACCGGTTTGGCCAAGGGCGTGATGCTCAGCCACCGCAACCTGATCGCCAATTTCGTGCTGTCCACCGAAGTGAATCCGCAGGTGGAAGGCGACAAGATGTTCGCCGTGCTGCCATTCTTTCACATCTACGGCATGACCCTGCTGCTGTGCCTGGCCCTGTACAACGGTGTCACCCTGCTGTCCACGCCGCGTTTCGAGCTTGAGCAGTTTCTGCGCATCGTCCAGGACCACAAAGTGACCCTGCTGAGTTTGGTGCCGCCGCTGGTACTGGCGCTGACGAATCATCCCGTGGTCGATCAGTACGATTTGAGCAGCGTCCGCCTGATCACCTGCGGCGCCGCGCCACTCGGGGAAGAGCTCGAAGCGGCCTGCGGCAAGCGGCTCGGCTGCGGCATCATCCAGGGCTACGGCCTGACCGAAGTCGCCGGCGCCTGCCATATCCGCGCCCTCGGCAGCGAACTCGACCTGCCGGGCTCGGTCGGCCCGGTATTGCAAAATACCGAGGGCAAGATCATCGATGTGGAAACCGGCGCCGAACTCGGCCCGAATGAAACCGGCGAGGTTCTCGTGCGCGGACCCCATGTAATGCTTGGCTATCTGAACAACCCGGAGGCGACCGCGCAAACCATTGACGCGGACGGCTGGTTCCACTCCGGCGATATCGGCTACGCCGACGAAAACGGCTGCTTTTACATCGTCGACCGGGTCAAGGAACTGATTAAATACAAGGCCTATCAGGTCGCTCCCGCCGAACTCGAAGCGCTGCTGCTAACCCACGAGGCGGTGGCGGACGCGGCGGTGATTCCTTCCCCGGATCTGGAGGCCGGCGAAGTGCCCAAGGCTTTCATCGCGCGCAAAGGCGAAATCGACGAACAGGCGTTGATGGCCTGGGTCGCCGAACGGGTGGCGCCGCACAAGAAAATCCGCCGGCTCGAGTTCGTCGATGAAATCCCTAAATCCGCCTCCGGCAAGATACTGCGTCGGCTATTGGTCGAACAGGAGCGACAGCGGGTTGCCGGATGAGTGGATCCGGGGGGCGTGACCGCGCCGCCTCCGGCCCGGAATTGATGCCTTGAAGCTTTCAATTTTGATGTTATGATGCCCAGCATTACATCGCGGAGCCTGATTTGTGGAAATGACCATGCGCACAACGTTGACACTCGAAAACCGTCTGGCGGAACAATTGAAAGCGATCGCCCATGCCGACGGCAAATCCTTCAAGCAAGTCGTCAACGAGACTTTGCGGGCCGGCCTGCGCAGCAACGGCGGCCCGGCGCGGCGCGCGCCTTATAAATTGAAGCCGGTCAATCTGGGCGAACCCCGTCCCGGTTACAACTTGGACAAAGCCCTTTCCTTGGCCGCCGAGTTGGAAAATGCCGAAATCGCCGACAAACTCGCGTTGCGGAAATGATCCTGATCGACGCGAATATCCTGATATACGCCATCAATCCCTCCGCAAAGCAACACAAGACGGCACGCGCTTGGCTGGAGACCGCCCTCGGCAGTGACACTGAACTCGGATTTCCGTGGATTGTTCTGCTCGCCTTTCTGCGAATCACGACCCACCGCGCGATTTTTGCCAAGCCGCTCGACATCGAAACGGCGCTGGAACTTACGGATTCCTGGCTGCGTCAACCGGTTGCCGCGATCATCCACCCGGGACGGCGACACTGGGATATCTTGCGCAGCCTGCTCGAAGCAACCGGCGCCGGCGGCAATCTGACCACCGACGCGCATTTGGCGGCCCTCGCCATCGAAAACGGGGCCAAGCTGTGTTCGGCGGATTACGATTTCCGACGCTTTCCGGGATTGCGGCATTTCAGTCCATTCGAATAGGCCAACACCGAACCGCGCCAAGGAAAATACCCATCGACGCAAAAAACATTCTCATTACCGGCGCGGGCGGAATGATTGGCGGCGCGCTGCGGCGGCGGCTCGAATCCCAGGGGCACCGCGTGCATACCCTCGTTCGCGGTGATGGCCATAGCCTCCCCGATAAAGACGCGGCGTTCGCTTATTCGGCGCAAAGCGGCGAAATCCGTCTCGACCCCGGCATCAAACTCGATGCCGTGGTCAATTTGGCCGGCGCCAATATCGCCGCGCGGCGCTGGAGCCCCGCGTACAAACGCCTCATCGTCGATTCCCGGGTGCGGCTGACCCAGGTGCTGGCGCTGGCTTTGGCCGCTGTTGAGCACCGGCCCGCCGTATTACTTTCCGCATCGGCCATCGGCTTCTACGGCGATGCGGGCGGCGAAACCGCGGACGAATCGAGCCCGCGCGGCGCGGATTTCCTCGCTGATGTCGCCGGCGACTGGGAAGCGGCCTGTCAACCGGCGCGCGATGCGGGAATCCGCACGGTCAAGATGCGTTTCGGCGTGGTGCTGGGCCGCGAAGGCGGCATGCTGAAGAATATGCTGCCAGCTTTCCGCTGGGGCGTCGGCGGCAAACTCGGCGGTGGCGAACAGCCCATGAGTTGGATCGCGCTCGGCGACGCATTGTCGCTTATTGAAATTTGTCTGCGCGATGAAAGCATCGACGGCCCGGTGAACTTCGTCTCTGGACGGCCGGTGACCAATGCCGACTTCACCCTCGCCCTCGGCAACGCATTGCGTCGACCGACAGTTTCGCCCGTCCTGCAAGCCTGGCTGATCCGTCTGCTTTTTGGCGAAATGGGCGAAACCCTCATGCTGCGCGGCAAGCGGGTCGTATCCCGGCGCCATGGGGAAATCGGCTTCACTCCCGCCTACGCCGATATTGGGCAGGCGCTGGCCCACGAACTCGGCCAAACTCCAGAGCAGTAACGGCGGGCCACCCAAGCCCGAGGCGGACGATTCCGCCTGACCGCGCCGCAAAATCGATGGGTGTCCCATACCGCGCACCGGTGGGTGTCCCATGCTGGGTAGGGGCACGGGTGCTGCTTTGTCGGTATCATTGCGGGCTGCCGACAGGCCTTGCAGCTTTAGAAGATTGTGAACGAGGACAGCAAGTACATTTCCGACTACGAGCCGCCCAAGGTATGGAAATGGGACCAAGGCGGTGGCGGCCACTTCGCCAGCATCAATCGGCCCATTGCCGGGGCGACTCGCGAAAAGGAGCTGCCCGTGGGGGAACACCCGTTGCAGCTCTACTCATTGGCGACACCCAACGGCGTCAAGGTCACGATTCTGCTCGAGGAATTGCTGGCGGCTGGCCAAGCCGGGGCCGAATACGATGCCTGGCTGATCGACATCGGCGAGGGCGATCAATTCGGCAGCGGTTTTGTCGAGGTCAATCCAAACTCGAAAATTCCCGCCCTGATGGATCGAAGCACGAACCCACCCACGCGCCTGTTCGAGTCCGGCGCGATTTTGCTTTACCTGGCGGAAAAGTTCGGCGAATTCGTGCCAACGCAATCCGACCCCGACCGGGCCGAATGCCTTTCTTGGCTGTTTTGGCAGATGGGTAGCGCACCCTATCTCGGCGGTGGCTTCGGCCACTTCTACTTCTACGCCCCGGCGAAATGGGAATATCCCATCAACCGCTACGCGATGGAGGTCAAACGCCAACTCGACGTGCTCGACCGCCGGCTCGCGGCGCGTGAATATCTTTGCGGCGCCGAGTACAACATCGCCGATATCGCCAACTATGCATGGTATGGACGCCTGGTTCTACACAACAGCTACGATGCCGCCGAGTTTCTCGACGTGGCCAGCTACCTCCACGTGACGCGCTGGGCCCGCGCGATCGAGGAACGCCCCGCCGTCCAGCGCGGCCGTCGCGTGAATCGGACGTGGGGAAACGAAGCTGAACAACTGCGCGAACGCCACGCCGCGGCGGATTTGGATTGAGGCCGGCGGGGAGCGGGACCGGTCAGACGCTTGGTGCTTAAAGCGCCAGCACTTTGGCACCGCGGGAGATGCCGGTAACACCGGTGCGGGCGACTTCGAGGACTTTGCAGTCGGCTACGGCGGCGAGGAAGCCGTCGAGTTTTTCGCTGGCGCCGGTTAGCTGAATGGAATAAATCGAGCTAGTTTGATCAACGACTTGACCGCGGAAGATTTCCACGGCGCGAAACACCTCCGCGCGCTGGGCGCCGACCGCTTTCAACTTGATCAGCATAAGTTCGCGTTCGATGTGGGCGCCGCCCGTGAGATCAATCAGCTTCACCACGTCGATGAGCCGGTTCAAATGCTTGACGATTTGTTCGATGCGGGCATCGTCGCCGCTGGTGATCAGCGTCAGCCGGGAGAGGGATTGATCTTCCGTGGGCGCGACGGTCAGCGAATCGATATTGTAGTTGCGCTGGGAAAACAAGCCAACGACCCGGGACAGTGCGCCGGGCTCGTTTTCCATCAGCATCGAGATAATGCGGCGCATCAGGTTCGCTCCGTTTTGCTCAGAACCATGTCCCTCATGGCGCCACCCTTGATTGCCATCGGATAGACATGCTCGTTGGGATCCACCAGCACATCGACGAATACCAGGCGATCCTTCAAGGCGAAACATTCTTCGAGTTTGCCGCGCAAATCCTCCGGCCGGGCGATTTTTATGCCGACATGGCCGAAAGCCTCCGCGAGCTTGACGAAATCGGGCAGTGATTCGGCGTAGGTGCTGTGGCTGTGGCGGCCGCCGTATTGCATGTCCTGCCACTGCTTCACCATGCCCAGCGCTTGGTTGTTGAGGCAAATGATCTTGATCGGCAGTTGGTACTGCATGCAGGTGGCGAATTCCTGCATATTCATGAGGAAGCTGCCCTCGCCGGTGATACAGACGGAAACCGCGTCCGGGAAGGCGAATTGCGCGCCCATGGCCGCCGGCAAACCGAAGCCCATGGTGCCCAAGCCGCCGGAATTGATCCAGCGGCGGGGCTTGTCGAAGCCATAGTATTGAGCGGCAAACATCTGGTGCTGACCGACATCGGAAGAAACATAGGCGTCGCCGGCGGTTAATTCGTGTACCAATTGCACTACGCGCTGCGGCTTGATGAGGCCGTTCTCCGGCTCGGGAATTCGCAATGAATCCTTTTCCCGCCAGCGGTTGATCTGATCCCACCAGATTTGCAGGGCTTCCGGGTCGGGCTTGAGCGCCGAGCGCTCGATTTCCGCGCTCATGTCCTCCAGCACCGACGCCACCGGCCCAACGATGGGAATATCGGCCGCGACCGTTTTCGAAATGGAAGCCGGATCGATATCGATATGCAAAATGGTGGCATTCGGACAGAATTTGCCGACGTCTGAGTTGGTCACGCGGTCGTCGAAACGGGCACCGGCGCACAGCAGCACATCACAGTAATGCATCGCCATATTCGCTTCATAGGTGCCGTGCATGCCTAACATACCGACGAATTGTTCATCGGAAGCCGGATAAGCGCCGAGTCCCATGAGGGTGTTGGTGATGGGATAGCCGAGCAGCTTGGCGAAGCGGGTCAAAGCCGCCGTGCCTTCGCCTTGAATCACGCCGCCGCCGCTGTAGAGCATGGGCCGTTTGGCTCGCAACAGGGCCTCGACGGCTTTGCGAATTTGCCTTGGATGGCCTTTTTTCGGCACCGCGTAGGAGCGCATGGCGACTTCCCGTGGATAGGCGTAGGGCAGCTTCATTCTGGGGTCGGTCGCATCCTTGGGAATGTCGATGACCACGGGGCCCTGGCGACCGGTGGTGGCAAGATGAAAGGCCTTTTTGACGAGTATGGGCAGTTCGGCGGCATCCCGGGCCATGAAACTGTGCTTCACGATGGGCCGGGAAACGCCGATCATGTCGGTCTCTTGGAAACTGTCGGTGCCGACCATGCGGCTGTCTACTTGACCGGAAATCACCACCAAGGGAATTGAATCCATGTAGGCGGTGGCGATGCCGGTGATGGCGTTGGTCGCCCCCGGCCCCGAGGTCACCAGCACCACGCCGGGCTTGCCGGTGGCGCGGGCGTAACCGTCGGCGGCGTGCGTGGCGGCCTGTTCGTGGCGCACGAGAATATGCTCCACCTCGTCCTGCTGGAAAATGGCGTCGTAAATGTGCAGCACCGCACCGCCGGGGTAGCCGAAAATGATTTCCACTCCCTCGTCGCGCAACGCCCGGATCAGCATTTCGCCACCGGACAACAGTTCCGCCTGCTGCGCCGCTTCGGATTCCGCTTTTGCCGCTGCTTTCATCTTGCTTTCTCTATGCCGACTTGTCGGCCACTCTTCGGCCTTGCATCGCCCCCCATGAATTGCCACTTATCCAATGGCGGCAAACCGGGGCGGCAACACCGCAACGGTCTTCACCCAGGCGCTTTCCGCCCAGTCGAGGGGAAACTTGGCGGCCTGCTGTATCGCCGCTGAAATCTGCTTGGCCCTCTCCGCGGGTAAAGTTCAAGAGGGCGCGCCCGCGATGGCGCATGGTTGAATGCTCTGTTTCGCGGGGCGGGACGCATTCTGCCATTTGCGCCGCCAAAGTCAAGGGGGAGTGGCGGCTTCGTTTATCGGCTTTGCACGGATTGCACCCGCGCCATGGCCTAGGCCGCGGCGGAATCCGCTTCGGCCAATCGCGGCGAAATGCCAAATTCCAGTTCGCCGGCGGCGCCCACATCGATTTTGATGGCCGCTCCCGCGGCAAATTCTCCGGCGAGCAGTTTTTCCGCCAGCGGATTTTCGATGCAATCCTGGATGGTCCGCCGCAATGGCCGGGCGCCGTAAACGGGATCGAAGCCGGCGGCGGCGACCTGCCCCAGCACGCACGGCGACGCGGAGACCGAGAAACCATTGGCCGCGAGGCGGCGGTTGAGCAATTCGAGCTGCAATTCGGCAATGCGCAAAATCTGTTCCCGTCCCAGGGGATGGAAAACCACCAGTTCGTCGATGCGGTTGACGAATTCTGGAGAAAAATGCCGCACCACAGTTTGCAATACGGCATGTTTCACGTCCGCGTAGGTTGGGTCGTCCGTACCAAGGCGATCTTCTTGACTTCGGCCGCCCGGTGCTTCCCCGCGGATCAGCTGCTGGATGCGCTCCGAGCCAAGATTGGAAGTCATGATGACAACGGTGTTGCGGAAATCGACGGTGCGCCCGTGGCTGTCGGTCAGGCGTCCGTCGTCGAGCACCTGCAACAGAATATTGAATACTTCAGCATGAGCTTTTTCGACTTCATCGAGCAGCAGCACGGAATAAGGGTGCCGGCGCACGGCTTCGGTGAGATACCCTCCCTGCTCGTGGCCGATGTATCCCGGCGGGGCGCCGATCAGGCGCGAAACCGCGTGGCGCTCCATGAATTCCGACATGTCGATTCGCACCATGGCCGATTCGCTATCGAACAGGAACTCCGCCAGCGCCTTGCATAGCTCAGTCTTGCCGACACCGGTCGGGCCGAGAAACAGAAAAGAGCCATTCGGGCGCTCCGGGTCCGCCAATCCCGCTCTTGCGCGGCGCACGGCATTGGCGACCGCCGCCACGGCTTCGTCTTGACCGACCACCCGCCGCTGCAGCACCGTTTCCATATTCAGCAGGCGTTGCCGGTCGCTTTGCAGCATTTTGCTTACCGGAATGCCGGTGGCGCGGGAAAGAATATCGGCGATTTCCTCATCGGTAACGCGATTGCGCATCAATTTGCGCTCCGAAGCCGCCGCTTGATTCGCCTGTTCCAGCCTTTTCTCCAATTCCGGGATCACGCCGTATTGGATTTCCGACATTCGCGCCAGATTGCCGGCGCGCTGGGCGGACTCCAGTTCCAACCGGGCTTTCTCCAAGCTCGACTTGATGGAACGCGCACCCTGCAGGGCGGATTTCTCCGCCTTCCAAATCTCTTCCAGGTCCGCGTATTCCCGCTCCAGATTTTCGATTTTGGCGTTCAACTTGCGGCGGCGGTCCTTCGCCCCCGGGTCTTCGTCTTTTTTCAGGGCCTCCCGCTCGATTTTGAGTTGCACCAAGCGCCGGTCCAAACGATCCATTTCCTCCGGTTTGGAATCGATTTCCATGCGGATCATGCTGGCCGCCTCGTCCACCAAATCAATGGCTTTATCGGGCAGTTGACGATCCGGGACGTAGCGTTGGGACAGGCGCGCGGCGGCGATGATGGCAGCATCGGAAATTTGCACGCCGTGATGCACTTCGTAGCGTTCTTTCAGGCCGCGCAGAATGGCGATCGTGGCTTCCTCGTCGGGTTCCTCCACCAACACTTTCTGAAACCGCCGCTCCAGGGCGGCATCCTTCTCGATGTGCTGCATATACTCCCGCAAAGTGGTGGCGCCGACGCAATGCAGTTCGCCCCGGGCCAGCGCCGGCTTCAGCATATTGCCGGCGTCCATGGCGCCTTCCGCCTTGCCGGCGCCAACCACGGTGTGCAATTCATCGATGAACAGAATGACCGAGCCTTCGCGCTTGGCGATTTCTTTCAATACACCTTTCAAGCGCTCCTCGAATTCGCCACGGAATTTGCTGCCGGCGATCAGCGAACCCAGATCCAACGCCAGAATGCTCTTGTTTTTCAGCCCCTCGGGCACTTCGCCATTAACGATGCGCTGGGCCAAACCCTCGGCGATGGCGGTTTTGCCCACGCCCGGCTCGCCGATCAACACCGGATTGTTTTTTGTTCGCCGTTGCAAGACTTGCACGGCGCGGCGGATCTCGCTGTCGCGGCCGATGACCGGATCGAGTTCACCTTGGCGGGCCCGTTCGGTGAGATCGATGCAGTAACGTTCCAGGGCTTGGCGGCTTTCTTCGGCTTCCGCATCGGCGACCGCTTCGCCGCCCCGGAGGTTGGCGATTGCGCCGCGCAAGGCTTGGGGCGTGGCGCCGCTGGATTTGAGCAATCCACCGATCGGCCCGGAATCTTTCAGCGCCGCGAGCAGCACGGTTTCGCTCGCGACGAAACTATCGCCCTGTTCAGCGGCCAGGGTTTCCGCCCGGTTCAACAGCTTCGACAGTTCCGGTGCAACCGCGAGCTGGCCGTCGGAATCTTTCAGGCGCGGCAAAGCCTTGAGGACGCGCTCCAGCCCGCCCCTGATTTCGGCGACATCGCACCCGGCCTGCGCGAGCAGGGGACGCACCGTCCCGCCCTGTTGGTCGATCAAGGCGCGCATCAAGTGCGCGGGCTCCATGGCGCTGTTGCGGTTCGCCAAAGCAAGGGATTGCGCCTCGGCCAATGCCGCTTGGAGTTTGCCGGTCAATTTGTCTGGTCGCATTGCCCGCGAAACCTCGTGGAAATTCGTTGACAGGGAATGAAATGCGGTTGCGGGGCGACGAATTCAAGTCGCGCGGGCGGGCTTGCGCGATCCAGCTTATGGTTTGATGCCGATCATGTTGGCCATGCGGCCGGTTTGCCCGTCGCGGCGCCAGGAAAAAAATTTTTCCGCGTTGCAATAGGTACAAAGCGTTCCGCCGCTGATCGCGACGACACCCAAGGCTCGCAGTTTAATCTCGGCGATGCGCGGCAGATCGGCGCAAAACTTGCCGGGGTCGACCGCGGGCCGGAATGCGCTGCGCAGCAATTCCCCCTCGCCCGAGTCGCCAGCACCGCCCAGGAAGGTGTCGCGCAGCTCTCCGCCCACTTCATAATGGCAGGCGAGAATCGCCGGCCCCAGCCAAACCAGCAAATCCGCCGGCTTGGTTCGCATTACCGCCAGGGTGTTTTCGATGATTCCCGCGCGCAGGCCGCGCCAGCCGGCGTGGATGATCGCCACTTCGCCGCCGTCGCGGGCGCAAACGAAAACCGGCAGGCAATCCGCGGTAAGAACACAGCACATAATCCCCGGCGTGCGCGTAACCAAACTGTCCGCTGTTAGTTCGCTTTGTGTTTCGGTCACGGTCGCGCAATCGCCGCCGTGTACCTGCCGCAGCCACTGGAACTCAAATTCCGGGGCGAACCGCGCCGCGAGCGAGCCGCGGTTGCGCCGCACCCGGTTTGCTTCATCGCCCACGTGCAGGGCCAGATTCAAGCCCGCGAAGGGGTTTCCGCCGCCGCCGACCGCGCGACCCCTGTTGCAATCCGCGATACCGTCATCATCGCCGAGAGCGCCCCGGATCGAAGCCGCCGCGAGTATGCCGCTCGGTGCAGCCCAGTCCGGCGACAGCCATTCAACCCGGGGCTTTGCCATTCCCCGTCCCGCGACCGGCAGCTCCGCGTTCCACCGCTTTCCGCTCCGCGGCTGTTTGTCCAGCCGCTGTTTACTTTGGTTCATGGCCGCGGCCCGCGGGCGGCTGATCATGGCGTACTAGCATTGCCAGCAAATCGCTCATGTCCGCGGGCAAATCCGCTTCCAAGGTGATTGTTTCGCCGCTGATTGGATGTGCCAGGGAAAGGCGCCCGGCATGAAGGGCCTGCCGGCCAAACCCGCGCAGCGCGGCGGTGAGTTCGGGCGCGCAATTCGGTGGCGACCGCGGTCTGCCGCTGTAGGCGGGGTCCCCGATCAATGGATATCCAAGCCACGCCAAATGCACCCGAATTTGGTGTGTGCGCCCGGTTTCCAGCTTCACATCCAGCAAGCTGTGGCTGCCGAACCGTTGCAGCACTCGGTAGTGGGTGCGCGCCGGTTTGCCGTTCGCGACCACCGCCATCTGCTTGCGCCGCGTCGGATGACGCCCCACGGGTTGGTCGATACTCCCGCCGGCGGTCACCGCGCCACATACGATGGCGCGGTACACGCGCTCGATGCGACGCTCCTGCAAGCGCGCCACCAATTCCCGGTGCGCTCCCGGGGTGCGGGCGATCAACATCAGGCCGGAGGTGTCTTTATCGAGCCGGTGGATGATGCCGGCCCGCGGCAAGGGTGCCAATTCGGGATGGGCGTGCAGCAAACCATTGAGCAGTGTGCCGGCGCGGTGTCCGGCCGCGGGATGAACGACCAAATTCTTCGGCTTGTTGACAATCAGCAGATGTTCGTCCCGATAGCGGATATCCAGTTCCATGTTTTCCGCCGCCAATTCGTCATCTGCGGCCCATGCGGCGCGGATTTCGATTTCGTCGCCCGCCCGCAGCCGTTCCCCCTGCTTCGCAGATTTGGAATTCAGCTTAAGTTCGCCGCTTTTCGTCCAGGACTGCAGGCGGGATCTGGAAAAATCGGGAAACAGCGCGGCCGCTCCCTGGTCCAGGCGCAGACCGGCTAGGGCTCCGGTAACTTGCCCGCGCCGAAAAATTTTGCCGTCCCCCATGATTCCAGTTCGCATCGCGGCCAAACCGCTTGGTGTTGCCGTATTCTGACACGCCGGGCTTGCCCCCGGACAGCGAATCGGCTTGGACCGATCGGGTCGATGAGGCGTGCAGTCCGCGGTTGCCGGAATTTCCGCGGCGGCGTTACAATGGCACGTCTGAAATTGCGCGGCGAAACAGATTCATGACTCAATCGAATAGATTGCGCAAACCGGCCAGATGGCTGACGCTGCTCGCGGCTGTGCCGCTGTTGGCCGCCTGCGCCTGGTTTGGCGACGACGAGGAAGACGAGTTCGCCGACCTCAGCACCGAGGAGCAGTTTTACCAACGGGCGCTGGATCAACTCACCAATCAGAATTTCCGTGGTTCGATCGCAACTTACGAAGCGCTGGAATCGCGCTTCCCATTCGGCCGTTTCGCCGCCCAAGCGCAAATCGAAATCGTTTACGCCTATTACCGCAGCGGCGACCGGGAAGCCGCCAGGGCCGCCGCTCAGCGCTTCATCCGGCTGCACCCGGACAGCGAAAACATCGACTACGCCCATTACATGCTCGGTTTGGCTTCATTCGACGACAACACCGGTTTGCTTGATCGATTCATCCCCATCGACCCCACCAAGCGAGACCCCGGCAGCACCGAAGAATCCTTCAGCGATTTCGCCCAATTGCTGGCGCTTTACCCCGACAGCCCCTACGCGGCCGACGCCCGGGCGCGGATGATTTATTTGCGCAACAATCTGGCCGCTTACGAAATTCACGTGGCGAACTACTATCTCGAACGCCGGGCTTTTATTGCCGCCCAGCGCCGCGCGCAGTACGTGGTCGAAAATTTTCAGGAAACGCCGGCGGTGGCCGATGCCGTGGCGATCATGGTGGAATGCTATTTGCGTTTGGGGCTGAATGATCTTGCGGATACTTCGCTGGCGCTGCTGCATGAAAATTACCCGGACCATCCATCCATCGATGGAAGTGGCGAATTTCAAATCCGCACGGAAATTTCCGATCCATCTCTTCTGTATACGGTGACTTTCGGCCTGCTCGGCGACAATCGCGGCGATCCGCCGTTGGCGCCCACCTCGCGGCCGCCGATGTCCGGCAGCCAGCAAATCATCACCAGCCAGGGGGCGCCGGAAGAGCCGGGCCGCTCTTTCCTGAGCATTATCACCTTGGGCATTCTCGACTGAATCCGCCCGCCGCAGTCGCGGTCGGCGGTGGCCAAAATCCGCAGCCGATTGTTGAATTCAGTCTCCCGGAGCCCAGGCGTTGGTCACTGGATAGCGGCGGTCGCGGCCGAAAGCCTTTTGTGTCAAGCGCACACCGAGCGGACTTTGCCGCCGTTTGTATTCGTTGCGGTCGACCATCGCCACCACCCGGGCAACGGTCGCCACGTCGAAACCATCGGCGATGATGCGGTTGACGCTCCAATCCCGCTCCACATAGCGTTCGAGAATGGCGTCGAGCACATCATAGGGCGGCAAGCTGTCGGTATCCTCTTGGCCGGGAGCCAATTCGGCGCTGGGCGGCCGTTCGATGACCTCCCGGGGCACGGTTTCGACACCGCCCCCGTCCAGTCCGTTGCGGTATTCCGCCAATCGGTAGACCATGGTTTTGGCAACATCCTTCAGCACATCGAAGCCGCCCGCCATATCGCCGTACAAAGTGGCGTAACCCACCGCTAACTCGCTTTTGTTGCCGGTGGTCAGCACCAAGCGGCCCGTTTTGTTGGAAATCGCCATCAGCAGCAGGCCACGGCAGCGCGCCTGGATGTTCTGTTCGCCGATATCGACCGAACCATCGGCGAATAACTCGCCGAATTCGCCTTTCAAGGCGGCGAGCGCGGCGGCGTACATTTCTTCAATGGCAATCACGCTGTAGGCGACACCCAAGCTGCGGGCCTGCTGCGCCGCCGCCCGCCGGCTTAATTCCGAAGTGTGGCGAAACGGCATCATTACCGCTTGCACCCGCTCGGCACCGAGGGCATCGACCGCCAGCGCCAGGGTAAGCGCCGAATCGATCCCCCCGGAAAGGCCGAGCACGACACCGGGAAAGCCGTTCTTGTTGACATAATCCCGCAGGCCGAGCACCAGTGCCCGATAGATTTGCTCTTCGACCGAGGCCGGCGCGGACTCGCCGGAGCTCGCGTTTTCCGGCGCCGCGTTTCCACCCACCGCACCCGCGGCCGCCTCTTGGGGCACGGACGCGCGGGCAACTCCCCCCGCGCCCACTTCGAGTTTCACGGGGAAAAGCCCCTCCTCGAACGCCGGCGCCGCGCAAATGATCGCGCCCCCGGCATCGACCGCCAGCGATGCGCCGTCGAAAACCAATTCGTCCTGGCCCCCCACCAGATTGACGTACAAAATCGGAAATCCGCCGCGGCGGCTTCTTTTCGCCAAAAGGTCTCTGCGCTGGGCCGCTTTATCGATGTGGAATGGCGAAGCGTTGATGTTTATCAGCAGTCCGGCGCCAGCCTCCTCGGCTTGCAGCAGCGGCGCTTCCAGCCAAAGATCCTCGCAAATCGTGATGGCCGCGCGGATACCGAACAATTCCACCAAACAGGGGCTGTCGCCCGCCTGGAAATAGCGCCGCTCGTCGAAAACCTGGTAATTCGGCAGCTGCTGTTTGCGGTAGGTGGCGATACGGCATCCGTCGACGATTATCGCCGCGGAATTGTACAGCCCAGCGGCGGTGGATTCGGGAAAGCCGAGCACCACCGCGCAATCGGGGACGGCAGCGGCCACCTTGCTCAGCGCCCGCTCGATTCTCGCTGCCAAACTCGGTCGCAGCAGCAGATCTTCCGGGGGATAGCCGGTGAGCGCCAATTCGGGAAACACCACCACATCGACTTTGAATTCGGTACGGGCGCGGCGCACGGCTTCCACCACGCGCCGCGCGTTGCCGTCGATATCGCCGACGGGCAAATTCAATTGCGCCATGACGAACTGGATGGTGGAAGCCTTCGCATTCACCCGTCCGCTCCCGGTTTTTTCGATTGGGCGCCACCAAGCAAAAAAAGTTCTCCGCAAAACACTGCCATTCGCCGATTACGAACTACATTTCGGTGCGGGTTGCAAACAAACCGCGGGGACAGGAAATGAAGCGCGAAAGCGGCTTGACGCTGTTGGAATTGATTTTTGTGGTCGCATTGCTGTCCATTTTCGCCGCGATGGCGGCACCGCCACTGGGTGGAATTATAGAACAACGCAAAAGCGCGGAAATCGCGCGAACCTTGCGGGAAGCGGTTGAATTCACCCGCGCCGCCGCCATCGGCAGCGGCGGTCTCGCCACGCTGTGCCGCTCCCGCGATGGCCGCAGCTGCGGCGGAACTTGGGCGGACGGCATGATTGTTTTCCTTGATGCCGACGGCGAACGCGTTCCCGAAAATCAGGCCGCGCTGCTGCGGGTATTCCGCTTTCCCTCCCCGAGCGGCGCTATCCGCTGGCGTTCCTTCGGCAACCGCCAGTATCTGCAAATGACGGCGCTGGGCTTCACCCGCAATCAAAGCGGCAATTTCACCTATTGCCCCGACAACGGCGACAGCCGGCTGGCGCGACAATTGATCATCAACGCGGCGGGCAGAATCCGCGAAGCGGAGGATCGCGACGGTGACGGTCTGCGCGAGGATAGCGCCGGCCGGCCGATTGAATGCGGCTAAACCGCTTCAACGCCAACACACCTCTGCCTGTTCGCCTTCGGCGCCGCGGCTGCCGTCGCTGGTCAAGCTGAGCAGCGCGCAGGCATCGCGGCTTTGCCCGCCCGTGGCGCGCGCGGTGGCGATAAAACAGAAATCCAGGCTGGAACCGTCGCAGGCACGCACCTCGATCTCATAGCGACCATCGCGGGTAAGCTTGCTTCTGCCATCGACCGCGGGCGACCACAATGGTTGCGCATCCGCCACATAACTGCCGTGGCGGGAAAAATAGCGCTCCTGATCCGCCGCCACCTCCATCAATTCAAGCCGCGCTTCCAAGCGGCCCGCCCGCAACAGATGCCGCTGATACGCCGGTAGGGCGAGCGCCGCGAGAACGCCCAGAATCGCGAGCACCAACAGCGCTTCAATCAAAGTGAATCCCTGGCTGCCGCCGCGGGTCGACGAACAAAACTCAAACATGGCGAACTCTCCAGGTTTTCCGGTGGAAACATCCGACCGGTTCAATCAGCAGACTGATAAGAAAATGGTTTTGCCGACTCCTGTGGCGCGGCGGGCTCGCGTAGCCTCATAATTCGCGCCAGGAGAGCCGCGCCGGGGCCGTGCCGGCTTCGCAATCCAACACGCCAACCACTTGCAAAATACGGCCCCCGGATGAAATGGAATCCGCGCCACGGGCGCTGATCCGGTAATACACGGGCGCGGGCGTATCCTCCGCTATGCCCGCATCGCGCCAGCTCTCGATGAAGTACCGCACCTCAATATCCGCGGCGCCGGGGAACTGGGCGGGCACGGCATTCTCTTGCCACCACCCGCGGTCGTCGCCGACCGCCCGCGGCCACAGCACCGCACCGCTCATCGACGCTCCCGGCGGCGCGGCGCCCGCGCAAAGCCCGGCAGTCAATTCCTCCGCCGCATAGAGGGCCGCATCGGCGGCGGCGAAGCCGTCCCGGGCGCGGCGCATATTCGTCTCCACCCGCTGCTGCAGCAGCAAAGTCTCCACTCCCGCCACGGCCACCATCCCGATCAACGCCAGCAGCACCAGGCAGTACAGCAAAATCACCCCCGCCTCCCGCTTCATGGCGAACCCGGCGAACCCGGCGCGGGGCCGAGCGGGGGATCTGGAAAATCCGCGGCGCCGAGCGGGCGGTTGCGGACAGTGAATCCATGGCTGAATTCGCCCGCGACCGCCGGCGCCGCCGAACTGCGAAAGCGCAATTCAACGGTAACGCCGGTGATATCCCCCCAGTCGCTTACCTGATTCGCGGGTTGCGCTGCGGCGGCGCCGCTTTCGTGGTAGCGAAAGCGCAGCGACTCCAATCCTTCGACCAATTCCCGGGCCGCGGAGGTTTCGCCGAAATTGGATAGGCCGCGCATGAACAGCGCCGGTGGATTGGCGGCGGAATTGCCGCGCCTGCCGATGTAAAACAAGCTGCCCCGCAGCGCTTGCCCCGCCGCGGGCGGCGCCCGCAGATACGGCGATGGGTCGGCCCCGCATCCGGCGACCGACCACCACAGCGCCAAAATATCGCCGCCAAGTTCGTGCGCCTGCTCCGGGTGGGGTTGCAGCTCGTCCCAGCCGGCCACAGCGTCGAACGGCATCGGCGGCGACCACGCCGCATCCAGTGGCGAAAATTCGGCGCTGCCGCCGAGGCAGCCCGGAAACCCCGCCAAGCGCAGTTGCTCACCGAATACCTGGAAAGCGAAGCGGGCACTGTCCCGCAAACGCAACTCGGCATCCACCTCGGCCCGCAATTCGACGGCGGTCAGATAGGCCCGCAGCGCCATGGTCGCCAAGGTCATGCTCAGCGCGATAGCGATCAGTAATTCCGGCAGACTCCAACCCGCGCCGCGACGCATGGCTGGCCGCGTTTCCAACAGCCGCTTCATGGTCGCAGCACCGCAAGGATGGACCGGGTTGCGTTATCGCTGTCTACATTGCCGCGGCTGTCGTGCCACCAGATTTTGATGGCCCAAAATTCGCCCAGCCCATCGCAGGCCGGGGCGTCGGGCGCACCGTCCCGCGGTGTGCTGTCGAGGCAAATCTCGCCCTCGCCCGCGGGCAATTCAGCCCGCAGCCGCGCCGACCATTCCGTTTGCGCCGCGCTCGACAGAGCCGTCGAGCGCCGCAACTGCTCGGACATATCGGCCGCGAGCAGCGCGGCCCGGGACTGATAAGCGACATCATGCAGCACACTCAGCGTTTTCATCTGCGTCGCCGCGAGGCCCGCCAAACCCACAGACAAAATCGACAACGCCACCAATACTTCGACCAAAGTCGAGCCGCGGCAAGCGGCCCGCCTGCATTTGTTGCCGCTGGATTCCATTTCCCGTTGCCTATACTCTGCCGCAATCTTTGGGTGTCGCGGCAAGCGTAGGCAAGTTTTGGCGATTGAGCTAAGTTTTGGCGAAATTTTTTTGCTCTGCCTCGCCGGGTTCTTCGCCGGCGGCATCAATACCATCGCCGGAGGCGGATCGAACCTGACCCTGCCGGTATTGATGATGCTCGGTTTGCCCGCCGATATCGCCAACGGTACCAACCGCGTCGGCATCTGGCTGCAATGTCTGATCGGGCTGCGCGGTTTCGACCGGCACGACGCGCTGCCCCGGAGCGCCGTGGTTCCCGTGCTCGTTCCCACCCTCGCCGGGGGTCTGGTAGGCGCGCTGCTCGCGGCGCTGCTGCCCAATTTCTATTTGAAACCTGTGTTGCTGATCTGCATTCTGATTATGGCGGTGGTGCTGTTGCTGCGGCCGCGGGTGCTGGCACCCGCGCTTGGAACTCCGGCGCGGGCGCCAACGGCGGGGGAAGCCGCTTGGTGGGGCCTGTTCGGCGCCGGTGTTTACGGCGGTTTCGCCCAGGCGGGAGTCGGATTCATCCTGCTGGCGGTACTCACCGCGGGGCTGCGCCATGATCTGCTGCGGGCGAATGCGCTGAAGCTTGCCTGCGCTTTGGCTTTCACCAGCGTGGCATTGGCGGTTTTCATCGTTTTTGACAAAGTCAGCTGGATTCCGGGCTTGGCCCTGGCGGCGGGCGCCGTGGCCGGTGCTTGGCTGGCGGTGAAGGTCGCGGTGAGACTTTCGGAAAAGGCGCTGCGCGGGACGTTGTTCGCGCTGACGCTGGCGGCGGTCGCGGGTGGCTTTCTCAGTTGAATCGGCCGCGCGCTGCCAATTCCTCCCCCCGCTCGCGCCCGCCTCCGTTTTCGCGCCGCAGCAGGGCGCTCAAGCGGGCGAGGATTTCCTCGATGCGGAAAGGTTTGAACACATAGTCGTCGGCGCGGGCCCCACGCCGTTGCAGATGCGGGGGGAAAGACTGTTTCGGTTGGCGTTGTTTTGGTTCTGCCGCGGCAACGAGCATTTGAAAATCCACCCGTCGGAGCGGGCGGGAATTTTCACCATACCATGACCCGGAAAACGACCGAAACCCACGCCGGGGGATCAGCCGCATAGCGGCCGCTTCGCCGCCGGGTACTTCCCGTGTCCGGCAACGCCCGCGAGCATAACGCGCGCAAGCTGAATGCGGGCTGAAAATCCGGGTCGGTTTCAAAACTCGCTGCGCTGGTGTATTTTTACCTCTCAATTCTTAAACATACTTTCGATATGCTGAATAAACCGCTGCCCATCGGGATCATCATGGCGATTCTCGCCAGCGCTCCCGTTTATCTGCTTTCCCTGTGGGATTATCAATTGAAATTGGCGGAATTCCCTCTGTTTGCGATTTCCCTGCTGGTGTTTTTCATTGTTACCGCCTATTGGAGCGCCAATGCCTCCGCGCCGCGGCCGGCGGTGCGAAAACCGCTGGCGCGAAGCCGACACGAGCGCGAGACCGGTGTCGTGAAATGGTTCAATGCCAACAAGGGATTCGGCTTTATAAGCCGCGATAATGGCGATGAAATTTTCGTCCATTTCCGAGCCATCCGCGGCCACGGCCATCGGGTGCTTGAGGAAGGCCAGACGGTGGAATTCGGCATCGTCATGGGCGAGAAAGGACAGCAAGCCCACGATGTGCTGATATTGTCCTGATTGAACGCGCGGCGGCTATTCCGCCTTGCCGAAGCCGTAAAGGCGGGCCGGATTTTCAATCAGTATTCGCCGCTGCAATGCGGCATCGCCGGTCCATTCGAGGAACAGATCGAGCAGGTCTCCGGCGTCGGGCTCGCGGCCCGCCATGCGGATATGTGGCCAATCGGACCCCCAAACCAACTGCTCCGGGTTGGTCTCCACCAGCGCGTCGTGGAACGGCCGCAGATCCGCGTACTCCGGCGCGGCCGTTGAGCAGCGGCAGATTGACAGCTTGACGTGGATGCGCCCTTCGCGCAGCAAGCCGAGCATGGTTTGGAAATCCCGGCCCGCCAAACCGGCGCCGATATCGAACATGCCCATGTGTTCGAAGATCACCGGGAAGCCGTCCAAGGCGGTCGCGTCCAAACATTCGAGCAGCCGCGGCAACTTCGCCCAGACATCGATCGCCCAACCCTGGGCCGCGATTCGCCGGGCCAGCTTGGGGATTTCCGCGAATTCGACCGCGCCGGGGCGCCGGGCGCCATTCGGCAGCGGCACCTCGGCAAAGCGCAGCGACCGCACGCCGACCCGGTCCAATTCGGCGAAAGTTTCCTCCGTGGCATCGTCGCGCAACGCGCCCACCGCCCGCAAACGCCCGCCAGCCGCTTTCAGCCCATGCAACACATCGGTGTTGTCGCAACCCTGCTGGGTCGGCTGCACCAGCACACCGCGTCCGGCACCGATTCGGTCCAGCATATCCAAGTAGGTTGCCACCGGCGCCAACGGCACCGGAAACGCCGGTTCGTGGCGCAGGGGGAAACGGTCGAAAGGGCCGAATACGTGATTGTGCGTATCGCAAATACTTTCCCCTTCCACCCGCAGGTTCGCGCGCGGCCTGCGGGCGGGCAGCACGGCCGCCACGGATTCCACCATTTCGATTCTCCCTCCGACGATAGTCAACCCAATTATGACGGCAATCTGGGCAAAGCAAATAGGTTCCCGGCTGGAACTTTCTCTTTTCCGCAACAAATTTGCCAGGGTTTGGTCCGACACAAAATCAGCAACAAACTTGAACAAGCCGTCTCATGTGGAGAATTGATCCAGGATACCGGGAAAGAATCCGCCTGCGGCGGCGCCGGGCGGGAAGCGCGGGCATTGCGGGATGCGTTATAGTTGCCGGCCCGGAAACAGTTGCACAGGAGTCCTCGGATGATTTCAAGCATTCGCAAACTTTCGTGTTTCGCACTGCTGGGCTTCGCTTTCGCCAGCGCCGCGGTGCTCGCGGCCGAAGAAGGTGGGCCGGCGCCGGATTTCACTCTACCCTCGATTTATGAAGGGCGCCCCGTGGTCAATCTCGCCGACTACGCCGGCAAAGTGGTGTATATCGATTTTTGGGCGTCATGGTGCGCCCCGTGCCTGACTTCCCTACCGCTGTACAACGATTTGTACCACCACTACCGTGATCAGGGCTTGGAGGTGCTCGGCATCACCGTGGACAACCCCATTGAGGACGGCTTGGATTTTCTCGCCGACACACCGCTCGACTTCCCCATTCCCGCCGACCCGGAAGGGCAAGTGATGGATCTGTACGCCGTATTCGGCATGCCCACTTCGTTTCTGATCGGCCGCGACGGCAACATTAAGCTAGTCCACGCGGGCTTTCGCGACGGCGACATAGAAGAAATCGAACAGGCCATCGTCGAGGCGTTGAAGGTGCAGTAAGCCGCGTCCCCGTCCCGCCTCAGTCGCGCCTGGCCTTGTCGTTGCGACCCCCGACGAACGACACCGGGAGCGGCGTGATGTTATCGCCGCTGGATATTTTGCTGACACCACTTTTTTCCACTTCATCGATGCGGATCACCGATTGCATGGGAATAAAACTGCGGCGCACCCCGGAGAATTCGTTTTTCAGCTTTTCCTCGCTCGGATCAACCACCACCTGGGAGACTTCGTTGAACACGTAATCCTCGATCTCAATGAAGCCGTACAGATCGCTTTGATAGACCTGACGGACAAAGATTTCGTAGACCTTCCCCTTGTTGAGGAAGGTCACCCGATATATTTCTGGAGGGCTGGGCATCGATTCGACCTTGTGGGAGTGCGCGGCGCGTTGCCGTCATTATCAGGCCGCATCGAGAAAATTCAAGCCGCGGCCGGCGCCTAGAAGACGAAGTCGCCGGCATCCAGCTCGGATATCGCCAAATTGCGGATTACCAGCATGTCGCCGGCACCGTTCTTGATGTGGATATTGCCGCCGCTTTGCCAAATCCTTGCGTTTACCCACAAATCGGCGTAAGCCCACTGGCTGAGATCGATCGTATCCGATTCTTCGCAGTTGTGGAGGACACCGCGACCGGTAACGATCACGTAGGTGTCCGCGCCGTCGCCGCCCCAGAAACGGTCGGTGCCGCCGTCAAGGGTATCGTCGCCACCGCCACTTCAACCGCCCCGTCCACGCCGAGGTCTCAACGGGTCCTGGAGGGCTGGCGCGGCATCGCCCAGAACTCCGCACGGGCGCAGCGCGTATAGCCATCTATTCAACCGCGATTCAGTCCGGCTGATAGGGCTGAACCGGCGGCGGCAAACTCCCGGCGCAGTATATCGGGGGTGGTGTGATGTATGTAATCGCCGCGAACTATTTCGAATCTCACTTGACTGGCGGCGATTTTTCAGTATACTCGCCCTGCTAGCACTCAGGAATAGGCGGTTCTTGTTAGGATTAACAAGCGAGAATTCGCAACATTGAAGGGGCGACCCACGGGTCGCCCCTTTCTTATTCTCCCGATCTGTTGCATACGGATGCGACGCCGAGCCATCCATCATCGTCGGCACTAGCAAATTCGTGGTTGCGTCGCTCCACAGATAAATGCCGTAGAGCATTTGAGTCCACACATTTGGCACTCACTCATCTCGTTGTCGTTGTCCTAGCGCCGCCTATTCCTGAGTGCTAGACTTTATACTGGCATCTCATTCATCGAGCATGATGTTGTCCTAGCGCCGCCTATTCCTGAGTGCTAGACTGCAGTAAGAGGTACAGACGACGCAACACTAGTTGTCCTAGCGCCGCCTATTCCTGAGTGCTAGACTTAATACTGGCGGGATTATCACAGGAGAACAGTTGTCCTAGCGCCGCCTATTCCTGAGTGCTAGACTTTAATCCGGAAAATTACCATGAGGCTAAGAGTTGTCCTAGCGCCGCCTATTCCTGAGTGCTAGACTCTACGGGAAACCGTTCCCTAACCCACTGGCGTTGTCCTAGCGCCGCCTATTCCTGAGTGCTAGACTCGTATTGCGCTGCGATTCGATACCTATACAGTTGTCCTAGCGCCGCCTATTCCTGAGTGCTAGACTATGTAGTCGGAACACCAACGGCATTCACTAGTTGTCCTAGCGCCGCCTATTCCTGAGTGCTAGACTCAAGCGCAATGGCTGTATATCTACACTCATGTTGTCCTAGCGCCGCCTATTCCTGAGTGCTAGACTGACAAACTTGAGAATTGCACATGCACATATGTTGTCCTAGCGCCGCCTATTCCTGAGTGCTAGACTGACAAACTTGAGAATTGCACATGCACATATGTTGTCCTAGCGCCGCCTATTCCTGAGTGCTAGACTAGTCGAAGAAACTAATGAGGAGAAGGAAGAGTTGTCCTAGCGCCGCCTATTCCTGAGTGCTAGACTAATACCATACGAAATAGATAATTTATCTCAGTTGTCCTAGCGCCGCCTATTCCTGAGTGCTAGACTGCCCCTCTGCAATATACGAAGACATTGAGTGTTGTCCTAGCGCCGCCTATTCCTGAGTGCTAGACTAGTCGAAGAAACTAATGAGGATCAGGAAGAGTTGTCCTAGCGCCGCCTATTCCTGAGTGCTAGACTTGGTGGAGGTACTCTTACATTTCCTGCACAGTTGTCCTAGCGCCGCCTATTCCTGAGTGCTAGACTACGGCAACCGCTATATCGATTATGTGGGTTGTTGTCCTAGCGCCGCCTATTCCTGAGTGCTAGACTAGAGACGCTGCATGTGCTTGATTTTCAAGGAAATAATTGATTCCCAGCGATGGGAATCGGTTAGAATAGCTGCAGTTGCAGCGGCGCGCTGCCGGATTTTTTACGCTTGCTCGCATGGTATCGTCGCATGCTCGAGAACTGTTTATCCGTGATGCAGAGCACATCGACCTTCCCTCCCGGCGGCAGCAAGGGCTGGATCCGATTGCTAACCGCATCAGCTTTTTCCCCCGATGCGCAGTATTTGAGGTAAATCGAAAACTGAGACATCTCGAAACCCAAGTCAAGCAAATCGTTGCGAAAGCGGGTGGCGTGCTTCCGCTCCCTATGGGTGCCCACCGGCAAATCGAACATGACGAACAGCCACATGATGCGGTAGGGGCTGAGACCACTCCCTCTCCTCACATGGAATCCAGCGCTAGCGGCAGACAGGGCATTTCCTCCTGCCTTGGTGCCCCGCGACAATACTTTGCGAATTCGCGGCACATTTTGACGGCAACCAGCGAGAGGGGGGAAAGGCCATCTTCCGTCGGCAGGGGAATCGTGGCCAGAGACGCAAGCCGCAACTTGCCTTCCGCCGTCAAGTCCTGTGAGTAATCTTCGATATTCCTCCAAATAATGTAATCGCCTATTGGACGGAACGGTTCCATCATATCGTCCACCAAGTTGAACGGGTTTTGCGGATTTCGGTGCTGCACGCTGAAGCTTGGATGCAGGCCCGCGGCAGATACGCCGCGCGCGACGCATGCCCGCAACACCGTGTAGCCATAATTCAGGGCTGAATTAAAACCGGAAGCACTACGATCGCGCCGAAACTCACCGCCGAATAACCTCTGCCAGTATGCGCGGGCGGCCTGCGCTTCGACATTATCTGGATCACCCGAACGGACCTTGCGAGCCATGCGCTGCAAATCCCGCGAAGGTTGACCGGCTCGTTCGAGCACATTTGCTTGATTTTCTATTTTGGCCCGCACGATCCGCTGCCAGAACCGCTTCCGCTTCGGTTCCGATAGATCTGCCTGCGCCCGCATAACTTGAAATTGGCGCACAGCCCCTTGCACCGGCAATGTCCAACTGCTTGGCAGATAGTTGTCACCGCAAATCACTAACGGGATGCCGCGTTGCGCCAAGTGGTCCAGCAGAACGCTTGACACAGTGCAACCGGGCACCGATACAAGCACGGCCTGAATATCGTCTAAGGAAACTTGCCCCTTCAATTCACCGTTGTGGCGAACTTGGAGAAACCCCCGCGACTTCTTTAGCCAATACCCCGGGTGTGTGATTTCGACAATCTGTCCGACCATTCCCTTGCTGTCTTGGCTACTGCAACTCGGCCAGCCCCCTTTAGCCGGAAAAAGTCAAAAAACATGACGAGCCGAGGGCATTTTTTCTATCCCCTAGGTCGTCAAACGAAGTCTGGATCCACCTCTCTATCGATGACAAGACGTGTTCGCCAGCATCCACACTCTAGTTTTGCAGAATACCCCGGACTTCGTTCTTCAACTCCATCCGGACCATTCAATCGCCGCGAGACAACCGTTAAGCAATTGCACAGGTGGCCGACGATACCAACCAATTCGTGGCGGACATCCCCGGCACATTATCGGCCCTTCACCAACATAAGTTTCGATGGCAAGACAATTTATTCTCGAGTGAATGTGTTATCGAACAATTTTGTTAGCTTTCCGCTTGCCATATATTGACTCCTTCACCGCTACTATTCGGCTATCTTTGCATTTTCCTCGAGCGACGCGACTCAAAGCGTATCCGCCCAGATGGACTGATATGTACTTTTCTAGCATTTCGCTCCTGCATGCTGCCAGCACTAGCGCTGGTATACCTAAATTTATCTTCTTTGTCTCGATCTCTTTTGTCTACATTTGCTTCATGGATTTGCGAAAAAATCATCCTCCCAGGAGAAATTTTTTGTAATCTGAATAGTGCTTTTACTCTACTTCCTTTTGAAACCGACATCTCGACACAGTCATTTATCTGCAATCGCATTACTAACTTTGCTGCAGGATGAGGCCTGCAGGTTTGGCCGGGCTTGAAGTCTGCTCTATTGGCATCAAACCGAGAAATCACTTTCCCCTCCCATTTTTTATCGTTCTTCTTACCCTGAGGCGACATAAAGATTTCTACTCCCCAGTTGCTGTCTCCCTTGTATGCCTTGTATGCCTCGCCCGTGGCATTTTTGATTGGTATGACACCTAGTTTTTCAGTATAGCGAAGTCGGCGGATATTCCGATCCCTTGCATACCTTTCAATTGACTTTACCCCCGAACCTTTTTTCCGAGCCTCAGCTGCCTCGAATTCAGACCTAAATCTATTTCTTAGGTGTGGGTCTCTAATGGATTCTATATTTTTCAAATTTTTTAACTGGCTCACGGACTTCCGTGACACAACCTTATAGTGTCCTTTCTCATCGGGCCCGTCAATAATTCCGTAGGCCGTGTCATTATGAAGCTGTCCATCGGTGCAGCCACCCTGGGCTGTTTTTCTCCTGGACTTATGCGAAACAATGATACTATTGACCGCCGTGGCGACATCTTGCCTAAATCCAAGCCAAGGCTCTATACTGCTTTGTCCTCTCTTAGTGGAATAAAATAGCCGATTTAGATTCATGGTCGATACTTTCTGCAACATGCTTCGGTTCGTCATACCGACGACAATGGCATCCACTGCGTGATGCCGGTGGTCATCCCGGTTCTTGCGATAAATTCCCGAATCATCTTTCTGAATGCAACGATTCAATCCCCAATGCCGCCGCAGCAGGCTTGTCAGCTGACCTGTGACCACGTCGATTCTTTTAGTATCGCAGACACATTCCAAATATTCACGCGTCAAGCGACCGATATAACGGGTATCATTTAGATGTCGGCTGGTAAAACCGTCACCATCTTTCTTCCAAATTTTCATGGCATCCGGCTCGAACCTCCAAGCTTTTGAAGTCGGCAGGTTACGCGAACGGGCAAAAATCTCATCCCAATCATAGTTATCTGGACTATTCCGAAAGGCTTCAAACGGCGTTCTATTGCCCTTATCTCTGTTTGCTGATCGGGTACAGACAATTTTATTGGCACGGCTGTCGTCGAGTGAACGGCTAAACGGAATCAAATGGTCAATTTCAATACTGTCGCTAAACAAATCATCAATGCCAATTTGTTGACCGGAAAAAGGACAGCAAGGACCACCAGGAGTCTTAAGCAACTCCTCCCAAAGGTACAGACGCAAACGATTGTTATGATTAGGTGTTTGCTCGTATTCATTGAGCGTTTTGTCAAATCTCTCATTACGACTTTGATTCTTACTCTGTTCCTTCTCGATATCACTGCGCGCTTTAGCTCCCGCGGGTAGTTCCCGACCAAGTTCAATTGCAATTGAATGCGGATGACCAAAACGGTCGATTAACTCATTCACGACCAAGCGAATTTGATTCAACGCGATATGGACAGTGGGATTAGTCACGCCACCCCATCGAGTTTTATCATTATCTTTTGGGTCGCCAGTTCCGGGGATAATATGTCTTCCATCCTCGAATGCTTCACCGTAGTACGGCAGTTTGTCCAATAACTTGTACTTGCCGTCGGGGTCGATAAATTGATTGGGGATCTCCTGAGCCACCGAAGAAGCCGCTTTGATTTGCAATGGCAAACAATACTCGCCTGTTTCGGGATCAGTCAAGCCGTCCCGCATTTTTTCCAACATCAAACCCGAGGCTCTGAGTGATATGGCGGCGGTGTCGTCATTGAGCCTTGCATTCAAGCAAGCCTCAACGACTAATCGATCCAATTGGTATTTTTTGCAAAGATACTCAATAACCTCTTCGTAATCACCAGCACCACCAATTGGATCATGCTGATTGCCGCCTTGGGCTATTTCCAAATCTCGCTGTTGCTGCCTTGGTGTTCCATTCAGAATGATATCTATAAATTCATCCTGCTTCGATAATGGCCATACTTGATCATCATGCCATGCAGGGCCTATCCGATCTTCATCTTGCATCCGATTGCTGGTTAGATTGCCATCTAGACCTTTCCGTTTTTTGGTCTCGAGATTGAATTTAATATCTCCTTCTGCGATATCTAGTCTCCTCAATTCGGTTCTCATCGTGCGAAAAGAAATACTACTTCTTCTTTCCAATAGGTCAACAATCCTATTGCGTGCTCTAGGATGATCACGCAATCGATGCGTCTCACGCCCATCCGACCACTGCAAACTATGAACTTCTTGATAGATGCGGTAGCGCTGAAAGCTGGGCATGGCCCGAAAAGTTCGATCTTCATTTGGCATGTAAGTACATTTACCACGCTTCTGAGGCTTGAGCGGGCGTTGATAGAAAATTGCTCGGTAAATTCTTTCCTTCGCCTTCTCCGTCATTTTCTCTGGATGGTAAAGTGCCTGCGCCCGCCAAATTTTCTTAAACTCATCTTCATACAGCTCGCGGGTGGGATAAACATCATAAAGCTTGCCATCGCCAGCAGCACTGGGGCGGGCTCTGGTTGGCTCGTTCTTTTTTTGCCGCTCAAACAAAAATGATCCATAAGTCATGGACTGATTTTTTTCCAGTTTATCTAAAGCCTTTTTTTGCACTTTGGCTTCTGATTTCCGTGCGTTCTTTTTCTCTTCTTTAGACAGATTTTTTTCATCCTCCTTCGTCATTTTCGGGCCGATCAACCCCATGTTTTCAAGCAACAGTCGGGCTGAATTTGAAACCACCCCCCCCGATCTCGTCTCCTCGCTTTGATCTTTGCGATTGCTTTTGAAGCCCCGGCGCTGGTTGAGATGAAACAAAGCGCGGCCGATATGAAAGGCGTTCATTGGCTGATCGCTAATTGCTTTGGCGCGCAACTCGAGGGGGTTTAGGTTTCGCAGGGATTCACGCTGTTCCGCTGACTCCGGGAACAACCCAGCCTTAACCAATTCGCTCAGTAAAAATCTCTGCCGTTGCTTGAACCGATCCCGCCGCCTGCGAGCCGAGCGCTTCTCCCTGCGAGTCGCGGCAAGGGTGGCTTTGGACTTGTTGTCCCTGCCCTCGGCAAAAATGCGCGAGCCTGCGGCCAAAATTTCATAGGGGTCACCATCATTGTTTATCTTCAAAACGCACCATCCGAGTGAATTGGTGCCGACATCCAATCCCAAACGATATCTCACGACACTGCCCGTATTGCTGAAAACCCTGAGGATAGAGCAAAAGAGCACATCTATGCAAGTTTGTTAAGGGCCGGTCGTGGTTCGCGTTATTCCGCTGCAGTCAGCCAGAGTGTTGGGCTATAATCGCGGCTCATTTGATTTTCTCCGCCAGTAGATGCAAAGCATGATTACGCCGGGCGGCGGCGTTGCAGGTACGGTCGCGGTCGGCGGCGGGGCGGAAGCCGCGAGAGCGCCCTCCCCCACCCGGGTGCATATCAAGACCCACGGCTGCCAGATGAACGAGTACGATTCGGCGCGGGTGATGGATTTGCTGCGCGAGTCGCGCAACGCCGTGCAGGTGGATTCGGCCGAGCAGGCGGATTTGCTGGTGCTGAATACCTGTTCGATTCGGGAAAAGGCGCAGGAGAAGGTTTTTCATCAGTTGGGCCGTTGGCGCGGCTTGAAAGTCGCCAATCCGCGGCTGAAGATTGCCGTGGGCGGCTGCGTGGCGAGTCAGGAGGGCGCGGCCATCAGCCGTCGCGCGCCTTATGTGGACGTGGTGTTTGGGCCGCAAACCCTGCACAAGCTGCCAGCGCTGCTTGATGCCTCGGCCCCCGGCGCCGCCGTGGTCGATATCAGTTTTCCCGAAATTGAAAAATTCGATCATCTGCCTCAGCCGAAGGCCGCTTCCTGTCAGGCTTTTCTTTCCATCATGGAGGGCTGCTCCAAATATTGCAGTTTCTGCGTGGTGCCCTATACCCGGGGCGAGGAAGTCAGCCGGCCCTTCGATGATGTGTTGACCGAAGCCGCGCATTTGGCAGCGCAAGGCGTTCGCGAAATCAATTTGCTGGGGCAGAACGTGAATGCCTACCGTGGTCTCAGTCACGACGGCAAGACCGTCGGCCTGGCCCTGCTGATCCAGTATCTCGCCAGCATCGATGGCATCGACCGGTTGCGCTTCACGACTTCCCATCCCTGCGAATTCAGCGATTCGCTGGTGGACGTGTACCGCGAAGTGCCGGAACTCGCCAGCCATCTGCACTTGCCGGTGCAAAGCGGCTCGGACCGAGTGCTGGCGGCGATGAAGCGCGGCTACACAGTGCTGGAATACAAATCGCTGGTGCGCCGGATTCAGGCCGCGCGGCCCGGAATCAGCCTGTCGTCGGACTTCATCGTCGGCTATCCGGGAGAGTCGCAACGCGACTTCGAAGACACCATGAACCTGGTGAAGGAAGTCGGCTTCGATACTTCCTTCAGTTTTCTCTACAGCGCCCGGCCGGGAACCCCGGCGGCGTCGCTGCGGGACTTAACCCCGGAGCGGGAAAAGAAGCACCGCTTGGCAGTGTTGCAGGCGCAACTGACCCGGCAGGCCCGCGCCATCAGCGAGGCCATGGTGGGCTCGATTTGCAGGGTATTGGTGACCGGGGTGTCGAAAAAGCGCGCCGGCGATTTGCAGGGGCGCACGGAAAACAACCGCGTGGTCAATTTCACCTGCGACGACGCTTCGCTGGCGGGCGGTTTCGCCGATGTTAAAATCACCGACGCCCTGCCTAATTCGCTGTTCGGCGAATTGCTCCGGGGGCCGATTGCCGCTCCCAACTCTTGAAACACAAACTTTCAGCGCCAAACTCCTTCGCATGAGCACACATACGCTCGATCTCACCCTGGACCCCGACGACAGCCGCCGCTTGGCCAATCTTTGCGGACAGTTTAACGAGCACATCCGCGAGATTGAAAAGTTGCTGTCGCTGACCATCCGCCAGCGCGGCAACTGGTTCCAGCTTTCCGGCGGCAAGTCCGCGGTACACGACGGCGGACGTTTGCTGGAGTCGCTGTATCTGGCCACGGAGCAAGGCGAATTGCTGTCCGCGGGCCTGATCCAGCTGGCCCTGCGGGAAATCATCCAGCCGCCGGATGCGGCCCCGGAGGACTCTGCGGCAGCCATCGTCCGCACGCCGCGGGTTTCGATCAAACCCCGGGGGCGGCAGCAGGCGGCCTACGTCAACAGCATCTCGCGGCGGGATTTGAATTTCGCCGTCGGCCCGGCCGGCACCGGCAAGACCTATCTCGCCGTGGCCTGTGCGGTGCGGGCGCTGGTGGATGAAAAAGTGAACCGAATCGTGCTGGTGCGGCCAGCGGTCGAGGCCGGCGAGAAACTCGGCTTCCTGCCGGGCGATTTGATCCAGAAGATTGATCCTTATCTGCGGCCGTTGTATGACGCGCTGTATGAGATGCTCGGTTTCGACAAGGTCAATCGACTGGTGGACAAGAATGTGATCGAAGTGGCGCCGCTGGCCTATATGCGCGGGCGCACCTTGAACGAGTCCTTTATCATCCTTGATGAAAGCCAGAACGCCACCGCGGCGCAAATGAAAATGTTTCTGACCCGGGTCGGTGTCGGCTCCCGGGTCGTGGTCACCGGCGATATCACCCAAATCGATTTGCCGTCCGGGACGCGCTCCGGTTTGGTTCACGCCACTCAGGTGCTGCGCGATATCGAAGATGTCGGCTTCACGTGGTTCAGTTCCCGGGACGTGGTGCGGCACCGCTTGGTGCAAAAAATCGTCGAAGCTTATGAACGCTTCGACCAAGCCCAGGTCGCCGCGGCGCGCGGTCGGGGTGCCCCGGAACGCGGGAAAAGCCGCCCGGCGGACACGGCTGCCACGCGGAATGCGGCAGACGCCTCGGCGCGGCGAAAATGACAGTCGAGATTGTTGACAAAACCGGTGGCCGCTGGGTGCCGGATGGCGAACTGTGCCGGCGCTGGATCGAATCGGCACTGCGGAGCGCGGCGCCGGCGCGGGCGGCGGCGGTGAGCCTGTGCTTTGTCGGCGCGCGCGAATCCGAACAACTCAATCGGCGCTATCGGCGGCGGCCCCGGCCGGCCGATGTGCTGGCGTTCCCGCTGCGCCTGCCGGCGGAACTCGATGGCGAGTTCGAGCCCGCACCCATCGGCGATATCGTTGTTTGCGCCGAGTTGGCTGAGCGGGAAGCGGCGGCGCGGCGGCGGCCGCTGGAGCAGCATTGGGCGCATCTGGTGGTTCACGGCTGCCTGCACTTGCTCGGATTCGATCACGAAAACGAGACCGCCGCCGCCGAGATGGAAGAAACGGAAGTAGAAATACTGCGGAATCTTGGAATCCCCAACCCCTATCTAGTATCTTAGAGCATTGTCTCAACGAGGAGCTGAATCGGCGCATGGCTGACGATCAGGCCACCATCGATCCGGGGCGCCGTTCCTGGATCGATAAAATCGCACAAGTCTTTTCCGACGAACCCACCGACACGCGAAGTCTGCTCGAGTTGCTGCGCAACGCCGAGCAGGATCGGCTGCTTGATGCCGATGCGCTGGGCATCATCGAAGGCGCCTTGCAGGTTTCCAAGGTGCAGGTGCGGGACATCATGGTTCCGCGTTCCCAAGTCGTCTTGATTTCCACCAGCCTGCCGGTGCGGGAAGTGGTGGAAATGGTGGCCGGGGCTGCCCATTCGCGTTTTCCGGTGATTGCCGAGGATGTGGACAACATCATCGGCATCCTCCTCGCCAAGGACTTGCTGCCGCTGTGCCTGAACGGAATTCCGGCAAACCTGGATTTCCAGACGATCGTCCGGCCCGCCACTTTCGTGCCGGAATCGCGACCGGTCAATGTGCTGCTGAAAGAGTTCCGCGAACGGCGCAATCATATGGCCATCGTGGTGGACAGCTACGGCAGCGTCAGCGGCATCGTTACCATTGAAGACGTGCTTGAGCAGATCGTCGGCGAAATTCAGGATGAGACCGATATCGAGGATGACAGCCATATCAAGCGTCTCGACGAGAAGAACCACATTGTCAAGGCGCTGACGCCAATCGGCGAATTCAACGAATTTTTCGCCACCGATCTCGACGACCGGGAACTCAATTCCATCGGCGGAATCCTCTTGCGGGAACTAGGGCACATCCCCGCGCGGGGGGAAAGCACCCGCATCGGCTCTTATCTGATTACCGTGTTGAGTGCCGACAACCGGCAGATCAAGCTGCTGAAAGTGACTGCGGGCGCGGGCGGCGGCGCGAACGGCGAAGGCGGCGCGGCGGACGCGGACTGGAAAACCGCCTAGGGCGGGAAAGACTCGGAATGGAAATGGGCAGGGCATGGTGGGCGTAATGAACTCGGCGGATGAGGTGAGCAAAACACCGGACGACGACCCGGAAATCAAGTATCGGCCGGCGGAAGTCGAGGAAGCAGTGCAGCGTTATTGGCGGGAGCACGGCAGTTTTCACGCCGACGAAGATCCGGCCAAAGAGAAGTTCTACTGCCTGTCCATGCTGCCCTACCCCAGCGGCCATTTGCATATGGGCCATGTGCGCAATTATTCCATCGGCGACGCCATTGCCCGCTACCAGCGCATGAAAGGAAAAAACGTGTTGCAGCCCATGGGCTGGGACGCTTTCGGCCTGCCCGCGGAAAATTCCGCCATTCAGAACAAAGTGGATCCGGCCGCCTGGACCTACGCCAATATCGATTACATGCGCGATCAGCTGCAACGGATGGGGTTTGCCTACGATTGGCGGCGCGAAGTGGCGACCTGCCGCCCGGAATACTACCGCTGGGAACAATGGTTCTTCACCCGCCTGTTCCGCAAGGGTTTGGTGTACAAGGCGGAAGCCGAAGTCAACTGGGACCCGGTGGATCAAACCGTGCTCGCCAACGAGCAGGTGGTGGACGGCAAGGGCTGGCGCTCCGGGGCGGCGGTGGAGCGGCGGCGCATTCCACAGTGGTTTTTCCGCATTTCCGCTTTTGCCCAGGAGCTGTTGGACGAAATCGAAAACCTGGACGGTTGGCCGGACGCGGTGCGCGTCATGCAACGCAATTGGATCGGCCGTTCCGAAGGCGTCGAAGTGGATTTCGCGGTCGCCGGCGAAACCGACCCCGACAAGCGCATCATCAAGGTATTCACCACCCGGCCGGATACGCTGTTCGGCGTCACCAGCCTGTCGTTGGCACCGCAGCATCCGCTGGCCGTTGCCGCCGCTGAAGAGCAGGCCGCCAACGGCAACGCGCCCAAATTGCGGCGCTTTCTGGCGGAACTGAATGCCGCCGGAACCGCCGAAGCAGAATTGATGTCGCTGGAAAAGCGCGGCATGGACACCGGTTTGCGCGCCATCCATCCGTTGACCGGGGAACGCCTGCCGATTTACGCGGCCAATTTCGTGCTGATGAGCTACGGCTCGGGGGCGGTGATGTCGGTGCCGGCCCACGATCAGCGCGATTGGGAATTCGCCACCCGCTACGGGCTGGAAATTCGGCAAGTCATCCGCCCCGCCGATCCGGGACAGACCTGCGATCTGCGCGCGGCGGCATTCGTCGAGCACGGCGAATTGGTCAATTCAAAGCAGTTCGACGGCATGGATTTCCAGACCGCTTTCCAGGCCATCGCCGAGCATCTCGAAGCCGCCGGGCAAGGCCGGCGTAAGGTGAATTTCCGCCTGCGCGACTGGCTCGTATCCCGGCAGCGTTATTGGGGCGCGCCGATTCCGATCATTCATTGTCCAGATTGCGGACCGGTGGCAGTGCCCGATGAAGACCTGCCGGTGCGCTTGCCGGAGCGGGTCGATTTCAGCGGCGGCGGCTCGCCCCTGCCCGCTCTGGCGGAATTCGTCGATGCGGACTGCCCGCAATGCGGCGCCCCGGCGAAACGGGAAACCGATACCTTCGATACTTTCATGGAATCATCCTGGTACTACGCGCGCTACACCTGCGCCGACCGGGACGACGCCATGCTCGACGAGCGGGCGCAGTACTGGCTGCCGGTGGACCAATACGTCGGCGGCATCGAACACGCGATTCTGCATCTGCTGTACGCGCGCTTCTATCACAAGCTGCTGCGCAACGAGGGGCTGCTGCAATCGGACGAGCCGTTCACCCGGCTGCTGACCCAAGGCATGGTGCTCAAGGACGGCGGCAAAATGTCCAAATCGAAAGGCAATACCGTGGATCCCATGCCGCTGATCGACCGCTACGGTGCCGACACGGTGCGGATGTTCATGTTGTTCGCGGCGCCGCCGGAACAGGCTCTGGAATGGTCCGACTCTGGAGTGGAAGGCAGTTCCCGCTTTCTGAAGCGGCTTTGGCGAACCCTGCGCAAGCACGAGGCCCGCGCCTTGCCGGATTTCGCGACGCTGCAGCTGGATGATCCACAACGCGCCCTGCGCCGCAAGACCCACGAAACCATCGCCAAGGTCAGCCGGGAGTTCGCCAGCCGCTACGCTTTCAATACTTCCATCGCGGCGGTGATGGAACTGCTCAACGCGCTGACCCGCTTCGAGCAACAACTCCCGCGGCCGAAACCAACCGATCGGGCCGTGACGCAGGAAGTTCTGGAAAACGCCGTTTTGCTGTTGGCGCCGGTTGTGCCCCACTTTTGCCATGCCGCATGGAATCATTTGGGCCATGCCGGAGCGGTGATGGACGCGGCCTGGCCCGAAGCCGACCAATCAGCGCTGACTAAAGAGAGCGCGCTGGTTGTGATGCAGGTGAATGGCAAACTGCGCGGCAAAATGGAAGTGCCGGCGAATACTTCCGAAGAACGCCTGCGGGCGCTCGCGCTGGAGAACGATTCGGTGCGGAAGTTCACCGCTCAAGCCGCCGTCCGGCGGGTGATTGTGGTTCCCGGCCGCCTTGTCAATGTGGTGACCGGGTAAGTCGCCATGGGGCGGCGGCGCTTGTTGAAACTCCTGCCGCCGCTGCTGCTCGCCGGCCTCGGCGTGGCGGCAACCGGCGGCTGCGGCTACCAGCTGCGCAGCGCCGGCGGCACGGCGGCGACCTTCTCCGGGTTGCGGCTGCGAATCGTCGATGCCGAAGGCGGATTTGAGCGGATGCTGCGCCGTGGTTTGATGGCTGGCGGAACCGCTCTTTACGTAGAGGACGACACGGCGGCAGCGGATTTTCCCCTGCTGCTGGTCGGCGCCGAGCGCTTTTTCGGCCGCCCCGCGAGCACCACGCCCCAGGCCCGCACTGCGCAGGTTACCGTGCAACTAAGCATCCGTGTCCATCTCGCCGCAGGCGAAACCGCGCTGATCGACGATGAAACCATAACCGTCGAACGAACCTACTATCAAGATTTGCGCACCATCGCCGGCAACCGCGAAGAAGCCGACCTGCTGCGCGAGGAAATGCGCCGCGAACTCGTCAACCGCGTGCTGCGCCGGCTTGAGGCTGCGGGCGGATGAGAATACGCGGCGACCAACTCGCCGGCGCGCTGGGGAAAAATACCGCGCCCTTGTATTGGCTGGCCGGCGACGAAGTATTGCTGATGCGGGAGGCGGCGGACGCGGTGCGCCGCCACTGGCGCGAAGCCGGCTTCATCGAACGCGAAATCTTTCATGTGGACAAAGGCTTCGACTGGAAAGATTTTCTCTACGAACTGGACAGCACTTCCCTGTTCGCCGAACGGAAACTACTGGAACTGCGGCTGTACGCGAACAAACTCGATGCGCCGGGCCGCGAGGCGGTGGCAAACTTCCTTGAGCGGGCACCGGACGACTTCCGGGTTCTGATCAGCGGGCCAAAAATCGATTCATCGCTGCTTTCCACCAAGTGGTACAAGCAATTGGACAAGGCGCTGGTGCTGGTGCAAATCTGGCCCATCGACCGCAGCAGATTGCCGGACTGGCTGCGGCGGCGGCTGCGGGCGGCGGGCATTGAAGCCGATGAAAGCGCACTGGAAATCCTGACTGATCGGGTGGAAGGCAATTTGCTGGCGGCGAGCCAGGAAATCGAAAAACTGTCCCTGCGAATCGAAGGCCGAGCCAAACCAGCCCAGCACGGGGCCGAAACAGCCCAAGCCCGCAACAAAAGTTCCGCGGCGGTTCCCCTGACTGGTGAGGATGTTTTGCGGCTGGTTGCCGACAGCTCCCGCCACGATGTCGGCAAATTGGTTGATGCCGCGCTGGCAGGCGAGGCGGCGCGGACCCAGCGCGTGCTGGCGGGTCTACGGGCCGAAGGCGCTTTCCCGCTTTTTGTTCTCGCCGTGCTCAGTCGGGAGCTGTGGCAGCTGCGGGAAATATTGGAACAAATCGACAGCGGCATGGAACTGGTCCGCGCCATGGCGGCCGCCCGCGTCTGGCACAACCGCAAAGCCTTCGTGACCCGGGCGCTTAACCGCCTTTCCCAAAGCGAAATCGGGCGAATGCTCGCTCACTGCGAAGTGATCGATCACGCCGTCAAGGGCCTGTGCCCCGCCAATCCCTGGGACGAGCTCAGCTTGCTGCTGCTGCGGCTGAGTGGCGGCCAAGCCGCCACCTCAGTTGATTTCAATTCAAACCGCGGCGCTCAAGCAGCGCATTGATATCCGCATCCCGCCCGCGGAATTCGCGGAACAAAGTCATGGCGTCCTCGGCGCCGCCCCGGGACAGCAGCGCGCGGCGGAAATGCACACCGTTTTCGCGCAGCAGGCCGCCGTTTTCCCGGAACCATTCCACCGAATCGGCATCCAGCACCTCGCTCCAGATATACGAGTAGTAGCCTGCTGAATAGCCGCCCATGATGTGGGAGAAATAGGGTGTCCGGTAACGCGGCGGAATCTCCGCCATGGCGATGCCGGCGTTGTCCAGCGCCGCAGCTTCGAATTCCATGATTTCCCCGGCGCCCGGCACGTCTTCCGGCGCGAGTTGATGCAGGGCTTGGTCCAAAATCGAGGCGGCCAGGTATTCCGCCGTCTCGAAGCCTTGATTGAATTGCTGGGTGGAAAGCACCTTGTCGAGCAACTCCCGGGGCATGGCTTCGCCGGTTTCATGGTGGAGGGCGTAATTCTCCAGCACTTCCGGCCAAGTCGCCCACATCTCGTTCACTTGGGACGGATATTCGACGAAATCCCTCGGTACCCGGGTGCCGGAAAAACTCGGATAGCGCACATCCGAAAACATACCGTGCAGGGCGTGGCCGAATTCGTGAAAGGCCGTGGTCACTTCGTCGAAAGTGAGCAGAGTCGGCTCGCCTTCCGGCGGTTTGGTGACATTCTGATGATTGGCCACCACGGGTTGGCTTTCCAGCAGATGCGACTGCGAAACGTAGGCGTTCATCCACGCCCCGCCGCTCTTGTTGGGCCGGGCGTAGAAGTCGGCGATGAACAGCGCCAGGGTCTCGCCGGTCACATCGAATACTTCGAATACGCGGACATCTTCTTGATAAACCGGCAAATCAAAGCGTTCCTCGAAAGTGATGCCGAATAGCTGCTCGGCGGCGAAGAAAATGCCCCGCTCCAACACATTGTTCAACTCGAAATACGGCCGCAACTGACTTTCGTCGAAATCGAAGCGTTCGGCGCTGAGGATTTCTGTGTAGTAGGCCCAATCCCAGGCCGCCAGGGTGAAATCCTCCCCCTCTTCTTCGATCATCCGCTGCAAGTCGGCCGCCTCGCGGCGGGCATTGGCGACGGTGGGGGGCGCGAGCGCGGCCAAGCGTTCGTTGACCGCCTCGACCGAACCCGCGGTTTCATCTTCCAGCACATAGGCGGCGTGATTCTCATAACCCAGCAACCGCGCCCGCTGGGCCCGCAGGCGCAGTACTTCGGTCAAGACTTCGCGGTTGTCGAAGTCGCCGCCGCGGGAACCCCGGGACAAGGAGGTTTCCATGATGCGTTGCCGCAGCTGCCGATTTTGCAGGCTGGCCAGCGCCGGCTGGTCGCTGGTATTGAGCAACGGCAGCACGAATTTCCCCGCCAGGTCGCGGGATTCCGCCGCGCGCGCCGCCGCCTCGATCATTGCTTCATCCAAGCCGGTGAGCTCTTCCCGGCTGTCCACGACAATCGCCGAATCGTTCACTTCGCCGAGCACATTCTGGCTGAACCCGGTTTCCAACACGGCGATGCGGGCGTTGACCTCGCGCAACTCGGCCTGTCGTTCTTCATCAAGGGCCGCGCCGGCGCGGACGAAATCGATATGGACCCGTTCAAGCAAGCGCTGGGATTCCGGGTCCAGGCCCAACTCCTCCCGGTTTTCGTGCAAGGCGGAAATGCGCGCGAACAGCTCCCGATTCAACAAAATGGCATCGCTGTGGGCCGCCAGTTCCGGGGCAAGTTGTTGTTCCAACGCCTGGATGTCTTCATTGGTATGGGCGCTGGACAGAGCGAAAAACACCGCTTCCACGCGGTCGAGCAATTGTCCGCTCAATTCCAGCGCGACGATGGTGTTTTCAAAACTCGGCGGCGCTTCCTGTCCGGCAATGGTTTCCACTTCGGCGAGTTGCTCCGCCATGCCGCGTTCGAAAGCGGGCTGAAAATGCTCGTTGCGGATCAAGTCGAAGGGCGGATACTGGAAATAATGCGGGCTGTCGGAAAAAAACGGATTTCCCGCCGCCGCTTCGGTTGCCGGCGCCGCATCAGACACCGCAGCGGGCTCGGTTCCGGCATCCGCCGGCTCTTCGCCGGAACAGGCCGCCAGCAGCGCCGCCAACAGTGCCGACGCGGATGATTTCAGAAAATTCTTTACTGCCATACCTCTCTTCCCTATTCGGTTGTGCGTGAAGTTCAAACGCGGCTTCCAAGGCTACGCATCGCCGCCAATTTTTCAAGCGCCCAATTTCTCCGCCAAATCGAGGAAATCCCCGGCAGTGATATCGAAATCGCCGCTGCTGTCCGGTGTGAAAGGCCGGTCGGCGCCGCGCTCCAGCGGCCGCGGCACATAAGCCGTGCGCAGCCCTTGCGCGGCGGCGGCGCGCAGATCGCCCGGATGCGCCGCCACCATCATCACTTGGGCCGGCGGCAGTCCCAGCAGATCCGCCGCTTTCAGATACACCGCCGGATCCGGTTTGTAGCGCTCGGCCAATTCCGCCGACAACACCGCATCCCAGGGCAGGCCGGCATTCTTCGCCATATTGGTCAGCAAGGCGATATTGCCGTTGGACAAGGTGGTGATCACATAGCGCGATTTGAGCCGGTGCAGACCAGCCACCGAGTCGGACCACGGCGAGAGCCGATGCCAGGCGAAATTGAACTCGATTCGCTCCACCTCGGAGAGTTCCCCGAGGCCATATTCTTCAATGAGATCGTCGAGAATCATGCGGTGCAAGTCGTCGATTTTGGTCCACGGCAATTCGCCGCCGCGCACCCGACTCATGGCCGGACCGTAACCGGCGCGCCAGCGGTCGGCGAATTCATGCCAATCCACCGCCCAATCCCGGCCCACGGCGAGCAATTGCCCCTCCCGGGCGATTGATGAGCGCCAATCGACGACCGTGCCGAAAACATCGAAAGTCAGCGCCCGAACTTCCGGCACCGCGTCAAGGTTCCGCGCCAACGCGGTCCCGCCCGCCGCCGCGGCACCGGCCGCGAGCAGCGTGGCGCCGCCAGCGAATTCGCGCCGGCTGAGTCGTGGTCCGCTTGGCTGAGTCATGACGGTTGGCCTCGTGGGTTGAATTGTTGCGCCAGTACCCATCAGCGCTTCTATTGCAGGTAGACCAGCAAAATCGCCAATGGGCAAAGGAATTTGACGTATGCCGGCCAGACTTTCCAAAACAGTCCCGATGCCGCATCCGGCGCACCTTGGAGGATTTCCTTCAGCACCGCGTCCCGCCGCCAGATCCACGCGACGAATATGCAGAAAAAGAAGCCCAGCAGGGGCTGGCTTACTTCGGTGGCGTAGCTGACCACCAAGTCGAACAAAGGATCGAAATTGATCACGATAGTCAGGGAAACGCAGGCCACGACGGCACCGATCAGCAGCGCCGCCGCGCCGCGCGGCATGTTGCGGTGCTCCACGGCGTAGGCCACCGGCACTTCGAGCATGGAAATGGACGAGGTGAGCGAAGCGATGGTCATCAGCAAAAAGAACGCCAGCGACACGAATACGCCGACGGCGCCCATGGTGGAGAACAGTTCCGGCAAAACGGACACAATCAAAGCCGGTCCGGCGACCAGGCTGCCGTCCGGGTTGAAAATCTCCACGCCATTGGCCAGCGCCACATACATCGCCGGCAGAATCAACATTCCCGCAATCACCGCGATGCCGATATCCAACAGCGCCACCAAACTGCCCGTAACCGGCAAATTTTCCCGCTTGCTGATATAGGAGCCGTAAATCAGCATGGTGCCGACACCGAGGGACAGCGAAAAGAATGCCTGGCCCATGGCGTCCACCAGCAGGCGCGGATTGGCGACCTGGGAAAAATCCGTCACCAGATAGGCCCGCACACCACCCATCGCTCCCGGCAAAGTCAGCACATAGGCGATCAGCAGCAGCAAAATCACAATCAACATCGGCATCAGCCGGGACGCCCAGCGTTCGATGCCGTCTTTGACTCCAGCGCGGATGATGTGGATCGTTAGCGCCATGAATACCAGTACGAAAACACCATTGCGCCATTCACCGTCGCGGGTCAGCCATGCGGCCAGCCCGTCGGCGCCGGCCAGTCTGGCAAGCGGGTCGAGAAAGAAGGCCATCATCCAGCCGCTGACGATGGCGTAAAAGCTCAGAATGAAACTCACGGTGACGATGCCCAACATGCCGACGAAAACCGCGAACATCCGCGTCCCCGGCCCGCGGGAGATGCTTTGCAGGGCGGTGATGGAGTTGGCCTTGGCGTGGCGGCCGATGATCAATTCCGCCATCAGCGCCGGATAAGCCAAGGCGAAGGCCATGATCAAGTAAGTGAACAAAAAAGCGGCACCACCATTGGATGCCGCATTGGTGGGAAAACCCCAGATATTGCCCAGCCCGACGGCGGAACCCGCCGCGGCCATGAGAAAACCGAAGCGCGAACTGAATTCGCCCCGCTTCGCCGCCGCGCCTTCGGCGGCACCGGTCATCTGCGCACCTCGTTGATCACCAGGTCCAGCGCCGCGGCGCCGGAATTGCGGATTTGAAAGGTCAAACCCGCAGCGCGGTAGGCCCAATCGCCCATATCGCGCAACTCGGCGGTGATGCCGTCCTCCCGGGTGACATGGGCCTTGCCGGCGGCGGTCATAATGACGAAAGTCGGCTGGAAATGCGTTTGCGGCGGCGTTTCCGCGCCGGGTGCCAGGGTGATTCGGTAGGAGCGGAACCAGCGGTTTTCGACTTCGGGTTCGAAGGTCATGCCCTCCGGGGCGTCCCCGTCGTCCTCCACGCCCGGGTGATAGGTGGTCAACGCCAGGATGCGCAGCAAGCCGGGGCCGGGGTTCGATATCGCGTGAGTATAATTGCGCTCGGCGTAATCGAGATTGACGCCGACGCGGCCACCGCCCGGCCCTTGGGCGGTGCTGATGGAAGTCGTCATCAGCGGCGCGTCGTGCAAATGGGCGAAAGAGCGGTCGCCGGGATTCAATTGCACATCGAGCAAATAGATTTCACCGTCCCGGAAGACCGTGCGGTGGCGCGGCTCCTGCAACAGATGGACGATTTGTTGGTCGCGCAAATCCTGTTGCGGCTGTGCCCCGGCCCGCTCCGTCAAGACACCGGCCAAAAGACACAACACGGCGAAGGTGCGGAGCAATCGCGATGCGGTCGCGGACTGACCCATGCTGACTTCCACCCGAACTTTGCCCAGGGAAGGGCATTCTTGCACAGCCCCGCCGCCGCACCAAGTCCCCTCGACGCGCGCGCGCGTAGTCTCGAATCGGATCAATTTCCCGCGGCAAGCGGAAACGGACTTGCCAGCAGCAGCTCGCCGCTGGCGGCATCGCGCAACTCGTATTGCGCGGCGGCGGCCTGGCGCAGGGCTTCATCGAAGCTGATGCCTTCGCCGATGCCGCCCATGACAAAAACCAGTTGGCCGTTGGCTCTGCGCTGGGGCGCGATTCGCAACGGCGTGAACAGATAGCTGTCATCGCTTCTCAGCATGCCGCGCACCGCGCTTGCAACGCTCACACCGGCGGCGGAGGCTTCCTCCGTCAGTGCCTGATGCAGCGTATCGCGGCCCGCGCGATCGGTCAGCCGCAAATACACATCGATTTCGCGGCTATACAAGCCATCGTTGCGCAGCGTCAGCCTGGGCGCGAATATGGGTACGGCGACGCCGATTTCCACCAGAGAAGCGGGTGTGCCGTCGGCGATAAGGCTTCGCTCAAGCTCCCGCAGGCTGAATCCCTCAACCGCTTTGTTCGGCAACCAATAGAGGTAAAACGCGAAAATGCCTAAAGTGAACGCTGGAATCCCGAGAGCCAGCAGCAGCAATGCGCGCAGGGTCGGCCTTTGCTGTCCCAGCCAGTACGGATTTTCCAAAAACCAGTAAAAACCGCCAATGTACACGACGGACAGCGCGGTTAATAAGGTCCACTCCGACGGGCTTAAACGCAGAACATATTTTTGCTCGGCACCGCTGGGCGGGAAGGGCTTCATGTTCGGGTGACTCAAGCGCTGCGCAGCAGTTCAGCCTGCTGGTCGGCATGGTAGGACGAGCGCACCAGCGGACCGCTGGCCACGTGGCGGAAGCCGAGTTTTTTGCCGTATTCCCGCAGGGCATCGAATTCATCGGGATGCACGAATCGATTCACCGGGAGATGGTGGCGGCTTGGTTGCAGATACTGGCCCAGCGTAAGCATGTCCACCTGGTGCCGGCGCAGATCGCCCATGACGGCGCGCACTTCCGCGACGCTTTCGCCGAGTCCCAGCATCAATCCAGATTTGGTGGGAACTTTTGGCTGCAAGACTTTGAATTCGCTCAATAATCGAAGTGACCAAGAATAATCGGCGCCGGGTCTGACTTGGCGGTACAGCCGCGGCACGGTTTCCAGGTTGTGGTTGAAAACGTCCGGCGGCGTGCGCTCCATGGTGGCCAGCGCCACTTCCATCCGGCCGCGGAAATCCGGCACGAGGATTTCCACCCGGGTTTGCGGATTCAAGCGCCGCACCGCTTCCACGCAGGCGGCGAAATGACCGGCGCCGCTGTCTTTCAAATCGTCCCGGTCCACCGAAGTGATGACGACATAGGACAAACCCAAGTCGCGGATCGCCGCGGCCAACTCCTCCGGCTCCGCCGCATCGAGCGGCTTGGGTTTGCCGTGGGCGACATCGCAGAACGGGCAGCGGCGGGTGCAGATATCGCCCATGATCATGAAAGTCGCCGTGCCCTTGCTGAAACACTCGCCGAGATTGGGGCAGGAAGCTTCCTCGCAAACCGAGGCCAGGCGGTGGCGGCGCAGCTTGCGGCGCAATTCGGCGATGCGCGGCGAGGCGGGGATTTTCACCCGCAGCCACGGCGGCTTTTCCGGCAGGTCGGTGCTGGGCACAACTTTCACGGGAATCCGCCGCAGCTTGTCGGCACCGCGCAGCTTGCGGCCCTCGACCAGCGTATTGCGCCGTTTGCGCTCAGCCATGGGAGGTTTCCCGCCCGGGCGGCACGGGACGCGGCGGAAAGCGGTCGAGTTGCGCCAGTAGATTGTCCATCAATAGTTCCGCCGTGTTTTCCATCAGCCCCGGTCGGGGGCCGAGCAGGTCGGCGATCTGCGTCACCGGCAATCCTTTGAAGCCGCAGGGGTTAATCGCCCGGAAAGGGCCTAGATCCATATCCACATTCAAACTCAAGCCGTGATAACTCCAACCCCGGCGGATGCGCAAACCGAGCGCCGCGATCTTCGCCTCGCCCACGTATACGCCCGGTGCCCCGGCACGGATTCGCGCCGCAATCCCGAACCGGGCCAGAGTCTCAATGACCGCGTTCTCAAGCAAGGATACCAAACGTTTGACACCAAGCCCCCGCCGGCGCAAATCCAGCAGCGGATACAGCACCCACTGCCCCGGGCCATGGAAGGTCACCTGCCCCCCCCGGTCGGTTCGCACTACCGGGATGTCTCCCGGCGACAGCACATGCTCCGCTTTCCCGGATTGGCCCAGGGTGAATACCGAGCGGTGACTGAGCAGCCAGATTTCCTCCGGGGTTTGGGGGCCGGCCTCGGCGGCGAAACGCGCCATGCGCCGCCAAACCGCGGTGTAATCAGTCAATCCGTACTCGCGCAGAATGGGGGTATTCGGCACAGGCCAAGCCGGTCGCTCCCCCGGCTCGACATCGCCGGGCGCGGCGGGAATGCTCAATTGGCCAGCAGATTGCTGATTCGCAGACTGAACCAGTCGCTCATGCGCTTCATGACGCCGCCGCGGGCGACCGGATGCAGGGCCGCGATTTCGCCGCTGTGTACCGATTCGCCGTCCAGGCTGATGTCGATGGTGCCCATGATCTGGCCCGCTTCGATGGGTGCGTAAATGACTTCGTCGACGCTGACCGCGACCTCCAGATCTTCGCCGCGGCCGCGCTGAATCGTGACATAAACTTCCTCGTTCAAACCGAGATCCAGGCTATCGCCCTCGCCGGACCAAACCGGCACCGTGGTCAGCGCCTGGCCGGCATCGTTCAATTTCCAGGTCTGGTAATAACGGAAGCCGTAGGTCAGCATTTTCTGGGTTTCCACGGCCCGGGCGTTTTCGCTTTCGGTGCCCATCACTACCGCGATCAGCCTCATGCCGTCGCGCTCGGCCGAGGTCACCAGACAGTAGCCGGCGCGATCGGTCCAGCCAGTCTTCAGTCCGTCCACATTGCGGTCGCGGAACAACAGGGTATTGCGGTTCGGCTGGCGGATATCGTTGTAGACGAACTCGCGCTCGGCGTACATCGGATAGTAGTCGGGATGGTTGTTGATGGTTGCCCGGGACAGAATCGCCAAATCCCGGGCCGACATTCGGTTGTAATACTCGTCGGAGTCGAGCCCGCTCGAATTCATGAAAAAGGACTGTTCCATGCCGAGCACTTCGGCGTACTGATTCATCATGTCGGCGAAGGCATCCTCGCTGCCGGCGATATGTTCGGCGATGGCGACGCTGGCGTCATTGCCGGATTGAATGATGATGCCGCGCAGCAAATCCTCAACGCCGACATTGGTATTGACGCCGACGAACATCTTGGACCCATCCATGCGCCAGGCCTTTTCGCTGATAAACACTTCGTCTTCCATGCGCAGATTGCCGCCGATTACTTCCTCGATGGCGATATAGGCGGTCATGATCTTGGTCAGACTCGCCGGCGGCAGCGCTTCCTCGGCATTCTCCTGCAAAATGACATGGCCGGTTTTGGCATCCATCAGGATGTAACTGCTCGCAGCGATTTCCGGCGGCCGCGGAATGATGTTTTGCGCGGCAGCGGTCGTTGCCTGCAGCAAGGCGGCGGCAACCAGGATGGACCAAAGCGCGCGACGGCGCGGCTTGGCGAACAACGGCGGGAAGGAACGAAACATTGCTGGAATCCGGTTCAATGGGGACATGGGAGGGGGCGGCTAATCCAATACAGTGTAAGGGCTTGCCAAGTCGGCGGCAACCAGCAGCACGCTGAGTTGGCGCGCCTCTTCCGACCCGGCAATGGGGCCGATGCGAACCCGGTGGAGCACGCCGCGGCGATCAAGTGTCACGCTCTGCACGAAGACCGGGCGCGAAGTGACGGTGCGCAGGCGCCGGGTCAGATTTTCCGCCGCGGCCAAATCGGCGAAAGCGCCAGCCTGCAAATAGAGTTCGCCGGCGGCGGCGCCCCCATGCTCCCGCGCCAATTCCCGCATCATCGTGCCGACAGCCGTATGTCCCGGTTGCGGCAGGACGGTCGCCGCGCTGCCGCGGGCGATGGCGCCGCCGCCGGATTCTCGCGGAACGATCGCATCGAGTTGCACCCGGGCGGTGCCGCGGTCGGCGAAACCGAGTTTCAGAGCCGCCGCCCACGACAAATCGATAATGCGGTCGCCGTGGAACGGCCCCCGATCATTGACGCGCACGACGATGCTGCGGTTGTTTTCCAGGTTGGTCACGCGCAGGAAACTGGGAATCGGCAGGCTGGTATGGGCGGCGGAAACTTTGTACATATCGAAAATTTCGCCGTTGGAAGTCTTGTGGCCGTGGAATTTTTCGCCGTACCAGGAGGCAATGCCCCGCGCCGAATAACCGCGCTCGGTCGGCAGCACCGTATAGCTGCGGCCGAGCACCGTGTATGGACTGCGGTTGCCGGCGCTGGTGCGCACCACAGGACCGGGTACGACTTCGGCGATGGAATCAGGATCGATCCGCCGTGTCGGAGCCCGGTCCTGGGAGATCGAGTAGCGCCCGCCGCCACCGGAAGGCGCCGATCCGCAGGCGGCGACCAGCGCGCCGAGCAACAACAGCGCGGCGATTCTATTGAACTGCGCAGGCATGCAGAAATTTCCAGTTTCGCATTCGAATTAACGTCCGCCGCCACGGAATTTTTAGCGCTGTCCCAAACGTTCGCCGGGAAGTTCGGTCTATGCGGGGCCGGAGTCGGCTCTGCGGGCGTCGGCCGCCACCGACATGAGCAAACCGAAACCCATAAAGAAGGCGATCACGGCGGTACCGCCGCGGCTGATCAAGGGCAAGGGCAAACCGATCACCGGCAACAGCCCGACCACCATGGCCAGGTTCACATACACATTGAAAAACACCACCAACACGATGCCGCCGGCGAGCAAACGATCAAACATTTCACGGGCGTTGACGGCAATCCACAGGCCGCGCAGCAACACCAGCGCGTACAGGCCGATCAGCGTCAGCGCGCCAACCAATCCGAATTCCTCGGCGATTACGGCGAAAATGAAATCGGTGCTGGATTCGGGAATAAAGTCGAGTCTGGATTGATCGCCGGCGCCGAAGCCCTTGCCGAAAATCCCGCCGGAGCCGACGGCGATTTGCGATTGAATGATGTTGTATCCGGCGCCCGCGGGATCGTTGTAAGGATTGATGAAACTCAAAATGCGGTTTTTTTGGTGCTCCAAAGCGATGAACAGATACCAAAACGGCGAAGCCAGCAGGAGCAGAAATCCGCCACCGGCAACCAGTTTCAAACTCATACCCGCCAACAGCATGACAAAAAATCCCGCCGCCGCCACCAGCACCGCCGTTCCCATGTCGTTTTGCAGAACGATCAAACCGACAGGGATCAAGGTCAGCAGGGCTGCGACCGCGAACTGCCACAGTTTCGGCGGAAACGGCCGCGCGGCCAGAAACCAGGCCAAACTCAGCGGGACGATGAATTTCATCAATTCCGAGGGCTGGAAACTTGGCAAACCCGGTAGATCAAGCCAACTGCGCGCGCCATTGGCCTCGACACCGATGGCCAACACCAGGCCCAACAGGCCCAAACCGCCCAAATAGATATACATGGCGGAGCGGCGCAGCAAGCGCGGTTTGACTTGCGCCACCGCCAGCATCGCCGCCACGCCGAGAGCAACGATAATCGCCTGCCGCCGGACCAGGGCCAAACCTCCATCCGACGCGCTGTGGAGCGCCGTCAAGCCCACCGCGCACAGCAGCAAAACCAGCAGCAGCACGGGAAAGTCGAAATTGATGCCGTTGGAAAAAAGCCATCCCCGGAAGCCTGGCCGACGTCGCAAGCTTATCGGCGCCGCGCCAAAGCCTCGGTTAGTCACCGGTGGCGACCCGCTCCGCCCCGGAGACAGGCGCCGCTTCCGATTCCCCGCTCAAGTCGAGTTGCAGGATATCCAGCAGCCAGGCGTCGGTAATCTTCTTCGCCACCGGGCCGGCGACCGTGCTGCCGTGCTCACCATTCTCAACGAAAACCGCCAACGCAATTTGCGGTTCGATCCGCGGATGCCCGGCGGGAGCGAAGGCGATGAACAGGGCATGATCCTTGTGCAAATCGGATACCCGAATATCGGCGCTGGAGCGGATGTTCTGGCTGATGCCGACGACCTGCGCCGTGCCGGTTTTGCCGGCGATTTGGTAGGCCATATCCGGGTCCGCCCGGGCGATGGCTTCGTAGGCCGTTCCATAGTCCCGGAAAACGCTGGAATAGGGCCGATGGACGACCATGGTCATGGCGTCGCGGATATAGCGCCAGTAGTCTGGATCCGCCACTTCCAAAGTCTCCGCCGGCAACTCTTCCGGGAAATTCCACGGCTCGCCATCGACGGTATCAAGCATACGCGGTTGGACCACCCGGCCGTCGTTGGCGACCACGGCGGTAGCCGCCGCCAGTTGCAGCGGCGTCGCCCACATGAAGCCCTGGCCGATGGAGGAATTGATCGTATCGCCGGGATACCAGGGCTCGCCCCGGGATTCCCGCTTCCAGTCCCGGGACGGCAGCACGCCGGTGCGGGCGTAATCGATATCCAGCGCCAGATTGCCGCCGAAGCCGAACAGCGACAGGAAATCGTGCATGGCGTCGATGCCCATGCGGTGGCCAAGTTCGTAAAAGAAAGTATCGCAGGATTGATAAATCGCCTTGCGCAAATCGGTTTCGCCGTGACCGCCGCCGATCGCCGTGCGCATGGTGTAGTCGTTCCAACGATAGGAAACGCCGGGCAATCGGAAGTAGCCGGGGTCGTGGATTTTGAAGTCGTAATCGATCAGTTCGAGTTCCAGCCCCGCCAGGCCGATGAAGGGCTTGATGGTGGACCCCGGCGGATAGGGGTTGGTGCTGCGGTCGAACAGCGGCGTGTTGATTTCGTCAGTGATCAGGGCGCTGTAATCCCGGCTGCTGATGCCGGTGACGAATAGATTTGGATCGAAGCCGGGTTTGCTCACCATCGCCAAAATGCCGCCGCTGGCGGGCTCAATGGCGACCACTGCGCCCCGGTACTGCCCCAGCGCCGCCTCCGCCACCATTTGCAGACGATGGTCCAAATGCAGGCGGATATCGCTGCCGGCGATGGCTTCGGTGCTTTCCAGTACCCGCATCGCCCGCCCCCGGTTGTTTTTCTCGACCGTCTGGTAACCGACTTGGCCGTGCAGCAGGTGCTCATAGGTTCGTTCAACGCCGGTTTTGCCTATGTGGGTAGTGCCGCCGTAGTTTTCGAATTGGCTTTCATCGAGGGAGTCGAGTTCCCGCTGGTTGATGTGGGAGACATAGCCGACGGCGTGCGCCATCAATTCGTTGAGCGGGTAATGGCGCATCAGCTGCGGTTCCATGCTGACGCCCGGCAACCGATGGCCGTTGACTGCGACGCGGTACTTCTCTTCTTCCGTCAACACGTAGCGCAGCGGCACGGAGGCGTAGGGCACCCGGCTGCGGCGCAATTGATTATCGAATGTTTCGATATCGTCCGCGGTCAGTTCCACCAGAGCGGACAGCCGCTCCAGGGTGGCATCGAGATCGGCGATTTCCTCCGGCACCAAAACAAGGCTGTAAACCGGCAGATTGTCCGCCAACACGGCGCCCGAGCGATCGTAGATCAAACCCCGCTTCGGCGGGATATACTGCACATGCAGGCGGTTGCCGTCCGAGCGGGCGGAAAAATACTCGTGCTGAGCAATCTGCAAGTCGACCAACTTGGCGATCAGCGCGGCCAGCATCGGGACAACCGCGCAGCAGGCCAGGATCGCGCGCCGCCGGAAAAGTTGGCGTTCGGCCTTATGGTCGCGGAAATACCATTTGTCCGTCACGCGGGCAACCCCCTGCGTGGCCTGGGGTGAAACTCGGCGCCGAGGGAGACCCGGGCATGGATTCCGGCACCCGCCGCGTCCGCCGACCCCCATTGTACATCTTCAACCGCGCGCATCAATTTTCCCGCGCTTCCTGATCGCCGGCCTGCTTTCCACCCGGTGTGATGGCCCATAATTCTTCCAGGTCGTACAGGGTGCGAACGCTGGCAAGCATCAAATGCACGACCACCGCCCCCAGATCGACCAATACCCATTCGGCCGCGGGCAAGCCTTCCACAACCGCCGCCGCCCGTCCTCTTTCCTTCGTCTTTTCGACCAATTCATCGGCAAGGGATTTGTTATGGGTGCGCGAAGTCCCGGTGGCGACAATCATGTAATCGGTGATCGCGGTGAGATCGCGCACATTGAGGAGGCGGATGTCCTGGCCTTTTTTGTTTTCCAGCAGGGATTCGGTCCGACGCGCGAGGCGTTCGCTTTCCATAGTCCGCACCGTCACCCTTCAGCGGCCCGATAGAGCCCGTGTTTGCGGGCATAGGCCAGCACCGCCGCCGGCAACGGCGCAGCCAAGCCTTGGGCGAGCTGCGCCCGCGCCGCGGAAGAGGAAACCTCGCTGCGAGGCCCATCGCTGAACAACACCAAACCCCGGTCCTGTTGGAACATGGATTCTGGATCGGTCGTCATGGAACCGCCGAATCCACCCGCCATGTTCTTGTCCATCGGCAGCTTTCCCCTTGCGATTACCAGAATATGCGCAAGATCGAACAAACGCCGCGGTTCGCGCCAGCGCGGCAATTCCAGAAACGCGTCGAGGCCGAGCAGCAGCACCAGCGCGGCTTGGGGGAAGCGGTCGCGCAAGCGGGACAGGGTGCGCGCCGTCCAGGCTTCCCCGGCACTATCGATTTCAATGGAATCGACAGCGATCCGCGGATCGAAACGCGCCGCCAACTCCAGCATGGCCAAGCGGTGCCGCGGCGCGGCGAGCGCCGGCCGACGATGATTCGGGATGCCGCAGGGGATGAGCAGCAGGCGGTCGAGCCGCAACAGCTCCAGCCCGTGGCGGGCCACCGCCACATGTCCTTCGTGGATCGGGTCGAACATCCCGCCATAGATGCCGACGCGCTCAGTCATTGCCGGATATGGCCATCTCCGAGCACAACGAATTTCCGTGTGGTCAGCCCTTCCAGTCCAACCGGGCCGCGGGCGTGGAGTTTATCGGTGGAAATGCCGATTTCCGCGCCGATTCCATACTCGAAACCGTCGGCGAAACGGGTCGAAGCGTTGACCATCACCGAACTCGAATCCACCTCGCGGAGAAACCGCCGCGCCCGCTGGAAATCTTCGGTCATGATCGAATCGGTGTGCTGCGAGCCGTAGCGGTTGATATGGGCGATGGCTTCATCCAGCCCCGCGACGACGCGGACGGAAAGAATCGGCGCCAAATACTCCTCGCCCCAGTCTTCCTCGGTGGCGGGCTTGGCGGCGGGAAGCAAGGCGCGGGTTTCTTCGCAGCCGCGCAGCTCAACGCCGTGTTCGCCATAGATCCGCCCCAGTTCGGGCAAAATCCGTCCGGCCGCGGACCGCGCCACGAGCAGGGATTCCAGCGTGCAGCAGGTGCCGTAGCGCTGGGTTTTGGCGTTGACGGCGACGGTGATCGATTTCTCCGGGTCGGCGCGGTCATCAATGTACATATGGCAATTGCCGTCCAAATGCTTGATCACGGGCACCCGCGATTCCCGGCTGATGCGCTCAATCAAACCTTTGCCGCCACGGGGCACTATGACATCGACGTACTCCGGCATGGTGACAAGCCGACCGACGGCTTCGCGCTCGGTCCGGTCCAGCACCTGGATGATGTCTGGAGACAACCCGGCGGCGGCGAGACCGCGGCCGATGCGCTCCGCCAGGGCTTGATTCGAGCGCAGGGCTTCGGAGCCGCCGCGCAAAATAGCGGCGTTGCCCGCTTTCAGACACAGGCTGGCGGCTTCGCAAGTGACATTCGGGCGCGATTCGTAAATGATGCCGATCACGCCCAGCGGCACCCTCATGCGGCCCACCTGGATTCCAGTGGGCCGGTAACTGAGCGCGTCGATTCCGCCGACGGGATCATCCAGCGCCGCCACCTGCCGCAAACCCTCGATCATGGTGTCGATGCGCGCCGGGGTCAGTTCCAGCCGATCCATCAAGGCCGGGGCCAAGCCCTTCTCTCCGCCCAAGCGCAAATCTTCCGCGTTGGCGCGCAGCAATTCGCCGCGCTCGGCGTCGATGGCGTCCGCGGTGGCCAACAAAGAGCGGTTTTTTTTCGCCGCCCCGGCGCGACCGATTTCCGCGCTGGCCGCCCGCGCCCGCCGACCCACTTGCTCCATATAATGTTGGATATTGGACATTGAAAGTTCCGCGCAGCCCAAGGCGAATGCCAACCAGCGGAGGATTATACTGCGATAGACATCGCGCTTGCTGTGCCAGTATGCTTGACACTTTTTTCGGAAGCCGGCCATGCGGGAAGCTGATCCATCGAGCAAAAAACGGTCGATTGAGGCCAAACCCTCGGTGGCGCAGGCGCTGCTGCCGATCTTGACGCTGATCTCGCTGCTGTCGTTCTCGGTCTATCTGTTCGGGGAAGATTCCAGCTACGGCCCGAACCAGATCGCCCTGGTCATCGGCGCCGCGGTTTCCGCCGCCATCGGCTGGCATAACGGCATCGGCTGGCGGCAAATCGAAACCGCGATCATTTCCGGCATTTCGATTTCCCTAAAACCGATTTTGATCCTGCTCTGCGTGGGCTTGCTGATCGGCAGTTGGATCATGTCCGGCACCGTGCCCACGATGATTTATTACAGCCTGTTGATCCTGGATCCGGCGATTTTCTACTTCGCCTCCTGTGTGATTTGCGCCCTGATCGCGCTCAGCATCGGCAGTTCCTGGACTGTAGCCGGCACGGTCGGCATCGCCCTCATCGGTGCCGCCGCCGGCCTGGGCCTGTCGCCGGCGGTCACCGCTGGCGCCATCATCTCGGGCGCCTACTTCGGCGACAAGATGTCGCCTTTGTCCGAAACCACGAATCTCGCACCCGCCGTGGCGGGCACCGATTTGTTCAACCATATCGGCCATATGACCTGGACCGCGGTGCCCAGCATCGTCATCGCGCTGCTGTTCTACGCCTTGATCGGACTCAACATCGACCGCGGGGCCAGCGCCGATGATCTCGCCGTCACCATGGATTTGCTGACGGAAAATTTCGCCATTTCGCCGCTGATGCTGCTGCCGGTGTTGGTTCTGCTGTGGATGGCCAACCGCCGGCTGCCACCGATACCGACGATTCTGGCCGGCGGCGTGCTGGGCGCGTTGCTGGCCCTGATTTTTCAACGCGAGGCCATTCTCAATCTCCCCGGCGACTCGCCGAATCTTTTTCTGGCGCTGGTGGGCGGCGTCTGGACAACATTCTTCGATGGCTTCACTCTGAACAGCGGCAACGCCACTTTGGACGATCTCATGTCCAGGGGCGGCATGAGTTCGATGCTGAATACAGTTTGGCTGATCGTCTGCGCCATGGTGTTCGGCGCCGCCATGGAACGCGCAGGCCTGCTGCAACGCTTGGTCGATTATGCGCTCTCCTTCGTCCACGGCTCCGGCAGCCTGATCGCCACCACGGTATTCACCTGCATCGGCACCAATATCATCACCTCGGACCAATACATCGCTATCGTGCTGCCGGGACGGATGTACAAGCTCGAATACCAAAGCCGCGACCTGGATTTGAAGAATCTCTCCCGCACCCTGGAGGATTCCGGCACCATCACTTCGCCGCTGGTGCCGTGGAACACCTGCGGGGCCTATATGAGCGGCACCTTGGGGGTGGCGACTTTGGCTTATCTGCCGTTCTGTTTCTTCAATATGATTTGTCCGCTGATCGCGATTATCTACGGAATCTGCAATTTCAAGATCGCCCCCGCCCTTGAGCGGCAGCCCGCCTGAGCCGCGCCGCCCTACAACTGATTGCGCAGGATCAGTTCCGCCGGATACGGATTCATGTACCAGGATGCCGCGATATAGAAGTTGGGAAACTTGCGGAAAAAATGGTTCAGCAGCGTGATCGGCACGATTAGCGGCACCAAGCCGGTTCGATAGTCTTCGATCGCCGCCGCCAGTTCCTGCCGGTCGTCGGCGGCCAGGCTCTTCTTCAGATAGCCCGCGACGTGTTGCAACACATTGACGTGCTTGCCCCGGGTCGCGGTCACTTTCAGCAACTGCATCAGCCGCGACAGATATTCGTCGGCGACTTGCGCGAGGTCGGCTTTGCCGGCTTCGGCCAGCAGTCGGCCCAGCGCCAGGTATTTGCCCGGATCGTGGCTCATGATGATGAGTTTGTGGCGGGCGTGGAATTCAGTCAGGGCGGCGCTGGAAAGTCCATCTTCCCGCAGCGCGAACCAGCGCCGGAGCACGAATACCCGCTGGATGAAATTCTCCCGCAACACCGGATCGCCCAGCCTTCCCTCTTCCTCCAGCGGCAGCCACGGCAGTTCACTCATCAGCGCCGCGGCGAAAATGCCGCTGCCGTCCCGCTGGGGCATCTCCCCCTGCCATACCCGCACCCGCTCCATGCCACAGCTCGGCGAATCTTTTTTCAGGATATAGCCGCACAGGCGCGAAGCCCAGTCCTTGCGTTCGATCAAGCAGTCGCGCAGGGCGTCGGTGTGGTCCACCGAGGGATCCGCGACCTGCGCGCAGCGGATTTCGCCGTCGGCGGCGCGGCTCAGGCGAATCGGCTTGCGCGGAATGCCGAGGCCGATTTCCACTTCCGGGCAGAAGGCCTGGAACGCGAAGTATTTGCCTAGAGTGTCGGTCACATAGGAGTGACGCTTGTGGCCGCCGTCGTAGCGCACCCGATCGCCAAGCAGGCAGCTGCTGATGCCGACCGGAATCCGCTCGGCGGCCGCGGGATCCGCCGCGCTCATACCGGGCTCCAACGCTCCACCGCAGCCGAGCCGCGCGGCTCTTCCGATTGCGGCGGTGCAGAGTTTTCCCCCAAGCGGCCCGAATCCGCGCCGCGGCGGACGCGGCCCTCGCGCTCCAGCTTCTCCAAGTGCGCGAGCATCGTGCGGCAGGCCCAGGGATGCAGGGATTGATCCACATCGTCGTAGGCGGGAATCACCAGTTCCGCCAAATCTGCGCTGCCGAGGTCGGCCAAACAGCGTTCGATTTTCGCCTCGCGGCGCAGCCGGTGCTTGATCAACTTACGGATTTCCCCGTGCGGGTCCGGCATCAGTTCGCCATGGCCCGGCGCCAGCCAGCGCAGTGGCAAAGCCAGCAACTGCTGCAAGCTGTCGAGATAATCGCTCATATTACCGTCCGGCGGCAGAATCACCGAAGTCGTACCCTGCAAAATATGGTCGCCGGTGAACAACATTCGCTCTTCCTGCAGCAAATAGCAGAAATGATTGGATACATGGCCCGGCGTGTGCAACATACGGATGGAATAGCCGCCGCAGTCCAGCGTATCGCCGTGGCGCCAGCGGCGCGCGGGCCGGAAGCTCGTATCGTTGCGACCGTGTTCCGGCACCGGCAAGCCCACGAGTTCGGCCCCGGTGGCGCGCTCGAGTTCGACCGCCCCCGGCGAGTGGTCACCATGGGTGTGGGTGGCGAGGATATAGCGCAATTCGCGCCCGCCGACGGCATCGAGAAAGCTCCGCAGCTGGGCGCTGTCCCGCGGCCCGGGGTCGATCAGGCAAAGCCTGTCTTCGCCAATCAGATAACTGTTGGTCCCGGGGCCGGTCATCGGCCCGGGATTGCGCCCGAGAATGCGCCACACTGGCGTCTCGGCGACATCGATTCGCTGCGGCTCCCCGGGGACTGCTGCCACGGGCGACCCCTTCCTCGGCGCCCGAAAGCCGGGCAAGCCGGCATTATGACAAAATCAGCACCGTCTCGGGTTCGGCGATGTTTGCGATCGAGCCCGCGAAATCCTCCACGCCCATCGAAGCTCAACCCATAACCCGCCGGCTGACCCCGGGAACGAGTCCTGGGGATTCCCGGCACCGATGCGGTAGTGCGGCCGGTTAATTTTGGGGAGCAAGGTGCATATAAAATTTACTTCGACAATCGTAAATAAGACTTGCCCCACGAAAAAAGATAACCTGCCCGGGTGCCGCAGGTGGCACCCACGGCGCAGAACCCCACCCATCCTCCTGCTCGCATCGCGCAAAATAACAAAAGTAACGCACAGCGCGGCCCAAGCGCAAGGGAGGCGAGTTGCCCTTCCCTTGCGGGACGCCGTCACCGCCCGCGATTGGTCGCACGGCGCGCGGCTGGCGTTCGCGCGCAATCCGCGGCATAATCGCGCTCCCGCGACGGTGGCGGTCGGATTCGGACCCAATCGAAGACGGCAAGGGGTCGAAGCACAGCGGGAGAAAGGAAGCGCCCGGCGCCAAAGGGGGAATGGAGTGTACCGAGTTCAGATATTCAATTCGATCGCCGCAAAGGGATTGAATAAATTTCCACCCGGGCTGTACGCGCTCGGCGATTCGCAAGAAGACCCCGACGCGATCCTGCTGCGCAGCCACAAATTAAAGCTGAACCGGCTCGGCAGCCGCCTGCGGGCGGTGGCCCGCGCCGGGGCCGGGACCAACAACGTGCCGGTGGCCGCCTGCACCGCGGCGGGCATCGTGGTTTTCAATACCCCCGGCGCCAATGCCAACGCCGTCAAAGAACTCGTGCTCTGCGGCCTGCTGCTGGCCTCCCGGGGCATCGTCGAGGGTATCCGGTTCGCCGCGGAGCCAGTCAGCTCAATGCCGGGCGACACCCAGGACGCCGGCGAATACTCGCGGCGGATCGAGCGCGGCAAGAAGCAATTCAAAGGCGCCGAAATCGCCGGCAAAACGCTGGGAGTGATCGGCCTCGGGGCGATCGGCTCGCTGGTGGCCGAAATGGCGATACGGTTGGATATGAAAGTGCTTGGCTACGACCCGGCGCTTTCGGTGGAAGCCGCGTGGCGGCTGCCGAGCCGGGTGGTGCCGATGGAAAGTCCCAAAGCCCTGGCCGCCGAGGCGGATTTTGTCTCCCTGCACGTGCCGGCGCTGCCGTCTACTGCGGGCATGGTGAACGAAGAATTCTTCGCGGCCATGCAGCCCGGCGCTTGTTTGCTGAATTTCGCCCGCGGCGAGATCGTCGATGCCGAGGCGCTGCGCGCGGCGCTCGATTCGGGCAAACTGCGCAAGTACGTGAGCGACTTTCCCAGCCCGGACCTGCTCGGCCGGGACGAAGTGATCAGCATCCCCCACCTCGGCGCCAGCACCCGGGAGGCGGAAGAAAACTGTGCGGTGATGGCCGCCGACCAACTCCGCGATTTCCTCGAAAACGGCAATATCAAGAATTCGGTGAACTTCCCCAATTTGCATTTGGAGCGGGTGCCGAATTCCGTGCCGGGCGCCAGACTGGCCATCGCCAACCGCAATGTGCCCCGAATACTTGGACAAATCACTTCGATCCTCGCCGACCGCAATATCAATGTCATCGACATGCTCAACAAAAGCCGCGGCGATATCGCCTACAATCTGATCGACCTCGAACACCCGGCGCCGCCCGCGACGCTGGCGGCCATGCGCGATATCGAGCAAGTCATCAAAGTCGCCGCGATTTGACCGGGAAAACGCCATGAGCAAGCGCGTATACAATTTCGGCGCCGGGCCAGCCATGCTGCCCAGGCCGGTGATGGAGCGGGCGCGGGATGAATTCCTCGACTACGGCGGCCTCGGCGCCTCGGTGATTGAAATCAGCCACCGCTCCCGGGAATTCGTCGACATCATCGAACAAACCAGCGAATTGCTCATCGCCCTCGCCGACATCCCGAAAAACTACCGCATTCTTTACATGCACGGCGGCGCGCAAATGCAGTTTTCGGCAGTGCCGCTGAATCTGATCCGCCGGCACCCGGCACGCAAGGCGACCTATGTGGTTTCCGGGAATTTCGCCAATCTCGCGGCAAGGGAAGCCGCCCGCTACGGCGCCATCGACGGCTCCCGCAACAGCACGGACAGCAATTTCGACCGCATTCCCGCTTTCGACGCGCAAACGCTGGACCTGGACGCATCCTATGTCCACATCACCAGCAACAATACGATTTACGGCACCCGCTGGAACGAATTCCCGGATACCGGGGCCATTCCGCTGGTCGCGGACATGACTTCGGAATTGCTTTCCCGGCGGTTGGATTTCGCCAAGTTCGGCCTGGTCTTCGCCTCTCTGCAAAAAAACCTCGGCCCCGCGGGGTTGGCGGTGGTGATCATCCGGGAAGATCTGCTCGACCATGCCTTGCCGGAAACCCCCGGCCTGCTCAATTACCGCGCCTGCACCGACAAAAAGTCGCTGGCGAACACCATCAACACCTTCGCCGTCCACATGATGAAATTGGTGCTGGAGTGGCTGCGGGACGAAGGCGGCGTCGCCGCGCTGGAGCGGCGCAACGCCGACAAGGCGGCCATGCTTTATGACGTGGTGGATGCGAGCGATTTCTATCTCGGCAGCGCCCACCCGCCCCACCGTTCGCATATGAACGTCACCTTCAACCTCGCCGATGACACGCTGCTCGACAGCTTTCTGCGGGAGGCGGACAGCCAGGGCCTGTATGCCCTGAAAGGACACCGCAATCTCGGCGGAGCGCGGGCTTCGATCTACAACGCCATGCCGCTGGCGGGCTGCCGGGCGCTGGCCGATTTCATGCGCGATTTTGAACGCCGCCGAGGCTGACAGCTCGAAGCCGCGACATCCGCGGCGTTGGGCAAGCTGGCAATCGACGCGGAAAACTTGCACCGGCGAGTGCGTTGGGTTTATGCTGGCGGCGTATTGGACAAGGAATCGGGATGCGCGCCAGTCTTCCTCCCGTCGCGGCACAACTGAGCATCGGGCCTGATCTCACAATCGGTTCCAAGCCACCAATACCATCCCCCAAATCCCACTTCCCCCTCCCACTTCCCTTCCGTGGCGCCGCCAAAGCGGATATCCACCGTGCCGGCCTGCCGCGGTTGACTAAACAAGGACCGCAATCAATGCACAACGAATTTCAGATCTTCTTTCACAACATCGAACAAACCGACGCCCTGCGGGATGCCGTGCGCAAGCGCATCTCCAAACTGGAGCGCTACTGCGAGCGGATTATCAGCGGCCGCGTGGTGCTCGACGCTCCGCACAACCACCGGCACAAGGGCAAGGTTTATTCGGTGGGCCTGGAAATCCACACGCCGCAGAAGGAAGTGCGGGTGAACCAGGAGCAGCACGACAATCACGCCCACGAGGATTTGTACGTGGCCATCCGCGACGCCTTCAATGCCGCCGAACGGCAACTGAAATCGGTGGACAAGAGCCACCGCCCCGCCGGCAGGCACCACTGAGCGAACATCACCAAATAAAAACCCATAGTTGACGCGCGGCGGGGCCGGCGTCCCCATGGAGCAAACCCGAAGATGAATCAGCAGCAACAACTGGAAGTCGAAGCGGCCACTTTCCGCCGGCTTGTCGCGCACCTGCGCGACCGGCGGGAATTGCAAAATATCGAATTGATGACTTTGGCGGGATTTTGCCGCAACTGTCTGTCGAAATGGTACAAAGCGGAAGCCGAGGCGCGGGGCCATGGGGTCGACTACGAGGCCGCGCGCGAAATGGTCTACGGCATGCCTTACGGGGAATGGAAAGCGCGCTTCCAAACCGCCGCCACGCCGGAACAAATGCAGGCCTTCAAAGAACACAATCAAGACAACTAATCCGCCGTTCGGCACCCAGCCCCGGGGATGCCGAACGGCGGATTGGCCTGGGGTGCGGCGGGACAAGCGAGCGTGGCGGCGGTTGAGAGACGCGAACCGCTCTCAACCACCGGCGACGCGGATGCCGACGCCGAGCAGGCGCACCGGTTTGCCGCCGCGGCGAAACCCGGTGGCACACAGGCGGGCGAAGTTTTCCAGGTCCATTGAGGAAGACGGCATTTCGACCGTTGTTTGGTTGAAGTCGTGGAATTTGATCTTCACCACTTGTTTGCCGATTCGCGGAACTTCGGACAGCCGTTCGAACCGCCGGCGCAATTGTTCGACCAAGTCCGGCAGTTGCTCCTGGCAGGCCCGTAAATCCGGCAAATCCTGCGAATAGGTGGTTTCCACGCTCACCGACTTGCGTACCCGCCTGGGCTGCACCGGACGCTCGTCGATGCCCCGGCACCGTTGGTGCAGTCTTTGGCCGAAGCGCCCGAACCGCTGCTGCAATTCCGCCGCCGACAGCCGGCGCAAGTCGCCGCAGGTTTCAATTTTGAGGCGGCGCAGTTTCGCGGCCGTCACCTTGCCCACTCCGTGCAGCCGGGAAACCGGCAGACCCGCGATGAACTCGTCCGCCGCCTCCGGGGCGACGACGAACTGCCCATCGGGTTTGTTCCAGTCGCTGGCAATTTTCGCCAGCAGTTTGTTGGCGGCAATGCCCGCGGAAATCGTGATGCCGATTTCTCCGCGCACGGCGCTGCGAATCGCCTCGGCGATTCGCAGCGCGTCGCCACCGAATTCCCGGCAAGCGGACACATCGAGATAAGCTTCGTCCAGCGACAGCGGCTCAATGACATCGGTGTAGCGTCGGAAGATTTCGTGAACCTGGCGGGAAATCCGGCGGTACTTCTCCATATCCGGGCGGATAATGATGAGATTGGGGCAGCGGCGGCGCGCGGTCGCCGCCGGCATCGCCGAGTGGATGCCGAATTTGCGCGCCACATAATTGCAGGTGGCGACCACACCGCGGCGCTCCGGCAGTCCGCCGACGGCCAGCGGTTTACCGGCCAAAGCCGGACTGTCGCGCATCTCGACCGAGGCGTAAAAACTGTCGCAGTCGCAATGAATGATGTGCGGCGGTGCGGCCACGGGCGGAGCCTATCGCGATGGCGCGGCGGCGGCCGCGGACCGCGGACTGCGCGCTCTAGCGCGGTTCAATCCGCGGCGGATTCCCGATAACACCAGTGCCATGGCTCGTAGGCGATTCCCCAGGCATTGCCGCGGGGATAGCTCAAGCTGAAACCGAATTTTTCGGCATTGTCCGAAAGCCATTGAAAAGCAGTAGTATTTTCGAACTCTTCGGTAAGTGCTTCGGCACCCGGACAGCCGATATCCAGCGCCCGCCCGGTGTGGTGTTCGCTGTAGCCCGGGGCCGCATTCACCTCGAGAATTTCGGCCAGCGTCTGACCCCGGGCGAGTTTGCGGGCGATCAGATCATGCTGGTATTGCGGGCTGCGGAAGGCCGAGACCAGAAACATCTCCACCCCGTCGTCGCCGGCCCGCCCCTTCATCGCCCGCCAGGCATTGAACGCGGCCTCGGTAAGCCGTTGGGGACGGCCGAAACAATCGACCTCGGTGGCCACCAGCCACCGCGGCACGATTTGCAGGGGCAAGGGATGGTGCCGCTGATAGTCCGCGCCAATGCCGAGCGCTTGGTGCAAGGCTGCGATTTCGTCCTGGTAACCGGTCGCCGCCATCATCGCACTTCAATCGCGCGTTGTTCGGCGATTCGCCGACGCCAATGCGCCGGGCCGGAATCGTGAACCGATTCGCCCCTGCAATCCACGGCGACGGTGACCGGCATGTCCTCGACTTTGAATTCATGGATGGCTTCCATGCCAAGGTCCTCAAAAGCCACTACCCGCGCCGCGCGAATCGCCTTGGCGACCAGATAGGCGGCGCCGCCGACAGCGATCAGATAAACCGCCTTGTGCCGGCGAATCGCCTCAACGCCCGTCGGCCCCCGCTCGGCTTTGCCAATCATGCCGAGAATACCGCCGCGGGCAAGCAATTGGTCGGTGAATTTATCCATCCGGGTGGCCGTGGTCGGGCCGGCAGGGCCGATCACTTCGTCCCGCACAGGATCGACCGGCCCCACGTAGTAAATGAATTTATTCTCCAGCGACACGCCCTCCGGCAACGGCTCACCCGCCGCCAGCATGGCGAGCAGGCGTTTGTGAGCGGCATCACGGCCCGTCAACAAGGTGCCGCTCAGCAGCAAGGTTTCACCCGGGCGCCAGTCTGCCACAGTGGCGCGGTCGAGGGTATCCAAATCGACCCGCCGGGAGCCGGCGGTGGCATCCCAAGCCAATTTGGGCCATTGCTCCAGCGATGGCGGCGGCAGTTCCGCGACTCCGATGCCATCAAGGGTGAAATGGGCGTGGCGGGTCGCGGCGCAATTCGGAATCATCGCCACCGGCAGGGAGGCGGCATGGGTCGGATAATCGAGAATTTTCACATCCAGCACCGTGGTCAAACCACCCAGCCCCTGGGCGCCGATGCCGAGTCGGTTGACGCGTTCGAAAATTTCCAGGCGCAGTTCCTCTTTGCGGTCGCAGGGCCCGCGGGCGCGCAATTCGTGGATATCGATGGCATCCATCAAGGCTTCCTTGGCCAGCACCATGGCCTGCTCTGCGGTGCCGCCGACACCGATGCCGAGCATTCCCGGCGGGCACCAGCCGGCGCCCATGCCCGGCAGGGTCTGTTCGACCCAATCCGCCAGATCGTCACTCGGATTGAGCATGGCCAAACGCGCCTTGTTTTCGGAGCCGCCACCTTTCGCCGCCAGCCGCACCCGCAATTCGGAGCCGGGAACCAAGCGGGTGTGAATCACCGCGGGGGTATTGTCGCCGGTGTTTTTTCGCGCGCCGAGCGGCTCCGCCAAAATCGACGCCCGCAACACATTGTCCGGCAGCCGATAAGCGCGCCGCACGCCCTCATTCACCATTTCCGCCACCGACATACCGCCCTCCCAGCGCACTTCCATGCCGATGTCGAGAAATACGGTAACGATACCGGTGTCTTGGCAGATGGGCCGTTTGCCCTCGGCACAGAGCCGCGAATTCACCAGGATCTGGGCCATGGCATCCTTGGCGGCAGGCGATTGTTCGGCGCGCCAGGCGTCATGCAGGGCTTTGATGAAATCCGGCGGGTGGTAATAGGAGATGTATTGCAGCGCGTCCGCCACGCTTTGCATCAGGTCTTCATTGCGAATCAAGGTCATTGCGCGAATCCCGGCGGTTTCAGCACCGTTGGCCCCGGAGGCGCGGTTTGGCTATCGTTCCGGGATGCCGGCTGCGGCGCAGCCGACCGCCACCGAAAGTCCACAACAAAAATACCAGCACGGCAGCCGACAACGCCAGCACCATGCCCATCGCCAGCGCCACCAAGCCCCGCGCCGCCGCCGCCGGACCGGAAGCGATGGTGTCCAGTGCCAGCGCCATCAGCGCCGGCACGGCGACTTCGCCGGCGTCTTGCGGCCATGCCGGAGTCCAGATCAAGGCTGCCATGAAGACGCGCAGCAGCCACGCGGGAATCCTGCCGAGCAGCCCGGTGAATTTCCACCATACCAGAAAAAAGACCAGACTCGAGGCCAGATAGAGCAGCCAAACTGCCGCATAAGCCGTTCCTTCAGTCATTGTCGTCCCCGCGCCACATTCATTGTGGCTGTTCCACCCTCCCCCTGGGGCCGTTTCGCGCGCGGCCGGTTCAAGTTTGCGATACCGCTTCCGTGCCGTCCGCCGCCGGTGCTTCGGCCTCGGGCAAAACCCTCGCCAGCAAAGGAGCGAGCACGTGCCGGCGCCAGCCACGGGTTGCGGACGGCCAAGCGATCTTGCCGCGGTCGCCGTGGGATTGCACGACTTGCCGCAGTAGCTTCTTGCCGCCAAGCAATTCCGGGCTGAGACCCAGCCGTTCCGCTTCGGCCCGGGCGAGTTCCCGGCATTGCTTGAGTTTTTCCCACTGGGCTGGACCCAAGCCCGGCTTCGCCAAGCGGCTGGTCGTGCTTTCCCAGTCCCGCAGCTCTTCATTCAGCAATTTTGCCAGCGGGGTTGCATGGCGGTTGAGAAACCCGCGCCGAATACCGGCCACGGCACGGATTTCCTCCGGTTGTATTTTTTCCGACTGACCCAAGCTGCGCGCCAAAGTCAGCAGGTCTTTATCGGTTGCGAACCAATTGCGGGGAATATCCCGGCGACGAATCTCCCGTTCGCGCCATTCGCAAAGCCGCTGCAGAAAAAGCTGGGCGCGACCATCCAGCGATCCGTAATCACTGATCTGCCGCCAGGCCCGCTGCCAATTTTCCGGTGCCTCGTTTTCCTCCACCACCGCGGAGAGCCGCCGGCAATCCTCGGCGAACCAGTCCCACACTTGGCGCTCCCGCAGCTTCGCATCAAGCGCTTCCCACAGCGGCGGCAGAAACCGCACATCGTCGGCGGCATAGCGGAGTTGCCGCGGGCTCAGCGGGCGACGCAGCCAGTTCGAGCGGGTTTCCGATTTCGGCAGTTCCACCGCGCGGAAAATCCGCGCCAAATCGCGGTAGCTGAGACTGAATCCAACGCCGAGAAAGGCCGCGGCGAGTTGGGTGTCGAACAAATCGGCGGGAACGCCGCCGAGCACGTGATGCAACAGTTGCAGGTCTTCGCCGGCGGCATGCATGATCGGCGGCGTCACCGCCAACAGCCGCCGCAGCGGCTCCCAGTCACTTATCCGCAGCGGGTCCACCAGATAGCAGCGGCCGGCGGCGGCAACCTGGAGCAGGCCGATTTTCGCGTAAAAAGTGCGCTCGCGCTCAAATTCGGTATCCAAAGCCACGGCCGGCAGCTCGCACCACGCCGAGCAAAGTTCGGCGAAGCGGGCTTGGCTGTCAACATACTCATAGTCCGCGCCGGCGCCGCTCATGGCTTCACCTTTGACTCATGCTGGTGCGGCCGGAAAATGCGTGGGCCAGGGTCCCGCCGTCGGTGAACTCAAGCTCGCCGCCGACCGGCACGCCATGGGCGATCCGCGATACGGTGATGTCCCGGCCGCGCAATTGCTCAGCGATGTACCATGCCGTTGCGTCCCCTTCGACGGTAGCGTTGCAAGCCAGGATCACCTCCTCGAATTCTCCCTTTTCGACGCGCTCAAGCAGTTGGTGAATGCCCAGCTCCCGGGGCCCTATGCCATCAATCGGCGACAAGCGGCCCAGCAAAACAAAATAGACGCCGCGAAATGTGCCCGCCTGCTCGATTGCCAGCACATCCGCCGGTGATTCGACCACACAACAAAGCTTGCGCTCCCTGGAGGGGTTCGCGCAGATGCCGCAGACCGTTTCTTCGGCGAAATTGCGGCATTCGGCGCAATTGCCGATTTTCTCCAAAGCCCCGACCAGGGCTTCGCTCAGCCGCAGGCCGCCGCCGCGGTTCCGCTCCAGCAGATGCAAACTCATGCGCTGGGCGGATTTTTGCCCGACTCCGGGCAGGCAGCGGAACGCTGCGATCAGTTCATCCATCAGGGGGCTCAAGCTCATGACGCGGCGGGGCTAGAAGGGAAACTTGAAGCCTTCGGGCAAGCCGGCGGATCCGGCCACGCCACGCATCGCCGCTTGGCTCTCGCGCTCGATCTTGCGCGCCGCGTCGTTGACCGCGGCGCAAATCAAATCTTCCAAAATGGCCTTGTCTTCCCGCAGCAGGGAGTCGTCGATTTCAACCGCCAAAGCGTCGTTGCGGCCATTCATGCGGATTTTCACCGCGCCGGCGCCGGCCTGTCCCTCCACCACCAACTCGGACAAGTCCCGTTGCGCCTGCTCCATCTTGTCTTTGAGTTGCTTCGCTTGCCGCATCATGCTGCTGAAGTCGGTCATCGGTCACCTCTATCCGCCAATCGCTCCACGGTGTCCGGCATTACTGTGCCGGAAAAACTTTCCACTATTTGCCGCACGTTCTGATCATTCTTAAACTCCGCCACGATAGCTTCGTTCGAACCCGCTGCTGCCGGCGGCTCGATGGCCGCCGCGGCTTCCCCGTTTGTTTTTGCAGACTCGGGGGCGATGGGCGCGGGGTTTGGTTTCGCTTCGGAGTTGGACGCGCTTGCCCCGCCATCCAGAGCCACGGCGGGCGGGTCGCCGGCGGCGGGCGCGGCGTCGACGGCGGCTTGGGCGTGTTCCGGGACGATCGCAACGGGTTCGGGGGCGAATACCATCATCCGCAGCAGCAGCATTTCAAAGCCGGTGCGCATATCACCCGGCAACGTCAATTCCACCCTGCCCTTGTTGCCTATCTGGAAATACAGTTGCAAATCTTCCGGGCTGAAGGCTTTCGCCAATTCGAGCACTTCCCGCCGGTCCCCCAGGTAATTGTCGATGGACTCCGGGTAGACCTGCGCAATCGCCAGGCGGTGCACTGCGGACAGCAGGCTGTCGAGGATTTGCGCATAGTCGGGAACCTGCCCGGATAGTTGGCCGGCGGTTTCAAGCACCTGACGCGGGTTGCCCGAAGCCATCGCCCGCAGCAGCGCGAAAACCTGCCGCTGCGGTGGAATGCCCAGCATTTCCACCACCGCCGCGCCGCGGATTTCGCCTTGGCAGTAGGAAATCGCTTGATCCAGCAGTGTCAGCGCATCGCGCATGCTGCCCCCGGCCGCGGCGGCGATCTGCCGCAGCGCGTCTTCTTCACACTGGATTCCTTCCCGCTCCATGACCGGCAGCAAATACTTGGTGATGGCGCCGGGGCTGAGGTTCTTGAGATTGAATTGCAAGCAGCGCGACAGCACCGTCACCGGGAGTTTTTGCGGATCGGTGGTGGCGAACAGGAACTTGACGTGTTCCGGCGGCTCTTCAAGGGTTTTCAGCAAAGCGTTGAAGCTGTGGTTGGACAGCATATGCACTTCGTCGATCAGGTACACCTTGAAGCGCGCGCGGGCCGGAGCGAAGCGCACGTTTTCCAGCAATTCCCGGGTGTCCTCGACCTTGGTGCGCGAAGCGGCGTCGATCTCGTGGAGGTCGAGAAAACGGCCTTCGCTGATTTCGACGCAGGTGCCGCAGGCAAGGCAGGGTTTTGAGCTAATGCCTTGCTCGCAATTCAGACATTTGGCCAGAATCCGGGCCAGCGTGGTCTTGCCCGTACCGCGGGTTCCGGTGAAAAGATAGGCGTGATGCAAGCGCTGATTGTCCAGCGCGCTGATCAGCGTCTTGAGCACATGCTCCTGGCCGGCGACTTGGCTGAAATCGCCCGGCCGCCATTTCCTCGCGAGTACTTGGTAACTCATGCCCGGCCGTCATCGGCTTGCGGAGGCGGCGGCCCGCGCCGGCCGCACCGCGGCACATGCGTCAGTCACTACCGTTGCTCCCTTCCGGGCCTGGCGGGGTTCATGACCTGTCATTGCGCGGGTGCCGGCAAGAGCCGCCGCCGCCAATCATAGCATGCGGCGCCGAGGCGCGCCGTGGGCGGCGGCGACTCACCATGCGGCCGGCCGATCGCGGATTGGCGGTGAGGGAGGGATTCGAACCCTCGATGCCTTTCGACATACACACTTTCCAGGCGTGCTCCTTCGACCACTCGGACACCTCACCGATCTGTGCTCTGGGCGTTATTGCCGGGCATCGCGACCCATAAATTGCTCCGTTCCCAATGGCGAACTGCTCCGGTACACATTGATCTCCAGCCCGCCTCGGCGGAGGAAATGCATCGACAGGCTCAGCTGCTCCGGGGCGCAGGCGCGCATGATGTCATGAAAAGCGCGCTCGGCGCAGCGCTCGTGCCAAGCCGCGTGATTGCGGTAGGCGCACAAATACGTCAGCAATCCGGCTTCGGATATTTCCCGGCCGCTGTAGGCCACGGCCACCGAGGCCCAATCCGGCTGCCCAGTCACCGGACAAATCGACCGGAAAATCTCGCTGCGGACTTTCCTTTCGACTTGCCGGACCGCGTCCGCCGGCGCGGCGTGCGCCAACAGTGTCGCATCCGGCGCTGCGGCGGCGGCAACGGGATGATGATCGATCAGTGAATACTCCGCGAGCCGGCAGTTATCCGGGTAGGAAACCAGATCCCAAACGCGCACTTCCGGCTCGGCGCCGCAGCAGGCGGCTAGATCGCGGCCAATCAGAGCGGCGGCCGCATCGGGATGGGCGAACGATTTCTGGTTAAGACCGGCGAGGTATAGCTTCAGGGATTTCGATTCCACCATATAAGGCGAATCGCTTGGGAAAATGAATTCGCCGACGAATACGCCGGGATGGCCGTCACCGTCGAGCCACGATAATTCATAGGCCCGCCAGTGGTCGAGACCGTGCATGGTTTGGCTCCCGTCACCATCGCCGCGGGACCGTGGAATCGGATGCAGCAGTTCCGGGTCGTATCCAGCGGGTGTGGCCACTTTGCGGCCGAGTGGATTATCGCCCATGTCTTAACTCCGAATGCCCGTGCCCCGGCGCAGCAGCCAGATGCAGACGGCGTAGAAGAACACCACAAAAAGCGCCAACATGGCGAGTGCCCAAATGATATCGATATCCGAAGTGCCGAGGATTCCGTAGCGGAAGGTGTTGACCATATAGAAAATCGGATTGAGTTGGGAAACGAGCTGCCAGAACGGCGGCAGCAGTTCGATGGAGTAGAACACGCCGCCGAGATAAATCAACGGCGTCAGCACAAATGTCGGGATGATGGAAACGTCGTCGAAGTTATTGGCGAAGATCGCATTGATGAATCCGCCGAGCGAAAACACCAGCGAAGTCAGCACTACGACGATCATGGTGATCAGCGGACTGTGGATGCGCAAATCGGCGAACAAAAGCGATACCAGCGTCACGACCAACCCCACGCAAAGCCCCCGCGCCATGCCGCCGGCAATGAATCCCGAGAGGATGACATAGTTGGGAATGGGCGCCACCAGCAGTTCCTCCACGCTGCGCTGGAATTTTTGGCTGAAGAAAGACGACACCACATTGGAATAGGAGTTTTGGATGACCGCCATCATGATCAGTCCGGGCACGATGAATTCCATATAGCGGAATCCGTCCATTTCGCCGATTCTGCTCCCGACCAAGTTTCCGAAAATAACAAAATACAAGGAGATAGTGATCACCGGCGGCAGCAGGGTCTGCATCCAGATGCGCGAGAAGCGCCGCACCTCCTTGACGACGATCGTTTCAAAAGCGATCAGTTTGTGGTTGGTGAACACTCTTCGCGACCCTCTTCGCCGCCGTTCAGGCGCGACAGAAACAACTGCTCCAACCGATTGGTCTTGTTGCGCATGCTGGCCACCCGGATGCCGAGGCGGTCGAGCGCGGCGACCGCGCTGTTGATATCCCGGCCATGGGACAAGGTCGCTTCGATACTGTGGGAATCGATTTTCCGCAGGGACAGGCCGATTTCCTCATGGTGGATTGCAACCCCCGGCTCGGTTTCCGCGTCAAGTATGTACGCCTGGGTATCCATTTCAGCCAATAGCTTCTTCATGCTGGTGTTTTCGACGATGCGCCCCTCGTCGATTATGGCGATATTGCGGCAGAGCTGCTCGGCCTCCTCCAGATAATGCGTGGTGAGCATGATGGTTGTGCCGGCGTTGTTGATTTCCTTGAGGAATTCCCACATCGAACTGCGCAATTCGATATCGACACCGGCGGTGGGCTCGTCCAGGATCAGCAGCCGCGGCTCGTGTACCAACGCCCGGGCGATCATCATTCGCCGCTTCATGCCGCCGGAAAGCGAGCGCGAACGCGCATCGCGTTTTTCCCACAGGCCCAGCTGTTTCAGATATTTTTCGCAGCGTTGCCTTGCGGTTTTGCGCGGCAGGCCGTAGTAGCCGGCCTGGGTCATCACGATATCGCCGACTTTCTCGAACTGGCTGAAATTGATTTCCTGGGGAACCACGCCGAGGTCGAGCTTGGTCTGATAGATATGGGTATCCACGTCGCGACCGAAAATCCGCACTTGGCCGCCGCTGCGCGCTACGAGAGTGGAGAGAATGCCGATGAATGTGGATTTGCCGGCGCCGTTGGGCCCGAGCAATGCGAAAAAATCGCCCCGCTCCACCCGCAGCGACACGCCTTTCAGCGCGGAGACTCCGCCGGCGTACACTTTTTCCAGATTGCTGACGGATATGGCTTCGGTCATTTCGCTGCGATCATCCGCTTGCGGTCCCGCGGCTGAGTCGGAAGCCGCGACCGCGCGCGGGAAAGCCCGGCCGGCGCCGGGCTTGGGCGTTTGGCGTCCCCTAGGGGTTTCGAACCCCTGTTGCCGGGATGAAAACCCGGTGTCCTAGGCCTCTAGACGAAGGGGACATGGCCGACCGGCGGTGGCCGACGCGGCAAGCGGGGGGATTTTAGTTAACCCGCGCGCTCGCAGTCAAGAGGCATGGAAGTTCCGCGGACGGGCGCCGCATCCGCCTTGACCGCTCAGGGCGACTGTGACATGCTCGTTTGCCCCGCAACTTTTCCGCCGGAGGCGTTCCGTGGCCGATCGGGAAGACGAGAACTCCGACCTCGAAATCGATCAGAAACTGATCGCGGAAGGCACCCTGCAACTCACCGGAGAAATCAAGGTGCTCGAAGCTTGGCTGCGGGAACTCGACAATGCCGCCGAAGAGAGCGAGGAAATCGTCGCGGTTCGCAAGTCCTACCACGATATGCTGCGCAGCAGACGGGAAATGCTGAGTACGCTGGAAAAGCAAGTCCGTTAGCGGCAGCCGCTTCCAGGACGGATGGCTCCACCCGCAATCATGCTGTCAAGGGCACAAGCATCCGCTATGCTGTCGCTGCAGGCGGAGATGAACCGCAAGATCGACCCCGATTGGCTGATGGCCGCATATCCCTACCTGCGGGCGGTTGTCATCGAAGGCGCCGAGGCGATTGAGCATCACGGCTGGAAGTGGTGGAAACGGCAGTCCCGCGATAACGAACAGTTGCAGATGGAGCTGGTCGATATCTGGCACTTCCTGTTGTCGGAAATTCTGCTGCGGGAAGACGGCAACCAAGAGCGGGCTTTGGCTTGGCTAATGGGCTCGCTGGACCGCGGGGGAAGCAATGGCGCGATCGCATTTGACGGCGGTTCGCACCATCCGCAACGGATGGGCCTGCTGGAAAAACTGGAATTGCTGATCGGCCTGAGCGCTGCGCGGCGCATCGATTTGCCTTTGTTCGGCGCGCTGCTGCGCGATTGCGGCATGGATTGGCTGGATTTGTACCGCCAGTATATCGGCAAGAATGTGCTCAACCGCTTCCGCCAGGATCACGGCTACAAGGAAGGCCGCTATCAAAAGCTTTGGTCCGGGCGGGAAGACAACGAATGGCTGGCGGAGATGCTTGACCGCGCCGATGCGGACCAACCCGCTTTCCGGGAGCGGCTCTACGCGGATTTGGCGCGGCTCTACCCGGGCTGAAGACTCTCTCTAGGCTGAAGGCTCCCCGGGCTGAAGACTCTCTCTAGGCTGAAGGCTCCCCGGGCTGAAGGCTCTGCTTGGGCCTATGCCGCTGCCCGGGCCGAAAAGTACCGCGAGTCGGACCGCGCTCGTGTCTGCTGACGGGAATATCAGCGGTAATAGGCATTTTCGCGGTAGGAATGGTCGGTCGCGTCGCGCACTTCCTTCAATTGTGGAATTTGCGACAGCAAAGTGTTTTCCACGCCATGCTTCAAAGTCACGTCTACCATGCCGCAGCCTTGGCAGCCGCCGCCGAATCTGAGCACGGCGATATTGTCTTCGAAAATTTCCTCCAGAGTGACGTGGCCGCCGTGGGCGGCGAGTCCGGGATTGATCTCGTTGTAGAGCACGTAGTTGACTCGATCGGCGATCGAACTGTCTTCGGTGATTTTGGGAAGGCGTGAATTCGGCGCTTTGATTGTGAGTTGCCCGCCCATGGAGTCCTCGGCGAAGTCCACCAAGGCGTCTTCGAGGAAAGGAACGCTCGGCTCGTCGATAAAGGCTTTGAAGCCCTGATACTTGTGTTCGAGATCGCCGGATTTTTGCTCGCCGGGCCGGCAATAGGAAATGCAAGTCTCGGCCTGGGGCGTGCCGGCGTCGAGAACGAAAATCCGCACGCCAATGCCCTCGCAATCCTGTTTGGCCAGCAACTGCGCCAAGTAACCCTGAGCCGATTCGGTGATATTGATCATGACCGCTCCTCCCCGCGCCAATGCGCCATTCTACCCCAACACCCCCCGCGCCGGAACCAACCGGGTGGGTGTCCCATGGTGGCGGTCGGTTGGGGGTGCGGGTTCTGCTAGAATTGCCGACCTTTTCGGCGGCCGCCAGCTATGCGGAAGACCCCTGCGCACGAACAACTGGAAGAGATTCTCTCCCGGCGCGTCATGCTGCTCGACGGCGCGATGGGCACCATGATCCAAGCGCGCGGCCTCGGCGAAGCGGACTTCCGCGGCGAGCGTTTCCGCGATTGGCCGACGGACTTGGCCGGCAACAACGATTTGCTCAACCTGACCCAGCCCGAACTAATCCGGGATATCCACCTTGCCTATCTGCGGGCCGGGGCCGATATCGTCGAAACCAACACCTTCAACTCCAGCCGCTGCTCCCAAGCCGATTATGGCCTCGAGGCTTTGCATGGCGAATTGAATCTCGCCGGGGCGCGGCTTGCCCGCGCCGCCTGCGATGAAATCGCGGCGCAGACCCCAGGGCGACCGCGGTTCGCCGCCGGTGTGCTCGGACCGACCAGCAAAACGGCTTCCATTTCGCCCGATGTCGAAGACCCGGGTTTCCGCGACATCAGCTTCGACGAACTCGCGGAAGATTACGCCGGCGCCGTCGCCGCGCTGATCGAAGGCGGTTGCGATCTGCTCATGATCGAAACATCCTTCGACACTCTGAACGCAAAAGCGGCGATATACGCCTGCCTCGACCACTTCGAACAACTCGGGCGGCGCCTGCCCCTGATCATCTGCGGCACGATCACCGACGCCAGCGGACGCACCCTTTCGGGCCAGACCGCGGCCGCATTCTGCAATTCGGTGCTGCATGCCGAACCGCTCGCGGTCGGCTTCAATTGCGCGCTCGGTGCCGCGCAACTCGCACCCCATGTGGCGGAGATTTCTAAACTCGCGCCGACTTTCGTTTCCGCCCATCCCAACGCCGGATTGCCGAACGCATTCGGCGAATACGACCAGACGCCAGAGGAGATGGCCACTGCCGTCGGCGACTATGCCCGCCGCGGCTTGGCGAATATCGTCGGCGGTTGCTGCGGCTCGACGCCGGATCATATCCGCGCGGTCGCGGCGGCGGTGGCCGGACTCGAGCCGCGGCGCATTCCCGCCATCGCCCCGGCTTGCCGTCTTTCGGGCCTCGAAGCGCTCGTTATCGAAGCCGAATCGCTGTTCGTGAATGTCGGCGAACGCACCAATATCACCGGGTCGGCCCGCTTCGCGCGCCTGATCCGCGGCGGGGACTACGGGGAAGCGCTTGAAGTCGCCCGGGAACAAGTTGCCGCCGGTGCCCAGATTATCGATATCAATATGGACGAAGGCATGCTCGATTCCGAAGCGGCGATGGCGCGGTTCGTCAAACTGATCGCCACCGAGCCGGATATCTGCCGCGTGCCGCTGATGATTGATTCTTCACGCTGGGAAGTAATCGAAGCGGGATTGAAATGCGCCCAAGGCAAATGCGTGGTCAATTCCATCAGCCTCAAGGATGGCGAAGCGGCGTTCCTCGCCCGGGCCGCGCAATGCCGGAAACACGGCGCCGCGCTGATAGTCATGGCCTTCGATGAAAGCGGCCAGGCGGATTCCCTGGAAAGGAAATTCGAAATTTGCCGGCGTTCCTACGAGTTGCTGCGTGAGCGTCTCGACTTTCCCGTCCACGATATCATTTTTGATCCGAATATCTTCGCCGTCGCCACCGGCATCGACGAGCACAACAATTATGCGGTGGACTTCATCGAATGCTGCCGCATGATCCGCGCCAATCTGCCCGGCGCGCTGGTGTCCGGCGGCGTCAGCAATGTTTCGTTTTCCTTCCGCGGCAATAATACAGTCCGCGAGGCGATCCACTCAGTATTTCTCTATCACGCCATCCGCGCCGGGCTGTCGATGGGAATCGTCAACGCCGGCCAGCTCGCGGTGTACGACGATATTCCTCCGCGCCTGAAACAAGCCGTCGAGTCGGTGATCCTCAACCGCGCCCCCGACGCTGCGGAGCGCCTGTTGAAACTGGCGGGCGAATTCGGCGGCGGAGGCACGGACACCAGCCGCGCGGAGGACCTGAAGTGGCGAAACCGGCCGGTGGGCGAGCGGCTGCGCCACGCGCTGGTGAAGGGCATCGACCGCTTCATCGAAGAGGATGTCGAAGAGGCCAGACAGCAGGCGCAACGCCCCATCGAAGTGATCGAAGGACCGTTGATGGACGGCATGAACCGGGTCGGCGATCTGTTCGGCTCCGGCAAGATGTTTTTGCCGCAAGTGGTGAAGAGCGCGCGGGTGATGAAGCGGGCGGTGGCCTTTCTGCAGCCCTTCATGGAAGCGGAGCAGGAACGGGCCGCCACCGGCAAGGGCAAGATTCTGCTCGCCACAGTCAAGGGCGATGTCCACGATATCGGCAAGAATATCGTCGGCGTCGTGCTCGCCTGCAACAATTATCAAATCATCGATCTCGGCGTCATGGTGAGCTGCGAGCGAATTTTGCAAACCGCGCGCGAGGAGCGGGCGGACCTGATCGGGTTGAGCGGCCTGATCACGCCATCGCTCGACGAAATGACCCATGTCGCGAAAGAAATGCAAAGACTGGGCTTCGACATTCCTTTGTTGATCGGCGGCGCGACCACATCGAAAGCGCATACGGCGGTGAAGATCGAACCACATTACCGCAATGACCAAACCGTGTACGTGGCGGACGCCTCGCGTTCGGTGGCGGTTGCGGGCGCCCTGCTCAGTTCCCGGGCGAAGGCGGATTTTTGCGCCGAATTGCGCTTGGAATACGGACGCATCCGCGAGCGCAGCGGCAAACGCGGTGCGGGCAGGCAGTTATTGTCCTACGGGGAAGCCAATCGGCGCGCCTTCGCGACGGATTGGGAAAGTACTCCGCTGGCCGTGCCGAAGCGGATCGGAAATCTGGTGCTGCGCGACTATCCCCTCCACGAATTGCGCAACTACATCGACTGGACGCCATTTTTCATCACCTGGGGACTGGCGGGGAAGTACCCGGCGATTTTCAACGATGGGAAAGTCGGCGCGGCGGCGCGGGAATTGTTTGACGAAGCCAATGAACTGCTGGACCGGATTATCGGCGAGCAGCGCTTTACCGCCGCCGCGGTGCTGGGTCTATGGCCCGCGAACCGGGTCGGCACCAACGATGTGCGCCTGGGCGGTGCCGGCACGGAGGCCGCGACTTTCCACTTTCCGCGGCAGCAGACCCCCCAGCGGGACGGCCGGGCACAACTGTGCTTGGCGGATTTCATCGCGCCCGAATCCAGCGGTCGCACCGACCATATCGGCGGCTTCGCGGTCGCGGTAGACGGCGCCGAGCCCCTCGCCCGGGAATTCGAGGCGGAAGCAAACGACTACTCAGCGATCATGACCAAAGCATTGGCGGATCGCCTCGCGGAAGCCTTGGCCGAACATTTGCACGAACGGGTGCGGCGCGAATTTTGGGGCTACGACGCGGAGGAGTCGCTGTCGGCGGCGGAATTGTTCAAGGAACGCTACCGGGGGATTCGGCCCGCCCCCGGCTATCCGGCCTGTCCAGACCACAGCGAAAAAGACACGCTGTTCCACGTTTTGCGCGCCACGGAATCCATCGGCGTGCGTCTGACCGAAAGCCGTGCCATGCTGCCCGCCGCGAGCGTGGCCGGCTGGTATTTCGCCCATCCGCGGTCGCGGTATTTCCCGTTGGGAAAAATCACCGGGGAACAAGTGGCGGACTTGGCCGAGCGCAAGCGCTATGAGCCGGCGACCATGCGTCGACTGCTCGCGCCACATTTGGTCTGAATCGCCTCCGCCGATTACAATACGCGGCCCCATCGGACGGTCGGAGCCGCCGCGGACGAATGTTTATCGTCGACGAATACGGCCAGCGGATGCCAGCCGGGCCCCTGGCGCAGCTCCGTGAACAGGCCAGCTCAAAGGAGCCGGCGCCGCTGCTTCGACGCCGCGGTACTTGGGAAGCATGATGGGCGGGGAATCGCCGCTGTTTTCATTCTTTTTGATCTTCAGCGGCGCCGCCGTGTTGTCGACCCTGGCGCTGTTTCTCCGCGTGCCTTTGTTGGTGGCCTATATCGCGGTGGGCATGCTGCTCGGCCCCTTTGGGCTGGCGTACATATCCGACGCTTCGCTGCTCTCCGATATCGCTGAAATCGGCATCCTGTTCCTGCTGTTTCTGCTTGGTTTGGATATGCAACCGAGCAAGCTGGCGCACACCCTGCGCAATACCTTTCTCGTCACCTTGGTCAGCTCGCTGATTTTCATGGTGCTGGGACTGGCGACCGGCCTGCTGTTCGCTTTTTCCTTTCAGGACAGCCTGGTGATCGGTTTCGCGATGATCTTTTCCAGCACCATCATAGGCATCAAATTATTGCCGACCACGGTACTGCACCAGCGCCACATAGGCGAGCTGATGGTGGGCATTTTGCTGCTGCAGGATTTCATCGCCATCTTTCTGCTGGTGTTTCTCGACAACGACGCGGCACGGGAAGCCGACGTATTGCGCACGCTGGCGGCGTTTCCCGCGCTGTTGCTGCCGGCTTGGGCCGCCACCCGTTACATTGTTTTTCCGCTGATCGCGCGCTACGACCAATTCAAGGAATACCTTTTTTTGCTCGCCATCGGCTGGTGTTTGGGCATGGCCGAGGCCGCGGAACTGCTGGGGCTGACCGCCGAGGTGGGTGCCTTCGCCGGCGGCGTCAGCTTGGCCACCAGCCCGATCTCGCTCTATCTGTCGGACCGCCTGAAGCCGCTGCGGGATTTTTTTCTGATTCTGTTTTTCTTCTCGCTGGGCGCGCAGTTCAATATCGCTCTGCTGGACGATTTCATCTGGCCGGCGGTGGTGTTGTCCCTCCTCGCCCTGAGTGTGAAACCCGTGGTTTTCCGCGCCCTGTTGCTGCGCCTGAGCGAGCGGCGTTCGCTTGCGTGGGAAGCTGGATTGCGGCTGGGACAAATCAGCGAATTTTCACTGTTGATTTCTTTCGTGGCGCTGCGGGCGGGATCCATTTCCGAAAATGCCGCCATGACCATCCAAGGTGCGGCCATCCTCACCTTTCTGTTTTCATCCTGCTTCGTGGTGATGCTCTGCCCCACTCCCATTGCCAGCAATCCGCGGCTGCGCCGGGACTGACTCACAAGCGCAGCAGGAATCTACCTAGAGCTTGGCCCCGCCTGACGGCTTGCAGGCTTTCTCCGAGTTGCTTGATGCCGATTTCGGTGACGATGCTTTCCAATCCTCCCGGTTTCCATTCTGCCGCCAATTTCCGCCACAGGGCGGTCTTGACTTCGGGCGGCGGTTCGGCGGAATCGATGCCAAGCAAATTCGCCGCCCGCAGGATAAAGGGGAAAACCGTGGCGGGAAATTCCGCCGCTTCGACCAAGCCAACACAGGCGACGCTGCCCTGGTAGCGGAGACTTTTAATGATGTTCGACAAAGTGACGCCGCCGACCACGTCCACCGCTCCCGCCCAGCGCGACTTCAGCAAGGGCTTGGGATTGGCCGTGGACAACTCTTCCCGGTCGATGATTTCGCGGGCGCCAAGAGACTTCAGCAATTCGTGGCTGTGTTCTTTGCCCGTGCTCGCGGTTACCGAAAATCCCAATTTGGCGAGCAATGCCACCGCCAGGATACCGACGCCGCCGCTCGCCCCGGTGACCAGAACCGGGCCGTCTTCCGCCCGCAGGCCGTTGTGGACGAGTTTCTCCGCGCATTGCGCGGCGGTGAAACCGGCGGTGCCGATAATCATGGCCTCCCGTGCGCTCAGTCCCGGCGGCAACGGTAATACCCAGCGCGCCGGCACCCGGATCATTTCCGCGAAAGCGCCCGCGGTATTCATGCCCAGATCGTAGCCCGTCACCAGCACTTCTTCGCCGATTTCCAGATGCTCCGCATCCGAGGCGACCACGACTCCCGCGGCATCCACACCCGGAGTATGGGGATACCTGCGCGTCACGCCGCGGTTGCCGGCGGCGGAAAGCGCATCCTTGTAGTTCAAATTGGAATAGCGCACCCGCACCAGCACTTCGCCGGCGGGAAGTTGGTCCAGCGAACGCTGGACGATGCGGCCGAGAAACCCGCCGCCTTCGCCTTCATACACTTCAAAAGCCGTGAATTTCTCCATCGGCAATCTCTCCACTTCCGCCGCCGGACCCGCGGCGCGGTTATTGAAAACTGGAATCCGCCGGTTTGTTGAGCCATTTCAGCAGCAGTCGGTCCACCGCCGAGTACAAGGCTTTGCCCAGTTTTTCCTGGGGCGATTTGCGGATCACGTATTCGACCTCGAAAACTTTATACTCCGCGCAGGCCCCGACGATGCGTTCGTCACTGGTGCCGACTTCATCGACGAGCAGCAAATCCTTCGCCTGGCTGCCCAGCCAAGTCTCGCCGGTGGCGATGCGGTCGATATCCACCGCCGGCCGGTGCTCCTTCACCCAACTCTTGAAGACCCCGTGAATCGTATCGACATCCTCCTGCGCTTTGTCCCGGGCCTGTTGGGTGATTTCGCCGAAAGTGGTCAAGGTCCGCTTGAACTCGCCGGCGGTGATGAGTTCGTAGTCGATTTCCTTGCGCTGCAACACCCGGTGGAAATTCGGCATTTGCACCAGAACGCCGATGGAACCAATGATCGCGAACGGCGCGGCGATCAGCTTGTCGCCCAAACAGGCCATCATATAGCCACCACTCGCCGCCACTTTATCGATACAGATCGTCAGCGAAATTTCACGTTTTTTGATGCGGGCGAGCTGCGAAGAAGCCAAACCATAGGCGTGTACCAGGCCGCCGGGACTTTCCAAACAAAGCAGTACTTCATCCGGCGGCCTCGCGATTTCCAGAATCGCGGTGATTTCCTCGCGCAGGCAGGCGACTTTTTCCGCCGCGATATCGCCTTTGAAGCGAAGCACGAACACGCGCTTGTCCGGCTCCGGGTCTTGATTGGCGGAGGACTCGCCGGCGGCTCGTTCTTTCGCCCGCCGGCTGCGCTCTTTCGCCTCTTTTTTCGCCGCCTTCGCGTCTTTCTTCCGCTGGGCTTTCTCGGTTTTGCCCAGTCGCTTCAATTCGGCTTTGTCATGCACCCTGGCGCGCAGAACATCGCGCATTCCCTTGATGTGGCGATTCAATTCAGTCACTTTGACGCGGCCGCGCTTGGGCGCCCGGCGGCGGGCGCCGGCGGTGGCGATGGCGCCGACCACCAGCATGATGGCCACGACGATGGTTGCCGCCTTGGCCAAAAACATGCCGTATTCAATCAGATATTCCACCAATTCGCTCCCAAATCCGGCCCAGGGTCCCGCGACCGCGGGAATTCAGAAAGCGGCCAAGTATACACGTAGTCGGCGCCGACCTTGGGCCCGGCCCGACGCGGCTTGCAACCGATTCCGCCGAGCCGCCGGCCGCGGCCCCGCTCAACCGCCGGTGGCTCCTTTTCCGCCGCGCAGAGACCGGGCGTAGCCGTCGATCAATCTGCCGGCCACCGAAACCGCCGCCGCGGGTGTCGGCGGCAGCGAATCGATGTGGAACCAAGCGGCCGCCTCGATTTCTCCCGGTTCGGGGGTGATTTCGCCGCGGCGGTAATCCGCCCAAAAGCCGAGCATCAACTGCGATGGAAAAGGCCAGGACTGGCTCTCCACGTAGCGTATGCTGCGCAGTTCCACGTCCACCTCCTCGCGCACTTCGCGCGCGACCGCCTGCTCGGGGGTTTCGCCGACTTCGATGAAACCCGCCAGGCAGCTGTAATAACCGCCGCGAAAGCGCGCGTTGCGGGCCAGCAGCACCTCCTCGCCGCGGGTCACCAGCACGATCACGCAGGGATTGATGCGCGGAAAAAACTGCCGCGCGCAAACCGGACATTCCAGACAGCGCTGGGCATCCCGTAAAACCGTGGCCGCGCCGCAGGTTCCACAGTATCGATGGCTGCCCCGCCAATGCAGCAGTTGCCGGGCTCTGGACAGCAGCCGCAGATCGCTATCGCGTTCGCCAGAATAAAGCGAACGCAGGGATTTGCTCTCCAGTTTGGCCGCGTCCGCTTCGAGTTCCGCCGCCAAATACGGCACGCCGTCAATCTCCGCCACGGCCAGCCAGGATGGAACACCGCCGAGCCGGCCCCTGGCATCGTGGACAGACCAATACAAGCCATCCCCATTGAGCACAATCCGATCATCCCGGAACAGCATCAATTTGGCGGAATCGGGAGCTTGCCCTGCTTGAAAAGAAGCTGGAGCTGGCGGAACCATGCCGACAGTCCCTGGATAAAGCGGCTGTTGGAAGAGGTGGCATGGCGGGCCGGCGGCGCGAGTTGCCGCCGGCCCGCTAGATGCGGGCGGGAACCTTACTGCGGCGGCAGCAGCGGCATATCCCGCAGCGGGTCTTCGAAAAAGCCCCAGAAAAAGTACATAATGATGGTACAAATCACCAATGTCAGCAGCATCACGGGCAGGCCCTTGCGGAACCACAGGCCCGGCGTAATGGCGAGACTGGGGTCGCCCGCGTCCTTGGCCATCTTTTCCGAAATGGAAACAATGAACACATTGGCGGTGGAACCCAGATGGGTGCCGTTGCCGCCCATGCCGACACCAGCCGCCAGTCCCCACAGCAGGGGTGTGACATTCACCCCTTGGGCATCCATCCCCACCAAAATGGGCAGCATCGCGGCGGTGAACGGGATATTGTCGATGGCGGCCGAAAGGATCGCCGACACCCACATCAGCAGCAGCGTGGCCATCAGCAAATCATTCTGCGCGTAGGGTATGACGAACTGACCAATGTATTGCAGAAACTGGCTGTGTTCCACTCCACCGACAATCACGAACAGGCAACCGAAAAACGCGAGCAAGGCCAGTTCGGTATGGGCGAAGGATTCTTCCATATCCAATTTTTTGCCGATAACGGCAAGAGCGGCGAGACCAAGGGCGGAAACGAACCAAGGCTCCCAGTGCAAAGCCCGGTGGGCCATGAAACCGACGACCATGACGCCGAGCACCGCCAGCGCGCCGTACCAGGTGCGCGGGTCAACCAGTTGCTGGCGATCCTGAAGATTCAACGGTTCCGGGGTCACGGCGAGTTCCTTGCGGAACAGAAAACGGAGAAAGACCAGAATCACGAGCCAAGCTGCCAGCACCATCAGGAACATATGCTGGGCAAATTCGTTGAAACTGATGTCGAACTCGGAACCGATCATGATATTCGGCGGATCACCCACCAAAGTCGCCACGCCGCCGGTGTCGGACAACAGCGCCGCCGCCAGCAGAAAAGGGATGGCGTTGATGCGCATGGATTGGCAAATCAGGATGATGAGCGGGCCGAAAATGACCACCGTGGTGACATTGTCGAGCAGCAGCGAAAGCACGGTGACCAAAGTGCCCATCAAGGCCAGCAGCAAGAACAGGCGACCGGCGCTGAAATCGGCGACCCAATACGCCAGTTGCTGAAAACCGCCGGTGGGAATCATGATGGCGACGATGGTCATCATGCAGCCGAGCAACAGGATCACATTCCAATCGATCGCCTCGACGGCGCCGTGGGGGTCGTAAAAGCCCATCGCGTTGCCGACGACGACCATGACTGCGGCACCGATCATGGCGCATTTAACGCGATGCACGCCGTGGATGCCCTCGGTAAAAATCGCGGTGAAAGTAATTGCGAGAATAATGCCGGAAACCAGCATATCGGTATTCCAAACAAGCGTTTCCATGTGATCCGATCCAAGTGGGTGAATGGGATTCGCGCGCCAGCCTTTGAAAAAGGCACCGTTCTTTCGACGGCCTGCCGCCAACGCGACGCAGGCGGATGGTAAAGCCTTTGCGCAGCCTGTTCAACAGCTTTCGGGCAGCTGTCAGCGCGAAGTAGAAACGCCCCTGGCCTCTCCGGGGAGTTCAGTGCTGCGGCGCGGCTGTCAATTCTTCCATAATCTTGTGCCGCCTGACCGCATGCTGTGCTGCCGCTTCCCCTCGGCACGCTGTGGCCCTGATGCGGCTCTGATGTCGGTCGGGCGTCTATCGCAGCATCAGGCGCACGATGGCTCGTATCTTTCTCCGTGGTATCTGGAACCCTCGTGCCCTTTTGTGGCGCCATTGTCTCGGATCGATATTCACGGCATGGCTCCACATGCCTTTCCTGGCCGCTTTCGCCTCCTGCTCGATGCTCTTGTATCGGCGTCCGTAGCAGGCGATTGCGTGTCCTTCGCGTACGAGCCATGCGCCGATGTCCTCGCCGTTGCACGTCACGGTGCCGACGGCGCGTCCGAACTTGTCGTATTCCTCGATGTCGACCACGATGTCCTTCCCGCCGATCTTCCTGCTCAATGCGCGCTTTACATGTCTGCCGTGCCTGAACCAGTAGCCATCTGCGTGTTTTGCCGGTTGATCCCACTCGGGTGCGTCCAGGTTGGCGAACCGGACCTCCTGCCCGCACACTCTGACCCCGTCGCCGTCGGTGACGAAGGCCTTCCCGGATAGCTGCTTGCGGATACTTTCGTGCCTCGGGGATTCTCCTGACAGTCGCCGTACGAGGAGGTATCCGATGACGATCACGATGGCCAGTCCGATCAGGGTTGATCCGTCCAGGTGTTCGGCTTGCGTTGCGGGTGTTGTCCCTGTGGCTGCAGCTCTGCCAACCGTGACTTCGATGGTGAGCATTGCTACCGTCGCGAGAGCGACATCGAGCCTTCTTCTCCAGTTTGTTCGTTTCATCTCCTTGGGCTTCCCTGGTCGCTTTGGTCTGTCCTGCGTCTTGTTCTCTTGCCGACTTCGTTGGCGTTGTCGACGGTGGTCTGCTCCTGAGTGTCGTTTCCTTGTGAGGTTCCGGACTGTTTCGTCGAGGAGTTACCGGTAGTCCACGATGTTGTCGATACGCAGGTCGGCGAGTGTTTCTGTTCGTTTCTCGCGCGATGCGTCGGCGTGGTCTCTAATCGCGGCCCATGTGCAAGGATAGGGTTGTTTAATTGCAGAATCCAGCCATTCAGGACGCCCTCACCGATCTGGTGCGCGAACGCGCAGCGGATCATCCTCGACGCCGTGGAGACGGAGCTTGAGGCCTTCCTCCCGCATGATGCCGAACGAGTCCGTTGTCGGGCTTGAGGACGCGCCAAGCGCCGAACCCCAAAATTCCGACAGGTCCTGAACCCGCACGGGTGGCCGTCTGGGGCATAGCCCGGGCACCCGCTCGGCGCTTGGCTATCGGCACCGCCATTCGCCTTCAAGTGCCAATCAGGGCATACTGGTGCCATGCGCTTCTTCAACACCACTGGCCCGGTGGTCGCCGCGGACCACTACTGCATCCCGCCGCTGGAGCGGGTGGACTTGGACGGCATTCTGACGCTGATCCAGCAGAAGCGATACTTCATCCTGCACGCCCCGCGCCAGACCGGCAAGACATCGATGTTGCTGGCGCTGGCGGACCGGCTCAACGCGGGCAGCGAGTTCCGCTGCGTGTACGCCAACATTGAGGCGGCGCAGGCGGCGCGCGAGGATGTTCACGCCGCCATTCAGACCATTCTCACCGATCTGGCCCACGGCGCCCGCGTGATGGTGGGAGACGATGAGATTGGCAGCGCGGGGATGGACATTCTTGCCAAGCACGGCCCCCACGCGGCGCTGGCGGAGACCTTGACGTTGTTGAGCGGCTGCGACACGCGCCCGCTGGTGCTGTTCATTGACGAGATCGACTCGCTTATTGGCGACACGCTGGTTTCGGTGCTGCGCCAGCTGAGATCACGCTATCCGCAGCGCCCGGCGCTGTTTCCGCAGTCGGTCATCCTGTGCGGGGTGCGCGACATCCGCGACTACCGCATTCATGCCAGTTCGGAGAAGGCGCCGGTGACTGGCGGCAGCGCCTTCAACATCAAGGCCGAGTCGCTGCGCCTGGGCGACTTCAGCGAGGCGGAGGTGCGCGCGCTGCTGGCCCAGCACACGGCGGAGTCGGGGCAGGCGTTCACGGAGCCCGCCATTGAACGCATCGCGGCATCCACCTGCGGCCAGCCGTGGCTGGTGAACGCACTGGCCTACGAGACCTGCTTTCGGGACAAGGCCGCCCGCGCGGCGCGGCAGCGGGGTGAGCCAGTGACCGCGGCGGCGGTGGAGGCGGCGCGCGAGGGGCTGATTGCGCGGCGCGAGACGCACCTGGACCAGTTGGCGGACAAGCTGCAAGAAGGCCGGGTGCGCCGGGTGGTGGAGCCGATGCTGGCGGGAGTAGACGGGGGCAGCCACTCGCCGCGGGACTTGGAGTACGTCCGCGACTTGGGGCTGGTGGCGGTGGACGCCCCCGTTCGCATCGCCAACCCGGTCTACGCCGAAGTGGTGCCCCGCGAACTGACGTGGGTGATGCAGGATGAGATGACCGACGAGAGCACCGGCTACCTGGCGGGCAAGACGCTGGACGTGGAGCGGATGCTGCGTGGCTTCCAATCATTTCATCGGGAGAACAGCGAGTATTGGATCAAGCGCTTCGCGTACCAGGAGGCGGGGCCGCAGCTCTTGTTGCAAGCGTACTTACAGCGCGTGGTGAACGGCGGCGGACGCATTGAGCGGGAGTACGCGCTGGGCCGTCGCCGCACAGACTTGCTGATTCGCTGGCCGCTGGGCAATGGCGAGGACGAGCGCCGCATCGTCATCGAGTGCAAGGTGCGGCGCGACCGGTCGTCGATGCAGTCGGTCATTGCCGAGGGTTTGGAGCAGACGCGGGACTACATGGACACGTGCGGCACGGCGGAGGGCCACTTGGTGGTGTTCGAGTCTGACGAATCGAAGCCATGGGGCGAGCGCCTGTTCCGCCGCGAAGAGGCATCCGGCGGCGCCCCGGTCGTGATTTGGGGCGCATAGGCCGCCAACCGGCAGCCCCATTCTCCCCCCGCTAGTATTCGCTGCGTTGGTTTGGGAGGGCGTGAATTGATGGCCGATAACCGTGGTGCTGCTGCCCCGCTGCTTGGCGGGAGCGAGGCCGGTCGTCAGCAGCCGACCCCCCCCGAATTTCATCGGATTCAAGGCACTGTAGCTCGCGCTGGGGGACCCACCGTGGGGACGATGCCGCTTCCGTGCGGCTGCGTCCCGGTGAATCGGGAGCTGGCGCGAAGGAGTATTCACCCTCAGCTCCGCATAGCCGCCGTCATTTGCCTTCGACGGGGCTCCAGTCTGTCAGTAGAGCATGTCCGTAATCCCGCGCTGGCATGGTCGGATGATGTTCTGACGTGGCTGTTGGCGCCATGACAACCGAGGCTACCAGTGTGGTCGGGAGAGGCACGGTCCCATGAAGTTGTTCCGGTGGTGAGGAATCGCGGGTTAAGAGCACATCGCCTGGCATGTCTTATGCCTCGAACTCATACGGAGACCCAGAATCGATTCAACGAGCGCAAACATCGGCGTCTTGCAAGAAATCGATCAAAACTGGACTGGCTTGTTTCTCCTCTGCGAACTCCAATAGCGTTTGTCTGCCTGAGGTTATCGAGGTTCTTACATTGACTGGCGCACCGGCGCACACAAGCGCCTGCGCTGCTTCAAGGGAGCTATTGTCGACGGCGTAATGGAGTGGCGTCAATCGGTCATCGGCGCGAGAGCCCAAGCTGGCGCCAGCCAAAATCAATGTGTTCAATGCTTCTGTAGCGTTGCGCCAAGCCGCGTAATGAAGAGGTGTCTGCCTCGCATTGGCGCGAGCCTCCGTGCTTGCTCCCGCCTCGACCAACATTTCGACTGCAAGGGAAGAGTCGTAAAACGCCGCTATGTGCAGCGGCGTAGCATCATCCTCATTCTTGGCATCAACTTCCGCGCCTTCCTTCAGCAGCAAGGCCAGAACCCCTGTTGAACCGTATCGGGTGGCAATATGGAGCGGACTTTCCCTGCGCGAATCTCTCAAGTTAATGTCCGCACCACGTGCTATCAGCCGCATGGCGGCAGACTCGGCATCGCTTTCAGCGGCGTAGTGAAGAGGCGCTCTCGCCAAACGCTGCGTTTTGGAAAGTCGTCTTCCACTCAACGAGTTGAGCGCTTCTACCACCGAATCCGAAATTTGTTCTTCGTCCGCAATCGTCTGTTTGTTTGGATTCCCTCCGCCATCAACCAGATCATCTACAAGGTCTCCCATATCTAGGAAAGCAGCGTAATGCAAATCCGTCCACCCGTTCTGGTCTGTAGCCTCCCCGGCGGGTGACCGCCCAAGCACGGTTGTCAGCCGTTGGTAGGGATCTTCCTTTTTTGGCATTTCCCTGGGTGCTTCCGATGGCTCGGACACCAAGACAGGAACCGGCTCCAATTCAACACCGAATGTAGTTGACGATGTTCCGTGTGAAACCATGCGCTGTTGTGACTCGAATCCCGCCGCTATGACTTCAATGTCGTATTCTCCAGGTGGCAGGCGCATGCCCGATTCGTACGACTCCGAATGATTAAGCAACCGAACAACCGCGCTGGATGGTTCGACAACCACGGTGAAAGCGCCATACTCAGGGTCAGGAACAGGAGGTTCTGGAATAACCTCCTCCTTCTCTGCCACGCCCCCCCTGACGGGAGAAAAAGGCTGGCTGGAAGCAGAGGCGCTGCCGCTGGAGAACTTGTAGTCTGAAATATCAACCTCGGCACCATTTCTTGTGAAAAACTGGCGCCAGAAATCCTTGTGAGAGTCCGATTGCAGGTGAAGATACCTTGGCCGAAGAAGATACAGAACGCTTACCGAAACCCCGGTGAGATCAGGCTTCTGGAGGCCATAGAAAGTCGAATTACTCAGGACATCTATCTCATTCGAGGAAACTGCCCTGTGGTGCGAATAAACACCCGGGGTGTGCTGGAGCATGTCGGACAACACATACAATTCCTTGTCGCCAGCAGGAGCCTCCGAGAATTCGGACAGCGTGGACACATCATTGATCGCTTCGATTATAGGAGATGAATCGCGTTCGGATTGCCTGGACAAGAAGCCCGCTATTGCCTCGGTAACGGGTGTCTCAAAAGATCTCTCAAACTCCTCCTGCACACCCCTGCATGCCCGTGGCGCAGTGAAAGGGTCGCACTCCTCAATGGTTTGAGGTCGGCACATCGAAACTATCGGTTCCGATCTGTCATGAATGTCGTAGATGATCAGCTTGCCATATAGGTCTAGAGAAGTTCCGACATTCACCATCCGTCGCTCGAGCTCGATGGCGTTGCCCCCCTCGACCGGTTCGGATAGATCAAGCAAAACCATGGCGTATTCAGGAATGAGTGAGCGGTCCACGGGGCAGAAGTCGGCTGCACTTATTTCAACATCAATGGGTGCCGTACGAACTCTCCAAAAAATAAACCCAGCGAACAGAACTACAGCGCAACCTGCAATCAACAAGAGCCGGATATCTCGCTTGGACATTCGCTTTCTCCGCGGTTTTTCTACCCGCTATGTGTCTGATTCTTCCCTGGCGTGTTCTTGTTCCTTGACGTTTTTCTCATGCTGATAGGTTTCAGATTCCGTGACGTAACTCTCCAGTCTATCCCGGTACCGAGCCTTGGCCGCATCCCTTATCAATTTTGTGGCCTCTCGGTGATGAGCTCCAATCAACCTGACAGCTTTTTCTACATCTAGTTCCTGCAAGTCTACTCCAGGCCTGGCCACAGCTCTCATTTCCGGCTTGACAGGCAACTCCCAGCGATCCTGAAAGTAACTCGGAGCGGGCTCGGGGCGAGGGCGGCTAGGCTCGTTTCCCTTGCGGTAAGCAGAGAGCCGACTATTGCACTCCTCTTCAACCAGTTCCAATTGGCGAGCAACTGCAGCGCGCAGGCCTTTACGGGCAACAAGACCATCATCGAACTGATCGACTATCTGATTTACCATCTCGCTTGAATAGGGTGTCAATTTACTGACTCGTTCGTCTAGCATCTTCCCCCCAACAACCATGTCGTCCCTGACTTCGGCGATCATTTTCTTGAATTTGCGGCGTTCCCTCGAAAACTGCAATGCCTGTTCCTTGTAGCCGGGAACGATATCTGAATGGGTGTATCCCTTGTAGGTGGCTATCGCCATGATTGACAAATTGACGAGAATGAGCAAAACGCCTTCAATGTCCGCCCTGGGAAAGAGGTCAAACGCCCAAAGGCGCGCCCACGCCTGCGCCATGGCCTCCGCCGCTGGGTCAGCGCTTGATACCAGCAAGCTCGCCTCGTCTCGATAAACGCACACGAAAGAGATAAGCAGCAGAACAATCATCGAGACCAGAGCCCATCCAAGCCAGCCGATAACAGGTTTCACAATGGTCGGCTGCCAATCCGAACGTTCGGCCTCGGTGTGCTCAGCCTGCTCGTCGGCACCGTCACCATGGCGTTTATGCTCTTCCGCCATGGCATTTTTCTCCCTCAGCACCCATCCAGCAACAAAGGAAAAGGAAAAAATCGCGGCTGACAACCCAAACGCCAGCAACCAGCCTCCAACGAGCCCGGACTCCGAAGCTTGTGCATACATGAAACCGTTGACCACCGTTTCAGTACCGATGCAAATGATCGCGATGGAGAGAAACGCCACACTGGAATACTCGAAGTTGGGATTGCGTCGCAGCCCATGGGCATCACGAAATTTTCGGAACAGATTCTTTTGCGACCTGAACTGATTCATGGCCTCTGCAAGCCGGCTTTCCAATCCTAGATCTACCTCAGCTTCATCTTCGATAGCTGCGATTTCATTGGCGTAGAAATTGTCACTGATGTCTCCTTGGGCGGGTTCCGACAGGCTGGAGATTCTTCTGATTCGATTCTCTATCTTGGCAAGCGAAATACGCATGACCTCGTCGAATCTGTGAAACGCGGAAACCACCAGATCGCACCAACTCGTGTAAATTTTATTTACTTGCTGCTCAGCAGGGTTGTCCGTTAAATTCTTGGCATCGGAAAGAGGCCGAGATGGAACCTTGTTTGCATCTCGTATACCAAATTTTTCCAGCTCTTTGGCATCGACTTTCGCCGCTTTTTCTGGATCAAGCTCCCAACATCCCACCATAGCCTTGGTGAATTTGATGGCGTCAGCCAAAGGCACCGCTGCATCTTCTTCCGATCCGGATTTCTCCTCTAACTCCTGTATTCTTTCCTCAATGTCTCTCCAATACAGGGAATCTTTTTTGCCCACCGCTTCCTCCAAATCTCTATCGGCTTTAGAGCTACCTTCTCTGCCGCTGCAACGCATAGAAAAGCATCGAAGAATCATTCTTTCATGGTCTGCGCCAACTTATTGTTATAGCTTTGCACCATCCCTGGGATGAGGAAAAAATCGATGAGCGGACAAATCAACAAAAGAGGTAATATAATGAGGGTAATAAAGAAACCAAAACCCAAAGTAGCTAACGTCAACACAGTGGTCGAGACAAGGTAAATCACAAGGATGAGCGCGGTAACTCCCAGCATTGCAAAACCGGTGCGGTTCTCGCCCAGATAGAATCTATGGACTCGCAAAGTCCCAAAAAGAATACGGAGCACGTAGGCAATACCGGCGCTCTTTTTGTTGGCATCGTAGGTCATCATCTTGGCTGTATCTTGAGTCATGGGGTGCCTCCTTTGAGGCTGAAGCTCCAGAACGGTAACGGTCAATAAAATGGGGTTACGATGGTCGTTCGTGCAAAAAACGCCATCGTCCACGCAATCGGCGACATACACCGCCTACGTTGGTTCGATGGCAGGCTCCAAGCTCGTGCTTGTCTTCGCTATTCAAGGGTGCGCTGGAACTCCCCTCGATTTCGTGTGCTTGGCGGCAGGCCGCAATAGATGGCCGCAAAGAGCTCGAGGGACGCCTTTGGCGCCCGCGCTTGACAACAGTGCTACAGCGTTTGACTAGCTGTAGGGTGGGGGGGGGGGGGGGGGGGTGAACGCCAGCAAACGGCTTGCGAGCAGGCCTTCCACGCTCGCGATATTGGTTGCGAATCGTGGAGTCGAATGGCTGGTTTTTGGTTGAAATTGTCATTGTGCGGCGGAAGCTAGCACTGACTTCGGGGACTGTCAACACATACAACAGATTTGTCAAAGCACAGTAGACAAGCGACATAATGGCTTTGGGCTGACAGAGCTTCAGGGCAACTCAGTCGTGGGACAAATCTCCTTCGCCGGATGCGCGACGGTTTTCCGATTCCAATTGCAGCCAGAGACAGCCTGCGCCCGCCAAAGCGTCGATTTTCTCCAGCAGTTTGCGATGGGCCGCTAGTTCCTCCGCGCTCGGAGGGTGGCCGACCAGTGGCGCGCCGGGAGTTTCCCGTTCGCGGTGCGCCCGCTGTTGCCCAGCGGCGCCGGATTCTTCGCCGAGCATGAGGTTGATCTGGCCGCCGGTCATGGCCAACCAAACCTGGGCCAGCAATTGCGCGTCGAGCAGGGCGCCGTGTTTTTGCCGGGCGCTGGTGTCGATATCGTAGCGCCGACAAAGACTGTCGATGCTGTTGCGCTGGCCTGGATGCTTGGCTTTCGCCATCAACCATGTGTCGGTGATTTCGCAAACCGAGTCCAGCTTTGCGGTCTCGGAGTCCGTCATGGACAATTCGTGTTCGAGGAACCCGACATCGAAAGCCGCGTTGTGGACGATCACCTCGGCGCCGGCGATAAATTCGATGAATTCCGCCTCCACGTCGGCGAAAACCGGTTTATCCGCCAAATCCTCGTCGCCAATTCCATGCACCGCGAAAGCCGCCGCATCTACGCTGCGCCCGGGATTGAGCAGGCGGCGGAATTCGCGCCCGGTCAATCTTCGGTTTTCCAATTCGACGCAACCGATTTCGATGACGCGGTGACCTTCGCTGATCTCCAGTCCGGTGGTTTCGGTATCCAGCGCCACGATTCGCATTCAGTTTCCCCCGCTGTCGGTGGACGGCAACTCGTCAATGCCGCGGTTGGCCAAACGGTCCGCCAGTTCGTTCCCGGGATGGCCGCTGTGCCCCCTCACCCACTCCCAGCTCAATTCGTGGCCGGCGGCTGCCGCATCGAGTTGCCGCCACAGATCCTGGTTCAAAACGGGTTTTTTTGCTGCGGTTTTCCAACCGCGGCGTTTCCAGCCCGCGAGCCAATCATTGAAGCCCCGCATGACATATTCCGAATCGGTGGTGACGCGAACCCGGCAAGGCCGCTTGAGTTGCCGCAAACCCATGATCACCGCGGTCAACTCCATCCGGTTGTTGGTGGTTCGCGGGTCGCCGCCGTACAGTTCCCGCTCGTGTCCGCCGCCGCGCAGCAATACTCCCCAGCCGCCCTTGCCGGGGTTTCCCCGGCAGGCGCCGTCGGTGAACAGTTCAACGCAGCTTGCCATGGGCCTCATTCAGTGCCGCTGCGGGCGGCGCGGCCCTCGAAGGCGACGACCGCGCCGCCGCGGGTCCGCAGCGGCAGCCAGCGACTCATGATCGGCGTCGCCGGCGCGACCTTGTTCACACACAACACGATGTAGGCACCACCAAAGGGTGAATGGAGCCGGCGGCCGAGGCGTTCCCAACCGTGGGACAGCCTGAGCAGGGATTTCATCCGCAGGGGCAAAAAATGCAGACTGTAATGGATGCTGTCGATTTGCAGATCCAGCAGCCGCAGCCAATCCGCCAACCGACCCGGGGCGATGAAGCGGCCTCCCCAGGGAATACCCGCGCGGCGCCGGAACAGGCGCCAAAGCCCCCAGATGCTATGGGGGTTGAAACCGACAATGAGCATTCGCCCTCCCGGACGCAGCACCCGGGTGGCTTCCCGCAGCAGGCGGTGGCTGTCACCGGCGAAATCGAGGGCGTGATAGAGCACCACGGCATCGACACTGTCCGACGCCAGCGGCAGTTCTTCCGGCCGCGCCACGGCCACGCCGGAACCCGGACGAAAATAAGGGGAGAATCGAATTTTGTGGTAGGGCGAACTGTCGTCGATGATCGGGCGGTGGCCGGAACTGCCGAGTTGCAGAATCCGGTAACCGAACAAATGCTTCAGCAGCGGTTTCACCGCCCGCGCCTCGAAGCGGGCGACGGCGGCACCCTGGGGTGCGCGGAACCACTGGTCCACCGAGTCCGCCAGCCGGGCCGGCGTCATGGCGGATTCCGCGCTGGCCGAAGCCTCCGAACTGCCCCGGCCCAACCCGTCGGGAGTGGCGGAATTATTTGGCATCATGCTTGCGGCTTGTAATCACGGCTCAAATCGTTAACATTCGCGTCCGGTACAGGACAGTTCTGGCATGATCGCGCGAATTCACCCAATATCGGCCTTCCGGGACAATTATATCTGGACTCTGCTCGGCGGCGGCGGTCGGGGTGAGGAAGAAGGAAAAGCGTGCGTTGTGGACCCGGGCGACGCCGGGCCGGTGCTGGATTTCCTCGCCGCCGAGGGGCTGCGGCTGACCGATATACTGATCACTCACCACCACTGGGACCATACCGGCGGTTTACCCGCGCTGATTGAAAAACACCGCCCGCGGGTTCATGGCCCCGCGGGAATCGATGATGTTGAGCGGGTCTTGACCGAAGGCGACCGCGTCGAAATCCTCGGTGTCGATTTCGATGTGCTTGAAGTTCCCGGCCATACTCTGGACCACATCGCCTATTTCCATGACGGCGGTCGGCATGATACGCCGATTCTGCTCTGCGGAGACACCTTGTTCGCCGCCGGCTGCGGCCGGCTGTTTGAAGGCGCTCCCGCGCAGATGCTGACCTCCCTGCGCAAACTCGCCGCCATGCCGCCCGCCACCGCCGTGTACTGCACCCACGAATACACCATGGCCAATCTCGATTTCGCCGCCGCGGCGGAGCCGTCCAACCAGCGCCTGCGAACCCGTATCGCTGAGGAACAGCGCAAGCGGGACAGCGGCCTGCCGACACTTCCTTCGAGTATCGAACTTGAATTGGCGACCAATCCGTTTCTGCGCTGCGGACGACCGGAACTCGCCGCCAGCGCCGCGCGGCGTCTCGGCCGCCGCGCGGCCGATGAAACCGAAGTATTCGCCGCGATCCGCCAGTGGAAAGATCAATTCTGAAACTCCGTCATTTCCAAGCCATGGCTCGCGCCGCGCCGGTGTTGCCGCGATCGACTCTGTGGCTGACGCTGCTGTTGGCGGGATGCGCGGTCGCACCGCCGATGGCGGACCGCGAAGCCTCCGACCAAGCCGCCCCGGCGATTGTCGCGCCGGGTTCCGATGCGGTTGGGGGAGAAGACGCGGCGGGCTTCCTCTACGACGCCCGAACGAGCGAACCGCCGCTGGCGGAAAGTCCGCTGCCGCCGGAGGCCTACGAAGATCTGTGGCGGCGCATCGCCGCTGGCCTGAAACTGCGGTGCCACTATGCGCATCCGGCCGTTGCGGCACAGGTGCGCCGTTTCAAGTCCCGTCCGGAGTTCTTCCAGCGAGCGGGCGAGCGCGCCCGACCGTTTCTACACGCTATCGCGCTGCAAATCGAACAACGGGACCTGCCCATGGAGATCGCACTCATCCCGTTTGTGGAAAGCGATTTCAAGACGAACGCCACCTCTACCATGGCTGCGGTCGGGCCTTGGCAGTTCATGGAAGGCACCGGGCGCGGTCTCGGTCTGCGGGTGGATGAATGGTTCGATGGCCGCCGCGACCCCATCTTGGCCACCCGCGCGGCACTGGACTACCTGGAAGCGCTGGCCAAACAATTCGACGGTGACTGGTTGATGGCGTTCGCCGCTTACAATTCCGGCCCGGGAACGGTGGGCCGGCTGACCCGCGCCGCGACCGCCGCCGGCGCCGAAGCGGATTTCTGGAATTTGCCATTGCCGACGGAAACCGAGATTCATGTGCCGCGGATACTCGCGCTCGCCAGCCTGCTGGCGGAGCACGGCGGGGACGCGCCGGTGTTTCCGGCCATCGCCAACGAAGAAGTATTGCGGCACGTCGAATTGGACGACGGCGCAAGCATCTTGAGCGCCGCCGAATTGGCCGGAGTCGAGCCGGATGCGGCGCGGGAATTGAATCCGGGTTACCGGCAGTGGTGGACACCGCCCGATGGCGGCCCCCACCCGCTGCATCTACCGATCAAAAACGCCGAATCGCTGGCGCTCGCGCTGCGGCGGGACCCCGGCGCCGTCGCGGTTGACGATATCCGTTACCGCATTCAGCCCGGCGACACCCTCGGCGGCATCGCCCGCGCCATGTCGGTGCCTCTGAGCTTGCTGCGTTCGCGCAACGGCCTTGACGGCGACCTCATCATCGCGGGCAAAACCCTATTGATCCCGCGGCAGTTCGCGCCCTCAACCGAGAGGTGGCAACCATGAACGGAATCAGCGCGGCCGCGGCTGCCGGAAGCGGAGAATTTCTGGGCCACCCGAAAGGATTGGTGGTGTGCTTTTTCACTGAAATGTGGGAGCGCTTCAGCTATTACGGCATGAGAGCCCTGCTGATTTTCTATCTCACCCAACATTTCCTGTTTACTGACCAAGTGGCTGCCGGCATTTATGCTGCCTATATCTCTCTGGTCTATATTACGCCCGTGCTCGGGGGTGTTGTCGCCGACCGCTATCTCGGCGCGAAGCGGTCGGTCATCCTTGGCGCGGTGCTGCTGATCATCGGTCACGGGGGCATGGCCTTTGAAGGCAGTCCGGCAGTTGCGAGTGTGGTCGACGGCGCGGCCACGGTCGACCGCGAAGCCTTGTATTTGCAGATTTTCTATCTGTCTCTGGCGTTCATCATCATGGGCGTGGGCTTTCTCAAAGCCAATATTTCGACTTTGGTGGGATCGCTTTACAAACCCAACGATCCTCGCCGCGACGGCGGCTTCACGCTGTTTTACATGGGCATCAATATCGGCGCCATGCTCGGCGCTCTGGTCTGCGCCTTTATGCTGGAATACCGCGGCTTCAGTTGGGGCTTCGGCGCCGCCAGCGTCGGCATGTTGGCCGGCCTGCTGGTGTTCGTCCGCTGGCAACACCTGCTCGGCGGCGCCGGCGAACCAAAGAACCCGCATCTGCTGCGGCGCAAACTGGCGCCGGGCGTCAATACCGAGTGGGTGATCTATTTGCTGACCATCGGCGGCGTGCTGGTGTTCTGGCAACTGATGCAAATGCGCGCCTTGATCGGCGGACTGCTCGGCGCGTTCCTCGTGGGCATGACCGGGCTGGTCATCGCCTATTCCTTCTTGCGCTGCGGGCGCGAAGACCGCAATCGGATGCTGCTCTGTCTGTTTCTGATGAGCTACCAGATCGTCTTCTGGGGATTGTTTGAACAAACCGGTTCTTCCCTGAATCTGATGACCGACCGCAATGTGGACCGTTTCATTTTCGGCTTTGAAGTTCCGGCGGCGGCTTTTCAGTCGGTCAATTCCGCTTTCATCATCCTGCTGGCGCCCCTGTTCGCCTACTTGTGGCTGTTTCTGGGCCGCCGCGGCATCGAACCGCCAACGCCGGCGAAATTCGCGCTGGCTTTGATCCAACTGGGACTGGGCTTTCTGTTGCTGGTCTACGGTGCCTCTGGGGCCGAAGATCCCGCCGCGGTGGGCGTGATCTGGCTGATTTCACTTTACTTGCTGCACACCATGGGCGAGTTGTGCATTTCTCCGGTCGGGCTGTCGATGACCACTAAGCTGTCGGTGCCGTCGGTGGTGGGGATGATGATGGGCTGCTGGTTCCTGGCCTCCGCCGTGGGCAATTATGTTTCCGGCCATATCGCCGCCATGACCGGTTCCGATACCGTCGGCGGCGAAGTGGTCGATGCGGGGGCGGCGCTGGCGAACTATGTCGAAGTGTATTCAGCCGCGGGCTGGTATAGCATCGGCATCGGCACGCTGGCGCTGCTGTTGGCCCCGCTGCTGACCTATTTCATGCATGGAGTTCGCTAACGATGGCTTTTCTGCGGGGAAAAAGAATTTTGGTGCTCGGCGTGGCCAGCAAATTGTCGCTCGCCACCGGCATCGCCCGGGCGATGCACCGGGAAGGCGCCGAGCTGGCCTTCACCCACCAAAACGAAAGATTGCGCGGTCGGGTGGCGCAAATGGCGGCCGCGACCGGCTCCGATTTACTGTTTCCCTGCGATGTGGGCAGCGACGAGGAAATCGAGCGTCTGTTCGCGGATCTGGCGCGGCACTGGGATCGTTTGGACGGATTGGTGCATTGTTTGGCCTTCGCCCCGGCCGACGCGCTCGACGGCGATTTCATCGCCGCCACCACGCGCCAGGGCTTCCTCACGGCTCATGAAATCAGTTCCTACAGCTTCACCGCCCTCGCCCGCGCCGCCAAACCGCTGCTGGCCGACAATGCTTCGCTGTTGACCCTGAGCTATCTGGGCGCGCTGCGCAGCCTGCCGAACTACAACGTCATGGGACTGGCCAAAGCGAGTTTGGAGGCGAATGTGCGCTATATGGCGGCAAGCCTCGGCCCTGAAGGCATTAGGGTCAACGCCGTCTCCGCCGGGCCGGTGCGAACGCTCGCCGCCTCGGGCGTGAAGAGCTTCCGCAAAATGCTCGACTACAGTGCCCAAAATACGCCGCTGCGAAGAAACGTCACCATCGATGAAATCGGCAACGCCGCCGCCTTTCTCTGCTCCGATTTGGCTTCGGGAATCAGCGGCGAGGTGTTGTATGTGGACGGCGGCTTCAACACCACCGCCATGGGCTCCCTTCCCGATTGACCCCAGTGTGCAGTTCGACCGCCCGGCCGGGGACTTGCCGGGACCGCTGCGGTCAGGGTGCGCCGAAACCGACGCTTTGCGGGCGGTTGATGTCGGCTTCCTCGCGCAGGGTTCGCAGGTAGCTTTCGAAATCGTTGTTGCCTAGATCTTGCGCCAGCGACCGCGCCAACTCCTGGCGCTGCTCCAGAGGCAGATCGTCCAGGGACCCGGCGTGGACCGCGCTCAGTTCGATTACCACGAATGTCCCATTGCCGAGCGTGACACCATCGCGCAACGGTGTGGTTTCCGGTTGGGACATAGCGAACAAATGCAGCACGATTTCGAAATTGATTCGATTGTCATCGCGCCCGACCGCCTCCTGCTCGATCCAAGCCAAATCGTTCTCGGCCAGCAAGCCATCGACATCCCCGCCGTTTTCCAATGCGCCGAGCAATTCGGCGCCGATCGCGGCTACCGCCTCGCGCTCCATTTCCGAACGCAACAACACGGAGATTTCCGCCCGGGCGTCTTCCAGCGGCCGAATGAAGGATTCGTTGAACTCTGCGACCCGCACCACCGCGGCCCGGGCATCGTCGATTTCGATCACATCGCTGTTGTTGCCATCAAGCAGCACTTCATCGGAAAAGACCGCGGCCACCACAGCCGGATCGGCGAAGATATCTGTGCCGCCGCTGCGGGTGAACGCCGCGCTGGTCAGCACCGGCAAACCCAACTGCTCGGAAATTCCCAGCAAATCGCCGCTCTCGAATGCGAGATTGGACAAATCATTGAGCCGCGCCGAATAAATCAGTTCCACTTCGGCGCTTTTCAATTCGTTCTCGATCCGGGCTGAGACTTCCGCAAACGGCGGATACTCGTTCTGCGAGTCCTCGGTCAGCAGCAGCAAATGGACCCCGAATTCGCTCGACACCGGCTGGGAAGTCCCGCCAACCTCGAGTTCCGCCAAAGCTTGTTCGACCTCCGGGGGAAAGGCCGTGCCGTCGGTGTAGCCGATATCACCGCCGACCTCGGCGGAAATGGTGTCGCTGGAAAGCTCCAGGGCCAGGCTCGCGAAATCCTCACCGGCGTCAAGCCGCAGCCGCGCCGCCTGGGCCCGCTCCATGGCCTCGTCTTCGGTAAATTCGAATGTATCGAACAGGATATGCGAGGCGCGTTTTTCCGCGGCGCCCTGGTAGTCGGCGCGCTCTTCCTCGTAGCGGGCCTGCGCCTCTCCCGGTGCAAGTTCAATTTCATCGGCGATCACGGCCTTGTCGAGCACGACATAGCGCGCCACAACGTTGTCCGGCTCCCGGAAAGCCTCCTCGTTCGCATCGTAATACTCGCGGATGCGCGCATCATTGATGGGCGTTGCCAGCGTGCGCGCGCCCATGGGGATGGCGATATAGCGCATATCCCTCGTCTGGGCCCGCAGCTCGATCAATTGCCGGAGTTCCGTCGGAGTCAGGAAATTGGTGCCGATGAAGGCGTTGGCAAGTTGCGATACCGCCATGCGGCGGCTGAGATCGGCGCGGAAGTCGGCCACCGACAAACCTTGCCCCGCCATGGTGCGCACAGCAAGCTCGCTGTCGAATACGCCGTTGATCTGAAATTGCGGGGAATTGAGAATGAACTGATCGATTTGCGCCGAGGATACCGCCAACCCGGATCGCTCGGCCACCTGCCGCAGCAATACTTCGTCGATGAGTTGGCCGAGCGCGATATCCTCGATCAGGCCGGGATCCAGATTCGAAGCCTCCGGGCCGATGGAGGCCAGGACTTGCCCCACGCTGTTCTGGAGACGCAATTCGTCGATTGGTTCGCCGTTGATTTCCGCGACCGGCGGCGTGTCGACGAATCCGCCGATAATCGATTCCGCCCCCCACAGCGCGAATACCAATACGATCACGCCGATGATTACTTTGGCGACTATACCCTGTGAACCGTCTCGAATACTTTGCAGCATTGCCCGCACCACTTTAGATGCACTGGATGAACGCAGCCCCCGGCCGCTTCTCCGGGACAAATTGAAAGCGGGCGCATCAAGGACGCGCCCGCTTTCAGCCTTCCAATCCGTTTCTTGATATTGCTAGTTCCAACCGATAACGACACGGCGGGGCTCTTTTGGGGCCACGGCGTCTTTGGAAGCCCCGGCGTCTATCAGGCTACCGCGTCTTTCAGTGCCTTGCCCGCTTTGAAAGCCGGGATCTTGGACGCCGCGATTTCGATGGCTTCACCCGTTTTCGGATTGCGGCCGGAGCGCGCGGCGCGTTCCCGGACGGAAAATGTGCCGAAACCCACCAGCGCGACGGAATCGCCGTTCTTCAGCGAGTCGGCGATCGCGTCCAGTGTGGCATCCACGACCCTGGCGGCGCTCGCCTTGGTCACATTGGCATTCAACGCCGCCAGTTCGATCAGTTTGGATTTGTTCATGCTAGTCCCTTCTCAGATTGCTTGGATGAAGATTTACTTTCGAGGAAAGTGTGCCGAGTTGTAACATTCCCGCGAGGTAATCTCAACCGCCCCCGGCGGCAAATTTTGCGATCTTTTCCGCCGAGCTCCCCCGACTGCGCAACGTCCGGTCGGCTCGACCGGGCGCGCTCAATGGGTGCTGATGGATTCGCCATCGCCACCGGAATCGATTTCCCCTTGCTTCGTCCGATTTCGCTTGTTGCCCGCGTTTTCGCCGCTGCCCGCGACCTCCCGCTCCGGCAGGGGCGTGGGCAGGCGCTGCAACGCCACTTCAAGAACTTCGTCGATCCAATTCACCGGTACGATATGCAAATCGGCTTTGATATTGTCGGGGATTTCCCGCAAATCCCGCTCATTCTCCGCCGGAATAATCACAGTTTCGATTTGGGCGCGGTGGGCCGCCAGCAGCTTTTCCTTCAAGCCGCCGATGCGCAGCACCTGGCCGCGCAGGGTGATTTCTCCCGTCATCGATACATCCGCCCGCACCGGAATCAAGGTCAAAACTGAGACCAGCGCCACGCACATTCCGACGCCGGCGCTTGGACCGTCCTTCGGCGTGGCGCCTTCGGGCACGTGGATATGGATATCGAATTTTTCGTGGAAATTCGTTGCAACGCCCAACGCCGAGGCGCGGGAGCGCACCACCGTCAGCGCGGCTTGAATCGATTCCTGCATGACGTCGCCGAGGGAGCCGGTCTTGATCGTTTTACCCTTGCCCTCGACTGCGCTGGCTTCGATGGTGAGCAATTCACCGCCGACCCGGGTCCACGCCAAGCCGTTGACTTGGCCGATTTTGTTTTCGCTCTGCGCCGTGTTCTGGTCGAATTTTCGGACCCCGCAATACTTCTCCAGCAAATCCGGCGTTACCCTGGTCGCCGCCGGTTTTTCGGCTGTCCCTGTTCGCTTTTCGGTCTCCGCTGGCACTTTTTCGGCTGCCGGCGCCAAGGCGTGTTCCTTGACGATTTTGCGGCAGATTTTGGCGATTTCCCGTTCCAATCCGCGTACCCCCGCCTCCCGGGTGTAGTAGCGGATCAGATCGCGGATCGCGTCTTCGCCGATCTCAAGCTCGCCCTCCTTGATACCGTTGAGTACCTGCTGCTTGGGGTTCAAATAGCGTTTGGCGATACCGACTTTTTCGTCCTCTGTGTAGCCGGGGATGCGAATCACTTCCATGCGGTCAAGCAGGGGCTCCGGGATATCCATGGAGTTCGAGGTGCAGACGAACAACACATCGGACAGATCGTAATCCACTTCCAAATAGTGATCGCTGAAACTGTGGTTCTGCTCCGGGTCGAGCACCTCGAGCAACGCCGCCGCCGGGTCCCCGCGGATATCCATGCCCATTTTGTCAATTTCGTCGAGCAGAAACAGGGGGTTGCGCACCCCGACTTTCGCCAGCTTCTGCAACAGTTTGCCCGGCAGCGAGCCGATATAGGTGCGGCGGTGCCCGCGGATCTCCGCTTCATCACGCACGCCGCCAAGCGCCATGCGCACGAACTTGCGATTGGTCGCCCGGGCGATGGACTCCCCCAGCGAAGTCTTGCCCACGCCCGGCGGTCCGGTCAGACACAGAATCGGCCCTTTGAGTTTTTTCACGCGCTTTTGCACGGCCAGATATTCGAGCACCCGCTCTTTGACTTCCTCCAGGCCGTAGTGGTCCGCTTCCAGAATCTCCTCCGCCTTGCGCAGATCCAGCCGCACCTTGCTGCGTTTTTTCCACGGTACCGAAGTCATCCAGTCGAGCCAAGTTCGGACCACCGAAGCCTCCGAAGACATCGGCGACATCATTTTCAGTTTTTTCCATTCCGTCAGAGACTTTTCCAATGCCTCTTTCGGCATGCCCGCCTTTTCGATTTTCTGTTTCAGTTCGTCGGCTTCGTTGGGCACATTTTCCAGTTCGCCCATTTCCTTCTGGATGGCCTTCATCTGCTCATTCAGATAGTACTCGCGCTGGCTCTTTTCCATTTGCTTCTTGACGCGGCCGCGAATGCGCTTCTCCACCTGCAGCAGTTCGATCTCGTGCTCAATCAGGCCCATCATGAATTCCATTCGCGCGGTCACGTCGGACTGTTCCAGCAATTCCTGCTTCTGGGGCAGTTTTAGGGAAAGATGCGACACAATCGTGTCCACCAACCGACCGGGATCCTCGATGCCGGAAATGGAAGTCATGACCTCCGGGGGAATCTTTTTGCTCAATTGCAGATATTGGTCGAACTGCGCCAACAGCGAGCGCACCAATAGTTGCCCCTCCTTCGCGGATACCGCTTCCGAGGAGATGACTTTGTACTCGGCTCGATAGTGGTCGCCTTCCAGCCGCACATTGGTCAAACGGGCCCGCTGCAAACCTTCAACAAGCAATTTCACGGTGCCGTCCGGCAGGCGCACCAGCTGAAGAATCGCCGCGACGGTGCCGACTTCGAACAAGTCTTTCATGGCGGGATCGTCTTCCGACGGATCCCGCTGGGCGACCAACAGCACCTGCTTGTCGTCGGCCATGGCCATTTCCAGCCCGCGCTGGGAGCGGGGCCGACCGACAAAAAGCGGCTGCACAATTTGCGGGTACACCACCAAATCCCGCAAAGGAAGCAGCGGGATACCGGTGGATTCCGGCGCTGAAGTATCTGTCATAGACCCCACCGCGGGCGGCTATTCCGCTTTGGAAATTCCGGCTTGCAACGCATTTTCGTTTTCGTACATCAACAGCGGCTCGGAATCGCCCCTAATCACCGCGGCATCGATGACCACCTTGCCGACATTTTCCATGGAGGGAATGCGGTACATCGTATCGAGCAGCACCGACTCCATAATCGAACGCAGCCCCCGGGCGCCGGTTTTGCGCTCCTGGGCTTTTTCGGCGATGGCGCCGAGCGCGTCGTCGCGGAATTGGATTTCCACGCCGTCCATGTCAAACAACTCGGCGAATTGCTTGGTCAGGGAGTTTTTCGGCTCGCGAATGATTCTGATCAAGGCATCCAAATCAAGCTCGTCCAAAGTGGCGATCATGGGCAGACGACCGATGAATTCTGGAATCAAGCCGTATTTGATCAGATCCTCCGGCTCAACATCGCGCAAGATCTCGCCTACCTGCTTCTTATTGCTCGCAGACTGCACTTCGGCGGTGAAGCCGATGCCGCTCTTGTCCGAGCGGGCGCGGATAACTTTGTCCAAACCCGCGAAGGCTCCGCCACAGACGAATAAGATATTGGACGTATCGACCTGCAAAAATTCCTGCTGTGGATGCTTGCGCCCACCCTGGGGCGGCACCGAGGCCACGGTGCCTTCCACCAACTTCAACAGCGCCTGCTGCACGCCTTCGCCGGAAACATCGCGGGTAATCGAAGGATTGTCCGATTTGCGGGACAGCTTGTCGATTTCGTCGATATAGACGATGCCGATCTGCGCCTGCTCCACATCGTAGTCGCATTTCTGCAACAGCTTTTGGATGATGTTTTCGACATCCTCGCCGACATAGCCGGCTTCGGTCAACGTCGTGGCATCGGCGATGGTGAACGGCACTTCGAGCATGCGGGCCAAAGTTTCCGCGAGCAGCGTCTTGCCGGTGCCGGTGGGGCCGATCATCAAGATATTGCTTTTGCCCAACTCCACGTCGGAACGGCGGCGGTCGGTGCGGAGCCGCTTGTAATGGTTGTACACCGCGACCGCGAGTACCTTCTTGGCGTTTTCCTGACCGATTACATACTCGTCCAGGGTTTGCTTGATTTCCTCCGGTTTCGGCAGCCGGCGGCTGCCCGACCCGGCTTCCTTGACGTCATTCTCCTCACGGATTATGTCGTTGCAAAGATCGACACACTCATTGCAAACATAAACCGAGGGGCCCGCGATGAGCTTGCGGACCTCGTGCTGGGATTTGCCGCAGAAAGAGCAGCTCAGCAACTCGCCGCCGCCACCGCCACCGCCGCCCTTGTTGTAGTGCTTGCTCGTCATGGCGGGGCAATCATTCCCGCGAGCTTGCAGCTTGAAGCCCGTACCGCGCTTGTCTTTTTCACAGTGGCTTTTTCACGGTGATTTTTTCCCGGATGCTCAGCCTTTCCGGTCGACTTTGCGACTGTCTATCCGATTATCTGCCCGGGCTTCGATTACTTTATCCACCAAGCCGTAGTCGAGCGCCTCCCGAGCGTTCATGAAACGGTCCCGCTCGGTATCTCGGGCGATGGTTTCCTCATCTTGGCCCGTGTGGCGCGCCAGCAGCGTATTCAGATTCTTGCGGACGCGGACGATTTCATTCGCCTGGATCTCGATATCGGTGGCCTGTCCCTGGGCGCCACCGCTGGGCTGATGGATCATGATGCGGGAATGGGGCAAAACGAAGCGCTTGCCGGTGGCCCCGCCGGCAAGCAGCACCGCACCCATGCTGGCCGCGTGGCCCACGCACATCGTACTCACTTCGGGCTGGATGAACTGCATGGTGTCATAGATCGACAAACCCGCGCTCACCGAGCCTCCGGGGGAATTGATATAGAGGTGGATGTCTTTATCTGGATTGTCGGACTCCAGGAACAGCAGCTGGGCGACGATCAAATTGGCCATGTGATCTTCAACCGCGCCGGTGAGAAAAATCACTCGGTCTTTCAGCAGTCTGGAGTAAATATCGTAGGAGCGCTCACCGAGGGAAGTCTGCTCGACGACGATGGGCACGAGCGCCGAACGCACGGCCTGCGGATTGCCGCTCATGGCTCGGATGTCCTCCTTCGAGCCCCGGCCCGGAGCCGCGCCATCATGGGTATTCCAAATTTTCCCGGTCATCGCCCACCTACTTCCGATCACTGGTCGCTGGATACTTATCCGCGAATCGCTTCCTGATAGGAAACCTGTTTTTCGGTCAGTTTGACCTGGTCCGCGATATAGTCGAAAACCTGATCCTCCAAAACCATCTTTTCAATGCCGTCCAAACGCTCTTCGTCGCCATAATACCATCGGACGACTTCTTCCGGCTTTTCGTAGGTTGACGCCATTTCCTCGATGGTTTCCCGCACCCGCGCGGCATCGGCCTTCATTTCCCGGTTGCCGACGATTTCGGCCAGCACCAAGCCCATGACGACGCGGTTTCGCGCTTCGTCCCGAAACAGGGTATCGGGCAGTTCCGCCGTCTCCCCGGCGGCCTTGCCCAAGCGCGCGCGGGTCTGCTCCCGCAGTCGCCCGATTTCCTCGGCGAGCATACTCTCCGGCACCGGAAAATTGGCCCGCTTCACCACGGCTTCGCCGATCTTGGCTTTCATCCGCTTGCGCCGAGCGGCTCTCAGCTCCCGCTCCATATTGCGGGTGATCTCTTTATGGAAGGCTTGCTCGCCGCCCTCCTCGACACCAAAGGCCTTGTAAAACTCGTCGTCGACATCCGGCAGATGAGACTCGCTCACGCTGTGCAGTTTGAATGTGAACAGCGCCTCTTTGCCCGCCAAATCCGCCTGGGGATAATCGTCTGGAAACTTCAGCCCGCAAGAAAATTCCTCTCCCGGCTTCTTGCCCTCAAGCGCGTCTTCAAAGCCGGGGATCATGTTCCCGGAGCCGATTAGCAGATTGCTCTTTTCGGCTTTGCCGCCGGCGAATTCCTCGCCGTCGATCGTGCCCGAGAAGTCGATATTGACCATATCGCCGGCGGCCGCGGCCCGCTCCACGGGCTCCCAGCTTTGCCTCTGCCGGCGCAAAGTCTCCACCATTTCGGCAACATCTTCCGCGGTGACTTCGGCCGTTAAACTATCCAGTTTTATGCGCCCGAAATCCGGCAATTCAACCTCCGGGTAGACTTCAAAAGTCGCCGAGAAACGCAAATTCCGCGCCTGGTCCGATTCGGCGGCTCCGGTTCCGGTTTCTGCTTCCTCCGGGTCGGCGAGTTCCAGTTTGGGTTGGCTTGCGGGACGCAGCTCCTCCCGCTGAATCGCTTCGATGTAGCTCTGGCTCATCAACTCGCCCATGACTTCCCGCCGGATGCCGGGGCCGAAACGCTTGCGCAGCAGGCTCATCGGCACCTTGCCCTTGCGGAAGCCGTTCAGACGCACCGAGCCGGCCGTTTTCCGCAATCTTTCCTCGACCGATGCTTCAACCTCGGCGATGGGCAGCTCAATGGTCAGTTCCCGCTCCAACCCTTCGGAACGGCTCAGTGAAACTTGCATTTTTCCATCTCTGTCAGCGGGGCGGGCTCTGTCAGCCGGCGGGCCCTTGGTTAGCCGAACCGATCTACGCACGGGGAAACGGATGCGCGACCAATCAGACGACCGCGCGGGGAACCGCGATCCGGGCAGCGCGGATTTTCCCATATCGAACCGGGCGGTTCAATTGAGCAGCATTGCGGGCTCGCGCCAATTGCGGCGCAGGCTGCCGAAAACTTCGTCCATATGTTGGATGAAAAAGAAATGGCCGCGCTGGGAAACCCGGTGCAATCGAGCCCGTGGCAGTTTGGTGGCGAGAAATTCGCAGTCCGCGCGCTGGGTCAGGCGATCGGCGCAACCGTGCCAAATTTCCGTGGGAACGGCGATTTCCTCCAACGGCAGATCGAGTTGGCGGAAGCTGATGGCCAGATCCTGCGCCAAGCCCCGGTAGCCGGCGCGAACGGATTCGGCTTGGTCGGCTTCGAGAATATCGGCCACTTCCGGCCTTGAGAGGACTTTCTTGTCGGCGAAGCTGAGACTTTCCCGCAGCTGCGAGAGCACGGCGCCTGGCTGGTCCGGCGAAAAAAACTGCTTCAGGCGCAGCAATCCGTCCACGGCGAACGGCACTGCTCTGGAAAACACCGAGCAGGCGCCGCTCGGGGAAGCCAAAGTGCGGGATGGAATTCCGGCCAAGCTCACTTGGGCAACGACCCGCCGCGGGCTCATGCGGCACAAATGCATGGCATAAATGCCGCCGCCGCCTTTCGATACGATGCCGAACCGGTCGATACCGAGTTTCCCCAGCACCGGCAGAAGATTCTTGCAGAAATCGCGGGGCGATTTGCAATGAAAGAAATCGGAGTGGCCGACACCCGGGCGGTCGAAGGCGATCAAGCGGTAGCCGCAGCGGCGGGCGCTGTTGTGCAACAACGAAGCTTCCAAGCGGGAACTGCCGGAGTCGTGGAAATACAGCAACGGGAATCCCGCCGGGTCGCCGTGGCTATCCCAAGCGAGCCGCGCGCCGTTGGCGAGTTGAAAAAATCCTTCCGGCCCATGCCGACGGGCACGCGTTTCGGGGACCCCGGAAAATGGATTGGCGAATGGCGGCGCAAAAGGGATTTCCCTGACACTCACGATAGCTGCTCCATCTCGGTACGCGCCTGCTCCACTTTGCCGGTCCGCTTCAAACAGTGTCCATTTCGCCGGTACGCCCGTTCGCTTGTACGCGCGCGGAAATCCTGCGAGTGGGAATTTTTCCCACGGAGTGTAGCGCAAAGTTTGTTACCCATTTGTGACAATTTGCGAATTCTTCGCCGCCGGTCTCTTGAATGTTTGTGGGAATTTTTCCCAAGTGCGACTACAATTCCGAGCATGAACGCGGACAACCCAAACTCGCCGCAAATGCCGCCGAGCCGTTTGGTCGATGCTCTGCGGCACCTGTTGCGCCCGCTGGTTCGCCTGCTGATCCCCTTTCAACTCACATATCCGCAACTGGCGCAAATACTTAAATCGATTTATGTCGAAGTCGCCGAAGCGGAGTTCGCCGTCGGCGACGCGCCTTTGTCGGACAGCCGCGTCAACCTCCTGACCGGAATCCACCGCAAGGAAATCAAGCGCCTGCGGAGCGAACCCGCCGCGACGCGGCCGCCCGCCACCACCGCCTCCATCGGCGCGCAGATCGTCGGCGAATGGCTGGGTTCGGCGCGCTACACAGACGCCGACGGCCGACCACTGCCCCTGCCCTTGAAAACCGAAGCGCCGGAACGGCCGGGCTTCGATACTTTGGTGGCCGAGGTATGCAAGCAGGACATCCGCTCCCGGGTGATTCTCGATGAGTGGATTCAATTGGGCGTTGCCAAACTGGAGAACGACCGCGTGGTGCTGAACTCCGGCGCTTTCACGCCCGCGCGCGGATTCGACGAGAAAGTATTTTTTTTCGGCAAGAATCTGCGGGACCATATCGCCGCCGGCGCCGCCAATCTTGCCGGCCGGCAGCCGCCGCACTTCGACCGCAGCGTGTTTTACGACGGACTTGGCGCCGACTCCGTTGAGGAACTGAGAGCTTTGGCCAACGAATTGGGCATGAGTGCGCTGACGGAAATGAATCGACGCGCGTTGGCGCGGCAAAAAGCCGATGCCACTCGAACCGATGCCCGCCATCGGATAAACTTCGGTGTCTTCAATTTCATTGCGTCCGACAGTTTCGGGGAACCGTCCGGGGACAAAGACTAATGCCAACGGCGATCCATTTGCGGCATCTTCGGAAAGGGCTTTTGGCTGCGCTCTGTGTCGCCATCGCCGTGCTCGGCGCGGTTAGCTCCGGCGGATTCGGAACTGGTGGCGGGGACGAAGAAGGCGGCAGCGGCTTCGGCGGCACCGGTCGAACGCCGACCGGCGGCAGCGGACTCGGCGGCACCGGTATGCGGCCATTTCTCGGTGCCACGGGCGAAGTGCGGATTCGATTCGAACCACAGGCGGTGCCAATCGCGGACCAAGTATCCGAAAACGATATTCAGCGGCTGCCGAAAGCGGTCGCGGCGCCGCCGCCGACGGTCGTTTCCGCCCTGGAATTCGCCGCCGAACATCCGGCGGAAATTGCGATTACCGACTCGATTCAGTTGCAGTTGCGGCGCGATGCCTTGATTCACCAGCGCATCTCGGAAGACCTGGAGGGCTACCACCTTCCAGCGGAAAAATACATCGCCCCAGCAGCGGTCGATATCGCGGCGCCAGAAACAAGCACCGTGCCGGTCGTCATCGCCGCCGCGCAGAATGCACCCGCGGCGCCACCTCCGGCTGTCAAGCCGGACTTTGCTCCGGCCGGCGGTTCTACCGAGGGGCGCACGGAACCAAGCGGCAGCCACCCCGAATCACCCGCCGCCGCGGCTGACGAGGGCCCCAGCTGGGCCGATTTAGTCCAATATTTCGCCGAGAAAGGCAGCGAACCCAACTCTGAACCGACCCCGTTGACAAGCAGCCCTGAGGCAGCGGAGTCCAGCCCGGAATTCCGCTCAGAATCCAACTTGGAAGCCGCTGCGGTCCGGCGCCCGCAGCGCATTCAGCGTCCCGAGCTGCCGCCGGTGCAACGCGGCCGCATAATTCGCCGACCGGCGATTCTGCCGCCGCGAATCCAGCCGATGCGTTAATCCGAGAGCTTGCTGCGGTTTCCAATCCGGCGGTTTGACCAGATAGCGCGTTTTTCCCCCCATGAACACGTGAAATGGATCGCGCAGCCCGCGCGGCTCACCATCGATAGCTCAGCTGCCCCTGCACCGCGATATCCGCGCTGCCTTCGGTGAATCCGGTGCCGACCAGCGCGGTCACCGACCAACGCCGCGACAGCTGGTAATTGAGATAGGGATAAATTTCATGGGTTTCCTTGGCGAAATCCGCGGGTGCTTCGCGGTAGTCGTAGAATGCTCCGAAATCGGCTTGGGCGGAAATTTGCCGGGCGAAACCCAATTGCAGGAAGCTGTTGTCGCGCAGCCCGGGAAACAACTCTGAAGCGCCGCGGAAATTGCGGCCGATGCCGGCGAACCAAGTGGTGCCGCGAAACACTTGGGAAAAATCCACTTGCAAGCTGTAGTCGAACTCTCCGCTGCCCAGACTCCGGCTTTCGTCCGCCGTGGGAATTTTCACATCGAAGCGCAAATCGATAAACGGCGCCCAGTCGGCCGCCGGCGGCAGGTTGTAACGGACCCCCGCCAGCGTGTCGCCGAATCCGGTTTCGGTGGTGATTTCCGAACCGGCCACCGCCCTCGTGACTTCGCCGATATTGACCAGCACATTGCCGATGCCGCGCACCGACAGTCCCGACATCAATAAATCGGCACCCCAGCGCTCGCCCCGCCATTGATAGCCCGCGGGGAGATAGCGGATGGTGGTCTCGGAATGGCCGTTGAAGTCCCCCCGGGCGAAATAACCACCAAAATGCAGCGTATGCGCCGGTTCCTGGGCCGCCGCCGCTGCCGCCAACAGCAGCGGCACCGCGCCGAACCAGGCTTTGTATCCTCGCGGTTTCATCACCGGCGGGGCGGACCGCGGCGGCGATTGTCCAAGAGCGCGGCGGCGGATTCGCGTTTCGGCGCAAGGGTCATTTTCGTTCGCGGAAATCCAGCGCGGCCGAATTGATACAGTAGCGCAGGCCGGTTTGCGGCGGTCCGTCGGTGAATACATGGCCGAGATGGGAATCGCAGCGCGCGCACACCACTTCCGTGCGAATCATGCCGTGGTATCGATCCAGCTGTTCCCTAACCACGCCCTGCTGCGCCGGGGCGCTGAAACTCGGCCAGCCCGAACCCGAATCGTATTTGTCATCCGAAGCGAACAATTCTTCGCCGCAGGCCGCGCACAAATAAGTCCCTTCTTCCTTGCTGGCCCAATAACGGCCGGTGAAAGCCAATTCCGTGCCCCTGCGCCGAGTGATCCGATACACCTCCGGCGCCAGTTCCGCGCGCCACTGCGCATCGGATTTCTCAATCTTCCCCGTCACATCAGCCTCTTCCAGCCAACCGGCGCCGGAGCCGAAACCAGCGCGGCCTATTCATCAATCCCGGCATTATCGTTCGAACCTCAAGCCCTCGCAACAATGGGTGTCCCATGCGCACCTCCCAACGATGGGTTTCCCATTGCGCAGACCCCGTCGAAGCCACGGACTCCGGCCGACAAAAAACCCAATCAAGTTGACAGCGCCGAACCGCCTGAGTAAGTTGCGCGCCTTCCATCCGAGGGCTTTCGGCCCGCAGGCGATCACCTCATGCAAGATATCCGGCAATCACGGAAACTCGCGAATGTCTGCTATGACATCCGCGGCCCCTTGCTGGCCAGGGCGCGGGAGCTTGAAGAGTCCGGCCACCGGATTATGAAGCTGAATATCGGCAATCCGGCGGCATTCGGCTTCGCGGCCCCGGATGAGATTGTCCACGATGTCATCCACAATCTGCCGAACGCCCAAGGCTATTGCGACTCTAAAGGCCTTTTCCCCGCGCGTAAGGCGATCGCCCAAGAGTGCCAGCAATTGCACGTGGCCGGCGTCGGCATCGACGATGTATATCTCGGTAATGGCGTCAGCGAACTGATCGCGATCGCCACGCAAGCCCTGCTCGACGACGGCGACGAAGTGCTGATTCCAGCACCCGACTATCCGCTGTGGACCGCGGCGGTCAGCTTGGGCGGCGGCGACGCGGTCCATTACCGCTGCGACGAAGCCGACAATTGGTTCCCGGATACCGCCGATATCGAAGCAAAAATCACACCCCGCACCCGGGCCCTGGTCGTCATCAACCCGAACAACCCCACCGGCGCGGTCTACAGCCGCGATCTATTGCTGGAACTTGTTGAAGTCGCCCGGCGCCATGAACTCATCCTCTTCGCCGACGAGATCTACAGCAAGATCGTCTACGATGGTGCCGAATTCATTCCGCTGGCTTCGCTGTGCGACGATGTCTTCATCGTCTCCTTCAATGGCTTGTCGAAATCCTATCGGCTGGCCGGCTTCCGCTCCGGCTGGATGGTGCTCAGCGGGCCGAAGGAGCTCGCCGGCAGTTATATCGAAGGGCTGGACATATTGGCCAATATGCGGCTGTGCGCGAATGTTCCGGCGCAATATGCCATTCAAACCGCGCTCGGCGGCTACCAAAGCGTCAACGAACTCATTCTGCCCGGCGGTCGATTGGCGCGGCAGCGAGACGCCGCTTGGTCGCTGCTCGGCGAAATCCCCGGTGTCAGCTGCGTCAAACCCGACGGCGCAATCTATTTGTTTCCAAGCCTCGACCCGGATGTGTATGCCATCGACAGCGATCTGGAGCTGGCGCTGGAAATATTGCTGCGGGAAAAGCTGCTGCTGGTGCAGGGCAGCGCCTTCAATCTCGACGACCACCGACATTTCCGGCTGGTTTTCCTGCCGCGGGAGGATGAAATGCACGCAGCCATCGACGGCATCGCCCGGGTGCTGGAAAACTACCGCTTGGCTTGAATGCGAAATCCCGCGTGGCGCAGCGGGCGGCGTTCCTCCTCGGCGAGCTGTTCCGCGCCGGTCAAGCGAATGGCCGAAAAGGCCCGCCGCTGCACGAGGGGCCGGCGCATGCCGTCAAAATCCCTCGCCGCATCACCGGCGTCCGCCGCTGCGGCGGTGGTTGCCGCCCAACGCTTGAATCCACGGCTGACACTCGCCAACGACATGACGCGGTCGATCACCCGCCAATGCGCCAAGCCGTCGCCGAGCCAAGCGGGATCGATGGCGATGCGCGCTTCCGCAATCGGCGGCCCGGCCGGAACCGCGGCCGGCAGTTGGAAAAAATCCGCCATTTGCCGGGCCAAACTCAAGCTCGCCGCCCATTTCGCTTGTTCGCTGTAACCGGCGATATGGGGCGTGGCCAAATCCGCTTTGGCGGCCAAGTCGAAGTCGATTGCCGGCTCTCCCCGCCAAACATCGATGACGCAACTGAGCTCCGACCGCGGTTTCGAGCCCAGGGCGAGCCTGGCCCGCAGCGCCTCTTCATCCACCAGCCCGCCGCGGCTGGTCTGCAACAGCAAAGCCCCCGGCCGCAACCGCGCCAGCGCCGCCCCATCAATCAGACGGTTGGTGGCGTGACGGCCTGACTGCGTGAGCGGAACATGCAGGCTTACCACATCGCAGTTCAGCGCCGCCGCCAGTGGTCGATAACCGCGGCTGCGCGGCGCGGTGGCGGCCAGCGGCGGATCGCAAATTACGGTATCGACGCCGAAAGCCGCCATGACGCGCGCCAAGCGCCCCCCCACCGCGCCGGCGCCGATGATGCCGATGCTGCGGAATCCCCGATCCAGCCGGCCTTCGAGAATCATCCGGGCGATGGCGCCGAGACAATACTCCACCACTGCGCCGGCATTGGCGCCGCGGGTATCAGCCACGGCGATTCCCGCCCCGCGCAGCCAAGCGGAATCCAGATGATCGGTGCCGCTCGTGGCGCTGCCGACGAATTTGACCGCAGCGCCCGCCAACAGGGTTTGGTTTACCGGACACACGGACCTCACCAGCAGCGCGTCGGCATCCTTGACATCGCGCGGGGAAATGGCGCGACCCGGCAGCAGCACGAGTTCGCCCAAGGGACTGAAAATCCGCTCGACGGCGAAAATATCTTTGTCGGCGACAATCTTCACCGCGCGCGCCGCCGGACCGGAGCCGGGCCGCGACCGCCGCCTTCAATCACCGTCCGCCGCCTTTTTGCGAATCAGATAAATATATTTGCCGTCACGCCGCCCCTGCTCCAGCAATTCATGGCCGAGATAGAGGCAGAATTTGGGAATATCGCGACTGGTGGAGGGGTCCGTGGCCACAATCCGCAACCGCCGGCCGGCGTCGAGATCGCGAATCTTGTTGTGCAGCAGCATTACCGGTTCGGGGCAAAACAAGCCGCTGGCATCCACATCAACGACGGTTGCCGCGGCGGCGGCACCTGCGGAATCGTCGCTTGCGGGGTCTTCGCTCATGGCCGCTTCACGAAAATATCGCAGCTGCCGGTATTCGGGTCGCAATCGATGGCCAGTTTCCCGCTGCGCAACTGCGTCCGAACCTGGGCGACTTTCTCCGCCAAGCTATAGTCCCGGGCACCGTATTCGGTGCCTTCGCGGCTGACGAATTCCTCGACCACCGCGACGAGCGCTTCCTCGGACAGTTTCCGCCAGGGAATTTCCATCAGCGACCGACTCCAGCCGAATCAGCGGCTCAAGGGCCAGCCGCTTGCCAGCCAGACCGCCGTCACACCCGTTCCAACACGGTGGCGATTCCCTGCCCCAAGCCAATGCACATGGTGGCCAAGCCCAGGCCCGCATCGCGTTGCTCCATATTGTTCAGCAAGGTGGTGGCGATGCGGGTGCCGGAACAACCCAAGGGATGCCCCAAAGCGATGGCGCCGCCGCGCAGATTGACCTTGTCATCAAGGTCTTCAAGCAAGCCGATATCTTTCAGCACCGGCAGCGATTGCGCGGCGAAAGCCTCGTTCAATTCCACGCATTCGATATCGCCGATTGCCAATCCGGCCCGGCCCAGCGCCTTGCGGGATGCAGGCACCGGTCCATAACCCATGATGGAAGGATCCACGCCGGCATAGGCCATGGCCCGGATTTTGGCGCGAATCGTTACACCCAGCGCGTTGGCGCGCCGCGCCGACATCAGCAACATTGCCGATGAGCCATCGGCGATCTGCGACGAGGTGCCGGCGGTGACCGTGCCGTTCACCGGGTCGAATACCGGAGGCAATTGCGCCAGCGCCTCCACATTGGTATCGGCGCGAATCGTCTCGTCCCGCTCCACGAGTTCCGGGACTCCATCCGCGTCGTGGCCAAGCACGGGTACAATCTCGCGCGCGAAGCCGCCGCCGCTGCGGGCTTTTTCTGCCAGCCGATGCGATCTGACGGCGAATTCCTCCTGCCGCCGCCGATCTATGCCGTGCATCCTGGCCAGCACTTCCGCGGTCACGCCCATCATCCAAGACGCCTTGGCGATATGGCGCGAAGCGCGTGGATCTGGATCGAGACCTTCGGTCATGCCCACATGACCCATATGCTCGACACCGCCGACCACGAATTGATCGCCGTTGCCGCTCATGATGGCCGCCGCCGCGGTATGCAGGGCCGACATCGACGAGCCGCAGAGCCGATTCACGGTTTGGCCGCAAACCTCGTGGGGCAGCACCGATATCAAGGCGGCGTTGCGGGCGATATTCCAACCCTGCTCCTTGGTTTGATTGACGCAGCCCCAAATCACATCTTCGGTTTCCCCGGGCGCGGCCTTGGGATTGCGCTCAAACAGCGCGTCGATCAGCCGCGCCGAAAGGGCTTCGGCGCGCACATGGCGAAAGGCGCCTTTTTTGGAGCGGCCCATGGGCGTCCGCACCGCATCGACGATTACCGCTTCTCTGGCCGCCGTCATGATTCCTCTCCTCCCTCGGGTCGGTAAAAAGTTTCTCCGCGCGCGGCCATGGCCCGCATCTTTTCCGTTGGATAGTAAAGGCTGCCCAACGCCGTGTAACGGTCCGCCAAGGCGCAGAACCGTGCCAAGCCGATGCGGTCGATGTAACGCAGCGCGCCGCCGCGGAAAGCGGGAAATCCCAGTCCGAGAATCAATCCCATGTCCACTTCGGCGGGACTTGAGACGATGCCGTCTTCCAGACAACGCGCCGCCTCCAGGCACATGGCGACCAGCAAGCGGTCGCGAATTTCCTGATCGTCGAGGCTCCCGCGACCAGTTTGCGCCCCGGCGATGACTTCGCCGATATCGCCGCGCGGCAACTTTTTCAGCTTGCCGCGGCGGTCCCGTTCGTAACGGTAGAAGCCGGCGCCGGTCTTTTGGCCATAATCCTTGTTCGCGTGCAGCAGATCGATGGCACTGTCGAAAGTCCGCGCCATGCGGGGATAACCGTCCGCCAGCACGCCCTGACAGAGAACCGCGGTATCGATGCCGATCACATCCAGCAAGTGCGCCGGACCCATCGGCCAGCCGAAGCGTTCCATGACGCGGTCGATTTGCGCGAAGTCCGCGCCATCGCGGACCAAAGCGGCGAAGGCGGCGAAGTAGGGAAACAGAATGCGGTTGACCAAAAATCCCGGACAATTGTTGACCACCACGGGAGTCTTGCCAAGCGTCTTGGCCCAGGCCGCGGCCGTGGCGACGGCGCGTTCGCCGCTGGCGGCGCCGCGAATCACTTCCACCAGCGGCATCACCGGCACCGGATTGAAGAAATGCATGCCGCAGAAATTTTCCGGCCGACGCAGATCGCTCGCCAGTTCATCGATGGAGATGGTGGAGGTATTGCTGGCGATGATGGCGTCTTCGGCCACATGGTCCTCGAGCTCGGCCAGCACTTGGCGTTTGATTTGCGGATTCTCGACCACGGCTTCGACCACGATATCCGGCCGCCCCACCCGCTTAAATTCCAGCACCGGTTCGATGCGGGCCAGGATATCCACCATTTCGGCACTGTTGATGCGTCCCCGGGCCAGTCGTTTCTCCAACAGCTTGCGCGCCTCTTTCATTCCCAGATTGAGGCCTTCCCGGGCAATATCCCGCATCGTCACGGGAACCCCTTTCAAGGCCGATTGATAGGCGATGCCGCCGCCCATGATGCCGGCGCCGAGCACCGCCGCGGCGCGCACCGGCGCGGCCTTGGGCGCCAACTTTTTCACTTTTCCCGCCAGCGCCTGCTCATTGAGGAAGATCTGCACCAGATTGTTGCTGACCTCGCCGCCGGCGAGGCCGACAAAAGCTTTGTGTTCGGCGACAAGGGCGGCGTCCCGGGCCATGCCCGCGGCCACGCGCATCAGGCGCACCGCGGCTAGCGGCGCTGGATAACTCGGTCCCGCTTTGGCGGCGACTTGCGCCTCGGCGGTATCGAAAGCAACCTGCAGCTCGATGGGGGAAAGCATCAGCGGCGAAGTTTTGCGGCGGCGCACGGCCCGATAATCGAACTTGCCGTCGTTGGCCCGCTGAATCATCCGTTCCGCGGCACCGATCAACTTCTCCCGCGGCACCACGGCATCAAGCGCACCCTCCTTGAAGGCCCGCGCGGCGCGAACCTGCTCGCCGCCGGCAATCCATTGATTGGCATTATCTGCACCGATCAGCCGCGGCAGGCGCACGGTGCCTCCGAAACCCGGCAAAATTCCCAATTTTACTTCTGGAAATCCCACCACGGCCCGCTCCGAGCCGAGGCGGAAATCGCAGGCTACGGCCAATTCAAAACCGCCGCCCAAGGCGAAACCATTGATGGCCGCAATGGTGGGAAACGGCAAATCCTCGACGGCGCTGAATATCGCGTTGGATTCTTCCAGCCAAGCAAGCAAGCGCTCACCGCCGGAATTGAACATGGCTGGAAATTCGGCGATATCGGCGCCGACGACGAACGCCGGTTTGGCGCTGGCGAAAATCAATCCGGGCACCCCCGACGTGGCCAACTGCCCGACCATGGCGGCGAGTTCCTGCAAGGTCCGCCGATTGAATTTGTTGACCGATGAATCCGGCAGATCGAATTCCAGCAGGGCGCAGCCACTCGGCAGCCTGTCAACCCGCAGGGTTTCACCCTTGAAAATCATCGCCCAACTCCGTCGCCATAGATTGACGGGAAATTATAACTTCTTCGGCGGAATCCATGCTCCCGCCGGCCGCTTCGCCTTCGGGGGCGCACCGAATCCGTTACAATCCGACGCCAAGCTTTGCTGGGATCGCGCCCCATGATTTCACGGCTGGCCGTTTTCGCGCTTTGCCTGACCATCTGTCAATCGGCGGCGGGCGGCGTAGTGCTGCTGTACCACCACGTGGCGACGGACACGCCGGCTTCCACTTCGATCTCGCCGGCGGATTTCCGCTCGCATCTTGAATACCTGCGCGACAACGATTTCAACGTCATCGGCCTAGATGCCATGATTCCGGCGCTGCGCGGCGGCGGGGAGTTGCCCGAGCGCGCCGTGGCGATCACTTTCGACGATGGGTATCAATCCATCTACGACACCGCTTTTCCCATGCTGCAATCCTTCGGCTTCCCCTTCACGCTGTTTCTCAGCACCGGCCCGATAGACCGGCGCTTGCGCGGCTACATGAGCTGGTCGGAAATTGAAGAGCTGGCGGCGGCGGGCGTTTTGGTGGCCAACCACATGGTCGAGCATCCACATATGCTCGACCGCGCTGATACGGAATCCGAAGCCGAGTGGATCGAGCGCCTGCGGGCCGAACTGCTGGCGGCGGAACAGACCATTCTCGAACGCACCGGCCAGTCGCACCGCTACCTGGCCTATCCCTACGGAGAGTTTGATCCCGCCATCAAGAATCTATTGCGCGAATTGGATTTCACCGGCTTCGCGCAGAATTCCGGTGCAATCGGCCCGCATTCCGATTTTCTCGCCCTGCCGCGATTCCCGTTGGCCGGCAGTTTTTCCGATGCCGAAAGCGCAAGTCTAAAATTCGCCACCCTGCCCTTCAACGCGCGCGTGCTGGAGCCGGAATCTCCGGTGACCGACTTGTCCAGCCCAGCCGTGACCTTGCAATTCGAAGTCGGCGCGGAGGCCGGATACAACCTTGACAGTCTCGGCTGCTACGCCAACAGCCAACCGATACCCATGAATTGGCTCGACCGCGGGGCGGGGATTTTGCGGCTGGCGCCCGAGGCCGAGTTTTCCGGTCGCCGCTGGCGCTATCTTTGCACCGCGCCGAACCTCGGCTCGCGCCGGTTTCACTGGTACTCGGTGCAATGGATCAATCCGGCGATCCCTGAGTAGAACTGTCGCCGCTACTCGAGCAAACCCAACATCGTGGAATGTTGGCCATCCCTCGCCGCCAGGCCGTTCTGGACAATAATCAGTTGCAGCTCGTTCACATAGTTGCCGCCGCGCTGGGAGTAGCGGTTTAGACCGAAAGCGAGGACCAATGGATCCAGCTCGCGCCGCTGAGCTTTCATGGTGTGGCGCAGTTCGCGGAAATAGCCATAATTGCCGTTGGTATTGATATTCAGGAAATAGGCTTCCACAGATTCGCGCAAAGTGGCGAAGCTGCGCACTTCGTGCGACGCCCCCGCCTGCCGGCGCCGCGGCACGATGCCGCAGCCGGCCGTAAAACACCACTCGCCGAAAATATTGTTGCCTTCCCGGGCGAAGCGCGAAGTGCCCCAGGCTGATTCGTTGGCCGCTTGGGCCAACGCCAGGGAAGTCGGAACGATATCAACCCGCAGCAATAGCTCCGCCAACCAAGCTTCGTGGCCGGCGAAATCCGCCTCTGGCGCGCCGTAGCGCTCGGCGAGCGCATCCAGCCAGGCTGCCTCCGCCGGCGCAACTTCAGCCGGCGGAGTTTCCGCCAGGGACAGCAGCCGCAATCGATCCAGCGAGATGAGCCGATTTTCGTTGACGATGTAGTCCTGCACGAAACCCAAGAAAACCCGCTTGCGTTCGCCGGTGTTCTCAGCCAGAGAAAAATCCGGGAAAACGGTTTGCGGAGCGGGCGGCAATTCGGCGGAGACCACAGGCTGCGGCGGCGGATCGTCCCGTGGCGGCATTGCCGCGATCAGCAAAATGCAAACGGCAACCAAAGCCGCCAGCAGATTTTCGACGATGAAGTCCCGCGTCGGGCCACTTTTCCGGTATTGATCCATTCTCGAACAAACCTGTCTCAGCGGCCGCCGCCCCGGCAATCCGGGGACGGTGGAGCCGTCGCGCCCCTGTCGGCCCATTCCCGCGGGGTATGCAGATGCAGCGCCAAGGCATGGACGCCAGCGGCCAATTCAGCCGCCAATAGCCGATAAACGGCTTGGTGGCGGGCCACGCGGCTCAGGCCTTCGAAGCGGGTGGAAACCACGCTGAGCCGGAAATGCGAGTCTGTCGCCGGCCCGCCGTGCATGTGGCTTTCATTCGCCACCTCCAGGAAGCGCGGCACGAACTCTTGCCGCAATTTCCGCTCCAGATTTTCCTTTACGGACATTCGCAACGCCCCGTCGCCGACCGGTTCGGCACCGCGATCAATATCAGAGTCGGCCCCGTGGGGTAAATTCTAACCCGGATTGGCGACCCCGTGGGCCGCGCGCGGTTTTCCGACCGTCCGATCTGTTAGGATTGCCGCCTCTCCTTCAGCCTGGAATTATCGCGAATGGCACACACTGGCGCCCATGTTTCGACCCTTGACGAAAGCAGTGCGCCCGCGCCGCATCCGGCCTTCACGCTGCGCAAAAACGGTCGGATCGCGTCATTGAACATCCGCGTCGAAGAGTACGAACACCGCGCCACCGGCGCTTTGCACTACCACCTCAACAGCGACCATGCGGAAAATGTGTTTTTGGTCGCCTTCCGCACGGCGCCCATGGACTCCACCGGCGTGGCGCATATTCTCGAACACACCAGCCTCTGCGGCAGCGCCCGGTTTCCGGTGCGGGATCCGTTTTTCATGATGACCCGGCGCTCGCTGAATACCTTCATGAATGCCTTTACCAGCAGCGATTGGACCGCCTACCCATTCGCCAGCAAAAATAGAAAAGACTTTAATAATCTTTTGCATGTGTATATGGATGCGGCATTTTTTCCCAATCTTGATGAATTGGATTTTGCCCAGGAAGGGCACCGGCTCGAATTTGCGGAGGCCGACGACCCCAGCGGCGAACTCACCATCAAAGGCGTGGTCTTCAATGAAATGAAAGGCGCCATGAGTTCACCGACCAGTGTGCTCTGGCACACCATGTGCCGCCATTTGTTCCCGGAAACCACTTACCACTTCAACAGCGGCGGCGACCCCGGCCAGATTCCGAAGCTCAGCCACCGGCAGTTGCTCGAATTCCATCGGCGGCACTATCACCCCGGCAATTCGATATTTATGACTTTTGGCGATATTCCGGCTCGCGAACACCAACAACGCTTCCAAGATCTCGGCTTGGCGAAATTCCAGCGGGCCGACGGCCGGATCGAAATCGCCGACGAAACGCGCCATGCGGCGCCGGTCCGAGTGCGGGAGCATTACCACGTCGAAGAACAAGACGCCGAGCGAAAAACCCATGTGGTATTGGGCTGGCTGCTCGGCCACGGCAGCGACTTGGAAAGTCAATTCAATGCGCAGTTGCTCGCCGGCGTATTGCTCGACAACAGCGCCAGCCCGCTGCTGCGGGCGCTGGAGTCCACCGATTTGGGCACTTCGCCCTCGCCGCTTTGCGGCCTCGAATCTTCCCACCGTGAAATGAGTTTCATGGCCGGATTGGAAGGCTGCGGCGACGATGCCGGGGAACAGGTCGAAGCCTTTGTGCTCGCTACCCTCGAACAAATCGCGCGGGACGGCATTGAGGCGGGACAAGCCGAAGCCGCGCTGCATCAATTGGAGCTCGATCAGCGGGAAATCGGCGGCGGCACCTATCCCTATGGGCTGCAATTGATCTTGGCGGGCCTCCCCGCGGCGATACACCGCGGCGACCCCGCGGCCATGCTGGATTTGGATCCGGTGTTGGCCAAACTGCGGGAACGCATTCGCGAGCCGGGTTTTATCCCAGGGCTGGTGCGCGACTTGCTGCTGGACAATCCACATCGGGTCACGCTGACATTGAGCCCGGACCCGCAACTCGCGAGCCGCGCGGCGGCGCTGGAAAAACGCCGCCTGGCGCGCGTCAAGGAATCACTGAGCGAGCAAGACCGGGTCGCCATCGTCGAGCGTTCCCGGCGGCTGCGGAAAAGACAGGCGGAAGAAGACGACCCCAACCTGTTGCCCCGGGTCGGATTGGCTGATGTGCCGGCGGAGATCACCGAACCGCCGCGGCAAAGTCTGCGCCTGCCGAATGGTGGAGCGGCGGATTTCTACGCTCGGGGCACCAACGGCTTGGTCTATCAGCAAATCGTTTTCCGCTTGCCGCGGCTGCCGGATGAATTGCTCGGCAGCCTGCAGTTGTATGCCGCCTGCCTCGGCGAACTCGGGGTCGGCACCAAGAACTACGCCGAAACGCAGGCTTGGCAGGCGCGGGTCGGCGGCGGCATCGATAGCTTCAGCAGCGTCCGCGCCCATTTCGGCGATGTGCAGACGAATGACGCGCTGTTCAGCATCGGCTCGAAAGGCCTGACTGAGAATCATCGGGCGCTGGCGGAATTGCTGCGCGCCACCGTGCGCGAACCGCGCTTTGACGAAGGCGATCGTCTGAAAGATCTGATCGAGCAAATCCATGCGCGCAAGCAGAACAGCATCACCTCCCGCGGCCACAGTCTAGCGATCAGTCTGGCGTGCAGCGGAATGAGCCCGGCGGCCTTGCTGGCGCACAATACCGGCGGCTTGGAGAGCATCCGGCGGCTGCGCGCGCTCGCCGAAGAAATTTCCACCGCCGAAACGCAGCGCCGCGTGTTGGAGGATTTCGCCACCCTGCATCGCCGAATCTCCTCCGGCGAACAGCGCTTCCTGTTGATTGCCGAGCAAGAACACCAGGACCGCTTGGTTCAGGATCTCGCCGAGGTCTGGTCCAAGGATGGACGCGGCCAAACTATCGAAAATTTCGCTTTACCCGCGTTGCGGCAGCCCACTGGCGAAGCCTGGACCACCGCCACCACGGTAAACTTCTGCGCCAAAGCTTGGCCCACGGTGCCGGCGGAGCACGAAGACAATCCGGTGCTCCACGTGCTCGCCCGCTTCATCGGCAACGGATTTCTGCACCGCGCCATCCGCGAGCAAGGTGGCGCCTACGGCAGCGGCGCCGGCCAAAACGCGAATGCCGCGGTTTTCAGCTGCTTCTCCTACCGCGACCCGCGCTTGAGCGAAACGCTGGACGATTTCGACCGCGCCTTCGACTGGGTGCTGCGGGAGCAACACGACCGGCACAAACTGGAAGAGGCGATCCTTAGCGTTATCGCCGCCATGGACAAGCCCGCCTCCCCCGCGGGCGAGGCGAAAACCGCTTACTACAACTATCTCTTCGGTCGCACTCTCGAGCAACGCCGCGCCTTCCGCGCCCGCGTTCTGGCCACCACCCTGAACGACCTCCGCGCGGTCACGGACCGCTACTTCAACTCCAGCCCCGCAAGCTGCGGCATCATCACCAATCGTGAAACCGCAAATACCCTCAAGCTGGCCAACCTCCGCGTGGTGAACCTTTAACGGGGGTGCCAAAAGGCCCCGCATATTGCCAGTTTTTGGGCTCCGGCCTGTCGGTGTCGGGTGGGAGTCTCGCTGCGGACGTTAACGGGGCTGCCAAAAGCCCTGCATATCGCTAGTTTTTTGGCTTCGACCCGTCGGTGCCGGGTGGGAGTCTCGCTGCGGACGCCGTGAATACATCCCTGTAGGCTCGGCTCCGGCATCCATGCCTCCGCACGCCGCTGCGAGACTCCCACCCAACACCGACTCCCACCTGACATCGACTCACACTTGACACGCGCCCGAACCGTCCGCGCTCAAGATCTCGTTGGGAAGATCGTCTCAAGAAAACTTTGGGCTGGCAGGAACTTTCGCGGGCGGCCGTAGTCTCAGCCTACGTAAGTGGATTTTGATCCAGGCATTTCGGAACTTGATTCATTTATCTCTCCCTTGATAGTAACTTGGGCCCGATGCGCGAGTATCGGGCCATTTTTTTGCGCCGCTCCGATCGCGCTCGGACCGCGCCCCGCCCTTGAATTTTGGGAGATTCGGCCGTCATACGCATACAAGTTCGATGGAATTTCCCTATACTCTCCACTCCAACCACGGCTGTGGTCTTTTTCCAAGCGCATGAAACCAACCGATATCGGCAATCCAGATTACTTTCACAAAGTGGTCGATTGCCAGTGGGCCTGCCCGGCGCATACTCCCGTGCCAGAGTACATCCGCTTGATCGCCGCCAAGCGGTACAGCGATGCCTACATGGTCAACTGGGAATCCAATGTGTTTCCCGGCATTCTCGGCCGCACCTGCGATCGCCCCTGCGAACCCGCTTGCCGTCGCGGCCGCGTCGAGGAGCAGCCGGTGGCGATTTGCCGCCTGAAGCGCGTCGCCGCCGACTATAAATCTGATATTCGCAACCGCCTGCCGAGCATTCCGCAACGCAAAAACGGCCGCCGCATCGCCCTTGTCGGCGCCGGACCGGCTTCATTGACCGTGGCCCGGGATCTGATGCCACTAGGCTACCAAATCACCCTGTTCGACCGCGACGCCGCCGGCGGCGGTGCCATGCGCACCCAAATCCCCCGCTTCCGCTTGCCCGTGGAAGTGCTGGAGGAGGAACTGGATTACATCCTCGATATGGGCGTGGATTGCCGCTTCGGTAAGGAAATCACCAGCATGAAAGCGCTGCTGGCGGAAGATTTCAACGCTGTTTTCGTCGGCACCGGCGCACCCCTCGGCAAGACCTTGAAGCTGCCCGGGTTCGAGCAAGCCGAGGCGAATATCCATACCGGCATCGAGTGGCTGGCGAATGTCGCTTTCGAGCATATCGACCGCATCGGCAAAAGAGTCATCGTCCTCGGCGGCGGCAATACCGCCATGGACTGCTGCCGCACCTCCCGCCGGCTCGGCGGCGACGATGTCAAAGTCCTGGTGCGCAGCGGCTTCGATGAGATGAAAGCCTCGCCCTGGGAAATCGAAGACGCCATGAACGAGGATATTCCCATCCTCAATTTCCACGTGCCGAAACGCTATTTGCTACAGGACGGCAAGCTGTGCGGCATGGAATTTGAGCGGGTGCGGCGCGAATACGACGACGGCGGCAGGCGCTTGCTGATTCCCACCGGCGAAGAACCGGTGATTCTGCCCTGCGACGATGTCATCTGCGCCATCGGGCAAGACAACGCCTTTCCCTGGATCGAACGCGGCCTCGGTATCGAATTCGGTCGCTGGGATCTGCCCCTGCTCGACAAGACCACTTTCCAGTCCACCCACGCCAAAGTTTTTTTCGGCGGCGACGCGGCGTTGGGGCCGGACAATATCATCACCGCCGTCGCCCACGGCCATGCGGCCGCGCTGTCGATCCATCTGCTTTGCGAAGGCCGCGACGTAAACCGGCGACCCACCGACCCAACCATTCTGGCAAGCCAGAAAATGGGCATCCACCAGTGGTCCTACGACAATGACATCAGCGCCGACCCGCGCTATATCGTGCCCCACGCCTCCCGCAAAAAGACTTTGAACGATATCAACGTGGAAGTTGAACTCGGCTTCGACGAAGAGCTCGGCTACGCCGAAACCCTGCGCTGCTTGAATTGCGACGTGCAAACGGTATTCACCGCCAAATCCTGTATCGAATGCGATGCCTGCGTGGATATCTGTCCCACCGACTGCATCACCTTCACCACGAACGGCGAAGAAGCGGATTTGCGCGGGCGGCTGCTGGCGCCGGCGGAAAATCCCGACCAAGACCTGTATGTTTCCAACACCTTGGGCACCGGTCGCATCATGGCCAAAAACGAAGATCTTTGCCTGCATTGCGGTCTCTGCGCCGAGCGCTGCCCAACCGCGGCTTGGGACATGCAGAAGTTTTTGTTCAATACGGCCAAAGCGGTCAACGCATGAGCGCGGCCGTCAAAGCCGCGAGCTCGCGGCAAATTTCCGGGGTCAACGATTTCGTCGTCAAATTCGCCAATGTGAACGGTTCGGGCTCCGCCAGCGCCAACAACTTGTTCGCCAAGGCGATTTTCCGCATGGGTGTCCCGGTCAGCCCGCACAATATTTTCCCCTCCAATATCCAGGGCCTGCCGACTTGGTACGAAGTGCGGGTGAACGAAAAAGGTTATTTGGGCCGCCGCGACGGAGTGGATCTCATGGTGGCCGTGAACGAGCAGACCATCGCCAAGGATATCGAATCCGTGCTGCCCCACGGCTATGTGCTATACGACTCCTCCAAACCCCTGCGGCCCCTGCGCAAGGAATTGAATTTCCTGCCGGTGCCGCTGAAGGATATCTGCCTGCGGGAGTTCGAGCATCCCGGCCAGCGGCAACTATTCCAGAACATCGTCTACGTCGGCGCCTTGGCGGCGCTGCTGGCGCTGGATTTCGAAATCCTCACCGGTATGATCCATCAGCAATTCCGCGGCAAGGAAAAGCTCATCCTGCCCAATATCCACGCGCTGGAACTTGGCTATCACTACGCTCGGGATCATTTTGACTGTCCCCTGCCGATTCACCTGCGGGCATCGACCCAAGCCAAGGGCAAGATTCTGCTTGACGGCAATACCGCCATCGGCCTCGGCTGCGTCTACGGCGGCGCCACCGTCGCCTCTTGGTATCCACTGACACCCTCGACTTCGGTGGTGGATGCCTTCGGCAAATTCTGCAACCGGCTGCGGATCGACCCCGGTACCGGCAAAAAGAAGTTCTCCATCGTCCAAGCCGAAGACGAGCTCGCCGCCATCGGCATCGCCATCGGCGCCGGCTGGAACGGCGCCCGGGCGTTCACGGCTTCAAGCGGCCCCGGCGTCTCCCTGATGCAGGAGTTTCTGGGCCTGGCGTATTTCGCCGAGGTTCCCGTGGTGCTGTTCAATATCCAGCGCGTTGGGCCGTCCACGGGGATGCCGACGCGCACCCAGCAGGCGGACCTGCTGAGCTGCGCTTTCGCCTCCCACGGCGATACCCGGCATGTGTTGCTGTTCCCCGCCAGCCCGAAAGAATGTTTCGAGTTTGCCGCCGGCGCTTTCGATATCGCCGAAAGGCTGCAAACTCCGGTGATCGTCATGAGCGACCTCGAACTGGGCATGAACGACCATCTCTGCGACCCGCTCGAATGGGACGACTCCCGCAAGTACGACCGTGGCAAGGTGCTCCACGCCGAAGAACTGGAAAAACTGGTGGCGGAAAATGCGCAATTCGGCCGCTACCTCGATATCGACGGCGACGGCATTCCCCAGCGCACCTGGCCCGGCGCCCACCCGGACAAAGGCAGCTTTTTCACCCGCGGCAGTTCCCACGACGCCATGGCCGCCTATACCGAAGACGGCGATGTCTACGCCGAAATCATGGATCGGCTGGCGCGCAAATTCGCCGGCGCGACGGCGCATCTGCCGCCGCCGGAAATCCAATCCCAGGGCGGCCGCCTCGGGCTGATTTACTTCGGCACCACCGCCGGCGCAATCCCGGAGGTGCGGGACAAACTCGGTCGGCGGGGCATCGCCCTCGATACCCTTCGCATCCGCTCCTATCCATTCCACGAGGCGGTTTTCCGCTTCATCGAAGAACATGAACTGGTCTACGTGATCGAACAAAACCGCGATGCGCAATTGAAAAGCCTGCTGAAAATCGACGGTGCCGCGGGCGCGGAAAAAATGCGCTCGATTCTGAGCTACAGCGGCATCGTCATCAGCGCCGACCATATCGAAGCAGCCCTGCTGCGGGACTTGCCGAAAGAATCGCATCTTCCCGAGCAACGGGAACCGGGCAATAGACAGCGGAAACTGGCCAAAGCATGAGCTATATCGTCAAACCCAAATTCCATCACCCGGGCTTGCCGAAAAACGAGCTTGGCTATACCCGGCGAGACTATGAAGGCACGCTGACGACTTTGTGCGGCGGCTGCGGCCACGATTCGATCAGCGCGGCCATCATCCACGCCGTCCACGAACTATCGCTACCGCCGCACCGGATCGCCAAAGTATCGGGTATTGGCTGTTCGTCGAAAATTCCGTCCTACTTTCTGGAAAAATCCCACGGCTTCAATTCGGTGCATGGACGCATGCCCTCCATCGCCACCGGTGCCAATCTGGCGAATCGGGAGCTGTATTACCTCGGCGTATCCGGCGACGGCGACACCGCCTCCATTGGTTTGGGCCAGTTCTGCCATATCGTCCGCCGCCGCATCAACATGCTCTATATCGTCGCCAATAACGGCACCTACGGGCTGACCAAGGGCCAGCTCTCAGCGACCGCGGATATCGGTTCGAAAACCAAATGGGGGGAAGAAAGCCAATACGACAATATCGATCTGGTCAGCTTGGCGATCGATCTCGGCGCCAGCTTTGTCGCCCGCAGTTTTTCCGGCGACAAGGAACAACTTGTACCGCTGATCCAAGCGGGGCTGAGCCACCGTGGCTTCGCTTTCATCGATGTGATTTCGCCCTGCGTCACTTTCAACAATACACCTCTTTCCACCCACGGCTACAAAAACACTTGGGACAACCACGTGGCGCTGAGCGAGATCGATTTCGTGCCCATGCGCAAGGAAATCACGGCGCGCTACGCCGCCGGCAAAGAGCAGGAAATCACGCTGCACGACGGCTCGGTGATCCACTTGCACAAAACCAGCGAAAGCTACGACCCCTATGATCGGGAAAACGCCCTGCACCACGTCAACGATTTCAAGAAGCGGGGGAAAATCGCCACCGGATTGCTCTATATCAATCAAGTGCAATCCGATTGGCATGAGCTGGCGGATACTGTGGACAAGCCTTTCAACCGCCTCAACGAGCACGACTTGTGCCCGGGTGGCGAAGTGCTGCGGGACATCAACGAAACTTTCATGTAGAACGGCTGCGGCTTGGCAAGCGACCGCCGCTGATTGTGCCGATCGTCCGCGGCTTATTTTGAACCGGCGCGGCTCGACTTGATCAATTCGTAGGCCGCCTTGATCTCTCGCGCCTTGCGCGTGGCGATATCCATCATTTCGTCGGGCAGGCCCTTGGCCACGAGTTTGTCGGGATGATGCTGATTCATTTGGCGACGGTAGGCTTTTTTCACCTCCGCATCGCCCGCGTTTTTTTCGACGCCGAGCAACTGATAGGCCGCGCGCAGTTGTTGCTGCGCCGACTCGCCGGTCGCGAATTGCGCTTGGCCCGAGATGCGCCCGAGCAATTCATCGAGTTGCTCCGGCGCGAAGCCCAGCCGACCGGCGATGGTTTGCAGCAACTCGCGCTCGCCGCCCTCCAGCCGACCGTCGGCGAAAGCGGTGGCGACGACAATTTCCAGAAACATTTGCAGCAGAACCCGCCGCCGGGCTGCCTCGCGGCGGAACTGATCAAGCACCTGTAAAAACGGAAATCCTTCTTTCTTTCCCTCGTTGAACAAATCGACCGCGAAGCGGCGCTGCTCAGGGGTCAGCCGCATCTGCCCCATGACCCGCTCCACCAGTTGAATCTCATCCCTGCTGACGCGGCCATCGGCTTTGGCGATATAGCCCATGATGGAGAAGGTGGCGGAGAAAAATACGGTTTGCACCCGCCGCGGGTCGCCGCGGCCGGGCAATTCCCGGGCGCCGGCGATCCGCAGGCCGGAATCGAAGTAATTGCCGAGCACGGCGCCGAGCATGGCGCCGATGGGCCCGCCGAGCATGAAGCCGAACGCGCCGCCGACAATTTTCCCCCACCAATTCATCGGACCACGCCTTTAAGCGAAGCGTTCAACTCAGATTTCCACGTCATGGCGTCTCAGGAGTTCCACGAACTCCTCTTCGTTCAGGATTTCGGTTCCCAGCTCTTCCGCCTTGGCCAATTTCGAACCCGCTTTCGCGCCCGCCACCACACAGCTGGTTCGCGCGGAAACGCTGCCCGCAGCCTTGGCGCCCAAGGCGACCAGCCTGGCTTTGGCTTCGGCGCGGCTCATTTTCTCCAAACTGCCGGTGAGGACGAAAGTCTGTCCCCCCAGCGGCAGTTCGTGTTTTTCCTTCGGCGCCCGCACCGGCCATGTAATGCCGGCCCCGCGCAAGGCCTCGATCAACTGAAGATTTTCCGCGTTGGTAAAAAATCCGTGGATGTGCCCGGCTACGATATCTCCCACATCGGCCACCTCCTGCAAGGTTTCCTGATCCGCGGCCAGCAGCGGAGCGAGGTCGCCGAAATGATCCGCCAGCGCCGCCGCGGTGGCTTCGCCGACTTCGCGGATTCCCAGAGCCAGCAAAAAGCGGCTGAGACTGGTTTGCTTGCTTTTTTCGATCGCCGCGAGCAAATTCGCCGCCGATTTTTCGCCCATTCTATCGAAGTCGGCCAGTTGCTCTCCGGTCAATCGATACAGATCGACGATATTGCGCACCGCTCCCGATTCCACCAGCTGCGAAATCAGGCGCTCCCCCAGTCCTTCGATATCCATTGCCGAACGCGAGGCGAAATGGCCGATGGCCTGCCGCCGCTGGGCGGGGCAAACCAGCCCCGCATGGCAGCGGAATTGAATTTCGCCGTCCGGCTCGATGGCCGAGCCGCATTCGGGGCAGGCCTCGGGCAGCGTCACTTCGGTTCGATCTTCCCCCGGAGACAGCACCCGGACGATCTGCGGGATCACATCGCCGGCCCGGCGCAGCACCACGGTATCGCCCACCCGCAAACCCAGCTTCCGCACCTCGTCCATGTTGTGCAATGTGGCGTTGCTGACGGTGACGCCGCCGACAAAAACCGGTTCGAGCCTGGCAACCGGGGTGATGGTGCCGGTGCGGCCGACTTGAAAGTCCACCGCGAGCACCCTGGCGCTTTTTTCCTCGGCCGGAAACTTCCAGGCGATCGCCCAGCGCGGACTGCGCGCGGTCTGACCGAGTTCGCGTTGCAGACGCAGCTGATTCAACTTGATGACCGCGCCGTCGATTTCATAATCCAGCTTCGGCCTGTCACGCAACAGCTCCCGGCAGTAGTCCAAGCATTCGGCGACACCCGAACACAGCCGGCGCCCTTCATTGACCCGCAGGCCCCATTCCCGCAGCAGCAGAAACGTATCCTCCAGCGTTTCCGGCAGTGCCAGGCCTTCCACCAGACCGACGCTGTAACAGAACATCCGCAGCGGCAATTTCGCGGTATTGCGCGAATCCAGCTGGCGAATCGCGCCTGCCGCGGTGTTGCGGGGATTGATATAGGTTCTGCCTTCTTCGGCGCGGGCGCGTTCGTTCAAGGCGGCGAAACCGGCCTTGCCGAGAAAGACCTCGCCGCGGATTTCCAACCGGGTACCGGCCAAATCCGGAGTGTTCAAACGCAGGGGGATATCGTGAATCGTGCGCACATTGTGGCTGATGTCCTCGCCGTTGACGCCGTCGCCGCGGGTGGCGCCGCGCTCGAGCACGCCGTCGCGGTACATCAAACTCACCGCAACACCATCCACTTTCGGTTCGCAGCAGTACTCGGGCGCACCTTCGATTCCCGCGCGCTTGGCCGCCCGCGCCTCGAATTGCCGCAGCTCCTCCTTGGCGAAGGCTTTTTCCAGCGACAACATGGGAATTTCGTGCCGCACTTGGACGAAACCTGGCAGCGGCTCGCCGCCAACGCGCTGGGTGGGGGAATCGGGGCTTTGCAGTTGGTGTTCGGTTTCGAGCTGTTGCAGCCGCGCCAACAATTGATCGAACTCGGCATCGGTGATTTCCGGCCGGTCCAGGGTGTGGTAAAGACGATTGTGGCGCTCTATGCGCTCGCGAAGGGACGCGATTTCCCGCCGAGCGGCGGCGGGCGCTTGGGGCTTGGTGGCCACGAATGCCTAGAAACGGCCGCCCATTGACGCCGGCCCGGAAGCGTCGTTCTTGATTCCGCTTCGATTTTCGTCGGCAAAACCGCGGATGCACTTGCGAATCTCGTCGGTGCCGGCGCTGCTGAGCGCTTGGCGCTGGCCATCCAATACATCGCCGCCCAGCGTCTCGGCCAGTCGTCGCGCGAGCGCCAGCATTTGTTCAAAGGCGAGCAGATTGTTGATCGGTGTCGGCAGCAGCATGAACAGGCTGACGCCCGGCGTCTGGAACTGATCGACCTCATCGGCATCGAAAGTGCCAGGGTTGACCATGTTGGCCACGCGGAATACGGGACCTCCCTGGGGATGATCGGCGTCGGTCTTGCTGAGGATGCCCGTTTTATCGTGCCGCAAACCCGCCGCGAGGAGAAAATCCCACAACTCGCGACCGGTGAATTGTTCGCCTTCGGGGGCGGCCACATGGATCGCGATGATCTGCGCCTCGCTGGGCGCCTCCGAATCCGATTGCGGATCGGAGTCGGGTGGTTCGGCTTGCGCCGCTTCGGGGCCGGCAGTTGCGGACACCGCCGCGGCCTCTGCCTTCGCTTCTGCCGGGCGCGAATCGTTTTCTTGCGGCTGTTCTTGCTCGTCCAGAGTTCGCGGCTCATTCGTTTGCAGATCTTGTGATTCTTCCGGGCCTTGGGAAGCCGCCTGCTGCGCCGCCGCTTCCGTCGCCGCGACTTTCGCAACCCCGCTTGGCGCCCTTTTTACTCCAATGTGTTCTTCTCCGATGCGTTCCCCGGCCGTAATCGAAACCGCGCCCGTATCGAATTCCCCGCCCCCACCATCCTTGTGGTGGGTTTCGCGAATCTGGTCTTTCCAGGATTTCCGGCGCTGGGGTTTGCGCGTTTCAGTTGCGGAATCCGGCGCCGTTTCATTCAAGGACGCGGCGGATTCGGCGTCCGCGGCAGCAGCCGTTTCCGCATCGACCGCGCCAGCTGCGGCCACATCGAGCAATATCGGCACTTCCCCATCGGCGGCATCTTGGACATCGCCATCTATTCTCGCTGCCAAGCTCCGCCGGGACTCGGCGTTCGCCGCCGAATCGACCACCCGGGCGCCGCCGTTGGGCAATTCGGAATTTTCCAAGTCTTCATCTTCCGGCGGCAGTCGCGCGATACTTTTATCAATAGAAAGACGAATCTGCCCTTTGCGGCGCCGGTGAATGACATACACCGCCCGCAGCAGCGAAACAAGGATCAAAAACGCGAGCGCCAAGATCAGTAGTTCACGCAAGTCAGTCATCGATTTCCCACCATAACGGCGCCGATCGGCTTATGGCGCTGATTTACTCATGCGCCGATTCACTAGGGTCACTCGCTATATCCACCATTTTGACGGATTTCTTTAACAAAAAATGCCTGCCGCTCAATCGCCCGCCATTTCCGCCGCCTCATCGATATCCACGCTGACCACCCTGGAAACACCCGCTTCCCGCATCGTCACGCCGAGCAGTTGATTGGCGGCTTCCATGGAAACTTTATTGTGCGTGACCAGGATGAACTGCACTGTTTCCGCCAGATCCCGCAACAAAGCCGTGAAGCGGCTGGTGTTGGTTTCATCGAGCGGGGCATCCACTTCGTCAAGCATGCAAAAAGGCGAGGGATTGAGCCGGAAGATGGTGAATATCACGGCAATCGCTGTCATCGCCTTTTCTCCGCCGGACAGCAAATGGATGCCGACATTTTTTTTTCCCGGCGGCCGGGCCATGATCGCCACGCCGGCATTCAGCAAATCTCCGCCGATCGTTTCGAGAAAGGCCTGGCCACCGCCGAACAATCGCGGAAACAATTCTTTCAGACCCGTATTGATATCGTTCATGGTCGCGCTGAAACCGGAACGTATTTCGCTTTCGAATTCGTTTTTCGCCTCTTGCTGTTTCGCCAGCGCCCGCTCCAACTGGTCTCTGATTTTGTCCTCCCGCGCTTTTCTTTCCGCAAGCTCTTTCAACTCCTCCGCCGCCACGAGATTGACCGGCCCCATGCGCTGAATGCGGGCCTCGAGTTTCGACAGGAGTTCTCCGCAGGAAGCTGCGGTCCGATCTTCAGGCAGTTCTTCCAATACCCTTTCCGGGCTCAAACCGGACTTGCGCAACCGATCCAGCAATTGTCCGCTCTTAACCGCCGCGCCTTCGTTCTCCACCCGGTGTTGAGCAATCTCTTCGACAATGGCATTGAAATCTTCCCGCAATTGTTTGCTCGTCTGCTCCCGGGAATGCAAATTCGCGTCCGCTTCCGTCAAGGCAGTCTGGGCGGCGGTCAATTCCCGCTCGATATCAGCCTGGGCGGCAAGTTTTTGCTCGAGTTGTCGCCGCAGTTGGCCACCGGGCAACCTGGCTTGCTCCAACCGCGTTTCCAATTCTTCAATGTGCTCTCGGGCGCGCCGCTCCTGCAGCGCCATCCGGTCCATGTTTTTGCGCGTGGATTCCACTTGCGTTTCCAGTTCATTTTGTTTCAGCGTCAGTTCTTGCAGTTGTTTGCGGTCCTCGGCCGCCAACGCCCGCTGCGCTTCCAGTTGTTGTCGATTCTCCTTTCGCAGCCGCGCATACTCCGCTTGGCGACCGGCGTCCGCCGCCGCGCGCTCGCGGGCTTCCCCCAAGAGCAGGCCGGACTTTTCGGCGGCGGCCTGGTCCTGTTCGATTTGCGCCAACAGCTTCGTAAGTTCCGCCTCGATTCGTCCACGGCGCTCCAGATTTTCTTCAAAGCGCGATTTTTCGGCGGCGATTTCGGCACGGACGCGGTTCAGCGCGGCGTTCTTTTCTTGAATCCGCTCCAGGCAAGCTTCCCGCTCGGTTTCCACATCGTCCAGGGACCGGCGCAATTCGTCGCGCCGCGCCGCGAGCTTTGCCGTCTCGACTTCAATCCGCTCGATCTCCGATCCCAGGCTTTCGATTAGTCCCTGCCGCAGCACCACCGACTGCTCGCCATCGGCTTTGCCGACGCGAACCCAGCCATCGCCAACCCAGAAGCCGTCGGCGGTCACCACCGAAGCCCCGGGCGGCAGCTTGGCGCGGGCGGCCAGCGCGGCCGCGGGATTTTCGGTGCTGTACACATCGCGCAGCAAATGTTCGACCGATCTGCCGGCCGCGACTTTCCCCACCAGTGGCGCTAAACCGGCGAGCCTGCGGGCCGCGCCGGGTCCCGTCGTTTTGGATTCGCCAGCATCCAGCAGTATCAATTCGGCATCCGGCTGATCTGTTGGCAGGGACGCCGGCAATTCGTCCACCAAAACCCCGCCCAAGCGGATGCCGAGCACCAACTCCACGGCGGTTTCCCAACCCGGCTCGATTCGCAGGATTTCGCCGAGCTTGGCGCGGCGATCCAATCCGTGCCGCTTAAGCCAGCCCGAAAGATCTTCGTCGCCGCCGCCGAGCGCGGCTTGTTGCAGGGCGTCCAAAGACGCCTTGCGGCCGCGGATTTGTTGCAAATCCGCCTGCAACCCATCAAGCGCTTCGACGCAGGTCTCATGGGCTTTGCGCGTTTCCGCCATCCGCGCCATCGCCGCTCCATGGCGCCCGCGCGCCTGTTCCAGTTCCCGGGTCAACTCGAGCGCCTGCTGATCGCCGGCGCCGCTTCGAACCGGAGCGGCATCCAGCCGCGCCAATTCGGCTTGCAATGGCTCGCGCGCTTCCTCGGCGCGTCTAATGCTCTCTTGGTACTGTTGAATCCTGTTCTGCTCAACTTTGACGGTTTGCTGGGGGGTCTCCGCCTCCAGATTGAATTCATCCCATTGCTGCTCGTCTTCTTCCCGCTGCCGCCGTTCGGTTTCCGCGGCCAAACTCGACGACCGCAGTTCTTTTTCGCGCGCCGCCTTCAGCTGGTCTTCGATCCGCTTCAGGTCGGCCTGTTTGCGGGTTACCCGGGCCAAATCGTCGTCGAGCTCGTCTTTGGATTGCCGCCACTCGCCACGGGTTTTTTTGAGATCGACTTCGATTTGCTCCACTTCCTTGCGCTGGTGCTCGATCGATTGCTCCAGCCGCGCGATATCGTTGCCGGCCCGAACGCTCTCGTCACGGATATCGGCGACACCGCTTTGCAGCTCTTCCCGGCGCGCCCGATCCAATACAATGGCGGCCTCTTCCGCGCGCGCATCGGCGTCGATCTCCTCCCGGCGCTTCTCAAGCGCGGCCAAGCCGCGCTTGGCCGCTTGCATTTCCTCCGCCAAACCCCGCCATTCCAAGGCGTGCTTTTGCGCTTCCACGGCGCGTTGCTCCCGCATCAGTTCCCGGTAGCGCCGCGCCTGGCGGGATTGCTTTTCAAGATGTTGCAACTGGCGCTGCAATTCATCGCGAACATCGGCCGAACGCTCCAGATTCGCCCGGGTTTTTTCATGCAAGGCATCCGTCTCTTTCAGGCTCGCTCGGTATTTGGAAACACCCGCGGCTTCATCAATCAGCAGGCGCAACTCTTCCGGCCTCGATTCGATGAGCCGATCGGTCAGACCTTGTTCGACGATGGAGTAACTGCGCGGGCCCAGCCCGGTGCCGAGAAACTGCTCGGTGATATCTTTTCTGCGGCATTTGACGCCGTTCAGCGAATAGACCGAGTCCCCGCCCCGTTCGACCTTGCGCTTGACCGAAATTTCACGATAGCCGGCGTACTCGCCACGCAGCCGCTGATCGGCATTGTCGAAAACCAACTCGACCGAAGCCAGGCCGACGGGGTGCCTGCCCTCGGATCCGCTGAAAATGACATCGGACATCTGTTCGCCGCGCAAATTCCGCGGCGAGCTTTCCCCCAGAACCCAGCGCACGGCGTCGATCACATTCGACTTGCCGCAACCGTTGGGTCCGACCACGGCGCAGAGATTGGAGGGGAAATCGATCGTCGTGGGGTCAACGAAGGACTTAAAGCCGGCTAATTTGATGCATTTCAATCGCATGAATCGCTTCGCCCGCCCGACTCCGGCTGGTCCCGTCACCTTGATGTCAACCAGATGTCAACCGGATGTCAATTCGGGCGCAACTAGAATCGGTCGAGCCTCGACTTATAATCGGCCAACGCAAGGAAAGCTGATGCAAACACCCAGGATGCCCCGAACCCAAACAGAGTCCATCGCAAAATACTGAATTTGGAGGGATACCGAGTGCTCAGAATTGACTTGCCCCGGGAACTAGAAAACGACTTGGCGCTGGTCGCCATCGTCACCGAGAGACCCATACATTTTCATATCCGCCAAGCGATTCTCGAGTACCTCGATGATCTGGAAGACCGCGTCGCCGCGGCGCGGTGGTTGGAGGAAGCCGAGGCCGACCATGGGGCGATCAATGATGCGGAGACGAATGAAGATGGCGGACCGGACGGGACTCGAACCCGCGACCTCCGGCGTGACAGGCCGGCATTCTAACCGACTGAACTACCGGTCCGCTGTATTGGCCAAGACCCTTGGCGAGCGTCTCAAGGCGAGCCCTGCGAGGATTCGCGGCCAAGGAAATTCCCGGCAAAGCCCCGGCGGAACAATGGTGGGTGGTGAGGGATTTGAACCCCCGACTTTCGCCTTGTAAGGGCGACGCTCTCCCAACTGAGCTAACCACCCGCGCTCGGGCGAGGGCGAATTGTACCCGCTTCGCCCACAGTGTCAACACGTCGGCCCACCGCCGGTGGCTTCGGCATCGACTTCGGCACGCCACGAAGCCGCGCCGGAAGAAGTACGTGCTGGACAATGACTTCTGCGGTGCGCTTTGTCTGCGTGATGCGGCCGGGCGAGAGTCCGCCTCGCCTTGCGCCTGTTACCGCTTGCCCTGCTCCAGCAGCGTTTTCAGCAGCGCTTCCGGCGCGTCCGAGTAGAACTGCACATTGATCCTGGTGGCCATGTCGTCAGACAGGTCGATGAGCTGCTTGCGGCAGGCAATCGGCATCAGGATGGTGTGGGCGCCCTTCTCCACCGCCACTTCAACGATGCCAACGGGGTTGGCCAGCCGGTCATCGATGCGCACATCGTTGAGCGCCAAGCTGGGCAATTCGGCGATCAGCGGGTCGGTTCTGGCGTCCAGCCTCGCCCGCACGATGTCGATCAACTTGATAGAACCTTGGTCGCGCGCCCGCGCGGGAATACGGTTCAAGCGATCGCGCGGGATTCGGGCGTTGGCGAACGGGATTGCGAGGCGATTAGGCCGGGGTTTGCGTATGCGGGGTTTTGGTTGGGGTGAGAGACGGGCCTCCAATTGCTGAGCACCCCCCCCCCCCGCATTTTCCGCGTATTTCGTCGTGTATTGGGTATTTTCAGCGCAGCCTGTCCAAATTCATGTACGCGAGGAGAGAAAATTCAGGCGCTCCGGCAGCCCCCTCCGCATTCCTCGCAAACACGCCGTACCGCAAGCCATCCGTGACGATAATTCTGCGGCAGGACGCCGATTTTGCTGCATAGCTCTCTGCCTGCGAGAGTGCCGATAAACACGATAATCCCTTCTTTCTTTGCTTCAACGACGACAGACAGGGTATCCTCCGTCCGAGGCAGACTAGAAAACAGCGCAATATTGACTTTATTTCATTCAATCGCCATTTTCCTCCAAGTCCAGCCGAGTGCGCGCAGTATTGGCACGACGAGGTAGTTTACCGTCTCATTCTCAGAAGGCCATATTTTCTCCGAGCGATACCACTTTGCCATGCAAATAACCTCTCCGATCTCTTTCTTCAAATTCTGAATCGATCTGGGAGCGACGCTTTTTTGGACAAAAAATCGGGTATTTCGTCAAGGTAGTTATCCTCACCTGAACCGGGTAGTTCAATCAATGGTTCGCTTTCCTCAACACTCTTGACATCCAGTTCCTCCAGCCATCTGCTGACATCGACTTTCGAGTCGCTCAGCAGCTGCGTTGTATCTCCCCGCTTCAAGCTATACGTCTCAAATTTTTTGGGGTTGTTTTCTTCGCACTCCCAAAGCCAGAATACCCGACAGACATGAGCTATATCCCAACCGTCAACATCGTTAAATTCCTCGTTATATTTATAATCGCCAACGATCTCGCCGACGGCATAAACTTCGTTTGTTCCCAACTTCAGCACGACAAGGTGATTGTCTTTCATAACTTCAAGGTCATTGTATTTCATAACTCCACAGAAGCGTCGAAGATCGGTTATCTTTTTCTCGGACTGGCCATCCAATCGGAGAGTTTCCCCACATTTTGGCCAACGGCCATAATCGCCAGGGCCGTTGAGAATCACACTCCACTTCAAACACAAGGCCACGTAATTTCGATCTTTGTTGCCGGCAAACTGCTGCCATATTTTTCTTCCTGCAATTTCCATAACTGCTCCGCTTTAATTCCAGTCCGGCATACTACAAAACATGTACAGCAACGTTAACAGTAGCTTCATCGTTTCGCCCAGCATCATGGTGCGGCTGGCGTGGGTGCCGCACTCGCCCGCGCGAAAGCCCCACTGCGCCGCCCGCCGGGTCGGCGAGGCGGCGATGTCTGCCTCGAAGCCCGGGATGGATGGGGTGGGCATGGGTAGAAGGTAGGCTGAAAGCGCTTGCTGCCGAGGATTGCCTGCAAGGTTGTTGGCAATCCTTGCATACAACGCACCAGCGAGGGGTGCGTGGAAGTAGTCGATGGGGGTGTTTGGCGCGGTATCCGGGGCGGGGTTGTGGCAAAATGCGCGGCGTTGGCTTTTCAGCGCGGCGCGGGTCGCGCATTCAGCTGTCGCGCCGCTCCCACCGTATGAAGATTTTTAAGGAGTTTCAAATCGAGGCGGCCCATCGGCTGCCGAATTTGCCGCCGGAACATAAATGTTCGCGGCTGCACGGCCACTCTTTTCGCATTGTGATCACGGTTGCGGGGCCTTTGTCGCAACCCCAGGGCTGGGTTATGGATTTCGCCGCTGTTGCGCAGGCTTTCCAGCCCTTGCACGAGCGCCTTGACCATCGCTATTTGAACGAAATCGAAGGCTTGGAAAACCCCACCAGCGAGAATCTGGCGATTTGGATCTGGGAGCGGCTGCATCCCGTCCTGCCCGGCTTGGTCGAGGTCGAAGTGCGGGAAACCTGCACCAGCGGCTGCCGCTACAACGGCCCGTAGTATCGCGCTATTTCAACTGCCGGAGCCCCTGCCCGAAGGAGGCTAGCGGTATCGCCGAGATCGCCGGCATTGAGCAGTACCGATTTCAACTGCCTGACCCCCTGCCCGAAGGAGACTAGGGCGGCAATCGCCAGTCGAGCGCGGTTTCGCCTCGCGCATCCAAATAGGCGTTGGCGCGGGAAAAATGCCGACAGCCGAAGAAGCCGCGGTCGGCGGCCATGGGCGAAGGGTGTGCCGCCTTCAGGACCAAATGCCGATTTTGGTCGATGATGGCGCCTTTGCGCTGGGCGTAAGCGCCCCAGAGCAGGAACACCAGCCCTTCGCGCTTGGCATTCAGGCGGGAGACGATGCTGTCGGTGAAGGTCTCCCAGCCCCTGCCTTGGTGCGAGGCGGGTCGCCGGGCCTCCACCGTGAGCACGGCATTGAGCAGCAGCACGCCGCGCTCGGCCCAAGCCTGTAAATTCCCGTGGCCGGGGGTGTCGCAGCCTAGATCGGCGCGCAATTCTTTATGGATGTTTTGCAGCGAAGGCGGTATGGCGATGCCCGGGGGCACCGAGAAACAAAGCCCGTGGGCTTGGCCGGGACCGTGATATGGGTCTTGGCCGAGAATGACCACCCGCACTTGCTCGAACGGCGTCGAATCGAGGGCATTGAAGATTTTGCCGGCAGGGGGATAAATCCGTTTGCCCGCGGCGCGCTGTTCGCGCAGAAAAGCGCTCAGTCCGCGCATGTGGGCTTGCTCGAACTCCTGACCCAGTTCGCGCAGCCAAGACGCTTCCAAATGGACCGGTCGCCGCGCCGCGGCCGGTTCGGCCTCCGTGGGCGCCTCAGGCACCATGCTCGGGCCGCATGTGCGGAAACAGCAGCACGTCTTTGATCGACGGCGAGTCGGTCAGCAGCATCACCAAACGGTCGATGCCGAGGCCCTCGCCGGCCGCGGGGGGCATGCCGTATTCCAGCGCGGCGATGTAATCTTCGTCGTAGTACATGGCTTCGTCGTCGCCGGCTTCGCGGCGCTTGACCTGTTGCCGGAAGCGCTGGGCTTGATCTTCCGGGTCGTTCAACTCTGAAAAGCCGTTGGCGATTTCCTGACCGGCGATAAACAGCTCGAAACGGTCGGCAATGGCGGGATTTGCGTCATTGCGGCGCGACAACGGCGAAACTTCGGTGGGATAGTCGGTGATAAAGGTTGGCTGAATGAGTTGGGATTCCACTTTCCGCTCGAAAATTTCCAGCAGCAACTCGCCTTCGCTCCAAGCCGTATCGAAGTTTACGCCCGTTTCACGTGCGAATGTCCGCAAATTCTCCAAACCCTGGAGTTCTTCCCGGGCCGCCGGGCCACAGCGTTTGGCCGCCGCTTCGCGCTTGGGTTCGGTTTCTACTCCATGGCCGCCATCGGTCGGGGCGCAAAATTCTGCCACCGCGTCGCGCATGCTCAGCCGCCGGAACTTTTTCAAGAAATCGATTTCCCTGCCTTGCCAGGTGAAGCGGAGTCCGCCGGACGGCGGTTTTGCCACGCTCTCTTGCCGCGCTTCCTCCGCGGTCCCCCCTTCTCCCGCCGCGTTTTCCGCGGCAACGTCCGCCGCCACCCGCCGCAGCAGCGTTTCGGTCAAGTCCATGAAGTCCCGGTGGGTTTTGTAGCTTTGATAAAACTCGAGCATGGTGAATTCGGGGTTGTGCTTGGTGGACAGGCCCTCGTTGCGGAAATTGCGGTTCAACTCGAAGATCGCGTCGAACCCCCCCACAAGCAACCGCTTCAGATACAACTCCGGGGCCACGCGCAAATACATCGGCATATTGAGCGCATTGTGGTGTGTGCTGAAAGGCCGCGCCGCGGCGCCGCCGGGAATAAGTTGCAGCATGGGTGTTTCGACTTCGATGAAGCCGGCGCCTTCGAAAAACCCGCGGACCGAGCGCAGAATACGCGAGCGCAACCGGAAGCGGCGCCGGCTTTCGGGATTGGCGAGCAAATCGACATGACGGCGGCGGTAGCGGGTTTCGGTATCTACCAGGCCCTTGTGCTTGTCGGGCAAAGGCCGCAACGCTTTGCTCAGCAGCCGCAAGTTCGCGGTGCGCACGGTTAACTCGCCTTTTCGGGTGCGGAATAGTTCGCCGGTCACACCGACGATATCCCCCAAGTCCAGGCTCCCGCGCACTTCCGCCAAGGCGGGCTGCTTGTGGTCCACATAGAGTTGTATCCAAGCGCTACCGTCGTCGATCACCAGAAACGGGCCGCGGGAGCGGATTACCCGGCCCGCCAAGCAAACCTCGCCCTTGGCCGCAAGGTCTGCGGCTTCCGCCTCGGACCCGGCTTCGCCACTCTCGGCGAGGATTTTCGCGGCGAATGTTTCGAGTTCGCGGGCACGATCCTTCGGGCGGAAATCATTGGGATAGGCCAATCCTCGCTCGCGCAATGCAGCCAGCTTGCCGCGCCGCTCGGCGATCAGCTTGTTTTCCTGCTGGTTTTCGGCGGCAGACATTGGGCCGCCTTACAGTCCCGACTTCAGACTGGCTTCGATAAATGGGTCTAGGGCGCCGTCGAGCACCGCGCCGGTATTGCTGATCTCGAATCCCGTGCGCAGGTCCTTGATGCGCGAGGCGTCGAGCACGTAGGAGCGAATTTGGCTGCCCCAACCAATATCCGCTTTCGAGGCCTCAAGGTCCTGGGATTCCTGCTTTCTCCGAAGTTCTTCCATTTCGTAAATTTTCGCCTTCAACTGCTTGATTGCCATATCTTTATTCTTGTGCTGCGAGCGCTGATTCTGGCATTGCACAACGATTCCGCTGGGCTCGTGGGTCAAGCGCACGGCAGAATCGGTTTTATTCACGTGCTGCCCGCCCGCGCCGCTGGAACGATAGGTGTCCACCCGGACTTGGCTCATGTCGAGATTCACTTCGATATCGTCGGCTACCTCGGGCGAGACGAACACCGCGGCGAAGGAAGTGTGGCGGCGGCTGCCGGAATCGAAGGGCGATTTGCGCACCAACCGATGCACACCGATTTCGGTGCGCAGCCAGCCGAAAGCATAGTCGCCGCGGACATGCACCGTGGCGCTCTTGATGCCCGCCACATCGCCACCGGATACTTCAATCAAATCGGCCGCGAAGCCCTTGGCTTCGCTCCAGCGCAAATACATTCGCAGCAACATTTCCGCCCAATCCTGCGCTTCCGTGCCGCCGGAACCGGCTTGAATATCCAGATAGGCGTTTTCCGCGTCCATTTCCCCGGCGAACATTCGGCGGAACTCCAAAGCTTCGAGTCCCGCGAACAGCGCCGCGAGTTCGGTGTCGGCTTCGCCCAATAATTCGCGGTCGTTTTCCTCGCGGGCCAAGGCGAACAGTTCGCGCAGTTCCACCACCCCGGATTCGAGCGCGTCGATGGCGCCTACCGTTGCCGCAAGTTCGGATTGCTCCCGCCCCAGCGCCTGGGCGCGAGCCGGCTGTTCCCACACCGCGGGCTCGGCCAATTCGAACTCGACCTCGGTCAAACGCTCGCGCTTGGCGGCATAGTCAAAGATACCCCCGGAGACTCGCGGTGCGCTCGGATATGTCCTTCAGTTTGCCGACTTCGCCAGTTTCCATCATGGTCCCTCCTTCCCATTCGACTGCGGGCGCGATTCTATCCCAAACAGCGGGCAAACAGGAATGCGGCGGCGGGTCTTGGCAGATGCCGGGCCGGCGAGCGCGCGAAGGAGTGGCGAGTTATGGTTGAAGAGGCTGATTCCGGTCGAAAACCCCGAACCCGACAGGCTGCCGCCTCGGCCTTTCAGGCCAGCCGCTCGAAGAAAGCCTTTACGCCGGTCAGTAGATGGCCCGGATCTTCGGCACCCGCCAATTCCCGAATCGAATGCATACCGAATTGGGCGACACCGATATCGAGTACGGGAATGCCGAGTTCGGCCGCGGTAAGGGGGCCGATGGTGCTGCCGCAAGCCAGATCCGCGCGGTTGACGAAGCTCTGCAGGGGCACGCCCGCACGTGCGCAAATCGTCTTGAACAGCGCGACTTCCGCGCTGCCCCCCGCATAGCGTTGATTGGCGTTGCTTTTGATCACCGGGCCTCCGTTGAGCATCGGGCGGTGATCTCGGTCGTGCTTGTCGGCGAAATTGGGATGGACTCCGTGGGCGTTGTCGATGGACAGCATCAACGAGTTGCGCATGACGCGCGGCAAGGCATCCGCCGCGCCGTTCTCCCCGCCAGCGATCAATCGATGCAAAACCGCGCGCAAAAAAGGCCCTTGGGCGCCGGAGGCGGATACACTGCCGACCTCCTCGTGATCGTTGCAGACGATCATCGAAGCGTATTCGTCGCCGGTTTCGAGCAGGGCACGCAAGGCGATATAGGTGCTCAACAAATTGTCGAGCCGCGCCGACGCGATGAATTCGCCGCGCAAACCCACCCGCGACGGCGGCTGCACATCGTACAGCAGCAAATCCCACGACAGCACTTTTGCCATGCTCCGACCGTCGCCATCGAGCCGCTCCAACAAAATCCGTTCGAAATCGAATTCGCCGTTGTCGCCATCAATGCCGCTGCCCAAGCGCACCGCCAGCGGCGACAATTCGGTTTGCGGATTGATTTTTCGGCCTTTGTTGGCTTCCCGGTCGAGATGAATGGCCAGGCTCGGAACAAAAGCCACTGGCTCGCGGAAATCCACCAAGGCGGAAACGATTCGGCCCTCGGCATCGCTGCCGCTCACCCGGCCGGCGATGGATAAATCGCGGTCATACCACGGATGCAACAGCACGCCGCCGTAGGGTTCGATGTTGAATAGGCCGTAACCCTGACTGCATCGGATGGGTTGCGGCCGCAGCCGCAGGCAGGGGCTGTCGGTATGCGTTCCCGCCACGCGGATACCGCTTTCCGCGACGGGTCGGCGGCCGCGGCGGAAAGCAATCAGGGAGCCGTCGTCCCGCGTGGCGTAGCCCGCGGGCGCATCAACCGGCCAGCTTTCCGCTTCCGGCAGCGGCTGAAAGCCCGCGTCCCGCAACAGCCGACAGGCGTTGTCCACCGCGTGGTACGGCGTTGGCGAGCGGTGGATGAAATCAAGCAGTCTATCCGTGGGGTTGCTGCCGCCCATGATTAGCGCTCCGCCCACCGCCTCGTGCCACGATTGGCCCTACTCGACGATTTCCAACAGCTCCACATCGAAAATCAGCACCGAATTGGGCGGAATCGTCGGAGTCGGGGAAGTTTCGCCGTAGGCCAACTCCGCCGGAATGAAAAGACGCCATTGATCGCCGACACTCATCAGCTGCAAAGCTTCGGTCCAGCCGGGGATCACCTGGGACAGCATGAAACTCGCCGGCTCGCCGCGGTCCACCGAACTGTCGAAAATGGTGCCGTCGGTCAAGGTGCCGTGGTAATGGGCCACTACGCCGTCGGAGGCTGTCGGGGAAGCACCGCCCGGCCCGGATTGCAACACCTCGTATTGCAATCCCGACGCCAAAGTCACGACTTCGTCGCGCTCGCCGTTGCCGCTGAGGAATTCCATGCCGGCGGCGAGCGTCTCGGCCGCGGCCAGTTCATTCGCCGCCGCCTGCTGTTGCATCAATTCCTGCTGGCGTTGCTGAAAAATTTCCAGCGCCGCGAACATCTCTTCCGGGCTCAAACCCGCCTCGTCGCTCAAGGCGTCGGCCATGCCCGCTAGAAACAACTGGGGATCGAGTTCGTCCAGCAGTCCTTGGGAGGCCAGATTCATACCCACATTCATTCCGAGGGCATAGGCGATGCGCGCGTCTTCACTTTCCAGATTCGCCACCGCGGCATCCGGCTCGGCTTGGGGCAAGGCGGCGGGTGCATGCAGCGCTGCCACAATGGTCAGCAGTGGAATTGCCAGCGAAAATTTCATTCTTGTTTCCCCTCGAAAAACGCCATGCTATCCATAACGCCGCGCAAATGCCACAATAGGGCCGACTCGGTAGCGGCAATCGCCCACGAATCCGGGCGGCTGGAATTCGCACATGAAGCGACCTCTGCGATCAATGTTGGCCAGACTACGGATTCTCCTCCCCATCGAACCAGGGCCGAAATCTCCTCGCCTGCGCGTTCGGCCCGCCGGCATTGAGGCCGCACTCCCGCGTCTCAGAAGTCGTCCCCGCTTGCCATCCTTCCACTGGCCTCTGCCGCTGCGTCGCTTGGCCGGGTTGGCCGGGTTGGCCGGGTTGGCGGCCTTCGCGGCTTGCGGCCAAAATTACTCTGTATCCGTCAACGACCGGGCGGTTTTCGACCCCACTGGGCGTTTGCCCAGCGGCGAAGTCGTCGACGCCAATCTGCAAGGCTGCATCAATTTCGCCTTGGCCCAGCAAAGCACCAATGGCGCAGGCGCCGCCGAATTGCCGGTGCTCGCCTGCCCCGGCTCGGAAGTCGCCACGCTGGAGGGCATCGGCCTGCTATCCGGCCTGCGCTTTCTCGATTTGGGCGGGAACAACATCGGCAATGTAACGCCGCTGGAGGATTTGCCGCTGCTGAGCGCGCTCAACCTGGCGGAGAATCCGTTCACCGATGCCGGCCCCCTGCTCAATATCGCGAATCTTTCGTCATTGAATCTGCGAGGCAACGAGCGCATCCCCTGCCCCCAAATCGCCGCCCTGCGGCAGCGGCTCGGCGACAATCTTCTCGCTCCGGCGAATTGCGATTAGCAACGAAAAGCCTGGCCCGCGCGGGAGGAGAACTCAATCCGCGCCGGGAGCGCGGCACTAAACCAAGTTTTCGATGATAACCTGCAGTAGTTCGCGGTTGAGTTGGGACGCACTGTCAAATTCTTCGCCGATTTCGGAAGTGACTTCGACGTTTTCGCCGTTGCTGCGCAAATGCACGGTGAAGTCGCGGAAAACCAGTTCTTGCGTATTGCGCGAAGCGCCGAACAGACGGCGCACGAAGCCGGGTTCGGGCTGGTCGCGGACGATCCCGGCGAAGCGCACGGTGAAGACCGATTCATCGCGGTTGGAATCAATAATCTCGATCTGGGCGTTGTCCAGCGCCTGCCGCACCTGCACCCAGGCGCGGTCGTAATCAATGCGCAATTGCAGGATCGGGTCGCCGCCCGGGTTTTCGAATAGATTCGCCTTGCGCGCGCCTTCGATGGTGCCGGCGAGCAGGCTGGCGGTGGAGGCTTGGTAGATATCGTTGCGGTCCGCCAGATACTGCGAAATGGCGCCGAGAATTTGCTGCTCGAGATCAAGATCGTCCGATGCGGTGGGCCATTCGACCTCGATGGGAATCGGCTGGGTGCGCAAATTTTGCATATGCCGGACGCGGATTTCCGAAGACGCCGAATGCAGGCCCGGCTCGATAACGACGCGGTATTTCTGCCGCATTTCCGGAGCGTTGCCGGCTTCGAGCCAAGCGGTTTCCATAATTCCACCGCCCGGGTCGGCCAAATCCAATTCGAGACTCAGTTCACTCCAGAAATCCCGCACCAGCGGCCAGACTTGGGCCGGCGTGGCATCGATCACAATCCAGCGACGGTCGCCCAGATTTTGGATGACAACCCCCTCCCGGCGCCGCGTTTCAATGGGCTTGGGCAGGGGGACTTCATCGGCATAGGGCAGACCCGCTACCAGCGCGCTTTCCGGGATGACATAGAGCGCATCGATGGTGTAGCTGTCGAGTTCCGGGGGAATCTCCATGGGCGGCACGATTTCGGCGTCGCGATAAGACTCCGGTGCCGCGCCGATCCCGAAGACGCCATTTTCGCCGCCGATGCCCAATACGCCATCTCCGCCGCCCAGCGAAGAACAGCCGGCCGCGATTGCGCACGAGGCCGATAACAAGATTAGTTTCTTGGGTGATATTCGGTGCTTGAACATAATACTCCGCGTCCTCTCGCTACCGAATGCGTCTGGTATCAATAACACTCGGCCGCTATCGCACTCGGGCTCAACTGCGCTCGGGCTTGGGCTTGGCCTCGGCTGTGCCCACGGGCGCCGGCCGCAGGCGGACCCCCGCGTGGCGAACCGCGGCCTCCACCCGCGCGTGATAGCGCGCATCCAACTCCACCAGAGGCAAACGGATTCCCGGCGGTATCCTGCCGAGGCGCCACAAAGCCCATTTTACCGGCACTGGATTTCCTTGCAAAAACAAATCCTGGTGCAGCGGCAGCAGTTCATCGTTCAAAGCTGCCGCCGCTTCGGTTTCATCGGCGAGGGCGAGCGAACACATCCGCGCCATTTTGTCCGGGGCGATGTTCGCCGTCACCGAAATGGTGCCGACCGCACCCGCGCGCATCAACTCGAAAGTCGCGGCATCCTCGCCGCTGAGCACCGCCATTCCCGCGGCCGCGCCATGCCGCACCAGCTCCAGGCCCCGCGCGATATCGCCGGTGGCATCCTTGATGGCGACGATATTGTCGATTTCCGCCAAGCGCAGCACGGTATCCAGTTCCAAATCGCAGGCGGTGCGACCGGGCACATTGTAGAGGATTTGGGGAATATCGACTGCCTCGGCAATGGTTTGATAGTGCCGGAACAGCCCTTCTTGGGAGGGTTTGGTGTAATACGGCGTCACCAGCAACGCAGCATCGGCGCCGCGTTCTTTGGCGGAACGGGTGAGTTGCAGGGCTTCGGCGGTATTGTTCGAGCCGGTACCGGCGATGATTGGGATGCGTCCCCGGGCGCAGCGCACCGCATGGGCCACGAGTTCGCAGTGTTCCGCATGGGACAATGTCGCCGATTCGCCCGTGGTGCCAACCACGACCACAGCGTGGGTGCCCGCCTCGATATGCCATTCGAGCAAACCGTCGAAGGCGGCTTCGGCAAACGCGCCGTCGGCCTCCATGGGCGTGACGATGGCGACCATGCTGCCCGCCAACGAGGTTTTCAATTTCGCCATCGCGGCCAGACTCAACCTTTGCGAATCCAATAACAATAGGCCGCTCGATCCTTGCGGAAATCGAGAATACGGTGCGTGCTGTGCTCCGCGAACAAGTGGAAGTCCCGCTCCGATCCCGGGTCGGTCGCCACGACTTTCAGCACTTGTGCGGGCTGCATCCCGTTCAGCGCGAGTTTAGCCTTCAGCAGCGGCATCGGGCACTGCAAACCGCTGAGGTCGAGTTCGATGTCGGCCTTGAGAGTCATCTCCCCATTCTAGCAATTCCCCCGCCGGTCTGCCCGCAAGCCGGCCAGTACAATTTGCGCGGCCAAGAAAGATCCAATCGGGGTTCGCCAATAGCGCGGCGCATTGCGCGGCAAGATCGAGGCGACGGGGGCGAGGTGTCGAAAACCGCGAAGGGATGGGAAAACCGTGTTACTCTTTGGTCAATCCAGTCCGGTCCCAGTCCAGTCGGAGCCGAATCCATGCGCCCGCTCCTGCTCCCTTCCCTGATGCTGTTGCTCGTCGGCGCCTTGTCCGATGTTTCGGCGCAGCCACGGCTGCCGAGCTTGGGCGATCGGATCTCCGGCACTGTATCGCTCGATGAAGAGTACCGCATGGGGCAACAGTTTCTGGCGCAGATTCGGCGCAGTGCGCCGACGATTCCCGACGCCTTGTTGAACAGCTACCTGGAAAACATTACCTACCGGCTGGCGTCGCGGTCGGAACTGAAAGACCACCGCCTTGCCTTCGTCATCATCGACAGCGACGAATTGAACGCCTTCGCCGCACCCGGCGGCATCATCGGCGTCAATACCGGCCTGTTTCTCAATGCCGAAACCGAGGCTGAATTCGCTTCGGTCATGGCGCATGAAATCGCCCACGTCAGCCAGCGCCATTTCGCCCGCGGCGTCGATGAGGCCCGGGCCGGCCGGCTGCCCTATCTCGCCAGCCTGCTGGCCAGCGTGATCGTCATGGCGACTTCCGACGCGCAACACGGCGCCGCGGCGGTCACCGCCGCCCAGGGCGTGGCCGTCAGCAATCAGTTGCGCCACAGCCGCAGCAACGAAGCGGAGGCCGACCGGGTGGGCCAGAACACCATGTTCAACGCCGGCATCGACCCCGCCGCCATGGGTTCGCTGTTCGAACGGCTGATGTCGCTGAACCGCCTCGGCAGCCGACCGCCGGAATTCCTTTTGTCCCACCCGCTGACCGAATCGCGTGTCGCCGACGCCCGCGGCCGCGCGGCGCGCTATCCGGCCCGGGCCTACTCCGACAGCCTCGAATACCGGCTGATGCGGGCGCGGGTGGTGAATCATTACGCTCCGGACAAACGCCTGCTGGTGGCCGAGCACGAGCGCCGGATCGACGAGCCGCGAACCGAGACCGAACAAGACGCTTTCACTTACTCACTCGCGGTGGCGTACTGGGAGAACGAACAATACGCGCTGGCCGAGCGACGCTTGGCGGAGTTGCTGGTGAAAGAGCCGAACCGCATCAGCTATGTCGCCACCCAAGCGGAAATACTCATCGCCCAAAACGAGGCGGGACAGGCTATTCCCTTCCTGCTGCGGCATTTGGAAATCAATCCCGACAATCACGCCCTGACCATGACTTTGGCGGATGCCCTGATCCAATCCCGCTCCTACGCGGAAGCGGCCGCCGTGCTTGATGGTCACAGCCGGTTGCGTCCCGATGATCACCACATCTGGTATCAATTGGCCGAGGTGCAGGGCCAAGCCGGCAACATCAGTCAAGTGCATCAGGCGCGGGCAGAATACTTCACGCTGGTGGGCGACTTCCCCGCCGCCCGCAGTCAACTGCGATATGCCTTGCGCCTGGAGCGGGACCGGGGTTCTTCGCCGACCGAGGAAGCGCGCCTGCAACAGAAAATCAACGAGCTCGAACAGGTCATGGAAGAAACCGGCGGCTGACCGCGAACGAATCCACGACCAACCCACCAAGCCAGACAATCACCCAACCCGCGACTCCACCGGCAAGCGTTGCGGGTGCGCTGGGCTTGGGCGCGACGCGAACGGGAGGATGTCCGCGCCCGCGCGCGGCAACTCCCTGAAATTCCGTCAACGACCAAATGATGGCCGCCGGGATGGGGACGAATGATTGCGCGCCGCGAATTCGAGCATGCGGCGCAGGGGCCGCATGGCGCGCTCGGCGAGGGCGGGATCGACGGTCACCTCATTGCTTCCGTCGGCGAGGGAATCGTGTAGTTCCTTGAGGGAATTCATGCCCATCCACGGGCAGCTCGCGCAACTGCGACATTCGGCGCCTTTGCCCGCGGTGGGTGCGACGATGAATTGCTTACCGGGTGCCCCCATTCGCAGTTTATGGAAAATGCCCTGATCGGTGGCGACGATGAATTGTTCGTTCGGCAGTTCCTTGGCGGCCCGAATGATTTGGGTCGTGGAGCCGATGAAATCGGCCAGTTCGAGCACACCGGCGGGGGATTCCGGGTGGGCCAGCACCGCGGCTTGCGGGTGAACTTGGCGCAAATCCCGCAATCCCCGTGCTTTGAATTCCTCATGCACGATACAGGCGCCGTCCCAGAGCAGCATTTCGGCTCCGGTCGCGCGTTCGATGTAGGCGCCCAAATGCCGATCCGGCGCCCAGAGAATCCGCTCTCCTGCGGCGGCGAGATGCTCCACCAGATCGACCGCGATGCTCGAAGTTGCCACCCAATCCGCGCGCGCCTTGACCGCCGCCGAGGTATTGGCGTACACCACCACGGTGTGTTCGGGGTGGGCATCGCAAAAACGGGAAAACGCCTCGATTGGGCAAGCCAGATCGAGCGAACAGGTGGCTTCCAGCGTCGGCATTAGCACAGTTTTGCCGGGGCCGAGAATTTTCGCCGTCTCGCCCATGAAGCGCACGCCGGCGACTACCAGCACTTCGGCGTCGCAGTCCCGGCCGAAACGGGCCATTTCCAAGCTGTCGCCGACAAAACCGCCGCTGGCTTCGGCAAGTTCCTGCAATTCGGCATCAACGTAGTAATGCGCGACGATCACGGCGTTGCGCCGCGCCAGCAGTTCCACAATGCGTTGCCGATACTCGGCGCGTTCGGGCGCGCCGGCGGCATCGGGCCGCATCGCCCGGTCGAGGTGCCGCCGCACCAGCAAACTGTCCGCGATCAGCCGCTCGTCGTCCGAGACACCTGCACCGCGGGAAAGATCGGTTCCCCGCATGCCAACACATTCCAAGGCTGGACGTCAATCTTACCACGGCCTGCGCCGGCGGCGGAGCGCCAGCGCTCCCGTTGCACCGGTGGCGTGGAAGGCGGGAGACAGGAGAGAAGGTTGATGAAATCGAAAAAGGTGTTGGTGGTGGGCGGCGGAATGCGCGCGGCGCAGTGTGTGGCGGAGGGGGAGAGATTCGAACTCTCGGAGGGCTTTCACCCTCGCTGGTTTTCAAGACCAGTGCATTAAACCGCTCTGCCACCCCTCCACGGGCGGGCCGGAAGCTTACTACAATCCCCAACGGAGAGAAATCGCGCCGATCGGGACCCGCCCCAAACCCGGACTTGGCGGTGGCCCGTGGTTGGCGTTGTCGACATCGCTGGCGTGAAAATGGGCGAATCGGCACCGGAGGGCATTGAAATTTGTGCCCTTAGGCGTATATTTGAACTGGTGGAAGTGGTTTCCGCACTTGACGCGGTGCGAACCGGTATCATGACGCCGGTATTAAAAGGCCGGTTTCAAGGAGCACAGCGCAAGAAGTCGAATACGGTGGAGAAGGAGACGGTGATGAACAGACGCGGAGCAGGAATTGAACGGGCCGGTGCCGCCGGAATCGAAGTGGGACGGGCCGGGCGCGGAGAGTCGATTCTCGCGGTCAACAAGGTGCTGCGCAATACTTATTCGCTGCTGGCCCTGACCTTGGCATTCAGCGCGGTTGTGGCCTTTGCCAGCGCCAATGCGCCGCCGCTGAATGTTTGGCTGTTTCTGATTGGCGCCTATGGGCTGCTGTTTCTCACCCACGCTTTGGCCAACAGCACCTGGGGCTTGCTGTCGGTATTCGCCTTCACCGGCTTCATGGGCTACGGCATCGGCCCGATGATCGGCTACTACCTTTCGACCCAAGCCGGCACGGATCTGGTCGTGACCGCGCTGGGCGGCACGGCGTTCATCTTTTTCGGGCTGTCCGGGTACGCCTTGACCACACGGCGAGACTTTTCCTTCCTGCGGGGCTTCATAGCCGCCGGATTCTTCGTGCTGATAGCGGCCATGGTCCTGAGCCTGATTATTCAAATGCCGGCGCTGCAACTGGCCCTGTCGGCCGGCTTCATGCTGTTTTCCAGCGCGGTGATTTTGTGGCAGACCAGTGAAATCGTCAACGGCGGCGAGCGCAACTATATTCTCGCCACGGTTACGCTGTACGTGTCGATCTACAATCTATTCATGAGCCTGCTGAATTTGCTGACCGCATTCTCGGGCAATGACTGACGGCGGTGCTTGACCGCAACCCGAAAGCCCCGGTTCGCCGGGGCTTTTTTTCATCGAAGAGTTGGAAATCCCGCGGCATGATTTTCTCCATCGTGGTTCATGCCCCGCCCCACGCCAGCGAAGCGGCCGGCACGGCGCTGCGCTTCGCGGAAGCCGTGCTGCGCGGCGGACACGAAATCCACCGCATATTCTTTTTCGCCGACGGCGCGCACAACGCCAACCGCCTGACCGCGGTTGCCCGGGACGAGATCAATTTGCCGGATCAATGGCGGGAATTGATTCGGACGAATGAACTCGATGGCACGGTCTGCGTTGCTTCGGCGATTCAGCGCGGCGTCATCGATGCCGAACAAGCGGAGCGCCACGAATTGGCAGCGCCTTCGATGCACAGCGAGTTTCGCATCGGCGGTCTCGGGCAGTTGATCGACACCTGTCTGCACTCCGACCGCACGGTTTCCTTTGGCTGAAATGGCGCTGCCCCGCAAAAAGCTGTTGTTTATTTCCCGCAGCCCGCCCTATGGCGCGACCCGGGCCCGCGCCCTGCTCGATATGGCGCTGGCGGCCTCAATCTACGAACAGGATATCGAGCTGCTGTTTCTCGGAGACGGCGTATATCAATTGCTGACGGGACAAGACGCCGCGGGGATTCATATGAAAACTCTCGGCAAAGCATTGACGGCGCTGGCGCATTACGGCATCGAGAAACCGGGAGTGGAAGCCGCGGCGCTGGCCGCGCGCGGGCTTGACCAGTCCGCGCCGCTCATTCCCGTCGAGACCCTGTCCGCGGACCAAATCAGCGAGCGAATCGCTCGGGCCGATGTGGTGTTCAACCTATGACCTGTCTGCATCTTCTGAGCAAAAGCCCGCAAACGGGTCTGCTGGACGAAACACTGAAGGCGCTGGCCCCGGGGGATGGCCTGCTGCTGCTCGAAGACGGCGTCTACTGCCTGCGGCGCGCCTCGGCTCTGGCAAGTCTGAAGCGGCTGCCGAGGGGGGTATCCGTGTATTGCCTGATCGCGGATTTGCGGGCGCGCGGCATCGCCGGCGAACTGCCGGGAAATGCGCAGCCGGTAGACTACGATGGATTCGTCGCCTTGTGCGCAAACCATGACAAAACCGCAAGCTGGTTCTGAGCGTCGGCGCGCGGCCGGGGAGATCCATGTCGCCGGGCGGCGCGTGGACTTGGATGCGGAAGGCTATCTGCGGAATTTGGCCGATTGGAGCGAAGATATCGCCCGCGTATTGGCGCGGCGGGAAAATATCGTCCTGGAGCCGGCGCATTGGGAGATGCTGCACGCGCTGCGCGAATTCTATCGGCGACACGAGTTATCGCCCGCCTCGCGGGCTTTGGTCAGCTGGGTGAAAAAAAGATTGGGGCCAGAGAAAGGCCACAGCATTTATCTCATGCGCCTGTTCGGAGGCTCGTTCGCGAAATCCGCCAGCCGTATCGCCGGGCTGCCGAAACCGGACAATTGTTTGTAAAGCCGTTGCCTGCGCGCCCGATATTCGCAGGGTCCCGGTCCGCCGCCCGCCCCACTATTCCAGCTTTTCAACTATTTCAGCTTTTCGACTCCGTCCATGTAGGGCCGCAACGCCTTGGGAATGACGATGCCACCGGCCGCATCCTGAAAATTCTCCAATACCGCCACCAAAGTTCTGCCGACGGCGAGGCCGGAACCATTCAGCGTATGGACGAATTCCGGTTTTCCAGTCGCTGGATCGCGCCATCTGGCCTTCATGCGGCGCGCTTGGAAATCGCCGAAATTGCTGCAGGAGGAAATCTCGCGATAACAATTCTGCGACGGCAACCAAACTTCGAGATCGTAAGTGAAATTCGCGCTAAAACCCAAATCGCCGCCGCACAGCGCCACTTTGCGGTAGGGCAATTCCAATAGCCGCAACACCCGCTCAGCGTGGCCGGTCATTTCCTCGAGCGCCGCCGCCGAATCCCCGGGCCGAACAATCCGCACGAGTTCCACTTTCTCGAATTGATGTTGGCGAATCATGCCCCGGGTGTCGACGCCGTAACCGCCGGCTTCCTGGCGGAAACACGGCGAATGGCAGACCCAGTCGAGCGGCAGCGAGTCGGCCGCAAGAATCTGCTCGCGCACCATATTGCTCACTGGCACTTCCGCGGTCGGAATCAAATGGAATTCCCGCTCGCCGCGCAGTTGGAACAAATCGTCGGCGAATTTCGGCAACTGTCCGGTACCCGTAAGCGAGTCGGCGTTGGCCATGAAAGGCACATTGATTTCAGTATAGCCGTGCTCGCGGGTGTGCAGATCGATCATGAACTGACCCAAGGCGCGGTGCAGTTTCGCCACCGCGCCCTGCATGACGACAAAGCGTGCCCCGGCGATACGTCCGGCAGCGGCGAAATCGAGCGCCCCGCCCCACTTCGCCGCCAAACCCGCGCCAAGGTCCACGTGGTCGCGGATTGAGAAATCGAATTTCCGAGGCTGTCCCCAAGCGAGCACCAAACGATTATCGCCTTCGCCATCGCCTTCCGGCACTTCGGCGGCGGGGATATTGGGCACTCCCAGCAGATAGTCGCGCAATTCGTCCTGCAGCGCCCGCAATCGGCCTTGACTCTGCTCCAGCCGCGCCTTCGAATCCGCTATCAATCGCAGCAAATCACTTGCGTCCCCGCCCGCCCGCTTGATTGCGCCGATTTCCCGGGAGCGGTTATTGCGCTCGTTTTGCAAGGTCTCGGCGGCGAGCTGGAATTCTTTGCGTTTGGCATCCAGACCGGCGAGATAATCCACATCCAAGCGGAATTTTTTTTTCTTCAGCATGGCCGCGAGCAGCCGCGGCTCGCTGCGGATTCGTTTGGGATCAAGCACAAAAAAGATCCTCCCGCCCCACACTAACCTTCCGCGCGGCTATCGACAATTTGTATTCCCGCCGGCGGCGCGAATACAAAATCGTCGTCCGCCATGGGTTCATTCGAAGATAAATCGGCAAAACGCCACACGGTTTGCTGGCCGTTGCGATTTTCGAGGCGAATCAGATCCAATTGCCCGGAGATGAATTCCACCGCGATGCGGGCGTTGGGATTATCCGGCGCCACGGGCAGCAATTCGAAGCGCCGCAGTTCCGCCGCCGCCACCACGGTTACCCGGTATTCCCCGGCCAAGCCGCCGGTTTCGCCATTCAGCAGTTGCGCCGCCAACCCCGCCCGGTCTTTATTCCAATCTTCGATGACTACCTGTTCCAAATCGGGCTGATAGCGCCACAGGGTTTCACCGTCGGTAACGATCAGTTCCGGGAATGGTTCCAGCGTTTCCCAATAAAACCGAGCCGGCTTTTTCAGCCGCATGAGAATCGCGCTTTCCTCAAGCAGGCCGCCGTCGGCTTCGATAATCAATTGCTCAACATCGGCGGACAAGCTGACGATGCCGCCGAGCAAAGCCTCCAGCTCGGCGATTGGTTCCTGCTGCGCCGACGCCGGATATTGCAATGCGAGCAAGACAATCGCCGGGGCGAAGCTGTGGCGCAATAATTGGGGAAGCTGGAACGGCATTGCCGACCACTCAATCGGCAGGAGCGGGTTGCGCCAACACTTCGCGGCCGCCATTGCTGTTCATCGCCGACACCACGCCCTGTTGTTCCATGGTTTCAATCATGCGCGCGGCGCGATTGTAGCCGATGCGCAGTTTGCGTTGCACGGCGGAAATCGAGGCTTTTCTCGATTCGGTGACGAAATGCACCGCTTCGTCGTACAGTTCATCGACTTCGCCGCCTTCATCCCCTCCGCCGTCGGTTTGAGAGTCGCCGTCGTTGCGCTCCGAAGTCACGGCTTCGACATATTTCGGCGCGCCGTGGGATTTGCACTCTTTCACCACGCGATGCACTTCGTCGTCGCTGACGAAAGCACCATGCACCCGGGTCGCCACGCCGCCGCCGGGAGGCAGAAACAGCATATCGCCATTGCCGAGCAGCTGCTCGGCGCCACCTTCGCCAAGAATGGTGCGGGAATCGACTTTGGATTGCACCATGAAGGAAAGCCGCGTGGGAATATTGGCCTTGATGAGCCCGGTCAACACATCCACCGAAGGCCGCTGAGTGGCGAGAATCAAATGGATGCCGGCGGCGCGGGCTTTTTGCGCGATACGGGCGATGAGTTCTTCGACTTTTTTGCCCACGACCATCATCATATCGGCCAACTCATCGACCACGACCACGATCCTCGGCAACGGTTCAAGCTCCGGCGCCTGCGGGTCCAAGGCACCGGGAACGGGTTGCCAGGTGGGGTCGGTCAAGGGTGACCCGGCGTCCTGGGCCGCGACGACCTTGCTGTTGTAACCGTCCAGATTGCGCACGCCGAGCGCCGCCAGCAGCGCGTAGCGACGATCCATTTCCGCCACGCACCAGCGCAGACCATTGGCCGCGTCTTTCATATCGGTGATAACCGGCGTCAACAGATGGGGAATGCCCTCGTAAACCGAGAGCTCAAGCATCTTTGGATCGATCATGATCAGACGCACTTGCTCCGGTGTCGACTTGAACAGCAGGCTGAGAATCATCGCGTTGACGCCGACGGATTTGCCCGAGCCGGTGGTGCCGGCCACCAGCAGATGCGGCATTTTGCCGAGATCGACGATAATCGGTTTGCCTAGAATATCGTGGCCCAGGGCGAGGCTCAGAGTGGAGTCGGCGCGGCTGAACTCGGCGCTTTCCAATACTTGGCTGAGGCGAATCAATTCGCGTTCGTCATTTGGAATTTCGATGCCGATGACATCGCGTCCGGGTATATGTTCCACCACCCGCACTGAAACCACGGCCAATGAACGCGCCAAATCCTTCACCAAGCCGGAGATGCGGTTGCCTTTCACGCCGGCGGCGGGTTGTACTTCAAAGCGGGTGATGACCGGCCCCGGCTTGATCGCGGAAACTTCGACTTCGACGCCGAAATCACGCAGTTTGTCCGGCAGCAGGCGCGACATTGATTGCAGCGACTCCTGGGAGCGTTCGCCATAGTTCCCCGCCTCACCCGCATCCAGCAATTTCAACGAAGGCAGCCGCTCCCCGCCCGACTTGGGAGCGGTTTTCGACTGGCCCCCGCGGCGCGCTTTGCTTGCGGGCGCGTCTCTCTCAGCAACCTTGGCGGAAGTCTCCTGCCCGAAAGTCTCCGGTATGGTTGGCGCAATGCGCCGTGCGGCTGTTTTCGCTTTGGTTTTTTTCGCTTTCCCCGCCCTTTCGGCCACCGGAGCCAACTCATCCATCCCGCCGCGCCTGGTTTCCACCGCGCGCGGGACCGACCGCGACCGCAAGGCCGCGAACCAGCGCCGCGGGACCACGGCGATGCGCAGGCTGGCGGCGGCAAGCCGGCGGCAGAGCGAGGCGATGACGCTGGCCCAGAAGATATTGAAGCACAGGGACAGGCCGATCATCAGCAGCGCCAAAAACAGCAGGCTGCTGCCGAAGGACGCCAGCGCGAGCACGCTCCAGTCGGTGAGCTGAGTCACCACTATGCCGCCGGGACCATTGGGCAAAGTATTCGTCGAGGACAAATGCAGATTGGCCAGGCCGGCCGCGGATGCGAGGATCAATACCAAGCCGGCGAAGCGCAGCGGCAACGAGCCGGCGAAAGCTTCCCTGCCGGCGATGGCGCAGTAGCACAGATAGATTAGCCATGCGGGCAGCGAATAAGCCGGCCAACCGAACAGCGACAACAACACACCCGCCAACCAGGCGCCGGAAATTCCTGCCGCGTTTTCCACGCCGCCGCCACTGCTGCTGAAACCGTCATCTTCAGGCGAATAGCTGAGCAGCGCCACAAGCAGAAACACCGCGACCAAAAAATTGATCACGAGCAGTCCCTCCCGCAACAGGCGCGGCATCGTGATTTTCCGTTCCGTTTCCGCCGTCATCGGTTTATCTCGATCATTGGCCATAAATATCTATTGATATCAGTACACTGAGAGAAATCATCAACTTAAATCATGAATATTTGCCAGACAACTAAGCCGCCGGAAATGGGGGCATATCCATTATGTATCGTCAGCAAACCACCACCTATGAGGATTGCGCCGGGAAAAAACCGCATAATACGCCCCGTCGCAGCCCCCTGAAAATGCGCGGCGCACGGGGAAAATCTCTATGACAGCCATTCAACATCATCGTCTCATTATCATGGGTTCCGGCCCGGCGGGCTATACTGCGGCCCTCTACGCGGCCAGAGCGAATCTCGACCCGGTGGTGATTACCGGCATGGAGCAAGGCGGACAATTGACGACCACGACCGATGTGGACAACTGGCCCGGGGATGTGGAGGGATTGCAGGGACCGGAGTTGATGGACCGCATGCAACGCCATGTGGAACGCTTCGACGCCCGAGTCGTTTTCGATCATATCAAGGCGGTCGATTTCCGCCGCCGTCCGTTCGAATTGCGCGGCGAAAGCGGCCATTACGCCTGCGACGCGCTGATCATCGCCACCGGCGCTTCGGCGCGCTATCTCGGCCTGCCTTCGGAAAGCGCCTATCTCGGCAAAGGCGTCAGCGCCTGCGCCACCTGCGACGGTTTCTTCTACCGCGGCAAGCCGGTGGCGGTTGTCGGCGGCGGCAATACCGCGGTGGAGGAAGCTCTGTATTTGGCGAATATATGCTCCCATGTAACGGTGGTCCACCGGCGGGATGCCCTGCGGGCCGAAAAGATTTTGCAAAAGCGCTTGTTCGCCTTGGTGGACGAAGGCAAGGTCAGCATGGTTTGGGACCACGTGCTCGAGGAAGTGCTCGGCGATGATTGCGGCGTGACCGGCATCCGGGTACGCCACGCGCGCTCCGGCGAGCAACGCGATTTTGGCGTGGATGGGGTATTCATCGCCATCGGCCATGATCCCAACTCCGGGATGTTCAAGGGCCAGCTCGAAATGAACAATGGCTACGTCAAGATCCAGTCGGGATTGACGGGCAATGCCACAGAAACTTCGGTGCCCGGGGTGTTCGCGGCCGGCGATATCGCCGATCAAGTCTATCGGCAAGCTGTTACCAGTGCGGGTTTCGGCTGCATGGCGGCATTGGATGCCGAAAAGTTTCTCACCGGCTGAACAACCCCCCGCATGCCCCTATATCGGCTGCACCCGGCGGATTTGTCCTTTCCTCCGGCCGACCAAGCGGAAACCGAACCCAATGGGCTGCTGGCCGTGGGCGGCGATTTGCGCCCGGAACGTCTGTTGAATGCTTATCTGGGCGGAATCTTTCCTTGGTACGATGGTGCCGGCCCGATCTATTGGTGGTCACCGGACCCGCGCATGGTTTTGTGCCTGGAAGATTTCAGGCTGTCGCGCAAAATGCGCCAACTTCGCCGCCGCCAACCGTTCCGCATCACCCTGGACCAAGCTTTTGCCGATGTCGTCAGGCATTGCGGCGATCGTGGCGAAGCCGGCACCTGGGTCACACCCGAGATGGCCGCGGCCTATTGTCGAATGCATGAACTCGGCTATGCCCATTCGGTGGAAGTTTGGGAAGGATTTCAGCTTGTCGGGGGCTTATACGGTATTTCCCTCGGCAGGATGTTTTTCGGTGAATCCATGTTCAGCCGCGCCGGCAACGCCTCCAAGTTGGCGCTGGACCGGCTGGTTGGGCAACTGCGCGCCTGGGGATTTGAAATGATCGACTGTCAAGTCAGCAATACCCACCTGCTTTCGCTTGGGGCGGTGGAAATTCCGCGGCGGGAGTTTTTGCGCGATATGGCGCGCCTGCTGCGGCGACCGCCGCCGGAGCGGTGGGTTTTCGATCCGGCGGCGGAGCCCGCGCCTTGATGCGCCAAGCGTCACTGGAGAGTTTCCAGCTGCGACGAAGCGCGGCCAGCCCATGCAGCTTCAAAAGCGGGCTGTCGGCCAGAATGATTTATCTGCGCGCGAAAGAACCAGTGGACCGCGCCCTGTACGGCAGACTGATCGACAGCGGGTTTCGCCGCGACGGCCACCATATCTACCGGCCAGATTGCGATCATTGCCGCGCCTGCGTCGCGACGCGCGTTGCGGTGGCGGAGTTCGCGCCGCGCCGGCGCCATCGGCGCATTTGGCGAGCCAATCAAGATCTCGTCGTGGTGGAAGACAACAACGCCGATGACGAAGAGAGTTTCGCCCTCTATCGCAAATACATTTCAGCGCGGCACCGGGACGGCGTGATGTTTCCGCCCAGCTACGTGCAGTTTCGCCTTTTCATCCGCGCGGCCACCGCCGACACCTTGTTCGCGAAGTACTACTTGGGAAAAACCCTGGTGGGGGTCGCAGCGACCGATCTGCTCGACCGCGGCCTGTCGGCGGTTTACACCTGGTTCGACCCCGGTCAACAGCGTCGCTCCCTCGGCGTTTGGTCCATTCTTTGGCAGATTCGCAGAACCCGCGCGGCGGGGCTGCCTTGGCTCTATCTGGGATATTGGGTCGAAAACAGTCCCAAGATGGACTACAAAATAGACTTCCAGCCCATCGAGCAGTTGCGCGGCGGCGAATGGGTGCGGCCAAAGGCTTTGCCAATGGGCGGCGATTGCGGCACAATGCGCCGCTCACCGGCTGGCGGGAAGGAGTAAATGGCGAAAGAAGATCAAATCGAAATCGACGGGGAAGTAATCGATACGCTTCCCAACACCATGTTCCGGGTCAAACTCGACAACGGGCATATCGTCACCGCCCATATCTCGGGCAAAATGCGCAAGAACTACATCAGAATTCTCACCGGGGACCAAGTGAAGGTGGAGCTGACGCCCTACGATCTTTCCAAAGGGCGCATCACTTACCGCGCCCGCTGACCGAACGCGGCGCGGCCCGCGGTACCCCCGCCGACTTCCGCCAGCCGTTCCAGTTGTCTTGAAGAGAGTTTGCCCGCAAAGGCTGGGCCCACCGCCGATATCAGCCCGGCAGCGATTGCTTTTGCTTTTCCCGGCCTTCCCACCCGCCGCGGTCGCCAATTTCAAGCCTGATGTCGTCTTCCTCGGCGCTTACCGAGACATCGCCGCCAGCCGCCAATTCGCCGAATAGAATATCCTCGGCCAGCGCTTTCTTCAGTTTTTCCTGAATCAGCCGCGCCATTGGGCGGGCACCCATGGATTCGCTGTAGCCGTGGCGAACGAACCAATCGATGGCTGAGTCTTCCACATGCAATTGCACTTTTTTCGGGTCGAGCTGCACTTGCAACTCGACCAAAAACTTGTCCACCACGGTGCGGATGGTCGCCGGCGACAAGGGCCCGAATTGAATGACCGCGTCGAGACGGTTGCGGAATTCCGGGGTGAAGGCTTTCTTGATCGCCGCCATGCCGTCGCTCGAATGATCCTGGGCGGTAAAGCCGATGGATGCCCGCGCCATTTCCCGCGCCCCGGCGTTGGTGGTCATAATCAATACCACATTGCGGAAATCGGCGTGACGGCCGTTGTTGTCGGTCAGCGTGCCGTGGTCCATCACCTGCAACAGCAGATTGAAGACATCCGGGTGGGCTTTTTCGATCTCGTCGAGCAGCAGCACGCAATGGGGATTTTTCGTCACCGCCTCGGTGAGCAACCCACCTTGATCAAATCCGACGTATCCCGGCGGCGCGCCGATCAAGCGCGATACCGTATGCCGCTCCATGTACTCGGACATATCGTAGCGCAGCAATTCGATGCCCATGATGTTCGCCAGCTGTCGGCTGAGTTCGGTTTTGCCAACTCCGGTTGGTCCGGCGAACATGAAGCAGCCGATCGGTTTGCCGCCGTCATTCAGGCCGGCGCGGGACAGCTTGATCGCTGTCGCCAGAGAATCAATGGCTTGGTCTTGACCGAAGACCACCATTTTCAAGTTTGATTCGAGATTCTTCAGCGCTTCGATATCCGAGCTCGAAACACTTTTCGGCGGAATGCGGGCGATGGTTGCCACCACGCGCTCCATATCCGCCACTTGAATGACTTTTTTGCGCCGCGACTGCGGTTGCAGCCGCTGGTAGGCACCGGCCTCGTCCATCAGATCGATGGCCTTGTCCGGCATGAAGCGGTCGGTGATATAGCGGGAAGCTAACTCCGAAGCCGCCTTCAGGGATTTGTTGGTATAGCGCAGCGAGTGATGCTCCTCGAAGCGGCTTTTGAGGCCCTTGAGAATGCGGTAGGTGGTTTCCACATCTGGCTCTTCGACATCGATTTTCTGAAAGCGGCGCGACAGGGCGCGGTCCTTGTCGAAAATGCCGCGGTATTCCTGATACGTGGTTGAACCGATGCAGCGCATGGTCGGCAAAGTCAATACCGGCTTGAGCAGGTTGGATGCGTCCAGCACCCCGCCGGAGGCTGCGCCGGCACCGATTATGGTGTGAATTTCGTCGATGAACAAAATCGCTTTCCCCGACCCGCGCAGTTCCGCAACCACAGATTTGAAGCGTTTTTCAAAATCTCCCCGGTACTTGGTTCCCGCCAACAATGCGCCGAGGTCCAGCGCGTAGATGACGCAATCCTTGAATATATCGGGCACATTGCCCTCAACAACCATTCTGGCCAAACCTTCGATCACGGCGGTTTTGCCGACACCGGATTCGCCGGTCAACAGCGGATTGTTTTTGCGGCGCCGGACCAGCACCTGAATGACCCGGTTGACTTCATCGCCGCGACCGATCAACGGGTCGATGAGATTGCGCTCCGCCTGCAGATTGAGATTGGTTGCGTATTTTTCCAGCGGCGAGGCCTGCCGGTCCTCTTTGGTTTTGGCGCCGCGCTGCTCCCGCGCCGGATCCGCGGCACCGCCCTCCCCGGATTCTTTGGGTATGCCGTGGGATATGTAGTTGATGACATCCACTCGGGCGATTTCCTGCTGCTTGAGCACGTAAACGGCATGGCTTTCCTTTTCGCCGAAAATCGCCACCAACACATTGGCGCCGGTGACTTCGCGCTGGCCCGACGATTGCACGTGAAAAACCGCGCGCTGAATCACCCGTTGAAATCCCAGCGTCGGCTGAGTTTTGCGCGAAGTTTCTTTTTTCGCAATCTTCGGTGTCGAGGAATCGACATATTCAAGCAACTCGCTGCGCGCTTTGCTCAAATCGCAATCGCAGGCCCGCAGCACCGCACTGGCGGCGGCATCGTCCAGCAGCGCCAGCAGCAAGTGCTCGACGGTCATGAATTCATGCCGCTTTTCGTTGGCGTCGCTGAACGCGCTGTTCAGGGTCGCCTCCAGGTCTTTGTTCAACACGTCTCAGTCGTCCGCTTCCACCGAACACAAAAGGGGGTGTTCGCATTCCCTGGCATGTTTGTTCACTTGGGTCGCTTTGGATTCGGCGACATCCTTGCTGTACACCCCGCAAACCCCCTTGCCCTCGGTATGCACCTTGAGCATGATCCGGGTCGCCTTCTCTACATCCAGATTGAAGAAATTGCAAAGAACTTCGACCACGAAACCCATCGGCGTATAGTCGTCGTTCAGCAGAATCACCTTGTAGCGGGGCGGTTGCGCCAATTTGGGACTGGCGGTTTGCAACTCCCCAACGACGCCGTGGGTGGTATCCGACCGGTCTTCGCGACCGCCTTGGTCGTTGTCGTTCTCAAGTGTGATGCTGTTCATGCCGTCGCTGATTAATCGGCAACCGGCGCCCGCCGCCGCGAACAAAGTGTATAGCAAATCCAAATTCCGATTTCCATCGATCCGCGAATCGTTCGGCATTACCTGTTTTGGGGTCTGCCTGCGCGGGATTCAAGGTGCGGCGGCCGCGGATTCAATCGCCCGCCGACCGCCAACGCCCGATGGCATCGCGGTCGCTGTCGCGGATGCCAACCCAGCCGCCGCCGCTTCCGGCAAGCTGCTTTTTCCAGAACGGTGCTTGGCTCTTCAGATAATCCATTATGAAATCCGCCGCTTGAAACGCTTCGGCGCGGTGGTGGGCGGCGACTCCGGCGAACACGATTTGTTCCCCCGGCCGCAGCGCGCCGATGCGGTGAATGATCCGCACGGCCAATAATTCCCAGCGTCGCTGCGCCCGCCGGGCGATGTCGAGAATACTTTTCTCGGTCATGCCCGGATAATGCTCCAGGCGCAATTCGCGCACCGGATCGCCGTCGTCCGATTGGTAAAACTCCCGCACCAAGCCGCAGAATGTGACCACGGCGCCGGCGCCCGGGGCGGCGGCGCACAGCCGGCGATATTCGGCGCCGAGATCGAAATCCTCGGGGCCGACGCGGATATCAAGGGTTTCAGTCATGCGCCGAACCATTGTTGTCGGAATAATTTTTTGCGGAATCACCGCAGCCAAGCGCGCCTCGGTTTCAACCACCGCTCATGGGCGGGAAGAAGGCGATTTCATCGCCGTCCCGCACCGCCTGATCGCGGCTGGCCACGGATTGGTTCACCGCCGCCAAAACCCGCTCTTCGGCGACGACCATGCGCGCGAAGACCTTGTCCCGCTCCCGCAAATGGCGGATCAAATCCGTCACGGTGGCCACGCCGGTGGGATGCGCCAGGCATTCGCTTTCCCGGCCCATGCGCTCCCGCACCGAGGCAAAATAATGAATCCGCAACATCAGACGCGCCCTTCTCCGCCGCCGCGGGAATAATTGCCGCTCCGACCGCCGGATTTCTCCAGCAAACACAGGTTTTCCACGCTCATGCCGCGGTCCACCGCTTTGCACATATCATAAATTGTCAAAGCGCAGACCGCGGCGGCGGTCAAAGCCTCCATCTCGACCCCGGTCGGCGCGTTTACTTTGCAGGTCGCGGCAATCTCGATCCGGCTCGCTTCGCGGTTCAATTCCAGTTGGATATCCACCGCGGTCAACATCAGCGGGTGGCACATGGGAATGAGATTGGCGCAATTTTTCGCCGCTTGAATGCCGGCGACCCGTGCCACGGTCAATACATCGCCTTTCTTGTGCCCCCCCGCGGCAACCAACGCCAGCGTTTCCGGGCGCATATTCACCCAAGCGCCGGCGACCGCGGCGCGGCGGCTGCCGGGCTTGGCATCGATATCCACCATCCGCGCATTGCCCGCCGCATCCAAATGACTGAGTTCGCCCATCGTCTCCGTCCCGCTCTCCGCGGGGCATTATCCCCGCTTTCGCCGCCGGTGGGAAAGTCCGCCTGCCGTTGGAAGCGATATTGCTACAATTACGGCCCATGGAAAAGGCGCGAAAACAAGGCCCGCGAGTGATTGTCGGTATGTCCGGCGGAGTTGATTCTTCGGTCGCCGCCGCGCTGTTGCTGCGCCGGGGCTACCGGGTCGAAGGCCTGTTCATGAAAAACTGGGAGGAAGACGACGGCAGCGAATATTGCACCGCGGAGCAGGATTTGGCCGACGCCAGGGCAGTCTGCGGGATTTTGGACATCGAGTTGCGCGAGGCCAATTTCGCGGCTGAGTATTGGGACGGCGTATTCGAACACTTCCTCGCGGAATACCGGCGCGGCCGCACACCCAATCCCGATATCGTCTGCAATCGGGAAATCAAATTCAAAGCCTTTCTCGAATACGCCCTCGAACTCGGCGCCGACTCGATCGCCACCGGCCATTACGCCGGCACCCGGGAAAGCGAAGGCCGGACTTGGCTTCGCAAGGGCGCCGACCGTGCCAAGGACCAAAGCTATTTTTTGTGCGAGGTGGACGAAGCTCGCCTCGCCCGCTGCTTGTTTCCTTTGGGCGATTTAACCAAGCGCGAAGTGCGCGCCATGGCGGCAGAAATGCACCTGCCGACCCACGACAAAAAAGACAGCACCGGCATCTGCTTCATTGGCGAGCGCAGATTCAAGGATTTTCTGCGGCGCTATCTGCCAGCGCAGCCGGGACCGATCCGTACCGTGCGAAATAGCGAAACGGGTAGCGAAAAAACCGTCGAAATCGGGCGGCATCAGGGCCTGATGTATTACACTATCGGCCAGCGTCAAGGATTGGGGATCGGCGGTTTGCGGGATCACGCACAGGCGCCTTGGTACGTTGCGCGCAAAGATCTGGCGAACAATGCGCTTTATGTGGTGCAAGGCGAAGACCACGAACAACTCCGCAGCCGGGGTTTGGTCGCCGATATGCCGTGCTGGATCAACGGCGCCCCCGCCCTGCCCCTGCGTTGCAACGCCAAAACACGCTATCGGCAGGCGGATTTCGCCTGTGCGATCGACAGCGCCGACGGGCGGCAGCTGCGGGTGGAATTCGAGCGGCCGCAGAAAGCGGTTACACCGGGCCAGTATATTGTTTTTTATCAAGACGACCGCTGTCTCGGCGGGGCACCAATTGTTCGCAGCCTGCATTGAATCCGCGGCGCTGCCGCGCCAGCGCCGGCTGGAAGCGCGCCAATGAGCGGTCGGCGGGACCCGGAGCTGTTCGCGCTGTCGCCCCTCGACGGGCGCTATCGGGACAAGTGCGCGGAATTGGCCCCGATATTCAGCGAATTCGGCTTGATGCGCTATCGGGCCCGGGTGGAAATCGAATGGCTGCTGAAACTCGCCGCCGAAGAAGGCATCAAGGAATGTCCCGCGCCGAGCGCCGCAGCCCGAAGCTATCTCGTGTCGATTGCCGCGGATTTTTCGCTGGCCGATGCGGCCCGCGTCAAGGAGCTCGAGGCCGTCACCCGCCATGATGTTAAAGCCATCGAGTATTTCCTGAAGGAAAAACTCGCGCGGAAAGCGGAATTCGCGCCGCAATTGGAATTCGTGCATTTCGCCTGCACCACCTGGGATATCAACAATCTCGCCTACGCGTTGATGCTGCGCGACGGGCGCGCGGTGTTGCTCGCCGCGCTGACCCGGCTGCAGACGAAACTGGCCGAACTCGGCGAAGCCTTCGCCGCCCAGCCCATGCTGTCGCGCACCCATGGACAACCGGCTTCCCCCACCACCATGGGCAAGGAACTGGCCAATTTCGTCTGGCGGCTGCAAAGCGAATCGCGCGGCTTCGAACAGGTGGAGCTGCCCGGCAAAATCAACGGCGCCGTGGGCAACTACAACGCCCACGTGGCGGCCTACCCGGAAATCGACTGGCCGCGCCTGGCGCGGGAATTCGTCGAAAGCTTCGGACTGGCGTGGAATCCCTATACAACCCAGATCGAACCTTATGATGGTTTTGCCGCGTACTGCGCCGCGCTAAGCCGTCTCAACACCATCATTCTCGATTTGGACCGCGATCTGTGGAGCTATATCTCGCTGGGTTATTTCCGGCAGAAAACCGCGGCCGGGGAAGTCGGCTCCTCGACCATGCCGCACAAAGTCAATCCCATCGATTTTGAAAATGCCGAAGGCAACGCCGGTGTCGCCAATGCGCTGTTGTCCCACCTGGCAGCGAAACTGCCGATTTCACGCCTGCAAAGAGATCTGAGCGATTCCACCGCCTTGCGCAATTTCGGCAGCGCCCTTGGTCACAGCCTGCTCGCTTTCCGTTCCACGCTCGCGGGACTGGAGAAGTTGGAATTGGATGCCGCGGCCATGGATGCGGACCTTGGCAACTGCTGGGAAGTCCTGGCGGAACCGATACAAACCTTGATGCGCCGCCACGGCGTGCCGGAACCTTATGAAAAATTGAAGGAGCTCACCCGGGGGCAAAGCGTAGACGAAACCGCCATCCGCGCGTTCGTCGAAAAACTGGAGATCCCCGCCGAAGCCAAACAGTCCCTGTTGCGGTTGACTCCGGGAAGCTATCTCGGCAACGCCGTCGAATTGGCGGCCTCAATCCGCGGGCGGACAAAATAGCCCGCCGCTACGGGGCGATATCGCGCTCACTGGCCAAGCGGAATTGCCGCCGCAATTCATCGAAAGAATCCACCGACGGATATTGTGAAAAAGCCGCGACCACGCTCGCCGGCGCGCGGAAGAGAATGCCCGCGTCGGCCTCGTCGAGCATGGTCGTGTCGTTATAGGAATCGCCCGCCGCAATCACGCGGAAATTGAGCCCGCGCAGGGCCTTTACACTGTGCCGTTTGGGATCTTTTTGCCGCAGCCGGTAGCCGACGATGCGGCCGCCTGCAATTTCAAGCCGGTGGCAGAACAGCGCGGGAAAACCAAGCTGCCGCATCAAGGGCAGCGAGAACTCATAAAACGTATCCGACAGGATGATGACTTGGAAGCGTTCCCTGAGCCAATCGAGAAATGCCGCCGCGCCGGGAAAAGGCGTCAAATCCGCAATGACCCGCTGAATATCAGCAACCCCCAGGCCATGCTCGTCGAGCAGGGCGAGCCGCTGCCGCATCAGCACATCGTAGTCCGGCACATCCCGGGTAGTGGCGCGCAGCGCGTCGATGCCGGTTTGTTCGGCGACGCCAATCCAGATCTCCGGCACCAATACCCCTTCCAAATCCAAACAGGCGATTTCCATGATTCCCACTCCATCCCCGGCGAGTGGGCGCAATCTAGCAGATACCGGCCCACGCTTTCAAAACTCCGCCAGTCCAGTCTTTACGCTGGCTGGAAAATTACCGAGAATCCCCGCGTCATCGCGGGGGGCGGATTTCGAGGCTTGCGGCGATTTCGCCGCCGGTTCCCGCGGCAAGGAACAAGGCAACTGCGACCACAGGGGTGAGTATGGATTTTCCGCTGCTGATTTTCGCCGGCGCCGCGGTGGGCTTCGCCATCGGCGTGACCGGTGTCGGCGGTGGCTCGCTGATGACGCCGTTTCTGCTGCTGATGGGCTATCCCGCCCCGGTCGCCATTGGCACCGATCTGCTGTATGCAGCCATCACCAAGTTCAGTGGCGCTATCGCCCATCACCGCCGCAATCATATCGCTTGGCCGATCGTGGCCTATCTCGCCGCGGGGAGCATTCCAGCGGCGGTCGCCGTGCATCTGCTGGTGCTTGATGCGCAATTCCAGAATTCCGCGTTGTTTGAACAACTGCTAACCCGCAGCCTGGGCGCGATGCTGCTGGTCTCGGGCGTGATTCTCGCCCTCCGCGAGCGCCTGCCGAAAATGCCGCGGGCATATACGCGCCAATCGTTTTTTCTGACTTGGCTTGCGGGCGTTGTCGTCGGCGTTTGCGTGACCCTGTCCTCGATCGGCGCGGGGGCAATGGGTGCTGGCGTGCTGCTGATGCTGCATTCGCGGCTGTCCGCCGTGCGCATCGTCGGCAGCGATATCGCCCACGCCGTGCCGTTAACCTTGATCGCCGGTCTCGGCTATCTACTTGGGGGTTTCGTCGATCCGCGGTTATTGATCGCCCTCCTCATCGGCTCGCTGCCCGGGATCCATCTCGGCTCGCGGGTGGGACATCTCTTGCCGGAACGCGCCCTGCGACTGACCTTGACGCTGCTCTTGGGCGGCTTGGGTTTGTACTACGGCGTATTCGCTTGAACTCAGCTGCGAAGAAGTTGCCCGACTTTGTGGATTCGCAATCCCGGGGCGAAGTCCACTCGGCACTCCGATGCGGGTTGCCATACAGCCGACGGCGCCCGGCTGCCGTCGAAAACCGCGGTTCAGGGGTTGAGCACGCCGTGGGGGACATGGCCGGTGGCGACGAGGTTGCTGGCGGAATCGCAGTGGTCCCGGTGGTCGTCGAAGTAGATGTCGGCCTCGAAAGCCTGCAGAAAGGCATCTTTCGACAGGCCGCCGAGAAACAGCGATTCGTCGATGCGGATGTTCCAGGCGCGCAGGGTGCGCACCACGCGCTCGTGGGCCGGCGCCGAGCGCGCGGTGATCAGGCAAGTGCTGATCGGCGCCGCGTCGTCGGAAAAAGCGGTTTGAATTTGTTGCAGGGCGGCCAGGAAAGGCTTGAAGGGGCCGCCTTCAAGCGGCTCCCGGGCAGCTTCGCGCTCCCTGCGGGTGAAGCTTTCCAAACCCTCCTCTTGAAACACTTTTTCCGATTCGTCGGAAAACAGCACCGCGTCGCCGTCGAAGGCGATTTTCAGATGATCGTCGGATTTCCTGCTGTGGCTTGACGGCATAATGGTCGCCGCGGCGACGCCGAGATCAAGGGCCCGCCGCACATCGGCGCCGTCCAGGGAAAGGAACAACTGGCTGCCAAAGGCCGGGATGTAGCGGTAGGGACTGTTGCCGCTGCAAAAGGCGGCGCGGGTGATCGCCAGCTTGTAGTGCTGGATCGAATGGAAAATCCGCAATCCGGTATCGGCGCTGTTTCTTGAAAGCAAAATCACTTCGACCGCGGGGCGCTCCAATACTTCGTTGAGCTTCAACAGCTTATTGACCAAATTGAAGGCCACGCCCGGTTTCAGCGGTTCGTTCTCTTCGGCGATTTGATGCTCCCGGTAGGCCGCCAAGCCCTCTTCCTCGAAGATGCGGTGGCTGTCGGCGAGATCGAACAGCGCCCGCGAGGAAATCGCCACCACCAGCCGCCGCTGCTGCTGTTTGGCCGGGGTTGGTTGCGGCGCGTTTACGGCGCTCTTTGGCGCGGCGGCGGACAACTTCGCCCTATCCTTCGTCTACGCGCGAGTGTGCCGCAGAATGCCGCATGAGAATGCCCGTGCCGGCCAAGCCGCAGTAGCCGCCGGGGTTTTTCGCCAGATATTGTTGATGGTAATCCTCGGCGTAGTAAAACGCCGCCAGCGGTTTGATTTCGGTGGTGATTTCCCGGTAGCCGCGTTGCGCCAGCAATTCCCGGCAGTGGGGCAGACTGGACTTGACGGCCTCCTCCTGGGCGGTCGAAGTGGTGTAGACCGCCGAACGGTATTGCGTGCCGCGGTCATTGCCTTGACGCATTCCCTGGGTCGGATCGTGGTTTTCCCAGAATGCCGCGAGCAGCCGTGCAAAGCTGATTTTCGCGGGATCGAACCAAATCAGCACGACTTCCGCATGGCCGGTCATGCCGCCGCAGACATCTTCGTAAGTTGGATTGGCGGTGATGCCGCCGGCGTAGCCAACCGCCGTGCTGTAGACGCCGGGCAACTGCCAAAACAGGCGTTCGGCGCCCCAGAAACAGCCCATGCCGAACACCGCCCGCTGCAAGCCTTCCGGCAGCGGCTCGCGGATGCGGTTGCCGTTGACGTAATGGCGGGGATTGCAGCGCACCGCCGCGGCCCGATCCGGCAAGGCCCGCGACCGCTCCGGCAATTCCGCCTTCCGTTGTTTCAAGCCAAACACCGAGGCCCCCATCGTTGAATCAAAACCGGCGATGGCGCATGATAGCGCACTCGTTGACCCAGCAACCACGGATTGCCGAACCATTCCATGCCTTCCGCCCTGCTTGAAAACTACGGCGTCCGGGATCTCGCGCCGACCCGCGGCGCCGGCAATTATATTTGGGACGAGGCCGGCCGGGAGTATCTCGACTTCGCCATGGGTATCGCGGTCAACAGTCTCGGTCATTGTCATCCGCGATTGATCGAAGCCCTCGCCAGCCAGGCCGGCACACTCTGGCATACGTCCAATTTGTTTCGAATTCCCGCCGCCGAACGGCTCGCGGAAAAACTGGCCAGGCTGTGTTTCGCCGACCGGGTTTTTTTCTGCAACTCCGGTGCCGAGGCGGTGGAGTGCGGCTTCAAAATGATACGTCGCTTCCACCACGCCAAGGGCGCTTCGGCGAGAAAGCGCATCATTGGCTTAAGCGAATCTTTCCACGGCCGCAGCCTGGCGACCATCGCGGCGGCGGCGAACCCGGCGCACTGCGAAGGTTTTCTGGCCGGCGATGCTGGTTTCGACCAGGTCCCGTTCGGCGATATCGAAGCTTTGGCGGCGGCCGTCGGCGCGGAAACCGCCGGGGTGGTTCTCGAACCCGTGCAAGGCGAAGGCGGCATCCGTCCGGTGGAGCCGGAGTATCTGAAGCAAGTCCGGCGTTTGTGCGACGAACGCGGAATCTTGCTGATGTTCGACGAAGTGCAGTGCGGCGTCGGCCGCACCGGGACTTTCTACGCCCATCAGCGCCTGAGCACGGCGCCGGATATTCTCGCCTCCGCCAAAGGTCTCGGCGGCGGTTTTCCCGTGGGCGCCTGTTTGGCGCGGGAAGCGGTGGCGCAGCCCATGACCGCAGGCAGCCACGGCAGCACTTTCGGCGGCAATCCGCTGGCGATGGCGGTCGCCGGGGCGGTGGTGAACGAAATCGGCCGGCCGGAGTTTCTTGGGCAAGTGCGCGCCAACGGTGCGTACTTTCTGCAATCATTGAGGGAATTGCGGAACGCGCATCCGGCAGTCATCGCCGATGTGTCCGGTTTGGGCCTGATGATCGGTGTGTTTCTCCATGTCGATGCGGGGGACTTCATCGCGCGGTTGCGGCGGCAGGGTATGCTTGTGGTGAAAGGCGGCAATAACAGTATCCGGCTATTGCCGGCTTTGAATGTGGGCCGTGCCGAGATCGACCTGGCGCTGGCGCATATCGCCCGCGCGGCGGAATCGGTTGCCCCGCAAGCGCGCCGCGATCAATCTTGAGAGGCATTTTTTTGCGCGCTGGGCGGAGTGAGGCCGGTACAACAAACGCCGGGCGGAACGAATGTCGGATGTAGGCAAATTGAACGGGGTGACAAGTTGATCAAACCAAACAGCGGAATGAAAATGAAACGCGAATCAACCGGTTTCGGCGCGGCGGCAACGGCTTCGCTGTGTTGCTTGTTGCTCGCGCTGCTGTCCGGGCCGGTGTTGCCGGCGGAGGATGCCATGTCGATCACCCCCTTTAGGGTGGAGATTCCCCAGTCTGCTCTCGATGATTTGCGAAACCGCTTGGGGAACACTCGCCTGCCGGACGAGATTCCGGGAGTTTCCTGGGAGTACGGTACCGAACGCGCCTATCTGGAAGAACTGCTGGCGTACTGGCAAACCGAATTCGACTGGCGCCGGCAGGAGGCGCGCATCAATTCTTTCGATCAATTCCAAACCCTGATGGATGGCGTGGAACTGCACTTCATTCATCAACGGTCGGATACACCGGAGGCAATGCCGCTGCTGCTGGTCCACGGCTGGCCCGGCTCGATCAGCGAATTTCTCGGCATTATTCGGCCTTTAACGGCGCCAGCTGCCCACGGCGGCGAGGCGCGGGACGCCTTTCATGTGGTTGCCCCCTCGCTGCCGGGATTCGGCTTTTCCGGCATCCCTCAAGCGCCCGGCTACAATCCCGAACGCATGGCCCACATGTTTGCCGCCTTGATGGCGCGGCTCGGCTACGAATCCTACGCCGTCGCCGGCGGCGATTGGGGCGCGATCATCAATCGGCATTTAGCCAACCATTACCCCGAGCGGCTGATCGGGCTACATTCGAATATGGTGATCGCGCCGCCGCCGGAGGATGAAGAACAGCGCGGCCGCGCAGATGCCGAAGAATTGGCCTTGACTCAGGCCCGCGCCGCCTACATGCGCAACGAAACCGGCTATCAGGCCATTCAAGGCACCAAACCGCAAACCCTGGGCTACGGCCTGACCGATTCACCCGCCGGTTTGGCGGCCTGGATCGTGGAGAAGTTTCATGGCTGGAGCGATTTGCCCCAGGGCACCGAGGGCGATCTCGACGCGACCTTTTCCAAGGATGATCTGCTGACCAATATCTCGATCTATTGGTTTACCGGCACCATCACTTCATCCACGCGCATCTATTACGAAAACCGCAATACACCCGCGAACAAGCCCATCGCGTATATCGACGTGCCCACCGGCGCCGCAATCTTCCCGGCGGAGATTTATCTCGCGCCCCGGGCTTGGGTCGAGGCGGCCTACGATCTGCGCCATTGGCGGATGATGCCCCGGGGCGGACATTTCGCCGCGCTGGAGCAGCCAGAACTGTACCTCGGCGATTTGCGCGAATTTTTCCGCGGTTTGCGCTCAGCTACCAAAGAAGTCTGTAAGGAGCGACAGCCATGACATCGGAGACTATCAATTCCACCGGCGGCATCCTCGGTTGGATCGAGCGCACGGGCAACCGCCTGCCCGATCCGGTGGTGATCTTTCTCTATTGCATTTTGGCGGTGATCGCCATCAGCGTGATCGCCGCGGCGGCCGGCGCTTTCGCCCTGCATCCCACCCAGCTCGACGCCGCCGGCAACGCCGTGGTCATTCAAGCGGAGAGCCTGTTGTCGGCGGATAATATCCGCCGTCTGCTGGTGGAGATGCCAGCCACGTTCACCAGCTTCCACCCTTTGGGCTATGTGCTCGTCGTCATGCTCGGCGCGGGTGTTGCGGAACGCTCCGGCCTGCTGGGCACGGCCATGAGCGCGGCGGTGAGCAATGCGCCCCGCCTGCTGCTCACGCCCGCGGTGGCGCTGGTGGGCATGCTCGGCAATCTCGCCGCCGACGCCGCCTATGTGGTGTTGATTCCCTTGGCCGGCGTGATTTTCGCCGCCGCCGGCCGCCACCCCATTGCCGGCATCGCCGCGGCCTTCGCCGGCGTATCCGGCGGTTTTTCGGCCAATCTGCTGCCCGGCCAGCTGGACGCTCTTTTGTTCGGCATCACCGAAGCGGCGGCGGAGACGATTCTGCCGACCTGGGACGCCAATATCGCCGGCAACGCCTATTTCATCGTCGCCATGACCCTGCTGTTTCTGCCGGTGATCTGGTATCTCACCGACCGCGTGATCGAACCACGTTTGACACCCATGGGGGATGGCCCTATGGAAAGCGACAGCGCGGGCATCATCAAGGAGCCGTCCACCGCCATCGGCGCTGAACAGCGCGCGGGTTTGAAGCGCGCCGGCTGGGCCATTTTGGGCGTGGTCGCGCTGTGGGTGTTTCTGTGCATCGGACCCGGCACACCGCTGATCGATGAAGCCGCGCCGCCGGAAGGCCGCTTCAATCCGCTGTTCCAGTCCCTGGTGGCGGGATTTTTCGTAATCTTTCTGGCGGCCGGCTGGGCCTATGGCGCGGCGGCGGGCACGATCAACAACCACCGGGACCTCATCGCCATGATGCAAGGCGCCATGAACGATATGGCCTATTACCTGGTGCTGGCTTTCGCCGCCGCGCATTTCGTCGCCATGTTCAGCTGGTCGAATCTGGGCTTGATTTTCGCCATCCACGGCGCCGCGGTGCTGGAAAGCTCGAATATGCCCGATCCGCTGCTGGTGATGTCGATCATCTTGTTCGGCGCCGTGCTCAATTTGTTTATTGGTTCGGCGAGCGCCAAATGGGCCCTGCTGGCGCCGGTGCTGGTGCCCATGCTGATGCTGGTAGGCATTTCTCCCGAAACCAGCACGGCGGCGTACCGGGTCGGCGACAGCGCCACTAACATCATCACGCCGCTGATGCCCTACTTCCCGCTGGTGCTTGTTTTCGCCCAGCGCTGGCAAAAAGACTTCGGACTCGGCAGTTTGGTGGCGACGATGCTGCCCTATTCCGTTTTCCTGCTGCTGGCGGGCCTGGCGTTGACCATGCTCTGGGTATTTGTCGGCCTGCCCCTAGGCCCGGCCTCGCCGGTTTCATTCACCATGCCCTGAGGGGCCGGGGCAGCGCAAACTTCATCAAGCCATTACCGAGGAAACTGGAATGAAGAACAAGTTCGCATGCGCCCTGCTGTTGGGTTTCTCGCTAACCGCCGCCGCTTCCGCCCAAGAGGTGGATTACCCGGAAGTTTTCAGCGAACCCATGCCCTTGCTGGAGTCCGTCACAGGAGATTTGCATTACCCGATTTCCTCGGCCAACGAACTCGCGCAACGCTATTTCGATCAGGGCTTTCAGTTGATGTACGGCTTCGCCAAAACCGAAGCCGCGCGGTCTTTTCGCGCCGCTTGGATGGCAGATCCCGACTGCGCCATCTGTTACTGGGGCGAGGCTTGGGCTTGGGGCTCGTATTTGAACGGCGCCATGACCACCGCCGAAGCACCTCGCGCTTTGGCAGCCGCGCGCCGGGCCATGGCTTCGATCGACCAGGCCAGCGCCAAGGAAGCCGATCTGATCCGCGCCATTCAAGTCCGCTATGTGGAAAACTACGATCCGGCCGCGCGCCGCGCCCAAGATGAGCTGTACCGCGATGCCATGGCCGAACTGGCCACGAAGTACCCGGACGATTTGGATATCGTCACGCTCTACGGCAACGCGCTGTTTCTGCTTGAGGAGCGGCGCGGTTATCGATCGCTGGAAAATCCCAATACAGTGCATTTGCACGAAGTGCTGCTTTCTGTGCTCGAACGCGATATCACCCATCCCGGCGCCTGCCATTTGCTGATCCACGCCTCGGAATCGACGCCGACACCGGAACTGGCCACCCCCTGCGCGCGCCATCTGGGCGATTCGATTCCCGGCGCCAGCCATATCAATCACATGCCCAGCCATACATGGAACGAACTGGGGCTGTGGCACGACGCCGTGCGGGCCAACACCAAGGCTTGGCTGTCGGATCAAAAGGCGGCCTACGATCTCGGCGTGTCCACCTACGCCACGCACAATCTAACGATGCTTTACTACGCTGGCGCCATGGGCGGGGAAAGCGCTGCCTCGCTGTGGGCGGCCCGCGATTTGGCGGCATTGAACGGCAACACCGCCATGCTGGCCATGGCGCTGGTGCGCTTCGGCCGCTTCGCGGAAATTCCCAAAATCACCGAAGCGCCTGCGGGCGAAGTCAACCGCGCCATGTACGATTTTTCCCACGCTTACGCGGCGCTGAAACTCGGAGACCCCGATCGCGCGCGGCAAACCGCGGCCGCGCTGAAGGCACTCGCCGCCAACACCACGGCCCGCTTCCGCTTCCACGACGGCGGCGACATCATCGGCGCGCTGGCGGGCATTCTCGAAGGCGAAATTTTCTGGTCGCAGGGCGATCGGGAAGCCGCCCTCGGCGCCTTTCAAGCAGCCGCCGCCGCTTACGACCAACTCAACTACGACGAACCCGAACCGCTGCCGTTCTCTCCCCGCCATTGGTTGGGTGCCCTGCATCTGGAAATGGGCTCGCCGGACAATGCCCTGCGGGAATACCGCCAAGATTTGAGCGAACATCCCAACAATGTCTGGGCGCTGCGGGGCATTCAGCTGGCCTTGGGGGCCCAAGGTCAAACCGACCCGGAAATCGACGCCAAACTCGAAGCCGCGGCCGAATTCACCGATATCTGGCTGCCCGCAACCAAGTTCTGAGAGAAGCGGTTCAAGTATCGCCGCGGCGGCCTCTCGCGACTGACGCAGCCACCCCAAGTCAGGCGGAATTGCGGGCCGCGTTGATGTTGCCGAACATGCAGCGGATGATCATTTTCTCGAAGCGGGCGCGTTCGGATTTTCGCAAACCGCCGCGATTGATCCGCATGAAGGCGAATTGCTGAATCACCAGCAGCGGCAATACGATGCGTTGCCGCAATTCGATGCTCAAGCGGCTGGCCGGATTGTCTTCCAGCAGTTTGCGCTGCCCGGAGATTTGCAGCGCCAGTTCCCGGCTTAATTTGAATTCCTCGTGGATCAAGCGCCAAAAATCGCCGAAGCGCTCGTCATCCGCCATATAGGCGGTTAATTCGAAATTGGCCTTGCTCATGCTTTGCATGCTGTTGCCGATGAGCGTGCGGAAGAAGCGGTTGCGCCGATACAGTTCCCGCAACTCCTCAAGCCGCCCGGCGTCTTTCAATTCGCCGAGGGCACTTCCCAAACCGTAAAATCCCGGCACATTCTGCCCCAGCTGGCCCCAGGCGCCGACGAAGGGAATCGCCCGCAAGTCCTCGAAATTTTCCTCGCCGGAAGCGCCCCGGCGCGGCGGCCTGCTGGCGATATTCGACTGGCCGTAGTAGCTCATCGTGCTCATGCGGCGCAGGTAAGGCAGGAATTGCGGATGCGATTTGAAGCGCTGATAGCGGGCGAAACTGATTCGCGAAAGTTGTTCGAGCAATTCGCGCTGGCGCAAACCGATTTCCCGCTCCGGTCGGTCGTAGAGATTGTTCTCCAAACCCGCGGCCAACAACTGCCGCAGATTGTGTTCCGCGGCGGTGCGGGTGCCATAGTGGGAACTGATGGTTTGTCCCTGCACTGTGAGTTGAATTTGATTGCTTTCGATGGTTCTGCCGAGGGCGGCATAGAAGCGAAAGGTGTTGCCGCCGCCCCGGGCCGGCGGGCCGCCGCGGCCGTCGAAGAAAATCACTTCGACGCCGTTGCCCCGGGAAACCCGGGTGATATCTTCCTTGGATTTGAAGATCGACCAATTCGCGGTGACATAGCCGCCGTCCTTGGTGCCGTCGGAAAAACCGAGCATGACGGTTTGGCGGTTGCCGCGGCGGCGCAGATGTTCGCGATAGCGCGGATGGGAATACAGTCGGCGCATGATTTCCCCGGCCTGTTCAAGGTCGGCGATGGTTTCGAACAACGGCACGATATCGACCGCGGGCTCGGACCAGCCGGCGCCCCGTAACAGGGCCAGCAAAACAGCCGCATCCGCTGGTCCCCGGCAGTTGCTGATGATGTAGCGGTGGCAGGCGGCTTCGCCGTTGGCGTGCTGAATGCGGCGCATCAGGGCCAGCGATTCCATGGTTTCGGCGAACACGGAATCCGAGTCCTCGGGCCATTGGAGATCCCGATCGAAGCGCAACAGGAAATCGATCTTCGCCGCCTCGTCCAAAGCATCGAAATCCGCGGGAAACAACGCCGCATTGTGGGATCTCGCCTGGGTCAGGCCGGTCGCGAGAATCCTTGAATCCTGGCGGATATCGAGGCTGGCGAAATGGAAGCCGAAGATTTTGACTTTGAGCAGCAAGGAATCGAGCAAATTAAGATGCAGGGATTGATAGCGCGTGATCACGACTTCCCGAATTTCCTCCAGCTCGGCCACGAGATCCGCTGGCGCCGGCCAAGCGGCATCAAGCTCATTCACCAATTCCCGGTGCAAGCGGCTTTCGATTGCTTCCAGCCGTTCGTGGACGCCGGCGAAGCTGAGCCTTCGCTTCAACCCGCGGATGTCCCGGTGATAGCCGCCCAAAATCAGATTGCGCAATTTCGCCGAGACTTGGCCGGTAATCGCCGTCGTCACCAAGGGATTGCCGTCGCGGTCGCCACCAGGCCAAAAGCCGACGCTCAGCAACTGCGGATTCGGCGTGTAATCGCCGTCGAATTGCCGCGCGAGGCGGTCGTGGATGCGACCGACGGCCGGGTAAAAAATATTGCCGAGGTACCAGCCCAGATTGACCGCCTCATTGAGGGGGCTTGGTTTTTCCTTGTTGAAAAAAGGCGTGTTGCCGAGTTGCTGCAGCAGATTGCGGGCGCGGCCGATGTTTTGTTTGCGAATCGCGTCGGTAAGGTCGGTGATGATGGCGAGCACCGGGCCGGGGTAAAACTGGGTCGGATGGGCGGTCAGCGTAACCCGGGCGCCGAAGCGCTCCAGCAAGGCCAGCAATTCGTCCTGCAGCTTATCGGCGTGCGCCGCGGCCGCCAGGCGATGCAGTTCATTGCCCCGCACGGTGTCGTGGATTTTTTCAAAAGCGGCGTCTTCCAGCGCGTCCACCAAGACGATCTGGCGTTCGACGTATTGGATCACTTTGAACAGGAACGCGATCCGCTCGTCCTCGTTGAACTCCGGTCGCTGACTGGCGAAAAAATCCCGCAGAATCTGCTGCGGGCTGGCGCCCTGCTCCAGCCCGGCCCGACACGCTTCGCCCAATAGCGGCAGCAGCACGCCGGCTTGCTGCACGGCGTCGAGGGGCAGGGTCAGAAACAGTCCGTTGTAGAGTTGATAGTTCAACTCCACCAAGTCGCGATAATCTTTGCTGACCGATTGAATCGACATGCCCTTGCCGCCGTCGCCCAAGCCGCGCCGCCGCAATCCAGGGAAATTGCGGTTTCCGACTGCCGCCGCCTTTGTTATAAGCTCCGACTGGATCGGCAAAGGGCAGCTGCGCCGCGCATGATAACGCACCGCAAAATGATTCGTTTCCACGCGACCGCGGTGGCGGTGCCGCTGTGCATCGCTTCGCCCGTTTTGGCGGCAGCCGAGGCCGGTTCATTCGGGACCGTGATCACCGGCCTCACGCTCGCTGTGGCTGCCGCCGCCGCTTGGTTGCCGCTGGCGGCTTGGCGCCACTGGCGCGGCCCTTGGCGCTCGGTGGCGCTGGCGCCCTTGTTCCTGCTGCTGCTTTGGGTTGCGCTGATTGTTGCCGGACGCGCCGCCGGTGCTTCCGCGCACCCACTCTGGCCGCTGGAAATATTCGCCTGGGCCATGGCGACCATGGTTTACATGGTGGCCGCTCTGACGGTTAAATCGATTTTGAACAAGTCCCAGCGTTGAGCAGAATCAAAGGCCGAGCGCGCCGAGCAAGAAGAATGCGGGAACCGCCAGCGCGGCGCAACTCAGCGCGTAGGGCAACTGGGTTCTGACGTGGTCGATATGATCCGTGGCCGAGGCCATGGAGGCTACCACCGTGGTATCGCTGATCGGCGAAGCGTGGTCGCCGAACACCGAACCGGACAGCACCGCGGCGAGAAAATAGGCTGGATTGGCGTCGAGCGAAAGCGCGATTTGCATCGCCAAGGGAATCATGATCGCGAAAGTGCCCCAACTCGAACCGATGGAAAACGCGATAAAGGCGGAGGCGACAAACAACAGCGGCAACAACAGGGATAACGGGATGGTTTCCCGGGCGACCTGGGCAACATAGGCGCCGGTTCCCAGTAAATTGGCGACATCGCCCAGCGCCAAAGCGAAAAGCAGAATCACCGCCACTGGCAGCAGGCCTCCCGCGCCGCGCAGGAACACCCGCATCAATTCATCGACTGCGGCGCGGCGGTCGAGCAGCACCAGCAGCCAGCAACAGGCCAGCGCCAACAATACCGCCCACAGCACCGAAGTTGAGCCGGAACCGGCGGTAATATCGCCATCGCCGGTGACGTACAGGGACAGCGGCATGCTCAACACCATCACCGCGATGGGCGCGATCATGTAGCGGGCCCGGCCGGCCTCGCCGCCGCCCTCCTGTGCCCCGAGAATCGACGGATCCATCATGGGGGTGGCATCGGGCCACAACAGCTTGCCGGCGGCGGTGCGCAGTTCGGCCTTGCGCATGGGGCCGAGATTGAGATTGCGCCAGATCGCGAGGGCGCAAAACAAAATCGCCAGGATCGGATAAAAGTTCAGCGGAATCGAGGTGATAAAAACATTGATGGGATTTTCGACCGCCGAAGAGGCCAGCAGGCCGAGCACCACGGCACCCCAGGCATTCAATGGAATCAGAATGCAAACCGGTGCCGATGTGGCGTCGATGATATAGGCCAGCTTCTCCCGGGAGATTCGATAATGATCGAACAGTGGCCGGGAAATCGAGCCGGCGACCAGCAAGGTGATATTCGACTCGACGAAAACCACGATGCCGGTAAAAAAAGCCAGCCATTTGGCGCGAAAGCCGCTGTTGACCCAGGCACCGCCTTCCAGCAGCGCGATAAAGCCCCGCACACCGCCCATCCGCTCGATGGTGGCGATCAAGCCGCCGATGATCAGAGTGAAAATCAGCACCCGGGTGTCGCCGGCATCGGCGAAGACACTGATGATGCCGTCCAGGGCCAAAGGCAACGCCCGCAATGGATCCAGCGAATGCAGCAGGCAGAAACCCGCCCAAATGCCGATCCCCAGGGAAATCACCACCTGCCGCGTGGCGATGGCGAGCAGAATCGCCAGCAGCGGCGGCAGTACCGACAAAAAACTCGGTTCGTAACCCGCCAACGACTTCCCCCGCTGCTCCCGCGGCCGCCTATTGCGCCAGACCGGCCATGCTGATTACATAGGCCCGGATCGCCTCGGCGTCGGAGTCATCCAGCAGTTCGGCCCAAGAGGCCATCCCGGAATCGGCCAGTTCCCCCTCCATCACCACGCGGTGCCACGCCTTGGCATCGCCCAGCCGCTCGCTCATGCGCAGGTCGGGATAGGTGTCCAAACGGATGGAGACCGCGAAGGGGCCGTGGCAAACGCTGCAATTGCGGTTGTAGGCGGTTTCGCCCTGGGCGATGGTTTCGTTGCTCGCGTCGGTCTGGGGGGCTTGGATCGGCGCGGATTCGGTCGCCGTCAGCTCCGGCATTTCCGGCAGCGAAGCGTCGCCGCCGATTCGATAGACCAGCAAACGCGAGTTATTGGTCGAAAGCTCCGTGGTTGATACCGCCGCGCCTGGCCCGTCGGCGGGAAGCGCGGGCGAACCCACCAACTGAGCGATGTATTGTTCTCCGTCGATCAGGAAAGTCGCCGGCGCCGCCATAACACCGGCTTGGGTCAAGCTGCTCCACAGCCGATCGCCGCTGGCATCGTCGAAAGCGGCGAATTCCCCGGCGCGGTTGCCTTGGAACACCAAGCCACCGGCGGTCGCCAGAACGCCGGCGGCGCTGGAGCCGCCGGGATGCGTCACCCGCCAAACTTCCTCCTGCGCCACGGGATCCCAGGCTTTGAGCAGCGCGGCGTTGGCGGGCGCATCGGGCAAACCCATCATATAGCCCACGCCGCGGCCGAAATCGATGCCGGTGTTCCAGCCATCCGGGTCCACCACGAATTCGGCGTCGGCCACGTAGCCCAGGGAGTTTTCCGTAACCGGAATGTAGACCAAATTGGTGTTGCGGCTGAACGCCATTGGATACCAGTTGTGCCCGCCCAAGGGACCGGGTTGCACCAGCGCCGGCTGCCCGGTGCGGTCGTAGCGCGCTTCGGGGGCCTCCACCGGACGGCCGCTGTCCGGGTCGATATGGCTGGCCCAATTCACCGGCGTATAGGGTTCGGCCGAGATGAAATCGCCGGTGGCCGCATCAAGCACGTAGAAGAATCCATTCTTCGGCGCCTGCATGACCACGCGCCGGGTCTCCCCATCGATTTCCAGGTCGGCCAGCATGATGTGCTGGGTGGCGGTGTAATCCCAAGTTTCGCCTGGCACCGTCTGGTAATGCCAGCGATAGGTGCCGTCGTCCGGATCGAGGGCGACGATGGAAGTCAAAAACAGATTGTCGCCTCCATCGGGGCTGCGCAGGCTTTGGTTCCACGGCGAACCGTTGCCGACGCCAATATAGAGCAAATCCAGTTCAGCATCGTAGGCCATGGCGTCCCAGACGGTGCCGCCGCCGCCCAGATTCCACCACTCGCCGGTCCAGGTATTGGCCGCCGCGGTCATCACATCGCTTTCGTAGCCGTCGGCGGGGTTGCCGGGGACGGTGTAAAAACGCCATGCCTGCTCGCCATCGACGGCGTCATAGGCGGTCACATAGCCACGCACGCCATATTCCGCACCACCGTTGCCGATCATCACCAGCCCTTTGATGACCCGCGGGGCACCGGTGATGGTGTACGGCAGGGAGGGATCCGTGGTCATGGTTTCCCAAACCAAGCTGCCGTCGGCGGCGTCAATCGCCACCAACCGGCCATCGATGGTGCCGACAAACACTTTACCGTCCCAGACAGCGACGCCGCGGTTCACCACGTCGCAACAGGCGTCGCGGCCTTTGGCGCGGTCCACTTGCGGATCGTATTTCCACAGCGGTTCCCCGCTGGCCGCGTCGAAGGCGTACACCATGCTCCAAGCGGTGGAGACGTACAGCGCGCCGTCCACCACAATGGGTGTGGCCTCCTGCCCGCGGCTGGTATCGACGTCCGCGTACCAAGCCAAGCCCAACTCATCGATATTGTTCCGGTTGATCAGATCGAGCGGGCTGTAGCGCTGCTCGTCGTAGGTCCTGCCGTAGGACAGCCAAACCCCCGGTTCGGCATCCGCCCCAACCAAACGGGCTTCATCCACCGCGGCGGCGAATTGCTGGGCGCCAAGCTCCGGGGCAAGCGCCAGCACGGCGCTCAACGCCGCGGCTCGAAAAATAGGAATACTCGCTAGGGATTTGTTCATGGCTCAATGCTTGCGTAAATTGCGGATTGGGTTTTGCTGCGCCGACATTCGACCGGCGAATACTGTCACAACTCCCGGGCGCAGTCTATTTCGCCGGTTATTTGTCCCGGCGACCGGAAAAAATGTAGAGCTAGCCGCCACACTATGGTATCAATGGCGATTGAATCACCAATCCACAACAGGAGAAGGTATATGGACCGCCGTTCATTCCTGAGCAATATGAGCGCCGCCTCTTTGGCCTCGATTGCCGGCGCGACCAGCCTCAGCGCCAAGGCCGATGCCCTCGAAGAAGCAATGAGCGAAGAACTCGACAAACGCATCGCGACTCCTTGGCTGTGCAATATCGAGCCTACGCCGGAACCCATACCGGGGGACACCCGGCCTTGGTATCAACACCACGATCCGCGCCTGCCGGTGATGCCTGCGGCACCGACGCTGATCGATTTTTACAAATTGCGTTTCGCGCCCGCCAATCACGTCCTACAAAGCGCGCGGCTGGCCAAGCTCAACGGCCTCGATGAAAAAATCATCATGGCCTGCCTGCTGCACGATATCAGCGTGGAAAACCTGATCCGAACCGATCACGGCTATTGGTGCGCCCAGATGGTGGCGCCCTATGTCGATGAAGAAATTGCCTGGGCGATCGAAAAGCACCAAGCGTTGCGCTTCTTCCCGGATGAAAGCGTCGGCTACGCCTACCCGGAAGCCTATATCCGCTTCTTCGGTGCCGACTACAAGCCCGAGCCGTATATTGTCCACGCCTACGAAGAAGCGCGGAAACACCGCTGGTACATGTCTTCCCGGCTGATTACCTTGAACGATCTGTATTCATTCGAAGAAGGCGTGGAAGTCGATATCGAAGATTTCACCGACATCATCGGCCGCAACTTCAGGCAACCAAAGGAAGGTCTCGGTTTCGACGGCAGTCCGGTGGCGCACATGTGGCGTTCGATCATCTGGCCGAACAACTTCCTGTAAACGGCATCGGCGGCGGAGGTTGCGGTTTGGGGCCGGCTGGTCGGAAAAACCGGTCGGCCCGTGTCGGTTCGAACTGGTTTCGATACCGGCGGGGCGCGGGCATGTCGCGGCAGGACTTCGACCAGGCATCCGCCCGCCTCTATCTGAACAGTGGCCGCCGGTGCGATGCCCTGGCCGCCAGCCTCGGCCTGCAACTGCAATTGCTTGCCGAGCCGGCCGCGCGCGACGCGGCGGATGGCTCGAGAAGCACTGCGGCGAAACCGCAGTCCAACCCTGGGGCGGGGGTGGGTCGGTCCTATATCGCGCGAATCCGCTTGGCGCGGCACATTGGCAAAACTCGCGCAGTCGAGCGACGGAAAGCGCTTCCGCGCCGAGCTGATGCTGCGCTATGAGATGCTGGTGGACGCGCTGGGATTCGACCTCGGCTTGAACGATACGCCGGGATTCGATTACGACAAATGGATTAAACCCAGCCGGGTACACAAGCTGTACGGCGCCGGGGAGCGCGACGAATTTCCAGAGGAAGCGCTGTTCGTCCGCACTCATCAGGTCTGCGAATGCCTGTTGGCGGCAATGCTTGAAGATACCGCGACCGCCTCTTTCGACCCGGCGCAGGCCGATCCCTGGGCCGCGCCGCTGTTGCCCGATTTGATCAAGGCTTTCAGTCAATTGACCTTGTGGACCAGCCTGAAGCACGCCGCCCAAACCGGCTCGGTGGTGAGCGAATTCGACTGCCCGCCAAGCTTTGAAGGCGCGACCGAATACGATTCGGCGGTGAATTCCAGCCGACCCCCGGGGATGCCGCGCACTGTCGAACTGTATTGCAGCGCCCTGCGCGAAGGCGACCACGAAACCTGGGTTGGCTTGTTCCATGACACGCCGTATTTCGAAGATCCCAAGGGTTCGCGTCCCGTGGATTCCAGGCGGGAACTGCGGTCGAGATTCGACTACCTGAGAAAATTGTTCCCCCGCATCGACCATTGCGAATTTCAAATCCTCGCAACCGGCGATAGCCATCTGCAAGTGCGCTGGACCATCGCCGGCGCGAGCTTTCTCGGCGGCATCCCCGCCAGTGCCAGCCGCGACCAAACTTTTCATTTCGCCGCCGACGGCCGCATTCGCGCCGCCATCGCCGACTGGCAACCCCAAGCCCTCGCCAAACAACTGCTTGAACAGCACCGGGAGGCCATGCTCGACGCCATCGACCAACCGGACGGCTGAGATTATTCGCGCGGCGGACGGGCCGGGGAAGTTTCGAAAGATTGGTGCCCGGGGCCGGAATCGAACCGGCACGACCGCAATGGCCGAGGGATTTTAAGTCCCTTGTGTCTACCTATTTCACCACCCGGGCGGGGAGCGGAAACCGGCTCTGGATATTGTATTGACTGGTCGCGCCCGGCGGAAGCGGTGCGGGCGCGGCCCAACCGGGGGGCCATCGGCGGAACGGGGCGTACCCATCTTTGCGCGGGATGTTTGGAGGCTGGGGTCGGAATCGAACCGGCGTACGCGGAGTTGCAGTCCGCTGCATGGCCACTCTGCCACCCAGCCTCGGTCTTACTTGCTCGCCACGGCTGGATGCCGCCAAGGCTTCCGCCGCTCTCTGGATTTGTTGGTTTGTTTCTCGTGTTTACACCGCGCGTTATGCGCGATCGTCGCGCCACCGTCGCACAACCGTCGCGCCAATTTTGTTAATTGGCACCATTTGCGCCCACTGACGACCCGAGCACCGTGGCGCGAACGATTTTTCCGGTCGAGAAATTGGAGCGGGAAACGAGACTCGAACTCGCGACCCCGACCTTGGCAAGGTCGTGCTCTACCAACTGAGCTATTCCCGCATCGGGCAGATTGCGTATTTTAACCCCAATCACTTTTCAGTCAAGGCCAGCGCAGGCTGCGCCAGGCGCGGAGGCAGTATTGGGTCATCGACCACAGGGCCAGTGCCGCGGCCAGATAGATCAGGCCGAGGCCGAGCAGCCATAGCAGTTGCGGTCCGTCGTCGCCATGCAGGAGCAAAGCGGTGAGGGCGAGCATCTGGATGGTCGCCTTCAGCTTGCCGACGAAGCCCACGGCGACGCGCTTGCCTTTGGCGGCGGTCCATTCCCGCAGGGCGGAAATCAATAGCTCCCGGGCGACGATGACGGCAACCGGCAACAGCAGCGGCGGATGGGTCGCGAGCAGCGCCAGCGACACCACCGCCACCAGCAATTTGTCCGCCACCGGATCGAGGAAGGCGCCGAGTTCGGTGGCCTGGTTCAATCGGCGCGCGAGATAGCCGTCGAGCCAATCCGTCAGGCTGGCGACGGCGAATACCGCGGCGGCGAGCGGCGCCGCCAGCGCCCAATCGGAATAGTAAAAGAGCAAAATCGGCGGAATCAGCAACACGCGCAGGATGGATGTCAGATTGGCGTAGTTCATCCAATGGGTCCGTGGAGATGGCGATATATTACTTCAGCCAAGCGCCGATTGATGCCCTGGACCTGGGCGAGCTGCGTCTCATTGGCGCGGAATAATTGCCGGCGGCCGCCGAAGTGCCGCAGCAATTCCCGCCGCCGCACCGGTCCCACCCCCGGGATGCCCTCCAATGGCGAAGTCCTGGCCTTCCGCGCCCGCCGTCGGCGGTGGCCGGCGATGGCGAAACGATGGGCTTCGTCGCGCACCTGCTGCAGCAAATGCAGCCCCGGGGAAATCGCATCCAAGCGCACTTCCCTGGTCTTGCCGCCGCGCCGCAGAAAAAGGGTCTCCCGCCCAGGTTTGCGGCTCGCGCCTTTGGCGATGGCTAGCAAAGGCACGTCTTCGATGCCGAGGTCCGCGAATACTTTGACGGCGCGAGCGAGCTGTCCTTCGCCGCCGTCGATCAACACCAGATCGGGCATTTTCCCCTCGCCAGCGGATAAGCGGCGGAAGCGCCGGGTCAATACCTGTTCTATGGCCGCATAATCGTCCGCCGCCGCCGCGGCAATATTGAAACGGCGGTAATCGCCTTTGGCCGGGCCGTCTTCATCGAAAACCACGGCCGCGGCGACGGTTTCCCGGCCCGCGGTATGGCTGATATCAAAGCATTCGAGCCGCGCCGGCGCCTGTTCGAGTTTCAAGGCGCGTTGCAGGACAAGCAACCGGCGGCGGATATTGCGCCGGCTCGTCAGCAGTGTTTCCAGTGATTGGCGGGCATTGGCGGACGCCATTTCCAGCCATTTGGCGCGGTGGCCCCGCACCCGATGCGAAAGTTTCACCTTGCGCTCCGCCACATAACTCAAAGCGGCCGCGATTTTTTCCGCATCCGCAGGCAACTCGGGCACGATCACTTCTGTCGGTGTGAACGACGATTTGTCGCCAGCCAAATACATTTGGGAAATAAACGCCGCCACCACTTCGGTGGCGTCTTCGGCGAGCCGGAATTGTGGAAAATAACTTTTCGAATCGATGATGCGCCCCGCCCGGACATGAATCGCGTGGACGCAGGCGTAGGGTTGATCGAGCACCGCCGCGATGATATCGGCGTCGCCCCCTTGATTGTCCACCACCTGCCGGTCTTGAGTGCGCCGCAGCGCCGCGATGCGGTCACGCAGCGCCGCCGCCCGCTCGAATTGTTCCCGCGCCGCCGCCTCCTCCATGTCCCCGGCCAATTCTTCGAACAGCTGTCCGCTCTTGCCCTGGAGGAACAATTGCGAATAGCGCACTTGCTCGGCGTAATCTTCCTTCGACACCAGGCCGACACAGGGCGCGGTGCAGCGCTTCAGTTGGTATTGCAGGCAGGGCCTTGCGCGGTTGCTGAAGTAACTGTCTTCGCATTGGCGGACTTGGAAGACTTTCTGCAGCACATTGAGGCTGTTCCGGGTTGAGTGGGCGCTGGGATAGGGTCCGTAATACAGCCCCCCTCCTCGCCGGCTGCCGCGAAAGAAAGAAAGCCGGGGGAAGTCGGAATGATTGCTCAGCAGAATATAGGGATAGGATTTATCGTCGCGCAACTGGATGTTGAAGGGTGGCCGGAATCGCTTGATCAACGACTGTTCCAGCAGCAAGGCCTCGGTTTCGTTGGCCGCGACCGTCACTTCGATGCCCGCGACCCGGTTCAGCATGGCGATGCTTCTCGCGTTCAGCGCCGAACCGCGGAAATAGCTGCGCACGCGGTTGCGGAGATTGGCGGCCTTGCCGATGTAGAGAACTTTGCCGGCCTTGTCGCGCATTTGGTACACCCCCGGCCCGCGACCGAGGCCGGCGATGAAATTCTCATGGTCGAACGCGGCTGTCTTGTTCATCTGCCGCTCATGGCGAGTTATCCACGCCGACGATGCGGACTTCGGGCTCAAGCTCGATTCCGAACTCTTCCAGCACCCGCCTGCACATCGACATGGCCAGCCGATGGATTTCCGCACCGCCGGCGCCGCCGTGGTTGACCAAAATCAAGGCGTGACGCTCGAATACGCCGGCGTCCCCCCGGCGGTGGCCCTTAAAGCCGCATTGTTCCAGCAGCCAGCCGGCGGACACTTTCATGCCGGCAGCGGTGGCGAAAACCGGTGGGGAAGGATGTTTCCGATACAACGGGTGCTGGCGCAATTGATCGAATTCGCCGCCGGTCAGCACGGGATTTTTGAAGAAGCTGCCGGCATTGCCCAACACGGCGGGGTCGGGCAGTTTGCGGCGGCGGATGCGGCAAACGGCTTGATAGATGTCCCGCGGCGCCGGTTCGGCGATGGACTTCAGTTCTTCCGCCAACGCCGGATACTCAGGCCGCGGCGCCGGCTTGCGGTGCAATCGCAAGGTGACGGAAGAAACCACCAGCGGTCGCGGGCGTGGCTTTTTCAGCAAACTGTCGCGATAGGAAAAGCCGCAAGCTTCGCGGGTGAATATGCGCTCGCGGCCGTCGGCGCAGTCGTAGGCCGCCAATTCGATGAAAAAACTTTCGAATTCGACACCGTAGGCGCCGATGTTCTGCACTGGCGCGGCGCCGACACTGCCCGGGATCATCGCCAGATTTTCCAGTCCATACAAGCGGTTGCAAAGACAGCTTCGCACCAGCTCATGCCAGTTTTCGCCCGCGGCGACCACCAGCTGGCCGCTGGCCCGATCAATTTCCACACCCCGGCTGCGCATGAGCAACACCATGCCGGGGAAATCGCCCACGAACAATACATTGGTTCCCCCGCCAAGCAGGAGCAGCGGCAAGCCGCGGGCATCCGCGGTTTCCACCGCCTGGGGCAAGTCGGAAGAGTGGCCGATTTCGGCCAGGCAGGCGGCGCGGGCCGCCACGCCGAATGAGTTGTGCGGTCGCAAATCCGCGTCGAACACCAGCTTCACGGATGCTTCGGCGGCGCTCTCCCGCCGGCCAGTATGTGCCGCAGCAATCCCTCGCAGGCCGGTTCGAGCAAATCGATCAGCTGCTCGAAATCACCGGCCGTTCCCCAGTAAGGATCCGGCACCGAAGCAAGCTCGGAATCGGAGTAGTCCAGCATAAGACCCAGTTTGGGGCGCAATGGCTCTGGACAACGCGCCCGCAGATCCTGCAAATTGCTTTCATCCATCGCCAACAAAAAATCGAAACGTTCGAAATCGTCGGCGTGGACTTGGCGCCCCCGCAACTCCTCCAGCGCGTAGCCCCGCTCCCTGCCGGCGCGAATGGCGCGCTGGTCCGGCGCTTCGCCGATGTGGTAATCGCCGGTGCCCGCGGAATCGATTTCGATGCGGCTTTCCAGCGCGCGGTCGGTCGCAAGTTTGCGGAAGATGGCTTCGGCGGCGGGCGAACGGCAGATATTGCCGAGGCAGACAAACAAAACCGCTATTCGGTCTTTGGCGCCGTTTGGATTCATATCAAGATTTCCATCCGCCGGTGCGACCGGGTTCCACCGCGGATTCTTAAAACAGTTTCCCCGGCGAACTATGCCGCGGGCTCCGCCGCGAGCAGCTCACCCGCGCGGCGCAAATCCCGTTCCGTATCCACCCCCGGCGGAAAGTGTTCTTCCCACACCGCCACATGCACTTTCACGCCGCGGCGCAGCGCCCGCAATTGTTCGAGCTTCTCGCTGATTTCCAGCGCATCCGGCGGCCAGCGGGCGAAATCCCGCAACAGGCTCATGCGATACGCGTAGAGACCAATATGCCGCAGCGCATCTTTCGAGCCGTTGTGGGGTATGGGAGCGCGGCTGAAATAGAGCGCGTAGCCTTCGCGGTCCAACACGACCTTCACCGCGTCGGGATCGGCGAACTCGTCGGCGTCGGTAATTCGCGCGCACAAAGTCGCCATGCCCGCGCTGCGGTTGCGCGCCAAATTCGCGGCTACCCGATTGATGGCGGAAACGGGAATCAGCGGCTCGTCGCCCTGCAGATTAACGACGATTTCGTCCGCGTCCAAGGCCAGCGCCGCCACGGCTTCGCGCACCCGGTCGGTGCCGCTGATGTGGTCTGGAGACGTCATCAACACATCCGCGCCCACAGTCTCGCCGAGCCGCGCGATTCGCGGGTCATCGGTCGCCACCACCACTTGCCGGGCCGCGCTCGCCAAGGCCCGCTCGATGGTGTGTGCCAGCAGCGGGCGACCCGCCAAATCAAGCAATAGTTTGCCGGGCAGGCGGCTCGCCGCGTAGCGGGCGGGAATGATGACCGAAAAAGTCACCGCGGCCCGCCCCGCGTCTTGCCCCGCGCTTTTTCCCGCTCCTCGAAGCTCAACTCCCGTGCCTCTTCCGGGAGCATGACCGGCACACCGTCCAGCACGGGATAAGCCAAACCGTCCGCCAGGCAAAGCAGTTCCCCCGCTTCCCGATCGAAGTGCAATTCACCCTTGCAAATCGGGCAAACCAATATGGCGAGCAGCTTCTTATCCATGCTTGTCGGTTGATTGTCGATCGCCATGCCGGTCTAATCCCGGGCTGGCCAGGCGCCTCATCAATGCCTCGAAAAATTCCCGCGGCAAATCCATTTCGGCCCGCAGCGCCCAAAAGTTCTCCCGCGCGAACGCTCGGCATTTTACCGCATCCTTTTCCGTCATCACGATAATCCGGCGCGGATCGATGCCGGCGAAATCCGCGCGAACAAAGCGATGGTGATCGGGAAACTCAATGTGGTCGAGGGGATTCGGCAAGCGGCCCATCAACTCGCGGAAGCGCCGCGGATTACCGATGCCCGAAACCAACTGCAAGCGCTCGTCGCGGGGAAACGCCGCAGCATCGAATGGCCGCAGCTCGCCGCTGGCCAAATTTCTGAACCCCAGCGGCTCCATTGCCACCCGATAGGGTGAAACCGGCCATCGACCGGGCTTGGCGGCGGCGCCGTTGAGCAATACGAAGTCTACTTCGCGCAAACGCCGGGGCGGCTCGCGCAATGGTCCCGCCGGCAGACAAAGGCCGTTTGCCAAGCCGCCCGCGCCATCCACCAAGGCGATTTCGATGTCGCGATGCAATCGGTAATGCTGCAAGCCATCGTCGCTGAGCACCACATCCACTTTGAATTCGGCGAGCAAGTGGGCGGCGGCGGCCCGCCGGTCGGGATCCACGACCACGGGACAGCCAGTGGCCGCCGCGATCAGGGCGGGCTCGTCGCCGCATTCCAAAGGGTCCATGTCCGCTGTCGCGAGCAGTGGAAAAGCCCGGGCGCGGGCGCCGTAGCCACGGCTGATGATGCCCGGTCTAAAGCCGCGCCGCCGCAGTTCCGCCGCCAAAGCGATGAGCGTCGGCGTTTTACCGCTGCCGCCCAAATTGATATTGCCGACGACAATCACCGGCTGCGGACCGAGACGGCGCGCGCCTCGGCTTTGCCAATATCCTCTCACCGTGGCAAGCAGCCGAAAGAACAAAGCCAGGGGCCAAAGCAGATACAGCCAGGGCGCCGATTCCCGCCAAGCGCGCCGCAGAAAACCCATAACGGAGCGATCCGGGTCAGGGCCCGACTTCGGCCGATTGCATGGCGCGCAGACGCGCGTAGTAGCCCGCCTTCGCCAGCAACTCCCGGTGGGTTCCGGTCTCGACGATACGGCCCGCTTCCAACACCACGATCCGATCGGCGCTTTCAACCGTGGACAGGCGGTGGGCGATAACAAATGTGGTGCGACCCCGGGTCAGCAGTTGCAGGGCATCCCGCACATGTTGCTCCGATTCGGAATCGAGCGCCGAAGTCGCCTCGTCGAGAATCAGAATCGGCGCGTCTTTCAGCAGCGCCCGGGCGATCGCGATACGCTGCCGCTGCCCACCCGAAAGCAGTCCGGCATCGTCTCCCACTTCGGTATCGAGCCCCTGCTCCAATTCTTCAATGAATTGCATCGCATGGGCACTGCGCGCCGCCTGTTCGACTCGTTTGCGGTCGAAACTCTCCTCGCCGTAGGCGATATTTTCCGCAACCGTGCCGCTGAACAACACCACATTCTGGCTGACCACCGAGATTTGGCTGCGCAGGTTGCTCAATTCGTAATCGCCCAAGGGAATACCGTCCAGGGAAATTTCGCCGCTTTCGTGGCGGTAGAATCTGGCGATCAAGCGCGCCAAGGTCGATTTGCCGCTGCCGGAGCGACCGACGAGGGCGATGGTTTGGCCGGGTTCGACTGACAAATTGATGCCACTCAGGGCGGCGGCGCGGCCATCATAGGAAAAACCGACATCGCGAAATTCGACGCGGCCGGCGGCGCGGGCCGTCGCGACACTTCCAGAATTGCTTTCCGGCTCTTCGTCGAGCACCGCAAAGACGCTGGCCGCGGCCGCCAAACCGCGCTGAATCACGGAATTGATCTGGGTAAGCTGGCGGATGGGCCGGGAAAGCAGGCCCGCCGTGGTGATGAAGGAAACAAATTCGCCCGGTGTTTTGCCGCTGAAGAACTCCGGCGACATCGCCAGCCAAATCAGCGCCGCCAAAGCGGTGGCGACGATGAACTGCACCAGCGGCGTGCTGATGCCGAGCGTGATGGCGATCTTCATGTGCTGGCGCCGGTTGCGGTCGCTGGCGCCGCGCAATTTGGCGGTGACGTAGCGTTCGGCATTGAATATCCGCACGACTTGATAGCCCTTGATGGACTCCAGCGCGATTTGGGAAACATCGCCCATCGAATCCTGCAATTGCCTGCTATAGCGGCGAAAGCGTTGGGCCGCCGCCCGCACCACCAGACCGACCACGGGCGCCATGACCAGGAAAATCAGCCCCAGCAGCCAATCGATATAGACCAGATAAACCAACAGGCCGATCACGATCAAACCTTCGCGCACCAGCGTGGCGAAGGCGTTGCTGCAGGCTTCGGTGACTTGGGAAACGTCGTAGCTGAATTTGGCAACGAGCTTGCCCGGTTCCTCGCCATCGAAATAGCGCGCCGGCAACAGCAGCAGCCGCTCGCCCAAACTCGAACGCAGGCGGTGGGTCACATGGCTGGAAATATGCGCCATGGAATAACCGCCGAGAAATCCGCCGAGACCGCGCGCCGCGGGAATCGCGAGGCAATGCAATACCGCCAAGCTGCGCAGTTCCTCCGCGCCATCGGAGGCAATGGCGTCGGTAAGCCAGCCGAACCAACAGGCCAGCCATGGCGTGGTCGCGGCGAACAGGATATAGCCGACAACCGCCAGCAAAATCGCGCTGCGAAAGGGTGCGGCGTAGCCCAGCAAACGCCGATACAACGCGGCGCCCGATGCGCTCGAATGGGTTTCTCCGGGGATTTCCGCCGCTTTCATGGACTGGCCACCACCGCTTTCGCCCGACCTTCAGTCCGCCGGAATTTCCCGCACGGCGATTTGCAGGCTGGCGAAACCGGCTCTGCCAATTGCGGTCATCGCCGCCACCACGGATTGGTGCGTCGCCTCCGCATCCGCGGCCAATAGCACCGGCAGGTCGTGGTTTCCGCCCGCCTCCCGCTCCAGGGCGCCGATCAGCGTGGACAACCGCCGATCCGGCAGCGGCCGGTCGTTGACCCGGTAATTGCCGTCCCGGTCCAGCGCGACATCAATCCGCGCCGGGGCCGACTCGGACGCCGGGGCTTCGGCCCCCGGCAAGTCGATTTCAAGCGCGGTCTCGCGATCGAAACGGGCGGTGACCATGAAAAAGATCAGCAACAGAAAAACCACGTCAATCAAAGGCGTGATATTGATCGACAAGTCCGAGCTTACCGCATCGCGCCTGAATCTCATGCGTCCAGCCTATTCGATTCGCGGGCAGCATGCAGCAACTCAATCAGTTTCATCGATTCCCGCTCCAGTTCAATCACCAAGGCATCCACCCGACGGCGGAAATGCCGGTGGAACATGAGCGCGGGAATGGCGACGGTCAGTCCCGCCGCGGTGGTGATCAGGGCTTCGGAAATGCCGACTGACAATTCGCCGACATCCCCCGTGCCCCGGAGCATGACATCGTCGAAAATCTGAATCATGCCGAAAACGGTTCCCAGCAGGCCCAGCAGCGGGGAAATCAGCGCGATGGTGCCAAGCGCGTTCAGATGCCGCTCCAGATCATGCGCCACCTGCGCGCCGGTTTGTTCAATCGCCCCGCGCATTTCGGCGCGGCCGCCGCGGGAAGCCGCCAAACCCGCCGCGAGCAACTTGCCGAGAGGAGACGCCCGGCGGACTCTTCCCAAACGGTCGGCATCCAATTGTCTGTTTTTCAGCCAAGTCCAAATCTGCGCCATCAGATAGGGCGGCATGATGCGGGCGCCGGCGAGGCTCCAAAACCGCTCGATGACAATCGCGGCCGCAACCACCGAGCACAAAAGAATCGGCAGCATCAGCCAGCCGCCGGCCCGAACTAAATCGATCAATCCGCAATCCCCGCCGGTGCCGGCGCGGGCGCCGGCTCGGTGCAACATCCAAGCTAATGTAACACAGGCACCGCCGGCAACGGCGCGGCGGAATCACCGGCGTCCGGCATGGCTGGCGCGGGATCGCGCCAGTAGCGCGGGTAGTCAAGGCGAAAGCCGTGTACCCGGGCACCGCCGGCGGCGGCGGGATAGACGATGCTGATCATGCCGTGGGCGCTGGTTTCGAGCAGCCGCGGCGTGAATGCCGCCGCCCGCTCGACCACCCGCGCCGCCGGGTGGCCGAAAGCGTTGCGATAGCCGGCGGCGAAGATGATGTATTGCGGGTCGGCCATTTTCAAAAATGCCCAACTCGAAGAAGTATTGCTGCCGTGGTGCGCCGCCAGCAACACATCGCTGCGCAACTCGCCGCCGAGTTTGGCCGCCAGTTCGCGCTCCACGCCGGCTTCGATATCCCCCGGCAGCAATACGCCGAACCCCGCGGCCCGAATCCGCAGAACACAGGAGTTGTCGTTGTCGTTCTCCCGCGCCGCATCGGGATGCAGAAACTGGAATTCAACATCGTCCCAGCGCCACGCGATGAAATCGCGGCAATGGTAATGAGCTCCATAGGATTTCGCCGCGGCGGGCGGCGGGAAGCTGCTGTACAGTCGATCAACCGGCACCGCCGCGGCGACCGCCGGATAGCCGCCGCTGTGATCATTGTCCGCATGACTGAGGATCACCGCATCGAGCCGGTCGATGCCGAGCCGCCTTAGCACTGGAACCACCACCCGTTCGCCCATGCTCCAATCGGCGGAAAGTGCGGCTCCGGTGTCATAAAGCAAAACGTGGCGCCGGGTTTGCGCCACCACCGCCAGGCCCTGCCCCACATCGAGCACATGCAGGCGCAATAGTTCTTTCCGCGGCGCCGGTTGCGGCGCGAACAGCAACGGCAACAGCAGCAAGCAGCTCAAACGACGCCCCGGAAATCCGCGCGGCAGCAAAGCCAGCGCGCTGCCGACCGCGAGCAAGGCGATAGCCGGCGCCGCGCTGTGACCGGGTTCGAACAAAGCGAATCCGGCGCTCGATTCAACCACCGCTTGCAAACCCCGCAGCATAAGCTCGAGCAGCCATCCGGCCAGCCGCAGCGGCAAGGCGGCCCATGATTCACTCAGTATCAGCACGCAAGCGCCGAGCAAACACAGCGGCACAATGACGAAGCCCACCAGCGGAATCGCCGCCAGATTGACCAGCGGAGCAAGCAGACTCAGTTCCCCAGTCCAGAGCCACAAAGGCGCGCTCAGCGCCACGGCGACCGCAATTTGCGGTCGCAATCCCCGTGACAGCAAGGCCCCGGCGCGGGCGGTCACCCCAGGCGAATCGCCCGCCCTGGCAACTCCGGCATCCGCAAACCGGTATCCCACTCCGTCAAGCGATGCCGCCGGCCGCGGCTGTTGCGACAACAGCAAAGCGCCCACCGCCGTGAAACTAAGCCAGAATCCCATCCCCAAAATACTCAGGGGATTGAGCATCAGCACCGCCGCCATGGCGAGCAAAAAACGCAAACTCGCCGGCTGGCGCAAATTCAGCAGCGAGGCCAGTATAAATACCGCGGCCATGGTCACGGCGCGCTGCGTCGGCAAACCAAATCCGCTGATGGCGGCATAAGCGGCTGCGGCGGCCAACGCCGGCGGCAAAGCGATTTTCCGCGTCGGTGCCCAGCGCGGCAAAACCGGAAAGCGAGCGGCCGCGAAACGCGCAAATCCATACACCAACAAACAGATCAAGCCGATATGCAGGCCCGAGATGACGAATAAATGGCTGGTGCCGGTTTGCCGGAACAGTTCTCTCTGCCGCTCGGAGATGCCGCCGTCATCGCCCAAAACCAGCGCCACGACGATGCCCGCCGCGGGCGAATCATCTACCAGACGCAGAATCCGCCGCTTCAGCGCCGCGCGCGCCGCGGTCAGCCCCGACACCCGATCCCGGGGCAACAGTTCCACAGCGCCGCGCACATAGCCCCGGGCGGCTATGCCGCGCTGAAACAGCCATGCCTCGTAGTCGAATGTGCCGGGATTGGCCAAGCCGCGGGGACGACTCAAGCGCAACTCCATCCGGTACGACCTCCCGGCGAAAATCTCCTCCGCGCCGTAATAGTTCAGCAACACCCGGCGGGGTGCGAAGCCGCGGTCGGACTGTTCGATCCGAAAAGCAAATTGTTGAATTTCTCCCGCTTTGCGAGGCAGATCAGCCACCACGCCCCGGACCCGCATATCGACGCCTTCGAGCCCGGCCGGCAGTTGCGCGTCCAGGCGCAGTCCCGCCCAGAGAGAATGCCAAACAAATCCACCCAAAGCGCAGGCGACGAACACGCCGGTGCCGCGAATTCCGGGCCGTTCCAAGCCCGCCGCGCAGAAGAAGCAGCCAAGCGCCAGGGCCAGCGCCGCGGCACCGGGCACCCCGGGCCACGGCAACCAAGTCGCCGCGGCCAAGCCCACGATAAACGCCGCCAATCCCGCCCGCAAAGCTCGAACTCCCGCCATCCCCGATCCGGTTCACTGGCGGAAGTTTTAGAAAACAATCGCGCGAATTACTTAATTCGGTGCCGTATTCGCATTACTCCGCGCGCAGCGCCACGGCCGGGCGAACCGCGGCGGCGCGGTGGGCCGGATAGATGGTCGCGAGCATCGACAGCAGCATCACACCTCCACCGATAACGCAGATATCGATGGGGCGCAGATCGGAAGGCAGGTAATCCATGGGGTAGACCTCGGCATTCAGCAATTCAAAATCGAATTGCGTTTCGATCAGCGCGGCCAAATCGCCGATGTACAGCGAGCCGAGGGTGCCGGCCGCCAAGCCGAGGCAGGCGCCGATCAAGCCGATCAATGCGCCCTGGAAGAGAAAGATTCGCCGGATAACTCCGGGTTCGGCGCCGAGGGTTCGCAGGATTGCGATATCGGCGCGCTTGTCGCGCACGATCATGATCAAACTCACCACCAGATTGAACGCCGCCACGGCAATCAGCAACCACAAAAGCAAACTGATCAGAGCGCGGGAAAACCGGATGTTTTGATAGACGCCGCCGAAATCCGCGGACCAAGAGCGCAACTCCACCTCTGGGGGCATTCGCGGTGCGATTTCCTGTAGCAGCCGGTCCGCGGCGAGCACATCGTCGCTGCGCGCCCAAATCGCGTTTTGCGGCCCGTCGGGACGGAACAGCGCCCGGGCGGCGGCGCGATTGACCCAGGTCAAGCGGCCATCGAGTTCGCGGCTGCCGACCCGGAACACGCCACTGATTTCGAAATTTCTGAAATTCACCGCGGACATCAGCGGATTTATCGAGAGGGATGGCGAATACAGTTGAACTTGGTCCCCCGGCCCGACATCCAATTCCCGCGCCAGGGTCTCGCCAAGCACGATGCCCCAACGATCTTCCGCCAAAGCATTGAGGCCGCCCCAAAGCATAAACCGGTCAAGGGCGGAAACTTCGGCTTCGGTGGCGGCATCGACGCCATTGACGATGACGCCGCGGCCGATGCCTGAGGCGACAATGACGGCCGGCGATTCAATCAATGGGGATATCGATGCGATATCCGCGGTCGCCGCAAGATCGGCTTGCAAAACCGACCACTCCGCCGCGGACACTCCGCCGCTGGAACGCAGCGCGATATGCGGCACAATACCGAGCACGCTTTGGCGCATTTCGCGGTCAAATCCATTCAAAATCGATAGCACGGTCAGCAGCAGTGCAATGCTCAGCGCCAAGCCCAAGATCGCGATGGCGGACATGAACGAAACCAGTCCGCCGCCCCGCCCGGCGCCGACATAGCGCAACGCGATATAGCCCGCGAGTCCCGGCCTGCGCTCAGGCGCGGAGTTGTCCATCTTCCAACACCAGAATGCGCTGCATGGAATTGGCCAGTTCGCGGTCATGGGTAACGGTGACGAAGCTGATCGCCGAGGACTCGTTCAATTCGAGCATCAAAGCGCGAATCTCCTGTCCCGTTGCATCATCAAGATTGCCCGTCGGTTCGTCGAGCAGCACGCAACGTGGTTCGCCGACCAAGGCGCGGGCGATGGCGACGCGCTGCCGCTCGCCGCCGGATAGCTGTGCCGGCCGGTGGCCCACGCGCTGGCCGAGTCCGACGCGGTCGAGCATGGCCGCGGCGCGTTGGCGCGCCCCGCCGCGGCTTTCGCCGCGAATCAGCAACGGCATGGCGACATTCTCCCAAGCGCTGAATTCCGCCAACAAGTGATGGAACTGATAAACGAAGCCGAGAAATTGATTGCGCAGCCGCCCCCGTTCGCGTTCGCCGAGTGCGGCGGGATCCCGGCCGCCGATCCAGACCTTGCCGCTGCTGGCGGAATCCAACCCGCCCAACAGATTGAGCAAGGTGGTTTTGCCGGACCCGGAACTGCCGATGACCGCGACCCGCTCGCCGCGCTCGATCCGCAAGCTGACATTTTTCAGCGCATCCACGCGCTGGGGCCCCTGCTCGTAGCTTTTACCCAGGTTCTCGCAGCGGATTACCGACTCGTCCATGATTGCCACCCTAGAGATGCCGCAGCGCTTCGGCCGGTCGGACCTGGCCCGCGCGCCAAGCGGGATAGAGTGTCGCCGCCAAGCTAATCAGCAGCGCCGCCGAACAGATCAACAACACCTCCCCGGCGGCGACCCGGGTTTGCAGCTGGGGAAGGAAGAACAGCTCCATGCCCGGCAATACGGCATTCAACCATCCTTCCAAGGTTTGACCGACAGCGGTGATATTGCGGCCGACCACAACACCGAGCGACGCGCCGGTAACCGTGCCCGCCACGCCGGCCACCATGCCCTGGACGATGAAAATGCCGAGCACAGTCCGGCGACCGGCGCCCATGGCGCGCAAGATGGCGATATCGGCGTTTTTGTCCGCCACTGCCATCACCAGCGTCGAGACGATATTGACCGCGCCGATCAACACAATCATCAAAAGCATGACGCCGGTGACCAGTTTTTCCATCTCCAAAGCATTGAACAGGCTGGCCTGTTCTTCGCGCCAAGTGCGGATTTCCAGTCCGGGCAGCTCACCGAAACTCGCCTCGGCGATTTCGCGAGCGGCCATGACATCGGCGACTTTCAACCGCAACCGCACAGTGGCACCGGGGTCTTGACGCAATATCCCGCGGGCCAATTCCAAGTCCAGCAAGACGATATTGCTTTCGCCATAAACGCCGAAATCTTCGAACCCGACCGCGACCAAGCCCCGACCGCCGGTGAAATCCCTCTCCAACAAGCCCGCCAATGATTGCACCGTGGCCTCCGCGCCGGGAAAAACGCCGAGGGAAGCCGCCAGCCTGGCACTGAGCACCATGCCATCCGCGATCTCCGCCATGCTGGCGAACAGCTGCGCATCCACCGGACCGGGCGCATCGACCACTTCCGCTTGCCATTCCGGCAGCACGCCGCGCAGGCGGACGAAGGCGTCGCGGCCTTGAAAACGCAATACCGCATCGCTTTCAACGAAAGGCGCGACCGCCAAAATTTGCGGATTTTCCCGGGCCAACTCCAGCAGTCCGCGCCAGGCGAGGTCGCCTTCGGCGGCGGCGATCGTCACATGGGGAACCGCTTTAAGGGCCTCTGCGCGCAGCACGCCTATGGAGCCGTTCATCACCGAAATCGCGACGATGAGCACCGTCACACCAAGGCTCACGCCCAACATCGACAACAAGGTAACGAAGGAAAGCAGTAAATTGCCTTTGCGCGCCACGGAATAGCGCAAACCGACCCACACCGGAAACAAAGCTGGCATCCATTACGTTCCAGCCGAACAGCAGCCGGCATTGTAGAAAATCGCCGCATTCCCGCACAAGCCGCGCCGCGCCCCGCTCTCGCGCAGCGCCAGAGGGTAGCCGTCCAATCCTGAGGCCGCGCTTGTAAACGCGGGGCAAATGTTTTAGCTTGCCCGCCGCAGCCCAATCCAGATCGCGCCGCCAGGGAAGCCGAAGGAATTCGCCCCACCGGCGCAGCCAACCCCATGAGAACCAGTCGATTTCTGCTCGCCACCGCCAAGGAAACCCCTGCCGAAGCCGAAATCGCCAGCCATCGGCTGATGCTGCGGGCAGGCATGATCCGCAAGCTCGCCAGCGGTGTTTACAGCTACCTGCCGCTCGGCTTGCGCGTGATTCACAAGATCGGCGATATCGTGCGGGAAGAAATGAACCGCATCGGCGCCCTCGAAGTGCTGATGCCGATGGTGCAGCCGGCCGAGATTTGGCGGGAGTCGGGCCGTTGGGACGCCATGGGCCCGGAACTGGCGCGATTCAGGGACCGCCATGAGCGCGATTTCTGCCTCGGCCCCACCCATGAGGAAGTCGTTACCGATATCGTCCGCAACGAGTGCCACAGCTACCGCCAGTTGCCACTCACCCTGTATCAGATACAAACCAAGTTCCGCGATGAGCGGCGCCCCCGCTTCGGTGTGATGCGCTCCAGGGAATTCATCATGAAGGACGCCTACTCCTTCCATGTCAGCCAACAATCCCTGGAACAAACCTACCGTGACATGCATCAAGCCTACGAGACCATCCTCCGCCGGCTGGGTCTGGAATTCCGCGCCGTGGCCGCGGATTCGGGCAATATCGGCGGCAGCACCTCCCATGAATTCCACGTGCCCGCGGATTCCGGCGAAGACGAAATCGTGCTGGCGGAAGGCGGCGGCTACGCGGCCAATATCGAATTGGCCACCGGCCGCATCCCGGAGGAAGCCGAAGACGCCGCGCCCTTGGCCGCCGAACTGATCGAAACCGGCACAGCGGCGACCATCGACGAAGTCTGCGACCTGCTCGGCATAGCACCGAAGAAACTGGTGAAAACCCTAATCGTGCATGCTGCCGGCGACGAAGATGGTCTTGTCGCCCTGCTGCTGCGGGGCGATCAAAATCTGAATGAAACTTTGGCGCAACAGCATCCCGAGGTGGCCTCGCCCCTGCGCTTCGCCGACGACGAACTTATCCGGCGGCGACTCGGCTGCGCACCCGGCTGCCTCGGTCCGATCGCGGGACTGCGGACGGAACTTGGTGTTCCCGTCATCGCCGACCCCAGCGTCACCGGCATGAAAAATTTCGTCTGCGGCGCCAACCGCCCTGGACGACATTTGGCCAACGCCAATTGGGGCAGAGATTGCGAGTTCGATGAAACCGCGCACATCCGCAGGGTCCGGGAAGGCGATCTCAGCCCCGACGGCAAGGGGGTCCTGTCTATCCGCCGGGGAATCGAGGTCGGCCATATTTTCCAACTGGGCACCAAATACAGCGAGGCACTTAATGCCAGCGTGCTGAATGAACAGGGCAAAGCCACGCCGATGTTCATGGGTTGCTACGGCATCGGCGTCACCCGTTTGGCCGCCGCCTGCATAGAACAACTCCATGATGAGCAGGGCATCGTCTGGCCCGAGAGCGTCGCGCCTTTCCAGCTGGTCATCGTTGAAATCGACGCGCACAAATCCGCCGCGGTGCGGGAGCGGAGCGAGGAGTTGTACCGGCGGGCCCTGGCGGCGGGCATTGAGACCCTGCTCGACGACCGCGACCGCAAAACCAGCCCCGGAGTCAAATTCGCCGAATCCGAATTGACCGGCATTCCCCATCGGCTGGTGGTCTCGCCCCGGGCGCTGGCGGCGGGCGGCCTCGAATACGGCTGCCGACGCGACGGCGGAAAGTCCATCGTTGAGTTCGATACGGCGGTGCCGATGATCGCCAAAAAAATCGGCAGCCGCGCTGGAATGGCCGGCGATTCATGAGTTGAAGGAAGGAATGCGAATGGAACCCTATATCCTCGTGCTGTATTACACCCGCTACGGCGCCACCGGCAAAATGGCCCGATTGATCGCCCGGGGAGTCGAGCAGTCAGGCCAATGGGAGGCGCGCTTGCGCACGGTGCCAGCGGTATCGCCGACGACGGAACAAAGCGCCCCTGCGGTGCCGGAGGAAGGCGCGATCCACTGCACCGAGGCGGACCTGCGCGACTGCGCAGGCCTGATTCTCGGCAGCCCCACGCGCTTCGGCAATATGGCCGCACCGCTGAAGTATTTCATTGATGGCAGCGGCGCCATCTGGGCTTCGGGCGGCTTGGTGGACAAACCGGTCGCCGTATTCACGTCCACCTCATCGCTGCACGGCGGTCAGGAAACCACATTGCTGAGCATGGTTTTGCCGCTCCTGCACCACGGCATGATCTATTGCGGCATTCCCTACACCGAGCCGGCGCTGCGGGCGACGACCACGGGCGGAACGCCCTACGGCGCCAGCCATTTCGCGCCGGACGGCGACTCCGATACGATCAGCGACGACGAGGCGGCGCTGTGCAAGGCGCTCGGCTCACGGGTTGCCAAGCTGGCGGGCAACTTGCGGTGACCGGCGCGGCGCCGCCGTCCGGTTACCTCCGCAACAGCCGCGCCATCGTCTTGTTGGCGGTTGGCGCGCTGCTGTTGCTGCTGGCCCTGCGCATCGGCGGGAATCCACGCCTGCCCGGCGCCATCGGACTGGTGGCTTGGACGGTCCAGGCACTGCCCTTGTTGGCGCTCGCGCCGGGATTGCTCGGCTCACGGCCGCGGGCCTACGCTTGGCTGGGCTTCCTGATCCAGTTTTATTTCATCCACGCCGTGCTCATCGCATTCACGCCGACCAGACTCGGTTGGGGTCTGGCGCAAATTTTTCTATGCCTGGTGATTTTCGGTGCCTTGATCGCCTTCATCCGGCGGTTTCGCCGCGACCACGCCCTGGGGCCTTGACCCCCAGCCGAGAATTTCCTTGGCCAAGGGAATGGTGATTCGGCGCTGGCGCTGCATCGAGCCGTGATCGAGATGCTCCAAAATAGCCATTAGTTTATCCAGGCGACGCGGGGCGCGATCGCAAATGAAACTGGCTACATCGGCGGCGAGTCGCAGCCCACGATTGTGGGCGCGCAAGGCGAAAGCTTGCCGAATGCCGTCTTCATTCAGCGGATGGAGCCGAAACGCCAGCGCTTGCTGCAAGCGTGAACGCAGATCCGCCAACTCCCATTCGATATCAGCAGCCTTGGCGGAAGCAGCCATCACCAGGCGCGTACACGCCGGATCGACGGCGTTGATCAGTCGCATCAGGGCACGTTCCCAGTCCCGCCCGCCAGCGGCGCATTGCAGGTCGTCAAGGCAAATCAGCGCCAAGCCGCCAATTCCTTCGAGCATCTCCGGGCGCAAGTGCCGCTTTTGCCCCAGCGGCAGAAAGATGGCGCCGCCTTCACCGGCCCGGTGGCAGCAAGCTTGCAGCAGATGGGTGCGCCCGCTCGCGGGCGGCCCCCAAATCAATAGCGGCGAATTCTGCGGGGCGGCTTCGCGCAGGCAGTTCACGAGCTGGGTGTTTTCCGGCGCGCAGACGAAATTGCCAAAGTTCGCTTCGTCTTCCAACCTCGCCGCCAGCGGCAGTTGCTCCCGGTGTTTGGCGGCCAAAACTAGCGCATCCACCGATAATGCAGCAAAGTCGCATCCGTACCGCCAGCGCGGGTCACCGGCAGCAGATCCCGATCCAGCGCGATGGCACTGAACAATTGCCCGGCGTCGCCCCGCAGCTCCAGCATGAGCTCGAGTCTCTCGCCTTCCACCATGACCAGATCCGCGCTCCGCACCAAATCGATTCCGCGGACGTACTCCACCACGGTCGAATAATCCGTGAAATCGCCGATGCCGTCGATCCGCAGCCGCACGGCTCCCCCGCTCCCAGCGTCCGGCGTCAAGGCGTAATGGCCCGCCAATTGACGGGTGATTCGCGTCAGCGGCTGCTTGATGTAGGATGCCAAATCCGCGTCGTAGCCATCGAACACCAGCGCTTCGTCGGCAAACAGAAACCGCCACAGACCCACCAATTCGCCAGCGGCGGTGAACAGCAACCTGCCCACGAGAATGCTGTCGGGGTCGTAACGATCGCTCGCCGAACGGATGGCGGTTTCATTCTGCGCCCAGATCGCTTCCAGGGGAAGATTGCGGCGATCTTCAATATCGAGCAATGGGAAAATGATCGGCAATCCGCGCTCTTCGCCAAAGCGTCGCATGATTTCCACAATTTCGGGGCCCACGCCTTGATCAAGCAGGCCGCGGTCGCCGGCGGCGTCTTGCACGATCATCCAGACCAATACGCTCGGCCGGTTTCTTCCCCACACCGGAACGCCCTCCGACTCCAGCAGCCGGTTGATCAAGGGCGCGGAAAACTGCACTTCCAATAGCCGTCCGCCAGCACCCTGCCCCGCCGCCGTTGGGGTGACATAGGCGAAGGCTTGGACATAATCACCGGCGGTGGCGGAGTCGATGCGGGGATTTTCCAACCAGCGCTCATCGCCGGTTATTTTCACGATCATCCGTCGAAAAGCGGTTCGAAAAGCGCGGCGACGGTCCGCCACGCTCTCATTTTCGACGGCCACCCGCTGCTCATACAAACCATCGATCTCGAGTCCCCGCGCCACGGGCACCGCCAAGCCGACAACCACCGCGGCAACCAGCCAAAACAGATACTTGCCCATCGGGAAATGATACTGCAATTCCGCTAACATGACGGCCACCATTCATCCGCCAGCCACTGACGAGGCCGGATTTCGCCCAATATGAAGCCAGACAAAACCGCCGTGCGCGGAACATCCCTGAGTTATCGAGACGCCGGGGTGGGTATTGATCGGGGCAATGCCTTGGTGCGCAGAATCGGCTCGATCGTGCGCGCCACATCGCGACCAGAAGTGCTGTCGGATATCGGCGGCTTCGGTGGATTATGCGAACTTCCCGCTGGTTACCGGCATCCGGTGCTGGTTGCCGCCACGGACGGCGTCGGCACCAAATTGAAGTTGGCGACGGCGGTCGGCGCCCACGGCTCGGTGGGTATCGATTTGGTCGCGATGTGTGTCAACGATCTCATTGTCTGCGGCGCGGAGCCGCTGTTCTTTCTCGACTATTACGCCGCCGGCAAGCTGGATGTGGATGTCGCCGAGAAAGTTGTCGGCGGAATCGGCGCGGGCTGCGAACAGGCGGGCTGTGCGCTGATCGGCGGCGAAACTGCGGAAATGCCGGGAATGTATGGCGCGGGAGATTATGATTTGGCGGGCTTCGCCGTGGGCGTGGTCGAGAAAGACCAAATTATCGCCGCGGACCGGATCGCCAGCGGCGATAAGCTGATCGGATTGGCTTCAAGCGGGCCCCACTCCAACGGCTATTCTTTGATCCGCAAGATCATCGAACTGGACAATGCCGAACTCGATAAGGCGTTCGGCGACCGCAGTTTGGCCGAAGTGCTGCTGGAACCGACTCGTATCTATGTCGGCGCCATCGCCGCATTGACCGCCGAACTGCGCGTACACGGAATCGCCCATATCACCGGCGGCGGCATCACCGAAAATCTGCCGCGCATGTTGCCGCCGGGATTCACCGCTTGGCTGGATCGCGCCAGTTGGCGCCACCCCGAAATTTTCGACTGGCTGCAAAGCCGCGGCGGCATTTCTCTGGAGGAAATGCTGCGCACTTTCAACTGCGGCGTTGGGATGATCGTCTGCGTTGCCGCCGATCAACTCGCGCCGGCGCTGGAGATTTTGCGGAACGCGGGTGAGGATGCGTTCCCACTCGGCGAAATCCGCCCCAGCGATGGCGAACACTCCGCCGTCGCGTGGATTTGAGCGGTGCCGCAACCACATCCACGGCGGCGCGGCCGAATTTGAAATGTCCTGCGATATCGTCGTTCTGATCTCTGGCAACGGCTCCAATTTGCAGGCGCTGATCGAGCAAAGCGCCGCCGAGGGCTTCCGCGTGGCCGGCGTGATCAGCAATAATCCCCAGGCCTACGGACTGCGGCGCGCGGAACGCGCCGACGTCCCCACAAAAATCATCGCCCGCGGCGAATTCCCCGATCGCGCGGCATTCGACCGGGCCATGCTCGCGGCCGTCGCCGACTTTGCGCCGGGGTTGGTCGTCTTGGCGGGCTTCATGCGCATTCTGGGGCCGGATTTTGTCTCCGCGCGGGCTGGCGCGATTGTCAATATCCATCCCTCCCTGCTGCCGAAGTATCCGGGGATGCACACCCACCGCCGCGCACTCGCGGCCGGAGATGGCGAACACGGCGCATCCATCCATTTCGTCACGGAAGATCTCGACGCCGGCCCCATAATCGCCCGCAGCCGCATCGCGGTGAATCGGGACGACAGCGAACAAAGTCTGGCGGCGCGGGTCCATCGACTTGAGCACGCGCTTTATCCGCGGGTCGTTGGCTGGTTCGCGGCGGGACGGCTGCGATGGCGCGCGGACGGTGCGTATTTCGACGGCGCGAAACTGTCCGCCAAGGGCATTGAGGTGCCGCCGCCGGCCGGCGTCTGAATGCGCGCCCTATTGTTCGCGACCCAGGCCATGCCGGCGCATTTTTTCCACCAGCGTTGTGCGTTGCAAGCGCAGGCGTTTGGCCGCCTTTGCGACGACACCGCCGCTGTCGCGCAGGGCCTGTTCAATAATGTCCCGTTCCAAGTTCGCCAAATATTGTTTCAGGTCCAGGCCCTGCACCGGCGGCATGGCGCCGGCCGACGCCGCGGCCACCCGCGGATACTCCGCCGCGGGCTCGCCACCAAGCTCCAAAGACTCCCGCCGCCGCCCGGCAGATGACTGCGCCAGGCCGGACTGGGCGGCGGCGCGCGGCGTGCGGAACCTGTCAGGCAATTGCCCGAAGCCGACGATGCCGTGGGGATGCATAATCGCCATGCGTTCGATGAAATTCGCCAATTCGCGCACATTGCCCGGCCAGGCATAGCCGCGGATGGCATCGACCGCGGCGGAGTTGAAACGCACCGAGCCTTTGCCCGCCGCCTCGAGATTCCGAATCAATTCATTCATCAGCGGGGGGATATCTTCGAGCCGCTCGCGCAGGGGCGGCATTTCGATGGGGAACACATTGATGCGGTAGTACAAGTCCTCGCGGAATTGGCCGGCGGCAATCATCTCCTCCAGATTTTTGTGAGTGGCCGTCAACACCCGGACGTCGGCACTGACGGAACGGATGCCACCGACTTTTTCAAAACTGCCCTCTTCCAGCACCCGCAGCAATTTGACTTGCATATTGAGCGGCATATCGCCGATTTCATCGAGAAAAAGCGTGCCGCGATGGGCGCGTTCGAAACGGCCGACCGTGCTGGCGACCGCTCCGGTAAACGCGCCGCGCTCATGGCCGAATAATTCGCTCTCCAGCAGTTCGCCCGGTATCGCCCCACAGTTGACCGGCACGAAGGGGCCGCTGCTGCGGGCGGAAATGTGGTGCAGGTTGCGCGCTACGATTTCCTTGCCGGTGCCGGATTCGCCCGTGATGAGCACATTCACCTCGGTACCGGCCAACTTGGTTAAAATGTCCCGCACCCGGGCGATCGCCGGGCTGGCGCCGATAAGCCCTTTTCCGGCGGCAACACCGAGCGCGGCGTCGATCTCCCCGGCGGCGGCCAGATTCGCATGGCAGAGCCGCGCCTTGTGCAGGACATCCAGCAGATTGCGGAAATTCGCGCCCGCATCGGCTTCGGCGAACAGCCGGGCCCGCAAATCCGCAGTCGCGGTTTCGGGAATTGCGCCTTCCTCCAGCAGCACGATGGCGGCGCGGGGCAGGCCGGCCCCGAGCTCGGCGAGCAGCTGCTGTCGATCGGCGGTTCCATAATCGCCGAAGAACACGACCTGCACCGCGTCCGACGCCGACCGCCACCAGTCAGCCGGCGCGGCGGTTGCGGCGGATTCGCCGAGAAAGTCAAGCTTTACCGCAAGCTCGCGCCGGGCGGGATTGTCCTCTCCGATCAGCAGTATGGGGTGAACGCCCGCGGGCATCGCCGTAGGTCCCGAAAATTCGGCATAGTTTACACGATGTCGCCGAATCAACTTCCCCAAACTCCTGCCGAAATGATGTAACACCGAGCGGCGAAGATCCACGCCGGATGGCGTTGATTCGGCTCGAAAGGCGAACACAAAGCGGTGAATCGGGACCACAACCGCCAAGACGGCACTCTTCCTTTCGCAAGTCCATTGCGCGGGGGCCGCCGCAGCGATAAAACGGAAAAACCCGCCGAAAACGAAAAAGAGCGGCAGGAACTGCTGGACATCATCAAACGGCAGCCGGAAGTGGATATCAGCCGCATCATGCTGCTGCACGGGCACATAGGCGCAGGTCGCCACCAAGTCAATGCCAAGCGGGTGGCGGCCAAATTGCTGGCGCTCGAGAATTTGTTGTGGCGAAAATCGGAACCCTAATTCGGCTATCGCTGCCAATACGCTGGCAAATTTGTTCAACTGGTTGATCCAGGGATTTCCCGAATTGGGCAGGATCCGGGCTTGCCGGGATCAGCAGCGGTCTGCTCAGGTTATGGCTCGGATTCCCAGCGCAATGGGGGCCGCAACGACTCCAGCAGCGGCAAGTCCGCCGCTTCATCCACATCCCACAGGGGCTCGAGCAGGCGGTGGCGCAATCCCAAGCGGCGGATGTTGGCCAAGGTCCACCGCAGAACTTCCCCGCCGCCCCATTTCACGCCGCGAAACAGTTCGGCATTGGCCTCGCGCAAACCGATCAGCACATAGCCGCCGTCCCGCGCCGGACCGAGTACGACATCGGCCCCGGCTGCCAGCGCGGCCAACGCCTGGTCCAAATACCCGCGGCTCAGTGCCGGACAATCGGAGCCGACAATCAATACGCTGTCAACCCGCTCGTCGGCCAGTTCCCGAGCGGCGGCGTAATGCATCCTCGCGCCGAGGTCCGCGCCCTGCTGCGCGCGGATGTCTTGGGCGTTGCAAAGCGCTAAAAATGTTCTGTGCCTGGGGTTGGACGCCGCCCAAAGATGGAATTCCGCCAGCGGCTCCCGTTCCAGAGTTTCCAGCGCGCGGCGCAACATGGCCAGCTGCAGGCGCAGGGCGGCTTCGTCGCCGATGGTGGCCGCGAGCCGGGTTTTGACTTTGCTGGCTTCGGGTTCCTTGGCGAACAACAGTATCCGGGCGCGGGGGTATTTTTCCCGGGAGCATGCGCCGAACAGTGATGGATAGTAGCGGGCCGCAAGCCAGTCCGGGGAGACGCCGAGGGCGTAGAGCAGCCGCAGCCACCACATTTGCAGCACTGTTCGCGCCAAGCCGCGGCTTTCCCAGCGGCGCGCGGATGTCGTCGTGGGCAAATTCAGCGAGTGCGGTTTCGCCAATTTTTTCAACTTGGCGGAAATGGCGATATCTTCCATCAGGGGAATGCGCTGAAAGCCGCCGACCTTGGCGAACAGCGTTGCCGATACGAACATAGCCTGATCGCCGGTGCATATCGCTGTGCATTTGGCGCGTATATTCATGAGCGCGGCGATGACGCGGTAAATTGGCGCGGCGCCCTTCATTCGCACCCGGAACCACCCCCAACCGGGTTCGGCGGCTACGAATACCCCGGCCAACGCCTGCTCCGCCCGCGGCGGCAATTCGTTGTCCACATGCAGGAACAGCAAAACATCGCCAGAGGCGAAGGCGGCTCCGAGATTCATTTGCTCGCCGCGGCCGCGCCGGCTGCGCAGCAGCAAGTCGCAGAGCGGGGCCGCCAAGCTTCGTGTGCCGTCGCTGCTGCCGCCGTCGACGACAATGATTTCGTGGCCGCGCCGCCGCAGGCTCTGCAACTTTTCCAAACAGGAAACGACGCTTTCGGCCTCGTTCAATACGGGAACAACGATACTGAGTCGCAAATCGGACAATCCGTGCGGACATGCAAATCTTATTGTATTTCCCCAAAGCTTTGTTTTTAATATGCCCCGGTCGGTTTCGACCGTCGGGCCCGCGAGCCGCGGCGGCTTTCCCGCAGCGTATTTGCCGGGTTGACGCAAACAATCAAGATTGTGAACGCTGAAAATTTTTACATCGTGGCAACGGCGCCGAACGATCCGACCCTGCAAGTCAAGATATCCGGCCCCTATTTGACCTGGCAGGCCGCCAAGGCCGACCTTGAGGCGGCCATCAATGAATCGATGGATATCGATCCCAGCGCCAAAAGCTACCACTACAGCATATCCAAGTTGGAATGCCGCAAGCCCGGCGTGATCCAGCACATGGCCTCCCACTCTTGATCCGGCCGGCGCGCGGTGGAGTTCAGCAGGCGATGCGGCGAAATAATCCAGTCTGCTTGAGCAAAGCATTGGCGCAAGGCCCCGCGGCGGCGGACCGCCTGCTTTGGGGCCGCGAGTCGAATCCGCTGAATCGCCGCGGCTTTCTCCGCAAAAGCGGGTTGGTGGCGTTGAGCGCCGCGCTCGGGTCCGCCATTCCCCACGCCCGCTTCATGCCGACGGGTTTGGTTCCGGCGGCTTTCGCGGCCGACAATGCGCCCTTGCGAATTCCGGGCAAGGAGGACTTGGTCATTCTGAACGATCGTCCGCTAAACGCCGAGACTCCGGCGCATCTGCTCGACGATTCGGTCACGCCGAACCACCGCATGTTCGTGCGCAACAATGGCGCGGTCCCAGAACAGATCGAGCCGGAAAACTGGCAACTCGAAATCGCTGGAGAGTCCTGTCTGCGGCCCAAGCGGTTCAGCTTGGCTGATCTCCGCTCCCGGTTCGAAACGGTAAGCTTGCAGCTGCAATTGGAATGCGGCGGCAACGGCCGCAGCGAATTCGTTCCCGCCGCCAGCGGCAATCAATGGACCACGGGCGCGGTGGGCTGCCCGCGCTTCACCGGAGTGCGCCTGCGCGATGTGCTCAATCATTGCGGTGTTAGCGCGGACGCCGTCTATGTCGGCTACCACGGCGCCGATATCCATCCCAGCGGCGACCCCGATTTGGACGCGATTTCCCGGGGCGTCCCCATCGACAAGGCGCTTGAGCGGGAATCGCTGATCGCTTGGGCCATGAACGACGAGTATCTACCCTTGCACAATGGCTTTCCGCTGCGCTTGGTTTGCGGCGGTTGGCCCGGATCGGTTTCCGGCAAATGGTTGAATCGAATCGTGGTTCGCAACCGCGTCCACGACGGCGAAAAAATGGCGCCTCCCTCCTATTCGGTTCCGCGCCGTCCAGTGGCTCCCGGCAGCCGGGTGCCCGATGGGGAAATGCGCATTATCGAATCGATGCCGGTGAAATCGCTGATCACCCATCCCCGCTCGGGCATCGCCATCGGCGCGGCCGAGCGTCTCGATGTGCGCGGCCATGCCTGGGCCGGAGACGATTTGGTGAGCGCGGTATTCGTTTCCATAGATTTCGGCGCCACTTGGCTGCCGACGGCGCTGCAAGCGCCGGCGAATCGGCTGGCTTGGCAGGATTGGTCGACTTGGCTGGAATTTCCCCAGACCGGCTATTACGAGGTCTGGGCTCGGGCGATGGACTCCGTTGGTCGCTCCCAGCCCATGGTCGTGCCAGCTTGGAACCCGCGCGGCTATCTCAACAACGCCTGCCACCGCATCGCGGTGCAGGTGGGCTGAAATTCCGATGGGTCGGAGGCGAAACACGCTTCGCTTGGCCGCGACCCCGCTGCTGGTGCTGGCGATCGTGCGCCCCCTCGCCGCCGCGGAAGACGCCGGCGAAACAGCCAGCTTAGCGCGGGAGGGCGATTGGGAGCTGGTGCAAACGAATTGCACCACCTGTCATTCCGCCCTGCTGATCACACAGAATTCCGGCGACCGCGGTGTTTGGCGCAGCCGGCTCGCGTGGATGGTGGAAACCCACGGCATGCCAAGTCTGGAAGCGGAGTTGGAAGAGCGGATTCTCGTCTATCTGACGGAATACTACGGCCCCAGGCAATCGACCCGGCGCGCGCCACTGGCGGCGCATTTGCTGCCGCCGAATCCGCTCTCCACCCCCTAACCACCAGCCCGGGACCGGATGCCGAAAATTCATTCAACTTATCGATTTGTAGAACAATATCGAGAGTTTTCCAAAACCGCGATTGGGCATGAACCAGGCCTGTCTCGGTGGAAATCCCGGCACCGGGGCAGCGCGACACGAATCAAACCAAGTCAACGTGGCAGGGCGGCACCGGCACCGCCGCGCCGAAAACGATATAATTCCGCCGTTTGGCCACGGTGGCGCGAGCGGACCGCGCGCGAGCGCCGATCAAGCAATCCATCGTGGGGACCAAACTGCAAAGCCGCATTGAGAACCGCGTCAAGGAAGCTTAATGACACTGCCCCCTCCCGGCCTGAAATTGCGCTGCGCCTTGGCAGAAGAGGCGCCGCTGGTGATCGTGGGGACCATAAACGCCTATTGCGCCATGCTCGCCGAGGCCGCCGGGCACAAAGCCATTTATCTATCCGGGGGCGGTGTTGCCGCCGCTTCCTACGGTGTGCCGGATCTCGGCATCACCAGTCTGAACGATGTGCTCGCCGATGTCCGCCGCATCTGCGATGCCAGCGAGCTGCCACTGCTGGTGGATATCGACACCGGCTGGGGTGGCGCTTTCAATATCGCCCGCGCGATCGCATCCATTGAAAGGGCGGGCGCCGCCGCGGTTCATATCGAAGATCAAGTGCAACAGAAGCGCTGCGGCCACCGCCCGAACAAGGCCATCGTCAGCGCGGCGGAGATGAGCGACCGAATCAAGGTCGCGGTCGATGCCCGGCGTGACGATTCCTTCTTGATCATGGCCCGCACCGATGCCTTGGCGGTCGAGGGGTTGGAAGCCGCCGTCGAACGCGCCGCCATCTGCGTTGAAGCCGGTGCCGATGCGATTTTCCCGGAAGCAGTGCGGGAACTCGACCAATATCGGCGATTTTCCACCGCTCTGCCGGTGCCGGTGCTGGCGAATATCACCGAATTCGGCGAGACGCCGCTGTTTTCCCGGGATCAATTGCGCGATGCCGGGGTCGCGATGGCGCTATACCCGCTGAGCGCGTTTCGCGCCATGAGCAAGGCCGCCGAGCGGGTTTACCGCTCGCTTGCCGCCGAGGGACATCAACGCAGTGTGCTTGAAACCATGCAAACCCGGGAAGAATTGTATGAAGTGCTCGGCTACCACCGCTACGAGCGGGAATTGGACGATTTGTTGGCCCAGGAACGGCGGGGGCCAAGGCGGCGCGAAGCATGAAAGGCTGGACAGAGTGAGCGGAACGCGATCATGCCGGTGAAATCATCGAACAGCGGCGGATTGCGCGGCCAAGTCGCCGGCACCACGGCACTTTGCACCGTGGGTCAAAGCGGCTCCGGGCTGACTTACCGAGGTTACGATATCGAAGTGCTGGCGCGGAAGGCGCGGTTCGAGGAAGTCGCCTGGCTGCTGCTGCGGGGCGAATTGCCAACACGGACCGAACTCGACGGCTATATCGACCGGCTGAAAAAATTGCGGGATTTGCCGCTGGAATTGCGCGAAGTTCTGGAGCGGATTCCCGCCGATGCCCATCCCATGGATGTTATGCGCAGCGGTTGCTCCGTTCTCGGCAATCTGGAAACCGAGGGCGATTTCTCGCGCCAAGACGATGTCGCCGACCGTCTGCTGGCGACCCTGCCTTCGATGATCTGCTACTGGTATGTCTGGAGCCATCATGGTCGGCGCATCGAAACCGCCCTCGACAGCGATTCCACCGGCGCCCATTTTTTGCGGATGCTGCACGGCGGCGAGCCGGACGCCCTGTTCGCGGAAGTGATGAACGCCTCGCTGATTCTCTACGCCGAACACGAATTCAACGCCTCGACTTTCACCGCCCGTGTCGTTGCTTCGACCCTGTCCGACATGCATAGCTGCGTCACCGCCGCCATCGGCGCCCTGCGCGGGCCACTCCACGGCGGTGCCAATGAGGCGGCCATGGCGATGATCGAAAACTGGCGCTCTCCCGAAGAGGCGGAACGGGAAATCCTCGCCATGTTGGCGCGCAAGGAAAAAATCATGGGCTTCGGCCATGCCGTCTACCGCGAATCGGATCCGCGCAGCGCAATCATCAAGGCTTGGGCGGGAAAGCTGGCCCGGCATACCGGCGACACCAAGCTGTATCCGGTGTCGGTGCGCTGCGAAGAGGTGATGTGGCGTGAAAAGAGGCTGTTTTGCAACGCGGATTTTTTTCACGCCTCGGCCTATCACTTTATGAATATTCCCACCAAACTGTTCACACCGATTTTCGTGATGTCCCGGGTCACCGGCTGGGCCGCCCATATCAAGGAACAGCGGGCCAACAACCGCATCATCCGCCCCAGCGCGGAATACGTTGGACCGGCGGGTGCGAACTGGACCGAGATCGACGACCGCTGACGGCGGCAGCGGATTCCCCACCGAATTCAAGCAAGGAGGCCGCCATGAGCGCCCACGCGGAGTTGAATACCCGCCCCGAACCCGATCAAGTGCTGACCGATATCGCGGACTATGTCTGCGATTACACCATCGACTCCCAAGAGGCCTACGACACCGCGCGCAACTGTCTCATGGACAGCCTCGGCTGCGGCCTGCTCGCCCTGCGTTACCCGGAATGCCGAAAATTGCTGGGGCCGCTGGTGGAAGGCACCATCGTACCCCACGGCGTGCGCGTTCCCGGCACGCAGTTGCGGTTGGATCCGGTCAAGGGCGCCTGGGATATCGGCTGCGTGATTCGCTGGCTCGATTTCAACGATACCTGGCTCGCGGCTGAGTGGGGCCATCCTTCCGATAATCTCGGCGCCATCCTGGCGGTGGCTGACCACTTGTCCCAGCGGCGGGTGGCGGCGGGAAAGCCGCCGCTTACCATGCGCGACGTACTGACCGCCATGATCAAAGCGCATGAAATACAGGGAATCATCGCGCTGGAGAACAGCTTCAACCGGGTCGGACTTTGCCATGTGCTGCTGGTACGGGTCGCCTCCACGGCGGTGGCGACTTGGCTGCTCGGCGGCACGAAGCGGCAAGTCATCGACGCGCTCTCCCAAGCTTGGCTCGACGGCTCCAGTCTGCGTACCTATCGCCACGCGCCCAATACCGGCTCGCGCAAATCCTGGGCGGCGGGCGACGCCAGCGCCCGCGGCGTGCGTTTGGCGGATCTTACCCTGCGTGGCGAAAACGGCTATCCCAGTGTGCTCAGCGCCAAAACCTGGGGTTTTTATGATGTTAGTTTCGAGGGGAAAAATTTCAAATTTACAATGCCTTATGGCAGCTATGTAATGGAAAATATTCTATTCAAAATCTCCTGGCCTGCGGAATTCCACGCCCAAACTGCGGTGGAATCTGCCGTTAAACTGCATCCATCGGTGCGGGACCGGCTCGACGAAATCGAACGAATCGAAATCCATACCCACGAGTCCGCCCTGCGCATCATCAGCAAGGCCGGCCCCCTCGACAATCCCGCCGACCGCGACCACTGCCTGCAATACATGACCGCGGTTGCCCTCGCTTTCGGCGAATTGACCGCCGACCACTACGAAGACTCCTTCCATCAAGCGCATCCAATCATCGATGAATTGCGCGGCAAAATGGAAGTGCGGGAAGAGCCCCGCTACAGCCGGGAGTATCTTGAGCCGAGCAAGCGCTCCATCGCCAACGCCATCCAAATCCAGTTCAAGAACGGCGACCGCAGCGACCGCGTTGCGGTGGAATATCCCGTGGGGCACCAGCGGCGGCGCGAGGAAGGCATTCCTTTGTTGGAGGAGAAATTCCAGAACAACCTCGCGACGTGCTTTCCGGCCCAACGCTGCGCGCGGATTTACGCCCTGTGCAAAGACCAGGCCACGCTCGAACAAACCGCAGTCCACGATTTCATGGCGCTGTTGGCGATTTAAGCCAACCGGGACAATGCGGCGGGCTTCGCCGCCGGCCATTGAATTTTTCCCAATCATCCTCACATATCTCCCCAGCGGATGCTCGAATGAGGTCCGCTTTGCCGGAGACGGCAACTCAACCATATTGCTTAACTGTGAGGATATGATCATGACCCGATTTGATTTTTCACCCCTGTACCGGACCACCGTGGGCTTCGACCACTTGTCGTCCCTGCTTGATGCGGTTTCCCGCGGCGACAACGCCGGTACCGGCTATCCGCCCTACAACATTGAGCTGCTCGACAAAGACAGCTACCGCATCACCATGGCGGTCGCGGGTTTCGCCGAGGACGACTTGAATATCCAGGTGGAAAGCGAGCAGCTGACCATCTGCGGTCGCAAGCCCGAAGAGAAGGAAGAGCACAAATACCTGCATCAAGGCATCGGAGCGCGGGCTTTCGAGCGGCACTTCCGCCTCGCCGACCATGTCAAGGTTCAAGGCGCCAAGCTGGAGAACGGCCTGCTGCATATCGACCTGGTGCGGGAAATCCCCGAAGCCATGCGTCCGCGCAGCATCCCGATCGGTTCCGGCAATCTGCTCAACGGCGACGCCGAAACGCGGGCGAACTGACCCCGGCCCCTATCGAGCCGCTAGTCCAAGTTTTCGCGCCGGGCCGCTGTCGCGCGTCAGGTGCGGAACCTGACAAGCTAGTACAACAAATGGCTTAGCAGTCCGCTGCGCAGTTTGGGCTCGAACCAGGTAGACTTGGGCGGCATCACGCCGCCCGAGTCTGCCACTTCCAGCAAACTTTCCATCGAAGTGGGGTACAGCGCGAATGCGGCGCGCCAGTCGCCGCCGTCTACTTTGCGCCGCAATTCCGCCAAGCCGCGGATGCCACCGACAAAATCCACCCGGTCATCGGTGCGCTGATCCAATATGCCGAGCAGCGGCCCAAGCACCCAGTCCTGCAACAGCGCGATATCGAGCCGCCCGCTCGCCGATTTCTCCGCCTGCGCCGCGACCACCGCGGGACGCGGCCGCAAAAGCCGCCAAGCGCCATCGAGATAGAGTGCGAATTCCCGCGGCGCGACGGGTTTAGCGGCGTCCGCACCGACCTCGGTTGCTTCGAAATGCGGCTCCAATCGGCGCAGCAATTCGCCGCTGGATAGCCCGTTGAGATCGCGCACGACACGGTTGTAATCGAGGATTTGGATTTGATCATGGGGAAACGCAACTACGAGGAACCAGTCCCAAGGCTGATCGCCGCCGTCCCGGGCGCTGGGTGAATGCCGGCTGCGCCGCAGTTCGGCGGCCGCCTCCGAGCGATGGTGACCGTCGGCCACATACAGCGCCGGGACTTCATCCAGCGCCGCCTGCAAGCCGCGCACGGCGTCGTTGTCCGCCACCACCCAAAAGGTATGGCGGATGCCGTCGGCGGCGGTGAAATCGTATTCCGGCGTGGCCAAAGCCGCCTTGGCGACTCTTTCGTCCAGTTTCGGATGGGCCCGATAGCTGGCGAACACGGGGCCGACCTGGGCGTCAAGCGCCCGCATATGCGCCACCCGGTCCGCCACTTTGGGCGGGCGCGTCAGTTCATGTTTCTTGACCAACCCCTGTTCATAGGCCGCCAGCGATACCAGCGCGGCGAGTCCGATCTGCGTATGGCCACCCATGATTTGACGGTAGATATAAAAGCACTCGGCATCGTCCCTGGCCAAAACGCCTTCCGCGATAAACCGATCAAGATTCGCCCGGCCCCGGGCATAGACCCGATCGTCATGGGCATCCACCTCGGGCGCCAGATCGATTTCCGGTTTGTTGACATGCAGAAAGCTGTGGGGATTGCCCCGCCCCATCGCCAGCGCTTCTTCCCGACTCAGCACATCGTAGGGCGGCGCGGCGACTTTTGCGGCGAATTGACGCGCCGGACGCAGTCCGCGGAAAGGTTTCAGCAGTTTCATGTTGGTTCCCGGTGCAACAATCGGAGGGGATTTCGCAGTAGGGCGGATTATCGCATTTCGCCGCTTCACTTTCGAACTTGGAAGGGGTGCCGCCGAGGCGGTTCGTGCGGCGGCCATCCGCGCGGCCCGCCTCGATTTCCCGAGGCGTCAAACGGCATCGGCCTTCGACTACTGCCGCGGCCGCCCTACTCCGCGCGGGCTTATCCCGGCGACCGCTACTCAGTGCCCCGCAGCAGCCTGGCACGCAGCGATTGCCGCACGAGTTCTGGCGGAAAGCCCCTGCCGAGCAGGAAACGGTGCAAGCGGCGATAGTCGCGGTCACCGGGGTCGAGGTTCTCCAAACCCGGCAGTTTGGCATCGATCAGCTTCGCCGCCGACGCCAGCCATTGTTCATCGGACCACTCTAGATCGCGGATGATGTCTTCGCCGATATCCCGACTCCGTAAACCGGCGCGGATATGCAGCCAGCCGTAGCCGCGGTTCGCCCGGGCGCGGGCGTATCCTTCGGCGAAGCGCCGATCCGATTGCAGATTTTCCAGCGCTAACTTTTCCACAACCGCATCGATTCGCGCCGTATCTTCTTCCGGGAACCGCTGCCGCAGCTTATCCGCGAGTTCGCGCCGGGAATGCTCCCGCCGCGCCAGCAAATCCATGGCGCGCCGCCGCAGAACCGAATCTCCGGCAGCCCCCGGGGGCTGCTTGGGGGAAGCGGCGGAGACCGGGGTTGGCGCCGGTGTTTTCACGACCCAGGCAACCAAGTCATGGCTCGGGGTTATGCCGACTTCAGCGTCCAGATTTGCGACCCGGCGAGATAGCGACGACGTCTTCGCCGCGGTCGGCTTCCGCCCCATCGGATTGGGCCTCGCCACCCATGGCGCGGGCGCGAATCGCCGCTTCGATCTTTCCGGCCAGCTTCGGATTCTCCTGCAGATAAACCGCCGCATTCTTTTTGCCCTGGCCGATTTTTTCTCCCCGGTAGGCATACCAGGCACCGGATTTATCAATGAAGCCGTGGGCCACTCCCAAGTCGATCACTTCACCGAGATGGAAAATCCCCCGGCCGTAAAGAATCTGGAACTCGACCTGGCGGAACGGCGGCGAAACTTTGTTCTTCACCACCTTCACCCGGGTTTCATTGCCAATGACTTCGTCGGCTTCCTTGACGGTGCCGATGCGGCGGATATCGAGCCGCACCGATGAATAAAACTTCAGCGCGTTGCCGCCGGTGGTGGTTTCGGGTGAGCCGAACATAACGCCGATCTTCATGCGGATTTGATTGATGAAGATCACCAAGGTATTGGAGTTCTTAATATTGCCCGCCATCTTGCGCAGAGCCTGGGACATGAGCCGGGCCTGCAAACCCATATGGCTGTCGCCCATATCCCCTTCGATTTCCGCTTTCGGCGTCAATGCGGCCACCGAATCGATGACCACCACATCCAGGGCACCGGAGCGCACCACCATGTCGCAGATTTCCAAAGCCTGTTCGCCGGTGTCCGGCTGGCTCACCAGCAGATTTTCCACGTCCACGCCGAGTTTGGCTGCATAGCCCGGGTCGAGCGCGTGTTCGGCGTCGATAAAGGCGCAACTGCCGTCGGCGCGCTGGGCCTGGGCGATCACCTGCAAGGTCAGCGTGGTTTTACCGGAAGATTCCGGTCCGTAGATTTCGACAATCCGGCCTCTCGGCAGTCCACCGATGCCGAGGGCGATATCCAAACCGAGGGAGCCGGTTGAAATCGCCGGGATCGCCTGACGTTGATTATCGCCGAGGCGCATCATGGAGCCTTTGCCGAATTGCCGTTCGATTTGGGTCAAAGCGGCATTCAAGGCTTTTTCCCTGCCGGGATCGTTGCGCCTGTCTTTCTTCAGTTCGCTCATGGATTCGTCCTTAGTTTGCAAAGATTTGCCCGCGTGGCCAACGCCACCCATGCAAGCCTAGTCCAATATCGAGAATTTGCCAGGATTTCTGGTGAAACAATTTTCAGCCTGGATTTTCGGCGACGAGAACAACTGTATATTTAACCAGTATATTGGCCGCGCGCGAAAAACCTTTAACATTTTCCTCTATTCCAACAATGCCAGCAGTCCTTCCAGCGCGGCCAGCGTCGAGGCGCCGCGCACCCTGGCCCGGTCGCCTTGGAAGATGACGCCGCGGGTCTTTTCGCGCGGCAAGTCGCGCCGTTCCCAACGCCAGGCGAGCCAGACCGTTCCCACCGGCTTATCGGCGCTGGCGCCGGCGGGCCCGGCGATACCGCTGACCGCCACCGCGACATTGGCCCGGCTGTTGGCGATGGCACCCGCGGCCATGGCGCGCACGGTTTCTTCGCTGACCGCGCCGGGCCCGCCGCTTTCCAGCAAAGCCGCGGACACATCCAGCAAACGCCGCTTCGCTTCGTTGGAGTAAGTCACGAATCCGCAATCAAACCAGGCGGAACTGCCGGGAATGGCGGTCACCGCCTGCGCCACCATGCCGCCGGTGCAGGATTCCGCCGCGGCAAGCCGCAAATCGCGGGCACACAAACGCGCCCCCACTTCCGCGGCTAGCTTTTCCAGTTTGCCACTGTCTTGAAACGCGCTTCTCTCCACCTCGCGAATTTTGCTTCAATGTGCCGCAAACGTCCATCGCCGCGCGCAAACCGTGTAAAATTTCAAGCTTTCCGAACAACCCCATAACGCGCCTCCGTGCCGGATTTATCCGCAAATACACCCATGATGCAGCAGTATCTGCGGATCAAGGCGCAGCATCCAGACTGCCTGCTGTTTTACCGCATGGGCGACTTTTACGAGTTGTTTTTCGGCGACGCCGACGAAGCCGCCGCCATTCTCGACATCACCCTCACCTCCCGCGGCAAATCCGCCGGCGCGCCGATTCCCATGGCCGGCGTGCCCCACCACTCCGCCGATCGCTATCTCGCCCGCTTGGTGGAAGCCGGCAAGTCGGTCGCCATTTGCGAACAAATCGGCGATCCCACGGCTGGCAAAGGCCCGGTGAAACGCGAAGTCGTGCGCATCGTCACTCCCGGCACCATCAGCGACGAAGCCCTGCTGGACGCTCGCAGCGACAATACGCTGCTGGCGATTTGCGGCGCCGGGGCGGAAGGTGCTTTCGGTTTGGCGGGGATAGATATCAGCAGCGGCCGCTTCGTCTTGTCACAGGTGGATGACGCCGGCTCGCTGGCGAATGAAATTGAACGCTTGCGGCCGGCGGAAATACTGCTGCCGGAAACGCTTTCCGGCGCAGGGGAAATACTCAGCCATCCGGCCCTTCGCCCGCGTCCAGAATGGGAATTTGAGCTTGAGGCCGCCACCCGGGCGCTCAGTCGGCAATTCGGAGTGCGCGACCTCGCGGCGTTCGATTGCGACGGCATGGAACCCGCTTTGCGGGCGGCTGGCTGCCTGCTGCAATATCTGCGCGAAACGCAGCGTTCGGAACTGCCTCATGTGCGCGGCCTGCGAGTTGAACGGCAGCGCGACAGCGTGATCCTCGACGCGGTCAGCCGGCGCAATCTCGAAATCGATGTGAGTCTTGCCGGAGGCCGCGACAATACGCTGATCTCGGTAATGGACCGCTGCGCGACGCCGATGGGCTCGCGGCTGCTTTCGCGCTGGATCGGCCGGCCGCTTCGAGACCGGCGGCAGTTGCTGCTGCGTCAAGACTCAGTCAGCGCGCTGCGCGGAGAATATCAATTCGAAGCCGTGGCCGAATCGCTGCGGGATATCGGCGATATGGAGCGCATTCTCGCCCGGATCGGGCTGCGCTCGGCCCGCCCGCGGGATTTGTCCAGACTGCGCTTGGCGCTGGAATCCCTGCCGGCGATCCAGCGGCGATTGAAGGATTTCTCCAGCGGGCTTCTGCGCCATTTGGCGGAGTGCATCGGCGAATTCCCCAGCCAAGCCGAGCTATTGCGCCGTGCGGTCCGGGAAGAGCCGGCGCAGTTGGTGCGCGAAGGCGGCGTGATTGCCACCGGTTACGATGCCGAGCTAGACCGTTTGCGCGGTCTGAGCAGCAGCGCCGGCGACTACCTGCTCGAGCTGGAGCAACGGGAGCGGCGGCAAACCGGCCTGAGTTCGCTCAAAGTCGGTTTCAACCGCGTCCACGGTTACTTCATTGAAATCAGCAAAGGCCAGTCCGCCTCCCGCCTGCCCGTGGAATACATGCGCCGCCAGACGCTGAAAAACGCCGAGCGCTATATCACGCCGGAACTGAAAGAATTCGAAGATCAAATCCTCAGCGCGAAGAGTCGCGCCTTGGCGCGGGAAAAAGAGCTTTACGAAATGCTGCTCGATGAATTGGCCGCCGATTTGCCCGCCATGCTGGTCTGCGCCGAGGGGCTGGCGGAACTCGATGTATTGACCAATTTCGCCGAAAGGGCAACCAGTCTGGAATACTGCCGCCCGCGGTTGCGGGAAACCCCGGGAATCGAAATCAGCGGCGGCCGGCACCCGGTGGTGGAACGATCAACCGAGCGGGAGTTCGTCGCCAACGATTTGTTCATGGACGAGCGGCGCAAAATGCTGATCATCACCGGGCCGAATATGGGCGGCAAATCAACCTATATGCGGCAAACCGCGCAAATTGTGCTGTTGGCGCTGTGCGGTGCCTGCGTGCCGGCGCGGGATGCCGCCATCGGCGCCATCGACCGCGTTTTTACCCGCATCGGTTCCGCCGACGATTTGGCCGGCGGACGCTCTACCTTCATGGTGGAAATGGTCGAGACCGCGGACATCCTGCACAACGCCACCCCGGAAAGCTTGGTCTTGATGGACGAAATCGGCCGCGGAACGAGCACTTTCGACGGCCTGTCGCTGGCTTGGGCCGCCACCGTGCATATCGCCGAGCGGGTTGGCGCCTTCACCCTGTTCGCCACTCATTACTTCGAGTTGACCGCGCTGGCGGAGCAATATCCCGGCATCATCAATATTCATCTTGATGCCGCCGAACACGGTGACGGCATCGTCCTGCTGCATGCGGTGAAACCTGGTCCCGCCAGCCGCAGCTACGGCCTTCAGGTAGCGCAACTCGCGGGCATTCCCGCCGCGGTAATCGACCTGGCGCGGGGCAAACTGCGGCAATTGGAAACCGCCCGGGAGAGCCCCGCTTCAGTTGCTGGCCAAATTGCATTAGAATTCGGCCCCGAAGCGGAGCCTGCGAAACCCGATCACCCAGCCTTGGAATATCTCGCCGAGTTGGATCCGGATGCGATCACCGCGAGGGATGCCTTGGCCGCGCTCTACGAATTGAAAACAAAAATTTCCGACCACGAATTAGCAAATGGCAGGAACGGCGTATGACCTTTGTTGTTGGCGATAACTGCATAAAATGCAAACATACCGATTGCGTGGAAGTGTGCCCGGTGGATTGCTTCTACGAAGGCCCGAATTTTCTCGCCATCCATCCCGATGAATGCATCGATTGCGCCCTGTGCGAGCCGGAATGCCCGGTTGATGCGATTTACGCTGAGGACGAACTCCCCGAGGATCAGCGGCAGTTTCTCGAACTGAATGCCGAATTGGCGGAGAAGTGGCCCAATATCACTGAAAAGAAAGATCCGCTGCCGGATGCCGAGCAATGGACCGACGTGCGGGACAAACTGCAATATCTGGAAAAGTAGCGGTATTTCTCCCGCGGCGCGGTCAGGGCAGCAAATTGGTCGGATCGACGAAAGCGCCGTCGCGCTGCACATTGAAATAGATCATGGGCTGGCCGGACTCCACCGACCCCAGCTCGGCGATGGCCTGCCCGCCCGCAACCCTGTCTCCGGTATTCACCAACACATCGCCGACTTGCGTATAGGCGCTGAGATAGCGGTCGTCGTGGCGGATGATGAGCAAATTGCCGGAATCGTCGCCGAAAGGCCGCGAATACACCACCTCCCCGTCCCTGACGGCGCGCACCGAATCGCCGGCGCGGCCTTGAATATCGAGACGGTTGTTGATTTCCGGGCGGAAATCAACGGCGACGCGGTCGGCCAGCGGCCACTGCCAAGCACCGGAGCCCGGCGCCGGGGCGACCGGCGGCGCCGCGGTATCGCTGGGAATCAAAACGAGTTGCTGATCCACGTAGATCGTGTAGGGCGGAACAAGATTATTGGCGGCGGCGAGTTCGCGGTAGTCCAAACCGTACATGAAAGCGACGGCGATCAAGGTATCTCCATCCCGCACCCGGTGCGTGCGAGACGCACCCGGGACAGCCGCCGACGGCGGCGGCTGAAAACTCACCGGTCCGCTGGCGCTGACGATATCCGGCGTTTGCCCCTGCACGGCCCTGCCTTGGTCGCGGATCGGCGCCCGCGTCGATTCACAGGCACACAAAACGGCGATCAACAGCACTAACCCGCAGCGGCTTGGCCGCAATATCGAAACCAGCCCGGCGAAATCGGACTTGTTCATTGCCACAGTTTTCTAATCGCGCAAAACCATAGTGAATTATCGTCAATCGCAGCGGTTGCTGAAGCGCCGCGCCGACAAGGTCAGCGTCAAGCCGAGCAGCAAAGCGGCGATGCTGACCGCGATCATCGGCTCGCGGCCGGCGAGCTGCACGTATTGATCGGGCCAGACCGGCCGGCTGGCGAGGAACCGCGCGGTCGACTCCGCGCCGCCGGCAAGCTGCCACGGCCATAAAGCCGGCAGAGACCCCGCCAGCAAGCCGCATATGAAGCCGTAGGCCCGCCGCCGGTGACGGCGGAGCAACCAAGCGGCGGCGCGCGACATCAACAAGACACCGACAACGCAACCCGCCAGAAAAATGCTTATCGCCGCGATATCCAGCGCGGTCAACGCCGCCAGCATGTACTGATAGGCACCGAGCAGCAACAGGATAAAAGCGCCGGAAAGGCCGGGCAGCAACATGGCCGCCACGGCGACTGCGCCGCAGAAAAACAGATAAGCCGCCCCGGGCTGCCCGGGTTGCGGGCCAGCCATGGAAATCAGCAGCACGAGCAACGCCGCGGCGAACGCCATCGCCAGGTTGCGCCAGTCGCGAAAGTCGGTCCCGGCGCGCGCAATCCAAACGGCGGCGGCAACCAAACCAATGAAGAATCCACGCAAAGGCTCGGGATAATGCTCAATCAGATACAGCGCCAAACTGGCGCTGAAAAACAAACCACTGCCGATGCCAAGGCCGAGCGGCAGCAGAAAAGCGCCGTCTACCCGGCGCCAGAATTCCCTGGGACGGCGATGCAGCAACAGGCGCAGGGCGGCGCCGTCAAAGCAGCGGACCGCGAGGATGATGCGGTCGTAAATATTTGCCGCTACGGCGATGGTGCCGCCGGAGACACCGGGCACCGCGTCGCTCATGCCCATCACCGCGCCCTTGAGGTAAAACAGCAGATAATCCGCCACGCTGTTATTGCCCCAGGCATTCATCCAAGCTAGTTCCGCACCTGCCCGGTCAGCAGCGGAACAAATCGCACGTGATGGAGCAAGCGGCTGTGGAATTTGTCTTCTTGCCGGGTGACCAAGCGCAGTTCCTGCACTCCCGCGCCGCCAACCGGAATCACCAAGCGTCCGTTCACCGCGAGTTGGGCCAACAGTTCCTTCGGAATGCCCAAAGGAGCGGCGGTGACGATAATGGCATCGTAAGGACTTTTGTCGACGTAGCCGAGGCTGCCATCGCCGCAAATCAGTTTGACGTTGCCGATCTCCAACAATTCAAGATTGGTCGCGGCCCGATCATGCAAAGGCCGGATTCGTTCGATGCTGAATACTTCTTTCGCGAACGGCGCGATCACCGCGGTTTGATAGCCGCTGCCGGTGCCGACTTCCAGGACGCGATTGAGCGTGGAGCGCTGTTCAAGCACCGCCTCGGTCATGCGCGCGACCACCCACGGCTGGGAAATCGTTTGCTTGAAACCGATATTGACCGGCGCATCGTCATAAGACATGTGGGAGAAGGCTTCGTCGATAAAAATATGCCGCGGTGTCGAACGTATCACGTCAAGCACCGCCGCGTTGCGGATACCCTTGCGTTCGAGTTGGGCCACCAACCGCTCCCTGGTCCGGCGCGAGGTGGGACCGATGCCGTCAAGATCGGGTTTGGGATTTCTGTTCGCTTGCATCCGTGGAACACAACTCTCGAATCATGCTGGTGGCGTAACTTCCCCTCGGCAGAGCGAAACCAAGGGTCAAGTCGCCGCCGTTCCAAGCCCAGGTTAAATCCCGAATTGCGAAGCGCAGTGGCCTTCTGCCCGCCCGCAGCCTTTCACGCTTCAGCCAATCGAGTATATCGGTGTTCTGCCGCAGCACCTTGCTTTCAATATCGGCGGCTTGGGCGCCGATTGCATACTTGGCTTGCCTGGACTTCAGCCCCGGCAACGGGCCAGTGATATGGATATCCAGCGATGCGAGCCGTTGCTCCAGCGCACGGTCCCAGCGCCCGTCGCCCATTATAAACAGTCGGTCGGAGCCCGCCAGACTGAGCACATCCCCGGGTTGGTAGCGGTTCCAATCGCCCCGGCGCAGGCGCTCGGACAGCACGGCATTGAACAAGTACGCTCGCGCGGAGGAATACAGCAGCGAGCGCTCGGCTCGAGCCATGTCCGCGCCGGCGGTACCGGCATGGATGCGTTGCCGCAATGCGGCCAAATTGGCCAAGCGCCAACCAAAGCGCTGGGGCCCAAAATAATTCGGCACCCCGCTTTGTGCGAGACCGTGCAGCCGCTGTTCCAGATCATTCCGGCCGCCGTCGAAATCCCGCAGGCACAGCTTGAAATGATTGGCGCGGTGGCTGCCGAGGCGGATTTTGCGCTGATTGCGCGCGCCTCGGCGGATACGCAGCGATTCGTCTTCCGCGTCCTGAAGCTGCTTTTCCGCCGCCGCCGGCAGCCGCAGGCTGAACCATTGGCGGGTCCGGGCGCGGCGATCCTTCATTCCAGCAAAACCGACATCCGCGCGCCGCAGACCGGTGGCTTCCGCCAAGCGCCGAGCGGCATCCAAGGTGCCGAGGCCGGTTTTTTCCACTTCAACGCAAAGATGTTCGCCCGTGCCGGAAAAAACGAAACCGAGCTCCTCCTCCACTTGAAAATCATCCGGGGTCTGTTTCAACCGCGCCGTGGCGGTCGGCGGGTCCAGCAAGCGGGCGAGGCTGGACCAATACCGCGCGCATCCGTCCACTACGACATCAATCGACCGGGCCCAGCAACACCACGGCATGGCAGGCCATACCTTCTTTGCGGCCTAGATAGCCCATGCCCTCGGTGGTCGTGGCCTTGAGATTGACCGCATCGCCGGGCAGCCCGGTCAGTTTGACCAGGTTTTCCCGCATGGCGGCGGCGTATGGAAGCAATTTCGGAGCCTGCGCAACCACAGTGATATCGAGATTGATCAAGCGCAGACCCTTGGCCTCGGCTTCCGCCAGGGCCGCCCCCAGAATCACCGCGCTCGATATCCCCGCCAAGCTGGCATCGCTATCGGGGAACAGTCCGCCGATATCGCCGGCGGCCGCCGCCCCGAGCACGGCATCGGCCAAGGCGTGCAGAATCAAATCACCGTCGGAATGGGCGACTAGACTCAATTCCACCGGCAACTTCACTCCCGCCAACAGCAGCGGCTTGCCGGGATCGAAGCTCGCGGCGAAGCGGTGTACATCGAAACCGTGGCCGACTCTAAGCCGGATGGAGTCGGCGGGGTTCATTCGACCGCTGCTTCGCGACGCGCCAGGATGTCGGCGGCCAGCGCCAAATCCGGCTCATGGGTGATTTTAATATTGTCCTTGGCGCAGTCCAGCATGCGCACCGGGTTGCCAGCGGCCGCCACGGCAGCCGCCTCGTCTACATGGGAAGTGCCCGCCGCTTCAGCCGCGGCCAGGGACGCACGCAGAACACCATATTGAAAAATTTGCGGCGTCGCGGCGTTCCAGCAGTCCCGCCGCTCCACATTGTCCAACACCAACATCGAATTCGAAACCCGTTTCAGGGCATTGTCCACCGGCCAACCCAGCACCGCGCCGCCATGGCCGCCCGCCGCCGCGAAGCCGATGAGTTTATCGATATCTTCCGCCCGCACGCAGGGGCGCACCGCATCGTGTATCAAGACCCAGTCTGTGTTCCCCGCCCGGCCTTCCAAAGCCTCCAGCGCATTGACGACCGACTGCTGCCGCTGGGCACCGCCGAGGCAGGTTTCCAAGCGAACCTCTCCCCGCCAATCGAGCTTCGACCAATGGCGGTCGTCGCGGCCCAAGGCCACCACCAACTTCCTCAGCGGCGCTCCGAGCAAGGCGGCCACCGACCAAGCGATCACGGCGTGATCACCCAGGCGCAGGTATTGTTTCGGAATTTCGGCGCCGAAACGGAGCCCACTTCCCGCCGCGGGAATTATCCCCCAGAAATTCATAGCTTGGTCAATCGACAACGATATAAAAAGTTTCGCCTTCCTTGATCATGCCGAGCTCCGAGCGGGCTCTTTCTTCTATGGCTTCCGTGCCGTTCTTCAGATCGAGGGCTTCCACTTCGAGCACGCTGTTGCCCAGATCCAATTCGGCGATGATATCAAGTTGCTCGGATATCTCCGCCTGCCGCGCCCGCAACGCCGAATAGCCGTCCTCGCCAAACCAAATCTGATATTGGAGCGCCACGACCAGCGCGCCGGCCAGCAACAGCAACAGTTTCATACGGTTCACACTCCGAAGCGGGAAAATTCCCCCGGCCCACTGAAGCGTGCCGCGGCGCCGAGTTGTTCGTGGATCCGCAGCAGACGGTTGTACTTCGCCACCCGATCACTGCGGCACAGGGATCCGGTCTTGATCTGGCCAGCGGCCACGGCCACGGCCAGATCGGCAATGGTGCTGTCTTCGGTTTCGCCGGAGCGGTGGGATATGACGATGCCGTAGCCGTCGTCCGCCGCCATGCCGATAGTCGCCAGGGTTTCGGTTAAGCTGCCGATTTGGTTGAACTTGATCAAAATGGCGTTGGCGATATTGCGGTCGATACCCCGCTTCAGCAATTCCGCGTTGGTGACGAACAAATCGTCCCCAACCAACTGAACCTTATCGCCTAATTTGGCCGACAGTTGAGCCCAACCAGCCCAATCGCTTTCATCCATGCCGTCTTCGATGGATAAAATTGGAAAATCCGCGCACAGCCCGGCGAGGTAATCGACGAATTCCCCGGCGTCGTAGGATTTGCCTTCGCCGGCCAAGGCGTAGCGCCCATCGCGATAAAACTCGGAGGCGGCGCAGTCGAGGGCGAGCCACACATCGCTTCCCGGCCGGTGCCCGGCGAGTTCAATGGCCCGCATAATGGCTTCGAGCGCCGCGGCGTTGGAAGGCAGGTCGGGGGCGAATCCCCCTTCATCGCCCACCGCCGTGTTGTAACCGGCTTTTTTCAGCACCGATTTCAGGGCGTGGAAAATCTCGACGCCGCAACGCAGCGCTTCGGGAAAATCCGCGGCATCGACAGGTTGAATCATGAATTCCTGGATATCGACGTTGTTATCGGCGTGTTCGCCGCCGTTGACGATATTCATCATCGGCACCGGCAGACTGAAGCCGCTGTCGCGGCCGGCCAAGTTCGCGATATGGGCGTACAGCGGCAGGCCGAGGCTGACCGCCGCCGCCCGGGCCGCGGCCAAGGAGACCGCGAGTATGGAGTTCGCGCCGAGCCTCGATTTGTTGTCGCTGCCGTCAAGTTCCAGCATGGCGCGGTCGAGACCCGCCTGGTCGGCGGCGTCGAAGCCCAGCAGTGCCGCGCGGATTTCGCCATTCACATTCTCAACCGCCCGCGTCACACCCTTGCCTCCATAGCGGGCCGAATCGCCATCGCGCAACTCCAGCGCTTCGCGGGAGCCCGTGGAAGCCCCGGAGGGCACGCAGGCGCCGCCCGAGGCGCCGTCCGCGAGCAGCACATCGGCTTCGATAGTGGGATTGCCGCGGGAATCCAGGATTTCCCTCGCTTGAATATGTTTAATTTCGGACATTCCAATTCCTTGCAGAACTCATACGATACTTGATGCTAACCGGTGTCAAGGGCCGGCAATGATTTGCTGAAGTCGTCCACCGCCCGCATTCGCTGGAGAAAAGCCTCCAAGCGGCTCAGACGCAGGGCGCAGGGACCATCGCACAAGGCTTCCTCCGGCCGTGGATGCGCTTCGATGAATAATCCGGCGATACCCTGCAGCAGACCGGCACCGGCCAAATCCGCCAGCTGCCCCCGGCGACCGCCCGCGCCGTGAGCCAAACCGCCGGGAATTTGCAGCGCGTGGGTGGCGTCGAACAGCAGCGGATAGCCGAATTCCTTCATGGTGCGGAAGCCGAGCATATCGACCACCAGATTGTTGTAGCCGAAAGCCGTGCCGCGCTCGCAAAGCAGCAGCCGCGAATTTCCCGCCCGTTCGAATTTTTGCAGAATATGACGCATTTCCGCCGGCGCCAGAAACTGTGCTTTTTTGATATTGATGGCGGCGCCGGTGCGGGCCAAGGCGGTTGCCAAATCGGTTTGCCGGCTGAGAAAGGCGGGCAACTGCAAAACATCGGCTACTTCGGCGGCGGCTTGCGCCTGACCCGGCTCGTGAACATCGGTGAGGATGGCGACCTCGAAGCGTTGTTTGATTTCCGCCAGCATTCGCAGGCCCCGCTCCAGCCCGGGGCCGCGCCATGAGTCGATGGATGAGCGGTTCGCCTTGTCGAAGCTGGCCTTGAATATCCAGGGTATGGCCAGCTTGTCAGTGACGCGGCGGAATTCTTCCGCCACGCGCAGCACGGTCTCGGACTTTTCCAACACATTCATGCCGCCAATCAGCACGAAGGGGCGATTATTGGCCAAACGGATATCGCCCACGGTCACTTCTTTGACAGTTGCCGCCGCCACCAGGTCGAATGCTCCTGATCAGACACCCACCGCCGGCGCGGTGGTTTTGCCGGAAGCATCCGCAACGGGCTGCTTGCCAGAGCTGGCGGCGGGTTTTCCGAGTGAATCCGCTGCGGCTCCGCCGAAAGAGCGTTCGCCGGCTTGCATTTGCTCGCGATAGGCAACCGCGGCGCGGATAAAGCCGGTGAACAACGGGTGGCCGTCCCGGGGCGTAGACGTGAATTCGGGGTGGAACTGACAGCCGATGAACCACGGATGGCCCGGCACTTCGATTACCTCCACCAGCTTGTCGTCGGCGGATTTGCCGGTCAGTCTCAAACCCGCGTCCCGCAGCGCGGGCAAATAGTCGTTGTTGAATTCATACCGGTGCCGATGCCGCTCGCGGATCGTCTCCTCGCCGTAGCAGGCGAAAATCGTCGAATCCGGCTCGATCAGGCATTGCTGGCCGCCCAAGCGCATGGTGCCGCCCAAGTCCGACTGATCATCGCGGTTTTCGGTGCCGCCGTCCGCCGTGGTCCATTCGGTGATCAAGGCGATCACCGGATGCGGCGTATCGGGGTCGAACTCGGAACTGTTGGCGCCTTCCAAATCCACCACATTGCGCGCGAATTCCACCACCGCGGCCTGCAAACCAAGGCAAATGCCGAGATAGGGCACGCCGTTTTCCCGGGCGTGGCGGCAAGCCAGAATCTTGCCCTCGAAGCCGCGCTCGCCGAACCCGCCCGGCACGAGCACGCAATCATGGCCCTCGAGCACAGCCGTGCCCTGATCGGAAAGAATGCTGGAATCGATAAAGGAGACGTTGACTTTGGTGCGGGTATGGATGCCCGCGTGGATAATGGCCTCGTTCAAGGATTTATAGGCATCGGGCAATTCCATGTATTTGCCGACCATGGCCAGCTTGATCTCCCGCTCCGGCCGGTGCTCCGCCTCAACGACTTTGTTCCATTCGCTGAAATCCGCCCGCGGACAGGTCAGGCGCAGTTTGTCCACGACGATTTCATCGAGTCCCGCGTCACCGAGAATGGCCGGAATGCGGTAAATGCTATCGGTATCCGGCAGCGATACAACCGCCGGCAGTTCAACATTGGTGAACAGGGCGATTTTGCGGCGGGCGGATTCGTCGATTGGCTGCTCCGAGCGGCAGATGAGCACATCCGGCTGGATGCCTATGGAACGCAATTCCTTGACCGAATGCTGGGTGGGCTTGGTTTTGGTTTCGCCCGCGGTGCCGATATAGGGCACCAGCGTCAAATGGATGAACAGGGCGCGTTCGGCGCCGAGTTCCACCCGCATCTGCCGCGCGGCTTCGAGAAAAGGCTGGGATTCGATATCGCCCACGGTGCCGCCTATCTCCACCAGCGCGACTTGGGCCGCGCCGGCGCCCGCAACGATCCGACGCTTGATTTCGTCGGTGATATGCGGGATGACTTGAATGGTGGCGCCCAGATAATCTCCGCGCCTTTCCCGCCGCAGCACTTCTTCGTAGACCCGACCGGTGGTGAAGTTGTTTTTCTGCCGCATGGCGACGCGGCTGAAACGTTCGTAATGCCCCAGATCCAAATCGGTTTCGGCGCCGTCGTCGGTGACGAAAACTTCCCCGTGCTGGAAGGGATTCATGGTGCCCGGATCCACGTTTATGTAGGGATCCAGCTTGAGCATGGAGATTTCGAGCTTGCGGGCCTCCAGAATCGCCGCCAGCGATGCCGAAGTAATCCCCTTGCCCAGCGAGGAGACCACGCCGCCGGTGATGAAAATATAACGGGTCATTGGCTCCATCCGATTGCCGGAACCGACCGCGCGCCGCTTCCCTCAGATGGAATTGCAGCCTAACAGAACACCCCCTCCATCTCAAACGCCATGTCTATCGTCGGCGGCACCGAGCCGGGCTCCAGCCGCACGCTGCGGTGGCGGATATTGCCCCAGGGCCGCAGAATGCTTACCCGAGGGCCGGAGGCACCGGCGTGGGTCAGTTGCAGCCTCAATGCCGAATAGGGGTAGCCGCTGTTGCCGCGCTGAAACAGTACGGCCAAGCTGTTGCCGCTGTCGGCCGCGAGTTGCAGCCGCCACAGCACGCCATGGGAGAGCCCATCGCGCCAAGCCAGCACCAAGCGGCAGGGGCCCAAGGCCTTCTCCATGCTCCACAGGGCATTGCGCAATGGGATGCCCGACACCAGCAGCAGCTTGCCGACATCCACTCCGGCCCGCGCCAGGGCTGGCGCATACGGAGCTTCGGGCGGACATACCCAGAGCATCCATTGACCCAGCTCCGTCAGTTTGCGCATCAAGGGGAGCAGCAATTGCAACTCCCCCATGCCGCGCTCGGAACAGACGATTTCCACCAGCCCTCTGGTTGGCCAGCCGCCGGCCGGCAATATGCCGTCGAGGACGGGGAAGCCGGTGGAAATCCCGCGGCCGGCTCGACCGCCCGCACAGTGGCCCCGCCACAGGTCGGGAATATCCCGCAACAGAGCTTCGATGGCATCCCGCTTGCGGATGGATCGATCATTGGCAACAGACATTTCACGAAACGATAACTGATTAAATAAACAGTATTAGGCTTGGAATTTGCCTCAAGCAAGCTAAAATACTGTGTATATTAACAGTTATAGATGGTGAATGAATATGCCCGAACGGTCGACCGCGGCGGGGGTTTTGCCAGCCTATGCGGAGCTGTATTGCATTTCCAACTTCAGCTTTCTGGGCGGCGCTTCGTTTCCCGACGAACTCGTCCGTACCGCCCGGGCGCTCGGCTATGCGGCGCTGGCCGTGACCGACGAATGCTCACTGAGCGGCGTGGTGCGGGCCCAAGTGGCGGCGAAAGAGCACGGCATCAAACTCATCATCGGCGCCGAATTCCGTTTGCGGGAAGGCTGCCGCTTGGTATTGCTCGCGCGCAACCGCAAAGGCTACGGCGAACTGAGCCACTTGATCAGCCGCGCGCGGCGCGACAGCCCCAAGGGCGGCTACCGCATCGACCGCGCCCTGCTGGAGCGGAACCGGCCCGGCGACTGCCTGCTGCTGTGGTTGCCGGAATTCGACCGCGCGCCGGAGATCATCGAAAGCGAAGCGACTTGGCTGCGGCGGGGTTTCGCCGGTCGGGTTTGGATCGCCGTCGAAATGTTGTTGCGGGGGGATGACCACCGCCTGCTGCGGCGGGCGCGGAAACTTGGCCGCCGCAGCGGCCTGCCCCTGTGCGCCGCCGGCGGCGCCTGTATGCACACGCCGGAGCGCAGGCCGCTGAAGGATTTGCTGGATGCCATCCGCCTCGGCCGAACCCTCGCCGAGCTGGGGTTGGCAGGCGAAGGCAACGGCCAGCGGCATCTGCGCGGGCGCGAACAGCTTGCCCGCCTGCATCCACCGGCATTGCTCGTGGCCAGCGTCGAGATCGCCGATCTGTGCGATTTCTCGCTCGACGAACTGCGCTACGAGTATCCGCTGGAACTCGTGCCCGCGGGCTATACGGCTCACGGCTGGCTCTGCCGGCTGACCCTCAAGGGCATGCGGCGGCGGCCCAAAGGCGCGCCGGCCAAGCTGCGGGCGCGGCTCAAGAGGGAATTGGCACTGATCCGCGAATTGCGCTACGAACACTATTTCCTCACGGTACACGACATCGTCGCTTTCGCCCGCGGCCGCGGCATTCTCTGCCAAGGCCGTGGTTCCGCGGCCAATTCGGCGGTGTGCTATTGCTTGGGGATTACCGCGGTCGATCCGGCCCGGATCGATCTATTGTTCGAGCGCTTTGTTTCCAGGGAACGCGATGAGCCACCGGATATCGATGTGGATTCCGAGCACTCCCGGCGGGAAGAAGTCATCCAACACATTTACCGCCGCTATGGTCGGGACCGGGCCGCGCTGGCGGCGACGGTGATTCGCTACCGGCCTCGGAGTGCGGTGCGCGACGTGGGAAAAACGCTGGGGCTGGCGCCGCAGCTGATCGATCATCTGGCCAAGTCGATCCACTGGTGGGGGGCGGATCTGCGGGAGCAGCTGCAAGACACCGAAGTCGACCACGATGATCCGCAGATTCGCAGCTTGCTGCGCTTGACCGGCGAACTGCAGGGCTTTCCCCGGCATTTATCGCAGCACGTGGGCGGTTTCGTCATCAGCCGGGGCCCACTCAGCAGGCTAGTGCCGATCGAAAACGCGGCGATGGCGGAACGCACCGTGATCCAGTGGGAGAAGGACGATCTTGAGGCGCTGGGCCTGTTGAAGATCGATGTGCTGGCCCTGGGCATGTTGACCGCGATTCGCAAATGCCTCGACCTGATCGGCACATACAGCGGCCAACCGCTGAGCATGGATCGCATCCCGGCGGAAGATCCACAGGTCTACGACATGATCTGCCGGGCTGGCCGACGGCCGCGGCGCGAAGGTGGTCGGGCTGGTGACCTGCCGCCAGCGTCCGATGACCGCCTCCGGGGTTGTCTTTCTCACCTTGGAAGACGAAAGCGGAATGATCAATGTGGTGGTTTGGCCGGCGCTCGGCCAACGGCTGCGACCGGTGGTGCGGCGGGCGCGCTTGCTCGGCGTGGTGGGCCATGTCCAGAAAAGCGGCGAAGTGCTCCACCTCATCGCCCGGCAATTGACCGATCTCAGCCATTGGCTCGACGGAATGGAGGCCAAGTCGAGGGACTTTACCTGACGCGGGGCGCCTCCGCCCCCGGGCCGCTTTGCAGTTCAGGCGAAATAGCCGTGCAGATACCAGTGCCGTTCGCCGCCGCGTTCGCGGTAAATCCACAGGCGACAGCCGTTCTCCTCCGCGCCGATATAATAGTCGCGGTGCACATCGTCGCCCGACCACCAGCCGGATTCGATTCGCTCCGGGCCACTCAGCAAGGAGACCGGACCGCGGCGCAGCGGCCGACCGCTGCGGCAGGCAAGCCGGCGCGGGCGAGCAACAGGGCGCCAGTTATGGTCGGCGCGGCGGCATGAGAAAATTCTTCGGCCAATCCCCAGCCGCGTAATTGCCGCTTCACCGCGCCGACGATTTTTTCCTGGATCACTTCGATACCGCCGAAATAACGCAGAGCGCTGCGCATCTCACAGACCAGCGCAGATTCCCGTAAACCGATATCGGCGCTGCAATCCCTCATGTGTCCGGCCAATTCGAACAGATACCGTCGGCGGCGAGCTTCCGGCAAGCTCCGCAACTGGGAAAAATGCAAAGCGTACCAAAGGCTGTCGGGGCGTTTTGCCCGCCATCGCGGATGGGCCGCGGTCGGAGGGGGTGCCGTGGTCGGCGCAGCAGCCGGGGTGGATTCCCAAGCTGCGGACAAAGGGGTTTGCGGACTGGCCATGACGAAATTTTGATACTGTACAAATATCCAGTTTACTGCGAATTTTTCTTTTTTTCGCGTTGGGAAACCAACATGATCGCCTCTTTGCAGGAAGCGCCGGGCCGGGTAATCTATGGGCGGGCAAGGCGAATTTCGATACCGCCGGAAGTGTTGTCGGAACAATCCATGATTGGCGGGCAGATGCGAGGCAAAAACCGCGGCGGCGGGGCCATGGGCGCCGCCGCCCAAAGCGCGCTGCTGGCGCTGGCGCGCTACGGTGCCGGCAAATCCTGGGAAGTTTATCCCAAGGGCACGGGTATGCGCGTCCCGCCCAAGGGAACCATCGCCTGGAATTTGTACTATTTTCCAGTCGGCACCGAAGCGCCGGATGATGTGGTCGAAGTTGGACTTTGGTTCCATCCAGAGGGCGAGCGGCCGGAACTCGAAACCGTGGGCGAAGAGATGTTCCGGGTCGATGGCTTGCAAGGGCGGGCACGGGGCCAGGACATCATCATTCCTCCCCACGGCTACCAAGTCCTGCAGGGCACCCATGTTTTGCAGCAACCAGCGATCGTCCACAGCTTCCGGCCGCATCTGCACATGCGCGGCAAGGTCATGACCATGGAGGCGATCTTCCCGGATGGCAACCGCGAAGTGCTGAGCCAGGTCAACAAATACGACCACAATTGGCAAATCGCCTACCCCTATGAAGACGATGTCAAGCCCTTGCTGCCCGCGGGCACGGTGCTGCAGTTCACTTCGGTATTCGACAATACCGCCAACAATCCCATCAACCCCGACCCGGAACAGTGGGTGGTGTTCGGTCGCCGCGGCGTGGATGAAATGAGCCACGCTTGGGTGGGCGTTACCCATGTGAACGAGGAACAGTTCGTTGAGGCCGTCGCCGAACGGCGGGCTCAGCGCGAAACTCTGGGCCTCGGTCAATAAGCGGGGCGGATTGCAGTGGGTGGCAACATGGGCAAATTGATCCGCCGTGCCGGGATGATGGCGTTGTTGTTCGTGGTTGGCCAAGCGGCGGCGCAACAGGCGGGCCGGCAGTTGGAGCAAGCCAGCTACCAATCCGCCCAGGCGGAGCGCGGCGCGGCGCTGTACCAGCAACATTGCGCCGCCAGCCATCTGCCTGATCTACAGGGCTTCTTCGAAGCGGTCGCCCTGCGCGGCGGCGCCTTCGTCGCAAACTGGCGCAACCACACGCCGGGGCAGATGCTCGATTTGCTGGTGCGGACAATGCCAACCCAAGCGCCAGGCTCGCTCGGCGAAGATGAATATCTCGATATCACCGCTTTTCTGCTGCAAGCCATCGGCATCGCGGCGGACGGTGTCGCGCTGACGGCGGATTCCAGAGCGGTGCTGTTCGTCGGCACTGGCGGCGGGATTGCCGCCGCGCCGCCGCAGGCACCCACACCGGGATTAGCCGGCACAGTTCCTTCGCCCGAATCGCGCAATTCGATCCCGGAAATCGCCACCATGTTCCGCAGCGACAGCGCCGCAACCCGCATGTGGCGGCAAGCTGGGGAATTCCGCGATATCGACGCGGCGGATTTGGCCGAAGCGCCAGCGGAAGATTGGCTTTGGTGGCGGGGCGCGCTGCAGAGCCAAGGCTTCTCGTCGCTGGCGCAAATCAATACCGACAACGCGCACCGGCTCGCATTGGCGTGGGTCTGGAGCATGGAGCCGGGGCGCAGCCAACCTGCCCCGCTGGTGCGGAACGGCATCGTCTTTGTGCCGAATTTCGGTAATTTGGTGCAGGCCATCGACGCCCGCACCGGCGCCGAACGCTGGGATGTGGAAATCGCCGACGCGGAGCTGGGTTACTCCAACACCAGCGGGCCGATTGTCGCGGACGGCAAAATCGTCAACGGCATCACCGGCTGCGGCCGCTTTTTCGAGGATAGCTGTTTCATCACCGGCCACGACGCCGAGACCGACGAGGAACTTTGGCGAACTTACACCATCGCCCGGCCCGGCGAACCCGGCGGCGACAGTTGGGGCGATCTGCCGTTGGAATCCCGCGGCGGCGGCGATGTCTGGCTGACCGGCAGTTGGGACCCGCGGCTGGGGCTGGTCTTTTTCGGCACCGCTCAAGTGAAGCCGTGGATGGCCATGTCCCGGGGCCTGACCACCGAAGACGCCGCTCTCTACACGAATTCCACTTTGGCCATCGACCCCGACGACGGCCGCATCGTCTGGCACCGGCAACATGTGCCCGACGAATCCCTCGACATGGACGAGTCTTTCGGACAGGTGCTGGCGGACCTGTTCGACGAACCCTACCTGCTGACCATCGGTAAAAGTGGCATTCTCTGGAAACTCGACCGTCGCACGGGAGAATTCCTCGGCCTGCGGCAAACTGTTTTTGAAAATGTGTTTTCCGAAGTCAATCTGGAAACCGGCCAAGTCCGCTACCGCGACGATATCCGCAACATGCGGGTGGGGGAATGGCTTTCAGTATGCCCCTCCACCGCCGGCGGGCACAACTGGCAGGCCAGCGCCTGCCATCCGCCCACCGGACAATTGGCGATTCCGCTGAGTCAATCCTGCATGGAAATTTCGCCCCGGGAAGTCGCTTTCGAAATCGGCGGCGGCGGCACCCAAGCCGACCGCATGTGGCTGGAAATGCCGGGCACGGAAGGGCGTTTCGGCAAGTTGGCAGCTCATGATGTGGCGAATTTGCGCGAAGGCGGCAGCCCTTGGCGCATCGGCAATTTCCTGGCGCCGGAATTGCGCAGTCCCGATGGCCACAACGCGCTGTATATATTCACTTTGGCCGAGCCTTGAACGGCTGGGAAAGAACAGCCGGAGCAGCCCGCAAAGTGCGATCGTCCATGGCCATCCATGACCGGAATCAATCTTCGGCGGCGCCGCCTGTGTACAGCGTTTCCACGCTCAACCGGCTGGCGCGGGAATTGCTGGAGAGCGGATTTTCCCGTGTCGTCGTGGAAGGCGAAATCTCCGGCCTCAGGCGATATTCCTCGGGCCATTGGTACTTCAGCCTGAAGGACCGCGACGCGCAATTGCGCTGCGTGATGTTCCGCGGCAATAACATCCGCGTGCGCTTCAAACCGGCCGACGGCGACAAAGTCGCGGCCCAGGGCGATTTGACCATTTACGAGGCGCGCGGCGATTTCCAATTGAAAGTCGCGCTGCTGGAGAAATCCGGCAGCGGCGAATTGCGCCTGGCTTTCGAGCGGCTCAAGGCCAAGCTGCGGGCGGAGGGACTGTTCGAGCAAACGACGAAAAAGCCGGTCGATGCGCGGTTCATCCGCCATGTCGGTGTCATCACCTCCCCGTCCGGCGCGGTGCTGCGGGATATGCTCAGCGTGTTCCACCGCCGCTTTCCGGCGACCCGAATCACCTTGCTTCCCGTCGCGGTGCAGGGCGAAAACGCCGCCGGCGAAATTTGCCGGGCGCTGGCGAACGCGAACGCCTTGCGCGGAAAACCGCGGTTCGACGCGCTGATTGTCGGCCGTGGCGGCGGCTCCGCGGAAGATTTGCAAGCTTTCAACGAGGAAAGCGTCGCCCGCGCCATTTTCGCCAGCGAATTGCCCGTAGTCAGCGCCGTTGGCCATGAAACCGATTTCTGCATCGCCGATTTTGTCGCCGACCTGCGCGCGCCGACGCCGTCGGCGGCCGCCGAATTGCTGAGCCCGTCACAGGATGAGTACCGCGAGCGGCTGCAAGCCAATCTGGACAAACTGCGCGGGCGCATGGGCCAGGCCCTGGAGCGGCGGCGCGAGCGCCTGCGGCTGATTTCCCGGCGCCTGCGCAGTCCGGCCCGGCGCTTGGAGGATCACGCCCAAGCGCTGGACGAATTGAGCCGGCGCCTGCGGCGGGCGCTGGCGCTGGGGCTTGACCGCAAACGCGGCCACCTGGATGCCTGCCGACGGCGCTTGGATTGGCAATCGCCCGCTTTGCGGATCGATAGGCTGCGCGGGATGCTGAACGCGCTGCCGCGACGGCTGCGGCGCGCCATGCTGAACCGGCTGCGGGCCCATGGTGCCGCGCTGGCCGAACTCAGCCGCGCCTTGCACTCGACCGGGCCCTTGAATACGCTGGCGCGGGGGTACAGCATCACGCTCAATGAGTCGGCGCAAGTTATCCGCAGCTTGGACGATATCACCCTTGGGAGCCGTGTGATCACGCGGCTGGCGGACGGACGGCTGGAGTCCCGCGTAGTCGCGCTTGCGCCCGAGCCTGAAATCAAGGCGGAAGCCGCGGCGGAACCACCGCGTCAATCGGCCCCGGGGGCGCGGATTGAAACCAAAGACGGAGCTTTGAAGCAAAAATGAGCAGACTGTGGCAAATGGCCGCGGCGCTGATCGCGTTTTCCCTCGGCGGCGGCGCCACGGCACAGGTTTTGGTGGATTCCCTGCCGCAATCCTCGACCGTGCCTGGCGGCATCGCGGTGGTGCCGGTTCAGGACACGGCGGTGGCGGGCGCTTATCGGGAGCAACGCATTCTGTTGGCGCGCCACGCGGGTGGAATCTACGCTGTCATCGGCATTCCGCTGGACGCCGAGCCGGGGCCGCAGGTTTTCACGCTGACCGACGCCTCCGGGGCCGCCATCGAGTTGCGCTTCGATGTCGTCCACAAACAATACCGCGAGCGGCATTTGACCATCACCAATGACCGCTTGGTCAATCCCGATGCCAGTGATATGGAGCGTATCAACCGCGAGAGCGCGGCAATGCGCCGGGCGTTTGCGACCTGGTCGGAGTCGCTGACGCCGGTATTCGCCATGCGCTCCCCCGTGGACGGCCCGCGCAGCAGCTCTTTCGGCTCCCGCAGTTTTTACAACGGCCAGCCGCGCAACCCGCATTCTGGCATGGATATCGCCGCCGCGGAGGGTACGCCGATCCACGCTCCCGCGCCCGGCGTCGTGCTCGCCACCGGCGACTATTTCTTCAACGGCAATACCGTCATCATGGACCACGGCCACGGCCTGATCAGTTTGTATTGCCATCTGAGCAGCATCGATATCGAGCCGGGGGCGGTGCTTGCCGCCGGCGACCGCATCGGCGCCGTGGGCAGCACCGGTCGCGTGACCGGACCCCATCTGCATTGGAGTGTCAATTTGAACAATGTCCGGGTAGACCCGGAGTTGTTCCTAAGCGAGAATCCCGCACCATAATCGGCGAGCAAACCACGTCATGAACCGCCGCGAAAAACAGCGGCAAGTCCGCGAAAACAAGCGCCGGGCCGCCGAGCGCAAGCAGCGCGTCGCGCAGCTGCTCGGCCTGTTCGCGCTCTATGTGGTGCTGCCCCTGCTGGCTTTGCCAGTGATTTATGTGCTGCTGAGCCAGGGGCCCACCTATTCGCCGGTCGAAATCGCACCCAACGATCATGTCCGTGGCGACCCCTCCACTCCCGTGAGCATCGTCGTCTACGCCGATTTCCAATGCCCCGCCTGCGCCACGGAGTTCCGCGTCATGGGCCGCATTTGGTCGCGCATCGAAGACAAGGCGCATATGATTTTCCGCCATTATCCGCTGACCGCGGGCAACCCCCACGCCTGGACCGCCGCTCTCTACGCGGAGGCCGCCGGACGGCAGGGCCGGTTTTGGGAGATGCACGATTTCCTGTTCGCGAACCAGCCGGATTGGTCCTTGCTGGCCGATGTGGAAAGCGAATTCGACAGCTACGCCGAAACGCTGGGCCTTGATCTGGAGCAATTGCGGGCGGATCTGGCCAGCGAAGAAGTAATCGACAAAGTGCGCAATGATCAACGCGGCGGCAATGCGGCCGGCGTGCGTTCGACGCCGGTCCTATTCATCAATGGTCAACGGGTGGCGCAGTTGAGCGCCGCCAGAATCATGGCGCTGGTGGAAGAAAGCCACGCCGAAGCCTCTGCCGGCGCGGACTAAGGCGCGGCCCACAATCATTCGGTCAATCCCCGCTTTTGAAACTCCGGGAACGGAGCAAGCGGTCGCGGCCGCTCAGGGGGCGGCGGCGAGATAGCTGATCAGACCCGAGACCGCCAGGGGCTCGCCGTCGCTCAGGGCGGGCCGGAAGCGCAGCCGCGTCAGATTACGGGTCAGCGGTTCGATCTCGGTTGCCACCGGATAGCCATCCAGTTCCAGCAACTGCAGGTTCTGGGCCACGCCCAGCGCGTTCTCCCGGCGCCAGCCGCGCCGCGTTTCGATATCTTCCGCGGCCGGCAAATGGAAAGTGAACAGGCCCACCACCCGCCAGTCGTCGGATTCCAGCAAGCCCAGTTTTTCCGCCGCGAGGCTGTCGGAATCCGGCGACGGAATCTCACCATAAAAGATCTTCACTGGCACACCCTCCGCAAAGGCTGCTGGTGCGTCCCGGGGCGCGTTGGCGCGGAAGGCGAGCGCCGCGGCCACGTTGTCGTGAAACACCGGCTCCGGGACCAAGGCCGGCTCGGCGAACAGGCGCCGGACGTCCTCCTCCGGCACTTCCGCCTGCAGCAGCATGTCCCAGGCGTCCCGATATCCCTGCAATGCCCGGGGCTTGCGGTCGAACAGCAGATACCAGTCGGCTTGGTACAACTTGACCATGGCCAGGGCTTCGGAGTTGTCGATTTGCTCCCCCCCGGCGTAAATCTGCCGCAGGCGTTCGAGAAAATTCACGCCGTTGCTGCGCAGCATGTTCAGCGCGCGTTCGGGAGACATGACGCGCTCGATCGCGCGACCGTCTCCGCGGAAGCCCGAAGTGCCGGTGCGCAGGGCTTGACCCGTGCTGCCGCCCTTGCTGATGGCGCTGGCCTGCAAGTACATGAGCCGCATTTGCTCGTAGATCAGGCCGGCCTTGCGTTGTTCCAAATGCGGCCACACCCGGTCGGCGACCGCGAGCGCCACGCGGCTGCTGAATGCGGCGCCGACGTAATGGTAGCCCTGATTTTCCTCCGCGTCCTCGGTGATGCCGCGCATATGCAGGTAGGATAAATCCGCCAGGCCGCGCATCATTTCTGGATCCGGTTGGGTGTATTTGTTGAGATAGAACCAAATGATGTGGTCTTGCAGTTTGCGCGCCTCGCGCCAGTTGCCGGCGTTGACGTGGTTTTCGATTCGCCGGTGCAGAAACGGCAATTGATTCTTCGAGTAGAGGCCTTCTTCAATGCGCACGATCTGTTGGGCGCGGTCCAGCGTCGCATTGGCTTCGGCGAATCGGTTCAACTCCATGTAGCGCTCGGCGATGCGCGACAGCGGCTCGACCAACTGCCGCCCGTAGTAGACACCATCCGCCTCGAAGCGGCGCAAATCCGCCTCGAACAAATCGAGTTCCCGCTGGGCCTCGGCGGCGGCATCCTGTGGAGCGGCCAACGGCGGCCAAGCCATGGCAAGCGACAGCAGCATCAAGCCAGAGACAATACGCGCCATTTCTCCACCGTTTCGACCGGCCCCGCCCTTCCGCAAATAGCGGCCAATGTCGCATAACTCGGCATCTCCGGTCTAGTCCCATCCGCCAAATCCCGCGGTCCGCCACGGTCGCACCGGGCGCGAGTGCAACCCAAGCCTTCGATGGGTGTCCCGTGGTTGCGCGGTTTTCGGCTTCCACCCCGTCGCTATCGAACTGACTGGCGGTTCGCTCCATGTCGCAGGCAATCGGTTAGGGTGGCGGGATCGATATTGCCTCCCGAGGCGATGATGACGATGGTTTTACCGCGGACCGGCAGTTTTTCGTGGAGCACTGCCGCCAGGGCCACGGCGGCGCCGGGTTCGAGCACGAGTTTTAGCCGGTGGAAAGCGTAAGCCACCGCCGCCGCGGCTTCGTCTTCGCCGACCGTGACAAAGCCGCGCACATTGCGGCGGTTGATGGGCCAGGTGACGGTGCCGGGAATGGTCGCGGCCAAGGCGTCGCAGCGGGTGGGATGTCCGCCTTTGATTCGCACGCGCCGGCCCGCATCGAAAGAGCGGCGGTGATCGTCGTAGTGTTCCGGTTCCACGCCGTGGATCCGCGTTTCCGGGCTTAACTCGCGCATGGCGGTCGATACGCCGGCCAGCAGGCCGCCGCCGCCGCAGGGAACCAATAGCAGATCGGCGGCGAGGCCGCGCCCGCGCAATTGCTCGGCAAGTTCGATACCAATCGTGCCCTGGCCCGCGATTATCTCGGGATCATCGAAAGGCGGCACCAGGGTGGCGCCTTTGGCCCGGGCCAATGCCGCGGCAATTTCTTCGCGGGACTCGCGGTTGCGGTCGTAAGCGCGGATTTCGGCGCCCCAACTCCGGGTGCCTTCGATTTTCGCCTGCGGCGCATCGGCGGGCATGACGATGGTTGCTGGAATGCCGAGCAGCTTGGCGGCGCAAGCCACGCCCTGGGCATGATTGCCTGAGGAATACGCCACCACTCCCGCCCGCCGCTCGCTTGGGAGCAGTTGCGCGAGCCGGTTGTAGGCGCCGCGGAATTTGAAAGCACCGATGCGCTGCAAGCTCTCCGCTTTCAACAATACCCGCGCGCCCAGCCGTTGATCCAACTCTGGACAATCGAGCAGGGGCGTGCGCAAGGCCACGTGGCGCAGGCGCGCGGCCGCTTCGGTTAGTCGGCCAAAGCCCAGCGGCTCCTTGCCCGAAAGGCGTTTCATGACTGGCGCATCACCGCAAATCCTTCGGATCGGGTACGAAACCCAAACGGCCCTTCAATTTCGTTTGCGGCGCTGGCGCCGCTGTGGGGCAAGCTGCCGGGAATTTCCGCCGCGCTCCCCGCGAGCGGGGGGCGCGTAGGGATTTTCATCATTCCGCAATTCGATCGCCACGGTCGTGCCCACCAATTCCAGCTTTTGCCTAAAACTGTTTTGCAGATAGCGGCGGTAATGCCCGGGCAGCTTGTCGAGCTGCTTGCCATGAATCACGATCCGCGGTGGATTGTGTCCGCCCAAATGGGCGTAGCGCAGTCGAATCCTGCGGCCTTGGACCAACGGCGGCGGACTCGCGGCGACCGCTTGTTCCAACATCCGCGTCAAGGCGTGGGTGCCGACGGATTTCCGCGACGAGACCCGGCAGGCGTGTATGGAATCGTACAAGCGGCCCACTCCCGTGCCATGCAGTGCGGAAATAAAATGCAGGGCGGCGAAATCGACGAATCCGAGACGGCGCTCGATCTCCCGTCGCAGCCATTGCTTGGCATCGTCCGCCGTGCCGTCGCATTTGTTGAACGCGAGCACCAAGGCCTTGCCGGCGGCCACGATGTGTCCCAGCAGATGCAAGTCCTGCTCGACCACGCCTTCGCGGGCGTCGGCGACGAAGATCACGACATCGGCTTCGCCAATCGCCCGCAGGGATTGGATGATGGAGAATTTTTCCACCACGCCCCGGGTTTTGCCCCGGCGCCGGATGCCGGCGGTATCAATCAAGGTGTAGGGTTGTCCGGCGCGCTCGAAGGGCACTTCGATACTGTCCCGGGTGGTTCCGGGGCAATCGTGAACCACCACCCGCTCCTCCCCCAACAAGCGGTTCACCAATGTCGATTTGCCGACATTGGGCCTGCCCGCGAAGCAGATCCGGATGCGGTCGCGGTCGACATCCAGATCGGATGCCGGGTCGGAGTCCGGGTTGCCGGCATCGACTTGCCCCAGCGCGCGGCGCAGCAAATGCCTGACACCCGCGCCCTGGGCGGCGGCAACGGCGAATACCTCGGGTGCCCCGAGAGCGTGGAATTCCGCCGTCGCCTGCTCGGGGTCGAGTCCGTCGATTTTGTTCACCACCAGCATGGCACTTTCGCCCCGTTCGCGCAGCAGCTGGTGAATCCGGCCGTCTTCGGGAGTCAATCCATCCCTGGCGTCCACCACGAACAAGACACAATCGGCTTCGACCGCGGCTTGCATGGCCTGGGCCGCGACCCGCTCTTCCAGTCCTTCGGCGGCGGTCGCGAGGCCGCCGGTATCGACCACCAGAAACTTGCGTCCATCCAACTCGCCTTCGCCGTATTGCCGGTCGCGGGTCATCCCCGGCAGATTCACCGTGAGCGCGTCGCGGCTGGCGGTGAAGCGGTTAAACAGGGTGGATTTGCCGACATTGGGGCGACCGACGATGGCGATAACCGGTTTCACCGCGGACCCCCGGCGGCGGATCGCATCGCCCCCGCCCGGTTACTGGATTGCCAGCGCCACCAAGGTGCCGCTGTTGCCGTACACGTACAGCAGGCCGCCGGCAACGGACATGCCGGCGCGCACGCCGTCGCTGTCGATTCGGGTGCGGCCGACGATGCGGCCGTCGATTTGGGAGATGATATGCAAATAGCCTTCAAAATCGGCCACGGCGATATAGTTGCCTATCGTCACGGGGCCGGTGAGTCCGCGGTTGTGCAGATCTTCATTGGTCCAGACGATTTCGTTGCTGTTGTCGCGCACCGCCACCAAATGGCTTTTGTCGGAACTGAAGTAGAGATTGCCGAAGCCCCGGTCCAGGCCGTGGTAGCTCGATGCCTCCATGCCCCAGACGATTCTGCCGGTCGCGGTATCGAAGGCCATGACGTTGCCCTGGTAGCTTGAGGCGAGGACGCGGTTGCCGTCGAGCCGCAAATCGCCGTCGGCGTCGATAACCCGCTCGATATCGTAGCGGCCTTCGGGAATGGCGATGCGCTCTTCCCAGCGCCAAATGCCGTCGTCTGCGGCGACGGACACCAGCGTGCCATTGCTGAACCCGGCGATGACATAGCCCTGGGGCGTGATCACCGGCCGATTGGTGCCGCGCAAGGTCAGGGCCGGCAAAGTGGTTTCATAAATCCAGCGGCGCGCGCCGTCGGCGGCGTCCAAGGCGATGAGTTTGCCATCGACGGTCTGCGCGACCACTACATCGCCGTTGGTTTGCGGCGGCGAAAGCACTTCGCTGGTGACGGCGCCGCGCCAAAGTTCCTCGCCGGTGAACTGATTGAAACTGACCACTTCGGCAGTCGAGCTGCCCACCAACACCAAGCCGTTGCCGGCGCCGACTCCGCCGGTGATGGTTTCATCAATCAGCCGCGTACGCCAGATGACCGATCCGGTCTCGCGGTCGAGGCCGTATAGATCGCCGTTTTCGCTGGCGGCGAAAATCCGCTCTCCATCGATCGCCGGCGTCAATTCGAAATAGTCGCGGCCCTGGCCATTGCCGATATTCGCGCTCCAGACGCGGCGGACCGCCACCTCGGCATCGATGGCGGCCAATTCCGCCGGCGGATTGACTTCTTCATCGTCGAACCACGTCATGGGATTCAAATTGACGATGGAGCAGGCTGAAAACAGCAGGGGCGCCAGCAAGACCAGCGCGCCGCCGGGTTTCCCGGCTCGATTCAACATTGGATTCACCTGAAGATTTCGCCAACTGGCCATGCTATCACTTGCTCAAGCGCGTCGCGGTTGTCCGCGGGCGGTGCGGATTCGGCCCCCGCCGCCGCGTTCATGGCGGGACGATCGCGGCGCCGAGATTTTCCAGTTTCATGCGCAGTCCATCGCTGTTCGAACCCGCGTCCCGCGCCGCGAGCCAAGAGTCCCGGGCATCTTCCGGGCGGTCGAGCGATAGATAAATATCCCCGCGTAATTCGTGGAATCCTGGCTCGAAGGAACGCGGGTCGATACTGTTGACGAGCGTCAGCGCCCGCTCGGGTTCGCTCCGGGCGAGAATCACCCGACCGAGGCGCAAAGTGGCGATCAAGGTCAATCCCTCGTCGTCGGCACCGAACACGCCCCCGGACGGATTGTCCAGCACCCATCGCAGATTTTCCTCGGCGGCGGCCAAATCATCCCGCAGCATCGATTGCCGGGCGCTGAACAGGGCGGCGTAACGCGCGTAAACAGTATCGCCGTGTTCCGCCTTCAGCTGCTCGGCCAAGGCGATGATGTTGTCTCCCTCGGCTGCCGCGGCCCCATCGCCGGGCGGGGTGGCGAGCTGGGCGGCGTCGAGTATCTCCTCGTACAAATCGGAAGCGGCCAGACTGCCGGATTGCGTTGAATTTTGCCAGAAAACCCAGCCGGCGTAGCCGGCGGCGGCGACGGCCGCAGTCAATAGCAGGGTTTTGCCGTATTCATCCCACCAGCGCCGCAGCGCGTCAATGTTCTCTTGTTCGGCGGCGCTTAAAGCCACGTTGCCCTCCCGCGGCAAACAGTCCGCGATCCGAAGCCCGAATCCAAACGCCGATTATAGAGCTTGCAACAGTGTTTTTGGCGAGGTACGGGGTGATTTTGGTGAAGCAAGGGGTGATTTTGGCTGTGCGGGTGAGCTTTGGCTGTTCAGGCGGGTTTCGGCGGCAATAATGCGTCAATCTCGCTTTCGCATTGGTCCAGCGCCACCAGGCGCGGGGCAAAGCGGTCGCGCAGATCCCGCAGCTTCACCTGCTGCGGCATTCCGCCGGACTCCTGTTCGATGATCACCAGCAGTTCGGCGTTCAATTCATAAGCGCGTTTGACCTGCTGCGAGTATTTGCCGCCGCCGCATTGACAGATTACCCGGCGGCCGGGATAACGGCCGCGCAAGCGCCGCGCGAGCGCCTGGCTTTGGGCGGTGACGGCATCGCCGAGAACGATAATGCAAATATCGGCCCGATACCGGGCCTGCTCGGGAATCTTGCCAACAGTCTCCAGCAGCAGGGCCAGTCTTTCCACGCCGATGGCGAAGCCCGCCGCCGGCGTCGGTCTGCCGCCGAGTTGGGCCACCAAACCATCGTAGCGGCCGCCCCCGCAAACCGCACCTTGGGCGCCGAGGGCATCGGTGGTCCATTCGTAGACGCATAAATTGTAGTAGTCCAATCCCCGGACCAAGCTGGGATTTTCCATGAACGCGATCCCCGCGGCCGTCAACAACCGCTTCAGTTCCGCGTAGTGCTCCGCGCTTTCCGCGCTCAAATAGCCAGTCATGGCAGGCGCTTCCCGCAGCACCTGCCGATTGGTCGGGTTTTTGCTGTCGAGCACCCGCAGTGGATTGCTGTGGATTCTGCCGCGGGCGGCGGCGTCGAGTTCTTCGGCCCGGCCCGACAAGTAATCAGCCAACTCCGCGCTGTAGCGCCGGCGGTCGGCGGCGCTGCCGATATTGTTCAGTTGCAGGCTGAGATGACCCGACAATCCCAGCCGCCGCCAAAAACTGGCAGAACATTCAATCACCTCGGCGTCGATGTCCGGGCCCGCCATGCCGAACGCTTCCAAGCCGAATTGGTGAAACTGGCGGTAGCGGCCTTTCTGCGGGCGTTCACGCCTGAACATCGGCCCGCTGTACCAAAGGCGCTGCTGGCGGTTGTGCAGCAGACCGTGTTGCCCGGCGGCGCGCACACAGCCGGCGGTGCCTTCCGGGCGCAAACTGATATGGTCGCCGCCGATATCCTCGAATCCGTACATCTCCTTTTCGACGATATCGGTCGCTTCGCCGATGGAGCGTTTGAACAGCTGCGTCTGTTCCAGCAAGGGAAATCTGATTTCCCGGTAGCCGTGGGAGTCGGCCGTGGCGCGGAAAGCGTCTTCGAGATGCTGCCAAAGAACCGACTGCTCCGGGAGAATGTCGTTCATCCCCCTTATGGCTTGCAGTCGCTTCACAGGTTGCGGGCGCGGCGCTTCAACCGGGCTAGGCGCTGGCGATGAGATTAGCGTCGGCGGCGCGCTTTTCCGCCACCCGCCGCCGCACCATGGACTCCAACTCGTCGAGCAATTCCTCGTTGCGGACTTTATGATGGGGCGAGCCGTCCAAAAACGCCATATTGGCCGGGCTGGCGCCGGTAAGGCCGATTTCCGCCTCCCGGGCTTCGCCGGGGCCGTTGACGATGCAGCCGATCACCGCGACATCCACCGGCGTGACAATGTCCTCCAGCCGCGCTTCGAGTTTGTTGACGATATCGATCACGTCGAAATTCTGCCGCGAGCAGCTCGGGCAAGCCACCAAATTGACACCCTTGTGCCGCAAACCCAAGCTCTTGAGAATATCGAAACCGACTTTGATTTCCTCCACCGGATCCGCCGCCAGGGAAACGCGGATGGTGTCGCCGATACCGTCCATCAACAGGGCGCCCAGACCGATGGCGGATTTCACCGTGCCGCCCCGCTGGCCGCCGGCCTCGGTGATGCCGAGATGGAAGGGATTGTCGATTTGAGCCGCGAGGCCGCGATAGGCGGTCAAGGTCATGAAAACTTCCGAAGCCTTCAAACTGATCTTGAAATTCTGAAAATCGAGTCTGTCGAGAATATCGATTTGCGTCAGCGCCGACTCGATCATGGCCTCGGCGCTTGGTTCCTTGTACTTGCGCAGCAGCACCTTGCCCAACGAACCGGCGTTGACGCCGATGCGCATGGGAATATTCCGCTCTTTCGCGCTTTCCACCACGGCGCGCACGCGCTCTTCCCGACCGATATTGCCGGGATTGATGCGCAGGCAATCGACACCGTACTCGAGCACTTTCAGCGCAATGCGGTAATCGAAATGGATATCCGCAACCAAGGGCAGTGAAACCCTGGCGCGAATTTCGCGGAACGCCTCGGCGGCATCCATGCTGGGTACCGAAACGCGGACGAGGTCCGCACCCACCGCCACCAAGCGGTTGATTTGGGCGACGGTTTCCTCAACGTCGCAGGTTTCGGTATTGGTCATGCTTTGCACGGCAATCGGCGCGTCGCCGCCGATCGGCACATTGCCAACCATCAACTGGCGCGTCTTGCGGCGTTGAATTGTGGAGTGCGCTTTCATGGGTCACCTCTTCTTTTTTGGTTTGAGTTACCTGTTTATCGTCCGGCGGCGGCGGCCATTCAAGCGCCCGCGATCCAACCGAATTCCCGCAGCAGCCACCAGCCGGCGAGCACCAGGGCGCCGCCGGCCACCGCGGCCAGCAACAGCAGCGGCAGCCAATTGCGATCGGTTTTGCTGGGCTCCGCGTGGGTCGAATCTTGTCCGTGCCCGATCGACGGGTCCGCTCCCCGATAGCTGGCCATGATTTCTTCGATTTCCACACCGAGCAGCAAAGCGTAGCTGCGCAGATATCCTTTCACGAAAACTTCGCCGGGCAGCTTGGCGTAATCACCCGCTTCCAATGCGCGCACATAGTGCTCGGTCAAACGCAGCTTTTGGGCCACCTCGACCACGGCCAATTCCTGCCGCTTTCGCGCCGCGCTCAGCAAGGCGCCGGTCGCGGTTGTGGCCTCTGGTTCCTCGGTTTCCACATCCGCTTGCAACTCCTCCCGTGGTACGGGTGCCGGAGCCTCTCCATCCGCCGCGGCTGGCGCCGAAACTTCCGGCGATGATTGCCGCGACCCGGATTGCTCTTCGTCAGTCGTCATCCATTCGTTCCCTGTGGGAGGGATATTCCACCGCGTCAGGGTATAGTGTACCGAGAATTGCCGCAAATTCCTTCATTTGTTGCCAATTCGGCTTCGGCCAGTCTTTTCCGCTTACTTTCCGCTTGTTTCAGCACATTGCCGCAAGGTCAAGCTGCTGACGTTTTCCAATGCGCAGGCGCAGCCCCGGTATTCCACCTCCGCGCCGAACAAGCGACCGGAGCGTGGCGGGTGGTTCACGCCGGCGACGCGGCGCACCCGGAATCGCTCCGCACGCGGGAAATAATCCCGCCAACTTCGCGCCGCCGCGGATTTCGGCCGTGGCGGTGGGTTCGGTCGCGCGCGATGCCGGCCAATTGCCCGCAGGCCGCGGCGATGTCATCGGCTCGGGTGGCGCGGACCGTCACCGTATAACCCGCGTCATGCAGAATCCGGCGAAAATTGCCGATCGAACTCGCGCTCGGCCGCTGGTAAGACGATTCGCCGAACTCGTTGAACGGAATCAGGTTGATCTTGCAGGGAAAGTCGAGCAACAGCGCGGCGAGCTCCCGGGCATGGCGCCGATGGTCGTTGACGCCGCGAATCAAGGTGTATTCGATCAAGGGCTCGCGCTTTTCACCCAAACCGGCCATATAGGACCTGGCAGCGGCGAGCAGCACGGCGATGGGATACTTGCGGTTCAGCGGCACCAGTTCGCCGCGCAGCGCGTCATTGGGCGCGTGCAGCGAAAGCGCGAGCGAGACATCCGTGCGGCCCCGCATGCGTTCGATGCCGGGAACCACTCCCGCGGTGCTGATCGTGACTTTGCGCTTGGACAGGCCGTAGGCGCGGTCGTCGAGCAGCAAATCCACCGCGTCCATGACATTTTCAAAATTGAGCAACGGTTCACCCATGCCCATAAAGACCACATTGGTCACGGCGGGACCGGCACCGCCCTCGAAACCATCCAATTCGCGCCGCGCCAACCAAATCTGGCCGATAATCTCCGCGGCGCCGAGGTTGCCGCTGAAACCCTGTTTGCCGGTGGCACAGAAGCTGCAATCCAAGGCGCAGCCCACTTGGGAAGATACGCACAAGGTGCCGCGGCCGCCATCGGGGATATAGACCATTTCGACCGTGGCGTCATCGAATCCGCGAACCATCCACTTGACGCAACCGTCTTTCGCGTCGCGGCGGCCCAGCGGTTGCGGCGGCACGAGCAGGGTTTCCTGCCGCAGCCGCTCACGCAGGGATTTGCTGATATCGGTCATGGCGTCGAAATCGAGCACCCCGCGCCGGTGGATCCAGCACAGCAGCTGATGCGCGCGGAATGGCTTTTCGCCCATGCCCGCGAGCAGGGATTCCAACTTGGCCGGGCTGAGGCCGAGCAAATTCGGTCGGGCGGTTTGCGGCGCTACCGGCGTTGCGTCCCGCGGCATCTTTCGCGACTCCCAACTTCCATCAGGTTGTTAAAACGGCAATCTCACTTCGACGCTCACCCTCACAGAGCGGGTCGGTAGCAGATATCCCTGGCGGCGAAGAAATAGGCGATTTCGCGTTCCGCCGAGGCTGGAGAGTCGGAACCATGCACGGCGTTGGCATCGATCGAGTGAGCGAAATCGGCGCGAATCGTGCCAGGCGCGGCCTCGGCCGGATTGGTCGACCCCATCAGTTCGCGGTTTCGCACGATGGCATTCTCTCCTTCCAACACCTGTACCACAACCGGCCCGGAAGTCATGAAGCGGATCAGATCCCCGTAGAACGGCTTGCCACTGTGCTCGGCATAAAAGCCGGCGGCGGCACCCTCGTCGAGCCGCAACATTCTCGCGGCCACGATCCGCAGTCCAGCCTTCTCGAAGCGGCAGTAAATAGCGCCGATCACATTCCTGCCCACCGCATCCGGCTTGATGATGGACAAAGTGCGCTGCATCTCCATGATCGATCCCCAAATTTTCCAGCGGGCGGCCCCGCTCCGGCACCCAGGCGAGAACTTTCCCAAGCGGGCGGATTATACGTCAACTGGCCGCGGAGGCGGCACGAACATCGCCCGCGCCCAACACTGCCGCCGCTTCAATCGGCGGCTTCCTCTATCCACAACATCTGAATCGATTCGAGGATTTTTTCGCCGCTGCGGGCAGGGTCGTCGTCGAAATCATCCAATTCACAGATCCAGCGGTGCAAATCGACGAAATTCACATACTGCGGATCGACATCCGGGAATTTCTCCGCCAGTTCAATGGCGATATCGCTGACATCGGTCCACTTCATATCCGCCTCCTCTCCTGCGCCGCCACGGCGCTCAGTGTTCTTCGGACACCATATTGATCGTGTACTTGGGTATTTCCACCACCAAATCCTCATCGGCGATGATCGCTTGGCAACTCAGGCGTGACTCGGGCTCGAGCCCCCAAGCTTTGTCGAGATAATCCTCTTCGTTTTCTTCCGGTTCCTCCAGCGAGTCGTAGCCTTCCCGCAGAATCACATGGCAAGTGGTGCAGGCGCAGGATTTTTCGCAGGCGTGTTCAATGCGGATTTTCCGGCCCAAGGCCGCATTGAGAATGCTGACGCCGGATTCCGCCTCGAATTCGGCGCCGTCCGGGCAAATGGTTTCGTGCGGCAGAATCGTGATTTTCGGCATGTCGCTTTCCCGGGCGCTACTTCGACTATCGCTCGATGGCGTTGATGGACTCGCCGCGCAGGGCGGCGCCGACCGTTCGGTTCATTCGCCGCTCGGCGAAACTTTCACTGACGCGATTGAGTTGTTCGGTGAGTTCCCGAATCCGCGCCGCGCGCTTTTCATTTCCACCACTTTCGTCCTCCCCTCCATCCTCTCCAGAGACCGTCCGCCGCAGCGCCCGCAGCGCGCCTTCGATCGCCGTCCGCTCCGCGGCCGGCAGCATTTCCCTGTCCGCATCAAGGGCGCTTTCGATGGCGTCCATGAGCCGCTCGGCTTCCAACCGCGCCTCGCCCAGCGCGCGCGCGGTCATATCCTCCCGAGCGAATTCCCGGGAATCCTTGAGTATTTTCTCGATTTGACCGGCATCAAGTCCGTAACTCGGCTTGACTTGTACTTCGGAGCGGCGGCCGGTGCTGGTTTCTTCGGCGGAAACGCCGAGCAAACCATCGGCATCGACTTGGAAGGTTACTTTCACTTTCGCCGCGCCGGCCACCATCGCGGGTATGCCCCCCAAGCTGAAGCGGGCCAGCGAACGGCATTCGCCGGCGAGTTCGCGCTCGCCTTGCACCACGTGCAACGCCATCGCGGTTTGGCCATCCTTGAAAGTGGTGAACTCTTGGGATTTGGAGACCGGGATGGCGGTATTGCGGTGGATGATTTTTTCCACCAATTCGCCCATGGTTTCAATTCCCAACGACAGCGGATTGACATCAAGCAACAGAAAATCGCCCGACTGTTTGTTGCCCGCGAGCACTTCGGCCTGAATGCCGGCGCCGATGGCGACCACGCGGTCCGGATCGATGCTCGCCAGCGGTTCGCGGTCGAAATAGTCCGTCACCGCTTGACGGATGATCGGCATTCTCGTGGCCCCACCCACCAACAGCACATTGTCGATTGCGCCGGTCTCCACGCCGGCGTCGCGCAGGACCCGGCGGCAAGCCAACATCGTCCGCCGCAGCAACGGCGCCGCCGTTTCCGCGAACCCCTCCGCCGTCAGCGTATGGCGCGAATCGGCCCACTCCAATTCCACCCGCTCGGTCCCGGACAAGGCTTCCCGCGCCCGGTTCGCCGCCAGCAGTATGGCGGGATAATCCGCCGCCGGGATATCGCTCAAGCCATCCAGGCCGCAGCGCCGCACCAGCCATTCCGCCACTGCCTTGTCGAAATCATCGCCGCCCAAGGCGGTATCGCCCCCCGTGGCGAGCACCTCGAAAACCCCTTTGCGCAAACTCAGCAAAGACACGTCGAAAGTGCCGCCGCCGAGGTCGAAAACGACGATGTTGCCGCGCTCCCGCGCATCCAAGCCGTATGCCACGGCGGCGGCCGTGGGCTCGTTGAGCAAACGCAATACCTTGATGCCCGCAAGCTCGGCGGCGAAGCGCGTCTGCTGGCGTTGCGCGTCATTGAAATAGGCGGGCACGGTGATCACGGCGCCTTCAATCCGGCCGCCGCCACAGGCTTCCATCCGGTGCGCCAAAGCGCGCAGAATTTCGGCGGAAATTTCCGCTGGATCCTTGGCGCCGGCCGCGGTGAGAAACGCCGGCGTACTGGCTCCGCGGGCGGGATCGAAAAGATACTGGCGGTAGTCTCCAGAGGCGGTCAATTCGGTCAGACTCTTGCCCAGCGCCCGCTTCACCGAGACGATGACGTTGGCTGGATCGGTCGCGGCCTTTTCCTTGGCCGCCGCGCCGACGACGGGTTTGCCCGCGCCGCGGTAGCGCACCGCGGAAGGCAGCAAATGCGCGCCGGAGGCATCCGCCAGGGTTCGCACTTCACCATCCTCCCCGCCGGTGGCGATCAGGGAATTGGTGGTGCCCAGATCGATGCCCGCCGCGCGGCGCCTGATCCGGCTCCGCGCCGGCTGACCGCCCGGCTCTGAAATCTGCAACAAACTCATGGACCGATGGGATTCGTCAAACTTTCTTCGTCGGAGCCTTCCCTGTTACACCCCCCTGTTACACCAAGGCGTCTTCCGCTTTTTCGATTTCCACCCGCAACTTGCTCAAAAATTGCATTTCGTGGAACAAACGTTTGGCCCGCCCGAGCTCTTCTTCGGCGAGCGCGGTTTTGAAATCCACCTCCCGTCGGCGCAGGCCGGCGCGGGTGGAGCGGCCCAGTTCTTCGAGCCGATCGAATGCTGATTCGTCGCGGGGCAGTTCCGCCAGGGATTCGCGCAGGCTGATCTGTTCCATCAACAACTCCGGACTCAGGTCCGACTGCTCGACTTTTTCCGTATCCACGCCGCCCAGGCGCAACAAATAGCCGGCTCGGCGCAATGGCGATTTCAGGGTTTGATGCGCCTCATTGAGATAGCCGCTCAACTTGACCGCGCGCAGGCGCTGCGCTTCTTCCGCCGCGGCATGCCGGTCCGGGTGGACAATGGTTTGCAGTTCGCGAAAGCGGGTGTCGAGCTGGGAAAGATCGACATCGTAGCCCACCGGCAGACCGAATTGGGCGAAGTAGTTCTCGGCTACGGACAACATCGTCTGCGTCTGGAAAAAGGAGGCTTCAAGTGGTGAAGCTTTCGCCACAGCCGCATTCGCCTTTCACGTTGGGGTTGCGGAATTCGAAGCCTTCATTGATCCCCTGCCTGACGAAATCCATCTCGGTTCCGTCGATATACAGCAGACTCTTGGGGTCGACCACGATTTTGACGCCGCGATCCTCGAATACCCGATCGCCATCGTCCACTTGATCGGCGAATTCGAGCACATAGGCCATGCCGGAACAGCCGGTGGTGGTAACACCCACGCGAATCCCCAAACCGCGACCGCGGTCAGCCAACTGCCGCGATACGTGGTTGGCCGCACTCTCGGTGATTGAAACCGCCATGACCTGCTTTCCTTTCCGTCTTCGACTCTACAACCCGCGATTTCGACCGTGGTCGAAATCGCGCCGATGTCTATTCCCGATCTTGGGACTCTTGCCGCTTTTGCTTCACATCGGCGATCGCCGCCTTGATGGCATCCTCGGCCAATACCGAACAATGGATCTTCACCGGCGGCAGGCCGAGTTCGTCGGCGATGTCCTTGTTGCGGATCTCGGTCGCGGCATCAAGCGATCTGCCCTTGACCCATTCGGTCAGCAACGAACTCGACGCGATCGCCGAGCCGCAGCCGTAGGTCTTGAATTTGGCGTCTTCGATGACGCCGGCGTCATCGACCTTGATCTGCAGGCGCATCACATCGCCGCAGGCCGGCGCGCCAACCATGCCGGTGCCGACATTCGCGTCGGAATCATCGAGCCGACCGACGTTGCGCGGATTTTCGTAGTGGTCCAGTACCTTGTCTGAATATGCCATGTCTTTGCTCCTGTTGCGCTGTTTACCCTATTTTCGAGCTTGTCCCGCTTGTTCGCCCTTGTTCCCGCTTTTTTCGCTCCCCTTTTTCGCGTCGCATCGCTCGCGCTCGCGGAGGGGGCTAATGAGCCGTCCATTGCACTTGATCGAGATCGACACCGTCCTTGTACATATCCCACAGCGGGGACAGTTCCCGCAACTTGGCGACGGCGTGGCGGATGCGCTCGATCGCGTAGTCGATGTCTTCCTCCGAGGTGAAGCGGCCGATGGAAATGCGCAGCGAACTGTGGGCGAGTTCGTCGTTGCGACCAAGCGCCCGCAACACATAGGAAGGCTCCAAGCTGGCCGAAGTACAGGCCGAACCCGACGACAGCGCGAGTTCCCGCAGGGACATCATCAATGATTCGCCTTCTACGAAGTTGAAGCTGATATTGAGATTGCCCGGCGCCCGCTGGGCGAGGTCGCCGTTGACATACACTTCTTCGATGTCATCGAGGCCGCGCAGCAAGCGGTCGCGCAGGGTCAAAGTGCGTTCGTGCTCCCCGCGCATTTCCTCGCCGGCGATACGGTAGGCCTCACCCATGCCCACAATCTGGTGGGTGGCCAAAGTGCCGGAGCGCATGCCGCGCTCGTGGCCGCCGCCGTGGATCTGCGGCTCGATTCGCACCCGCGGCTTGCGCCGCACATACAAGGCGCCGACACCTTTGGGACCGTAAATTTTGTGGGCGGTGAGCGCCATCAAATCGACTTGCATTTTCTCCAGGTCGATTTCGAGTTTGCCGGCGCTCTGCGCGGCATCGACATGAAACAGCACTTTGTTGCGGCGAGTGACTTCGCCGATGGCTTCGATATCGTTGATCACGCCGATTTCGTTGTTGACGTGCATCAACGAGACCAGGATAGTATCCGGCCGCAGGGATTTTTCCACGGTTTCGGGAGAGATCAAGCCGTTTTCGTCCGGGTCCAAATAGGTGACCTCGTAACCTTCCCGCTCCAATTGACGGCAACTGTCAAGCACCGCTTTGTGTTCGATTTTGGACGTGACGATATGTTTGCCCTTGCGGTGATAGAAATGCGCGGCGCCTTTCAAAGCCAGATTGTCGGCTTCGGTCGCGCCCGAAGTCCAGACGATTTCGCGCGGGTCGCAGTTGAGCAGGTCGGCGACATTGCGCCGCGCGTTTTCCACCGCTTCTTCGGCCTTCCAGCCGAACTGGTGCGAACGCGACGCGGGATTGCCGAAATTCGCCTCGAGCGTGAGGCATTCCGACATCGCCGCGGCGACCCTGGGGTCGACCGGAGTGGTTGCCGAATAATCGAGATAGATGGGTAATTGCATTGCTTTGCTCCGCGCTGGTGTCGCCTTGGCCGCCTAAACCGTGGTGGCGGCGATGCGCAACTCGCTCAAGTTCCTCTTGCCGTGACCGTTTATGCCCCGGTTGCTTCCGCCCGCGCCGCTTTCGACTTCGCCGGCGGGCCTCGCGCTGCTGTTTGCTTTCAAACCGGTCGCTTGCCGGCCGGCGATGCGGCGCACATCCCGCCTCGCAACCAAATCCGCCAGACTGACGCCGCGCAAAAATCCGAGAATTTGCTCGCTCAAGTCCTCCCAGAGGAAATGCGTTAAACAAATCTCGCCGGCTTGGCAATCCCCCGCGCCGCCGCAGCGGGTGGTGTCAACCGATTCATCGACGGCGCCGATGATTTCGGCCACGAATATCGATTCGGCGCCGCGTTCAAGCGTATAGCCGCCGCCCGGGCCGCGGATGCCGCGCACCAATCCGGCCCGGCGCAATTTGCCGAACAATTGCTCCAGGTAGGCTAGGGAAATATCCTGCCGCCGGGCAATCGCAGCCAGGCCAACGGGACTCTCTCCGGGAGGGCCGTCGCCGGGACCCTCTCCAGAGCCGCCGCCGTGAAGCGCCAAATCGAGCATGGCGGTCACCGCGTAGCGCCCTTTGGTGCTTAGCTGCATGTTTCCACCTGTTCAGCGACTGCCCCCGCCGGAGTTTGTTGCTTGCGCGCCGGGTCCGCGCATAACTGATCCATTGAGTCCCGGCCCGGAAGCGAGCGGGCAAATCTTCGCCGCCAGTTCTTCATGGGAGCGATTATTCAATAACCAAGCTTTTTAGTCAAGTAATTGCCAAGCCGCGCCGGAGCACCGCCGAATCGACCGGGCGGGTTATTCCGCGGCGATGGTGGACGGGGCTTTGCCGAGATTTGCCGGCAGCGGGAAACCGGTCGAGCGCGCGATCACCGCGATGATCGCGAGATGGTGGATGCTGTGGGTGATGAGGCTCATGAGCTCCCGGTCGAGGGTGCTTGAGACGATGCTCGACTCGCCGCTGTAATGCACGAGTTCCCGCACCGAGACTTGGGTGTCGAGGGCATCAGGCCGCAACGCCGCAAAGCGGTCGCGGGTCTCCGCCAGGGCGGCCGCGGCGATCCGCACATCCGTCTCCACCAGCGTGCCGCGCCTGCGGTCGTCGTAATTGATGCAGCCCCCGCCAAGGCCGTTGAAGAAGCACTGGAAACGATCGATGATATGGCGCAAGTGGGTGCCGATGGAAGAATTGCCGTCCCTGCGGCCGGCGAATAGTTCGTTCGGCATGTCGCGCAGCAGACCGGCGCATTGGCCCACGCAATCGACGCAGCCGTCAATCAAGCGCCCTGTGCAATCGCGGGTTTCGCCGCGGCTTTCGGCGGGGTCGCCCATGGGGTGGAACCTTTTATCAGTTTCGCTTGATCAGGGCGAACAGGCCCCGAAACAGATCCATCGGCGTCTCGTGCTTGTAATCGGTGAATTCACCCGCGTCCATGAAAACGCCGTGCTCCTCGCAGACTTCGTACTGCAAATGCGGCTGCTTGGGGTCGGTGACGTGTTTCATTCTCTTGCCGCAGCGCGGACAATTCACATTGCGTTCGATGTTGTAGGACTTGCCCACTTCGGGGTCGCCGGAGTCGACAAAATCCGCCATCCAGTTGCCCTTCAGCGCCTCGGCCTCGCCTTGGTCGAACCACAGCCCTTGGCAGTTGTCGCACCGGTCAATGGTGACGCTGCCGTGGAGGATTTCAATTTTTACTTCCCGCATCGGCGAATTGCATTTGGGACATTCCATTCGGCTCTCCTAAGATCTCTCGAACTTCGCGACAGCGCACAATCGGATTGCCGCCGGGCATTCTAAAAGATTATGCCGCGCAAGACCATGCCGGGAATCCGCGGATGGCTGTCTACCCGCCTGTACCCGCCATCCCGACCCGGCGGCGGACGGCCACCGGGTCAATAACTGTAGCGGTTTGACAGTTCCCCCAAGGCGACCGAATCGATTTCACCGGCGGCGCAACGCCGCAGGTCGGCTCCGCCGAAATTGTGAACCAGGTCGGTTCGACCGGTGCCGGATATTTCGTCCCCAAGCCCGGAAAGAATAACGACAACGTCCTCATCATCGGGCAATTCGCGCAAGCTCGCGCCGTGGTCGCACATCGCCGCCGTCAGCTTCAACTCGAACTCCGCCACATCTTCGCGCCAGCGCGCCGCGCGTTCCGCGTGGGCGCTTTCGCTGCGTTCGCGCAACCCCGCGGCCAACCCCTCAGCGCGAACCCGCAATTCCCGCATTTCCTCCGCCATTTCGGCGAGCGACTGTTCGAAGCGCGCGCTCTGCTCCGCGGCATCGGCGCGCAGCGCTTCGGTCAGTTCCCGCAACCGCGATACGCCAGCTCGATTCTCCCGCCGCAACGCTTCGATTTCCGCCCGCAAACGGTCGAAGGCCGCGGCGTCGACCCCGTCCGCCTCGCGCAAAATCCCGGCGTAATCGCCGGCTTGGGCGAGCACCGACTCAACCAATTCCGAAGTATCGATTTCCCGGGCGCGGGCCAACATTTCGAAACGGGGATGCTGTCGGTCCGGTTCAATGGACGGCTGCCGATTTTCTGCTTGTTCTAGTGGCCCCCACCGATTTTGGTTTGCCCGGGCGATGAGCGCGAAGGGATTGTCGCCTTGGCGCAAAGCCATGACCGAAGAGCTCAGTTGCGCGAGATTCAAGCGGCTGCGGTCGCTGGCCAAGTCGCTGCGAATCTCCAGGACCAGTCCGTGTCCGGCGAGATACATGCTGTCGATGCGTTCGCCGCCGAGGAAGAACGGACCGCCGCCGACATCAAGCTCCAAAGCCTGTTCCAAGACCGCGGAGAAGGCGTCCACGTTGCGCTTGAGCGCTTGGTAGTGATCATTCCCTGAGGTGCCGCCGCCCGGTCCAGCCGCATCGCTCCGGGCGGCCGCGCCAGCCTGTCCGAGCGCGCCGGGGACGAAAGCCCCCAGGCAAACGGCCAGCGCCGCCGCGCCTACGGTTCTCACCATGTTGCCGCCTCCTCCCAAGCTGACTCCGCCGTACTGGCAAACTCCACCAAACTGGCCAACTGCCGCAGGGAAAGCACGGTTTCGTAATCCTGATCCGCCAACAATTCGTAACTGGTTTGCATGGCCTGCAAATCCTCTATTCGCGATTGCTCGAAGCGGGTCAGCAGTTCGATGAATTGTTCCCGCTCTTCGGCCCGAAGGCGCTGAAATTCTTCCAGATTCGCTTCCAAGCTCGCCTCCATCGCCGCCAGGGTGGGCGCGCCGAAACCGATCTCCATCGCGCCATCGCGGAAAACCACCGTGGTGTTGAGCAGCATCAAACCCAGCATGAACATGCAGGCGGCGGCGGGAAGCCACTGCCGGACCAGCCGCCAAGCACCCGGCGCCGCGGCGCGTTCGCGCTGGAACAAGGGCAAATGCCGATCCCAGCGGGGCGCCGGCATTTCTTTCCAGTCGCGCAATCGCCCCACCGGGCCGAGCAATTGCCGCAGCTGCGCCGCGCAATCCGGGCAATCGGCCACATGGCGTTCGATTTCGGCGCCGAGCAATGGGTCCGGCTCATCGGCGAAGTATTCCCGCAGCAAATGTTCAGTTCTCGGACAGGGCATGTTCTTCCTCCGGTGCCAAGCGCATTTTTTTCAATGCGACGTAGAATCTGGTTTTCGCGGTATTGACGGATATCTCCTGCATCAGCGCGATTTCTTCGAAGGTCAGCGACTGGTAGATTTTCAACTCCACCACGAGCCGCTGCTCAAGGGGCAGCCGGCGCAGCAAGCGCAGCGCGAGCCGGTTGCGGTCGCGGACGGCCAATTCCGTCTCGGGCTCGCAGTCCTCCCGCGCCCGGGGCTCGGCAGCAGCGAAGCGGTCGGTTCCCCCGGTCGCGCCGGTGAGCGCGAGCAGCTTTTTCCGCCGGTTCAAATCCACCGCTTTGTTGTGGGCGATGCGCAGCAGCCAAGTGCGGAAATTCGCTTCGCCGCGGAAGCTGTCCAAGCCGCGATAGACACCGAGGAAGGTATCCTGCATCAAATCCACGGCATCCTCGCTGTTGCCGGTCAATCGGTAACCCAAGTTGAAAACGCGGCTTTCGTAGCGTTGCACGAGCCGCCGCCAGGCGCGGGCGCCGCCGCGCCGCGCCGCTGCCACCAATTGTTCGTCGCTGCTGCTCATCCGCATACGGTACCGTAGTCGGAATCGGCGCTGGAAAAGTTTGCGGCGGACCGCCGGGGCGGCTGGATCAAGCGGCGGCCCGCTGCCTTTTGAGCAGTTGCCCGGCCGCGGACAGGAAAGCGTTCAGCGAAGAGCTGATGATGTCTTCACTGATGGCGATGCCGGTGTAGCGTTCCCCGCGGCTTTTGATCTGGATATAGGTGACGGCATCGGCGTCGGCGCCCTGGCTGAGGGCGTGTTCGCCGTATTCCATCACTTCGAATTCGATTTGAATCACTTTCCGCAGGGACTGCACCAGGGCATCGAGCACACCGTTGCCTTCGCCCCGGATTGCCAGGGTGTCGCTGAAATAGTCGATGACGCCGCTGAAGACTTCGCCGGCTTCATTCTTCTCGATGGAAAAACTCCGCAGACGGATGACCTTTTCATTTTCCAAGTAATGGCGATTGAACAACTCCCAAATCCGCTCCGGCTGGATTTCGCCGCCGGCCGCCTCCGCCGCCGCCTGCACCACCCGGCTGAATTCGATTTGTAACCAGCGAGGCAGTTGAAAGCCGAACTTGTTCGCCAGCACGTAGGCGACGCCGCCCTTGCCGGATTGGCTGTTGACGCGGATGACATCTTGATAGGAGCGGCCCAAATCCCGCGGGTCGATGGGAAGGTAGGCGATTTCCCATGGCTCTCCTTCGCGGTACAGATCGAGACATTTTTTGATGGCGTCCTGATGGGAACCGGAGAATGCGGTGAAAACCAGATCGCCGGCGTAGGGTTGCCGCGGATGCGCGTCGATTTGGGTGCATTCCCGCACCACCGACACGATCCGGTCCATATCGGAAAAATCCAGTCCGGGGTCGACCCCCTGGCTGTACAGGTTCATGGCCATCACCACGATATCCATGTTGCCAGTGCGCTCGCCGTTGCCGAGCAAGGTGCCCTCGACGCGCTGGGCGCCGGCCATGACGCCGAGCTCCGCGGCGGCGACGGCGCAGCCGCGGTCGTTGTGGGTATGGAGGCTGACGATGATCGCGTCGCGCCGGGAGATTTCGCGACAAAACCATTCGATTTGATCCGCATAGACATTCGGCGTCGCCATTTCCACCGTGGAGGGCAGATTGATGATCGCCGCATTGTCGGGGTCGGGTGTCCAGACATCAAGCACGCGGTCGCAAACTTCGACGGCGAAATCGACCTCGGTGCCGGTGAAACTCTCCGGGGAGTATTGAAAAATCCATTCGGTTGACCGGGCGCGTTCGGCGCAGCGCCGCACTTCCTCCGCGCCCGCCACGGCGATGTCGATGATCCCCTGTTTGCCGGTCTTGAAAACCTTCTGCCGCTGCACGATGGATGTCGAGTTGTACACATGCATGATCGCCCGACGCGCCCCGCGCAGGGATTCGAAAGTGCGTTGAATCAGCTCCGGGCGGGCCTGGGTGAGCACCTGCACAGTGACATCTTCTGGGATCGCGCCCTGTTCGATCAAACTGCGGACGAAATCGAAATCCGGCTGCGACGCGGCCGGAAAGCCGATTTCGATCTCCTTAAAACCCACCGCGACAAGCAAATCGAACAGCTTTCTTTTGCGGCCGACGGTCATCGGCTCGATCAGGGCTTGGTTGCCGTCGCGCAAATCGACGCTGCACCAACGCGGCGCCCGCGTCAGCACCTGGTCGGGCCAGGTCCGGTCGCGCAAATGGATCGGGGGAAAGGGGCGGTATCTACTTGGATCGAACATCGTGTTGATCTCTCGCCTGCCAATTCGGTTTGCAAGTGTCCGCGCGAGCGGGCCAAGCCGCTCGGCGATCAAAACTGGTTGGGGAGAATAGCCCAAAGATATTGGTTTTTCTATTTGTATTTTCTACTGTTTTTTCTTTTTCTTAACACTATTTTCCAGATTTTTACCAATTCTTGGGACTTTTTGCTATTTTGAGTTGGGTTGGGGTTAGCCAGCCGGAGGCTATTCATGCTGCTCGACAAACTCGATCGGCGCATTCTTCGCGAATTGCAGCGGGACGGCGGCATCAGCAATCTCGAATTGGCCCAGCGCATCGGCCTTTCCGCAACGCCCTGCGCGCGCCGGGTGAAACAGTTGGAGGATGCCGGAGTCATCCAGAGCAAGGTCACCTTGCTGGACCCGGGGAAAATCGATTTGAAATTGACCGCGTTGATTCAAATCGCCATGGACCGGCATACACCCGAGCGATTCGAAGTATTCGAAAAAGCGGTGACCGCCTGCCCGGAAGTGATCGAATGTCTGCTGATTACGGGCCAAGCGGCGGATTATCTGCTCAAGGTAGTGATCCCGGATATGGAGTACTACCAGGAATTCCTGCTGAACAAGATCACCCGCATACCCGGCGTCAGCGACGTGCATTCGAGCTTTGTGCTGCGCAAAGTCGTCAGCACCACGGAGTTGCCGCTGGGGCACATTCCCGGGCAACACAGTGCCGGGGAAAAAACCTGATTGGCCTGGCGCCGGCCCGAGCCGCGGGGCGACGGATTCAAAGCAATTCGGCGACGGCGTCTTTTTCCCGCCGCAGTTCGTTTTCCGTAACCGTCATAAGCCCGCGGCTGAAATCGTTGATCGGCAAGTCTTGCACAATCCGGTAGGCGCCGTTTTCGCAAATCACCGGATACGAATAGACCAGCCCCGCCTCGATACCGTAGCTGCCGTCGCCGCAAATCCCCATGCTGACCACGCGGCCGCCGCTGCCGAGCGCCCAGTCGCGCATGTGTTCGACGGCGGCGTTCGCCGCCGAGGCCGCGCTCGACAGCCCCCTGGCCTTGATGATCGCGGCGCCGCGCTGCTGCACTTGGGGAATGAACTCGTTTTCAACCCAGCCGCGGTCGACGAGCTCGAACGCCGGTCGGCCGGCAACCCGGCAATGGTGGATATCCGGGTACTGGGTCGCGGAATGATTGCCCCAGATCACCATGCCCTCGACCTCGGTACTGTGGGTGCCGGTCCGCGCCGCCAACTGGGCCACCGCACGGTTGTGGTCGAGCCGCGTCATGGCGGTGAATTGCGCGGGATCGAGCCGCGGCGCGTTGCGGTAGGCGATGAGGCAATTGGTATTGGCGGGATTGCCGACCACAAGCACTTTCACCCCGCGGCTGGCGGAACGGTCGATGGCGGCGCCTTGGGCGGAGAAAATCTTCGCGTTGGCCTGCAACAGATCGTTCCGCTCCATGCCCGGCCCCCGCGGCCGCGCCCCGACCAGCACACAGTAATCGGCATCGCCGAACGCGGTGTCCGCGTCGTCGGTTTGTACGATATCGACAACGAGGGGAAAGGCGCAGTCCTCGATTTCCATGACCGTGCCGGCCAAAGCGTCGAGCGCCGGCGTGATTTCCAGCAATTGCAAAATCACCGGCTGGTCCCGACCGAGCATTTCCCCCGCCGCGATGCGGAACAGCAGGGCGTAACTGATCTGACCCGCCGCGCCGGTCACGGCAATCCGTACTGGTTTTTTAATGTCCGCGTCCTTACTTCCCGTCATTTCCACATTCCCGTTACTTACACGGCATTCAATCCCGGTGTCCGGGTCGGCTCGGGCCGCCGCCGGACTGCCCCATTGTTTCCGATTCGCGGGCCGAGTTCAACACGCACGGCGGTTTCGCCAAGCGGCCGCGGTGGAGCACCTCGGAGCATGCAAAAGGTGACTTCAGGATTTTCCTGAGCTGCAGAACATCGCGTCGCCGTAGCTGTAGAAGCGGTAACCGGCGGCGATGGCTTCGCGGTAGGCGGCGAGCAGGTTTTCGCGGCTGCCGCAGAAGGCGCTGACGAGCATCAGCAGGCTCGATTTCGGCAAGTGGAAATTGGTTACCAAGGCATCCACCACGCGGAACCGAAAACCGGGATAAATGAAGAGTTCCGTCTCGCCGGCGAATTCGCGCAGCTGCCCGGAAGCGGCGGCGGCTTCGAGCGCCCGCGCCACCGTGGTGCCGACGGCCGCGACGCGGCCGCCGCGCCGCCGGCAAGCTTCAACGGCGGCCCGGGCCGCGCTGGAAACCTCAAAGTATTCGCGGTGCATTCGGTGGCGGACGATTCGCTCCTCGCGAACCGGTTGAAAGGTGCCCGCGCCGACATGCAGGGTGATGCAAGCGGACTCCACGCCGCGGGCGGCGATGCGCTCAAGCAGGGCGCGGTCGAAATGCAGGCCGGCCGTCGGCGCGGCGACCGCGCCGGGACGCGCGGCGTATACGGTCTGGTAGCGTTCGGCGTCGGCGGGGGTTGGCGACCTGCGGATATAGGGCGGAAGGGGCACTTCGCCAATGCGTTCGAGCACATCCGCCACCGCCTCCGAGAAACGCAGTTCGAAAAGTTCGCCGTCGCGGCCGAGGACTTCGGCTTCCACCCATTCCCCGGAATCGCCGGTGAAGCGCAGCAAGGCGCCCGGCTTCGGCGCATTGCCGGCCCGCAGCCGGGCCAGCGCCCGGCGCGGCCACGGAATCCGTTCAACAAGCGCTTCGACTTTGCCGCCGCTGTCCTTGCGTCCATGAAGACGCGCCCGAATCACGCGGGTATCGTTGAAAACCAGCAAATCTCCCGGCACCAGCAATTCGGGCAAATCGGAGAAGCGACGGTGCCGAACCGCGCCGCCGCCGGCCATGCACAGCAGCCGACTGGCGCTTCTCGCCACGGCCGGCCTCTCGGCGATCAACCCCGGCGGCAACTCGTAATCGTAATCGGACAGCAATTCGCTCATGAGCGGACGCAACAAGGCGGCGGCGGAATTCCCACTTCGGGGCCCGGCGGGCGCCGGGTTCGGCAACATCCGAGCGAGATTGAACCGCGCGGGCGCGTACTATACCATTCGCCCCCGTCAACACCGGGGCCGCGCCCCGGCCTGCCGCGCCGGAGTGGTGGAATTGGTAGACACGATGGATTCAAAATCCATTGCCAGCGATGGCGTGCCGGTTCAAGTCCGGCCTCCGGTACCATTTTCGTCTTCACCGCGGGTTCCCCACGCCGGCGACAGCGTGGGACTTCCGCAAGTAAATCGAGCGGCAACCGCCGGGGAAACCCACCAGCGACGGCATTGGGAGTTTTCATGACCGCCTACACAATCGCTTTGCTTGATGGCGACGGCATCGGGCCGGAAATCATGGCCGAAGCCGTCAAGATCCTGCGCTTGACGGCCTCGCGCAGCAATTTGGATTTGCGGCTCGAGCATGGCGCCTTCGGCGCCGGTGCTTGGTTCAGCCACGGGGATGCTTTTCCCGACGCCACCAAAGCGCTGTGCGACCGGGCCGACGCGATTCTCAAAGGCCCAATCGGACTGGACCACGAGCAAACCGAGAAAATTCCGGTGGAAATGCGGCCGGAACGGGGCGCGCTGCTGCCGCTGCGCCGCCGCTTCGATACTTTCGCCAATTTCCGCCCGGTGCGGCTAGCCGGCGGCCTGCGGCATTTTTCACCTTTGCGGCCGGAGATCATCGCCGGCGGCATTGATATCATGATGATCCGCGAACTCGTCGGCGGGCTGTATTTCGGCGCCAAACAGACCGGACGTGACGCCGCCGGCAAACGTTTCGTCAATGAAAGCCTCGAGTACAGCGAAGACCAAATCGCGCGCATTGCCCATGTCGCCTTCCAGACCGCGATGGGCCGGAAAAAACTGCTGCACAATATCCACAAAAGCAATGTGCTCAAATCGAGCGTATTGTGGAACGAAGTGCTCGGCGAAGTGGGCCGGGAGTATCCAGAAGTCGAAGTGCGGCATATTTTGGTGGATGCGGCCGCCACCTATTTATGCCTGAATCCCGGCCAGTTCGATGTCATGGTGATGGAAAATATGTTCGGTGATATTCTCAGCGACCAAGCGGGTGGCATTCTCGGCTCGCTGGGGTTGATGCCGTCCGCCTGCCTCGGCCCGGAAAAGGCCTATTACGAACCGTCCCACGGCTCGGCCCCGGATATCGCCGGCCGCGGCATCGCCAACCCCTATTCCATGATCGGCTCGGTCGCCATGCTGCTGGATATGAGCCTGGGGCTGAAAGCGGAAGCCGATCATGTCTGGGCGGCGCTGCGGTCGGTATTCGAGCGGGGCCGCACCACGCCCGACCTGGCGCGGCTGGGCGCGAACGCGAATAGCCAAACGCGAACCATCGGCACCCGGGCGTTCGGTGATATGGTGGCGGAGAATTACGCTAGCGCGCCCGCGCCTGCAACTGGGAATTGACCATGCGCAGGGTGGCCTTGACCGCCGCCAGCACCTGATTGGCATCGACACCGCGGGTTTTCAGTTCGCGCTCCGGCAGGCGCCAGGTAATGAAGCATTCGGTGAGGGCGTCGGTTTTACCGCCGCGGGGTATGTGTACCTCGTAGTCCAGCAGTTCGGGCATGGTGAAATCCCGCTGCCGCAAAATTTTACCCAGCGCGTCCATGAAGGCGTCGAAGCCGCCGTTGCCCACGCCCGAGCTCTGGAATTCTTCGTCGCCCATGGCCACCCGCAGGCTGGCGGTGCTGTCCACATCGAGCCCGGTATTGATATAGCAGTTGCGCAGCGTCACATGCTGCTCCTCCCGGCCCTCCAGCACATCGGCGATGATAAAGGGCAGATCGTCGCTGGTGATGACGTGTTTGGAATCGCCGAGCTCGACGATCCGCTTCAGCACCGCGGCCTGCTCTTCTTCGGTCAGGCTGATGCCGAGTTCATCGAGATTGTTGATCAGCGACGCTTTGCCACTCATCTTGCCGAGGGCGTAGATGCGTTTGCGGTCGAAACGCTCCGGGCCGAGGCGGGAAACGTATAGATCGCCTTTCAGATCGCCGTCCGCGTGGATGCCCGCGGTCTGGGTGAAAACATCCGCTCCGGTAACCGGGGTATTGGCGGCGATCCACTTGCCGGAAAAATTCTCCACCATGGCGCTGAGGGCGGAAATTCGCGACTCGTCGATGGCGAGTTCCACTCCGGCCTTGTCCCGCAGCACCACGGCGACTTCCGCCAGGGAGACGTTGCCGGCCCGCTCGCCGAGGCAATTTACCGTGCAATGCACGCATTCGACACCGGCCTCCACCGCCGCCAGCACATTCGCCGTCGCCAAGCCGTAGTCGTTGTGCGGATGGAAATCGAAACACAGATCGGGAAAGCGTTGCCTCATGCCGCCGATGTAGTCGGCGACTTCCCGCGGCGCCAGGGCACCCAGCGTGTCGGGCAGCATGAAATGGCCGATTCCCAAGTCCATCATGCCCTCGACCAAGCCGAATACGTAATCGCGGCTGTCGCAGTAGCCGTTGGACCAGTCCTCCAGATACACGTTCACCTGCAAGCCGCTGCCCTGGGCGTACTCGACCGTGCGTTCGATGCCCCCGAGATGCTGCCGCAAAGTCTTGCCGAGCTGTTTGCGGCAATGCTTCTCGCTGCCTTTGGTCAGCAGATTGATTACCCGGCAACCAGTGCCGACGATCCAATCGACGCTGCGCCGGTGATCGACGAATCCGAGCACCTCGACGCGCTCGGCGAAACCCTGCTCTCCCGCCCAAGCGCAGATTTGCGCCACCGCTTCGCGCTCACCCGCGGAAACGCAGGCCGAAGCGACTTCGATGCGGTCCACGCCCAGCGTCCGCAACAGGGCGCGGGCGATGCTGACTTTCTCATTGACCGAAAAGGAGACCCCCTGGGTCTGTTCGCCGTCGCGCAAGGTCGTATCCATCAGCGTGACGCGACGGGGGCTGGCTGCTGTGGTCATTGGAACTCCCGCGGAACGGCGGGAAGCCCCGCCAAAGGCGCCGGATTCTAGCAAATTGCCGCAAACCGCGGCGTTTTGCTATTCTCCCGCGATGCTGGCAACATTTTTGCTACTCGTTGTTGATTTCTTTCGGCGAAATGAATCAAGAGCTTCCGCTGAAAGATTTTGACTGGCTGCGGGGAGAAATCCAGCGCCGGTTCGAGTCATTGAGTCCCCACCTGCAACGAATTGCGGAATACGCGCTGGCAGAACCCAACCGCTTCGCGTTGCAAACCATCGCCAAGTCCGCCGCGGGAAGCGGCGTGCAGCCCTCTTCCATCGTCAGGTTCGCCAAGTTGTTCGGCTACTCGGGCTTTTCCGATATGCAGCAGACTTTCCGGCTGCGCCTGGCCGAAGTGGTGGACGCCCTGAGCAATCAGGTTCGGGAGCCCGGGGCAATGCTGGACGCGGTGGACGACGGCGATCCGAAATCGCTGCTCGGCGCGCTATCGGATGCCTCGGCGACCGCCATAGAACGGTTGAACAGCGATATGGACCGCGCCGACTTGATGCGGGCCGAGAAGATGCTGCGGCGGGCGCAGGCCATCGGTGTGCTGGGTCAACGCCAGGCCTTTCCGGTGGCGGCCTGCCTCTCCCTCGGCTTGCTGAAACTGGGTCGCCGCTGCCAGTTGCTGGATTCCACGGCGGGTATGTTGCCCCACCAGATCGCCGGGCTGACCCGGGACGATTTATTGATCGTGATTGGTTTGTCGGATTTTTCCCGCGCCACCCTGGAGTCGGTGCCGGAGGCCTGCCGGCGAGGCGTTCCGGTGCTGTCGATCAGCAACAACCAAACCAATCCGCTGGCGCGCAATTCGACGCTGAATCTGGTGGTGCGCGATTCGATCGAGCCGGACTTCGAACCCCTGGCGCCGTACATCGTATTGGCGCAGACACTGGTTGCCGCGATGGCGTTGATCGACGGTGTCGAACTGGAAACCGAGCCCGACCCGCACCCGGGTTAATCAACGGAGCAAACAACCATGCCGCCCAGCCGGGAATACTCAATCGGCGCTTTCAGGATTCGGATCAACTGGGTCATCCTGCTCGCAGTGCTGGCAAGCATCGCCGGATTGCTGCGGCTGAGTTGGTGGCAGTTGGAACGGGCCGGCGAAAAAGTCGAGGCGCAACGGGAGCTGGAGGAGCGGCTTTCCGCCACCGCGCCGGCATTGGAAGAAATTCCGCGGGGGCATCTCCACCCGCGCAATCCAGAATTGCCAAATCGGCATGTCACACTCACTGGCGAATATGAGAACGACCGCGGCATTCTGGTGCTGGGGGAGTTTTTCGACGGCCAAATCGGCTACGGCGTGGCGACTCCGTTCCGGCTCGCGTCCACCGGCGACTTGGTGGTCGTCGAGCGCGGCTGGATCAGCGGCATCGGCGTCAGAGCGGACGAATTGGACCTGCGCCCCGTCGCCGGCCGCTTGAGCACCAACGCGCAAATTCATGTACCGCCGGACAACCGCAGAATCCACGTCAACGATCCCGACCCGGAAGCCTGGCCCCTGCGCCTGCGCTCTCTTGAAATCGAAGAACTTTCGCGGATTTACGGCGAAGAACTGTTTCCGTTCACGGTCCGGCTGATCGCGGGTCAGCCGGGGGCGCTGGTGCGGCATTGGCCAGCGGTCAGCGCCGATATCGCCGGTTACACGCGCAATTTATCCTATGCCACGCAATGGTTCGCGGCGGCCTTCGCGGTGCTGTTGGTCAGCCTGCTGGCGAGTTCCAATCTGTGGCGGCTGCTGCGGGACTCCGAGTAATCGCCGCATTCGGGTATCATCCCCCCAGTTGGGGAGCCCACTTGAAACAAGTGGACAATAAGATAAGGGGCTTATACGCTTAGCTAGCCAGAGCGTTTAGCGCTTGACCGGTTTACGCAGGATAGGGTCGCCGTCCATCTCGCCGATCTTGAATTTCTTGTTGCAGCGCAGGCAGACTCCACCTTGCCGATCAAACGCTTCTCTCTCCATGGCGGGCGTGAATGCTCGGATGCTCAAATGGCTCTCGTCTCCGTCCAATAGATATGGCGTGGCCACGTTGGCGTCCCGGTAACGCTTCCTGGCCCGTCCTTTGGCGTCTGTCGTCTCGGTAGGGAATCGGTCTGAAGTGTCACGCTCATCCTCCGATGATCCCAAAACCCCACCCTTCAGGCTCACTTCCCGTTGGAAACCCAACACCCCTTCAGGCTCATACCTCATTGGACAAGGCTTGCCATTGAAACACATTCCCGAATCCGCCATCATCCGCAAACAGCTTCTGCTTGATACTGCCGATGCTCACAACATGACCTCTCTGGAGCACGACATAGACAACCCGTTTTTCGATCAGCCGATACTGAACTCGCCCTACGAGTGCCCCGCACGGCATTGGGAATTGGATGCGGCGGGCCAGCCGACCCAGAAAGTCGCCGAAACTCGGCGGCCTGCCAAGTTCATCACTCCCATCCCCAAACCGAAGAGACAGGGAGGCAAGGCCAGCCAATCCACGCTGGTCTTTGACGAAGGCAAGGGGCTTTCGACCCAGGAGCAAGCCTACGAAAACATCGCGGGCATCATCGACGGCATCCGCAAAGAGGTGGAGCGCTGGCGTCGGTTGCCAGATCCGCAGCACTGGCGCGTTACGCCGACGACCGCTCGGCTGCTCCGGCACTGGCGCAACCACACATTCGGCGGCATCCGGCCGTTCTTCTGTCAGGTGGAAGCCGCCGAGACCGCAATCTGGTTGACCGAAGTAGCGCCGAACCTCGGCAACACGGGCAAGCGATTTTCGGACTACCTCCGGAACGCCAATCGCGATGCCAATCCCGAACTCATGCGCATGGCGCTGAAACTCGCCACCGGTGCGGGCAAGACCACTGTGATGGCGATGCTGATCGCCTGGCAAGTCGCCAACGCGGTGCGCCACCCGCAAAGTCGGCGCTTCACGCGCGGGTTCCTGATCGTGGCACCGGGGCTGACTATTCGAGACCGCCTTCGCGTACTCCAACCCAACGACCCTGACAGCTACTACCAGAGCCGCGAACTCGTACCGAGCGACATGCTCCCCGACTTGGGCCGAGCCAGAATCGTCATCACCAACTACCACGCATTCAAACTTCGCGAGCAGGGTGAGTTGTCCAAGGGGGGCCGAGCGCTGCTCCAGGGGCACGGCACGTCACTCGTCACCACTGAGAGCGAAGGGCAGATGCTCAAGCGCGTGATGCCGGAGTTGATGGGCATGAAGCGCATTCTGGTCTTCAACGACGAGGGCCATCACTGCTATCGCGAAAAACCGGACGAAGACTCGCAGGATGCCCTCAAAGGCGACGACAGGAAAGAAGCAGAGAAGAACACGGAAGCGGCTCGATTGTGGATTTCCGGTCTTGAAGCCGTCAATCGCAAACTCGGACTGGCGCGCGTGATCGATCTTTCGGCGACACCCTTCTTTCTGAGCGGTTCCGGCTACGCAGAGGGCACCCTCTTTCCCTGGACAGTGAGCGACTTCTCATTGATGGATGCCATCGAGTGCGGCATCGTCAAGCTGCCCCGGGTACCGGTGATGGACGACATCCCGAACGAGGCGACACCAAAGTTCCGCAACCTGTGGGAGCACATTGGCAAACACATGCCAAAAAAAGGCCGCAGCAAGGGAACCTCACTTGACCCCCTCAGCCTGCCTTTGGAATTGAAGACCGCTTTGCAAGCGCTCTACGGAAATTACGAGGAGACCTACAAGCTATGGAAGGAGGAGGGCATCGAGGTGCCACCCTGCTTCATTGTGGTGTGCAACAACACTTCGACATCGAAGCTGGTGCACGACTACATTGCCGGTTTCGAGCGTCACAGGGATGACGGCTCCACCAGCATCGAGAACGGTCTCCTGCCCCTGTTCCGCAACTTTGACGATGAGGGGAAGCGTCTCGGTCGGCCTCGAACCCTGCTCATAGACAGCGAGCAACTTGAATCCGGCGACGCGCTGGACAGGAACTTCCGCAAGCTTGCCGCCGACGAGATAGAGCGCTTCCGCGACGATATCAGAGTGCGCACCGGCGACCGCGAGCGCGCAGAACGCATCACCGATCAGGACCTCTTGCGCGAGGTCATGAACACGGTCGGCAAACCGGGCCACCTGGGAGACTCGATTCGCTGTGTGGTGTCCGTGTCCATGATCTCGGAAGGCTGGGATGCCAACACCGTCACCCATGTGCTTGGTGTGCGAGCCTTTGGCACCCAGCTTCTGTGCGAGCAGGTGATTGGCCGGGCGTTGCGACGACAGTCCTACGAATTGAACCCAGCCGGGCTGTTCAATGTCGAGTACGCCGACGCACTCGGCATCCCTTTCGACTTCACTGCCAAACCAGTGGTAGCGGCACCACAGCCGCCTCGGCGCGTCATTCACGTGCATGCCGTCAGCCCTGAACGCGACAATCTGGAGATTCGCTTTCCGCGCGTGGCCGGGTATCGCGTTGATTTGCAGCAAGACCAACTCACCGCCAACTTCACCCCAGACTCGGTGCTTGAACTCACGCCGGAACTCGTTGGCCCGACGACTACCCAGAACTCTGGCATCATCGGCCAGCCTGTTGACCTGAATGTGGAACATCTTGACGGTGTGCGGTTTCAGACCATCCTGTACGAACTGACAAAAGAACTTCTCCTAACGAAATGGCAGGATTCAGACGGTGCTCCAAGACTCCCCCTGTTCGGCCAACTCAAGCGCATCACCAGAGAATGGCTCGACACCTGCCTAGTGTGCAAGGGCAGCACCTACCCCGCGCAAGTCCTGTACAAGGGGCTGGCAGACATGGCCTGCGAGCGCATCACGGCGGCCATCGTGCAGGCAGAACGCGACCACGAACAGATTCGGGTGGTACTCGACCCATACAACCCCTGGGGATCAACCGCCCAGGTCAATTTCAAGACCTCCACCAAGACAGAGCGTTATGAGACTCACGCACGGCGATGCCACGTGAACTGGGCCATACTTGACAGTAGCTGGGAGGGCGAGTTCTGCCGAGTTGCGGAAGAACATCCGAAGGTTACGGCATACGTCAAGAACCACAGCCTCGGCTTTGAAGTACCCTATCGCCATGGCTCGCAGGCGCGCACCTATCTGCCGGACTTCATCGTGCGAGTTGACGACGGGCGAGGAACGGACGACCCGCTCAATCTGGTGGTCGAGATCAAGGGGTACCGCGGCGAAGATGCCAAGAACAAGAAGGCCACCATGGATACCTACTGGGTGCGGGGCATCAATCGCGACGGCAACTTCGGGCGCTGGGCGTTTGAGGAACTGACAGATCCGCACTCGATGGAAGATGATCTGAACGACATTATCGTGCGCGCCCGGGCAGACACCACGGCTGCCACGGCAATGCGTTCATCTATTTCAAGTATTTCAAGGATTCCCGAGTAACCACGATGGCGAAGAAGATTGGCAAGAGCAAGCGCGTCGAGACGCTGACGCACGATGCGACAAGGCGGCGCAACATTCCCACTGCGGAATATCAATCCGTGATGCACAAGGATGAGCAATCTCCCGTTCAGGTTGCCTATGAGCGCCGCAACCGCGATCTTGACCCGCAGCTTGTCTGGCGCGGGAAAGACGAAAAGGATTGGTCAGACCTCGCGGTGGACGCGCCGCCACTGTACATTCAGGAAAAGGTGCATCCGAAGGCGCTGATTGATGATCTGAGACATCAATCAAAGGCGGATTCTCCAGCCACCGGTACACAGACCGATTTGTTCTCGGACTTCAACGGCCTGCCCAGTGACGAAGCCAGAACCGAGTTTTACCAGCACGATGCCAACTGGAGCAATCGCATGATCCTTGGCGACAGCCTGCAAGTCATGGCATCGCTCGCCGAGCGCGAAGGGCTGCGCGGCAAGGTGCAGTGCATCTATCTCGACCCGCCCTACGGCATCAAGTTCAACTCGAACTTTCAGTGGTCAACCACCAGCCGCGATGTGAAGGACGGCAAGCGCGAGCACATCACGCGCGAACCGGAACAGGTGAAGGCGTTTCGCGATACCTGGCGGGACGGGATTCATTCGTATCTGACCTATCTGCGGGACCGGCTGACCGTGGCGCGGGACCTGCTGACCGAGAGCGGCTCGATCTTCGTGCAGATAGGCGATGAGAATGTGCACCGTGTGCGGGCGCTGATGGATGAGGTGTTCGGGGAGGAGAACTTCGTGAGTCAGATAACTGTTCGAACAAGCAGTGGCACAGTTCAGAATCGATCAGTAAAGCGAATATCTGATTACTTGATATGGTTTGCAAAATCCTGTTCGCAATCGAAGTTCCGTCGGCTTCTCAAAGCAAGAGATATTGATACGAGCAGCTACAATCAGGTGCAGGAGAGCATCGGATGCCGAAGACCGATGACTCGTGAGGAGCGCGAAGACCCCTCCATATTGAATGGAGAATGCAAGGTTTATCGGAAGTTGCCTGTTCACTCAATGGCGGCAGGAGACCACGACCCAAGGGAGTGTTTTGGAGCCGAGTGGCGAATACCGCCAACTTCTCATTGGCGGTATTCGCCACTCGGTTTTCAAAACCTCCTCAGATCGGGTCGCCTTGTGCCAGACCGGACCGCGCTCACAACAGTTTATTTTCACGATGATTTTCCCGTTTCGGAAATCACCAATTCATGGACCGACACAGGCCCGGAAATTGCGAAAACCTATGTCGTTCAGACAGCACTACCAGTTGTCCAGCGATGCATCCTCATGACCACCGACCCGGGCGACCTTGTCCTCGATCCAACCTGCGGCTCCGGCACCACCGCCTATGTCGCCGAGCAATGGGGCAGGCGCTGGATCACCATCGACACCTCCCGCGTCGCGCTGGCACTCGCTCGCGCCCGCATCATGGGTGCCCGCTACCCCTATTACCTGCTTGCCGATAGTGTGGAAGGGCGGCGCAAGGAAGCCGAGATTACCTGCAGTCCGCCATCCGAGCAGCCCACGTCCGGCAACATTCGCCACGGCTTCGTCTATAAACGCGTCCCGCACATCACCCTCAAGTCCATCGCCAACAACGCCGAAATCGATGTCCTCTACGAACAGCATCAACCCGCTGTCGATACCGCGCTCGCTGACTTGAACACAGCCCTTGAAAGCCACGCAACCCCGTTCACCGTCGTCACCGGCGGGCGCAAGGGCGAGAAGATCGACTTCACTGCCTCCGGTGCCGTCACCATGCCATCGGGCGAGGCAGCGCCAGCAAATGGCTTCATGGAGTGGGAAGTGCCCCGCGAAGCCTGTCATGACTGGCCAGAAGCCGCCGCCGAACCGCTTGAACGTTTCTGGCAGGCACGTATCGCGCGTCAACGGGCTATTGATGCCTCCATCGCCGCCAAGGCGGAGTTCGAATATCTCTACGACAAGCCCTACGAAGACAAGCAAGCGGTGCGGGTGGCTGGCCCCTTCACGGTGGAGAGCCTGTCGCCCCACCGCGTACTCGGCGTGGGTGAGGACGACGAACTGCTCGATCGGGTGGCAGAGGCACGTGCCGGTTACAACGCGACGCAGAACTTCGACCAGATCATCCTCGCCAACCTGAAGACATCCGGTGTTCAGCAAGCGCACAAGGACGACAAGATCGACTTCACGCACCTTGAACCCTGGCCCGGAGAGTTCGTATGCGCCGAAGGTCGTTATCCGGAAGGCGGCGAAACAGGCCGAGAGAAACGCGCCGCCGTCTTTGTCGGACCTGAATTCGGCACTGTATCTCGCCCCGATTTGGTCGAAGCCGCACGCGAAGCGGCCGATGCCGGCTTCGATGTGTTGATTGCCTGTGCCTTCAACTACGATGCCCAGTCATCGGAACTCAACAAGCTCGGGCGTATCCCGATTCTCAAGGCGCGCATGAACGCCGACCTGCATATGGCGGACGACCTGAAAAACACCGGCAAGGGCAACCTGTTCGTTATCTTCGGCGAACCGGACATGGACATCCTGAACGAGGAGAGCAACGAGATTCGAGTGCACATCAAGGGCGTGGATGTCTTTCACCCCAACACCGGAGAAATCCGCAGCGACGGCCCGGGCGGCATCGCCTGCTGGTTCATAGACACTGACTACAACGAGGAAAGCTTCTTCGTTCGCCAAGCCTATTTTCTCGGCAGAAACGACCCCTACAAATCGCTCAAAACCACCCTCAAGGCCGAAATCAACGAGGATGCCTGGAGTACGCTCAACAGCGACACCTCGCGCCCCTTCCCGAAACCGGAATCAGGCCGCATCGCCGTCAAGGTCATCAACCATCTGGGCGACGAGGTGATGAAGGTGTTGCGCGTTTGAATCGACACGCAGTTTGAGCTGGTCCCACTTTTTTGGACCTCCCGTTAAGGTGTCCTCGTTCTCGGCTGCCGCGGCCCATACTGGACAGCTTGCAGTCCGCGCCTGAGTTGCTTGCGCACAGTCTTGCGATTCAGACCGGTCTGGCGAGCTATAGCGGAAATGCTCAACCCCTTGTTCTTGAGTTCATGGATCATGACGATCTCCCTTAGTTTGATCATGGTTGTGCTCCCTGGCCTCAAGCACCGATACCCACGCTTGGGTGATCGCCCCCGGGGGCGATCACCCAAGCGCCAACTGGGGATTTTTACTTCGGCACTTTTGGGGAGTATTACTGCGGTGCTGACAGGCGGCGAGCACCCCTTCATGGGCAAGGCCCGCATCCGCGCCATGCTCGCCCGCGTCTGCATCCCTGTCCCGAGCCACCGCCGGAAACGCAAAACGCTTCCTGGACGCGCTCGCCGACGCAATGCCCTTCCCGCTCCGATCCATCCAGGTTGACGGCGGCAGCGAGTTCATGAGCGAGTTCGAGGCAGCCTGCCAGGCCGATAAACTCCCCCTCAAGCTCCTGCCCCCAAAAAGCCCCACGCTTCGCTCGACTGGATGACGCCAAACGAATATCTTGTCAGTCTTGAGGACAACGCCTGTGCCAAACCTCAAATGTCCGAAAGGTCCTGAACCCTTACAACCCCCTGTTTTCAACCTATATCCAGTTGTATCATATTCAACATGCAATCAAGGATATCTGGACCACCCAAACGAGCGCACAAAACGCAAAACACTATTGCTTGTCAAACCGAGCCACTGCCCACTACCCGTTTTTCCGTCGCCTTGCCTTGTTCATATTCTTGTTCAAAGACATGGCGCATCAACCCGCAATGAGATCGTTGTACCGCAGCCGCTTGCCGACCATACCGCACGCTAGCGTGGACATCTGCACCACGGTGTCAAGATCGCGGATGTTGTGTCGACCGACGAATTCGCGAACGTAGCGGTCAAGATGCTTCTCCTTGATGAGACATTGGCTAGCTAAGCGTATAAGCCCCTAAACAAATTGGCGACCCAACGGCTCTGTTCTTCGTCGAAGCGGAACAGATAGCCGGGGATCAATTCCCAGCGCCAAACGTAGTTCAAGCGGCCGTCGATTTGCAGCCAGACATACGCCAGGAACGCCGCCAGCAGCGCCAGCAATACGCCGTCCATCCAAGTCAGGCGTTTGGTCCAGCCGCGCAATCCACTCATTCGGGCCGCCCTCGCGATTCGCTATGGACCTCGCCGCCGCGCGGCTTCCCTAGAAGACTTGGTCGGCCCACTGTTCGGTGGCAAACCAATAGCCGTGGCGTTCCGCCAGCCAACCCGTGCGCCAGTAATGGGCGATCCAATTATTGAAGAAATTCAGCGCGTCGGGGTCGCCCTTGCGCAGAGCGAAACCCTCGCCCAATTCGTTGAACAACACATCGAAGGGCCGGTGCAGAATTTGCGGATAGGCACGCGCTTCCCGCGAAGGCAGGGGTTCGGCGGCCATGGTGGCGTGGGCGTTGCCGTTCAACACTTCCTGCACCACGGCGCCTTCGTCGTCGAAAAGCAGCAGCTCGGCGGCGGGAAACTGCTCGGCGATGACGGCGGCGGGCACCGCGCCGCGGCGCGCGCTGAAAGTCACATCCGGGCTATTCAGGTCAGCCAGCTCGAAGCCTTCGGTCAAGCCCCGGTTGACGGGGCGCGGCTCTTGGTTGATGATGATCTGGTGGGCGGCGGCGCCACATAGCGGGTATCCGCATCGATACCGGCCCGCCGCCGCAGGAATTCCTCCCGCTCCCACCGAAGCCGCGATGGCTCCCGGGCGCCGGCGCCGAAGGCGAAACTGAAACTGCCGCGCAATAATTGCTCGCGGGAAGTGAGTGCCGCCCACTCGGCGGTGTAATAGTTCGCGGGGGGAAGTTCCGGCAAACGCCAAGCGTGGGTAGTGGCGGAACGGGGGTTGTAGCGGAAATCGATTTCCACCCAGGCGCGGTTTTCATCGCGCAGCGTGAGTTTCACCAAATGCACGGCGGCGGGAAAAATCAGCCGCAATTCTTCCGGGGCCGCATCGAGCACCGCGTCGTCCACGGGTGAAGTTCGCGTTTCGACCGCTAATTCGGCGGCATCCGAAGACGCATACATGACCGGATTGGCTTGGACCAAAACACCGCCCGCCGGCGGCAGCAGGCAAACGATGGCGGAAAAAAGGCGGATTTCGCGGCGGAAGCCGAAACACAGCATGGCGCAACTTCGGGCGAGAGACCGGCGGGCGAACTGGGGCTAAACCAAGCGTTGCGGAGCATAACACCATGGAAAGCGACTTGTCAGAAATCTTGACCAACTTGCGGGAAAGCACCGGCAATCGCGCCGTGGTTTCGACGGGCTGGTCTCAGGGTCGATCCATTTTCGGCGGCGTCGCGGCGGCGCTGGCGGTCTGCGCCATGCGCAAGCGGGTACCCGCCGACCGTCCGCTGCGCTCGTTGCTGGTTTCATTCGTCGGGCCCCTGCTGCCCGGTGAATCCGAAGTGCGAACCACCCTTACGCGCGAAGGCGGCAGCGTTTCCCAAATCAGCGCCACAATCGTGCAAGACGGCCAAACCTGTTTGCAGGCGTTGGCAGCCTTCGGCAAACCCCGCCCGGCGCTCGAAATCGCCATAGACCACGGCTTCGGTTCCACGCCGCCGCCGCGGAATACGCCGCTGGGCGGCCCGCAGGCGCGGCGAATGCCGGGATTTCTGCGTTTTTTCAATGGCCAATGGGTCTCTGGTGGAGCACCTTACTCCGGGGATGGGAAAAATCGGATCGACATCTGGGCGGCCCATCGTTGCGACCTGGGAGCTTTCCCCGAGGAAGCCTTGGTCGCCATCGCCGATATTCCGCCGCCGGTTCTGCTCAACCGCTTCACCGACACTCACGCACCTTCCAGTTCCCTGTCTTGGTCACTGGAATTCGTCGTACCGGCTGCGGAATGGCTCGACCGCTGGTTTCTGCTGCGCTTCGATATCGAATGGGCGGCCCATGGTTACACCCAGCAGTCGGGCAAGATCTTCAGCCGTGACGGCCGCTTGGCAGCACTCTCCCGGCAGACGATGGTTTATTTCCCGTCGAAAACAAAAATTCCGCCAGTGCCCACTGGCGAATCCCCGGGCTGAAAAGCGCCGGGACAGCCGAGCGCCTTAGGCAGCGACAATCTGCGCGGAATACCGGTTTCCGTTACTATTTGGCCATGTTCACCGCAGGTTCCGCGCCCTCGTTCTCAGTCTGATGCTCGGCGTTCTCGCCGTTCCGGCGTTGGCGCAGCATTCCCACGGCGTGCTGTCGCCAGGAGTCACTTTCCCCCCGGACGATTCGGTGCTGACGGCGCCGCCGCGAATGATCACGATGAGTTTTCGCGTCGATGTGCGGCTGTTGAAGCTGGCCCTGTATACAGCGAGCGAAGAATGGATCAATATCGGCTTCATCTACGACCCGGAGCGCATGGGGCAAAGCTTCGTCTATCCGATACCTGTCGAATTGCCGCCGGCCGACTACTACATCGCCCGTTGGTCGGTCACCGACAATCAGCGGCGCAGGCTGCTCAACGGCGAGTTCAAATTCGCTTTCGGCGACGGCGCAATCCCGCCATCGGAGTTCATCGGTAGTTTGGTGAGTGAACGGGAGGAAGTTCTGCCGGAAACCGGCGCCTACCGCAGCGGCGAGGTCGACTGACCCATCCGGCCCATACCCCAGGGCGGCGGAATCTATTTGAAAGTGAATCCCTGCCCGGCGAGGAAGTCGCGCATATGCGGGCGGGACTTTTCCGACAACAGCACCGACACCTGTTCCGACCAACTGATGCCGTGGCCGCCGCCGGTGCGCTTGGCATAGTATTCGCGCACCGTCTCGTCGTAGGCCAGAATCGCCTCCCCATCGCCGGCCTCTTGATAGCGGTCTTGTTTCAAAATCACCGGAATCGGCAACCGGGGTTTGATTTCCGGGTTCTGGGCGGGATAGCCGAGACAGAGACCGAACACCGGATAAACGCCCCGGGGCAATTCCAGCAGTTCACTGACCGGGCCCGGATTGTTGCGGATGCCGCCGATGTAGCAAATGCCCAGTCCGGCCGATTCCGCCGCGCAGACCATGCTCTGGGCCATCAATGCCACATCCACCGTGGCGATGATGAAATGTTCAGTGTAATCACCTCCGAAGGGCTTGCCGTACTCGCGGCAATAGTTGCCTGCCCGCTTTAGGTCGGCGCAGAACACCAGAAACTCCGCCGCCTTGACCACATAGCGCTGGTTTCCAGCCAATTCGGCCAGCCGTTCGCGCTTGCCGCGCTTGGTGACGCGGATAATCGTCGCGCCCTGGAGAAAGCTCGAAGTCGCCGCGCCCTGGCCGGCGCGAACGAGTTCATCGAACAATTCCGGCGCGATTGGCTGTTCAGTGAATTTGCGGATGGAACGGTGGGACTGCAACAACTCTATGACTGGATTCATCTGCCGCTTCCTTTGCCCGGCGGAGTGCGCAATGTACACGCCAATCCCGAATATTGCATCCCCGGGCCAGCAAGCGCAGCGCGCCGCGGAGCGGCCATCCGAGCCCATCCGGGAGCAAAAAAAAAGGCCGGCCTGTTGCACAGACCGGCCCAAAAGTGGGACACTGCCGCGGCGATCGGGACTGAGGAGGGATGGATCAAGGAAGATCCATAAGCCCGAATCGCCAACTGTGGGAGTTTGCGGTAGTCCGACAAATTGGGTTGGCCGGACTAGCGCATCAGCAGAAGCATCTGCCGATCATCCCGCAGGACAGTGATCCCAACAAAATCGCCAGCTTCTTCAACCATGCGGTTGAAATCCGCGAGAGATTCCACCGGCCGCCGATTGACGGCGACGATGATGTCCCCGGCGCGCAGGCCGGCAGCCCAAGCTCTACCACCTTCCTGCACACTGCTTACTTCAACGCCGGCCGCGCCGGAGTTGTTACCGTCGCGCAATAGAGCACCGCGGAAGCCGGCGCTTTGCGGCGTTCGCGAATCGACCGCCAAGGCGCGACCGTCGGCGGAGCCAATGACCGCTTCCAGCTCGATGCGGCGGCCATCCCGGAACAGCGCCAAGTCTACTTCCCGACCCTGACGCATCAATCCCACCCGGTTGCGCAGCTCGCGGGAATTGCCGACGGCTTCGCCATTCAACTCGACGATGACATCGGATACTTCGATGCCCGCGGCTTCGGCGCCGCTGCCGGGGGACACCGCGATCACCATGGCGCCGGAATCCGTCTCCAACTGAAGCGCTTCGGTGATCTCGGCGGTGACATCGGCGATGGACACACCGAGCAATCCGCGCCTGACCTCGCCGTCGCTTTCAAGGTGTTCCACCACCGCCCGCAGCATATCCACCGGCACGGCGAAGCCGATGCCGTTGTTGCCGCCGCCGCTGCCGCTGATGATCGCGGTATTGATGCCGACCAACCTGCCTTCGAGGTCGATCAAAGCGCCGCCGGAGTTGCCGACGTTGATGGCCGCGTCGGTTTGGATGAAATCCTCGTAGTTGTTGCTGTTCAGACCGGAACGCCCGAGGGCGCTGACGATGCCCGCGGTGGCGGTCTGGCCGATGCCGAAAGGATTGCCCAGCGCGACCACGTAATCGCCGACATGAACGGTATTGATGTCGGCGAATTCGATCGCCACCAGATTATCGAGACCGATTCGCAGCAAGGCGAGATCGGTTTGTGCGTCGCTGCCCAATAATTCCGCTTCGGCGCGGCGGCCGTCATCAAGCCGCACGCTGATGGACGTGGCCTGTTCGATTACATGATGATTGGTCACCACATAACCGGCTTCGGCATTGATGATGACTCCCGAACCGGCGCCCCGGCGATAGGGCCGCGCACCTTCGGGGAAGCCGAATCCGGGTACGTTTTGGAAGTAACGGCGCAACTCTTCCGGCAATTCATTGCCGCCGAAAGAAAAGCGGCGCTGCTCGGGGATTTCCCGGGTGGTGACGATTTCGACCACGGCGCCGTTGATTTCCTCCAGCATGGGCGCCAGGGTTGGAACGCCCCGCGCCAGCGCCTCGGTGCTGGCAGCGCGGGCCTGGCCGGCGAGCGCCAAGGCCAGCAGCGCCATCAACCCCAGACCCCGAGCGGGGGACCACGGCGTTTTGATTGATGGATTTCGTCTGGTCATCGATGTTCTCCTTGCGGTGTTCGCGTTGCGTTTCACTGTCTATCGAGTTTGGATCCCGCCGGATGCAGCGGTTCAGGGCATCAGGATAGGTGCGCCCGGCACAGTTTCACGGAAGGAAAACTGAAGAAAACATCCAGAATAGGTGATGCCGCCCACGGCGGAGGGCGATTTGAAACCAATTGACGGCTCCAAGCGTCTATAATCGAGTTCCACAAGTATTGATGGGGTTGAAGTTTCCGCGGATTGGAAGCGATTGCGAAATGCAAACCATGCAGCAAGCAAACAGCGAACCGGCGCGGCCGCGGCAAGTGGAGTTTGTCGTTGGACACTGGCGGGTGCAGCCCCAGCGCAATCGAATCCACCACCGGCGGCGGAAAGTGGAGAGAAAGCTAGAACCGCGGCTGATGCGTCTGCTCGGGTTCCTCGCCGCCAATTCCGACCGGACGCTGCGCCGGGACGAATTGATCGCGGAATTGTGGCCGCGGGTGATCGTTACTGAAAATTCGCTGACCCGGGCGGTTTCCGAATTGCGCAAGCACCTGGCGTCCGGCGACGACTCCGTGCAAATAGAAACCGTGCCCAAATACGGTTACCGCTTGGTAACGGTATCAGCCGCGGGTGAAACGGACGGTGTGTATGCCAACCCCAAGCGGTTCGCGCCCCAGTGGACAGCGCTGGCCCTGTCTGTTCTCGCCGCGGTGTTTGTCGCCGGGGGTTGGATAATGGTTCGCGAACCCCAATCGACGGGACCTTTCCGCTACGACGCCGCCGCGGAGGACTTCGAGCGGCGCTTTGTCCCCGTAGGCAGCGTCGGCTTCGCCGGCGTACGTTCCGAAGCGCCGGTGCTGTCGGCGGACGGCAGCCGCTTCGCCTTCATCCAGCACGACGCGACCGGTTCAACCATCTGGCTGGGAGAACTGGAAGAATCGACCGTCGGCGGCGAGCCGGTCGCGGTTTATCACAGCAGCATGACCCTCGAAAATCTGGTTTGGTCGCCCGCGGGGAATGCCCTGCTGTTCGCCCGGCGCGGCCCAACCACGACCGAAGCACTGCACGGCGGCAGCGGATCGGGGCAGCTGCTGCAACTCGATTTGACCACTTGGACGGTTTCCCGGCTGGAGCGGAAACCGGAGCCCATAGGGCCGATATCACCGCCGGAAATCGATTTAACCTGAGACGAATTCCCGTCGATATCCCGCTGCTTGCAAGCCCGCGGCTTACATCGGCATCGACGGCGGCCCAACCGTGGTGGCCAAGTAACTGGTAACGATCAGTATCGCCAGCGCGACAATCATCTCGGCCGTAATAGCCATGGACAAATTCGCCGGCCCCGCCCCCGCCAACATGCGCGGCACCAAGATAAAGCGATTGCCCGCCGCGATCAGCAAAAGCAGCCCCACCAAGCTCAACTTAATCAGCAAAGTTGCGCCATAAGACGTCGAAACCAATTGCGCGGGCGTTTGGAAAACCTCCAGCAGCAAAATCAGGCCCGCGGCAAACAGCAACAGCAAACAGCAGGCGGCCATGTCGCCAAAGCCTCTCATGGTGGTCGCCAAACTGTCCCCGCCACCGTTCCAACACAGCAGCAGCAAGGGGAAAAAAGCACCGACCCAAACGCTGATCGCCAACAGATGCAGGACGATGGATGCTTTGGCGACCAACCCCAGTACGGCGATGTGGCCAGTCACCACAAAACTCGCCAGCAGCGGCAACAGCGAGAGAGTGTTTACCGCGCCGAGCGTTCGCAGCTGGGCGCGGGTCGGCGGACCTTTGCCGATACCACCGGCAAATACGGCGCACGCCGCGGCCGGCGCGAGAAAGCCCGCCAAGCGCAGCAGGGTGGCATCGCCAATTTCAAAGCTGAGCAGCAAGCGCGCCATGGCCGGGTCGAACATGCCGGCCAAGCCCGAACCGCTGGTCATCCCCACCTGGAATAGAAAAGCGAGCAAGGCGCCGCTGAAGCCAAGCAGGCAGCAAAAACCGATATAGCCCGCGGTCGAGGCTATTGTCCGGCGGCGTCCATCCTGGTAGAACAGCAGACAGACGGTGCCGCCAGCGAGACTGGCGATACCCAGGTATTCAAGCAGTTTCGCCAGTTGTATGGCGAGTTCCCAGCCGGTCGCGGGCACAAGGCCCATGATTGCGCCTGCCGGGAATCAATCGGCGGCTGTTGCCCCGGTGCCCGGATCAAGAGTGAAGCTGAAAGTGTCGGTTATGGTGTGGCCATCCCCACTGATCGCCGCCCATTCAACGGCAATTTCTCCGGCGGGGATATTCGGCGCCGCTATCTCGTAGGAGGCGGCCGGCACGGGATTCGGCGTGAAGCCCAGGGGAATTTCCTCGTCGCCGCGGAGGATCCGCAGACGCACCAAACGCACTGGCCCATTGAACTTCAGCGCAATCGCGGAAATCCCTCCAACGCTGGCGCCCGGCGCGGGAGAAGAACTTTGCAACGGAGTATGGGCATACACCGCCGTGCTGGCGGCCAAAGCGGCCAGAACGGTCGAAGCCGCGCTGGCGCGCCAAAAAGAGCGGAAAAAATAAACCAACTTCATGTTGAACCTTCTCTGCATTGTGAATGGAGATTTCGCGACCGGTCCCGCTTACTCGAGCGGCCATCAACCAAAATCGATTATGACAGAGCGGGCGCGCATCCAAGCCGCCAGTCGCTGCGTCATATTGTCGCAATGGGGTCGCTTCAAGGCTTGCGGTTTAAGGTTTCTTGCGCCATATACGATGCAAGGGCGACACGTTGATTTCATCGAATACCATGCCCGGCCGCGCCTCCAGGATCATCGCGAGCGTTTCCGCCACATCTTCCGGGGCGATGGCCGCATCCTCCCCTTCTCCCGGCTCAAAATGCAAATCGTGGAAAAACGGCGTGCGCACGGCGCCGGGATTGATCAAGCTGACGCGGATGCCGGATTTGCCGCATTCCTCCCGCAAGGCTTGGGCGAAACCGCGAATGGCGAATTTGCTCGCGCAGTAGACGCTGCCCTGTCTGCCGCCGGTCAACGCCGCCTCGGAGCCGGTGAAAACAATGTCGCCGCGGCCCCGGCGCTTCATGCCCGGCAGAAAAGCCTTGGTGACGATGGCGTGGGACAAGAAATTGGTATCCATCACCAAACGCAGATCCGCCACCGAGAGTTGCTCGAGAAAACCCATGCGGCCGACGCCGGCATTGTTGACCAGCGCGCGCACCGGCTGGTCCAAGTCGCCTTCGATCGCGGCGATGCGACCCGGCAAAGCGTCGATGTCTGACAAGTCGATCAACTCCCGGCGATAGTGGGGATGGCGCATCCCGTCCTCGGCCGGTTTCCGATCAAGGCCAAGCACGCCATAGCCCCGCTCAAGCAGTTTCGTGGCCATGGCCAGTCCGATGCCGGAGCTCGTTCCCGAAATCACGGCCAGGGGTTTGCCATCATCGCTCATGGCGGTCGCATCCCAATTAGTCGGCGCAGCGATAATAACGCGAAGGGTCGATGTGCCGGAACAGGGAGGCTTCCAGTCGCGCCAGCCAAGCTTCCCCGTCCGGCTGCTTGAGAAACACCACGCCGTTCTCGGTTCGCGTCTCGCGGGCGAACAGGGCTTCGTCGGGATACAGCTTCAGGGTGTTGCGGAAATAGTCCGCGGGCATACGGAACAGGCCCGTACTCACCGAATGCAGGCGGTCGCCGCGGATGCGACTGAAGACTTCATCGAACAGATCTTCGTACTCGGCCGGATTCGCCGTCGGCAGCAGCGGTTCGAAGCGCAGCGCCACTGGCCAGCCGGCATCCTGCAAGCGCCGCAGCGCCGCCAGGCGTTTGGCGATGGATGGCACTTGATGTTCCCAGCGCCGCGCCGCATCGGCGGTGGTGAAACTCATGGCGATGATGCAATTCGGTGTCGGTTCCATCCGTAACAGGCCGGAGATTTGCGTGCTCTTGGTGCGTAATTCCAAAACGGCACCGGGAAGATTCGCGAAGAAAGGCACGAAATAGTCGGCGAATCCGCTGACCGGTTCCAGCGCCAAACTGTCGCAATCGTAGCCGCTGTAAAAAACTTCGCCGGCGGCGCTTGCGCGGCTCTGGGTGTCCCATTCACCAACACCGCCGCCTCCGGCGCGAGTGATTTCGGCGGCGCTGGCATGGATGTCCCCCGCCGTGTTTTTGGCGGCCAGCGTGTTTTGGATGGAGTCGGCGAAATCTTCGTAATTGACGAACAACACGCAGTGGGCCGAGCGGTACATTCCCTGGAGAAAGCAATAGCGGCAGTCGTAGACGCAATTCAGCATATGGGAAAAATAATGGCTGCGGCCCGCTTCGAAGCCGTAGCCGCCCGGTGCCGGCAGCACTTTGCGCCCGTGCTTGCGCGCCAGAATCAGCGCCGGGTGTTCTTTTTGCAGGCGGAAATTTTGCGCCTTGCGGTTGAAGATTTCACCAAAGCGTTCGCATTCGATCCGCGGCAGATGACGATAGCGGTCGAGAATCGCCCGCGCCCGGGGGTGATCGCGGACCGCGGACTCAATATAGACCGCGGCGAACATGGCCGGTTGCTCCTCCAACGGGCTTAAGCTGGAAAATCATTTCTCCGCTTCCCGCTTGGGCGTTGGTCCGTTGAGCGAGCGCGCCGGCCGGTCTCCCGACTGTTCCAAACCGGCGGCGAAGGGGCCCACCGGAGGGCGGGGCGCGCCGACGGATTCCGGGCTGGCCTGAAGCGGACGGATTCGCTGTTTTCGCCAATCCGGCATCCCGGTCTCGGAAGCGACAGATTCGCTATCGGCTTGGGGGGATTGCGCGAGAGCCGACTCAAGCGCGGTCATCAGCGCCGCGGCGTCCCGATAGCGGCTGCGAGCCAGCTCGGCCAGCCGCGGTTGTTGTCCCAAGGCGCGAAAGCGGCGGCACAGGCGGGCGAAGCTGGCTTTGCGCGTGGTGCTGAAACGGTACTTCCGCCGCAGCGCTTCGTATTCCGGCGGCAGTTGACACCAATTCGCATACGCCGCGGCGCGTCCGCGCAGGTGGTCGCTGAGTTTGCGGATGGCGGTTCGCTGTTTTTCGAACAAGGCCGGGACTTGGCTCGGATCGAACTCGCGCAGAGGGTGTTCGCGGTTATCGGACACGATCTTGAATACATACACCAGATCCGCGGGGCTTGGGCCGACGGCCGCGGCGTAAAATCCCGCGGCTTCCATATCGTAGGCGGCGTCTTCCGGGTAGGCCGTTTCCGGTTCGTCAACGGTGATCAATTCGCAGCTGGGTAATCCCAAATCCAGGATCGGCGGCCAAAACCGCTCGCCGCCGGCCCGGTACCGGATGGCGTGAATCAACCGCCCAGCGCCGACAGCGGCGCTTGGATGGCCCGCGATGCTCAAATTCAGCCAAGCGTCGGCGGGATGCCGTTCGCGCAACCAGCGCACACCGGCGGCGGCGCGTTCGACTCCCGTTCCCGTGACCACCAGCGCCATCCCAGAGGAATTTCCGAAATGGCGGAACTCCCCGCGGGCTTCGATTTCTGCCAAGTCGAACCAAGCGAGCAGCGGCCTGGCCTCCGCCATATGCGCCACGACCAAATTAAGCTTGCCGGTCACTTGCTTTCCCTGGCCACCCGAGTGGGTGCCCCATGGGTTTCGGTGGTCGCGCTCTTCGGGGTGGGTGTCCCACGGTTTTCCCTCTTCGGGGTGGGTGTCCCGGGATTTTTCAAGGTGGGTATCCCAGAGGTTTCCATGGTTTTCGCGGTTGGCGTTGCCTGGGCTGATGATGGGTGTTGCGCGCTTGCGGCTTCGAATTGGCTTGGCAGCGCAGCGAATTCTTCGGCGACGGCGAAATTGCCGCGTTTGCGCGCACCTTCGACGAGAATTCGGCATTTTTCCCGCAGGGTCGCCAGCGCGGCGCGGCGGTCCGGCTCGGACAGTTCGCCGCTGTCAAGCAAATCGCTCAACGCCCGGGCGCGAAAGCGGTCCATGCCCCAATGCCGGCGCGAAAGCTGGTCGGCATGCCCGCCGTACTTGCGCAGCAATGGCCGGTCCACGTACAGCACAGGCTGGCGGCAGCAAATTCGCAGCCATAAATCGTAATCCTCGCAGGCCGGCAGCGCCTCATTGAAACCGCCGGTTTCCGCCAGCAAGCTGCGATGAATCACCGCCGCCGAAGGCGAAATCACACACATCGGCAGGCAGTATTGAAAGATGCGTCCGCCGCGCTTGCGATGCTTTCGCGCCGGATTCACCCGGCGACCGTTGCGAATCCAGATCTCGTCACAGTGCAACAGCCGGTGCCGCGGCCGCCGGGCCCAAGCGGCGAACTGCGCCGCGAGTTTTTCCGGCAGCCATTCGTCGTCGGAATCCAAAAAGGCGACCCATTCGCTGTCGCCATGGCGAATGCCCAGATTCCGCGCCGCGCTCACGCCGCGGTTTTCCTGATGCAGACATTCAACTTGCGGATACTCCGCAAGCAGCGCTGCGGTCGCGTCCGTGGAACCGTCGTCCACCACGATGATCCGCCGCGCCGGCAAAGTTTGGGCCAGCACCGAATCGAGCGCCCGCCGCAGCAGGGCGGCGCGATCCCAAGTCGGTATCACCACGTCCACCGCGGGCTGATCGGGTGCCAGGGTGCCGGAGTCATCCACCGGGGAGCGCGCAATCGATACCATTTCATCCACCGCCGACCGGGCCGGCGGGCCCTGTGCCGATGAAACAAGGAATTTCCAGCTCGGGTGCCGGCTCCCGACCCCTGCGGTCGATCGGCCTAGCGCCGCCGGCTTTCGCAACACCCGGGTGGGCGAAGCCTCAGCGGTACTTCGCCAATTCCTTTCTGGCGATCACACGCCGATGCACTTCATCCGGGCCGTCGGCCAGGCGCAGCGTGCGCTGGGCGGTCCACAGCGACGCCAGCGGAAAATCCTGGGAAACACCCGCAGCGCCGTGGATCTGCATGGCGCGGTCGATCACCCGCAGGGCCATATTGGGCACCGCCACCTTGATTTGGGAAATCGCGTCCCGGGCGGCCTTGTTGCCGATCTCATCCATCAGCCACGCCGCGCGCAGTACCAACAAACGGCACATGTCGATTTCGATGCGGCTGTCGGCGATAACATCGTAGTTGCCGCCGAGTTCCGCCAGCGGTTTGCCGAAAGCCTCCCGGCTCACCGCCCGCTCGCAAAGCAAATCCAGCGCTTTTTCCGCCGCGCCGACGGAGCGCATGCAATGGTGGATACGACCGGGGCCGAGGCGGCCCTGGGAGATTTCAAAACCGCGGCCGCGGCCGCGGATGATATTGCTTTCGGGCACTCGCGCATTGTGGAATTTGATGTGCATATGGCCGTGGGGCGCGTCGTCGTGGCCGAAAACGCACATGGGCCGGACGATTTCCACGCCGGGAGTATCCTTCGGCACCAGAATCTGCGACTGGCGGCTGTGCCGCGGCGCGTTTGGATCAGTCACCACCATCACGATCATGATCCTGCAGCGGGCGTCGCCGGCACCGGATATATAGAATTTCTCGCCGTTGATCACCCATTCGCCAGCGTCCAGCACGGCCCGGGTGGCGATATTGGTGGCGTCGGAGGAAGCGACATCGGGTTCGGTCATGGCGAACGCCGAACGGATTTCCCCCGCCAGCAGGGGTTCGAGCCAAGTCTTTTTCTGCTCCTCCGAGCCGAAGCGCTCCAATACTTCCATGTTGCCGGTATCCGGGGCGCTGCAATTGAAGGATTCCGAAGCGAGCCTGCTGCGGCCCATGATTTCCGCCAGATGCGCGTACTCCAGATTGCTGATGCCGGCCCCGCCCTGACTTTCCGGCAAAAAGAAATTCCACAGGCCCTGCCGACGCGCTTCGCGCTTCAGGCCATTGAGGATTTCATCCTGCCGAGGTGTATGGGACCAACGGTCGCCAACATCGATTTCGGCGAGATACTCGCGCTCCACCGGCTCCACCTGTTCGGCGACGAAGCGGAGGATTTTTTCGCGAACTTCAGTTAATTCCTCGGACAATCCCAGATTCATAATGCGCTTTTCCATTCCAAGCCGGTTGCGGCCCGGCGGCGGCGGGCAGAGCGCCCGGTGGCGGGGTCAGCCGGCGCTGGTGCCGCCGCCATCGACCACCAAGGTCTGGCCGGTAGTGAAATTGCCCGCGGCCGAGGCGAAATACACCGCGGCGCCGGCAATCTCGTCGGGTTCGCCGATGCGCCGCAGTGGATACTGCTTCACGGTGGCCGCGTAGATCTTCGGATTCTCCCACAGGGCGCGGGCAAAATCCGTTCGCACCAAGCCCGGAGCGATGCAATTCACACGGATATTCCGCGGCCCCCATTCGGCCGCCAAATTGCGCGCGATCTGCATGTCGGCCGCCTTGGAAATCGCATAGGCCCCGAGTGATTCCGAGCCTTTCAGTCCGGCGATCGAGGAAACGATAATCACCGAACCGCCGCCGTTCTCCGCCATGCCGGGAATCACCATGCGGCACAGGCGGTGAATGCTGCCGATATTGGCGTGCATGACTTTGTTGAAAGCTTCGTCGGGGATTTCCTGGGATGGGCCGAAATGCGGATTCAGCGCCGCGTTGCAGACCAGCACGTCGATGCGGCCGAAACGGTCCCGGGCACCGTCCGCCAACAACTGCAACTGTTCCTGATAATTGATATTGCAGGCAATGGCCGCCGCCTCGCCGCCGGCGGCGCGGATTTCCGCCGCCACCGCTTCGCAGGCATCAAGATTGCGGCTGGCAACCACGACTTTGGCACCGTGCTCGGCGTAGCGCAGGGCGATGGCTTTGCCGATGCCCCGGCTGGAGCCGGTGATCAACGCGACTTTATCGGTTAGATCGAACAAGCTCATATCCACTCTCTCTTTACCCGCTTCAGCAACGAACCATCGGACTGCCGCGGTGTGCTGTTTCTTTCAATTAGGCCGGACTGCCGGCTTCCGTCGTGGGCCGCCGCAGCCGGCAATCAGTCCTCGACTTTGACCAATTGCTTGCCGAAATTGCGGCCTTTAAGCATGCCGCGGAAATACTCCGGGGCGCGTTCGAGCCCTTCGCCAACGCTTTCCCGATACTTCAATTCGCCTTGGGCGATCCATTGGCCGAGTTGGCGGGTGGCTTCGAGCCAGCGATCCTGCCATTCCGTGACCAGAAAAAAGCGGTGCTCGGGCGTTGGGTCGAGCCTTTTGAGAATACGGAACGGCGTTTCGGCCCCCGCCAGATTGGCATCGTTGTAATTGGAAATATAGCCGCAGATCGGCACCCGGGCACCGGGATTGAGCAGGCCCGCCACCGCTTTGGTCACGGCGCCGCCGACATTTTCGAAATAGATATCGACACCATCTGGACAGGCTGCGGCGAGATTATTCGCGAAATCGTCGGCTTTGTAGTCGATACAGGCATCAAAGCCCAATTCTTCGGCGACGTAAGCGCATTTTGCCGGGCCGCCGGCGATGCCCACGGCGCGAAGGCCGAGTATTTTCGCCATTTGACCGACCACCGAACCCACCGCACCGGAAGCCGCAGCCACCACCAAAGTTTCGCCGGCCCTGGGTTTGCCGACTTCTTTCAAACCGAAATAAGCGGTTCTCCCCGGCATGCCCACCACGCCTAGATGGGCGGACAAACTGCCGTTGGCAAGATCCACCGGCATCAGCGCCGGATGGTCGGCATCGACCAGGATATGGGACTGCCAGCCGAGATGGGCGGCCACATGGTCGCCCACTCGAAACTTGTCCGATTTCGACGCCAGCACCACCCCGGTGGTTTCGCCGGTCATCACATCGCCGATGCCGAGCGGCTTGGCGTAGGATTTCATGTCGTTCATGCGCGGGCGCATGTAGGGGTCGAGTGACAACCAGCTAACCGCTATCAAGATCTGGTTCGCGCCCGGTTCGGGCAGGGTTTCGCTTTCAACACGGAAACAGTCGTCGCCGGGCTCGCCCTCGGGCCTGCGGGCGAGGACGATCTTCGTATTCGTGACCATGGAGGAAGCCATCCTGCGACTTGCGGTGCGCGGAGCATACCAGCACGCCTGCCGCCCCGCCACCGGGTGCGCCGATTCAGTTTCGCGGCCGCCAAACCGGAAAACGCGGATGGTCGAAGCACTCAGAACTGGATATTTATGCCGAAGTCTTCGAGAAATTCCAGTTCGTTTTCGAACACCGATTCGCCGAGCCGCAATTGGATGAAGCTGTTGTCGATCTCAAAGCTGAATATCCGCCGGTCGGCGAGATTGGCTTCCAGCAACACCAGCCCGAAGAATGCGGCGAGGGTCGCGGCCAGCAGCGTATGGCGATTGCGCAGAATCTGGTTTTTCATATCGTTCCCCTTGTTCGGTATCCAATCCAACCGGGTCAATCATTGAAGCGGCGCATATGGGCGGCGCCAGCCAGCAACACCGCGCCGAGGGCGAGGGCGATTACCATGTCGTAGCTGAACAGCGCCGCTTGGATATCGGCGTAGCCGAGCACCGCGGCTTTGGCGCTCCAGTTCAGCCAGTAGGCGAAAAAGACGCTTTTGAAAAGCGACGCCTCCAGCAACGCCAGCGCCACCGCCACACCCACCGCCCACAGGAAGGGCACCCGCCGGGACCAGGCCGAAAACAGCAGGAACCAACCGATGACCGGCAGCAGCAGCAAGCCGTTGACCCAAGCGAAGCAATAGAAAAGCACGGCGCCGTCCAGTGCCAGCGACAGCGATTTCACCGGTGCCAAAGCCAAATCGTGACGCCAGGCCGCCGCCTGCAGAAACAGCATCAGCGCCAACAGACAGAACAATACAAACAACGCGGCGACCGCCGGAATGACGAACACCGTGGTCACCACCCGCGAGAGCACGGTTTGCCAATCCGCCACCGGCATCGATTGCCAGAACAGGAAGCTGCGGTCCTTGCGGTCCTGATACAAACACACCGTGAGGTAGATGATCGAGGTCAGGAACAGCGCCGGCGCGAAGGAAAACGACAGCGACAGCGGTATCGCCACCGCCGAGCGAACGGGAAGATTCGCCAATAAATTCACGACCTCCTCCAATGCCACCCGCTCCGCCGCATCCGGCAGCGCCAGCACCACGGTCGCGCCGAGCAACAACAGCAACAGGCTGAACACCAGCGGCGTGATGACGAACAGATTGCGGTGCTCCCGCAATTCCTTTTTCAGCAGGGCGCCGAAGCGCCGGAGTTCAGTTTGCATTCGGCTTCTCTCCTTTGCGTGTGGCCGCGAGTTTGGCCACAAACAGATCGGCCACGGCGGGTGTCCGCAACTCGCCCAGGCCTTCCAATTCGCGCCGCGGCGCGCCGCTGTAAATGCAGACCAGTTGATCCAGCAATTCGCGTTGATGCATGGGCCGCAATTCCAGCGCCCGGGCGCGCCGCTCGGGACTCACCGCCACTTCGACGAATTGACCGGCGATGTCATCCAGCGGCATGTCGAGCACAATCCGGCCTCGGTCCATGAACAGCAAATGGGTCAGCAGATGCTCGATTTCCTCGACCTGGTGAGTGCTGACGATGATGGAGCGGCGACCGTCGTAGTAATCGTTCAATAACCGGTCGTAGAAGGTCTTGCGGTACATGATGTCCAACCCGATGGTCGGCTCGTCAAGCACCAACAGGGCGGCGTCGATGGCCATCACCACCGACAAATGCAGCTGGGTGACCATGCCCTTGGACAAGGCGCGGATGCGCTTGTCGGCCGGAATCGCCGTATCCGCCAGCAATTCCTCGGCGCGTTTGCGGTTGAATCCGCCATGCACCGCTTCGACGTAAGCGAGCAGTTTGCGCGGTGTCATCCAGCCCGGCAGGATGCCGACATCGGCGATGAAGCAGACTTCCTCCATCAGCCGGTGCCGGGCCGCGCGCGGGTCCATGCCGGCGACTTCAAGCTCTCCCCGCGCATCAATCAAACCGGTCAGGGCTTTCAGTGCGGTGGTCTTGCCGGCGCCGTTGGGGCCGATCAGACCGCTGATCGAACCGGCCGGAATGGCGAGGTCAACCCCGTCCAGCGCCCGCAGGCGACCGTAGGTTTTCTCCAACGCCCGGGCCGTCACGATGGTTTTCATGTTTCGTCCCTCTGTATTTGCCTATGCATCAAATTGTCAATTCGTCAGTTTGCGGAGCCACCCGCGCCGCTGTCCGACGGCCCGACCGCGGTATTCGGCAATTGCTCCAGCCTCAATCCCAACCGGGCGATGCGGGCGACGATCGCCGGCCACTCCTGTTGCAGAAACCGCTCTTTTTCCAGTTCCCGCAAGCGTTCCCGCGCGCCGGCGGCGACAAACATGCCGCGGCCGCGCCGCGACTCCAGCAGATCGTCGTCCACCAAGAGTTGATAAGCCCGGGATACCGTAATCGGATTGATGCGCAATTCATGGGAAATCCGCCGCACCGAAGGCACCGCCTCGCCTTCGGTCCAAAGACCGTCGATGATGTGTTCGGCCACGCGGTCGCGCAATTGCCGATAAATGGGTTCGCGACTGTTCCAGTTCTCCGGCAAGGTCCCGGACTCCATGTTCTGCTTTAGTGTTATACGTAACCATAACACCATGTCTGCGCAAGCGCAAGGCCTTAAGACTGGGTATCCGCCTTAGAAAATGTGGATATGTGCCATAAGAAAATAATGGCGATAAAAACGCGCTTTTACCTGACCCCCTACCCCGCCGCAATAGAGTCAGCTTGTAAGTTTCTTGAGCCTGACTTCCGGCTGAGTTAGCGCCCTGCGCGAGCGGGCGATGCAAGACCCCGAGTTCCGCGCCCGGCTGCTGTCGGACACCCGGAACGCGGTGGGAGACGCCTTGGGCGCTCCCATGCCGGACGGTTTCAGCGTCGAAGTGATGGAGCAGCAACCCAACAAAGTCACGCTCGTGCTGCCCGTGAATGAGCTAAGCCAGCAGCAGGTGGCGGAAGTCGGCGGCGGCAGCAATATCTCCGGCGTTTTCGATTGGTAAGCAACCGGCAACCGACAGCTGTGCTTGATCGCGCCCGCGTTGGTGGCGGAAGCCGCGGGCTGGTCGCGACTTAGGTTGTAAACGCGGCAGGCGAAAGCATCAAGCAGTTCGGCTTATCGCTGAGAATAGCGCCGATATTTGCTACCGTTTCCGCTTTGGGTCGTACCCGCGGATCGGTTAGCCGCAGCCGATGTTTGAGTTTCCCGCGCCGGCGGCTACGATTCCGAGGTGCAGGAACATGGGCGCAACTTCAGTGGTGGCCAGCGGCAGCGTTTGGAAATCGCCCGGGCGCTGGTGGACGACCCCGCCGTGTTGGTATTGGACGAAGCCACGAGTTCGCTCGACCACGTCACCGAGTTGCGTGTCGATGACGCCCTGCGGCGCCGGGGCGCGAGTTGCCTGATCATCGCCCATCGCTTGAGCTCCATCCGCGACGGCGATTTGATCGTCTTGCTGAAAGCGGGTGAAGAAGTGCAGCGGTGTCGTCTGGCTATCAGGCAGTGTGCCCGGACTGGCGCTGGACGAAAAGCTGGTGTTCCTCGCCGCGGCGACGGGCCTGCCCATTGTGCTGCAGGGCACGGTGCGAATGCGGATTGAGGGACGCATGGCCGCCCGCTTGTCGGCGGCGCTTTGGAGCCACGCCTTGAGTTTGCCGATGAGCTTCTTCCGCGGGTTCTCGGCTGGCGATTTGTCGATTCGCATCATGTGCTTTCAAGAACTGCGTGATCGAATCGCCGGTGTTGTCTCGGCTTCCCTGCTGACGGTGCTGTTTTTGTTGCCGGCGTTCGCGCTGTTGTTTTTCTACACTCCATTGCTGGGCTGGCTGGGCCTGGTACTGAGACTGCTGTCCCTGCCTTTGAGCCTCGCCATGGGTGCCGCGCAAATCCCCCTGCAACGGCAATGCCATGCCGCTGGTTGCCGTGGCAACGGTGATTGGCGCGACCATTTGGAGCGGCAGCGCCTTCGAGACGGGAAGTTTTCTCGCAGCCAACGCGATTTTTCTGGTTTTCTTCGGCGCCTTGGCCAAGCCCAGCGCATCATGTTGGCGGCGGCGCTGGCGCGCCAACCCCCCTTATAGGTTCTCGATCAAGCGACTAGCTGGCTCGACAACAAAAACCAAGAGATGGTGATGCAGAGCATCGAAGCGCTTTCGATCACGCGCATCGTCTGCGCGCACCGGCTTTCCACCATTCGCCGGGCCGACCGCATTATCGTGCTCGGTGGAGGGCGGGTGGCGCAGGTAAGGACGCTACGAAGAACTGGTGGCTGTCGAAGGACCCTTCTGCGAACTCGCGCGGCGCCAGATCGCCTGAATCTGCGCGCAGATTGCGGACGGCAATATTTGGGCGTATCATCGGCGCAAAATACAACAATGCAGTAACCCGCTAATTTCCGATGTCTCCAGGAGGGGGGCTACTATGAAGAAATCCATTCACGCATTCCGCCGTCGGCCCGGCGCCCTGTTGCTGGCCGCGTCCATTGTTCCGTTTTCCGGCCAGACTTTGGCGCAGGAAGACACCATCGAAGAGGTGCTCGTCACCGGTTCGCGCATCGCCCGCGACCCGAATCTGACCGGCGCTTTGCCGGTGCAATCGCTAACCGCCGAGGATATCGCCGCTTCCGGGGAGTTCTCGCTGTCCGATGTGGTCAATGATGTGCCCGCCCTATTGCAATCGCTGACCCAGGAAACCTCGGTGGATCGCGGCAGTGCCGGCGGCAACCGGCTAAATCTGCGCGGCCTCGGCCAGGTGCGCACGCTGGTGCTGGTGAACGGCCGCCGCCATGTCGGCGGCGCCCAAGGCACCTCGGCGGTGGATATCGGTTCGATTCCGCAAACGCTGGTGGAGCGCGTCGAAGTGCTCACCGGCGGCGCTTCGGCGGTGTACGGCGGGGACGCGGTGACCGGCGCGGTGAATTTCATTCTGCGGGATGATTTCGACGGGTTGGAAATCGATGCCCGCTACGCCACTTCCGAATACGGCGATGCCCAGCAAAGCGCCTTCTCACTCGTCTACGGCGAGAATTTCGCCGACGGCCGCGGCAATATCACCTTCTCCGCCGATGTGCGCCAGGACGCCGGCCTGAAGGTGAACGAGCGCGCCGACGGCATCTACGCGGGTTCCGCCAGTGACTGGGCCAATCCCGATTTGCGCTTTCAAAAAGGCGATATCGGCCCCAGCACCCCCAATCTCGCCACTTATTACGATTACGCCACCACCGGCTTTTATCACTACGGCCTGAGCATTCCCAGCGAGGAAGACTTCATCGCCAACTACACAGCCGAATTCGGCGTGGCGCCCAATCTGACCGGCGCCGAAAGCGCGTTGTTCAGCCGCGCCGCCAACGCCCCGGCGCGGGGTGCCCGGCCATTGTCCAATTTCACGATTACTTCGGGTTACGGCTACATCATTCCCGGCAATGGCTTTACCTTCTCGGGCTTCAACCCGGATGTTCCGATCGATCTGGACGGCAACGGCACACCGGATTGCCTCGATTCCTTCACCGGCTACAACTCGGTCTTCTCCCGCGGCGGCTTCGGCGTTGCGGGCGGCTGCTGGAATATCGAGGAGGACGGCACCATTCGACCGGTCCGCGACGATATCATCGCGACCAATTTCAACGGTTTCGGCGGGGATTCCTACAACGCCACCCAGGAGGGGCTCGACGATATCGTGCTGCCGGACGACAAGATTTCCTTGAATTTGCTCGGCCACTACGACTTGAACGACAGCAGCTCCGTATTCGCGGAGATGAAATACGTCACCCAGGAAACCACCGCGGAAACCCGCCCGACTTCGTTCTGGGATTTGCTCAGGGGCGCCCCGGACAATCCCTATCTGCCGGAATTCATCCGCGGCGTGGCGGAGGAGACCGGTGGTGTCGGCCTCACCGTGGACCCGCTGCATTTCGATTCCACCAGCCGCTACAACCGCGATACCTGGCGCGTCGTGGCCGGACTTGAAGGCGAACTCCAAAACGGCTGGAACTACGAAGTCATCGCCAACTACGGCCGCTACGACTACGAGAGCACATCCGCCGGCCAGGTTATCATCGACCGCTTCTTCGCGGCCATCGACGCGGTGACCGATCCGGCCACCGGCCAGCCCGCCTGCCGCGCCGATGTGGATCCCACCGCGGCGGCCCAGAATACACCCTTCGGCATTCCGAGTTGGGACGCGGGCTATTTTTCCTACACGCCCGGCAGCGGCGACTGCGTACCCTTGAATATCTGGGCCGGCAAGCCCGGCGTCAGCCAAGAGGCGGCGGATTGGGTCACCTACACGTCGCTGAGTGAATTGACCATCGACCAAACGGTGTTTTCGGGGCAGCTCATCGGCGACAGTTCGGACTGGTTTGAACTGCCCGGCGGTCCGATCGGATTCGCCACCGGTGTCGAATACCGGGAAGAATCTTCCCAGGCGAATTTCGACCGCTGGCAGCGTGGCGTGATTCCTGCCGGTTCGCCTTACACCGCCGGGACGCTGATTAGCGATGTTTCGGACAACGGCTCGCTGGTGTTCGACCCTTCGGTGATCATCCGCAACGAAACCGGCGAATACGACGCGACCGATGTCTTCCTTGAAGTCTCCCTGCCGCTGGCGGCCAATATGCCGCTGCTGGAAGAGCTGACTCTCGATCTCGCCGGGCGCGCTTCGGACTACTCGACCATCGGCAACACCGAATCGTGGAAGGTCAATCTGGTGTGGGCACCGATCGAGGATTTCGCGCTGCGCGGCGGCGTATCCCAAGCCGTACGGGCGCCGAATATTACCGAGCTGTTCGGCCCCGAAGTCGGCGCCACCGCCCGACCGGCGGATCCTTGCGATATCGTCAATATCACCGCGCTTGCCGAAGCCGATGCGACGAAGGCCCAAAACAGCCAGAACAACTGCGTGGCGGTGTTCCAAAGCTTCGGCCTAGATCCCTTCGACGCCGACGGCAATTACGTCTGGACCGATCCGTTGTCGGCGCGGTTCTCGGGCGTCAGCAGCGGCAACCGCAACTTGACGGAGGAAACCGCCGATACGATGACTTACGGCATCGTATTCTCGCCTTCCTTCCTGCCGGGCTTCACCCTGACTTTCGACTATTGGGATATCACCATCGAAGACGCGATTTCCTCGGTGTCGGCCCAGGATATCGTCGATGGCTGCTATCAGGGGGCCATGCTCAACGACGCTTTCTGCGACTTGCTCGGCAGAAACACCGATGTGAACTCCCCGCAGGCCGGCGGCTTCAATTTCATCCGCTTCACCGATATCAATTTCGCCAAACTGGAAACCGACGGCTTCGATCTCTCAGCGGCCTACAACTTCGACGTCGGCGCCCATGGATTCGAGGTTTCGGTAACCGGTACCGAAGTGAAGTCGAACAACTTCTTCACCAATCCCCTGGATTTGACCGAAGTCAACCCGGAGCTTGGCGAAATCTACCGCCCGAAACGCGCCGGCAATATCTTCCTCGGCTGGAACTGGGGCGACCTCAGTGTCGGCTGGCAGTCGCAGTATCTGGGAGATATGTTGCTGAGCACGCCGCGGGTCGAGATTGAAACGGCGATGACGCTGTTCGGTCCTTCGGTGTTCATGGAAGAAACCTGGATTCACGATCTCAACGCGCGCTACATCGTCAACGATGAATTGACCGTCTACGGCGGTGTCAACAATCTGACCCAGACCCTGCCGTTTATTTCGGAGAATGCTTTCCCGGCGACTCCGCGCGGGCGCATGATCTTCCTCGGAGGCACCTACCGCCTGTAGCAACCATCGAATACAGCCGCGGGCGCCGGCATCGCCGGCGCCGGGAGCGCTCGAATGCCAAAATTGAAGAGGGCCAGTTGGGAGAAAATCGTCTTCGGCCTGTTTCTGTTGATTCCGATTCTGTTCGTGGCAGCCCAGGAATTCACGCCCAGCGTCTTCGAGCGGGAGGATGGTTCGATTCCTTTGAATACGGAGGATCCTTCCTTCGATCTGTGGAGCCAACTCCGCGACGACAGCGAAGATCCGGCCCGGGAGCCGGGCCTGATGTACCCGGGACGCCTGCGCAACCAAGGCGTTTTGACTTTCTTCCAACTGCCGGTGGCGGTAACGCCAGAAGATTTGCGCGCTGGTGAAGTCGATGTGGCGGTGATGGGCGCGTCCATCGATATGGGTGTCGGCTTCCGCGGCGCCGGCGAGGGGCCCAACGCCTTGCGCCACAGCTGGGGCAGATTCAACGGCGGTGGCCTGCCCCATATGCACACCGGCGTGGCGTGGCAGGATGAGTTGGTGGCGGTGGATTACGGCAACGCTCCCATTGACCGCTTGAGCGTCGAGCGCAGCGTGCCCTATGTACGGGCGATGGTGCGCGAGATCGCCGCAACCGGAGCGATTCCCATCGTCATCGGCGGTGATCATTCACTGGAGTACCCCGATGTGGCCGGTGTCGCCGACATCTACGGCAAAGAAAATGTCGGTGTCATTCACTTCGACGCGCATTACGATGCCGCCACCGAAGGCTACGGCGGCCACCTGATTTCCCACGCCCAGCCCATCGCCCGCTTGCTCGAAGAAGGCCATATTCTCGGCAAAAATTACATCCAGGTCGGCTTGCGTGGCTACTGGCCGGGTCCGGAGGGTTTCGAATGGATGCGCCAGCACAACATGCGCTACCACACCATGGCCGAAATTGAGCGCGACGGCTGGCCGGCGGTGATGGAGCGCATTCTTGCCGAAGCCAACGACGGCCCGGAGCATTTGTACGTTTCTTTCGATATCGACGTGCTCGACCCCGCCTATACTCCCGGCACCGGCACACCGGAACCCGCGGGACTGACGCCGCGGGAGGTCTTCCCGCTGGTGCGCGCGCTGTGTACCGAAAAAAATCTGGTGGGCTTCGAACTCGTGGAATTGAATCCGCTGGTGGATCCGGGCTACACCACCGTCATGAACTCCAGCCGCATCGTGCAGGAATGTCTGACCGGCATCGCCATGCGCAAATCCGGCATCACCGACGGCGCTTATTTGAACCCCTTGACGGTGGAAGACGGCGAGCCCGATTAGCGCGCTGTGGGACGATGGCGGCCCGCGCAGCCGAAAGGACGGGAGCCAATGAAAACGCTATTGGACAGGCCCGGTTGGGAGAAAATCGCCTTCGCCGGCTGTTTGCTGCTGCCGGTGCTCTTCGTCGCGGCCCAGGATTTCACGCCCAGCGTTTTCGAACGCGACGACGGAGTAATCCCGATGGATACCGAAGATCCCTCCTACGATCTTTGGAGCCAACTGCGCGACACCGGCGATGACCCGGAGCGTGAGCCGGGGCCGATCTACCCGGGCCGACTCAGCGCGTTCGGCGTGCAAACCTTTTTCCAGTTGCCGATAGCCATCAACCCCCGAGACCTTGTGGCCGGCGAAGTCGATGTGGCGGTGATGGGCGCGCCGCTCGATTTCGGCTCCGGTTTCCGCGGCGCCGGCCAAGGACCCAACGCCCTGCGCTACAGCCACGGTATGTTCGATGTTGGCCGGCGTCCGCATATGCACACCGGCGTCGCCTGGCAGCGGGAATTGAACGCGGTCGATTACGGCGATGCGCCCATCGATCAATTCAGCACCGAACGCAGCATGCCCATTATTCGCGCCATGGTGCGCGAGATTGCCCAAGCCGGTGTGATACCCGTCATCATCGGCGGCGATCATTCGTTGGAATACCCGGACGTGGCCGGTATCGCCGATGTTTACGGCAAAGAGAATGTCGGCGTAATCCATTTCGACGCCCACTACGACGCCGGGCACAATGGGCGCTACGCCGGCCATCTCATTTCCCACGGCCAACCCATTTATCAACTCATCGAAGAAGGCCACGTACTCGGCCGCAATTACATTCAAGTCGGCCTGCGCGGCTATTGGCCCGGCGCCGAAGGTTTCGAATGGATGCGCGGCCACAATATGCGCTACCACACCATGGTGGAAATCGAGCGCGATGGCTGGCCGGCGGTGATGGAGCGCATCCTCGCCGAAGCCAACGACGGCCCGGAGTATCTCTACGTTTCCTTCGATATCGATGTGCTCGACCCGGCCTATACCGCGGGCACCGGCACGCCGGAACCGGCTGGCCTGACAACCCGCGAAGTCTTTCCGCTGATTCGCGCGCTGTGTACGGAGAACAATCTGGTCGGCTTCGAGTTGGTCGAACTCGATCCGCTGGTCGATCCCGGTTATACAACCGTGATGAATTCAAGCCGCTTGGTGCAGGAATGTTTGACCGGCATCGCCATGCGCAAAGCCGGCATTACCGACGGTGCCTATCTGAACCCGTTGACGGTGGAAGACACGGTTCCCGACCCCGCCGATTGAGCGCGCGACTTTCCGCTCCCAGTCCCTGCTAATCGAATTCCCGCAGAACATCAGACGCCAAGCCATCCCTGACCACAATTCGCTTCAGTTTGCGCAAGGCTTCAACCTGCACTTGGCGCGTGCGTTCCCGCGTCAGGCCGACTTCCGATCCCACCCGCTCAAGCGTATCGCAGCTGTGGCCTTCGAGTCCGAATCGCCGTCGCAGCACATCGCGCTGACGCGGCGTCAATTCCCGCATCCATGCCGACAAGCGTTCGCGCAATTGCTGCTGTCCGTGGGAGTCAACCGGCCCCAACTCGGATTGGTCCGATAATAAATCCGTGTATGGCACATTGAGCATATCCGACAAAGCCGAATCGGCCGAAAAGATCCGGTTGCTCAGCTCCAACAGCTTTTCCACTATGGTTCTGGATTTGCAGGTGCGCCCGGCGATTTCAGCGACGGTGGGTTCGCGCCCGAATTTGCTTCTCAAATGCCGCTGGGCCCGGGCGACCACATTCATTTCCTGAATCACATGGGCGGGCAGACGGATAATCCGCGCTTGGTACATGAGGCCATATTCGATTTTTTGCCGTATCCACCAAGAGGCATAGGTTGAGAATCTGAACCCCCGCTCCGGGTCGAATTTTTCAACCGCGCGTAGCAGCCCCAGATTACCTTCCTCGATCAGGTCACCAAAGGAAAGTCCGCGCCAGCGATAGCGGGCGGCGATTTTCACCACCAGCCGCAAATTGCTTTCGACGATGCGCAACTTGCTGCCTTCATCGCCCCGCTGCGCTTCCCGGGCGTATTCGACTTCCTGCTCCGCCGTCAGCAACGGCTTGTAACCGACTTCTGAAAGATACAGACGCATGGCGTCCGGGCGGGAATCTTTGTCGCCGGCGCGCCGATAGCTGACACCTTCTCGATTGTCTTCCGCCTTCGCCACCGCCGCGGACGCCGGAAGATCGGCGGTCGTCGCGGCGGCGCGATCTTCCGCTTCTGGATGTCCAGAACCGAAGGGTACTTCTTTGCGCATATGGGAACCCCTCCCCTTCGCCGGATTTCGCCGGCGATGGAGTACTTATTTAGTAAATGAATTGCTTGATTAATCCGGCCCAGGGCCGACAGCCGAAGTATAGAAAGACGAAATTGTTTTGCTAAATTCGCGGGAAAATTGTTTTTGCAGGGCTTGCCGCGGCCATTCCCGTGGCGGGCCGGCGGTCCGGTCCGCGCCGATTATTGGGCGAGGGCTGGCCGCATGGGCAACGGGGACAAGCGGGGTGCGCAGCCGCTCCTTCGCGGCTGCGCCCAGCGTTTGATTATGGGTTGGCTGGTTCGGCCTTCCTTGGACCGCGCCCCTATCGTCTGCGGTCTGGGGTCAGGCGTCTGGGTCTGCTGCTCCGGCTGGCGTTTGGCCCCGGGTAACGCAAACGCTCCCAGGGCCTGTCTTTAATCGTTACCGGAGCCTACTACTACCGTTAACGTTCCTGGTACCGTTGCAAGGTTTCCATCACCACCGCCACCACGCGCCGGTTGGCTTCGCGACCGGCTTCGGTGTCGTTGTCGGCCACCGGCAATTGTTCGCCGTATCCCTGCGCGGTTACGCGGCCGGCGGCGATGCCGTAATCTTCGATCAGCGCATTGCGCACGGCATCGGCCCGGCGCTGGGACAAGTCGAGATTGTAAAGCTGCGTGCCCACATTGTCGGTGTGGCCTTCCAAGTGCAACATAGTACCGTCGTACTCGTTGAGAAATTCCGCCAGTTCGGCGATCTCAGGCATATCCTCGGCGCGGATCTCAGCTTCGTCGAAATCGAAATTCACCTGCAGTTCAAAGCGGGCGATTTCCTCGATCATAATCGGACAGCCATTCTCGTCCACGGCGTAATTCGAAGGCGTGTTGGGACAGTCGTCATCCGCGTCGATAACGCCGTCGCCATCGGAATCCCGCGGCGGTGGCGGCGGTTCCTCCGGCGGCGGCGGCGGCGGATTGCGGTCGCCGAAGTAGTAGACCAGCCCGGCATCGAAACCAATATCCGACCCTCGCCCAAGATAGCCATAGTTGCGCATGCCGCCGCGCAGCACCACGTTGCCCCGCAGTTCAAATTCCAGGCCGCCCCCGAGCGCGAGAAAGCTGTCGTTTTCCCCATCGACATTGATGTTTCCCAAGCCGCCGCTGATGTAGGGCCGCAGCCGATCGCCCGACTGCCCCAGCGAATAGCGCAGATCCACCTGCCAAGTATCCAGATCCGCCTCCCGCTGTTCGTCCGCATAGCGCGGCTCGGCTTCGCTGAATCCCAGTTCTGCGCTCCAGTGGCGGTCGATATCGACGCCCAAGGAAAAATTGAAGCCCGTATGCCGTCCTTCCAGCATGGCTTCGTCGTCGAACTCGAATACTTTCAGCCCGGGCGAGACATAGAAGATCGGCTCCTGCGCTCCGGCGACACCGGCAAACGCCACCGCCGCACCGGATAGACCGGCGAGCAACAGCTTCTGGACGGTTGTTTTCAAATTCATTTGCTTGCCCCCTCGCGACTGTGGCGGAACGCTGGCGGGAGTGCCAAGCCAGCATTCAATTCGGGGGGATTATATGCCCAAACGCCGCAATGTCCAAAAGGCGCATCTATGCAATGGGTGGACGACCGCCGTCCGGCGGCAACCCTCGTCCCGACCGAGCATCGCCTGGCCTCTGGACGCGGCGTCGATGGCGGATTGCGGCAGGGAACCCAGACTGCTCCGCGGGGTTTTTCCACAAGCCCTCAGCGGCTTGGTTTGCGCGCCACCGGGTTTGGCTAGGTTCCGCAGCCCAGAATGGTGGCGCCATAGAGCGTGCCGCTGGGGTTGAGCAGGGCAGCAAGGTGGTCGAGCGCCAAGGCCTTCTCCACCATCGCTCCCGGTACGCAGTGCAGCAGGAAGAACAGCGCGATGGAGTCAAACCGGGCTTTGTCCCAGTCAATCGGGGCAAGCACATCGGCGACGCGCGTCTCCAGTTCCACCGGCCGCCCCGCCAAACGCGCCTTCGCGTACTCGAGACAGTGGGGGTCCAAGTCCAGCAGCGCCAGCCGCTGGCCGGAGCGCAGATCGCAATGCGCCAAGTAATAGCCCGAGCCCACGCCGACATCGAGATGATTAGCGCTAAGAAATTGGTTGTAGAAAGCCAACTGGATGCCCGTGGGGCACTTCCACAGCCAGCGGTTGGAAAGGAACAGCACGATGAAATCGTAAAAACGCAGGGACTTGGGCGTATATACCGCCGCCCCCCGGCCAACCGTCCACGCCACTCGCCGTCTCGCCCGCCATCTTTGGAGTATCGGTGGATTCGCTCATAGCCGCAACTTAACCGTAATCGAGACCGGAGTACAACCGTAACGCGGGGCGCCTCCCGACGGCTTCTCAAGATCACCCGCTTCGACCCCGCGGGGTGGGTGGTTATTGAGCTTGGAGCGCAATAGAATGTTTTCCGTTTCTTCGGCGGAAGGGTTTGGATTCTTGCATTATTATTGGCGCGCGGAAGTTCTGCGGCTGCTGCTCGTGCTGGCCGCCGCCGCCTTGATCGGCTGGTGGGCGGGCGCCATTCCGCTCGCGCTGTTTCTCGGCATCGGCGGCTACCTTGCCCTCAGCTATTGGCAACTCTGGCGTCTGCGCCAATGGCTCGGGGGCAATCCATCCGCCATCCAAACCGAGCCGCCCGAATCTTTCGGCCTCTGGGGGGAAGTATTCGACGGCATCTACAAACTCGGGCGGCAGGAGCAAAAAACCCGGGACTATTTGGAAAGCATCATCCGCAAAGCCCAGGAATCATCCGCCGCGCTCGAAATCGCCGTCATTATGATCGACCGCGAAGGCGGTCTGGTCTGGTGGAATCTTGCCGGCACCCGGCTGCTCGGATTCCAATATCCCCGCGACCAGGGTCTGCCCGTGACCAACCTCGTGCGCGACCCCGGCTTTTCCGAGTACTTCCACAACGCCGATTACAGCACACCCCTGAAACTACCCGCGCCGGTTGATGATTCGCGGACCCTGGAGTTTGAAATCGCGCTGTTCGGCGAGCGCGAGCGGCTGATGATCGCCCGCGATGTGACGCGCCTGCGCCGCATGGAAATGATGCGCGAAGATTTCGTCGGCAACGTATCCCATGAGCTCGGCACCCCCATCACCGTGATCAAAGGCTATCTCGAAGCTATTATGGACAACGCCCACGACCTCGACGAGAAATGGCGCAAGCCCCTCGCGCAGATGGCGCAGCAGTCCGTGCGTATGGAGAATATCGTCCGCGATTTGTTGCTGTTGACGGCGCTGGAAACCACGGCGGTCAAGCGGCAGAAACCGATCAATCTGTTGCGTTTGATGCGGGAAGTCGAACACGACACCGAACAAGTGTATCGGAACCGGGGCCATGCCTACAGCGTTTCCTGCGGGGCGGAACTGGAAATCGTCGGCGACCGCGCCGAACTGCACAGCGCCTTGGCCAATCTGCTGCAAAACGCCGCCAAATACATGCCCGAGCCGGGGGCGATTCACTTCGAAGCGGGATACATCGATAACGGCGATACCTTCGAAATTCGTGTCAGCGATACCGGCATCGGCTTGGAACCACAACATATTCCGCGCTTGACCGAGCGCTTTTACCGGGTCGATATCAGCCGTTCATCGGAAACCGGCGGCACCGGACTCGGCCTAGCCATCGTCAAACACATCCTGATGCGCCACGACGCCGATTTACATATCGAAAGCGAACCCGGCAAGGGCAGCACATTCGCTTGCCGGTTCCCCGTCGAGCGCATCCGCGACCCGAAGAAACCCCGCGCCCCCACCCAAGCGCCCTTCCCCGACCAACCAGCGCAAATCGATCTGCGATAACTCCGCTCAAGTCACGCGCCGGTCGGCAACAGTGGCGAATGCCGCCACCGTTTATTTCTTTGGCAGGGGACGGCCGATACCCAGATTGGTGCCGATTACCATGTAAGCGACGTGCTCGGAAATGTTTTTGGCGTGGTCGCCAATGCGTTCCAGTGCGCGGAAAGCCCAGAGCACGATCAGCACCATGCTGACACTTTGCGGATTTTCCATCATGTGGGTGACCATGGAACGGATGGAGCTGTGGTACTCCGCATCCACTTCCAAATCCTCGCCGGCGATGGCCGCCGCGGCTTCGGCATCCATGCGGGCGAAAGCGTCCAAGGCCTGCTTCACCATGCCGAGCACCTGATCCCCCATCTGGTGAAACTCGCCGAGATGGATCGGGTCTTCGCCTTCCTCCGCCAGTTTTTGGGCGCTGCGCGCGATCCGCACCGCCTCGTCGCCGATGCGCTCGAGATCCCGAACCGCTTTGATGATCGCCAGCACCAACCGCAGGTCGCCCGCGGCGGGCTGGCGGCGGGCGATAATCAGGCTGCACTCGATATCGATCTCCCGCTCCAGCCGGTCGATTTCAATATCCCGCTTCACCACCCGCAGCGCCAGCTGACTGTCGTGCTCGGCGATCGAGCGCAGAGCATCGCTGAGTTGTTTTTCCACTTGGCCGCCCATGCGCAGCATATGCGTGCGTACGCTTTCCAACTCGCGGCTGAATTGTCGCGAAATATGCGCCCCGCTGTCGTCAGCCGGCCAAACTGCGCCCTGTTCTCCCGCAGCCATCAGCCGTAGCGCCCGGTAATGTAATCTTCGGTGCGGCGTTGCACCGGATTGGTGAAGATTCTGGCGGTGGAATCGAACTCCACCATATTGCCGCCGTCCATGAAGGCCGTATAGTCCGATACCCGCGCCGCCTGCTGCAGATTATGGGTGACGATCACAATGGTGTAGTTTTTCTTCAACCCGGTAATCAACTCCTCGATTTTCAAAGTCGATATCGGATCGAGCGCCGACGCGGATTCGTCCAGCAACAATACTTCCGGCTCCACCGCCAACGTGCGCGCGATCACCAGCCGCTGCTGCTGGCCACCGGAAAGCTCCAACGCGCTTTTGTGCAGCCGGTCTTTGACTTCATCCCACAGGGCCGCCGCTGTCAGCGACTCCCGCACGATTTCGTCGAGCCGCCGGCGCGAATTGACGCCCCGGATGCGCAGGCCAAAAGCGACATTCTCGTAGATCGATTTGGGAAAAGGGTTGGGCTTTTGGAAGACCATGCCAACCCGGCGGCGCAATTCGGTCACATCCATTTTCTTGGAATAGATGTTCTTCCCCTCCAGGCGGATGCGGCCGCTGATGACGCAATCGTCGAGCAAATCGTTGAGCCGGTTGAAACAACGCAGCAGGCTGGTTTTGCCGCAGCCGCTCGGCCCGATCAGCGCGGTGACGCGCTGCCTGGGAATCGTCAGCCTGACCTTGTGCAAAGCCCGCCGGGTCTTCGCGTAATGCAGCGTTAAGTTGCGCACTTCCAGGCAGGGGGCGGGCGCGGCGGAGCTGTCCGCATTCACGTCCAAGCCCCCGCGTCCAACGCCCGATAACGCTCGCGCAGTCTGCCGCGCAGCACTACAGCGCTCAGATTCAACAGCGCGACCACGGCGACCAAAAGAAAAGCCACGGCAAAGGCCCGGGGCATGGCGGCCTCGACATTGGGGCTCTGCATGGCCAGATCGTAAACATGGTAGCCAAGATGCATGAATTGCTGTTCCAGATGCAAATAGGGAAATTCGCTGTCCAGCGGCAGCGAGGGCGCCAGTTTGACCACGCCCACGAGCATCAGCGGCGCGACCTCTCCCGCGGCCCGGGAAACGGCCAGGATCAATCCGGTGAGCATGGCCGGGCGGGCCAGCGGCAAAACCACCCGCCAGAGCGTCTCGAACTGGGTCGCACCCAGCGCCAAACTGCCTTCGCGCAGGGATGCCGGTATATTCGCCAGCCCCTCTTCGGTCGCAACAATCACCACCGGCAGCGTCAACAGAGCCAACGTCAAAGACGCCCACAGCAAGCCCGGCGTGCCGAAGGTCGGTGCCGGCAGGGCATCGGCGTAGAACAGCCGGTCGATTTCACCGCCGGCGAGATAAATGAAAAACCCCAGCCCGAACAGACCGTAGACGATGGAAGGCACCCCGGCCAAATTATTGACTGAAATCCGAATCAGCCGCGTCAGCCACGATTTGGGCGCATATTCGCTGAGATAAACACCGGCCACCACGCCAAGCGGGGTCACGATCACCGACATCAGCAAGACCATCATGGCGGTGCCGTAAATCGCGGGGAACAAGCCGCCCTCGGTATTGGAATCGCGCGGGTCGGCGGTGAGAAACTCAAGCAGCCGGTCCAAATAGATGCCCGCGGCTTCAAAAAAGCGCATTTGGTTCGGTCGATAAGCGCGGACGATGTCGGCCGCCGCGACTTCCACCACACTGCCGTCGGCGATGCGGAAAACGGCCGAATCCCGCCGCAGCCGCCGATTCAATTCCAGCAGCCGCAGCCGGATTTCGGCGTAGCGCGTATCCAGCGCTCCGCGCTGCCGGGCCAGCGCGGCCAGCTCCGCCTCGGCCCCGCCACATTGGAACCGCAGCCGCCGCTCCCGCGAGCGCAGGCGCTCCATCGCGAAGCCCAGCTCAGCAAGGGCCGAACGTTCGATTCGCTCAATTTCGCGCCGCAAGCCGGCCGCCCGCTGCAACCGCGAATGGAACTCGCGCCACAGCGCAGCGGCGCGCTCCGGGTCTGCTTCCGCGACACCCTCCAAAGGCGGCTGGATAGCGACGCCATCTTCGGCCAAGGCGGTTAAGTAGCCGTAGAGGTTGCCCCATTCCCGACGTTCAACTGTATACAGGCCCAGGGGATGGTCGACATCGCTGAACAGCGCGGGCAGCAACCAAACGAAATCAGCACCGCCGGTCTCGCGATTGCCCGTTTTCAGCAGCAGCCGCTCGATAACGCCGGCGGGCATTTCGCCAGCCGCGATTTCGCCAAGCAGGGGCAAGCGCTCGGAGGCAACGGTTTCCCTGCCGGCGATTTCACCGATTACGATAACCGGCGGCTCAACAGCGGTATAAGTCGCCGCCAACACCGGCCGCGGCCAGAAATGGCCCAAGCCCTTGCCGCCGAGCAGCAGCAACAGGCCGAGCACCATAGTCAAACAGACCACGACGGCGGCCGCGCTGAGCCAGATCCACGGCGTCCCGCCGCGCAACCATTCCAAGCCGCGCTTGTTCATATCAGCCGGTACTTCCGGCGCATGCGCTGGCGCGCCAATTCGGCAAGGGAATTGATCAAGAAGGTGAACAGCAACAGCAGTAACGAGGAAAGAAAGAGGATCCGGTAATGCGTCCCGCCCGGCTCGGACTCTGGGATCTCGATCGCCAAATTCGCCGCCAGCGTTCGCATCCCGGCGAATAGATTCACATCCATGATGGGCGTATTGCCCGTGGCCATGAGCACAATCATCGTTTCGCCGACCGCCCGGCCGAAGCCGATCAACAATGCGCTGAGAATACCCGGCGCCGCGGCTGGCAATATCAGCCGAACCAGCGTTTGCCAGCTATTGGCGCCGAGTGCGAAGGCGCCGTAACCCAAATGCCGGGGCACGGTGAAAATGGCATCGTCGGCGATGGAATAAATTACCGGAGTCACCGCGAAACCCATCGCCGCGCCGACGATCAGCGCATTGCGGGAAGCGTATTCCAGCCCCCATTGGGTTGCGAGCCAAGCGCTCAATCCGTCGTCGAACAAAGCCACTTCCATTAGCGGCGCGAACCGCCACGCGAGCCAGCCGGCCAGCAGCATCACCGGCGCCAGCGCCAACAATTGCCAGCCTTCGGCGAGCGAGCGTTCGAAACGCTCGGGCAGGCGCGCCATGGCCGCGCTTGCGAGCACCACGGACAGCGGCAGCAGCGCCAAACCAACAACCAAAGCGGCGAGATTCTCTTCCACCAGCGGCGCCAGCCACAATCCGGCGAGAAACCCGATTACCACCGTCGGCAGCGCCTCCATAAGTTCGATCAAGGGCTTGATTCTGCGCCGCAGCCCCGGCACCATGAAATTACCGGTGAAAACCGCCGCGCCCACTGCCAGCGGCGCCGCGAACAGCATGGCGGCGAAAGCGGCCTTCAGCGTGCCGAAAGTCAGCGGCGCCAAGCTGTATTTCGGTTCGAAAGTGTCATCCGCGGCCGATGTCTGCCAAATCAACCCGGGCGCCGGATAATTCTCGTACCACGCCGGGTGCCATAAAGCGGCGGGGGAGAATTCGGCGAAGGGATTGTCCAAGCGCCAGAGTCCGATGCCACCCTGGGCATCCGCCAGCAGCAGCAGTTCGCCCGCGGGCGCCAGCGCCAAGGCGCGGACGGACGCATCGGCGAGATCAAGACGCAGAAGCTCGGCTTCCGTCGTCGCGTTGAGCAGCGCGAGCTCGCCGTTGCCGCCGAGCGCCATGAAATTGCGGCGGTTTCGTTCGGCTTCGAGATCGGCAACGGCATTGTCGAATAATTGAAAACGCCGGATTTGCCGCAGCCGCGCGGAACCTTCTTCCCGGACGACGAACCATTGAGTCGCGCCGCCGGCGCTGTCTGCGGCGAGCAGGGAAACCCCGCCCGCGAGCCACTCGATATCCGTCAATCGGGCTGGCGAAGGCGCGAGCCGCACCGTGTGGGCGATACGAGCGGCGCCGGAAGGTTCCAACTCAAGCAGATTCATTTCCCCCGAAGTTTCCAGAATAAACACCCAACGCCAATCCAGCGGCAATAGAATCCGGTCGATATCGGTCGCGGCGACGGGCAGTTCGCGCACTTGAACGAGCGCGGGCGCCGCCGCGACCGAACCCGGGGACGCACCGCCGGCAAACAACACGGCCCGTCCACCTGCGCCGGCGGCCGCGATATCGAAGCGGCCTTGTCCAGAGCGCAATCCCAGCACAGCGACCGGCCCGCCGGAGGGCAAGCGGTAAGCGCGCGGAGCCACGGGAAACACCAGCCGCGGCACGCCGCCCCCGGCATCCCATCCAGCGAGCACAATCTCGCCGTCGGCGAAGCCGGCCGCGAACAGTCCGCTGTCGCCGGAGTCTTCGGCGACCGCAGTCAGCTCCGCGCCGGCGCTGGATGTCAGGTTTTCCTGGGCGAGCAGCCCGCCATCGGTGAGATCGATGAATTCAACCCGACCGCCGGCACCAATGCGCAGCGCGATGCCGGCCGCGGAATCCAGCGCAAGCAGCAGCGGACTTTCGTTGGCCGGCCCGTTTCCCCGCCCACCCGAAAGTCCATCGAAATACGCTTCCTCGGAAATCTCCGCGCTTTGGAATAGGGGTAGCACCACGGAGATCAAATAGACAAAGATCAACAAGACAGCGCAAATAATGCCCAGTCCCCCGATCGAAACAAGACCGCGCACCGCCCGGTCCCACAACCGCCGGCGCGCGCCACGCCGCCGGTCCGACGCCGGCGGGGATTCTGTTTGTCGCGGATTGGCGGCCATTGGGAATCTTCAGGGCTGAAGTCCGGACGGATCTTCGAGCAACGCCGCCAAGGATTCGTTCACCAATTCCGCTGGCAACGGGATGTAGCCGCTGCGGGAGACGATTTCCCGACCTTCGCGGGACAGCACCAAGCGGATGAATTCGCGCTCAAGTGGCGGCAATTCGCCCCCGGGCGCGCGGTTGACGTAGAACAGCAGATAGCGGGTGAAGGGGTACTCGCGGGTCGCCGCCCGCGTCGGCAAAGTGGTTCTTTCCACGCCGTCCCGCCGCCAGGCGACCGGCACGATGCGGACGCTTGAGGTACTGAAGGCGATACTCGCGTAACCGATGCCATACGGGGTGGAACCGATGGCTTGGGCGAGTGAGCCGGAACCGGAATGTTCGTTGACCGCGGGGTGAAAATCGCCGCGGCAGAGGGCGCTGGTCTTGAAAAATCCATACGTACCGGACGACGAATTGCGGCCGAAGGCGAGAATGCGGCGATCTCTCCACGGCGGAGGAAGCCCCATTTCGCGCCAGCTTTCGATGCGCCCCGCGGCGCCGCAACGCAGCGTCGAAGAAAAAATCGCGTCGATCTCTTCCAGTCCGATGCGGGGCAGGGGGTTGTCCCGGTGAACCAGGATCGCGAGGGCGTCCAGCGCGACCGGCACAGGCGTGGGCGGATAGCCGTAGCGGTCGCTGAAGGAGCGGATTTCGGCGCGGCGCATGGCGCGGCTCATCAGGCCGATATTGGCAGTAGTTTCGGTCAGCGCCGTGGGTGCGGCGGAAGAACCAGCCGCCTGAATCTGGATATTGACATTGGGGTGCAGGCGCTCAAATTCGGTCGCCCACAAGGTGGTCAGATTGGCGACCGTATCGGAGCCGGTAGCGGTCAAAGTCCCGGCGACGGCCTCCGCGGGCTGATAGTCCGGCAGCTCCGCCGCCTCAGTCCCGGGCGGTTCGACGAGCCACAACACCAAACAGACTAAAGAGAATGAAACCAGTTTACGCAAAACTTCACGCCCTCCATGGGTTGACCCGTAGCCCTTGCATCACACCAGTGGGCTGTCGCCACCCAAACCCGCTTCGCCCCAGCCACCACCCTACTTCCGCCCGCGGGCACGGCGGAAGCGCGCGACCGCCGAGCGGCAACTCAGACAACCGGCGCAATATCCAAACCGGGCATAGTGTACGGCATACGGTCCGCCCGGTCCCAGCGCGGCCCGCCCACCGGTTTCGGGAAACCTCGGCGGATGCTAGTATTCTCGGCTGTTCCGCAGACGAAGCGAGTTCCATCATGGCCGCCGCGGATGGTTTTCCAACGCTGAAACTGGTCGGCGACGAAACCGGACATCCCGGCGAATCGCACGACAATATCCACACCGACGATCTCGGCAAGGGCGAGGATATCGACCTGAGCCACGGCGGCTACCTCGAAAACCGCGAACTCAGTTATTTCAAATTCAACCTGCGCGTTCTGTCCCAGGCGAGCAATCCGAATCACCCCCTGCTGGAACGCTTGATGTTCCTGCTGATATTCAGTTCGAATCTGGACGAGTTTTTCGAGATCCGCGTCTCCGGTTTGAAGAAGCGCCTGCAATACGACATGCGGCGGCCCGACCCGGACGGTAAATATCCAGAGCAGATTCTGCAACAGATCCATAAGCAGGTGCGCGCCGCGCTCAACGAGCAGTACCGCATCTTGAATGAAGATTTGTTCCCGTCGCTGGCGAAGGAGAATATCTACTTCATCAAGAGACAGGAGTGGGACGGCAAGCTTGGCCGTTGGGCGCGGGATTACTTCGACAATGAAGTGCTGCCGGTGATCAGCCCCCTCGGCTTGGACCCCGCCCACCCCTTCCCCCGCCTGGTCAACAAAAGCCTGAATTTCATTCTCTCGCTGGAAGGCAAGGATGCGTTCGGGCGCGAAAGCGGCTTGGCCATCGTGCCGGCGCCGCGCTCCCTGCCGCGGCTGATCAAGGTGCCGGCGGAAATCGCCCCGGATGGCGACAACTTCGTTTTCCTGTCCTCGATCATTCATGAATATGTGGGCGAATTTTTCCCCGGCATGAAGGTGATCGCCTGCTATCAGTTCCGGGTCACCCGAAATTCCGATCTGGAAATGTCGAATGTCGAAATCGAGGATGTCGCCGCCGCGTTGCAGAACAAATTGCACAGCCGCCGTTTCGGCGCCGCGACCAAGCTCGAAGTGAGCAGCGGCTGCCCGGAACATTTGTCGAATTTCCTGCTCGACCGCTTCGATCTCGCCCGCAGCGAATTGTTCGAACTCGACGGGCCGGTCAATCTGCAGCGTTTGATTGCTCTGTTCGGCATGCTGGACCGACCGGATCTGCGGTTCCCCAAATTCTCGCCGGGGCTGCCGCCGGCGCTGGCCGACCAACGCGGCGATGTATTCGGCGTCGTCGGTCGGGAGGATCAGTTGCTGCTGCACCCGTTTCAGTCGTTCCTGCCCGTGATCCAATGGGTGCGGGAAGCCGCCAAAGACCCGTCCGTGCTGTCGATCAAGCAGACCCTGTACCGCACCAACGAATCGTCGGAGCTGGTGGCGGCGCTGGCGGAAGCGGCCCGCAACGGCAAGGAAGTCACCGTGGTGATCGAATTGCGCGCGCGCTTTGACGAACAGGAGAACATCCACTTCGCCAGCATTTTGCAGGAAGCCGGGGCGGTGGTGGTGTACGGCGTGCTCGGCTACAAAACCCACGCCAAAATGCTGCTTTTCGTGCGCCGGGAAAATGGTCGGCTGAAGCGCTACGCGCATTTGGGCACGGGCAATTATCACCGCAAGAATTCGCTGCTCTATACCGACTACAGTCTACTGACCGCGGATGCCGAAATTTGCGCGGATATGCACAAAGTCTTTCAACAGATCACCGGGATGGGCAAGAAAATTCAGCCACGTCTGCTGGTTCACGCGCCCTTCCGCCTGCGCAAGTCGCTGCTGAAGATGATCGAAAGCGAAAAACGCGCCGCCAAAGAAGGCAAACCCGCTCTCATCAAGGCGAAGATGAATGCGCTGACCGACCCGCAGATCATCAAGGCGCTGTATTCCGCTTCCCGGGCCGGCGTGCGGATCGATTTGGTGGTGCGGGGTATTTGCTGCCTGCGCCCGGGGCTGCCGAAAATCAGCGAGAACATCCGCGTGGTTTCAATCGTGGGCCGCTTTCTGGAGCACTCGAGGGTCTTCCTGTTCCACAACAATCAGCCCCGCGTCTACTGCGCGAGCGCGGACTGGATGGAGCGCAATTTATCCCACCGCATCGAAGTGAGCTTTCCCATCCGCAACCCGAAACTTGCCAAGAGGGTCGAGGAGGAGCTCGACCTCTACCTGACCGACCGCAGCCAAAGCTGGGAAATGCAAGCCGATGGCGAATACGCCCCCGCACTGCCCGGCCGCCCCAAAGACCCCGGCGTCCAGCAAAAGCTACTGGAAAAACTGGGCTGAAAGAAGACCAACCGACGCGGAAAACGGCGAGTTTTCAAACAACCGCCTCCCCGATCAAAAACTCATTCGACTGGTCGCCGGCAGACCGCCGGCGTGCGTGATGGGTAGGGTTTTTTCGTGGCGGGCGAGAAAGTCCAGCATGCCTTCGCGCAGGGCCGTGGCGCTGAAACCCAGTTCGTCGATGCGGAACACCCGCATCAGCGCTGTGGCCGCGCACCAGCCGGGCAGCAGCAGGTCCCGGCGGTCCGCCTTCAATCCCGGCAGCGGCCTGTCGGCGGCAATGGCGGCGACCAGTGTCCCCTTGAGATCCACCAATGCCCTGGCGGGTATCCGATTTTTTTCAGAGCCATGGGCTTTGCAAATGTATTTGAGCATTTTGACCGTGCCGGACGAGGCATACGCCTGATCCCATCCCGCCCGCGCAATCGCCGCGGCGACGGGCTTGAAGACCGCCGCCGCGGCTTCCAAGCCGGCATCCATGCGCGCTTCTAGCCGCTTTGCGTCGGTCTCGGACGAAGGAAAAAAGCGGTCCCGCCAAGCGACCGCACCGACGGGCAGACTTTCAGTGATGATTCGCTCGTGGCCCCGGCCGACGATGATTTCGGTGCTGCCGCCGCCGATATCGACGACGAGTCGGCGCTCGCCCCCGACCGGCAACGAGGTGGAGACGCCGGCGTAAATCAGCATCGCTTCCTGCACACCGCTGATAACCGAAATGTGGATGCCCAGCCCCGCGGCCGCCGCCAAGAAATCCGCGCTGTTGCCGGCCACGCGGAAAGCGTTGGTTCCCAAGGCCCAATACCGGCGCACGGGATGGGCCCTCATCAACTCCCGGAAATTCTCCAAACAGGCCAAGCCGCGGCGGAAGGCGGCGGTGGAAATCCTGCCGTTGGCCAGCACACCTTCACCGAGTTGCACCTTTTCGCTGCAACGCTCGATGATGCGGACGCGGCCATCCCGCCATTCCCCGATCAGCAGATGAAAACTATTGGATCCCAGATCGATGCAGGCGTACATTCGGCGCAATCCTAGGGTTGCGCCGATTTGACCACGACTTTCACTCCATATTCCATATCGAGATGATCGCCGGGGCGCTGTTCATGAGCCGCGGCGCGCGGCGGACCGCCCACGCCCGGAAGGATTGCGGCGCGGGCCCCGCGCACTATCGCCTTACATCACCCGGCTTACATCATCGATTGCTGGTAGTTTTCCAAGCCGACCCTATTGATCAGGCCCAGCTGGGTCTCCAGCCAATCGACATGTTCCTCCTCGTTGTCAAGAATGCCCGCGAGCAAATCCCGGCTGACGAAATCCGCAACCGACTCGCAATAGGCGATTCCCTCGCGCAAATCTGGACAGGCGTCCATCTCCAGCGCGAGGTCGCACTCCAACATCTCCCGGGTATTCTCGCCGATTCGCAGTTTGCCCAGATTCTGCAAATTGGCCAAACCCTCCAGAAACAGGATGCGCTTGATCAGTATGTCTGCGTGTTTCATTTCGTCGATGGATTCTTCGTATTCCTTCTTCGCCAGTTTGTGCAAGCCCCAATCTTCGAACATGCGGGAATGGAGAAAATACTGATTGATGGCGATTAGCTCGTTCGCCAACGCTTTGTTCAGGTGCTTGATCACCGTGGGGTCGGACTTCATCGCAGTCTCCTCGTTTGCCGATTCCACCAAGCATGTCCGATCCGACCGATCATGTCAAGGAAAAATGCGGTGTAACCTATTGATTTAATTGATAAATTGAATGAGAATCGCTTGCATTCTCATTGTCGGCGAAGCGGCCGGAATGGTGGTTTAACCGGGGGACGCGGCGGCAGCCAGGGCTCGGGGCGAGACGGCTCAGACCGCGACGGCGGTGGCGAGGTTGGGATCGAATTTGGCGGACCGGTGGTATTCGCGCAGAATGCCCCGGGCGTGGTTGCCGCATTTGCCGCAGTCGAGACCGACACCGAGCTGGCGCCGCACATCGGAAAGGCTGGTTCCGCCGCCGCTGTCCCGGCACAGATCGCGAATTTGGTCTTCGGTAACTTGACGGCAAATGCAAACGTACATTAGAGTAGCTCTAAGGCTGGCCTTGATCAATTGTTGGCCAGCATTTGAATACAAATGAGAATGATTGTCAACCGTATTTTCATGTGATAATACTTCGCTCTGCCAACCCGCCCGCGGTTCTCCAACCAGTGAGCAGTACTCCCCTGTCCACGGCTCGGCCCGGAGACCAGTGCGTCGTCTTGGGTATCGCGGCGGACCCCCCGGAACTGCGCGGTCGACTGTACGCCCTCGGCGTGATTCCCGGTTCGCGGCTTGAAGTGCTGCGCCGCGCGCCGCTGGGGGACCCCCTGCAGCTGCGGGTGAGCGGCGCCTGCGTCAGCATGCGCAAGTCGGAGGCGGAATTGGTCCAAGTGGATATCGATAAGCGGTAAAGACGGAATTCGACCATGCGCAAAATCGCCCTGATCGGCAACCCCAACTGCGGCAAAACCACCCTTTTCAATATGCTCACCGGCGCAAGGCAGAAAGTGGGCAATTGGGCTGGTGTCACCGTGGAAATGAAATTCGGCCATTTCGAAGCCGGCGGCGAAAAACTGGAATTGGTGGATCTGCCCGGTGTTTATTCGCTGGATCAGAGTTACCAAGGCATCGATGAAAAAATTGCCAGAGATTTTCTCGATAGCGGCGAAAGCGAACTGCTGATCAATCTGATCGACGGCACGACGCTGGAGCGGGGTTTGGTGCTGACCCAGCAATTGCTGGAACGCGGCATTCCAGTGGTCGCCGTGGTCAACATGCTCGACGTGGCGGCCCAGGAAGGCATCGGCATCAATACGGCGGCGCTCGCTGAGCGGCTTGAAATTCCGGTGGTGGCGATGATCGCCACCAAAGGCGAGGGCGTCGGTGAATTGCGCCGGGAAATCGCCGCGGCGGTCGCCTCGCCCGCGGATTCGGCGACCGAGTCCGCGCCGCGGCGCGCAACCGCCGACCCGTCCGATACCGCCCCGGGCAACAGTGAAAACACGGGCGGCGGGGAACAGAACGCGGAAGAACAGACCCTGCGCCGCTATCACCGTTCCCATGAATTGTCCGATGGCGTGGTGCAAGTCACTCCCGGGCGACACAGCCTGTCGGACAGATTGGATGCGGTGGTGCTCAACCGTTGGCTGGGTGTTCCGATCTTCCTGCTGATGATCTATCTGATGTTCACCATCGCGGTGAATCTCGGCGCGGTATTCATCGACTTCTTCGATATTTTGTTCAACGCAGTTCTGGTGGAGGGAACCGCTTGGCTGCTGCGCTCCGTGGCTGCGCCGGAAATCCTCGTCACTTTGCTGGCCCAGGGCGTCGCCGGCGGCATCACCTTGGTTGCGACATTCATCCCGGTGATCGGTTTTCTCTATCTCTATCTGTCGGCGCTGGAAGATTCCGGCTATATGTCCCGCGCGGCGTTTGTGATCGACCGTGTCATGAGCGGCATCGGCTTGCCGGGGAACGCCTTTGTGCCCTTGATTGTCGGCTTCGGCTGCAATGTGCCGGCGGTGATGGCGACCCGCGCCCTGCATTGCGACAGCGACCGCCTGCTGACGATCGCCATGGCGCCGTTCATGAGCTGCGGCGCGCGCTTGACCGTCTACGCCCTGTTCGCCGCCGCGTTTTTTCAGAGCAACGGCCAGAACATCGTTTTCGGCCTTTATCTGCTCGGCATCGGCTTGGCGGTTTTCACCGGCTGGATTTTCCGGCGGCAGTTGTTCGCCGGCGAAATCAGCCCTTCCGTGCAGGAGATGCCGGCGTATCACGTGCCGGTACCGCGGAATGTGCTGTTCACGACTTGGTTCCGCCTGCGCAGCTTTATCTTCCGCGCCGGCAGAGTCATCGTCGTCGTGGTGGTGGCGCTGAGTTTCCTCAACTCCATCGGGTCGGATTTCAGTTTCGGCAACGAGGACTCGGAAAACTCCATGCTCAGCGTGGTCGGCCGGGGCATCACGCCCGCTTTCGCGGCGATGGGATTGGAAGCGGAAAACTGGCCGGCCACCGTCGGCCTCTTCACCGGCACGTTCGCCAAGGAAGCCATCGTGGGCACGTTGGACGCGCTTTACAGCGGCGCGGATGCGGTATTGGCGGATGATGGCGGGCCTCCCGATGTTGCCGCCGCTGTCGGCGCGGCGTTCGCGTCGATCGGCGCCGAACTCGGCGCGCTTGGCGGTGCGCTGACAGATCCGCTTGGCGTGTCCATCGGCGATGTCAGCGACATCGAAGCCGTGGCTGAAGAACAGGAAGTCTCCACCGGCACGCTGACTAATATGGCGGCCTCGTTCGGCGGCCCCTTCGCCGCGTTTTGCTATCTGGTTTTCGTCCTGCTCTACGCCCCCTGCGTCGCCGTGCTCGGTGCCGTCAACAAGGAAGCGGGGCCGCAATGGACCTTGCTGGTTTTCGGCTGGAGCACGGGATTGGCCTATATCGCCGCCACGGTGACCTACCAAGTCGGCACTTTCGCCTCGCATCCGCTGTCCTCCCTGGCGTGGATCTGCGGTCTGCTAGGGGTGCTGCTATTGTTCATTCTCTATCTGCCGCGGATTTCCGCTAAAATGGGGCCGAAAAGCGCCGCTGCTGAAATCGGCAACATTATTGCGCGATCCGGCGGAACCAACTGAAGCTCCGCCGCAACTCCCACCGCCTCTGGAGGCGAACCGGCAATCAAGCGTTCGGGAGAGGCTTTTCCGCTCTCTTGGCAGGGTCGAATTGCCGGGGTTGAATTGACAGGATCGAAGGAAGCGGACGCAAAACCGGCGACCGAAGCCGGTTCCCATGCGAGCTTATTGGGCCGAGCCGGAGCCAGGCAGCGAAAAAACTACTGCAAAGCTTGTAACCCATGCCGAAGCGGCAAAGCGCATTCTTCGACAACCCAACATCGGAAATCCGCTTGGCGGCTTTCGCCTTGATCTGCGCCTGGGGCGCACTGTCGCTCCTGAAAATTTGGCTGGCCGGCCGCTTGGATTTGTACAGCGACGAAGTTTTCTATTGGCTCGCCTCCACCCTGCCGGCGGTGGCCTACAGCGACCTGCCCTTCATGACCGCATTATGGGCCGGGCTCGGTTCGGCATTGGATGCCGGCAATCCGTCCGCCACACGGGCGCTGTTTCTGGCCGGCGGCGCCGGTTTGCCGGCCGTGGTTTACTGGTTGGCGCTGCCTTGGCGCGGCCGGCGGGACGCCTTGCTTGCAGCGCTGCTCAGCATCTGCTTGCCGCTGGGTGGGTTTCTCGGCCTGCTGGCGGTGCCGGATGTGCCCATGCTGCTGTGCGGCCTGCTCGCCCTCGGCTTTCTGGGGCGCGCCTTGCGCGGCGGCGCCAAAGTCCATTGGCTCGGCGCCGGCGTGTTTCTGGCCCTGGGCTTGTCTACACACTATCGGTTCCTGCTTTACCCCGCCGCCGTTCTACTGTATCTGCTGCTCCGCAACCGTGGCATGCCTCGCAGCCCCGGCTTGCCGCTGGTCGCCGCGTTCTCCGCCCTCGGGCTGCTGCCAATGCTGTGGGCGAATCTTGCAGGCGAAATGGGCAGCGCCGAATTCTATTTCGTCGAGCGCCACCCATGGCGGTTTTCCGCCTCCGGTCTGCTTCACTTGCCCACCCAGGCGCTGTTGGTCACTCCCCCCTTGTACGCGCTGCTGCTATACAGTGCCTGGCTCACTTTCCGCGCCGCACGCCCATCGCCGCCAACCGATGGGACAGCCATGCGCGGCAACAACGAATGGGTGTACCAACGCGCGGCAGGCGACCACGCCGAGCTGCTGCTTTGGTTTTCCCTGCCGCATTTACTGATTTACGCGTTGCTCGCGCCTTGGGCCGACGCCGACAGCACCACCGCCCACTGGCCGCTGCCCGGTTACTTTCCGCTGCTGGTGTTCGCGCCCGAGGCGCTGCGCCGATTTCACGCCGGCTTGCGGCGGCATTGGCGCGCAACCACCGCTGCGTTGGCGACTTTGGCGATTCCGGCGGTCGGATTCTGCGGCGGCTTGTTAGCCTTGGCAGGCATTGGCAGCCAATCCTTCCAAGCGCAATTGCAGCCCTTCCTCGGCAGCGGCGTGCTGTCGGAAAAAATGGCCGGCTGGGGGGAATTCGCGGACTACACCCAGGACTTGCTGGACGAGGACTTTGAAGACGGGGCCGCGGTCGCAACCGACAACTACCCAACAGCCGCGCAGCTGCTGTATGCGGGTGTCCTCGCCGAGGTGTACACGCTGGATACGGACAAGGCGGTTCGCGACGGACGCCTCGCCCAACTGCGGCGCTGGGGCATGACCGGCGAATTCATCCGCGAACGCCGCGGCGAACCGCTTCTGTTCATCACCGAAGATTCAGCATTGAATATCGAACAAAAAAACGCCTTGATCGCCCGCGCCTGCGGCTTGGCGGATGAAATACGGCAAATCGGCCAACTATCCTTGTTCGGGGGCGACAAGCGGTTCGGTTTTTACCAGGGCAGGAAAATCACCGCCCAAGACGCACCCGCGGCCACACCCTGCCCCTATCCCCCGCGGGCTTGGATAGATCGACCGGAGCCCGGCGCCGCGCTTTCCGGCATCGAGGAAATCGGCGGCTGGGCCTATCACCAAGACCTCGGCGTGGCTGCGGTGCGGGTTTACTTGGACGGTCGGCGAATCGCCGAAGCCGAGTACGGGCTGCCGCGGCCGGACGTGGTGGCGGCGCGGCGTTTGCGCGACGAACCGAATCAACCGAACTTGGGCTTTCGAGCGACGATCAATACCGGAGAATTCACGCCGGGGCGCCACGAACTGGCGGTGGAAATCATCGACGACTACGGCACTGCCACGATGTACGGCCGCCGCACGGTGGTAATTCGGAATCCCTGAATGGAGCGCAACCCCTACCCTAGTAGGGGGACAGGACTTCCACCGCGATGCGCCATTCGCCAGCCGCGGCCAGCCGCCACAGACGCAGATAATTGGCGCGGAAACCGTCCCGCTCTCGAGCGCCGTCTTCCCGCATGGTGCCGTAGGTGTAACCGAGCTCCCGAGATGCGGCGAGATAGCCGCCGACATGATCGAGTGTGATGGGCACCGTCGCCTCGAGCTGGGTATCGAGAAAGGTGCCGTACACCGTGCTCGCATCTTCGGCACCGACCGCGGGCGCCATGCCCGGCAGATAAACCCGGGAATTTTCCATGCCCCAGCGCAGCAGCGCCCGGCGACCGCCGCGGAAGTTGATCGAGCGGCCAAAGATTAGATCCGCCTCGACCAAGGCATCCATGGGGTTCGGCTCTAACAACGCCCTGTCCGGGGCCGCGGTTTCGGCGAGCACCGGCTGCGTATCGTCGAAATTCGGCTGCACGTCCATGCTCAGATAGCCGGGGATCAGCACGGCGAGATCGGCCATCAATTCCCAACGAACTCCGCGCTTGCGCCAAATCGAAATCAGGTGACCGAACAAATCCTCATCCGACCCTTCGGCCGGATCGATGATCACCAGCGGACCCGCGGAAAGGCCGAGGTCGCCGGCTCTGGATACATCGATGTAGTGCGCTTCCCAGCTGATTTCAGCGCCGCGGAAAGATTCCGACGAATACAATTCGAGCGCGTCGACCGGCCCGTCGCGGAACACCACCGAGCCTTGACCGAGAAATTCGAGGAACGCTTGGTGCCGACCGATTTCCAGCGAGCGGTCGGCGTAGGACTGATCGGCGGCTTCCAGTTCCAACCAATATTGGTGCTGGCGGCGCAGACCTTGATCTTCCTCCCCAGGCGCGGGCTCTTCCAGCGGAACCGCTTCCTGCGCCTGCTCTTCTTGGGCAAACAAGGCCGGCGCGCACAGCAACAGCGAAAGCGCCCAAGGCAAGACCTTGGAGAACCGCCATTTCAAAGGGATGCTTGGCAAGCGCGTGCTCCCAGTGCGGCATCGACTTGACTGATGGTACTACAAATGCCGGGGCGCAACGGCATGAACTCGAAACCGCAACGATCGTTCCACGCCGCCACCGCATTGCATACCCGCTTGCTGCCCATATAATCGACTCTGAAGCATCAAGTCCGCGGAAGCCCATCCATGACCCGGGAAATCTGGCGCCACCTCCGCGCCGAGTCCGAGGAAGTCGCCCGCAAAGAGCCGTTGCTGGCCAGCTACGTCCACGCCTGCGTGCTGAATCACGTGGACCTGCCGTCTTCGCTGTCCTTCATCTTGGCAAACAAGCTGTCCGACGATGTGATGCCCGCGGACACCGTGCGGGAACTGTTCGACGGGGCCCATGCCAACTCCGCGGAGATTGTCGCCTGCGCTGCGCAAGATATTTTGGCGGTCCTTGAGCGCGACCCCGCGGTGGCAGCGTATTTGCCGGTGATCCTGTACCTCAAGGGATTCCATGCTATTCAGGTGCATCGTCTGGCGCATTTTTTATGGCGCGGGCGGCGCACCGAATTGGCGCGGTTCATTCAGAGCCGCAACTCGGAAGTTTTCGGCGTCGATATCCATCCGGCCTGCGTGATGGGCAAGGGCATTATGTTCGATCACGCCACCGGCATCGTCGTCGGCGAAACTTCAGTGATCGAAGACAATGTTTCCATTTTGCAGCAGGTGACGCTCGGCGGCACCGGCAACGAACAGGGCGACCGCCATCCGAAAATCAAATCCGGGGTGCTGATCGCCGCCGGCGCGAAAGTGCTCGGCAACATTACCATCGGTAAAGGCGCGAGAATCGGCGCCGGCAGCGTGGTACTGAAGGATGTGCCCGCCCATACCACCGTGGTCGGCGTGCCGGCCAAGGCCGTTGGCACAATCGGCGGCAATGCGCCCGCCGAAACCATGGACCAGAACATCCTCGAAGAATAATCCAGCGCCCAGCGACTGGGACTGGCGGGCTGCTGAAAAATGCCGTGAATCGCGGAAGTCGTTGAACTTCACGCAAATCTTGCGGCATTAACCCGTCGGCGGCGGACGGTTCGATCAGTCAAACGTCATACCCGCCGAGACTCACTTCCCCCAGCCGGCTAGAACCGCAAGGTGAAATCCGCACCGAACAAGCGGCCCGCGCTCGGGTGATTGAAGGAGCCGCCGAACTCCGGTGCCGGAATGACTTCCTCCAAATAGTTTTCATCGGTCAAATTGCGGCTCCAAGCCACCAGCGACCAACGCTCACCATGCAGGCCGGCCCGTAGATTCAGCGTGCCGTAGGCGTCGCGCCGGGTGCGGGAGTACTCGCTGGGCCCAAAGCCGAAGCCGGGCACGCCATAGATGCCCGATAAGTCGGTGAAGAAATTGGTCGTGGTGTTGTTCTGCACCGTATGGAACCAAGTATCGCCGACGTGCTGATAATCAATGCGGCCGCTGAGTTCCAAACCGTCGAAAATCGACTGCGAAAAATCCAGACCCAGCGCGGCCGAAGATTCCGGCGCATAGGGCAATTGATTGCCTTGGGTATAAGGCCGGTTGCGGTTCTCCAAGATCTCGGTATCGATCAGGCCATAGCCGCCGGACAGCGTCAGACTTTCGTTCAGCGCCCAGGCGAAATCGATTTCGGTGCCGTAGACCTCTACCTCGTCGATATTGGTCACCACCCGCAACAGGCCGAAAGGCCCGGCGAAGAAGTTGAAAAACTGATAATCGCTGATGTCGCTGTAAAAGGTCGCGGCATTGATGCGCAGGCGATTGTCGAGCCACTGCGATTTGAAGCCGAGTTCCCAAGTATCGGTGACTTCCTTGTCGAATTCGTCGCGCACATTTCGGGGCGCCGTGGGGTAGCTGCCAAAAGTTCCGATCACGGTGGCCTCGCTGCCGATGCTGTTGAAGCCCCCGGAGCGGAAGCCGACACCGTAAGAACCGTAGACAGACACATCTTCGTTCAAGGATTGGGTATAGCTGATCTTCGGCTGCCACTGGGAGAAGCTCTCGCCGCGGCCAGGAATGGAATCGGTGCCCGAACCATCGAAAGCCGGATTGATCGGCCCCTGCCCGAACAGGCCGAAAATCTGCGCATTCAGTACATTCGGCACCTTGTTGGAAACGCCACGGTCCTCTTCGTCGTAGCGCAGCGCCAGGGCCAGCTCGCCGCTGTCGCCGATATCGAGCTCGACTTGGCCAAAGCCGGCCATCACTTCGGTATCGAAGTCATCCCAGAACAGCAGATCGGTCGGATTGGGACCGGTGGGCGGCACATAGGGCTGGCGCACCGGCTCGCCGCCCAAATCCGCGCCGTAGGCCACCACCACTTCCCGCGCGATGTCGGCGAAATAGACCCCGGAGACCCAGCGCAGCGGCTGATCCTCGGCGGAAGTGAAGCGCAGTTCGAAGGAGCTGCTTTGCTGGTTGCGTTCCTGATACTGATAGCCGTCGCAAGTGGTTGGGGAATATGGCGGCAACAGCCCGTTCAAACCGTTGAACGCCGGCACATAGCTCCCCGGCGGACTGCCGTCCTGCACGGCGTAGAACGGACTGCCCAGCAGCGAGGTGTCGAAAACGTTGTAAGTGCCGGCACAAGCGGATTGCGAAGCCGCCGCTCCCAGCGAGTAGCCGCCGAACGCCGCGCTGGTGCCGTCCGACAGCAGGTATTCATCCAAATCGTCCCAAGCGGCGACAAGGGTCAGGGTGCCCGCGTCGAGTTCGTAATCGGCCTTGACCGAAACGAAAGTGTTTTCCTGCTCGTTGATGCCGGGGATATTGAACACGAAGCGGAAATCGGTCTCGTTGACATCCTTGTGGAGGTCCGGGTTGCCGAGGAACGCGGCCGCCCCGGGCAAAGCGAAGGTGGCGTTGAAATTGATCGCCCCGCCTTCCACATCGCGCCGGGAAAGCTGCGCGTCGATGCTCAGATCATCGTTCGGCTCCCAGATGACGCGCCCGCGAACATTGGTTTCATCCAAGTAGTTGACGGCATCTTCGGCGCCGGTGAGCTCGTTGACGAATTGGCCATCGCTCTGGCGGTGGTTTGCGCTGAGGCTTGCGGACAGCCCATCCCCCAGCGGCCCGCTGAGCAGCAACTGCGTCTTCACCAGATTGTCGTTGCCCAAGCCGGCCCGGAAACGCGCCTCGAATTCCTCGCTGGGGCGGCGGGATTGCACGAGTATGGCGCCGGAAGTGGCGTTGCGTCCGTACAGCGCGCCCTGGGGGCCTTTCAGCACTTCGATCTGCTCAATGTCGAACAATTCGCCGTTGAAGCCGTTCGGATTGGTGATCAGCACGCCATCGAGGATATAGGCGAAGGAGCTTTCCGCGTCCCGGGTGGAGTATTGGCCGCGGATGGTCACTTGGGTGTCGCCCGCGTTGGCGGTATCGACGATGGAGACATTCGGTGTCAGGGCGATGAAATCCTGCGGCCGCTCGATGCCCGCCCCCTCGATTTGCTCATTGGTGAAAGCGGTAACGGCGATCGGCACATCCTGCAGGCTTTCCGAACGCTTCCGCGCGGTGACAACAATCTCCTCCAGCGTCGCGGCACTTTGCGCGACGGCGACGGGCGCCGAGGCGAGCAGAGCACCGCCAAGCGCCGCTTGGATGGAAAGAACCAGAATACGAGATTTCACGGAGACACCCCCCTTTGTTCGCAACCACGACCGATCCGCACCGGCAAACTATCCACGCCGGCAACCCCGCCACACCAGCAAGGCAGCGCTCAAACCGTCGCAATTCTGACAGATTCGGCCCGCGGTCACAAACTCCCCGAAAGTCCACCGCTGCCCGGTTTCAGTCCGTGCGGGTCCGCAGGTCCCGCAGGAAATCGCCCAAGTTCCAAAGCCATTTGCGCTGGGCTGGAGTGTAAGTCTCGTGGATCGATTCCGGCACCACCAATTGCAGATTGGACAGCGCCATCTGACTCGTCTGCGGCTCGGATATTCCGGACTTCCGCCCCCGCGGTCACCGATGCCGGCCGCTCGTGCCCGGGAAAGGCGTTCGGACAATCCAGCGCCGATGGCTGTCGCATCCAGCTTCGACAATTCGCAGGTGTCCGCATCCAGCATCGCCCGCCGATGGCGGCAACCGCATTGCGGAGATGATGCGGGAAACCACCGCATTCACTGGCGATCCAGCGGGCTACCTGCGTGCGGTTCCCCCGCGCCTCGTAGAAATTTAGCATCCACTCGGCATACTCCAGAGATTCGGTTTCGGACAGGCATTGCATCGGCGACTCGTTGCCGGTGGCGTAGCGACCGGAGATGCTTGCCGCCAAGATATCCGGCGTTTGCACATGCCCGGCAAGGATGGGAACAACGGGCAGCGGGCCGCCCATATGCAAGTCTTGTAGCACTTTGTTCCGGGCGCCGGCCCGACCGTCCGAGCCGTCCAAGCCGTGCGCTTCATCCACCATCGGCACGAGCACGGGCACCGAACCGGCATCCATTCCGCCGATCATGGCACCAACAGCATTCCAGGGGAAGGCCCTATCCTCAGCTGGCAGGCCGCGCTGTTCCGCGGTTCGGTCGAATTTGACCTTCAAACCGAGAATGCCGATTTCCTCCAGCCTAAGGGCGGAAAGAAATTGTCCGGCACTCCTGGCCAAGTCGGGAAACCATGCTTCCAAAGGCACCAGCGCGGCGTGCAAAGACCGCAGTATCGAAACCGGATTCCGCAATTGATCCGGGGCTACGGAAAAAGCGATGGCACGGGACTTGGACTCCCGCAGCCGCTTCGCGCATTCGGTGACGAAAGCCGTTTTGCCGATGCCCGGCGGCCCGGAAAGGCAAAGCGTGCGGCCCTTGGTTCGGCCCAAAGCGGCGGACGCGATGTTGCGGTTGGCCGCATCGAACAAATCTTCACGCCCCACGAAGACCGGCTCCGTCTCCCGGTCACCCGCGTCAACGTGTATTTGAATGCGCTCGCGCTGTTCGGGAGCCAAACTCATGGCCGCATTATGCCGCGAAAGCAGCTACCACGAAAACAGGGCGCATGAACAAGGCTCTTGACTCGCGAATCATCCGCGCAGGCAAAGCCGAAGGCGGATCTATCGGAATGTTGCAAAGTACTCCGAAACTCTGAGATGGACATGATCGGACATGGGGGGTTTTAGCCTGAATGCTTGCGGCAACCTTGAGAAATGATACAGTCGGGCAATTCGGTATGTCTCCGGATTTTCTACTGAAACATTCAGTTCATTGCGCGAAAGCCAGAAAGGTGCGGTTGCGGGGCCATTGGTTGTCTTGACTTCCAACAATCTTTTCGCTCCTTCTCGGGAGTAAGAAAGAATATCGTAGCCAAAGCCATCGCCTTCTTCTTTTGAGATCCAGCGAACTCTCTCTGCCAGATCGTCCCTGCCTTCAGCCGAAAGCCGGTTTTTCTCCGCATGGTATAGGAATCTCTCTCCCGCCTCTCCCAATCTGCGAGCCATAAAGTCTCGTTTCGCCGGGTCATAGGATTGTATAATGCGGCGAACGACTCTATCAGACGGAGTTTTTTCAGCATGTCTTTCCGGCACTTCACTGTAAACCAGGCCTTCGACTGGAACCACAACATCACTGATCTGGTTGGCGATGGTTTGAGCTAGCCCTCCTCGTTCCAACCAACGATCAACTTCTCTATACAAGCTGGCTTGGTAATTTTTTGCAGGCAGGTAGCCCAAGATGAACGGCAAGCCCAAGCGTTCCATAACCGCACTGATGTTTCGATGCTTGTATTCTATCGAAGCTTTAGAACGATCAATTTTCTTTCGCAGAGCACGATTCCTTTCCGCCTTGTTGTAGTTGCGGCCTTTAAGCTCAATTTGAAGCATATCCAGATAGTCTTCGACAATCGCTCCGATTTCTTCGGTAGTCCAAGGTATACTGGCTTCTGCCATATTTTTACCCCTTACTTCAAGCAAGATATCCTGAGCAAGTTTTGTATTTGAGCTTAAGGGACTTTGCTAAATTCTCTCATGAAAAATTCTTATGCCATCGCATGCTTACCGAACCAAGCCACTTTCACCAGTAACCTGCGCGGCCATATCTATATCTATGTGTCTTTTTCGGACAATATGTCACATTTCGTACCAGCGGGCAATGATCCCAAGATGTTGGCGCGGATGTCGCCGGGCGACCGCGACGGAACCGGGATTTATCGGCGATACCCAAGCGCCGAACTATTTTCGCCGATTTCTTGCCTTTCTCCGAAAGGCACTCCTAGACTTTCGCCAAACTCAAGGCGAATTGACCTTTACCGCCGAAAAATGCCCCCCGGGCGATGCAACTAAGGAGCAAACCATGCCTGCCGACACCGCTCTCGCGCATCATTACCCGCCACATCGATCTCATGCCGCGCTCTCTCTGGACACAGACCACCACCCTCCCGCCGGGAGACGCGCAAGCTCTAGTGTTTCCGGCAAAGCCCAACCTCTCGAATTCCCCGGCTGCCGCCCGATACCGCTGAAGCGCGAAGACCTCGTCCACTACGGCAGGAGAATGCCGAGGGTTGCCGGGACTGGAAATTGATCGGCAGCTAGGCAAACTTCACTGCTGGTTTTCCACCACCAAGTCGCGGGGGTTCTTTAGTCGCCAATCCCGGCCTTGGCGGCGCAGCTCGCCATTCAGGTAAATGGTTCTGCGTTCGGTGTGGGCGCGGGTAATTTCGGCGTGGTCTTCGGCATTGAATTGCGTTTTGACAGTGGCTAGCACCCCATCGATAACGGCCTTTATGATGACGCGGCCGTCTGGATCATCTTTGCCTCGCGCCACCGGGGGCTACAGGTCGCGCGAGCTTCAACTCCGCCGTTCGGTCATTCATCGGTAAGCTACCATTGCCGCCGCCACGAGCGGCTTGATGCCATCCGAAGACACGCGCTGCTCCGTTGGGATGATAACCGTTGTGGATTGGGTCTGTATCGGGGTGCCGCCCGCGAACGACGCCCACCAACCGCAGCGGCGCAGCACAAGCTGCTCGACTGAACATCGAAGCTAATCGCTCTCGTCCTGGGGCAGTTCGAGAACCAGCAAGAACAAGGGAGTCGAACGAGAATTGGCGATAAGGTCATCATGGTTTTTCTTGGATAGCGGAAAACGCAAGCCATCTGGTTTCTTGGCCGGCGCCGATGTTGCCTTGAGCTGCACGTCGAATTGCGTTCCAAAATCATCCCCGGCACGAATTGTGGCATCGACGCTGGCCGTATCCGGGTCGGGTCCCCGCTGGCAGGTGTAGCCAGCATGGGCGGCCAGCGCGGCCAAATAAGCGAACGATAGTTCTGCCTTTCGGTGGTTGTCGGTGAGTACCGGGTTGGTCATGGATTCGAATGGTCTCCCATTGATCCGAAATCAGGCGGATGGCGCGGCGCTTAACGCAATATGCGGTCGCCGAGCTTATCCGATTTCGCTGCGGGACCAAAACTTTTGGGGAATATACCCATCTTGAGTCAACCAATAGTGAATCTATGCGAATCTGGGAAATTGTCAAACCCGAGCAGCCGCACAAGTCCAGAAATCCCTGACACTTTTCGGGGCAGATAATGTTTCAAACAAATGGCACCGATTATTCCCGTGCCGTGGCTTTGTTTGCCGTCGGCGACGGCTCGCTGGGCGTGCCGTGCCATAGCTAGATTCGTGGCGAGGGATGTTTTGGCAGCTGTCCGGATTCAAGCGGCGAGGCGGATTAGAATGCCGGCGGCTATGGCGGAGCCGATGACGCCGGCAACGTTGGGGCCCATGGCGTGCATCAGGAGGAAATTGTGCGGGTCGGCTTCTTTGGCCATGCGGTGGACAGTGCGGGCGGCCATTGGCACCGCGGAGACACCGGCGGCGCCGATCAGGGGATTGATGGGATTGCGGAAAAGCCGGTTCATCAGTTTCGCCATCAAGATGCCCGCCGCGGTGCCAGTGGCGAAGGCGAACAGGCCGAGCAGCAGAATGCCGAGGGTTGCGGGCACGAGGAATTGATCGGCTGCGAGGCGCGAACCGACCGCCAAACCAAGCAGGATCGTGACGATATTGACCAAGGCGTTCTGGGCCGTGTCGGTCAGGCGCTTGACCGCACCGGATTCGCGCATCAGATTACCGAAACAAAACATACCCAATAGCGGCGCCGCCGCTGGCACCAGCATGGCCGTCAACAAAAGTAACAACAGCGGAAAGAGGATTTTCTCCAGCCGCCGCACAGCGCGTTGCTCACCCATGCGGATGCCGCGCTCTCGCGCCGTGGTCAGCGCCCGGGCGATGGGCGGTTGGATCAGCGGCACCAATGCCATGTAGGAATACGCGGCAATAGCGATGGCGCCGAGCAACTCCGGCGCCAAAACGCTGGCCAGATAGAGCGATGTGGGGCCGTCGGCGCCACCGATAATGGCGATGGCAGCGGCCTGTTGCAGGCTGAAATCGAACCAGCCGAGATCGGACAGCAGCAAAGCGCCGAGCAAAGTGGCGAAAATGCCAATTTGCGCCGCGGCGCCAAGAATCAGCGTTCTCGGATTGGCCAGCAGCGGGCCGAAATCCGTCAGCGCGCCCACGCCCATGAAAATCAGCAGCGGGAAAATCGTCGTCGCCAAGCCGAAATCGTAAAGTTGCCGCAGAATGCCGTCGCCGGTGGCGATTTCAACGCCGGGAATATTGGCCAGCAAGCCACCGAAAGCGATCGGCAACAGCAGCAGCGGCTCGAATTTCTTGTGAATCGCCAGATACAGCAGCAACAGGCAGATCAGCATCATCGCCGCCTGCGGCCAATCGAGTTGAACGAGTCCCGTGCTTTCCCAAAGCGAGCGCCACTGCGCCATCGCCGCCCCCTACTCCCGCAGCAGCAACAATACTTGGCCCAGTTGCACGCTGTCGCCGCCGCGCACCCGCAACGCGGCCACCGCGCCCGCCGCCGGCGCCCGCACTTCCGCCTCCATTTTCATGGCTTCCAGCACGATCAACACATCACCGGAATCAACATTGTCGCCGACGCCGACCATCACCCGCACCACCGTGCCGGTCAGCGGCGCCTTCACTTCCCGGGTCCGCTCGGCGCCGGCGGAAGCCGCGGCGGCGGGCGGCGCCGCGATATCGCTGATTTCCCCGCCTTCGGCGACTTTGACGACGAATTGCCGCCCATCCACTTCGACCGTATATACGCCGGCGTCATTTCCCGCGGACGGCGCGGCGGGCGACCCGGCGCCCGCGGCCTTGGGGGGAGGTTCGAAGATCGCTGGATTGTGGCGGTTTTTGAGAAAGCGCAAACCCGCTTGGGGGAATAGGCTGAATGTCAGGGTATCGTCGATTTCGTCGGCGAGCACGAAACCGTCGCGTTTGGCGATGCCGCGCAATTCGGCGCGCTGCTTGTCGAATTCGGGTTCGAGCAAGTCCGCGGGACGGCAGCGAATAGGCTCGCCGCCCTCCAACACGCCAGCCTGCAAATCGGAATTTACCGGCACCGGCGTGGCGCCGTATTCGCCGCGCAGCAGGCCGCGGGTTTCCTTGGCGATATTGCCGTAGCGCTTGCCGCCAAGCACATTGAAAACCGATTGCGTGACGACGATCTGGGATACCGGTGTCACCAGAGGCGGGAAACCAAGGTCCGCCCGGACTTTGGGAATCTCCACCAGCACCTCGTCAAGCCGGTCGAGCGCGTTCTGCTCGCGCAGTTGGTTCTCCAGGTTGGACAACATGCCGCCGGGAACCTGCGATACCAAAATGCGCGAGTCGGCGCCTTTCAGAGAACCTTCAAAGGCTTCGTACTTCTTTCGCACTTCACGGAAATAGGCGGCGATTTCCTCCAGCAACTTCAGGTCCAGGCCCGGAAAGCGCGGCGTGCCGTCGAGCATCGAGACCATCGCCTCGGTGGGGGAGTGGCCATAGGTCAGGCTCATGGAAGAAATCGCGGTATCGATATTGTCGATGCCGGCTTCGATGGCCTTCAGATAAGTTGCGGTGGAAAGCCCCGTGGTCGCGTGGCACTGGATATGAATCGGAATGGCCACGGTCTGTTTCAGCCGCGTGATCATTTCGAAGGCATCGTAGGGTTCCAACAAGCCCGCCATATCCTTGATGCAGAGCGAATCGGCGCCCATGGCTTCGATATTGCGCGCCATATCGAGCCAAGTATCGAGGGTATGCACGGGGCTGGTTGTGTAAGCCATGGCGCCTTGGGCGTGTTTGCCCTGCTCGCGCACCGCCGCGATAGCGGTTTCGAGATTGCGCATGTCGTTCAACGCATCGAATACGCGGAAAACATCAACGCCGTTGACCGCCGCCCGCTCGACGAATTTGCGCACCACGTCGTCGGCGTAATGCCGGTAGCCGAGGATGGTTTGGCTGCGGAACAACATTTGCTGGCGGGTATTGGGCATGGCCGCCTTGAAGCGTCGGATGCGCTCCCAGGGGTCTTCGCCGAGATAGCGGATGCAGGCGTCGAAGGTGGCGCCGCCCCAGGATTCGAGCGCCCAAAAACCCACCTGATCGAGTTTCTCCGCGATCGGCAGCATGTCTTCGATGCGCATGCGCGTGGCGAGCAGGGATTGATGGGCATCCCTGAGCACGACTTCGGTGATGCCCAAGGGTTTGCGTTGTTCAGTCATTGATGAATCCGCAGGAAAAAGCCTGACTTATCGGCGCGGCCCGCCGCGGGCCCGGTGCATCGCCACCGCGGCGGTCGCCGCGGCCATTAGCGCCGGTGAAACCGGTGGGGGCGCCGGGGTTGCCGGCGCCGCACCGAATACGGGTCCGAGCCGCGCGGCCAGCGCCGACATGGCGTGGGTGACGGCAACCAGCAGGCAGAGAAAAACAAATACGATGCCGATGCCGAACAGCGCAACCGGTAATCCTTGACTGACCAGGCTCTCCATCGCGGGGCGCCCTTCGACTTCGGACGGACGGAATTTTACTAAAGGCGCCCAGTCATTGCGAACGCCTTGGCGGGGCCGCATACCGCGTCATGGTGCATTGACCTGGGGCTTTGTTTATACTGCCGAGGCGCTTCCCACCAACCCCCTTGGAAATTCGAAATGAATCGTTTCCAAGCAAAATTCGGGAGAATAATGTGAGCAACTATCTGAAAGCCGCGGGGATTTCCCTGCTCTCTCTGGTCATCGGCATCGGCGCCGGCGTGTTTGTCACCAGTTCGGCCCAGGACGAAGGCAAGGTATTCGAACTGCGCATCTACAAGTCCACGCCGGGCAATTTGGACAATCTTCACGCCCGCTTCCGCGACCACACCATGGGCCTTTTCGAGAAGCACGGCATGGAGAACATCGGCTATTGGACGCCGACCAGCGAAGAGGAACGCGACGATACGCTGGTCTACGTCATCGCCCACGACAGCCCAGAAGCCGCCGCCACTTCGTGGCGGGCGTTCGCTCAGGATCCAGAATGGCAGGCGGTTGCGGAAGCATCCAACGCCAACGGAGAGATTCTCGACGGCCTCGAAAACAAGTACATGGTTGCCACCGACTATTCGCCGATGCAGTGATTCAGCCGCAAGGCTAATCGCGACTGACGCACCGCGGGGCGTGCCGACTGGCGCTCCGCCCCGCGGTGGCATGAGGCGCGGGGCGCCGCGCTATCGATATGGCGGGTGGGGCGTTTGATTCCGCTACGCCGCGCCGCAGCCTATTCCACGGCCGGCTTGTTGAGTACGGCACCCAACACTAGCGGCAGATCACCCGCGCTGGAACTCCCGCACCACATCCTCGGCGACTTGCTGTAAAAAGCGCGCGTCGGCGTGGTTGATGGCGCCGAAGTAATTGTAGTCGCTTGCCAACGGGGACAGGCCCCAGACGCTGGCGACCACCACGGCGGCGGCGAGATAGGTGCCGAGCAGGTCGGGATGGGAACCGTCGAACCGCTTGTGCAGCGAGATCTCCGGTCGCCGCCGGTAAGCTTCCTGAAAGGCCAAGCCGACCGGAATCACCAGTGCGCCGATTTCGTCGGCTGTTTCCACGTAGAGCGACTCAATGGCTTCGATCATGTTCGGATCGAAGCGGGCGTGGGGCGGTGCGTAGGCGTGGGTCATGTACAGCGCGGTTTCCGCACCGGCCGCGGCGATCTTGCGCTCGAATTCGGTGGCGGTCCGCGCAAACGCCTCCTGCCGCCGTTCGCTTAGCGGCTCCCCGCTGCCGCCCTGCAAAATCACTAAATCGAAGGCGTCGTCGATGCCGAGTTGTCCCGGCGTCAGATGACTGTCGATGGGGTGGTGATCCAGCGACGCGCCGCCGATGGTCGCCGATTTGAATTCGATACGCTCGCCGAGGGACGGATCCAGCGAGGCCAACATCCGCGACACGTGATTGTGCAGACTGTCGTTGTAGTAGAAATAACTATTGCCGACAAACAACACGCGCTCCGGCGCCGGATGCTCCAGCGCACTCTGCAACGGCTGCGCCACCGCGCCGGCGGCGGACAGCAGCAACCAGGCGACAACTGAAATCGGCCCGAGCGCCTGTTTGCTCATCTGCTCTACTCCCCCGCCTCGCGGGTAATCGGAACTTTTCAGCCGCGAGTGTATCCCGACTCACCCGAATGGGACACCCACTTTGCCGAAAATCGAAATTGGACGACATCACGATGGGACACTCATCCAGCCTGGGACGAAATTTATGCCCGCAACCTTGGGCAGGAGATTTGGCTCTGGAACTTCGAGCCGCAGCGGGCTTGGCGACCCGGATCAGTCGATGCCGAGGGCGGTGGCGCCGGGGCGGCGGGGGTCGGCGGCGCCGTGGAGCAGGCCGTCTCGGAGCAGGATTGATTGGGCGCTGCCCATGGTTTGCTGGATTTCGATTTCGTGACCCATGGCTTCGAGCAGGCGCAAGCTGTCGGCAGCGACACCGCGCTCGACACCGAGTTGCGGTTGCCGCCAAGCCTGATAAATGCGCGGGGCGTGGGTCGCTTCGGCGATGTTCATACCGTAATCCACGGTATTCACGATCAACTGCAAAATGACATTGTGGATGCGGCTGCCGCCGGGGGTGCCGGTGACGAGGAAAAGCTCTCCATCCGGGTCGAACACCATGGTGGGCGTCATGGTCGAAACAACGCGCTTGCCCGGTTCGATCCGATTGGCGTGAACATCCGGGTCGCGAATCGAGAAATTGCGCATTTGATTATCGAGCAGAATACCCGTGCCCTCGACCACGAATCCCGAGCCGAAGGAATAGCCGAGGGTGTAGGTCAAGGACACCGCGTTGCCGGCACCGTCCACCACGGACAGATGCGTGGTGTCCGGGCTTTCGTGGGGAAAGGCGTCCATGGGCGCGATTGCCGCCACGGCTGCGGCGCGTTCGGGATCGATCCGCGCCACCATTGCGGCGGCGATGGATTCGCTCAGAATGCCCGCGATTGGCACTGCAACAAAATCGGTGTCGCCGATGCCTTCGCGCCGGTTGGCGTTGGCGAGCTTCATCGTCTCCGCCAACAGATGCAGACTCGCCGCCGAACCCTGGGGCAGCCGCGCCATTTCGTAATGGCCGAGCACATTCAGCATTTGCAACAAGGCGAGACCGCCGACGCTGCTCGGCGGCATGGTCACCACGCGGTGGCCGCGGTAATCGGTGGCGATGGCTTCCCGTTCGCGAACTTCGTACGCGGCCAGATCCGCGGCGTCAATCAAGCCGCCGGTGCGCGCCATATGCTCGACGATTTTCTCCGCGACGGTGCCGCGATAGAAAGCACCGGCGCCCTGCTCACGGATCTGCCGAAGCGACCACGCCAAATCGGCTTGCGCCAAAGTTTCTCCAGCGGCATAGGCCGAACCATCCGCCTTGGCGTAAACCGCCATGCTGCTCGGATAGCGGCGCATCACCGTGAGCGCCTCGGATAGCGCATAGGCCAAATCATCGCTGACCACGATGCCGTTTTCCGCCAGCTCAATGGCCGGGTCGAGCACTTCCGTCCAAGGCAGCGCGCCGAAGCGCCGCCAAGCCTCCTCCAAACCGGCGACGGTGCCCGCCACGCCGGCGGCGCGGGGGCCGAAGGTAAGTTCATCCCAAAGAATTGCACCGCTTGCGTCGCTGAATACTTCGCTGCGGGCGGCCGCGGGCGCAGCCGAGCGAAAATCCAGTGCTATCACAGGATCCGCGCCGTCATCCGCGGCCATATGAACAAGCATAAAACCACTGCCGCCAAGATTGCCCGCCCGCGGCAGCGTGACGGCGAGGGCGAATCCCATGGCGACGGCGGCATCGACGGCATTGCCGCCGGAACGCAGAATGCGGCGACCGACTTCGCTGGCAAGTTCGTTTTGGCTCACCACCATACCACCCACAGCCACCACCGGATGCTGGATGCTGTCGTAGCGGATAATCGCCTGACCGGAGCCAGCGGCGCTTTGGGCCCAGACGAACTGCGGCGGCAATATCAGCGCAAGCGAGCAAGTCGCGACCAAAAAGACCCGCCGGAGAAACGAACCAATATGCGCCCGAATCAAGTTCGCTGGTCTATCTGTCGGAAGCTTTAACAAATCGACCATAACAATCCACGAAAAAATGCGCCGCAAGTCGGTGCCGGGCGGCGAGACACCGACCGGTACCGACGGGTCGAAGCCTCAGTCACGGAAATCGAAGCGAATATCGACGTAGTAGTAGCGTCCCAGATCCCGATGCTGGTCGGCGAAATAGCCAAAGGAATCGTCGGCCAGCGGCGCCCTTTCATCGGTGAAGTTGTTGATGCCCAACCGCAGCCGGCTGTCCACGCCGAAGGCTTCGAAATCGTAATCGACGCTGGCGTTGAACGTTTCCATTTTCGGTATCGCCCAGGCGCGGCCATCTCTCAGATTCTGGATGAAATCGCCGTAACGCAGCCCGGTGATGGAGGCACCCCAGGCATCGTAATCCCAACGCAGTCGAAAACTGTCCTTGCGCTCCGGGTTGCCGTCCTGGCGAATCAAGTCGGCGAAGCCGGTCACCGGCACGGAATCCGGCAATTCGCCGGAATCCTTCGCTTCGACGAGGATGGCCGCGTTGCCGCCGGCTTCCTGTCGATATTCGTCCAGCCAAGTGCCGGTGTAACGGAAACTGAAGTCGCCGATGGCGGTGTCGAAATCGATATACGCGCCGATGTCGTATCCGCTCACCGTGCGCTTGTCGAGATTCGCGTAGCGATCATCCACTTGCACGACTTCGCCGAAGGGACACAGGCCGGCCAGCCCGAAAAACGGTTCGTACTCCGGCAAGATCTCTTCCGAGCGGATCACCGCGGGATTGCTCGTCAGCGACGAGCAATTGGCACCCGACCGCAAACGCATCAGCAAGTCGAGGGCGATATGGTTTTCCTCGCCGAATAAACCGATGGTGTCTTCCTTCTCGATTTCCCAGCGGTCATAGGTCAGCGTCACGCCGTCGAAAGGTTCCAACACCACGCCGAATGAAGTATTGGTGGATTGCTCCGGCCGCAGCAGGCGGCTGCCTTGGGCGGATCGCTGGATGCCGTAGCGGCAATCCAGTTCGGTTTCGTCGGGATCCAAGTAATAGCAGGAATAATCGTCCCTTGTGTTGCTGCGCACCACCAGCGATTCATTGATCGTCACCAGATTGGGGGCGCGGAAGGCCTCCGACCAAGACGCGCGCAGCAGCACCTGGTCGATCACCCGGTAGCCGGCGGCGAGTTTGCCCACCGTGGTCGTGCCCACGTCGGAGAAATCTTCATAGCGCGCCGCGGCTTGCAGGTCGAGGTTTTCAATCACCGGAATCAGCAATTCGCCAAACAGGGAAGTCACCTGCCGCTCGCCCGAGCTATCGGAAGTGGGGCTGGAATTGGCGACATCGGAGATGAACGGGAAAGAGTTGCCCGAAACATCGGTGAACACGACCTGGCCGTCCAGCCGGGGGTCGCGGTCATCGCTGAAACTTTCTTCCCGATACTCGACGCCCGCCAACACGCCTACATCGCCGGCGGGCAATGCGAATAGCGCGTTGTTGGATAGCTTGAAATCCACCAGCGCCAATTCCTGCTCGTTGATCCGCTCCACATCGACCAGCGTGCGCTCGATGTTGCTGCCCAAGACCGGCGCGAAAGGATTGAAGCCCGCCGGCGTGGGATCGTTCAGGGCTTCGGTCATCAAGGTATTCGAGATTCGGTTGCGGGTCACGTCAAGCCGCTCCGCCTTCGACCAAAGATAGGCGCCTTCCCAGTCCCAGTTGCCCGCCGAGCCGCGCAGCCCGCCGACGAAGCGGTAGGTGTTGCCGTCCACATCGACGATGCGCGGCACCTGGGTCCAACGGTAGTTGTCGAGTTCCAATTCAACACCATCACAGGTCAAGTTATCGCCGATGATGCTATCGGGCAGGCGAAGGGTCGTGCCGCAGGCTCCCAGCGGGTTGTAGTAGGCATCGGGAGCCATGCGGAACTTGGCCACCGCGGAGAGCCGCGAGGAGGGATGCCGGATGGTATTGGTGTCGGAGTAGTACCAGCTGAATTCGCTGAACGCCTGCATGCCGTTGGCGAAGTCGTGCTCCAGGTAGGCGAAGGTGTTCAAGCGCTCCAAATCGGAATAGAGATCGCGGTTTTGATTGAGGTTGTAGCGGTAGGTGCCTTGGCCATCCACCGCGCCGCAGACTTGATCGTTGATGGCGTACTGGCAGCGACTGTCGCCCGCCGGATAAGTCTCGAACTCGCCGCTGGTGTCGGTGACCGTATTGCGGATACTGGTGCCGGACACTCTGGAGCGAACGTCGTACTGGCCGTAGCTGGAGTTAGCGCTGTTGTTGCGGAATGTGGTGGTCGCGAAGGCGGGGTCGATTTCCTCCACCCGGGGACGGAAATCGGAATCCGCCCAGCGCGGATCCTCTTGGGAGTTGACCCGGTCGCGCCGCAAATAGGTGGCGAATACGCCGATTCGGGTGGCGCCGTTGTTGAGCACATCCCCCCATTCGACCGTGGCGCGCTCGTCGTTGCGGCCGATGCTTTCGTAATTGTCGAAGCGCGTACTGATCCGAAAGCCGTCGAAATCGTTGCGCAATACATAGTTGACCACGCCGGCCACGGCGTCCGCGCCGTAAATCGCCGAAGCGCCATCCTTCAGCACTTCGAGCTGGCGCACCGTAATGCCGGAGACCGATTGCGAATTCACCGAATTCACCGGCACGAAACTGCCGCCGACCTCTTCGGTCTGGTAAGCGGCCGAATTGACCATGCGGCGACCGTTGAGCAGCACCAAGGTGTTGCCGGTGCCGAGATTGCGCAAATTAAAGGCGCCGATATCGCCCCGCGCCGAATTCACGCCGCCGGAAATGTTTTCCGATTCGCTGAAATAGTTCTGGCCTTGCTCGGCGATGAATTCGAGCAATTCGTCGCCGGACTGCACGCCGAGCGCTTCGATGTCTTCCTCGCTGATGATCGAAACCGGCAGCGCCTCGGTGATCTGGGCGCCGCGGATCTGCGATCCGACCACGAGGACTTCTTCAATCGCGGTTTCTTCCTGCGCCATGGCGGCGGCTTGCATGGCCAACGCGGCGACTAGAGTGCTCTTGGCAAATCTTGGCATTTCGGCTGCTCCTCCAACGAATCTGATAGGGACTGCTGGGCGCGGGATTCTGGCACAGAACCACTAAAAGCGATAGCCCGACTCTCTTGACGATGGCCTTTATTCAGTGCCGCCGGATGCGGCACCGCTCTGCGGCGACGCCCAGCCTGGTGGCCAAGCCTTTTGGGCGCCGTCCAAGATTGGGATGCCGGGGAAGAGGGTCAGCCGTAGGCCAAGCGCAACAGATCAATAACGGACTGAATCTGGCCCCACCAATACCAAACAAAAAAGACCGCGACTGCGGCCCCGGCGATCAGCGCGGCGAGTTGCTCGTCCCTGCGTTTCGTCTGTTCGCGCTTGTCGATGGGTGGGGCCGATTCAAGTTCGCTCATGGGGCCATCCTCGCGTTGCCGTTTCCGCTTTTTGAGTTATCGCCGCTAGCCGCTGAAGCCGATCCAACGGCCGGTGGCCGCCACGGTGAACCAGATCATCACGGAAGCGACCGCGGTGAGCTTGAGCAGCCGAGGGTTGACCTTGCCCGTGGGCCGCTCGACCAGGGGTTGCCGCACCAGATAATGAAACAGCACGCCGGCACCGAGCGCCAGCATTTTGTACCAGTACACCGGCAGATAGTAAATCTTCAAGGCCACGCCGCAGGCCATGAATACGCCCGTGGCGACCAAGGTGGCCAAAGCGATTTGGAAGGTGCGGTTGCAGCGGGCGGTGACCAGGCCCTGGTCGACTTCAGTCAAAAACACGCCGAGCAAGCGGGCTTCGGCCACCAGCACCGAGCCACCGAGCAGGGCCAGGCCCAGCAGATGAACCGCTTCGACGGTGGCGAAAGCCGCGCCCCAGGTTTTGCCTACATAACCGAACCAAGTGGTTTCCATCCATTCGAACACCGGCAGCAGGCCACCGTATACCTCGCCGCGAACGTCGGACAGGGCGAAGGCCAGCGCCACCGCCAATACGGCCGCGACCAAAATCGTTCTCGTGTAGGGCCCGAGCAGCGATGATGTGGGCATTTTCGTTCTCCGCTGTGCTTCCTGATCTTTCGTGTCTCTTGCTTCGTCGCTCTCGCTTGGAGTCTCGTTCTTCGCGACCGTGTTCGGGGCACTAGAAGCGGGTTTGGCCGTCGATGCAGCCGGCGACAAAGGCGATCAACTCGGAGTCGTTGTACTGGCAATCGAACCAATCGTAGGCGATGAATCGGCCGCACATCACGATCAGCGCCCAGCCGCCGAGGGAAATCAGCGCGCCGATGCGCAAATTGCGCGGCGCCTTCGGCTGCGTGTCCCAACTGGTTCCCGCCACCCGCAGCTGCCGCTGAAAGACGATGGCATTGATGAGCAACCCGAACATCACCACCAGCTTGATGCGTAGCCAGACGCTTTGCGAACTGCGCACGGGCACGGCGTAGAAAAGCAACAGGCCAGTGACGACCATCACCGTGAATCCCGCCAACATCGGCAAATTCAAGCGCCGGGCGATGGTGCTCGCCGGAACATCGGGCAAGGCCAAACCGAGCATCCGCAGATCGATCAGGAACAACATGCCGAGGCTGAGCATCAGAGTCAGCACATGGGTGCTTTCCACCCAGTTGTACATATAGTAGGACTCGTGGAGCATGGTGCTCCAGCGGGTGTCGTCGAGCCATACAGCGATAGTGTGGATAAGTTCGTTCGGCACCCGCGGAACCTCCGTCTGCCAGCGTCATTCGACCGCGGCAAGAGTAACCCCCGGTCGCGGCAAAATCCAGCGCCTGCGCGGGCAGACTGGCCTTGACGGATGGCTTTCCCACAGCCCAGTGCCGCGATGAGTGCTGCGATGGATGTCCCGCCGGGCGCACTATCGGCACGTTTGCGCTAGACCTTGGCGGGGTGGGCTGTCAGTATGGTGGTTCGGAGGGTGGTTTCGCCTCGCTTCGGCGGTAACTACCGTTTCGGGCCAGCAACAAGGTTGGGGAGGACTGGGGCTTGAAACTGGATTGGCTGCTCAACGACGATCATCGCCTTAAATACACTGGCTTTTCGGATGCCAGAATCGTGGACCGCACGACTTTCGTTTGGGATGCCACCACCGGTGCGGTCGGCGGCACGCTGATCGGTCGGCTCGATATCTTCAATGTGGTCGACTCGGATGCCGAGCTGGAAGTCGATGAATTCTTCGAAAGCTTGCGCGGCGGCCCATCGCCCACTTTCGGTCTGCCGAGGCGATTCCAGCAGCCGCGAACCGCGCGGATCGGGCTGCTCTACGAATTCTGATCCCCCGGTCCATTCGGCGAGTCGATTGCCGGCGGCGGATAAAAGATGTTGTATAGCCAAGCGACTCCCGGCATTGTGGCGAACAGGCTGAAATAACCCAGCGCCGCCAAAGGCAGCGACTCGCCGTCGTCCGTCAGGATTCGCGCGGCCACCGCGCAAAGGACCGCGGTTACGCCCACCACCGCCGCCGCAACAATCCGCTTCCAGCTCAGATAAATTTCGTACCGCGTCAAGCGCAATTGCCGGCGGTGGTGCAGTCCGTTGAGATACAGCGCGACAACACCGAAGGCTAGGCAGAGCACCACGCCGGCCGTAAAAACGAACATGTCCGCTACGTTCCCCGTGGTCCATTCCGCCGAATCGGTGAACACGTTGGCACCGAGCAGTCCGTCGGAAAAATAGAATATCCCGGACTGAAACATCAATTTCAGTGGATAGACGAAGATCAGCACGAGCATGACGATGGCCAAACTGATCACGACGGTGGTTCGGTCCTGGAGGCCGAAGATCCGGCTCCAGCCCACATGCACCAGCCACATTTGCCCCATGAACCAAGCGCTGAGCACGAACGCGGGTATGTCGCGGGCGGTCTCGACCAGTTGCACCGGACTGCGCGGGATTTCGTCGATGCTGATTACCAGCAAAGTCAGGGAAAACGCGAAGGCGGCATCGACGAAAGTCTCGATCCGGGTCATTTTGTGGCCGCGCAAGATCAGCCCGCCATCCCGCGGACAAGATGCCAGAAAATTATCGGTCAGCCTTTCCATTCAGCCACTCCTGTTAAACCCGATTGCCGTTTCCGGTCCCTGAATCCGCCTATCGAACCCGCCCGCCGGAACCGAGTACCGGCCGCGCGCTTGCATCCCGGCCCCGCTATATATAACCTGAACCCCGCCAAAAAACAGCATCCGTTTCCATGTCGGAGAACGATTCCCAATATTCCCTCGCGTGGCGGCTGCTGCGGGAACCCATGGCGCATTTCGTCGCTTTAGCCGCATTGTTGTTCGGCGTTTACGGCGCGGCCAACTTCGGTCGCGGCGAATTGCTCGAGCTGAGTCAACAAGAGATCGACGCCCGCGTTTTCCTGCGGGAGATGGAACTCGACCGGGAATTGACACCTGAAGAGCGCGACCAAATCACCGCCCTCCATGTCGAAGAGCGGATTCTGGCGCGGGAGGCGCGGCGGCTCAATCTCGACAACGACGCGCGAATTCACGACATGCTGGCGCAGAAAATGCGCCATGTGCTGTCCGGTGCCGTCATCCAACCGGACGAAGCCGAATTGCGGGCGTACTTTGATGCCAACCGCGAGCGCTACACCACGCCGGAACTCGTCAGCGCGGATGAACTCGTCTTCGACGAAGAGCCGGCGGCGGAAGCTTTGACCGCCCTCGCCGGCGGCGGCGAGCCGGAGGCGATTCTGGCGCTGGAAGCGGGCACGGTCTCGCCCCTGCTGCGGGTAAACCGGCTCGATCTTTCGAATATATTCAACGCCGATATTTCCGACCGCGTATTCGCCGCCGCGGCCGGCGAATGGATCGGGCCCCATGTCGGCAACCGCGGGCAGCATTGGTTGCGCGTAACCGAACGCGAAGCGGCGCGTTCGCCGAATTTCGAGGAGATTCTCGACCGCGTCCGCTTCGACTGGATTGCGACCGAAGAAGACCGGCTGCTGCAAATCGAAGTAGACCGGCTGTGGGAAGAATATGTCGTCGTCATCACCGAATAACCGGTCGCGGTCCATAAAGCGGATGCCATGAGTCCGGCGGCGCGCGGAATGGGGAAACTCGCGGTCGCGATAGCCGGGCTGGGGCTGTTGGCGCTGTTGTTCGTGTCGCCGCCAATGGTTGAACGCGCCGCGGCCCACGATATCAATATCACCGGCGTGGCCCGGGTGATTCTGCGGGAAACCGAGCCGGACGCTTACCGGCTGGCCGTGGTCGATGCCCAAGTTCCACCGCTGTTCAATATCGAACGCATTCTGCCGGAACGCTGCACCGGACTGCCGCCGGCGGAATTCGCCTACCGTTTCACCTGCGAGCCGCGCCTGCATATCGACGACCGCTTGATTTTCCCCTGGGGACTCGCCGGCGTGCTGGTCATGGCCAACTGGCTCGAAGGCGATGGGGCAACCGCCTATATTCCCGGCGACGGCGCCGGAATCGAAGTGCCCTTGACCGAACTCAAAGCCGGCGCGGCTTCTTGGACGACCCTGGCGGGACGCTACCTCGTCAGCGGCGCCGAACATATTCTGTTCGGCATCGATCATCTGTTGTTCGTCCTGGGGTTGCTGTTGTTGATGCGGGGATTTTGGAAGCTGGTGCAAACAGTGACCGCTTTCACCATCTCCCACAGCATTACCCTGGCCTGCGCCGTGCTCGGCATTTTCCCCGTGCCCGGGGCGCCGGTCGAAGTCTTGATCGCCCTGTCCATCGCTTTTCTGGCGCGGGAAATCATCATGGGCCAGCGCGGCGAGACGACGCTGACCCACCGCAAACCGTGGCTGGTCGCCTTCCTTTTCGGCCTGCTGCACGGCTTTGGTTTCGCCGGCGCCTTGGGGGAACTTGGACTGGGCGCCGCCGATATACCGCTGGCCTTGCTGTTCTTCAACATCGGCGTCGAACTCGGCCAAATCGGTTTCATCTGCGCGCTGCTGGCGATCGGCTATGTGGTGCGGCGAATAGGCGAAAACATGATGTTCAGCATTGAGCGCGGCTTGGCCTACGGCCTGGGCGCCGTCGCCACCTTTTGGTTTATCGAGCGGCTGCCCGCAATCGTTATGGCTTGAACCACTGGATTCAGGAGGTGTTGTTATGAAATTCGTTGACGGTTTTGTCACTCCCGTTCCTCAAGAAAACAAGCACGCCTATTTGCAGGCGGCGCGGCTGGCGGCGAAAGTATTCCTCGAACACGGCGCTTTGGAGTACATCGACTGTTGGGGCGTCGAAACGCCCCACGGAAAACAGACTTCCTTTCCCCGCGCCGTGCAGCTTCTTGAGAATGAAACCGTCTGTTTTTCCTGGATTGTTTGGGAGTCGAAAGAAATCCGCGATATCGGCATAAAGAAAGTCATGGTGGATCCGCGCATGCAGCCGGGTCAACTGGATGTTCCATTCACCGAGATTTTCGATCACGACCGCATGATTATCGGCGGGTTCGAAATGGTGGCTTGCACCCGGGCCGGGTGACCGCGGCGTTGGCGATTTGCTAAACTTCGCGCTTCCCGCAACGCAAAGTTGTTCTGCCTCGCCACCGCAAGATGGTGTATAAGTTTCTCGTAGCGCTGGCGCTGATTTTCGCGCCCGTGCCCGGCTCTGCGACAGCCGCGGCGGATTCATCCGCCGCATTGTCCACCCCGACCTTCGCCGTAAGCACGAAAGCCGGCAATCGCTTGCTGATTTTCAGCGAGTTGGCGCCGCTGGCGATCAACCGCATGCACCGTTGGCGGCTGCGCCTGTCGGACGCCTCCGGCGCGCCTATCGGCAATGCGCGCATTACCCTGCGGGGCGGCATGCCCGATCACGATCATGGCCTGCCGACCCGGCCCGAGGCCAGCGCCACGGATGGGCCCGGAGAATACTTGCTGCAAGGTATACGCTTCCATATGCCGGGCCGCTGGCTACTCGAGTTTTCCATCGCGGTCGAAGATGCCGCGGACAGCGCCGCAATCGAATTTGAATTGTGACCAAGCGCATTGCCCTACTGCTGCTTGCGCCTCCCGCCGCCATCGCAGTCTGGTTGTTGGCACCGCCTCTCCCTCCCGAGCCTTGGAGCGAATCCGAGACCGCGCTCATCGCCGCGCTTTCATTGAGCGCACTGCCGTCATTGCCGCCCGATCCAAGCAATGCCGCCGCCGGGGATGAACGGGCCGCGCGGCTGGGGCAACGCCTGTTCTTCGATCCCCGGCTGAGCGCCAACGGCGCGGTATCCTGCGCCACCTGCCACCGGCCTGAACTGTTGTTCACCGACGGCCTGCCGGTGGCTATCGGCACCGCCATTGGCCAAAGACATACTCCGGGACTGATCGGCATCGCCCACAGCCCATGGTTTTATTGGGATGGGCGCCGGGACAGTCAATGGGCGCAGGCACTGGCGCCGCTGGAGACACACTTCGAACAAGGCATCGGCCGCGTCGGCGCGGTCCGCCTGCTGACGACCGACCCCGCATACAAGACCCTGTATGAGGAGGTTTTCGCGGCATTGCCGGATCCCGCCCGCTGGCCAAAGTCCGCGTCGCCGCTCGGCACCGAAACCGAGCGGACCGAGTGGCGCAAGCTCGACCCCGATGAGCGTTACTGGATCTCGACCGCTTTCGCCAATATCGGCAAGGCGCTGGCGGCCTATCAGCGCAAGCTCTCTCCGGGACGCACGCGTTTCGACGACTACGCCGACACGGTGGCGGCGCGGGACGGTGCGGCCGAACGGGAGGAAATCTTGAGCCGGGACGAAATCGCCGGCCTCAGGTTGTTCATCGGCAAGGCGCAATGCCTGAATTGCCACAATGGACCGCTATTCACCAACCACGATTTCCACAACACCGGCATTCTGCCTTTGGCGGGCGAACTGCCCGATTTGGGCCGCTTTGAGGGTGTCCGGCGGGCGCGGGAGAATCCTTTCAATTGCCTTGGCCAATTCAGCGATGCTGCGCCGGAGCAATGCGCCGAATTGCGCTTTGCCCGGGACGACAAGGCGCTGGCCGGCGCGCGCAAGACCCCGGGGCTGCGTAATGCCACACTCACCGCGCCCTACATGCACGCCGGACAGCTGGCGACACTCGCCGAAGTCATGACACATTACAATGCGGCGCCGGTCTCCCTGCTCGGCCATAATGAGGCCAAACCGCTCAGCCTGGGGCGCCGGGATCTGCGGCGGCTCGAAGCCTTTCTGCACAGCTTGGAGGCGCCCCCGGCAGCCGAGGACGATTGGCTCCGGTCTCCATTCGGCATGGCGGCGGATCTGCCCTGAGGACGCCCGACTTTCCGGCGGGGCGAAACTTTTCTGGTCTCCGCTGCAAACATCAAGTAGTTGACCAAGATGCCGGGGCCGGCTTGAGCCGCGCCGAAACCCGCCTTGGCACCAAGCTGTTTCCGCGGGTGGATGAAATAGTTTTCCTTATTGCTCGCGAAAACAAACAGTATTGGATTGCGTTTTGCTTTTGCGGCAATCTGCAGGTGTCGCTGCGCTCGACCAATGACAATAATCACGCAAGGTTGGCGGCGCTGGCGAGCGAGTTAGTCTGGCCCAAGAACCAGATGGACAACCCCGACGAATCGGGCTTTCGCGGGGAGCGGGCTCTGCTCCCAAGGCCTGCTCCCCGCGTACTTTATTTCCCTCCGCCCGGCTTACGCTCTTGCGGAAAAAGTGCGAAAATGCCGGGGGGGGCTCGTCGATTTGCGCCGGACTTTGGTTGCTCTTGCGGTTCCCCGGTGGTCTTTGCACAAGGGGTGGTGACACATTGGCGATAACGTTGCGTCAGTTGCGCTATTTCAAGGCGGTCGTGGAGCATGGATCTTTTACCCGCGCTGCGGAGAGCGTTTTCGTTTCCCAGCCCGCACTTTCCCTGCAAGTTCGCGACTTGGAATCCAACTTGGGATGGCCGCTGTTTGAGCGCGACAGCCACGGCGTCGCGCTCACCACCTTCGGGCGGGAAATCCACCAACAGGCGCTGCGCGTGCTCGACGAAGCCCTGTTGCTGGAAACCATGGGCAAGCGCTTCAACGAAGGACCGTTCCATATCGCCTTGGGCATTTTGTCGACGCTGTCTCCCTATCTCATTTGCAACCTTCAAGAGGAGTTGCACAAGCTGAGGGAAGGCATCGAGATCGCGGTTTGCGAAAACACCAGTCGGCACCTGTTGAATCAATTGCTCGGCGGCCACATTGACGCGGCAATCGTTTCGTTGCCGGTGGGCATGCTCGAACTCAGCGAGCGCGATTTGTTCGAGGATCGACTGATTCTGGCGGGCAGCAGCGAGCGCCTGGCCGCGTTCCGCAAAGTCGGCGCAGGATTGGATGCGGAAAATATGGCCAAATCCGATATCGGCCCCGTGCTCGTCCTGAGCGAAGGCCACTGCCTCGCCGACCAAGTGCTGGGCGCGTGTTCGATCCACAACATGGAAGGCGTACACCGCAGTTTGGAGTCCGTCGGCAGCATCGCGCGCTTGGCGGAGTCCAGTGCCGGCCTCGCCTTAATCCCCGAAACGGCGGTCGCCACCGAACAAAAGATCTCGTCCGGGCTGCACTTCATGCGCTTGGCCGAACCCGAACCGCAGCGGCGCATCGGCTTGATCTACCGCGTGGCCTTCGAAGATCAGCGTTGGGTTGAATTCTTGACCGTGGCGGCCAAACGGGCCGGCAGGCGGCTGCTTGAAAAGGCGGGCGAGCTGATCGACTGAGAAAATTGTTTTTGCAAGCCTCGCCTTGAAAGCCTAGTTCGGCAGCGCGAAAACCCAGACCGCGCCGCCCTGGGGCACTTGGAAGTTTTCCCCCCGCACGCGGTTGATCGAATTTTGTTCGCGCTGGGCATCGACCCCCCAACCACTTTGCACCGCGATGTATTGCCGCCCGCCGACCGCGAAGGACGTGGGCACGCCGGTGATGCCGGAACTGGTGGGAAAGCGCCAGAGAATTTCTCCGTTGGAGGCGTCGAAAGCGCGGAACCAGCGGTCGTTGGTGCCGCCCATGAACACCAGATTGCCCGCGGTGGCGAGTACCGGGCCCCAGTTGTGGCTCGCGAAAGTGGTGGTCCAGACCTCTTCGCCGGTATCGACATGCCAAGCCTGCAATTCGCCGATGTGCTCCGTGCCTTCGCGGATATAGAAGCCGCCGTTTTCCGCGTCGCCGCGGCCCGTGAAAGTGCGGCCGGGGATGTACTGCGCTTCTTCTCCCACCATGGTCGAACAGACATTTTCGTTCGCCGGAATGAACAGCAGCCGCGAGACCGGATTGAACGCCGCCGGCGGCCAATCCTTGCCGCCCCAAAGCGAGGGGCAAAAATCGGCTTCGTAGTCGATGCCGGGTTTTTTGCTCATGTCGTATTCGGGCCGCCCGGTCGCCGGGTCTACGGCGGTGAATACGTCTTGATACACATAGGGGCCGGCATTAATGAAGCCAATCGAGTCCGGGCCGCGTTCGAGAAACCACAAATAACCATTGCGGCCCGGATGCACCATGCCGCGGATTTGCCGCCCGCCGCGTTCATAGTCAATCAGCAAGGGTGCGGACACTTCGTCCCAGTCCCAGGAATCGTTCCAGTGGTACTGATGGTGCGCGCGCAATTCGCCCGTGGCCGCGTCAAGGGCGATGACCGATGTGGCGTAGAGATTGTCCCCGGGCCTGGCGTCGCCGGTCCAGGGGCCGCCGTTGCCCGTGCCCCAGTAGGTCAGATTCAGTTCCGGGTCGTAGGAGCCGGTGATCCACACCGGCACACCGCCGGTTTGCCAGGAATCCCCGGGCCAGGATTCCGAGCCGGGTTCGCCCGGCGCGGGAATGGTGTAGGTCTTCCATGCTTCTTCGCCGGTGATGGCGTCGTAGGCGGCGACGAAACCGCGGATGCCCCATTCGCCGCCGGATACGCCAACCATGATTTTGCCGTCCGCCGCGAGCGGCGCCAGCGTCATGTAGTAGCCGTTGTAATAATCCTCCACTGGCACTTCCCAAACCACCTCCCCGGTCAAGGCATCCAAGCTCACCAGGTAAGCATCGACCGTGGCCATGTACACCCGGTCGCCGTAGAGGGCGACGCCACGGTTGGTGGGGTGCATTTGCCGCAAATCGTCGGGCAGATAACGCGCGTGGCGCCAAAGCAATTCGCCGCTGGCGGCGTTCAGCGCCAGCACGTGGTTCTGCGGAGTCGTCACATACATGTAGCCATCATTGACGATGGGCGGCGCTTGGTGGCCTTCGCGCAGGCCGGTGGCGAAACTCCAGACGAGCTCAAGCTCGGCAACGTTGCTGGAGTCGATCTGTTCGAGCGCGCTGTAACCGTGGGAGGCATAATCGCCCCGGTACATGAGCCAGTTGTGCGGCTCCACACTGAGCAGCCGGTCGGTGGTCACGGGGTTGTAGGGCGGCAATTCCTGCGCCGCCGCCAAACCGGACACAACCAGGGCGGAAGCGGCCGCAAGCGGAGCGACTCCCAAGCGCGCGTCAAAGAACTGTTTCATTGCATGCACCCCTGTTGGACCCGAGGTTTGGCCAGTCTCGACCGGCGGTCACGCTCGGGGAAGGCAAACTTTTCCATTCAAAATGCCTGCTGGAACCCGACGCGACCGCGGAACGGACCGGCGACGCGAAGAACATCTTCGACGATTTCCAGCGGCAGCATCGCCAGCGGCCGCGACACCGGGCCGCCCACCACGCGAGCGCCATCGTAAATATCGAACTGCGATTCGTGGCAGGGACAGGCCATGCGCAATTGCTCGGCATCCCAGTTGAACACGTCGCAACCCGTGTGGGTGCAAACCGCCGAATAGGCGACGATGCCCGCCGCGGCATTGGCTTGGAAGCGCGCCGACAGGCGTTCGGCTTCGATGCGCGCGAGCATAACCCGATTGAGCCGGGAGCCGTCGCGCACGATTCCCGTGGCGGGATCCATGGCCATGGCCGAGATGGGCTTGGCATGCAATTCAAGCAGACTAGGACGCACCAATTCGCCGATCAGCGGACCCTCGTCGAAAACGAGCTCATCCCCGGCCTGGGGCCGCAACCGGTCAGGCGGCTGTCCGGCCAAGTGCGGCGCTGCCACCACCCCGCCCATTAAACCCAGCACGCGGCGGCGGCTGAGCCCGGGGGCGAACTCGGCATCGGCGGAAGCTTCGCTTCGCTCCCGCCGCTGTTTCACCGGTTGATTCTTCTCTGTTTTCATGCCGACAGTGCAAAACCAATCCGGGCCGTCACCGGCGAATCGTTGCGAAAGCTAGCAAACCGCCCGCGGCCCCGCAATCGCGCCGGACACGAATCTGCCCTCGTCGATCAGGGCTGTTGGCCGGTATCCATGAATTCGACGTGGATTTCAAGTTCGATGTCGTCGCCGACACCGAAACTGACGAAGCGGTCCAAGCCGAAGGTCGAGCGTTGGAAGTTGGCGTCCGCGGAGAAGCCGATGGTGTAGCTGCGGGTGAGGAAGTTGCGGCCGCCGCCGTGGAAATTGACTTCGAGCGCCACTGGCGCGGTGGTTCCCAACAGGGTCAACTCGCCGTCGAAGATGAAAGTGTCTTCGTCGATGGCTTCAACAAACTCGGTCGTCCGGTATACCGCTTGGGGGAAAGTTTCGACATCGAACCAATTCGGCCCGAGCAATTCGTCCTGGAACTCCGGACTCGCGGGTACATTGATATCGAGGCCCGCGGTGTTGACGATGACTTCGAGCGCGGAGTTTTCGATGTTTTCGGGATCGAAATCGAGTGTGGCGTCGAAATCATTGAAGCGGCCGACGAAAGTGGAAAATCCCAGATGATTGATTTTCCACAGCAAAGTTGCGTGATTGGGGTCGAGGACGAACTGCCCGGAGCGCAGTTCAGTGATCTCGGTTTGGAAGTCGGGTGTCAGGATACGGTCGCAAGCGGTCAATGCGGCCGCGCCGGCGAGCGCCAAGACCAGTCCGACCAATCGGTGGTGCGGTAATGTTTGCATGGTCAATCTCCAAACCGCCGCCCGCCCGGCGGCCTATTTACCTGGCCGTTGCTTTGGTTGCTTTCTTGGCTGATTCGATTGGCCCAATCACTGCCGGATCGCGTACACATCCACTTCGATGCCGATTTCGTTCGGTATTTCCGCGGTGCTCGCCCAATAGCCTTGGCCCACGCCATATTCCAAACGCAGGATGGAGACATTGCTTTTCAAACGGAATCCGATCTGGCCATCGTTCACCTCAACGCCGAGCGTGAAGGGAAAGCTCATGGGCCGGGTGATGTCGCGGATGGTCAAAGTGCCGTTGGAAACGAAGGAATCCATCGACTGCAAACGGCATTCCTCGGCGACGAAGCGCGCGGTTGGAAAGCGGTCCACATCGAACAATTCCACATCGAGCAGATAATCGATCGCCTCCGGGGAATCCAGCCCGATTTCGGCGATGGGAATCGTCACCGAAAAATCGCAGGAACCCGGATCCATCGGATCGATATCGAATACCGCATCCACATTCCTGAATTCGCCAAAGTAGGGATCGCCGGCATAGGAATAATGGAACAGCACTTTGGATTGTTCCTTGTCGATGACCCAAGTCTGGGCCAATGCCGCCGGGCCAGTCGATAACAGCGGCGGCAACAACGCCGCCAACAACAATTTTCGCATCATCTTGTCGGTCTCCATTAACAGGCCGCTGAAAAACCCCGCGAGTCGCAGAAGTTGTTGAACTCCAAGCCAATGCCGAGGCATCGACCCGTTGGCGGTCTGGGCCCCCGCGACTCACTCACCCGAATACCGCCCACCCGAATACCGCCGCAGCATCCGAAACCCATTTTCCCATAGGCTGTTCATGCGTCCTGTACGTCTAGGGCAGCGCGTAGGCCACGATCTCGGCGGGCGTGGCGCCGCCGCTGACCACCATGGCGATGTATTGCTTGCCGTCGTGTTCGTAGGTCATCGGCACCCCGGTTTGGGTGGCGGGCAATTCCATCTCGAACAGGATTTCGCCGGTTTGCTTGTCGTGGGCGCGGAATTTGTTGCCGCCGCCAACACCCTCGCCCGCGAACAGCAGGGTCTTGGTCACCAACAGGCCCGCCTTGGTTTCGACGCCGGTTCGCGGCAAATCAACGCCCGCCAGCGCGGGATTGTTAACGATGCTGTCCGGCGTATCGGCATTGGCGATTTGCCACAGCATTTCGCCGGAATTCATATCGAGCGCGGTGATGCGGCCATAGGGCGGCTGAACGATGGGCAGCCCCTGCACCCGGGGTACGCGCACCCCGAACGCCTGGCTGAAATCGACATCGGAGTTGGGATCTTTCTCCACCGACAACACCGACAACACCGTGCGCGAAGGCACGTACAAGTAGCCGGTTTCCGGGTCCAGCACGCTGGCTTCCCAGTTAGGGCCGCCGGTCGCGGAAGGCAGGCTCAAGGTGCCCCGCGTGCCGTCGGCCGCTTCCGCCTCGGAGGGCGGCGAGTACAGACTCGGGCTGAGCCGGAAATCCTCGATCGCGGCCAATGCTTCGGTGCGCAACTCCGGGGTGAAATCGATTAGATCGTCTTCCGTGAAGCCCTGCCGATCGACCGCCGGCGGCCGGGTCGGATAGGGCTGCGTCGGGGAGTACCACTCGCGCGGCACATCGCCCGCGGGAACGGGCTGCTCCTCGATCGGCCAAATCGGCTCGCCGGTTTCCCGGTCGAAAGTGTAGACGAAAGCCTGCTTGGTGACCTGGGCGACAATCTTGCGGCCGTTGGGCAGATCCGCCAGCACCGCCGCCGAAGGATTGTCCCAATCCCAGATGTCGTGGTGGATCAGTTGATAATGCCATTGCCGCTCGCCGGTGCGGATGTCCAGCGCGACCACGCTGTTGGCGAACAGATTGTCGCCGGGACGGTCGCCGCCGAAGCGGTCGCCGGTGGCCGATTCGGTCGGCAAATAGACGTGGCCGAGTTCCGGGTCGCCGGACATGGTCGCCCAGACGCCGGCATTGCCGGTGATGGCGGCGCCGTCGCCGAACCAAGTTTCGATGCCGACTTCGCCGGGCTCGGGAATGGTGTGGAAAGTCCACAGCAATTCGCCGGTTCGGGCGTCGAAGCCGCGCACGTCGCCCTTGACGTTGAACTTGGAGGGCGGCCGCATGGAAACCCGGTGCGCCGGCCCCACCACCACCACATCGTTCATGATGAACGGCGGCATGGACGAGCCGATATCGACGTCTTCCCGGCCTTGACCAAGGCGCAGACCGCGTTGCATGTCCACCCGGCCGTTGTCGCCGAAGTTCGGATCCGGCAGGCCGGTCTCGGCGTCGAGCGAAACGAGGAAGAAACCGGGCGTTACGTAAATGATGCGGCGCTCGTCGCCGAAGCGGTAATAGGACAGGCCGCGGCCGGAGCCTTTGCGCGGGGCGGCGTCGAACCGCTCGCCCTCTTGGGGTCGCCACAGCCAAAGCAACTGGCCGGAGGTTGCGTCGAGGGCGGCCACATTGCGTGTCGAGCCGACCGTGGTGTACATGACACCGTCCACTTCCAGAGGCGTAAAGGTGGCGTTGAACTCGGGATCGGGGCCGATGTTAGCGGTCGAAAAGCGCCACGCGATTTGCAGCGAACCCACGTTGTCCGCATTGATTTGATCAAGCGGCGAATACCGTTGCGCGAGCTTGTTGCCATGATGATCCGGCCAGTCGCCGGCGTAAACGTCGGTGCCGGACTGACCCGAGGCCGCGGTGGCGGCGAAGATGCCCGCGACGATTGACGAAATCAAACGAGTAGCTGTCTTCATTCTGGATACTCCAGCTTGGCCGGCTCGTTATGCAAGCCGGGGTTGAAAGCGGACATCGAATCTTGCGGTCGGTTGCTCCATTGGACTATTTGCCATCGCACTTTTTGCCGCCTCGGCTATTGACCCCGGACGCATTTCCCGGCTGGTCGCGGGACCGAGGCCGCAACGCTTGGGAAGCGTAAGCAATTATTCGACAAAGTTAAAGTCCGCGGGACCGGCGCGGCGCACCAAAATGATGACATCGCCGGATTCCGGCACATCCCAGGAATGATTCACGCCGCCGGGAATCACCACATAGGCGCCGGTTCGCAAATGGTGGATTTCATCCCCCAATTCCAATGTCACCGAACCGCGCGCGACCACCACGTATTCGTCGTGGGTGTGCCAATGCAAGTCGAAGTGTCCGCCCGCCGGAAACATGGCGTAATACGTCACGCCGCCGGTCGCGGGATCCACTCCCTGCCGAGCCGTGCGGGTGCCGTCCGGCGCGCCGCCGCCGCTGGTTGGCGACCCCCATTCAATCGCGTCCAGATTGACCGCGCGGGATTCGCTCCGCAGCTCGGCGCCGCCAAGCACCGGATTCGCCGCAAGCAAAGCAGCGAGCCACAGCGCCGATGAAATTGTGATTTTTTTTGACACCTTCGGATTTTTCCGCATTCCGAACCAACCGGGTCGCGCATTGGGTTCGCAGTATAGCCGGATACGGCGGTGGGCGGCGAACAGCGACATCACCGCGACAAGCGGCGGCAATAACTCCATGCCGACCATGGCTGGATGTTCCGCGGTGGATGAATGAACGATGTAGCGACCGGAGATCTGCCGATTAAGCGCGACCGGTTCAAATGACCAGCCCGCCGACTCCAGTTGCGCGGGCGATATTGAAAGCCGCGGAACACCGGGGTGAATCGGTTCGATTTCCCACCGATTCACCCGGCGCTCCGCCGGAAGGGGTGGCTTACCACCTAGCTTTCAGCGACAGGCCGATACTGCGACCGAGAACGTCGTACTCGCTCAGGGCGCCAAAGAAATTCCCTCCCGCCCGGGGAACGGGAATATCCTCATCAAACAGGTTTTTGACACCCGCGGTGATGGTGATCATGTCGTTCAACACATACGAGCCCGTCAAATCCAGGTAATCCTGCGCATCTATCGTGTCCGCGCGGTTGCCCGCGTTCACCACATCGCCGATGCGGCGCCACGACAACAATGCCGAAAACGAGTCTCTTTCCCAGCTCAGATTGGCCCGGTGCTTGTAATCCGGCTGCAGGAAACTGGCGAAGTCGCCCGAGCATGAACCACCGAATGTTCCTTTGCAGTCGATGGCCGAGACGGTCGCGTTCGCCTGTCTCGATTGTTCGGTGACGATGCTTGCCTGATAGGAGATCGCGAATTCTCCGAACTGCGCGCCAAGCGCGTCGAGCGGCACCGCAATACCGACATCAACGCTTTCCTGCGCCAATCTGGCCAAATTGAAATCGTTCACCAGCGCTTGGCTGATCAAGCCGGTCGCCGGGTCCCGCAGCACCGCGCCGCACAGCGGGTTGCCGGCCACGGGATTGTCGATGTAGCAGTTGGTGAGCGCCGCGATGGGCTGAATCTGGCTGACGGCGTCGGTGATCACGATATCGACATAATCGGCCGAAACGCTTGCCCCCGGCAGAAAGGACGGCGTGTAAACGAAGCCCCACGTGGTGGTCTCGCCCTTCTCGGTTTTGATATTGGGATTGCCGCCGAAGCTGTATACCGCTTGGTTGGTGTCGAACGGTGTGCCGGGGGCGGCGGCGCCCTGCGCCGCGCACTGACCCGGATCGCCGCGCCCATCAAGGCACGGGTCGCCGTCGAATCGACCGAGCAGGCGCGGAATCAACCGCGGACTTTGCGGATCGAACAAGGACAGCGGCAGCTGCACTTCCGGCCCGGCGAATTCGCCGAGATTCGGCGCGCGAACCGTGGTCTGACGCTGGCCGCGGAAGCGCAATTGCTCGTTTACTATCCAAGTGAGGCCAATCTTGTCCGCATCGCCTTTGCCTGTGGTCGAAAAATCGAATTCCCGATAGGCGCCTTCGAACGTCAGCTCTTCCACCAGCGGCAAATCGGCCAAAATCGGAACCAGCAGTTCACCGAAATATTCGTTGGTATCAAACCCGGCATCAATCGCGCTGACGCCGCCGAGTCCAAAGGCGAGCCCGTTTTGCAGCGCGATTCCCGGCACCGACTGGCCGTTTTCTTCCCGGTACTCGTAACCCGCGGCGAAACCCACCGGGCCGGCCGGAAGTTGAAAAACATCCGACGAGTCGCCCGTAAGCACGACGGTGGAGACCAACTGGTCGCGTTGCCGATCCGAATGCACGATGTCGGTGCCGAAATCGCTGAAATCGGCATTGGGCCCGAAGATGTCCACCGAGTCCGCCAGCGCCGCGAAGCGGCTGGCTCCGGTGCCGCTGTTGCGAATCGCGTTGCCGAAAACAATCGCGTTTTCTTCCGTTTTGCCATACTGGGCGTATGCGTCCCAGCCGATGCTTTCGGTGATATCGCCGCGCAAGCCGAGCTTAACTTGATACGTGTCGCGGCTGGTCTCGGTGCGTTGCAGCCCCAAGCCCAGGTTGCGCTCGACTCTCACATCCGCGGCTCCGTTGACGAAGGTCAGGAGTGGGCGCACACTGGCCGGGAGATACGGGTTGCCCTCGGAAATGGAAACCGTTTCGTTGACGCTGATGGGGGTTTGGCCGGTTGAGCCCGCGCCGGTGATATTGGTTTGCGTGAACATGGCGCGACCGTACAGTTCCACTTGGTCCAGCGCGTCGTACTTGAGAAAAAGGCTGGCGTTGAGCCGCTCGAGTGGTTGAATGAGAAAGCGTTCGGGCGTCACATTGACGGTTTGCCGGTCGGTGGAAAAACCGCCATTGTCGTCGAAGGCGAAGAAATTGCCGCTCGCCACATCGGTGAAGTTGCCTCCGGCGGAAGGGATGGCGGTTGCGGTCGCGGCCGTGAAATCGCGGTCGCCGGCCAACAATTCCGACCGTTCGGTATATCCCAGATATCCCACCACATGGCCGCGGCCATCGCCGATTGGCTGACCGGCGGTAAAATCGACTGAGAAAATTTCGCCGCCGTCTTGCGGCGCATCGCCGGTGATGTTGATTTCGAAACCTTCGAATTCATCATCCAAAATGAAATTGACAACGCCCGCCACTGCATCGGCGCCGTAAATCGCCGCCGCGCCGCCGGTGAGAACCTCCACACTTTTGATCAGCGCGGTGGGCAGACTGTTGGTGTCCACCGCATTGCGGAAACTGAATGGAACGGCTCGGGAGCCGTCGATCAGCACCAAGGTGCGGTTTTGACCCAATCCGCGCAGATCGATGGTGGACGAACCCAGCGAGTCGCCGACCGAGGCGCCGGTGGCGTTCGCGCCGCCGCCCGCTTGCGGCAGGCGGATGAAGATATCCTCGACCACAACCGAACGATCCGATTCGATGATCGCCTCGTCAATGGCGGTAACCGGAGTGGAAGCCGTGAGCGACCTTCGCTCAATCCGGCTGCCGGTGACTACCATGGTTTCAATTTCCGACCCCGCGGCGGCCGAATTTTGCGTCTCTTGCGCTTCGACCGGCGCAAACGCGATCGGCGCAAGCAGCATCGCGCCAGCGATCAAGTTGCGTGGGTTTTTGAATATCGGCATTTTTCGATTCTCCTCCATGACTAATCTGCGATCTGCGGTCGATAATTTGGAGCGGCCACCTCAGGCGTCGGCCAAATCAGGAAAGTAAGGCAACAGTAACACAAATGCCGTTCAAGTCCGAGCGAACCGGCGAGGCGGTTCCATTTTTGGAGCGTTGGACAAGCCCTGCCGAAGCCGCGGCGGGATTTGGCGAAATCGGCTTGGCGGGAGCGCAAGATGACGGCCCATTAATTCAAGCAACTGGGACGATATTCGCGTTAAGATAACGGGATGCGGCATCCAGCGGAGAACCCGTCATGACGTACCGTCACGCAAATCGCCGCCCGTCATCCGGTTCGCGCCGGGGCTGGGCGCCAGCCATCTTGGTCGGCTTGGGGCTGACAGGCCCGATGTTGGTTCAACAGTTGTCGGCGCAAGAAACGCCGCGACCCGACCTCGAAGGCATTTGGAGCAATGCCTCGCTGACCAATCTGAATCGTCCCGAAGGTGTTGAACCGCTGGTGGTGCCGCCGGAAGAAGCGCTGGTGATCGCCGCCCGAACACCCATCGGCGGTATCGAGGGGGGCTTCGATGAGGGTGACGGCATCAACAATCTGCCGGCGCAGGGCGGTGCTGATTTCGGGGTGCGGGCCTACAATAACTTTTGGGTCGATACCGGTTCCAATCTCGCCTTGGTCAAAGGCGAATTCCGCACTTCCTACGTGGTCGACCCGGTCGATGGGCGGGTTCCGCGCCGGGACGATCCGCAATACGATTTCCAGCGGCGCAATTTCGGTTCCCGCTACGTCACCGGCGTCGGCGACACCCGCGGCCCCGAGGCAATTCCCAATGCCGAGCGCTGCTTGATCGGATTCGGCAACAAGGCCGGCCCCGGCATGATGGGGGCGCTGTACAACAATACTTACCAGTTCGTGCAAACCGACGATTACGTCATGATCCTCGTCGAAATGGTGCATGACGCACGGATTATTCCAGTTTTCGATTCACCCGAGGAAGCGAGGGCGACCCGTCGAGCTGGAGCAATGGTTCGGCGATTCGGTGGGCTGGTATGAAGACGGCGAGTTGGTGGTGGAAACCGTCAATATTCATCCGTTGCAACTGAGCCAGAGTTCCGTACCCATTACCAAACAGGGACGCATCGTCGAGCGTTTCAGCCGTTATGCGGACAACGAATTGTTCTATCGGTTCAGCGTCGAAGACGACAACATCTACACCCAACCCTGGACGGCGGAACTGAGTTTCTACGCCACCGAAGATCAGGTCTACGAGTACGCCTGCCACGAAGGCAATTATTCCATGCCGGGTACTTTGGCCGGCGCCCGCCTGCTCGAGCTCGAGGAAGAGTTGGGAGTGGGTAGATAAACTTGGCTTCGCCGACTCCGGCTCTTCAGGCGTTCGATTGACCAGTTGCGCCCAAGGTAGCGCCCGAGATAGCACCGGGCGCTGAAACCATCGCCGCGGTCACTCCACCAGCAGTTCGAATACGACTTCGATCCGACCGACAAAAGTCAAATCATCGGGCATATACGGCATCGCCATAGCCGTATTGGCTCCAATGGCTGCCATATCCATGCCCACAAACTCGGGCCCGGAGAAGGCATAGGTCTGCGGATAGGGAATCGAATTGTCGTTCTGAAGACAGATGGAAACCACCGGCCCCAGCTGCACTCCATACGCCGCAGCGAGCTCTTCCGCCACACGCTTCGAGTCGGCGATGGCGAGATCCCTGGCCTGGGCGCGCAGTTCGTCTTCGCGGCTGCTCTCATACTCAATGTACTGGAATCCCTCGATGCCTTCGTCGAGGGCGGCATCGAGCAGCGGGTTGAGCCGCTCAAGATCATCCACATCAACTTGCACATCGCGCCGCGCCAGGTAGCCGCGGAATCTGCGCCGCATACCGCCATAATCATATTGCGGGGCCAGCGAAATCTGCCCTGTGATCAGCGCGTCGTCATCCAAGCCGGCACTTTCGAGCGCCGCCACCAGACCACTCAATTGCTCATCCACCAGCCGCCGCGCCTCACCAGCCTCACGGTCCTCCGCCTGCGCCGACAAATGCACCCTGGCCCGATCCGGCTCCGCCCGCATCTCACCAACCCCAGAAACCGTAACCCGCCGCGAAACCTCAGCCCCCAACACCTGCCCCACAACAAGCAAACCCAACAGCAAAACGAAAGCCCGCATCCAATTTCCTCCCACAAAACCCAAATCTCTCCACCCAAAAATCATACGCCACTTGCGTAGAAAAAGCACATCCCAGTCCAACCAAAACCCCCCTATATACCTGATTTTCAAGAAAAACTTCCCTAAGAAGCAGACCCGAAAAAAATTCCCAGAATCAGATTGTCCTCGTCGCGCAGCAGCGTGCCGTCCCCCACCACGCTCCCAGCCATCAATAAACATAAACGGTTGGATTGCTGCCCCAGCACCAGATTCGACCCCGCGCGGCGATAGCCCGCGCACCAAACCAGCCCACCGCCAACAAGGCGCGAGGCGCTGCCCGAAGGGTGAGGGGCATGGATGCCCCGAATCACCATGACCGGCGCCACACACAAAGGCCCCGCGCGGCTTTCGCCGCGCGGGGCCTTTGTGTGTGGCGCCTGACGATGACCTACTTTCACATGGGGAAACCCCACACTATCATCGGCGCTGAGCGGTTTCACTGCTGAGTTCGGGATGGGATCAGGTGGTTCACACTCGCTAAGGTCGTCAGGCATAAAGCTTCGCCGCCGGTTCGCACTTGAACGCCAAAGGCTTCAAGCACCACACAGCGGCGCAATTCGGACAAGACATGTTGTATGCCGCACTCGACAAGCCGCCTAAAGACTTATCCGCACGAAATCATTTGTCGCAAATATCGCAGCCATTTCCACAAACCGGGATAAACCCCTGGTTATGCGGTCAAGCCTCACGTGCAATTAGTACCGGTTAGCTCAGCGCCTCGCAGCGCTTACACACCCGGCCTATCAACGTCGTAGTCTTCGACGGCACTTCAGGAGGAACCAAGCCGAAGCTCGGGCCCTCGGGGAGATCCAGTCTTGAAGGAGGCTTCCCGCTTAGATGCTTTCAGCGGTTATCCCGTCCGAACATAGCTACCGGGCAATGCCTCTGGCGAGACAACCCGAACACCAGCGGTTCGTTCACCCCGGTCCTCTCGTACTAGGGGCAACTCTTCGCAAATCTCCTGCGCCCACGGCAGATAGGGACCGAACTGTCTCACGACGTTCTAAACCCAGCTCGCGTACCACTTTAAATGGCGAACAGCCATACCCTTGGGACCCGCTTCAGCCCCAGGATGTGATGAGCCGACATCGAGGTGCCAAACACCGCCGTCGATGTGAACTCTTGGGCGGTATCAGCCTGTTATCCCCGGAGTACCTTTTATCCGTTGAGCGATGGCCCTTCCATACAGAACCACCGGATCACTATGACCAGCTTTCGCTCCTGCTCGAGTTGTCACTCTCGCAGTCAAGCACCCTTACGCCATTACACAATACAGACGATTTCCAACCGCCCTTAGGGTACCTTCGTGCTCCTCCGTTACTCTTTGGGAGGAGACCGCCCCAGTCAAACTACCCACCACACACTGTCCTCGATCCCGATGAGGGACCTGAGTTAGAACCCCAACAGCACCAGGGTGGTATTTCAAGGACGACTCCAGCACCGCTGGCGCGATGCCTTCAAAGTCTCCCACCTATCCTACACAAGTACAGTCAAAGTTCAGTGTGAAGCTATAGTAAAGGTTCACGGGGTCTTTCCGTCTAGCCGCGGGTACACTGCATCTTAACAGCGATTTCAATTTCACTGAGCCTTGGGTGGAGACAGTGTGGCCATCATTACGCCATTCGTGCAGGTCGGAACTTACCCGACAAGGAATTTCGCTACCTTAGGACCGTTATAGTTACGGCCGCCGTTTACCGGGGCTTCGATCAAGAGCTTCGCTTGCGCTAACCCCATCAATTAACCTTCCGGCACCGGGCAGGCGTCACACCCTATACTTCCTCTCTCGAGTTTGCAGAGTGCTGTGTTTTTAATAAACAGTTGCAGCCACCTGGTCACTGCGACTCCCCTCAGCTTACGGAGCAAGTCCGATCACCGGAGGGAGCGTACCTTCTCCCGAAGTTACGGTACCATTTTGCCTAGTTCCTTCACCCAAGTTATCTCAACGCCTTGGTATCCTCTACCTGATCACCTGTGTCGGTTTAAGTACGGTCCAACTTTGCCTGATGCTTAGAAGATTTTCCTGGAAGCATGGCTTCAACCACTTCTCTTGCCGGTTTCCCGGAAAGATCGTTATCGCGCCTCAGATCAACAGAAGCCCGGATTTCCCTAAGCTTCCTACCTACACGCTTGAACACGGATAACCAACACCGTGCTGGTCCAGCCTTCTCCGTCCCTCCATCGCAGCAAAGCCGGGTACCGGAATTTTAACCGGTTTCCCATCGACTACGGCTTTCGCCCTCGCCTTAGGGGCCGACTCACCCTGCCCCGATTAACGTTGGGCAGGAAACCTCGATCATTCGGCGGGGAGGCTTTTCACCCCCCTAATCGTTACTCATGTCAGCATTCGCACTTCTGATACGTCGACCGAGCCTCCCGGCCCAGCTTCACCCGCTTACAGAACGCTCCTCTACCATGCGGCGCGCGAACGCACCGCATCCGCAGCTTCGGTTATCAGTTTAGCCCCGTTACATCTTCCGCGCAGGCCGACTCGACTAGTGAGCTATTACGCTTTCTTTAAAGGATGGCTGCTTCTAAGCCAACCTCCTAGCTGTTTGTGCCTTCCCACATCGTTTCCCACTTAACTGATATTGGGGACCTTAGCTGGCGGTCTGGGTTGTTTCCCTCTCGACGACGGACGTTAGCACCCGCCGTCTGTCTCCCATACTTGAACTTGCCGGTATTCAGAGTTTGCATCGGTTTGGTAAGTCGGGATGACCCCCTAGCCGAAACAGTGCTTTACCCCCGGCAGTTATGTATGAGGCACTACCTAAATAGCTTTCGAGGAGAACCAGCTATCTCCGGACTTGATTAGCCTTTCACTCCTAGCCACAGCTCATCCCCCCATTTTTCAACATAGGTGGGTGCGGCCCTCCAGTTGATGTTACTCAACCTTCAGCCTGGCCATGGCTAGATCGTCCGGTTTCGGGTCTATCACCAGCAACTGAGCGCCCTATTCAGACTCGGTTTCCCTACGGCTCCCCTATACGGTTAACCTTGCTACCGGCAATAACTCGCTGACCCATTATACAAAAGGTACGCCGTCACCTTGCGGCTCCGACTGCTTGTACGTATGCGGTTTCAGATTCTATTTCACTCCCCTCACCGGGGTTCTTTTCACCTTTCCCTCACGGTACTAGTTCACTATCGGTCAGCCAGGAGTATTTAGCCTTGGAGGATGGTCCCCCCATATTCAGTCAGGATTTCACGTGTCCCAACCTACTCGAAATCATGCCGCGGAATTTTTCGCGTACGGGACTGTCACCCTCTATCGTCAGCCTTCCCAGGCTGTTCCGCTAAATTCCACGCCACTTCAGGGCTGCTCCCCTTTCGCTCGCCACTACTCGGGGAATCTCGGTTGATTTCTTTTCCTACGGTTACTTAGATGTTTCAGTTCACCGCGTTCGCTTTGCATATCTATGAATTCAATACGCAATGACCCCGAAGGGCCGGGTTTCCCCATTCGGAAATCTCCGGATCAAAGCCTGTTTGACGGCTCCCCGAAGCTTATCGCAGTCTACAACGTCCTTCATCGCCTCTGGCTGCCAAGGCATCCACCACACACGCTTTATCGCTTGACCGCATAACCAGAAATTCAATCCCGGGAATGCGGAAAACTGCTTGCGACTCATAACGATTTCATACGGATCGCGCTTGTACAACTTGTTAAGTACAGCATACATTTCACCGGCACTTCCAACACTCGACCGTTCTTTCGTTCTTTACCGGTCGGGCGCTGTCGTTGCCGATTCCATGTCTTGCACCGAATTGTTACAGAACAATGCCTCACAACGGGTTGAAACTGGTGGAGCCATGCGGGATCGAACCGCAGACCTTCTGGATGCAAACCAGACGCTCTCCCAGCTGAGCTATGGCCCCGTTATGAAATGTCCCTGCAAACAGGGATCAGGCAATAGAGGTGAGCACTTACCGACAGATACAGACAGTTCGTTAAGGAGGTGATCCAGCCGCAGGTTCCCCTACGGCTACCTTGTTACGACTTCACCCCAGTCATGAATCACAAAGTGGTGAGCGTCCTCCGAAGTTAGACTACCCACTTCTTTTGCAACCCACTCCCATGGTGTGACGGGCGGTGTGTACAAGGCCCGGGAACGTATTCACCGTAGCATGCTGATCTACGATTACTAGCGATTCCGACTTCACGCAGTCGAGTTGCAGACTGCGATCCGGACTACGAGACGTTTTAAGGATTGGCTTACCTTCGCAGGCTTGCAGCCCTTTGTGCGCCCCATTGTAGCACGTGTGTAGCCCTGGCCGTAAGGGCCATGATGACTTGACGTCGTCCCCACCTTCCTCCGGCTTGTCACCGGCAGTCTCCTTACAGTACCCAACTGAATGCTGGCAAACAAGGACAAGGGTTGCGCTCGTTACGGGACTTAACCCAACATCTCACGACACGAGCTGACGACAGCCATGCAGCACCTGTCACCCGGTTCCCGAAGGCACCCCGCCATCTCTGGCGGGTTCCGGGGATGTCAAGGCCAGGTAAGGTTTTTCGCGTTGCGTCGAATTAAACCACATGCTCCACCGCTTGTGCGGGCCCCCGTCAATTCATTTGAGTTTTAATCTTGCGACCGTACTCCCCAGGCGGTCAACTTATCGCGTTAGCTGCGCCACCAAGAATAGCAAGATTCCCAACGGCTAGTTGACATCGTTTACCGCGTGGACTACCAGGGTATCTAATCCTGTTCGCTCCCCACGCCTTCGCACCTCAGCGTCAGTATTAGTCCAGGGGGCCGCCTTCGCCACCGGTATTCCTCCACATCTCTACGCATTTCACCGCTACACGTGGAATTCTACCCCCCTCTACCATACTCTAGCTTGGCAGTATCGAATGCAGTTCCAAGGTTGAGCCCTGGGCTTTCACATCCGACTTACCAAACCGCCTACGCGCGCTTTACGCCCAGTAATTCCGATTAACGCTCGCACCCTCCGTATTACCGCGGCTGCTGGCACGGAGTTAGCCGGTGCTGCTTCTGTAGCTAACGTCAAAAACCAGAGGTATTGGCTCTGGTCCCTTCCTCGCTACTGAAAGTGCTTTACAACCCGAAGGCCTTCTTCACACACGCGGCATGGCTGGATCAGGGTTTCCCCCATTGTCCAATATTCCCGACTGCTGCCTTCCGTAGAAGTCTGGACCGTGTCTCAGTTCCAGTGTGGCTGATCATCCTCTCAGACCAGCTATGGATCGTGGCCTTGGTGGGCCATTACCCCACCAACAAGCTAATCCAACGCAGGCTCATCCGATAGCGGCCGGTCCGGAGATCCCGGCCTTTCCCCCGTGGGGCGTATGCGGTATTAATCCGGGTTTCCCCGGGCTATCCCCCGCTATCGGGCAGATTCCTACGCGTTACTCACCCGTTCGCCGCTCGACGCCCAAAGGCAAGCCTTTGTCGTTTCCGCTCGACTTGCATGTCTGAAGCCTGCCGCCAGCGTTCAATCTGAGCCATGATCAAACTCTTCAGTTTAAGTCTTGCCGAGGCATCCGAAAACGCCTCGAATACCTGAAAACAGGTATACAGACAACTGATTGATTCTCATGCGCTCCGGCCTTCCGCTCCGCGAAGGAACGAAAGATCACGCCGACTCGAATAAAATTAACGCAGTTGCCTGCCTCGCGGAAATTTCTGCTCTCGCAAAAATGTCCGTCACTGCTGTGTCCGGACCCGCGCGGCAAGCACCCACCTCTATTGCTTGACCCGATTGTTACAGAACGATCCCGGCTCGCGACCGGGCAAGGCGCAGCATTATACGCCCCTGTTCGGCGAAGGCAAGCCTTTTCAGCGCATCCGCGGCGAAAATTAGCGGCGAACGAATTTGCGGATGATCATGCCGTCACCGCCTTCACCGCCGGTGACCTCGCCGGTGTAGACATTGCCTTCGGCATCCACGACCACGCCCTCCGGTTCGGAGCCCGCGATGAAACCCATGACCTCCCCGGTTTCAGCGCTGCCGTAGGTTACTCCGCGCAGGCTTTGGTAGTCGGCCACATAAAGGATGTCGTTTTGGTCGATGAACATCCCGCTGGGCCAGCCGAATTGGGTCCATTCGGTGATGTAGCCGCCTTGCTGGTCGAAAATCTGGATGCGTTCATTGCCCCGGTCGCCGACGAGCAGGCGCCCGCGACGGTCGATGACCAGCGTGTGCGGCAGGTTGAATTCCCCCGGGCCCGCGCCACGCCCGCCCCATTCCATGAGGTAGCGCCCGTCCCGGTCGAATTTCACGATGCGGTTGTTCCAGTGGCCGTCGGCCACGAAGAAGTCGCCGTTTTCCGCTTGAACGACATCGGCCGGCCCATCGAAAGTATTCGGCCCGGTGCCGGTGAAGCCGGCGGCGCCGAGGCGTTGCAGCAGATTGCCGCCGGTGTCGAACAGGGCGATCGTGTTGCCCAGCTGCCGATGGTAGTCCGTCGCCCAGATATTGTCGTCCGGTGTCGCGCGGAAGCCGTGGGGCCGCTGAATCCATTCGCCGCCGAAGGTATCCACCAGATTGCCTTCCCGGTCGAATTTCAGCACTGGCGGATCGGAGCGGTGAAAGGCGTAGATGTAGCCCTCTTGGTCGATGGTGACGTTGGGCACTTGGCCCCATTCGATCTCTTCCGGCAGGGGCTTGGGCCAATCCGGGTCCATCACATACTCCGCGGCACCGGCAAACGACGCCAATGTCGCCAGCAGCAAGAGAGCCGCCATGCGGCAGGGCGAATGTAGAAATTTCATAGGGAACCTCCGATGACCACCCAAGCAGAGAAGCCCAGTTTACACCCGCCTTCCACCCGCAGCCAACAAATCGACGGTCACTCCGAGGACGAATCACGACATGGCTTGCCGAATGGTTTCCAGTCCAATGAACAATCGTTGGGGCTGATTGGCCAACGGTATGAATCCACTGGCGACATAAAATCGCATCCGTTTATGCGCCACTTCTGGCCCACCGTCCGCAATAACATTGAGGACGACCGCCTTCAAGCCAATATGCTTGGCTGCTATCACCGCGCGTTTCATTCCATCCGCCAGCAGAATTTTGCCAAGGCCCAGCCCTTGATGGCGCGAATCGACCGCGATCATCGATAGATAAACCGCCGGAATATCACCGTGCGGTGGGACATCGCGGGTTGAACCGGGAAGCAAGGAACCCGCTTCCAGCCTGTGCGCGTTCAGGGCGTAGTAACCGATTATTTGGTTTCGCCCCGGCAAGGTGGCCACCCAAACCCTGGTGAAATCCGCCGCCTGCCGTTTTTTGGCGCTCAGTTTCAGGAAGTTGTCGAGCCGGGAGATTCCGCAAGAAAACGAACCCCGGTCGTGTCGGCGGGGGTCAAACGAATCGATCTGGACAGCCAGTTTTTTTCGATATGAATCAGACGTCGCTGCTGGCGCTTTCATCATGCAGGGCCATCATACCGCGCAGCGCCGCAGTTGGCTCAGCTGGAGATTCAAGGGCGGCCAAGACCCGTTCGCGGTCCTTCGCGGAAAGCAGCGTGCGTTCATGCTCGTCGAACGTTGCCTTCGCGCGTTCAAATGCAACGCTGGTCACGAAGGTGGTTTCGTCGACACCGAGCAGCGCCGCCGCCTCTTGGATGCGCGCTTTAATAGACGGTTTGGTTCGCTGTTCCATCCGCGCGGACTTGGGCTCGTCGATTTCCGCCGCGAAATTTACGAAGTTCAACATGTGGTTGCCTCGCCGATTAGCGCGGCAGTGTACGGCAATCAGCCGGACAAAGCAACATTTTTGGTCTTGGCGTTCGAGTCGGCGCGGTGCCGGCCGCGACAGGAAAGCGTGGCTGGGACGTAGAAGTCGACGAACCCAATCCACACCAGGACAAGATTATGTATTCGAATCGAACCCCTCCCGCCGCCCTCGCGGGTGCATTGATTTTTGTGCTGACCTGTTCCGGGACGACGCTGGCCCAAGACGCAGACAACCGTGGCGCGGACCGCTTTGCGCGGCTCGACGCCAATGGCGATGCGGTCGTCAGCTTGGAGGAATTCCTTGCGGCGCCGACGGTCGCGAATCTCGATTCCAACGGCGACGGGGCGGTCTCGCTAGAGGAATTGATGGCCAATCGGCAAAGCGGCCGACCGAACCGGGCCCGCCCGGGTGCTGCCGAGCCGGACGCGAACCGCAGCGCCAACCGGGATGAGCGCCGTGCGCAAATGGGCGACCGCATGCGGCAAAGGCTTGAGGCGAGGCTGGCCGAAATGGATGCCGATGAAGATGGCATCGTCAGCGTGACTGAAGTCCTAACCGCCAATTTCCACAATCTCGACCGCGACGGCGACGGCTTGCTGCAAAGCGGCGAATTGACGGGTCGTCGCGGGGGCGGCGGTTTCGGCGCCGGTCGGCGCGGTATCGAGTCGGAGAACTGAGGCGCTTGGGCGGTTATGATTGCGCGCGATGAGCGATGAAGAACTGATGAACGCGATCTGCTCCGGCGACCATTCGGCATACGAAGCCCTGGTCCGGCGACACCTCAAGCCGGTGAGCCGGTACGCTTGGCGGATGCTGGGAAATCAGCGCGATGTAGAGGATATCGCCCAAGATACATTCCTCCGGGTCTGGCTGAAGGCGGCGAGTTGGCGACCGGAGAAGTCCCGGCTGACTACTTGGATCCACCGCATCGCGCACAATCTCTGCATCGATCAGCTGCGCAAGCGCCGGGAGGAGTTGACGGAAGAGGAGGCCGCGCAGGACCGTGGGCCGCTTGAGGACGCGGTTAGAGACCATGCGGCGGAGCGTTTGCGCGCCGCCCTCGGGCGGCTGCCGCAGTCCCAGCGCAGCGCGCTTTCCCTGTGTCATTATCAAGGATTTTCCAATCGCGAGGCCGCCGCGATCATGGCGGTTTCGGTGCAGGCGCTGGAATCGCTGTTGGCACGGGCGAAGCGTTCGCTGCGCAAGACCTTGGCAGCGGATGCACAATGAGCGCGATGCGGTACGGTGCGGAATTGAACGGGGGCTGAACAACCAATGTCGCGGCGACGTACCCAATAACGCCACTAAGGAGCGGAACCATGAATCTCGAACGATTTGAGCATCTGCTCGACATCCGCGGATCCAACCATGCCGCGTGGCCCAAGGTCGAGCGCGACGCTGCCGGGGCGCTGCTGGGCGAAAACGCGGACGCACGGCGGGCGCTCGTCTTGCAACAAGGGCTTGAACAGCAACTCGATCAAATCGAAGCGCCGGACTTCCCCGGCCTCGAAGCCCGCATCCTGCGCCAGCCGCTGCCACCCAAAGCCGCATTCTTCGCCGACCGAATCGTCAATTGGCTGATACCCGGCGGTTCGCCGTGGACTTTGTGGCGGCCGGCTTTCGCCGCCTGTCTGCCGCTGGTGTTCGGTATCGTTTTGTCCGGCTGGTTCAGCTTCGGCGTCGGCCCCCAGGACCCCGGCTTCGCCTATTGGGATCAAGAGTTGTATCTGCTGTCCCTGTACGATTACGCCGAAACCGAGGCGACGGAAGTGGAAACGGCAAATGAATAAACGCAATCTGCTCGCAATCGCGCTGCTCGCCTCGCTGGCGCTGAATCTGCTGTTGCTCGGCGGCATCGGCTGGCGCATGGCCGACCGGCGCGATTACACCCAGTCGCTGCTGCCGCCCAACACCGGCTGGCTGCTGCGGGATTTATCGGCGGAACGCCGCGCCGAACTCGAACCCGCGGCACGGGAACGTTATCAAGCAGTGTGGCCGGCGCGGAGGGAGATGCGCCGCGCCCAGCGGCGGGTGCGGCAGTTGATCAGCGCCGAAGCGTTCGACCGCGAAGCGCTGGCGGCTGAATTCGCGCGCCTGCGCGAGTTGAACGCGGCTTATCAGGCATTGTCCCACGGGCAAATGCTGGAAACGCTTGAGCGATTGACACCGGAGGAAAGACTGGCCGCCACGGAATTCGTGCGCCGCGGCGGTCCGCCGAGAGCCGACCACGACGGCCCGCGGGGCCGCGACCTGCCGCCGCGACCGCCGGAAGCCGAACCGGAACCACCGCTCTGATTCAGCCCGGATCGGGTGCCGGCCTACCGCCATCCCCTTCCGCTTTCTCTCAAGCGTCGCCGCGGTTATGCTTGCGCTTTTGTTGGTCGCGAGGATGTTCCCATGAAATTCGCTCTGCCCGGGCTGCTGGGCCTCTCTCTGTTCCTCGCCGCCTGCGGCGATTCGACCACCGGCGATGCCCAAACCGCGGAAAGCGCGCCGGCGGCCGCGGCAATTGACGATGCGCCCGGGGCGGGCGATCCATTGGATGAAATCGCCGCCATCCTTCACCAACACACGGCAGTGCTCGCCGCGGATGAGTTCGAAGGCCGCGCTCCGGCCACGCCCGGCGGCCAGCGCACCATCGACTATCTGGTGGAGCAATTCGGCGCGCTCGGTATCGGGCCGGGGAACGGCGATTCCTATCTGCAACAAGTAGACGTGGTGGAAATCACCGCCCCGGCCGAGCCCGAACTGCGATTCTCCGGGGCTTTAGAATCCAGCCCGGCCTACAAAACCGAAATGGTGATCGGCAGCCGCCGCCACGATTCACCCATTATCGTGGAAGACAGCGAAGTGGTCTTCGCCGGTTACGGTATTGTCGCCCCGGAGCGCGGTTGGAACGATTACTCCGGCTTCGATGCCGTCGGCAAAACGGTTATTGTGCTGGTGAACGATCCGGGCTACGCTACGCAAGATCCAGACGTTTTCAACGGCAACGCCATGACTTGGTACGGGCGCTGGGTTTATAAATTTGAGGAGGCCGCGCGCCAAGGCGCCGCGGCGATATTGATCGTTCACGAAACCGGCCCGGCCGGCTACGGCTGGGATGTGGTGGACAACAGCTGGTCCGGGCCGCAGATCACGCTGGCGGCGGAAAACGGCAATTCCCACCTCGCTCCCATCGAAGGCTGGATTACCCGGGAAACCGCCGAAGCCTTGTTCGCCGCCGCCGGAATGGACTATGGGGAAATGAAAGCCGCCGCCGCCGAACCCGGCTTCGCCGCCGCAAGCTTGGGAGACATCCGCGCCGGCATGACGGTGGAAACCAGCGTCCGGGGGTCGAGTTCGCAGAATGTCATCGCCGCCATTCCCGGAGCCGCGCGGCCCGATGAAACCATCATTTACACCGCGCATTGGGATCATCTCGGCGTGATTGCCGATGCGGAAGGCGACAATATCTGGAACGGCGCCGTGGACAACGCCACCGGCACCGCCGCCCTGTTCGCCCTCGCCGACTTGCATAGGGCGCAGCCCCAACCGCCCGAGCGCACCATCGTGTTCCTCGCGGTTACCGCCGAGGAATCCGGCCTGCTCGGCTCGCAGTGGTATGTCGAGAATCCAAGTTACCCGCTGGAAACCACGGTGGCGAATATCAATATGGACGCCATGAACACTTGGGGTCGGGTGCGGGATGTGATCGTCATCGGCCACGGCAGCAGCGAATTGGAGGATTATCTCGCCGCCGCGGCCAGCGGCCAAGACCGCGTGATCGTGCCCGAGTCCACGCCGGAGCGGGGCTTCTACTACCGTTCCGACCATTTCAATTTCGCCCGCGCCGGCGTGCCCGCGCTGTATGCCGAAGGTGGTACCGACAGCCGCGAATTCGGCAACGACTGGGGGGTAGAACAAAGCGAAGACTATGTCGCCAACCGCTATCACGCCCCCGGCGACGAATATGACTCGGCATGGGATCTAACCGGCGCCGCGGAAGATACGCTGCTGTATTTCGAGGTCGGCAATCGCTTGGCGAACGAATCGAATTGGCCGCAGTGGTACGAAGGCAATGAATTCAAACAAACCCGGGACGCGACCGCCGCCGCGCGCCAGTAGCCGGTCGGTGCCGGGCAAGGAGCGCCGGCGCACCAAAGCGGGGGCTGTCCAACTCCACCGCGCGAGCGGACCGGGCCGCGTTCAAGCCAGCATCCCGGCGACGGCGCCGGTCATGCAGGTGGCCAGCGTACCTGCCACCAGCGATTGCATGGCCAGCCCGACGATTTCCTCGGAGCGTTCCGGGCACATGCCGCCGAGTCCGGCGATCATGATTCCCAGGCTGCCGAAATTGGCAAATCCGCACAGCGCGTAAGTGAGTATGATTCTGGAGCGCTCGCCGAGCGCTTCCGCGGGCAATTCGGCCAAGGCGAGATAGGCGAGCAGTTCGTTCAATACGGTTTTCGTGCCCATCAAACCGCCGGCCAGCGGGGCTTCGCTCCAGGGGATTCCCATCAGCCAAACCAGCGGCGCGAACAACCAGCCGAAGATCCCCTGCAGGCTGAGTTCGCGCCCGCCCACGGTCGGCAACAAAGCCAACAAACTATTCAGCAAAGCCACCAGCGCCACCAGTACAATCAGCATCGCGCCGACATTCAGCATCAAACGCAGACCATCGACGGTGCCCTTGGTGATGGCGTCCATGATGTTGTGGTAGCCGCTGTGCAGTTCCACTTCGTCGGCTTTGCCGCCACCCTCGTCGGGGACCATGATCAACGCCAGCATGATGGCGGCGGGCGCGCTGATCACCGAGGCGGTGAGCACATGGCCGAGGGCGTTGCCGATGACATCCTCCAAAATCACCGAATAGAGCACGAGCACGCTGCCGGCAACCGTCGCCATCCCGCAAGTCATGACGATGAACAATTCCCCACGGCTGAGCGCGCGCAGACAGGGCCTGATCAGCGCCGGCGATTCCACCATGCCCATGAATACATTGGCGGCGGCGGAAAGTCCCACCGCGCCGCCGACGCCGAGACTGCGTCGCAGCACCGAGGACAGCGCCCGCACCAGCAAAGGCAGCACGCGCAAATGCCAAAGCACCGCGGATAACGCGGTGACAAAGAGCACCAGAGGCAAAATGCGGAAGGCGAGAATCACCGTGGCGCCGGGCTCGCTCACTTCGAAGGGATAAACCACATTGGCGGAGTCGCCGCCGAGATAGCCGAACACAAAGGCGGTTCCCGACTCAACCGCCGCGGTGACCGCCTGCACGAGTTGGTTGACTCCCCGCAGCCCCGCCTGCACGAACTCGAATCGAAAAATCAGCAGCGCGAACAGGAATTGCAGGCCGAGTCCGCCCGCGATCAAGCGCCAACTCGGCAAATGCCGCCGTTCGCTCAAGATCGCGGCGATACCGACGAAGACGAAAATGCCCAGGATCGACTGCAAATACGCCAAGGCTCAAGTCTCACAAACTCTCGCGACGCGCAACAACCGAGGCGCTGGCTGAAGGAACCGGGCGCCCGCGGTCGGAGCCAGGCGCCCGGCTTTCATCCCGACCGTTCAACGACCGGGCAGCCCGCCGGACAGATCGGGCCAAACCTCCCTAAGCGCACCACGCGCGGCGGACGAACCCGGCACTCGCCGCGCGGAGATTAAATCGGCGATCGAACCAGCCCGGCCGTCGCTGCCGGTTGCCTGAGTCGTCGCGCCGCCCGCGTGGGTTCAAGGCAGCAACCGCGGCACGAATTTGGTCATGCCCCGAATGGGACCGACTTCGCCGGCGTAGACATTGCCGGCGCTGTCAGCGGTGACGCCTTCACCCATGGAGCCGGTGCCGCCCATGCCGGACGAACGCTCGGACACATGCTCCGGCACGAAATACAGCACTTGGCCGTTGCGGGCGTTGCCTACCCGCAGGCCTTTGCGCCAGCCGCCGGGGTTGTAGTTCGGGTCGGATTCGGAATCGATCGCGTACAACATATCGTTGGACCGATCGATATATATTCCGCTGTTGCGGCTGAACTGATACCAGGTGTCGAGATGTTCGCCGTCCTGGGTGAAGATCTGAATGCGGTTGTTGCCGCGGTCGGCGACGAACAGGCGACCCTGGGAATCCATGGCCAGCGAATGCGGGGCGCGGAACTCGCCGTCTTCGAAGCCCCATTGGCCGAAGCTCTTGATGAAGCTGCCGTCCGGGGCGAAGATCGATATGCGGCTTTTGGCGTCGGGGCCGGGCTCGTTCTGGAATTGGGCGCTGTGGGTTTCGGCGACGAAGATATTGCCGTTCGGCGCGACCAATACATCATTCGGCTCGGTGAAATGCGTCGGCGGATCGCCCATTTCGCCGGGGGTTCCGAGAGTCATCAGCAATTCGCCTTCGGGGCTGAATTTGAGCACCGCGCTGCCGCGGTTGGCGGCATCCGGGTTTTCCGCCAGTTCATCCTCCCGGGCCAGGCGCGCATCGGCAATCCACACATTGCCTTCGCTGTCCACGTCCATGCCGTGGGGCCAGATTATCAGGCCGCCGCCGAAAGACTGCACCACGCGCCCGTTCGGGTCGAGCTTGACGATGGGGTCGACGTCGGAAGTCGCACAGGAATTGGTGCCGCAGCGGTCCCCGGCCCAAACATGCACACCGTCGATATCGACGTTGACGGCGCTCACCGAGCCCCAGTTTCGGCCATCCGGCAAGGTGCCGAAATCGCGTTGGGTTTCATAGGGATTGGGCAAATGGTTGACCGGCTGCTGGCCACCGTGGGCCGCGGGGTACACCGCGCCGGGCTGGGCCGAAACCGGCACCGCCAAGACTGCGGCCAGCGCCGCGACCGCGGCCAAGGCGTTTGGAATAACAGGTTCGGGCAAAGACAGTTTTTTCATAGTCTACCTCGATGCGTTTGGAGTTCGCCAAAAATGGCTTGCGATGAGCGCCAACATGGACTGCCGCCACCGAGATGTCAACAACCCGGCGGCGATGGCCGCGACAACGGACGGCATTTCATCTCGGATGGTTGGGTGTCGGCAATCTTGTCGCATGAATCTTGCGCGCGAAACGCAAGTTCTCGCTTCAATCATGGTTCTGGCGCGCATGGTTCCGGCGCGATGCACGGTTCCGCCGCGACCTAAGGTCCGTCAAGCTGCGTCGATAATTTCGAAATCGTGGGTGATTTTGACGCCGCCGTTTTTGAGCATGATCGAAGCCGAGCAGTATTTTTCGGCCGAAAGCTCGATTGCCCGGGCGACTTGGGCCGCGCCAAGGTTTTCCCCGGCGATTCGGAAATGCAAATGGATGGACCGGAACACCGCCGGCGGCGAATCGGCGCGTGTCGCCGTAACCCGGGCCTCGCAGCGGCTGATCCGCTGCCGGGCTTTGCGCAGGATCGTCACCACGTCATAGCTCGAACAGCCCGCGACGCCGAGGGCGACGAGCTCCATCGGCCGCATACCCATATCGCGCCCACCGCCTTCCGCGGCGCCGTCGATCACCACGGCGTGGCCACTGCCCGACTCCGCCACGAACATCGCATCCTCAACCCAATTCACCCGCGCTTGCATAGCCGAACCTCCGCTTGACCATCCGCCCCGCCCGAAAGCAAATGTACAACCGGATGCCCTGGATGTTAACCGCCTTGCTCGAAACTCCGCACTTAAACGCTTAGTTCGGCGCTTGGCGCGCGAAACGTGGCGGCCTGTTCCGGGAAGCGCCGGTCCTAGATCACTTCCAGGCCGTCGCGGCCCGGGAGTTTCGGGAATGGCGGCGTCGGCAGCACCTGATACCAGTAGGCGACGAATGCGATATCGTCCCGCAGCGGCAGATACCGCCGGTTGCGATGGGTGCGCCAGCCGAGTGCTTGGACGGTTGCGCGAAAATTCTCCCGGAAGCGCACCGGGTCGGCGATATGCCAGCGGTACATGCCGAAGCGTTGCTGCGAAGAGTAGACACCGTCCGGGCGGACAACTTGCAGCAAACCCGCATTGGCTGTCGAGAACTCCCGATACCCGGAAGGGCCTGCCGACGGGTCGGCGGCGGCGGGGTCGAAATTGTAGGCGCCGCAGAAGTAGTCTTCGGTGCCGGTGCCGCAGATGGTGGGGAATTCATCATCCCCGTCCAAGTAGAATTTGACTTCCCCCCTCCCCCCACCAGCCGTTGTTGTTGGACCCCCCAGGCCAAATAAGTGCCGACGTAGTGCCCGGCTCCTTCGACGCCGTCGAGGATCTTATGCGGTTCCTTGCTGGGAAGTGGATTGGCGCGCCGGAACTGGGCGTGGAAGTAGGCCGCGTCGGCATCCACCGGCGCCAGCGCGTAAGTGATCTGGTAGTAAACTGCGAGGGTCTCTTCGCCGAGGTTTTCCAAGGTCCAGCGGGCGCGGCGATGGAAAGGCATTTCCCAGTAGCAGTTGAAGCCGCGGCAGGGATTGACGCACACCGCCAGCGAATTCACCGGCGCGAAACGCTCCCAGCCGTTGGCAAAAAAATCTCCGACCGGGCCTTCAATTGAAGGCTGTGCCTGATCGTCCCAGTACGCCCGCAGAATGCTGTGGCGCCATTTGCCTCCGCCCAAGGTCATCCAGATGCGACGTCGATTTTCGCCATCTCGCTTAGGCTGCGGGCATAGTACGCGGCGCTTTTGAATGCTCAGTCGATTCGCACCAAGCCGACTTGATTGGAACTGCTTTGGTGAATCAGCAGATTCTTGTCTTCGGTCACCCAGACGTGGCGCACGATGCCGACACCGGAGGGAATCGCCCAACTCTGGAAAGTCTCCGTGCGCGGATTGAAGCGCACCAAGGCATCGGGCCGCTTGCCGGATTCGTTGTACCAAATCACATCGTCGATCACCGCCAGCGCGTAGGGATGCGAATCCGGCCCGCTGGGCGAATCCCATTGGGTGATTTCGCCGCTGGAGGGATCGAGCCGACCGAGCTTGCCCATGGTGGAATTCACGAACCAAACAATATCGTTGCTGTCGATTCCCAAGCGGCGGATGCGGGTGCGATCGTCGGGCACGTCGAAGTAGCGCACTTCCATGCTGTCCGGGTCGAGTGCGCCGAGCTTGTTGATGCCGTTGTAGGCGACCCAGACCGTGCCTTTGGAATCCACCTGAATCCCGTAAGGCCGCGGCTCGGTGGGAATCTCGGTGATTTCGCCCGTGGCGGGGTTCAGACGACCGAGCACAGCGGCGCGCTGGGCGGTGAAATACAAATTGCCGTTGGGATGCCAAACCGCCGAATGCGGATCGCCCGCTTCGGTCGCATATTCCGTGACCAGTCCGGTATTCGGATCGAGCATGCCGATGGTGGCGTTGCTGTTGCCGGTGTACCAGATATTGCCTTCGGCATCGGGCACGATAGTGTGCGGCCGCGCGGTCGGCGGCAAGCGGAATTCCTCCATCTCGCCGGTGTCCGGGTCCAGCCGTCCGGCGAGGGAGGCCCACATGCCCGTCCACCAGATCGAGCCGTCCGGTGCCTCCGCCGGATCCCGGGAACGCTGGCCTAAAGTCGGCACCGTCCATTCGATAATCTCGATCTCGGTATCCCCCGCGATCAGCGTCGGCCGGCGGGAAACATCCTCGGGAAAGTGCTCGGCCAGATATGCCGCCATGGTGTTCGCCTGGGCATCCGGCAACTCAATCATCGTCGCCATCACCCGCCGCCATTCGGCGGGTGTGCTATAGCCGGCGGAGCGGGTGATGGATGTCACGGCATGGCACGAAGAACAGTGGTTGCGCACCAGCTCCCTCCCCGGCCCTTCCGGCAGCGGGTCCCCCGCGGCGCCTTGGCCAAGCGCCAACGGCGAAACCGCCAACAGCGCGGAAGCAATGCCGGACAACAGAACTTTCTTCATGGGGAAGCCTCCGTCACGGGTCGGGTGTTGGTGGGTAGCTTATCCCAAAACCCGCCGAGATTGGGGCATCTTTGGCACTAGCCGAGCTGGCGGCGCGGCGACAACACATTCCCCGTTCGAGAGAAAACTGTGGAAACCGCGTTTTTCGGGTTGGCGCTCGCGCGACATTTGCGATTGGACGCGGTTTTTGGTCGGCAGTCGAAGAGCTTGGGCGACTCGATCCGCATCCAGAGCCATTCTCAAGGAATGGTCTGGATGTTCTCCCGCTTGGCCGCCCGCTCAAGCGCTTGATCGAGTGTCGCCAGCGGCAGATTTTCCCGCAGCGCAAGACCGAATAGTTCTGTTGTCCTAAAACCGGACAGTTTGTTTGTTCTCTACAGGATCCGGCGATGGTTGCTTCAAGCTGGAATTTAATGCGACAGTAGGCCGAGCTCGGATTGTGGCTCTCGGGCCTCGATTCGATTGACTTGGCACCGAAAGAGGTAAAAACGGGAAAACGAATGAGCAGGCGAAAATCGGCGGAGTTGTTTGCGCGGGCGCGGGAGCGCATTCCGGGCGGGGTGAATTCGCCGGTGCGGGCATTTCGGGCGGTTGGCGGCGAACCGCTGTTTTTCGCTTCCGGGGACGGCGCGTGGTTGACCGACGCGGACGGCAACCGCTATATCGATTATGTGGGTTCCTGGGGGCCGTTGATTCTCGGCCACCGCCATCCGGCTGTGGTCAAAGCCCTGCGGCGGCAGTTGGAATCCGGTCTCGGCTACGGCGCATCCACCGAGGCCGAGGTGCGCCTGGCCGAGGAAGTTTGCCGGCTGATGCCTGCCATCGAGCAGTTGCGCCTAGTGACTTCGGGCACCGAAGCGACCATGAGCGCGGTGCGGCTGGCGCGCGGCTTCACCGGGCGCGATATCGTGGTCAAATTCGAGGGCTGCTATCACGGCCATGTCGATGGCCTGCTGGTCAAGGCCGGCTCCGGGGCGCTCACTTTGGGTGAACCGGATTCGCCCGGCGTGCCGGAAGGCTATTCGAGCCTGACCCATGTGCTGCCTTACAACGACACCGACGCGCTGGACGAATTTTTCGCCGCCAAGGGCGAAAACACCGCCTGCGTGATCGTCGAACCCATCGCCGGCAATATGAACTGCGTGCCGGCCCGCCCCGAGTTTCTCGCCCGCTTGCGCACACTCTGCGACGACTACGGCATTGTGCTGATTTTCGACGAAGTGATGAGCGGCTTCCGCGTCTCGGCCGGCGGCGCCCAAGCGCTGTACGGCATCGCGCCCGACCTCACGGCGCTGGGCAAGGTCATCGGTGGTGGCCTACCGGTCGGCGCTTTTGGCGGTCGCCGGGAAATCATGTCCCGCATCGCCCCGGAAGGTCCGGTGTATCAAGCCGGCACCCTCGCCGGGAATCCCCTCGCGGTCGCAGCCGGCTTGGCGACGCTGGAGGCGATTCAGGCGCCCGGCTTCCACGACGCTTTGCAAAGCCGCTGTCAAGCCATGCTCGGCGAATTGCGCGGCTTGGCGGCCGCCGCCTCGGTGCCCTTCGCCACAAGCCAAGCGGGTGCGATGTTCGGGCTGTTCTTCAGCGAAGGCGCCGTGGTCGAGACTTATCGCGCCGGCGGCGAAACCACCCCGTTGGATAAGGTCGGCGCCGCGCCAACCGTGGTGCCGACTCCCACGTCGCGGCAGAACCAGCTGCCGCCGAAAATCGAAACTTTCGCGCAAGTCATGGCCTGCGACCTCGATCATTTCCGCAAGTTCTTCCACGCCATGCTCGACCACGGTGTCTATCTGGCGCCTTCTGCCTTCGAGGCCGGATTCATTTCCGCCGCCCACGGCGACCGCGAAATCGAATTGACTCTCGCCGCCGCCGAAAAAGCCTTCGCCGCGGTCGCGGCGTGACGCGAGCGGCAGCCCGGTTCATGACCCAATTCATGGAGCAAATCGACGTTTACGGCATCGGCAACGCGCTGGTGGATATCGAATACGAAGTCGAGGAGGACTTTTTTCCGGCCAACGGCGTGCGCCGAGGCGTGATGACACTGGTCAGCCATCAACGCCAGGAGGAAGTGACCGCGGCATTGCGCGAGCGTGGCGACATACGCAAGATGATGGGCGGGGGTTCGGTCGCCAACTCGCTGTTCGCCATCAGCAATTTCGGCGGTCGGACATTCCTCTCGTGTAAAATCGCCGACGACGAGGCGGGCGGTTTCTACCTGCGAGAACTCGGCGAGTACCGTATCCGCACCTGCGGCGACTTCCACGAAGTCGAAACCGGCCGCTGTCTCATCATGATCAGCCCCGACGCCGAACGCACGATGTATACGTTCCTCGGCGCCTCGGAATTTCTGTCCCCGGCCGATCTCGATTTGGCCGTGGCGCGGCGCTCGCGCTGCGTCTACATCGAAGGCTATTTGGTCAGTTCCGACAGCAGCCGCGCCGCCGCCGTCGAACTGCGGCAATGCGCCGAAGCGAACGGTGTCGAAACCGCCCTCTCCTTCTCTGACCCTTCGCTGCTCGAAATCTTCCCGGAGCAGATGCGGGACATGATCGGCAGTGGCATCGATTTGTTGTTCTGCAACGAACAGGAAGCTCGCCTCTGGACGAAGGCGGACGACCTCCGCCAGGCCTGCGCCGGCCTGGGCGCCATCGCAAAGCGCTTCGCGGTAACCCGGGGCGCGAAAGGCGCGGTGTTGTTCGACGGCGACCGCTACATCGAAGTCGAAGCGTGCGAAGTCGATGCCGTGGACACCACCGGCGCCGGCGACGCTTTCGCCGGCGGCTTTCTGCACGGCCTAACCAGCGGCCGCGGATTCGCCGAATCCGGCGCCTTAGCAAGCCGCGCCGCCGCCGCCGTGGTCAGCCAATTCGGCCCCAGACTCGAAGCCAAGCAGTACCGCAGCCTGCTAACCGAACCGCCACCCATGATTGGCTGAACGAATTCAAAGTCGAAGTCTTGGATCGAAAACCACCGGCCCAGTCCATTCACAAGCGTGGCGTGGTGGAGCGGTTCATCGGCGACAGGGCCTCGCCCCTAGCGGTAACCCTGCGGGGTGTACTCCACCGCGCCATCGAAGCGCATTTCGCGGATGTCGGAGTGACCGACGAAGATGGCGTCGTGTTCGCCGCGCTGGCGGTTCCAGGTCCACATGAAAGCGTCGCCGGATTCCCGGTCCGGCACTCCGCCCTCCAAGGCGAGCCGCACGATTTTGGCCAACTCGGCCGGCCGGTCGCGTTGCGGGTAATGGCCCGCGGTCGGCAGGATCCAGTAGGAGCTCTCGGCTTCGCGAGGGTTCAAGTACTCGGCCCAGACGTGGTTTGCGATGCGCAATGGATTGACCGGATCAAGGGCACCCCAAACATAGGTGACCGGGATGGGGCTTCGCGGCAAATTGTCGAGCCAGCGATACTCGTTCGCTACCCTTTCCAGCAGATACTTGCCGACATGCAGTCTGGCGCCGATGCCGTCGTTGAAGGCGTAGATATCGGCGTAGGCGACGGCGGCCGGGCTGCCCTCGGTCAAACGCGGCCGAGCTTGCAATTCGGCGATGGCGGCGGGGCCGCGCTCCGGGTCGAGCAATACGGTCTGGCCCGGCAACAGATTGGCCAGCGGGAGAAACATGCCGCTGTTGGAGAGAAAGTGATAATTGATGTTGTAGGGTTTGTCTTCGTCGAGATAATGGCCGAGAAAAGCCAAACCGACGCTGACACCGCGATCATGGGTGAACAAAGCGAAATCGTCGAATTCCACGATCTCCCGCACAAAATGGTCTAGCAGGCGGGCATCGTCTTCCAGCAAATAGGAATAATCCGTCAGCGGTTTGTCCGAGAATCCGAATCCCGGAAAGTCGAGCGTGGCGATGTGGTACCCATCTTCCAGATGCAAGATCATTTCCCGGAAATCGAAGCTTGAGCTGGGGTAGCCATGCACCAGCAACAACGGCGGGTTCGCCGGGTCGCCGAAAGTCCGGTAATGCACATCGACCGCTGCGCCGTTGTTGTTTTCCGTGGTCGAGCGCCACTCGAAGTAAGAACCGGCTTCGTACCAATCCCTCGCCAACTCGGAGTGGAACACGAAATCCCCGTCTTGAGCCATGCTCACGCCGCTTGCAGCCAGCAGCAACAGACAAGGGATCGATCCGGACACGGATGAGTTATTCATTGACGGCCTCCCGGGGACTTTGGGTTGACTGCGGACGCGACAACTGGGAACCGTTGCAACATACGGGTCAATTGGCAGAAATGCAAATACGAATACTTCGCAGTTGCATGTATTCTTGGGCGGTGCTAGCATCCCGCGCAGCGTTGCATGGGCCGCCAGCGGTCGAAGTCGAATCAAAGTCGAACTAACGTCAAAATAGAGGTCGAAAAATGGAAGCAAGCAAAATGGAAAACTTGGACGAACCAAGTCGAAGATCTTTTCTCGAAGTGGTGACAGGGGTTACCGCGGTCACGGCGGCATCGTCTCTGGGGCTGGTGTCGTCCGCCCGCGCTTTCGGCCCGCAGGAAGGAACCGACAGCTCCGACCAATCCGGCGGCGAGGGTACCGACAGTTCGGACCAGTCCGGGGACCAGGCTGCCGACAACTCCGATGAGACCGGTGGTGAAAGCACCGACAGTTCCGACCAAACCGCGGGCGAAGGCTCCGATAGCTCCGATGAATCGGGAGGCGAAAGCACGGACAGTTCGGATCAATCCGACACCAGTGGTGGCGACGACTCGGACCAATCCGGGGGCGAAGGCACCGACAGCAGTCGCTGAGATGGGCTGAGCGGTCGCTTTCAAGCTGAAGCGTCGGGGTGAATCGACCGCCCCGGCGTCCCGACCAAAGTGGTTTGAGTACGCAAATCCGGGATTTTTGCGGAATTTATCCGCAAGCTGTTAACGGGTGGCGACCGGCGTGGATGAGATTGCAGCGGCGGAGCCGCTGAGTTTTCTGCTCGGTTCGGTTTCGGTCGCCGATTTTTTCGACCGCTATCACGAGCAGCGGGCTTTGCATTGTGGCCACGCCGACAGTGGCCGCTTTGCCGCTTTGCTGAGCATCGCACGCATCGACGAAATTCTGTCCGGGACGGACCTGAAGCCAGCGGCGCTGAGCATGGCGCGGGACCGGCCGCCGCTGAAGCGATCCGACTACACCTACAAAAGCGGCAATATCGATCGCGGCGCCGTAATTCGGCATTACCAGCGAGGGGCGACGATAATTTTGAATCAGCTGCAACGCGCCGATGCCCGGTTGGCGCGATTCTGCCGTTCGTTGGAAAACGTATTCAGCTGCCAGGTGCAAACCAATGTTTATCTGACACCGCCCGCGAACAAAGGCTTCAAGACCCACTACGATGACCACGATGTTTTCATCATCCAAGTATCCGGGGCGAAGCGTTGGCGGCTCTACGAAAGCCCGGTGGAAAATCCGTACCGCGGCGAAGCGTTCCGAGCTGCCGCGCACAAGCCGGGCGAACTGGAGCAAGAGTTTCTGCTGCAAGCGGGCGACTGTCTCTATATCCCCCGCGGTCTGATGCACGATGCCGCCAGCCACGGCGACGAGCCGTCCCTGCATATCACCGCCGGATTGCTCGTCAAGAAATGGGCCGATCTGATGCTGGAAGCGGTTGCCGAAGTGGCCTTGCGGAATCCAGCATTCCGCCGTTCGCTGCCGCCGGGATTCGCGCGGCGGGACTGCGACGACGAGCGCCTCCAGCGGCAATTCCGGGACCTGGCGCGGGAGTTCGCCGAACAGGCCGACTTCGGCAAAGTGCTGGCCTATTTCAGGGAGAGCTTTCTGCGCCAGCGGCGACCGGATTTGCGCGGCGCCTTGTTGGATGCCGCCTCACCCGTGGCGGAAGACGTTCTCTACATCCGCCGACCATTGGCGCCGGCGCGCTTGCGCCATGATGACTCCAAAGCCGTCATCATCGGCCCCGGCGGCAGCATCCAATTCGATTTAGCGGCGCTCGCGGGGCTGCGGTTATTCCTCTCTGGAGAACCTTTCGGTATGGCGGCGTTCGTCGGCATGGACCGGGAACAACAGCGGGACGCCGTGCGCAGACTCTCCGCCTTCGGGTTAATCGAACGCGCGCCATGAGGATTTCCGCGGCGCCTCCCGACCGAGGGGCGGGCCGGCGCTTGACCGGCAAACAGGCGCGGGACCGGCTGTGGTTTATGGTTCATTCGTGGCTCGGCCTCAAGCTTTCGCTGCTGATGACATTTATCCTCGCGACGGGGACGGTCGCGGTTTTCAGCTACGAAATCGACTGGCTGCTCACTCCCGAGATGCGCGCCACCGAGGGCGTCGCACCCGAACAAGTCGCTTGGGGCGCGGCCTTCGACACGCTGCGCCGGGAGTATCCGCGGTACCGCCCGCTGAATCTCTCGCGATTCGAAGACAACTGGTTTGCGTTGCACATGATCGCGCTCACACCGTGGCGGGAGAATGTGAGGGTCTGGCTGGATCCAATCGACGGCGACCTGCGCGGCGTCACTTCCTTCTACAACGCGCAACGGTTTTTCCGCTCCACCCACCGGCATTTGATGATGCCGATCGATATCGGCGTTCCCATCGTGACGTTTCTGGCTTTTCCACTGCTGATTTCGCTAGTCGCGGGATTCATCGTCTACAAGAAATTCTGGCGCGGGTTTTTCAAAACGCCGCGGTTCTCCCGCAAAACGCGCATCTGGAATGGCGACCTGCATCGTTTGGCGGGCCTCTGGTGCAGTTGGTTCGTCGCTTTGATCGCGCTGACGAGCATTTGGTACTTCATCGAACAACTCGGCGGCCGCGCGCCGCCAGTACCCGGCCCGGGGCTTGACATGGTTCGGCGCGAGGCGGCTTTGCCGGCATCTCTCGACGGCGCCGGGGTTGATCTGGCGGTCGAGCGGGCTCGGCGCGAACTGCCCGGGTTGCAAGTGCGGAGAGTTTTGTTCCCCGGCAACAACCGCGCCCCGCTCACCGTGCAGGGCGATTTGGCGGCGGCACTGGTGCGGCCGCGGGCGAATGGCGTGTACATCGACCCGGCCACGCTGGAAGTACTCGGCAGTTACCGCGGCGAGAATCTCGACTGGCACAGGCGGATTTCCGAAGCTTCGGACCCGCTGCATTTCGGCTATTTCGGCGGCTTGGCGACGAAGATTCTCTGGTTCATTTTCGGCGGCTTGATGACGGCAATGTCGATCACCGGAGTTGTAATCCACGCCGGCCGGCTGCGGATGGCGGCCCACTCCCGCCCGAGCTTGGCGCGATCTCCCGCCCGCCCTGCGGATGAAGCCGGAGCGCAATTCCAGTGATTCGCTTCGCGGTCGGTTGGTGGCGCGCCATGGGCATCTGGGGCTGGCCGAATTTACTGCTGGTCGGCGTCGCTTTTTGGTTGGCCATCGAGTACCAGGCCGTGGCGGCGGGCTGGACCAGCCATGGCGCGCGCGCAATCGACGATGTGCGGGTGAGCTTGGCCACCCGGGGTAAAATCGAATCCAGCGGCCGCTTCGAGGTCATGCTCGAGGCCAGCGGATCGGGCTCGATGCGGCTGACCATTGGCGCCGACACCAATGCCCAAAGCCACACTATCGACTTGTCGCCGAACGAAAGCCTGGTGTTGACAGTCACCGCGCCGGAACAGTTCGGCGCACCCCTGATCATCCAATTGACCGACCGCGGGCGGGGCTCCGCCGCCTGGAATCTCGGCCGGCTCTACGACCCGCCCGGGTAACCTACGTCCAAGCACACTCGCACACTATCGGGCGAGCAAAACTCAAGGCCGCAGGCCGTCCACGAAGCGTCTTACGCCGTCGAACCAACTTTGACGTTTGGGGGATTGCCGACTGCCCTCGCCGTCCTGGATTTCGCGGAATTCGGTCAACAGCTCCCGCTGGCGAGACGTGAGTTTGACCGGCGTCTCCACCACCAAACGGTAAAGCAGATCCCCCGGCGCGCCGCCGCGCACCGGCGTGATGCCCTTGCCCCGCAGACGGAACAGCTTGCCGGTCTGGGTTTCGGCAGGGATTTTGAGTTTGACCCGGCCGCCGAGCGTCGGCACTTCGAGATCGTTGCCGAGGGCGGCATCGACAAAACTGATCGGAATATCGCAATGCAAATCGGCGCCGTCGCGCTCGAATACCGGATGCGACCGAACTTCGATGCGCACGTACAGATCGCCGGGCGGCCCGCCCCGGGTTCCGGCCTGGCCTTCGCCGGTCAGCCGGATGCGGTCGCCGGTATCGACCCCGGCGGGCACCTTCACCGACAGCGTGCGGGTTTCCTCCACGGTGCCGCTGCCGCGGCAGGAGGAGCAGGGGTTCTTGATTTGTTTGCCCTCGCCGCGGCAGCGGGGGCAGGTTTGCTGCACCGAGAAAAAACCTTGCTGCATCCGTACCTGGCCGATGCCGCCGCAGGTGGTGCAGTCCACGGCAGCGGTGCCTTTGCGGGCGCCGCTGCCGCCGCAAGTCTGGCATTGCACCTCGGTGGGAATGCGTATATTGCGCGATACGCCCTGAACCGCATGCTCCAGGCTGAGTTCAAGATGATACTGCAGGTCTGAGCCTTGGTGCCGTCCGCCGGAGCGACCCCGACCGCCGTGGCGCGCACCGAAAATATCGCCGAAAATGTCCCCGAAGATATCGGCGAAATCCGCCGCGCCGGCGCCGGTCTGCCCTTCCACCCCGGCATGACCGAATTGATTGTAGCGGGCCCGCTTCTGCTCGTCGGAAAGCACCTCGAAAGCTTCGCTGGCCTCCTTGAATTTCGCCTCCGATTGTTTGTTCCCCGGATTGCGGTCCGGGTGATGCTTCATGGCGGTGCGCCGGTAGGCTTTTTTCAGGTCGGCCTGACTGGCTTCCCGGCTTACGCCGAGCACTTCGTAGTAGTCTCTTTTCGCCATGATTTCTCCGAGCTCGGCCCGGATTCCGCGCCGGCTTGCGCAAGCGCCGGAGCCATCATCGTTCCGGACCGCTCATGCGGGGTGGTCTAGGCGCCCAAACTCATCCAGCCCTTTGGTTCCGCAAGCGATATCTCCGGTCGGACCAATCGCGATGGGACATGTGGCGCGACATCGGCGCTTGGGCTCACTTTTGATCTTCTTTGACTTCCTCAAACTCCGCGTCCACGGCGTCGTCTTCGGCTTTTCCGGGCTGCGGCCCGGGCTCGGCGCCGGCGCCGGTCGCTGCGTCATCGGCTTGGGCCGCCTGCTCGGCATACATTTTCTGCACGATGGGCGCGGACGCTTCGGTCAGCGCCTTGGTGCCGGCTTCGATGGCTTCGAGATCACCACTCTTGACAGCTTCCTCCAGCTTGCCGATGGCGCTTTCCACCGCTGCCCTCTCCTCATCGCTGGCTTTGTCGCCCGCTTCTTCGAGAGATTTGCGGGTGGCGTGAATGAGGCCGTCGGCGGTATTGCGCGCCGAGACCAACTCTTCGAACTTCTTGTCTTCGGCGGAATGCGCTTCGGCGTCGCGCACCATGCGCTCGATCTCGTCATCCGAGAGGCCGCTGGAGGCTTTGATCTCGATGGACTGCTCTTTGCCGGTGGCTTTGTCTTTGGCCGAAACATTCAGGATACCGTTGGCGTCGAGATCGAACGAAACCTCGATCTGGGGCATTCCCCGGGGCGCCGGCGGAATATCGGTCAGATCGAATCGTCCAAGCGATTTGTTCTGCGCCGCCTGCTTGCGCTCGCCCTGCACCACGTGGATGGTCACCGCGGTTTGATTGTCATCGGCGGTCGAGAAGACCTGGGTCTTCTTTGTCGGAATGGTCGTATTCTTGTCGATCAGGGTGCTGGCAACACCGCCCATGGTTTCAATGCCCAGCGACAGCGGGGTGACGTCGAGCAGCAGCACGTCGGTGACATCTCCGGCCAAGACCGCGGCCTGAATCGCGGCGCCGACAGCCACCGCCTCATCCGGGTTGACATCCCGGCGCGCTTCCTTGCCAAAGAAATCGGCGACTTTGCGTTGCGCCAGCGGCATCCGGGTCTGGCCGCCCACGAGCACTACATCGTCGATGGCGGAAGCCTCGATGCCGGCGTCCTGCAGCGCGGTGCGCACCGGGCCGAGGGTGCGGTCCACCAAATCCTCCACCAATGATTCGAATTTGGCGCGGGTGAGCTTCTGCACCAGATGCTTTGGCCCGCCGGCGTCGGCGGTGATGTAAGGCAGATTGATTTCGGTTTGCTGCGAAGAAGACAGCTCGATCTTGGCTTTCTCCGCGGCTTCCTTCAAGCGCTGCAGGGCCAACGGATCATTGTGCAGATCCATGCCGTGCTCCTTCTTGAACTCATCCGCGAGATAGTCGATCAGGCGCAGATCGAAATCCTCGCCGCCGAGAAAAGTATCGCCGTTGGTGGAAAGCACCTCGAAGGTGTGCTCGCCATCGGTTTCGGCGATTTCGATGATTGAAATATCGAAAGTGCCACCGCCGAGATCATAGACCGCGATCACCGAATCGCCGGCACGTTTGTCCATGCCGTAGGCCAGCGCCGCCGCGGTCGGTTCGTTGATGATGCGCTTGACATCCAAACCGGCGATGCGGCCGGCGTCCTTGGTCGCCTGGCGCTGGGAATCGTTGAAGTAGGCGGGCACGGTGACCACGGCCTCCTTCACATCCTCGCCGAGATAATCCTCGGCGGTTTTCTTCATCTTCATCAAGGTTTGGGCCGAGATCTGCGGCGGCGACATTTGCTTGCCGTTGACTTCGACCCAAGCGTCGCCGTTGCCCGCTTTGACGATTTTGTAGGGCACCATCTTGATGTCCTTCTGCACCACATCGTCCTGGTATTGACGACCGATCAAGCGCTTGATGGCGAACAGTGTATTGTCGGGGTTGGTGATGGCTTGGCGCTTGGCGGGCTGGCCCACCAAAGTCTCGCCGTCCTTGCTGTAGGCGACGATGGACGGCGTGGTGCGGTCGCCTTCCGAATTCTCAATGACCCGGGGTTCGCCGCCCTCCATGATCGCCACGCAGGAATTCGTGGTTCCCAAGTCGATGCCGATAATTTTTCCCATGTCTGCGTGTCTCCACAATCTTTGCCGTTCCGCGGCGAGCGCATGCTTGGGCGCGATGCCGGACCGGCGTAAAAATAATCAATGCAATCCCTTGCGCCCGATTTGATCGTCTGGTGCTGTCGTCAAATCCAACTTCACTTCAGTTTGAACGGCGGCCGGCGTAAGGCAATTCCAGCGACCGTGCCTGCAATCTTCCAGCTTCGCCGCCGCTTGCTTCCCGGCGCTGTTGCCGCGCCGAATGGGCCGCCTCAGGACGGCTCGGTGGAAACCACCACCATCGCCGGCCGCAGCACCCGCCCATGCAGGGTGTAGCCTTTCTGCAAGACCTCGACCACGGTATTCGGCTCCACTTCGCCGTTTTCCCGCATCGATACCGCCTGATGCAGGGCCGGGTCGAATGGCTCTCCCTCCGGGTCCACCGCCGCGATATCGAACTTCGCGAAGCAATCAACGAAGCTTTTCAAGGTCAGGTTCACACCCTCGTGAATCGCCCGTACCACCTCATCTTCATGTTCGGCCGCCGCGGCCGCGGCGCGTTCGAGGTTGTCCATCACCAGCAGCAGTTCACCGCTGAAACGCTCCAAACCGAACTTGTGCGCCCGCTCGATATCCTGCTCGGAGCGGCGCCGCAGATTCTGCAACTCCGCCTGCGCCCGCAGCAGTTGGTCTTTCGCGTTGATACTTTCCTCTTCGGCCCGCGCCAGCCGCGCCAAAACCTCCGCCAAGTCCGCACCGACATCGTCCGACGCCACGGTTTCGCCCAGCGATTCGGTTTCGTCCGGCAATTCGGAGTCTGATTCCAAATCAGCTCGCGCCGCTTCGGACTGCTCCGAAGCGCCTTCTGCCGACTCGGCCCCTGAATCAACCGCCGGCTCGCCCTTCGCTTGCCCCTTTTCTGCTGCTTCCTGCGTCATAAGCTGTTTCCGGCGTGGCTATTCGACGCACGATTTTTTCATACCCCGACCGTCAAGCCACGATTCTGCAATATGGGGACTTGCAACCACGTTTCAAGAAAATAACCACGCCGCGGATGCCGTCCCAAGCGATCATCTCCTTGCTTCCCGAGGCCAAACCAATCGCCATCCCCTTGAGGGCGGCTCTTGAGATGCAGCCTTGCCGGGGGAGGCCGCCGCAGCCCTCTCCCGCGCCCGGCCTCCGGGGATTTCATTGGGCCGCTCACCCATCCGGGCTATACTGCGCCCATGCTGCTGAGCCTCGCGATTCACAACTTCGCCACTGTGGAAAGTCTGCGAACCGAATTCCACCCCGGCATGTCGGCGCTCACCGGCGAAACCGGCGCGGGCAAATCCATCATCGTCGGCGCGCTCGGTTTGGCTCTCGGCGGCCGCGCCGACAAGACCGTGGTGCGGCTCGGGGCGAAAAAAACCGAAATCGCCGCCGAATTCGATATTTCCCGCAACGATGCCGCCAGCCAATGGCTGGAAAAAAACCAACTGGAGGCCGAAACACCCGAGTCCTGTCTGCTCCGCCGAGTGGTCGGCGACGACGGCCGCTCGCGCGGCTTCGTCAACGACACCCAAGTCACCCTATCGAGCCTGCGGCGGTTGGGGGAGTTGCTGGTGGATATCGTCGGCCAACGGGAACACCAAGCGCTGCTGCGGCGCGGTGCGCAGCTCGATTTGCTGGATGATTTCTGCGTCGAACGGCAGGCGCTGGAAAACCTGCGCGCGCTGCACCGCCAGTGGCGCGACAATCGCCAAAGCATGGAGCGGCTGCGCGGCGGTGAGGACGACAGCCGGATGCAGTTGCTCGCCTACCAACTTGATGAACTGCGCGGCTTGGCAGCGACGGAAGGCGAAGCGGAAGCGTTGGAACAGGAACAACGCCGTCTCAGCGGCGCTGAAGAAGCGCTTTCCACCCTTTCGTCGGCGCGCGATGAGATCGCCGGCGGCGAGCAAGACCACGCATCAAGCGACGCCTTGAGCGGCGTGCGGCGAGTGCAACGATCATTGGAAGCGCTGGGCGGCGACAGCGAGCGAATCACCAATGCTCTGGAAATGCTTGAATCGGCTTCGATTCAATTGGACGAGGCCGCCGCCGATCTGCGCGCCGCCTGCGACGATTTCCCCATCGACCCCCAGCGGCTGGCGGAAGTGGACCAACGTCTCGGCGACTTGCACGATATGGCGCGCAAGCACAAAGTCAGGCCCGGGGAACTCGCTGAACTGACCCGCTCGCTCGATGAGCAACTGCAGCGGATGCGGGGCGAGGAAGAAGCGCTTCGACACCTGCAGGAAAATGATTCGCGCCTGCGGCGGGAATACGCGGCGGCGACGGCCGAGGTCGGCGAACAACGCCGCCGGGGCGCGGGACACTTAACCGCGGCGATCGACCGGCATATCGCCAAACTCGGTATGGCCAGCGCTGACATTGAGATCCGTTTTGAATCGCTCGATTCCGAGACAATCAACGGTAGTGGCCTGGACGCGGTGGAATTTCTCGCCGCCACCAATCCGGGCCAAGCCGTCGGGCCCTTGTCGAAAATCGCCTCCGGCGGCGAACTGTCCCGCATCAGCTTGGCGATACGCTTGGCCACCGCGCAAACATCGCAAACGCCCTGCCTGATTTTTGATGAAGTCGATGTCGGCATCGGCGGCGGCGTGGCCGCGCAAGTCGGCGCTCTGCTGCGGACTTTGGGCGAATCGGCGCAGATTCTCTGCATCACCCATCAGCCGCAGGTTGCGAGCTGCGCCCATCGCCAGTATTCAGTGAGCAAGTCCAGCGATGGCGCGAACACCCGAACGGCCATCCGCGAACTCGATGCCGAAGAACGGGTGGCGGAAGTATCGCGAATGCTCGCGGGCGCCGATTCAACCGACGCCTCCCTAACCCACGCCCGTCAAATGCTAAAGTCCGCTACCGAACCCGCGCCCCATTCCATCTGAACAAAGCGCAAGGCCGCCGGCGGATCGATGCCTCCCCGCTCATTCCCGACCGCGACAATCCGGGCAGATGCCGTACAGATACATGCTGTGATCGGTGAGTTTGAAGCCGAGTTTTTCGGCGATCCTGTCTTGCCGTTCTTCGATGATTTCGTCGAAAAACTCCTCGACTTTGCCGCAGCCGGTGCAGACAATGTGGTCGTGGTGGTCGCCGGGCGTTAACTCGAAAATCGAGTGACCGCCTTCGAAATGGTGCCGCAAAACCAGTCCCGCGGTTTCGAATTGGGTCAGCACGCGGTAAACCGTCGCCAAACCCACTTCCTGGTCGGATTCCAGCAGCGCCTTGTAGACATCTTCGGCGCTCAAATGCTTGTTTTCCGAAGTCTCCAGAATCTGCAAAATTTTCACCCTGGGCAAGGTAACCTTGAGCCCGGCTTTCCGCAGTTCCTGATTTTCGGTTCCCATTTGCGCCTCTCAAAGTCGAAGGGGTCCAGTGCCGGCGACCCGCCCCGGCACCGGCCGGCAATCCGCGACGACGGAGTTCGGCGTCGCCAATCCGCCATCTTGCCCGCGACCGATACCCAGTTCCATGCCCGCGGCGCGGAGAATTGGTTTATTATGCCCGCCGCGGGGCACTTGCGAAAGCCGCTCCCGCCGCAGCTGCCGCGCAAACCGGACAGACCGAGGCAACCAGCATACGGAACCGGCCCATGGGTAAACTGAAACGCATCCTCCTTCCACTGCCGTTGGCGGCGCTGGCCGCTTGCGCCAACAATCTGGGCTCGCTCGATTTTCCCGGCGTCTACAAGATATCCATCACCCAAGGCAATGTAATCCTCCAGGACATGGTCGATCAGCTACGCCCCGGCATGACCAAGAACCAGGTGATCTTCGTCATGGGCACCCCGCTGGTGCGCGACCCCTTCCACCAGGACCGCTGGGATTACGTCTACAATTTCCAACCCGGCGGCGGCGCCCGCACTCAGGAACGCGTCACGGTGCTGTTCGTCGATGACCAATTGACCAGCGTCAGCGGCGATTTCACGCCGAATCCCACCGAAGAACTGAACTGAGCTTCTCCCGGAATCTCCCGCCGCGGCGATACGACCCAAGCCTCGGACGTGGAACAGCTGGTCGTTGAAACCCGCGAAGCCTTCGGCGACGCTTCAGGCCGGGTTCGGCGATAGCCGTCGCGAAAAGTCCCGCAAGGCCGCCGGGCCGGCGATGTCTTGGGCGGCCAAATCCAAAAATTCGAGCGCGGTGTCCGGCAAGGCTTCCCGCAGCGCCTGAAGATGCGCCTCCTGTTGAGCGCGGCGCTCTTTGAGAAACTCTCCGCCGCCTTCGGGCAGGCGCTTGTTCACGACCAGGCAATCAACCGCCAGCCCGGCCTTGCGCAGCTGTTCGCGCAGTTCGATGGTTTCCAGCACCGGCAGACGTTCGGCCACCAGCACGATGACAAAAGAAGTCGATTCGGCATCGGCCAAGGCATCCCGCAAGCGCGCGAATTTCAGGCGGCGGCGGTTGAGCATCCCGCGGATGCGGCTTTCCCGCTGCGCCTCGGGATCTTCTTTCCCGCCGACGGTGTTCGCGCCCAAACCGGAATCCGAACCGAGTTCGCGCACGAATTCGGCGAAGCGGTCCGCCTTGTCGCGGCGTTTGATCAGTCCTTCGGTCCACGCGGTCATCATCTCCGGCAAGGCCATGAGCCGGGCGGTGTGGCCGGAAGGCGCGGTATCGAAAATCACATGCCGGTAGTCCGCACCGCCCTGTTCGATGACTTCCGCCATCTTCTCCAGCAGCGCCGCTTCCATCATGCCCGGCGCATCCCGCGACAGCGCCATGTGTTTGTCGACCTCGCCGCGCATCCGCGACGGCATAAGCTTGCGCAAGGCGCTGGAGACTTCGCCCATATGCGCATGCGCGGTGGCGTCCGGGTCGATTTCGAGGCCATCGAGCCCGGGCGCGAGGCGCACCGGCCGGGGTCCGACCGCGCGCTGGAACAAATGGCCCAGATTGTGGGCGGGATCGGTGGAAACAAGCAGCACTTTGCGGCCTTCGTCCGCCAGCGCCAGCGCCGCGGCCGCGGATACCGTGGTCTTGCCGACGCCACCCTTGCCGCCGAAAAAGAGAAATTTCCTGGCGCGGGCGAGTGCTAGCAGCAAGTCACATGATCCAACGGCGAGTGTTCCATCCCCATGCGCAGATGCCACTCGTGGAAGCGGTCGTAAACCACCGGCAGCAATTCCATGGTGTAGAAGGCCGCCGGATTCGGCACACCCATGCTTTCGGCGAAAATCAACAACATGAACAAGTCTTCCTCGTCGCGCCCGGCCCGCGCCAAGGCCCGCCGGTGCGGCGTCACATAGTATTCGTACAATCCCTGCTCAATGCGTTTCAGCAATCCGGGCTTGCCGCCTGTTCGACTCATAGTATTCACCGCGGGTTTATTCTCCCGCATTATGCGCGAGGACGGATGCGAATGTTATCAAGCTGCGCATCTTCGGCGGCCGCCATCCGCCGTTGCGTTCCCCCGGTGGAGTCGAAAGCAACGTATGAACAAAACCGGCCGGAGAAAATTCGGCCGGGATGGGGCTCGCGTTTCTGCAAGATCCGTCGCTGTCGTCGCCAAGCGCTTTCAGCTCTTCTCCGGCAGCCTTTTGCCGAGGCGCCATTTTATCGACCGGGGTGAAATGTGTGGGCGCCCGTGCGCTCGCGGGTTGTCTTGGCGGCGCGCAGCTTGCGGGTTTGCTTGGGGTCCGCCCGCAAAGGGCGGTAGATTTCGACGCGGTCCCGGGGTTTGAGCGCGTAGTCCTGCGGCGTCGGCGCGCGCCTGCCGTCGAGCTTGCGGGAAAAAATTCCCATGACCGCCGATTCGAGATCGATTTCGGGAAATTCTTCCGCGATACCGGATTGGCGCACCGCATCCCAAGCGCTCGTCCCGATGGGCACCCGCAGGCGAATGATGCGCTGGAATTCGGGGGTCGCGTAGGCGACTTCCACTTCGACGCCGGGGATATCCGCCGGACCAACCGCGTTCGTCCCGGAATCGCTCATTCGCCGTAAACCGCCGCGGCCCGGGCCACCATGGCATCGACCATGGTGCCGGCGGTATCCTTGAACAGGCCGCGAACCGCAAAATCGACCAGCGCCGAACGTAACTCGAAATCCATCCTCAGGGTGACTTTGCAGGAATCGGCGCCGAGACCATCGAACCGCCATTGCGCGTCGAAGCGCGAGAAATCGCCTTCCACCAGCTCCATATCGATCGCTTCCGGCGGCCGCAGACGGTTGCGCGTGACGAAGCGCTGCCGGATTCCCGCCCTGCCCAAACAAAGTTCGCCGACGAGTTCATCTTCGCCTTGGGAAAGCACTTTGGCGGACAAGCAATGGGGAAGAAACGACGGATACCGCTCGATATCGTTCACCAAATCGAACATCCGCCGGGCGGAATGCGGCAGCAGGGCGCTGCGGACCACGGCGACCATACTAAGAATAAATCTGGTTGACGGTGCTCAGAAAAACCACCAGCAGCACGGCGGGGATGAACACGCCGAGGGAAAGATCGACATAGCGGTGCAGCTTGGAACCGCGGAATCCCGGGTCGCCGATTTCGAGCTCCCCGGCCAGCCCGCTCAATTTCCAGCGCCAGGCGCAGAAGATGCAGACGGTAAAGCCCACCAGCGGCAGGATAGTCTCGTAGAAAACATCGGAAATCAGATCGAAAAACGACTTCGACACGCCGCCGTAACTCGTGAAATTGGTGAAAAAATCCGACATTCCGAGGGACAGGGTGGCGGGAATGGCGAACACCGCCAGCAGTGTGGCCTGCAGGACGATGGCCTGCTTTCGGCTGAGGCGGAATTCGTCGATCCAGCAGCTGATGGGAATCTCGATGATCGACACCAGCGAGGTCAGCGCGGCGAAGAATACCAGGGTGAAAAAGACGATGGCAGCGACGCTGGCACCAAAATAACCGACGGCGGCTTCCATGGACAGGAAAATCTTCGGCAGAAAACTGAAGATCAGTCCGACGCTGCTGGTGGACAAATCGTCGGTATTGGTGTTCGGATCGAAAGCGAAAATCGCCGGCAGGATCAGCAACCCGGCGAAGAAAGCGATTCCGGTATCGGCGAATGCCACCATGCGGGTGGAGCCGGCGATGCTGTCTTCGCGGCTGAAATACGAGCCGTAAGTGACCAGAATGCCCATGCCGAGGGACAGCGAGAAAAACGCTTGGGCCAGCGCGCCGTTGACCACCGCCAGATTCATGCGCGAGAAATCGGGGACGAGATAGTAGGTGATACCGATGCTGGCGTTGTCCAGCGTCAATACGAAAATGGTCAAGGCCACCAGCATCACCGCCAGCGTCGGCATCAGCACCCGAGCCAGCCGCTCAATGCCGCCCTTGACGCCGCCGAGCAGAATCGCGAACACCAGCGCGAGTAGAAACAGCAGATAGCCGAAAGTTGCGGGGCGCGCCACCACTTCGCCGAAAGTGGCGTCGTCGGCCAGCGTGCTCAGGCCGCCGCCGAGTAATTCCGTGAGGTACATGAGCAGCCAAACGGTGATGACCGAATAGAAAACCGCGATCATGAACGGCGTCAAAATCGCCAACATGCCGACGCCCCGCCACAGCCCGCTGCCCCCGGAAAGCTGGTGGAACGCACCGACCGGATTGCGTTGGGCGGCGCGACCCATGGCGACTTCCGCCATCATCACGGGATAGCAAATCACCGCCACGAAGAACAAGTACACCAGCAGGAAAGCGGCGCCACCGTTCTTCGACGCCATCACCGGAAACGCCACCAGGTTGCCGAGGCCAACCGCCGAACCCGCCGCGGCGAGTATAAATCCCATTCTGGAAGAGAACTTCCCCCGTTGCTGCTCCGGCTTTTGAGCCATGCGCCTGTCCCCTGTTATATTGGCCTCGTGGCGGGCCGTCGTTAAGTTGCGAAATTGTGAAAAAGCGCGTTCCTGATAACACAATCGTGGTGAACAGAAAAGCAAGCCACGATTATTATATCGAAGAGGGCTTCGAGGCTGGGCTGTGCCTGCAGGGTTGGGAAGTGAAAAGCCTGCGGGCGAAAAAAGCGCAGCTGACCGACAGTTACGTACTGATCAGGGACGGCGAAGCCTTTCTGCTCGGCTGCCGCATCGCACCCCTGCACAGCGCCAGCAGCCACGTCGTGGCCGACCCGGACCGCAGCCGCAAATTGCTGCTGAACAAGAAGGAACTCGCCAAACTGTTCGGCGCGGTGCAACAGAAAGGCTACACCTGCGTCTGCACCCGCCTGTATTGGCGCGATCATCTGGTCAAATGCCGCGTCGCGCTGGCCAAAGGCAAAAAAGACCACGACAAGCGCGCCAGCATCAAAGACCGCGAATGGAGTATCGATAAACAGCGCATCGTCCGCCACGCCAACCGCTGAAGCCGCAGTATCCCCATCGTCTTCCTCCCTCCTCGCGCCGCTGGAGCGCCGGACTTTCACGTTAAAGGGTTCCAAGCGGAATTTCCTTCGTCTGGGCAACCCACGGAAATTGGTCTCCGAATCGCGATCTATGCTAAACTTCGCGCTCTTCTCTGGGGGCGATTCGGATTCGACGCCGGTATCAACTCCTGAGGTGCATGCCGAGAGGGTGGTAACTCTCGTTAATCAATTGCCGCAACTGCATAGTTGCCGAAGACAGAAGCTACGCCCTAGCCGCCTGATCGCGGCTAGCGATTGCCGTCGGGATGCTCGTAAACCGGCGCTCGCAATCGTCATATAGAACGGGATCGCGGCAAAACGCGCCTGGCGTTGCGCCGTTAAACTTTCCAGGCTCGCCCCGCTCGCCCTGCCCGTCGGGTAGACCGGGGTCAACCCAATAGACGACGCTAAGCATGTAGATCTTCAGGCCGCGAGCTGACGGACGGGAGTTCAACTCTCCCCGCCTCCACCAATCCAGCCCGCAAACATTTCAACCGCCCGGCGCGAATTTACTTCGCGCCGGATTGCTCACCAGAAATCGATATTTTTCTTGCATCTCATCAGGGTGGAGGGGCAAAAAGCCGGAGACTGGCGCACTAAAGATTCAGGCGCAGGTTGGACTCAACGGTTTCGATCAGGGCGGCGGGGACTTCGTGTTCGGTGGCGAGGCGGCGCCATTGGGATACCTGGGCGATGGTTTCGTTGATGATGCGGTTGCCTTCGCGGTCGAATCGCTGAGTGATGAAATGCAGGCGATCGCCAACAAATGGTAAACGTACTCCATTGCGCCGTAGCCCAACGGATTACCGAAGGATTCCCCGGCTTGGCGGTACTCGCTGACGCCGACGCCCAGTTCGACCTCGAAGCCGGCGCGCGGGTCGAAGGCCGTCGCGCCGACATCCGCGCCATGGTAACGGATGCGCAAATGATCTAACTCGGACATTGCGCCGGCACTCTCTGAAATTCATCTGGCTCATTGATTTTGAAGACGATATTTCGGGTTGAAAAATGCGGTTTGTCATGCGCCACACCGCCGTCGGGAGGGGCGCAATGGATTTTCGCCAACCGGTCTACCATTGCGGCGGCTCGCTGGCCGCGGCCCGGCGCCGACCCGAAGCTCTTCGCCGCGCTTTCCCCTTCAATCTGGCGAGCTGAACCGGAGAAATGTCCTGCCTGGGCAGGAATAGGTCGAGTTGGGTGGCCAAATCGAGCGCGGCCAGAATCGCCGCGAAGGCTTCGAGCCGCACCTGGCCCTTTTCCGCGTTGAGCACCGCTTTTCTGGACAATCCGGCGCGTTCGGCCACTTCCGACTGAGTCATGTCCCGATTCAGACGAGCTTGCTTAAGCCGCCCACCCAGCTCCTCCGCAATAGCGGGGGGCGTATACCCTCGAAGTTCCATAAGATGCTAAAAGTAGGACTTAATGGCGTATATAGCTAGTTAAGCTCGTATTTTTGCACTTTATACCGCTCTGTTAAATCGCGACTCCGGGCTTATTCGTAATGCACTATTTCAGTCGCCTTGCTGGAAGGGCGTTCGGCGAACAGCTTGTGCCATTGCCGCAGATGCGGGCCGGGCCCGCGCCAGTCGAGTCCGGGAAAACGGAAATCGAGATAATCCAGCAGAACGCCCACGGTGATTTGTCCGATTCCGTATTCTTCGCCGCCGAAGCCCGCGGCCCGCCGGTTCAGCCAGTCGAGGCAATGGCGAATTTTGCCGGCGCTGGCCTCAACGAGCGCGGCACTGCGCAGCGCTTCCGGCTTCATCAACTCGCCGCGCCAGCTGAGCAGGATATCGAGCGCGCCGTCGGCCACGCCGTGGAGTTCGAGTTCGCGCCAGCGCGGGGCGCCCGCGGCCGAAATCAGCTTGCGGCCACCATGAAGCGAATCGAGGTAATCGCAGATTGCGAAGGAGCCGGAGAGCACGATGCCGTTTTCGAGCACCAGCGCCGGGATGCGGCCCACGGGAAATTCCTTGATGAGGTCCGGATTGAGTTGCGTGCGCGAGACCACGGTGCGAACCGGATCAATTTGGTCGGCGAGGCCGGTTTCGTGCGCGACGATCATGACCTTGCGCACATAGGGCGAGCGGGAAGACCAGTGCAGCTTCAAGTTGATTCCTCCGTTGCGGGATATGGGATGCGATTGCGGATTCCACGCGCCGTTTGCCGCGCTTCAACTTCGCTCCGGGGCGGCGGAAAGAACAGAGCGGGTGGGACGGGGAGGCACCGGAAAACGGGAGCGCGGGCCGTCACGCGGGCTGCGCGGCTGCTAGGTTTTGCCGGGCTTGCAGCAGCAACACGGCGGCCATCGCGATCAGCAGTGGAATGCCGAAAGCAAAAAAGCACTGGGTGCTGGTCCATCCCCGCGCGAGCAGGAAACCCGCGGTCGAAGGGCCGATGATTGCGCCGAAGCGGCCAATGCCGATTGCCCAGCCCATGCCGGTATTGCGCACCGCGGCGGCGTAGAGATTCGGGGCGATGCTGTACACGCCGATGATCGAGCCGAAGATGAAAAGCCCGACCACGAAGCCGACCGCCAGCATCGGAACGAGATTGCCATTGAGCAGACCAAACACGCCCATGAAGACCGCGCACAGCACCATAGACGCGGCGGTAAGCCGATGCGCCGAATAGCGGGCGGTCAGATATCCCAGCGTGGCGCCGCCGATCACGCCACCAATATTCATCAACACTCCACCGGATATGCCCTGTTCCGCGCGCAGGCCCGCTTCGGTGAGCAGGGTGGGTGTCCAACTCAGCACAAAGTAGAAACTCAGCATCACCATGAAAAACGCGCACCAAAGCAATAGCGTGGAAGCTCTCAGGGGAGCGGAAACGAGTTCGAATACACCGCTGCGCACACCCGGGCGGCGCGGCGGCGGTTGCGGCAATGCCTCGAGCGGCTCCATGCCCATTTTTCCGGCGAGCCGGTTCACTTTGGCCAAAGCCTTCGGCGGCCTGCGCTCGATCAGATACTCGATGGATTCCGGCAGATAGCGCAGCACCAGCGGAATCATGGCGAGGGTGCAACAGCCGCCGAAGAGAAAAACCGAGCGCCAGCCATAGGCGACGATCAGGAAGGCGGCCACGGTGCCGCCGATGGTCGCACCCACCGGGTAACCCGACTGCACCATGCTGATGGCGAATCCCTGCCGTTTGGCGGAGGAATATTCGGCCGTGATGGTCGTCAGGCTGGCCAACATGCCGCCAATTCCCAAACCGGTGACCACCCGGGCGGCGGCGAGCGCCAGCACAGATTGGGTGAAGGCGGAGGCGAACATTCCCGCGGCGATGATCACCAGACAAATGAGAATATTGTTGCGCCGACCCATGCGGTCCGCCAGCGGCGCGATGAGCAGAGACCCCGCCGCCATGCCGAACAGACCCGCGCTCAGCAGAACGCCCACCGAGCCCGGTTCCAGCGACCATTCCGCGGCGACCGAAGACGCCGTGAAAGCCATCACCAGCACGTCGAATCCATCGATCATATTGATGACCACGCAGATCATCACGGCCAGGATTTGCACCGGCAGCATGGGTCCTTCTTTCATTCTGGCGACGATATCGGCGCTCATGGTCGTCCTCGCAGCTGTCGGCTAACCGCCGGGCGAATCCGGCAACTGGAAAAACACGGTTTCCCGCTCTCCCCGCATATGAATATCGAATCGGTAGACGGCATAATCGGCGCTTCCCTCGCGCCGGGCAAGCAATGTCCCGCGGCGGTCTTCCGGCAGGCTGCTGAACACCGCGTCGTGGCGATTCGCGGGCTCGTCGTCGAAGTAGATGCGCGTGCGGGCGTGCAGTAACAAGCCCCGCATGAACACCACCACGCTGATATAGGGCGCTTCACCAGCGCGCAGCGGTCCCGGTTTGACGGTTTTGAAGCGGAAGCGGTGGCCCGCGTCCACGCCGGTATCGGCCCGCGCAAAACCGAAGAAGGCGTCGTTGTCGAGGCGGCCATCCCCATCGGCTTGCGTGATTTCGACCAAGGCGTCGCCGACGGCCTCGCCCGACCCGTCGAAAACCCTTCCCGTTATCGCAATCGCTTCGCCTGCGCCGCGGATTTGATTGGAAATTAAGGAGCGCAATTCGGCCTGCCGCTCCGACGGCATCAACCCAAGTGAAAAAAACGGTCCCACCGTCTGCGATGGAGTGGCCGGGGGTCTGCGCTCGGGGTTCATGGTCGCTCGTTCCGGGCGGCTTCCCGTCGATTCCGTCCCGAGTCAGCAGCGCCGGTCACCACGATATCGAAAACGTAGCCCAAAGCGATATCCGGCTCGGTCGTCGTCCAATCGAATTTCGCGATCAGGCGGTCGCGGGCCTTGGGCGGCGCCGATTCAAAGATGGGATCGAATTCCAGCAAAGGGTCGCCGGGAAAATACATCTGGGTGACGAGCCTATGCGCAGGACATGCGCCAAGCACGGAAAAGTGAATATGCTGGGGACGCCAAGCATTGTGATGATTCTTCCACGGGTAGGCGCCGGGCCGGATGGTGAGGAAGCGGTAGCGGCCGTCGCGGCCCGCCAAGCATCTGCCCGCGCCGAGAAAGTTCGGATCGAGCGGCGCGTCATGACTGTCCGCCTTGTGGACGTAGCGCCCGCTCGCGTTCGCCTGCCAGATTTCAACGAGCGCGCCCGCAAGCGGATTGCCGCGGTCATCAAGCACCCGGCCGGAAACCACGATGCGCTCGCCGAGGGGCTCGCCGCTGTGACGCGCGTTGCGCAGCAAATCATGGTCGAGTTCGCCCAGTGTGAATCGCCCGCCCAAGCAAGCGCCAGACTCGGTGGACGCGTCCCCACGCGGGTTTGCATTTATCGGGATGGCTTCGGTCAAGCCCGGCCCCGCCTCGATTCCAGCGCCGCTTGGCGGCCCCGGGTTCAGCGCACCGAGATCGAACAAGGGTCGCGCCGGACCTCTCCGCAGTGAAGATTTGTACTGCGGAAAAACAAAAGGCGGATGATGCGAGCCCGTGTGTTCCGACATGAACCGATTCCCGAGGAATTCGCCCGCGGCCAGCGCGCCGCGCCGCGAAACAATTGCGCAAGCTTACCAGAGGGCCGGAAATCGGGCATAGTTGCATCTGCGGACGGGCCACGATTTTTCGTTTCGAGCGGGAGAAACACCTTGTCAATCCATTACCCACGTGGTTTGTTGAACGGATTGTTGAGTTGCCGAGTGCCAAGCGTGCTCGGCGTCTGCGTTTTGCTGCTGGTCTCGATGCAATGGTCGGCGGCCCCGGAGCAACCGCGTCGGAGCTGTTCACCTACGAATTGATCGACTTTATCGAGCGCGGCCGGGAAAGCGGCGATCCTTAGCTATGTGACGGTGATGGATATCGCGCCGACACTGATCGAAGCCGCCGGCGGCGTTTATCCGACGGGCGGCCCGATCCGGCCCATGCTCGGCGAGAGCATGCTGCCGCTGCTCGCCGGCACCAGCGACCGCGTCCACGACGAGGATTATGTGACGGCGTTCTTCCACGTAGGACAAGCGTACTTGCGCCAAGGCAGATGGAAGATCGTCCATACGCAACCCCTTTTCGACGAGTCGGCGTTCGAACTGTACGATGTGATCGCCGACCCCGGCGAAACCAGAAATCTGCGGGATGCGATGCCCGACCGTTATCAACACATGCTGGAACTGTGGCGGGAGGAACGCGTGAAACTGGGGATTTTGCTGCCAAGCGATTTGTAACCGAGCGGATCGAGTCAGACAGTCGCCAAACTCAGTCTGATCGTTAAAAAAGCCCCGGCGATGGGGCAAAAACCAACCGCCGGCCCGGTCACGATCGCCCTTCCGCTCCGGGCGGGTCATAGTCGAGCTGGAAACGCACTTCATCGACACCGGGCACGGCGCGGACCACAACGCCGAGTGATTGCTGTACGGTTCCGGTGGTTCCCGGCGTACGGTTTCCGCCGCATTCATCGCAGGCGAGATCGCCGGATATGGTGACAATGCCGTCCGCCACCGCGACGGATAATTCCAGAGGCAGATCCGAGGTCGCGGCCAAGGCTGCCTCGACCCGCGACGCCAAACGCTCGTCGGATTCGGCGGGAGGCTCCGATGGATTCTCGGCCCCACAGCCCGCGAGCAATAGCAAACCGCAGGCGAAAGCCGTCCTTCGGACCAATGCCGCTGCCGAGCGTCTCTCCGCCGCGGCATATTCCACTCCGCGCCGGGGGAGTTCCGCCAAAACCCTCTTGATCGCCTTCACTCGCGAGTCTCCGGCAATACCGGAAACCGCACCGGCAATGTCGCTTTCATCGCCTTGATCTCCCTGATCGCCATCGCAGCCAGCATCATGCGGAAGCCTTCAGCGGCCTTGCCGGAGCAGCGAAGACGATTTCGCCACCGGCGGCGCGGAACACATCCAATACGCGCTCAAGCTCGCGCCGCAGCCGGGTGTCTTCGAGCCATTCGGTTTCGAGCAGTTCCAGTCGGCGTTGGCCGCGAAGGGTTTCCCCGAGGCGGTGGAAAAAATCTTCGGGAGATTCCCGGGCGATAACCGAATCCGGCTCCCCCTGCCACCAATCGCTCTGTTCCGCCACCGGCGGTGCCGGGCGCGGCTTTAACGACCGACCGTCGGCATGATTCGTCCGCCCCGTTCCGGTGCCGCCGGTCAAATCGCGGAAGTGCATGAAAAGTTGTTCGCAGGAAATTCTCGCGCAGTCATCCCCCGCCTGGACGAGGAACAGCAACTCCCGCCGCTTCAGACCCACCGGAACCGCCTTTCGCGCCGCCGCGGCGCAATTCCACCGAGGCGCGGTCGCTGACAATTATCCGGGCCAGCCGGTATCAAGCATGCATCCCTATCCATATCGCTCAACCCGCCGCCAGACCGAGAATGGCGCGCTCGATCAAGGCGCTGGTCATGGGCAGCTTGTGGCGATTCTTCGCCAACGGCTGAGCATCGGCAACCGACATCGCGCCAGCCTCGCGCGCGGTTTCGGCGGTGATTTGCCGACCGGCCAGAAACTCCTCGACCGCCCGCAGCCGCCAAGGGATCGGCGCCACCCCGGAGAGCACCACACGGGCATCCGCCACGGCATTGCCGTCGCGCCGGATGACTGTGGCCACGCCGACTTCGGCATGGGTCCAAGCCGCCCGATCCATCACTTTGCGATAGCTGCTCACCGTATCTTCGGCTGGCGCGGGCAGCAGAATCCGCGCCAACAATTCCGATTCGGCGAGGATATTCTCATGCAGCGGATTCACTCTGGGCAACACGAAAAACTCTGCCGCCGGCACTTCGCGTTCGCCGTTCGGGCCGACGAGTTGGAAGACCGCCTCGAAAGCCACCAATGCCGGCGCGATATCGGACGGGTGTACGATGAAGCTGGGGCCGCCGCTGAAAATCGCGTGCTGGCCGTTTTCGCCGTTGACCGAAAAGCACTCCTCGCCGCCACTCTTGTAGCAATGGAAGCCGTTGCGGTAGTACCAGCACCAAGGGCGCTGGGTGAGATTGCCCGCCACCGTCGCCACATTACGGATCTGGGGCGTGCCCACGCTGGCCGCGGCTTGGGCCAAAGCCGGCAAACGGGTCTTTATCGCGTCGTCCTCAACCAGCCGGGCCAGCGTCGTCAAACCGCCAATCGAAGTTCCCGCCGCGCCGGCTTCGATTCCGCGGGCCTCATCCACCGCGCGCAGATTGACGATGACATCCGCCGCATCGGTGCCATCTTTGATCTGTTGCAGCAGATCCGTGCCGCCGCCGGAGAATGCGGGAATCCGGCCGTCAGCCCGCGCTTGGGCGGCGGCTTGCACCGCGTCGGCGATGCTGCCCGCGTTGTGATTGCGCAATGCCCTCATGCCATCACCTCCCGGAGCAATTTGTCCCGCGTGATCGGCAGCGACCGCATGCGTTTGCCGGTGGCGTTCGCCACCGCGTTGGCCACCGCCGCCGGCGCGAGGATGATGCCGGATTCACCGGCAGTCTTGGCGCCGAAAGGTCCGTAACCATCATCGGTTTCGATGAAAGTGACTTCGATGTCGGGAATATCCTGATGGGTCAGATGCCGCGCCCGGTAGTATCCGGGACTGAGCGGTTGACCATTGCGCTGGTCATACAGCAAGTCCTCGTGCAGGGCTTGGCCGATGCCCTGAATCGCCGCGCCGCGGATCTGGTCTCTGGCCGTGGTCGGATTGATAATGCGGCCGGATTCGTGGACCGCGGTGTATTTCAGCACCCGGGTCGTGCCCATGCGGATATCGACTTCCACTTCGACAAAGTGGGCGGCGAAGCATTGCCGAATCTTGCCGTCAGACTCCGGCACCGGGGTGGTGCTGCCGATCAGGACTTCGCCAGCGGGCGGCAGGCCCCGGTCGGCGATTTGCCGCTTCAAATGCTCGGCTGCCTGAACCACCGCGTGGCCGGTCATGATGGTTGTGCGGCTGCCGGATTCGCCTACCGAATACGGCGTGCGATCCGTATCGCCCCACACCACTTCGATATCTGACAACGGCGCGCCGAGCGCCTCGGCGGCGATCATACCCAGGGTGGTTTTGGCGCCGGGGCCGATATCGGTCACACCGACATACAAAGTGTAGCGGCCTTCGGAATCGACCCGCACCACCGCGCTGCTCGTACCGAGGCCGGCGCGGAACATCATGAACGAGAATCCCGCGCCACGCTTGCGCGGGCCTTCGTCCGCGCCCGGTTGCATCCGCCGCCGAGCCTGCCAGTCGAATTGTTCGGCACCGGTGGTGATCACCTCTTCCAAAGAATAGTTGGTGAACTGCGCCTGCGCCGTCGGACGGCGCATATTCTTCAGCGCGAACTCCACCGGATCGATTCCCATCCGGTAGGCGATATCGTCCATGATCGATTCGATGCCGTACACGCCGTGTGGGTCGGACGGGGCGCGGAAATTGCCCGAGGTCGTGCGGTTGGTGTAAACCGGATAAATCTCCCGCAACCGGTTTGGGCAGGCATAGTAATCCATGCCGGAAATGCCGCCGGAATTCTTGCGGTACGGCCCCATGCCGCTGTAGCCGCGCATTTGCATGGCGGTAACCGTGCCGTCGTTTTTCACGCCCACCCGATATTCCTGCACTGTGGGCCAGCGGCCGTGAACGCCGAGCCAGTCCTCGCGGCGGGAGAATTCGAGCATCACCGGCCGACCCACCCGCCGCGACAGCTCCGCCGCGATCAAATCCGCGTCCTGGTTTTGGTTCTTGTTGCCGAACCCCCCGCCCATGTACTGCGAGACAATCCGCACTTGGTGGTCCGGCAGGCCCAAGTCCCGGGCCATATCGTGCCGGCAATTGGAAATTCCCTGGGACGGCGTATACAAGGTGAGTTTGCCGCCTTCCCAATTCGCCAGCGCGCACCGCCGTTCCATCTGGGCATTGTGAACGAAGGCGGTCTCATACCGCTGCTCGAAAATCTCATCGGCTTCGGCGAAGCCCGCCTCCACATCGCCGATAGTTGAAATCATCGGTCGCAATTCGTTACGGGTATCCGGGCACAGATTGCCTTCCGGCCAAATGCGCGGCGCGCCGTCCGCAAGCGCCGCTTCCGGTTCGAGCACGAAAGGCAATTCCTCGTACTCGACTTCGATCAACGCCAGCGCCTGTTCGGCGGTATGGCGGTCGGCGGCGACCACCGCGGCGACCGAATCCCCCACGCAACGCACCGGATTGTTGAAGATGTAACGGCGGTGAATGGTGGTTTGCTTGATGCCGTCGTTGTATTGCCGCCCGCCGGACACCGAACCCGCGCCCCAGACGATGGGACTGGTCTCATGGGTGACCACGTCGTACACACCGGGCAGCGCCAAGGCCGCGGAAGCATCAATCGAAACGATGCGGGCGTGGGGATGCGGGCTGCGCAACACCCGCGCGTAAACCATACCGGGCAGCTTTACGTCTCCGGTGTAGCGCGCCGCGCCGGTGACCCGCTCCACCGCGTCGATGCGCGGCGTATCGTTGCCGATGGTTTGCAATGGCGCGAGGCCGACCCTGATTGGCTGCGTCATATCCGGGCCCCTTCTCCGACTAGCGTCCGCGGTTCGGCGCGGGGGATGCCGCGGCCGATGCTTCTCTGGAGCGCGGCTTCAATGCCGGTTGGCGCAGTCATGCCGAATCTCCCCGCGCTCCGCCCGCGGCGACCACCGCTTCGATGATTGCGTTGTAGTTCGAGCAGCGGCACAGATTACCCACCAGCGCCGCCCGCGCCTCGTCCGCGGCTGGACTCGGATTATCCCGCAGCAGGGCGGTGGCGGACATCAATTGACCGGGTGTGCAGAAACCGCATTGCGGCGCGTTGTTGTCCACGAAAGTCCGCTGCAGGGGCGACAACTCGCCTTCGCTTGCCAAACCTTCCACAGTGCGGATTTCGGCGCCGTCGGCCCAGACCGCCAACTGGCTGCAGGAATACACCGGCGCGCCGTTCATCAGCACCGTACATGCTCCGCATTCGCCGCGGTCGCAGCCGATCTTGGTGCCGGTCAAACCGATGCCGTCCCGCAGCAGTTCGACGAGCGTCCATCGGTCTTCCACTTCGACTTCGCGCCGAACGCCGTTGACAGTCAAAGATATCGCTGTGCGCGGCGCGTTCGCCACGGTGGATTGCGCCGTGACCGGCCCGGCGAACGAAGCGAGCGTCGAAACCGCGGCGGCCGCGCCGGTTGCTTGAAAAAAACCGCGGCGCGAAGGCGATTCCGGCGCGTCGGGACCAACCCGCCGCGGAGGTGGCATTGGCGCTCGGGGTGCGGTCGGCGACTGCCGCGAGTCCGGGTTATTGGTATCGGCCAGCCGCGTTTGCGGCGGCGGGTCTGGCGAATCGGATCGCACGGCCATGCTCCTCTTTTTCGGGAACCTCGTCTTTGTCGGGAACATCGTCCGGTAGATGCTGAATATAGGCGCAAGCACCGCCCCCGCGCAACTTTTTCACGCGCCAAGCTGAGGCGGTCCACATCGTACTTTCAACCGGGACTCCATCTTTCGGCCCGCTCATGCAACCACCGGCGCAACCAGTCCGGCCGCGCCGCCATCTTTCGGGTGGCTCATGCAACGGTCTCCCGATATGCGCCAATCGCGCGTGAACGGGAAACCCGTGCTTTGTTGTGAGCGCTCCTTAGGGGAATCGCGCGATTGAATCTGCTACCGACACGGGCTGCTTCGCGCCGAGCTCAACGAAACCATCGACTGAGAATTCGCCAAATGGCCGACTGAAAATTCGCCAAATGGCCGGTTGAAAATTCGCCGAATGGCCGGTTATTATGCCGCAAGTGGTCGATTTCGGAGCTTGGCGGCCAAACTTCAGCGATACGCAGCGGCGCAATCCCAGTCATGAAATACCTCCCCCGCATCGTCGAAACGGGACTGTCGCAGCTGCTCGAAGCCACCGGCGCGGTGCTCGTCGAAGGCCCAAAAGCCTGTGGCAAGACTGAAACGGCGCGACGTTCGGCGGCGAGCGAAGTGCTGCTCGACTTGGACGCGAACGCGGTGCGGATGATCGATCTTGATGCCGGTTCCGTGCTTGCCGGTCCCGCGCCACGCTTGATTGACGAATGGCAGATTGCCCCCGGAATTTGGAATCAGGTGCGCCGCGAAGTTGATCGCCGCGGCGTACCGGGCCAATTCATCCTCACCGGCTCCGCCAAGCCTGCCGACGATCAATCCCGGCACACCGGCGCGGGGCGTTTTTCCCGCCTCAGAATGCGGCCCTGCTCACTCAGCGAATTGGGACATTCATCGGCGGAGATTTCGCTCGCCGCTTTGCTGCGGGGCGAAGCGCAAAGCGCCGCTCGACGCGAAATGACCATCGCCATGCTCTCCAACCTGGTTTGCGGCGGCGGCTGGCCCGGCAACATCGGCAAATCTTTGAACGCGGCGCTTCGCGCCAACCGCGGCTATGCTGCGGAAATCTGCCGCACCGAGGTTTCGCAAGCGAGCGACACAAAGCATGACCCGATCAAGGTTGAGCGGCTGTTGCGCTCGCTGGCTAGAAATTTGGCGACACCGGTATCCATCAGCAAATTGGCGACCGATGTGGGCGGCGCGAATGGAAAAGGCCTGCATCCCGACACGGTTGCGGAATACCTCGAAGCACTCACCCGACTGATGGTCGTCGAAGACCAACCCGCCTGGGCGCCGAATCTGCGCTCCCGCACCCGGCTGCGCGCTTCGGCGGTGCGACATTTCGTCGATCCTTCGCTTGCGGTGGCGGCCTTGGGCATCACGCCGAATCGATTGCTGGACGATCTAGAGTATTTCGGATTCCTGTTCGAGTCACTCGCAATCCGCGATCTGCGCGTCTACGCCCAAGCGGCGGATGCCCGGGTGTTCCACTACCGGGAAAAAGACGGCCTCGAAGTCGATGCCATCGTGGAAACCGCGGACGGCCGCTGGGCGGCTTTCGAGATCAAAATGGGCGAAAGTCGAATCGACGAAGGGAAGCGGAACCTGCTCCGGTTGGCCAAGCGGCTGGAGGACAGCCAACACGGCAAACCCGCCGCCCTCGCAGTCATCGTTCCCAACGGCTACGGCCATTGCGCACCAAAAGACATCGGCATCATCCCGCTCAACGCGCTGGGGCCCTAAGCACTCCGCGGCGGGTGCCGACGACAACCAGAGTGAAGTTGTTCGCGCGGCGCTCCGTCTGTGCATGGAGCGGGACGGCGCGGCTTAGTCCCATACCTTGAAGGCGGAATTGGAAGAAGCGGCTCGGGAGGCCGAGACGTGGAAATTCGAGAAATTTGAGATCTTGGTCTTTGCATCCTTGGCCTTTTAAACCTCGCTCGCTGAAAAGTACTCGCTAATCGTCTCGATAGCGGTCTTGGGAACGGTGGTGCTGTACGACCCCGCCGTATGGGAAGCGGGCGGCTTCGGTGCGTTCGTTCTCGAACAAATCTTTGAAGGTGGCCACCAAGTCGGGCCGCGTTCCCGCCAGATCATTCGATTCGGAGATATCGATACTCAGATCGAACAACTCGGTGGGCGATTCGATGCCATAGCGCACCGCCTTCCAATCGCCCATCCTGAGCGCTTGCCGAAAACCGCCGTCCGGCAGCGTTTGGAACCATCCGCTCAACTGCAACTCCCAAATCATGAATTCATGCGCCCGCTGCGCTTCGCCGAGCAGCACAGGCGCAAAGGAAATGCCGTCGGATTGTTCGGGCACCGGCGCACCGGCGATTTCCGCGAAAGTGGGCATCAGATCCTGAAATCCGCCCATGTGCTCCGTGGTGGCTCCAGCTTGAACGCGCCCCGGCCAGTGGGCGATCATCGGCACGCGCAGCCCGCCTTCGTACAAGTCCCGCTTGCCGCCCCGCAGCGGGCCGCTGCTGTCGAAAAACGCCAAGCTGTGGCCGCCATCCGCGAAGTGGGCACCGTTGTCGCTGGTGAAAAGCACGAGCGTATTTTCGAGTTCGCCCATGTCCGCGAGCGCAGCCAAGAGTCTCCCCACCTGCCGGTCGAGCAGGGTGATCTTCGCCGCGTGTACCCGTTCGATTTCCGGCCAGCCTTGGTCCGCATAGAGCTGCGTGTCGCGAATCGGACCCTCGAACGCATGCGGCGCCCGATAAGACATGAACAGGAAGAACGGACGGTCCCGCTCCATGCGTTCGAGGAATCTCAACGCAACATCGGTATGGAGCGCGTCCTTGCCGTCGTACTGGCGGTAGTCGTAGGGAATGTACTCTTGGTCTCCGTTGACCCAAAGTCCGCCGGGAGGGAACTCCCTGCCGCCGAAGCGGGCGCTCCACTGTTCCTGCGCCGCGTAATCGAAGCCCCGCCGCCACGCCCAAGTCTCGAGCACCTCGGGATGGTCCAAATGCCATTTGCCCACGAGCGCCGTCTGATAGCCGGCGACTTGCAGCATCTCGCCGATGGTGGGCACACTTGGGTCCAGAGCCAAGCCTTCCCAGCGGTCGCCGCCAAAGAATCCCGCATTGCCGCGGATGGCGACCCGCGCCGCGCTGCGACCGGTCGCGAGCACCGCCCGGGAGGGTGAACACACCGCGTTGCCCGCATAGAAGTCGGTGAAACGCAGGCCGTTCGCCGCCAGATCGTCGATATGGGGTGTGCGAATCCGCTGCTGCCCGTAGCTGCCGAGCTCGCCGTAGCCGAGGTCGTCGGCCAGCAGCAGCACGATATTTGGGCGTTCATCCGCGGCCGCCAAACCAACGGCAATCAACAAACCGACGAGAAAGCAAATCAGGCGCATGGACAGGTGAACCTATATTTCGGATTTATCCAATACCCACGCTCGGGATGCTATCACACGCTGTCGTTGCTACTGTTCATGCGACTTTGACATGGACCCCCATGTGGGTTGCATAAGCTCTGAAACCTTTGCCACTCCACCCAGGCAGGAGGAGAGTTACGCGACGGCGGCGGGAGTTGGGCAACGACTGGGTGGGTTGGGAAATACCGGGCGGGATTCGCCAACCGACGCGAATCGGGGCATACTTCCGCCATGCTCTTTTTCAACACCACAGGCCCGGTAGTCGCCACCAAGCACTATCAAATTCCGCCGCTGCAACGGGTGGATCTGAATGAGACGCTCGACCTCATCCGGCAGGAGAAGTACTTCGTTTTGCATGCGCCCCGGCAAACCGGCAAGACTTCGATGCTGTTGGCGCTGGCGGATGTGCTCAACGCCGGCGATGAATACCGCTGCGTCTACGCCAATATCGAAACAGCGCAGACGGCGCGGGAAGACGTTGGGCGGGGCATGCGGGCCATTCTCAACAGCCTGGTTTCGGCGGCGAGGTTGACGCTGAACGACTCTTCCCTGCACGGGATTCGGGAAGAAGTGCTGGCGACCGCCGGGGCGGACGAAGCGCTCGCCGAGGCGCTGACTAGGTGGTCCGAGGTGGACCCGCGCCCGCTGGTGCTGCTGATCGACGAAATCGACGCGCTCATCGGCGACACGCTGGTCTCGGTGCTGCGCCAGTTCCGCTCGCGCTATCCCCAGCGCCCCGCCCGGTTCCCGCAGTCGGTCATTCTCTGCGGTGTGCGCGACATCCGCGACTACCGCATCCACGCCAAGTCGGAGGGCGCCCCCATCACCGGCGGCAGCGCGTTCAACATCAAGGCAGAATCGCTGCGCCTAGGGGATTTCAGCGAAGCGGACATCCGCGCCCTGTTGGCCCAGCACACGGCGGAAACGGGGCAGCCATTCCAAGAAGCTGCCATCGAACGCATCGCGGACTCCACCCGCGGCCAGCCGTGGCTAGTCAATGCGCTGGCCTATGAAACCTGCTTCCGGGGCCGAGCGGCCCGCGGGGCGCGGAAGAGGCGCGAGCCGGTGACGGCGGCGGCGGTGGACGCGGCGCGGGAAGAATTGATCCTGCGCCGGGAAACACATTTGGACCAATTGGTGGACAAACTGCGGGAAGACCGCGTGCGCCGGGTGGTCGAGCCGATGCTGGCGGGCTTGGACGACACGGATTTCCAGCAGCGGGATTTGGAGTACGTCCGCGATTTGGGGCTGGTGGCGCTGGATAGTCCCATCCGTGTCGCCAACCCCATCTACGCCGAAGTGGTGCCGCGGGAACTGGCCTATGTGGCGCAGGAGAGAATGACCGACGAGCAGGTGGGCTATCTGGCGGAGAAAACGCTCGACGTGGAACGCCTGCTGCGGGACTTCCAGGAATTCAGCCGCGACAACGGCGAAAGCTGGATGGCGCGCTTCGCCTACCGGGAGGCGGGTCCGCAACTGCTCTTGCAAGCCTACCTGCAAAGAGTGGTGAACGGTGGCGGCCGTATCGAGCGCGAATACGCCCTCGGTCGGCGGCGGGTGGATTTGCTGGTGCGCTGGCCGCTGGACGACAACGGCGCCGAGCGCCGCGTCGTCATCGAATGCAAGGTGCGCCGGGATCCGCTGTCGATAGAGTCGGTGATCAGCCGCGGCTTGGAGCAAACCCGCGATTACATGGAGCAATGCGGAACCGCCGAGGGCCATCTGGTCGTATTCGAATCCGACGAAAACAAGCCATGGAGCGAACGCCTGTTCCGCCGGGAAGAGGCGGTGGGCGGCGCTAATCTGGTCGTCTGGGGCGCGTGAAGCAGGATCCGCGACGGTGCCGACCAAGACGTGCCGGTGTTTTTCCTGTCCAGAGATGGCTCACCCGAAGTATGGACATCGGCCGTTTTGAGTCGTTGGCCCACCTCTACCGGCCAGTCTGTCCTGTCGTTGGACAATCTGCCCACGGAGATGAAGAAAGCGATCTGCAAGTCCTGCTGCATGGCTTGGGCAACCAAGTCCAGTGCTGGCGCCTATGTTAGTATCAGCAGGTGGGACAACAATTCACAGAGTTTTTTCGTGATGCCTTGAAATCGGAAGGGATCGCGCCCTACCCGTTTCAACAAGCGCTCGCGCTGGATTCCGACTGGCCAGAGTTGCTCAATGTTCCAACTGGCTTGGGCAAAACCGCGGCCGTCACCCTAGCTTGGCTGTATAAGCGGGGTTGGCGGGCGGACGGCGGGAGAATCAACGTCAACGACGCCACTCCCCGACGGTTGGTCTGGTGCCTCCCTATGCGGGTACTGGTTGAGCAGACCGAGCGGAACATCCGCAAATGGCTGCAAAACCTCGGTGTGCTCGGCAATAAAGCGGGCGAAGGAAAGGTATCGGTCCACCTGTTGATGGGGGGCGAGGAGGCCGATCTTAAGACTTGGGCAGAATATCCCGAAGAGGACATGGTGCTGATTGGCACTCAGGACATGCTGCTCTCCCGCGCACTCATGCGCGGCTATGGCATGAGTCGATATCAATGGCCGGTTCATTTCGCATTACTGCACAACGACTGCTTATGGGCATTCGACGAGGTGCAGCTCATGGGCGCGGCGCTGGCCACTTCGGCGCAGCTCGAGGCGTTCCGCCGTCGGTTTCGATGCGCCAGGTCCAGCCACTCTCTGTGGTTATCAGCTACTTTACGCAAGGATTGGCGCGACCGTAGATCTTGCCGACGAAGTGCCCAATTTCAGAGCGCAAGGCTTGACCGACGCTGACCGGACGCAGGCTGCCAAGCGCATCAATGCGCACAAGCGCTTGATGCGCGCTGATGTTTCACTCACCTCGTCCGCGAGCAATCAGGCTGGTCTGAACTCTTACGTCGAACAACTATGTAAAGAAGTACTTGGACGCCACAATCAAGGTCAGCAGACCCTCGTTATCCTCAATCGCGTGGAAAGGGCGCAAAAGCTCTACCAGCAGATTCGCAAGGCAAGACCCGACCAGGAAGACCTGCTGATCCATGCCCGCTTTCGCCCGCTTGAGCGTCGGGCGCAGGCACGAGTGCTCGCTCGAAACGAGTCAGATCGAATTATTGTCGCCACGCAAGCTATTGAAGCGGGTGTGGATGTCTCGTCACACACCTTGTTTACGGAGCTTGCCCCATGGTCATCGCTCGTTCAGCGATTTGGACGTTGCAACCGATACGGGGAGCATCCGCCGGAAGATGCCGCGCGGGTGTTTTGGATCGACATCGAAACCGGGGGCAAGGCTGACACAGCCCCGTACGAAAATGAATCTCTGGAACTCGCAAGGACCAAGCTCGTTAGTCTAGAGAATGTTGGTCCTCGAATGCTGCCCGAAGTAGATGAGGAGCGGCCATTGACTGCGGTACTGCGGCGCAGAGATTTGCTGGATTTGTTCAATACGGATCCCGATCTCTCGGGCTTCGATGTGGACGTTTCGGACTACATCAGGGACAAGGGCAATCCGAGCCTGCAAGTCTTCTGGCGAGATTTTGCTGATGATCCGAACAAGCCGGAGTCGCAGCCTTCAGCAGCGTGGGACGAACTTTGTACGGTCAGTCTGGGTCAATGGAAAGCGGCGAAGAAGGGAGGGCAGGCGTGGTTCTGGGACAGCCTGACAAATCAATGGAAGAGGCTCGACAGTGGCGCTACGCCGCGGCCGGGCATGAACCTCTTGCTGGAGGCCAGCAAAGGGGGCTACGACCAAGTGCTCGGGTTTATTCCGACAGGAAAAGAATCGAAGCAGCAGGTATCGGTCGTTTCGCCAACAACGACCAAGCAACATGAGGTTTTCGGTGAGGACTGGCGCTCCCGTGGCAAAGTTCCGGTACTGCTCAAGGACCACCTTGGCAACGCGGCTCGCGCCGCGAGGGCGCTTTGTGAGAGCGTCGGGGAGTCCACCAATGCGAAATCTGTTATTCGTGCGGCACGTTGGCATGATGTGGGTAAAGCGCACAATGTGTTCAACGAATCCATGCATCGCTGCCCGGAGGCGCGGGATGGGATCTCGCAAAATGGGTTTCTCGCCAAGTCCAAGTGCCCTGGGCCACTGAAGCATAGCCGCAGTTATTTCCGCCACGAACTGGCTTCCATGCTGGCTTGGCTTGCGCAGCAAGATAATCCGAGTGCGCCCGATGGTGGGGTTGATCTCATCGCGTATCTGATTCTGGCTCACCACGGAAAGGTTCGAACTAGCTTGCGCGCAATGCCGGATGAGAAGGCCGATCACGATAATGCGCGCTTCGCTCGCGGCGTTTGGGAAGGAGATCGCCTGCCGGCGTTGTCCTTCGATGGCGAGCATAGCGAGGAGACGGAGCTGAAGCTCGCGCTGATGGAGCTGGGCGAAAGCGAGCAAGGGCGGTCTTGGACAGAGCGGACGAATGCGCTGCTGAAAGAACATGGCCCCTTTCGTCTGGCATGGCTTGAGTCGTTGGTGCGCTTGGCGGACTGGCGCGCATCAGCCATCGAACAGGAACACTGAGATGGATGGGGTTTCCGATCTCCGGGAGATTGTGCTGACCGGCTGCTCGCCAGCTCCACTTGCCAAGTACTTGAAGGGCTTGGGGATTCTGCGAATCTCCAGCGCGCTTGATCCTAGGATAAAAGCCGCTTGGATTGGAACCGACCTGCGCCTAACTACCAATAGGTCTAGCGACGAACTGCGCGCATACGTACTTAAGGAATACGCCCCTACACCTGTCTTGGCACCATGGAATGGCGGCAGCGGCTTCTATAAGAAGGACAAAAGAACTTCGATTCTGGCCATCAAATCAAGTAAATCCCCACGATTCGCATCCTACAGAGCCAGCCTGGACAAAGCGGAACGCGCTTTTGAATTGGAGGGGCTGAATCGGCAGGGCAGTCCAAAGAACGAAGCGAAAACCAGGCTACTTTCCCGCCTTCGAGGTCTGTTACCGGACCTCGCGCTCGAATGGTTCGATGCCTCAATAGTGCTATCTGGAGACACGGTGAAGTATCCGCCGTTGCTGGGCACGGGTGGCAACGATGGCCGCCTCGATTTCACCAACAATTTCATGCAGCGCCTATTGGAGCTAATCGATGCCGCGAGCGGAGAGGCGACCGCCCAGTCTGACGGCTGGTTGCGGCTCGCCCTCTTCGGCGAACTCGCTTCCAACTTGGTGCCCCAAGCTATAGGTCAATTCTCGCCGGGGCAGGTTGGCGGCCCCAACAGCACAACCGGCTACGATTCCAAGGGCAACATCAATCCGTGGGACTTCGTGCTCATGATTGAAGGTGCGCTAACGTTTGCCGCTGCGACCGTGCGCCGAAACGCGCAGTCCCATGAGGGCGTGTTGAGTTATCCATTTACTGTCCGCACCACTTCCGCAGGCAGTGGTGCGCTTGGGGCGGAGGACTCGGCATCATCACGAGGCGAACTCTGGATGCCGCTTTGGAGCAATCCCGCAACTTACGGGGAGGTTCGCACATTGCTCTCCGAGGGCAGAGTGGCGCTCGGAACTCGTCCCGCCAAGGACTCGCTCGATTTTGTGCGCGCCGTGCATAGGCTCGGCGGCTATCGCGGGGTTGACCGATTCCAACGCTTCGGCCTGCTGATGCGTTCCGGCAAGGCGTATCTCGCCACTCCACTTGAATGTATTCAGGTGACCAACAATCCCGGCAGCGGGTTGATAGACGAGATCGAGCGCAATGGCTGGTTCGAGAAGTTTCGCAGATTTTCTCGCGACGACAAGACGGCGAATCGATTCGCTGAACTGTGCCATCGACTTGAAAATCGCATATTCGCGCTGGCGCAACGTCGGCCAAAACCAGCCGATGTTCAATCCCTGCTCATGCTCTTGGGAGACATCCAACACTCCTTGTCCAAAAGCGCCGGAGCGCAGCAGCATGTTCCTCCAGTCCCGCAGCTATCCGCCCACTGGATGCAATCGGCCGACGACGGAAGCCCGTCCTTCCGAATCGCCCGCGCACTTGCCGGTCTGCGAGGTGTCGGAGATCAGCCTCTGCCCGTGCGGTCGCAGCTGTTTCCGATTCACCACGTCAACCAGAACGAATGGCTTGATAAGGCCCGCAAGCTAAAGGCCATTGAAAAGGACCCGGTCTTGCGGATTCGTCTGCAAATTCATTCACAGCGCGACTTGGAGTCCGATCTCATCGAACTGCTGCGCATGAGGCTGGATTTGCCTGCTCGTCTGGATTTTGCAGATAAGCCGTTGAACAGCAGTTCGGGAATTGACCTTGCTGATCTTGCAACGTTCTTGTCGGATGACCGACTTGACTCGCATATCTCAAGCCTCCTGTCGGCACTTGCTTTGTGCGAGCACCCGAAAACCGAGAATAGCAGCGCCGGCGACGGCGAGATTCATGCTGCTTTTGCATTGTGCAAGTTGGCGGTGGCTCCAGACCACATTTTGCACCGCTTGGGCCGGCTGCCAGCCAGCGAGCAGCTATCAGCCCCGCCGCAGCTGCTTTCGAAATTGGCAAATGACGACCCGAATCAGGCGAGGCAGGCGGTCAAAATCGCTTGGCGACGACTGCGAGGCTCCAGCCTCGAGCCCACGATGCCGTTCAACCAGCTGCCTGAACTTGTTGGGATTAAGCCCAGAAGACTCGCCGCAGCGCTGCTGATTCCCCTGAACTTTGGGACATACAGCGCACTTGTCAACGCAGTGCTGCAAACCGAATCCGATTTGATCGCAGAGGGCGCCTGACCAATCGGGACGAGCGGCAAACATAAAGGCCAAAACTGAATCCAAGAAAGGAACTCACCATGAATTTGAACATGCTCGAATCCGCCCCAAGGCTACTGCTGGAGGCCAAGCTTCAACCCGTGCAGGGCACCCGCTTTCAATCCACTGGATTTCCTGAGATCGGTGCCGCCCAGTACGAGGGACCCGACGGGACGCTCATGTTGTTGGTGGAATCTGCCCAGAGCGTTGCGAACCGCCTTGAAGCCGTGTGTTGGGACGAGGTCGAAGGTGATTGGGTTCGGGAGCTGCGGGGCCTGTCGGTCATCAAGGTGCTGGACAAGGACAAGCAACCCTTGACCAATTCACTCCTTGAATCGCATCGAATCAATTCCCCGTATATCCTTGAAGGAGAAGACAAGACTGTGCTGGACCTGCTCAAGCAGGAATTGGCCAGCAAGGAAGAAGGGGTCGTCAATATTCGCAAGCTCGCAGACGTGCTCCTGCGATTGGACGTGAATGCATTGCTTCACGGCGTGTTCCTTGCCAAGAAGGATCTGGCGGGCGGACGACTCCGGCTCCCTCGCGCCCTATCTGGATTCATTGAGGCAAGCGGCGTCCGGATTGCAGCGAGTGGTGGTGTCAAGAATGATTTAGTGAATCCTTCAGGCGACACCGCCAAGGGCTTCGGCAACGTCCCCTTCTCACGGGATGAATTTGTCTCGGCGGAAATCACGGCCTACTTCAACCTCGATCTCGCGCAAATCGTTGGTTACGGCTTTTCGAAGCAAGTAAACGAACTATTGATTGCCTTGGCCTTGTTCAAGGTTCACCGGTTTCTTGAGATCGGTTTGCGCTTGCGCACGGCCTGTGATCTCGACTGCGTGAATGTCCGGGTCAAGCGGCCGGAGGGTTTTGAGCCGCCGTCACTGCAAGAGTTGAGCGACGCCTTGCCGACACTGATTCGCTCGGCAGGCGTTAAATTCCAGACGACGACTGTCACCTATCAGAAGTAACCCCATACTCGCCGTCGAAATTCGCTTTCTCGCCGGACGCTACCACGCTACCCCGTGGGGGAGGCACGTCAATGAAGGCGACGTGGACTGGCCACCTGAGCCTTGGCGGCTGCTCCGAGCACTGATTGCGACCTGGCATCACAAGGTGCGAGTTGCTGGTCGGCACCGCGAATCAACCTTGTCTGGCCTCATCGAAGCGCTTGCCGAGCAGTCTCCTGATTATTCCTTGCCTGCGGCAAGCCACAGCCATACTCGGCATTACATGCCGCAGCGGGGCTTGGGCAAGACTTCTCTGGTTGTCGATGCCTTTGCCGCGATCGACCGGGACACCCCACTCATCGTGCGCTGGCGCGACCTCGAGTTGCCTGATTCCCAAGCAAACTTACTCGACGACCTGCTCGATGCCATGGGTTATCTTGGGCGAGCCGAGTCATGGGTTGAGTGCCGCCGCTTGACACCCGCTGATGACTTCAGGGAAATCAACTGTCAGCCCGGCACGGAGCCAATCGACCATTATACCGGCGAAGTTTTGGGTGAAGTGGTCAGCCTTCACTCGCCGGTGTCTGCCGGCAAGTATGCTGAGCGGCGAAGTACATTCACCGAAGACGCAAAACAAGCGGAGAAACTCGCCCCTACCCTACCGGAAAGTTTTCTAGGCGCGTTATCGCTGGACACTGCTGATCTGCAAAAACGGCATTGGAGTGCGCCACCCGCATCGCAGCAGGTTAGCTACTTGCGTCCCCTTGATGCCCTGCGCCCGAAGCGAATGCCGAGGGACAAGGAAGTAGCGTCCAGTATCCAGCCCACCACAGTTCGGTTCCTGCTGATTGGAAAACCCTTGCCGAGAGTCGAAGACAGTTTGCGCATCGGCGAACTCATGCGGCTGACAGTGATGAGCGCTTTCGGCAAGGACGATGCCGGCAAACGGCTCGCGCCCTGGCACATTTCCGGGCACGATCTGCCAGATGACAATGTGCATCAGCACGCATTTTATCTGCCGTTTGACAGCAACGGAGATGGCCGTCTCGACAGGGTAGTGCTGCATGTGCCCTGTGGCTTCGGCAACGACCGGCAGGTCATTGGGCAATTCTCAAGGCAAAGGAAACGCCTCCGGGAGCGAAATGGCGGGGAATGGCGGCTTATGCTCGAAGGCATGGGCAACGAAGAAGTAGCAGGCCCATTGGCGGAATGCAGTCGGCGATGGACTTCCGTAACGCCCTACCTGCATCCTTGGCACACGAAGAAGCAGCTTGGCGTTGAGGCTCAAATTCGCCGTGAATGTCGCCTGCGAGGGTTGCCCGAAATCGTCGAGATGGAACCGAAAGAGACCGTTCAGGTTGGCAGTCGACCCCGCCGTCCGATTCACTTTCGCCGCTTTCGCTCAACCAGAAAGCGCCAAGAGCAACCAGACCGCTTGGGTGGCTTCTGGGATATTCGCTTCTCCGAGCCGGTCCGCGGCCCTTTGGCGCTCGGTTTCGCTTGTCATTTCGGTCTTGGTTTATTTCGACCGAAATCCTAGGTCATGCCGCGCAACGGTAGACCCTCAAAGCGCTTTATGGGAGTGCCCGCGGAACACCTCTTGCGCGTGCCAAAGCAAAAACTCCGGGTCCGGCTGTTGCGCTTTGTCTCTCGGCACGTATCTTAGCCGTTTCTCGTGAAACTCGCCGAGGTGTGCGTCGGTGCCGGAACCGGATACCTGCTCATAAACGATTACCTTGAGTTCTTCTGGATGCAAGGTGAAGACACCGGCATCAAATAGCTCATGGTGCATCACACATAGCGCGATGCCATTACGAGTCTCCGCAGGACCATCTGCTTGATGCCACTTGATATGGGCGGCCTCCAAGCCAATTGGGGCCCGGTTGACTGATACGGAGAACTCGCACACCGCGCACTGGTTTGCATAGGCTTTAAGCACATTCTCCCGAAACACCACTTGTCGCGGTCGCGCTGGGCGCTGGGTCGTCTCATATTCGGGATGTTCTTCTTGCGTTCCGATTTGCTGCGCGAATCCAGACATCTGCGCCAGTTGCGATATGTCATCCTGCGATGCCGGAAAGTGGGCATGGAGTAAATTCCACGCCGCCCTGATTGCGAACGAAGGGTCATTTCTCAGCGCATTGTATACGGGCTGCTTGAAACCGCCCTTGATGCTGTGCTGCATCAGACTGGGTCTTCTCGGGTGATGAGTCTTGTCCAGCGCCACAAGCTCCGGTCGATCCAGCTCCCAAAGACCGTCGTTCTTCAGGAACCAAAATGGGTAATAAGGATACCCAGCGTTCCGATGGAATCTACGCAGGAGGTCCTTCAGCGGCTCTTCGATATGAGCATAGGGCATCAACCGTACGCCGCCCGCCAAACAACGCCCGATTGCGAGAAGCGCCAACAACGGCTTGTGGGGTGCGCGCTTGCCATCCCTTTCCCAAACACAGAGTTTTTGAAAGAGTGCGAGCAACAATTCTTGGGTCATGCTGTTAGCCGGGATGTCGTCATCGATCTTGGCAAGCGCCGGCCCCAGTATCGCTGTTCAAACCCGAGCCACTAGATTAGCCGAAACAGTTCCTGCCACGCAGGGCACACCGTTTCGGTCGGTACCCACCAGTTCGGCGTTCACAATCTGCATGCAGGAATTGCTCGTTCGTCCTACACAGTTTCCCGTATGGATTCGTCCGCGCACCGCCGTGCCGCGGATGGTTCAGTTCGGTACAGGTTGCCTTATGCAGCTTGAGGCCCCCATCGGCTTTTTTGCGGCTACACGGTCTTGGTTTCTTGCCCTGAAGATTGTTGACCACCAAACCAGCCTCTTGATTTTTGCTTATCCAAGATTCGTACTCGGATTCTCGATTGTAGAAATAAACGACTTCGCTCGTGGTAGCGAATAACCTCCTATTCTTCACACGTTTGTCTGTCGTTACCAACATTGCAGCGCGTTGAGCCGCGCCGCCCACGGGCAAAGATACCATTCTTCCATGACGCTGTGAGCTTTTCGCCTCGTGACGGCGGCGGCATTCCCCGCAACCACCCGTTCCAGTCAACTCCCCGGCAAATCTGGCCGATACAAACTCTATCGACTGAACGTGATTTGGAGACGCTCCTCCATGCCCATCGAAACCGTCCGGCCCATCCCGGACCACTTGGCCCCTACCGCCGAGCAATCCAACAGTCCTCCACTGCAACTTTCCCTGCCGCTTGATGTCGGCAAGCACCCGGAAAGCCCGCTGATTCCGGCGCGGATTCTCAACGAGTTCGTCTACTGCCCGCGGCTCGCCTATCTGGAATGGGTGCAGAAAGAATGGGCAGACTCTTCCGACACGGTGGAGGGTCGTCATGTCCATCGAAGGGTGGACAGGAAATCCGAACCGTTGCCGGACCCGGAAGCCGATCTCGAACCCGAAGATTTGAAACCGGCCCGGTCCGTTGAGCTTTCCTCCGTGGAACTGGACTTGGTGGCGAAGATTGATTTGGTCGAACCGACCCCCGGCGGGGAAGTAATTCCGGTGGAATACAAGCGCGGCAAGCGCCCGCATATCAAGCAGAAAGTCTACGACCCGGAGCGCGTGCAGCTTTGCGCCCAAGGCCTGCTGCTCAAGGAGCACGGCTACCGCTGCTCGGAGGGCATACTGTATTTTGCCGGTTCGAGAGAGCGCGTTCGGGTAACGTTCGACGAATCCCTGAGAATGCTGACGAAACAGTCTTTGGGCGCGTTGCGGTCGGTGGTCGAGGGCGGGAGGATTCCCCCGCCGCTGCAAAGCAGCCCCAAATGCAACCGCTGTTCCTTGGTCGGCATTTGTCTGCCGGATGAAATCAACTTGTTGCGCGCCACCGGCAGCGAAGTGCGCCCCATCGCAGTGCGCCACACCCACGCCCTACCGGTTTACGTGCAGGCGAACCGGGCGAAAGTGGCGAGACAGGGCGATCGGCTGGCGATTACATTGGGTGAAGATGAACCCGTGTACGCGCGGCTCGCGGAAGTATCGCAGCTTGTTGTTATGGGCAACGTATATGTAACCACGCCGACTTTGCACGAGTTGATGCGGCGTGAAATTCCCATTACCTGGCAGACCTACGGCGGCTGGTTTCTCGGTCATTCCACGGGCACCGGCCATTCAAATGTGGAGTTGCGAACAGCGCAATACCGTGGCTCCTTCGACGATTCCGCCTGCCTGCGGCTCGCCAAGGGCTGGGTGCGGGCAAAGATCAGAAACAGCCGGGTGCTACTGCGCAGAAACTGGACCGACAAGGATGCCGCGGCGCCAGTGCTGCGAAGCATGAAATTGCTGTCGAACGAGGTGGGGTCCGCCACCAATATTGAGTCTTTGCTCGGAATTGAAGGTGCCGCGGCCGCGCATTACTTTGGGGCGTTCCCCAATATGCTCAAGCAAACGGGCGACTCGGCCTTGCGGTTCAATATGGACGGCCGCAACCGCCGACCGCCGACCGATCCGGTCAACGCGCTGCTTTCTTTCGGCTACGCCATGCTGACCCGCTCATTCGTCATCGCCCTCTCCGCTGTTGGTTTTGATCCATTCCGCGGATTTTTTCATCAGCCGCGCTATGGCAGACCGGCGCTGGCCTTGGACATAATGGAGCCGTTCCGTTCGCTGATCGTGGATTCGTCGGTAATAACCGCGATCAACAATGGTGAAATCGATACTTCGGATTTTATCGAAACTCCCATCGGAGTGAATCTGACAGACAAGGGACGCAAGCGCTTCATTGGCATATTCGAGCGCCGTTTGGATCAAGAAGTGACCCATCCACTTTTCGGCTACGCGGTTGAGTATCGCCGCCTGTTCGAAATGCAAGCGAGATTACTGGCGCGCTACTTGCTCGGCGAAATACCGGAGTATCCCAACTTTCTGACGCGATAACCCCCACGACACAACTCCACCCCAACGAGGGAAGTTCGGGGGGTGATACTACACCAACAAGGAGCCTGACAATTGAGAGATCAGGAAAAAATCTACTTCGTGGTCTACGACATCGCGGACAGCAAGCGTTGGCGGAAGATCTACAAGATGATGCAGGGCTACGGCGAATGGGTGCAGCTCTCGGTCTTTCAGTGCCGACTATCGCGGATGCGCCACGCGCAATTTCTGGCCGAGTGCGACGAGTTGATTCACCATAAGAATGACCATATAGTGATCATCGATGTCGGCACCGCGGAATGGCTCGAACCCAGAATCGTGTCGCTGGGGAAACGAAACGTGTCCCCGGTCAAGCGGGAAGTGGTCATCGTTTGATCCGCCGCCCGCTGGCGAGAGGCCCAGTAGAGCCGCAAACCCCCGGCACCTCTCGACATCGACAATGCTCCGTAAAAACATAAAGTTACATGTCACGCTGGTCGCGATTCGGTGCCGTGGCCAGCAAATGTGCTATCATCGCCCGCGGCTCTCGCAATCATGCGCGGGAGCCACTGCCGCAGCAGGCTTGGCGCGAGCGCGATATCCCCCGCTTAAAACCGGGGGCCTCATTGAAGCGTGGGATTTCGCTGGACAGCGATCGCTGTCCACTCTAATATCCCCCGCTTAAAACCGGGGGCCTCATTGAAGCTTTTCATGGATGCGGAGAAGCTCGATCAACTCATCCACATATCCCCCGCTTAAAACCGGGGGCCTCATTGAAGCGCGAAACTTGAGCAAGATGACTACCTGATCAACGCGGATATCCCCCGCTTAAAACCGGGGGCCTCATTGAAGCCGGTGCGCCAGCGAACAGTGCTGGCGAGAATGGCGACATATCCCCCGCTTAAAACCGGGGGCCTCATTGAAGCCCGCGCGAGCTCGTCATATTCGACGAACCAATTCATATATCCCCCGCTTAAAACCGGGGGCCTCATTGAAGCTTTCTGTGCCAATTTGCAGCTTCATGACTGCTCCGTCTCATATCCCCCGCTTAAAACCGGGGGCCTCATTGAAGCTAAGGTTTTAAGGTTGTAAGGTTGTAAAAAGGGGGGCATATCCCCCGCTTAAAACCGGGGGCCTCATTGAAGCTCCGAGCCCGAGGATATGGCTGAAGCTGTATTCCAGGTATATCCCCCGCTTAAAACCGGGGGCCTCATTGAAGCCCGCTTTTCCATTCGGCGAATTTGGATTGGATAATATATCCCCCGCTTAAAACCGGGGGCCTCATTGAAGCCCGTCACCCTCATAACTTCTCAAGGCAAATATCAATGATATCCCCCGCTTAAAACCGGGGGCCTCATTGAAGCTGCCGCCCCACTGCCCCAGCCGGGTTGAGCCGCCCCATATCCCCCGCTTAAAACCGGGGGCCTCATTGAAGCCGGCCGGGGCCTCTGTTGTTTCCGGTGCAGTGGTCTCATATCCCCCGCTTAAAACCGGGGGCCTCATTGAAGCGGATGACGATGGCTGGTTATCCGGGCGGTTTGCCGGATATATCCCCCGCTTAAAACCGGGGGCCTCATTGAAGCAGCCGCTGCGCCCTGCTAAGCGTGGAAAGCGGGTCATATCCCCCGCTTAAAACCGGGGGCCTCATTGAAGCGTCAACAAGTACGGAATGAATGATGCGCTGGCAAGCATATATCCCCCGCTTAAAACCGGGGGCCTCATTGAAGCCTTAGATTACCACACCATTGTCGTAATCTTCCAAGTCATATCCCCCGCTTAAAACCGGGGGCCTCATTGAAGCTGCCGCATATTTCGACATATAATTTGCTACTCGTCCTATATCCCCCGCTTAAAACCGGGGGCCTCATTGAAGCCAGCGTTAGCATTTTGTAATGCTTCGGCTTTATGCTATATCCCCCGCTTAAAACCGGGGGCCTCATTGAAGCTTGGGCAGTTTTCGCAACATCATTGCCGACCATCCCATATCCCCCGCTTAAAACCGGGGGCCTCATTGAAGCTTGCGGACGACCCGCATCAAGTGCGCGGCATTATCGCATATCCCCCGCTTAAAACCGGGGGCCTCATTGAAGCGATGGGGCCACGGGGGAAGCGGAAAGTGAAAACGCCGATATCCCCCGCTTAAAACCGGGGGCCTCATTGAAGCTTGGTGCACCGCAAGGAGCTGATCAATCAGACCATGATATCCCCCGCTTAAAACCGGGGGCCTCATTGAAAGCGTCCCCCCCCCCCCGCCCCGCAAATGGCAACTGAAAATCGCGGCGTGGAGGAAGTGATGCTCCGAATCGCGAGTGTGGTAGCCTATTGCCATCGCCGGACCGGTTGAATTCGAAATCAGGAAACTGTTTGCCATGTCGAATTTCAGGGCTGCGACAGTGCTTCTCTTCTTGGCGGCATCCGGCCTCGCGGTGGCGGCCGACAATCCTTACCGGGTGGTTTTTCACTGGGGCGAGCTGCTAGGCGGGCGCACCATGGGCGTGGTAACCGGCGTGCACCCCGACCCGGATGGTGAGCATCTATGGATTCTGGAGCGCTGCGGCGCGAATCAATGCGCGGGTTCCGATTTGCACCCCATCCACAAGCTGGATCGGGAAGGCAATGCTGTCAAGAGCATCGGCGCGGGGGTGTTAGCTTGGCCCCACGGCTTCGATATGGACGCGAACGGCAATTTCTGGGTGACCGAGGGCGCTCCGGACGGCGATGCCCGCGGTGTGCCGGGCATGGAGCGCGGCATGGGTCATCAGGTGATCCAAATCAGTCAAGACGGCGAGGTGCTGCAACGGCTGGGACAAGCCGGAACGCCGGGAGACGACGCCTCCCATTTCAATGGGCCGGCCGCGGTGCTCGCGGCGCCGAACGGCGAGCTCTGGGTTGCGGACGGCCATCGCGGCGGCAACAACCGGCTGCTGAAGTTTTCCGCCGAGGGCGAATTGTTGCTGCAAATCGGCGGCGGTGTCTCGGACGCCAGCCGCGAGACCGGTCGCTTCAATGATCCGCACGATTTGAAAATGGACTCGCTGGGAAGGATTTTCGTCGCCGACCGCGGCAACAACCGCATTCAAATTTTGTCGCAAGAAGGCGAAGTCTTGGATATCTGGACGCAGTTCGGTCGCCCGAGTGGTATCTGGATCGATGCCAACGACAGGATATTCGTTGCCGACGGCATGTCCGGCGAGCAATGGAATCGGGGTTGGGAGCGGGGCATCCGCATCGGCGATGCGAAAACGGGCCATGTTACCGAATTCATCCCCGACTACAAGGTGCCCAATGGCAGCGGCATCGAATTCCTCGCCAGCGATGCCGAGGGAAACATCTATGCGGGCCAAGTCGGCCGGCAGCGCTTTGAGAAGTACGTGCGGGTGCGGCCGTAACCCACCTTGGTTGGTTGGGGGACGGTCCGGGAGTGTGCCGGAACAAGCGCGCGAGCCGCAGGGGGCGGCGGCATCGAAGTGCGGCGTGCCGACTTTTATCCTCCCCTGCCGGAGCATTGACGGGACCGGTCAACTCAGCTCTACCGGTTCCCCGTGGGGTGTAGTCAGATAGGCGGCGCGCCAGTCGGCGATGCGCGCGTCGATTTCGTCTTCACCGGCGAGATTCGTTTGCCGCAGCCACTTATCCAACGCCGCCAGACAATGCATGTAATACCTGTCGCCGAGGTCAGGGCTGCCCCGCTCGGCGGCGGCGCGGATTTCCGCGCCGAGGATGCCCGACCAATCGGCCGCTGACAGTTTCCCGGTTTCCTGTAAGGCGCAAACGAGGGCGAATACCAGCGCCTCCCAAGGCGCGGCGAATGGGGACTCGTTGGCACCGGGCGCGCCGGTCCCGGCGTTCGCAAAAGAGGACATTCCCCTCCCGGAAAGACCGGCCTGTTGCGACCCTTCCCCAAGGAGGGGGTGGTTGGTTCCCGCCCGAGGGGATTCCGATGGGGGAATGGGAACCGCTTCTTTCTGGATTGGGGAATGATTCGACCGTGGCTTTGTTGGCATTGCGGGCTTTGACTTATTTGGTCTTGGCTGGGACCAGATACGGCTCCCAAAGGTCAATCATCACGGCGAACGGCTCGGCCTCCCTTCCCCACAATTCGCTGGACGGGAATTCGACGCTGTAGAGATGGTGCGCCACCGGGTCGCCACTGCTGTTGGCATCGGGAAAGATATGGGCGCCGTGGCGCGCGCGGATGCGACCTCGGCAGCCTTGCGCATATCCCGGCGCGCGGGTGTGGCCAGGAGTACGTTTGCGCCGCACGGCGATTTCGTCTCCGACCGCGAATTTCGGTGGGGTATTGGATTCTCCGGTGGATGGCCCGCCGCCAGCAAGAATCCCGCGCGCGGCCGCCGGGCCGGGAATGCGCAATCGCGACTCCGGGTCGGACACCGACGATTTCCCCGCAGCGCCGTAATTCAACTCATCCTCACCGATCAGGCCCGTTTCAAGCAGCAGTTTTTCGGTTCCGGCGAGCCAGTTCTCGTAGTAGGACTGCTTCAAATAGGCAACCGGATGCTGCCGCTCCCGCGCATGGCGCGACTGATCGATATTCCATCGGCCCAACATGCCAGCGGCCAAGGTCAGCGCGAATACCCGCCGCTCCCACTCGTGGTGGAAAACTGGTTCCGCGGTTTCCAAGTCCGGCGCAATCGCGCCGAAGCCTTGGCGGCCGCCGAGGTCGTGTCCGCCTTTCATGGCGGGTGCCCTTCGGGCGCGGCGCGAACCCCAAGGCGCGTCGATTGCCACGGGAGGAACCTTGGGCGGCGGGGCAAACAACCCGTACAGTCTCCGCCGCTCGCGGCGCGCTTCGATTGGTGCTGGGTGTGCCGGCGGCTCACGGCGACGCAGCCCGCTGCGGCGACAGCGCCAGTTCCACGCCGATCATCGCATTGCGGGTCACCAGCTTGCACAATTGTTCGACACTCCAGTCTTCGGTTCCCGCAGGCCGCATCGGCACAACCAGATAGCGCATTTCCGAGGTGGAATCCCAGACGCGAATCCGGGTTTGGCTCGGCAGTTCGGTGCCGAATTCGGCGAGCACCGCCCGGGGCTCGCTCACCGCCCGCGAACGGTAGGGCGCGGATTTGTACCAGACCGGCGGCAGTCCAAGCACCGTCCACGGGTAGCAGGAACAGAGGGTGCAAACGACGAGATTGTGTACTTCCGGCGTATTCTCAACCGCTTGCAAATGCTCGCCCTGGCGACCGCCGTAGCCCATTTCCGCGGCGGCCGCGGCGGCATCGGCGAGCAGTTTCGTGCGGAAATCGGCATTGGTCCAAGCTAGCGCCACCAAATGCGCGCCGTTGCGCGGCCCCACGTCGTTTTGGTAGGTCTCAATAATCGCGTCGAGGGTTTCCGGCTTCACCAAGCCTTTTTCAACCAGCAGGCTTTCCAGCGCTTTGACGCGCAGTTCAATCTCGGAAGGCACATGGCCGTGATCGGCGGACATCGGTTCCCCCGTGGTTTCGGCACTGCTGGCGAAGCGCTGGACGACTCGCCGGCGGCGCAGCCCCGCGCTTCGGATTCGCGGCGGTTTCGGCGTCGGAAGCGCTTGCTGTTATCATACCGATATGGCTTTCCGCATGATACTTGTGTTTTCGCTCTTGCCCGCCGCAGCGGGCTGCACCAGCGAGCAAATCTACAATGCGATTCGCGACAATCGCATACAAGACTGCGAAAACCTGCCGATTCCGCAGCAGGAATATTGCCGCGCGCAGTACCGGACCACTTATAAAGAATACGCCCGCGATCTAGAGGAACTGCGCGGGGAGCGGCAAGGCGACTAATCCGGGTTTCGCGCCACCACCATTGGCCGCGCTTGCCCGAGAGGCCGCGGCGGCGACCCCGCCCAATCAAGGCAAAGCCAACCCTTCGGATCCGATCAGAACAAGGGATTCCGCCGAGCGGTAGCCGTAGCTTAGTTACGCGGGACGCACGGAGAAGCGGTAGCCGGCGCTGCGGACAGTTTGAATCAGCTTGGAATAATCGATCGACGCGCCTTTCACCGAAGACAGCGCCTTGCGCAGGCGGCGGATATGGACATCGATGGTGCGCTCTTCCAGATACACATTAGCGCCCCATACCGAAGTCTGGATGTGGTCGCGACTGAAAACCTTTTCCTGATTCAGGAGAAAGAATTTCAACAGGCGAAATTCGGTTGGACCCATGTCCACCAATTCGTCTTCGATGGTGACTCGGTGGCTGGTGGGGTCGAGCTTTAGATCGAAAACCTGGAGGGTCTTGTCCCGCTCTTTGCCGTGGACGCGGCGCAGGACGGTTTTGATCCGCGCCACGAGTTCCCGCGGCGAAAACGGCTTGGTGACGTAATCGTCGACGCCTTCGTTCAGGCCCTGCACTTTGTTGTCTTCACTGGCTTTGGCGGTGAGCATGATGATGGGGATGTTGCTGGTGATTTCGTCCCGCCGCAGGCGGCGGGCGAGTTCGATGCCGCTGCCGCCGGGCAGCATCCAGTCGAGCAGCACGAGATCGGGTTTGCGATCAAAGATGGACACGTGGGCGTCATGGGCGTTTGCCGCCTTGATCGTGTCGAATCCCGCCAGGTCCAGCGTGATGCCGACCACATCCCGAATGGCGGCTTCGTCGTCAACGATCAGTATGGTCGAGTCCGACATCGCGCGCCTGCCCCGCAGTTAGAACGTGTAATCGACCTGGAAGCTGAATTGCCGGCCGCGGTTGTAGGCCGTCGAAATCAGGCCGCCTTGGGTGACCTCGGATCTTTCGTCGAGAAGATTGCGGCCTTTGGCCTGAATTTTCCAATTTTCGTTCAATTCCCGGATGAAGTTGAAATTCAACTCACCAAAAGGCTGCTCGTAAAGGTCTGGCGCGCCTTCGATGCCCACTTCGGTAATGCGTTCACCGAAATAGTGGTAGAGCAAAGTTGCCGTGGTGCCGGTGAAAGGCTCGTAGCCCGCTTGGAAATTGAACAGCCAGTCGGACTGCCCTTGCAGGGGGCGCGATAGATTAGTGACGATGCCGGCGTTCTCCTCGCTGATCTCCACCGCGGAATCGATGAAGGATAGATTGGCCTGGAGGTAGAAATCCTCGCCGATGCCGCCGAGGAAGTCCAGGCTCTTGTAGGCCTCCCACTCAATGCCCTGATTCTCGCCCGAAGCGGCGTTGGTAAAGGTTTGAATTCCCGTGGCGCCACCTTGGATGATGGACTCGATGGGGTTTTCGAATTCCTTGTAGAACAGGCCGATCGACACGTAGTCGTTGAAGCCGAAATACCACTCCCAGCGGAAATCATAATTGGTGATCGAAGTGATCAGCAGTTCTGGATTGCCGATCACTTCGCGGCCGGTGATCGGGTCGGTGAAGGCCGCCGGCGACAGTTCCCGGAAATCCGGCCTCGACAGTGTTTCGCTGTACGCCAGCCGGAATTGATGGTCGTTATTGATGAAGGTGGCGCTGAACGCGGGCAGCACATCTTTGCTGTCCTGCCGCGCATTGACTGCGGTGCCGCGGAACAGGTCGAAAGTATCCACCGCCTGCTTGAAATCTTCCACACGCGCGCCGCCGTTGAAGCGCAGCCGATCATCGAAATTGATCTCGCCGTTGACGTACCACGATTCGGATTCGTTGCGCGCCACGTAATTGTCCGTGGGGCGCGTGAACTCGCGCAATTCAAATGCGTCCGGGGCGATGTTTTCCGGCGCGAAAATCTCCTCGATGGAAAGCGCGAGCAGCTCTGGATCGCGGGTGCGGCGACCCCGATCGAAGAAGGAATAGCGGCGAATCTCGGAGTCGCGTTGTTTTTCGTTGATCACCAAACCAGTTTGGGCGGTGATGGTGGAGTTGCGCGGCCCATAAAACACCATGGTGGCGTCGAGGCCGAAATCCCGGGCGTTGTCGTCGAGTACGCTGAAACGGCGCACATTGCCGTCGGCGCGGGTCGAGAAGCGGAACACATCGTCGGCTTCAAGATCGTAGCGGTAGCGGCGGTGGTCCGGTGAGTCGCGCTCCGCTTTGACATCGCTGTAGCGCCAGTTGATCACCAACTCGTTGAACTCGGGAAAGTAGTGGTCGCCCTGCAATTGATTGGAAAACAGCTCGCGCTCGATCCATTCGAGTTCGGTGCGGCGGATATAGGCTTCCTGGGCAATATCGCCCTCGACGAAGCCCACGCGGTCGTCGGTTTTGCGCAACAGCACCGAAGTCAGGCGCACATTGTGATTGGCGTTGAAGTCGATGGCCGTGGTCAAAATGCCGCTGATATCGATGCTGTGTTCGGTGCCGTTCCAAAGCAGGTCATCGTCGAGCGCCAGTCCTTCGTTGTTGACCTTGTAGGTTTTGCGTTCGATTTCGTTGCGGTCCCAGGAGTTGGAATAGTCTACGGCCGCCAAGTAATTTATCTTGGCGCCACTGCCACCGATTTCGTGGGAATTGCCGAGCGAAGTCGAAACATCGAAGTTCGCGGGAAGATCCTCCATGAGCGGCAGATACTCGTTGCGCAGCGACTGGCCGATGGTTTGCAGTTCCGCCGAAGTGTAGCCCTGGCCGTTGTTGCTGAAACGGCTGGCACGGCGCAGTTCCCTGTCGCCTTCGGTGGCCGCGCGCAGGGCTTCCGGGATGCCGCGGTAGCCGTCGTCGTAGCCGAGCCAGGCCATATCGCCGCCGGAAATCGTCAAACCTTGTTCGAAATTGACGTCGGTGGTCATGCCCACTGAGGAGGACACGTTCCAAAAGAATTCATCCGTGGACTTTTTGGTCCGAAGTTGCAGCACGCCGCCGCCGAACTCGCTGGGGAACTGGGCAGAATAGGTTTTCTGCACGAGTACGCTTTCCAGCACCGCCGTGGGAAATAGATCCATCGGCACGACGCGGTTGATCGGTTCCGGGCTGGGCAGAATCGCGCCGTTGAGCAGGGTGGTCGAATAACGCTCGCCGAGGCCGCGGACATAGACGAACTTGCCGCCAACGGTGCTCAGGCCGGCGACGCGCTTGAGACTTTCGGCAATATTGGAATCGCCCGAGCGGGTGAATTGTTCGTCGCCGACCACATTGGAAACCGATGCCGTCTCCCGCTTTTCATCGGGGACGAACCGCCCGATTACCGAGATTTCCTCAATACGCGGCTCTTGGTCCTGGGCGAACGCGACAACCGAAGCCCCACTCAAGGCGACCGCGACGGCAAGGGTCAAAGTTCGGCATTTCGGTACCGGCCTATTGGTTGTTTCCATTTCCATCAGTTCCATTCAACCGCTGACTTTCAGCGCCCGAGTTTACGGCTGTTTTGTGACAATTCGGTTACGGGAACGAAAAATTTTTGCGGGAACGTCCCGACCGATGGCCAACCCGCATATTGCACCCGTTGTCCGAATCATCGCGCCGCCACTATGCTCCCGCCGCCCTCGCGAGCGGGAGCATAGTGGCGACCATTTCCAGGCGAGCCTGCTCGAAGAAAGCGGAAAACGCTAACGCATCCCCCCGCTTTCATTCTTGGCTGCCAGGGCCAGCTCGAGACCGGGCTCAGTCCGGGTAGGACCAGCCAACAGTCCAGTCCGAAGTCTCATCCTTGATCGCACCGATATGATCGACCTGATCGAAGAAGCCGTCAGCCGGAATCGAAGGCTCTACCGCGTTCAGCATATGGCCGTTGATCAGGCCGCTGGCGCCGCCGAGGTCAACGCCGCCCACCGTGCTGCCCGCTTGGACGTTGAACCATTCGGCGACCGAAAAGGGGTCGCCGGCGGATTCGTCGAGCGCGCAGCCGTCGGCCAAACGGGACTGGGTCAGAGACAGGCTGCCGTTCAGCCCGGCGATGCTGCCGCCGGCCGCGTTGAAAGTGGCGGCATCGTCGATATCCACGCAATAGCCCGCGCCGAAGTTGCCGATCACGGCATTCGAGATTTGCGCCGAGGTGCCTTCGCGCAATCGGAAGCCGTTCTCGTTGCTGTCGGCTGGGCCGGCGCAAGTGATATTGGAAATAGTCGGATTTGCCCGCGGCTCCGCGTCGTTGTCATCGCTGTTGCTGTCGGCCTCGATGCAATGCTCGCTGGCGCTGCCCTGCCGGATGGCGACGAATTGCATCTTGCCGCTCCAGCCTTGAGTCCAGTCCAGCGCATCGTCTTCGTTGCCGGTGAGCAGGATGTGCTTGGCGTTGGTGGTGCCGCCGAAGAATTCGATACCATCGTCGGAGTTGTTGTGAACCTGCACGTAATCAACCAAAGTGCCGGAGCCGGTGCCTTGGAAGGCGATGCCGTTCAGTTCGTCTTCCTCGGTGAAATTCTGGCCCGCGTAGAGGACCTGCATGAAGGTAAGCACGCCGCTGCTGTCTTCGGGATTATCGCCGCCGTACTCGCCGCTTTGCCCCTCGCCTTCGGCGCTGCCGCCGCCCACGTTCAGCGGCGCGCTGCCGTTCAGCACCAAGCCGCCCCATTGTCCGGTGGTGGCTTCATCGGCTTGGTCTTCATCCTCGTAAGTGAAGACGATGGGCTTCTGGCGGCTGCCGTTGGCGTGCAATTGTCCGCCGCGGTCGATCACCAAATAGCCGAGCCCGCCACCGGCGGTTGGGGCCACAACCGTGGTGCCAGCGTCGATGGTCAGCTTGACCTTGTCTTCATTCGCGGTCACGGCATTCTCACCGATAATCACCTGATCGGCGAGAAAATAGGAAAAATTGGCAGTGAGATGGGTATCGCTGGTGATCCTGCCGGACAGGATGCAAACGTCCTTGCCGGCGAATTGTTCGCCGGTGGTCGCCGCCGTGGTATTCGCCGGACAGGCATCGGCGGCGGGATCCGCGATGGTCAGTTGCGCCGGCGAGGCCAATTCGTTGTAAGTGAGCGTGGCGAGATTGCCGCCGACCGCATAGGCTACGTGGGCGCCGAGGGTCATGCCGGCCAGATTGGCATCATCGCCGACCAGCCCATCGATCACCGTCACATGTTCGTGTTCTTCAAGGGTTTTGCTCTTGTAGGGCCGCAAGGTGCTGAGATCGTTCAGGTCGAGCGGCAACCAGATGTCCCCGGATATTTTCTGGAAAAACCCCAGTTCGCCCGCGTTCAAAACAACGTAGATATCGGCTTGCCGGCCCACGTCCGCCGCCCCCGGGCGCAAGTTCATCACCAAATCGGCGGGTTCCGAGGGGGGCACTTCCGCCAGATAGCTCACACCGCCGTTGATCGTGGCGCCGCCGAAAAATTCGGCACTGGGACTTGCGCCGCCGGTGCTGAGCGCGGTCTGCTGGCCACCGTTGCTGGCTTGGGCACCCAGGGCGGCCACGCCCAAGGCGACGCCGGAGGCGAGCGCGGTCATTTTGCTGTGCTGAAACTTCATCTTCACTCCTTTTCGATGTCGTGTCGGACTAAATGGTTGGTGTGGGCATCATAGGAACGGGTTGTTGCAGAGCGACGACATTTTCTTTGCAGTATTGTGACAGTCCACGGACGCTGATTCTAAGCAAAGGCGGCGGTGTTACCATTGCCGCTCCGCAAGCCGTCGGCCAAGCCGTGAACCAGTCCGCACCGCGCTACAAGCTGAAACTCGAAGCCCAGCACGTGGGCTTTTTCGAGACGCCGGTGGTGGTCAGCCGGCTGCAAAACGGCGACACACTGATGAACGACTTGGAGCGCGCCATCCGCCGCAATCAAGCGCAACAAGCCGGCTTGAGGCGTTCGAATATCGGCTCTTGGCATTCCGATACCGATATGCTGCGCTGGGGCGGAGCGGCGGCAGGCGAACTCGCGGACCGCGCCATCGGCATCTGCAAGCGCTTAACGGTTTTCCAGGAAGCCAAGCCGGAGACTTTCCATTGGGTGGCGCGCATGTGGGCCAATGTGACACCTCGGGGAGGTCTGAACCATTTGCATTCCCATCCGGGCAATCTATGGGCGGCGGTGTTGTATCTCGATCTGGGCGAGGCGACGGAAATGGGAGATTCCGGCGGCGCCTTCTATGTCGAAGACCCGCGCTTTCCGATGGTGGCCATGCGCAATACCGCGGTGCGCATGCTCGGTGCCGACGGTAATCCGCAGCAGTACGAAGTCGAATTCAAACTCAAACGCGGCGACTTGATCGTATTCCCCGCTTGGCTGCGCCACGGCGTGCGCCCCTACACCGGCAACCGCGAACGAATCTCCATCGCCATCAACATCGATGCCCGCCGTAACCGCTGAGACGAATCTCAACTTCAGGGAAATCGCAACACATGCCGAGTCGCGGAGTGCGGGACGAATCCGTCTATCGCCCGCAGCGGAGGCCAGGGGCTGGGACGGCAGCGGCGAGGGGCGTTGTTTGGGTCAGCGGGCCATGCCGTCGCGGAAGCGGAGGCGGTTTATGGGGTTCAGCAGGCGCACCACGCCTTCGGTGAAACGGACGGGGCGATCGAGCGCGGCGAAGCAGAGGCAGCCGTTTTCGCTCACCGGCTGGTGCTCGTGGCCGCCGTCCCGGACGATAAAGTCCCCTTCGCGGTAGCTGCCGAATTTGTCATCGAAACCGCCGTCGAGCAACAGCGTGTATTCGCGACCGTAATGGGTATGCACCGGAGTCGATGCGCCGGCCGCCATATGGATGAATTCGCAGCGGGTTTCGTGGTCGATCGCCACATTGGCCTGCCGGATGCCCGCCGTGGGGCCGTTCCAGCGCAGGTTTTCCGCGGCACGACGCAGGACGCGGGGCAGCCGCGAGTGCTCAATCAACTCATCCTTGAGGGTGCTTTCTCGGGTCGAATCACTTGGGATTGCGGATTCAGAGTGGTCCGAACCGGCCGCATTCCGCCGCGGCTGACTGACGATGCCGTCGATCATGCCGCTGAAATCGGGATTGTCCGCCGACCGCGACCCACCGGCGACGGCCCAGTCGAGCACCGCGCCGGATTCGCGTTCCATTTCCCTTATCCGCGCCCGGCACTGACCGCACATTTCCGCGTGCGCGGAAATCGCCACGCTGGGGCCGACGGGCAATTCGCGCCGGACGAATTTCAGCAACAGGGCATCGGAAGGGTGATGCGCCACAGATTCACTCATTACTGCATTCCTTCACCCCCGCCAGATGCTTCAGTTTGTCCAAGCCCAATCGAAGCCGGGACTTCAAAGTGCCCAGCGGGATGTTGAGCCTCTTGGCAGCCTCTTCGTGAGTGTAGTCCCCCACGTACACTTGTTGTATCACAGACCGCTGCTCGGGCGGCAATCGTTCAAGCAATTCTTCAATGCGGGAAAACAAAGCGCTTTGTTCCGCCGCGCCGCTTTCCCGCGCCGGCGCGACCTCCGATTCTTCCCCCGGCGGCCAGATGTCGTCGGCGCTGACGCAGACCGGTTGCCGTTTCGCCTTGCGCAGCATATCGAAGCAGCGGTTCCGCGTCAGCGTGAAAATCCAATTGTCGGCGCTACCCCGATCCAAATCGAACAAATGCGCTTTTTGCCAAACCGTCAGCATGGTTTCCTGGACCAAATCACGCGAAAGTTGTGTATTGCGGGTGAGATTCATGCCGGTTTGGTAGACCCGTCCCGCATAACGCTCGAACAGCAGGCTGAACGCCGCGGTGTCGCCGGAATGACTGACCGCGCCCAACAACTCCTCGTTGCTGGCCGCTTCCGCATGATTCAGCTGATGCCCCCAATCTCTAGCTTTCATGTCTCTGCTTTCGGCTCCGCCAGCGGGCGCACTAGCCTGGTCCGAGCGGCCAACCCGCGCAAACGCCATCCTCACCCGTGGCGGCGATTGCGGCAATTCGAGTCTCAACGCGAGTTCCATGATACCTTGATTTACGCGCCTTTAACGCGATCGGATCACATTGGGGCGATTGATCCGGGGATGCCCCGGCGGGCGTATTCCTCCGATAAAACTCGCGGCAAATCGCAGTCCGCGGCCCAGATTCGGAACAGAAGCGGCCCTCGCCGAAACCTTGTGATTACCAGCACAACAACCGCCAACAACACCCGCATCGCCATCGTGGGCGCGGGCGTGGCGGGCCTTGTCGCCGCACGCCGGCTCCACGGCCGGTACGACATCAACGTATTCGAGGCCGAGGACTACGCCGGCGGCCATGCCCATACGGTGGCCGTCGAAGTGGACGGGCGCGAGTTTCTTGTAGATACCGGGTTCATTGTTTGCAACGACCGCAACTATCCCTCGTTCATGGCGTTGCTGAACGAGCTCGGCGTGCAACTCACGCCCACGGAAATGAGTTTCAGCGTCTCCAATCCGGCATTGGATTTGGAGTACAACGGCCATAATCCGAATACGCTGTTCGCCCAGCGGCGGAATCTCCTGCGCGGCCGCTTCCACCGGATGCTGCTGGAAATATTGCGGTTCAATCGGCAGGCCAAGCGCCATGCGGGCGGCGGCACCGTCGAGGATTTCCTGCGGCGGCGGAAGTTCAGCCGCTTCTTCGCGGAGAATTATCTGCTGCCCATGGTGGCGGCGATTTGGTCCAGCGATCTGGGCCGCGCCGCCGAGTTCCCCATGGACATGTTGACGCGGTTTTTCGCCAATCACGGCTTGTTGAATCTGCTGAACCGGCCGCGCTGGTTCACGGTGGCCGGCGGCTCGCAGAATTATGTCAAGGCATTGTGCGCCGATTTCAAAGACCGCATCCACCTGAGAATGCCGGTGCGCGGCGTGCTGCGGGAGCCGGGCGGAGTGGCGTTGCGGTTCGATCACGGCGCCGAACGCTTCGACCAAGTCATTCTGGCCTGCCACAGCGACCAGGCTTTGGCCCTGCTGGATGCGCCGAGCCGGGCCGAGCGGGAAATTCTCGGCGCCATGCCCTTCCAATCGAATTCCGTTCTGCTGCATCACGACGCCAGCCTGATGCCGAAGCGGCGGCGCGCTTGGGCGAGTTGGAACTTCCGCGCCGGTCGCGGGTCCGACGAATCGGTTGCTCCAGAATACAATCCGCCGGTGGTCACCTACTGCATGAACATCTTGCAAAAGCTGCCGGCACCGCTGCCCTTGCTGGTATCGCTGAATGCCGCCGAGCGGGTTGATCCTGGCGCAGTGCTGGCCGAGTTCAACTACAGCCACCCACAATACTCCGATAAAAGCCTGCGGGCGCAAGCGCGGCGCCGGGAGATCTGCGGTACCGACCGCATCCATTATTGCGGCGCCTGGTGGCACAACGGCTTCCACGAAGATGGCGTGCGCAGCGCGCTCGATGTCTGTCGCCGACTGACCACCGGTGCGACATCCAAGCTGGGAGTTGCGGCGTGAGACCCCGCGCCGATACGATCGAATCGGCGCTGTTCGCCGGTACGGTGCGCCACCGCCGATTTCACCCGGTTCGCCACCGATTCGATTTCCCGCTGTTCATGTGGCTGCTGAAGTTGGACGAGATTCCGCGGCTCGGCGGGGCTTTGCGGCAATTCGGCGAAAAGCCGTGGCATTGGGCGCGGTTTCGGCGGGCGGACTACCTGGACCAACCCGAACGGCCCCTTGCCGAAGTTGTGATCGACAAACTCGCCACCGGTCTCGGCGTGGCGCGGTGCGAGGTGGCGGGCGAAGTCTGGCTGCTCGGCCAACTACGCTGCTTGGGCGTGTACTTCAGCCCGCTGAATCTGTACTTCGTGAAGCGCCACGGCGTCTCGCACCACGTGCTCGCCGAAGTTAACAACACACCTTGGGGGGAGCGGCACTGCTACGCGCTTGATCTGCAAGATTTGCGACCCCACGACAAGGAGTTTCACGTGTCGCCCTTCAATGGGATGGAGCAGGAGTACCGCTGGCGCATTCGCCCGCCAGACGGCGATCGGCTCGCGGTGCATCTGCAAGTGGCCGGACGCGGCGGCAAGGCAGCGATGGATGCCAGTTTGAGCTTACGGAGGCGGCGGCTCGATCAAGCCGCGCTCACCCGAATGCTGCTGCGCCGGCCGTCCCAAAGCGCCGCTCTGCTGGTGGGCATCTATTGGCAAGCCCTGCGTCTGTATCTCAAGCGCAGTCCGTTTCATGCTCATCCGGGGCATCCCGCCGCGGCCAAAACTCGAGGCAAGCAACTGTCGTGAATCAGCAATCCCCGGTCGGCGCCAAAGCCGCGGAGCTATCGTCAAGCATTCACCAGCGGCCCGCGCAAGCGTGGGCGCGCGCGTGGCTGCTGCGAACTTTGCGGCGGGGCAGCGAGGGGCATTTGCTGTTGCGCGAGCAAGGGGCGGTGGTCGCCCGCATCGGTCCCGCGCACCACGAATTGCGCGCCGAAGTGGATGTGCTGGATGCGAGACTGTACTCCCGGGCTTTGCTCGGCGGCGATGTCGCCGCTGCCGAAGCCTACCTCGACGGCTGGTGGACCAGCCCCGATTTGACCTCCGTCATCCGTTTCTTCGCCCGCAATCTCGATATGACGGACAACTGGGGCAGACGTTTCGGCTGGCTGTTCAAACCCGCGCGGCTGCTGCGCTTGAGCGCGCGGCGCAACAGCCGCCGCCAGGCGCGGCGCAATATCCGCCGCCATTACGATTTGGATGTGGAGTTTTACAGCGGCTTCCTCGACCGGCGGCTGCAATACTCCAGCGCGATTTTCAGCGGGCCCGAAGAGGCTTTGGCGGCGGCGCAATTGAATAAAATGAACCGCATTTGCGAGTTGCTCGAATTGCGCCCGGATGATCATCTGCTGGAAGTCGGCTGCGGCTGGGGTGGCCTGGCGGTGCATGCGGCCAAGCACTGGGGCTGCAAAGTCACTGCCGCGACGATCTCCCACGCCCAATTCGAACATGTGCGCGAGTGCATCGCCCGCAATGGGCTGGAGGACCGTGTTACGGCAGTCAATCAAGACTACCGGCGGTTGCGCGGCCGCTACGACAAGCTGGTGTCGGTGGAAATGATCGAAGCGGTCGGGAAGCAGTATCTGGGAGTTTACTTCCGCAAACTGAATCAACTGCTCAAACCCGGCGGCCGCCTGCTGCTGCAGGCGATCACCATCGCCGACCAACGCTACGGCGAATACCGCCGGGGCGAGGATTTCATCCGCAAGCATGTGTTCCCCGGCGGCTTTCTGCCCTCGCTGAGCGCGATATCCGATTTGATGGCGCGGAAAACTGACCTTGTCATGCGCGATCTGCTCGATATCGGCCTTGATTATGCCGATACCCTGGCGCGCTGGCGCCGGGCTTTTCTGGAAAATCTCGATGCGCTGCGGGACAGCGGCTATCCGGTGGAGTTTCTCCGGCTTTGGGACTATTACTTCAGCTATTGCGAAGGCGGGTTCCGCGAGCACCGGATCAGCGCGGTGCAATTGCTCGCCACCAAGGCGCCGCATTTTTCACCCGCGCCGAATGCGGCCCGAAGCGGTTTGCGGCTGCCGGAATCGCGCCGCCTTCCTTCAGACCGAGTTCCCAGTGGACAAGGCTGAGCCCGCGCCCTGGGAATGAACGGTTGCAAAATCGCATCCAACGGTATTAAGGTCGCGTCTCCATGGCCACCCACCCCGTTGACGAACCAATCGCCGCCCTGCTCCGCGGCGCCCGCAGCTTCCGGGAACGCGAATACGGCGCTGGCGGCGGGACCATGCGGAAGCTCGCCGCTGGACAGCAGCCCCGGGCAATGGTTATCGCCTGCGCCGATTCGCGCGTCGATCCGGCGCTGTTGTTCGATGCGCGTCCCGGCGAATTGCTGGTGGTGCGCTCGGTGGCGAATTTGGTGCCGCCGCCGGATTCGGGCGCAATCGCGACCGGGATTCTCGCGGCGGTGGAACTGGGCGTGACCACTTTGGGAATTCCTCATCTGATCGTCTGCGGACATTCCGGCTGCGCCGGCATCGGTGCCGCGCTCGACGCTGTCTTGCACCCCTGCGAAACGGCGCCCTCCCATTTGCGCGATTGGGCCGCCGCGGCCGCGCCGGCCTGCCGCGAGGTCATTGACGAGCCGGGCAAACATTCCACTCAAGAACTCCCACGCCGCGCCGAGCAGCGCGCCGTGCTCAATTCGCTGGAGAATCTCCGCGCGCTGCCTTGGCTGCGCGAACGCGAGGCCGGTGGCGCCTTGGCTCTCCACGGCTGGTGGTTCGAAATCGCCACCGGCCAGCTCTGGATTGCCGACCCCAAAACCCGCACCTTCAATCCACTTCCCAGCTGAACGCATCGGCCATCCGGGTCAAGCACCAAGGTCTCCGCCATCCCAACAGCTTCGCGGAAAACCGGTTCAGGGCGGCGGACATCGCAATTCCAACGCGGATAACCGGCCTTGGACGCATGACAATCTTGCTCCCCGCGCGACTTTTTGCGGCGGTGGAATTGGGGTTAGAATCGGGGCCGTCTTCCGCAGAACGAGGGGAAGCTTGATGGTGACCCGGCGTTGGTTTGATGGCGTTTCGACCGCGGTTTTTCTTGCGGCTTTGTGCTGGGCCCCGGCGGCGCTGGCACAGTATGGGGCTGGCGGCGGCGAATGGCCCGCCTACGGCGCCGACAAGGGCATGACCAAGTATTCGCCGCTGGATCAAATCAACGCGGCCAATGTGAATGAACTGGAAATCGTCTGGCGGCGACCGGGGCTGGATGCCTCCTATCTCGAAATCAATCCCAATCAGCGCACTTCAGCCAATCATGTGGCGACCGCCATCGTGCGCGACGGCGTCGGTTATGTTCCCAACGGCGTCGGCTTGGTGGAAGCGTTCAACCCGGGCAGCGGCGAGACGATCTGGGTGCAGGAGACGCCCAGCGACGGCGATGGCCTCCCCGGCGCGGTGACCCGCGGCTTGGCGTACTGGAACGATGACGATGGGGCCCGCATCTTGGTGCAGCGCAATACTTGGCTGTACGCGCTTGATGCCGAAACCGGCGCGGCCATCGAGGATTTCGGCGAAGGCGGCCGCGTCAGCCTGCAGCGCATGCCGGCGGATTTCGAGCGCTACCGCTGGGGTGGCGTGCCCATGGTGGTGGGCGATGTGGTGATCGTCGGCCAGGCCATGAGCGACACGTTTGCCGGCCGCGAAGCGCCGCCGAGCGAAGTGCAAGCCTTCGACGCGCGCAGCGGCGCCCTGCGCTGGACTTACAATCCGATTCCCAGGGAAGGCGAGTTCGGCGTCGAAACCTGGCAGGACCGCTCCTGGGCCTACACCGGACACAGTCCACTGTGGGCGCTGATGTCGGCGGATGAAGAGCTGGGCATGGTGTATCTGCCCCTGAGTTCGAGCACCAACGACATGTACGGAGGACACCGCATCGGCGACAATCTGTTTTCCCAGAGCCTGGTCGCCCTCGACGCCGCCACCGGCGAAATGGTCTGGTATTACCAAACGGTGCGCCACGGTCTTTGGGACTATGATTTGCCGGCCGCGCCGGTGCTCATGGATTTGGTGGTCGAAGGCGAGGAAATCCCGGCGCTCGCGCAAATCACCAAGCAAGCCTTCACGTTCGTTTTCGACCGCCGCACCGGCCAGCCGGTTTGGGAAATCGAGGAGCGTCCGGTGCCGCAATCGGACGTGCCCGGCGAAGTCACCGCGCCGACCCAGCCCTTTCCCACCAAGCCGCCGCCCTTCGACCGGCAAGACGCCAGCATCGAGAATCTGATCGACTTCACACCGGAATTGCGCACCGAAGCGCTGGAGATTTTCGACAACTACGTCACCGGACCGATATTCACCCCGCCGTCGGTCGCCGAGCCGGGCGGCACCCAGGGCACTATTCAGCTGCCCGGCTCCCAAGGCGGCGCCGATGTCCAGGGCGCGGCCTTCGACCCGGAAACCGGCTACTTCTACGTTCCGTCGATCACTTCGCCTTTTGTCGCGGATTTGTACCCGGGAGATCCCGACCACACCGATCTCGCCTATGTGAAGGGGTCTCGGCGCTGGCTGCCGGGACCTCGGGGTTTGCCCTTGTTCAAGCCGCCTTATGGACGCATCACCGCCATCGACATGCATACCGGCGAACACGTCTGGACGAGCCCCAACGGCGACGGGCCCCGAGACCATCCGGCCATAGCGCATCTCAATCTCGGCCAGTTGGGCTGGCCGGGGCGTCCTTCTCCTTTGCTCACCAAAACTTTGCTGTTCATTGGCGAGGGCCAAACCAATTTGCGCCGCGACAGCCGCATGCCGCCGGATATGCCGGTCGAAATCGCCACCAACAGCGGCGGACCGTTCTTTCGGGCCTACGACAAAATGAACGGGGAAATCGAATGGGTGGTTGAACTCGAGGCGGGCGCGACCGGCGCGCCCATCACTTATATGCACGAAGGGCGGCAGTATATATTGGTCGCCATCGGTGACCGCCTGCACCGGCCGGAATTGGTCGCCTTCGCGCTGCCGACGGACCCTTAGACGGTTTGCATGGAAAATCCCGGGGTTGAGGAGTAAAAAAGTATGCGTGGAATTTGGATCCCATGGTCGGCCGCCATCATCCTGGCCGGTTGCGACTTCGGGCGGAATGCGCCGCTGGAAGTGAAATCCGTCGATACGCCGGGCGCGGTCGCGTTGCGGGGCGAAATTTGGGCCGACAACTGGTTCGCGTTTTATCTCGGTGAAAATCTCATCATCGAAGATTCGATACCGATCACAACCGAGCGCTCATTCAACGCCGCGGCAATCAGCAGATGGGGGACGGCGGCCTGATCGCGCAATTCACCGATTGGCCACGGGGAATCCCGTGTCGGCCACCAACGACGCTTGGCGTTGCCTGCTGATTCACGAAGCGTCGCTGGACCGCGCCTGTGAAGACGAGGCGAATCCCGTGGCCGGCGAAGGCGCCTGCCGCTTCAGGTCGCTGCCGGAACCCGAGGGCTGGCCCCAACTCCGGCGCTCGACAACCAGCTTGCTCGATCGCCGCCGATCAGCACTCCGTTCAGCTAGCGGCGGCGGTCGAGCCGCGACCGCCGAGACCTACCGCGGCTGCGCCACGGTGCGCAAATAGGGTTTGACGGTTTTCCAGCCTTCGGGAAAAAGCTGTTCTGCCTCATCATTGGAAACCGCCGGCACGATGATCACATCGTCGCCCTGTTGCCAGTTCACCGGCGTCGCCACTTTGTGTTGCGCGGTCAACTGCATCGAATCGAGTACCCGCAGGATTTCGTCGAAATTGCGGCCGGTGGTCATCGGGTAGGTGAGCATCAACTTGATCGTTTTGTCCGGGGCGATGATGAACACCGACCGCACGGTGGCGTTGTTCATCGGAGTCCGGCCTTCGGATGTGCCGGGCTCGTCCGCCGGCAACATGTTGTACAACTTGGCGACGCTCAGATCATGATCGCCGATCATCGGATAATTCACCCGGTGCCCCTGAACTTCCTCGATGTCGTCGGCCCAAGCCGCATGGCTGGAAACCGGGTCCACGCTCAGCCCGATGATCTTGCAATCGCGTTTGGCGAACTCCTCTTCGAGTCCGGCCATGTAGCCGAGTTCCGTGGTGCATACCGGCGTGAAGTCCTTCGGATGGGAGAACAGCACGCCCCACTGATCCCCCAGCCACTCGTGAAAATCGATCTCACCCTGGGTGGTCGGTGCGGTGAAGTTGGGTGCAATATCGTTGATTCGCAGCGCCATGATGAATTCCTCGAAACCTTGCGGCTTTAAGTTTGTAGACCTGCCCACCCGCCAAGTCGCGGCAGGCGGAATTCGCGTGGGGACGGGAAGTCTACTGAAGGACGACCCGTACTTCAAGACGGCGCGCCGACCAACCGGCGCAGTGCCCCCGTTCTCTGGACTTCGCCGTCGTAGAAGCTGAACCAATATGCCGCCTATGCTCTGACGACAAAATACAGTATGCTCCGCAGTTGGGAAGCGGCACGCCGGAAGGCCGGAAATACCCTGCGGCGCGCGGCGGGGGCCCATGGCGGAATTCGTGAACTTGGCGCGGCGCACATTCGCAGTCAGGTCGGGCCGGCTCGGCGACAACCATTTGGGAGCTAATAGATGTATTACGCCGAGATTACCGGTTGGGGGATGTGTGTGCCGCCGGCAAGGCTAACCAACCACGATCTGGCCACTTTCCTCGATACTTCCGACGAATGGATCGTCTCGCGCTCCGGCATCCGTGAGCGCCGCGTAAGCCATGTCAATTTCTCCGAGCTTGGGCTGGTTTCCGCCCGGCGCGCGCTGGCGGCGGCGGACATGGACGCCGCGGATCTCGACCTTATCCTGTTGGCGAGCCTGACCAACGACAGTTATTGTCCGAACACCGCGGCGATTATTCAGGACGCACTTGGCGCGCGCAACGCGGCGGCGCTGGATATCAACACCGCCTGCACCGGCTTTCTTTACGGCATGCATTTGTGCAAAAGCCTGATCGCCACCGGCCAGCACAAGAAAATCCTGCTCATCGGCGGCGAGTACATCACCCACTACCTGAATTGGAGCCAGCGCAGTTCCGCGATCCTTTTCGGCGATGCCTGCGGCGCGGTGATACTCGAGCCGAACGAGCGCCCGGTAGGCTTGCTGACATCGCGCATCGGCTGCGAGGCGGATGCGAAGAACGCCATCCAAATCACCAATTTCGGTTCCGCCTACGAACGCCTGACCGACGATTTCCTCTACGTGGCCTGGAATTTCGACGGCCGCGAAGTTTTCAAGCGAGCCGTCAAGAGCATGGCCCAGGCCTGTATCGATGTGCTTGAGGAAGCGGGGGTCGGCATCGACGAAGTCGCCTTGGTGGTGCCGCATCAGGCCAACAAGCGAATTTTGGACGCGCTGGCCGCGCGGATCGGCATTCCCGAAGAAAAGGTTGTGATAAATGTCAACAAGTACGGCAATACCTCCGCCGGAACGATTCCGGTCGCGCTGACCGAAGCTTTGGAGGAAGGCCGCGTTCGACCGGGCGACTACGTGTTGTCGGCGGCTTTCGGCGCCGGGCTCACATGGGCCGCGTCCCTGCTCCGCTGGGGCGAGCGGGTGACGCCGTTGAAAACCAGCTCCGCCGAATTGCCGCCCTGTGACAAAACCGCCCTCGAATTGCTCGCGCCCCACATCAAGCGCTACCAAGAATATGCCCGACGCGGGCAATAGCGCGCGACCGAGATTCCCGAACTTGCTTTTCAAGCAGTCGGTCGCGGCATATACTGGCGGCGGGTTTTTTCGGGAAGGATCTTTGGTCGTGGTTTGCCGGGTACCCGTTGATCACGATTTGGCCCACGGCGGGGCGCAATCATGTTCGGCTTGAGCTTGATCGTTTTTTTGGCCTTGGCGGCCACAGTGTTCGCAGTTTGGTGGCAAAACGACAAAATCAAGCGCATGACGGTGGCGTATGTCCGGCGTTACTGCCGCACCAGGGGTTTGCAGCTGCTTGACCAAACCACGGTGCTGCGCGGCATTTGGCTTAGCCGCGGCGAAGATGGCTGGCCACAATTCGGTCGCCGCTATCTGTTTGAATTCTCCACCACGGGTGAACAGCGTTACTCCGGCAACATCTCTTTTCTCGGCACGAAACTGGTCTCATTGGAAACCGAGGCCTACGCGATTTTCAACGATTGACCCGCGGCCCGCGCGTCGATTCCCCGCCAGCGACGGCGACGCGGATAACGGATTCACCGAATCGCAATACAGAGAGTAGATGAATGTCACAGGCCGCACCGCCAACCGCCGGCGGATTCCGCACGGTGCTGAATATCCTGCTTGAACCATCGACCGCGTTCGCCGACTTGCGCCGCCAACCCACGTGGCTGCTGCCGGCCCTGCTCATGCTGGGTGGACAAGCGGCCGCTCTGCTCTGGTATTTCAGCGTGCTCGATATTCCCTGGTTTATGGAGAGCCTTCTTTATCAGGGCAATGCCGACCCAAGCGAAGAAGAAATCGCCGCGTTCCGGGAGCAAGCCGAGAATATCTCCCCGCTGGTTTTCGCGGTCTCCGGTTTGCTTGGCGGCACCTTCGTGCTGCTAATCGTCTGGCTGTTGCAGGCGGGTTATTTTACGCTGGTATCGGCCCTGACCGGCGATGGCTTCCGCTTCCGCAACTGGTTCTGCCTCGCCACTTGGACGGCGGTTCCCGCGCTGTTTTCCGTGGTCGGCATGATGATCACTATCGCGCTGAATCCCAGCGGCCAAATCAGCCAGACTGAGCTCGACCCGCTGCTGCTCGCCAATCTCGGCTTGCAATTCGGCGATTCTCCGCTCAACAGCGTCGCCAATGTGATCAATGTCCCGTATTTGTGGACCTTGGGGCTGTTGGTCTACGGCTATCGCACCTGGCGGGGCGGGACGTGGCTGAAGTCGGCGCTGATCGCGATGCTGCCCCAGCTGCTGTTCGTGGCGGGTCTGCTGGTGCTGCTCACCCAGGGCTTGGAGTTCGATGTTTCCTTCATCGAAGCCGAGGGCGGCGGCAATGGCAGCATCGCCATCAGCCTGTCGCTGTAACTTTTCCGCCGCGTACAATGTCGGATTGTTCGGCGTATTGAAAATTCAAGCAGCCCCATGAAGGATGTTCGCAAACTTCTGCTGATTCTGGTGTTGATTGCCGGGGTGATCGCCCTGCCTTTCATCAACCGCTACTTTTTCGGCGCAGACGCCAAGGAAGTCGCCGTCGCCGCCGTCGGCGAGCGTGTCATCAGCCCGTCCATACTCGCCTCCGGCTTCCTCGCCCACCACGAGGAGGTGATGCTCAGCAGCGAAGTGATCGGCAAGGTAGACGAGCTCTTCGTCGAAGAAGGCGATCGGGTGAAAGCCGGTGATTTGTTGCTGCGCGTAGACGACCGCAATTTTCTCGCCGCGCTGGAGCAGGCGGAAGCCGCGGTGCGCTTGAACAGCATCGATATCGAGCGGCAGGAAGTACGCATCGTCAATCTGGAACGGCAATTCCAGCGCTCCCGCAGCCTGTTCGAGCGCAGCTTGGTGGGAGAAGAAGAATTCGACACCATGCGCAACCAATTGGAGTTGGCGCGAATCGATCTCAAATCCTCCCGCGAACGGCTGGCCCAAGCCCAGGCGCAGTTCGAACAAGTGAATGATCAATTGAGCAAAACCCGCATCGTTTCCCCCATCGACGGGGTGATCACTTCCCTCGATATCAAGGTCGGGGAAACTGCCATTGCCAGCTCCACCAATATCCCCGGCTCCTCGCTGATGACCATCGCTAATCCGGCCAGCATCTATACAGAGGTGCTCGTGGATGAAGCCGATGTCGCCAGCCTCGCCGTCGGCCAGCGGGCCGAGATCGTCGCCATCGCCTATCCCGAAGAGCCTATCCACGGCGTGGTGCGTTACATCGCCAATACCGCGAAAACCGAATTGACCCGGCAGGGGCTGAGTTTCACCGTCGAAATCGATATTCTCGACGCGGGCAATGTGGTGCTGCGGCCGGGGATGTCCTGCCGCGCGGAAATCTTCACCGCCCGCGACCAGGCCGTGCCGGCGGTACCGATCCAGGCGCTTATATTCGAGGAAGACCGCTCGCAGCTGCTCAGCGAGTATTTCATTTTCGTCAATGACGGTGGCGTCGCCCGCAAGACGCAGGTGGAGGTGGGCATCTCCGATGACGAATTCCAGGAATTGACCAGCGGGGTCGAAGGCGAAGTGGAAATCGTCGTCGGGCCGGACCGGGAATTGCGGCATCTGCTTGACGGCGACCGGCTCGAAGCGACCCGGGTCGAGCTTTGATGGCCGCGGTGGGCGGCGACGGGGTCCTCAGCGCCGCGGCTGAACCGGGGACGGTCGATCCCGGCGCCCGCGTCGGCGCCGCGCCGCTGATCCGTCTCTGCGATATCTGCAAGTACTACGAGATGGGTTCGCAAACCGTGCGGGCGCTTGACGGCCTGAGCGTCGAGATCGAGCGCGGCGAATGGGTTTCCTTCATCGGCTCCTCGGGCTCGGGCAAATCCACTTTTCTCAATATCCTCGGCTGTCTCGATCGCCCCACCCAGGGCGAGTATTACCTGAACGGCGCCCATGTGGAGGATCTGGGCCCGAACGAACTGGCGGAAATCCGCAACCGCGAAATCGGCTTTATTTTCCAGAGCTTCAATCTGTTGCCGCGGGCGACCGCGCTCGGTAATGTCATGCAGCCGCTGGTATACCGCCGCATCGGTTTCCGGCGGCGCCGGGAAATGGCGCGGGAGGCTTTGCGCCGGGTCGGCCTGGAAGAGCGCGTGGGCCACTTGCCGAATCAGCTGTCCGGCGGCCAGCGGCAGCGCGTCGCCATTGCCCGCGCCCTAGTGACCGAACCATCGATTTTGCTCGCCGATGAACCCACCGGCAATCTCGACTCCCAAACCTCGGCGGAAATTATGCGCCTGTTCGATCAACTGCACACCGAAGGTCAGACGGTGGTGCTGGTCACCCACGAGGAAGATATCGCCGGACTCGGCGACCGTGTCGTCGAATTGCTCGACGGCAGGATTATCCGCGACCGCCGCTCCGGGGAGTCGCTCCACTGATGTTCTATGTGATTTTGGAGAGCGGCCGCTCGGCGCTGATTTCGATCTTCGCCCACGGTCTGCGGAGTTTCCTCACCACCTTGGGCATCGTTATCGGCGTGGCCGGCGTCATCGCCGTCATTTCCCTGACCCAAGGCATGAGCGCTTTCATCGGCGAGAGTTTTTCCTCGCTGGGGTCGAACAGCTTGACGATTCAATCCTACACGCCGGTCGCCGAGCAAATGCGCGGTGTGCGTGCCCGGCTCACGCCGGAAGACCTGGAACTGATCGAGCGGCGCGCGGAAGGCGTGGCATCGATTACGCCGATTCTGTTCGCCAACCGAGCCAGCCAAATCCGATACGAGGCCCAAACCGCGTTCAGCCAGATTATGGGCACCACCTATGCTTACCGCGATGTGGCCCAAGCCTATGTGGAACGAGGCCGCTTTATCGCCGAAAGCGACAATCTGACCCGGCGGCGGGTCGCGGTAATCGGCGAAGCCGTGCGGGAAAATCTCGGCCTGCCGGAAAATCCGCTCGACGAGTATGTCGACCTCGGCGGCGAATGGTTCAAGATCATCGGCTTGCTCGAAACGAAAGGCGATATCATGGGCTTCGACCAAGACGATATCGTGCTCGTGCCCTACGCCACCATGCGCAGCCTGCTGGGCAATCAAACACGCACGGACATCCAAATTCAATTGGCACTGAGCGAAAACTCGGAAGTGGAAGATGTTTCGCGGCAATTGACGGCCCTGCTGCGCAACGCCCACGATCTTGGCCCGGATGAAGACGACGATTTCGTCATCAACACCGCCGAACAACTGCTGGAAACCTTCGACACCGTGATAAACATGGTCACTCTCGTCGTTGGCGGAATCGTCTCGATTTCGCTGCTGGTGGGCGGCATCGGCATCATGAATATCATGTTGGTTTCCGTTACCGAACGCACCCGGGAAATCGGCATCTGCAAGGCCATCGGCGCCAAACGGCACCACATACTGGCGCAGTTCCTCATCGAAGCGATGCTGCTGTCCCTGCTCGGTGGCCTGATCGGGCTGGGGATCGGCTTCGGCATCGGCGCGGCGATCTCCGGCAGCATTGAATCCTTCCCGCCCGCGAGCATCCCCTTTTGGGCGGCGGCGATGGCGCTGGGCTTTTCCGGCTTTGTCGGCGTCCTGTTCGGCATCCTGCCCGCGGCCAAAGCCGCCAACCTCGACCCCATAGACGCTCTGCGCTACGAGTAGGGCGCAAGCGCTACTTACGCTTGATTGGCAATCCGCGGAAATATGTCCGCAGCGGCGGGCATGCGGTGGAAAGCGACTATCCCGGAAAAATCGGCTAGCCCGACTGGCCGCCCCCACCACGGCATTGCCAGATCGGACCGGGGGATTGGCGGGCCAATAATTCACTCGCGGTTGTTGCGTTGCGGTGGGAAAACGTCTAGGCTCGAACCGGTGTCGGCGATGGCCGCACCTCGCCGCGCGGCACCCACCACAACCACCATAAGTTGCACCTGCAATACAGTAAACGGAGCAATCCCAGTGAATGCACAACTGACGCGCAGACGATTCATCAAAGGGGTGATTTTCTCCGGGGCCGCCGCGACCACCGGCGCCGCGGGAGTCTATCTCGCGCAGGCACAGTCCGGGTCGGCCGCCGCCGAGCGACTGCTGACCCTCAATATCAACGGCGCCGCCCGCACCGTGGATGCCCTGCCCCAAGAAACGCTGGCCCAAACCTTGCGCTACCGGCTCAATCTGACCGGCACCAAGATTGGCTGCAACCGCGGCGAGTGCGGTGCCTGCACCGTGCTCATCGACGGCGTTCCAAATTATTCCTGCTCGGTGTTGACCCACAACGTCAAAAACCGGGCGGTGCTCTCGGTCGAGGGCCTGAAGGCCGCGGATGGCAGCCTGCATCCGGTGCAGCAGGCCTTCATCGACGAAAACTCGCCGCAATGCGGATTTTGCACTCCTGGCCAGATCATGTCCGGAGTGGCGCTGCTGAACAGCAATCCATCGCCGAACCGGCAGCAGGTGCGCCAGGCCCTGTCCGGCAATCTGTGCCGCTGCGGCGCCTATGAACACTACATCAACGGCGTCTTGCGCGCAGCGGGGCAATTGACATGACTATGCATATAGGACTCGATTTCATTCCGCCCGATGTGCCCGGCAAGGTCACCGGCGAGATCAAATACGCCGAAGACTACCGCCGCGAAGGCATGGTCTTCGCCCGGCTGCTGACCAGCCCGCTGCCTTCGGGCCAGGTGGCGGGCATCGACGCCACCGAAGCGCTGCGCATGGACGGGGTGCTCGGCATGCTTACCGCGGCCGATCTCGCTCCGGTGGAACCGCCGCTCAATCCAGCGCTCGCCGCGGACTACATCACTTACGTGGGCCAGCCCATTCTGGCCATCGCGGCGACCAGCGAAGAAATCGCCGAGGCCGCGATCGAGCGGGTGCGGGTGGAATACGAGCGGCGGCCTTTCGTCGTCGATCCGCTGGAGAGCCTGACACCCGGTGGCGCCACGGCCTACCCGGAAGGCAACGCGCTGGTTCGCACGCAACGCGACGGACCGGATGGGACTCCCATCTCCGATACCGCGATCCGCGATATCAAATGGCCGCGGGAAGCCATTGACGCCCTGCGCGCCGGGCGCGAGCCGGTGGGCGCCGAATTCACCAACGAATGGGAATTCGGCGATCTGGAAGCCGGTTTTGCCGAAGCCGCGGCGATTATCGAAGAACCCTTCGTCACCATCGGCTATCCGCATCATTCGTTGGAATCGCGCACCTGCATGGCGTACTGGGAAAATGGCAAGTGCTACTTCCATGGTTCGTCCCAGAGCCAGAGCGCGAACAATGCCGGTTTGGCGCGCATGCTCGATATCGATCTGGCCGATCTGGTATTCATCAACGAAGCCACCGGCGGCGGCTTTGGTTCCAAAATCGGCCCCTACCCCTATATGGCCATCACCGGCCATTTTTCGCGCCGGCTCAACCGGCCGCTGCAGCTGCGCATCACCCGGGAGCAGGAGTTCTACATCGGCTCGGCCCGCTCCGGCATGCAGGGCTGGATCAAAGTCGGTGCGCGGGAGAACGGCAAGGTATCCGCGGTCGATCTCGTGATCGTCAACGACGGCGGCATGACCGGTGGCGGCAGCGGCAATTCCTCGGCCCAGCACGTCACCGTCGCCTATCAGCCGGAAGCCATGCGCTTCCGTCATATCTCGGTCTACACCAACACTACGCCCCGGGGCGCCCAGCGGGGACCGGGGCAGAATGAAATGGCGGCCATTCTCGCCCCCGTCACCGACAAGGCCGCAAAAGCCGTCGGTGTTGACCGGGTGGAATTCCGCAAAATCAACGCGCTGGACAGCGGCGGCTTCCAAGGCGGCAGTCAAGGGCCGGTCACCAGCGCCTTCGTGCGCGAAGCCATCGACCAAGGCGAGCGCATGTTCAACTGGCGCGAGCGAATGGCGGCGCCCGCGCCCGGCGGCGGCAAGCGCCGCGGGCTCGGTGTCGGCATCGGCTATCACGGCGCCGGCGGTCGTGGCTACGACGGCCTGCTGCGGATGGATACCGACGGCATCCTGCATATCCACAGCGGTGTCGGCAACCTCGGCACCTATTCCTACGCCGCGACCTGCCGCGCCGCCGCCGAAGTCATGCAGATTCCCTGGGATCGCTGCCAAATCCACCGCGGCCGCAGCGATCGGCATTTGCCGCATTCCTCCGGCCAAGGCGGCTCGAATACGGTATTCACCCACAGCCGGGCGAACTGGGTCGCCGGCGAGGACATGATCGCCAAGATGAAGGAAATCGCCGCCACGGACCTCGGCGGCTCCGCCGAGGATTATGAAATCGGCGGCGAGCGCGTGTTCCGCAGCGCCGACCCGGGCACGGGCCTCAGCTACGCTCAATGCGCGCAGCGCGCCATGGATCTCGGCGGGCGTTTCAGCGGCGAAGAATACCCGGAAGATATCAATCCGCTGACGCAGCTCGCGGTGCGGGGCTTGGCCGCCAGCGGCCTGATCGGCGTGGCCAGGGACGATATCCCCGGTGTCGGCCAGCCGCCCGGGGTGGTGGTCGGCTTCATCGAAATCGAACTCGATGTCGATACCGGCAAATACGAAATCCTCGATTACGCCGCGGTGGCCGATTGCGGCACCGTGGTGCATCCGAAGAATTTCGACAACGCCATGCGCGGCGGCGCCGTTTGGGGAATCGGCTTGGCCGCCCTCGAACGCCATGTTTACGATCCGCAGAACGGATTGCCCGCCAATGTCGGCCTGTATCAAAGCAAACCGCCGACCATCCTCGATGTGCCGGTGGATACCGGCTCGGCGGCGGTCAATATCCCGGATCCGCAGAATCCGGCAGGAGGACGCGGCATCGGCGAACCGACCCAGGGCGCGGCCGGCGCCGCTTTGGCGTCGGCTATTTCCGATGCCCTCGACGGGCATCTGTTCAATTCCGCGCCGATCACCACGGACATGATCATCAATCATCTGGCCGGGAATTCGTACAGCACGCAATCCCTGAAAACCAATACATTCTGAGGTTCCGCTATGCCATCACACGATGTAATGCCGAATATGGAGTTGTATCAGCCGGCGGTGCTGGATGATGCCCTGGCCCTCGCCGACCGCTTCAGCGACCGGGGCTGGCTGGTGGGCGGAGGCCAAGACACCTACGGTTGGTTGAAGGATCGCGCCAAATCCGCCGATGCGCTGATCGATCTGAGTGGTATCGAATCCCTCAGCGGCGTGCGCGGGGACGGCGATGTGCTGGAAATCGGTGCCATGACCACGTTGACCGAAGTGGCGGAGAATCCATCAATCCGGCAGCATTTCTCGCTGCTGGCCGAGGCGGCCGCGGTGGTGGCTAGCCCGCAAATCCGCAATATCGGCACCATTGGCGGCAATGTTTCCCAAGACGTGCGTTGCTGGTATTACCGTCGCGGCCTGTCCTGCTACCGCGCCGGTGGCAATCTCTGCTACGCGGACACGCCCCAGGGCATGAACCGCGAACACTCGCTGTTCGAAGGCAGCCGCTGCGTGGCGGCGGGCGCCTCCGATACCGCGCCGGCGCTGGTCGCGCTGAACGCCTCCATGGTCATCCGCAGCAGTGGCGGTGAACGCGAAGTAGCCGCGGAGGACTTTTTCGTCGGCCCGGCGCGGGATATTCTCAATACCACAATCTTGCGGCCGGGAGATATCCTCACCGCGATTCGGCTGCCCGCGGACTGGCGGGACGCCGGGTTTTACTTCGAGAAGGTCGCGGACCGCAATGTTTGGGATTTTTCGCTGGTCAGCATCGCGGCGGCTTTCCGCCTCGATGCCGGCACCATCGCGGACGCCAGCATCGTCTGCGGCGCCGTGCAAACCACGCCGCGGCGGCTGCGCAATGTGGAAAACGCCGTGCGCGGAATGAGCAAGGATCTGGCCACGGCGGAAGCGGTCGCGCCAATGGCCGCGACCGGGGCGAGGGCGCTGGCCCACAACGGTTTCAAGATTCCCTTGATGCAGAATCTGGTGAAACGGGCCATCGCGGCCTGATTCATCCCGCGCCGCAAGCGCGCGCTTGGTCGTCCGGCGGAGACCCGCATTCCGCAGCGGCGGGATTGTCTCGACCGGACGAAACGAAAGCCGACGACCGGAGCACAGCGAACGAACCGGACCGGATTCGTGCCGGATTCATCCACGGCTTGGTTCGAATTCGCTTAAATGCCCCCGCGCGATTTCGTAAACCGCTTCGATCCAGCCGGGCGCGTCATTCAGGTTCGGCGCCAAGAACAATTCCTCGCCGCCCGCTTCGAGAAACTGCTCCCGGTATTCGATGCCGATTTCGTGCAGGGTTTCCAGGCAGTCGGTGACAAACGAGGGCGTGAGCACCACCACGCGCTTCTTGCCCTGAGCCAGCAATTCCAACAAATGCGCATCCAAATAGGGCTTGATCCACTCGGCGCGGCCAAACCGCGACTGGAAAGCCACCGAGTACCGCTCCTCCCCCCAGTTCAACTGGCCGGCGATCGCCCGGGTGGTTGCCATGCATTGGGCACGGTAACAGAGGCGGTTGTCCGCGCGCACCGCGTCGCAGCAGGCGCCGAAGCGGCAGTATCCACCGGTATCGGCTTTGCGAATCGTCGATTCCGGCAGGCCGTGATAACTGAACACCACATGATCCGCATCGATATTCGCCAAAGCTTCGCCGACCACTCCGCTCCAAGCGCGGATGAAGGCGGGCTCGGCGAATAGATCATCGACAAATTTGAGCTTCGGCGGAACGCGCCAGTGTTCGGCGGCTTGGCGAACTGCGTGAAACGCCGAAGCGGTGGTTGCGGTGGAATATTGCGGGAACATAGGCAGCAGCAGAATTTCGTCGCGGCCCTCGCGCTCCAATTCCGCCAGCGCGGCAGCGATGAACGGCTCGCTGTAGGCCATGCCGATGCGCACCGCAACATCGCCACCCGCGGCATCGAACTTCGCCTGCGCGCCGGCCCGAACCCTTTCGGAGTAGACCCACAGGGGCGAGCCCTCCTGCATCCAAATGCCCGCGTAATCGCGGGCGGTGCGCGGCGCCCGGAATGGTTGAATAATCAAATTGCGCAGCAGCCACAGGCCCACGGGATTGAAATCGAATACGAACCGGTCGGCGAAAAAATACCGGTAGAACTCCCGCAGTCCTTTGGCCGTCGGCTCCGCCGGCGTACCCAGATTGATCAGTAAAACCGCTTTCGCCATGATTTTTCCACTCCCGCCGACTCCTTGGCCACCTATCCCGGCCGCCGCGCCCCGCCGCGATTTTACCCGAAGTGCTCCGGTCGCCTGAATGGGACTCCGGCGGCATCCAGTTTTGATTCTTCGGTTCCCTCCATCCTAGTTACCGCTTTGAATCCCACGCCGCAGGCGATTGGCGAAAAGGTTTTGGAACGCCGGACGCAGTTCGCTACAATCGGGGCGAGCGGGCAAAAACAATGGAGTCCTCATGTTGCGTCGATCAGCCGCGATTATTTTTCTTCTCGCGCTCACCGCCTGCGCCACAAGTCCCACCGGTAGAACCCAATTCATGCTGATGCCGCCGGAAATGGCGATCTCGGAGTCCCGACAGGCCTACGTGGCAACCTTGCGGCAATTGACCGAATCCGGCGAATTTCTCTCCGACCCGGCGACGGCGGAGCGCGTGGAGCGCATCACCGGGCGCCTGGTGGCCGCGGCCGTAAACGCCTGGCCGCATACCGCCGGCTGGGAATGGAGCGTCGCGCTGATTGACGAGCCGGATACCGTCAACGCTTGGTGCATGGCTGGCGGCCGCATGGCGTTGTATAGCGGAATGCTGCACAAGCTCGACCTGACCGACGATGAAATCGCCCACGTTATGGGCCATGAAATCTCCCACGCCATCGCCAACCATTCCGCCGAGCAGATGTCCCTGGCGATTGTGCAGGGGCTCGCCATCGCGGTCGTTGCCTACGAGACCGAAGACCCCGCCACGACCGAGGCGGCCAATATGCTCGCGACCGTCGCCCTGGGCCTGCCCAACAGCCGCACCGCGGAGTATGAAGCCGATGAAATCGGCCTCATGCTGGCGGTCGCGGCCGGCTATGACCCGGAAGCCGGAGTGACTTTGTGGAACAAGATGCTGAACTCTGAAGGAGGCACCGGCGCGCTTGAATTTCTCAGCACGCATCCGAGCCCGGACAACCGCGCCGAGCGTCTGCGGGCGCTGGCGGCTCAAGCCCGAACGCAGGCGCCGGCCACACCGCCGGAACCGCACCCGATTCAAATTTACGCGGGGGACTGATCCCGGGCCGGAACAGCGCTATCCGCAAACATGCAGCGGGAAGCGCGGAAGCCCGATTTTCCGCCTCCCAGCGCCATCTCGCCCGAGGGCGGTTTTTTGCGGAAATCGATGAAAAGCTGTGTACTTTAGTAACAAATTTTGTATACTCACGCGCTTGGGGGAGCGCAACAATCCAATCAATCGAGTCACCAACGAGGACTGCATTGTGAAGAAAGCTTTAGCGACGGCCCTAGGCGCCCTCCTGTTCAGCTCAGCGCTGCACGCCGGCGATCGCGTGGGCGACTTTGCCCTGATCGACCACGAAGGCGTATTCCACCATATGGCTTGGTACGACGACCAAGAAGCCATCATCTTGCTGCCCCAGGCCAACGGCGCGACCGATGCCGCCGCGCTGGCGGCGTTGCGCGAATTGCAAGCCGAATACGAAGTGCAGGGCGTGGTGTTCCTGTTGCTCAATCCCGGCTTGGATACCGCGCGCGACGCGGTGCGGGCGGAGACCGAGCGGGCGGGCATTGATCTTCCCGTTTTGATGGACGATACCCAACTCGTGGCTGAAATGCTCGGCTTGACCCGCCTCGACGAGGCGGTGGTTTACGATCCGCAATCTTTCCAACTGCTCTATCGTGGCGAAGTCGATGCTTCCCTGGCAGACACGCTTGACCAGGTACTCGCCGGGAACGATGTCGAGTTAACCGTCGCCGCCACCGATGGCGCGGCCATCGCTTACAGCGGCCTGCGGGCCCACGGGGAGCTTTCCTACGACCGGGATATCGCGCCGATCATCGCCGAGAACTGCGCGGAATGTCACCGCCAGGGCGGCATCGCGCCTTTCGCCATGGACAGCAAGCTGGCGGTGAAGGGCTGGTCGCCGATGATCCGCGAAGTGGTCATGACGCGCCGCATGCCGCCCGGCCAAATCGACAACAAGGTCGGCCATAAGATGCGCAACCAGATGAATCTGGAAGACGACGAAATGCAGAAGCTGGTGAGCTGGATCAACGCCGGGGCCAACACCGACAGCGAAACCGATCCGCTGACCGAGCTCGAATGGCCGGACACCAAGTGGACCTTGGCCGAGATGCTGGGCGAGCCCGATTTGATCATCAAGGTCCCGCCGCAACCCGTTCCCGCCACCGGCGTGGTCGATTACCGCAATATCCCGATCGACCTCGGCTTGACCGAAGACCGTTGGGTTCGCGCTTCCGAGGTCTCTCCCGGTTCGCCGGAAGTATTGCACCACATCATCACCACGGTGATTCCCCCGGAAGGCCGCGCCGATGGCTTCAATCTGTTTATCGAAGCGGTCAACAAACTGCCGGAAGAGCGCGCCGTGGCGATCCGCACCGAGTTGTTCGCGGCCATGGCCGCCGGCGAATCTCCAGACATCGACAGAATCTTTGCCGAAAATCCCGATATCGATGTGGGTTCCCTGCTCGGCGGCAGCGACCCGGATCAGGGATCGATCGCCGGCTACGCCCCCGGCAACAGCTTTTCGCTGAACCCGGAAGGTGTCGGCGGCCTGCTCAAGGCGGGGACTACGCTGAATTTGCAACTGCACTACACGACATCGGGCAAGGAAGCCGTCGATGCCACGGAAATCGGCGTGTACTTCTACGATGAAGGTGTTGTTCCCGAAGAGCGCATGTCCGGCGGTGTCGGCAACGCCTTCACCATCGATATCCCGGCCCACGCCAAGGACCACGAAATGCAGTTGGTCACCCACGTGCCGGAAGAGGCCGAGATTCGCTCCCTGATGCCGCACATGCACTTCCGCGGCAAGCGCATGGCGTTCACCGCCCGCTACCCCGACGGCAGTGAAGAAGTGATCCTCTCCGTGCCCGCCTACTCCTTCAACTGGCAGTTGTCCCACGAGCTGGAGACTCCGCTGCGGGTGCCGGCCGGCACGCAGATCATCGCCACCGGCGCCTTCGACAACTCGGCCCAAAACGAGTTCAACCCGGATCCGAACATCGAGGTCCATTGGGGCGAGCAAAGCTGGGAAGAGATGTTTATGGGCTTCTACAGCTGGAAGAACGTTAACCAAGGCGGTTCGGAATAAGGTCGCCAACGCCCGGGCGACCGGACATATCGGCAACACGGGAAAGGCGGGCATTGGCCCGCCTTTCTTTTGCCCAATTTTTCGTCCGATTTCCGCCCTCCCCCGCCCCGGGAAAATTTTTTTCGCAAAAATTATGCACTCTCCCCGAATCCTTCCTATAAGTCGACCGCAAGACACATCAACATCAACTTTGAGGAGAACGACATGAGAGTACTTACGACGCGGGAACTCAATCAAGTACACGGCGGAACAACCCAAAACACTCGGCCCGAGAACATCGCCGAACGGGTCGGTTCCGGCAGCATCGGCGGTTCTGGCGGGGGCGGCGGCAATAGCGCCCGTATTGGGGCCATTACCGATTTTATGTACTTTCTTGACGAATCGGATAGGTGGAAGCGAGACAGCAATAGCTAATCCGAATCGCTAATTTCGGCATGGGCGGCGATTCAGCTCAACGCATATCGGCGCGGCTCCGACAGACCACAACCCAGAGCAATTTCGCGCAGCCCAATGACTTTACCCACCGGGGGTGCCCTCCCCGTTCACCCCCGGCGGCTTTTTTTCCACCACCTTGTTTTGACTGCACCGCGAGTTACCCCTCGCGACTGGCGGAATCCGGGAAATCTCCCAATGCCTCCCAATCTCCGATATCCGAGACGGGCTGGATCAAGTCGTCCAAAATGGCTCCCGAATCCCGCATGGCGCCGAACCACTCGCCCTTGGGCGGCTTCGTCGTGGGCGCGCAGGGCCATCAGGATTTGGCCCAAGGCCGGCCAGCCTTCATCCGGGCTGTTGCTGTTCGCCAGCCATCGTTCGGCATCGGTGTTGGGCGGAATGACAATCGGGCAGACGATGTAGCCCAGCTGCTTGCCTTCCGAGCGTCGCATGACGCGGCCCACCGCTTGGATCACGTCCACCGGCGACTTGCGCGGCTCGATGAACCCAACCGCCGAGAGCGAGGGCGCGTCCGTCCCTTCGCCAAAGATCCCGACATTGAGGATGCCGTAGGGTTGCTCATCTGTGGCCGCGGCGAGTTGCGCCTTGGCCTGCTCGCGCCGCGCCATGTTGCTGTACGCATCGAGGTGCTCCACGCGATAATCGGCGCGCTCTTCCGCCACTCCGGCGGGCTGCAAGGCCGCAAGCCGGTTGTCCACCCAGTTCCGCACCTTGCGCGAGCCCAGCGCCTTGGTCATTTCCTTCGGCTTCTTAATGGTGTTGAGGAAGTTGATCGAAGAGCGGATGGCATGCCCGTCCTTGCGGGTGGCGCCGCCCATGACCAGGGCCAAAGCCAAACCGCGCAGGAATTGAACGGTGGACAGGCTGGCGCCCTTTTGGTCGGCCAGCCCGTTGGCGGTTTGGAAGGCTCCGGGATCATTCACGCCCAGCGCGATAATCCAGTAGTCCGAAAGCCATCCATTGCGCACGGCATCGCGGTAGGACTTGCGGTAAATCGCAGAAATCACCGATCACCGGCGCGGCTGGCAGAGAGGGTTCAGTCCGCAGTCGCCCTGGCCGCCGTGCTCGAACGGGTGTGCCTCTCCGATTACTGTTGCGGCTGGGAGGGAATCCAGTCGCAGCCTTCGCAGTTGGGGTCGATGCCGTTTTCTTCCAAGATGGTGAAAATCAAGTCGCGCCAGACTTTGTTTGGCTGCCAGACGGTGTTCATGTCGGCTTTGGCCTCGGCCAAGGGCACATCTTGGTCCAGCACCCGGTACAGCAGGCTGAAGGCGGTCGCGCGAGCGTTGACTTGGCAATGGAGCAGGGTCTTGCGGCCCTCGTTGCGCGCCATGGAATCGGCGAAGGCGTAATACTCGCTGGGGAGCGGATTGTTGAAATCGACGGGGATCTGCGTGTATTCCATGCCCAGGCCTTTAACGACGATATCGGCGTCGGGCAAGGCGTTGGGGTTGTTGGTGAAAGCGATATAGACCACGCGCTCGAAGCCATTGTCGGCGAGGGTTTGGAATTGCTCGCGGGTGGGTTGGCCGGCGCTGGCGAAGGTGGCGCTGTATTGGCGGAAATTGGTGATTTCGGATAGAGGCGGGTTGGGTGGTTCCTGGGCCAGGGTGGGGGTCCATATTGTGGCGGCGGCGATTAGGGGTAGTAGGTGTTTGGGCATTTTGATCTCCTTTGGGTGTGTTGGTGATGGGGGTTGCGGGTGGTGTTTATGTGTTTCTTGGGGTGGCGCTTTTGGCTTTGTTGAAGCCTTGCCTTGGTGTTTTGGGCGGGGCGTGCGGGTGTTGGGGGCTTGCATGCCATCCCTGGCGCGGCTCTTGTGGCTTAGCTGAACCCCAGTCCCGCCATCCCTGGCGGCCCGTTCGGCTAAAAAGATGCTTTGCATCTTTTTAGCCTCACCCTCCCAGACTCAGAAAGGTTAGGAATTCTCGGCGGTTTTTGGGGCCGTGGGTTAGGAAGCTGGGTTGGGGGTCTTCCAAGTAGGCGAGTTTTTCGGTGGCTACTCGATCGTTGGCGGTTAGGCTGCGGATTTCGTCTTGTTCGATGCCGTAGGGTCCGGCGGCGTTCAAGCCGAATATTTTGCGGCGGATTTCATCGGTGATCGCGGGATAGCCGTAGCGCTCTTGGTATTCCTCGCTGATTTGGAAGGCGCGGAAAGCTTGAATCTGATCTTGGGGCGAACCGTACCAAATGGAATCGGTGCCCCAGAGCACATTGTTCTCGCCGCAATAGCGCAGCAGCTTGCCGATGGCGTGGGCGGCGTTGTCCGGGTCACGCATGAGGTAGCGCCAAGTGCTGCCCAGTTCGGCGTAGACATTGGAGTCGACACCTACTTCGTTGTCTACGAGCGACTGGATCAGCGTATCGATGCCATCGCGACCGGCGCCGGCAGCGAATTCCTGTTCGCGCACGCCGGTGACGAAACCCGAGTGGTAAATCAGAAAATTCATATCGGGATACATTTTCGCCACCACGCCGATATCCGAGCACTGGCTGTGCTCGTAGGACCGCGGTCCGAAAGGCAAGCCTTTGTGGATGCAGATATTGCGCACGCCGAGGCTTCGGGCGCGCTCGATCATCGCCATGCCGACATCGTCGTGGAGGAAATAGCCGACGCCGCCGGGGCCGTATTGGGTGTAGGTTTTGAACGCGGAGATATTCCAGTTTTCCGCGAGTTCGTCCATGGCTTCGAGATCGCCATCCTGATTGGGATTGACGCGGCCGTGGATCATCAGGCGCTTGCTGCCTTCCAATTCGGAGACGATGCGGCGGGTCTGGTCGGCGTCTTCGATGGTGACCGGCTCGTTCTCCCGGGTGGAGGGAACAAAGGACAGCACCATGATATCGGTATCGCTGTCGAGGAATACATCCTTGATGAATTCGCTTTCGCTCAGGCAATCGAGATAGGCGCGGTCGCCGGGGCCGTCGGCGAGCTCGCAGGATGCCTTCGCGAATCCCGAATAGGGGCGCGAACCTTCGGGCTGGCGTCCCAGCCAGTCGCCTTCGGGATTGACGTAATGGCCTTGCACATCGAAGATGAATTCATCGCCGCCGACTTCGGCCAGCGCCGAGGCCTCGTCCAGCGCGCTTTCGTCGCGCAAATCGAAAAAGCCGCCGCGTTTGCCGGCGTGGGCATTGGCGGTATTGAAGGCGAGCAAAGTGCTGGCCGCGCCACAGGCCGAAACGAGGAAATTGCGGCGGGTTTGGCCCTTGCGCTTGGCCAAACCGCCGGCCCGCTCCAGCGCCAAATGATTGGCCCGCACATTGGTGCGGGAAATGGGAACCGGTTCGAATTCGCCGTTCGAGGTGGAATCGATTTTGATCGGCAATCGGACGCCGTCTTTATCCAATTTGTCCATTCGCGGGACCTCGCTAGTTGGGTGGTTGCAGGTGAAGTCGCTCAAAGAGCACGGACTCGATCTTGTCGCGGGAGAAGAATGCCGGGAACACCCGGTCGTTCGCCCATAAATCAAACAGATTGTTGTACAGCGGACTGTCGGGGTCGCCCGACTGCCCCGGAGTGTTCATGCCGAGGGTATTGTCCCAGTCACGGGTATCGACAAAGATGCGGAACGAGGCGCCGCTGGTCTGATTGTCGCTGGCGCCGGTATTGCCCACGGTGTAGCCGTTGCCGCCCCGCGGCGCCGGGCCGACATTGAGCCGATCACGCAATTCCCCATTTACCGCCGGCGCCAGCGGATGGCGAATCAGCGCGTGCTTGTAGTTTTCCTGGCCGTAGCTCCAAGCTGCCATATCGGCACCCAGTTTGGCGGTAAGAGTATCCACCGCCTGGGCCAGGGCATCGAGCAGAAAGGCATCCCGGCCGGCGATGGGATCCTCGCCAAAATCCCCGTCCGGGGAGAGCAGCATGTCGATCATGGTTTTCATGCCGATGCTCAGGTATGGCTGGGCCGGCGGCGGCACTTTCAACAACTCGATATTGTCGAGCAATTGCCGCTCGAAGGCGACATAGATGCCGGCTGCCACCGAATCCGCATCGAGGGTGAAATCCCAATCGAGCAAGCGGCGGCGGGCCTCTTCGACGCGCTCGTCGGCGGCTTCCAGGGTTCCCAGCATGGGTGTCAAAGAACGCGCCGGAATCGACAGATAGTCGTGCTGCAACTCGATCATATCCGTCATATTCAGCTTGCGGCCGGAGGCCAGCACTTCCGAGCCGCGCGCCCAGCGGTAGGGGTCAGTCCAAGTGTAGGCGATGGCATCGAGATAGGGATAATCCGGCGGCGTATGGTTGCTGTTGGACGTTTCGATGTAGCCGCGGACGGGATTATATTCGTGGGGCTTGGCCTTGATCGGCAAATAGCCGTCCCATTCGTAGCGGCCGTCTCCTGGCACGGGCACCAAGCCGCTGAAACCGCGGCGGATGGGAGCGATGCCGACCGCTTGCCAACCGATGTTGCCGTCACGGTCGGCCCAGATCATGTTTTCGCCGGGAATATTGCTGTAATTGGAAGCTTCGCGGAATTCCTCCCAATTGCGCGACTGGTTCATGCGCAGCGAGGCAAGATAGGGGGCTCCGCCGAACTCCATCCACGCCGGACGCACGGCGTAGGCGAGATTGCGCGCGCCGTCCTCGAATACCACCGGGCCGTGCCGGGTGTATTTCAGTTCGACCGATACCGGGTCGCCGTCTTTCACATTGATCGTTTCTGCGATCACGCGCATGGTTTCCCACTGGCCATTGTGGCGGTACTGATTGGGTTCCGCCGGATTGGTTTCATACACCAGCAAATCCTCGCCATCGGTGTTGAACACCGTCAATCCCCAAGCGCCGTGATCGTTGTGACCGATGGAAATGCCGGGGATCGTCGGTTCGCCGCCGCCAATGACATTCCAGCCGGGGCCGATCAAATGCGCCCAATAGCGCAGCGAAGGCGCCGCCTGGGCACGATGCGGATCGTTGACCATCATCGGCCAACCGTCTTGGGTCAGTTCAGCGCCGACCACCCAGTTGTTGCTGCCGATATTGTCTATCGAGCGCCGGTTCAATTGCCGCTCTTCGTCACGCAAGACGCCCGCGAGTTGTTCGAATTCCGCAGCCCCGGCCCGGTAATCGGCCAGCGCGATATCTTCCGGTTCAAACAGAATGGAGCCGCGATAGGCGTTGTACAGGCCGAGGATGTCGTTCTCGAGCAGGGAGTCGCAATCGATTAGCGAGTCGAGGGAAAGGTCCGGTTCATGGGGATGGAAATATTGCAAGTCCTTCACCCGCTCCGCACCGATGAGGCACACGGCCCGGCCGATCCGCAGTTCCTGGCCGATATTGCCGAGCAGGCCCTGGTGGCGGGAAATCACCACTTCGGGAGTCCAATGCCGGGGTTCGATTCCCAGCAACCGAAATGGCAGCGGCAGCTCCTCCGGGCTCGTCAGGGCTTCGTCGATGTAGGCATTCACGCCGTGGACAAAGGAAGTGATGATATCGACGCCGCGGGGATGGTAGTGATTTAGCTCCCCGGCCATGTCGCCGCGGAACTTGAACAATCTCGTACCGTGATCCCGGGCGATGGCGCGGGGGCCGAGAATTTCCGCGGTGGTGCCGGTTGCCTGGGCGCGCCAGAGCTCGAACTGGAACAACCGGTCCCGGGCCGCGCTGTAACCTTGGGCGAAAAACAAATCGTGTTCGGTTTCGGCGTAAATATGCGAAATACCCCATTTGTCCTTGAGGATTTCCACAGGCCGATCCAAGCCCTCGACAGTTGCGCTTTGCTGTGCATGGAGCGCGGATGAGCCAAGCAGCAGCGGCGCGAGGAGAACAGCCGGAATCGTTTTCATCGTTGCTTGCTCCTGTTTCCGGTTTGCCCGCGGCGCACATTCCGCGCCGAATTTTTGCGAAAGCCTGCGGCGGGAATTCAGGGGTCTTGTTCCCGGCTCAACCCGCGCAATGCCTCCAGCGCCTCCAGAGCCCGCGCGGCGGGCACGAATACATGGTCGTGATGGTAGGCGGCGATTACATTGGCGGCGATGCCCCGCCGGGCCAGCCGACTCGAGACGGCCGCGGTCAATCCCACCGCTTCGAGCGGGGAATGAACGCTCAGGCTGATGCAGCGCATAACCGGACCATGGGGCAAACCCCGGGCCGCGGCCAATCCGCGCTCCAACACCATACTCAAACCCTCCGCCTCGGCGAATGTCGCCAGCGCGGGCAAGGTCGCCATTTCTTCCCTTCGCCCGTCGGCCGCGGTGCAGAACACAAACTCCTCGGGCAGCAATCTCGGCGCCAGCGCGGCGAGCAGTTTTCGCAGTTCGCCGCCGCCACTCATCAAGCCGAACTCACAGTTCCGCGGCGATCTCGTCGTAGAAACCGGGGATACTGCGTTGCATGAACAGGCCTTGCTCGGCTTGGGTCCAACTCAACTCGGCGTCGCGTATCGCCGTCGCCGCGCCATCCCGCGCTACACCGTCTCGGATGAGCGCTGCCATGCGTTCGCGCACCAACTCCATTTGATTGCGGAAAGCCACCACGCCGCGGCGGCTCATCAAACTGCCGTGGCCGGGAATCGCGGTATGCCAGTCGAGGGTCAGCGCGCCGTTCAGTGTGCCGACCCAGCCTCGGCTGCTGCCACCATTGGCATAGTCGATAAACGGCGCCGTGGTGTGCAGCAGGTCGCCGCCATGAATTACGCCGAGATCGGGAAAATAAACAACGCTGTCGCCATCGGTATGGCCACGACCGAAATAATGCACCCGCACTTCGATGCCACCGAGAAATATCGAAGTTTCGGTGCCATAGACCAGCCGCGGCGGCGCGGCCTGCTCGTTGCGGATCATATTGGCGCGGGCGTTGCGGTGGGCGAGGATTTCGGCGATTTCGATATAGCCCACATTGCCGCCGGCATGGTCGCCGTGGTGATGCGTATTGATAACGTAGCGCACCGGCAGATCGCTGACGGTTGCCACCAGCGACTGAATCTCGTCGAAGTTTCGCGGGTACTTGTCGTCGCTCAGAATCACGCCTTCGTCCGTCACGCGCACGGCGACATTGCCCCCGGAGCCGTAAATCACGTACAGCTCGTCGGCAACCGGTTCGATGGTGAGCTCGTCTTGGGCGAGCGCGGCGCAGTTAAAGCCCGCCAACAGGCAAAGTCCCGCGTGGGCCAACCAGTTTCTGTTCATGAATCCACCCTCCAGTTCGCAGTCTTGTTCGCCCTTGGCCGGGCCCGTCACCGGTCTTGTCAGGTGGAATCCGAGTCGGTTTCGTCCGGCGCTTGCTGATTGGTTTCGGCTATGCGCCGCTCGTTGATCTCGTTCGCCCGCAGCAATGCCGGCCGACGCCCGCAGCGTTCGGCGTACTCCTTGAAGCGCGGACGATCATCCCAAGTTCCAAATTGCAAACCCCAGTGGATTTGCGAGCCGAGATACACATCCACCGCGGTGAATTGGTCGCCGCAAATCCACGGGTCGGCGCTGGACAGCGCCGATTCAACGGCATCCATGGTGTCATCGAGATTGCCGAAGCCGAGCATGGCTTTGCGTTCTTCCGTGACAACCCATTCCATGGATTTGGCGGAGGTGGCCTGATCCACCGGGCCGGCGGTGAAAAACATCCAGCGGTAGAACTTCGCCAACGCGGCCGAGTCCGCGGGAATCAACCCTTTTCCCGGATAGCTGGCGGCCAGAAAAGTGAGTATCGCCGCGCACTCGGTAATGACATTGCCGTCATGCGCCAGCGCCGGCACTTTGCCCATGGGATTGATGGCCAGATACTCGGGCGACTTCATGGGCCCGCCGTAATCCACCCAATGGGTTCGGTAAGGCTCGCCCAATTCTTCCATCATCCAGTGAACGATCCTGCCCCGGGACATGGCGTTGGTGTAGAAGTCGATGTTGGCCGTCATGTGGAACTCCTTGTGGTCACTCCCAGCCGTTTCATTAGCCGCGCTCCCACCAGCGCCATCGGCAGGTAGGCAAAGGCCAAACCCGCCGCGATAAACCACAGCAGCGCGGGAATCAGAAAAGAGTTAACGATGCCGGCGGCGTGGGCCAGAAACGGAAACAGGAAATGCTGCGGGCCGAGCAAATGCGCCCCGTCGCGCAGACTTTGCGAGTCGGTGACATCGATACCGGGCGGGGCCGGAATCAATTCGGCGCCCACGACGATCAAACCCATACTGATCAGGCCGCCGCCGAGCGGGCCGAGAATCGATCCCCAAATCAAGCTCAGCGGAGACTTCATGCGCCGCGGCTCAAGCGAAAGCTGGAAAAGGGTTGCAGTTCATCGATGGCGTCGAGACCCATCGCCGGCAGCCAAGCGAACTGCCGAACTTCGATGCCGTCCGGGTCCACATCGACGATGCTGAAGCCGTTTTGCTCCAGCGGCTTGACGCGCTCTTCCACTTCTAGGTCCACCGGCACGGCGGCTCCGATGCCGCGCACGGCGCTCGGCCAGCCGGTGCCGGTGCTGATCGGGCCGGCCAAAATCGTCTGCACAGGCTGTTCGAATACGGCGCCGCCGCTGCGGTGAATCGCACCCGAACCGATGGCGTGCAAATCGCCCGATATCATCAAGGCGATGCGCTCTTCTTGCGCGGCCAGCGCCGACAGGATGCGCTGATGTTGGGAGAACCAGCCGCTTTGCCAGTAGGGTTTTGGATTTTCCAATCCCAGGTCGCCGTTCGGCTGCAGAAAGTCTGGATACCACTCACCCCACTTGCCCGCGGTCCATCCCATGGGTGTGGAGGGTATGTGAATCAAATGGCGAGCGGCCGCTTCATCGGCGGTGCGCCGCGCCAACCAGCGCTCGGCCTGCTGTTCGACGAAAACGCTGGTGGGTCCGGCCACGGAAAGAAATCTGCGGCAGTCGTACAGCAGCAGTTCAAGCAAATTTCCCCAGCGGTAGGAGCCGTAGGATTCGCCGCGCCCGTCGGCGCGTGCGCCCGCCAAATACGCGGGCCGATTCGCTTCGGGCAGATATTCGGGAAAGTACAGCGCTTGCTGGGCGCGGCCCAGTTGGGCGGTGAAATTGCGCGGCGGGAATGTGAATACTTCGTCGGTGCCTTCGTCGTTCTCGAAATAATCGTGATCGTCCTGGGTCAGGATAAGGGGTACCGAACGGAAATCCGCGGCGTACAAAGCGCCCAGTTGCTCGTCGAGGCAGCCGGTCAAGGTGGTTTCGTTGGCTGAGCCGAAGATCGGCAGATCTTCGTCGAAACTGCCGTATTTGCCCCAAATGGATTCCCGCGCCCGGCGCGCTTGTTCGCTGTTCCAGCGCCGGGCGATGGTCTGATCCCAATAAACGTGGTCGCCGACACCAACGGCGAGGTCGGGATTGAAGCCCAGGGCGCGCCGAAACAGGCGCCGGCGCGTCGCAACCGGCAAATAGCGCCACACGCCGTCGCGATTCAAGGCGTTGTCCGGCCCCCCGGCGCAGCTGTACACGAGCATTCGGAAAGATTCGGCGGGGGCTTCCGGCGCCGGCGCGGTGCGCAGTGGCCAAGATTCGGCAATCGCGGCGCCGCCTTCGCGCAACCGCAATTCGTATCCCCTGGCGCTTTCCAAGCCGTCCGCGGCGAAAGACCAAAAGCGGCCCAAGGTGTCGCCGGGACGACCGGGAAACTCCCGTCCGTCCACGCGCAACACCGGATTGCGGCGCGGCGCGGCGAAGGAAACCTCGAGCAGAATGCTGTCATGGTTGGCCAGAGGCGCGATGTGGGCGATTTCGCCGCCACCCCAGTTGTCGAACGCGTCCTCGGCGGCAGCCGCCCGGCCACCCAACAGCGCCGATGCCGATACCACTCCGCCGTAGCGAAGAAATCTTCTGCGATCCACCCTGGTACTCCGCCGCCTGCTCCGCCGGAAGTGGCGCTCGGCTCAATCCTACCATATCAACCGCGGCCGACCGGCCTGGACAACCTGCCGGCATTGTTGCGCTGCGCTTGCCGCCTTGATATCAGCCGTTGCGGTAGCGGTAGGCGTAGCCGTTGATGGCGGGGACACCGCCGAGATGGGCATAAAGGATTTTCGCGCCGACGGGGAAGAAATCCTTGCGGACCAAATCGACCATGCCCTGCATTGATTTCCCTTCGTATACCGGGTCGGTGATCATGCCTTCGCTGCGGGCGGCCAGTCGCATGGCGGCGCTGGTTGCTTCGCTGGGCACACCGTAGGCCGGATAGGCATAGTCGGGGTTTATGTGGATGTCTTCCTCGGTGATGGGATCCCGCAGTCCGATCAAGGCGGCGGTGTTTTCCGCGATGCGCCGCACTTGGGCGCGGGTTGGTTCCGGGATGGCCGAAGCGTCGATGCCAATCACCCGGCTCGCGCGACCGTCGGGCTTGAAGCCGACGATCATGCCGGCCTGGGTGGATCCGGTTACCACACAGACGATGATGTGATCGAAGCGGAAACCGAGTTCGGCCTCTTGGGCGCGGAGTTCTTCGGCGAAACCAACATAGCCGAGGCCGCCCAACTTGTGCTCCGAAGCGCCCGCGGGAATACCGTAGGGCACGCCGCCGGCCTCTTCCACTTCGCGCATGGCGTCGCGCCAAGAATCGCGGATACCGATGTCGAAGCCGTCGTCGACCAAGCGCGAATCGGCCCCCAGCAAGCGCGACAGCATTATATTGCCGACCCGGTCGTAGACCGCGTCATCCACCGGCACCCAGCTTTCCTGCACCAGTCGGCAGTTCATGCCGAGCTTGGCCGCGGTGGCCGCCACCAACCGGGTGTGGTTGGACTGCACGCCGCCGATGGAAACCAATGTGTCGGCCCCGCTGGCGATGGCGTCGGGCACGATGTATTCGAGTTTGCGCAGTTTGTTGCCGCCCAGCGCGAGGCCGGAATTGCAGTCTTCACGCTTGGCCCAGATTTCCACCTTGCCGCCGAGGGCCGCGGTCAGCCGCGGCAACGGCTCCAGCGGAGTCGGGCCGAAGGTCAATGGATAACGCTCGAAATCTTTCAACAAAGACATTTTCACGTCCAGCCGAGCGGCGGCTTGGTCGCCGACGGTTAGAGCAAGCGCGCGCCGTTCGGCACCGCGCTGTCCGGGCCGGCCAAGACGATCGCACCGTCATCGCGCTCAAATCCGGTGACCAAGCATTCCGACCGGATGGGGCCGATTTGTTTCGGCGGGAAATTGGTCACCGCCAGCACCTGTCGCCCCGGTAGTTCCTCTCGGGCATAAAGATTGGTGATTTGCGCGCTGGATTTGAGCACGCCGATTTCGGGGCCGAAATCCACCCGCAAAATATAGGCCGGTTTGCGCGCTTCGGGGAATTCGTCCACCCGCAGCACCGTGCCCACGCGCAATTCGACTTTCTCGAAGTCGCTCCAACTAATCGTTGGCCCCCTGTCTTTCGCCATTTTCCTCCGCCTTTGCTGGATTTTCGATTGGCGTTTCCCCGTCGGCCAGACGGAACTGCGGCTAAGTTAGCGGAAACCGGCGGCCGACGCCAATGCCGAATGAATTGATCGCCGATTGTTAACTCGAATTGATTTCAGCGTCGGGTTCCGGTTCGGTGAGAATTTGCTCAACCACCAATTGCAGCCGGCGATGGCCGCGGAATTCGTTGATTTCGAGGCGGTAGGCGAGACTGATTTCTTCCGCTTCGGGAGCTGGCCATTGCTGGACGTTGAAGGCGATGGCGCCGACCACGGTGTCGGGGGCGTCCAGCGGGCTGAGATCCATTCGCAAGTGTTTTTCTTTGAGAATTTGTTGGCCGCGCAGCGCGAAGCGACCGTCGAATACGGGTTCGGGGAAGTCTTTACCCCAAGGGCCCGCATTGTGCAGCATCTGGGCGACTTCGAGTGTGAACCAGTCCGGCGCCAGCGAGCCGTCGCTGAGCAGAGCTGCTTGCAGCTGTTCGGGCCGGAGTTGCCGCGCCGCCTCGCGCTCGAAAGCGGTGCGGAAGCGGTCGAGATTTTCCGGCGCCAAGCTGAGGCCGGCGGCCATGGCGTGGCCGCCGAAGCGGCTGACCAAGCCGGACTCCCGGCTGGCGATGGTGTCGAAAGCGTCGCGGATGTGGAACCCTGGAATCGAGCGGGCGGAGCCTTTCAGTTCCGCCGCGGGATTGGCCGCGTCGGCGGCGAATACTACGATTGGACGATGCAGCCGATCCTTTATTTTTGAAGCCAGAATGCCGACTACGCCGGGGTGCCAGCTTGGGTCGAAGAGGCATAATCCCATCGGCATTTTCCTCCCGCTGCGAAGCCTGGCGTCTCCTGCCGCGCCGTCACAGCGGGTCTCCCGAGCCACCCCCCCGGGCGCCTCTTCGATTTGGAATTCGGCTTCGAATTGTTGCAGCAAGACGGTGGCCTGTTGATCCATTTCCGCTTGAATTTCTTTGCGTTTGGTATTTATAGCATCCAAAGTTAACGCCAGGTCCCGGGCCGATTCCGGGGTTTCGGACAGCAGGCATTCGATACCGGTGGACATGTCCTCCAGTCTGCCGGCGGCATTCAACCGGGGCGCGATGCGGAAGGCCAAATCGGCCGCCGTCGCGCCGCGGCCCATCTTCGCCAGCAAAGCCGCCAGTGGTTCGCCTTCCGTGTCCCGCAACTTGTTTTTCAGCGCCATCTGCCGTTGCGGTCCTTCTTGAAAGGTATCCGCCGGTTGGTCCCCGTTCCCGTCCGCCGGGGTCGGGGGGCGCGGATTGAGCCAGGTGTCGGCCGTCGCAAACAGCGCGCGGACGCCGGGGCGGGCCTTGCCCGCGCGGATGCGGCGCAGACCGGCGTTGACCAGAATGCGGTTGTTGCGATCGAAGGGAACCACATCGGCCACGGTGCCAAGCGCGACCAGGTCCAGGCATTCCCGCAAATCGGGCTCCGGCGGTCCCCCGCCGCCGAACCAGCCACTTTGCCGCAGCCGATTTCGCAGGGCCGCCAGCAAATAGAAAATCACGCCGACGCCGGCGGTATTCTTGGCGGGGAATCCGCAGCCGGGCTGGTTCGGGTTGATGATGGCTTCGGCTTCCGGCAGCCGGTCTCCCGGCAAGTGGTGGTCGGTGATCAGCACTTTCATGCCGGCAGCGCGGGCGGCCGCCACGCCATCGACGCTGGAAATGCCGTTGTCCACGGTGATGAGTAAATCGGGGTTGCGGCAGGCGGCGAGTTCGACAATTTCCGGTGTCAGACCGTAACCGTACAGCGCCCGGTCGGGGACGATGAAATCGAGCTGGCCGTAGCCGAAGGCGAACAGCGTTTCGATAGCCAGGGCGCAGCCGGTGGCGCCGTCGGCATCGAAATCGGCCACGATGAGAATTTTCCAGTTTTGGCGCAGGGCTTCGTGCAACAAGTCAACCGCCTTGGCAATCCCCTTGAGGGAATCGGGCGGTTCGAGTCCGCTGAGTTCGAGTTTCAAGTCATCCGGGTGCGAGACGCCGCGCTGGCGGTAAATCCGCTGCAACAGAGGGTGGAGATCAAGCGGGAGTTGGGGTGCTGTGGCCTCGCGGCGAATTAGTTGGGGCATGGATTCAACAGGCTCGGGAAAGTGGAGTGATGCTTCGAGTGGCGCAGCGGCGCGGTGGATTGGGTCATTTTGCGAAGTTTTGCAGGATTTGGGTCAGCTGCGCCAAATCGTTGTCGATGACTCGGCAGCGTTCGGGCCGCTCGAACTGGCGTTGCAGGCGCACGGGCAATTCCGGCGGCGGCAGGGCGGCGGCGACTATGGCTTCGGCGAATTTGGCCGGATGCGCGGTCGCCAAGCAAATCATCGGCGTTTGCGGGTCGCGGCCGCATTCCCGGGCGGCGCGAACGCCGACGGCGGTGTGGGGGTCGAGCAATACGCCATGGTCGCGGTGGATTTCGGCGATGGTGGCGCAAGTCTCCGCGTCACTCACGCTGGCGCTGCTGAATACCGAGCGCATGGCCCGCCAGCGCTCGATGGAAAGTTTGCCGCCGGTGGCCATGAAGCGGCTCAATGCCTGGCCGTCGCGCTCGAACAAATCGAACAGATAACGTTCGAAATTGCTGGAAACGAGGATATCCATACTCGGCGAGAGCGTGTGCCGCAAAGGCGCGGTGGAATACTCGTTGCCCGCGATGAGGCGGTGCAGAATATCGTTTTGGTTGGTGGCGACGATGAGCCGCTCCACCGGCAAGCCCATTTCCCGCGCCAGATAGCCCGCGTAGATATCGCCGAAATTGCCGGTGGGCACGGAGAACGAAACGGGCCGATCCAAGGCGCCAAGTCGCAAACCAGCGTGAAAGTAGTACACGATTTGCATGACGATGCGCGACCAGTTGATCGAATTAACCGCCGCCAGGCGCCGACCGGGCGGCAGAAAGGACTGGTCGGTAAATGCGGCCTTGACGAGCCGCTGGCAGTCGTCGAAATTGCCCCTGACCGCGAGATTGAGAACATTGTCCCCGGCTGCCGTCGTCATCTGTTTGCGTTGCACCGCCGAGATTTTTTCGTGGGGGTGCAGGATGCAGATATCGACTTGGCTCGAATGGCGGCAGCCCTCAAGCGCGGCCGATCCGGTATCCCCGGAAGTCGCGCCGAGAATCAACACGCGCCGCTTGCTGCGGACAAGGATGTGGTCAAGCATCCGGCCAAGTACTTGCAGGGCGAAATCCTTAAAGGCCAGGGTCGGGCCGTGGAAAAGCTCGAGTACCTGTTCGCCCGGCGCCAGCGGGGTCAGGGGCGCAACTTCGGGATGGGAAAAACCGGCGTAGGCGCGGGCGATCATTTGCCGCAAATCGGTCGCGGGAAACGCGTCGGCGGTGAAAGTCGCGGCAATGCGGAAAGCGAGTTCCGAATACGACAGCTCTCCCATCGCGGCGAGTTCGTCCCGGCTGAAACGCGGCAATTCGGCCGGCACGAACAGCCCGCCGTCGGGTGCCAGTCCGGTCAGCAAGACATCCTCGAATCCCCAACCGGAACAACCGTCGCGGGTGCTCAGGTATTCCATCGACTAGTTCCCGGCGGGGAAAGGCGCCACGCGGATGCGGCCGATGGGTCCGGCGACATCGGCGAGGGCGCCGAGTTCGGCGAGAGCGGCATTCATCTGGCTCTCGCGAACGCCATGGGTGAGCAACACGATGGGGACGCCATCGCCAACCCGCACTTCCTTCTGGATTACCGCTTCGATGCTGATGGCGTGCCGTTCGAGCAGGGCGGTGATTTTGGCCATCACGCCCACGCGGTCGCGCACCGGGACGCGCAAATAAAATTCCGATTCGATTTTGTCCATGGGGACGATGGGACAATCATCGACCGCGTCGAAATAATGCAGCGGCGGGACCAGCGGCTGCCGCGCGCCGGCGCGGGATTGACGCGCGATATCGACGATATCCGCCACCACGGCCGAGGCGGTGGCGTCCGCCCCGGCACCGGGGCCGTGGTACAGGGTCGAGCCGACGGCATGACCTTTAACTACAACCGCATTGTCTACTCCAGATACTGCCGCCAAGAGCCAGGACTTGGCAATCAAAGTGGGATGTACGCGCAGTTCGATACCTTTCGCCCCGCGCCGGGCGATGCCCAAATGCTTGACGCGGTAGCCGAGTTCTTCCGCGTAGGCGAGATCTTCCGGCGTCAAGTTCTCGATTCCCTCGGTGTGCGCATCATCGAACCGCAGCGGGATGCCGAAGGCTATGGACGCCATGATCGTGAGCTTGTGCGCGGCGTCTGTTCCGCCGACATCGAATGTGGGATCGGCTTCGGCGTAACCGAGCCGCTGGGCTTCGGCTAAAACATCGGCGAAATCGCGGCCTCCAGAGGCCATTTCCGTGAGGATGAAATTGCCCGTGCCATTGATGATTCCCGCCAGCCATTCGATGCGGTTGGCCGCCAATCCCTCGCGCAAGGCCTTGATGATGGGAATCCCACCGGCGACGCTGCTTTCGTAGGCAAGCGTCACCCCGTTCGCCCCGGCAAGGGCAAACAATTCCTCGCCGCGCTCGGCGATCAGCGCTTTGTTGGCGGTGACAACATGTTTGCCATTGCCGAGCGCTTCGCGCACCACCGCTTCAGCGGGATCGAAACCACCCATGGTTTCGACCAGGATATGCACTTCCCCATCGCGGGCAACCGCGATAGGGTCCGCGCCGAGATTGATCGAAGAGTCGATTTGCGCCTGTTCCGGGCGGCGCGTCGCCACTTTCGTAACCCGAGTCGGACCGCCGGCGCGGCGGGCGATTTCGGCGGCGTTCCCCCGCAACAGGCGCAGAGCCCCGCCGCCGACAGTGCCTAAGCCGCAAATTCCCACATTCACGGGCGCGCTCATGGACGGTGGCGGCGGTGTGGCGCCGGAACGAAATGGCGCATACTGGATTTATTCGATTCCCAGCATCGCCGCCAAACGGGGCGCTTCCAAGTAGCCCGGTATCAGGCGTCCATCGGGGAACACCAGCGCCGGGGTGCCTTGGATGCCAAGCTGATTGCCCAAATCATAATGCGCCAGCACCGGAGAATCGCATTCTCGGGCCGGCAGATTCTGGCCGTTCTTGGCTTGGGTCAGCGAGCGGTGGCGGTCGTCCGAGCACCAGACCGAGAGCATTTTGTCGTAGGACTCGGCGTTCTCGCCGCCGCGGGGGTAGGCCAAGTAGCGAATGCGCACACCGAGCTCGAGCAATTCCCCGCGTTCGCTGTGCAACTGCCGGCAATAGGTGCAATCGACATCGGTGAAAACCGTCAACGTTGCTTTGACCTCGCCTTCCGGCTCGAAAACGATCGCTTCCGCGTCGGGCACGGCGGCGATTTTGCGCAAATTGGCTTCTTGGCGCGTGGCGGCGGAAAGATTGAGCAGGCCGTCCGGTGTGGTTTGGTATAGATCGCCGGCGAACAGATATTCACCGGTGGAATTCACATACAGCACTTCGCCGGTACTGAGTTCAACTTCGTAAATCGCGTCGAGGGGCGTGGACTCGATAGCGACGATTTCCAATTGGCCGCTGGAGGAGACGACGATGGATTGATGCAGGCGTTCGCGCATGGCCTCGGATTGGCCGAGGGTGGATTGCATCGCGGAGCCGAGCAGCGCCGCGCCCGCGACCAACACCGCGACTTTGCCGAAAGAGCGCGCGTTCATGGAACCTCTCATGAGACCTCCAAAGGGGCAAAGCCCGATGATATACCCGGCTGCGAGCGGGGGCCAGCCGGTGACCCCTTCCGCTTGCGTGCAAACTGTCGTCTTCGCGCTACACCCCCCGTCCTTGGGAGCGCCGAAGGTTTCTGAATGTATGCGACCGAAGCCCGAACCAAGCCCGTTGGGGGCTACTTCGCCTCCGCCCGCGGTTTCTTGCCGAGTTTCTCGGCGATGCGCGCGGCGCGGCCGGTCAGATTGCGCAAGTAGTATAGTTTGGCTTGGCGCACCGCTCCCCGGCGTTTGACTTTGACGCCGGCCAACAACGGGCTGTAGGTCTGAAAAGTTCGTTCCACGCCGACGCCATGGGAAATCTTGCGCACCGTGAACGCCGAACTCAAGCCGCGGTTGCGCACGCCAATGACCACGCCCTCGAACGCTTGGATGCGCTCGCGCTCGCCTTCCCGGATGCGGACTTGCGCCACCACGGTGTCGCCGGGACCGAATTCGGGCAATTCCCTGCCCATCTGCTCTTGTTCGATCCGTTCAATGATTCTGTTCTTGCTCATGTTCCGCGCTCCTAAAAATACCGCGCTCGCCGCGCCCGCCGTCTTGTTTCGCTGATTTTCGCCGGCAGCCCAAGTCACGTCCCGGCTTCCTGTTTGCCAGCGCGATATTCGGCCAGCAAGCGCTGTTCCTCTTCGGTCATCTCCCGGGCCGCCAGCAAGTCCGGCCGCTTGCGCCAAGTCGCGCCGAGCTTTTGCTGTAACCGCCAGCGGCGGACCTCGCCATGATCACCGCTCAGCAATACCTCCGGCACACTCACCCCGACCGCCTCCCGGGGCCGGGTGTATTCCGGGCCGAGCAACAGGCCGTCGGCGAAACTCTCATCTTCGGCGCTGTCGCCGTCGCCGAGGGTACCCGGCAGCAGGCGAATCACCGCGTCGAGCAAGGCCATCGCCGCCAATTCGCCGCCGCTGACGACAAAGTCCCCAAGCGACAGTTCCTCATCGACCGCGGCATCGATTACCCGCTGGTCGATACCCCGATAGCGCCCACAAAGCAGGATGAGTTGGGGCTGCCGCGCCAACCGCGCGACCACCGCGTGATCGATACGGCGGCCTTGGGGCGACAAATACACCACGCGGCCCGGCGCATTCCGTTTGTTCGCTTCTCTTGTCTGATCCGCCTTCTCTGCCCTGTCCGCCTTATCCGCCGCGCGTTTACTTGCCGCTTGCCCGGTTGCACCTTGGCCGGTCTTTTCTTGCTCAAGCCCGGCTCGCGCCGCCGCCAAGCAGTCCAACAAGGGACCGGTTTTCATCAGCATTCCGGGGCCGCCGCCGAAAGGCCGATCGTCTACCGTGCGGTGCCGGTCCGTGGCGAAGTCCCGCGGATTCCAGCAAATCAGCCGCAACAATCGCCGCTCAAACGCCCTTCCCGTCACGCCGTATCGGGTCAGCGCATCGAACATGTCTGGAAACAGCGTGACTATATCAACCCGCATGTCACGGCTCCGCCAAATAGTCCGCGCCCCAATCCACTTCGATTACGCCGGCATCCAAGCTCACTCGCCGCACCACATGATCCCAAACATAGGGGATCAGGCGCCGGCGACTATCGATGCTGTCCGCATCCGGTTCCACCGCCAGCACGTCGTTGGCGCCGGTTTCCAACAGTTGGCTCACCCGCCCGAAGCTTTCACCGGCGACATTCACCACACGCAAGCCCCGGAGTTGGTGCCAGTAATACTCCCCGGGTTCCAAATCATTGAGCGCCGATGCCGGCACCGCTACTTCCAAGCCACTCAAGCGCCGCGCCGATTCCGGTTCGTCGATTCCCTCGAAGCGCACCAGCAATCGCTCGCCCTGCCAGCGGCTGCGGTCGATGCGCAGATGTTCCGGCCCCCGTTCCGTTTCCACCAGCAAATGGTCGAAAGCCAGAATGTTTTCAGCGGGGCTGGTCCAGGATTGCAATCGCACCCAACCCTTGACGCCGTGCGCCCGTCCAATCCTGCCCATCGCGATGCAGGATGACTGCTTCCCATCGCCGGCGCGGGTCACGATTCACCACTCAGTTCCCATAGTCTGGTTCCGCGGTTCGGCGTCGCGGTTTGGCCGCAAAGCGCCGCCATTGGGCGGTTTCAGGCGGCGGTGTCCGCCGCTTCTTTCGCGTCTTTCTCGGCGGCGATTGCCGCTTCCTTCGCCAGGGAAGCGACTCTGGGCGTAATCTGGGCGCCTTGTGATTGCCAATACGCCAAGCGCTCCAGATCCAGCCTCAGCCGCTCTTCTTGTTTGCGGCGGGCGAGGTGGGCGACGGGATTGAAGAAGCCGATCCGTTCAATAAACCGACCATCCCGCGGCGCCCGGATATCGGCGACGGTGATGTGGTAGAACGGCTTTTTCTTCGCGCCGCCGCGGGCCAGACGAATGGTTACCATAATCAACTCCTGTCGAACGCCTACCGGCGGCGGCTCATCGTAACCACCGCCGGCGCCGGAAAGGGCTTACGCGACCGACCCGGACAAAAAGGGCGGCAATTTTAAGCCAATTCGGTGGGCAAAGAAAGACGGGTTGTTAAATGCCTTCCCCCGATAGCCCACCCCTCCGCCGTCGCGGTGCGGCAGCCATCCGATTCGGGCGCACGGGTCGCACTTTTCGCAGCCTTCGCCGGGAACTTGGATCGCCGCAACTCTTCCTTCAGAAGCGTGGCGGCTTGTCGCCGGGGAATCCCCCGGGCCCCAGGCCACCGGAGAGTTGGCTCATCATTTTTTGCAAGTTTCCGCCTTTCATTTTGCGGGCGGTTTTTTGCATCATCTTGTGTTGTTTGAGCAATTTGTTCAGATCTTGAATTTTGGCGCCGGCACCCCGCAGGACGCGGCGTTTGCGCGAGCCGTTGAGAATCGCGGGGTTGGCGCGCTCCCGCGGCGTCATGGAGTTGATCACCGCTTCCAAGCGGCGCAACTGGCCTTCGTCCATCATGCCGGCGGCGCCCGGCGGCAGAGCGCCGAGGCCGGGCAGTTTGTCCATGATGCCGGCCACGCCCCCCATACCGCGCATTTGCCGCAATTGCTCGCGCATATCTTCAAGATCGAAACCCCTGCCTTTTTTTACTTTTTGCGCCATGCGGGCGGCCTGGCGTTTGTCTACCTTGCGCTCGGCCTCTTCGATCAGCGACATCATGTCGCCCATGCCGAGCATCCGCGAGGCGATTCGCTCGGGATGGAAGAGTTCGAGGGCATCCGGCTTTTCGCCCACGCCGATGAATTTGATCGGCTTGCCGGTGACACGGCGCACCGAAAGCGCCGCGCCGCCGCGGGCGTCGCCGTCGGCCTTGGTGAGCACCACGCCCGTCAACGGCAACACCTTGCCGAAGGCGCGGGCCGTGGCGGCGGCGTCCTGGCCCGCCATCGCATCGACCACGAATAAAGTTTCCGCTGGCCGCAGCGCTTCGTGCAGTTGGCGGATTTCCACCATCATCGCGTCGTCGATGGCGAGCCGACCCGCGGTATCGACGATAAGCACATCGGCGAATTGCTTTTTGGCCTCGCGCAATGCGTTCTTGGCGATGGCCACCGCGCCTTGACCGCTGTCGGCGGCGGCGAATCCCACCTCGACTTGCGCCGCCAGCGTCCGCAGTTGATCGATAGCGGCCGGCCGATGGACATCGGCGCTGGCCAGCAGCACCTTCTTCTTCTGCTCCCGGACAAGCCAAGCCGCCAGCTTCGCCGCCGTGGTGGTCTTGCCGGCACCCTGCAAGCCGGCCATCAAAACGACCGCGGGCGGCGCGGCGCGCAGTTCAAGCCCGCGGGCGGACGGGCCCATGACCGCCTCTAGTTCGGCCTGCACGATTTTGATGAGGGTTTGCGAAGGCGTCAGGCTCTGGGCGACTTCCGCACCCATGGCGCGGGTGCGCGCCCGATCGATGAATTCCTTGACAACCGGCAAAGCGGCATCGGCTTCGATCAAAGCGCGGCGCACATCGCGCAACGCCGCCTCGATCTGATTTTCGTTCAGGACCGCCTTGCCGCCAAGTCCGCGAAAAGTCGCGCTCAGCCGTGCGGTGAGATTTTCGAACACGCTTCCGCCCGCTTGGAAAAACGCTCAGTATAGCGCGTGACGGAACGTCCATGCCCGACAAGCGTCCCATCTATTGCTTCCGGCATGGCGATCCCGGTAATGGGACATCCATGCCCAAGGTGGGCCGCCAACCCGATAGGAAACACCTACCGCCGCACGAAGGCAGACGGGCCGTGAGCTGGATCCCGATTGGTACCAGCCGGAGGAAGCACTACAACTGCGGTGGGACATATGCGACACTTTCGCCTTCGCCGATGCGGAAAGAATGTCTGAAGTCATGCTGGAAACGCGCCTAATCGCCGGGCTATTCGCCGTGGTGTGCTACGTGATCGCCTGCGCACTGCAAGTGCGGCGGTTGCGGAGCGGCGCGGCAGCCCGCACGCCGGTGTTGTGCGCCGGACTCGCCGCGGTCGCGGCCCACGCCGTAAGTGCCTGGGAAACCGTGCGGGTGCCCGGGGGATTCCAGTTCGGCATCGCCCAGACCAGCACCTTGATCGCCCTCGCGATCACCTCGCTGGCGCTTGCCTCCAGCCTGCGCAAACCCCTGGACAATCTGTTCATCGGTCTATTTCCACTAGCCATCGCGACGATTGCGTTGTCGCTCGTGGCCGGCGGCAGCTTTCCCACAACCAATCTGGGCGCGGGATCCGGCAGCCATGTGCTGCTGTCGGTTTTGGCCTACGGATTCATTTCCATCGCCGCGCTGCAGGCGGTTTTCCTCTCTTGGCAAAACCATCGGCTCAAGCACGGCCGCGCCGGCGGACTGCTGACCCGCCTGCCGCCGCTGCAGGATATGGAGTCCTTTCTGCTGGAATTGCTCTGGGCCGGCCAGGTGCTGCTTAGCTTGGCGATCATCGCCGGCATCTTCTTCATCGACGATGTTTGGGCACTGGACGGCATCATCCACAAAAGCTTTTTCACCACGCTCGCTTGGCTGCTGTTCGCGGTGCTGCTGTGGGGCCACCACCGCTTGGGCTGGCGCGGAACCACCATGATTCGCGGCACACTGACCGGATTTTCGCTGCTGCTTGTGGGATTTTATGGCTCGAAGTTCGTGCTTGAATATGTGCTTCGATAAGAACAAACATCAGCCCTTCTCCGCCTTTTTGCGCGCCGCGTGGCTGGCGGCGGCGTGCTTGACCTTCGGTTCGCTGCACGCCCAATCGATTGAATCCGCGCGGACGGCGTTTGATGAAGGCGATTTTCTTGGGGCCGCGGAGATGACTGCCCGGCTTGACACTTCCAGCGGATACGCCTTGGCCGCTGAAGCCTTGGCGATTTACGGATTCCACCTGGCGGGTGAAGAGGAGCGGGCTGAGATTTTCGCCACCGCCACCGAATACGCGGAAAAGGCTGTGGAACTCGATGCCGAAAACGTTGAGGCACATCTCCAACTCGCCCACGCCATGGGCCGCTACGCGCAAACTATGTCGGTCCTGGAGATTTTTGGCGACGGTTACGTCGGGCGCGTGCGCGATGCGTCCGAAACCGCGGCGCGGCTGGCCCCGGAGTCTGCGATTGCGCATCTCGGCATCGCGTCATGGCATGCACAGGCACTGCACGAAGGCGGGATCGCCGCCCGCCTGGCTTTTGGCGCTTCCCGATCCAGGGCGCTGGAACACATCGATTTGGCGCTGCGGTACGGCACCGACCAGACGATTGTGCAACTTGAGGCGGGTAATGCGCTGCTGCTGCTCAGCGAACGGCGTTACGGGGAGCGGGCGAGGCAGTTGCTGATCAATGCCCGGGATATGCCGGTCCGCGATGCCCACGAAGCTTTGCTGCGGCAGCGCGCGCTGCTGTTGCTGGCGGATTTGGATGACGGCTGAGACTTCGCACCGGTACCAGCGGGGCTTCAAGACCGGAATTCCGCGCTACCCAGTACCAGGGTGTCCACGCGGTTGAAACGCCACAAACCGCACATGCGGCGCGAAGTCAATGCGATCTCCCGATCGCACCGGCAAGCCAACGCGCAATAATAGTCCGGCTCTGTATCCAACTGGAAGAATTGCCAGCGAACCCCGGCCCCGCCTTCCATCGCGACGGCGAAGCCGCCGGTTTCGTCCACACTTACCTTAAATCTCCGCAGCGACGGCGCCAAAGCGCCGCCAAGCGCCTTGGCCGACGCTTCCTTTAATGTCCAGAGTCGATAGAACGCTGCCGGCCGGGCCGACGGAGCCAACCGCATCAGCTGCGCAAATTCCGAAGAATGAAACCAGCGCCGGGCCAACCCTTCGATATTCCGCCGCTCGCGGCCATACTCGATATCAATGCCCAGCATCCGCAGCGACCCGGTCGCGAGCACAATGCGCTCGGCGGAATGCGCCAAATTGAAACCGATAAACGGCTGGCCCGCGGCCAGCACCGGCCGGCCGTGGAGGCCGGGAACGATACGCCATTCCCCCGGTTTACGGTCGCCAGACAAATGGGAAAGTGCTCCCCGCAGCAATAATCGACCCAATGCGAACTGTCGCTTGCGCTCGACCGAACGGCAGGCCTCGTAATAGGCTACTTCCCTGGCATCGAGCCAGGCAAGGCCCCGGCGCAAGTCGGATGCGGAAACATCTCCCATCCGCAATTGCCAAACTTGCAATTCCAACGCGCCCACCTCATTCGGCGGCGTAATTCTCCGCGGCGACCGGCGCGCAGCGGGCCGCGATGAATTGCGCCAGCGCGCGGTACTCTTGCCGCCGCGGGTCGGACCTGCGCCAAGCCATGCCGATGCTGCGGTGAACTTTCTCCGCGTCGAAGCGGCGCAAGGGTAGGTTCGTCTCGCCGAGCACATCGCCGGCCACCGCCAAGGCCGGCAGCAAAGTCATGCCGAGACCGTTGGCCACCATCTGGACCAAAGTGTGCAAACTGGTGCCCTGGTACACCAGATTGGTAGCGGCGGATTGCAATTCGCACGCCTCCAGCGCGTGGTCGCGCAGACAATGGCCTTCTTCAAGCAACAGCAAAGCTTCCCCGCGAAGCTGCCGCTGCCGGACCGACCGCTGCTGTTCCAAAGCATGGCCGCGGGGCAGACATAGCAGGAATTCGTCGTCGAACAACGGGACCGTTTCCACATCGCGCAATGGGTAGGGAAACGCCAGCATGAGCAGATCGAGTTCGCCCTGCCGCAGCAGCGTAGCCAAGCGGGCGCTGATTTCTTCTTTCAGATACAGGCGCAGCTTGCCGTAATGCCGCCGCAACTCGCTCAAAATTTTCGGCAACAAAAAAGGCCCGATCGTGGGGATGACTCCGAGCCGGATTTCGCCGGCGAGCGGCCCGCTCTCCGCTTTGGCCAAACTGACGAAATCTTCCACATCCCCCAAGATGGTCCGCGCTTGAGCCAGTAGTTTCTCCCCGGCAGGGGTAATCAACACGGATTTGCGATTGCGTTCGAAAACCACCACGCCAAGCTGCCGCTCAAGCTCCCGTATCGCGGTGCTTAGCGTGGATTGGGTAATGAAACAGGCCTCGGCCGCCTTGCTGAAATGCCGGTGCTCGGCTACCGCGACCAAATACTTCAACTGCTTGATCGATGGGGTCATCGGCCCATGTTAATCGATATCACCCATCGAGTCCGTAACCACGAATCGCAAGCAAGCCGGAAGACTCCGCCCCCCGCGGCTTCAGCCCGCCAGCTCCCCAATCCGCACCGCGAGCACTACCGTGCTCAGCGCGATAGCGAGCAACACACCAAGCAACCAAACTTTGGTGGACTGAATCTCGCCGTGGAGCCGCTCCTCCGTGGTGCGCAACTCCTCCTTCGTGGCGAGAGGATCGACCGCATCGGCAATCGTTTGGACCACGGTTTCAGCTTGGGGGCGGTTCATGCCTTCCTCTTCAAGTTGGTGAATCGTTCCCACGGTATCCCGGGCTCGCATGATAATTCCAGTTTTTCGCAAAAAAAGTTGGGGCGGCCCAACGGCGCCTTTAAAGAATAATTTGGCCCAGCAAGTGGTCTACGAGGCAATGCGGAATGAGGCGCGTTAGCTCGATGCGGCTCGGCGCCCCGGAGTTTGGCGTGGTGCCTTGAATCAGCCCGAGGTCAAATCGTATTTGCGCAGGTAGCCGCGCAGCTGATCGTAGCTGAGTTTGAGGAATTCGGCGGTTTTGCGTTGGTTGAATTGATTCCGCTCCAAGGCACTGCGCAATAGCTGTTTCTCATATTCCCGCAGGTGTCTGCGAAAGTCGATCTTTTCCACGCGTGCCAAATCGGGCGCGTTTTCGGCGGTTGCGACCACCCCACCCGCCCCCGCCGACTCCGACTCGCCCGCCGCCGGTCGCCAAGGCGAAGCGAACGGATCGAAAACCAACTCCTTGACGGGTTTATCGCCATGCTGATACACCGCGCGCTCGACCACATTCTTTAGTTCGCGCACATTCCCCGGCCAAGAATAACCAAGCAGGGACGACTGCGCTTTGCGGCTGAATCCGGCGAAAAATCCGCCGCCCAGTTCCTTGACCATGCCGACGGCGAAATGCTGGGCCAGAATGGGAATATCGTCCAGCCGTTGTCTCAACGGCGGCAAAGTGATGACATCGAAAGCCAGCCGGTCGAGCAAGTCGTCGCGGAATTTGCCGCATTTGGCCAAGGCCGGCAGATCTTCGTTGGTGGCGGCAACCAAACGCACATCGACCTTGATCGTTTCAGTTCCACCGAGGCGCTCGAATTCGCCATATTCGATCACGCGAAGAATTTTCTCCTGTACCGCCATGCTGGTATTGGCGAGTTCATCGAGAAACAAGGTGCCCGCATCGGCGCGTTCGAACAGGCCCCGGCGCAATTTCCCGGCGCCGGTAAAGGCGCCGGCCTCATGCCCGAACAATTGCGCTTCGAGCAGGGATTCACTGAGCGCGGCGCAATTCAGTTTAAGGAAGTTCTGCTCCCAGCGGCGGGAAAGATGGTGCAGTCGGATGGCGACGAGTTCCTTCCCGGTGCCGCGCTCGCCGACGATCAAAACCGGCTTGTTCAGCGGTGCCACCAGCGAAACGTGCTCCTGCATTTCGAGGAAGCTCGCGGCTTCGCCGATCATGCGCAGCGGCGATTCCCGTTCCAGCAAAGCTACCACCAAATAGGAGGGATCTCTGATTGGCGGAAACTACCATATGTTGGGATTTTTAGCCACTCAGTTTCGGAAATGATTGTTACTCATGAATATTTTTCTATAATTTTCAGACTCTTATAGGTTTTCGTAAAATTGGCACGCATCCTGCTCCGTTAGGGTTGCGGCGGCGAAATCCGTCGCGAAATCGCAAACAGGATTTCACGGGAGGAATCAAAGATGAGCATTTTTTCAAGACTGTCCGACATCATCAATTCCAACATCAGCGCTCTGCTCGACAAAGCCGAGAACCCGGAGAAGCTGATCCGGATGGTGATTCAGGAAATGGAAGACACTTTGGTGGAAGTACGATCCAGCATGGCCCGGGTGATGGCGGAAAAGAAAACCCTGAGCCGCCGCCTCGATCAGCTGCGCGCCCAAGCCGAGGATTGGGAGTACAAGGCCGAATTGGCACTATCCAAAGAGCGCGAAGACTTGGCGCGGGCGGCGTTGCTGGAAAAAGCCGCTATCCAGAGCCGGGTGGAAATCACCGAAGCCGATCTATTCAAGCTCGACGAGACCCTGGACAAGCTTGACGGCGAAATCGGTCAGTTGCAGGACAAGCTCAACGACGCGAGGGCGCGGCAGAAGACCATCGTCATGCGCACCCGGGCAACCAGCGACCGCCGCGATGTGCGCAAGCAGCTCAGCAGCCATGCGATTGACAACGCCATGGACAAATTCGAGTATTACGAGCGCAAGATCGACCAAATGGAAGGCCAGATCGAAAGTGAAACCAAGGAGCAACAGGGCCTGCAGGCCGAGTTCGATGAATTGGCTCGCGAAGAAAACATCGACAAGGAATTGCAGCAATTGAAAGATCGCTTGGAAAGCAAGTAACTGGCAGCGAATAGGTCACGCAAATGAATGCTCTCACTTTCGTCCTTGCCTTGGTGGGCATGGTCTTCGGATTCATCACCTACTGGATCAAGCTGGGACTTCTGAAAGGCGAAGGAAAAAGGGGGCGCCGGCACCCGCATCGGCGCCGCGACCGGGAAGACTACGATCTCGAACGGCTGTCGGCGATGGCGGATTCCCTCAGCGAACGAATCGATGTGCTTGAATCCATCCTTGATGCCGAAGTGCCGAATTGGAGGGAACAACATGAACAGTCAAGCTAGCCTGCGCTTGAATAAGAGCAACGCGGTCTGGCTCGGCGTTTGCAGCGGCATCGCCGACTGGATCGATGTTCCCGCCGCGCTGGTGCGGGTGGTCTACGTCATCGCCGTGCTGTTCTGGCCCACGTTGATATTCAGCTATTTCGTCATGTATTTCTGCATGGGTCGCGATATCTTCCGCGACCGCACCTGGGACAACCTCGACCCTTCACGGGCTTCGGAACATTTTCGCAAGCTGAATTACCGCAAGCCCATCCACCGCAATACCCGCGACAAGCGAATCGCCGGCGTCTGCGCCGGTTTCGCCGATTATCTAGAAGTGGGGCCGTTTTGGATTCGCATCCTGACAATTCTGTCGCTGTTCGTACTCGGCCCCTTCACCATCATCGGCTACATCGCCTGCATCTTCCTGCTTGACCCGGACCCATTCCTTGAGGAAGAACGGCGGCAGCGTCGGCGGTATCGCCGGCGCCGCGGCCGCGGTAGCCGCCGACGGCATAAAGAGGACGATTTTGAACACGCCGACTATGCGTCGATCACCGCTGGGGCAGATGGCGATTCAGCCGTCAAGGGAGCCCGCGGAACATCCGCAGCTTCGGGACGTGGTCCGGGGCGGCCGGGGGACGACCCCAAAAATTCCGCCGAGGATTGCGCCTTTGTTTTCCGCGACCTTGAAAAACGCTTGCGCGGAATCGAATCTTATATGACTTCCAAAAGCTTCCGACTGCACTGCGAAATCAAGCGCGCATGAAGTTCTGCCAACATTGCGCCGGCAAGATCGTCCGCGTTGTACCGCCCGGCGACAACCGCCACCGGGATTACTGCCCCAAGTGCGACACCGTCTTCTACCAAAATCCGCGCAATGTCGTTGGTACCGTACCCATTAGTGAAGACGGCCGGGTGCTGCTTTGCAAGCGCGGCATCGAACCCAGGCTGGAAAAATGGACACTGCCGGCGGGATTCATGGAAAATGGCGAATCGGCCCACGCCGGCGCCGCGCGCGAAACCATGGAAGAAGCCGGTGCCCGCATCCGCCTCGAAGGCAGCGGCTTATACACTCTTTTCAACTTGCCCCAGATCAACCAAGTGTATCTGCTGTTCCGGGCGCGCATCACCGAAATGAATCTCGGCTTCACCGAGGAAACCCTCGAAGCCAAGCTATTCACAGAGGCGGATATCCCGTGGGACAAAATCGCCTTCCTCATGGTGCGCATCACACTTGAGCACTACTTCCACGACCGAGAAACCAACCGCTTCCCAATCCGAATGTTCGATATCCACCAAAAAAACGGAAAATACACCGTCAACTTGATCAGCGAAAGTGCCCCGTAACTCCCCCACCCTAGGACTCCCGTCGCCTGCGGCGCAGCCAAGCATCACCCAACGAATTTCCACCCCTTCTTAATCAGAGTTAGTGTTGGAATGTTCGCTGTGCGCCGCCAAAACCGGCCTCATTAAGTCTTAATCCCTTCTTTTTTAGGGTTGGTGTTGGAACGGCCCACACCGTGGGCAATCCGGCCGGCGAGGTCGTCTTAATCCCTTCTTTTTCAGGGTTGGTGTTGGAATGAAAGAACAACGTTGACCTGTTCAACGACTTAGGTCTTAATCCCTTCTTTTTCAGGGTTGGTGTTGGAATGCAGGACAACGTGGACCTGTACGACGACCTCGGTCTTAATCCCTTCTTTTTCAGGGTTGGTGTTGGAATGGAGAAAGACGATGATAATAAATCTGACCCAGGTCTTAATCCCTTCTTTTTCAGGGTTGGTGTTGGAATGCAGGACAACGTGGACCTGTACGACGACCTCGGTCTTAATCCCTTCTTTTTCAGGGTTGGTGTTGGAATGGAGAAAGACGATGATAATAAATCTGACCCAGGTCTTAATCCCTTCTTTTTCAGGGTTGGTGTTGGAATGGAGCTCATCGAGCAGATCGCCGATGCCGACGTCTTAATCCCTTCTTTTTCAGGGTTGGTGTTGGAATCCTGGAGCTCATCGAAATCGTCGCCGATGCCGGCGTCTTAATCCCTTCTTTTTCAGGGTTGGTGTTGGAATCGCGAAGGAAACGAATTACTACGGTAAGCCGTTGTCTTAATCCCTTCTTTTTCAGGGTTGGTGTTGGAATACGCCATGGTGGTTAATACAGGATATGCAAAGGGTCTTAATCCCTTCTTTTTCAGGGTTGGTGTTGGAATCCGCCGGTTCGGCAAGGATGTCTTCGACGGCGGGTCTTAATCCCTTCTTTTTCAGGGTTGGTGTTGGAATCGATGAGGCCGCCGAGAAAAGTGCTTGACTTTGTCTTAATCCCTTCTTTTTCAGGGTTGGTGTTGGAATAAGACGATGATCATAAATCTGACCCAGCACCCGGTCTTAATCCCTTCTTTTTCAGGGTTGGTGTTGGAATCTACAGCAACCTGCATTTGATCTGACCAGGTAGTCTTAATCCCTTCTTTTTCAGGGTTGGTGTTGGAATGCCAATACCGCCGTAAGGGCGCCACAATCGCAGCGTCTTAATCCCTTCTTTTTCAGGGTTGGTGTTGGAATCGTGGCAGCCCGAGGGTAGCGAGCTGCTTAAGCGTCTTAATCCCTTCTTTTTCAGGGTTGGTGTTGGAATCCAGCGGCTATAGGAGACTAGGATGGCAAAGCGTCTTAATCCCTTCTTTTTCAGGGTTGGTGTTGGAATATGCACTGGAGCTCATCCTGATCGTCGCCGGCGGGTCTTAATCCCTTCTTTTTCAGGGTTGGTGTTGGAATCAGGAATTTGATGAACACGAGCAGTGGCTGTGTCTTAATCCCTTCTTTTTCAGGGTTGGTGTTGGAATGCCGCGGAAATCGAGCAGCGGGTGCGTCAGCGTCTTAATCCCTTCTTTTTCAGGGTTGGTGTTGGAATATGATAGGAGAAAGACGTGATCATAAATCTGACCCAGTCTTAATCCCTTCTTTTTCAGGGTTGGTGTTGGAAGATGAGCAGAGCCGCACTCGCCAGCGGCCAAAAGTCTTAATCCCTTCTTTTTCAGGGTTGGTGTTGGAATCGTTCAAATTCGGGGTTTTCAAATCCAATCAGTCTTAATCCCTTCTTTTTCAGGGTTGGTGTTGGAAGGCCGAGCAAGTGCGGCAAGAAGCGCGCGCCGAGGGTCTTAATCCCTTCTTTTTCAGGGTTGGTGTTGGAAGCCGGCACAAAAAGGAGAAGGACAATGTTTAAGGTCTTAATCCCTTCTTTTTCAGGGTTGGTGTTGGAACTACAGGACCAACAACGTCGACCTGTTCGACGAGTCTTAATCCCTTCTTTTTCAGGGTTGGTGTTGGAACTTGGGCAAAAAATATATTTCAATGGATCCATGTCTTAATCCCTTCTTTTTCAGGGTTGGTGTTGGAAACTACGCTGCCGGTGAGGACGACAGCCACGGTCGTCTTAATCCCTTCTTTTTCAGGGTTGGTGTTGGAAGGCAGCCGTGCTGATGAGCAAGCCGGGTTCGCGTCTTAATCCCTTCTTTTTCAGGGTTGGTGTTGGAACGATTTGGGCAAAAAATATCTCTCGATGAAGGTGTCTTAATCCCTTCTTTTTCAGGGTTGGTGTTGGAAGGAAGGAGAAGACGTGATCATAAATCTCACCCAGTCTTAATCCCTTCTTTTTCAGGGTTGGTGTTGGAACGAGACCTGGGCCGGGTCGGCCGACCCGGATGTCTTAATCCCTTCTTTTTCAGGGTTGGTGTTGGAAGGACTACTCGAAGCAGCGTGCGAACTAATCGCAGTCTTAATCCCTTCTTTTTCAGGGTTGGTGTTGGAACCGCGAGTCGCTGGCCCTCAGCATCAAAAAGGGTCTTAATCCCTTCTTTTTCAGGGTTGGTGTTGGAAGGAAGGAGAAGACGTGATCATAAATCTCACCCAGTCTTAATCCCTTCTTTTTCAGGGTTGGTGTTGGAACGAGACCTGGGCCGGGTCGGCCGACCCGGATGTCTTAATCCCTTCTTTTTCAGGGTTGGTGTTGGAAGGACTACTCGAAGCAGCGTGCGAACTAATCGCAGTCTTAATCCCTTCTTTTTCAGGGTTGGTGTTGGAACCGCGAGTCGCTGGCCCTCAGCATCAAAAAGGGTCTTAATCCCTTCTTTTTCAGGGTTGGTGTTGGAATCTCGATATGGAGAATTCGGAGGTGAAAAATGGTCTTAATCCCTTCTTTTTCAGGGTTGGTGTTGGAAACGAGATTTCTGCGATTCGGGCAGCGGCTTCGCGTCTTAATCCCTTCTTTTTCAGGGTTGGTGTTGGAAGGAGCTATCGTTGGTGGCACGGTAGTTTGTTCGTCTTAATCCCTTCTTTTTCAGGGTTGGTGTTGGAACAATGCTCGAGTTAGACCCGCTTCGGAATTTCAGTCTTAATCCCTTCTTTTTCAGGGTTGGTGTTGGAAAAACGATTCAGTTATCTTACGCTTGAAGATATCGTCTTAATCCCTTCTTTTTCAGGGTTGGTGTTGGAATTTTGATGGCCGCGCTCGAGGCAGCGCTGCGGCGTCTTAATCCCTTCTTTTTCAGGGTTGGTGTTGGAAGCTCGCGCGGGAAGTGAACCACCGCGTGGGATACGTCTTAATCCCTTCTTTTTCAGGGTTGGTGTTGGAAGCATGAAATACCTGAAAACTCGCATCCTGAGAAGTCTTAATCCCTTCTTTTTCAGGGTTGGTGTTGGAAGCCGATTCCGCCTAAGCGCAAGCCGAAGAAAGTGTCTTAATCCCTTCTTTTTCAGGGTTGGTGTTGGAATCCAAAGATGGATGGAGCGAGCCTTCATAATGGTCTTAATCCCTTCTTTTTCAGGGTTGGTGTTGGAAAGGTAGAGATCGTGACGGGCAGCCACGGCGAGAGTCTTAATCCCTTCTTTTTCAGGGTTGGTGTTGGAATCGCAAGGTATCCCGGAAGCCGGGCGGTTTTCAGTCTTAATCCCTTCTTTTTCAGGGTTGGTGTTGGAAACGGATGACAGACCAAGTGATCACGCTGCGCGAGTCTTAATCCCTTCTTTTTCAGGGTTGGTGTTGGAATTATTAATTTCACCCAACACCCCGCGTCGGCCGAGTCTTAATCCCTTCTTTTTCAGGGTTGGTGTTGGAAGCTGGAGGTAACGCACGTCCACCTTCCGGCGGTGTCTTAATCCCTTCTTTTTCAGGGTTGGTGTTGGAAATAAATTTAAGGGATAACCGGCATTACATTCGGTCTTAATCCCTTCTTTTTCAGGGTTGGTGTTGGAAACCGCGAGCTGATCAAGCTCGTCCTGATCGTCGGTCTTAATCCCTTCTTTTTCAGGGTTGGTGTTGGAAGACCACCTTTCCATCCTCTAGGCCCCCTCCAAAAGTCTTAATCCCTTCTTTTTCAGGGTTGGTGTTGGAAGGCCACGACATGGCTTACACGCGCACTCGCGACAGTCTTAATCCCTTCTTTTTCAGGGTTGGTGTTGGAACGAGGAGCTTCTGGGCACGCTGGCCGACGCCGGTCTTAATCCCTTCTTTTTCAGGGTTGGTGTTGGAAATAGATAGGAGAAAACGGATGACTGACCAAGTGGTCTTAATCCCTTCTTTTTCAGGGTTGGTGTTGGAAATCATCGCGAAACGCCGCCGCCGGCGGCCAAAAGTCTTAATCCCTTCTTTTTCAGGGTTGGTGTTGGAAGATGGAGGTATCCGACATCCGCCTTCCGGCGGGTCTTAATCCCTTCTTTTTCAGGGTTGGTGTTGGAAACAGCGGCCGCCGAGGCGCTCGGCAAGCTTTGTCTTAATCCCTTCTTTTTCAGGGTTGGTGTTGGAAGACGGCGGTGTCCAAAAAGTGTCTATTTTCAGGTCTTAATCCCTTCTTTTTCAGGGTTGGTGTTGGAAGCTGCGGCGGCGCGGAATTAAGCCGCTGTACGCGTCTTAATCCCTTCTTTTTCAGGGTTGGTGTTGGAACTCGACGACCACCTGGCCGCCGGAAAAATCAGCGTCTTAATCCCTTCTTTTTCAGGGTTGGTGTTGGAAGCCACGACATGGCTTACACGCGCACTCGCGACAGTCTTAATCCCTTCTGTGTTGGAAAAATCTTAGAAGCATAAAGCAGAAACCGCGCTACGTCTTAATCCCTTCTTTTTCAGGGTTGGTGTTGGAAGCAGATTTTGCGCAATACGCTTAGCAAAATCGTCTTAATCCCTTCTTTTTCAGGGTTGGTGTTGGAAGAAGTGTCTGTTTTTAAGCACTTAGGCTTCGTGGAGTCTTAATCCCTTCTTTTTCAGGGTTGGTGTTGGAAGCTCAGCAATCTCGATTTGGGCAAAAAATATCTGTCTTAATCCCTTCTTTTTCAGGGTTGGTGTTGGAAGAAGACGTGATAATTAATCTGACCCAACACCCTGGTCTTAATCCCTTCTTTTTCAGGGTTGGTGTTGGAAGAAATTCGCCTTCGGCGCCGACCGGGCGGCGAGTCTTAATCCCTTCTTTTTCAGGGTTGGTGTTGGAAGGCTTGCGCGGAAAATTCCTTTCACTTCAGCAGATTGCGAAGGCACTTGCTGAGTTTTGGGCATCCACACAAGCTGACTCCAACGGGGGCCGTTCCAACACGAAGCCGAATTATTACAGATCTCGCGCTATTCGTCCATGAAAAACACGCCTTCCGGCAGCATCCGATTGCCGGCATCCATATGCCAATCCGCAGTCCACAGCGGATAGGCCCTCACGTCGTCGCGACGCGGATCGATCTCGGATTCCAGCGTCGTGAGCAAACCGATGATTTCGCGTCTAGTCGCCTTAGTCCGAAAGACCGAATACTGGAACGGCAGTGCGAACCGCTTAACCAACTTGTGAACCCGCTGCAAGCGCGTCGGGTCGGCAATATCATAGCAGATTAGCCAAGATGTTTTTTTGCTTGTCGGCATTATTCAAGTCTCCGCAGAAAACGATATAGGCCGTGCAGCACCTCGCGCAGCTGGAAATCCACGGTGCCCCCGAATTTTTCCAAAAAGGCAACGGCGGAAGTGACGCGTTCGGGGTCGCATCGGCGGTTGCGTTTTTTCCACCATTTGGCCAAGTCGGGGCGCAGTGACCATTGCACGATAATGACGATTTCGGAAGTCAAATCGAGCATATCAATGTTTTCGCAGTCCAGTCCGTAGCGGGATAGCTCGAATACCAGCCTGGACTCGATCTGCCCATTGAGTTGCGCCATAAATCCCTCAAGCTCCCGCTGTTCGGCCGGGGGAACCGAGATCAGCGCATTCGGACGCGCCAGCAGCGTGGCCGTCTGGAGGCTGAGTCGCAGCGCACACAGGCTGATCGCTTTCCGGCGGGTGTTTTCACGCCATTCGGCCAGCAAGAACTCGTGGTCTGGACGATCCAAGAAGTTGGACCAAATCTGCGCCAGCCCTCCCCCGGCTGGCGAACGGCCCATGAAGCGCGCCCGCGTATCGCCCCCCGCATTAAGAAAGCTGATATTGATTCCAGCATCGGCGCAGGCAAGCAAAGCATCGGTGGCCCATTCGGTTTGCCCGCTCACGGTGACTCGGGAAACCCTGCACAACGGGTAGCGGCGGCAGCTTTTGCCTTCTTGGGAAACGCGCAATGCGGGGCCGTCGAGCTTTACGGAAAGCGGTTGGGCGCTATTGAAATACAGCGGCTTCATTTCCATTGTGGTTCCTCGTCGTGCACAGCTTCTGTGCTGGAGTTGTGGGTTGGCGAATCTGAGTCACCAGCGAATTCTGCCCGGTCTTGGTCGTCCGCCATTGCGAACACCGGCAAATTTTCCAACTTGGCCCGATGAGAAAACAGTCGGGCGGCGAGGCGCGATTGACGCCGTAGCAATCGGCGCAAAGCCGTTGCCAAAGAGTGGAAGTTCGCATAGAACTTTGCGCGGCCATTCTTGTTGAGCAGCGTCGCTCCGCCGGACTTTGAGAAATTGTCGCCGACTAGAACACGGTCCCGAAACAGCGACCACACCCAAGCATCCACATGCGGTCGAAACGGTTCGATCAAATCGGATGCAAGGGATTCCCGGCCAAACGCCGGCGCATGGAAAAGCCCAAGCATTGGGTCCAGCCCGGATTCATGACATACCGATACACCCTCGAAATGTAGCAGGGTGTAGGCCAATGAAAGACAGGCGTTGACCGGATCCGGCGGCGGTCGGCGGCGGCGGCCCGCAAAGCCGAGGGACGGTGGCAGCAATTCGGCGAAGGCCTTGAAATACGCGGCCGCGGCCGAACCTTCGATGCCCAGCAGCATGGCCACGTTGGTGTCGGAATCGAGTGCTTGCAGCCGGTTGGCGGCGTTTTCGAGCTGGCCGCTGGCGCGCGTCAATGCCCTTCGTTTATCCGGTCTGCGGGCAAGCGCCTTGCAGAGGAAATTTCTTTGCGCCCCGATTTTCGCCGCGACCAGCGATTTCGACCATTGCAAACGCAGGTCGTTATTGCGGAAGGCATCGTATTGGCCGATCCGCCGCAAAACATCGTTATGGGGCTTGTCATACATCGTGGCGATTCTTTCGTTGCGGCAACCGCCGAGCATCAGAACTCCGGCACCCGCGGCGGTAATGGCGGCAATCGTGGAGGTGGAGAAATCGGCACGGCCCCGGATGACCACGCGCTCAAGCTGCGCCAAAGGCAGGGAACGAGCTTTGGCACCGGGTTCGCGCAGATAGAGCGCTCCACCGGATACGCTGAGCGCAATATCTTTTCTGTCGATATACAGATTCGTCATCGTGGCTCACCCAAAGTAATAGAAATCCGGGTCCGCCGGCGGTATGGCGATGCCGCGCAGCACACTTTCCGCTCTTTCCTCTACGCGCAAAATAGCGAACCGATCCTCAACTTCATGAATAACGCCGCAGACATCGGCGAAGAGCGTTTTCCGCTCCGCTGGCGACAGGAAACATTCGTAGGCGGACTTCTGCCCGCCGGTCGCGTAGGCCTTCACGATCTGATGGACCTTGCGCAAGCGAGAAGGTTTGGACACGTCGTAAACGGCAATGTATAGGCTGCGACTGGACATGATCGGCCCCTGTAAGCTGTCGAATCATGTAATCACAAGCGAATTCAGCCGCGACGCGCGGCAAGCTTGCGGGAGTTGGCCGCCGACCGCCAATACCTGCGATTCGGGGAATCGCCGGAACTCTTTCGCCAGTTTGCCGGCAAACTCGCGGATCGGGCCTAACTCGGTGCTGGGAGCGCCGGTGCGGATACGAACATCGACCCGCTCCTGTTCAACAAGCGTTTCATACGGATTCGGGCAACTCGCGTGGCAGCTGGTCCGGTTTTTCCTTCAGGCCAACCTCTTTGGCGAGCTGTTCGAAAACCGGAAAGAAACTTTCTTTAATCCAGTCGCACATCTGCTGCCAATCCGCTTTGGCAACCGGCTTGTAGCCGTGGGCCAAAATCGAATTATTGCGGGTACCCAACAACCCGCGCATTCTGTCCCCCTCACTGCCGGACACCAAACCTGCCATGGGGTAGCCGAGTTGCAGGGCCGCGACCTGCCAAGAATGCCACAGCCCGATTTTCAGCTTCCCATCCGCCGCCGGTTCGATTCTCAGATCTTCGGGCAGTTTGTCGCGCGGAAAATCCGCCGTGGAAATGCCAAGCTTGGCATCGAGTTGCCATTGCGCCGTCCATTCGAGCATTCGGTACACGCGCGCCACGGCATCATCGTATCGACCCTGTTCCGCGCGCCGCTCGGCGTTGCACCATAGATCGAAAATCAGCGCTGGCGTTTGGCGTTTATCACCTTCCCTCACAAGCAAGCTGAGATCACGCAATAGCGTTGGCCAAGCTTCCTGGATGCGGGCACCGTAGTTCCGCAAGAGCTCAAGGGCGCCCGCGTGGTCGAAAATGTCCCAGCGGGCAAAGGCCTTGCTCAATGTTAACGCCAGCCCCAGCCGGGTTCGATCCGGCGAATCCACCGAAGGCTGCACTTGACACAACCCCAATTCCGCCTCGCGATAGGCAAAGCACCGCCATGCGGACAGATGCTGCGCCAACATTCTGCGTAAAAGCGCTCGGTCGATGCTCGCGATGGTCATTTGTTCCGTGTAGTGTTGGACCAAATTGAGGTCCGCTCTTATGCCCGTCACCAAGGTCAGGGTCAAATCCATCAGTTCTATCCTTTCCAGTGCGGCATACACGAGCGCAGCGGACATGGTCTTGGTTCCGCCCGTGTAATCGGCAGTAAACTTCACCCTACCGAATCTTTTAATCAGATCGTCTAGCGTGTCAAGAATTTTGATCAAAGCCCCATCGAAATCATCCGCCGGAATGATTTTGATTTCGAATTGCGAATCGGAAAGTTTTGCTTGCTTAGGTATATTAGGCAGCGACGGTGCTTCGTCTTCCTGATGCTTTTTGATCACGTTGCCTTTGCCGTTGATCATTTTCTTGGAGCTGGAATTGCTCGTTTTTTCACCGGGTCCCGTACAAAGGAAGCATACATAGTCGGGATTGGTCGATTCAATCGCCTTTATGATTGGTTCGTGACTGCCTCCCACCGTACACAGCAAGATCACGTTGGGCTGGGTATTCATCAATCCTTCTCCTTAATCCATTTCTTTTTGCAGAGCATTCGCCATTCGGACAATAGCTCGTTTGAGGACTGGCAGGTCCTGCTCAATAACAGTCCAAACTATATCCTCATCAATATCAAAGTAATCATGAGTAATTATATTGCGAAATCCAGCGATTTTTCTCCAAGGAATATCTGGCTCGCACTTCTTGATCCGATCACTCAGGCGCTGCGTGGATTCTGACATGATTTGCAAATTTCTAACGACCGCGTCTTGGGTCATACTCGATTGACAAAATCCATCCTGACCTTCGACTGTATAAAGCTCTACACGATTTATACATTCCAAGATATGGCTGACTAGCGCTTGGTCTGTGTCGCCATCGCGTTTCACAGCGGGATAGCCTCACGCAGAATCCGCCCCCTCAAATCCTGCCGCAAACCCTGCTCCGTCACCACATCTACCTTTCGACCTAGAAGCGAACTTACATCCATCAACAAGCCTCCCAGAGCCAACCCGGATATTCCCTTGGGGGCGGTTACCAGCAAATCCACATCACTGTCCTCGTCCGCGTCGCCGCGGGCCATTGAACCAAAAACTCGCACGTTCTCCAAGCCATGTTTCTTTGCTAGTTCGAGAATATAGTGCCGATTTCTATAGATTAGTTCGTGCATCTTACTCGCTCAACCATTTTTTGACTTGTTCGAGTTTCTTGTCGAGTGTCTTCTTTTTCTTTTTGCGGGGTTTCGTCCGTTTTTTAAATTCTTCCAGCTTTTTCTGAATCCATATAGCTGCCTCCTTTTTCTCTTTACCCCGCCATCTTCCCTCATTGATTTCCTTACTTATCGACAAAAAAACCGTTGTTTCCCAGGGTTGATTCTTATCGGGTCTGTTGCGAAGAAATTCCTCGATTTTTCTCTCAACCGGACTTAGCTTCGCCAAGTCTGCCTGTTTCTGCTTTTCTTCCTCTTCCTCTTTAGCTCGGCGGGCATTTTCCTCTTCGGCTACATTGTCGCGTTCCATTGCACCGTATCCCACAGAGGTCTTTGCGCCGAAGCCTAGCCATTCGAATGCGTGCTCGAAGGCCGCGGTCAACAGCAGCTTCCAGCGGTTGTTCTCATTCAATCCGTGTGCGTATTTTGCCAGTCGCTTCTTATCACAGACTATATGAAACGTGAATTTTGCACCCGGTGGGACAGTGAGAAAAAAGATTGGGTTGGATTTGCCGGAATCGTGCGGAGACTCACCTTTCTGATAATAGTGTGATTGGTGGGGAGTCATCACCTCCACGGACAAATTGCTATCGAACTGTGGAGTCACATCCCAAAACGATAATGCTCCGGGAAAATGGTCACTCTCGCCGGCTGCGGGTTTGACTCCGAAAAGTGCATCGGTTAATGAGTAGTTCGGATAGTCGCAGAGTCCAGTATTGCCCCAACCTTTCGAATCGTCCCATTTCCCGCACTCTAGCTCCTGTGCGGCACGGCGCAATACACCCTTCACGCCACTGCCGGGGAGGTACGGAAGTCCATGGGGGTTGAGGAAGGAAAAACCATTTTCAAGCGGGTGCTCTTGGCCCAAGCCGGTAACGAAAGGCGCGATAGACCTGGCTATCAGGGTCAGGGTCGCTGTCTCCGCCCCGTGTGCAGCACTGGATAATGCGGATTGCCTAGTGTTTAGGGCCTTCATCCATTGTTTTTCTTCATTTTTTATGGCCGTCAGATCCTTAATTGCCCCATCGATACCCTTTCTGTTAATAAGGCGCTGAATATGCCTGCCTTTACTGCCTTTCTTTGATCGACTGTTAATCTCCTCCTCTTGTTCCGCCCGAAGCGTCCAGATAGGCAAATACATATTGAATCGAAGCGCGGGGGATGCGTCTTTGAAATTTTTTCCAAGATAGGCGGGAACGGCGGCGGCGCACATACTTTTATCCTGTTTGCCGGGCAGCGGCCATCTGCCGCATCCAGCGCAGCCAAGCGAAGGCTTCGGTTGTGATATCCTGATAGGTTTTGGGATTCGCTTTCATCAGGCCATCCATAAAATCCGTGAAATTTTCAGGCACGTCACCAGGGAATCTTTCGCTCAGCCAGCTTCGCAGATGCTTAGCCAATTGGTCGTGGCAACCATTATCATCTCCACCCTTTTCATGCAGGAACGCCATGACCTGCATTAGACCACTGTTCATAATGAGTGCCGGTAGCCCTTTGGCGAGTTTCATGTATTCCTTCGAGCAGCCGTCGGATTTGCCCCATGCATCTTGCGCCCGCCGTTGCTCAAGTGTCAGCTTGGGCATGGTTAGGCACCCCGCTGCCGCTGCACGTTGGCGAGCACCAAGCCGCGACCGGTGGTCGCGTCACCGCCGATTTGCAATACCTTGCCATCAATGGCGTTTTGCAATCCGAGCAGCACCGTGGCGGCATCGAGATTGGTACTCCCTTCGTCAGAGTTTTTTTTGCGACTGCCGCTGGCAAGCAGCGGGGCAATCATGATGGATTCCGGCGGCAGGTTTTCCGTGAAAAACAGGCTACCATCATGGGCCGTTCCGGTTTCGTCGTCAATGCACACATGGGGTTCGACCGATGTGGCGTGCTCGCAGAAATAGGCGAAGTCGGTATCGGACAATATCACGAGATCGCTCTTCAATTTCTGGTGGAAAAACTCGCAGCCGGCATTTTTGGCCGGCAAAGCCTGGTCGGCCAGATCGGTCGCTATGGACCGGAGCTTCTGCTTCTCGTCTTCATCGCTGATATCAGCATATTCGAAAGCTTCCAAATGCAACTTGCCGCCACCGGCGAGCAGCGCCTTGTTGCCAACCAGGCAATTTTCTTCGTTCACCGTTGGAATGCTCCAATCCGCTTTGATTTCCGCCATGCGCAGCAGCCGTTGCGTTCGCGCCAGTGCCTGGGGGCAAGTAGCGTAGACATAGCCACGGCGCAGGCTGCGCACAGGAAAAGCCACGAGCTGGCCGTCCCCGAAACTGACCGCACCCGCGTACAGGTTGGAATTTCCCGACGCAGGGCCGAAAAGCTCCTCAATCAACGCTTCGTCGCCGCCAATCGAAGTGAATCCGTGGCGCACCGCGCCCTTGATGCCGGAACCGGCAAAGCAGGGATGGCCGGTATGGCCCTCGCGCTGGATCGGATTGTCAACGATTCCAACCGCGGTGCCGGCGCCCATGTGGACCGGGCTGACGGCGTATAGAAATACGATGGCTTTCTCTTCAAACATATTCACTCCGTTTAGTAGGCGGCGATGGCCAAACGATTGAATCCTTCGGCGCGCCGCATGGGATCTTCCACCCTTTCCGACCAAAACCCTTTCGCGGCAAGCTTGCGCAGCGCATCTGGCGTTGCATTCAATTCTTCCAGCCAATAGACGCTGCCGGCGGGCGCAACCCGGCGCGCGGTTTTGGGCAAACCCTTGGCGATATCGAAACCCGACACCGTTTCCGCCCGCGGGACGGCAGCGCAGACGAGTTTGCCGCCCACGCCATGCAGCTGGAAATCCAATTCGGAGTTCGACTCAGAAACACCCGTGGGCAACCAGCCCCGAGCGAAAATACCTGGCGTCGTGAGCACTAGACGGCAACGGCGAACTTCGCAAATTTGGTCAAGGTCGGCCTGCGCAAGCCCAAAATCAACACCCCGGGGTTCAGCTTCCACTCTCCGGGCCATCGCGGCACGCCCATCCCCGCCCAAGCGCATGGCGAATTGGTCCGGGAAGTTCGCGCCGGTGGACTGCGCCAGAAATCCAACCGCGGCGGCAGAGTTCGAGCGATGGCCCGCGGCGCCGCAATTGCCGCGATGTTCGGACTTGTTCAAGGAAACCGCTTGGACACTAAACAGCGCCCCATCGGATGCCCGGCGACGCTTGGCGTCCAGACCGACTCCGACCCGGGTTTCCGCGCGCCAGAGATCGGCGGCGCGAACAAGGTCGGCTGACTCAACCGCGTCTCCCGCTAGATACTTGCGCCAGCTCGCCAAACTCAGCCAGAAACCCGACTCCGGTTTGCCGCGCTTAGCTTCGGGCAGCACCGCCAACATGCGGGTATTGCGCGAGCACGCAATGCCGGTTGGTGGTTCATGCGGCCGGAGCCTTTCCACGCAAAAATCGCCGGGATCGAACTCACCACCGGTTTTCTTGCCGGGCTTCTTATTGGAGGGCGACTGCCGACCTTCTCCAGGTTCTTTCGCAGCCGTTGATTCCTGTTTGCGAATCACTAAATCCGCTGGCGGCTGAAACAAAGGCTCGGGGGAATGGTTGGAACCGACACACCGCGCTAGGTGGAATGCTGTCAGAACGAATGGCCCCGGGTCCTTCGGTGTTCCCAGTTCATCGTCCACGTGCCGCCCTGAGGAGAACGCCGCGAAATCTACGCCTTTATGTGCAAGCAGCGCCGAACGCAGGGCGCCCGCCGCGACTGATGGCCATGGCGGCACAATACTTTCGGCATAGCTGCCGGGGTCGCCGAACAGTTTGTTGCCGCGCAGAATCAGCACATCCAAAGGCTCAATGAAATGCGTTTGGGCAGTCATGACCCGGCCCCGGCGGAAGGTGCGGCGGTAGGACCATCACCGGGAAGAGATTTGTCCCCTTGCTTGTTAGCGCCGGCCCCATTGTCACCGACAGCGACAGGGCCGTCTTCGGAGGAACGCACCTCGCGGGCGAAAAACTCGGCGACGGAAAGGAAGTTTTTCAGCCGTTCCCGCGGCCGCGCTTTTGAATTCGTTTCACCTGAACTCAGGGCGAGCCTGGTCAGACTTTTCGCCAAGCCGGGTACATCGTGGCAATCCCACGCCAGTTTGTTTTGCTTCTGACGGGCCAGTTGATGCGCCAGCAAACTTTCAAGCATTTCCGGGTCCGGCTTAGCGGGCAAATCTTGCAACCAAGCAAGGCAGTGATAGGCGGCCCTGCGGGATACCCGGTCATCGGCCAAAAATTTCCGCAACCGGCGAAGTAGTTCAATCGGGTTGACGGATCGCTCGGCAAAGTTGTCAGTGCCGCACTCAACTCCGTGCCACTTGTGGGTGCAGCGCAAGGCACCGCCGGATCGCTTCAAAATAGTCAAGCTGAATGCGTTTCGCCCACCTTCGTTTTTGGCCCGCTTTTCGGCATCGCGCAATTCCTGCAAGACGTGACCAAGCGGGGTTTGGTGGTGAGCGACGACGGCTCCGCAGCTCGCGGTCGCTCCTTTGCCCATCATGCGCAAGAGTCGTTGTGCTCCCCTGCGTCGTGGCATCAGGACGAAGCCGTCCTTGCAGACAAGTTTTTTGGCATTGCGGGCCTTGCCCCAATCCGGCGCCACGTCATCGGAAGCTGTGCCGCTGTAGGATTCGCGCAAGCGCGGCATGGCCGAGAGCAAGTCGCTTACCGGCAGCATCGCCAATACATCGTCGCCACCGGCATAGATCACGCGCCCCGCGTGTTCGCTTTCGACCACTTCGGGAACGACGTGCAGCGCAAAATCGTTTAACGCCGCCGAAATTGCAAGATGGCGGTTGGGCGATACGGCGCGCCGCTGCTTACCGTAATTCGTTAGGGCTTGGTCGCCCTGCGCCAAGTTCTCAAAACCCTGCTGCACTCTCGGGTGAAAGCTCTCTCGATACGTGATTGCGCAGTTTTCCGCCTCGCCGGAAAGAATGCGTCCCATGTGGTCGCCGTCGAACATGATCAACGCGTAATAGGTATCGAGCTTGTGGCCCAGCAGATTTTTCAGTACTTTTTCGAGATCGCGCAAGGCTTTCCCAGCATCTTCGGTTTTGCCCGAATCCTCCCCCGCGCCCTCGGCTTCCCGCAATCGCTCAAGCGCTGCGGGAGCTTTCGCCGCCAAGCTGTCCTTCAGTTTTTTCTTCCGCGCAAGTTTCCGCGGCAGGGCTGGGGGATAGTCGCTCGGGCGGACCAGTCTATCCAGGACGGTTCTTGCCTTGTGGTCTTCAGAAAGTTTGCTGTTCAGTCTTTCCAAGTTTCCGGCCAATGCCATCGTGTGGGTCGAGACGACAAATCGGCTCGCGCTTTGGCCGCCCGGGGCGGCAGCGGCAACGCCGTTGTTTTCCTCTTTCTCCGCGCCACCATGCGGATGGATGATGCGACCGACTTCTTCGGCAAACAAGGTCGGCCACAGCCGCTTCACCGCGGGCAAGGCGCCAAGATGTTCGCCCTGTTTCACCCAAGATGGCCTTTTCTCCGCGAGTTTGGCCCAAAGCGTATCCTGTTGTCTCCGGTATGATTTGAACAATTGCTCCGGGTCGGTGGTTAGCCATTCGGTCTCGCCGGTCAATGAGCAGCGCCAGCCTTGTTCGGCGCATTGACCGAAGGGCCGCACCGCTTTGGCGGCGGCGAGCACGCGCTCGGATAGATCCTGCATGGCGGGATAGAGAACACCGGGGTTGGGCGAGAAAAATGCGGTGCCGTCTTCAAGTTTGGCGCCTTCGCCGAGTACCCGCCAAGCATCCGAGCCAAGAAAACCGGGAGACAGCGATTGCCCCGAACCACACCCATCCACACCGCTGAAGAAAGGCCGCATGGCCTCTTCGAGCCGATTGGTATTCAGGCCCGTCTCGCGGTCGGGATTATCCACACCGATTAGCGAGAACGGCACCGCCGACCAGTGTACTTCTGGATACCCCTCAAGTTGTCGCCGCACCTGTCTGAAGCAATGCGAGGAATCATCCTCTGAATCCAATCCCGCTTCTTGCAACAAACGTTGAACGACGCGTTCACCGAGGCTCCGCAGCCAGTCGCGAACCGCGTGGCGCACTTTTTCAGCGATCTTCCCGGCTTCGGATTCCGGCACCACGGCGACGAACCGGTTCGGCAGTGCTGCGGCGAACAGGGGATTCGCATCGGTATTGCTTTCCGTCCAGTCGCACTGTTTGAACCAATCGGACGGCAGGCCAATCTCATTCCGCAGCCAGACATCCACTTGCGGCAATCCGCGCAGACGGGGAAATAGAACCGCGTCTGGGCCAAGTTCTTCGCAGACGACTTTTATCGCTTCCCAGGAGAGTCGGGACAGCAAATGTGAGCCGGCCCATAAATCCGAAGTTGTGCGGGCGGCGGCAATGAAACTTTGCACCGGCCCGATGGAAAGCGAAAGCAGCGCCGCCTGGCCTTTTTCGCCGTCCTTGGTTCCACCACGTCGATCACCACCGCCGGGCTCGGCAGCGCCTTTTTCTCCCGGTGCATTCCGGTCACCACCGGGCGTGGCATCTTCTGATGCGACCGAAGACTCCCGCTGATCGATTCCGCTGTTCCTGTCGCGGCAGAACGCGCCGGCAAAGGCTGAGGTCAGATCAAGATGGTCCCAGATGGAGTGGTCGGGCACCCGAGTGTCCGCGGGCAATAGCGGCCACAGCTCACCGAGCTTCCCACCGTCCCTTTCCTCCCGGAGTTCCGGGCCAAAACGCCAGAACGCCAGCAGGGTTTTGCGCCAATCAACTCCTCCATTCGGGTCTAGCCTTATCAAGCTTCGGAAATGTTCCAAGCTGCGCTGCGTGATGTCGGTTATTTCCGTTCCGGCAAGCTCCTTCAAATCGAACTTATCTCCGGTAAGCGGATGCAGAAGCACGGGCTCTTTGTACCAGCGAACTTGCGCCCACCTAGCCAATTTGAGATTGATTTCAGTTCCGTCGGCCCTCCCGACCCTTTTTTCCTCCATCGGCCATTGCGGCCGGTCGGCCGCGGCGGCCCACCAATCGGCGCGTTTGACATCTTTGTACATGGTTTCGAGCCAATCCTTCACCGGCAATTGATCAAAGCCAAGTTCGCGGCGCAGGACACTGGAAGTGCGGTTTTCGTGGCCCACTGGATCACGCAGCAGCACCAGTGCTTTTTCCGCCGGGTCGTGCAGGCGGGCGTGGAGCTTGGTTTGCCAGAATTTATCGGACATATACTCAGCTCCGGCTCCGCTCCAGCTTGTCGTCAAGAAACCGGTGGACAATTACTTCGCCCATTGTCTTTCTCCGTCATTCGTTCGAGCACACAACATTTGTCAAGAAACTGGTGGACAGCTTCCCAAGTACTGCGGACTGATTCGATATCGTGCGGCTCTTCCAGAATTGTCGGTTTGCAGGGCATGTGAAAAATGATGCCTTGCAGTTTGTCGTTAGTATCCCGGCTATCCTGGCTATCCTGGCTATCCTGGCAGATTTTGAAGCGAAGGCTGTTGGGAAGTCTGTAATCGTTACGCCAAGAGCTTCCCTTGTATTTGGTTACTGGCCACGCCAACCATTTCAAGTCGCAACCGGCAGCGGATTTGACTTCCTTGCGTAGCGCCTTCTTGATCTCAGCCAACTTGTGCATGGTCTTTTGCCAATCATTGGGATGCTTAGTCTTCCAGATCAAAAACCCACGCTCGCTCGTTCCGATGCAATGCGCCCAACTGAGCTCCAAAGCTTGTTCCCATGGCCTGCCGAACCGTTTCAGATCGTTCAGATCGACTGGCGACTGGGTTTGGCCGTCAATAGAGAGCTCCAAAGAACCCCATCCGTTGCGGCTGCGTCCGCCGATTGTGCCGAAGTGGTTCATAAGCCAAAGGGTGGCTTTCAGGTCATTGATGTGCCGGCTTGGGGCCGCGATGGACAACCTTTTTTCGCTCTCGCTGGGGCTAACCACTGGCAGCTTGGCAGGAACAATTTTTCCGTCTGACCTAGTAAGCGGCCCGTATCCAAGATAGTGCAAGTCGTTCGTTACCCAATCGGGCCGCCTATCTTTGCCTTCGCTCCATGAGTCCAGTCGCACGCGAACCAAGCTTTTGCGGCTTCCGCCGCCATTTTCTTGATTGGCGGCGGTGCCGAATAGCTGGGCTTCGCACTCGCGCAGCTTGTCTTCAAACTCGGGTATTTGGTCAGTTTTTTGGGGGAAGCCGTGCTCCGCCGCCCACACGACCCGCCACCATTGCCGCAGCAAGGCCTTAAACGGTGGAGTCCGCCATTGGCCGCCTTGCTCGGCGTTGCCGAGAAACGCCGGGTTCAGGAATTGCACTCGGCAACTGATTGTCTCGAAGCTGTTCTGGCTCATTCGTTCTTGCCCTGAAACCCCGGCGGGAAGCCCGGCCCGGCGCGACCGGATGATGCTAACAAAGCCCAGACAAGAAAACAGCCGCCGCAAGGTTTGCGCGGCGCGGCGATCTCGCAGTCCCGCGCCGCCGCGAAATCCGACCAACACAAAAGGCTCAAATCATGTTCTCCATTTCCGCGGGCGGCGGCGAGCATAACTTCGATGCGACGACACTTGAACCGGCCCTCTCAACTTCCGTTCTCCACATCGGTAGGCAGCAGTTCGAACCGTATCGCCGCTGGCTTGATATCGATTCCGTAGCACTGCAAGGGGCGTTTGCCCCGGCTCGCCACGAGATAGGGCCGCGCATGCAGTTCGCCCAGATTGTCGCGCAGAAACCTCTGCAATTTGCTTTTCGTTTCGGAAAAGAAACTGTCCTCCATACCATTGGCGAGCCGGGCCATGGTGCGCTCGGTATCGCCCATTTCTCCCATGATGCGCTGGTATTGCGCGAGAAAACCTTGGGCATGGTCGGGTTCCGGCGCACCTTTTCTCGGACAATGGGGCCACTCGTCTCCCGCGGCCTGAAGCCGGGCCAGCCACGCCATAAATGCCAGCAAAGCGGGTGGCACGTTGACGATGATTTCGCCGCCGGCCCGCAGGCGGCGGTTCTCCAAATCCAGCACCAGCTCCGTCTCGCCGATGGCGCGTTGCGCCGCGGCCACCACTTCGCTAAAGCGGGCATCGCCGCGCAGCAACCGTTGCGGCAGACCTTCGCGCAGGCGGACGAAGGGGATTTCTGCCAGCGTTACCTTGGCGTCACGGCTGTCGTAGAGGCATTGGTTCGGCGGCAAGGTATGAATGATGCGGCTTTCCGGCGTCGGATAGAAAAAATGCGGATGGGATTCGAAAGGCGCGCCGACCAATACGTGGGATAGCCGGTCCTGCGGGCGACCGAACAGTGATAGCGCGTAACCGAGATAATAGCCCATGGTTTTGCGCCCACCGGCGACGGAGACATGCAATGCGGTTTCGTCGCAGCCGGTCAATTCCCGCACAATCGCGGTGATGGCGTCGGCAGCGCCGATATTGTCGGCATTGGTGCGGATATCATTGAGAGTCCTGCCAGACCCGTCGGCAAGCGCGTGAATGCAAGACGGGTCGAATTTGATTTTCGGCAGGCCATAGTCGGCGCGGAGGCGGTGGAACCAGCCGCTTTCCTCGTGCAAGAGGGACAGCCGCGCCCTTTCGACACCTTCACGGGTGGTGATCAGTCTGATCTCGGTGGGCACGAAAGCCGGTTCCCCGGCGACCGCCAGCGCATACACCGATTCGGTGACGACTTGCGGCGACAGACCGGTTACCGCCAGCAGCAGCCGTTTGGGGAAATCCTGTGGAGTTTGGCTCACGAATATTCAGTCGGGTCTGAGGTTCAGGGCGGCGAGCATACTACCGACCGTGGCCAAAACGACAGCCGGCAAGCTTGCGGGGCCAATTCCGCGAGCCGCGAATCCGGTTCGGGCAACCGGCTCGCGAGGAGAATTACTCGGAATCCATCCCGGATTCGGTATTCGGCGGCTCCAGCGAATAGCGCCCGAAACCCATGGTGCAGCCGCGGCCGGCATGGGTCCATTGCCCCAACCAGAGATAGGGCCAGAAAGGTCGCAGATCGTTACCGGCCAAACGGAAACTCCCAGTCAGCCCGCCCACGGGGATTCGGGTTTTTTGGCGGCTGGAATAACGGGTCAGTTCGCGCCAGCCAAGATTCCGCTCGTGGATCTCGATTTGCCCCATCTTGCGGGTTAAATCCGCGAAGTCGGCCTCTAAAGGTGTGGGCGAAAAGAAGTAGGAGAGCATCGAAATGCGGCGCAGCAGCGGAGACATGAATGCTTTGAAATCGAGCTGCTCAGCACGGATGGGCTTATCGTCGCGCCGCAGGCGCAGCGGTGTGAGCAGCCACAGCCGCGCATCGGCGTGGAATTGGCCGGGAACCGGCGAATTCGCAACCATTGGCTCAAACGCTCCGCCGGGCTCGTACAGCAACGACCAACGCGCCTCATTCATCGCCGCGGGCCCGGGCGGAAAGGCTTGTTCCGTGGAACCCGGTGGACACCCATCCGACGCTTCCGCGCCGGTTGGATTTTCAGCGCGGATTTCGCGCAGCTCAAACTTAATCTCGTGCTTGGTCAGCCCTGCGCGTCCCGCGCGTTCCAGCGCGTGGGCAACATAGGCGAAGCGCTCATTGGCCGAACCAAACAGCGTCAGCCCCAAATCGACCAAGCCGTCCGGCTGTCCGGGGTCGATGGGCTCCGGGACGAGCACGTAGGGGCCCGGAGTTCTCGGATAGCGCGTGAGTTTCTCCGCACCAGCGGGCGGACTGCTTTCAAAAATAACGGGATAGGCGCAGCTTCGCAGCAGGGCACAGCCTCCGCAAACCGGTTGCCGGGTGACACAAACCGCATCGCGCAGGGCGGCGCCGAAAGCGCCACGCCAAGCCGTGCCGAGATATTCACTCCGCAGCGGCTTGAGCGCTTCGGCTCCTCCAAGCGCCCGAAAGCGCAGCCGATATCGCGCCAAAGGCAAGTTGGGAGGTTCCTTTGAATCTCCTCCACAGGCTTTTGTTGCCTTTCCTTCAGCCACTCGTCGCAGCGTCCTCTTCACCAATCTGAGCCGCTCTTGCGGCACCCATTCTTCCTATTCGATCAGCAGACCATCCACTTGTTTGCGGAACGCGACCATCGCACGCTTGTTATTCCGAACCTGCTCGGCATCGGCCTGTTCGCTTCCGCAAGTATCGCAGAGCGAATATTCGCAATCCAGAATGGTTTTCTTGCCCCTGTATTCGACGGGATTTTTATCGATCAAGGGTTGCAGCCAGCCCTCGCCGCAAATCGGGGAGCAACTTTTTCAAGTGGTCATTTTCGACTCCTTGCCCATTAAAAAAGATTTTCGCAGTGGACGACGCTGAAGGCGACCTCTTCGTAAGGGTGGGTTTGCTTGAGGGCGGCGACGACTTGCGGGGCGAGGGTGGCGGCGCAGACCATCTCAACTTTGTATTCTGGGGCGGTCTCCACTTTGCCGGTCTGGCCGAGATAAGGGTTGGCGCCGTCGAGCGGGCGGAATTGGCCTTGGCCCGGCGTTTGCCAGGCGCAGCTGTCATAGTCGCCGACGCGGCCAGCGCCGGCGGCGAACATGGCGGCTTTCACCGTCTCCAGATGGGATTCCGGGACATAGAATTCGATTTTGTAAAGGGCGGATTCATTCATGATGGGGTCCGGTTTGGTTTGCTGCGGTTGCGTTGTTTACTTTCGATGCGTTCGGCTGGGTTCGATTTTCCGCGGGCCGGTTTGGCTTGATTCGATTTTCCGTGTCTCGGCTCGGCTTGCGGAGGTCTGATTCGGCATTCGGCATTGGCCGGTCATGTTCAATCGAGCCAGACTCTGGCGTTGCGGAAAATCCGCATGGCGGGGGCGTCCTCGCCCCAGTCGTCGGGATGCCAAGAGTTTTGGCAAAGTCGGAAGACGCGCTCCGGGTGCGGCATCAACAGCGTCACGCGGCCGTCTTCGTTGCAGACCGCGGCGATGGCTTCGGCGGAGCCGTTGGGGTTGGCGGGATACTGTTCGGCAACTTGGCCGCGGTTGTCCACGAAGCGCAATGTAGCCCGGGAGCCCAGCGCGGCTTGGTCCCGGGCGTTGGTGAAGCTGGCGCGGCCTTCGCCGTGGGCGACGGCCAGCGGGAAGCGGCTGCCCGCCATGCCGTTGAAGAACACCGCGGGGCTTTCCTCCACCCGCACCATGGCGAAGCGCGCTTCGAATTGCTCGGACAAATTGCGTTGGAATGTCGGCCAGTGGTCACTGCCGGGAATGAGCTCGGCGAGCAGGGCGAGCATCTGGCAGCCGTTGCACACACCCAAGGCGAGCTTGCCGGGATCATGGAAAAAGGTTTTGAATTGTTGCCGCAGCGGCTCATTGCAGAGGATCGATTTGGCCCAGCCGCCGCCAGCGCCGAGCACATCGCCGAAGGAAAAACCACCGCAGGCGGCCAGGATATGGAAGTCGGCCAAATCGACCGCGCCGGTGGCGAGATCGGTCATATGCACGTCGATGGCGTCGAAGCGGGCGCGGTCGAAGGCGGCCGCCATTTCGATTTGGCCGTTGACGCCCTGCTCGCGCAGAATCGCCACCCGCGGTCGCGCCGACACATTGACGTAGGGCGCGGTGGTATCGCATTGGGCATCGAAATTAGTGGCGAAACAGAGGCCTGGGTCGCCGGCGTCGAGCAGGGTGTCGTACTCCTCGCGAGCGCAGTCGGCGTTGTCGCGCAGGCTTTGCAGGTGATAGCTCGTGGCCGCCCAGCGCCGCTGCAAATCGATGCGCGAGCGGCGGAAGACTTCGCGGGCACCGGCGCGAATGACGATTTCGCCGTGGGCGGCGGGTTGGCCAATTTCGCGGAGATGGCCGCCGAGGCCATGGGAGTCGGCCAAGCGCCGCAGGGCGGACATATCGTCAGCGCGCACTTGCAGCACGATGCCGATTTCTTCGGCGAATAATTCCGCTAAGACACCCGCTTCCTCGGCCAGTTGCAGTTCCAGCCCACAACGGCCAGCGAAGGCCATTTCCAGAACGGTTGTGATCAAACCGCCGTCGGAGCGGTCGTGATACGCCAGCGGCAATCCTTGCTGCCGGCATTCGGCGAGCAACGCCAGCAGCGCGCGCAGCAAACCGGGGTCCTCGACATCGGGCGGCGCGCCGGCGATGCGCCGGTGGACCTGCCCCAGGGCGGAACCGCCGAGCCGGTTGCGGCCGCCGCCGAGGTCGATCAGCACCAGGCTGCTTGGACCGCGGTCCAGCCGCAACTGCGGAGTCCAGGTTCGGCGCGCGTCGGCCACGGGAGCGAAGGCGCTGATCACCAGCGACAACGGCGCGGTCATTTGGCGCTCGGCGCCGTCGGCTTGCCGCCAGACGGTGCGCATCGACATTGAATCCTTGCCGACCGGGATGCAAATCCCCAATGCCGGACAGAATTCGCCGGCCACGGCCTCCACCGCGGCGTACAGTTTGGCGTCTTCCCGACCGTGTCCCGCCGCCGCCATCCAATTGGCGGATAGTTTTACATCGCCGATGCGGGCGATATCAGCGCAGGCGATATTGGTAAGCGCCTCGGCCACGGCCATGCGGCCCGCGGCCGGCGCATCAAGCAGGGCGAGGGGCGCGCGCTCGCCCATGGCCATGGCTTCGCCGGCGTGGCCGGTGTAGGAGTTGCAGGTTACGGCGGCATCGGCCACGGGGGTTTGCCATGGGCCGACCATTTGATCGCGGCAGACTTGCCCGGTGATCGTGCGGTCGCCGATTGTTATCAGAAAGGCCTTGCTCGCCACGGTGGGCAGGGCCAGCACGCGGTCGAGCGCGGCACCCAGTTCGATTTCCGAGGTGTCGAACTCCCCGGAACATGGCGGCGGCGATTCCGCTTGGCGATGCATGGCCGGCGGCTTGCCGAACAGCAGTTCCAGCGGCAGGTCGATGGGCCGGTTGGCGAAATGTTCGTCCGTCAGTTCCAAGCGCTTTTCGGTAAGCGCGGTGCCGACCACGGCGAATGGGCAGCGTTCGCGCCGGCAGATATCCGCAAAGCGCGCCAAGTCGGCGGCATCAAGCGCCAGCACATAGCGCTCTTGGGCTTCATTGCACCAGATTTCCAGCGGCGACAGGCTCGATTCCGCGGTTGGAATTTTGCGCAGGGAAAATTTTCCCCCCGTGCCGGCATCCTTGACCAATTCCGGCAGCGCGTTGGCGAGTCCGCCGGCGCCGACATCGTGAATGAAGCGAATGGGGTTTTCGTCGCCAAGCTGCCAGCAGGCATCGATTACCTCTTGACAGCGGCGCTGCATTTCGGGGTTGTCGCGCTGCACCGAAGCAAAATCCAGTTCTTCGCTGGCAGCGCCGGAAGCCATGGAAGAAGCGGCGCCGCCGCCCAGCCCGATCAGCATGGCTGGGCCGCCGAGCACAACCAGCTTCGCGCCGGGTTCGACTTCGCCTTTGCGCACGTGCCGCGGGCGGATATTGCCCAAGCCACCGGCGATCATGATCGGCTTGTGATAGCCGCGCAATTCGCCGGCGACGCGTTCTTCAAAACTGCGGAAATAGCCGCACAAGGCCGGTCGGCCATACTCATTATTGAACGCCGCGCCGCCGATGGGACCTTGCAGCATGATTTCCAACGCCGAGGCGATCTGGCCGGGTTTGCCGAAGTCTTCCTCCCAGGGCTGGGGGAACCCCGGGATGCGCAGATTGGAAACACTGAAACCGGTCAATCCGGCTTTGGGCTTGGCGCCGACGCCGGTGGCACCTTCGTCGCGGATCTCTCCACCGGAGCCGGTGGACGCGCCGGGGAACGGCGCGATGGCCGTCGGGTGGTTGTGGGTTTCCACCTTCATCAAAATATGAACCGCTTCCCGGAAATGACGATAGCGACGCGTGCCCGGCTCTGGAAAGAAGCGCTCGGCCTCATGCCCCGCCATGACCGCAGCATTGTCACTGTAAGCCGAGAGCACGCCTGCCGGCGAGGCCTGATGGGTTTGGCGGATCAGATCGAACAGGGAGTCCCGCCGGCGGCGCCTGTCGATAGTCCAAGCGGCATTGAAAATTTTGTGGCGGCAGTGCTCCGAATTCGCTTGGGCGAACATCATCAATTCGATGTCGGTCGGGTTGCGGCCGAGTTCCCGGAAATTCTCGCGCAGGTATTCGATTTCGTCGGAGGCGAGCGCCAAAGCCATTTCGCGGTTCGCCCGGGATAGTCCGTCGCCCGTGGGGTCGCCGCTGCCATCAAGGACTTCGATCACCCGCAAGGGCCGCGGCTCGCTGTGTGCGAACAGGCGCCCGGCATGGTGTTCGCCCGGCAGCACGGCTTCGGTCATGCGGTCATGAAGCAGCGGCCAACAAACCGGCGGGATTTTGGTCGTGCCCAAAAAATAGAGGATGCCGCGCTCGATGCGGCCGAGGTGCCCCAAGCCGCAATTGCGCAGAATATCGCTGGCCTTGCTCGACCACGGCGAAATCGTGCCGGGACGCGGCACGACCAAGCAACTCGCCGAGGCGGCCCCCGGTTCCAGCGCACCGCCCTTAGGCCAATCTTCTCCGTAGCGCAGCAGCACATCGAGCTTGCGGCGGTCGGATTGGGAAATTTCGGCGCATGGCAGAAAGTGGACGAAGCGGGCCGAAACCGAACGGGTCTGCGGTGCGAAGGCCCGCAAAGCGCTTAGCAGATTGGCGGTTTTGAACGGCGAGAGCGCCCTGCCCCCGTACAGCACCTGCATGAACGATTTCCCGCGGCCAAGCCCGACGGCGATGTCGCCGAAAGAGGGCGCAATGATAAAGGATTCCTTGCGGCTCGGGGTGGCGCCAGGGGACTGGGGATGGGTGTCCCATGAATTTCGCACGGGTAGGGGTCGGCTTTGCGGTGGTTATCTGCGGGCGCGTTTGCGGGTGAAGAAGTCGGTGATGAGCGCGGCGCAGTCCGCGGCGAGAATGCCTTCGCAAACCTCGATGCGATGGTTCAGCCAAGTCTTGCCGGTTAACGATTCGCGGCTGACCACCGCTCCCGCCCGCGGCTCGCGGGCGCCGAATACGAGCCGTTCGATGCGGGCGTGTACCATGGCGCCGACGCACATGGCGCAGGGCTCGATGGTGACGTAAACAGCGGCGCCGGGCAGACGATAATTGCCGACGGCGGCCGCGGCTTGCCGCAAGGCGCAGATTTCGGCGTGCGCCACGGGATCGTTGCGGCCGATATTGTGGTTGTGTCCCCGTCCGACCACTTCGCCGGCAATCACCACGACCGCACCGACGGGAACCTCGTCGAGTTTTTCCGCCGCGCGCGCCAACTCCAGCGCCGAACGCATGAATTCTTCATCCCGCCGCGCCTGGGGTAAAGCTTCCACAATCAAAGCGCCCACCCCCGCGGCGGACCCGGAAGCGGATGGAACAGCCGTCTGCAACGACCGCGGGGGCGCGGAGTTTCCCACAGGGTCGACGGTAGCCACATTTCAAGGAACACCGGAATACACCCGAATCCAGTCAACCTCCATCGCTGCTGGAAAATCTGAGGTCGCGTCCGGCGGGCCGGGAAACCAGCCGCCGACGGCCACGTTTAATATCAGATAAAACGGCCGGTCGAAAGGCGCGGGAAAATCGGCGTCGGCACCGAAATGCAGTGTGCCATGTACGGCGCTATCGCCGTCGGCTTCCAGGTTAACCGCCTCGACGACATCGATTTTTTCAATCACCCGGCTCCTTGCAAAATGCCGCAGTCCACGACCACGGTTGCACGTGGTTCCGGGGCTACAGTACCCGAATCCGGCGTGGTTTGCAGAATAAACGGAATGTGCCAAAAAACTGGTGGAACTCCGGCCTATGTGGAGATGTTGACGAAATCCTCCAGAGGAAAAATTGATTCATCCGCGCTTGATGCAGTTTCAAAACTGAAGTATGCTCACGCACCAATTTTCGTTTGACCTTGGGATTTTGCATATTTCGGTCGAACCGATTCAACCCAGAAGCAATCAAACAGGAACCATTATGGCTATCGACGAAAGCTCCTTGACCAAAGGCCAGATGCGGAAACTAACCGCCCTGCGCAAGTCCATCGGCACCCAGCTCGCCGACGACGCGTTTGGCAAATGGCTGACCTTGCAGGTCACCGCGGAAGCACCGAAATCCGATCCCATGGCTGATCGACTTGTCGAAATCGTTACCGCGGCGGAAGGCGACAAAAAATTCAATTTGGGCCTGTACGGCTATACGGTGCGCCGAGCCAAGGGCAAAGGCAGATCCGGTTTCATCGCTGAAAAGAACGTCAAGCACTAACCCCGCCATCCAAGGGAGTTCCCGGCCAGCGCCAACCGCTGGCCGGGAACCCTCACCGCATCGGTTAGATCAAATTGACCCTCTCGATGGAGATTGATCTCCTTCAGCTTGGGGTGCGCTGGGCACGCTTAGGTTGTGCATTTTCCTCGGGACAACGTGCCGTTTGATGCAGAGACGCGTCTTATGATGCGGAATCGTGGCCTTCTCCCAAAACATTCGCTCCGCCGTCATGGCTTTGACTGAGCGGAGGCAACCGTCGCTAAAGGCTGCTTGATGGCTGACATCGATTAAGACTGGGTCATCATCTTCCACACCACAGTCACAAAATCCATCAAGCGCCGATTCTACACGCCTCAACAATTCACCACGGATGTATTTTTCCACCGGCGCATTGATTTGCCAGTTCAACCGCTCCTGTTTGGTTTTGAAGAGCTAGCCCAAAGGATCGTCTCCGCCAGTGTTTGAAGCCGCATCCTTCAAAGCGGATTTCTTCAAAGCCACGGAGTGATTGCCGATTTTGTATTCGCGGCCCGGGCCATCGGAAAGCCAGGCCGGGCGTCCCCTGAACTTGGGTGGACAGGCCCAACAAGTTCATCGCCAAATCGCCACCTGAACCAATTGTCGTTTGAGGGCGGTGAACGCGACCCGTCTTGAATGGGCAGCTACTCCCACTCGATGGTGGCGGGGGGTTTGCTGGAGATATCGTAGGTGACGCGGGAAACATCCGGGATTTCGTTCATGATGCGGTTGGAAACGGTTTCCAGCAGTTCCGCGTCGAGCCTTGCCCAACGCGCGGTCATGAAATCCACGGTTTCCACAGCACGCAGACCGATGACCCAGGCATAGCGGCGCGCGTCACCAACCACACCCACAGACTTCACCGGCATGAATACCGCGAAAGCTTGGGCGACCCGGTCGTACACTCCGCCCCGGCGCAGTTCTTCGATGAAAATGGCGTCGGCGCGCCGCAGGATTTCGCAATATTCCCGGCGCACTTCGCCGATGACGCGCACGCCGAGGCCGGGCCCCGGAAACGGATGGCGGTAGACCATTTCCCGGGGCAGGCCGAGCGCCACGCCGATTTGGCGCACTTCATCCTTGAACAGTTCCCGCAGGGGTTCGAGCAATTCGAGCCGCATGTTCTCCGGCAGGCCGCCGACATTGTGGTGCGATTTGATCACCCGGGCCTTGCCGGTGCGCGCGCCGGCGGATTCGATCACATCGGGATAAATGGTGCCTTGCGCCAGCCAGCGCACGGCGGGCAGGCGCGTGGCCTGCTCTTCGAATACTTCAACGAAAGTATTGCCAATGACGCGGCGCTTGGCCTCGGGTTCGGCCACGCCGCGCAAGCGCTGCAGGAAAAGGCTCCCGGCATTGGCGCGGATGACCCGAATTCCCATATTGGCGCCGAAAGTCGCCATTACTTCATCGCCTTCATGCAAGCGCAGCAAACCGTTGTCGACGAAAACGCAACAAAGTTGATCGCCAATGGCCCGGTGCAGCAGCGCCGCCGCCACGGCCGAATCGACACCCCCGGAAAGTCCGAGCAATACTTCATCGGCACCGACTTCGGCACGCACATTGGCGATGGCGTCCTCAATGATATTGGCCGGCGTCCACAGGGGCTCGCAGCCGCAAATCCCGAGGACGAAGCGCTCCATGATGCGTTGGCCTTGAAGGGTGTGGGTGACTTCGGGATGGAACTGGAGACCGTAGAACGCGCGCTCCTCGTCGAACATCGCGGCGACCGGGGCACTGTCGGTGGCCGCGGCGACGGAAAATCCCGGCGGCACGGCGGCAACCTTGTCGCCGTGGCTCATCCAGACATCAAGCTGCGCCCGGCCATCCGGACCTTTGCGGTCTTCGATATCCCGCAGCAGCCGGCAGGGGGCTTCCAAAACGACTTGGGCAAAGCCGAATTCGGATTTGCCGGCGGCCTCCACCCTGCCGCCGAAATACTCCGCCATAATCTGCAAGCCATAGCAGATGCCGAGTATCGGCACACCGAGTTCATACAGATAGGCGGGTGGTTCGGGCGCGGAGTCAACGCCGACGGATTCCGGCCCGCCGGAAAAAACAATGCCCCGAGGTGCGAACTCCCGCACCTCGGCCTCATCGATATCATGGTCGCGGATTTCGCAATACACCCCCGCCTCCCGCACCCGGCGCGCGATGAGCTGGGTGTACTGGGAGCCGAAATCCAGCACCAATATTTTTTGCGCGTGGATATCGACCGCGGCGGCGGGACTAATAGACTTGGTAATTGGGCGCTTCCTTGGTAATGCTGACATCGTGAACGTGGGATTCGGAAACTCCGGCGGCGGTGATTTTCACGAAGCGGGACTGGGTTCGCAATTGGCCGATATCGCCGCAGCCGGTATAGCCCATGCTGGAGCGCAATCCACCCATCAATTGATGCACGATGGCGGACATCGGCCCCTTAAAGGGCACTCTGCCCTCGATGCCTTCCGGGACCAATTTTTCGGTGCCGGATTCGAGATTTTGGAAGTAGCGGTCGCTGGAGCCTTGAGATGAAGACATCGCGCCCAGCGAACCCATGCCGCGATACGATTTGTACGTTCTGCCCTGGTACAGTTCGACTTCGCCCGGAGCCTCTTCGGAGCCGGCCAGCAGCGAGCCGACCATGACGACATGGGCGCCGGCGGCGAGGACTTTGGCGATATCGCCCGAATAGCGGATGCCGCCGTCGGAAATCACCCGGATATCGGTATTCTCCAGCGCCTTGGCCACATTCGCCACCGCGGAAATCTGCGGCACGCCGACTCCGGTGACGATGCGAGTGGTGCAAATCGAGCCCGGGCCGATGCCCACCTTGACCGCATCCGCGCCCGCGGCGGCCAAATCCCGGGCGGCCTCGGCGGTGGCGATATTGCCGCCGACCACCGCGATTTCCGGGAAGCGCGATTTAATCTTTTCGACCTGATCCAATACGCCGCGGGAATGGCCGTGGGCGGTGTCCACCACGATCACATCAGCCCCCGCCGCCACAATCGCCTCCGCGCGGTCGTGGTTGTCGCCGCCGACACCGACCGCGGCCGCGACCCGCAACCGACCGAGTTCATCCTTGCAAGCGTTGGGAAAATCCTCGGATTTGCGGATGTCCTTGCGGGTGATCAGCCCCCGCAGTTCAAAACCGCCGTTGACGACAAGCACTTTTTCGATCCGATGCCGGTGCAGCAGCGCCTTCACCTCCTCCAGATGGTAGTCCTCGCCAACGGTGACCAGCCTATCCTTCGGCGTCATGATGGTTTTGACTTTCGCATCCAAATTCGATTCGAATCGCACATCGCGGCTGGTGACGATGCCAACCAAACCCGCGCCGTCCACCACCGGCATGCCGGAAATATTGTGCTCGCGCATCAATTCGACCAAATCGCGCACCGCCGCTTGAACGGGTATGGTGATGGGGTCACGCACCACGCCGCTTTCGAATTTCTTCACCACCCGCACTTCCCGGGCCTGGCGCTCGATGCCCATGTTTTTATGGATGACACCGATGCCGCCTTCCTGCGCCATGGCGATGGCGAGCCGGGACTCGGTAACGGTGTCCATGGCCGAGGAAACCAGTGGAATATTGAGTGGAATCGAGCGCGTCAGCCGCGTGTCGAGCACGACTTTGGCAGGCAGAACTTCCGAATGGGCGGGGAGGAGCAGAACGTCGTCGAATGTCAGGGCTTCTTCAACTATGCGCAACATGAGATCGCAGCATCCGCAAAGGGCGGATTATACAAACGCGGAATTGGCGTGTATAGGAGTGCGCGGCTGGTTCCGCCCGATGAACGCTTCCAGCGTGCCGAATCCTTGTGAGTTCAGTTTTCGATTTTGCCGCTGATGATCAATTCGCACATGCGCTGCAAAACGAAAGCCTTTTTCAGGAATCCCGCGAACCGTTCGTCCTTGGTATGGCCGTGATAATAGCGGTAATAGATTTGCTGGCCGATCACCAGCAGCCGGAACAGGCCGAAACAGAAGTAGAAAGGGAAATGGTCCACCGTCAGCCCCGTGCGCTGTTGAAAGCGCTCGACAATTTCGGCGCGGGTCGGCGCGCCGGACACATCGGACGGCATCGTGCGGGCTTCGCGGAACCAGTCCGGGTCGCTGGTCTGCACCCAGTAGCCGAGGGTATAGGCCAAGTCCATCACCGGATCGCCCACGGTCGCCATCTCCCAGTCGAGTACGCCGATCACCTTTAGCGGATCGTCCAGGGAGAAGATCACATTGTCCAACTTGTAATCGTTGTGGATGACTCCGGCGCGGCCGCTTTCCGGCGGCAGCTGATCGTCCAGCCACTTGATGATTTCGTCGCAGTTCACGGTGTCTCCGGTGACGGCGTTTTCCCAACGGCGGATCCAGCCTTCGACTTGGCGCCGCGCGTAACCCGCGGGGCGACCGAAGTTTTCGAGGCCGGCCGCGGCCAAGTCCACGGAATGCAAGTCGCCGAGCACGTCGAAAAAATTGAACAACTGCCGTCGGGTCTGCTCCGGCGTCAATCGCAATTCCGGCGGATACCCCCGGCGGATGACGAGGCCGCGGATATAGTTCATCAAATAGAAATCGCAACCGATAATGTCGTGGTCGGCGCAGAAATGCGCGGGCGCGGGGCCGTAGGGAAAAACCTCTTGCAAGGCGGAAAGAATGCGGTACTCCCGGGACATGTCGTGGGCGGATTTGACTTTGCTGCCGAAGGGCGGCCGCCGCAGCACCCACTGTTCGCCGCCGCTTTCCAGCAAATAGGTGAGATTGGAATGGCCGCCGGGGAACTGGCGGATTTCCAGCGCGCCGGCCGCCGCGCCGAGCACCGGCCGCAGATAATCCCGCAGGCGCTCCAGCGGCAATTCTTCTCCGGGCCTGATGCGCCCGGCCCGGTCCGCGAGATCGGCTTCGGTCATGGCGACGCTCAGCGGTAGGTGATCATCGATTGCGTTTCGGGCCGCTCAAGATGGGGCAGCGCATTGAACTGCATGAGCGATGTTCTGCCCTTACCGTATTTGATTCTGGTCACCGAACTATTATGCACCATCCAGTTGGTGGCGATGGCGGCGCCGTCCGGGAAGCGCAACACCCGCTGCAGGGCCAGCGCGATCACGCCGCCGGAGGTGGCGATCAGCACCCGGCTGCCGCCGCCGTGGCGGGACATGATGCGCTCCAGCGTCCGATGTACCCGCAACTGGAAATCGGGCCAGCGCTCGAAATTCCCTTCCCCCGCCGCCGCAGTCAAGCGGTCGGCGATCCATTTCGCCGCGGCCGCTTCGAACAATTTCTGAAACAGGGCGCGGTCGCGCACCGGCCATTCCGGCTTGGGATCGAAGCCCTCGCCGCGGGCGAAGTCGCGCAAGTATGAGCGGATCAGCGGATCGCCGTCGTATTCGTTCAGCCCGGCGTCCTCCCGCGGGGCAGTGTCTTCCGGGGTTCCTTGTCTCGGGACGCTTGCCTTCGCCGTGCTGTCTTGCGGGGCCGCTTCCCGCCCGCTTGCCTTGTCGTTCCGCACCAAGCCGAGCAGTTCCCGCGCGGTTTCCCGCTGGCGGCGCAAACTCCCGCAATACAGGCAATCGAAAGCCTCGCCGGTGCCACGCCAATGGGCGGCGAGCAGACGCACCTGCTCCACGCCCAAATCGCTGAGTTGATCGTAGCTGGCCGCGCCGAAAGTCGCCTGACCGTGGCGTACCAGCACCAGTTCGCTCATACGGAGGCTTGCAGGCGGGCGAAGCGCCGGGTGTGGAAATCGGTATCGCCGAACAGCAGTTCCAAAGCGGTGGATTGGCGGAACAGATGCGAGACATCGAGTTCGTCGGTCATGCCGATGCCCCCGTGAATTTGCACGGCTTCCTGGGCGACCTTGCGAATCGCCTTGCCGACCCGGCTCTTGGCGGCGCTGACCGCGGCCGCCTTGTCCCGCGCCGATTCGGTCGAACCCAGCGTCATCGCCGCCATCACCGTGATGGAGCGCGCCAGCTGGCATTCCATGAACATATCCGCCATGCGGTGTTGCAGCGCTTGGAAGCTGCCGATGGGCGTGCCGAATTGTTTGCGCGTTTTGCTGTAGTCGACGGTTTTCTGCAGCAGAGCTTCGAGTGCGCCCACCGCCTGAGCGCAGGCCGCGGCGGTGGCGTGGTCAACCACTTGTTCCAGCACCGGCAAAGCACCGCCGGGACTTCCCAGGCGCGCCGACTCGTCGATCTCGACTTCGGTGAAAGTGATCTTCGCGGCGCGGACTCCGTCCATGTTGGCGTAGCCGCGCACATGGACACCGTCCGCGGCGCGGTCCACCAAAAACACGCTGATGCCTTCGCGGTCGGTCACGCCACCGCTTTCCCGCGCGGTGACCAGCAGTTTGTCGGCGTTGGGGCCGTTCAGTACGTTTACTTTGCCGCCGTCGAGAATGATCTTGTCGCCTTCGGCGCGGGCACTGAGGCGGACATTGGCGAGATTGTAGCGGGAACCGGATTCGGCCCAGGCCAGCGCCAACTGCAAGTTTCCCACCATCAGCGCCGGCAGCAGTTCGGCTTTCTGCCCTTCATCGCCCAAAGCGGCGAGCAAACGGCCCGCCAGCACCACCGAAGCCAGGTAGGGCTCGACCAGCATGGCCTTGCCGAACTCTTCCATTACCACCATCAGATCGACGGCGGAATCCCCGAAACCACCATCGGCTTCGGCAAAGGGCACGGTAAGCCAACCGAGTTCGCCGAACAGCTTCCAATTTTCGGCGCTGTAGCCGGCGGCGCTGGCGGCGATTTGGTTGCGGGTATCGAAATCGTACTGCTGCCGGACGAATTTGCCGACGCTTTCGCGCAACATCTGCTGCTCTTCGGAGTAGGAAAAATCCACTTGACGACCTCTTTGCTTCGGCCTGATTGATTCAGCCTGCTTTATTCAGTTTCGCCTTGACGCCTACAGGCCCAATACGGCCTTGCAAACGATATTGCGCTGGATTTCATTCGATCCGCCGAAAATCGACAGCTTGCGGTCGTTCAGATAAACCAGTCCCTGACCCGACGGAATACCCGGCTCCAGCGGCACGCCTTGAAAGCCTTCTTCGAACTGCTCAGGCAAATACGGCAGGCTGTGATAGGCCGCCAGTTCGACGAACAATTCGTCGATGCGCTGGGCCAGTTCAGTGCCGACCACCTTCAAAATCGAAGATTCCGGACCGGGCGATTTGCCCACGCTCAGCGACGCCAAAGTGCGCAATTCGGTGAACTCCAGCGCTTTCAGTTCTATTTCGCATTCCGCCAGGCGGTGGCTGAATTGCGGGTCGTCCAACAGGGTACCGCCATAGCCGTCGTCGAGACTGGCCGCCGCTTGGCGCAGGGCACGCAGGCGGCGGGTGCTGCGCGGCACCAAGGCGATATTGGTGCGCTCGTGGGTCAGCAGCACTTTGGCGTAAGTCCAACCCTTGTTCTCTTCGCCAATCAGATTGGCGGCGGGAACACGCACGTTGTCGAAAAAGATCTCGTTGACTTCGGCGTGGCTGTCCATCAGATAAATCGGTTTCGACGAGACGCCCGGCGATTTCATGTCGATCAACAGAAAACTGATGCCCTCCTGCTTTTTCACCGTGGTGTCGGTCCGCACCAGACAGAAAATCCAGTCGGCGTGTTGGCCGTAGGTATTCCAGGTCTTGCTGCCGTTAACTATATAGTCGTCGCCGTCGCGCACCGCGGATGTCTTCAGCGAGGCGAGGTCGGAGCCGGAGTTGGGCTCGGAGTAGCCTTGGCACCACCAAACATTGCTTTGCAGGATATCGGGCAGAAAACGCTGTTTCTGCTCTTCGCTGCCGTAGGCCATCAGCACCGGCGCCACCATCTTCATACCGAAGGCAACCGGCTCGGGCGCGCCTATCAGGCCCATTTCCATGGCGAAGATGTGTTTTTGCGTCGCGCTCCAACCGGTGCCGCCGTATTCCTCGGGCCAATTGGGGGCGGCCCAGCCCTTCTGGTAAAGGATTTTCTGCCAGCGGACGATTTCGTCCTTGCTCAGGCGGATGCCCTGATCGACTTTTTCGCGCATTTCGGCGGGGAATTCGACACGCAGGAATTCCCGCACATCTTCCCGGAAGGCGAGTTCCTCCGGCGTAAAATCCGCATTCACCATGATTCTCCAAAACTGAAGCCGGCAGCGCGGGGCGGCACCGAATCAACTTTGTCGACAGACCCGCGCGGGGGCGCAAGATTATCACGAGCGCCGGGGCGGCGCGACAAACCCGGCCCGGCAAGTCTAAACAGAGTGTGTCAAAGAAAAGCAACCGGCGCCAAGAGATTGGCGGGCGCGGGGCGCCCCGCCTACATCACCCAGGCACTCTCGACGCGGCGGAACCCGCGCAGCCAAATCAGCAAGATCCCCGCCGCCACGGGGCCGAGCAGCCAAATCGCCACATTGGTCAGGTCTTGGTCACCGAAACCACCGAAATGAATCACCGCGAACGCGACCACGCCGAGCAAATGCGCGAGCATGTAATAGTTGACGTATGGCGCGCTGTATCGATCCAGGGTCCACGGAGATTTCAGCAACAGCAGGCGCAGCGCCAAGGCCACGCCCAACAGGTCGGTGGGCCAGAACAGCAGCAAATTGTAGTTGTGGTGCAAATCTTCATGACCCGACCAGAACCAACTCCCCAACATCAAACTGCCGAGCCCGCCGCTAAAAACGGCGCCGATCAATGTCATCGCGCCGAGCACTCGGTATCCCCCGGGGGAAAGCGAGCGGCGGCGGTTCTGGGAGGAACCGAAGAAGCGGTTGTAGCGGGGCCGCTTGGCGGTGAGCAGCAGCCAAAAGGAAAGCGCCGCGAAGGCCGCTACGGGAATCGGATACGCGTTCCACTGCCGCGGCGGCGGCGGGAACTGATCGACTACGCGGGATTCGGACAGCAGCTTCAAGCGCTCGCCCGCGAGCGCCACATCGCTGTCCAGCGGCAGCAGCCGCTGCCGCAACTCGAGCGGCAGATACAGGCTCTCCCACTCGCCGACGGGTTGGTCGATACTGCTGTTCATGCCGATATCGAGCAACATCGCCACCGCAGTCTGCGATTGGTAATGCGCCCGGATGTCCTGCCGGTAGGTTGTCTCCGTTATGCCGGTGAAGCGCTCGCTCAATCTGCCCTCCAAGGCTTCGTCGAGATAGTCCCGCAGCCGGGTGGTGCAGTTGTCGAGGAAGTAATCGTAGGCATAGCTGCGGTTTTCCGGTTCGAGATTCCAAATCAGTCGCTGATAAAGCCGGGATTTCTCGACATTGTTTAGATTGATGCGGTCCTCCCAAACGGTTCTGCCCTCGCGTCGGTACTGGGCGTAGGCCTGTTCGGTCGGCGTGACGAACAGACGGTAATCCATGTTGCCGAGGAAAAAGCGCATCCCAAACCGCACCATGCCGCCGCTGGCGTCGAACCCGCCCCAGTTGAACAGCAGATCGGCGCCACTTGCCTCGTCGCGCATGCGCAGGGCGCTGTGGCCGAAATTGTCCCAAAGCCGATTGCCGACATCGACGGTGACCAGATAAAAGTGCAGAGCGCCGAGGTCCTCCGGTTCCGGCTGGCCAGCGATTGCGTCAAATGACGGGACCGCCGCGTGGGCGGCGAAACCCTGGAGCGACAGCAACAAAGCCGCCAGGCGCAACAGGGGGCGCGACAATGCGGGGAGCCGTCGCGGAGTTCGCGGCGAACGCGGGCGGGCGCCGGTGTCGCGGTGCGGGCACGGCGAGACCGGCGGGAACTCGCGCCTACAACTCGCGCAACCAGATATTACGGAAGGAAACAACCTGTCCATGATCCTGCAAAATCAGAGGCATATCGCCGGAGCAGTCCAGCGTCGCCGCGGCCGCGTAGGGTTGGCATTGCGCCGCGTAAACCGGCTCCGGTGTATGGGTCGCGCCTTCCAACGCTACGTGGTTCTGCACCAGCACGCCGTTTTGGAACACGGTCAACCACGCGGGAGAGACCAGTTCCCCGCCCTCGAATTCCGGGGCCGTGAAAATGATGTCGTAGCTTTGCCACTCGCCCGGACGCCGGGAAACATTTACTTCCGGGGCGTATTGCAGATAAACCGCGCCGGCTTGGCCGTTGCTGTAGGTCGGGTTATCCCAGCTGTCGAGAATCTGCACTTCGAACTGCGAATGCAGGAACACTCCGCTGTTCCCCCGGCTTTGGCCGGCGCCGCTGATGATATCCGTGGGTCGCCATTCCAGATGCAGCTGCATGCTGCCGAAGGATTGCCGGCTGCGGATCGTGCCGCTGCCCGGTGTGACCGTGGCCGCGCCTTCGGCGATTTCCCAGCGGGCCGGCTCGCCGTCTTCAACCCGCTCCCATTGATCCAGATCGCTGCCGTCGAACAACACCACGGCATCCGCCGGGGGAGCGCCGCCGGACGGGGCCGCGACCAGGGGCGGCATCGGGCTGCGGGTTTCGCGACTGCTGCTTTGGGCGAACGCGGCAACGGCGGTGGCCAGAATAGCGAGCGCGACGATGAGTTTTTTCATTGCGGAATCCACTTGTCTATTGCTTTATATATTGCTTCATCAATTTCAACATTCAGTTTGTCAGATTCATGCCTTCATCCCAGGTCGCGGCGATGTCCCGCCGCGATTGGTCAACGCACTTTTCCAGCCACTCCGGTTCGTATTGCAATCCATGCCGCGCGAGCACTTCTGGCGGCACGCCGTCCCAGAGATTCGCGACATTGCCTTGGTAGCCAAGCTCGCGCATTCCCCGCTCGGTCGTATAGTAACCGGTAAGGGTCAGATCGCGCATCAAGGAAAAGAAGTCGATACCCGGGCGCAACACCGGATCGTCTACATCGGGCCAAGCGATGCAGTCGCAGATGGTGCGGCGATCGGCCTCGGAGATGCCGATGAAATCGGCGCCGAATTCGTCGGTGGCGTAGGCATCGAGCCAGGCGATGCCACCGCGCAAGGGCACTTGCAACCGCTCACGGTCCTTGACCATGAATTCCACGAAATCCGGTAGACCCGCGTCAAGGGCGCCGCCCCTCGGATGATCCGAAGGCAGGATGAGGTCGCAGAGAACGGCTATGGTGACGAGCTCATGTTCACTGAAATAACTGCGCGCGAATAGCTCCCGGTCGCGCCACTGTTCGGCCTCGGTTCGACCGTAGCTGTAATCCCGCGGCAGTTCGGTCCAATTTACCGAGCCATTTGCCCGCTCGCCGCCCATGGCACAGCCGCCGGCCGCCGCCAGCGGCGCCAAAAGCAGGGATTTCAGGGTTTCGCGACGTTTTACGCCCATGTTTCGCAGACCTGTGGTTTACAAGTTTCGCTGCCGCATTAGTTCGACGATGTGATCGCTGGTCCGCCAAGCCAGCGCCAGAATCGTCCAGGTCGGGTTCTTGTCCGCTTGGGAGACGAAAGTGCCGGCATCGGCGACGAAGACATTATCGGCGTCGTGCAGGCGGCCGAAGCGATTGGTAACCGAAGTGGTCGGGTTGTCGCCCATGCGCGTCGTGCCCACTTCGTGAATGATTTCACCCGGCAGGGTCAGGCCGTATTGCTGCTCCGGGCCGGGCTTGTCCCCGAGCGGGATACCGCCGGCGGCGGTGAGCAACTCTTCCATGGTGTCCTGCATGTGCTTGGCTTGGTTGATTTCCTGCTCGGTCCAGCGGTAGTTGAAGCGCAGCACCGGAACTCCCCATTCGTCAACGGCCGCGGGATCAAGTTCGCAGTAGTTGCCGTATTGCGGCACGCTTTCGCCGCGACAGGAGATGCTCAGGCGGGAACCGTAGAAACGGCGGATATCGTCGCGCAGGCGGTTGCCGTAACCGCCGACGCGCTGGCCGAGGAATTCGTTGAATTGATTGGCGGCGAAACCGAAACCATAGGCAGGCATACCCATGCCGCCGCCGATTTCGAGATGGTAGCCGCGGGCGAAATCAAGCTTGGCGCCTTCCAGCCACCAAGGTGTGTAGACATGCATGCCGCCAACCCCGTCCTCGTTGTAAACATCCCGGTCCATCAACTCGGGCACGAAGGCGGCGCGGCTGGCGCCGGTGGAGTCATGCAGATAGCGGCCCACATGGCCGCTGCTGTTGCCCAGCCCGTCGGCGTGTTGCGGGCTGCTGGAATTCAGCAGGATGCGCGCGCTGGAGCAGGCCGATGCGGCCAGCACCACACAGCGGCCATCGATGCACAGTTCCCGACGCTCGGCGCGGTCGATGCAGCGGACGCCGGTGGCGCGGCCGTCGGCGCCGGTATCGACTTTGCGCACCATGGTATTGGTGAAAACATCGACCCGGCCCGTGGCCACCGCCGGATAGATCAATACGGTGCTTGAGGAGAAATCCGCGTGCAGGCCGCAGGCGCGGCTGCACTGGTTGCAATAGACGCAAACGCCGCGTTCGCTGTTGATGCGTTTGGTGAGAATCGAAAGACGCGACGGATACACCGGCACACCGGCCTTGCGGGCGCCGCGGATGTAGTACAGCTCGTGCAGGCGCGGCTTGGGTGGCGGCAGAAAAAAGCCGTCCGGGTCGTTCGGCAAACCCTCGTTGGTGCCGAAAACGCCGATCAATTTATCGACTTTGTCGTAATACGGCTTGACGTCCTGGTAGCCGATGGGCCAGTTGTCGCCGAGGTCGTCGATATCGCGGCGCTTGAAATCGAGCGGACCAAAGCGCAGGGAAATCCGGCCCCAGTGGTTGGTTCTGCCACCGAGCATGCGCGCCCGCCACCACATGAACTCGGTGTCGTCCGCCGTTGTGAAAGGCTCGCCGTCGAGCTCCCAGCCGCCGATGCAGGCGTTGAAATCGCCGAAGGGCCGCAGCCGAGTGCTGGCGCCGCGGCGCGGCGACTCCCAGGGATAACGAAACTGGGTGCGCTGGCGGTCATCCGCCGGATCGTACCAAGGGCCCGCTTCGACCAAGGCCACCCGCAGACCCGCTTGGGCCAGCCGCCAAGTGGCCATGCCGCCGCCGGCGCCGGAGCCGACCACGATGGCGTCATAGGGATCGTTGGCGCTCATGGGCATCCGTAACGCACCATCAATAAACTACGGGACTATGTCGAGGTTTCGATCCGCCGCCGACCGACAGCTCAACCGCCCAAACATCATACGCTTCGAGGCTCATTCTTCCGCAGGCTGTTTAAGGCCGGCTGGCTTTCACGACAGTCCGAATCCGGGGCGGTACTGTTTGTCGAGCAGGTCGTTCGCGGCCGCGTCGTTGCTGAAGCGCATGGCCGCGCCATCGTATTCGAGCACTTTGTGCGCTTCCGCCCGGCGCACAGCGATATTGCCGAGCAGCATGGTTTCGGTCAACCGCCCGGCGTAGGCGAAATCCGATGTGGTGATTTTGGAACGGTCTTTGATGGCGTCGATCCATTCTTGGTGAATGCCGTTCGACCGCGGCAGCGCCCGCGGCGGGGCGGGCGTTTCCAAATGCACCGCCTCCGGGATCAGTACCGGGTCTCGGCCATAGACGCCATGCATCAGCGTCTTGCTTTCGCCGACGATCAGAACGCCGCCGTCGTCACCGCCCAGCTGCCTGCCGTTTTCAAGTTCAACCGGGCGTTCCGGCAGCAGCCCACCGTCGTACCAGGTCAATGCGACCGCTGGCCGCGCCGCGGTGGCGGCGAACTCGAAATGAATCTTCGAGGCCAATGGGAAGCTTTCGTGACCGGCCCCCCAACGAGTCGAACTCGCGCCGATTTTGCCTGGCAGTTGCAGATCAAGCGCCCAATAGGGATGGTCGATGATATGCGCTCCCATGTCGCCGACCACGCCGGTGCCGAAATCGATCCAACCGCGCCAGTTGAACGGATGATAGGCCTCGGCAAAGTATGGCCGCAGCGGTGCGGCGCCGAGCCAGAGGTCCCAATCCAGCGATGCGGGAACCGCAGCGACGCCTTCCGGGCGCGGGATACCTTGGGGCCAAACCGGGCGGTTGGTCCAGCAATGCACTTCGCGGATATCGCCGAGGGCGCCGGAAGCCACCCATTCATTGATCCGCCGGGCGCCTTCTTCGGCGTGGCCCTGATTGCCCATTTGCGTCACGACATTGGTTTCCCGGGCGCGGCGGGCGAGGAAACGGGCCTCAGCGACGGTGTGGCACAGCGGCTTTTCCACATACAAATGCTTGCCGAGATCCATCGCCGCGGCGGCGATGGGCGCGTGCATATGGTCCGGCGTGCTGATCAAAACCGCGTCGATCTCGGGAATTTCGTCAAGCATTTGCCGGTAATCGCGGTAAGTTCGCGCCCGGTCTCGGAACGGCGCCGCGAATCCCTCCGCAAGCACGGCCGCGAGCCGTCCATCGTCTACATCGCAAACCGCGACGATGTTTTCGCCAGTCGCGCCACTCTCGCCGCTGCCGCCGTCACCGCTATCTCCGCCGGCGACTGCGCGGATATTGGCGCTACCCCGGCCGCCGACGCCGACCGCGGCGATATTCAGCCGATCGCTCGGCGCCAGGTGACCCACGCCGCCGAGCACATGGCGCGGCACGATCATGAAGCCCGCTGCCGCGAGCAGCGCTCTGCGCTTGCGATCCACCACCGCTGGCGATTCCATTGGCTGTTCCGGCTTCCGCAGTTTCATAAGCGCCTGCTCTCGGTTGCGCCTTGCGCAGCACCGGCACCATGCTAGCAAAGTTGCGCGGCAGCACAAGCCAATTCGCGCTCAGGGTTCGGCCCAATCTTCGACTTTGAGGCCAGCGATGCGGCGGAATTCCCGCGTGTTATGAGTTACAAGAACGGCATTTTCAGCCAAAGCGTGGCAGGCGATCCAGAGGTCGTTCGCGCCGATTGGCAATCCCGCCACCTTGAGTCTCGCGAACTGCTTCGCATAATGTTCGCAAATCCGCTGATCGAGCGAGTAAAGCACGGGAACTCTGCGAATCACTTGCGATAACTTCTGCAGTACTTTCCGGCTCTTGGCGCTTCGTTCGGCACCCAGGAGCAATTCCGCGTAAGTGACATAAGACATAAACATCTGATCGTCCGCTCCGATTCGGTCGACACGTTGCGCGACCGATGCGGGACTATTCTTCAATAGATAAATGAGAATGTTGGTATCCAGCATGTATTTCACAGGTCATCGCGGTCCTGCAGCCTTGGTTGATCCGCTCGAACTTGTTCCATGATCTCAACGAATTCGCTGTCGAAGGACGACAGAACCTCCAGCAACGCGGCCCCGCGATTTTCCGGGATGGGGTGAATGATCAGATCGCCATCCTCATTGCGGGAAACATCAACTCGCGAACTGTCCAAACGGAACTCCCGCGGTATGCGCACCGCCTGACTGTTTCCGTTCATAAAGACCCGACTGCCGATGGTTTTCATTCCAGCACCAATGTATGCACACTTACGTACATACTAATTGGATCCCCCTTCGCCGACAACACCCTTTCGCCTCGAAAGCCAACTCGAAGAAGGCTGTGGCGTCGGCTGGATGCCTTTCAGTTCGACGATTTGCTTGACTTCGGCGGCTGCCTTGGCGGTGCCTTTGACGACGTACCGGTGCAGGCGAGCCACGCTCAGATCTTTCGTCGCGCGGCTGGCGAGCACACCAGCGGGTATTCCGGCCAGCAGCGCCAGCCCGGCGGGACCACCGCCTGCCGAACATAGCGGCCGGTGCGGAAAGACAAATCGGTTTCGGGTGGGAACGTGGTCATTGAAGTCAAATTGCAATATGGGGCTTCGGCTCGTCCACCCGCCACCATCTCCCGTCCCTCACGCCGGGCGAACCGGCTTTCAATCTCATGGAGTGGCATCGGTTCGTTGGCGGAGCCGACGCGAATAAAGCAACCACGTTCGGACATGCCTTGTGTGCGAATATGGTACGGCTGTTCCGGCCCTTGGACGATGACCAAGCGCAATAGAGTCTTGCCGGAATGCCGCATCAGGAAGATATCGAATAAGCCGAGGCAAGATGGGGAAAGTTGATCCTTCAAAATTTGACCGAGTCGGATTTGGTCGCCATCCGGGTCCGACAGGCCCACAACGCCGCCATCGTCGTCCACGCCAACATGAAGGGTGCCGCCACCGGTGTTGAGGAAGGCAACGGCGGTTTTGACAATTTTCTTGCCGTCGTCAATTTGCCGTTTGTACTCAACGTTTGTGGATTCGGCGGGAAACGGCATCATTGGGCAAACCCCAGCGTGTTCGGATTGTCGGGCCGTTCTTTGGTGGCTTTGGGCATTTGTTTCAATACTTGGTTATGGATTTGTGATTGCAGCATGGTCGGACAACAGGATTCGGGTCATGTTGGCCGGCACCCGTATCCCGGTATCGTTGGTCAGGAAAAGCTCGCAACCGCCTTGGATGGCGCTCGCCACATGCACGGCGTCCGGTGTTCTCATGCCAGTTTCACCGCGCAGAATTCCGGCGTGAATCATGATTTGCGGCGAAACCGGCAGTGGCTCAAAGAATCTCAAAAAGCCGATGATTCGCTCGATGGCCTGCTGATCGTTCCGGCGCGCATGGAGGGGAAGAATTTCCGCATGGACCAAATCGCAGCTCACGACGGTGATCCTTTGATCGGCGATCAGGTCACGAACCTCCCGCAACGCCGCTACAAAGGGTTCGCTGCCCTCCAACAGGTAGATGAATATATTGGTGTCGAAGTACACCCGCCGGTCGCGCAGAGTCCCGGCTAATCCCACGAGGCGCGTTCGTCCCGGATGAATTCGTCGATTTCCTCAACACTTCCGAACTGCCCCGCCATAGTGCCGAAGTACTTTGAGATGCCGGTGCCGAATTCGGGGGCTTGTTCACGTACCTGCCTCGCTTCCCGCGATTCCTGGACCGGGACAAGTTTCTTGAGGGTCATCACGATCTTGCCCTCAACCACTTCGCAATCGAAAATGTCACCCTTGCCCGCGTTCAGCTGTTTGCGGATACCGGCGGGCAGTGTGATCTGGCCTTTGTCCTTCAGTGTTGCGAGGGGCATGGGATTTCCTGCCGAGCATGGCTGATACTTTTGGAAAGTGGCACTTTAGTAGAAGTGCGACTTAAAGGAAACAACCTTCAGCAGGCGGCTGAAAATATCTTCCGCTCTGTGCGCATTGGCGAATTTGTTGACAGCGCTTGGCTTAGGTCGGCGAGGCTTTGCAGATTGTGGGCGGAGCGGAAATCGTCAACGTGGGGCAGCATGGTTTTGACTCCTCGGGCGAGAGGTTCGAAGCCGTCCCAGCGCAGCAGCGGATTGAGCCAGACGAGGCGGCGGCTCGATTTGGCGAGGCGCTCCATTTCGGTGTCGAGGCGTTCGGCAGCGTCGCGTTCGAGGCCATCGGAAAGCAGCAGCGTGGTCGCGTTCTGCGCTAGCACGCGGCGGCCCCAATGTTTGTTAAACAAATGCAGGCAGTGGCCGATGCGGGTGCCGCCGGACCAGTCCGGTACGGCAGCGGCGACGCCCTTGAGCGCGGTATCGATATCGCAATGCGCCAACTGCCGGGTGATATGGGTCAGTCGGGTGCCGAAGACGAAGCTGTGTACCCGGCGCCGGGCAGCAACGGCGTGCATGAAGTGCAGGAACATGCGCGAATAAGTGCTCATCGAGCCGGAGATATCGCAAAGCACCACCAATGGCGGCGGTCGCGTCCGGCGTTTGGCGAATCTGAGCGGCGGGCCCGCGCTCGGTCGGACCAGGGCGCGCAAGCTGGCGCGGCGGTCGAGCATCGCGCCCTGGGGGTCGGGTCGGAAGCGGCGGGTGGTGACGCGGTCCCGGGGCAGGTGCAGATTGGCGATGGCCTGTTTCGCGAGTTCGAGTTCGGTGCTGGACATTTCCTCGAAATCGCGCTGCCGCAGCACTTCGGCGACCGAGCTCGTCGGTTGGCCGCGCAGTTCAAGCAGTTCTTCGCTGCTCGGGCGCGGTTCGTCCGCGGATTGCATGGCGTCGGCGAGCCGGCGGCGCAGTTCGTTCGTTTGCCCGCTGTCGCCGCTGGCAATCGTCGGCAGCATGGCGGCGAGCAAACGCTCCATCAAGGCTGGATTGCGCCAGAAGATGTGGAAGGCTTGGTCGAATAATTCCCGGTGCTCGCGACGGCTGACTAAGAAAGCGGACAGGCAACCGTGAAAGTCTTCGCGGCGATCGAAACCAAGCAGGTTCACGGCGCGGATGGCATCGTGTACTTCGCCGGGGCCGAGCGGCACACCGGCGGTGCGCAGCAGACGGGCGAAATGCATGATGTTTTCGGCCAAGCGGCCCGCAGCGCGGGTGTCATCAGACATAGGCGTGGCCGGCCCCATCCAGCGCGGCCTTGACTAGCCTCGGTGCGCCGCGGGGCGCTGCGCGAGCTCGGCCTTCACTTCGTCCAAGATGCGCATGGCCTCGCCGCCGCGGATGCGGGCGATATCGTCCTGGTACTTCAACAAGGCGCCCAAGCTATCGTCGATGGCGGTGCCGTCGAGGCTGATTCGGTCGAGTTGCAACAGGGCTTGGGCCCAGTCGAGGGTTTCCGCAAGTCCAGGGGCCTTGTACAAATCCTCTTCCCGCAGACGTTGCACGAAGGCCACCACGTGGCGGCCAAGGTCGGCGTCGATACCGGGAAGACGCGCTTTGAGGATGCGCGCTTCGCGTTCGGCATCCGGGTAATCGACCCAGTGATACAGGCAGCGCCGCTTGAGCGCATCGTGGATTTCCCGAGTGCGGTTCGACGTGATGATGACGATGGGCGGCCGCCGCGCCGCGATGGTGCCGATTTCCGGGATGGAGATTTGGAAATCGGACAGCAATTCCAACAGGTAGGCCTCGAAAGGTTCGTCGGTGCGGTCGAGTTCGTCGATGAGCAGCACCGGAGCGCCTTGCTCGTCGTCACGCAGGGCTTGCAGCAGGGGCCGTTCGATGAGAAATTCCGGGGCGAACACATTCGCCGCGAGTTCCTCCCGCCGCACCGCGCCGACCGCCTCCGCCATGCGGATTTCGATCATCTGCCGGGCGTAGTTCCACTCGTAGACGGCCGAGGAGATATCCAGCCCTTCGTAGCATTGCAAGCGGATCAAGCGGCGACCGAGACGGGCCGCCAGCACCTTGGCGATTTCGGTTTTGCCCACGCCGGCCTCCCCTTCGAGAAACAGCGGCTTGAACATTCGCAGCGCCAGCAGCAATGTCGTCGCCAGTGGGCGGTCGGCGATATAGTCTCCGCCCTCAAGCAGCCGTTGAAGGTCCTCAACGCTGCCAGGCCGGGATTGGCCGGGGTTTGCAACGCCGGGTTTCGTCATGCTCCGGCCCATGGCCTGTTCCGCTCAACCGATGGCGGCGTGGGGCGGCCGTCGTGGCTGCTCCGCCCGATTGCCGCTCAGTCGCAGGCCGCCACCGCGCGCTGGGCCATGACTCGCACCAGATGGGCGCGATACTCGGCGCTGGCGTGGATATCGGCATTCATCTTTTCGACCGGCGCTTGAAAACCATCCAACGCGCCGGCACTGAAATCGTTCCGCAGCAGCGCTTCGATCCGGTGGGCGCGGTGCGCGCAGGCCGTGGCGCCGGTGACCGCGGCGCGGGGGCCGGTGGCGGTCTTGGCGATGAATACGCCGACGATGGCGTAGCGCGAGGCGGGATTCTCGAATTTCATGTAGCTCGCGGCCTCGGCCCGGGGGAAATCGACGGCAAGGATGATTTCCTTCTCCCCAAGGGCGGTTTCAAACAGGTCGGTGAAAAAGTCTTCGCCGGCGATTTCGCGCAGATTGGTGCGCACGGTCGCTCCCAAGGCGGTCACCGCGGCGGGATAATCCGCGGCCGGATCGTGGTTGGCGATGGAGCCGCCCAATGTGCCGCGGTTGCGCACCGCCGGGTCGCCGATATTGCCGGCGAGGGCGGCCAGGGCCGGAATCGCTTCCCGGACTTCTCTGGAGGCGGCGACCTCGGCGTGGGTGGTCATGGCTCCGATGGTGACGGTATCGCCATTGACGGCGATGCCGCGAAGGGCATCGATGCCGCCGAGATCCACCACATCAGAGGGGCCCGCCAAGCGGTGCTTCATGGTCGGCAGCAGGGTTTGCCCGCCGGCGACGAATTTGCCGTCCCCGGCGCTGGCGATGAGTTCGACGGCCTCGGCCACCGATGCGGGTCGATGATAGGAAAATTCATACATTGCCGATTCCTCCCGCTTCCAGCTATGCCGCCGCCTGGCAGGCGCGCCAGACGGTTTCCGGCGTGGCCGGCATATCGATGTGTTTGACGCCGACCGCGTTGGCGATGGCATTGATCACTGCCGGCGGTGCGCCGATGGCGCCGGCTTCGCCGCAGCCCTTAACACCGAGCGGGTTATCCGGCGGATTGGTGGACGCATAGCCGATCTTGAAATCCGGCGCGTTGTCCGCCCGGGGCATGGCGTAATCCATATAGGATGCCGTGACGAGTTGGCCGTCCGCATCGTAGCGGCAGCCTTCGAGCAGGGCTTGCCCGATGCCGTGGACGATGCCGCCGTGGACTTGGCCTTCAACGATCATGGGATTGATTAGTTTGCCGAAATCGTCCACCGCGGTGTAATCGACGATTTCGACTTCGCCGGTGGCCGGATCGACTTCCACCTCGCAGATATGCGTGCCGGCGGGAAACGAGAAATTCAGCGGATCGAAAAACGCGTTTTCATCGAAGCCCGGCTCGACGCCTTCCGGGTAATTGTGCGGCACATAGGCGGTGAAGGCGACTTCGGCGATGTTCATCTTCTTGTCGGTGCCCGCCACTGTGTAGTCGCCGCCGGCGAATTCGATATCGCCCTCGGCGGCCTCCATCGCGTGGGCGGCGATTTTCTTGCCCTTGGCGATAAGTTTGTCGCAGGCTTTGGCAATGGCCACTCCCCCCACCGCCAGCGAACGCGAGCCGTAGGTGCCCATGCCGAATTGTGTCTTGGCGGTATCGCCGTGGATTACCTCGATGTTCTCGAAAGGCACGCCGAGTTGGTCGCAGACGAGCTGGGCGAAAGTGGTCTCGTGGCCTTGGCCGTGGGAGTGGGTGCCAGTGAACACCTGCACATTGCCGGTGGGATTGAATCGCACCTGGGCCGATTCCCACAGGCCGACGCCGCCACCGAGTTGACCCACCGCGGCGGACGGCGCGATGCCGCAGGCTTCCACATAGGAAGAGATGCCGATGCCGCGCAATTTGCCGCGGCCTTTCGCCGCCGCCGCCCTAGCGCCGAAACCGGCGTAGTCGGCGAGTTCCAAGGCTTGGTCGAGCGCCGCCTCGTAGTCGCCACTGTCATAGCATTGCACCACGGGCGTTTGGTACGGAAAGGCATCCTTCGGAATGAAATTGCGGCGGCGGATCTCCGCCGGATCGAGCCCCATGTCCGCCGCGCAAACGTCCACCAGCCGCTCCAGCAAATAAGTCGCCTCGGGGCGACCGGCGCCGCGGCTGGCGTCCACCGGCGCGGTATTGGTGAACACCGCCTTGACTTCGGAATAGATCAGCGGCGTGGTGTATTGGCCGGCGAACAGGAAAGCGTAGAGATAGCTCGGCACCATGGTGGCAAAAGTCGAAAGATAGGCACCGAGATTGGCTGTGGTGTGAACGCGCATGGCGAGGAACTTGCCGTTTTCGTCCAGCGCCATTTCCGCCTTGGTCACATGGTCGCGGCCGTGGGCGTCGGACAGGAAAGCCTCGGTGCGGTCCGCGGTCCACTTCACCGGCCGGTTGATTTTGCGGCAGGCCCAGCCCACCACGAGTTCTTCGGCGTAGACGAAGATTTTTGCGCCGAAGCCGCCGCCCACATCGGGGCCGACCACGCGCAACTTGTGTTCCGGCGCCAACTGATTGAAAGCCGACAGCACCAGCCGATGCACATGGGGGTTTTGGGTGGTCATGTGCAGGGTGATTTCTTCGGTGCCGGCGTTGTACTCGCCCAAGGCGGCGCGGGGCTCCATGGGATTGGTCACCATGCGGTTGTTGACGAGTTCGAGGCTGGAGACTTTGTGCGCTTGGGCGAAGGCTTCATCGTTCGCCGCCTTGTCGCCGAAAGGCCAGTTGAAACAGACATTGCCGGGAGCGGCGTTGTGAATTTGTTGCTGGCCTTCGTCCGCCGCCGCCGCGGTATCGGCGACCGCGGGCAGGGGCTGGTATTCCACTTCCACGAGCTCCGCCGCGTCCCGGGCTTGGCTCGAGGTTTCGGCGATGACCACGGCCACATGATCGCTGACATAGTTCACCTTGCCCTGGGCCAGCGCCGGATGGGCCGGGGCGCGGTGCGGTTCACCGTCGTCGCTGGTCACAACCACTCCGCAAATGAGCGGGCCGATGCCGTCGGCGGCGAGATCTTCGCCGGTGAATACGGCGACGACGCCGGGCGCGGCCAGCGCCGCCCCGGTATCAATACCCTCGATGACTGCGTGGGCATGGGGCGAGCGCACGAAACAGGCGTGAGTTTGACCCGCGACGGCGATATCGTCGGTATAACGGCCTTTGCCCAGCAAAAAGCGCCGATCTTCCTTGCGTCGCACGCTGGCGCCGATTCCGGTGTCTTGCATGACTATTCTCCCGTTGCCTCTCGCTCGCCCATGGCCCGGGCACCGGCCCGAATCGCCTTGACGATGTTCTGATAGCCCGTGCAGCGGCAGATATTGCCGTTCAGTTCCCGGCGCACGGTCGCCGCGTCCGGCTCGTTGCCGTGGCGGCTGACGATATCCAGCCCCGACATGACCATGCCGGGTGTGCAAAAGCCGCATTGCAGGCCGTGGTGCTCCATGAACGCCTGCTGCATGGGATGCAATTCCGCGCCCTCGGCAAGCCCTTCGATGGTGGTCACCTCGGCGCCGTCGGCCATGACCGCGAGCATGGTGCAGGATTTGACGGACTTGCCATCGACCATCACCACGCAGGCGCCGCATTGGCTGGTGTCGCACCCTACGTGGGTGCCGGTCAGACGGAGTTGTTCCCGCAGAAAGTCTACCAGCAACGCCCGCGGCTCCACTTCGCCCGCAACGGACCGACCGTTGACCTCCAGATTGATTGTTGCCATTCAGCTTCTCCTAGTGGTGTCCAGGCCGGCTTCCCGATCGGCGATGGCCTCCGCAAGCCGGGCAAAAAAATGGTCGGCCAGTTTCTTCGCCGCGCCATCCACCAGCCGCCCGCCAAGTTGGGCGAGCTTGCCGCCCACGGTCGCGTCCAGCTCGTAACCGAGCAGCGTATCACCGTCATCGGCTTCAAGCGCCACTTTGGCGCTGGCGTTGGCGAATCCGGCGGCGCCGCCCCGCCCCTTGCCGTGGATCACATAACTGTTGGGCGGATCTAAATCGCTCAACTCGATGACGAACCCAAAACCCGCTTTGACCGGTCCGATGCGGTTGGTGACGCGCGCGGCGAACCGATTCTCTCCGGTGCGTTCAAAACTCGAGCAGCCGGGAATCGCGGCCTTCATTACTTCCGGGTCGTTCAGCGCGTCCCAAACCTGCTGGCGGTCGGCGGCAATATGGTACCGCCCTTTCATTTCCATGGCGAAGTTTCTCCGACGCGATCCTTCATTCGGGTGTGCCGCGCATTCTACTTGTCCTACCTCTTTCCCTTCCTGATCACCTTCCGTTTCCGCTGCGTTCCCCGCCGCCGCGGAGCGAAGCCGCGGGAAATGAGCCGCGCCTTGTCAGACACCGCGGCACGAGAATATCATCCCGGCGCATCAAGCCATACGATACCGCCCAGAAATTTTTTCCGCCACCGGTGAGGAACGATTCATGAACGGCGCCCAGGCACTGATCGAAACGCTGGCCGATTGCGGCGTTGAATATTGCGTCGCCAATCCCGGCACTTCCGAAATGCATTTGGTGCAAGCGCTCGACGGCGAACCGCGCATGAAATCGGTGCTGGCCCTTTTCGAGGGCGTTTGCACCGGCGCCGCCGACGGCATCGGCAGAATGACCGGCAAACCGGCGGCGACTTTGCTGCATCTCGGACCGGGGCTGTCGAACGGCATCGCCAATCTGCACAATGCCCGGCGGGCGAATTCCCCGATGGTCAATATCGTCGGCAATCATCCCCATTACCATATCGGATTCGATGCGCCGCTGACCTCGGATATCGACACTCTGGCGCGCAATTATTCCTGCTGGATCAAATCCTGCTCCACCAGCGCCAGCCTCGCCCAAGACGGCGCCGACGCCGTCGGCGCCAGCCTGCGCACCCACGGCGGCAGCTTGGGACAAATCGCCACGCTGATCGTGGGCGCCGACGCGGCCTGGGGCGAAAATCCGGGCCGGGCGCGACCAAACTCCCCGCCGGCGCGGGCAAAAGCCGATGAACGGGCAATCAAGGATGCCGCCGCATTGCTGGGGAATGGCCGTCCGACGGCCTTGCTGCTGGATCTGCACGCCAATTCCACCGCCGCCCTCGAAGCCGCCGGCCGGGTCGCCGCGAAAACGGGTTGCCGACTGCTCAACAACACTTTCCCGGCGCGGGTGGACGGCGGGCCGGGCCGGGTCGCGGTCGAACGTCTGCCCTACTTCCCGGAACAGGTGCTGGCGGAAACCGCCGGAATCGAACAATTGATTCTCGCTGGCGGCAATGCTCCGGCGAGTTTTTTCGCCTACCGGAACGTCCCCGGAAGACTGCTGCCGGAACATTGCGCGGTACAGCGCCTCGCCGCCGTCGAGGAAGACAGCGTAGACGCGCTCGAACGCTTGGCGGAGCGGCTCGGCGCCGAACGCGCCGCGCCCCACCGTTTCGAACGCCGGGAAATTCCTTTGCCGACAGGCGCGCTCTCCACTCGCAATATGATTCAAGCCATCGCCGCCACCATGCCGGAGGATGTCATCGTCTGCACCGATTCCGGCGGCGGCAACGCGGCTTATCCCCACTGCCAGCAAACCGCGCCCAACAGCTGGCTCAGCCTCACCGGCGGCGCCATCGGCCAGGGCGGCCCCGTCGCCACCGGCGCCGCCCTCGCCTGCCCCGAGCGCGCCGTGCTCGCCCTGCTCGGCGACGGCGGCGCGGCCTACACCAATCAGAGTTTCTGGACCCAAGCGCGGGAAGGCCTGAATGTGACGACGCTGATATTCGCCAACCGCAGCTACAATATCCTGAATGTCGAGTACGCCCGGCTCGGCATCACTGAAGCCGGGGCGACCGCGGCCAGCCTGTTCGATATCGGCAATCCCGCTATAGATTGGGTGGAAATAGCCGCGGGCTTCGGCGTACCGGGCGCCCAGGCGAATTCCGCCGAAGAACTCGCGGCGGCGTTGCAACGCGGCTTCCGCGAACCCGGCCCCCTGGTCATTCAAGCCAACGGCGAAATCCAGCGTTGAGGCGGGCGCTTCGCGGGCAGCTATTTCCAACTGAAATCGCGCTGAATGCGGCCCACGCGACGGTAGAAGGATTCGCAGGCCTCACGGTCGGCTTCGCCGTTGGGAAACAGCAAGCTGACAACCGGAATGATGATCAGCGGCAACAGCAAAGTCAGGAACGAAGGATCGGACCATTCGCCGAGATACACGATCAATTCATGCCACCATTGGGCGAAGCCCCCGGCGCTGGCGTTTTCCACGCCGTCGAACAGGGTATTGAACAGCCACATGGTCAAACCGCCGGCGAAACCGGCGGCGATGCCCCAAAACGCGGCGGCTTCGGTGGTTCTTTTCCAATACAACACATAAGCCACCGCGATGGCCGGCGGCACCACCATGGCGAAGCCGAGCAGCAACAGCTGCAGCACCGAGGTGATATTGCCGAGCCAGGCGATGACGGCGGCAAGCGAACCGTAAACGACGGTGACGATCTTGTAAGCCATCAGCTTCTTTTCCGAAGAAAAGTTCTTCGACCCCGGCACCCAGTCGTTGACGAACATCGTCGCGCTCGCCAGCAAAATCGGCGCCCCTGAGGAGATCACCGCCGCGAGCACCGCGGCCAGCGCGATTCCGCCGAGTATCTGCCCGGAATCCATGGCCAGCTGGGCGATATTCAAATAGCTGCCCAAGCCGGCCTCAGAGCCGTAGGTCGCCATGGTCAAAACACCGATGAATCCGGCCACCAGCGGCATCAGCGCGGCGATGATGCCGGCCAGAAAAAAGCCGGGAATCAGATACTCCTGCCGCGCCGCGCTGCTGGCGTAGTTGGCGTAAACCGAAGCGGCGGGGGTGTGGATGGTCGCCGAAATGAACAGGGCGATGATGGTCGCCCAGCCGATGCCGGTGAAACTCCACCAGCGCACTTCGTCCTTCGAGGACTCGGCGAGCATGGCGTTGGCGCGCTCCATCACGGTATCCCAGCCGCCCATATTGCTCATAACGACGAGCCCCACGAGCAGCAAACCGAAAATAATCACCGAACAATGCACGATATTGGTGATGGCGGTGCCGCGCAGACCGCCAAACACCGTGAACGAAATGATCACCACCGCGCCGATCAAAACACCCAACCCGAAGGGAATGCCGGTGACGCCGCTGACGATGGAACCGATGATGTATGGTTCGATGATATTGACGACCAGATACTCGGCTTGGACGCAAAGGCTGGTCAGCCATTGGCAGCGGTAGGAACCGAAGCGGTAGTCGAAAGCTTGACCGACGCTGACCAGCTTCAGCCGCCGGTACGGAATGGCGAAAAACAGTCCCACCAGGAACAACGCCGCGAAGGAATTCACGCCGTACCAAAGATGGCCCAGACCTTCGGAAATCACATCGCCGGCGACACCGTAGGTGCCCGCACCGCCGATCCGCGTGCCGGCGATGCCCGCCGCCAGCATGGCGATGCCGAGGGTGCCGCCGCCGATATCCCAATCCGAGGAACTCGCGTTGCGCCGATTCAGATACAGGCCCGCAAACGCGAAAAAAGCGAGGTAGGCGATGATTACTCCGGCTGTAATACTCATGCAAAACTCCGATTGTCGTGGGGCGGCCGAATGGTTTCCTCCCGACCAACCACCGCGACTGCGGTTTACGAGCGATCGCGGAGACGTTTAATGACGGCGCTGGCGGTCAGAACCACGCGCTCGCCGACAAGCAATCTGGCGCGCGCGAAAACCAGCGAGTGGCCACGCCTTGTGACTTCGCCTTCGCCCAGCAACAGGTCGCCGACATGGGCCGGCGCCAAAAACTCCGAATGCAGGCTGATCGTGGCCGAACTTTCCTGGGTGCCGCCGTTGGCTCCGAGACAAACTGTGTAGTCGGCGAACGCCACCAAGATGCCGCCGTGGATTGTATTGTGGGCATTGGCGTGTTCCCCGCGGACGCGGAAAGCCGTGCGCGGATGCGGGCCATCCATGTAGAAAAAGAACGGGCCGATATGGTCCTCGGCGGTATCGCCCGGCCAGTGCCGAAACCGCTCGGGAACATCATAATCTTCCGGCTTGAACTTTTGCTCCGTCACGAAATTTTGTTCCCTACAATAACCAATCACCAGTACTCGCCCGGGCAAACAGACATATCCCGGGACTTACGAGCAGGTTGAACACGGACCAAGCCCCACCCCGCGCTTCGGGAGACGAAGCGCGGGGCTGCGCGTTTCTTACCCAACCGGACGGGCGGTCAGGGGCTTTCAACAGCTTGCTTATGCGGCTTCAATAAGCCCACAGGCGAAGCGTGGTCCGGCATTGCCGCTCGGTTCCGAAAAGTAGTCGTCGGGTCCGGCGTGGATAACGATGGCTGAACCATCTTCGTCAAACAGATGTTCAGACATGTCATCAAAACTCCAGTCGAGCCGGATTTTGCCTTGTACCGCGCCAGATTCCGGGACGTGGAGATTGGACATGGCGCCCGCGTGTTGCGGATGACGTTTGCCATCGGGGTTGAAATGACCGCCGGACGATGTGAACGGTGGTTCGCACAGGCCAATGGAATGCATATGAAAACCATGGGGGCCTGGGGGAATGCTGTGCAAATTATATTCCACCACGGCGCCTCCTTCCTCGTTGAAAATGGCGACGGTGCCGATTGATTCGCCATCCGCGTTCATCAGTTCCACATTCGCCACGGCCACCTGCTCGGCGGCGATTGCCTGCGCAGTCAATGCGGACAGCATCGCAAAGATCGCAACAGCGGGTGCATAAAAGGCTGATTTCATGGGAGTCCTACTCCGGCCCAGCCGGAAATTCGGAAAGTTTTTGTTGTTCGGTTGCTGGCCGAGAAAAAACGATAGCACAAGTTCCACCGCCACGCTATTAGGCCACGAAGGGTACAATTCCCGCGGGCCAACCGCCGGCCGCGGAGCGAAGCATGAAGTCCTCGACACCTCTGGTGAAACATCTGTTGCTGATCGGCGGCGGGCACAGCCATTTGGCGGTGATCCGCGGCCTTGGCATGAGGCCGGTGCCCGGACTGATGACGACGCTGGTCAGCCGGGAAGTCCTGGTGCCCTATTCCGGCGCTTTGCCCGCCTGCATCACCGGGCACTACCCGCCCGAAGAGCTGTTCATCGATCTGCGGCCGCTGGCCCAGTTCGCCGGAGTGCGGTTGATTCAGGCCGATATCGACCGCATCGATCTCGACGCCCGCCGCGCCGCCCCGCCGGGACGGCCGGAGTTGTCGTTCGATTTGCTGTCGCTGAATATCGGTTCGGTTCCCGATACCCGCGGGCTGCCGGGTGCGGTCGAACACGCCACGGCAGTCAAGCCCATCGGCGATTTTCTGCGGGCTTGGGAGGCTATCCGAGGGCGAGCGGTTGCGGGCTTGGAGCAAGGCCGCAGCTATCGGCTGGTTATCGTCGGCGGCGGACCGGCCAGCGTGGAACTGGCCTGCGCGGTCCGGGAGCGAATCCGCGCGGAGAGCGGAGGCGGAGCCTTGCTGTCGGTTGCCATTGTTGCCGCGGCGGAGGAAATCCTGCCGGCGCTCAACCGGCGAACGCGGCAGCGCGCGCGCGAAGAACTGGGGCGCCGGGGCATCGAAGTACTGACGGGTCGAACCGCGCGCGGCTTCGCGGCCAATACAGTGCTTTGCGATAACGGTGATGTCGAAGCGGACGACATTCTTGTGGCGACCGGCGCGGCGCTGCCGCGCTGGCCCGCCGAGTCGGGTCTGGCCACGACTGAAGACGGCTTTCTGGAAGTGAATCGGCATTTGCAATCCACCAGCCACGAGTTCGTCTTCGCCGCGGGCGATGCGGCCACGATCAAGAACATGGAACGACCGAAGTCGGGTGTTTACGCGGTGCGGCACGGCAAAGCCTTGGCGGAGAATCTGCGCCGCCGCGCCACCGGTCGAAGGCTGGTCCGCTTTACGCCCCAGCGCCACGCCCTCGCCCTGCTCAATCTCGGCGACGGTCGGGCGCTGGCCTCGCGCAACGAGCTGTGTTTTGGGGGACGCCCGATCTGGTGGCTGAAAGACTGGATTGATCGCCGTTTTCTGGGCGAGTACCGTGAGCTGCCGGCCATGGAACAGCGGTTGGAGATCGCCGAGGGGCTGATTGATCGGCGCCAGGAGCGCGAATTGCGCCGCCACGCCCTGCGCTGCGGCGGCTGCGGCGCCAAAGTGGCGGGCGGTATTTTGCGGGAAGTGCTGGAAGCGATTCCGGCCGCTTCGGCGAGCGCCGGAGGAAACGTGGAAGACGCCGCGGCGGTGCCGGTTCCCGCCGGTCGCGAACTGTGGCAGACCGTTGATCAACTCAAAGCGTTTATCGACGATCCTTGGTTGTTCGCCAAAATCGCGACTTTGCACTGCCTTGGCGATATCCACGCCATGGGCGCGCGGCCGGATTCCGCCTTGGCCATCGTCGGCGTACCCTTCGCCAATCGCTCGATCACCCGGGATCTGTTGCGGGAATTGATGCTCGGCTGCACTTCAACCTTGGCCGAGGAGGGCTGCCGCCTGCTCGGCGGCCACACTTCGGAGACCTTGGAACTGCAATTCGCGCTGGCGGTCAACGGGCACGCGGAGCCGGGCCGCGCACTGCGCAAACAGGGGCTTCGCGAAGACGACTGGCTGATCCTGAGCAAGCCCCTCGGCAGCGGCACCCTGCTCGCCGCGGACATGCGCCACCGGGCGGGCCACGCTTGGATGCGGGAAGCTTTGCATTGGATGCAGGTATCCAACCGTGGTGCCGCGCGGATTTTCCTCGACCACGACGCCCGCGCCTGCACCGACATTACCGGATTCGGACTCGCCGGCCATCTGCTGGAAATGATCGTTGCCGGGCCGGTGGAGTTGGATTGCGAAAAAATCCCCGTGTTCGACGGCGCCCTGGAATGCTTGCAACAGGGTATTTTCAGCTCCCTGCACGCCGACAACAGGTTGTCCGAAGCCCGCATCCAATGCCCTGAAAAGTCCCGCGGGTCAGCGCGCTGGGAAATTCTGTTCGATCCGCAAACCGCGGGCGGATTGCTCGCGGCGGTGCCGGGGGCAAGGGCGGAATCCTGTTTGGCGGCCTTGCGGGAATCGGGGCTGGAACAGGCCGCGGTAATCGGCCGGGTTGGGGCCGTGGAAGGCCCGGCCAGAATCGTATTGAGCTGATGCGGGTTTTGCGGAAGGGGCTGCTTTCCAAGCTTCGATTAAGGAGTTTCGAGATCGATGGCGGCGAGTTCTAGGGAGCGCTGGGCCGGGGTCAGGCTGGCGAGCTCCCGGACTTCGGCATAGAACGTCGGCAGATCGTTGCCGCTTTGCCGCAGCATCTGCCGCAGTTGCGGCGCCAGATCGTGGTAGGAGCCCACCGTTGAAAGCTGGGCGTTGTTGAGGGAGCGGGAAAACCAGGCATCGTAACCGCCATAGCCGCCCCAGCTGGCTTTCAATACCGAGTAATCCGCGCGCATTCGCCGCCGCAAGTCGGCTTTTTCGCGACGCATGGCCGGAGCCGGCAAGCCGCTGGCGTACAGTTCCTGAAATCGCGCGCGGAACTCGGCGACGTAATCGACGAATTGTTGCCGGCGGCGCGCGTCCGTCTCGGCTTCGTCGAATCGGCGGGATTGCCCGCGCGCTTGCAGCCAGCGGCGCAATCCTTCCATTTCGACCACGGTGGCGAAACTCTCGCTCAGGGTGGTGTCGTCGGGGAAGTAAGCGATTTGATGGGCGAGTTCGTGGAAAATCAACGCCGCGAGTTGATGGTCGGGGCGGTCGATGACGGTGCTGAGCAAGGGGTCGTCGAACCAACCCAAAGTGGAATAGGCGTCAACGCCGCCAACGTACACATCCAGCCCTTCCATCGCCAACTTGTCGGCGTGGGCGAGAGCGGATTCTTCGCGGAAATAGCCCCGGTAGGCGGCGCAACCGGCGAAGGGATAGCACCAGGTGACCGGCTCAAGGGAAAATTCGGGCGCCGCGAATACGTTCCAAACGGCGTGTTCGCGGTCGACAGGAACGTAATCGAGATAATTCCCGCCTACTGTCAACGCCAATTCGGTCGCGGCAAAATCCCGGACTTCGAGCGCGAGGCGCAATTTGGCAGCCAATTCCGGCGCCAACTCGGGATCGTCCAGCATCCCGCGCAAATCCTGCCGCGCGCCGACGATGGCCAGATGACCCCGCGCGGCCTGCACATACCAAGCCACGGAGTCGCAGGCGGCGAGCAGGGCGGCGGTGCAGAGCAGCGCCGCTGATGCCAGCGACCGGGTGCGGAGACCCCGCCGACGCGCCGGCGAACCCGCCACCCCCGGCGGCGCAATAAGCGGTCCGCGCGCCGCTGACCGGCGACTGAAAAATCCCACAAATCGCCGAGACCGTTGTTTCCACACCCGCATGTACACAGCAAGATCAGTGAGCTGCCAGCGGCTTAAGGCCCGCGCGGCTCGACGCTTTCTTGGTCGCGCTCCACAAGCTCAATTTCGAACAGGTTCGCCCAATGCTTGCCGGTGACGAACAGGCGTTGACCCGCGCTGTCCCAAGCGATACCGTTGAGCACGGCTTCGCGGCTGCCAAGCTCGGTTCGCTCCGAAAGCCCGGTGAGATCGACAATGGAATTCACCACGCCGCTCGCGGGATCGATGCGAACGATGAAATCAGTCTGCCAGACATTGGCCCAAATTTCGCCGTCGATGTATTCCAGTTCGTTGAGCATCCCCAGCGGTTGGCCTCCCAGGGTGACCTCGATTTCCCGCAGCGGCGCGAAACCGTCGGGGTCGAGGAACAGCAGGCTCGCCGAACCGTCGCTCAGGATCAGCTGCTCGCCGTCGTAGGCCAAGCCCCAGCCCTGGCGCGGATTGTAGTGCGTTTCAAGCGGTTCGAGGCTGGCGCGGTCGTAGACGAACACCATGTTGGCGCGCCAAGTGAGCTGGTAGACGCGGTCGCCGATGATTTCAATGCCCTCGCCAAAATAGCGGCTGGGCAAGGCGCGATTCCGCAACAGCTCGCCGGACTCCAAGTCGACTTGGGAGAGCCGGGAGAGGCCGTTTTTGCCGGTGCCTTCCCACAGTTCGCCATCGCGGAAAATCAGCCCTTGGGTGAAGGCGGTGATTTCGTGGGGGTAGGTATTGACGATTTCGTAACCGAAAATCTGCGGCTCCCGGGCGAGCGCCCCGGCAGCGAAAAACAGCGTTGCAGCGAAACAAACAACTCGAAACACTGTTTTGCGGGTCCTGTGGATAGTGCGGCGCAGGCCGCTAGACTATCTCAATCCTGGCCGATTTGTCAGCCCGGATGCTGCGCCGGTCGTCCTGATTGTCGCGCGCTCCCGGCGTAAGAAAATCCGCCGGGACCCACATTCGGCACAGCGGCGACATTAACAATCCGCTGGATGAAATTTGAAGTACACTGGTGCAATATCCGGGCTGGGCTCCGGTTGGGTTGGGGGCGGGGAGCGTGCGCCGTGGTCGAGGAATGTATTTTTTGCCGGATTGTCGCCGGAGAAATTCCGGCGAAGAAAGTGTACGCCGATGACTCCATAATCGCCTTCCACGATATCAACCCCCAGGCGCCGACCCACATCCTGGTGATTCCGCGCAAACATATCGCCAATATGAACGAGGCCACCGAGGAAGATCGGGCGCTGCTCGGCCATATGATGTTGCGCGCCGTCGAAATCGCCGCCGATGCCGGACTTGCGGAAAGCGGCTATCGGCTGGCCATGAACACCGGAGCGGACGCGCGGCAAAGCGTCTTCCACATTCATTTGCATATTCTCGGCGGCCATCCACTCAGCAGCCGCATGGCCTAGTCCGCGGTTTCCGCCAGTGCTGCGAGGGCGTTCCGTTCGGCGGCGAATACGCCACGCTCGGTGATGATTCCGCCGACCAGCCGCGCCGGCGTGATATCGAAAGCGAAGTTGCGCGCGCCGGTGGCTTCGGGGTAGAGCCGCAGGGCGGTTTCGCGCCCGTCGGCATCGATGCCGGCGACAACCGAGATTTCGTCCGCGTCCCGCTCTTCGATGGCTGGCGCCGGCGCTGAGCCGGACCAGTTGTAGTCGATGCTTGAAACGGGCAAGGCGGCGTAAAACGGCAGGTTATTGTCCTTCGCCGCGAGCGCGACGGGATAAGTGCCGATTTTGTTGCAGACGTCGCCACGGGCGCTGACCCGATCAGCGCCAACCAAGCAGATGTCCACCAGGCCCCGGGCCATGACATGGCCGGCGGCGCTATCGACGATCAGGCTGTGGGGGATTCCCGCCCGCCGCAGCTCCCAGCAGGTCAGCGCGCCGCCTTGATTGCGCGGCCGCGTTTCGTCCACCCAAACATGCACCGGCACGCCGTCCGCCGCGGCTTTGTGGATGACGGCCAGCGCGGTGCCCCAGTCCACCGCGGCCAAAGCGCCGGTATTGCAATGGGTCAACACCCGCAGGGGCCGCACGGGATCGTCCAAGGCAGCCCAAGCCCGCCGCAACACCTCGGCGCCAAGCTCGCCAATGGCCTGGCAGCAGGCGACATCCTGTTCGGCCAGCGCCAACGCGGAAGCCAGCGCTTTGCCGGCGATATCCGCCACTGGTTGATTCGCCAGTGCCCGCGCGGTGCGATCCAGCGCCCAGCGCAAATTGACCGCCGTGGGACGGGTCGCCCGCAAGCGCCCGATCGAAGCGTCGAGGGAGGCCGGATCGTCGCGCAGAGCGAGATACACGCCGAAGGCCGCCGTAACGCCGATCAACGGCGCGCCGCGCACCCGCATGGCGGATATCGCCTCGCAGGCATCGGCCAAACTCTTCAGGCGGCGGCATTCGAATTCATGGGGAAGCCGGGTTTGATCGATTATCCAAACCTCGTCCGCCCCGCGCTCATACCAGATGCTGCGGTGTCGCCCGCCGCCGCCGTCGATCGACATGTTCCGGTCCCGCCGCCCTGATCCTGTATGACTGAAGCTAAATCACTCTTTCGTGACCCGCGTCCACCGGGATTTGAGCGCCGGTGGTGCGGCTGAAATCGGTGCCGGCGAGACTGACGATGGCGACCGCCACATCCTCGCCGCGCACAGCGATACCGAGCAGGCTGGAAGTCTTGTACTGTTCCACTTCCATACCATATCGCTGCGCGCGCTCCCGCAGCGCCTGATCGGTCCAGACTCCGGTATCGTAGACGGCGTTGGGATGCACGACGTTGACCCGGATTCCCAGCGGCGCGGCTTCCAGTGCCGCCACCCGGGCGAGCTGCGTCAACCCCGCCTTGGCCGCGGAATAAGCTCCCGCTCCCGGCCCCGGCGCAGCCACATTCTTGGAAGCGACGAATACGACGGCAGGATCGAAGCCATATTCGAGCAGTGGCAGGCAGGCGCGCAGCACCTTCATGTGGGAGGAGAGATTCAGGCTCAGACACCGCTCCCAAGCATCATCGCTCAGGTCCGCTAGATCGGCGCTGCCGGGAAAGCTACCGGCGTTGCTGACCAAAATGTCAAGGCCGCCGAAATGCGAAACGGTGCGGTCCAAGGCTTCGCCCACCGCCGCCGAATCCGTCACATCGTAGCGCAGAGGCAGCATATCGGGCGCCGCCGGTTCTTCAATCTTGTCGATATCCAAGGCGGCCACCACCGCGCCGCGGCGGCGCAATTCGGCCGTGGCGGCGCGACCGATGCCGGAGGCGGCACCGGTGACCAGGGCGATCTTACCCTGCAATTCCGGTGCGGAGCGGGCGCCGGCGAGTTTGGCCTGCTCCAACTCCCAGTATTCAACTTCGAACAGTTTTTCCCGGGGCAGGGCGCGCCAGCCGCCGATGGCCTCGGCAAGCTGGGTGGCGCGGATGGTGTGGGCGCTTATATCGGCGACGATTTCCAGCCGCTTGCTGTTGGGAGCCAGATAAACCATGCCCCGGTCCCGCCAAACGCCGTAGCGAGGCGCCGCGTCGAGACATTGATGGTGGTCGCCAGCGTGGGCTTCGAAGTAGTGCAGATAGTCCCGCTCGAAATCGCGCAGGCCCGGCAGTGGATCTTGGTCGAAAACGGCGCCGAAGGGTTTGGCGTGCAGGGTGTGGTCTGGCGTCAGCGGCCCGCGTTGGATCAGGGCACCGCAATCTTCGCGTCGGGCGAAAGCGGCGGCTTCGGTACTGGTGTCGAGCCGCAGCAGCATGGGTGTCCCGCGGGAACTTTGATTCCTCCCAGTCAAAACATCGCGGCGGGCGGACCGCGCGGTGGCTCTCCCGAGGACTTGGCCGGCGGCTTGCCGCAGACCGCAGAGTTGCCGGGACAAGTCGGCACCGGGGTCGGGTACCGAAGCCACGGAGACCGGGGCCGCAACGGGGTGGGACACCGCGGCCACAGAGGGCCGGGCGGCGGCGCGGCGCGACAGTTCCTGTTCGGCCCGGTCCACCAATTCGATCATCGTCTCGTAACTGCCTTCGGCGTGTTCGTGAAAGCTGAAGATGCCGTGTTGCAGCAGCACGATTCCGCGCAATTTGTTCCAATCAACGCCCCGGGCGGCGGCGGCGACCTGCCGGGCGAGAGCGAAGCCGGGCATGATGTAGGGCAGCACCAACGCTTCCGCGCCGTATAATTCCCGCAGAATGCGCCCGCCGTTCGGCGAGTTGCTCAAGGTCGCCACGGCATCGGCATGGGTGTGGTCCACATAGCGGTGCGGGATCAGGGCGTGCAGGATCGCTTCAACGGAAGGATTGGGGGCGGCGGGATCGAGCGTCGCCAGCCGCAACTGGCGCATCATCTCGGTATCGTGGAGTTTTTCGAGTTCCGCCAGGCGCAGCAAATAGTCCAAATCGGTGGGCGCGAAGCCCGCGGCGCCGATGCTTTTCAGATCCCAGCCGGAACCCTTGACATACAGCACCCGCCGCTTGACACCGAAGATGTCGGCGACCTCGCCTTTGCAGGAGGTGTTGCCGCCGCCATGCAAAACCAGCGCCGGCTCCCGACCGAGCAGCCGGGAGCTATAGGCGCGCAGTTCCAGCTCGGTGTTGCAGGCGCGGGCGTCCCGCTTGTTCCAGAGGCTTTTCAGTTTTGAACGTCGGTTCGCGGCTGTCCGCGTCAATTCGCATCGACAATGGAGATATCGGCGATGCCGGCTTGCCGCGCGGCATCCATGATCATCACAAGGGTGGATACGTCGGAGCTTGTATTGGGTTGAATGATCACCGTGGCGCCGGGGTTTTCGGCGCGCAACTGGTCGATATTGGAGCGAATCTGGGTTGCGATAATGGGCCGCGGATTGCGGTTGAGGATAATCTCGTTGTTGGGGCCGATTTCGAACAGGATATTGCGGTCCTCGGTATCCTGTTCCGGCGGCGGCTGGTCATTGTTGTTCTCGCTGCTGGCCGCGCTGATGGCGGTTTCGGAGAGAAAAGTTGCCGTCACCACGAAGAAAATCAGCAGGATGAACACGACATCCAGCATGGGTGTGAGATCGATCTTGGAATCATCCGATTTGTGCTTGACACCGACTTTTTTCATCGCGCTGCCCCAGATACCCAACAACACCCGGAGTATAACAGTGGACACCGGGGAAGCAACAGCGTTCACGCCGCGACCCGGCGACGAATTGGCGGACGGCGAATCATCGGCAATTGGCAACCGGCAATCGACGCGAAATACGCCCGATTGGATGGATGGCAGTCTCGGCAATTGGCCTTGATTCAAAGCAGCCGAATATGATCGGCCACGGGCATCTTGCGGCGGATTTCACCCGGCAGGCCAGGGTCCATGGCGGCGGTGACCACTCCCGGTCCCTTGTCCAATTCGGCGAGGATTTCCCCCCAAGGGCTGACGATCATGGAGTGGCCCCAAGTCTCGCGGGTGGGGCCGTGGCGCCCGCCTTGGGCCGCGGCGACCAGATAGCATTGGTTCTCGATGGCGCGGGCGCGGAGCAGGCTTTCCCAGTGCGCGGCGCCGGTGACCGCGGTGAAAGCCGCCGGCACGGTGACGATCTCCGCGCCACGGCTGAACAGTTGTCGATAGAGCTCGGGAAAGCGCAAGTCGTAACATACGGACAGGCCGAGGCATCCCACGGCGCTGTCCACGCAAATCACTTCCGAACCGGCTTCATAGCTGAGAGATTCGGAGTAGCGCGACTGGCGGTCGTCCACCATGACGTCGAACAAATGCATCTTGTCGTAACGCGCCAGCAGTTCGCCGCTGGCGCCGTAGACCAAGCTCGCGGCGCGGACGCGGCCGTTGGCGATCAAATAGTCCGGGTCGCTGGGTTGTTTGTCGGGCCTGGTGGAAATCGGCGCCGTGCCGCCAACCAATACGATGCCGTGGCGCCGCGCCTGGGCGGCGAGAAACTCTTGAATCGGGCTTCTCGGTGCCCCTTGCCTTTCGCCTCGGCTGCGCATGGGTTCGCCTTCCAGTGCGGCGAACACTTCGGGCAGCAGCACCAAATCGGCGCCGCAGGAAGCGGCCTCGGCGATCAAGCCAGCGGCATCCGCTAGATTGCGCTCCACATCGACGCCGCTGACCATTTGCACCGCGGCCAGAATACGAGTCATTCAATTGCTCCCGACCTCTCCCCCGGGGGAGCCGAATGCTTGCTTGAATTGGGGTTCCAAGCCTTCCCAAGGGCCTTCAAGCGTGTACACGGCGCTGGTCAGGCTGTCTACTTGATTGCCGAAAATGCGGTCGAAAAGATAGGCGCCCACGGCCAAGGGCAGATTGCCGGTAATCAGGCCGATCCAGGGGATGTTGTCGCTGACGGGCAGGGTCACGTACATTTCGCCGTCGATAGTCTCACCGCGCAAATCCACCTCGCCGGTAATTTGGTACAGGCTCGACGGACCCGAGATCACCAGTTGATCTTCTATCCGGGCGAGGCCGTTCTCCATATGCAGCCGCCCGCTGATTTCGTCAAAGGCGAGGCCCCGGCGCAGGAGATCGTCGCTGAAGCGCAGGCGGCGCATGATGGCGTTGAAATTGATGATGCTGATCAGTTTCAGGGCGCCGCCGCCGGCGTTGGTTTCCAGAAAGCGGCCGTTCTCAACCAGAAGATCGAGATTGCCCTGCAGGCCCGATCCCTGGAAAAAGGCCGGCGAGCCGGGCCATCGCAGGTCCGCGGCGAACCGCGCGCTTTCGCTCTCCAAACTGGCGGCGAAGCCGTTCCGCAACAACACATCCGCCATATCGTCCGCTCGAACGAGGCCGGCGAGTTCGGTCGCATGATTTTCGCCGTCGTAGAGCCAGCGCAGATGCGCCGCGGATGACGGCTCCGCGGGGTTGGGAGCGGAGCGCAGGCCGCGGAAATCGAAACTCAGATCGCTGATTTCAGCGCCATCGGCACTTGGCTCGAGCTGGAAATCCCAAGCGCCCCAAGCCGTTTCGCCAATGGAAAACTCGTCCACGGCGAAGCTCATGGGCGGCAGGGCGCGCGGGTCGATCCGGGCCAGCAGATCAACCCGCGGCGGCGGCGATCGTTCTTCGCCGCCGGTGGCGGCGGCCGCTTCGCTTGGCGCCGCGGCGCTTTGGAAACGGAGATGATCCAATTCCACCGACAGCGCAGCGACCGGGTTCGACGGTATTTCGATCCGGCCCTGGACGGCGGCACCGGACAATCCGGCGAGCCAACCATCCGCTGCGGATTCGACCGCCAAGCCCACATCTTCGAGCTTTTGGCCGTAGACATCCACCAGCCCGATATCGATATCGATCAGAGTGGGGACGCCCAAGGACACCGCGGAGATTCCGGCGTCGCCCCCCATGGCGCCCAACAGTTCCGCCCACTGACCCAGCACCAACCGGTCCATGCGGCCATCCACCAAGACAGTGCCTTCCGCCGCGACGGCGCCGGGGCGGCCTCCGCTGAACCGCACGCGGCCCCGCCGGATATCGGCATCCGCCATTTCCCAATCGAAGCGCAGGCGGGAATCGACCGAACCGAAGAGGCGCAGCGCGGCGCCGTCGCGGTCGATCTGAAGCCAGAAGGGCAGCGGCTCACCCGCCTGCTTCGCGAACGGCTCCGGGAGGTCGAGAAAAAGCCCGCCCAAATCGCTGCCGACCCGGAGCGAAGACACGCCGGTGTCGGCCGGGTCGAGATGCAATTCCGCGGCATACAGGAAAGACCCCCGGGCTTGGTTCAACAACTCCTTGACGAAATCGCTCTGCCGTGGCCAGGCCATCACTTCGCGGCGCTCGGCGCGGCCCTTGGCCACCACATCGATCCGCGCCATCCCATCCGGTTCGCCGCGGCTCGACAGTTGGATGACGGTATCGCCGCCGAACAAACCGGCGGTGAATTCTCCACTTTCGATTCCGGTTCGCGTGTCGAAAACCAGCCCGCCATCGACATCGGTCAAATCGAGTTCATATTGGGAAATCCACAAATCATTGTCCGCCACATCGAGCCGCAAACGCATCTCGGTCTCGGCTTCCGCGCTGCCCAGGGGGATTTCAAGCGCGAAGCCACCCCCCATGGCGCCGCGCATGCGCCAGCCGGACATGGCGCGGCGCAGGCCTTCCGCTGCCGGGATCGATTGCAGCCAGGCCAATCCGTCCGCGGATGAAGTCTCGCCTTCGCCAATAACCGAAAGCACGCTGCCGCCGGCTTCTCCGGGCCGGATGCTTCCCTGGATCAGGTCGGACCGCAATCCCAAACTGCGGCCGTTCTCCGTGACGACATCGATGCGGTCGTCGTCGGTCAGAACGAGAGTGCGGCCGCTTTCGAAGAGTGGCCATTCCGGGTCGAAGCGCAAACTCCCGTCATGCCATTGATAGAAGCTTTGGAAGGTCTTGGTTATCCGATCCGAGCCCTGGGTCGTCTGGCCGCGGAATATGGCGGCACTGTTGCTGAAGTGTCCATCGACAAGCGCGCGTTCGAGAAACTCCATGCCGGCGCGCATATCGCCCTCGATGCCCGGTCCATCCGGCAAAAACGGAGTCTTTTCCGCGGCGCTCAGATCATAGACGCCAATCAGCAGTTCGAGTTCGTTTCCCCGGGCGCCATCGGGCTGCTGATCGAACGCCGAGGTCAATTGCAGCCGCGCTTCGATAGCGCCCAAACGGCCCGCGAGCACACTGCTGCCGACCCGCAATTGCCGCCCGTGGTTGTAATCGAAATCGAATTCCACACTGCCGTTCATGGCATCAAAGGCCCAAGTCGAGGTGTAAACCCTGGGGATATTGATCGTGAAATCGGTGGAATCGACCTCGAGCAATCCCGCGGCGCGGCGCGCTTCGAGATCGGCGGACACTTCGAGATAACCGGTCAGCCCCGACATGGCCGGGGAATTGCGCAAGGAGGCGACGGCGGCGCCCAAAGTGTTGGCCTTGAGGCTGAGCGTCCCGCCGCCGTCTTCCCGCAGCGGAACTTGGGCCGCGAGATTTTCCAACACCCCCGCCGGCCGCAGCTGCGCCAGCGGATCGCTGACCGCCGGCGGAAGGAAGCCGAGACCGGCGGCCAACGACGATACAATCTCCACATCCACCCGATCGGCCCGCAAGGACAGCACCCGTTCCGGCGACCGCGCGACCGCGGCATGGATATTCGCCCCCGGCCAGCGCGCCCCTTCATGCTCGAAAGAAAGGTCGGTGACGGAGTAACGCGTGGCGTCTTCCCCGAAGAAAACTTCGAGTGCGCCGTCCAAAGCGGCGATGGTGGCGGACGCATTGCCACCGGATTCGAGTGTCAGCCGGTCCAGCGCCGCGTCGGCGACGATCCGGCGCGCCTGCCCCCGCTCGAAATTCACCCAAATTTCGGCGCTTCCGATCAACTCCCGCGCGCCGACCCCGGCGAACTCCCGGCCAAACAACAGATCAGAGTAGTCCGCCGCCGGTATCGCCACATGCAAATCGCCGTCAATTTCGGCAAGCTCCCCGCCGCGCACCTCCAGCGACAGCGCGAACGGCAGATCTTGGCCTTCGGGGGTGATTTCGATATGAAGAAAATGGTTGCCGGCGCGATTCTGAATGGTCACCGCGCCATCGATGAAGCGCAGCTCTTTGCCGGAGAGCGCACGAGCCGTTACGACCACGTCCCGCAAATCGAGTTGCGCGATATTCAGAAACGCCCGGTACAAGCTGTCGGCGTCGCTGCCCATCGCGATGCCTCCCAACAGCCAATCGCCTTCCCCGGTCTGCTGCAACTCCAGTTCCAAGTGTTCGACCACGAACTCCCGTAACACCCAGCGCCGCTGCCAGATGCTGCGGGCCATATCCACAACCACCGTGCCGCGATCGAAAACCAGGGCGCGCTCGGACGTTTGGGGCGATTCCGAGTCCGCGGAGACATGCATTGAAAGCCCATTCACTTCGATGACGGGATTGAAGCCGCTGACATGGCCTGCAATCGCATCCACCCGAACCGGGACTCTGACAATCTCCTGAAGCCGGCTTTCCAAGAATGCGGAGTACCCGGAAACCGCCGGCATGAACTGCCGACCCGCGCCGACATAAACCGCCAGCAACACCACAAAGACTATCAGCACGGCCCCGAACCGCCGGGGGATTGACCACAGAACCGCTCCCGCCCGGCGCGCCGGGACAGGTTTTTGTTCAGCCATTTGGCGATCCGCCCACTACTCCAAATCCAGCATACGGATGATCCCGCCAAGCAGGACCCACGCCAGCGGCCACAACAAGGCACTGCTCAGCGCCGGGACCAGAAACATCATGCTCGTTGCCCGCGGCAGATCGAACAGGAATCGCAGCCAGTGGTTCAACAATAATTGCAGCCCGATGATGATCAACACCACGCTGGCCTGCTGGAGAACGGAAAACAACCGCAGCCGCAAGCGCAACCGCAACGCCAGATAAGCGATCAGCGCGAACCCCAGCGCATGCGGACCGAACAAAGAACCGGTCAACGCGTCGACGAAGAGGCCGATCAGCCAAGCCACGCCGATTCCAACCCGTTCGGGATTGTGAATCACCCAATACAGCAGAACCAGCGCCACCCATTCCGGTCGACCCCAAACCGCCCAGTCCGGCAGCGGCAAGATTGCCAACAGTCCGGCCACTATGAACGACAGGACGATCAAACTATTGAACAGAATCGATCCGGCCATCGGCGAAACTCAGTCCGCGAAGTCGCCGGGTGCCGCGCTCGACTCCCCCGCATCCCCTTCCGCGCCATCCGCGGCCTGTTGCGTTGCCGCCGGATGCGGAGTTTCCCCGGCGAGCAGCATGACATGACGCGTGCTCGATATCCGCGCCAAGGGTTTGGCGGTAATCGTCGCGTAGAACAGGCTTGGACTCCTGCGCACGCTGGCGACTTCGGCCACCGGATAGTTCGAGGGGTAGATGCGCCCCATGCCGGAGCTAATCAGCGTATCGCCGACTTCAATATCCTGCGATGCGACCACGAATTCCAACTCGAGCTCGGCGGTGCCGCTGCCGCCGCCTCTGGCGAGTGCCCGCTCGCCGTTGCGGCTCACCTCCACCGGCGTCACGTGGCTGGCGTCGGTGATCAGCAGCACCCAGCTTGTGAACGGCATCACCTGGACGATTTGTCCCATCAGGCCGTTCGCTTCAAGCACCGCCTGACCTTCAAAAACGCCGTCGCGGCTGCCTTTGTTGATCAGCACCCGGCGGGAATAGGGGCTGGGGGACTCGTTGATGATTTCCGCCGGCAACACCTGCTGCTCGAGCATCGCCGAAGCGCGGCGCAGCGCAAGCAGGCGATCACTCTCCACCGCGAGGCTTTCCGCGAGCAGCAACTGCTGGCGGGAGAACCGCAGCTCCTCCCGCAGACGGGCGTTTTCTTCCACGAGATCGGCGCGGCTGCCGAGTATGCCGCCCAAGGCACCACTCACCCGGGGGGGGGTGTCGGCAAGCCAGTGGAGCGGTGCGGCAACCGACCCGAGGACCTGATGGACCCGCTCCATGTAGCCGAACCGCTGGTCCGAGAACATCACCAGCACGGACAGGAGCAGGAATGTTGCAACCCGGTACTCCAGCGACGCGCTTCTTGAAAAGATGGCAGACCCCATCTCGGCAACTCTCCCGCGCCAAGGGCTGGACTCAAGCTCGCTAGTCTATAGCTTTCGGGAGGGTAAACTCAAGAAGACCACGGGGCGGCCCCCGGTCCGGTCGTCCCATCAGACCAACGTCATTCTTAAACCGGAATGGCGGACCGCCGGGCCGGAATCGGCGGATTACTCCAGCGTCGACCATTCCGACTCGTACTGGTCCATCATTTCCATCGCTTTGCCGCCCCCCCGGACGACGCAGGTCAAGGGGTCTTCGGCGAGGATCACCGGCAGCCCGGTTTCCTCGGCGATCAACAGATCGATTCCGCTCAACAAAGCGCCGCCGCCGGCCAGCACGATGCCGGTGAGAACGATGTCCGAAGCGAGTTCGGGGGGAGATTGTTCGAGAGCGCTTCTCACGGCTTGGACGATGGCCGTCAGCGGCTCATTCAGCGCTTCCCGGATTTCGTCGCCGCGCAATGTGAATGAATGCGGGATGCCCTCGGCGAGGTCGCGGCCGCGGACATCAATCTCCTTTACTTCCGATTGCGGCAATTTATCGGCAAAACCGATTTCCTGCTTGATCCGCTCGGCCGTCGCGTTGCCGATCAGACTGCCGTAGGTGCGGCGCACATGGGCCACAATGGCATCGTCGAAACGATCGCCGCCGACCAGCAATGATTCGGCGTACACCACGCCGTTGAGAGAAATAATGGCGATTTCGGTGGTCCCGCCGCCGATGTCCACGACCATGGAGCCGCGGGCCTGCTCCACCGGCATGCCGGCGCCGATGGCGGCGGCCATCGGCTCCTCAATCAGTTGCACTTTGCGGGCGCCCGCGCTGAGCACGGATTCTCGAATCGCCCGCCGCTCCACTTGGGTGGCTTTGCAGGGCACGCAAACCAGCACTCTCGGACTCGGCGGAAAAAAGAAATTTTCATGCACTTTGTTGATGAAATACTGGAGCATCTTCTCGGTGACTTGAAAATCCGCAATAACACCATCCCGCAAAGGCCGGATCGCGACGATATTCCCCGGGGTGCGGCCCAGCATATGCTTCGCGTCCTTGCCGACCGCGGTGACAGACTTCTGCCCGCTTTGCTCGCGGATGGCCACCACCGAGGGTTCATCAAGAACGATACCTCGGTCGCGGGTATAGATAAGCGTATTGGCGGTGCCCAAGTCGAGCGCCAAATCGTTGGAGAAGAATCCCCGAATTCTTTTGAACATACTTCAATTCCAGTCGGCTTCCGGGAGGGGCCGGGACAGTGGCTTGCGACTCCGCGCCGAAGAAAATTGTGCGGATTATGAAGCTTTTTCGCCGCGGATTCCAATGCGCCGCGCGCATTCGTCCGCAACTGCGGATGGGTGGGAATTCCAGTATAATTTTCCCCCTGCCCTGCCCTGCCCTGCCGCTGAATGATCGCCGCCCGCCGTGGACAAATCCGATATCGACAAAATCGCCACACTCGCGCGGCTGCGGGTTGATCGGTCCGATGTGGACGAGGCAACCGCCCGCTTTGGCGAAATCTTGAACATGATCGATCAGATGCGGACTGTCGACACCGCCGGCGTCGAGCCGCTCGCGCATCCCCTCGACACGGTGCAGCGGCTGCGCGCCGACGAGGTTACCGAGACCAACCACCGGGAGGAGATGCTGGCGCTGGCGCCATCGAGCCGTAACGGATTGTTTCTCGTCCCGAAAGTAATCTGACCGCGGCGCCGCGTTTCCCATGTTGAGCCAGAGCGTCACCGAACTTTCGGCCGAGTTGTCTCGCGGCGCGATTTCCAGCGTCGAACTGACCCGCGATTGCCTCGACCGGATCAAGCGGCTTGGCCCGCGCCTCAATGCCTTCATCACGGTCTGCGAAGAATCCGCCCTGGCGGAAGCGGCGGAGGCGGATGCGGCCCGTGCCCGAGGCGACCGGCGGCCGCTGCTCGGCATTCCGGTCGCGCACAAGGATATCTTCTGCACCAAAGGCATCCGCACAACCTGCGGTTCGCGCATGTTGCGGGACTTCCCGCCACCCTACGACGCCGCCGTGGTGGAGAGGCTGCGCGATGCGGGAAGCGTCATGCTCGGCAAGACCAATATGGATGAGTTCGCCATGGGTTCGTCCAACGAAACCAGCTTTTTCGGCCCGGCGAACAATCCCTTCGACCGGGGCCGCGTTCCCGGCGGTTCTTCCGGCGGCTCGGCGGCCGCGGTCGCCGCCGGGCTGTGCCCCATGGCCACGGGCACCGATACCGGCGGTTCGATTCGCCAGCCGGCTTCCCTCTGCGGCGTAACCGGATTCAAACCAAGCTATGGCCGGGTTTCGCGCTGGGGGATGATCGCCTTCGCCTCCAGCCTCGATCAGGCCGGCACATTGACCAGAACCGCGGGCGATGCCGCCTTGATGATGCGGGCGATGGCGGGACTCGACCGGCGCGATTCCACCAGCGTGGACCGACCCGTGGACGATTATCCAGAGAAACTTGGCGAATCCATCCGCGGTTTGCGCGTCGGCGTGCCCGTCGCGCATTTCGCGACGGGACTCAGCGCCGGCGTTGAACGGGGCGTGCGCACCGCGTTGGGGGAATTGGAGCGCGCCGGCGCCGAACTGATCGATATCGACCTGCCCCACAATCATCTCTCCGCGCCGGTTTATTACGTGGTCGCCCCGGCGGAAGCTTCGGCCAATCTGTCTCGTTACGACGGCGTGCGCTATGGCTACCGCTGCGAAAATCCGGTCGACCTGGAGGATCTGTATACACGTACCCGCAGCGAAGGCTTTGGCGAGGAAGTGAAAAGACGCATCTTGGTCGGCACCTACGTGCTGTCCGCCGGCTACTATGACGCTTATTACCGCAAGGCCCAGCGGGTGCGACGGCTGATCCGGCGGGATTTCACCACCGCCTTCGAAAAAGTGGATGTCATCGCCGGGCCGACTTCGCCCCATGTGGCCTTCCCCCACGGTTCCAAGGCGGATCCGGTGGAAATGTACTTGGAAGATATCTTCACCATCGCCGCCAATCTGGCCGGCTTGCCGGGTATATCTGTCCCGGCCGGTTTGGAAAACGGTTTGCCTTTCGGCCTGCAAATCGTCGGGCCGGATTTCAGCGAAGCGCGGGTGCTCAATGTCGCTCACCAATTTCAGCAGCTGACCGATTGGCATTTGCGAACGCCGACCGTCGGCGCAAAGGAAGACTGACGTGGAATTGGAAGCGGTGATCGGGCTGGAAGTGCACGTCCAGCTGGCAACCGAATCGAAACTGTTTTCGGGAACCTCGACCGCTTTCGGCGCGGCGCCGAATACCCAGGCGAATATCTACGATTTGGCGATGCCGGGCACATTGCCGGTCCTGAATGGCGAAGCCCTGCGCATGGCGGTGCGCTTCGGTCTCGCCATCGATGCCGAAATCGGCGCGCGTTCGGTCTTCGATCGAAAAAACTACTTCTATCCCGATCTGCCGAAGGGTTATCAGACGAGCCAGTTGGACTTCCCCATCGTCGGCCGCGGCTCGCTGCTGATCCAACTCGCCAATGGCGGCGAAAAGCGCATCGGCATCACCCGGGCGCATGTGGAGGAGGATGCCGGCAAATCGCTGCACGAGGAATTCGCCGATGGCAGCGGCATCGATCTCAACCGCGCCGGCACGCCGCTACTTGAAATCGTCTCCGACCCGGACCTGCGCAGCGCCGCCGAAGCGGTGGCCTATCTGAAGAAATTGCATTCCATCGTGCGTTACCTCGATATTTCCGACGGCGATCTGTCCCAAGGCTCCATGCGCTGCGACGCCAATGTATCGATTCGACCCGCGGGCGAGAAGAAGCTCGGCATCCGCACCGAAATCAAGAACGTCAATTCCTTCCGTTTCGTGGAAAAAGCGATCAATTATGAAATCCGCCGTCAACAGGATGTACTCGAAGACGGCGGCGAAATCACCCAGGAAACCCGGCTGTACGATTCCGCTCGGAACGAAACCCGGCCCATGCGCGGCAAGGAAGTGGAAAACGACTACCGCTACTTCCCCGAACCCGATTTGCTGCCGGTGGAGATAGACCAGGACCTGATCGAACAAATCCGGGCGGATCTGCCGGAACTGCCGGATGCTCGGCGGCGCCGCTTCATCGCTGAGCACGGCCTGTCGGATTACGATGCGGGCGTGCTGACCGCAAGCCGGGAATTGGCGGATTACTTCGAAGGCGCGGCCCAGCGCGGCGGCGACGCGAAACTGGCCGCGAACTGGGTTAGCGTCGAACTGCTGGCGCTGCTGAACCGCGAAAGTCTCTCCATTGCCGAATCGCCGGTGAGTGCCGCAAGCCTCGGCGACCTAATCGCTCGCATCCGCGACAAAACGATTTCCGGCAAAATCGCCAAAACCGTATTTGAACAGTTGGCGACCGGCGGCCGCGGCGTGGACGAAATAATCCAGCGGCAAGGTCTGCGCCAAGTCTCCGACGTGGCCGAAATCGAACGGATTGTTGATCGCGTAATCGCCGAAAACGCACCCCAAGTCGAACAATACCGCGGCGGCCGTCAGCAAGTGCTCGGCTACCTGGTCGGCCAAGCCATGAAAATCTCCCGCGGCAAAGCCAACCCCGCGCGGGTGAACGAACTGCTGCGCCGCAAACTGGGAGCTTGACGCGGCTCCAGTGCCGTCCGGGGGCGAAGGGGGCAAAAGGGGCGAAAGGGGCGCCACCAGCCCCGAACAATCGCGCCGCGGATACAATCACTCCCCGCCCGAGGATTGGCGGCTTTTTGGCTTGGCCACAATGGAAGCAAAAATCCTCCGCACCGCGCCGCGGAAGCGTCGGTCGGGATTCGATCAAGCCGCTTCCGGTGGATGTCCCCTTTTTTTGGGACTGCTTGCCGGAGCGCGGCGGCGGAATTAGGATGAACTCTTTGGAAATTGGTTTCGCGCCGGGGAATCCCGCGGCCCGGGCGGGGACCGGGCCGCGTTCGGGTTGGGCCCGACCGCGAAATTCCTCTCCCGCGGGAACTCCGGCAATGGCGGCAAGCGAACCTTCGGCGATTCTTTGCGGCGCTCTGTTTGCCGTGGCGGTTCACGCCGCCGAGGCCAGCGAAGCACCGTGGCGGATTCAGGATGCGCTGTCACCGCCAGAGGGATTCAGCATCGGTCTCGTCCACAGCAGCCGCTTCGAGTCGATCAACAACAATCCGCGCGCCGGCTCCAGCCCGGACGACGGCATGATCGTCATGCGCACCCTGCTGGACACCCGCTACCGGCGTGGCGGCTTCGAGGCCCAACTCGAAATCTACGACGCGCGGCAGCAACTCGCCGCCGACGACGCCTTCGTCACCAATACCGCCTTCAATGCGCTGGAAGTGCTGCAGGCCGCGCTGCGCTTCGACTTGCCCCAAGGCGGCGATATCCGCTTCGGACGGCTGGCGACCGACTGGGGCAGCCGCCGGTTTTTGGCGCGCAACCGCTTCCGCAACGCCATCAACACCTTCGACGGCGTCGAATGGAATCAGCCCCTGGCGAGCGGCGCGACCCTGCGGCTGCTGAGCTCCCGGGTGGTTCGCCGGCTACCCGCCGACCGCGTCGGCCTGCTGGACAACGCCCGCATCACAGACGAATCCAGCGCCGCGCAGAAGTTCCACGCCCTTGGCTATACCCTGCCGCCGAGCGCCGCGCCCTTCGATATCGATCTGTTCTACTTCAATCTGCACGAGCGCAGCCGCCCCCAGCTGTCTACCCGCGACCGGCGCATCCATACCGCCGGTTTCCGCCTGCGCAAACCCGCCGCCAGCGGTGAACTGGATTTCGAAGTCGAATCGATGCTGCAACGCGGCGACAGCCGCGGCAGTTCGACCGCGTTCAGCCCACTGCTCGAACACCGCGCCTTCTTCCATTACGCCGCCCTCGGCTACAGCTTCCCCAATTCGCTGCGGGCGGTGCTGGAAATCGACTACGCCAGCGGCGATGAAGATCCGCTGGATCGGGAAAACGGCCGCTTCGATTCACTGTTCGGCGTCACGACTTTCGAGTTCGGCGTGGTGGGGATGTATCAGCCCTTCAGCCGCTCCAATCTGCTTACGCCGGGGATCCGCTTATTCGCCGAGCCGCGGCCCGACCTCAACATCATGGCGTCGTACCGGCACTTCTGGCTGGCCGAAGCGCGGGATACCTGGGGCCGCACCCGCTTGCGCGACCGCAGCGGGCAGAGCGGTGACTATCTGGGCCGGCATCTGGAACTCCGCATCCGCTGGGATATTTTGCCCGGCAATTTGCGGCTCGACACCGGGGCCATCCTGTTGAACGCCGAAGGCCTGAGCGACAAACGCACCCGCTACGGCTTCGTCGGCGCCGTTTTAACTTTCTAAGCCGCCGAATTCGGTGGAAGCGCGCCAAGGCCTCAAAAGAGGCGGGGAAGAATCCGGCAGGCCAAGCAGCGGCGCGGCATCCGGCCTAGAAATTGCCGCGCACGGAAAAGGCGAATTGCGGCCCGGTCGAGACGGCGAAATGCTCCGCCTCCCGAAGCATCTGATCGCGCAGATAACCGAAATAGCGGTAGCGCGTGCGCCGATCAACATAATCGCGCAGATTCATCGCCTCCAGGCGGAAAGTCAAACCCGCCACGCTGCTTTTCTCGACAAATACCGTCAAATCAGTTTGCGCGCCGAGATAGAGCACATTGCCGATATCGAACAGCGTGCGGTTGCCGTCGATGCGGTCGCGGTAGTTGAAGCCGTAATTCAATCCCAGCCGCGCCACATCGTGGCGGAAACCAAAACGGAAGCTGCCACGGTCGTAGGGTACGACCTTGCGCTCGAAACCGATTAAAGAATCGTCGATGGCGGAATCCTGCAACAGCAGGCCAAAGGTCGCCAGCGCTTGGGGCGCGCCCAGAAAGCCAAAGCGCACGCTGGCGTCGAAATTGAATCCAAGCACCGTGCCGTCGCCAACATTGCCGTTGGTGGAGGCCAGGCGGGAGCCGGGCGCGTGCAATTCAACGCGGCCGATGGAATTGGCTACATCGTAATAGAACAGGCGCGAACTCAACACACCACCGTCGTTCGGCAGCCGGTAGTCCAGGTTGACGTTGTATTGCCAGCTCTGCTCCTGTTCGAGTTGCGGGTTGCCGGCGAGAGTGTCCTGATCTTCGTCGCGTTGATTGGTGTTGGCGGAAAAATCGGCAAAACTCAACTGGGATACGACCTTTTCCACCGAGGCCTGCAATTGCAGCGCCGGGTTGATATCGAAGCGGAAATCGATTTTCGGCTTGAGAAACTGAAAATCTCTGGCATTGTCCACATCGCCGCTTTGGGCTATTTGGGAGAACTCTCCCACCAGCGAAGATTCCAGCCGCATCCGCGGATTCAGCCGCCAGTTATGCACCGCAAATACTTCGACGCGGTCCTCCTCGACTGTAGACAATGCATTATCCAAAGGCACCCGCACCAAACCGCCGACTTCCGGGTCCGCCGGGCCGTCCAGCGGTCTACCCAATTTCAGCGCGGTGTCCTGGATTGTCCGCGCGCCTTCCACTCCAAGCTCGAGACCTTGCCCTTCCCCGAAGTGCCAAGTCTGGGAAGTGCGAAGGATTCTTTCCCGATAGCGGTTGCTGTTGCGCAAAAACAGATCCTTGGTTTCCTCGTTCGCCGATTCCGTGGCGCCCCCAGGATCGAATCGCCAGCGTTCGCGCAACACATCGGCATCCGCGTCGTTGACGATGAACAACAGCTTGTAGCGCGAACCATTATTGAAAATATGCTCGAAATCGCCGCCGACTTCCCAATTGGACGCTGTCGCCGGGATTGCTTCCCGCTCTCCGGTAACCACGGGCGCCACGCCGTTGAAATCGGTGATTTCACGGGCGAGCGAACTCGGCGGATCGTTGCGGCTGTACAGCGCGTTGAAGGCAATGCGGTCGGCGGCGCCGAAGTCGTAGGTCAGACTCGAGTTGAAGCGATGGGCATTCCGCTCCGTGACGCGGTCGAAAGTGACGATTTCATTCAGCGCGCCGCCGCCGTGGGTGCTGACTTCCAAGCTGTTCTCGGCATTGTAAAAGCTCTGGGAACCGGCGCTGAACAGATAGTTCAAACCGCCGCGCTGGCCGGTGAGCGACAGCGATGTCTCCGGCTCCACATGGCGGTCGTGATAGCGTTGCAGGCCGGCTTGGTCGGCCTCGGCATTGGCGCCCACCGGCAAGCCCTTCCAAGCCAACAGCAACACCAGCGCGGCAAGGATACCGCGAAGTGATTCGGATTCGATGGTTCTCACTCTGGCCCACAACCCCAAGGCAGCCTTGAAGGCGACTCTCTCAAATCCGGGATTGTAGTCCAAACAGCGGCGGCCCATTGATCTTTTTTTGCGTGAACTCCAGCGGCGCAACCGCCCGCTTTGTCAGGGTCGCCGCGATGATTCCACTTGGACCCCCGGGGCCCGGCGGCTTTGGAGATAGCCCATCCAGAGCAAGAATTGCAGGCCAAACAGCAAAGCGGCGGCGAGCAAATGGGCGGGCTGGACGAAGGCGGGCATACCGAGATGGCCGAGGGTGGCCCCAGAGAGGATGGCGGCGGCGACCACCGCCAGCACGGTGGTGGTTAGGCGGGTAAGCGGATGATTCCAGCCCAGGGAGCGCACCAGCAGGTGGAGCAGCCAAGCGTTGACGAGCAGGACGAGGGCGGAGAAGCTGCGGTGGACGTAAAAAAACCAAGGCATGGCCTGAATCCAGCTGGAACGCAGTTGCTCGCCCTGGAGGCGGCTGATGAAATCGGTCATTTCGCGCACTTGGGTGCCGAGGGCGACTTGCAATACCGTGCAGCCGAGAGCGAAATAGAGCCAGAGGGCGAATCTAGGGTCCAAGCCGTCGATTGGCCGCCGGGCCAAGAATTCGTGGTTGGCGCGGAAAAAGGCGAACAGCAATACGCCGACGATGGCTAGCGCCATGAGCATATGAATCGTGATCATGCCGGGCTGGAGATTGGAGCCGACCACGCGCGCGCCGAGCCAGCCTTGAACCGCCACCATCGCCAAGGCCAAAACCGACGCGCGGGGAATCCAGCGGTCGTGGGCGCGACAGGACCAAGAATAAATGGCGGTAAGCAGTATCAGTAGGCCGATGGCCACGCCCACCAGCCGGTTGAGATACTCAGTCCACGTCTTGACGACATTGAAGCGGGTTTCGGCATAGCCGAGATCGGCGTAGATCTCTTGGTAGTTCGGCGGCAGTTCGGCTTCGCTCAGCGGCGGAATCCAGCGTCCGAAACAGGTGGGCCAGTCCGGGCAGCCCATGCCAGCACCGGAAGCGCGCACGCTGGCGCCCACCAAGATCAGAAAGTACACAGCGGCGATGGTGATCAACGCCACGCGGCGGTAGCGGCGCAGGGCCAAATCGGAGTGGGGCTGATTCATGGAGGCTTCCCAACGGCGGGGGCGACAAACTGCGCTTTGGTCAATTTCGGCTTGGCACCAACCGAGTTACCCCGTCGCCAACGTCATTGGCGCAGTGTTTCCAGCAAGCTCACCGAGGCGTGACCGTCGGGAATCAGCCCCTTGGCGGACTGATACGCCCGCACCGCCGCCCGGGTGCGCGAGCCGACCCGACCGTCCGGTTCACCGGAATCGAAACCCAGGCTGTTGAGCAGTTGCTGCAACTCCTCCACCTGCGTCCGGCTCAAAGCCCGCTCGTTCACCGGCATCCGGGCGATGGGCGGCCCGCCGCTGAAGCGGTCGGCGAGGTGGCCGACGGTGATGGCGTAAAACACCGAGGGGTTGTAAAGCATCGTGACGCGGAAATTGTTGTAAGTCAGGAACGCGGGTCCGCCGGCACCCGCCGGCAGCACCACGGCGGCTTGCATATCCGCCACCGGAATCGGTTCATCGGCAACCGTCCGCAGGCCCAGATCGCGCCACTCGGCCAGCAGTTTGAGATTGCGCGCGCCGACCAGGGCGTAGTCGAAATTTTCCGGCAACAGCACTTCCCTGCCCCAGCGTTCGTCGCCGCGCCAGCCCGATTGACCGATGAAATTGGCCGCGGAATGGAATACATCCGGCAGACTGTTCCAGATGTCGGCGCGACCGTCGCCGTCGCCGTCCACCGCGTAGCCGGCGAATACGGTCGGCATGAATTGCAGTTGCCCCATAGCCCCGGCCCAAGAGCCGGACATTCGCTCCGCCGGAATATGGCCGTCGTCGATTATCCGCAGCGCAGTCAACAGCTGCTCCCGGAAGAACTCCGCCCGCCGCGGATCGTAGGCCAGTGTGACCAGCGCTTCGAGCACCGAAAAGCCGCCCGTGGCGGCGCCGAAATTGCTTTCGATGGCCCAGAAAGCGACCAAGTAGTGGGGCTGGATGCCGTGGGTCGCCCGCACTTCGGCCAAAAGTTGGGCGTGCTCGCGCAGCAGCGCGCGACCGCGGGCGATTTGGTTCGGCGTCACCCGCAGTTCGATATAGCGGGTGAATGTTTGCGCGAATTCCGGCTGGGAGCCGTCGAGTTCCAGCACCCGCTCCAGCGGCGCGATAGCGTCGAGCGCGGCGAGGGTTTCGGCGCCGATGCCCAAGGACAGCGCTTCCGTCCGCAGCTCTTCGAGCCATTCGGCGAAGGGCTGCTGCTGCGCTTGGATGGCGGGCGGCAGCAACAAGAACACAATCAGTGGAAAGGCCCTTAACATGGCGAAATGATAATTCATTCGGCCCTTGCCTTGCATCCGGCAGGGCCGCGGAATCACCCCATTCCATTGGTTTCCCGCCCGCCCTGCCACGCCCGCCCTGCCGCTCCCACCATGGGTGTCCCATGCCGGCTTGGTGGGTGTCCCTTGTTTTGGGGTGGATTGACTCGCGGCGGGAAAGGCTCACAATGCGCCGGTGGAAGAAATCTGGGGCGATGGGATGGACAAGCCATTTCTGATTTTGCAGTTGCGGCCGGAGGATGAAACGGCGGATAGCGAATTGGCGAAAATTTGCGCCCACGGCCAGCTTGCGCCGGGCTGGGTGCGGCGCATCCGGCTCGAAAAAAGTCCGAACCCGGCGCTGAATCTGCGTGATTACGCCGCCATCATCGTTGGCGGTAGCCCCTTCGATTTAAGCGCGCCGGCGGCGGAGAAATCCGCATTGCAATTCGCCATCGAAGACTTTTTCCGGCGGCTGCTCGATGAAGTCATCGACCGCGATTTTCCGTTTCTCGGCTGCTGTTCCGGCAATGGCCTGCTTGGACGGCATCTCGGCGCGGAAATTTCCAGCCGATACGGTGAAGAAGTCGGCGGGATCGATATTCGAATCACGCCGGCCGGAAGCCGGGATCCACTGTTGGCGGATTTGCCCGCCACCATCCGTGTGCTGGTGGGGCACAAGGAAGCCTGCGACGAAACACCGCCCGGCGCGACCTTGCTGGCGAGGGGCAGCTCGTGTCCAGTGCAGATGTTCCGCGTCGGCGAAAATGTCTACGCCACCCAGTTCCACCCGGAGGGCGACTTCGACAGTTTCAACGCGCGCATCCGCGCCTACAAACACCACGGCTACTTTCCACCGGAAACCGTGGAAGTACTCGCCGATCGCATCCGCGCCGAACATACTCCCGAAGCCCACGAAATACTGCGCCGCTTCGTCGCCCGCTTCGGCGGCACCGCCGCCTAGCCGGGATGTCGCGCCAACCTCTGGAATCGCCGCGCCGCCCGCCAGTGTGCCCGACGAACCGCGGCGCAGCGGCGGCTATGATGGGCCAGCATAACCGGACGGGACCGCAGCGCAAAGCGACCCAAGTCGGCGGGCTGGCCCGCGCGGGGGACGTGAGGGCGGGGCCCGCGTCCGGCGGATGTTGCCCGGCCCGGACTGGGCGGGTTATAAACCAAACCGAAAATCCCTTCTTGACCATAATCGACCAGCACCGAATGTTCTTCCGCTGCCTGCTTTTGTTCTCGCTTGCCGCCGCGCGCGGCATCCCGGTGCTCGCCGACGACGCCAGAATCGCGGTGGCGGCGAATTTTGCCGAACCCGCCGCGGAATTGGCCGAGAGCTTTGAACAATCTCATCCCCACAGCGTCGAACTCGTCAGCGGCTCTTCGGCGCGGTTCTACGCCCAAGTGCGCGGCGGCGCCCCTTTCGACGCTTTTCTCTCCGCGGACCGGGAAAAACCGGCCTTGCTGGTGGCGGAGGGCTTGGCGACGGCGGACAGCCTGAACAACTACGCCACCGGGCGCTTGGTGTTGTGGACGGCGCTGCCGGAGAAGCCTATCGACCGCGCCACGCTGGCCGCGTCCACGGAAGGCAAAATCGCCTTGGCCAATCCGCGGCTGGCGCCTTACGGTTTGGCGGCGCGGGAAGTCATCGATCGACTCGGCGTGGCGGAGCGCTTGGCGGGCCGCTTGGTCATGGGCGAGAATATCTCCCAAGCCTATCAATTCGTCGCCATGGCCAATGCACCGCTTGGCTTCGTCGCGCTGTCGCAGGTGGGGAAAAACGGTCGGATTGAGCGGGGCTCAGGTTGGCTGGTGCCAACGGATCTGCACACGCCGATCCGGCAGTACGCAGTGTTGCTGAATGGGGAGAACGCGGCCGCCGCAGCCTTTCTGGCGTATCTGCGGCAACCGGCGGCGAGGCGAATCATCCAAGACTACGGCTATGCAGTCGAAGCGGCGGAGCCATGATTTTTTCCCCCGAAAACCTTCAAGCGATTTGGCTCACTTTGCGCTTGGCAACCACCACCACCGTGCTGTTGCTGCTGCTCGGCACACCGCTGGCTTGGTGGCTGGCGCGGACACGGTCGCGGCTGCGGGGGCCGGTGGCGGCGTTGGTGGCGCTGCCCCTGGTGCTGCCGCCGACGGTGCTCGGCTTTTATCTGCTGCTGGCGCTGGCGCCCGCGGGGCCCATCGGCCAACTCACCGCGGCGCTGGGATTGGGCGGCCTTGCGTTCACTTTCGAAGGTTTGGTTATCGGCTCGATGCTGTATTCCCTGCCGTTCGTGGTGCAACCGCTTCAGAACTCCTTCCAATCCATGGGCGATGCGCCGCTGGAAGTGGCCGCCACTTTCGGCGCCGGTCCCTGGCGGCGGTTTTTTATGGTGGCCATCCCACTGGCCCGACCGGGATTCATCAGCGGTTCCATCCTTGGTTTCGCCCACACCGTCGGCGAATTCGGCGTGGTCTTGATGATCGGCGGCAATATCTCCGGCGAGACGCGGGTGGTTTCGGTGCAGATTTTCGAACAGGTGGAAGCGCTGCGCTTCAGCGAAGCCCACTGGCTGGCGGGTTCACTGGTGGTGTTTTCCTTCCTCGTACTGATGGCGGTGTACGGCGTGCTCGGTCGGCGGGGGACTCCCGGTTTGCGGTTGGGAGGCTGACTCTTGCGGGCGCGCATTTCCCATCGGCCAAGCCAGCCCGAGGGCAACCGTTTTCGGCTGGACGTCGATATCGCCATTCCCGCCGCCGGGATCACCTGCGTTTTCGGACCTTCTGGTTCCGGCAAAACCACGCTGCTGCGTTGCCTGGCCGGACTCGAACGACCGCAGTCGGCGCGCATTGTGATCGGCGACGAGGTTTGGCAGGACGGGAACCACTTCACGCCGACCCATTCGCGCCGCATCGGCTATGTGTTTCAGGACAGCAGCCTGCTGCCGCATCTGAGCGCGTGGCGGAATCTCGAGTTCGGCGCCGACCGCGGACTGCGGGAGTCCTTGGCCCGCGCGCGCGGCAATCGCAACCATGCTCCGCCGGACACCGCAATGCCGGGCGAAGGCGGAGCCGCGGCGGACCAGGTGTCCCGCATCATCGAACTGCTCGGAATCGGCCATTTGCTCGATAAACTCCCGCGGCAATTGTCCGGCGGCGAAAGACAGCGAGTCGCCCTGGCCCGGGCGCTGCTTGGCCAGCCCAAGCTGCTGTTGCTCGACGAACCCTTATCGGCGCTTGATCTGGCGCGGAAACGGGAATTGCTGCCCTATCTGGAAAGCCTGCCCAAGCGGCTCGACCGTCCCATCGTCTACGTAACCCATTCTCCCGAGGAAGTCGCCCGGCTGGCGGCGCAGGTGCTGGTGCTGAACAACGGCGAATGTGTCGCGCGGGGTTCGGTCGCGGAGCTCATGGCGGCGGGCCGCCTGCCGGCGAACGCGGCCGGCGAACGCGGCGTGGTGCTCGAAACCCGCATCACCGGCCGCGATTCGCGCTGGCGGCTGGCCGAAGCGGAATTCGCCGGCGGCGCTTTATGGATCGCCGACACCGGCGTGGCAGAGGGCGATTCGGTCCGGCTGCGGATTGTCGCCCGGGATGTCAGCCTGAGTTTGGCGGACGCAGCGCATTCGAGCATTTTGAACCGCTTGCCGGCGACGCTGGAGCGAATCGAGGATTGCGCGGATGGCGCCTTGTGCGTGGCGCATTTGCGCATCGGCGCCGGCGACCGGCTGCTGGCGCGGATTTCGCGCAAATCGGCCGCCCGACTCGAATTGACACCGGGCGACCGAATCTACGCCGAAATTAAATCGGTCGCCATCTTGCGCTGAGGGCGCGAAACGGACCAAAAAGCTTGAAATTGCCAATCGTCGGCTTCAACTATTTGACAAACATGACCGTCGCCGCCCGCATTGGAGCGCGGGCGGCGGCTGTAAGTCCCTTTCGGCGAGGGTCGATGGGCACCTGCTTTTCAGGGATCCTTTTCGGGACGGGAGCGCCGTCACAAGATTCCCAAGTGCGCGGACAACTCGAATGCGAGCAGGGCGCCGAGGAGCAGGAACTGAGCAACAAACAGCGCCGTCTTCGCGGCCGGCGGCAGCCGGTTCAGAAAACGGGCTATGGGCAGATGGAAATGGTGATATCGATAATGCATGATCATGTCCCCCATCGCTCAAACGTCCTCTCGATACTCAAACGTTGTCTTGGTGCTCAACCGTGCCGTAGATGTTCAAACGCGCCGACGATTGCGGAAGTTACGTCTTTCTACGAACGGGGCACATGGTACAGTCGCCGCCGCCGCGCCGCCCTCGCTTTTCCCCGAACGACGGCGACGACTCGGCCAATGGCGCGGCGCGGCGGCGGACGGCCCGGTTGCGCTTTACCGAGAATCGGCGGGCATTCGCCGAATCCGCCGTTTGCCCGCGAATCCGCCCGGTTAGGCTGACTTCCACAGCGGAAGCGAGGTAACCGACCAATGTCCGAATCCAATTCCCCGCAAAGCAGGAAAACCGTCGCCTACATTCTGGTGGCGATCGCAGGCGTGTTGGTGCTGTCGAGCACCGGATTGTTCAGTCTCGCCGGCCTCGGTGATTTGATCGGCTGGGTCTTCCGGTTGGCCTTCAACGCGATTCCCTACGCCCTTACCCTGGCCGGCATTTTTTGGATAAGCAAATCCGGTCGCAAAAACACGCCGGTGATCGCTTGGTTGGTGCTCGCCTTCGGCGTGGTGTTGATCATTTCGCAAATCGGACTGTTCGGCCTCTCCTTCAGTGACATGATCGCTCCCATGATTCTCGTCACCGTCGCCTTCTTTCTCGTCAATCCGCGCAATTTGCTCCCCCGCAATTTCAATACCAGCAATGAAGACCTCGACCCGGATGATGGCGAGATCAAGCTGTTCGCCTTCATGGGCGGTGGCGAACTGAACTACCAATCGAAACAACTCCGGGGCGGCGAAATCATGGCGGTCTGGGGCGGTTATGAAATCGATTTCAACGGCGCCGACATGGAAGGCGATACCATGCGCCTGAACTTGTACTGCGTAATGGGCGGCGTGCAAATCACCGTGCCGGCCAACTGGAAAGTGGAGAAAAGCGGCGCCCTCTGCATCATGGGGGGCTTCAGCAACAAGACCAGGGATATGGCGGAGGAATTGAATCTGCCGCCAAAAACCCTGATCGTGTCTGGACTCGCCCTGATGGGCGGAGGTGAAATCCGCAACTAAGCCTGGCGGCGATGCCGACCACAGGCTCCGACACCCACACGATTCAAAATTCGACGCGGCGGCTCTCCCGACCATTCCACCATGTATCCCCTGTTCCGCACTCCCAACCGCGTGCTCGCGACCGTGGTCGGCTGGGCCCTGTTCAGCACCGGCTTGGCCGCGCTGACCAGCGGCGTCACCGGCATACCCCTGGCGCAATGCCTGACGCTGTTCGCGCCCATGTACATGATCTGGCTGCTGTTCCTGATTCCCAACTATTACGTTTGCCGCGCCCTGCCGCTGGACAAAAGCGCATTGACCACGGTGCTCGGCATTCAAGCGGCGATTCTGTTGGCGATCGCGCTGATCTGGGCCTTGCTCGGGCGGGGCCTCGCCGGGCTGCTCGACTCCTTCAACGACTCCGGCGTGTATCTGGAACATTTCTCCACGGGCCTGTTCACCAATTTGGTGATTTTCGCCGGCCACTATGAATTCTTCGTGGTGCTGCACTATCTGGTGATCGCGCTGCAGCGCGGGCGCGCCCTGGAGCAGCAGGCGCTGCGGCAGGAACTGCTGACGAGCAAAGCCGAGCTGCGCGCGCTGCGCGCCACGATCCACCCGCATTTTTTGTTCAACGCTTTGAACGCGCTGGCCAACATCACCGATTCGGAACCCGCCCAAGCGCGGCATTTCTGCCTGCGGCTGGCGGACTTCCTGCGCTACAGCGTCGCCTATGGCGACCGTCCCACCGCCAATCTCGGTGCCGAACTCGAACATGTGCAAAACTATCTCAGCATTGAGCGGGAGCGCTTCGGCGAGCGGCTTTGCGTGGATATCGAGGCGGCGGATGATATTCTCGGCACGCTGGTGCCGTCGCTGATGCTGTTTCCGCTGGTGGAAAATGCGATCAAACACGGCATCGACAGTTGCATCGAAGGCGGCTGCCTGAAATTGCGGGCCGCCGCCGACGGCGACCGGCTGCATATCGAAATCAGCAACCCGGTTGATGAGCTCGGGCATCAACGCCAAGGCACCGGCATCGGCCTGATCAGCCTGCGCCAACGGCTGAAGAACCGCTACGGCGACGAGGCGACATTGCAAACCCGCCGCGAAGCCGAATTGTTCATCGCCCGCATTTGTCTGCCTTTACGCCGCGCCGCCGCCGCCGTACAGTAGGCCCCATGGCGAAAAACGAATCCATCCGTTGTCTGATCGTGGACGACGAGCCCCATGCGCGGCAGGCGCTGCAAAACGCCCTCGCGGAGCATCCCCGGCTTGAAGTCATCGGCTTGTGCGAGAACGGTTTGCAGGCGGTCAAGGCCATCAACGAGCAGCGCCCGCAATTGCTTTTTCTCGATGTGCAAATGCCAAAGCTCGACGGTTTCGATGTTCTGGAACTGGTGCAGGAGCAGATTCCCTTCGTGATCTTCGTCACCGCCTACGATCAATACGCGGTGCAGGCTTTCGAAGCGAACGCCGTAGACTATCTGTTGAAGCCGGTCGATCCGGCGCGGTTGACCAAGGCGGTGGAAAAAGTCGAGGCCCGGGTGGGCTCGGAAGAACCGTCGCGGTTGGAAAGCCTGCTCGCGGATCCCCTGCGCGAGCGGGAGTTGCTGCGCCGCATCCTGGTGCGCGACGGCAGCGAAGTACATGTGTTGGCGGTGGATACGGTGCTGTACATCGAGTCAGCCGACGACTATGTCGCCATCCACACCGCCGGCGCCACCCATATCAAACTCGACCGGCTCAGCCGCCTGCAAAAGAAGCTGGATCCGCGGCTGTTTTGTCGCATCCACCGTTCCTATTTGCTCAACATCAATTATCTGGCCCGTATCGAATCGGAAGGCAAAGACAGCCGCATCGCCGTACTCACCGACAAACGCGAATTGCCCATCAGCCGCAGCGGCTACGGCAATTTGCAAAAACTGCTCTGAGCGCGGCGGCTGCGAGTGGAAATCGGGCCGGGGCCGGTTATTCGACCTTGGTGAAAACCATCATGTGCTGCCACGGCAGGAAGTCCAGCGTTTCAGTCCACTCCAAGCCGAACACACCCATTTCGCGCTTGACCTGTTCCTCGGTCATCTTGTGTAGCGGGCGGATCGGCACCGAGGGATCTTCGCCGCGGTATTCGAGCAGGAAAATCCGGCCGCCGGTCTTCAGCGACCGGTAGATGCCGTCGATCATTTCGAAGGGATGCGAGAATTCGTGATAGGCATCGACCATGATGGCGGCGTCCACCGAGTTCTCCGGCAGCCGCGGATCGTCGATGGCACCGAGAATGGTGCGGATGTTCTCGCCCACACCGGCAGTTTTGCGCTGTTCGATCAAATCGAGCATTTCCGGCTGGATGTCCACGGCGAGCACTTCGCCTTCGGGCACCTTCTCAGCGATGCGGAAAGAAAAATAGCCCGAACCGGCGCCGATGTCGGCGACCACGTCGCTGGGGGCGAGGTTCATGTTGGCGACCACTTGGTCGGGCATTTCTTCTTGGACGCGGCTTGGCCGGTTCAGCCAATCCGCTGCCAAATGCCCCATGACGAAGGAAATCTCCCGGTCCATGTAGAACTTGCCGATGCCGGTGGTTCTCCGCTCGGGATTGACCACATAGCCGGGATGCTCGGCGGCTTGCGCAAGGGGCGCCAGCAGCATCAAAGGGAAACAAAGCAACCGCGCCGCGAATTTCATCAAGCCCGCCTATTTCGCCAGGGTCCGGCGGAATTGTAGTCCAAGCCCCAACACCGCGCCAATTGCCGCGCGGCTTTTCGGCGACCCGCCAAGCCGGATATTGCGCCAGGGCGCGATAATCCAAGCAACTGGCGCGACTTCCGGGCTAGAATCGGTGTTTGATATTCGCAACCTTCGCCCGCCGCGCGGGGCGGAATTGGGAAGCAGGCCATGAGCAAAGTTTTGCAAGGCGTTCGGGTACTCGATTTTGGGCGTTATATCGCCGGGCCCTTCTGCGCCACCCTGCTGGGCGATATGGGGGCGGAAGTGATCCGCATCGAAAAAGTCGATGGCTCGGAAGACCGCTACTTGTCGCCGGTGACCGAAAACGGCGACGGCGCGGTTTTTCTGCAACTGGCCCGCAACAAGCAATCCATGACGCTCAACCCGATGAAACCGGAAGGCCGCGAAGTCGTCGGCAAACTCGCGGCGACCGCAGATGTCGTGGTCGCCAATCTACCGCCGAACACCTTGCGCGCCATGGGGCTGGATTACGCGAGTCTCGCCGCGGTCAAGCCCGATATCATCCTGACCATGATTTCCGCCTTCGGCCAAGGCGGGCCCTACAGCAACCGGGTGGGATTCGACGGCTTGGGTCAAGCCATGTCCGGCAGCATGTATCTGAGCGGCACACCGGATCAACCGGTGCGCGCCTGGGCGCCGTTCGTCGATTTCGGCACCGCCAGCCTGGCGGCCTTCGGCACCATGGCGGCGCTGCACGAACGGGCGAAAACCGGCAAAGGCCAAGTCGTCGAAGGCTCGCTGTTCAATACCGCCCTGACGATGATGAACGGCACGCTGATCGAGCAGCACGCCATCGAGCGCGACCGTGTGGCCAGCCTCAACCGCGGCCAGACCGCCGCGCCCGTGGACACTTTTCGCACCAAGGATGGCTGGGTGCTGGTGCAGTCCGTGGGCGGCCCGCTGTTCGAGCGCTGGGCGAAGCTCATGGGGGAAGACCATTGGCTGGATGATCCGCGCTTCAAGGATGATATCTCCCGCGGCGACAACGGCGAGCTCGTCAGCGAGCGGCTCGCCCGCTGGTGCGCCGAGCGGACCAGCGAAGAGGTGCTGGCGGCGATGGAAGAGGCGCGGCTGCCCGCGGGCCCGGTGCTGTCGCCCAAGCAAGTGCTGGAAGATCCGCATATCGCCGCGCGGGGCATTTTTGAGGCGACGGACTACCCGGGTTTGGAACGCCCCGCGCCGCTGATGCGAACCCCGGTGGAGCTTTCCGCGACTCCCGGCGAGATTCGGCGGCGGGCGCCAACCCTCGGCGAGCACACCGACCGGATCTTGGACGAACTCGGCTACAGCGGCGAGCGCATTGATGCGCTGCGCGCCAAGCGCGTAATCTGAGCAAGCCAATCCCAAAACCGTTCACGGAAAATTCATGGCAACCACATCGAGAATCCATTCAGGACAGCCGGCATGAACAGACCCGACTCCCGCCGCGAATTTCTGCGGTCCTCAGGCGCCTTGTTGCTTGGCGGCGGCGTGTCGGCCGCCACAGCGCAAAGGCAACTGGCGGCGCCGGAAACCGATGAAAACTACTGGGAAATGGTGCGGGCCCAGTTTTCGTTCACCGAGGACGCGGTGCCCATGAACGCTGCCAACCTATGCCCTTCTTTCCGCGCCGTGGCCGAAACCGTGTCCTTGCTCACCGCCGATATCGATCACGACTGCTCCTTCAACAACCGCGGCAAATTCGGCGATTTGTTGGAGCGGGCCCGCTCCCGCGTCGCCGCGCAACTGAATGTTTCGGCGGATGAGATCGCGCTGGTGCGGAACACTTCCGAAGCCAACAACATCATCAATGCGGGCTTGCCGCTGGAGGCTGGCGACGATGTGCTCCTGTGGGAGCAGAATCATCCCACCAACAATGTCGCCTGGGAAGTTCGCGCCGCGCGCCGCGGGCTGGAGCCGCGCAAAGTGCGCACGCCGGAAAATCCGCAATCGGCGCGGCAGCTGATCGACGCTTTTGTTGATGCGTTTCGCGGCAATACCAAGGTGCTCGCGATAACCCATGTTTCCAATGTCAGCGGCGTCAAACTGCCGGTGGCTGAACTAAGCCGCGCCGCCCGCGAGCGCGGCATCTACGTGCATCTCGACGGCGCCCAGACTTGGGGCGCGATGGCGTTGGATCTGCGCGCGCTCGACATCGATTCCTACAGCGCCAGCGCGCACAAATGGTACATGGGGCCGAAGGAAGTCGGTCTGCTGTACGTGAAGGCTTCGCGCATCGGCAAAATCTGGCCTTCTATCGTAGCTCCCGGCTGGGGCGACGGAGCAGAGACCAGCTTGGCCGGGGCGCGCAAATTCGAATCGCTGGGTCAGCGCGACGACGCGGCGCTCGCCGGGCTTGGCGCGGCCGCCGACATCCACGATCTGATCGGCGCGGACCGCATCGAACGGCGGATCGCGCAATTGGCGCGGCGTTTGAAGCAGGGAATCGCCGCGGCCGGCCACGAACTGCTAACCCCGGAAAATCCCGAATTCAGCCACGGAGTCTGCATCGCCAAGCTCGATCCGGCGCGGCGCCAAGGCATCGTTGATCGCCTGTATCATGAATACGGGATCGCGGCGGCAGGGACCGGCGGTCTGCGGCTGTGCCCGACGGTCTACAACACCGTGGAGCATATCGACCGGGCCATCGCCGGCGCCGCGGCGCTGCTGGGCTGAGCGACACCCCATCGATCTTGGCCAAGATTTAATCCGGCAACGTCCAGATTGCGGTCTGGATTCCAAGCCCGGGTTCCGCGCCCGCTGACAGCGCCGCGACCTACAAATCCAGACCGGCCAAGAACTCCAGCATCGCCGCGTTGGTTTCCTCCGGGGCTTCCTGCTGCACCCAGTGGCCGATTTCGGGAATCAGCACAACACCGCGCAAATCGTCCGTCACCCGCGACATCAAAGCGGTCAACTGCGCCGCATCGGCCCCGCCGATGACAATATCCCGGGCACCGGCGAGGAACAGCGTCGGCACGGTCACCCGGTCGCTCGCGTACTCTTGGCTGATTTCCCAGTTGCGGTGGAAATTGCGGTAATAGTTGATGCCGCCCCGGAAACCAGCCTGTTCGAACTGGCCAACGATGTAGTCGAGATCTTGCTGGGTCAACCAATCCGGCAAGCCCAAGGGCGCACCGAGCCGGCCGATCCAACCGCCGGCCGAACGCGCCGGATCAGTGATCGACGGTGCCTGCCGCGGGGAGTTCGGTGAAAGATAAAGTCGGCTGAGGAAGCCCCGGGGGTCGCTGTCGTATTCGGCCTCGGCCACGCCGCCGGGCTCATTGTGGTAAAGGATGTAGTAAAAATTGTCGCCGAAGGTTTCGCGCCAGCCTTCCAGCGGCGAGCGTGGCGCGGTGCCGCCGTAGGGCACGCTCATGGCGATCAAAGCATCGAAGCGCTGCGGATAGCGCACCGCCGCATGCCAAGCGACGATGGCCCCCCAGTCATGCCCGACCATCACCGCGGTTTCCTCGCCCAGCGCGTCGAGAATGCCCACCATGTCGTCGGTCAATTCCAGGATGTTGTAATCCTCGACCTCCGGCGGGGCGTCGCTGCCGCCGTAGCCGCGCATGTCCGGCGCCACGGCGCGGTAGCCCGCATCGGCCAGGGCAAGCAACTGATGCCGCCAGTTGTACCAGGATTCGGGCCAGCCGTGGGCCAGCAGCACCAGGGGACCGCTTTCGCCCGCCTCGAAAATGCGCATGCGGATGCCGTTGCTGTCGATGAAGCGGCTGCTCACGCCGTCAAGCGGAGATTGACTCATGCCGTCGTCTCCCTGTTGTGCCCTCGGAGTACAGGTCGCCAGCAACAAGGCCGCGCCCAGCGCCAGAATGATTCTGCCCATCGTTGATTCCCCAGTGGATTCGGCGCAGAGATTAGCACAGCCGACGGCGCGAACAACAACCGCTCACAGCGAATGGATGAGTTCTCCACGCCCGCGCTGCCGCCGCGCCGATTGTGGGGGTGCTTCGCCGAGCGCCTGGAGTGCGCCGGTGTATTCGGCAACCGCCGCTGCGCCTTTGGACGTAAGCTGATAAACCCCGCGGGGAGTCGCCGCGGCGCGCTCGAACCAGCCGTAGTAATCGTTCAGGAAAATCCGCCCGGCTCTGGTGACACCGGTGGCCGCGGCCACGGCGGCCGCTTTGCCGGGGCCGTTTCCCCCCAGGTAAGCGGCGCAGCGCAGCGCGTCTTGGCGATAAGCGGTGACGATCCTGCGGCGGCTGGCGCCGCCGGTATTCGGGTCGCCAACCCGTTGCTGAAATTCGCGCAGCAGGCGGCGCAAAGCGGGCCGCCGCTTGCGCGGGCGATATTCGGCGGGATCGAGCAGGGCCTCCACGAACCAAGTCGGTTGCAAGCGCACTGTCAACAGTCCCAAACCGAGCCGGCGGCATAAAGCGAGCGCCTCGCGCCGCCGGGCGCCGCGGCCGGAAAATGGCGGTATCGCGAGATACACATCGTCGGTAAGCCGCTGGCGGTCTATGCCCTGCAAAACCAGCGGCAACGAAAAACTGGTTTTTAGTTCAACGATCAGCGGCGGCTCCGCACCGCGCGTCGCGACGATATCGCAGCCCTTGATTTCCGCCTTGACCTCATGGCCCTGGGCTTCGAGAAAGGCTTTCACCGGCGCATACAGCTCGGTTTCCAACATGGTCCTGCTTTTCCCGCAACAGCTAAAAGGTTATTCTGCCACCTGCATTGCGACTTTAAGTGAACAGGAGTTTTTCATGCCGGGAAAATATGACGTTCCCTACATGGAGCGCACGCGGGACTACTACCGCGCGCAGGGTTACGAGAAAGACTACCGGTGGGCCCATCACGCCGAAACGCCCTTCGTGCCCCTGCCCAAACCCTTGCGTGAATGCCGGCTGGGGCTGATTACCACGGCCATGCCCGATACCGCCGAAGGCCGCTCGGAGCGGAAAGTTTACGCGACTCCATCGGAGCCGACGCCGCGTTCGATGTACACGGACAAACTGTCTTGGCACAAGAGTGTTACCCACACCAAGGATCTCGGCAGTTTTCTGCCCGTCAACCATCTGCGCAGCATGGTGCGTTCGCTGATAGTCGGCGGCCTTGCCGACCGTTTCTATTCCGTGCCAACGGATTACAGCATGCGCAATACCGTGGAAAAGGACGCCCCGGCGATTCTCGAACTCTGCCGCGAGGATGAAGTCGATGTCGCCATGCTGGTTCCATTGTGACCCGTCTGCCACCAGACCGTGAGTCTGGTCAGCCGGCACCTCGAGGAAAACGGCATTCCCACGGTGATCGTCGGCAGCGCGCTTGATGTGGTGGAGCATTGCGGCGTCGCCCGCTATCTGCATACGGATTTCCCGCTGGGCAATCCCTGCGGCGCTCCCGGGGACGTCCTCAGCCAGATTGCGATCACCCGGCGGGCGTTGGCCCTGCTGGAACAAGCCGAAGGCCCGGAAACCACGTGGCGCGTGAATCTAAGCTGGCGCGGCGGCAATGGCCACGGCGATGACAACGAATGGCGCGACGATTACGCCAAAGTAGACGACAGCAACTGCGAACAACTTCGCCGGCGCGGCGAAGAACGGCGGCGGCAACAGGCCACGGCGAAACAATCCGGTGAGCAACGCGCACCCATGATTTCCGAAAGCTGAAGCGAGGCGAGCATGAAAAACGCGAGGCGACATCTGCCACCATTCACTACATTTGCAACCGCTGTCACCGCCCTGCTTTACTCCTTCGCCTCCACAGCCCAGGACGGCGAACTCTACAATACGGTCAAAGTGAAATTGGCCGCGGGAGAACAGGTGCTTGGCGGAACCGTATCCACTCCCGATCCAGATATCTATTGCGCCATGGCGGATGCCGGATTCGATTTTATCTGGATAGAAATGCAGCACAGCCATCTCAACTATAAAGATGTGGCGCGGATGGTCCGCGCCTGCCGCGGCGCGGCTGCGATTCCGTTCATCCGGGTCCCGGACGCCACCGAGGGCGATATCCAAAAGGCCACCGATATCGGCGCGCTCGGCATTATCGTGCCAATGGTCGATACCGCTGAGAAAATGGAAGCCGCTGTGCGTTTCGCCAAGTATCCGCCGCAGGGGCGCCGCAGCCAGGGCGGCGGCCAGTACGGCGCGCTTTGGGGTAGCGGCTATCGGGATACGGCCAATGACAATATGATGATTGTCGCCATGATCGAAACCTTGGAAGGTGTCGCCGCAGTCGATGAAATCGCCGCTGTGGAGGGTGTGGACGCGGTATTCGTCGCAAGCTCCGATCTCGGCAGTTTCAGCGGCCAACGCCAGGGAGACCCGGAGTACGAGGCGCTGGTGAACCGCGTGGTGACGGAAACCAATGCCGCCGGCAAGTATCTCGGCGGTCCATCCGCTTGGATGGGCAGCCGGGAGGGCTATCAGTTCTTTCAAGCTCCGGGCACCAATGCGCTGATTCGCGCCGGCGCGCGCGTCATCCTGGAAAATGCGGACCCCTGCCGATTCCTGCCGTCGGGCGCGGCACCAGTGCAGGGCGAAGATCCCTGCCCTTGACCACCGGCGGCGCCGTATTCGTCAGCGGGAGACCCGATTGCCGGCGATCCAAACGCTGTCGATGGCGCGGGTATTGAGGATGTCCAGCGCCGGATTGGCATTGAGGATGATGAAATCGCCCCAGTTGCCGGGCTCCAGCGTGCCGATATCGCTTTTCCCGATGCAGCGCGCGGCGGCGCCGGTCGCCGCGTGGATGGCTTGCATGGGGGTCATGCCCGCATCCACCATCATTTCCATTTCCACGTGTTCGAAATAGCCCTGGAATCTGGCCGGCGGACCGGAGTCGGTGCCCATGGCGATCAGCGCGCCCGCTTCGTGCAACACGCCCAAATTGGCGATGGCGTTGGGTAGATCGGCCTTGTACTGCTGCGCAGCGGTGCTGTTGCGGATAGCGGATCGGTATTCCGGGCTGCGCAATTCGGCGATCACTTCCGGGTCGGCTTCCGCCAGAAAAAACGGATCGGCGAAAAATTCCGGCTCGGATTCGTAAATGAAAGTGGATACATCGCGCATCATGGTCGGGATGTAGCAGGCGTTGTTGCCCAGTAAGAGATCAACGAAGGCTTGATCGACCGCGCGGTCGCGCACCGAATGGGCGATGATTTCCGCCCCGGATTCGAGCGCGGTGCGGGCATCGTTCAAGTAATAGACATGCACGGCCACCGGCAAGCGCCGACTGTGCGCCAACTCCACCAAAGACTGAAACACATCCGGCGCCAGCGTCGGCAGTTGGCCCAATTCCGAATCGAGCCGCGTCTTGATGAAATCCGCGCCGAGGTCGGCATTGGCATTCACCTGCGCGCGAATCTCGGGCCACGCATCCCCGTTCACAACACCGCCCGCGACATAGAGCCGGGCACGGTCGAGTCCGGGATGGAATTGCCCGTTGCGCACCGCGAAACCCGGTGCTTGATCGCCGCCGAGACTGACCACCGTGGTAACGCCGTAGCGGGCATACAGGGCGAGTTGGTCAAGCAGGTTTCGCCGCGAATAATGCCCGGTTTCCAAGCCCAGGGTATCTCCGGCGTGGCCGTGGGCATTGATCAGTCCCGGGATGATTGTTTTGCCGCCGACGTCGATCAAGGCCGCATCCTCGGGAACCCCGACTTCCGCGGCGGGACCCATGGCGCGCACCCGACCATCGGTAACAACCAACACGCCATCGACCAAGGGCGCAGCCCCGGTGCCGTCGATGATCGTGGCGCCGACAAACGCGACGCTGCCCTCGTTCGCCGCGACCCAGCCACCAGAGAACAACAGCACTCCGGCGGCCAAAGCCACGAAAAGACATGGTTTCATTGTTCTCGAGCCAAATTGGCGAGCCGCCTTACATCGGTCGCTGCGCCACCGCAACTTCTATTTTGGCCACGCGCTCGCTTACCTCCGCCAACGGCTTTTTCAAATCACCGTGGTCGCGGTCCATTTTCTCGCGCAACTCGTCTTTGTCTTTCTCCATCTTCTCGCGCAGGTTTACATCAACCTGATGGATTTCTTTACGCAGGCCGACTTCGACCTGATGGATTTTCTCGTGCAATCCTTCTTTGTCTCTGTCCATCTTGTCGCGCAGGCCACCGTAAGACAAGGTGATATGCCGTTGTAGATAGAGCACGGCCAGCAGGGCGACGATCGCGGTTGGGGCGGCGTTTTCGAGCAAGTTCAGTAATACATTCATTGTATTACCCTCTAATCGGGGGACGGGGCCACGCCGGCGGCCCGCGCCCGCTGTTGACGAAACTATCACGAAGCATCAGAAGCCACAACGCGCGACGGATATCGCGGCAATGCGGATATGGCTTGCATAAGTCACAAGCCGCTGATTCGTATAACTTTCGGAGTTTGGTGGCGCACCCGAGAGGATTCGAACCTCTGACCGCCTGGTTCGTAGCCAGGTACTCTATCCAGCTGAGCTACGGGTGCGTATATCGGTGGAAGCCCCGGGCGCCGAGCGGCCACCCCGGGGAGAATCATTCTACTAGAATTTCCGACGACATGTTAGCCGCGACGCAGGATTTGGCGCGCATCGGGATATCGCTGTAGTACCATTCGACTGGGGCGGTCGGTCGGCGCGACGGGCCGCGGGCCGCCCAACAAAGCGGTGTTTGGAGCCCGGTCATGTTCGGATCGCGTCTCGCGGAGTGGGTGAGGAAGCCTGTCGTCACCGCCTTGATGGCGGCGGGCGCGGCGTTGTCCGCGCCGGCGGCGGCGGACTACGAGGATGGTGTGAATGCCGCGCTGGACGGCGATTTCGATACCGCCTTCCGCGAGTTTTCCCTCGCCGCCGAAGCGGGGCTCGATCTGGCGCAATACAATCTCGGCATCCTGTACTTCACAGGCCAAGGCGTGGAGCGGGATTACGCCGAGGCTTTCCGCTGGACCGAGGCCGCGGCCCTGCAGGGTCACGCCGCCGCCCAACTCAATCTCGGCAGCCTGTACTACTTCGGCAATGGTGTGCCGCGGGACCGCGACAAGGCGGTCGAATGGTATGCGGCGGCGGCAAGGTCCGGCAGCGGTGCGGCGGCTTACACGCTGGCGGAAATGTACCGGGACGGTGACCATGTTGGTCGCGACCCGGTGCTGGCCCATGCTTGGGCAAGCTGGGCGGAGCGGCACGACCATGCCGAAGCGGGAGCGGTGATTGCAGAGTTGGAGGCGCGAATGCGCCCCGATCAACTAAGCGAGGCGCGGCGCACTTTCGCAGCTTGGCAAATCGAGTAGTGTCGAGGGGAGCATCTCCTCCAATCTGCCCCCTCCCTGAAAGATCGGTGTCTTTCGACCCTCCCTCAAGGGGAGGGTGATCTGCTTTCCGGGCTGGCACCTTCCTCTTTTTTCTCGGATTCCACGTTCGGGGGCGGATAGCGGCCAGCTTGTCGCAGGGCGCGGCGCAGTACGAATTCGATTTGCGCGTTGACGCTGCGCAATTCATCCGCGGCCCAGCGGTTCAGCGCCGCGAGCAGTTCAGGGTCCGCCCGCAGCAAATAGGTCTTGCGCTTCATCTACGGCTTCTTCATTGGCTATTCTTCTTCATTTGGCAGCGGGCGCGCCATACCGAGCCCGCCTATTGGTATAGCGAACCGGTATTGACCACCGGCTGGGTGCCCTTTTCGCCGCAAAGCACCACCAGCAGATTACTGACCATCGCCGCCTTGCGTTCCTCATCAAGTTCCACCACGCCGCGGCTGGCCAAGCCATCGAGCGCTCTTTGCACGATACTGACGGCGCCTTCGACGATTTGTTCCCGCGCCTCGATGATGGCACCGGCCTGTTGACGCTGCAGCATCGCCGAGGCGATTTCCGGGGCATAGGCCAAATGCGTGATACGGGCCTCCAGCACTTCCAGCCCCGCCTTGCTCAGACGGCCTTGAATTTCGACCTTCAACTGCTCGGCAATGTCCTCGGTATTGCCGCGCAGCGAAACCACGCCGTCGTCGCGGCTGTCATAGGGATATTGGGTGGCGAGATTGCGCACGGCGGAATCGCTCTGCACACGCATGAAATTCTCGTAGTCGTCCACCTCGAAGGTCGCTTCCGCGGTATCGACCACTTTCCACACCACCACGACCGCGATTTCGGTGGGATTGCCGTCGGCATCGTTCACTTTGGAGCGCTCGGTCTCGAAATTGCGCACGCGCACCGAGATTTTGCCTTTGGAGAAGAATGGATTCGCCCAGCGCAGGCCCTCGTCGTGAACAGTGCCGACGTAACGGCCGAAGAGCTGCAGCACCCGGGCCTCGTTCGGATTGACCATGAACGAACCGGCCAACAGAAAAATCAGCACCGGCAAAGCCAAAACGCCGGCAATAATCGCCGGCACGAACTGGACAACAATGCCAAACACCAGCAGAGCGACGGCACCAAGCAGGGCGGCGAGCAGCACCAACACCACCGGAATGCCCGGCAACACCTTGCGGGATACTTCCTTAATCATGACTCGGCCCTCAAAGTTGATATCACTTTGATATTATATAGATATTTTTATGCTATGCAAACAGGCCTGTAAATCGCGCCGGCAAACCGAGCCACATTGTCGGCCGCGGCCTTCGCCGAACGGAATCGAAGCCGCTGACCGGGACTTCGCCCGGGCAAAGGAAAGGTCGGGTTTTGCGCTGGGGTATCCGCGCTAGATTTCCGCTTCCGACTCGGTTTCGAGCAGGTTTTGGGCCTCGCCGCGCAGCCCTTCCAGCCAGGTGGTCCAGCTGTCCGGGTCCACAAAGGGGTGTGGTTCGCCGTCACGCCGCTGCGGCAGCCTGTCGCGGCGCGCGAACACTTCGGCGGAATCGGGGTGGTTGGGAATATTGACTTCGACTTCGGGAATGGCGAGCAATTGGCCAACACTGTCGATATACATCCGCAATCGGTCGGCTCCCGAGAAATTCAGCCCGGCCCCGCCGAACATCACCGCGGTATGGGGATAGCCGTTGTCGTAAACGGTGAAAATCGTGCTGAGCACTCCCAGGGTGTGCCCCGGCGTCTGCAGGAAGTTCAGCCGCGCCCGGCCCAGATTCAGAGTGTCGCCGTTGCCGAGGGAAAGATGGCGGATGGGGCGCGGATAGTCGCGGAAATCCGGCTCCTCCGCGCTGAGTTCCCAATCCGCTTCGGTCATCAGCACCACCGAACCAAACTCCTGTTGAAAGCGCAAGGCGCCGCCGGCGTGGTCGTAATGGACGTGGCTGACGATCACATAGCGCACATCGTCCGGGTGGAAGCCTAGTTCGCGAATGCCTTCGATGGCCAGATCGGTCAGTTCGCCATAGAGCGAATCGAACAGAATCAGCCCTTGGTCGGTTTCCAGCAACCAAGCGGAAACCCATCTCGCGCCGACGTAGTAGAGATTGTCGAAAACTTGAAACGGCGCGACCCGTTGGGCGGCCGGATCGTCCCACGGCGACATTTGCTGGGCCAAACTCCGGGGCATGACCAGCGCGGCGACCAGCAGCGCCAAGGCTAGGGCGAAACTTACGATACCGATTCGTCTTTCGCCCGATTTACCCACAACAAACCTCCACAAGCTCCCCGGATTATCCGAATCATCGTCCAGCCGCGGCACGCCACAGGCAACCCCCCGGGGGTGGCATGGCTATTGGCTATCCGGGTATAATCCGCGCCGCGACATTCGCAGTTATATACGAATTCGGCGAGGGTTAAAACCGCCGAACTACAGATTGTTTTGTATCGACACGGCAGAAACTCCGGGGGGCTGGTCATGCGTGTTGGGGCACCAAAAGAAAGCAAAAATCACGAATACCGCGTCGGACTCAATGTCAACTCCACGCGTGCTTTGGTTGCGGACGGGCACGAGGTTTGGATCGAATCCGGCGCCGGTGCCGGCATCGGTGAAAGCGATGCCGACTACCGCGGGGCCGGGGCGCGCATCGCCGCCAATATCGAGGAACTGTTCGACGCGGCGGAATTGATCGTCAAAGTGAAAGAACCGAACCGCGCCGAACGCAAGCTGTTGCGGCCGCGGCATACCCTGTTCGGCTATTTGCATCTCGCTTCCGACCCGGAGCAAACCGAAGACTTGCTGTCGAGCGGCGCGCTCTGCATCGCCTTTGAAACGGTGACCGACGAAGCGGGTCGCCTGCCGCTGTTGATCCCGATGTCGGAAATCGCCGGCCGCGCCGCTGTGCAGGCGGCGACCGTGTTTTTGCAAAAACGCCAAGGCGGTATGGGCTTGCTGCTCAGCGGAGCCACCGGTGTCGAGCCAGGCAAGGTGACGGTCATCGGCGGCGGCACCGTGGGCGCCAATGCCGCCCGCGTCGCCCTCGGCTTGGGCGCACGGGTCGCCGTGCTGGAGAAATTTCCGGCGCAGCGTACCCGCCTGCGGCAAGAATTCGGCCCGGAGGTGGAATTGGCGGACTCGACAGCCGATGAAATCGAGCGGCACGTAGTAGATGCCGATTTGGTGGTGGGCGCCTTGCTGGTGCCGGGCGGCCGCGTCCCGCATTTGGTTTCGGAGGCCTTGGTCAAGCGGATGAAACAAGGCGCCGTTTTGGCCGATGTTTGCGTCGATCAGGGCGGCTGCTTTGAAACTTCCCGGCCCACAACCCACGACGAGCCCATATTCATAAAACACGGCGTGGTGCATTACTGCGTGGCGAACATTCCGGGCACGGTGCCGGTGACTTCGACCAAGGCGCTGAATCGGGCGATTCTGCCCAATGTGCGGAAATTGGCGAATGAAGGCATCGCCGCCGCGCTGGAGGGGGACACGCATTTGCGCCGGGGCGTGAATGTCTGCCGCGGCCACGTCACCTTCGAGGCGGTGGCGGCGGCGCTGGGCAAAGAGTATCTGCCACCCGAACAGGCACTGTGCTTGCCGCCAGCTTGATTGCCCCAGCTGCGCGCAGGCGCAGCAGACTCAGCGATCAACAGATGCGCCCGTGCGCCGCCATCCAAGCCGTCAACAGCTGCCCGCGGTCGCAGCCGCACCGTAGATCGACAGTCGCGCGGAGCCGCCTTCCGGGGCGTCAATAGCTGCGCGGCAGGCCGAGCACGTGCTCGGCGACATAGTTCAGTATCATTTCCTGGCTGATCGGCGCCAGCTTCATCAGGCGGGCTTCGCGCCAATAGCGTTCGACATGATATTCCCGGGCATAGCCGAAGCCGCCGTGGGTTTGCAGCGCCACGTCGGCGGCATTGAAGCCGGCTTCCGCCGCCAGCCATTTGGCCATGTTCGCTTCCTTGCCGCAGGACTGTCCCCGATCAATCAGTGAGGCCGCCCGCGCCACCATCAGCGCGGCGGCATCGAGTTGGGTGCGGGCTTGGGCGAGGGGAAAAGCGATGCCTTGATTCTTGCCGATCGGCCGCCCGAATACGACGCGGTCATTGGCGTAAGCCAGCGCCCGCCTCAAGGCGGCGCGACCGATGCCCACGGCTTCGGCGGCAACCAAAATGCGCTCGGCGTTCAGGCCGTCGAGCAGATGGTAAAAACCCCGGCCCTCTTCGCCGATGCGGTCGTCGAGCGCCACCGGCAAATCGTCGTATACGACTTCGCAAGTTGCGACGGCGTTGCGACCGAGTTTGGGAATCGGCGAAATATGCACTTCCGGGCGTTGCAGTTCGGCGAACAGCAGGGTCAGGCCGTCGGTTTTGCGCTTGACTTCCGCCCGTGGCGTCGTGCGCACAAGCAATACCACCCGCTGGCAATGGGTGGCTTTGGTGGTCCAAACCTTGCGCCCGCGGACGATGTATCGATCCCCGTCGCGGCGGGCGAAGGTGCGGATGGAAGTGGTGTCGGAACCCGCATCGGGTTCGGTGACGCCGAAAGCCACCTGCAGCACACCCCGGGCGACATCCGGCAAATACCTGGCGCGCATGGCGTCGGAACCTTGCTTGACCAAGGGCTGTACGGCGAACATCGACAAATGCACCGGGGACGCGCCATTCATGGCGGCCCCGGAAGCGGCGATTTCCTCCAACAGGATCGCCGCGTCGCGAAGGCCGCGGCCGGCGCCGCCCCAGCGCTCGGGAATCGCGGTGCCCATCCAACCCGCCGCGGCGGCGCTGTCGTAGAATTCTTGGGGAAACTCACCAAGCCGGTCGCGCTCTTCCCAGTATTCGTCCGGGAAGCGGCGGCAAAGCCCGGCGACCGATTCCCGGATCAAGCGCTGCTCTTCGCTCTCATCGAACTCCACGTTCAGTCCTCCGTCGCGGCGCCAGCGCGGTCGAGAACACGGCGCGCGCCTTTCAAGTGCGGCGCGTCGACCATGCGGCCCTTGAAACGGAAGGCGATGCGGCCCTGGCGGCGGTGCTCGGCGGCGGCCGCGAGCAGCTCCCGGGCTTCGGCGACTTGCTCCCGACTGGGAGTGAATAATTCATTGACGATATCGATCTGGTCGGGATGGATGGTCAACTTGCCGGTGAATCCCATCGCCGCGGCGCGGCGGCACTCTTTCCGTAATCCCGCCGCATCGCGAATATCGGCATATATGGTGTCTATCGGCTGCTTGCCCGCGGCGGTGGCCGCCAGCAAGGTCAAGGAGCGCGCGAGACGGAATACATCGAGATATTCGCCAGAATCGTCCCGGGTCGCCCCGGCGCCAAGTTCGGCGGACAGATCTTCCGAACCCCAAGTCAGGCCATCGACCCGCGGATGCCGGGCCATCGCCGGCAAATCGAATACCGCGGCCGGTGTTTCCGTGCCGATCAGCAATAGCTTCACCGAATTGCCCGCGAGGCCGCATTGCCGCTCGCGCTCGGAGATCAGCCTGTCGGCCGCCTCGACATCGACCGCGCTCGCCGCCTTGGGCAGAACAATACCATCCGGCGCGCACGCGACCACGGCAACAAGATCATCCGCTCCCCAGGGCGAATCGATGGGATTGACCCGCGCGAGTTTTCGCCGGACTCCGAATTCGCCTTCACCCAGCCACTCGCAAACCGCGGCCCGGGCTTTTTCCTTGCCCTCGGGAAGTACCGAATCCTCGAGATCCAAAATCAAGGCGTCGGCGGGGGAACGCAGGGCTTTTGCGAACATGCGGTCATTGCCGCCGGGCACAAAATGTATGCTGCGCCGCCGCGGGGATGGTCCGGGGAATGCGATCTGGGCTTGATTATCCAAGCGGGCCTAGTCTCTCCTGCGCTATTGTGATTATCGCCCTAATCTCGCGATGGCGCACAACAATATCAAACCTGCCGGTTGATTGATCAGCAGAGAGGCGCCGCCGAACGGCTTGCGCAGGAGACGTCGCGGACGCTTACTCGCCCTGCTCCAGGCAAGCGGCGACTTCATCAACGGCGTCGATTACGCAGGCGCCCTCAATCTCGTAGCCGGTCGGTGCGACGATGATGGTCAATAACTCGTCGAGAGCGGGAAACGCGGCTCGCACCCGGTTGGTCAGACTGTCTTGATTGACCATCGCCAAAATCTCATCCCAATTCGGCGTGGAATCCGTCGATCTGCCAAATAGCAAATCCCGCTGAACATACATTGTGTTCACTTGGACATCATTGCGCGACCGTTCCACATCCTGGGCCAGGAAGTTTTGCCAAGGGGCAATCGAATTCATTGGGCCTTCGGCGAGAAACCGCGCATAGACCCGCCGCGACGTGGACAAAGTCCGAGGCAAGTCCTCCGCTCCCACCACACCTGAAATCTGTAGCAGGCGGGAAAGGGCAAGGGTTGGCACACCCAAGGCGCCGAAATTTACCTCGCGGCCCAATTCAGACCGCAGCGCTGAATTCAGCTCGCTGCCTGGACCAGAGCCCAACATCAGCCAAGCGATTTGATCGCTCAGCTCATCGCTGGACGAACCATCCGCCAATGGGCCTATCATGGTGAGCCAGGCTTGTTCGGCGGCGGGCGTTCGCAAAACCACAGTTAGACCGGGCACCGGAAACCGGAGTGGCGCGGATTCCGCGCCACCGCCCTCGGGCAGATTCCCCAGCATGGTGTCGATCAACTCGGCGGCGCGGGCGATATCGAATGATCCCGCCACGACCGCGGTGGCATCCCGACGCGTCAAAGTTTCAGCATGGAAGTCGAGCACATCCCGCCGCTCGGCGCGGCGCACGGTATCGCCGTCAACCAAGCCGTAGCGCCCGACCGGATGGTCCCCATAGAGCAGCGAAAAAGTCAGCCGATTGCTGATGCCTTGGGGAGATTCCCTCAGTCCTTCCGCGATTGCCGCCAAATTGCGCTTGATTTCTTCAAGCCGCCCGAGTGCGAAGTGGGGACTCGTCAAGACCGTGTTGATCAAGACCGCCAACTCGTCGAGATTGCCCTCTGGAATCCGTATTTCGGCCTGCACCGAAGTGGCATCGGCGGTGATGGAGGCCAGGGCTTCCAGCGCCACGAACGCGTCCGCTTTTTGCTCCCTGTCGATGCCGCCGGCGCCGCCGGACTGAATCGATTGAACCGCAAGCTCGGGCACCACCGGATTCAAGCCTGGGTCGCGCAGCCAGCGGGATGGCCAATGCAGGCGAATCGAGGCATCGACCGCATCTTCGATTTGAACATGGTGCAACTGCGTGCCGCCCGGGGTCCTCAGGCTCTCCACTTCGGCCGCAAAGGACGAATTGGCCGCTAACACAACCGCGACGATCCAAGGGGGGATTGCTTTTTCCATAATCAATACTCCTTCGGGACTCCCCGGGAACAAGGCATTGACCACTCAATATTGACCAAGCAGTTACTGCCAAGACCCCGACGCGCCGGAAAATCTTTCAATAAAATTTCCAATTTCCGCGGGGAGTTGAAAACTCGGCTCCGCCCGCACAAGGTGGAATCCACGACCTTTGGCAGGTGCCGCGGCAAAATGAGTCGGTTTCTCAAGCTCGGGGCCGCCGCAGCATCATGCCCTTGCGCAGGCAGCGGCAGACGATTTCGCCGCGCTGATTGCGGGCGCTGTGCTCGAACCAGACGATGCCGCGGTCGGATTTGGTTTTCGATTCGCGCTTGTCGGCGATTCGGGTGCGCGCGCGGATGGTGTCGCCTATGAATACCGGGTTGGGGAATTCGACCCGTTCCATGCCGAGATTGCCGATAGTGGTGCCGAGCGTGGTGTCGCCAACGGACAGGCCCACCACCAGACCCAAGGTGAAAAAGCTATTGACCAGGCGCTGTCCGTGGGGGGACGCCTCGGCGAACTCGGCGTCGAGATGCAGCGGCTGGGAATTGTGGGTCAGGCAGGAAAACAGCAGATTGTCGGTTTCGGTCACCGTGCGGTGGGGCTGGTGGTCGAACACCATGCCGATTTCAAACTGTTCATAATACTTGCCGGACATGGGCCGCGATTCCTGTTACTTTTCCGCCGTTCAGGCCTGCAACCGCGGGAATTATGCCAGATGCCGCAATGGAATCAGCTGCAAAGTCCGCGGCGGCCGCGGCCCTCAAGCCCGCCGTAATCGATGACTGATACCGCGACCCGGTTCGACCCATGGCTCGGCAAGGAGGAATCGCGAACCGAGACCATCGGCGCGCATCCGCTCCGTGGCCTCGCCGCCCTGCTCAACCGCCCGGAAGCGCCGGCCGCCGTGGATGCGCCGCTGCCGGCGCTGTGGCACTGGTGCTGTTTTTTGGAACAGGTGCCGCAAAGCGAGCTCGCCGCCGACGGCCACCCGCGCCGGGGCGGCTTTCTGCCTCCCATCGAATTGCCGCGGCGCATGTGGGCCGGCGGCCGCCTGCGGTTCCGGCATCCGCTGCGGGTGGGTGAAAGCGCGAGCCGCCGCTCGCGCATCGAACGCATCGAATTCAAGCGGGGACGTGGCGGCCAACTCGCCTTCATCGAAATCGGCCATGAATACCACAACCCGGCGGGCTTGGCGTTCAGCGAAAAGCAGGATCTTGTGTATCTCGAAGCGCGCCGCGCCGACTCCGCCGCGCCCGCACCGCGCCCGGCACCGACCGGCGCGGACTTCGAACGCGGAGTCCTGGCCGACGCGGCCATGCTGTTCCGCTATTCCGCGCTGACCTTCAACGCCCACCGCATTCACTACGACCGCGACTACGCCCGGGAAGTGGAAAGCTATCCGGGCTTGGTCGTCCACGGCCCGCTGCTGGCGACCTTGCTGCTGGACGAACTGCTGCGCCGGCATCCCGGCCAGGCGCCGCTGGAATACTCGTTCCGGATCGCCCGACCGATCTTCGAAAACGAGCCGTTCAGGCTTTGCGGCCTGCATCCCGATGGCGAAGGGCAAAGCCAGCTGTGGGTTGCCGACCAAAGCGGCGCGCTGTGCGTAAGCGCGGAAGCGAAATTCGCTGCGGCCACTTGATTCGCTTCAATCAAAGTATGCGCGGCGTGCGGCAGCCGCGGATGCGGATTTCCCGCTCCCCCCTTCCCGAAGGCAGCGACATCGCTCCCCCTTGAAGGGGGAGTCAGATCGGCGTAGCCGACTTGATGGGGAGATTTGGTTCGTTCAATTCAAGACCACGTGATACCATTTGCCCCGCGGTCGCCGCGGGCCGCCCTTCGATTTCAGCGGAGAGATGGCCGAGTGGCTGAAGGCGCGCCCCTGCTAAGGGCGTATAGGTTTATCCCTATCGAGGGTTCGAATCCCTCTCTCTCCGCCAAAGCCGGGTTACCCCCGCACGGGCGGGGATAGACCCCTGCTGAGCATTGGTGTCGATTTCAGCCGCGAGGTTCCCCCGCACAGGTGGGGATAGATCAAGCATGGACGATTTCATTTGCACGATGCACGTGGTTCTTGCATTATCATTGGGTGTCGCGACCCGACCGACGAGGTACGGACGGTTTCACTTGCAAGGTGAATCCGGTTCCTCTCTCCGCCAGCCATTGCGATAAAGCCTGACCCCGATGGCGCAATCCCCCAAGCCCGGCGCGGGATGGTCGGCTTCAGCGGCCATGAATCGACCGCGCAGGGAGCGCCGCCTGTATGGCATCCTTCACAACACCGCCCGGATGAAAAAAGGCATCGCGATTCACTGGTTTGGTCAGGATTTGCGTTTGCTCGACAACCCGGCGCTCACCGAAGCGGCCAAACACAGCCAAGTCCTGCCCGTCTTCATTCTCGACGACGAGTCCGCGGGCGAGTTCGCCATGGGCGCCGCGAGCCGCTGGTGGCTACATCATTCGCTGGTCTCGCTGAATGCATCCCTGGCGGGCAAGTTGTCGGTGTATCGGGGAAATTCCCTCGAAATTCTGCGCGGTATCGTCTCGCGTTTGCAGGTCGAAGCCGTGTATTGGAACCGATGCTACGAGCCGTGGCGCATCGCTCCCGACACCGCCATCAAACAACACCTGAAAAATAGCGGCATTGCGGCGGAAAGCGCCAATGGCGGGCTGCTTTGGGAGCCTTGGACGATAAAAAAGGCCGACGGTGGGCCGTTTAAGGTCTTCACAGCTTTCTACCGCCGGGGATGTTTGCGGGCCGAACCGCCTCGGAAGCCGCTGCCGAAACCGCCACTGCCGGAATGTCTGCGCGATAATCAAGGGTCGGAGCCGATTGAACAACTGGGCCTGCTGCCGAAAGTGCGCTGGGACCAACAACTCGAACCGCATTGGAAAATCGGCGAACAAAGCGCGCATGAACGCTGGGAAAATTTCATCGAGACAGGCCTGTCGAATTACCAGAACGGCCGCAATTTCCCCGCCGCGAACGAGGTTTCCCGGCTATCCCCGCATTTGCATTTCGGGGAAATATCGCCCAATCAATTGTGGTACGGCGCGCAAAGCTTGGGTGCCGATGAAAACATCGACCATTTTTGCCGCGAACTCGGTTGGCGCGAGTTCTCCCACAATCTGCTCTTTCACAACCCGACTTTGCCAACAAAGAACCTGCAAGCGAAATTCGACCGCTTCCCCTGGCTGGATGACAGCGCCATGCTGAAAGCGTGGCGGACCGGGCAAACCGGGGTGCCCATGGTCGATGCGGGAATGCGCGAACTGTGGCAAACCGGCTATATGCACAACCGGGTACGCATGATCGCTGGTTCCTTTTTGGTGAAAAATCTGCGGCTGCACTGGCGGCACGGCGAACGCTGGTTCCGAGATACCCTGGTCGATGCCGACCTCGCCAACAACAGCGCGAGCTGGCAATGGATTGCCGGTTGCGGAGCGGATGCCGCGCCCTATTTCCGAATTTTCAACCCGGTTGTACAAGGACGAAAATTCGACCCGGATGGCGCCTATATCCGCCGCTTCGTGCCGGAAATCGCCAAACTGCCGAACCAGTATCTGTTCAGCCCGTGGTCGGCGCCGACAGCGGTTTTGCAAACAGCGGGCGTAACGCTTGGCGCAAGCTATCCCGCTCCAATCGTCGATCTCAGGCAATCGCGCGAGGCGGCGCTGCAGGCTTTTCAATCGTTGCGAACTAACGGATGATAGTCACAAAACGGGATGATTTTTCATGGGAAAACCGGCTCTCGAGAACTGCCTGAACACTCATTGCCCTTGGTCGGGCAAGCCGGTCGCGGCCGACTCGTTGACGGAGTACCGCGGCCATGTTGTCGGTTTTTGCAATCCCGACTGCCGCGACAAATTTCGGCGGGCGGCGGATGCCTTCGACGACTTGCTGTCGGCAAAGGCGCAGCAGCCGCGCAGCGCGAAAGCGAACCAAGGCAAAGACCGGCAGATTCTGTTCGAGACCGGGGACGAAGTATGGTTTTTGATTTCCACTGGCGACCGGCGCCGGGGCGAGGTGGAGAAACTCAATCCCAAGCGGGCCAAAGTGCGCTGCGCGGATGGCGCTTGGAATGTGCCATACCGCGGGCTGCATCACGTTGATGAAACGCTGGCGCGGGAAAGGGAGTTTCGCTCCCGGCGGCTGGCGGAAGTCGGCGCCCAAGCCCGCGGCCTGATGGACCTGCACGGCTTAGCCGAATGGTCCTTCGACTACATCGCCGCCGAGAAAAAGCTCGGTGTTTGCCGCCACCGGCAGCGGCAAATCCAACTCAGCCGCAAACACGCGCTGGAGGACAGCGAAGAGCAGGTCATCGACACCGTTCTGCACGAAATCGCCCACGCCTTGGCGGGCCCCGATGCCGGCCACGGGCCACGGTGGAAAGCAATTGCCCGGCGGCTGGGCGCGACTCCCAAAGCCCGCGCCCCTGAAAGCGAGGAAATGCGCGAGGAGCGGGAATGCGCCAAGATCCGTTTCCGCAACGGCGACCAAGTTCGCTTCGAGCATGGCGGAGAAATGGTGGCCGGCGTAATCGAGCGGATGAACCCCAAGCGCGCCAAAGTGCGCCGCGCCGACGGTACTGTCTGGATGGTGCCTTACGTCAAGCTGCACCCCGCACCCTGAGCCGGAGTCGGCGAATCGCCGGCGCCGCGGCGGAGTGATTGCCGGAATTACGGAAAATCGAAAGACGCGCAGCCCCTGCGCTGGGCGGTCAGTCCCTCACCCGCCCCGACCGGCGAATCGATCAAAGACAAGTTTCGCACCCCAAGGCATTGAAGCGGATGTCGTGGCTGCTAGAATGGGACATTGTCTTTGGCGGGCCGCGGCGAGCAAACTACCATGCACGTTCAAACTTATTTGACTTTCGACGGCAACTGCCGCGAGGCTTTTGAATTTTACCGCGAGGTTTTCGGCGGCGAATTCGGCATGCTGCTCACCTTCGCCGACGGCCCCCCGGAGTTGAATATTCCCGAAAACGAACAGGGCCGCGTCATGCACATGTCGCTCCCGATCGGCTCCTCGGTGCTGATGGGCAGCGATTCGTCGAACGCTTTCGGGCCGCCACCGCAAATGGGCGACAACTTTTCGCTTTCAGTCGCGGCAGACAGTCGCGAACACTGCGACGAATTGTTCGCCAAACTTTCCCCGGGGGCGAGTGGCGTCATACCGATGCAGGATCAATTCTGGGGTTCGTATTTCGGTCGTTTGACCGATAAGTTTGGCATCGGCTGGCAGATCAGTTTCGAAAACCGGGCAAGCCAGTAGCAGCCTGCCGATTTCGACAGTGCGGTAGCGGCGGCGCGCGCTCGTAAGTAGTTTGCCGCGGCGCCGGCGCGGAAGTTGACTGACACCAAACTCGTGCTAGTATCGCCGCCGGTTGCGGTTCCCGGTGTGAAAACCAAGTGATTCCAGTTCAGTCGGTATCCAAGATGGATCAATTGACGGCGCTGCTGACGGCGCTGTTGTTGGTGGCCGGACAATGCTACGCGGTTGCCCACAGCCACCCCGAATCCGGTGAGTCGTTTTCCGCCCAAGACTGCCTGCTCTGCCATGCCGGAGCCGATGCGGACGACGATTGCGCCGCGGCGGCGACGGAAATCTTCCAAGCGCCACTGAGCCATCTCCCGCTCTGCGCCGCGCCGACCCAGCCGACACTCGCCGCCTACCAACCCGCCAACGCCCGCGCGCCGCCCCTGCGCTAGTTCGCCCCCGCTCCAAGCGCTGGTTCGATGATATCGGGCCACGCCCGATTCAACCCAAAATCTCAATTTGAACTGTGCCCGCGCACTGGCCGGCGTGCCATGTGCTGGCTTAATTGAACTTCAGGAGTATTGCAATGAGTACTTTTTCCAAAACGGCGCTGGTCACCGCGCTGCTGGCCTTTGGCCCGTATATTCCGGCTGTCGCCCAAGACGCCGACTTATCTGGATCCAGCGCCCAAGCCGCATCGGGGCAGCGTTTGGAATCCGTGTTGGTCACGGGAACTCGCCGGGCCTACCGCGGCGACTTCGCGCCGCTGGAAACGCCGCAATCGGAATTCCTTATTGATTCGCTGGCGCTGGAAAGGGCCGGTGTCGATGATCTCGTGCAGGCGCTGGATCTTTCCGGTTCGGTGGCGCGGCAAAACAATTTCGGCGGGCTGTGGAACGCCTTCGCCGTGCGCGGTTTCGCCGGCGACGAAAACCTGCCCAGCAATTACTTGGTCAACGGCTTCAACGCCGGCCGCGGATTCAGCGGCCCTCGGGACATTTCCGGCATCGAGGCGGTGGAAGTGTTGAAAGGCCCGAAAGCGGCGCTGTACGGCCGCGGCGAGCCCGGCGGTACCATCAATCTAATCACCAAGCGGCCAACATTCGAAAACCGTAGCGAAGTCCGCGTTTCTTACGGCCGCTACGACGCGATGCGCGCCGACGCCGATTTCGATATCCGCCTCGGCGACGATGCCGGACTGCGACTCGTTGGTTTCACCGAAAATGCCGAAAGTTTCCGCGATACCATCGAAACCAGCCGCCACGGCCTCAGCCCGTCGCTGGCGGTCAATCTTAGCGACCGCACCAACCTTCTCTATGAAATAGAGTACGCCGATCAAGAGATTCCCTTCGACCGCGGCACGCTGGCCATCAACGGCGAACTCGGCCTGGTTTCGAGAAACCATTTCTTCGGCGAGCCCGGAGACGGCCCGCTGCAGGCCGAAGTGCTCGGCCATCAACTCGAACTCGAACATGAATTCAATGACAGTTGGCGCCTGCTCGCGGGAATCAATCACCGTGACACCTCACTTACCGGTTATTCCAGCGAAGCCGAACTTTCCGGCAGCCGGCAGCTGCTGCGCCGCGACGGACAAACCCTGACTCGGCAGCGCCGCCTGCGCAACTACGACGCGATCTTCCAGGCTTTTCGGGCGGAACTGACCGGTGATTTGGAAGCCGGCGGCATCAGCCACCGCATTTTGATCGGCGGCGACTTCGATGAATTCGAGAACGATCAAGTATTCCGCCGCTACCGCTCGCCGAGTCTCGCCGGCGACCCCAGCTTGGAACAGCTGTACGTCATCGATGTGTTCACGCCACAGTACGGCCGCTGGCCGCTGCCCGCGGTCGGGCCATTGACCGATCGGCTGGAAACCCAGCAGGCGTTCGGCTTCTATGTCCAAGACCAAATCAGCTTCAGCGAAAGAGTGCAAATCCGGGTTGGATTGCGTTACGACGATTTCGATCAGACCAATAACAACCGCCGCAGCGGCAGCGTCTTCGAACTATCGGACAGCCGCCTCAGCCCCCAAGCCGGCATCGTCTTCAACACTTCGAATGAACTGGCGCTCTACGCCAGCTACGGCGAAGGATTCCGGCAACTGACCGGCACCGACTTTTTCGGCAACGGTTTCTCGCCAAATACCACCAACTCCTTTGAAACCGGGCTGAAGTGGGCGCCGGAAAACGGCCGCATGCTGCTGACCGCGGCCTGGTTCAATATCGAACAGGACAATATCCTCGTCGGTGACCCGGAACATCCCTACGCCCTGCTCGCCGCGGGCGCCGCCGAAAGCAGCGGCATTGAACTCGATATCAGCGGCCAAATCGCCGACGGACTCGATGTGCTGTTTTCCTACGCCTATATCGATGCGGAAATGACCACGCCGGCGCTGGATCCCAATTTCAATCTGCCGATTGAAGCCGGCGCGCCGCTAATCAATATCCCGGACCACAATCTCAGCCTGCGCTTGACGCGAAGCTGGGAAGTCGCCGGCCGACCAGTTTCGGCGGGCGCGGGGGTATTGCATATCGACGACCGGCTGGGCGAGACGGCCACGCAATTCATGCTGCCGGGATACAGCCTGTTCGACATTTTCGCGGAATACGGAGTGAGCGATACGATCAGCTTGCGAGCGGAAGTCAAAAATCTGTTCGACGAGGAGTACTACACCAACTCCTTCGCGCGCCTCTGGGTGCAGCCGGGCTGGCCACGGTTCTTCCGCGTTTCCGCGACCCTGAGCTTCTGAGCGCGCGCCTGGAAAAACCGCGCCGCCAAGCCAAAAACCGCGGGCCCGGCGGTCGCGGGCAACCGGCTCACCCGCTGGGCTCGCATACCGCGAGCGGCGCGGCGCTTCGGCACCGCGCCATCCCGCACCCGCTCTCCGCCCGCGGCTCAACCGCGGCGGCTTCGAATTCTCGTTTCCAGGTGCCGGCCCGACTGGCGTACCTGCGCCGCCTGCGCCATTTTTCGCCGCGGGCACTGTTCGGGCGGGGAACTCATTCTTCTTCGCGGGATTCGGGCTGATTTTCTTTTTCCCGTTGAATCCGCAGATAAATTTCCTCGCGGTGTACAGCAACCTCCCGCGGCGCATTCACCCCTATGCGCACTTGGTTGCCTTTGACTCCCAGCACGGTAACCGTTACATCATCCCCCACCATCAATGTCTCGCCGATCCGGCGTGTCAGTATCAGCATTGAACTTCTCCCGGTGGTTGGCGATCCATCGCCGATCCCTTATCTTTTTGGCGATTCTCCCAATCGCGCCCCTAGTATCCGCATCGATGAGCAGTTTGTAAACCAATTCACCGAATTTCCCCCGTCGGCCGCGACACGACCATCCGAGAGCCGCGTCCGTCGCCCTCACTAGCCAGGTCAATCGCCGTTGGCGTGGTTTTCCAGCTCGAAGGCGCTGTGCAGGGCGCGCACGGCGAGTTCCAGATATTTTTCCTCGATGACGACGGAAATTTTGATCTCCGAGGTCGTGATGATCTGGATATTGATGTTCTCTTCGGCCAGGGCCTTGAACATGAGGCTGGCGATGCCGGCATGGGAACGCATCCCGACGCCAACCAAGGAGACCTTGGCGATTTTCGTATCGAGCATGACCTCCCGCGCGGGCACCGAGGGAAGGACGCCGCGCAAAATTTCCAGTGTGCGTTCGGCGTCGGCTCGTTTCACTGTGAACGAAATATCGTTGCTGCCGTCGGCCGCGGCATTCTGCACGATTACATCGACTTCGATACCCTCGGCGCTGACCGGGCCGATGACTTTGTAGGCGACACCGGGAACATCCGGCACGCCCGCCACGGTCAGTTTGGCCTCGTCGCGCTCGGAGGCGACGCCGGCGATGGCTGGTGTTTCCATTTCATCTTCCTCCAGCGTAATAAGGGTGCCGGCACCCTCTTCGAATGTCGAAAGCACCCGCAGCGGCACTTTGTATTTGCCGGCGAATTCCACCGCGCGAATTTGCAGCACCTTGGCGCCGAGACTGGCGAGCTCCAGCATCTCCTCGAAGGTGATGTGCCGCAGCAGGCGGGCGCCGTCCACCATGCGCGGGTCGGTGGTGTAGACACCTTTTACATCTGTATAGATTTGGCATTCGTCGGCCTTGAGCGCCGCCGCCAAAGCCACGGCCGTGGTGTCGGAGCCGCCGCGGCCCAAGGTCGTCACGCAACCGTGTTCGGTCACGCCCTGGAAACCGGCCACCACGGCGATGTTGCCTTGGCGCAATTCGGCAAGCAGGCGGTCGCCGTCCACTTTGCGGATGCGCGCCCGGGTGTGGCTGTCGTCGGTCAGGATGCGGATTTGGCCGCCGGTGAACGAGCGCGCCCCGCAGCCGCGGCGCTCCAGGGCCATGCACAGCAAGGCGATGCTGACCTGCTCGCCGGTGGCCAAGAGCACATCCAACTCCCGCGGTGTGGGCTGCGCCATAATCTCTTGGGCGAGGGCGGTCAGCCGGTTGGTTGCGCCGGCCATGGCCGAAAGCACGACGACGACATCGTGGCCCTTTTGGCGGAACCGCGCGACCTTTTCGGCCACGGCCTCGATATGCTCCACCGAGGCGACCGAAGTGCCGCCGTATTTCTGCACGATGAGGGACATCAGCGCGATTCCGCCAGCTTGGCTTCCATCCACGGCGCGACGCTGGCCAGCGCAGCCGGCAAGGCCGCGGCGTCGCGGCCCCCGGCCATGGCCATATCAGGCCGGCCGCCGCCCCGGCCGCCGAGTTGCGTGGCGACCATATTGGCCAGTTCGCCCGCCTTCACCGAATCCGTCAGATTCTTACTGACTCCGGCAACCAAACCAACCTTGCCGTCGGCGGTGCTGGCCAGCACCACCACGCAGTTGCCGAGGCGGTTTTTCAGCTTGTCAACCGCTTCGCGCATGGCCTTGGCGTCCAAACCGTCCACCGCCGTAGCCAATACTTTCACGCCCCCGACTTCGCGGGCCTGGTCGGCGAGGTCTCCGCCGGTGCCGGTGGCGAGTTTCGCTTTCAGCTGCTCCAAACGCTTTTCCAGGGCGCGGTTGCTTTTCGACAACTGCTCGACCCGCTCCACCAGCTCGTCCGGGCTGGATTTCACCAAGCGGCAGACTTCGCGCAGCGTCTGTTCTTCCTCATGCACCAATTCCAGCGCGCGGCGGCCGGTTACCGCCTCGATCCGGCGCACGCCGGCGGAAATGCCCGATTCGGCAGTGACCCGAAACAGGCCGATATCTCCGGTGCGCTCGACGTGGCAGCCGCCGCAAAACTCCACCGAGTATTCGCCGCCCATGCTCACCACCCGCACTTCCTCGCCGTATTTCTCGCCGAACATGGCCAGCGCGCCACGGTTTTTCGCTTCCGCGATCGGCATGATTTCTTTGCTGACGGCGGAATTACGCAAGATTTCGCCGTTCACCTGCCGCTCGATTTCCCGCACTTGCTCCGGGCCCACGGGCGCTGGGTGGGAAAAATCGAACCGCAGCCGGTTTTCATCCACCAACGAGCCCTGCTGGGTGACGTGGTTGCCAAGCACGTTGCGCAGGGCGGCATTCATCAGATGTGTGGCGGAGTGATTCGAAGTAATGGCTTGGCGTTCATCGCCGGCAACCCGCGCCCGCAGTCGGTCGCCGGTGCGCAGCGCGCCCCGCCGCAGCCGACCGATATGCACCAGCGCTTCGCCCTGCTTTTGGGTGTCTTCGACTTCAAACCGCATGGTTTCGTTTTCGAGCACGCCACGGTCGCCCACTTGACCGCCGGATTCGCCGTAAAACGGGCTGACATCCAGCAGCAGGCGCGCTTGACGGTCGTCGGTCAGTTCATCCAGCGGTTGGCGATCTTCCACCCCGAACATAGCCATCACCGTGGCGGACCCGGATAGTTGCTCGTAACCGATGAACTCCGTGGCTTGGTTCGGATCGATTTCGAGCAGATCGGCGGCGCTGAAATTGCCGGCGGCGCGGGCCCGTTCGCGCTGGGCCGCCATCGCCGCTTCAAAGCCGGCCGAGTCGATGGTCAAGCCGTGTTCCCGGGCGATATCCGCGGTTAAATCGGCTGGAAAGCCGTAGGTGTCGTATAGACGGAAGACCGTTGCCCCCGGAATGCGTCCGCCGTCGAGTTCGGCGATGGCTTTCTCCAAGATGGCCATGCCGTTTTCCAAAGTGCGGGCGAACTGCCGCTCCTCCTCCCGCAGCACTTGTTCGATGCGGGCGCGCCCCGCCATGAGTTCCGGGTAGGCGTCCCCCATCAACTCGGCCATCGGCCCGGCCAACTTGTGGAAAAACAATTCTTTCACGCCGAGCCGATGGCCGTGGCGGATGGCACGGCGGATGATGCGGCGCAGCACGTAGCCGCGGCCCTCGTTGGCCGGCAGCACGCCGTCGGCGACGAGGAAAGCGCAGGAGCGGATGTGATCGGCAATCACTTGCATCGAGGGATTTTCCAGCTCGCCGATGCCAGTGATGCGCCGAATATCCCGCAGCAGGGCTTGGAACAGATCGATTTGATAGTTGCTGTGGACGCCTTGCAGCACGGCGGCGAGGCGCTCCAGGCCGGCGCCGGTATCCACCGAAGGCCGCGGCAAGGGAACGAGCGAACCGTCTTCCCGGCGCTCGAACTGCATGAACACCAGATTCCAGATTTCGATGTAGCGGTCGCCGTCTTCATCGGCCGAACCGGGTGGTCCGCCGGCGACCGTCGGGCCGTGGTCGTAAAAAACTTCCGAGCAGGGTCCGCAGGGGCCGGTATCGCCCATGGCCCAGAAATTGTCCTTCTCGCCCATGCGCGAGAAGCGCTCGGGATCGATACCGATTTCGTCCAACCAGATGGCGGCGGCCGCATCGTCGTCGCGGAAAACCGTTACCCAGAGTTTTTCCGCCGGCAAACCCAATTCCATCGTGAGAAACTCCCAAGCGAACTGGATTGCCTCGCGCTTGAAATAATCGCCGAAGGAAAAATTGCCCAGCATCTCGAAGAAAGTATGGTGGCGCGCTGTATAGCCGACGTTTTCCAAATCGTTGTGTTTGCCGCCGGCGCGCAGGCAGCGCTGGGATGTGACCGCCCGCTGGTAGGGTCGCGATTCGAGACCGAGGAAAACGTCCTTGAACTGCACCATGCCGGCGTTGGTGAACAACAGCGACGGGTCGTTGCCGGGCACCAGCGGGCTGCTGGGCAGGATCTTGTGGCCACGCCCGGCAAAATAGTCAAGAAAACGCTTGCGTATCTCGGCGCTGTTCATGGATTCGAGCCTGGATTTCAGGGCAGTCGCCGGAGTCAATCCCCGCCTTTTCGGTCCTGCCCGCCACTTTGATCGGAGCCGAGCATCGGCGCTGCGCCGCCGAAGGAGTAAGATTCCGTGGGCGCGGCCACGGCGCCGTCGCTCGACAGGATGATGGCGATGGGCCGGGTTTTCGGAAAATGCTTCATGATGATGGTGAAGATGATCAGGAAGGGCACGCAGAGGAACATGCCGGGGATTCCCCAAATCGTATTCCACAGCGCCAAATTGAGCAGAATCACAATCGGGCTCAGATTGAAGGAAGTGCCCATGAGCCGCGGCTCCAGCACATTGCCGATCACCATTTGCAGGGCGCCGATGCCGATGAGCACGAGCAGAAACAGAAAATAGCCATCGGATTGCGCCAAGGCGATCATGGCGGGAAACATGGTGGCGATGATGGACCCGATGGTGGGAATAAAATTCAGCAGGAAGATCAACAAGCCCCAGATGCCAGCGAAATCGACCCCCATCAGCAGCAACAGCCCGAAGCTGAGCAATCCCGTCAGCGTACTGGTGAACATCTTGATGGAAATGTATTTCTGAATATCCTCTCGAATGCGCCGGATAATGCCGTGTACTTCCTCTTCCCTCTCGGGGTCGGAAACCAGCGCTTCGATTTTTTTGCGGAATTTGCCCTGTTCCAAAAACAAGAATCCGACATAGATCAAGATCAGGCTGCTGCTCGCCAAAACGCCCGCGGCCGAACTCGCCAGCGAAGTGGCGAAGCCCGGCAGATTGAACCAATCGTTGATTACTTGTCCGAAGTTCTCGCTGCGCAGTTGGCCGAGATCGACAAAAGGAATCGATAGCGATTCGACGCGGCGGATCAAATTCTCCTGGTAGACCGGCGCCATCTCCCGAACCCCGCCGAAAGTGGAACCGATGAATTCCACCACACCCCAGATGGCGGCAAGAAATATCAATAGCGACAAGCCAAGGCGAACCGGCCCGGGTATCGAAAAGCGGCCGATGGAAAGCCAGCCCAGCGCCGTCGCCAGCGTATTGATCAGGTACCACAGGGCAACCGCGATCACCAGCGGCAGCAACAGCGATTCGCCGGCGATGAGCAGATAAAAGATCACCACCACCAGCAAGACGATGGCCAAGTAGTGCAAAGCTTTCATCGGTTGGAAGTTCCTCGGGGGATCGGGGGGCAGCGCGACAAGGCAGCGGAATTGCGAGCCACCGATGCAATATTGAAGCTGAAAGTTTATCATAATTGCCTCGGCCCCTTGGAAAAAGCGGCTGTCGCCGGGAGTCTGCCCGGCCGCCGCAGACTTGTCAGAAAGTTCGCAATCCATGAAGATGTCGACCTTGGACAAAACATCTCGGCAACGAAATCGGTCCGTGGCCAAAGAACAAGTCAAAATCCGCATCGCCGGCAAGACCGACACTGGCATGCTGCGCCAGCACAATGAGGATTTCATCGGCTTCGAGGAAGACACAGGCTTGGCCGTGCTGGCGGATGGACTGGGCGGCCGCGCCGCCGGCGAAGTCGCGTCTTGCATGGCGGCCACGTCGATTCTGACCGAACTGCGTCCCGGCCTGCCGCCGAATCCAGATTCCAAAGGCGTCTTCGGCGATTTGCTCGAGGCCATCAGCGCGGCTAATCTGCGGATTTTCAATGCGGCCAACGCCAACAAATGCCACCGTGGCATGAGCACGACCGTGGTGGCGGTTCGCATCGAGGGCCGCCGCCTGTTCGGCGGCTGCGTTGGAGATTCGCGCCTGTATCTGCTGCGGAACAAACGGCTCGAACAATTGTCCAGCGACCACACCCTGGTGAACGAAATCGCCAAAGGCAAAGTGTCCGGCGAAACTTTCTCGCTGAAAAATCTCGATCACATTCTGACCCGGGCGCTCGGCATCCACTCCGAAGTCGAGATCGAGCGGCTGGAGCACGAATTGCGAAGCGGAGATTTGCTGATGCTCTGCTCGGACGGCCTGTGGGACATGGTGGCCGACTGGCAGATCAAGGATATCCTCACCGACCTCGGCCACGATTTGGACCGCTGCGCCGCCCGCTTGGTGGACAGCGCCAATCTCAACGGCGGCAAGGACAATATCTCGGTCGTCCTCGCGCGAATCGACTAAACCGGATTGTAGCGGGCGGGGACAGAGAGCCGGGAAAGAAGGCCGGGAATGGGCTGGTAAAGAGCGTCGCGGCCGGCCGTTCAAAAACCGGGGTGGCCGACGCGCTGGGCCGGCGCGAGAATCTGGTCTTCGATGAGATTGTAAAGCCGGCCGAGATGGCTGCGGCGACCGGAGCCGGGAGTGCTGTCGGACGTGGCCACGACCACCATCCCGAGTTCTTCGACCACCAGGATGAGCTGGCCCCCATAGCCCCAGGCCGTGGGCACTTGCATCCCCGCCAAGTCGCGCAGCCACCAGCCGTAGCCGTAGAAGCGCCCTTGGCCCCGGGGCGAGCGCGCCCGGGGCTGATGGGAAGCTGCAACCCAATGTTCCGGCACGACCTGGACACCATCGTGCCGGCCGCCATTGAGATACATGGTGCCGAAGGCGAGCATTTGCCGCGGGGTCATTTCCATATCGTTGCCGCCGAAGTAAATGCCTTGCGGATCCTGCGGCCAGTAGGACATGGAGAAGCCCATCGGTCCGGCCAGATATTCCTGCGCGAAACGCTTCGCACTCATGCCCGCCGAGCGAGTGAGAATCGCCGCCAGTAAATGGGTGCTGCCTGTGCTGTAAAGCATGTTCGTGCCGGGGCGCGCCACCAGCGGTTGGTCGATGGCAAATTCCACCCAATCCCGGCTCGACACCCAGCGGCCGTAATTGCGGTTGCTCGTCGTCTCCAGGCCGGACTGCATGGTGAGCAGATTTTCCACGGTGACTTCCCGCTTGGCGGCATTCTCGTCGCCGGCCAGGTATTCGGGAAAAAACTCCGCCAGCGTGCTGTCCACCGACTCGATAAAACCCTGTTCGATGGCGATGCCGACCAAGGCCGAAATCACGCTCTTGGAGGCGGACTTCATATTCGCCGGCAGGTTCGCCTGCGCGCCGTGGTAATACTTCTCGAGCACCAATTCGCCGCGCTGCTGGACCAGCAGACTACGAAGGCGCGGCAGACGCTGCGCCGCGGTGTCGGCGGTGCTGAAATCGAGTTGCCCAGGGACAGCGGCGCCCGCAATCGATTCGAATCGCCGCGCCTCGATGCCGGTAGTCGCGATATCCGCTTGCTGAGCCGGTGCCGGCAACGCAAACAACGGAAACAGCGGGAAAAGGGAAAGCGAGAAAAGCAAAGGCGGCAAGCGCATTTCAACCCGGCCCCTCGGCTAGGCCATCAAAACGCGGAGCGAATGATTCATCGCGCGGAATGCGACGGCGCGGCGCGAACCGAGAATCTGCAACTTCGAATGCCCCGTCAAATCGCGCTGAAGGCGTCCTCAAGAATCGCCGGGGTTAGAATCTGCGGCAGGATCACCGGCTCGCCCACCGGATCGCCCGGATACAATACATACAAGGGCACCGAAGGTCGGCGGAATTCTTCGAGGACGGCGGTGATTTCCGGGTCTTCGTTGGTCCAGTCGCCTTTCATATAAACGATGCTGTTGTCTTCCATCGAGCGTTGAACGCGCTCGGTGCCGAGGCTGCTTTGCTCGTTGACCAAGCAGGTGATGCACCAGTCGGCGGTCATATTGACGAAGACCGGGGTGCCCCCCGCCCGCAGTTTCGCCAGCTTGGCGCTGCTGAAAGGCTCGAAATCCGCACCCTCGACCGCAGCCGCGGCCAATTCCGAATTCCCCCGCACCGCGGTTTGCAGGAAAGGCGTCTGCATCAGCCAAGCGGCGAACACCAGCGTGCTGACGCCCACGGCGATATGGGCGCCTTGCATGATCGGCCCCACCTGCCGAAGACGCTGATACAGCCAAGCCGACAAGGCCAGCAAGATGCAAACCCCCAGCACCAGCGACATACCCAACACACCGACTTGATTGCCGAGCACCCACAGGAAAAACGCCGCCGAAGCGTACAGCGGAAACGCCATGAATTGCTTGAAGGTGTTCATCCAAGCGCCCGGCCGCGGCAGGAAACGGGTCAGCCCCGGCGCAAAGGACAGCACGAGAATCGGCAAGGCCATGCCCATGCCCAACGCCAGGAACACCAGCATCGCCACAATCCAGGGCTGGGTCAGGGCGAACCCCAGCGCCGGCCCCATGAAGGGCGCGGTGCAGGGCGTGGCGACAATAGTGGCCAGCACACCGGTGAAAAACGACCCCTTGTAGTCCTTGCCGGCGGTCAGGCTGTTGCCGATGCCCATCAGCCCGGTGCCGATCTCGAATACTCCAGACAGGCTCAGGCCGAGGGTGAAAAACAGATAGACGATAAAGGCGAGGAACCACGGCTGCTGAAACTGGAAGGCCCAGCCGATCTGCTCGCCCGCGGCGCGCAGCGCAATCAAGGCCGAGGCGAGCACTACGAAGGAGACGAGAATGCCCGCGGTGTAGGCCAAACCCTCATTCCGCTGGCGCGCGGCGGAATCGCCCGAGGCGGCGACAAAGCTCAGCGCTTTCAGCGACAGCACGGGAAACACACAGGGCATCAGATTCAGAATCATGCCCCCGAGCATGGCGAAAAACATGTACAGCGGCAGGGCCCGGAGGATGCCGAGGCCGCCGCCCGCGCTGCCGGCATCTTCAGCTACTCCAGCCGCCAACAAGGTTCCCGCCTGCGCGGCGGCCATGCCGGCCGGGTCGGTGAAATCGTAAGCCGAACGCCTCCCGGCGGCATCCTCAAGCACCAAAGTGCCATACACCACATCCAGATCTTCAGTCATGCGGCGCGGCTGCTGGTGGGTAATCTGCAACAGATTTGCCTGCACCGAAACATCGCGCAGGGGCCCGGGTTTGATCACCCGGCGCTGCTCCGGGAAAAACCAGGCGTCGGCGTAGTCGGCGAAATTCAGCGTCGGCGATTCGAATCCGATGCTGACGCGCTCGCCAGCCACCGCGAGTAAAGGCCGGATATCGTGCTCGGCGCTGGGCAGGCGCTGCCGTGCCGTGGCGAACAATTCCGCGTTGCCCCGGTCGGTTCCCGGTCCGTCCGGTGGTTCACTTTCCGCCAGCTCACGGGCCACCGGCAGTTCGATGCTCAGGCGCTGTTCGCCGGGGATGCAAATCAGTTCGCAAACATTCCAATAGGCCAAGGTGGAAATTTCCACCGATTCGCCTTGGTAATCCGCTGGAATCGTCACCGCGACCGGATGCAGCACTTCCTCTTCATAACCGAAATTCACCAAATCGGTATCGTAAAACGGCAGCCAATGGGGTGCCGGAAACAGCAATTCCCCCACCCGCGTGCCCTCGGGCGCGGACCATTCGTTGACGCTGGTGGGTTCGCCGCTGTCGCCACCCATTTTCCAATAAGTGTGCCAGTGCTCGGCGGGGTCAAGCCGCAGGCCCAGCCAAGCGGTTTCGCCGGGAACGATACTCGCGGTTTCCGCGATCAGTTCGACTTCGATGCTGTGGTCCCAAGCGACATTGGTCAATGTCGGACGCAGATCGTAGCCGTGCAATTCGCCCGCTTCGTCGAGCCACGCGAGCGTGCCGTCCAACTCGGTCAAGTCCGCGGGATGGCGCCGGTGCTGTTCAGTGGAAATCTGGATGCGCGAATCTTCCAGCATCACATCGCGGTACGGCGCGTAGCGCATCACCCGGCTTTGGGTGGGAAAAAACCACGCTTCATCGGCGCCAGCGAAACGCGCGTCGGCGGCTCGCACCATGATGTTGACCTTGCCGTCGTGGCGATTGAATTCCGCGGTCAAATCGTGTTCGCCGAGGGGAACCGGCGTATTGGCACGGGCGGCGGCGAAGCCTTCGCGCCAGCGGCTGTCGGTTTCCAGCGCGGTGGCAACCGGCAGTTCAATTTCGAAGCGCGCGCTGCCGGGAATGCAAATCTCCTCGCACACCTGCCAATCGATGGTGGCCTCCGCCGCGAAAGTCTGCGGTGCGAAATCCTCTGGAATCGCAACCGGCAGCGGCAGAAAGACCTCGTGGCCGTAAGTGAAGGTCACCAATTCGGAACCGAGAAAGGGCGTCCATTCGGGAAGCGGCCAGACGATTTCGCCGACCGCATCCGCCGACATCCCGGCGGGCAGCCGCCAATCGCTTGTACTGGTGGCCTCGCCGCTGTCGCCGCCGAATTTCCAATAGGTGTGCCAGTTCTCGATGGGGTCGAGCCGCACGGCCAGCCACAAAGTCTCGCCCGGCACTACGTTCGTGGTCTCGGCAACCAGCTCGACTTCGATCTGCTCGCTGCTGTATACCTGCGCCTTGAGGCCGAACGCGGCCAAAAGCAGCAACGGCAAAACCAACGTCTGGAAAAAAGATTTGCTCATGGGGAACTCGGCTTCGATTGCGGCGCGAATCAGGCGGATTTTACCTGAATCCCATTTAATACAACACAGTCTCCACACGGACTTGACGATGTCAGTGCCGGGGGTAGACTAAGCGTATTACTTTTCGCGCGATCATCGGAGGCAATAGGGTGTGAACATCCACCTTCTTCACCAGCGGCGGCATTTGCTGGGGCAACAACGCCGGTTACGCGAATATCTAGCTGACCCGGCTGAATTGACCGGACGGCGATAATCGGGAGGGGCGCCATGCACACCATGCGACAAATTCTGGACCGCAAAGAGAACAAGCGAATCTGCTCGATCCGCCCGGAGGCAAGCGTCTTCGAGGCGATCAAGCTGATGGCCGACCGCCGCGTCGGAGCGCTGCTGGTGATGACCGGCCCAAACTTGCAAGGCATCATTTCCGAGCGGGATTACGCCCGGGAAGTCATCCTCAAGGGCCGGGCTTCCCACGACACCCGAGTGGAGGAAATCATGACGGCGAAGGTGGTTTCCGTGCCATCCAAACGGGCGGTGGACGCGGCTCTGAATTTGATGACCCACCACCACATCCGCCACCTGCCTATTGTGGACGACGGCTTGGTGGTCGGCATTGTTTCGCTGGGCGATCTGGTCAAGGACATCATGAGCGACCAGCGCGCCACCATTGAACAACTGCGGAGCTATATCAGCGGTTGAAGGCCGCGGGCTGAATTTCCCCCTGGGTCAGCCGAAATCCGCCGCTTTCGGCGGCCTCGAAGCGCAGCCGATGATTGACGCAGGCCGGTTGTTCACCGGGGGCGTGACTGACGTAAATCAACCGCGCCGGGGTTTGTTCGGCAATCGCGTCCAGCGCCCGCAATATGAAGTCCCGGTGGAAATCGTCCAAGCCGACGCAGGGTTCGTCCAAAATCAGGATATCCGGTTGTTTCACCATGGCCCGGGCCAAAAGCACCAGGCGTTGCCGCCCGAAGGATAGCTGGTGGTAGCAGGCATCCGCCGCATCGCGGATGCGCAAAGTTTCCAGCCACGCCCGCGCGTGTTCGTGTTCGCCCCCGCCGCTGTCGTCGTAAAGCCCAACGGAATCGAAAAACCCCGAAACCACGACATCGAGCACTTTCCAGCCGCGAACGTAGCGGTTGTGCAATTCGTTCGAGACCACGCCGAAATGGCGCCGCACATCCCAAACGGTTTCGCCGCTGCCTTTGCGGCGGCCGAACAAATAAACCTCCTGGCCGTAGCCCTTGTGGTTTTCACCGTCGATCAAGCTCAGCAAAGTCGATTTGCCGCAGCCGTTGGGTCCTTCGATGAGCACATGATGGCGCCCCGTCATCGTCCAGTGGACATCGCGCAGCACCCGCAGTTCGCCGTAGGCCGCATCGACTCCCCGCAGCTCGATCAGTTTGGTTTCAGCACCGGGCGGATTGCGCGGCGCATCGCGCCATTGCGGAATTTCGCCCACGGCGACATCGGAGCGGGGGCGAAACCGTCGCACCGCGCGATGCCAGACGACTTCGCTGAAGACATCCTGCTCCAATACCCGCAGCTGTTCCATGACCAGCAAATGCGTGGCGGCGGCGAAACGGTCCCGGGCGCGCCGACACAGGTGCAAACTCGCGCAAGTCGGACGCAGACGCCCGGCGATGACCGTCGCGATGGGGGCGCGTGAATCGCGGTCCAGCGATTCCAGCGGCTCATCGAAAATCAGCAACTTGGGGCGCTCACCGTATTGCCCATAAAGCGCGCGGGCGATCAGCACGCGGCGAATCTGCCCGGAAGAAAGAAATCGAATGCCTTTGTCTAGCAAAGGCGTGAGTTCCAGCTCGGCGGCCAATTCGACCAGCAGGGTTTCCCTCTGCTCGGCGGCGGGCAGCGCCGCGTGGATCAACGCCCCCACCGTGGTTCCCCGATCTTGCGCGTCTTCGCAAAAATCGCCGATATCCAACTTCGCGTCGCGGCGCCACAGGCGCTGCTGCTCTTCAAACGAAACCGGCAAGATGTCGCGCGCTGGATCGAAGCCCTCGGCGTAGCTCACATAGTTGCCGGACTCCCGGCGGCGAGCGCGAATCAGTTCCGCCAACAGGGATTTGCCCGCGCCGTTCGGACCGAATACGCACCAATGCTGACCCGCGGCAACCGCGAAGCGGTCGATCTCCAGCAGAGCGCGGCGCCCTACGCGCAAACGGGCCTGTGCAACTTCGATCAGCATCGATTCGCCGGCGTAGCCGCTTGATTGCTTTCGGCGGCCGCCGCAATTACAGTGCGCGGCATGGGATTCAAACTCTCCGCTTGGCCATCTGTGTTTCCCGCCTTCCTCGCCGCCGCCGGCGGCGCCTGCGCCGATTTGGACCGGCCCCCCGCAGCCGACGGACAGCGCCTGTTCCTGGACAATTGCGCCGAATGCCACCAAATCAGCGGCCAGGGCATCGCCAATGTCTATCCGGCCCTCGACGGCAGCGAAGTGGTGGCGGGCTCTGGAGCCGACACCGCCCTCGTGCTCATTATCGGCCGCGGCGAAATGCCATCCTTCCGCGACGCATTCAGCGCCGCCGAAATGGCCGCGGTAGTCAACTATGTGCGCAACGCTTGGGGCAACCGCGGCGAAGCCATCAGCGCCGCCGAAATCGAAGCCTTGTGAGCGCGGGCGCCGCCAGCCGCGGGCCAATCAAGTGCGCAAATACGACGCGCCGTTCACATCGATAATCGCGCCGGTGGCGAACTCGGCGCCGTCCGATGCGAGAAACAGCACCGCATGGGCGACTTCTTCCGGTTCGGCAACACGGTTGAATGGGCTTTGTCCGCGAATTTCGATTCCCTCAGGGCCGGCCAGACGATCCGCGGTCAACTCGGTGTTGACAAACCCGGGCGCGACCGCGCCGACGAAAATGTTCCATGGGGCCAGCGCCACGGCCAAGGATTGACTCAGGGAATTGAGGGCGGCCTTGGCCGCGCCATAAGCGGGTTTCAGCGGTTCGCCGCGGAACGCCCCGCGGGAGGTGATATTCACGATCCTGCCCCCGCCGCTCGCCATCATTCGACGCGCCACGCAATAGCTTAGATTGGCGGGCCCCTCGAGATTCACCGTCAAGGTACGCCGCCAGGCTTCCCGCCATTCTTCATAGGAGACTTCGGCGAGGCGGTGGTAAACCCCGATGCCGGCATTGTTCACCAATACATCGATTCGACCCCAACGCGCCATCGCCTCGTCAACGGCGGACGCCACCGCCGCCGGGTCCGCCACATCGGCGCGCAGGGCGAAATGGCCGTCGCCGGGCAGCTGCGCCAAAGTCGCTTCGGCCACCCCCCGGTTTTCGCGGTACAGCACCGCTACCGCCGCACCCGCCCGGGCGAAGGCCAGCGACACGGCCTTGCCGATACCCCGCGAACCGCCGGTGACCAAAACATTTCGATTGGCGAAATTCATGCTTCATCCATAACCGGCGGAGAAAATTTCATACCTAGTATTGCTTGCCACCCGCCAAACATATATATTCGGGCGGGGAATGCCGTGGCCAAGACGCGGCGCGACACTAGAATAAGCAACCAAACGACTCAACCGCAACAGGATAAACCCATGTCCAGGATTCGTTTATTGATCGCATCGCTGGCATTCCTCGTGCCCGCCGGATTCGCCGCCGAATGGGATGATTTTGTGATCGTGCAACTGGATGACCTGGAGTGGGACGAAAGTCTCGACCGCACCCAGTCGCATATTTTGTATGGCAATCCGCAGGAGGAGGGTCTGTACATCATGCGGATTCGATTCCCCGCCGGCGGCACCAGCAACCCCCACTACCATGATCAAGACCGCTTCATCACGGTTATCGAGGGAACTTGGCACGCGGGCACCGACGCCAGCCACGATATGACCCGCACCACGCCGATTCCGGCGGGCGGTTTCATGTTCCACCCCGCCGGTGCAGTGCATTATGACGGCTCCCGGGGCGGGCCGGTGGTGGTCGAAATCCGCGGCTTCGGTCCGGTACAAACGGTGGGTGTGGAAACAACCGAATGAGGCTTCGTCACCCGATGCCATTCCCTTTCGCGGCCGGCGCCGCGCCCAGGAGCGCGCAATCGCCAGCCGCGCTTGGATGCACGGTGACCGGGAAAATCGGAATTCGAATAAGAAAGTGGCGATGGGACCGGACAGACGCATTGGAGTAGGACGATGGACCAAGAAACGCAATTTGTGCTGAACAGCTTCTCTTTCCTCATTTGGGGCGTACTGATTATGTGGATGTGCGCCGGGTTCACCATGCTGGAATCCGGCTCGGTGCGCACCAAGAATGCCTCGGTCATTTGTTTGAAGAACGTGGGGCTGTACTCCATCGCGGGACTGATGTTTTACTTGGTCGGCTACAATCTGATGTACACCGACGTGGGGCAGCTGATCGGCAGCCTGGAATTTCTCTACGGCACTTCCAGCGACGAAAAGGCCTTGCTCGGCGGAGATGCCGCGGCTGGGACCGCCGTCATCGCGAACGGCAACTCGGTGATGTCGGACTGGTTTTTCCAGATGGTGTTCGTCGCCACGACCGCCTCCATCGTTTCGGGCACTTTGGCCGAACGGGTGCGGCTTTGGTCGTTTTTCGTATTCGTGGCGGTGCTGACAGCTTTCATTTATCCCGTGGTGGGGGCGTGGACTTGGGGCGGGGGCTGGTTGAGTCAAATGGGCTTTCAGGATTTCGCCGGATCCACCATCGTCCATTCCACCGGCGGATGGGCGGCTTTGGCCGGCGCTTGGGTGGTCGGCGCCCGGCACGGCAAGTACCGCGAGGACGGCACGGTGAAAACCACGCCGCCATCCAACGTGCCGGTGGTAACTTTGGGGATATTCATTCTTTGGCTGGGCTGGTTCGCGTTCAACGGCGGCTCGCAGTTGGCTTTGAGCGGCGCGGTCGATGCGGTGGCCATCAGCAATATTCTGGTGAACACAAATCTCGCGGCCTGCGGCGGCTTTGTCGCCGCGATCGCTTTGAGCCGCCCGGTTTTCGGTCGAACCGACTTGCTCGCCAGCTTGAACGGCGCGATCGCCGGACTGGTCTCGATTACGGCGGGGCCCGATATTGTTGACCACTATTGGGCTATAATCATCGGCGCGGTCGGTGGAGCAATCTGCACGGTCGGCATGAAGATGCTGGAGAGTTTTCGGATCGACGATGTTGTGGGCGCGGTTTCGGCTCACCTTTTCGCCGGAATTTGGGGTACTCTCGCGGTTTGCATCGCGGCTGGCGGCAACCTGCTCGTGCAATTCGTCGGTGTGGCGGCGGTTGGCGCGTTTGTATTCTCGACCTCAATGCTGGTGTGGTTGGCGATCAATGCCACCTTAAGGGCGAGAGTCGCGCTGGAAGTGGAGCGCCACGGCCAGGATGTCGCGGAATTAGGTATCGAAGCGTATCCAGAGTTCGTGGTGTTGCAAGACCCCGAGTTGGACAATTAACCCGGGACGGCGGCGTGCACCGAGAATGCAGCGGGGGGTTATGAAATCCCGGCGGCGATGAAAAGATGATTTGGAGCGATTGTAATGATTGAAGTCAATGTGGAAAGACAGGATGGCGTCTTGACGGCCCTCGTCGAGGGGCGGATTGACGGGTCGAATGTGATGCAGTTCGAGGAGTCGGTGAAGAGCGCAGTCGCCGAGGGAGACCGCGCGGTGGTGCTCGATATGGAGAAGCTGACTTACATCAGTTCGGCGGGTTTGAGGGCGATCCTGATGACCGCCAAGCTGTTGCAAAATCGAAACGCGAAATTCATGCTTTGCTCGCTTCCTCGTGCCATCCGCGAAGTCTTCGAAGTCAGCGGCTTCGACAAGATCATCAATATCCAACCGGATAGAGCCAAAGCCTTGGCTTCCCTGTAGTTTGCAGCTAGACTTGGACAGGAGTAGCCGTCGGCGGATCCGCCGACGGCGGCTACTCCCTGTCGAATTTTTTGCCCAGCACCACCACGTTCTTGTTGTTCTCGCGGTGGTAAGCGACCGAGTCCATCATTTGGTGGACGAAAAAGATGCCCAAGCCCCCGGGTGTTCGCTCGTCCAAACTGGACTCCGTGTCCACCGCGCCGAGGTCGAGGTCCTTTAAGTCAAACGGCTTGGCATCGTCCTCAATGCGTACAAACAGGGTGTTCCCATCGACGCGGAGATCGATCCGTATCTCATGACCGGCACCGTCGGGATAGCCGTAACTGATGGTATTGGTCAGCAATTCATCAAGCGAAACATTGACCTGGTAAGCCACTTCCGTGGAGATTCCCTGTTGCGCGCAAAACGCGTCCACGCGCTCGGCTATCACCGCGAGCTCCTTGAGATCATTCGCCGCGCGAACGGTGGTGGTCGGGTCAGTTTTGGCCAATGTCCCAGCTTTTTCGTTGCGGCCTCAAGGGCCTGGGCCTGCTCCAGTTGTTTGCCTGATTGAAGGCGGAATTCCCATTCCTCATCATTCACCGCGGACTTGAGACCACGGGGATCGATTTCTCCGATCAAACCGCGGCTAAAAGCTCGCGGTGAACTGAATCCACGCCTTGTCGACATCCACCGCGTGGGTCTCCGGGTCGTAGGTCGCGTACTTCAGCAGCAAGGTATAGTTTTCACCGAAGGAATACTGCCAAGAGACATCCCATTCGGTTCCGTATTGCGCCGATCCGGCCTCGGACCGAAAATCGTGCCAGCTGAGGGTCAGCCCGCGGGTGATTAAAGTGACATAGGTGTCTTCAACGCCGGTGCCAGGTATGGTCAGAAAGCGGTCGGTCCAACCTTGGAATTTGTGCAGGGTCGCCAAGGGCGTGCGGAACATCTTGCCAGCCTCGTTTGGGTCGCCCCCGAATGCCTCGTATCCCAACAGCAGCCGCAGGTCGCCGGTATCGAGCCCTCCCTCCAACAACAGGTAGTCGGCATCGTAAGGCATTGGGTTGTCGCCGTAGTCGCTCTGGGTGGCATATTCCAGATTGATCGGAAAATTCAGGGCTTCGCCTTCCACGGTTTGGCTGAAGCGCAGGCCGGTGGTCCGATTGGACAGCGCGGCGGCATTCTCGAGATCAATGGCGTAGTGGTAGAGCGAGAGCCTTCCGCCGGTTGCCAGATCGATGCCGGCATTCAGCAAATGGGTGTTGCTGTCGTAATAGTCGGTCGGCACGCCGTCTTCCGGCCCGAAAATCCGGGAGACACCGTGGACATAGCTGTAGCTCAGATCGATATCGGCCAGCGCGTCGCTCACCACCGTAATCGCGTCCAGGGTCTGCTCATTCTGCCGCCAGGCCACGCCACCGACGAAGCGCTGTTCGTCGAGATTGATGCGCTGTCTGCCCAGGCGGACATAGCCGCTGTCGTTCTTGAAATCGACCCAGGCTTGATTGATGTGGGCGCCATCTGGATCGGCGATCAATGGAAATTCGGTTTTGCCGTTCCTGGTGCTGTTGAAATCGTCCGCGCCGACATAGGTCACGGCATCGACTTCGAAGAAAAAGCCCAGATCTCCCAAATCCTGCGGGCGAAAATTGATTCGCGATTTCAGCACCGAAGCCATGGCGTCTTCGGCGAATCCCGCCTGATCGACGGTTTCAACGCGATAGCGGAACTCCAGGCCGACATCGCCGTTGGCGACCGCATCGCGTAGATTCGACGCGGATTCCTGTCCGAGCGCAGTGGCGGCGAACAGGGCCGCGGCCAAAGAACAGGCTGCCTTCGCCGCGGCGACCGCCAAACTTGTCATCTTTTTTTCGACCATGACGCGCAACTCCCCATTAATATCGTATACGGACCGCGATTCAAGCCCGCGTCCGCCGCGCGGTGGCGGCATCTTCCGCCTTGCGCGCCGACTCCAGCGGCAGGCGGATTCGCATTTCCGTGAATTTCCCTTCTTCGGAATCGACTGTAATCGAACCGCCGTGCCGCAGCAGAATATCGGCGGTCAAAGACAGACCCAATCCGGTCCCCTTGGTGCCATCCTTGGTGGTGAAAAATGGTTCGAAGATTTTTTCCCGAATCGCTTCAGGAATTCCCGGCCCATTATCCCGCAAAACGAACTCCGCTTCCGTTTCCAGCTTTTTGCTCGATATGGTTATGACCGGCTCGAACCGATCCACCTCGTGCCGGCGCTCGTCCAGCGCCTGACAGGCATTGGTGGCCAAATTGAGAAAAACCCGGCAAATGTCCTGGGGCACAACTTCCAGCGGCGGCATTTCCGAGTCCAAATCCACCACCAAATCCATATTGAACCCGGTATTCAACGCCCGCATTGAGTGGTAGGCCAATTCCACGTACTGCTTCAACACGGCGTTGAGATCGGTTTCCCTCCATTCGCCTTCGCCGCCGCGGGAGTGGTCAAGCATACTGCGCACGATGTTGTCGGCGCGCTTGCTGTGCTGCCTGATTTTCTCCAGGCTTTTGCCGAGATCGACGATGATCTCCTTGATGTCCTCCTTGGTGTCGGAATCCTCTACCTCCTCCAACAACTCTTCGACCTCCTTGCCGAAGTCCATGGCGATTTCGGAGAAGTTGCCAATAAAATTCAACGGATTCTTGATCTCGTGGGCGATTCCGGCCGCCAACTGACCCAGCGAGGCCAGCTTCTCCTCGGCAACGATCTGTTGCTGGGCCTTTTCCAGTTGCGCCAAGGTGGATTCCAAACTGTCATTTTTGGCGTCGAGTTCCTGGGCGAGTTGCTCCACCAGATTCAGGCGCTGTACTTCAAGCGCGTAGCCGCGAAATCGCTCCAGCGCTTCGCCCATGTCGGCGATCTCATCGTTGCCACCCCTTTCCACCGCCACCTCGAGGTCGCCCCGGGCCATCTCGCGCATGGCGCTGGAAAGCGCGGTCAAGCGTCTCGCCAGCGACTTCCAGATCAAGAAGTAACCGAAAATCAACGCTCCGACGACACTGATCGCGTTGATTGTGGCCAACAGGTAAATTCCGTTGCGGGCGGAATCCTGGGCAGCATTGCTCGAAGCGAGGGCATTGGCGCCGATCAGCACACCCAGTTCGTTGACCTCGGTATCCAGCAAGGTCGATACCGCCCTGGCCATGGCCAGCGAGTTCTGTTCCTGGTCCTGCCGCAGCAAAGCCTCGTTGCGCAGTTCAACGATGCCCTTATTGCCCAAGCCCACCCGTTCAAGCCGCTGCAAGCTGGCGCCCAGCGAAGCCATCCGCGAGGAGACGGGCAAATCGCCGAATGCGCGCTGGGTATTGTTCAGCGCGCTCAGCAGCCTTTCCTCGATGGGGGTCATGAACTGCCGATCATTCAATACCAACATTTCATCCAAAAGCAGCACTGCGAGATTAGCCTGCTGATTGACCAAATTCAAATTGCGGAAATGGCTGAATTCCTGTTCCGAAGCCCGAACCGCCATCGGCACCGGAGAGTCGTCGATATTACGCAAACCTTCCACGAGGAAAAAACCCTGATCGTCGATCGCCCGCGCCAGATCCGATTCGATGCCGCGGTTGAGCTCCGCCAGTTCCGCGGTCAATTGGTCGAGTTCTTCGGCAATCTCAAGCCTTCGGAAGGCCGATTGCTCGATCGACGCCAAATGGCCGCTTAACTCCTCCATGTGTTCTCTGATCCGCCGGGCGCCTCCGCCGAGCTCCGCCCGGGATTCCAACGCCTGAATAACGCCTTCCAAAGCCGCCCTCTCCCGCTCGACTTCCGCCACCACAGCCTCGTGCTCCCGCCGCGTCGGGGCGGAAGTGATGCGGAAAGCGCCATTCACCAATGCCGTGCTCTGGCGTGCGATTTGCACGGAGTCAATCACATTCGGCATGTCGATATCGGCCATCCGGGATTGATAGCCAAGGGTTTCCCGCAAGGCGAACAAGGCAACCAAACTGGCGGCGGCGATCAACACCACGCCGCCCAGCAAACCCAGCGTCAAACGCCCGGAGATGGTCCCGAGGAAGCTGCGGCTGTCCTCTTCCCCCCCGATGTCGGTGGGGATCTTCGGCACCGCCACCGGCTCCGCGCCGGCTCTTTCCGTGGTGGTCGACTGGTTCACGTTCTTTCGATCATTTTCTTTCGATGCCGGCCACCGGAACCAAATTCCCACCGGCGTCAATCACCGTCAGGTACACTTCATCGGAGCCTTGATTGTCGTTCAATCCGTAAGACAGCCGAAATCCGGCAAGATCGATCTCCCCGGAGGATTTCAAGGCGCGCAGAAACCTCTCGCGAGTTGGCTCCGCCCCCGCCAAGCGCAGTCCTTCCACCGCCAACCGGCCGGCCAGATAACCTTCGAAGGAGACCCAACTCGGCATCGCGCTGGAATCCATTTTGCGCAACGCCCTTTGGTACTCCAAAGCCACCGGCCGGCTGGTGTCCTCCGGGTACGGTACCACTTGGGTCACGTAAACGCCTTCGCCGTCCTCGCCGAGGGCGCGGGCGAGCGCTTCGCCGCCGATGAAGGAGATATTGATGAAATACGGCGAATAACCAAGCTTTCGCGCCCAGCGAATCATGGTTGCGGCGGGCTGATACGCGCCGATGATCACCACCGCTTCGGCTTGGGCGCGGCGCAGTTCGAGCAGCGCCAACTTCACCGCCTCGGTATTGCGGGGATAGGAAACCTCTTCGCCGATTTCCATGTCGTTGAGGACCACCGCCCGTTGCAGTCCCGCCAACCCGGCGCGGCCGTAGGAATCGTCTTGATAAAGAATGCTCACCGATGCGAGCCCGAGATCCTGGCTCAAGCGCGCCGCCATTTCCTCGGTTTCCTGGAAGTAGGACGCGCGCACGTTGATCACATTGGGCAGGGCCTGGGCGTCGCGGAGAAACTCCGCGCCGGTGAAGGCGCCGATAAAGGGTACTCCCGCCTCCAGCGCGATGGGCACGGCGGCGGCCGATGTCGGCGTGCCGATGGGCCCGATCAAGGCGAAAACATCATCTTGCTCGATCAATCTTCGGGTGTTGACGATGGCGGCCTCTGGTTCGTAGCCGTCATCGTAGGAAATCAGTTCCAGCCGCTTGCCGTGGACGCCGCCATTGGCGTTCACTTCCTGGAAGGCGGCTTCCAACCCAAGCCGGATGCCCTCGCCCAATTCCCGTGTTGGACCTCCCTGCACGGCGGACTGGCCGAAGGTAATCACTCCGTCTTCGGCCGCGGCGAGCTTGCCGACCGCGACGGCGCAGAGCAGGCCGCCGCCAAACGCGGCGCGGAGAACCCAAGCGCTGGGCCCGCGATTGCGCCGGTTCCGGTTGCCGCTCACTTTTCCCCTTACTTTCCTGCTCACTTTCCGCTCACTTTCCGCTCACTTTCCGCTCACTTTCCGCTCACTTTCCGCTCACTTTCCGCTTAATGCCGCGAATTTCCAAGAAAGCGCGACACGACGCAGGTGATATCGTCCGATTGTTCGGCGTCGCCGGCGTACTCCCGGACCGACGCGATGATGCGCTCTACGATGGTTTGCGAATCCGCCGCCGCCGAGGCGGTCAGCAACTGATCCATCCGCGGCTCGCCGTATTCCTCTTCCGCGGCATTTTCCGCTTCGGTCACGCCGTCGGTGTACAGGATCACGGTGTCGCCGGCGTTGAGTTGGACTTGCGCGTTACCGTACCGCTGACCCGGGTCAATGCCGAGCACCAAATTGCCGGTGGGTGCGACGACCTCCAGGCTACCATCCTTCCGCAGCAGGCGGGGGAGATTATGGCCGGCGTTGGAGTAGAGGAATTCGCCCGTGCGCGTATCGAGCACACCGAAAAACATCGTGATGAACACGCAACTGTCGTTGCCCTCGCACAACTGCGCGTTGACCGCGTTCAGCGTCTCGGCGGGATCCATGCATTGGCCGACCATGGACATGTATTGGCCGACCATGGATTTGAGCAAAGCCCGGGAAACCATTGCGAACAGCGCCGCCGGAATGCCCTTGCCGGCGACATCGGCGATGGCCAGAGCCAAACGATGCTCGTCGATTTTGAAATAATCGTAGAAATCGCCGCCAACTTCCTTGGCGGGATAAACCTGGGCTTTGACATCGTAGTTCTCGGTCGGCGGCAGCTCCGGGGGCAGGGCCGACATCTGCACTTGGCTGGCGACTTCGAGCTCGCGCTTGATCGATACCAGTTTGTCCCTGGTCGCCAAAGCGGCCTGCAAGCGCCGCACGTGTGCGATGCCCTTCTCCAGCGTCGATTCGAGATCGGCGAAATCGATCGGCTTGGTGAGGAAGTCGAACGCGCCCTGGTTCATGGCGGTTCTGATATTGCCCATGTCGCCGTACGCGGAAACAATTACTGCCTGCACGTCCAGGTCGGCCTGCTTCAACTGATGCAGCATGGTCAGACCATCCATGACAGGCATGTTGATATCGGAAAAGACCAAATGGATATCGCGGTGCTGCCCCAGTTTGAGCAGCCCCTCGCGGCCATTTTGGGCGAACATGAACTCCAACTCGCCTTTGCGGGTGCGGCGGCGGAATCTCTGCTTGACCAATAACTCGAGATCTTCTTCGTCGTCGACAATGAGAACTTTGACGGGTTCTAACTTCATAATTTCGGCTCGCAACTCCACTTTTGAAGATGGCTCGTGGGTATTGTTTAGAGCCACCTCGCGAAGCGACCCTACTCGATCAATGTTACTACATCGCCGACCTCATTACCATTTTCGGCGGCCGCACCGGCAAATTTGCCACCGGCCCTTGCCGAGGCTGATTTTTCGCCGGATAATGCCCACTCGCATTGAGGGACACAGCATGCCCTATTGGCTCTGGATGGCGGCTGGCTTCGCGCTGATGGGAGCCGAGATTTTCATCGGCAGCCTGGTCGTATTCTGGTTCGGCCTCTCCGCCGTTTTGGTCGGTTTGGTGTTGCTGCTCGCGCCGGAATTGGCCGGCGCCGCGCAAATCGCCATCTGGGCCTTGCTCTCCGGCTTGTTGGCGCTGGGCTGGTTCAAGTACATCAAGCCCTTGGCCCGGGACCGCACCAAGGCGGGCCTGTCCCGCGAAGCCCTGATAGGACAAATTGGCCAGGTATTGAAGCCGCCGGCCGAGTCGGGCCGCGGCACGATACGCTTCCCGGCGCCCATTCTCGGCTCCGACGAATGGCAAATCCTGTCCGAAGATCCGCTGGTCATGGGCGACCGCGCCCATGTGGTCGATTTATCGGGCAACGCGCTGATCGTCAGAAAAATGTAATCGAAAACTTCTTTGGAACTGGTAAGGAGTCTCGCAAGTGGCAATTACACCCGGATTCATTCTCGCCATCGCGGCGCTGCTGCTCCTGCTGGTGACGCTGGCGCAAGGTGTGCGGCAGGTGCCCCAGGGCTTCAAATGGGTCGTGCAGCGGCTTGGCAAATTCCACACGACGCTCACGCCGGGTCTGAATTTCATCATTCCCTACGTCGATGCCGTCGCCTTTCGGGTCACAACCAAAGATATCGTGCTCGACATTCCCTCCCAGGAGGTCATCACCAAGGACAACGCCGTGCTGATCACCAACGCGGTGGCCTATATCAATATCGTCAGCCCCGAAAAAGCCGTTTACGGGGTCGAAAATTATGAAATCGCGATTCAGACGCTGGTGCAGACTTCGCTGCGCTCCATCATCGGCGAAATGAGCCTCGACGATGCCCTGTCTTCCCGGGACCACATCAAGGCCAAACTCAAGGCGGCGATTTCCGACGATATCGCCGACTGGGGCATCACGCTCAAAACCGTCGAAATTCAAGATATCAACCCATCCTCCACCATGCAGCAGGCGATGGAGGAGCAAGCCGCGGCCGAGCGCGCCCGCCGCGCCACGGTAACCCGCGCCGATGGTGAAAAGCAGGCGGCCATCCTGCAGGCTGACGGCGAACTCGAGGCGTCCAAACGCGAGGCGGAGGCCCAAGTAATCCTGGCCGAGGCGAGCAAGAAAGCGATCACTTTGGTCAGCGAAGCCATCGGCGAAAAGGAGATGCCCGTGGTGTATCTGCTCGGCGAGCGCTACATCAACTCGCTGCAGCAACTTTCCAGCTCCGAAAACGCAAAATTCCTGGTGTTCCCGGCGGATGTTCCCAATGCCATGCGCGGCCTGATGGGCAACAAACCGGGCCCATCCTGAGGCGCGGCCCGGCCTCAGAGGAGTGGCAGTGGAGGAACGAGCCTTCGCCGCCCGGCTGCTGGCCGGAGAATATGGTCTCGCCGCCACTTATTGGGCGCTGTACTTTTTCGGCGCAGGCCTGTTTTTCGTTTTCGGCGCCCGCGCGGTTGATCGGGACCAGTGGCTGCTCTATTTCATCGAAATGCTCGCCATGGCGGGCTATACCGCCGTGCTGATCGTGGCGATTCGCGCCGCTTACCGGGGTCCGCAATTGTGGAAGGTGGTCTCGCGCACTTCGTCGGTGTTCATGATTATCAATATCCTCACCGGCATCTGCACTTTGGGATTCATCTACTGAGCAGCGCGGCCCAATGCTTGACAACCCGCATGCGCCGGTCAAAACTTGGCCCGACTTGGCCAATCGGGTTACGCGAATGAAAGTCAATATGCCGCGCCGCGACAGCCGCATTGTGGCGGCTTGAAGGCGGATCCATTGGGCGAATCGACCATTTCCCACGCGCTGGTACTGAAGAAAGACTGCCCCACCTGCACGCTGGTGGCGCCGTTGGTTCCCTTGCTCGCGAAGCGGCTCAAGGGCGGTTTGGCTGTCTATGTGCAGGATGACCCGGTTTTCCCCGAAAACTGCGATGTCATCGACGACCGACAGCTGGAATTCTCCTGGCGCAACAAAATCGAAATCGTGCCGACCCTGCTTCGCTTCGGAAATGGAATCGACGCCGGCAGCGGCAGCGGCAGCGGCAGCGGCAGCGGCAGCGGCAGCGGCAGCGGCAGCGATAGGAATGGCGCCGGGGATGCGAGAATCAGCGGCTGGGATCGGACCGAATGGCGCGATTTCACTGGAATCGCCGAGCTCGGCAAAGGCCTTGCCCCGTTCCTGCCCGGCTGCGGGTCGCGCACGCTTGAACCCGGAGTCGCCGAGCGACTCGCCCGCCAACACGCTCGATTCACCGCCCGCGAAATCGAATTGGCGCCGGCCGAGGACGATATCGAAAGCTGTTTCGAGCGCGGCTGGACCGACGGTCTGCCGGTGGCGCCGCCAACACCGGAGCGGGTGCTGCGGATGTTGGCCGGTTCGAACCGCGCGGCCGATGAGATTATTGGCGCGATTCCTCCAGACCGCGTACCCTGCAGCGTGGAAAAACTGGCGATCAACGCGGTCATGGCCGGTTGCAAACCGGACTACTTTCCGCTGGTGGTCGCCGTGGTGGAAGCCGCGCTCGATGATGTCTTCTGCATGCACGGCTTGCTTTGCACAACCTATTTTTCCTCGCCCGTGGTGATCGTCAACGGCCCGGCGGCGCAACAGGCGGGGATGAATTCCGGCGTCAACGCCCTCGGCCAGGGCAATCGCGCCAACGCCACCATCGGTCGGGCTCTGCAACTTGTCATCCGCAATGTCGGAGGCGGCAAACCCGGCGGCATCGATCGCGCCACCATGGGCAATCCCGGCAAGTATAGCTACTGCTTCGCGGAGGACGAGTCCGATGCGGCCTGGCCGAGTCTGGCCATGGACCGCGGCTTTTCGCGGTCGGATTCGGTGGTCAGCCTGTTCGCCGGCGAAGGCTTGCAAGCCATCGTTGATCAGCGTTCCCGGACACCGGAATCGCTGGCCGGCAGCTTCGCCGCGAGCTTGCGGACGGTGGCCCACAGCAAGCTGTTCGGCCTCTGCGACGCGATTTTGGTGATCGGCCCGGAGCATCGGCGGGTGCTGCGCGAAGGCGGCTGGAGCAAGGCCGATTTGCGCGCAGCGCTGCGCGAGCGACTGCAACTGCCCGGCGCGGAATTGATTCGCGGCGCCGGCGGTATCGCCGAAGGCATGCCGGAGCACTTGCGCGACCGGACGCTGAACAAATTCCGCGGCGACGGCCTGCATATCGTTGGTCTCGGCGGCAAGGCCGGCATGTTTTCCGCCATAATTGGCGGCTGGGTCGCTGCCGGTGAAAAAGGGAGCCAAATGGTCTCCCGGAGAATAGAATGACGCATACCCAATCAGGAGGGTTGAACCATGTCTGCAAGCACATTGCTTGATCCCACGGCTGAATTGCGGCCGGTGGAGAGGCAACTCGCGCCCCGGCTCGGCGGCATCGAAGGCGCCACCGTCGGCCTGCTCGATATATCCAAGCCCCGGGGCAAAGAATTCCTCGATGAAGTCGAATCTCTGCTTGAACAGCGGGGAGCGACAGTCAAACGCTATAGCAAACCCACCTTCACCCGGGTCGCCCCGGCGGCGCTGCTGCGGCAGATCGGCGCCGAATGCGACGCGGTGGTGGAAGGGCTCGCCGACTGAGGCTCCTGCACGTCGTGCAGTTTGCATGACATGCTCGATCTCGAAAGCCGCGGCTTGCCGGCGGGTTTCGTCGCTTCCTGCGAGTTCGCTGAGGCCGCCGCGGCCCAAGGTAGATCCCTCGGAATCGCGCCGCAAAGCGTCTTCGTGCCGCATCCAATTCAAGACCGCACCGATGCGGAAATGACCGAGCTCGCCCGCGGCGCGATTGAAGAAATCCAAGCGATGATTTGCGCGGCCTGAGTCGCGGTAAACCGACAACCGATGTTTCACGCATTTTCCAACCGGAGCAAAGCATGACCACCGAAGCAGTGATCGTATCCACCGCGAGAACCCCCATCGGCAAAGCCTACCGGGGCGCATTCAACGACACCGACGCGCCGTCCATGGCCGGCCACGCCATCGCGGCGGCGGTGGAACGGGCCGGTATCGAACCCGGCGAGGTGGACGATGTCATCATGGGCTGCGCCATGCAGCAAGGCTCGACGGGGCAGAACATCGGCCGCACCGCGGGAGTGGCCGCCGGCCTGCCCTCTTCCGTGGCCGGCATGAGCATCGACCGGCAGTGCGCCTCCGGGATGATGGCCATCGCCACCGCCGCCAAGCAGATCGTCCACGACGGCATGCCCACCGTGGTCGGCGGCGGCGTCGAGTCGATCAGCTTGGTACAGAACGAGCACCGCAACGCCCACCGCGCCCAAGACCCAGGTGTCTTGGCCCGTTCAGAACACGCCTATATGTCGATGCTGGAAACGGCCGAAGTCGTCTCGAAGCGCTACGGCGTCAGCCGTGAACAGCAGGATGAATTCGCCCTGCAAAGCCAGCAGCGCACCGCAGCGGCCCAGCAAGCGGGCAAATTCGCCGATGAAATCGCGCCGCTGCCCTCGACCATGCTGTACACAGACAAAACGACTGGCCAGCAAAGCAGACACGAAGTCACACTGGACAAGGACGAAGGCAACCGGCCCACGACCACGGCGGAAGGATTGGCCGGACTGCGCACGGTGTTCGAAGGCGGCGTCATCACCGCGGGCAACGCCAGCCAACTTTCCGACGGCGCCTCGGCTTCAGTGCTGATGGGCGCGAAACTCGCCGAGCGCAAGGGCCTCGAACCGCTCGGTGCCTACCGCGGCATGGCCGCCGCCGGACTCGACCCGGATGAAATGGGCATCGGCCCCATTTACGCCGTGCCGAAATTGCTCAAGCGCTTCGGCTTGAGCATGGACGATATTGGTCTATGGGAATTGAACGAGGCCTTCGCCGTGCAGGTCGTCTATTGCCGCGACCAGCTTGGCATTCCCAATGAATTGCTCAACGTCAACGGCGGCGCCATTTCCATCGGCCATCCCTACGGCATGAGCGGCGCGCGTTTGGTGGGCCACGCCCTGATCGAAGGCAAACGCCGCGGCGCCCGTTACGTGGTCTGCACCATGTGCGTTGGCGGCGGCATGGGCGCCGCGGGCCTGTTCGAAGTGTATTGACGCAATTCGGCGTGGGCGCTTTGATTTGCGGTAAGACGGAGGCCGCCCTCGAGCGGTACGGGGGCCGATGGCTGTGCGCAGCGGCGGGCGGGCAGCCACTTGCCAGCGGATTGTTCGCTGGGGTAATGTCGCCACTTCGGCGGTCCCGCCGCCTTGCCGAGTGAGACCAAAGTGCATCCGAATTTCGCCGCCAGTCCGGCTATTCCGCCGTTGCTTTCGCGGCCGTCGCGCTTGTTGCTGTTGGCACTGTTGGCAATCATCGCGCTGGGGACGGTTCAAGTCCGGGCGCAGGCGGCGGAGGCAGCGCCGCCTGCGCCGCTGCGGATTGGATTTCTCGACCCGCTGTCCGGGCCGTTCGCCGCGATTGGCAGCAGCGGTCTATTGCAACTGCGATTCGCCGCCGATTACCTGTTCAATTCCAGGGGCGGCATTCTCGACGGGCGCATGATCGAGATTGTGCCCCTCGACAACCAGCAAAGCCCCACGGAAACGCAAATTCAATTCCGCCGCGCGGTCAGCGAGGGTTTGCGGATTATTTTCCAGGGCAACAGTTCCGCGGTGGCGAACGCGCTCAATACCGCCATCGTCCGCCACAACCGGCGCAATCCCGGCCGGGAAATTCTGCAAATCAACTATGCGGCGGTGGATCCGATTCTGACGGAGGAGAATTGCAGTTTCTGGCACTTCCGCTTCGACGCCCACGCCGTGATGAAGCTCAATGTGCTGACCGATTACATCGCCCGCAACCAGGATATCGAGAGCATTTACATCATCGGCCAGGATTACTCTTTCGGCCATGTGGTCGCGGAAACTTCCGAGCGACTGCTGCGCGAGAAGCGGCCCGATATCGAAATCGCCGGCAATGAATTCCATCCAATCGGCCAAGTGAAGGACTTCACGCCTTATGTGACCAAGATCGTCGCTTCCGGGGCCGATGCGGTAATCACCGGCAATTTCGGCGCCGATATGGTTTCGCTGGCACGCTCGATTATCGATTCCGGTTTGGATATCCCGATTTACACTTTTTACGCCGCCTATGACGGCATCACCGCCACCCTCGGCGCCGACGGCAAAAACCGCATCCGCCTGGTACACAACGAAAGCGCCAATCCGATTCCCACCGAAGAACGCAAGGCGTTCTACCGCGCCTTCAAATCCGCCCATCCAGACCGCGACGTGACCCAGCCGCGGCTGGCGAACGCCCTGTCGATGGTGGTCCAGGCGATCGAAGAAACCGGCGGGACCGATCCATACGATATCGCCTTGGCGCTGGAGGATATGCGTTTCACCACCATGGGCGGCGAAGAAGTATGGATGCGCGGCAGCGACCACCAGATATTCCAGGACCTGCATATTTCGGTGCAGACCGATGAAGGCGTCGAATTCGACGCCGACAATTCTGGCTTCGGGCTGGTGACCGAATTCCGGGTGCCGGCTGAACAGACCGTGGTTGCCAGCAGCTGCGAAATGAGGCGGCCGCGGCGCTGATTCGGGACCCACTCGGCCCATGCCGGAAATTCTTGTATTCGCCACCCTGAACGGTTTGGTCACCGGGCTGCTGCTGTTCATGCTGGCCAGCGGCCTGACCGTGATCTTCAGCATGATGGGCGTGCTCAATTTCGCCCACGCCAGCTTCTATATGCTCGGCGCCTACTTCGCCTACTCCATCAGCCTTCACTTCGGTTTTTGGACCGGATTGATCTTCGCGCCGCTGACCGTGGGCGCCCTCGGCGCGCTGGTGGAACGCTACGGTCTGCGGCGGGTGCATCGGCACGGCCATGTGGCGGAATTGGTGTTCACTTTCGGGCTGGCGTTCCTGATCGAAGAAGCGGTGCAATTTTTCTGGGGCGCGGACACCAAAAACTACCGAACGCCGGAGTTGCTGGATTTCCCGCTGTTCACTTTGTTCGGCCAGGAGTTTTCCGCCTACCGCGGTTTCATGCTGGCGGTTTCCATCGGCATATTCATCGGCCTCTATCAAGTGCTGACCCGCAGCCGCGTCGGCCTCATCATTCAAGCCGCCATCAGCCATCCCCACATGGTGGCGAATCTCGGCCACAATGTTCCATTGATCTTCACCTCGGTGTTTGGCGTCGGCACGGCGCTGGCGGGGCTGGCGGGTGTGATCGCCGGGCCGGTGCTGACGACTTTTCCCGGCATGGCTTTGGTGCTGGGCAGCATCGTCTTCGTAATCGTCGTGATTGGCGGTCTCGGCTCGCTGCCGGGGGCGTTGCTGGCATCGCTGCTGATCGGCCTGCTGCAATCCTACGCCATCGCCGCCAATGTGGGCATGCCGGATTTGCTGAGTTTGCTCGGCTGGGAATTTCCGCGGGATCATCCGCTGGATGATTTGTGGACACTGAATCTGGCCCAAATCGCGCCGGTGCTGCCTTTTGTGTTGCTGGTGCTGGTGCTGATCTTGCGCCCCACCGGGCTGATGGGCAACCGCGAACAATGAAGGCGGCGGCGAAGTACGGCGTTTGGTTCGGCTATCTGGCGGCGCTGTTGCTGCTGCCGCAATTGTTCGATTCGATTCTCGCGGTTTCCATTTTCAATCAAATGGCCATCGCCATCATCTTCGCGCTCAGCTACAACATGCTGCTCGGCCAGGGCGGTATGCTTTCCTTCGGCCACGCGGTGTATTTCGGCCTCGGCGGTTTTCTCGCTGTTCATACGCTGCGGCTGATGGAATTGGAAATCGTCTATTTCTCCATCGCCGTGGTACCGCTGATCGGCGGCGTCGCCGGATTGCTCGCCGGGATCTTCGTGGGCAGTTTCTCCACCCGCAGGGCGGGAACGGTATTCGCGATGATTTCGCTGGGAATCGGGGAGTTGGTAGCGGCCTCTTCCCTGATCTTCACCGGATTTTTTGGCGGGGAAGCGGGCGTCAGCGGCGACCGCACTTTTGGGCCGCCGCTGTTCGGCGTGGAATTCTTCCGCGATGTCGAGGTGTATTACCTGGCGGCATTTTGGGTTTTCGTCTCAACGCTGTTCATGTATTTGTTCACCCAGACCCCCGCCGGACGCATGGCCAACGCCGTGCGGGACAACCCGGAACGTGCCGAATTCATCGGCTACAGCGCCCGCTGGGTGCGCTTCATTTCCTTTTGCGCGGCCGGCCTGTTCGCCGGTGTCGCCGGGGGGCTGTTCGCATTGAATTATGAATTTCTGACCGATGAGAATCTGAATCTGGTTACTTCGGGCCGGGTATTGTTGATGGCCTATATCGGCGGCCTCGGTTTCTTCATCGGCCCAATCATTGGCGCAGTCATTTTGACGCTGATGAATTTTTTGCTCAGCAACTACACCGAATTGTTTCTGCTGTATCTGGGCATTCTGTTTTTGCTGACGGTGCTGTTTTTGCCGCGGGGTTTTGCCGGTTTCATCATGATGCACCGGGTCGCTTGGCTGCGCGGGAAATTGTCCAGCCTGGCGCTGCCCTATCTGCTCACCAGTGTGCCGGCGCTGCTGTCCATTCTCTGCGCGGTCTGCCTGCTCGAGTTATCCCATACCAGCGAGCCCGTGCTGCATTTCCTCGGCCTGAGTTGGGTCCGCGGCTCGGTGTGTTCTTGGGCGGTTTTGACTTCGCTGGCCGCCGCTGGATGGTATTTGACGGCGAAATCGATGCCGCGGCTACGCCGCGCTTGGGAAGCAGCCAATGCCGCCGATGCCGATTCCCCACCGGAGCGCGCGCCTTGAGCATTCTCTCCATGAGCGGATTGCGCAAGAATTTCGGCGCCACCGAAATCATCCGTGGAGTTGATCTCAATATCGAAAGCGGCGAAAAACACGCCATCATCGGACCCAACGGCGCTGGCAAATCGACCCTGTTTCACTTGATCAGCGGCAAACTCGCACCGACCACCGGATCGATCCAATTCAAAAACCGGTCCATCGGCAATCTCAGGCCATACCAGATCAACCGTCTGGGAATCGCCCGCAGTTTTCAGGTGACGAATATTTTTCCCCGCCTGAGCGTATTCGAGAATATCCGCTGCGCACTGCTCTGGCCCTCCGGTTACGGCTATTCTTTCCGGCATTTGCTGAACCGCCAGCGCGCCCTGAACGCGGCCGCCGGCGAGGTGCTGAAGAAAATCGGCCTCACCGGGAAAGCGGAATTTCCCGCGGGCGAAATCGCCTATTCCGAGCAGCGAGCGCTTGAACTCGGCATGGCCATCGCCGGCGGCGCCGAACTGATTCTGCTAGACGAGCCGGTCGCCGGCATGAGCCACAGCGAAGCCGACAATGCCGTGCGCTTGATCCGCAAAGTCACCGAAGGCAAGACCTTGGTCATGGTCGAACACGACATGAATATCGTGTTTGATTTGGCCGACCGCATCAGCGTCTTGGTGTACGGCGAAGTCATCGCCTCCGGGCCGCCGGCGGCCATCCGCGCAGATGCCAAGGTGCGGGAAGCCTATCTCGGAGAGGCCCAAAGCCATGCTTGAAGTGCGGGAACTGCATGCCTGGTACGGCAAGAGCCATGTATTGCAAGGGGTAAACTTCCAGGTCGCCGCGGGGGAAATCGTCAGCCTGCTCGGGCGCAACGGTGTTGGCCGTTCGACCACGGTAAAGGCGATCATGGGCGAAATCGAACCGCAGGGTTCCATTCTGTTCAAGAATCGGCAAATCGCGGGCCGCAAGAGTTTCGAGATCGCCCGACTCGGCTTGGGTTATGTGCCGGAGAACCGGGAAATCTTCCCGACGCTGACGGTGCGCCAGAACCTATTGCTCGGCGTCAAATCCAGCCGGGCCGGGAATGCCGGAAAGAGCTGGCCGGCGCGGGCCCGGAATTGGTTGGGCGCGGAGTCGGCAAGCGCCACCGGGTCGGACCGGAACGCCGCCGCCCGCTGGAGCATCGACGAAGTGTTCGCCATGTTTCCACTGCTCGCAGAACGCGCCGATGTGCCCGGCGGCGCGCTCAGCGGCGGTGAACAGCAATTGCTCAGCATGTGCCGCAGCCTGATGGGCCACCCGGACATGATCATGATCGACGAGCCCACCGAGGGACTCGCGCCCAAAATCGTCGAGCAGGTGGGCAATCTGCTGCTCGAAATCGCCGGGCGCGGCGTTGCCATTCTGCTCGTGGAGCAGAAACTCAACATCGCCCTGCGAATCTCGAATCGGCTCTACATCATGGGTCATGGCCGGATCGCCTGGGAGGGCACGCCGGATTCATTGCGCGAAGCCGGCGAGACCCGCGCCGAATGGCTGGAGATTTAGCGCATCCGGCGCGCCGTGGGCCGCTGTCACCGAACCCTGTCCACCCTTTCCGCCGTGCCTTGGCGCGCGCCGGCGGCCAGACGCAGCAGATTGCGGATCAAGCGGGGACCGTGACCGCCTTGCAGGCTCATAATCGATTCTGGATGAAACTGCACGGCCCAAACCGGCAACTTGCGATGCTCGACCGCCATAATGCAACTTTCCTCAATTGGCGCGGCGGTTTGCGCGCCGCTTTGCGCGGCTGAACCGATCCCCGCCGTTGCCTGGCCGTCCACCGCCTCGGGCTGGGTGCGTGCGGTGACTCTCAGGCAATCCGGTGCGCCGGCGGCGACCAGCGAGTGATAGCGGCCCGCCTGAAACAACTCGGGAAGGTCGGCGAACAACGCGCTGTCGGCGTGGGATATGGCAGATTGCTTGCCGTGCATGGGCAAGGGCAATTGCCGCAATTTGCCGCCGAAGTATTCGACAATGCCTTGCAAACCGAGGCAAACGCCGAAAATGGGAATGTTCCTCCGCAGCGCTTGGTCGATGGTTGCCGCGGTGTCGAAACGTTTCGGCTCAGATGGTCCGGGCGACAACACCAGCAGATCGACGTTTTCCCGTTGCAAATGGGCGCGGGCGGCCTGCGGACGCAAAGTCAGCAGCTCGGCGCCGAGGCGCCGGAAACAATCGCCGAGGCTGTGGACGAAGGAATCCTCGTGATCGACCATCAGAACGCGCATCCGGGCGAATTCGGGCCGCGCCTCGCAGTCGGTCGGTGCGGCAATCGGTTTGACATCCACGCCGAGCGCCTGCATGAGGGCGCGGGCCTTCAAACGAGTCTCTTCCTCTTCGGCCGCGGGATCGGAATCCATCAGCAGCGTGGCTCCGGCTCTCACCTCGGCCAAGCCATCCTTGATGCGGATGGTGCGCAAGGTCAGCCCGGTATTGAGATTGCCGTTGAAGCCGATGTGGCCGATGGCGCCGCCGTACCAATGCCGCGGCGATTTCTCGAACCGCTCCAGATATTGCATGGCCGCCAATTTCGGCGCCCCGGTGACCGTCACGGCCCAAGTATGGGAAAGGAAACCGTCGAGGGCGTCGAATTCCGGCTTGAGCGTGCCCTTGACGTGATCGACGGTATGGATCAGCCGCGAATACATCTCGATTTGCCGCCGGCCGGCGACTTGCACCGAGCCCGGTTCGCAGACGCGGGCTTTGTCGTTGCGGTCCACATCGGTACACATGGAAAGCTCGGATTCGTCCTTGGCCGAATTCAGCAACCGGCGCACCTGCTCGGCATCGCCGAGGGCATCGCCGCCGCGGGCGATGGTGCCGGAAATCGGACAAGTTTCAATCTGGTTCCCTTCCACGCGAACAAACATCTCCGGCGATGCCGCAACGAGATACTCGCGTTCGCCCAAATTCATCAGGGCGCCGTAAGGCGCCGGATTGGCGCTCGCCAGGCGTTTGAAAACCCGCGCCGGACTGTCCTTGGCCGGAGCGAAAAAAGTCTGCCCGGGCACCACCTCGAACAGATCGCCCCGGGCGAAGTATTGTTTCGCGCGCTCGACGCCGGCGGCGTATTCGCCCGGCGCGTGGTCGCATTCCCGAGCGACCCGGGTCGCCGGGGAAAACGGACATTCCGGGCCGCTCCGCTTGAGGCCGCCGGTGGTCTCAGTGTGCTCCCGATCGCCCGGAGCGCGGCAGATAAAGTCGTAATTGAATGCTTGGGCGCGTTCCAAACGATGATCCGCGACCAAAATACGGTCGGGGAAATACAGCAGCAAATCCCGGTCGCCGGGGCGGCGCCCCTGGTGGCGTTCGATATCCTCGAATTGGAAAGTCAAATCGTAGCCGAACGCGCCGTAGAGTCCGAGAAACCGATCCCGGGGGCTGTGGAACCAGTCCACCAGCGCCCGCAGGGCGGAAAAAACGCTGTGCTGGCGACTGCGGTTTTCCTCGCTGAATTCGGCTTCGGCGGCGCGGATGAGGAGCCGAATCGCCTCTGGCCCGCTTTCCATCCGCTCGACGAATTCACCGCCCGCCAGGGCGCGCGCCACTTCGGGAAGCAATATCCCGCCGCGCCGGTTGAGAGCTTCGACCCGCAATTCGCGGCCGCGGCCGGTAAAGCGCAGCGGTGGGCTGACGAAACCGATATCCCAGCGGGTATAGCGCCCCGGATACTCAAAACTTGAGCGCAGCAGGACACCTGGAGAGCCGTCGAGTTGATCGGCCAGATCGTCCATCGCCTGGGTATAGTCGAGTGGCTCCACCGACAGATGAACCCAGATACCGCCGCGGGTCTGGTGGCGGTATTGCCTGCCGGGCTGATACTTCAATGTTCCGTTGTCTACCATAAGAGGCTGCTCCGCCTGGCCTGCCGGAGCCGTGACTGGGAACTATCGCTTGAGAGAAACAGAACAACCGCCACAACCCCGGGCGGCCGATGAAGAATTACGCAGTATTCTCCCGGCGGCCCGCGTTGGGAAACCGCCAGAAGTAGTGGCAAATGCTCATGGCTGCGGATACTGCATGGGGAATCCGCCGATGTCAAGCGCGCTTCACCATGGCCACCACTATGTTCAAGGCCCGGGTGCGCGGCGGCAGCCCGCACCGACGGGGCGAAAACCCGGGCGGCGGGGCAATATGCGGGCGGGTGGGCGAGCGCATTCCAGAAGCCGCGCCATCCTGCTAAGCTTGAACGCCATCGGCAGGCAATCTTGGAAATCTAATCATGGCTGTTTCCCATCGTGTTTTGGTTTGCCTATTCGCGTTGATGCTCACCGCCACGGCGGCGGCGGCGGAATTCTCGGAGGCCCCGGCGGAGCAGCTCGGTATGTCCGCAGCGCGGCTCGAAGCGCTCGGCGCGAATTTGCAGGCTTTTGTAGACGAAGACCGCATCGCCGGGCAATCGGTATTGGTCCTGCGCCGGGGCCAGATCGCTTTTTCCGTCGCCAACGGCTGGCGCGACAAGGAGGCCGGTGTCGCGATGACCGCCGACACCATCTTCCGCATCGCCTCGCAGACCAAGGCCATCGTCAGCACCGGAATCATGGTCCTGCAGGAGCAGGGCAGGCTCGATATCGGCGACCCGCTCGGCCGCTACATTCCCGAATGGAGCGAAATGCAAGTCGCGGTGCCCGATGGCGCCGGCGGCTATGTGCTGGAAGATGCCGCGACGCCCATCACCATCCGCCATTTGCTGACCCATACCGCGGGAATCAGCTACGGCAACGGCCCGGCTCGGGAGCGCTGGGAAGAAGCCGGCTTCCAGGGTTGGTATTTCGCCAACCGCGACGAACCAATCGCCGAAACCATTGCCCGCATGGGTTCGCTGCCGCTGGACGATCATCCGGGCGAAAGCTGGATCTACGGCTACAGCACCGACATTCTCGGAGTGGTTATCGAAAAAGCCAGCGGCATGGATTTGCGCAGTTTTCTGCAACAGGAAATCTTCGATCCGCTGGATATGCGGGATACGCATTTCTATTTGCCGGAGGAAAAACGCGACCGCTTGGCGACGGTGTATCGACCGGGCGCGGATGGTGTGGAGGCGATTCCCGCCAGCGACGGCATGCAGAGCCAAGGTATGTATGTGGACGGCCCGCGCATGAGTTATTCCGGTGGCGCCGGGCTGCTGTCAACGGCCCGCGACTATGCCCGCTTCCTGCAGATGACTCTCAACGGCGGCGAACTCGACGGAGCGCGCATTTTGTCGCGTAAATCGATTGAATTGATGACCGCGGATCATCTTGGCGACATAGCGTTCAATCCCGGCCAGGGTTTCGGCCTGGGCTATTCGGTGCTGGAATATCTCGGCGGCCGCGGCAGGCTCGGCTCCGAAGGCGAGTACGGCTGGGGCGGTGCCTACCATTCCACTTATTGGGTCGATCCGAAGGAGGCGCTGGTGGTGGTCTATTTAACCCAGATCATTCCGGCCACGGGGCTGAACGACTACAACATACTGCGCAACGGCATATATCAAGCCATCATAGATTGACCCGAAATTGACCCACTGGCGCCGGCGCGCTGTGAGCCCCGCGACCGCCCCGGGCGGCCCGCCCACAGCCGCCCGACGCGCTCGCGATTTGCCCACGCCGGCCGCGATGATCCGACCGGCCAAGGATAAGTACCGGAAATGACCGAACAACCGAAAATGGCGTTGCGGGCCTTGTTCCCGACTTTCCTGCACGAGGCCTGGTATCCGAATTTCGCCGCCGAAAAGCAGCAGCTAATCGCGCAGATTCGCGGGATTCGGAACGAGGATCAAGCGGGCCGCGAATACTCCGCCAGGCATTACCCCTACGGCTTCACCTCATTCCGCAGCCGCGACCGGCTGTACGCCGATCCGGTGTTTCGCAACCTGGTCGATTTCCTGTTTCAAGTCGCCTACGACTACGGACGCAAGCAGTATTGGGATTTGGAGAATTTCGAGTTGGCCATAACCCAGCTCTGGTGCAATATCAATTCGCGCTACAACTACCACCGCGACCACGTACACCCCTACTCCCAGATCAGCGGTGTGTTTTACGTCCAGTGCGAAAACGGCGCGGCGCCGATCAGCCTGAAGGATCCGCGGCCGGCGCGCTGGATGGTGCCGGCGCCGCTGCGGGAAAACCGCGCCGAAAACACTTTGATCACCACCCTGCCCGCCGAAGAAGGCAAAGTGCTGATGTTCCCGGCTTGGCTCGATCACGGCGTCGCGCAACAGCACAGCGATGCCGAGCGCATCAGTATGTCCTACAACTTTGAATTGCGGCAAAAAAGATCGGCTGGGTGATCATCCCGCCCGTAACACGAAGCGTCACGAAAACGGCGGTGGGGTTGCCCCACCGCCGTTTTTGTTTTGCTTGCCGCTTACAGGCTCAGAAGTTGTGTCTGAAACGGGCGTAAATGCGGCGACCGCGGGGGTCGAACACCGTAGCATCGTAGTTCAGACCGCCCACTTCCCGATACGGCAGATCCTCATCCAGCAAGTCGAGAACACCGACCACGAATTGCGTGCTGCCAAATGAAGCATTGTCCCAGTCGTGGGTGTAGCGGAATTGCACGTCCCAAGTCTGATAGCTGTCCACCTTGCGCCGCACCAGCGAGCGCACGAGATCATTGCCGGTTTCATAAACGTTGTTGTATGCCAGATCCTGGTAGGAGCCAATATGTCGATTGATCAGGGTCGCTCCATACTGATCGCGCTGCCAACTGAAGGTGATGTTGCCCTTGTTGTCCGGCAGGGAACGCACATGCAAGCCATTGCCCGATGTGCCCGCGGCATCAAGAACGCCGGTATCCAGCAAACCGAGCTCCAACCCCGGCACATCCAGCAATCGGTATTGCCGCACATGGGTATAGTCTGTGCTGACGCGGAATCGGCCCCATTCGGAGTCCCAGTTGTAGGCGACTCTGGCATCAACACCGTCCGCCTCGATTTGACCGGCATTGATCGCCGCCAGCGTCAAGGTGATCAAATTGGCGCTCTCCGACCGCGCAGCCCGGCTGATGCCGATTCCTTCCGTACCGACTTCATACAGGGTCGGATTGACAACGCAGTTGAGCCGCTCGTCGGAGTCGCGGCCAAACTCGGCTTCGAGGGCGTTGGGGTCGCAAGGGACATCCAGCACGGGTGAATCGGCCGAGATACTGTCGTTCAAGATGTAGTTGTTTGGATTATCCCGAACCGAGAGGAACAGATCGACCTCGGGTTGCACCGCGGAAATGCCCGGTTGGGGCAATACCCGGTCGGTCACTTCGAAGCGCCAAAAATCCGCCTGCACCGAGAGGCCGTACAGACTGCCGGAAGGTGTCCAGATGAATCCGGCGGAATAGGTGTCGGCGTACTCGTTGCCCACATTCGGCGCCGGACCACCCAAGGTGAAGGTTTGCTCGACTTCGCCGTTCTCGGGCGTGGGATCCAACAGACCCGCGCGAACCATTTGGTTGGAAAGCGGGTCCCTGAAATTGATACTGCCCGCCTCCAAGCCTTCTTCGACAATACCAATATTCGGCGCGCGAAATGATTGGGAGAAGGAGCCGCGCAGCAGCAAATCGTCGACCGGACGCCAGCTCAAGGCAATCTTCGGCGAAAGCTCGCTGCCGATATTGCCGCCGTAGTCTTCCCAACGCAGCGCGATTTGGGATTCCACCCTCTCCATGAACGGCAATGAAAACTCGGCGAATACTGCGTTGGTTGTGCGCTGGTTTTTGTAGTTGAAAATACAGTTCGAACATTCGTAATTGTTCGACACGTAATGAAACTCGTTCGGCACACCATTGGCGTCGTAACCGAGAATTCGGTCCTGCAATCCCGGATAGTTCAGAGCGGGCGCGATCGATTTGGCGGTGCGTTCGCGGTATTGCACTCCGGCCGCGAATGCCGCCTCTCCGCCCGCCATATCGAACAGGCCTCCGGTGACCACGGCATCGAATACGCGCAGCTTGTTGCGCTTGTCCGCCCGCAATACAGTCTGGTTCATCCACTCCATCAGTTCTGGATCATTGGCAAGATCCGGGTTGGTGAACTGGGTGAGAAACGGATTGTAGAACATACAACCGTCTTGTCCGTGATTGTTGCTGGTCAGCGCCAGCGACAAGGCTTCCCGGGTTGTGAATACATAGCCGGGGAAAAACGTCTGAGTCAGCGCGTCGTAGAACTGCCAGGCTTGGGGGACGGCGCCGCCAAACGGGCCCGGTTGATGCAGGAAGTCGAAATCCGCTACTCCGTTCGGCGTGCAATTCGGACCACCGAGCCCGTTGGCCGCCAATTCGGTTCTTTCGCGGTTGAATACCTGATAAGACTGTTCGTTGCTGGTCGATGACCAAGACAGACCCACATCATAACTCCAATCGCGGTCATTGACCTGGAAGTCGCCGCGCAGGCCGGTCTGAAGCAACGTGGCCGAGGTGTCGGTGAAATTGGACCGCTGGCCGTTTCTGGGGATATTGTCCCGGGGATTAGCCCAAAACGCGATGTTCGGGCCGCCGTTGGCCAAGGATACCGGCGCGTTGGGAATCTCGATGGGCCTCTCCAAACCGATTGCCGGGGCGAAAAATCCGAGTTCCATAGTTTGGCCGATGGCGTTGAAGCCGAATGCGGGATTGCGGACGTAGGCGTTCGGTTGCGCCAGGAATACGGTGGGGCCGCGGGTCGTGCTCGAGCCACCCGTGTTGTTCAAGCCGCCACCTTCGAGAATGACGTGGTTCTCGGAGTAGTTGACAAACGAATAAAACTCCACCGCCTCGCTGAAAGTGTGATCGAAAGCCGCGGCGACGCTGTTGCGTTCGGTGTCGCGAGCCAAAAAGTTGAAACGAGCCACGTCCTCGCGGCAGGCCCCGCCGCGCTCGCCGCGCTGTTCCCGCAAAGTGCCCAGTTTGAAGGGAATACCTGTTGTGCCGACCATGGATTCGCACAGCGGATCGCTGTAAATGACCGTATCTTCGCCGCCTTGGGAAACGTTGTAATCCGTAATTTCCTGATTGATGTAGGCCGGGTTCACAAAACTTCCGAACACTGGCGAGGCGATTGCGCCGCCGATGGAGGAAACCGTTGCCAAAAACTCGGTATTCTCGTCGATATGGTTGCCGTCGAGCACATTCATCTTGTCCCGTTCGAAGCGCTCGGCGGAAACGACGAAATGGGTGTCGCCGTCATCGCTGGCCCAGCCCCAGATGGCGCTCAAAGTTTGATCGAAAGAGTCGCCGGCGGCTTCAACTCCCTGAATGTCTCCATAAATTTCCAAACCCTCGAATTCAGTGCGCATGATGATATTGACCACGCCGGCCACGGCATCGGCGCCGTAGAGCGCGGAACCACCGTCGGTGAGCACTTCCAACCGGTCCGTCATGACGATGGGAATGGCATTGATGTTGATGAACTCCCCGCCTGTGGTCGTTTCACCGGCGTGGGGCGCCATGCGCTTGCCATTGATCAAGGTCAGAGTGGAGTTCTCGCCCAGGTTCCGCAGGTTGACCACCGCGGTCCCCTCAACTTGGGAGCGTTCGCCGGAACCGGAATTGGTGAACGAACCGGAGTTGACCTCGAGATTCTTGACGACATCCCAAATGACCGCAGCGCCTTGCGCCTCAATGCTGTCCCGGTCGACCAACTGAACCGGCGAAGGCGCATCGAGAGGCGTGCCGCGGATGAATGAACCCGTCACTACCACTTCTTCGATGGCATCGTCTTCCTGTTGGGCGGCGACCGGGGCGGCCAGGCCAGCCAACACGGCCAAGGTGAGCGCTTTGCGGGCACCGGAATACTTTCTTTGCATCTCAATTCTCCCATTGATCTCGCGAGTTCGCACACTTGTACTTTTTTGATTGCCAAGCTGCGGGTGCAGCTAGTCTACTGTATTTCACGGCCAAGTAAATCCGGCGCGAAAAAAAGTATTCTCAATCTTCACCGGGGTGTTACGAATATTCCCAAATTGGGGATAAACCAAGGTGACTTCCCCGGCGATTTGAAACAGTGTGCAATCATTGGTGGCAAGCGCGGTAAAGTGGATTTAACCTTGCCGCTTGGTGCGGGCGCCGGCGGCCGGGTTTGGGCCGGTTCGGGTTGCCGCCGCGCCGGGCCCCCGCTGGAGAATTATCAATGAAAAATCTGTGGTTTCCCTTCCTCGCGCTGGCGCTTGCCGCGCCGGCCCTGGCGCAACTCGCCACGCCCAATCCGGCCGGCCTCACTTACGGCCATGTGCATCTGAATGTCTCGGACATCGAATTGCACAAGAAAATCTGGGTGGAGCATTTCGCCGGCTCGGTAGTGGAAAAAGGTCCGCTGACCGCGGTGCGGCTACCCAATATGCTGGTCGCCTTGACCGAACGGGCGCCCAGCATGGGCTCGCGGGAAACGGTCATGGACCATTTCGGATTCAAGGTTCGCAATATCGAGCGCTTTCTGGAGCGATGGAATGCCGCGGGGTATGAGGTCGGACGCGTCTTCACGGGAGCGGAGGGGCAGACCAATGCCTATGTCATGCTGCCCGACGATGTTTATGTGGAGTTGCAGGAGGACCAGTCGCTGCATGTGGAAGTCATGGGCTATCACGTACATTTTCTCACGCCGAACCATGAAGAGCTTCTGGAGTGGTACACCGAAGTATTCGGCCTCGAAGTGCGTCCGCGCGGTTCGATCGCCACCACCGCCAATGCGCCGGGCATGAATCTGAGCTTCGGTGCCAGCGAGCGGTCGCGCGCGGCCACCGAAGGCGCCGCGATCGATCACATCGGTTTTGAGCTCGAAGACCTCGAAGCGTTCTGCCGCGAACTCGAAGCCAGGGGAATCGTATTCGATGTGCCGTTTCGGGAGATTCCCGCGATCGAACTGAAAATCGCCTTCATCACCGACCCGGCCGGTGTCCGCATCGAACTAACCGAAGGCTACGACGAATACTGAGCGCCGACTTCCCTTGAAATTCGGTCCAAAGGCCGAAGAGCGGAGCAGGGAATGGGGGCGAAGAGGCTGTTGATCGAACTCAAGGCGGCGCCGCGACGAGAACCTGCCGGCCATCCACTTTGCCGGCTTTGAGATCGGCAAGCGCGGCGGATGCTTGGGCCAGCGGCCGTTCGGTGACGCGGATCGGATCGATTTTGCCGGAGCGGACGAGTTGCATCAATTCGGCGAACTCGGCGGGGGTGCCCACATAGCTGCCTTGGATGACGCGCGCGTTCATCGGCAGAAACGGAATCGGCATCCGCAGGGCGCCGCCGTACAGTCCCACCACAACCAGTCGACCGCCTTTGCGCAGGCAGCCAAGACCCAAATTCACCGTGGCTTCGTTGCCGACGAAATCCAGCACCGCGAAAGCGCCGCCGGTCGCCTTGCGGATAGCCTTCGCCGCTTGCGGTTCAGCGGCGTTCCAGGTTCTGCCGACTCCCAGATCGCGGACGGCCCGCAATTTCGCTTTGTCAATATCGACCACTATCGGCTCAATGCCGAGACCCGAACGCGCGATTTGAATCGCCATCATGCCGACACCGCCGGCGCCGATGATGACGACTTCATCGCCGGGGCCGGTTTCGCCAACTTTTTTCAGCGCGGCGTAAGCGGTCAAGCCCGAGCAGGCGTAGGTCGCCGCCAAGGGCCCCGGCACGGAACCACAATCGAGCAAATAGCGTGGATGCGGCGCCAAAACATGATCGGCGAAGCCCCCCGGGGCGACGATGCCCAAGGCCCGGCCCGGGGTGCAGAGGTGTTCCTCTCCGCGCCGGCAAACCGGGCAATCGCCGCAGCCGATCCACGGATACACCACCCGTCGGTCGCCGACGGCGATGCCTTTGGCAAGTGGCCCAAGCGCGACTACTTCGCCGTAAATCTCGTGGCCCAGCACCTGCCCGGGGCCACCCACTTCGAGTTGTTTGCCACCGCCGAGTTCGAATACGCCGTCATGCAGATGGATGTCGGAATGGCACACGCCGCAGGCGAGCGTTTTCAACAACACTTCCGCACCTTGGGGAACCGGTGTCGCGGCGGTCACTTCCACCAAGGGGTCACCGGGCGCCGCGGTCTGCCAAGAAATCACCGTATGCCACCTCGCAAATGATTCGCCGCCGGGCTGTAACAGCTACGCCTGGCACCGGTCCCATTCGGCGAAACTTCCGCCGCTTTCCGCCAATTCCGCCAGCAGCTTCGCGGGACGCCAGTTGTTCTCGCCGTGCCGGGCTTGGAACTCGATAATCCTGGCATGAACTTCGCCCACGCCGACTTGATCGGCATAGCACATCGGGCCGCCTTTCGCCGCCGGAAAAGCGTAACCGAACACATACACCACATCGATATCCGAGGCGCGCTGGGCGATGCCCTCTTCCAGAATCCTGGCGCCTTCGTTGACCAGCGGATACATACAGCGCGCGATAATCTCGTCGGCGTCGATTTCCCGCTGTTCGATGCCGAATTTCGCCGCTTCTTCGCGAATCAGCGCTTCGACTTCCGGGTCGGATTCCCGCGCCCTGGTTTCACTGTTGTAACGATAGTAGCCGGCACCGGTTTTTTGGCCGAGACGACCGGACTCCACCAGCCGCGTGCTTACCGCGTGGGGCCGGGGATCGTCACCCGCCGCCGTACCGCGGGATTGCCGCGCCTTGTAGCCCACATCGAGCCCCGCCAAATCGCCCATGGCGACGGGCCCCATGGCCATACCGAATTTTTCCAGTGCCGAATCGACTTGCCGCGGCGTGCAGCCTTCCAGCAGCAGCAACTGCGCCTCCCGGGCGTAGCCGCCGAGCATGCGGTTGCCGATGAAACCGTAGCAGACGCCCGACAAAGCACAGACCTTGCCGATGCGCTTGCCCAGGCCCATGACCGTGGCCAGCGCGTCATCCGCGGTTGCGGCGCCGCGCACGACTTCGAGCAAGCGCATCACATTGGCGGGACTGAAAAAGTGGGTGCCGAGCACATCCTGAGGTCGGGCGGTGGCCGCGGCGATGGCGTCCACATCTTGATAAGAGGTATTGGTGGCGAGAATCGCTCCCGGCTTGCAGGTCTGGTCGAGCTTGGCGAAGATTTTCTTTTTCAATTCGAGATTCTCGAATACCGCCTCGATCACAATATCTACTTCCGCGATGTCGGCGTAGTCCGTGGTGCCAGAGATCAGAGCCATGCGTTGCTCGACTTGCGCTTCGGTGAGTTTGCCGCGCTTCACCGTCATCGCATAATTCTTGCGGATGATTTTCACGCCGCGCCGCAGCGCTTCGGCGTCGACTTCGAGCAGCACAACCGGAATCCCGACATTGGCGAAGCACATGGCGATACCGCCGCCCATGGTGCCACCGCCGATGATCGCCGCCCGTTCGACGGAGCGCAGCGGCGTTTCCCGGGGCAATCCCTTGACTTTCGCCGCCTGCCGTTCGGCAAAAAAGATATGGCGCATGGCGGCGGACTCGGGCGAGGCGACGAGTTCCATGAACAATTCCCGCTCCCGTTCGAGCGCCTTGTCGATGGGCAGTTCCACCGCTGCCTGCAAGCAACTTACAATGCGGTCCGGGGCGATTTGGCCCCGGGCACGGGCGTTGACCCGTTTCCGCGCCTGCTCGAAAAATCCGGGTTCAATGGTGGCCGGGTCGATACTGATATCCCGAATGCGCTTCAGCGGGGCGCCGGAATCGACCAATTCGCGGGCATAAAGCAGCGCCCCTTCCAGCAAATCGTCCTCGACGATCTCGTTGACCAAGCCCATTGCGTGGGCTTTCGACGCAGCCACCGGATTGCCCGAAACAATCATATCCAGCGCCGCTTTCACCCCGGCGACTCGCGGCACCCGCTGAGTGCCGCCCGCTCCCGGCAACAGGCCGAGTTTGACTTCCGGCAAACCGACTTTGGCGCTGGCGAGCGCGCAACGGTAATGGCAGGCCAGGGCCACCTCGAAGCCGCCGCCGAGCGCCGTGCCGTGAATCGCGGCGATGATGGGCTTGGCGGAATTTTCCATGGCGGTGAGCACTTCGCCCAATCCAGGGGCCTGGGGCGGCTTGCCGAATTCGGTGATGTCCGCCCCGGCGATGAAAGTTCTGCCTTCGCAGTGAAGCACCACCGCTTCGGATGCATCGTTCTGCGCTTGGCGGACGGCATTGAGAATGCCGGCCCGGACGCGTTGGGCGAGCGCGTTCACCGGCGGATTGTTGACGCTGATGACGCCGATGTTGTTCCGAATCGAATAGCTGACTGCCTGTGACATGTTTGTTCCCGTGATTGGTTGGCCGGCCGCGGCAAAAACATTGACATATCCGCGCCGGAACCGCCCCCTTCCCGCGCGGGCCGCCATACTATCACAGCGCCCCGACGGTAAAGGCGGCGCTGCAAAAGCGATTGCTGCTGTGCTAACTTGGCGCGTCCCACCCGCCCCCGCCGGCGGTCACTGATGAGTCGCGGCCGGACGATCCATGATTAGAGACCAAGAGACGATGGACCAATTGCTGGCGCTGGTTGGGCGCTTCGTGCGCGAGCGCTTGGTGCCGGCGGAAGAGCAGCTGGCGCGGGACGAGCGCGTACCCGACGATATCCTGCGGGAAATGCGTCAGCTTGGATTGTTCGGCTTGACCATACCGGAACAATACGGCGGTCTCGGCCTAACCATGGAAGAGGAAATGCTGGTGGCGATCGAGCTCGGCAAGACCTCCCCCGCCTTCCGCTCGCTGGTCGGCACCAACAACGGCATCGGCTCGGCGGCCATAGTCTTCAACGGCAGCGAAGCGCAAAAACAGCGGTATCTGCCGAAGTATGCCAGCGGCGAATGGATCAGCTGCTTCTGCCTAACCGAACCCGAAGCCGGCTCGGACGCGGCTTCCCTGCGCACCACGGCGGTTCGCGACGGCGACCATTATTTGCTCAACGGAACCAAACGATTCATCACCAATGCGCCGCTGGCGCAAACCTTCAACGTCATGGCCCGCTCCGACCCGGCCAACAAAGGCGCCCGCGGCATTTCCTCGTTCATCGTCGAGCGCGGCGCGCCGGGAATCACGCTGGGTTCGGTGGACAAAAAAATGGGTCAAGCCGGGTCGCTGACCTGCGACGTCATTTTCGAGAACTGTCCGGTGCCCGCGGAAAACCTGATCGGCGAAGAGGGCGAAGGCTTTGTGACCGCGATGAAAGTCCTGGACCGGGGCCGCTTGCATATCTCCGGCGTCGCCGTCGGCATGGCCGAAAGGCTGATCGCCGATGCCCTCGACTATGCCATGCAGCGCAAACAATTCGGCAAGCCCCTCGCCGAACAGCAGCTCATCCAAGCCATGCTCGCCGACTCCCGCACCGAGGCCTACGCGGCGCGCTGCATGGTGCTGGAAACCGCGCGCAAACGCGATGCCGGCGAGTCCATCACGCTGGAATCTTCCGCCTGCAAATTGTTTTGCGCCGAAATGGTGGGCCGGGTGGCCGACCGCGCCGTGCAAATCCACGGAGGCTCGGGCTATATGACGGAATTCGCGGTGGAGCGGTTCTACCGCGACGCGCGGCTGCTGCGGCTGTACGAGGGCACCAGCCAAATCCAGCAAATCGTCATCGCCAGAAACATGATCAAGAACGCCTGAGACATAGGCTGCGCCCACTGCTTGATCGACTGCGGCACCGGCCAACGCACGCCGCCGCAATCGACATTGGACGGCGGCCCGCGCCGCATTACAATAATCCCGACTGGAGGCCCATGCGATGTACAACAAAATTCTGGTGGCTATCGATTTGTCCGAGGATTCCGGCAAGGTGATCGCCACCGCGCTGCGCCTCGCGGGAGACGCGGCCAAGCTGCATCTTGCCCACGTGGTCGAGCCGGTTGCGGCGGCCTACAGCATGGATTTGTACGCCGTCAATATCAATCAACTGCACGAAGAAGCCACCGCCTTCGCCCAGCAGCGCCTGACGGCCATCGCCAAAGACAAGGATTTGCCGGAAAATCAAACCTACACGCTGGCCGGCGCGCCCGCCAGCGAAGTGCCCAATCTCGCCGTGGAAATCGGCGCCGACGCAATCGTCATCGGCAGCCACGGACATTCCGGCTGGAAAGCCCTTATCGGCTCCACCGCCATGAAACTCCTGCACCACGCCCGCTGCGACGTCCTAACCGTCCACGTTTGCTGCGATTGACCCCGCGCAGTCGCTGCGTCCCGCGTCCCATTCGGCATCCAGCCAGCGCCGAATTTCTGTGTTATCCATCACAGCAGAGAGGCCTCGGCGCGCGATTCTGGATTGAAGTTCAGCCGCGCCGATTCCTGGCGCATGGCGCCGGTGGAGTGGCAGCGCCGTCGCTCGGCATCAACCCGGTGCCAAGTCGCGAACAAGTCGTCGTAGAGTTCGGTCCGGTATCCAGAAATTACGGCTCGGCCATGCCCGCTCTGGAGGTCAGCACACAATGCGCCCAGCGGCCCTCGCTGCTGGTTTGCGCAAGCCCGGTGCGGGTCTGGCGCGCGCGGACGAAAAACCGCCGCCGACCCGCCAAAGACATCGCAGAAGTGGGTGGCGTCGGTGGGAAGCAGCGGCGCCAGAAAATCCACATGGGAGAACTTGCCGCCGTACCAGCCGAAGGCAATCAACCATTTTCGCCGCCCTCGCGACGCGATGCGGCGGCCTGTCCCTGTGGCGTTGACGATTGGGACCGATTTCATGGCTCTCCCGCGGATTTTCCGTTGGCTGCGCTGCGATACGCTGCGCTATCACAGATGGTTGGCTCGGCTGGTGTTTTGGGCGAAATTCACCACGAGCCGGTGTTTGGCATGGAGGCCCATGGTTCTTGGGGCGGCAGCGACTCGCCTTTTTGCAGCAGCTCGATGGAAATGCCGTCGGGCGATTGGACGAAAGCCATGCGGCCGTCGCGGGGCGGGCGGTTGATGGTTACGCCCGCTTCGCTTAGATTGCGGCAGGTGGCGTAAATATCGTATACGCGGTAGGCGAGATGACCGAAGTTGCGGCCGCCGGTGTATTCCTCGGGGTCCCAGTTCCAAGTGATTTCGATGCAGGGCTTGTCGCTGCCACGGGCTTCTCCGGCGTCTCCCGGCGCGGCCAGAAACACCAAAGTGTATCTGCCAGCCTCGCTTTCCCGGCGTCTGATTTCCACCATGCCGAGTTTGCCGCAGAAAAAGTCCAGAGTTTGCTCCAGGTCACTGGCGCGCAGCATCGTGTGCAGGTATTCCATGTTTTCTCCGTGTGCGGTATGCAGTTTTTCCAAGCGGGGCGTTTCGGTCAAATCAGTCGCGCAGCAGGTTGCCCGGTGAATATTGATCGGTCAGCACCCGGCGGCTCATATCCCAATCGACCCAGGTGGACATGCGGGCAGGGTATTCGAGCAGGGGGATGCCGTACTTGCGCAGCCCGTCCGCCAAGCGGCTGGCGGCGGCGCTGAGATCACCCCGGGGCGGCAGGGGCTTGGCCCGGGTGATGATAATCCGATTGCCCGAGTTTGGCAGGCGGAAATTGTAGAATTCGTCCCACACCCGCTGATAAGTCACCGACTCGTGATCATACAGATGGCTGGTGGAAAAGGTATTGGCGACGAGCACGCCGTCGGGGTTCAGAATCCCCTTGACCTCTTCGAGGAATTCCCGCGTCAGCAAATGTTCGGGAATATAGTCGCCGGTGAAGGCGTCGAGCATGATGTAGTCGTAGCTCCGGCCTTCAAGGGCGGCGCGTTTGATGAATACCCGGGCATCATTGACATGCACGTGCATGTTTTCGGTTTCCTCGAACAGAAAATACTCTTTCGCCACGCTGACCACCGCCGGGTCGATTTCCACCACGTCGATGCGCGCTTCGGGGAACAGGTCGCTGAGGGTCATGGGAATCGAACCGCCCCCGAGTCCGGCGACGAGCACGGACTCCGGTTCGGGTGTCAGCAGCAGACCCGCGAAACTCATCCGCGTGTAGCTGAATACCAATCGTTCGGGTTCGTCGAGATCGATGCAAGTCTGATTGCGGTCTCCCCGATGCACGTTGAAGATCAGGCAGCGGCGGGAGCCGTTTTGTTCGACGGTGATATCACGGTACAGCGACCGCTCCTGATGAATGACGTCGGCCCGCGCCGGCGCCGCTGGCAACGTACACAGCGCGGCGGCGGCGGCAAGCAAGCCGAGCGACCGCCGCCCCGGGCCGCTAAGCCGCATGTCGTCGCACCGGCAAGCCAAGGGAGCCGCGGAGGTATCCCGCCGCGAGTATCACCGCCGCCGCCAGCAGCAGCGCCGTGACCGCTCCCCATAAAATCCGGTCCACTTCGAACCAAAGCACGAAATAAAAGGAAGTGCCCAATGTCCCCGCCGCGCTGCCGATGGTCGAAACGAAAAACAGCAAGCCCGCCATTTGTCCACTATGCTCTTCGGATTCCACCAGCAAGCGCACGGAATACGGCGAGATCATGCCGAGCAAGGTCGTCGGGACCGAAAACATCACCACCGAGGCCAGCAGCGAACCAAAGCGGGCATCCTCGACCGCCAGGAAAATCGGCCGCATAATCGCGTCGGCGAACCATATGATTGGCAACGAGAACAGCGCGGCGCTGACATAAAAGCCGGCGAACACCGCCGCGCTCGGGTTTCGCATCGACAAGCGCCCGCCAAGCAGGTAGCCGAGCGCCAGCGCCAACATGAAAACCGTGATGATGCTGCCCCAGACCGATACCGAGCCGCCGAAATACGGCGCCATGATGCGGGCGCCGAGCATTTCCACGGTCATAATGCAAAAACCGCTGACGAAAGCCGCCGACGCCACCACCGATCGGGGCAGCGGCGGAGCATTCGCCGCGGCTTTCACGATTGTTCCAACCCTGCCGACTCAGGGGCCAGCGTAGGGCCAAGCCGGCATCGCGACGACTTCTTGGGTGAATGAACCGAGATTTTCCACGGAAACCTCGACGCTGTCGCCTACTTCCATATTGCGCCGCATTCCCGGAAGCACCGCCACAGCGCCTGTATAGATCAAATCGCCCGGCTGAAGGGTCATATAGCGCGACAGATAGCTCACCAGCCGGGCCGGACGATTGATCATCGTGCTCGTGCGGCCCTCGGCGATGAGCTCGCCGTTCACCCGCAAACCGATTTCGAGATCGCTGTAATCCAGGCCCCTGACGATCTTGACACCCAACCCGGCCCAGGTATCGGTGGCCTTGCCCACGAGCTTGAGCGGCCGCACACCCCGCGAGGCGGTAATCCACGAAAGTTCGGACCAATCGTTGCCCGCGGCGACGCCGAATACATAATCGAGCGCTTCGCTTTCTGGAATATGGCGGCCTTCGCGGCCGATAACGAGCACCAGCTCGCCTTCGGGGATGAAAAGCTCGGCTTCGGGCGGCATTTCGACTTCGTCACCGGCAGAACTGAGCCCGGTGGAAACCTTGAAGAAATACCGCGGATGCGGCACTTGTCTGGGCGGGCCATCGCTTGGATGATAGTTTGCCGCGGCCGCCAAGACCTTCCTGCCCGGCTGCTCGGGATCCAGCGGCAGGCCCAATTCGACATCCGCCAAGGCGAAGTCGCGTCCGGTCGGCGTGGCGCCGCCCGCAACCGGGTCGCCATTGAGCTCGCTGACCCGGTCGCCTTGCAATACGCCGAACGAATGGCCTTCGGAATGTCGGAAACGGACATACTCGGTTACGCCGTCCGCCGGGGCAAGCTCGGGACCGGAAACCGTCTGCCGGGTGACGCGCACCAGTGGATTGCTCACCATGCCGATGCCCTCGATTTCGACTTCGACGACATCATCCTGCCACAGCTGGCGCCGCGTTCCGGGAAGCTGTGGCGGGGCAACCGTCCCAGTATGAATGATATCGCCGCGCTTGAGCGTGACGTAGTGGCTCAGCTTGCTGATGAGCGCGGCGGGATCGTTGCGGAAGTCCGCAGTCGTGCCATGGGCGGCGACCAAGCCGTCCAGTCTGACGGTTAACTCCAGATCGCTCAGATCCAGCCCCGCGACCACATGATCCCCCAGCGTGGCGAATGTATCGCCGGCTTTGCAAAAGACGTGGCTCGGCTCCTCGATTCCCCTGCCCTCGCCGCACCAGTCGTTTTCGCTCCAGTCATTGCTTACCGCCACTCCGAACAGATGGTCCATGGCCTCGGATTCGGGGATGTGCCGCCCACCGCGGCCGATGATGAGAGCGAGTTCGCCCTCGAAATTGAAGTTCGTCGCGCCAAAGGGCACTTCAACCGGATCGCCGTTTCTTGCGAGCGAGGTGGTCGCCTTGCCGAACCAGGAGGGATGCTCGACCTCGACCGGCTCGCCGGCCGGATTGTTTGAATTGCCGGCGACACCGAATACCCGCGGCACCCGGTCGGGATCGATGGGAATTTCAAGCTCAACATCCCCCAGCGCGACCGAGGCGCCCGTCGCGCTCGCGCCATCATCGAAGATCGGGTCTGCGTCGAGCACGCGGATTGTGTCTCCGTCGAGAATGCCGCTGTGGGTGCCCGTATCGTCGCTGAAGCGGACGTAGCGGGTCACGTCGGACTGGGCGGCGGCGGTGGGCGCGCCCAGCTGCCAGGCGATAACCACAACAGTGGCCAGCAAAGAACTTCCAAGGTACTGCTTGTAGGGGATTCGAGTAGGCATGGTTTTGGGGTTCCTTTGTGTTCCGCAAGCTGCGTTTGGATCAAACGTAAGGGTCGACCGCGATCCGGGATCGGACGCATCGCAGGTCGGCACCGACGCTATCACAAAGTGATTTCTCTGTTCAATTCATTGCGCTGCGCGCGGCCAATTGCGTTGCGCCCGGCGGCGCGAAGCCGGTGGGTGCGGCCAGCCGAAGCCGACCTTGCGCGGTGCTCTGGTTGCCGCACCCGTCCCGAAAGACCGCGTCTTTCGACCCTCCGTCTAAGGAGGGTTGTTCGCTTCGTTGTTGCCGCTCGAATCGTTGTTGCGCTCGAACTTCGGCCGGAGATCAGGGGCGGGATTCGTTGATGATGCCTTCGGCGATATTGTTGGGGACTTCGGCGTACTTGAGGAATTCCATGGTGAAGGTGGCGCGGCCCTGGGTGGCGGAGCGCAGATCGGTGGCGTAGCCGAACATCTCGGCCAGCGGGACTTCCGCCGAAATCTCTTTACCGCTGGGGCTGTCCTCCATGCCCTGCACAATGCCGCGGCGGCGGTTCAAATCGCCGACGACATCGCCCATGTAGTCTTCCGGGGTGACGACTTCCACCGCCATCACTGGTTCGAGCAGTACCGGGTCGGCCTCCCGCGTGCCTTTGCGCAGGGCCAGCGAGCCGGCCATTTTGAAGGCCATTTCGCTGGAATCGACATCGTGGAAGGAGCCGTCGTAGAGGGTGACCTTCATGGCCAGCAGCGGATAACCGGCCAAGCAGCCGTTTTTCATCTGCTCCTGGATGCCCTTGTCCACCGCCGGGATATATTCTTTGGGAATCACGCCGCCGACGATTTCATTGACGAATTCGTATTCGTCGTCGTGGCCGAGGGGCTCCAGCCGCAACCAGACATGGCCGTATTGGCCGCGGCCGCCGGTTTGTTTGATGTGCTTGCCTTCGATTTCCACCCGGCGGCGGATGGTTTCGCGGTAGGCGACTTGCGGCTTGCCGATATTCGCATCGACGCTGAATTCGCGCCTCATGCGCTCCACGAGCACATCGAGGTGCAGTTCGCCCATGCCGGAGATGATGGTTTGGCCCGATTCCTCGTCGGAGGTGACGCGGAAGGACGGATCTTCCTGGGCCAACTTGCCGAGAGCCGTGCTCATTTTTTCCTGGTCGGCCTTGCTTTTGGGCTCCACCGCGACGGAAATCACCGGCTCGGGGAAATCCATTTTCTCCAGCGTGACTATATGGTCGGTCGCGCAGAGGGTTTCGCCGGTGGTGACATCTTTCAAGCCCACGGCGGCGGCGATATCGCCGGCCCGCACTTCCTTGATTTCCTCGCGGGAATTGGAGTGCATTTGTACCATGCGCCCCACCCGCTCTTTGCGGCTTTTGAGCGGGTTGTAGACGGTATCGCCGGAATTGATGCAGCCGGAATAGACGCGGAAGAAAGTCAAGGTGCCGACAAAGGGATCGGTGGCGATTTTGAAAGCCAGCGAAGAAAAGGGTTCGTTGTCGTCGGCTTTGCAGTGGGTCGCCGTTCCATCTTCCAAAACACCTTCGATGGCTTTCACTTCGGTGGGCGCCGGCATGTAGTCGATCACCGCGTCGAGCACGGCCTGAACGCCTTTGTTTTTGAATGCCGAGCCGCACAACACGGGCACGATTTCATTGTTGATGGCGCGCTGGCGGATGGCGGCAACGATTTCCTTTTCATCGAGTTCACCCTCCTCGATGTATTTCTCCATTACTTCTTCATTCGCGTCGGCGGCGGCTTCGAGCAGATGTTCGCGCCATTCCCCGCACAAATCTTCCAAGTCCGCGGGAATATCCTCATAGGTGAAAGTCGTGCCTTGGTCTTCGGTATTCCAAACGATGGCCTTCATCTTCACCAAATCGACCACGCCGGTGAAATGCTCTTCCGCGCCGATGGCGAGCTGCAGGGGTACGGCATTGGCGCCGAGCCGATCTTTCATCTGCTCGACCACGCGCAGAAAATCGGCGCCGGCGCGATCCATTTTGTTGACGAAAACCATGCGCGGCACCTGATAACGATTGGCTTGACGCCAAACGGTTTCGGTCTGCGGTTGCACACCGGAAGTGGCGCAAAGCACCACCACGGCGCCATCCAGAACGCGCAGGGAACGCTCAACTTCAATAGTGAAATCGACGTGTCCCGGGGTATCGATGATATTGATCCGGTGTTCGTCGTATTGCCGGTCCATGCCGCGCCAGAAGCAAGTGGTCGCGGCCGAGGTAATGGTGATGCCCCGCTCCTGCTCCTGCTCCATCCAGTCCATGACCGCCGCGCCGTCGTGAACTTCGCCGATCTTGTAAGAAACGCCAGTATAGAACAGCACCCGCTCGGTGGTGGTGGTTTTGCCCGCGTCCACATGGGCGGCGATGCCGATATTGCGGTAACGGCTCAAAGGGTGCTTCCTGGCCACTGTACTGCCCTCTGCGAACTGGATGATTGAATTGGATCAGAAACGGTAATGGGAGAACGCGCGGTTGGCTTCGGCCATGCGGTGAACATCCTCGCGGCGGCGCACCGCGGCGCCGCGGCCGTCGGCGGCTTCGAGAATCTCTCCCGCCAGCCGCAGGGCCATGGATTTTTCGCCGCGCTTGCGCGAGAACTCCACCAGCCAACGCATGGCCAACGCGCTGCGCCGTTCGGCGCGCACTTCAACCGGCACTTGATAGGTGGCGCCGCCCACGCGCCGGGATTTGACTTCCACCATCGGCGCCATGGCGCTCAAGGCGTTTTCGAATACTTCCAGCGGCTTGCCGCCGGATCTTTCCTTGACCACATCGAGCGCGCCATAGACGATTTTTTCGGCGATCGATTTTTTGCCGTCCACCATGACGTGGTTCATGAATTTCGCCAGCGTTTTGCTGCCGAATTTTGGATCGGGCAAAACTTCGCGCTTTGCCGCCACTCGTCTTCTGGGCATGTTGGGCCTCTATTTTCTTACGATTTTCCGGGAAGGCTGCGCCAACCGGCCTGTACTCGTTCCTTTTTCGGGTTCGCTCGCTGCCGCGTTCCCAGCGCCTGCGCCGCGCCGGGAGAAGCTTACTTGGGACGTTTGGCGCCGTATTTGGACCGCCCCTGTTTACGGTCGGAGACGCCGGAGGTGTCGAGGGCGCCGCGCACGGTGTGGTAGCGCACACCCGGCAAATCCTTCACCCGGCCGCCGCGAATCAACACCACCGAGTGCTCCTGCAGATTGTGGCCCTCGCCGCCGATGTAGGAAGTCACTTCGTAGCCGTTCACCAGGCGCACGCGGCAGACCTTGCGCAAGGCGGAGTTCGGCTTTTTCGGGGTGGTGGTGTACACCCGGGTGCAAACACCGCGCTTCTGCGGCGAACCCTGCAGGGCGGGCACACCGCTTTTGGCCGGTTTGCTCGTCCTCGGTTTGCGGACTAGTTGATTGATCGTTGCCATGGTTGTCGGTGCTTGTTTTCGCTAATGGGAAAGAGCATAAAAAAGATGCGCGAGTGTAATGATCGACCCCGGTCGCGTCAAGCCTGCGCCTCCTTTTGCATTTCCTCGGTGAATTTGGCTTCGAAGTCTTCTTCCAACTCCTCCGCATAGCCTTTTTTGCGCGCTTCGTGGTACGCGAGCCCGGTACCGGCGGGTATCAGTCGGCCAACCACGACATTCTCCTTCAGGCCGCGGAGAAAATCGCGCTTGCCGGTAACCGCGGCTTCGGTGATCACGCGGGTGGTTTCCTGGAACGATGCGGCCGAGATGAAGCTGTCGGTCGCCAGGGAAGCCTTGGTGATGCCGAGCAGCACGCGCTCGAACTTCGCTTCGCGCAATTCCGGCGGTTGTTCGACGGCGGCTTCGAGCGGCGCGCTTTCCGCTTGATCAGCCGTTTGTTCCGCGGGTTGATCCTCGCCCACTTGCTGTTGTTCTTCAGCCTGGTCTTCCGTGGGGCCTTCCGTTGCCTCCGCCGGTTCGGCTTCCGCCGCCTGTTCCATCAGCGCCGCCGCCAGCTCCGCGTTCTGCTTGGCGCGGGCGGCGCTCTGCCGGTTGCGTTCGCGCAGTTCCTCGTTGATTTGTAGTATGTGCGTGTAGGAAACCTGCTCACCCTTGATCAGGCTGGTATCCCCCGGATCGGTGATTTCAACTTTGCGCAGCATCTGCCGGACGATGACTTCGATATGCTTGTCGTTGATGCGCACGCCTTGCAGCCGGTAGACATCTTGCACTTCATTGACTATGTATTGGGCCAGGGTTTCGACACCTTTCAAGCGCAAAATGTCGTGCGGCGCGGGCGGGCCTTCGGAAACCACTTCGCCTTTTTCGATCTTCTCTCCCTCGAAAACCGTCATATTGCGCCATTTTGGAATCAGCGCCTCATACGGTTCCGGGGCGCTGTCTGCTAGAACCGGCGCGACGCTTCCTGCACTTCCCCCGGGGCCGACTTCGGCGCTCGCTTCCGGGGTAATGACCAAACGGCGCTTGCCCTTGGTTTCCTTGCCGAAACTGACAATACCGGAGATTTCCGCAAGAATCGCCGGCTCCTTGGGCTTGCGCGCCTCGAACAAATCCGCCACCCGGGGCAGGCCGCCGGTGATGTCGCGGGTCTTGGTGCCCTCCTGGGGTACACGGGCGATGACATCGCCTATATGCAGTTCCGCGCCGTCGCGCATATCGATAATCGCATTGGACGGCAGCGGATAGTGCGCCGGGACATTGGTGCCCGGCAGACAAACCGGCTTGCTCTTGTCATCGACCACATTCAACGCCGGGCGCAGTTCTTTCGCCGAAGTGGCGCGGTCATTGGGGTCGATCACCGACATGCTGGTGAGTCCGGTAATCTCGTCGGTCTGCTCGCGAACGGTAATGCCTTCTTCCACATGCTCGAAGGCGACCACCCCGTTCACTTCCGCGATGATGGGATGAGTGTGGGGGTCCCAGCTGGCGACGATTTGGCCAGCCTCCACATTGGCATTCCTGCCGACGGAAATCACCGCGCCGTAGGGCAGTTTGTAGCGTTCGCGTTCGCGACCTTCGGTATCGTTGACGATCAATTCACCGGAGCGCGATACGACGACGAGTTCACCCTTGGAGTTTTCCACCGTTTTCATAGTGCTCAAATGGATCGAGCCGGTGGTGCGAACCTGCACCGAGTCAGTGGCCGTGGCTCTTGATGCGGCGCCGCCGATATGGAAGGTGCGCATGGTCAGCTGCGTGCCCGGCTCGCCGATCGACTGGGCGGCGATTACGCCCACCGCCTCGCCGACATTGACCAAGTGGCCGCGGGCCAAATCGCGGCCGTAACAAAGGGCGCAAATTCCGAAGCGCGTGGCGCAGGTGATAGGTGAGCGGACCTGGACTTGATCCACGCCGCCGGATTCCAGCCTTTGGACTGTGCGTTCACTGATCATGGAGCCGGCTTCGGCGATGATTTCCCCCGTGCCGGGATCGATGACATCTTTGGCAAGCACCCGGCCGAGCACCCGGTCGCCAAGCGGTGCGATGATATCGCCGCCTTCAATAATCGGCGTCATGGTCAGACCGGCATCGGTGCCGCAATCGATTTCAGTGATCACCAAGTCTTGGGATATATCCACCAAACGCCGGGTCAGATAACCGGAGTTGGCGGTTTTCAAAGCGGTATCCGCCAAACCCTTGCGCGCGCCGTGGGTGGAAGTGAAGTACTGCGATACATTCAATCCTTCGCGGAAATTGGCAGTGATCGGCGTTTCGATGATGGAGCCGTCCGGCCGCGCCATCAAGCCGCGCATACCGGCGAGCTGGCGAATTTGGGCCGGCGAACCGCGGGCGCCGGAGTCGGCGTAGACATACACCGAATTGAAGGATTCCTGCGTCTCCTCTTTGCCGTCGCGGTTGATGACGGTTTCGGTGGAGAGGCCCTCCATCATCGATTTGGCCACGAGCTCGTTGGCCCGGGACCAGATATCGATCACTTTATTGTATTTCTCGCCTTGGGTTACCAAACCGGAAGCGAATTGATCTTCGATTTCTTCGACCTCGGCATTGGCTTGGCTGATGATCTTCGCTTTTTCCTCCGGGATTTCAAAATCGTTCACGCCGATGGATGAACCGGAGATCGTGGAAAATTTATAGCCGGTATACATGAGTTGGTCGGCGAAAATAACGGTTTCCTTCAAGCCAACTCGGCGGTAGCACTCATTGATGACGCGGGAAATTTGCTTCTTCGCCATCTTCTGATTCACCAATTCGAAGGGCAAACCCTTGGGTACAATATTGAAAAGCAGTATCCGGCCCACGGTGGTGTCTTTATACAACTTGGTTTCGGTTACCAGCTCATCATCGTCGTCCAAAGTGGAGCTGGTGATCCGAGCCTTGATCCGCGCGTGCAGATCGACATTGCCGGTTTCGTAGGCGCGCTGCACTTCCTTGGCATCGGCGAACACCATCCCCTCGCCTTTGGCGTTGATCCGCTCGCGGGTCATGTAATACAGGCCGAGCACCACGTCCTGGGAAGGCACGATGATCGGCTCGCCGTTGGCCGGCGCCAGGATATTGTTGGTGGACATCATCAAGCTGCGCGCTTCCAACTGCGCTTCGAGGGTCAGGGGCACATGCACCGCCATCTGATCGCCGTCGAAGTCGGCGTTGTAGGCGGCGCACACCAATGGATGCAACTGGATGGCCTTGCCTTCGATCAGCACCGGCTCGAAAGCCTGGATACCCAGCCGGTGCAAAGTCGGCGCGCGGTTCAGCAGCACCGGATGTTCGCGGATGACTTCGGCGAGAATATCCCACACTTCGGCGGTTTCCCGCTCGACCATCTTCTTGGCGGCCTTGATAGTGGTCGCCAGGCCCCGCGCCTCAAGCTTGCCGAAAATGAAGGGCTTGAACAGTTCCAGCGCCATCTTCTTCGGCAGGCCGCATTGGTGGAGTTTCAAGGCCGGCCCGACGACGATCACCGAGCGGCCGGAATAATCGACGCGCTTGCCGAGCAGGTTCTGCCGGAAGCGTCCCTGTTTGCCTTTGATCATATCCGCCAAGGACTTCAGCGGCCGCTTGTTGGAACCGGTGATGGCACGGCCGCGGCGGCCGTTGTCGAGCAGGGCATCGACGGCTTCCTGCAGCATCCGCTTTTCGTTGCGCACGATGATGTCGGGCGCGTTCAAGTCGAGCAGGCGCTTGAGCCGGTTGTTGCGGTTAATCACGCGGCGGTACAGATCGTTCAGATCGGAAGTCGCGAAACGGCCACCGTCGAGGGGCACCAGCGGGCGCAAATCCGGCGGCAGCACCGGCAATACGGTCATGATCATCCACTCAGGCTTGTTGCCGGATTCGACAAAGGCTTCCAGCAATTTCAGTCGTTTGGACAATTTCTTCAGCCGGGTTTCGGATCTGGTGGTGGGAATTTCCTCGCGCAGGCGCATGACCTCGGCTTCCACATCGAGATCCTTCATCAACTCCTGCACGGCCTCGGCGCCCATCTTCGCCTCGAACTCGTCGCCCCAGCGCTCCATGGCGTCGTAGTACTGCTCGTCGGTAAGCAACTGCCCCCGCTCCAGGCCCTCCACCATGCGCGAATCGGTTACCACGAAGGATTCGAAGTAGAGGATCCGTTCGATATCCCGCAAAGTCATATCCAACAGCAGGCCGATTCGCGAAGGCAGCGATTTCAAAAACCAGATATGCGCCACCGGACTGGCCAATTCGATATGCCCCATGCGCTCCCGGCGCACTTTGGAAAGCGCGACTTCGACACCGCATTTCTCGCAGATCGAACCACGGTGCTTCAGCCGCTTGTACTTGCCGCACAGGCATTCATAGTCTTTCACCGGCCCGAAAATCTTGGCGCAGAACAGCCCGTCCCGCTCCGGCTTGAATGTGCGGTAATTTATGGTTTCCGGCTTTTTCACTTCGCCGTGGGACCACGAGCGGATCATCTCCGGCGAAGCCAGCGCAATGCGTATGGAGTCGAAATCTTCGGATTGCGATTGCGATTTGAGCAGGCCATACAGGTCTTTCATGCTTTCTCCTCCAAGGAACCGATGAAGCGATCGCCGAACAGGTTCACTTGCTGACTTCCAGTTCCATGTCGATTCCGAGCGAACGGATTTCCTTCAACAAAACATTGAACGATTCCGGCATGGCCGGCTCCATTCGATGGTCTCCATCCACAATGTTCTTGTACATCTTGGTGCGTCCCGCCACGTCGTCCGATTTCACCGTGAGCATTTCCTGCAGGGTGTAGGCCGCACCGTAGGCTTCGAGCGCCCAGACTTCCATTTCGCCGAAGCGCTGGCCGCCGAACTGCGCCTTGCCGCCGAGCGGTTGCTGCGTCACCAAGCTGTAGGAACCGGTGGAGCGGGCGTGCATTTTGTCGTCCACCAGATGATTCAGCTTCAGCATGTAGACGATTCCCACGGTTACCGGCGTATCGAAGGCGTCACCGGTGCGGCCGTCATACAGAATCACTTGGCCGCTTTCGTCCTGGCCGGCCATTTTCAGCATGCGCTTGATTTCCGCTTCCTGGACACCGTCGAAAACCGGCGTCGCCATGGGCACGCCGTCTTTTAGATTTTCCGCCAGTTCCATCACTTCTTCGTCGGAAAGGCTTTTGATGTCTTCTTTGCGGTCGCCTACGGAGTTGTAGATTTCCGTCAACAGTTTGCGCACCGAGGGAACCCTGCGTCGCTCCCGCAGCATTTTGTTGATTCGGTCGCCTAGGCCTTTCGAGGCGCGACCGAGATGCGTTTCCAGCACTTGGCCGACATTCATCCGCGACGGCACGCCGAGTGGATTGAGGACGATGTCCACCGCCTCGCCGTTTTCGTCGTAGGGCATATCCTCCACGGGCATGATGGCCGAGATCACACCCTTGTTGCCGTGGCGGCCGGCGAGTTTGTCGCCCGGCTGCACGCGGCGCTTGATCGCCAGATAGACTTTAACGATTTTGAGGATACCCGGCGCCAAATCATCGCCGGAAGTGATCTTCTTCTTCTGACTCTCGAAGTAATCCTCGCTTTCCGTGCGTTTCTCCTTCAATTGCGCCTCCGCGCTTTCCAACTGGCGGTTGACTCCGTCGTTCTTCATGCGCAGCTTGAACCAGTCTTCCCGCGGCGTTTTCGCCAGATAACCCTCGGTTACCCGCTGGCCGGATTCGAGCCCGGGACCGCCGCTGACTTCCCGGCCTTTGAGCGCTTTGCGGAGCCGCTCGAACGTGGCGCCTTCGATAATGCGCAGGCGGTCGTCGATATCCTTCCTTACTTGTTCGAGTTGCTGGGCCTCGATTTGCTGCGCGCGCTTGTCTTTCTCCAATCCGTCCCGGGTGAAGATCTGCACGTCGATTACGGTGCCCCTTACGCTGGCCGGGACACGCTGGGAGGTATCCTTCACATCGGAGGCTTTCTCGCCGAAAATGGCGCGCAGCAGCTTCTCCTCGGGCGTCAGTTGGGTTTCGCCTTTCGGTGTCACCTTGCCCACCAGGATATCGCCGCCCTCGACTTCCGCGCCGATGTAGACGATGCCCGATTCGTCGAGCTTGGCCAAAGCGCTGTCGCCGACATTGGGAATATCGGCGGTGATTTCCTCGGACCCGAGCTTGGTGTCCCGCGCGATGCAGGTGAGTTCCTGGATATGGATCGTGGTGAAGCGGTCTTCGGTCACCACCCGCTCCGAGATCAGGATTGAATCTTCAAAGTTGTAGCCGTTCCAGGGCATGAACGCGATGCGCATATTCTGGCCCAGCGCGAGTTCCCCGGTATCGACCGAAGGTCCGTCGGCGAGGATGTCGCCGCGGCGGACCACGTCGCCCTGTTTGACCAGCGGCCGCTGGCTGACGCAAGTATTTTGATTGGAACGCTTGTATTTGATCAGCGTGTAGATATCGACGCCGGCGGCGCCGGCTTCGACTTCGTCATCATCGACGCGCACGATCAACCGCGCCGCATCGACGCTATCGACCACGCCGCCGCGTCTGGCCACTTCGCAAACCCCGGAATCCCGCGCCACAATGGCTTCCATACCCGTGCCCACCAAGGGCTTTTCGGTTTTCAAAGTCGGAATCGCCTGACGCTGCATATTGGAACCCATCAGCGCGCGGTTGGCGTCGTCATGTTCGAGAAACGGAATCAATGAAGCGGCCACGGAAACCATTTGCTGCGGGGCCACATCCATGTAATCGACTTCCTCCCGCGGCTTCAGGGTGGTTTCCCCTTTGTGGCGGACGGTGACCAGGTTGTCGGTCAGTTCGCCCTTGCTGTTGAGGGAAGCGCTGGCTTGGGCGATGACGTAACCGCTTTCGTCGATGGCCGATTGGAAATCGATTTCGTCGGTCACTTTTCGCTTGACGACTTTGCGATAGGGGCTTTCCAAAAATCCGTAATGATTGGCCCGGGCATAGGTCGCCAGATTGTTGATCAGACCGATATTGGGGCCTTCCGGCGTTTCGATCGGGCACAGCCGGCCATAGTGAGTCGGATGCACGTCGCGCACTTCAAAGCCCGCCCGCTCGCGGGTCAAGCCGCCTGGACCGAGCGCGGAAACGCGCCGCTTGTGGGTGACTTCCGACAGCGGATTGTTCTGGTCCATGAATTGCGACAATTGGCTGGAACCGAAGAATTCCTTCACCGCCGCCGCGATCGGTTTGGCGTTGATCATGTCTTGGGGCATAAGGCCTTCGGAGTCCGCCATGCTCAAGCGCTCTTTAACCGCCCGCTCCACCCGCACCAGGCCTACGCGGAATTGGTTTTCCGCCATTTCGCCAACCGAGCGGATGCGCCGATTGCCGAGATGGTCGATATCGTCCACGGAACCGAAACCGTTGCGGATCGACACCAGGGTTTTCAACACATCGACGATATCTCCCTTGTCGAGTATCAATTCGCCGGTCGCCGATTCGCGATTCAAACGGCGGTTGAATTTCATGCGCCCGACACGGCTGAGGTCGTAGCGTTCCGAATTGAAGAACAAGCTCTCGAAGAGTTTTTCCGCGGAATCCTTGGTCGGCGGCTCGCCGGGGCGCATCATCCGGTAAATTTCGATTTTCGCTTCCAGGGCTTTATCTTCGTGGGCGGTATTGGTATTGGTCGGATCGATGCGCAGGGTCTCGGAAATAAACGGCCCACAGTCGAGATCATTGGTATGAATGGTCTGGAATTGGTCGATGCCCTCTTCAGCGAAACGCCGGAGCAATTCGACATCGACTTCCGCGTTGCAGCGGGCGATGACTTCGCCGGTTTCCTTGTTGATCACATCCGCCGCCAACGACGCGCCAACGATGAAATCTTCAGTCACTTCGAGTTTGGCGAGGCGGGCTTTTTCCATCTGCCGAATATGCCGGCTGGTGATGCGTCGGTTTTCCGCGACAATTGTCTTGCCGCGCTTGGTCTTGATGGGAAACGACAAAACTTCGCCGCGCAAACGCGCCGGCACGAGTTCCACCGAATACACCGGCTCGTCGCCGCCCGCTATGTGGAAGGTATTGCGCTCGTAGAACATATCCAGAATCTGTTCCGGGGTATATTCCAGCGCGCGCAGCAAAACCGTGGCGGGCAGCTTGCGGCGCCGGTCGATTCTGGCGAAAACCAAGTCCTTGGGGTCAAACTCGAAATCCAGCCAAGAGCCACGGTAGGGAATGACCCGGGCCGAATACAGCAGCTTGCCGGAACTGTGGGTCTTGCCTTTGTCGTGGTCGAAAAACACGCCGGGGGAGCGGTGCAGTTGGGAAACAACCACTCGTTCGGTGCCATTGATGATGAAGGTGCCGGATTCCGTCATCAGTGGAATTTCGCCCATGTAGACTTCCTGCTCCTTCATCTCCTTGATGGTTCTGGCGGACGACTCCTTATCGTACAGAATCAATTGCAGGGTCACCTTCAAAGCGGCCGAATAGGTGGCGCCGCGCAGCTTACATTCCTCGACTTCGAAAACCGGCTTTTCGAGCCGGTAACTTATGTAGGCGAGTTTCGCATTGTCGGAATAGGAGCTGATCGGAAACACGGAATCGAAGGCGCCGTGAAGGCCTTGCATGGTGCGCTCGGCGGCGGCGGTTTCCAACTGCAGGAACTGTTGGTAGGAGTCCACCTGGATCGATAACAGGTACGGTATCTCCATGGCGCTCGGCAATTTGCCGAAGTTCTTGCGGATGCGCTTCTTCTCGGTGAAGGTGTAGGCCATATCGTGTTCCTGGAGCTATCTCGGGGCCGCGGCGGCAACTGACGGGCACGGCGAGGCCCCGGACGGTCGCGGTATCGTCCGGAGCCGATCGCCTCCGGCAACTTTACTTAAGTTCAACAGTGGCGCCGGCTTCTTCCAGTGCTTTCTGCATCGCTTCAACTTCGGCCTTGGGCACGGCTTCCTTGACGGTTGCCGGTGCCCCATCGACCATCGCTTTCGCCTCTTTGAGGCCGAGCCCGGTGATGGCGCGCACCGCTTTGATGACATTGATTTTCTTGTCGCCGATGGCGGCGAGCACCACGTCAAACTCTTCCTTTTCCTCCGCCGGGGCGGCTTCCGCCTCCGCGCCGGCCGCAGGTGCCGCGGCGACCGAGGCCGCGGCGGACACGCCGAATTTCTCTTCCATCGCCTGGACGAGCTCAACCACGTCCATAACGGACATTTCGGCAATCGCGTCCAAAACTTCCTGGGTTGACAAAGCCATTACTTCAGTTCTCCAAATTCAGATTCGTTGTAAGTTCGCTGTTCGCAGTTGGGTCCGCGGCTTGCTTTTGATCGCGCACCGCGGCGAGCGCGCGCGCGAGTTTCGCCGGCACTTCCCGCGCCGCACGCGCCAACCCACCCACGGGGGCGAGCATCACGCCCATGAGCATGGCCCGCGCCTGATCGATGGTCGGCAGTTTGGCAAGCAAATCGACATCGCCGGGGCCGAGCAATCGACCGCCCAAGGCCAAAGCCTTGATGTCGAACCGATCGTTTTCGGCGGCGAACTCCTGCAACACCCTCGCGGCCGAGCCCGGATCCTGCTGCGCGAACGCGAGCAAGGTGGGGCCGGTCAGCGCATCCCGGATGCACTCGAATTCGGTGTTTTCCACGGCGCGCCGCAGCAGCGAATTCCGCACTACCCGCAAATACACCTGGTTTTCCTTGGCGCTGCGGCGCAATACGGTCATTTCGTCCACCGTGACGCCGCGGTAATCCGCCAGCACCACGGATAGAGCACTGCCGGCGACCTCGTGAACCTCGGCAACGATCCGCTTCTTGTCATCCAAATTCAGTGGCATTTTCCTGCACTCCCGTTCGCTGCGCGGGCGATCAATAACCCGCGCCGCCGGCAATCCGCCGCCTGTTCAGGCGACTACCGCTTCTTGGCGCGAACAGCACCGGTTTTCGACAGGTGATTCGAATTTGAATCTCGGATTCAACTCGGTTCTCACCGCCTGCGCGGGAAATTAAGGCCTTCGGCCACCCGCGGTCTTTGACAGTTCCACCGAAGAATCGATGAAGCTCCAAAGTCCCTTGCCACCCGCCGTCGGGCGGGTCGCGCATTTTTCATACCATCTTTCAAATCGTCAATGACGACTGGTCGATTGCCAGGCCCGGACCCATGGTCGAGGAAAGCACGACCTTCTTGATGTAAACGCCTTTGGACGAAGCCGGCTTGGCTTTCTTCAGATCCGCAAGCAGGGCCTCGAGATTTCTGCGCACCAAGGCGCCGTCGAATCCGACCCGGCCGATGCCGCCGTGGATAATGCCGTTGCGGTCGGCGCGGTAGCGCATTTGGCCGGCTTTGGCATTGCGCACCGCCGTTTCCACGTCCGCGGTGACGGTTCCCACTTTGGGGTTGGGCATCAGACCGCGGGGGCCGAGAATAGGGCCCAGGGCGCCGACCACGCGCATGGCGTCCGGGGCGGCGATGACCACATCGAAATCGAGATTGCCGCCTTTGATCGATTCCGCCAAATCTTCCAAACCCACCACGTCGGCGCCAGCGGCTTTGGCCTTGTCGGCGTTGTCGCCTTGGGCGAATACCGCGACCCGAACATCTTTGCCGGCGCCTTCGGGGAGCAAGGTGGAGCCGCGCACAATCTGATCGGACTTGCGCACATCGACTCCCAGGTTAACCGCCACGTCAATCGACTCTTTGAATCCGCCGGCGGCGACTTCACCGAGCAAACCGACCGCCTCTTCAACCGTATAGCTCCTGCCGGGCGCAGTTTTTTCGGCAATCAGCTTTTGTCGTTTAGTCAACTTGGCCATCAGTCAACTCCCTCCACTTCCAATCCCGCGCTGCGGGCGCTGCCGGCCAATGTGCGCACCGCCGCATCGATATCGACGGCGTTCAGATCGGGCATTTTGATATTAGCGACTTCTTCCAACTGCGCGCGGGTGAGTTTGCCCACTTTTTCGGTATTCGGTCTGCCGCTGCCCTTTTCCACGCCCGCGGCTTTGCGCAGCAGCACGGATGCCGGCGGAGTCTTGGTGATGAAGCTGAAGCTACGGTCGGCGTAGACGGTAATGACCACCGGCACCGGTAACCCGGCTTCCATGCTGTCGGTTTTGGCGTTAAACGCCTTGCAGAACTCCATGATGTTCAAACCGTGCTGGCCCAGCGCCGGCCCCACGGGCGGACTGGGATTGGCCTTGCCGGCGGGGACCTGCAATTTGATATACGCCGAGATTTTCTTGGCCATGATTTACCTCTTGGTCCTCTTTACGCTCTTTACGTTCTTTACGCCGTTCACCCGGTTTGTCACGCCCGGCTATCCGCCCCGCCGAGTTTGCGTTTTGACATCCGCTGCACTTGTCGCTTGCGACCTTGGTCTGCGGCTCAACTTTTTTCAATTTGGCCGAATTCGAGTTCCACCGGGGTCGGCCGACCGAATATGAGCACCGCGACCCGCAGCCTGCTCTTCTCGTAGTTCACTTCTTCCACGGTTCCGGTGAAATCGTTGAATGGCCCCTCGGTGATGCGTACCAGCTCCCCCGGTTCGTAAATCGTTTTGTGCGCGGGGGTTTCTTCGCTTTCCTCAATGCGCCGCAAAATGGCCACGGCCTCCCGATCGGTGATGGGGGCTGGCTTGTCAGCGGCGCCGCCAATGAAACCCATGATCCGCGGCGTTTGCTTGACCAAATGCCAAGTATCGTCATTCAACTCCATATGCACGAGCACATAACCGGGGAAGAACTTGCGCTCGCTTTTGCGCTTTTGCCCGGCGCGCATTTCCAGCACTTCTTCCGTGGGCACGAGCACTTCGTCGAAGCAATCTTTGAACGGAGAGCGTTCAATACGGTCGCGCAGGGCTTGCATGGCTCGTTTTTCGTAGCCGGAAAACGCATGCACCACGTACCATTTTTTGTCGCTCGATTCGCTCACGTTCTGTTGTTCACCTGTTGCAGTCATGTATTGCAGCCCAAGCCTGCCGCCCACGCTCGCTTTTTGCCCGGGCTTTGCCCGCCGCGACCAATAAAGCGACCTATAAACTGATGATGCCGGAGACGATTCCGTTCAAGCCCCAGTCCAAGAACCAGAGGATCAGCGCCAGGATGAATATGACAATCAATACGATGATTGTGGTTTGCACGGTTTCCTGGCGCGTTGGCCAGACGACTTTCCTGATTTCGATTCTGGCTTCGAGACAAAGTTCCACGAACGCGCGACCGCGCTGGGTGCGCGAAGCGACCCAGCCGGCGGCGGCGGCGAGCGCCAGCAACCCGATGGTGCGGACCAACAGGGACTCAGCCGAGAAATAGCTGTTGGCGTAGACACCGCCGGCGATTATGGCGGCCACCGCGACCCATTTGATCCAGTCCGCAAGCGGCAGCTCGGTTCGTTCCGACATTTATGCGCTTATCCCGAAATGCACATGTCCAACATCCCGCGCCGATTCCGCCGGCATGGCGGTCTTCGCGGCCGCGTGTGCTGAGTCTGTTGGCAGGCCAGGAGGGAATCGAACCCCCAACCTGCGGTTTTGGAGACCGCTGCTCTGCCAATTGAGCTACTGGCCTACTGCAATCTTCCTTCCCGCCCGATCTATTCGATGATCTTCGAGACCACGCCCGCACCCACCGTGCGTCCGCCTTCGCGGATGGCGAAACGCAAGCCCTCGTCCATGGCGATGGGAGCGATCAGTTCTACCTGCATGCGCACATTGTCGCCCGGCATCACCATTTCCACATCCTTGGGCAATTCAACGTTGCCGGTGACATCAGTGGTGCGGAAATAAAACTGTGGTCGGTACCCTTTGAAGAACGGCGTGTGGCGACCGCCCTCCTCTTTGGTCAGAATGTACACTTCCGCATCGAATTTGGTGTGCGGAGTGATCGAGCCGGGCTGCGCCAAGACTTGTCCGCGTTCAACCTCTTCGCGCTTGGTACCGCGCAGAAGCACACCGACGTTCTCGCCGGCGCGGCCCTCGTCGAGCAATTTGCGGAACATTTCGACACCGGTGCAAGTGGTCTTCTCGGTGTCCTTGATGCCGACGATTTCGACTTCCTCGCCGACTTTGACCACGCCGCGCTCGATGCGGCCGGTAACCACCGTGCCGCGGCCGGAAATGGAAAACACATCCTCGATGGGCATCAGATACGGCTTGTCGATTTCGCGCTCGGGTACCGGAATATAGCTGTCCAGCGCTTCCACGAGGCGCTCGACCGAACCGATGCCCTGCTCGGAATCGTCGCCCTCCATCGCTTTCAGCGCCGAGCCGACGATGATCGGCGTGTCGTCGCCGGGAAACTCGAAGGTATCCAGCAATTCGCGGATTTCCATTTCGACCAATTCCAGCAACTCTTCGTCGTCTACCATGTCCGCTTTGTTCACGTACACGACGATGTACGGCACGCCGACTTGGCGCGCCAACAGAATATGCTCCCGGGTTTGCGGCATCGGGCCGTCCGCCGCCGAAACCACGAGAATGGCGCCGTCCATTTGCGCCGCGCCGGTGATCATATTCTTCACATAGTCCGCGTGGCCCGGGCAGTCCACATGCGCGTAGTGACGGTTCGGCGAATCGTATTCCACATGGGAGGTCGCGATGGTGATGCCGCGCTCGCGCTCCTCCGGGGCGTTGTCGATCTCGTCGAACGCCTTCACCGAACCGCCGTAACGGTCCGCGCAGATTTTCGTCAGCGCCGCCGTCAAAGTCGTTTTGCCATGGTCCACGTGGCCGATGGTGCCGACATTCACGTGTACCTTCGTTCTCTCGAATTTTTCCTTCGCCATTTTTGCTCGCCCTAACTCCGCGGTCCGCAGCCGCTTACCATTGCTTGAAAGTCCGCGGCCCGGGACCGCCGTTGCCGCCGCCTCCCGAACCACATTGAAAGATTAGTTTCCCTAGACAAATCCGCGTCGCCGCGCGGCGTTTTCCGCCAGTTCCACCGGGGCCATCCACGCTGCCCGGCCATATGTGGTGCTCACATCCGGAGTTGAACCGGAGACCTCTTCATTACCAATGAAGTGCTCTACCTCCTGAGCTATGCGAGCTGATCATTGCGCGAAAACCCGGAAGCAATTTTTGGAGCGGGTAGCGGGAATCGAACCCGCGCAACCAGCTTGGAAGGCTGGGGTTCTACCTCTGAACTATACCCGCGTGTTGGGCCCGCACCCGCCCAGTGGAAACAAACCCGGCCTCCACGATTTGCCGATTGGTGGAGGGGGGTGGATTTGAACCACCGAAGCTCGCGCGTCAGATTTACAGTCTGATCCCTTTGACCACTCGGGAACCCCTCCCAAAAGAGCCACGACCGGGCGCACTCAGCCACCGCCTCTCACAGGAGGCGGCATTCTAGGGGAAATGGTCGCCGTATGCAAACATTTCACAGGAATTTTCCGCGGCCGTCAATTCCAGACTTTGCTCCGGGAAATCCGGCCCCGGGGAGTGCTTTCCAATCCGGCGTCGCGGCGGCTGGATCGGCGCCGGTTCCAGAGAATTCCAGCCGAAACACGCGACCTTGGCCAAGCATTCAGCAAGCGAGCCGATGACGCGCTTCAATCCTCCGCTTCCTCCGAGGCGATCGCCAAACCATCGAGCACCAAATCCGGCACGAGTTCCGCGGCTTCCTCCCGCAACTCCCGCCGCAGCAGCGCCGCGTCGCCGCCGGTCAGCAACAGCGCGGGGGTTTCGCGGTCTTGCCGCGGATGCTCGTTTGACAGCCCGCCCCCATCCGGCCGCGGGCCGCGGGCGGCCATCCACACCGCGCCGCAGAGCATGAACAAGGTGCCGTTGCGGAGCGCCGCGGCGGTATCGTTGCCGAGGGCGGTGGACTCGGCCCCGCCGTCAAGCGGCGGCCGGAGGCCGGTAGCTTGCGCCAATCCCGCGCGCAGCGCCGCGAGCCCCGGCATGATGTAGCCGCCGAGATGCAAGCCGTCTGCGGCGATCAGGTCCAGGGTGAGCGCGGTTCCGCTGTCGGCGACCAAGCAGGCGCGCCCCGCGCGCCGGTACGCGGCCAGCATGGCGAGCCAGCGGTCAACGCCGAGTTGGGCCGGCTCTGGGTACTGAATGCGAACGCCGCCGCAATCACGGGTCACCCTGGCGAAGCGCGGCCGCAGGTTCCATCTCTGCAGGCACCATTGCCGCAGTTCGGCCTCGAATTCGGGGCCACGGACATTGCCGACCAACACTTCGCCGGGGCGGGCGCCGGGGGGCAATGCGGTCTCCAACGTCGCCAAATCGCGGGAGGTGGCGGTCGCCGCGCCGCGCCAACGCCATTTCAAGCTGGTGTTGCCGGCGTCGATCTCCAATATCACGGCTTCGGCCCGGCACCATGCCGCGAAGGAAAGATGCCGCCGGAAACCAACCGCCGGATTCCGGTGGCGGTGCGCAGCAGCAGCGCACCCTGTTCGTCGAGTCCCACCACCCGGCCGATGTTCTTCTCGGCGCCGCTCTGCACCACCACGTCCTGTTCGTGATAGCGGTCGAATCGGCTCCATTCCGGCAGAAACCCGGCGAAGCTGCCCTCGATATACCGGTCGATATATTCCAACAGGCGCTTGAGGACCGCCGCCGCCACATCGGACTCTGGCGGATCGTCGGCGCAAATCGACGCCAGATCCACGGCGGGCTGATCGATGCTCTCCATCAGTTCGGGCGGGAACCGCAGATTCAATCCCACTCCCACCACCACATGGCGTTCGCAGTCGGCGCCGTGGGTTTCCACCAGCACGCCGCCGAGTTTGCGATTGCCGCTGAGCAGATCGTTCGGCCATTTGACACCGATGCCACCGACTTCGCAATCGCCCAAGCCGGCGCGCAATGCCAGCGCGACAACCGGCCCGAGTGGCAAAATCCCTTCCAGGGGAAGCGGCATTTCGCGCACCAGGGAAAAATACAGTCCGGCGCCTTCGGGACTGACCCAGCGGTGTCCGCGCCGGCCGCGGCCGGCGGTTTGCGCGCGCGCCGCGACCAGGCAGTTGCCGGCTTTGCCGGCGCGAAGCCGGCGCAGGGCTTCATCGTTGGTGGAGCCGATTCGCTCGAACTCGAGGATCTCGCCCAAAGCACCGCGCAAACCGGGCGGCAGATTTCTCAAGAGTTTGGTCGGAGCTGTCCCGGTCATCGCGGAGTCGGCGGCAGAACCTGGCTATTCCGCCGATTCCGCGATAGCGTCCGCCGACTGTTCCTCGCCGCGGCGAATTTTGCCGATCACCGATATGGCCTCGAGCATCACCACGATGCTTGCGGCCATGACCGCGAGGCTGAGCATCAGCAGCAGCCAATTGCCGGAACGGTAATAGTCGAACAAATACCAGCCGGCGGCCCAGAATGCCACGATGACGATGAAAACCATCGGCCCGAGCGTGTAGATCGACGGCCTGCGCAGCCGCATCAGATACACCGAAATCACCAGCAGAGTGAGGCTGGCGAGAATCTGATTGGACGCGCCGAAGATCGGCCAAATCAACATGCCGCCGTCGCCGGGATAATTGCCGTTGGTGGCGCCGAAGGCCAAAGTCAGACAGCAGCCCACCGCGACCAGCGTGGAGATATAGTTGTTGCCGAGAAAACCGATGGAGTAAATGTTGCCCCATTCCTGAATGATGTAGCGCTGCAGGCGCAGACCGGCATCCATGGTGGTGCCGGCGAACAGCACCACCATCACCGCCAGCATGGTTTCGGAAAACGAAACCGGAATACCCCAGCCCTCGGTGATCAGCGCGGCGCCGCCGGCGATGAAGGCGCTCGCGGCGCCGTCGCCGAAGCCGGCGTACAGGCCGCTCCATTCAGCCGTGGAAACCGCGTACAGCGAGCCGGTAACCGCGGTGATGGTGATCAGCGCCAGTGACCCTTCGCCCAGGGCGCCGAGATAACCGACGAAGCGGGCATCCTTCTCGTTGTTCAGTTGCTTCGAACTCGTGCCCGAAGAAACAATGCCGTGGAATCCCGACAGGGCGCCGCAGGCGATGGTCACGAATAGAATCGGAAACAGGGGCGGCGTTCCCTCGGCGAGATTTTCATTGATCATCGGCGCCGTGACATCCGGCAGGGCGATGAAAACCGCGCTGTACAGCACCAGCAGGCCGAGCACGAGCTGGGCGCCGTTGATGTAGTCCCGCGGCTGCAACAGCAGCCACACCGGCAACATCGAGGCGATGCCGGCGTAGATGAACAGGATCACGATCCAATTGCCGTGGGGGCCGAGCAGCACGCCGTCCCAGCTTTGTTCGGTTTCCACCGGCAGCAGGGTGCCCAAATAGATCGTGAAATAGAGAATCGCCACGCCGATCAGCGAAATGGCGAACAGATTGATTTTGCGCCGGATCAGCACGCCGACGGCGATGGCCACGGGAATCGCCGCCCAAGCCGGCAGAACAGAGGTTTCGATATCGACCATTTCGCCGGCGATGATGGTGCCGAAAACGGCATTGACCATCAGCAACAGCAAAAAGATAACTACCATGAACAGGGCGCGGGTGCGAGCGCCGACCACGTCTTCCGAAAGGGCGCCCATGGATCTCGCGCCGTGGCGGTTGCTCGCCCACAGGGCGCCCATATCGTGGACGCCGGCGAAGAAAATCGAGCCCAGCGTCACCCAAATCAACGCCGGCAGCCAGCCCCAATAGACAGCGATGGCGGGGCCGACGATGGGCGCGGCACCGGCCACGGCGGTAAAGTGCGAACCCCAGAGCACATACTTGTTGGTGGGCACATAATCGACCGCGTCGTTGAAGCGGTTGGCGGGCGTGACGTAGTTCGGATCCAGCCGGTAAATCTTTTCGGCGATGAAGCGGGAGTACACGAACCAGCCGAAAGTGAAGCCGACCAGTCCCAAAATGACGATGAAAGCCGAAGACATGAGGCGGTCTCCCCTGCTGTTGTAGGGCCCGGCATCATAGCAATATGCCGCCGACGGGCACAATTATCCGCGCGGGATATCCACGCGGGCCGTGTCCGCTTGCGCCGGTTTGGCGCCGCGTCAGCTTTCGCCGCGGCGCCCGGCGAGCGCGGCGAAACTCGGCACCAGATTCAAACGCCGGAAAACTTCATAGGTCAGCCAGAAGCAGCCGACGACGATAATCAGCAACATGGCCCAGCGCATCAGCGCGGCATAAAACAAGTTGTCGAATATCGGATACTGGAAAGTGAACTGCCCCAGCTGGCCGCCCCGGTCGAGCATCCAGTGCCAGGCGCTATGGGCGAGCAGTGCCGACAGCAGGATGCAGCCGATTCGCTCGGCCACCAGAAACCGGAAAAGCAGATTCAGCAGCGGAATCAGCAACGCCAGAATGAGCAACTGCCCCAATTCAACGCCAATGTTGAAGGCCAACAGCGAGGACAGCAGATGCCCGCCCGCAAATTGCAGCGTCTCGCTGAACAGAAAGGAAAAGCCGAAGCCGTGGATGAGGCCGAAACCAAACGAAACCATCCAGCGGTGCTCCGGTTTGGCGCCGACGATATTCTCGAACGCCATGTAGACAATCGACAGGGCGATCAGCGTTTCGATCAGCGGCGGAAACCACAATACCCCCGGCGCGACACCCATGGCCGAGGCGATCAAGGTAATCGAATGGGCGATGGTGAAAGCGGTGACCACCGGAATCAAATGCCGCAGGCTGCGCAGCGGAATCACCAGGCAGAACAGGAACAGCAGATGGTCGACGCCTTCGAGAATATGCAGAAACCCCATTTCGACGAAGCGCAGGGTCGCTTGATGCCAGCGCGGATCAAGCTCGACCAGGCCGGGATTGCCGACGTAGTTGAACAGGCGTTCGCCGCCGCCGGGCAAAACAAAGCGCAACACCGTGGTGGTCTGATCGGACAAGGTGCCGAGTTGCGGATCCACCGAAAAATCGGCGGTATCGGAGCCGATGGGATAAGTCACCAGCACATCGAGCACACCTTGGCGCCAGAATAAATTCACGCTGTCGTCGAGCGGCGGCGAATGGATATTCGCCAGGGCGGAATCAAAATCGTTGAAGGCGCGGTTCGAAGGCAGCGCGACACGCACCGCTTCAAGCTGTTTTCCCTCCAGTTCCACGCCGTTTTCGTAAAAATGCAGGGATTCGGTGATATACACCCGCGCCGCGTCCCGCAGGGAAAAATCGGCTTCGGCGAATTGCAGATAGCCCGGCCCACGCAAGGGGAAGCTGATTTCGCCAAAGGCTTCCATCGGAATGCGCAGCAGCGCGGTCAGCCGATCGCCTTCCGGCTTGACAAAGGCGTGCAAGGTGACCCGGCTGGGAATATCGTGCGCCGCCGCCGGCATCGCGCCCAGCAAAAAAAACGCCATCGCCACCCCCGCGGCGACCCGCCGCGCCCAGCCACCCAAAATCACGTCTGCCTCCTCCCGACCTTTCCGCGCCATTCGTTGTCCGCACCCGGAGTATACTGCGCCGCCGGAACCCGGCGCTACGGCTGGCGGCCACTCCCCGGCCGGCCCGTGGAACCGCCGCCGGCGCGGTGAATTGCGCCGCGCGCTGGGTCGGTGGGGCGCGGTGGGTTAACATTCGGCCTTTTCATGAGCGGTGGGCGGACCAATGACTGAAAGCTGGACTTCGGGCTATGTGACGGAAGTAGATTATCAGTGGGGTTATTTTTCCGAACTCAATCCCTTGCGGGCGAAAATGGCCTTGCTCTGCAACGGCATCGCCTGTCCCGAACCGGCCAACGCCTGCGAACTCGGCTTCGGCCAAGGCCTGAGCTTGAATCTGCACGCCGCGGCGGACACGATCGCTTGGCACGGCATTGATTTCAACCCTTCCCATGCCACAATCGCCCGGGAAATGGCGGAGCTCGCCGGCGGCGGTGCCCGGGTCAGCGACCAATCCTTCGCGGAATTCCGCGCGCGCCGGGATTTGCCGGAGTTTGATTTTATCGGCGTGCATGGTGTCTGGAGCTGGATCTCCGAGGAAAACCGGCGCGATATCGCCGGCTTCGTTCGGGAAAAGCTGAAAGTCGGGGGCGTGCTTTACATCAGCTACAACGTGGAGCCGGGCTGGTCGGGCTTCCTGCCGTTGCGGAATCTGCTGGTGGAGTATCTCGACCGGGTGTCTCCCAGCGGCAGGGGTATGCCCACCAGAATCGACGAAGCGCTCGAATTCGCCAAAAAAATGATGGCGGCGGAGCCCGCCTACGCCAAGCACTATCCGTCGGCGGTCAAACGCCTCGAACAGGCGGCGAAGCAAAACCGCAACTATTTGGCCCACGAGTTTTTCAATCGGGACTGGCAGCCCATGTCTTTTCTCGACGTGAACCGCTGGCTCAGCGAAGCCAAGATGACTTTCGCCTGCTCGGCGAATTTCCTCGACCAAGTGCCCGTGCTCACGGCGACCCAGGCCCAGCGCGATTTCATGGGAGAAGTTCCCGACCCGCTGCTGCGCCAGCAACTGACCGATTTCATGAATTGCCCGTTTCTCCGGCGCGACTATTGGGTGAAGGGCGTGCGCCGCCTCAGCGCCAATGAACAAATGGAGCGCTTCAACGAACTTCACGTCGTGCTCACGCGCGCTGCCGAGGATGCGTCGCTGACCGTTCAAGCACCCATCGGTGAAGCGAATTTGCAGGAAGAAACCTCTCGGCCCCTGTTGGACGAGCTATCCGGCAACCGGGTTAAATCCATCGGCGATCTCATCCGCAAGCTGCAATCGGAACAGCGCACCGTGGTGAGTTTGCTGCATTCTCTGCTCGTGCTCATGGGCGGCAATCAGATCTCGCCGGCCAATGACAATCCGTCGGCCCGCATCAAGCGACAATGCGAGCGGCTCAACCGGTTCATCAAAAACCGCAGCCGGGACTTCGACGATATCCATTCTCTGGCGAGCCCGGTGACCGGCGGCGGAATCCCCGTCAGCCGCATCCATCAGTTATTCCTGCTGGGGGTGGAAGAAAAGGCCGCGACCGGCGCGGAATTGGCGCGGGTCGCCTGGCGGCATTTGGAGGCGCGCAATCAGCGCCTGCTCAAGGACGGCAAACCGCTCGAAACCGATGCCGAGAATCTGGCGGAATTGGAGTCGCGGGCCGAAGATTTCCTCACCAAGGCGCGGCCGGTTTATTCGGCCCTCGGCGTGCAGTAGGCGAGTCCAGGACCGGGCTTTCCAGAGCGGCGGCTGTTGGAGTCTCGCGCTGTGTTAGACTGCTTGGCGGAAGAGCATCGTCCCCGGTGGGGCGCCCGGACTTCAAACCCGGTGAAGCCTGTTGATGACGGGCTTGGTGGGTTCGACTCCTGCCTCTTCCGCCAGGCATCAACACAAGGCGCGGTTTCAAGCGCAGCCTGAACGGTCCCAGGCTGCGCCCTCCGGCTGGAGCGGATTCGCGGCGGCCGCATCAAGCCGCCGACCGCCGACGGCGCGAAACTCCGCCCCAACGCGGACTTTGGGTTCAACAACCCCTGCGATTCGCTGGGATTCTCAGCGGCCTGTCAGCCGAACATCGCCCGGAACAGGAAGAAGAAAACAATCGACAGGATGGCCCCGACCGGTAGGGTGATCAGCCACGAGAGGAAAATCCGCCCGACCACGCCGAGATTGAGGGCGCTCAGGCCCTTGGCCAAGCCCACTCCAAGCACCGCGCCCACCAGCGTATGGGTGGTGGAGACCGGCATGCCGGTGCCGGAGGCGATCACCACGGTCGTCGCCGCGGCCAGTTCGGCGGCGAAGCCGCGGCTGGGGGTCAGGTGGGTGATGTTGCGGCCGATGGTCATGATCACCCGGTAGCCCCAAGTGGCCAAGCCGATGACGATGCCAGCACCGCCTAGCAGCAAGACCCAGTTGGGCACGGCGGATTCCCCGGAGAATACGCCGCCGGTTTCCACCACGCCGACCACCGCGGCCAGCGGGCCGATGGCGTTGGCGACGTCGTTCGATCCGTGGGCGAAGGCCATCGAGCAAGCGGTGAACACCATCAGTACGCCGAATACCTTTTCCAGATCGTCGAGTCCGCGGCCTTCTTCCCGCGGCCGCAGCGCCAAGCGCCGCAATAGCCAGATTCCCACGCCCATGGTGACAAAGCCGACGGCGGTCGCGGTCAGGATGATTTCTCCGGCATTGAACTCGAGGCTTGTTCTGCTAAGGCCTTTGACCATAGTCATCGCCGAAATGATGAACCCCACCAGAAAGATGTACCACGGCACGTAGCGCTTGGCGTTGGCCAGCGGGTCTTCGGTATCGAGCACGAGCTTCTGCACACTGAGAAAGAGCATCAAGGCGATGACGCCGGAGAACAGCGGCGACACCACCCAACTTGAGGCGATGGCGCCGACCTGGCCCCACATCACCGAATCGAAGGAAATCCCCACCACCGCGAAGCCGATGATGGCGCCGACGATGGAATGGGTGGTTGAAACCGGCCAGCCTCGCTGGGAAGCGATCAAAAGCCAGACTCCCGCCGCGAGCAGCGACGACAGCATGCCATAGACAAGCAATTCGGGATTGGCTTCCAGCCCCGAATTCTCCAAGCTGATGATGCCGCTGCGGACGGTCTCGGTTACCGCCCCCCCGGCCAGCCAGGCGCCGGCGAATTCGAACACCATGGCGATGAGAATCGCCTGCTTGATGGTGATGGCCCGGGCGCCGACGGAAGTGCCCATGGCATTGGCGACATCGTTGGCGCCCACGCCCCAGGCCATGAAGAAGCCGAACACCACCGCCATGGCGAGGAATATCGGGCCGTACTGGGCAACTATTTCAGACATGATGGTCTTCTCCGTCCCTAGAGGCTTACAACTCCGCGAGATAGAACATGCAGTCCTTGCGCGCGATTTCCGGGTTCGTCGTCACCATGAAAAGTTTCAGCTTCCGCTTGGGATAGAGCCGGCCCCCGGACACCCGGAAATAGTCTCCGGCGGGCGCCCCGCCGCTGCCGTTTTGCACCCGCAAATGCTCGTCAAGGGGGCCGGGAACGAAGCCCAGCAGGGTGTCGGCATCGACATGGCCGAAATTGTAGTTCTCAACTGACGGCAGCAAAGTCACGCCGTCGGCGAGCAAACTGCGCTCGGCGTAGGCGATATCCTTGCCGTCGTTCAATTCCAGGCGCATGGGATGATGGAAAAATTCCAGCGACATATCGGCCGGGTCCGCATCGAGCACATTGTCGAAAGTGAAATAGCGCGCAAGCCCCTCCAGAGCGAGCGGGGTGGATTCGCGGTCTTCGGCGCCGCCGCATTCGATGGTGACGATGGGCATATCGTCGTGGCATCGCTCCATCAGGGAGCCGAGCCGCAAGTCGGTGACGATCATCCGCTTGGTGAAAAGCGAGATCAGCGCTTCGTGGCGCGGCTCCATTATCGTGCTGATGCCGAAGGAGGGACTGGAACCGGAAGTGTTGTGAATATCTACCACGCATTCCGGTCGCGCGGCCTCCAGCAGCGCCCTCATTTCCGAGGCGAGATCATCCACCTCGCTGGCACAGCGAATTCTCGTGCCAGCGCTTTGGGGCGTTTCGCTGTCGCTTGGCGGCGGCGTGAAGCAGCGGTTGATATCTTTGTTCCCCGGCAGCATCCGGTAGGCGAATCCCGGCGCCCGCTTCGCCGCCGCAACCGAGGGAACAAGGCAAAGCATATCCACCGCCGGTCGCAGGCCGCTCCGCAGCGCCTCGAACAATGCGAACAGGCCGCTTGGCTCATTGCCGTGGAGCAGTGTCGCCAGCGCCCGGCAGCGGCCGCCGTCTTTGCCGGTCAGATGAATGCAGGTCGGGCCGGGCAGTCGGTGCAGGAACTCCACCGCGCTGTCGCCGAGAGAATTCGGGTCGGGGTCCCGCCAATGATGGAACAAACCGCTTGGTCCGACCGGTCTACTTGCTCCATCCGCCGGGTCCGCTTTCACTATTTCCACCTGGCCACGGGGATATTGGCGGCGCTGTTGGCACGGTATTGCGCCAGCATTTCAATCAGGGCTTCGCGCTTGTGCATGTCCCGGCGCAGTTCGGCGACTTTTTCCAGTTGCCAGCGCGCGCCGGTTTTGCGCGCCGCCAAACGCTCTTCGACGACGGCGAGCAAAGGCATGAAATCTTCTTCCCGGAAGCCCATCTCCGCAAGTTTTTCCGGCACCCGCGGCAGCAGTTTTTCCAGCAGCTCCGGCACCGGAAAATACTCCGGCTGAATTTGCGCCGTGGAGGGCCAGAACAACTTCGCGTCCAGCCCGTTCTGGGCGGCGCGGTAAAAATTGGCTGTGCAGTAATTGAACGGTATCGCCGGCAGCAGTTCGAGAATATGCTCCTGCATGACTTTGGTCAGGCCGATGGCGAGCGCCGCGTTGGCCAGCATATCGACCAAACTTGGCCCGGCCGGCAGGGCGCGGAATTCGATGCGCAAATGGCCGCCGTCGGCGGGATCGTAAATCGGCCGGTTCCAGAGCCAGATCGAGCCTTGCTGCAAACGCAGTTCGTTGAGCGCGGGTGTGCCGCCGGCCTTGGCCACGGCGACGGAATCCTCGTCGTCGCAAACGGCGAAAACCGGTCGGTACAGCATGGCGGCTTCGGCGAACAGCTCGAAGGGGCTATTGCGAATCCAGTTGTTGCCGAAATTCACCCGGGCCGGAATGGGATGCATGCCGTCTTTCGGCCGGCAGTCGATCGATTGCTTGAACAGCGGAATACGCGTTTCCTGCCACAGGCGGTGGCCGAAGAGGGTGGGAGAATTGGCGGCCAGCGCCACCACCAGCGGCGTGATCAATTGTGCCGCGTTGTAAAACTCCGCGTATTCATCGAGCGGCACGCGCAAATGAATCTGGAACGAAGTATTGGCGCCCTCCAGCGTTACATCGTCCATGGCGAGCTGCAAAGTATCGGCGCCCGATATGGCTATGGTGAACGGGCCGCCGCGGATATGGGTCAGTTCCCGGGTGAGCGCCTCGAAGCGCGGCAGCTTGGTCATCGCCTGATAGCCGATATCGGATTGCTGCAAAGTCGGCAGAATCCCCACGGGTACCACCGAACCATTCCATTGGGCGGCGCAGGCGTTGATTTTGTCGATCGCCGCCAAGGCTTCGCGCTCGGTCTTGCGGAAGCAGTTGTCGGCTATGAGACTGGGGCTGAAATTGTATTCCAGGTTGTAGCGGTTCAGTTCCAGCGTGATTTGCGGATCGTCGAGTTCGGTGATGATTTCTTGATTCACATGCAGGGGCTGGCCCCGCGGATCGACGATGTACAACTCAAGCTCGGCGCCGAAGGTCAATTCGCCGGCACCGAAATCCGGTCTGCTCAACACCAGCTCCAGCGCCTCCAGATTCGCCCGCAGCCGTTTGCCGAAGCGCGCGAATTGCTCGGCGGTGAACTCAATGGCGCTGATTCCCTGGCCCACTATCGCTGATCCGCTGTTGTCCGTCCCCGTCGGCAGGACCGCTGGCACTCCAAATACAACCGCTTGGATGAGCTGCTTTGCGCTGCTCGACCGGTATTTTTGCGACGACCCGCCGACGCGCAAGACTACAGTTTTCGCCCCGAACGGTAAACCCGTCCAGCGTGCGAGTTGCGCGAATTTTCGCCCCGCCGTTACGCGCTCCCGCCGAGCTCGCGAGCGGGTCAAGGCATCGAAAGAGACAGGCGGGAATGAAGCACAAAGCGCCCTATCCGCGCACCGTCGGAGACGCCATTCAACGCGGCAGACCGTTGCCCTTGGCGTGGGGGAGTTTGCGGCTCGGGCGGAGAAATCTGAGATTGCCGTCGCGGCGGGTAAAGCCGATGCCGTCGAAGTACTCCAGAATTTCGATGCATAAATTGCGGCCGATGCCGCTGGCGTCACGGAACTCGATGACGCTGAAGCCTTTGCCGCCGGCCGCGCCGCCGGCGCATTGTTCCACCAGCGCGGCGAGTTCGCCCAGGGTTTCCGGCAGATAGTGCCGGTTGTCGGCGACTTTGACGAGTTCGCCCGAGGTTTCCGCTTGCCGCAGGATTTTCACCAGCGCCGCCAGCGGCGTTCTGCTGATTTCCGCCAGCTCCCGCGTTCGCGGCGGAATCCGGGCCGCCTTGCGCAGCACCGGCCGCAGTTTGCGCATGAGATTGTCCACTTCTTCACCGCGGCGGCTGCTGTGGCCCGGCAAATGCAACAGCGAGCCGCTGCGCCGCAAATCGCCATCGCTCACCAAACGTTCGATCAAAGCCCCCAGCAAGAGCCGGGGCAAGCGGTTTTCCAGCAACTGCGGCAGGCGCGATTGATCCATGCCTTGGCGCTCGGGATGGGTCCGGTGGAAAGCGGCCGCCGCCGCGAGAATGCTTCCCCGCCGCGCCAGATAATGCTCCCGGCTCATCAGGCGGGGAGATTCGCCGCCGGCGACCGGCAAGACGACAAACGGCGCTGGCGGTCGGCAGAGTTTGTCGGCCAGTTCGCGGAGGCGGTCCGCGGTCAGATTGCGGCAAATGCCGAATTGGTTCAGATCGACTCCGTCGGGCGAAAGCCGCGCCAGTTCCCGGCAGGCCGCCTCGGGCGGCTGATCCATCGCCGCTAACATGTCGAGCCGCGCGGCGCTGTCGCGGCCGCGGCCGGGCACGAAAATATCGATCACCCGGCCGCCGCCGACGGTGCGGCTGGCGGCCGGGTCGCGCAGAATGAAACGGTCGCCGTGGAGAACGTGCAGCGGCTCCTTCGTTTTCACTTGAAACCAATCACCTTTCACCACATCCGGCGCAGCATCCGTTGCCAGCCGGCGCAGGCTCGCCAAGCGATGATCGGCGCCGATATGCAGGTGGTGGCGCGTATTGGGCTTGGGCACCGGAGCGCCCGGCAGCAGAAGCAAACGGACGTCGAAGCGATTTACCGGATGGCTCGGCGCGGTGTCGAGCAACCAGTCGCCGCGACGAACCAGGCTGTGATCCAGGGTGATATGCAAAGCGCCGCGCTCGCCCTGGCGCAAGGTATGCCGATTTTCTTGATGGACGCGGATGCCGCGGATTCTGGTTTCGCCGCCGCCACTGTGCCGCAGCGTGGTTCCGACCGCAACGGCGCCCGCCCGGCAGCTTCCGGTCACCACGGTGCCGACGCCGCGGGCGCTGAAGCCGCGGTCGATTAAAAAGCGGAACCGCCGCCCAACCCCGGCTTCCCCACGCCGGTGCTTTTGCAACAGCAATTGGTGCAGATAATCGGCCAACCGTCCGATGCCGCCGCCGTCGGGATTGGATACCGGAAAGATCGGACACTCCGCCAATCCCGTGCCGACCAGCAACTCGCGAATTCGCGTTTTGACCTTCGGGAGTCGAGTCTTGCCGACGCGGTCGATCTTGGTCAGCGCGACGCAGCCAGCGCGGATATCGAGCAGATGCAGAATCGCAGCGTGTTCCTCGGTCTGCGGCATCAATCCGTCATCGGCCGCAACCACCAGAACGGTGGCATCGACGGCGCCGACACCGGCCAGCATATTGCCGATGAAATCGATATGGCCGGGCACGTCGACGAATCCCAGCAGGCAATCGTTGCCGTCTTGTTGATAAGACCGGTAGGCGAAACCGAGATTGATCGACAGGCCGCGACTTTTTTCTTCCGCCAGGGTATCGGTATCGGTGCCGGTCAGATTGCGCACCAGCAGGGACTTGCCGTGATCGACATGGCCCGCCGTGGCAACGGTAAGCGAAAGGCGGCGGGATTCATCCACGCTCATGGTGGCGCGCGATCAATGCGATCATCAGCGCCACAATCGCCGCGACCACCATATAGCCCGCGTTGAAAATGCCGCCGGTGACGATGCCGTAGCCGAGGGCGCCGGTAATCAGGGCGTAGTACAGGAACGGCAGCAGCGTCTTGCGGATGACCGCGCCCTCCTTGCCCACCAGCCCCACCACCGCCGAGGCCGCCACCACATTGTGAACGCAGATGATGTTACCGGAAGCGCCGCCCACCGCCTGCAAGGCGACGATCCATGTGGGATCGACCAAAATGCGTTCGCCGACACCGAACTGGAACAGCGAGAACATCATATTGCTAACAGTGTTGCTGCCGGCGACGAAAGCCCCCAAGCCGCCGATAAAGGTGGCGAAAAACGGCCAAGCGGAACCGGCCAGATTGGCCACTCCCTCCGCCAGGGCGATGGGCATTTGCTCGTACTCCGCCGCACCGCCGCTGGTATTTATGAACACCTGCACCATGGGCACGGTGAAGACCAGTGCCGCCGAGGCCGGCAGCAGGGTGCGAAGGGAACCGCCGAGGGCCGCCCCGTATTGCTGCGGACGCATGCCGTGCAACAGAATCGTCAGCAGCGAGACGACGATGAAAATCGTGCCCGGCGACCACAGGGGCTGGAATGACGCACTGATATCGCTGCCGAAAATCTCCGGCCAGGACCAGGTGACCAGCGGGTGGGCGGCACGCAGAAACGGCTCCAAACCCACTTGCGGCAGCCTCGTGAGCACCAGCAGGCCGGCGACGAACAAATAGGGCGACCAAGCCTTCAACAGATTCATGCGTTGGTCCGGGTCGGGCGCTTCCCCGCGGTCCTGGGCGGAACCGGTCCATTCCTCTTCCCAAGTCTCGCGCTCTCCGAAGTCCCAATAGTCTTCTTGCCTGGGCACCAGGAAGCCTTTGCGCGCCGCCGTCACGACGATGGCCAAACCGATCAGGCCGCCGAACATCGACGGGAACTCCGGGCCGAACGCCACCGCCACGGCGACGTAGGGAATCGTCATCGCCAAGGCGGCGAACAGGGCGAACTTCCAGACTTTGAAGCCCGCCGCGAAACTCCGCTCCGGGCCGAAGAACCGGGTCATGACCGCGGTCACCAGCAAGGGCACGAAGGTGCCGGCCAAAGCGTGGAGGATGGCGACCCGGGTGGCGATGAAGGCGAGGAATTCATCCCATCCGGCGAAGCCTCGCTCAAGGAAGTAGGCCTCCACTTGCGGGTCCCCCGACAGGCCGGTATTGATTCCAACCAGAATCGGCGTGCCCATGGCGCCGAAGGATACCGGCGTACTCTGAATGATCATGCCGGCCACCACCGCCGCCATGGCGGGAAAACCCAAACCCACCATCAACGGCACCGCGACCGCCGCCGGCGTGCCGAAGCCGGCCGAACCTTCGATGAAGGAACCGAACAGCCAGGCGATGATGATAACCTGCACCCGGCGGTCGGGGCTGATATCGGAAAAGCCTTCCCGGATGGCGTGCATGGCGCCGCTTTGGCGCAGCGTGTTGAGCAGCAGGATGGCGCCGAAAATGATGAAGATCAGCGTCGCGGCGATGATCAGCCCCCTCACGCTCGCGGCCAGAATCTTGCCGAGCGGCACTTGCCAAACCAGCCAAGCCAGCGCGAAGGCCACGGCGTAGGCGATCGGCATGGCGCGGCTGGCGGGCCAGCGCAGCAAGACGAGGAAAAACGCCACCGACACAATCGGCAGCAACGACAAAAGGGCCTGCAGACCGACACTCATGAAGTTGGCTCCCGGGGCATCCGCGACAGCCGCAGACTAGCAGATAAAGCGTGGCGATAGAAATGCGCGCTGCTGCCGCCTCGCGGTTCGAACGAGCGCCGGCGAACTCGGTTCGCGCTACCGTCTCAGGCTGGGCCGCGCAAGCGCGCCTGGGCCGCCGCCAGGCGCGCCACCGGCACCCGGGGCGGGGAGCAACTGACGTAATCCAAGCCTTGCCGCTGGAAGAATTCAATGGATGCCGGGTCGCCGGCGTGCTCGCCGCAAATGCCGAGCTTGAGGCCCGGATTGGTGCGGCGTCCGCGCTCGACCGCCATTTCGATCAATTGCCCTACGCCGCTCTGATCCAAGCTGGCGAAGGGATTCTGATTGAAAATTTCCTTCTTCTTGTATTCGTCGAAGAACAGCCCCATGTCGTCCCGGCTGAGGCCGAGGGTGGTCTGGGTGAGATCATTGGTGCCGAAGCTGAAAAAATCCGCCTCGGCAGCGATTTCGTTGGCGGTGACCGCCGCCCTGGGGATTTCGATCATCGTCCCCGCCAAATAGTCGATCTCCACTTTCTGCCGCTTCAGCACTTGCCCGGCGACGCGATGCACGGTGCGCAACTGGTCGGCCAATTCGGCGCGGTAGCCAACCAGCGGAATCATGATCTCGGGCGCGACTTCGACACCCTGTTTGATCACCGCGGCGGCGGCTTCGAAGATGGCGCGGGTCTGCATTTCGGTGATTTCCGGGTGCAGTATGCCGAGCCGGCAACCGCGGCAGCCGAGCATGGGGTTCTCTTCGTGCAGGGCCTTGACGCGGTCGATCACATAATCCAGCGTGACACCGAGCTTTTGCGCGAGTTGCCGGCGCACCACATCGTCGTGGGGCAGAAATTCGTGCAGGGGCGGGTCGAGCAGGCGAATGGTCACCGGCCGGCCACCCATGGCTTTGAACAGCCCGATAAAGTCCCGGCGTTGGTAGCGGAGCAGCTTCTTCAGCGCGGTCTCGCGCTGCCCCTGGTCCGCGGCGAGAATCATCTGGCGCATGATATTGATGCGCTCGCCTTCGAAAAACATATGCTCGGTGCGGCAAAGGCCGATGCCTTCGGCGCCGAAGCGCGCGGCTTCCTCCGCCATCGCCGGGGTATCGGCGTTGGTGCGGATTTTCAGGCTGCGAATTTCGTCGGCCCATTCCATGACGGTGCGGAATTGCTCGTAGGCGTAGCTGTCCTCCGCCGCGACGCCGCCGTTCAAAACCCGCTTGACTTCGGAATCGGAATTTTCCACCAAGCCTTGGTAAATGATTCCGGTGCCGCCGTCGATGGAGATGTATTCGCCTTCGCGGATGACGTGTCTGCCCGCGGTCAGGGTTTTTTCGTCGTAGTCGATGCGGAGTTCCCCGGCGCCACAGACGCAGACTTTGCCCAACTGCCGGGCCACCAGCGCGGCATGGGAAGATACTCCGCCGCGGCAAGTGAGGATGCCCTCGGCCAGCAGCATGCCCTTCAAATCTTCCGGTGAAGTTTCGATCCGGCACAGAACGACTTTGTTGCCGCTGCGGGTTTCGAGTTCCGCGCGCAGGGTGGTGAAGACGACTTTGCCGGTCGCCGCGCCGGGGCCGGCGGGCAGGCCTTGGCCGATCGCGGTCGCGGCTTTCAGCGCTTTCGGATTGAAAACGGGGACCAGCAGCGAATCCACCGATTCGGCCGGAATCTTCAGCAGCGCGGTTTCCCGCGACATCAGCCCCTCGCGCCGCATTTCCACCGCGATGCGCACCGCGGCCTGACCGGTGCGCTTGCCGTTGCGGGTTTGCAGGATAAACAGGCGGCCTTTCTCGATGGTGAACTCCAAATCCTGCATGTCCTTGAAATGCCGCTCCAGCTTTTGTCGCACATCCAACAATTCGCGGTAACTTTCCGGCATTTCCTCGGCCAGGCGGGCGATGGCTTTCGGTGTGCGCGTGCCGGCCACCACGTCCTCACCCTGGGCGTTGATCAGATACTCGCCGTAGAATACGTTGGCGCCGCTGGCCGGATCCCGGGTGAAGGCGACGCCGGTGGCGCTGTCTCCGCCGGCGTTGCCGAAAACCATCGCCTGGATGTTGACCGCCGTGCCCCACTCGGCGGGGATGCGGTACTGTTGCCGGTAGAGCACGGCGCGCTCGTTGTTCCAGGAGCCGAACACCGCGCCGATGGCGCCCCAGAGCTGGGTGCCGACATCCTGCGGAAACTCTGCACCGGCGCGGCGGCGGATCAGCGTTTTGTAACGCCGCACCAAGCCGCGCAGCTGCGGCGTGGTCAACCGGGCATCGGATTTGACGCCGGCTTTCTGTTTCACGGCGTTGAGAATCCGCTGGAAAGGATCCTCTTCTTCCTCACCCCGGGCCCGCACTCCCATGACCACATCGCCGTACATTTGGATGAAGCGCCGGTAGCAATCCCAAGCGAAAGTTGGATTTTCCGATACCTCGGCCAAACCTTCGACAGTTTCGTCATTGAGGCCGAGATTCAGGATCGTATCCATCATGCCTGGCATGGAATCACGCGCCCCGGAGCGGACCGAAACCAGCAGCGGATTGCCGCGGGCGCCGAATTTCTTGCCCATCTGCGCTTCGAGGCCGCGAATCGCCGCATCGACTTCGACCGCCAGCGCGGCTGGATATTGCCGCCCGTTGGCGTAGAACCAGCGGCAAACATCGGTGCTGACGGTGAATCCGGGCGGCACCGGCAACCCGACCGCGGCCATTTCGGCGAGATTGGCGCCTTTGCCGCCAAGCGTTTCGCGCATCCCGGCGTGGCCATCGGTCTGTTCACCGAAGGCGTAGACGAGCTTTTCGACGGCTTCGGGGTTGGGTCGCGTCGCGGGAGGTGTAGTCATGATCGTCTTTTCGGGAGTTTCATTCTTCGCCGACCGAGGCGATTATCGTGCCGGCAGCAGAATAATTCACCCACCCGGCAAATGCCAGTGGTCGGCGGCTTCGACGCCAAGGCGTTCCACGATTCGCCAACTACGACACCGCAGCCCATCCAGCAAATACAATCAATGGCGGCCAGGGAGTGGCGGTTTGTTATGCTGCGCCGTGTAGCTGATTGCCGGAGCGGTCGCCATGAAAAAATGGTTCGTTGTTGCGTTGTTGGTTTTTTGCCAGCCGGTTTTGGGGCTGGACGAGGCCGAATTAGCCGCTTTGCTGGAAGAAGCGCGGGCGGAAATGGATTTGCCGGGTCTGCGGGGGGCGGTGCGTTTTGCGGACGGTTCGGTGGTGAGCGCGGCGGTGGGCTTGGCGGATATCGAAAACGCCCTGCCGCTAGATGGCGCGGTGGGAATGCCGGGTGGCAGCACGGGCAAGACCTTTGTCGCGGCGCTGACGATGTTGCTGGTGGAGGACGGTGTTTTGTCGCTGGATGATCCGGCGGCGAAATGGCTGGCGGGCAACGACTGGTTCGATGAACTGCCCAATGCCGATTCCATGCGGCTGCGCCATCTGCTTTCGCATTCATCGGGTCTTGGCGACTATCCGGGCACGGTGCGGTATGGGCTGCTTTCGATTTGGCGCGCGCTGCGCGACGGCGGCATCCACTTCGAAGTGGAAGAGTTGATCGGTTTTATCGACCGGGACCCCCTGTTCGCGCCCGGCGGGGGCTTCGCCTATACAGATGCGGGTTACTTGGTGCTTGGGCGCGTGATCGAGGCGGCGACTGGGCACGATTATTTCGATTTGCTTGATGAACGAATTTTGCGACCCTTAGAGCTGGAGCGGGTGCGGCCGCAGGATCGTTCGATTCTGCCGGATATCGCGCCGGGCTACATGGCCGGCGCGCGCAATTTGCGCGAGGACGGCAGCATGAAGATTGACCCTTCCTCGGAATGGACCGGCGGCGGCTTAGTCACCACTCCGGTGATGCTGGCCAGCTTCTTCGACGCCCTCGCCGAGGGCCGCGTGGTGGAGCCGGAGAGTTTGCGGCTGATGCTGGAATCCGGTTGGCGCGACCCGGCGGCGCCGGATTCGCATTACGGCTTTGGGTTGTTTGTTTACGACGGCGGCGGGCGCTTTGGCCACGGCGGTCTGTGGCCGGGCTACCGCACGGAAGTTATGCACTACACGGCATCCGGCGTGACCGTTTCGGTGCAGACCAACCGCGACGGTCGGTTGGATTTGCCGGGTTTGCTTGAGCGCATTCATTCGCGGTTGTGAGGGGGGAACGACGGGCTCTGACCGGCCGCCGGAAAAAAACCCGCGAATCGCAATGATCGTTGCGCCGCAAGCCGATACCGGGGCTTCGACCCGTCGGCGGCGGGGTTAGTTGCCGGTGACTTTGGTCAGCAATTTGCCGGCGTTGAACCAGGCGTCGAGATTGTCGATTACCACTTGGCCCATGGCGGTGCGGGTCTCAAAGGTCGCGCTGCCGATATGGGGCAGCAGCACTACGTTGTCCATGGCCAGCAACTCCGGCGGCACCCGCGGCTCGTCGGCGTAGACATCCAGGCCGGCGGCGGCGACCGCACCACTCCGCAAGGCCTGCGCCAAATCCGCCTCGACGACGGTGGAACCCCGGCCCACGTTGATCAAGGTTCCTTCCGGGCCCAGCGCTTGCAGCACGCCGAGATCGACCATGCCCAGGGTTTCCGGTCCACCCGGCAGCATGTTCAGCAGAATATCGCTGTGGAGCGCCAACTCCCGCGGCGAATCAAATCTCGGGAAATCCAGGTCGGGATTCGGGCGGCGGTTGTGATAGGCGAAGCGCAGGCCGAAAGGTTCCGCCCGGCGCACAATGGCGCGACCGATTCGGCCGAGGCCGAGCACGCCGAGGGTGCGCCCCGCCAAGCTGCGGCCGAAAGGGAAAGGTCCGTGAACCCAGCCGCCTTCCCGCACGAACCGATCCGCTTGGACGATATTGCGGGTGGTCGCGAGAATCAGCGCGATGGCCAAATCCGCCACAGCGTCGTTGAGCACATCCGGGGTGTTGGTCACGGCGATGTCCGCCGCCCCCGTGCGCGCGAAATCGATACCATCGACACCGACGCCAAAACAGGTCAGCACCCGCAGCGAAGTCAATTCGTAAACGACATCGTCGCAATTCCAGGATGCCGTCGCCGCCGCTTGGCAATTTCCGTCCAGCCGCTTGATCAATTCGCGTTTTCCGTCCGCGTCCAGCGGCCACAGATGATGCGTCTCAAAACGCGCGTCAAGCTTGGCGATGGTTGCGGCGTGAAACTTGTTGACGATCAGCAAAGGTGGTTTTTCGGCCATGTATGCGTTCCGGGCGATGTATCCAGCGCGGATACTGCACCAGCGCGCTCGCGAATCCAAGCCACCCGTTTATCGGGCCGCGGCAAGTCCAGTGATTCGCAGCGGCTGTCAAGCCGCAAGCCGATGCGGGGCTTCGACCTGTTGATGGCGGGCGCGGCATCTCGGTCAGGCCGGCTGTGATAGAGTTTGCGGCTTCCCCGCCGCGAATCGGCAACCCGGCCTTCCAACAGTGTCGCAAAATCCAAATCTGAGAGCGCTGCCTTCGGTGGACCGCGTTCTTGCCGCCCCGGAGTTGGCCGAATTGGTCCAGCGGCACGGTGCCGAGGTTTGCAAGCTCGCGGCGCGGGAGGAATTGGCGCGACGGCGCGCCGCCCTGCGGGAGGCGGGCTCGGACAGTGGACAAGCGGTCGCCGCCGATGCGCTGCGGGCTTCGATTTTGGCGGCGGTGAGGCGTGGGGTCGAAGCGCAATCCGCTTCCCCGCTGAAGCCGGTTTTCAACCTCAGCGGTACCGTGGCGCATACCAACCTGGGCCGGTCCGCGCTGCCGGCGGCGGCGGTGCGGGCCGTGGAATTGGCCGCCGGGGCCTGCAATTTGGAATACGATGTCGACCGGGGCGAGCGCGGCGAGCGCGATCATCATCTGGAAGCGCTGCTCTGCGAATTGACCGGCGCCGAAGCCGCGACGGTGGTCAACAACAATGCCGCCGCGGTGTTGTTGCTGCTCAATACGCTGGCAGCCGGACGCGAAGTCGTGGTCTCCCGGGGCGAATTGGTGGAAATCGGCGGCTCGTTCCGAATGCCGGAAATCATGGCCGGCGCCAACTGCGCGCTAAAGGAAACCGGCACCACCAACCGTACTCATTTGCGCGATTACCGCACCGCCATCAACGAACAAACCGCGCTGTTGCTGAAGGTACACACCAGCAATTACGAAGTGCGCGGCTTCACCAGCGCGGTTTCCTGCCGCGAATTGGCCGCCTTAGCGCGGCAGCGCGGCCTGCCCTTCGCCTACGATCTGGGTTCCGGCACTTTGCTGGATCTGGCTCGTTTCGGCCTGCCCCGGGAACCCACGGTGCGCGAAGTGCTGGCGGAGGGTGTCGAATTGGTGACCTTCAGCGGCGACAAGCTGCTGGGCGGCCCACAGGCTGGCATCATCGTCGGTCGCCGGGAACTTATTGAGCGGCTGCGGCGCAATCCATTGCGGCGCGCGCTGCGGGTGGACAAGCTCACTATCGCGGCCCTGGGCGAAGTATTGCGGTTACACCGGGACCCCCGGCGCCTGCCGGAACGCCTGCCCCTGCTGGCGGATCTAACCCGGCCGGCGGCGGAAATAGCGGCCCTCGGCGGACGGCTGCGAGAAGCGCTGGCGGCATTGTTCGAGCCCGGGATCGCAGTCTCCCTGACGCCTTGCAAAAGTCAGATCGGCAGCGGCGCCCTGCCGCTGGAACAACTCGACAGCACTGCGCTGCAACTTCGGCCCCGCACCGACAAAGGCGCCCATGACGAAACGCTGCGGCGGCTGGCCGCGAACCTGCGCAAGCTGCCGCGGCCGGTGATCGGCAGAATCCACGATGGCAGCCTGCTGCTGGATCTCCGTTGCCTGCGTGACGAGGCGCAATTCCTCGACCAACTGCGGGCGGCCGAACCGCTCAAGTAGGCCGAGGCTTGCGCAGGCCGCGCAGGCGCGGTCGGGAGCCGAGGGAGAAGCTGGCCAGGGCCAGCAAGGCGGCCGCGAGCATGATGCACAGCAGCGGATAGGCACTGCCGTTGTAGACGAAGGCGACCAATTGCGCCGCGCAGGCGGACAGAGTCATTTGCATAAACCCGCTGAGGCCGGAAGCGCTGCCCGCCATGCGCGGAAATTCGTTGATGGCGGAGGCTTGGGCATTGGGCAGGGTGATGCCGTTGCCCAAAACGGTGAGCGACACCGGTCCGAACAAGGCCAGCGGGTGGCGCCAGCCGGCGAATTGGAATGCGAATGCGAGACAAATTCCGCCGATGGCGATGGACAATCCAATCAGCATCTGGCGGTCACCGGGCAACCACCGGGCGAAATGTCTGGCGATGTAGCTGCCGACCATGAAGCCGCCGGGAATCAGGATGAAATAGTAGCCGTATTCATTCGCTGGCCGTCCCATGACCGACACCAGGATTTCGGGGCCAGCGGCGATGAAGCTGAAAAAAATCACCGAAACAAATGCCCCGCACAGGGCATAGCCGCTGAAAGCCCGGGACGACAGCAGCTCGCGAAAGCCGCGCAGCATCGAAGCCACGCCTTCGAAGGGAACCGGCTCCTTCAGCGTTTCCGGCAGGCTGAAGCCGATTAGCACCAGCATCGCCAAGGCGAACACGGCGATGGCAGCACCGGTCGCCTGCCAGCCGAAACGAATCAGCAACTCGCCGCCCAGCGCCGGCGAGAACATCGGGATCGCCACCATCACCGTGACCAGGGTCGCAATCACCCGGGCGGATTCCACCGGCCCGTAGATATCGCGCACGATGGCGCGGGCCAGCACCAGCCCCACGGCGGCGCCGAACGCCTGCACGAACCGGCCCACAACCAATATCTGAATGGTCTCGGCGAAAACGCACAGCAGCGAGCCAGCGACAGTGATGAGCAAACCGAGCAGGATGATGGGCTTGCGCCCGTACTTGTCGGACAGCGGGCCGTAGCTCAGCGTGCCCAAAGCGATGGCCGCCATGGACAGGCTTAAGGTGAGCTGCGCCAAATCGTCGCTGACGGCGAAATCCCGGCGAATCGCGGGCACCGCCGGCAGCAGAATCTGCGTGGCGGAAGGCCCCAGCGCCGAGGTCGCCGCGAGCAGCACAATCAGCCGCTTGGATAAATGATCGCGGTCGGGCACGACTTCAGTTTGGTCTGGCGGTCAGTTTTCGGAAAGCAGTTCCGAGCCGGTCTCCGGTTGCCGAACACCGTTGGCGAGTATCACGCTGGAACCGCGCAGCATGGAGCGCCGCGCTTTGCCGATTTCGATTCCCGGCCCGAACGCCAAGGTATGGAAGGCTTGACCGGCGGCGGCGGCATCCTCGACCGGCGCAGTATAGCACGCCAAATTCAGTCCCGATTGCGCCCGCAGGCAAACCGCGCCGTCGCCGCCGATTTCGAGCGGAAAACCGTTTTCGTGCTCGCTGAAGCGTGGCGACGCGAGCAGGATGGCGGCCAATTCGCGGGAAAAACCATCGCCGGAAATGCGCGGACTAACGGGCAGCGCCGCGCCGAGCCTGCGGGTAATGCCCGGATCGGCGCCCAAGGCGCGGGCGAGTTGTTCCAGCGCCCGCCTGTAATCGCGCGAATTCCACCGCGCATAGCCCGCGCGCGCTTCGACCCTGGCGCGCAGCAGCACTTCCTCGGCTGGCAATTGCGCCAGCGCGCGGTCGCCGTATTCGATTACTTCGGCGTCGGAGCCTTCGACCGCGGCGGCCTCGGCGAGATACGCGTGGTAATAGCCGGTGTTGAGCTGGAAAGCGCCGGCGGCGCGCGCCTCCTCGAGCGCCGCCCGCACAACACCGGGGCCGATCATGCGCACCAGTTCAGGTTCGAGCCATTCCGGGATATGCACATCGAGCGGTGCGTAGGGCCGCAGCCGGTTGACCAGGATTCCCGGGCGGGTGAAAAGCGAGGCGGCCAAACGTTCCGAGCGCCAAGCGGAAAACCGCGTTCCGCTTGCGGCGATCGATGCGCCGAGCAAGCCGGCCCGACCGCCGGCCGCAGCGTTTTCGAGCCGCATCTGGTATTGCGTGCGCCTGGCGACCGCGTGAACCAGCGCGGCCAAGGCGTCTTTTTGAAAATCGTCGGCGCTGAACGAGCCGTTGCGGTCGGGTTGGTTGAGCGCGGCGGCGGACAACGCCGCCGCGTCTTCCGCGTAACCGGTCAGCAGCATGAAAGCGGCGCTGACCATGAAGTGCTCGGCCCGGTTCATGACGCCGACAATGGGTTTCTGTTGTTCGCGCCATACCAGCATGCGGTCGAGCGCCGTCCGCGCTTCTTCAAAGCGGCCTTGACTCATGGTCAAGTACAACTTGAAGATCCACGGGTCGGCGACGCTGTCCGGGTTCAAAGTGCGGGTGGCTCGGTCGAGGTAGTCCTCGGCCTGCCCCATGCGCAGCAGCGACAGCGCGACTTCTGAAGCATTGGTCAGATAGACCGTATCGGCGGAGCCGGTTTCGGCGGCCAGGCTTTCGTCTTCGTTGATCGCGCGATCGCAGACCTCCATGGAATCCAGCGGCGCCAAACTGGCAAGCTCCACCGCGCACAGGGTGTTCCAGGCGCTGGCCCGCTGCCGGGCGTTTTCGCTGTTCTCCAGCGCCGTCAGGGCGCTGGCGCGGGCGTCGTCGTAGCGTTTCAGTTTCAGCAACGGCCAGCCGCGGAAGGATTCGATGTCTTGGCCGTAAATTTCCTCGATCTTGTCCAAATAGGCCAGAGCGCGCCGTTGATCGCCCATCAGCTGATGCACATTCGACAACTGACTCAAAGTCAGATAGTGCCATTGGATATTGCCGGATTCGACGGCTTCGAGCAGGGACTCATAGCCGGTAAGACTTTCGGCGCGGTCGAGATGGAACAGCGCCCGGGCCAAATTGCCCTCGGCTTCGTACAGCACTTCCGCGAAGGCGAATTGCGCCGCCGGAGAATCCGGTTGCCGCCGCAGCCATTCTTCCGCCAGTTCCCGCGCCCGGACGTTCTCGTTCAGCGCCAAAGCGTCGCAAATCGCCAGCGCGCGGGGATGCGCTATGTCGGAAAAGCCGAAGCAAGTGGCGGCTTGGACGACAGCGATATCGTCCAACCCCGGCGCCGGTTCGGTGTCTTGGCCAAACGCGCAAACGCTTGGGCAGAGCAGGGCCAGGCCCGCCAACAAAGAAGCCGTTTGGAACCTCACAGGCTGCCGAAAAACTTCGCGAATCCGGGGGATTGTTAAACGCTCAAGCGAATGTTGCGGCTTCGATCCGTCGGTGGCGGGTGGGGCCTCGCCGCGGACGCCGTAAATCCATCCTTGGAGGCTTGGCTTCGGCATCCATGCCTCAGACACCGCCGCGAGGCCCCACCCGCCACCGACTCGTAGTTCGATTGCCCGAATGCCGTGCCCTTCGTGACGTATTTTTGCGCAGTTTGTGAGTGGTCATTACGCTTGCGCTCGTCTCTCTTGATTCGGGCTAGCCAGCGTGCCGGCGGCGAGGCGCTCCATCGGCTCGCGCATATTGTCGCCCAGGATGCGCTCCAGATCGGTCGCTCCGGGCACCAGCTCCAAGCGGTGGCCCAGCACCCGGGGCAGCAGCAGTTCGATGTCTTCGGCGCTGATGAAATCGCGCCCGCGCAAAGCGGCGGCGACCTGCAGCGCCGGCAGCATCAATACCAGCGAGCGGGTGGAGTTGCCTTGCAAAACCCGCTCGTCGGCGCGCAGATTGCGGGAGATATCCACCAAGGCGGATTTGACCGCGTCGGCGATGGCCACCCCGCGGTCGATGGCGGCCCGGGCCGCGAGGATTTCCCCGCGACTTACCGCCCGGCCGGAATCTTTGGTATCGCGGCGGCTGCGCCAAGTTTCCAGCACTTCAAGCTCCGCCCGCCGGTCGATATGGTCCATGACGATCTTGAACAGGAAACGGTCGAGTTGCGGCACGGGCAGGGGATACGTGCCCACCATATCGAGCGGGTTCTGGGTGGCGATCACGAAAAAGAGTTCATCCAGCGGATAGGTCGTGTTGTCCACCGTGACCTGCTTCTCGCCCATGGCTTCGAGCATGGCCGCCTGCACCTTGGGCGAGGTGCGGTTGATTTCGTCCGCCAGCACCACGTGGGCGAAGATCGGGCCACGGCGGAAGTGGAAGGCGTTGCTGGCGGCGTCGAATACCGGCACGCCGGTGACATCCGAAGGCAGCAAATCCGGCGTGAACTGGATGCGGCGGAAAGGTGCAACGCGCTCGCCGCCAGCTTGGTCTTCGGCTTCGCGGTCGTCGCCGATGGCTTCGCCGAGGGCCTTGGCCAGCGTGGTCTTGCCGGAGCCCGGGAAATCCTCCAACAGCACATGGCCGTCGGCGATCAAGGCGATTATCACGAGTTCGATCACGTCGTCGCGACCGAGCACTTGTCCGCGCACCCGCTCCCGCAGCCGCCGCAGGGCGGCAACGGCATCCGCCAAGCGCTCCTCCGTGCCACTTGGCGAATCATCCGGCGCCTTCCGCGCCGCCAATTCCAGACTCATAAATCCGCCGCCCTCAATGGGACCAAAATTTCCGGTGCTATAGTACATCAGCAGCCACACGGACAGACTTGGGAGAAACGATTTTCGAGCCTGGATAAAATTCCTTCCAGCCTCCCTTATGTCGGGAGATCAATTGCCCCGACCGCAAACGAGTCCTTCAACGGCCTGTCACCGATGGGTGACCCCCTCGGCGGGATTTCAAGGGCGGGTTTTTATCGGGCGCGCAGCCATGGGAAAGGATGCAATAGCGCGAGCGCTCTTCTGCCCAGACCCGTGTTGCCGCGGATTTCACCGCCAACGCGCCGCCTCAGGGCGGCCCAATCCGCCTTCACAGGACCGCCCCGGCGACCGCCCAAGGCCCGGGCCAGATGCCAGTCGGTGAGCGTCGCCAATGTCGGCGCGGTCGCGCCCGCCCGCCGCGCGAAGGCCTCCCGGCTTTCGCCGAAGCGCCGGCGGATTCCCACCGCCGCGAGTTGATCCAAAGCGGCGCGGTAACTCAGGCGGTATTGCGCGGCGGGGCCTGCAGCGACCGGAATCCACCGACGGTAGGACTTGACCGCATAGCCCACCAGCAGCGCCGCGGCGAGCAGGGCGGGCAAGGCGCTCAGCAGCAGCCGCCAATTGATGGCGAAACCGGCCTGCTGTTCGAGAAATTCCTCGAACGCCGCCTCGCCGCGCAACATGTCGCCGAGCATTTGCTGCAATTCATTCTGCGGGTCGGTGGTCATATCGACCAGCGTCTGCTGCGGCGCCGGATCGACGATAACCCAGCCGTAATCCTCGAAGTAAATCTCCGGCCAAGCGTGGCCGTGGATCGCTTGGATCAACAGCGAAGAGCCCCCAGCGCGGTTGGCGGCGGGCACCGAATAGCCGACGCCGACCCGGGCCGGAATACCCAGACTGCGCAACATATAGGTGGAGGCGAAGGCGAAATGCATGCAGTAGCCGGTCAAATCGCCGAACAGGAAAGAGGCCGCCGGATCTTCGGCGTAGGCGTGTTCATTGGCCAAGCTGTAAATACCGTTGCGGTCGAGATAGGTCTTCACCGCCCAGGCGCGGGCGAAAGCGTCGTCGGCGTATTCCGGCCGCAGGCCGCCAACAATCTCCCGCGCCAATTCCCCGTAGCGCGGGTCTTCGGGCAGGCGCAGGTACTCCTGCCTCACCGCCTCGGGCCAGGCCGGGTCGCCCGCGGCTTGGTCGAGCATCGCGCCCAGGTCGAAATCCGGCACCAGCGAATGGGCGTCCCAAGTGCGCCTGAAGCGCAGATTGTTGGGATTGGGGGCGCGCTCAAACGCCACCGGCGCATCAAGGCCGAAGGGCGAGCGGTGGGGTGTCAGCGTGCCGATGGTGACGCTCACCGGCTTGCGGTCTTGGGCTGCCACAGCGCCGCGAACATTCTCTTCCGGGGTGTCCCGGGTCGGCGACAGCGTGGGGATCAAGTCGAGGTCCATCTGTGGATGCGAAGCGAAATCGAGCATTCGGCCGTTAAACTGGGAATAGGCCGATTCGCGGAAATAATAGGCACCGCCGTCGGGTTCGTAGTCGTCGCGGAAAACCACCACGGCCACCGGCGCCTGCTTGTTTTCGGTGCTGTTTTCGCCGTCGTGGAAAGGGTTTTCCCGAACTTGGGCGCTGTCGCCGGTCAAGCCGAGATCGTCGGTCATTCGCGGCGTCGGCAGACCGAAAGTGCGGACATAACCCACCAACGCCAGGCACAGCAGGCCGAACAGGGCGAAATGGTAGGGCAGACGGCGGCGGTTCTCCTCCGCCAGCAGCAGCGCCGCGAGCAGCAAGACCGCGCCGCAGCCGAGCGCGAGCAGCACCGTGGCTGGATCAAAGCCCCGGCTCAAAGCGAAATCACCGAGAAAAAACGGCCGGTTGATCATGCCGTTGCGATGCGCCGAGAGAGTGATGACGAAGCCCGCGGCGACCAGCAGCACTTCCAGCACGCCGCCGAGGCTCGAGCGCGAAGCGATGAGGCGCAGCGCGCCGGTCAGGGCGAAGCTGAAACAAAGCCATTTGACCGCTTCCGCCAGTTGAAAGGCGGCGCTCGGGCCAAGCAGCGCGGCGATCCATGCGCTGCCGACAATCGAAGCGCCCGCCAGCGCGCCGGTCAAGGCCAGCAAGCCGAGGGCGGGCAGAACGACCGCGATTCGCAGATATCCGAGGGGGCTGCCGCGCCCGCCCGCGGCGACCAAGACACAGGCCGCAACGCAGCCGACAACCGCCGCCAGCGAACCCCCGGCGACCGTCAAAGACAGGCTCAGCAGCCAAAAACTGCCAGCAATGACAGCAGCCCGGGCCAGCGTCGCCGGCAAGCGCTCCCGGTCCGATGCGGGCGCCGCGGCGATTCCGTCTCCTGGAGCCGCGCCAGTCCAACTTCCGCCAGCAAATCCCACCCGCCAATTCTCCTACGCTGAACCATCGGGGAACGCAGAGACGCGCTTCGCTGCGACCGCCATCCTCCGCGCTCCGGCATGATAGCAACAATTCCCGGATCAGGACCGCCGCCGGTTCCACGGTCGCCGCCGCGCTCTCAGTGAATCAGGGTCGCGGCCCAAACCAGCGCCGCCAAATTTGGTCGGCCGCCGCGGAATGCGGTTTGCGATTCTCTCAAATCCGGCGCAGGCGCTCGTCGTAGCAGGTTCCGGTGCCGCGATCAACGAGAATGACCGACTCGAATCCGCCGCCCATTTCCCTGCAGGCCAGCAGCGATTCCCGGATTGAACCGCCGGCGGTTCTCCCGCCGCTACCGCCCCGCCGCCCCGCGGGCCGCAACAACAGTTTGCGCCAGCCTCGGTCCGCCGCGTCGTCTTCGATGCCGTCGGTCGCCAGCACCAGGGAGAAGCGGCCCCGGAATTCACCGATGCTCCCGCTCCGCCCGAGGCGTTCCGCAATCGACCCGGCGGCGGCGAAGATGATGCAATGACTGGCGCCGCCCCGGTCGGCGGCCGCGAGAAAACCTTGCAGCCCCGGCGCGTGGGGCCGGCCCAGTGCCCGGGAACGTGCCACCGCGCGCAGCGCCGAAGGCAAGTCCACACAGGGCGTTTCCGTACCGTCGGCGGAGAATTGCCAGTCGTCGCCGAACGCCCCGGATTCCAGCGCCACCCGCGCCACCGCCGCCGCGGCTTCGTCATCCGGCCCAGCGAGCAAGTAGGCCAGAATGCGGCTGCCCTGGGCGACGCTACGCTCGCGCAGGCGCACATGCAATTGTCCGCTGCGGGCATAATTCTTCCACAGAATATCGCGCACCGAATCGCCCGCCGCGTAGGGCCGGATCTCCATGCGGTCGCCCACCGGCTCGCCGCTTTGCCGCGGCATGCCGTCCTCGGCGGAGAGGGAACTCAGCAGCGGCAAGTTCTTCAGCGAATTGATCCGCGGCAGCGCGTAGCATTCGCCTTCGCTCCGCGCCCGCCAAGCGTAGCGGCACAGGCCCAGCACGTCGCAAACCTCGAAGCGCCGCTCGATATGACCGCTCAGGCAACGCGCGCGCGGTGTGATCTCTTCTTCCAAGCTGTCATCCGGGGCGAGGCGCGCGCGGCAGTCGATCCGGTCCGGATGGCGCCAAGTCCAGCGCAGCCGCACCAAAGGCAGCGCGCCAAGCGGCGGTAGAGTAAGACCGGTCTGGTTGGGAAACTCCGCCTCGAAAGCTCCGCCCCCGGCCCGCTCCGCCGGCGCGAGTCGTTCGATCCGGCGCTGAAGAATCGGCCCGCAAACCACCACCGAAAACAGACAGCAAAGCAGAATCGCCAAGGCGCAAATCCCCAGCGCGAATACCAGCAGATCCATCGCCCCGTAGCCGAACACGCGCAGTCCCAGCGCCGCGCACAATAGCACCGCAATCCCCCGCCCCGTAAGCGGAAAAAGCCCGGCGAACGCTCGCGCCGAGGAAATCAGGGAGTGATCCACAGCAAAACTTGGCGGATTCGCGAAAATCCTCCGCAGGCGCAACCGCGTTCCCGCTGCTGTTTCTCTATAGCGGGCATGGGTATTCAGTGCCAGCGCAAGCGGATATATTGGACCATGTCCTGGCCAGTCAATTCCCGCGTCGAATTATTGATACGAACGTAGAAAGTCTGCGAATTTTTCGCAGTTTTCAAATAGACTGGATCTGGAGAGCGCTGTACTTGAAAAACACAGATTGTTTTTCCTTCAATTTTTTGAATATCGATTGCTGTCATTGACCCGGCGATACCCACCCCAATTCGGATATTATCTTGCTGGTTATGGAATTGACATATTTATCTATATCCCACTTCTTTTCTTCCAATTCCCGATCGACTCCGATGGGCTTTTTTCATCGGTTAGCCCAACCAAAATCGTTCATCCTTTACCGTTCAAAAATCCGGCAACTGGCTTGAAAGCAGATGTGCGGAACATCTCGTGTTCGGGTATTTTTTTGTCGCTGTCGTAACTTACATAGGCCGAGGACTTGTACTCAAATCTTTCATTTTCCTCCAAATCGAGAAAATCACTGAGCGTTTTTTGCGCAGCGACGACTTCGGAGGTAATGATTCCCACCGGAATGGCGATAAACGCATAGCCAAGCACCATGAGAAAGGCGGCGGCGCAGCACTTGGATGGTTTCGTCTTCCTCGGTCGGATTCAGCAGGGTCGCCTTGCGGGCCGATACGCTCGCCGCTTCCGCCATTTGATCGGCGATGAATTGATTTTCCTCGCCGTAGGCATCGGTCGCCTGACCATCCTTGCCGATGGCCAGCGTATAAACCAAAGCCGCGTTGGGAGCGCTCTCCACGGCCTTGAAAAGAGAGGTCAGGAACGCCGTCAGCTGGCCGCGGCCTTCCTTGGTTTTGCCGATCTTCCGCAGGTAGATGAAAAGCTCGTCGAGCAGGATGAGCGTCGGTTCACCGCCGAACAATTCGCGCAGGGTGTCGGAGCCGGGCGCGATGCGGTCTTCATCGCTCTTGCGAACCCGCTCGTAGCCCTGTTTGGCAAGCACATTGGCCAGCAGGTTTTTCAGACCTCTGGTGGGATAGGTATTGGCGAAGAACCGCTCCGGGTTGGCGTAGTCGGCGTCCGCCTCCGCCACCGTGCCCGCCAGCACATCCGCCCGTGGCTGGCAGGTATCGAATATTGTCGGTGTTGCCATAATTGTCATTTGTTTTTACCGGTCCGCTCTTTGATTAGTTGTTCTACCACGGCTGGGTCGGCGAGAGTGGTGGTGTCGCCGAGGTTTTCGAGTTCGTTGGCGGCGATTTTGCGCAGGATGCGGCGCATGATTTTGCCGGAGCGGGTTTTCGGCAGGCCGGGGGCGAATTGGATCACTTCGGGTTTGGCGAAGGCGCCGATTTCCTCGGCGACGAAGCGTGTGAGTTCGGCGCGGAGTTCGGTCGAGCTTTCGAGGCCGGTCATCAGGGTGACATAGGCGTAGATGCCCTGGCCTTTGATCGGGTGGGGGTAGCCGACCACGGCAGCTTCGGCGACGGCTTCGTGGAGGACGAGGGCGCTTTCGACTTCGGCGGTGCCGAGGCGGTGGCCGGAGACATTGATAACGTCGTCCACGCGGCCGGTGACCCAGTAGTCGCCGTCCTCGTCGCGGCGGGCGCTGTCGCCGGTGAAGTAGCTGCCGGGGTAGGTGGTGAAATAGGTATCGACGCAGCGCTGGTGGTCGCCGTAGACGGTGCGTATCTGGCTCGGCCAGCTTTGTTGGATGACCAAATTGCCGACAGCGGCGCCACTTAGCTTCTTGCCGTCGCTGTCGAGCAGGGCCGGGGCAACGCCTAAAAAGGGTTTGGCGGCCGAGCCGGGTTTGAGATCGGTCACGCCGGGAATGGGCGAAATCATTATGGCGCCGGTTTCGGTTTGCCACCAGGTATCGACGATGGCGCAGCGGCCGCCGCCGACGACGTGGTAATACCACTCCCAAGCCTCCGGGTTGATGGGTTCACCCACCGAGCCGAGCAGGCGCAGGGACTGGCGCGAAGTGCGTTCGACGGGTTCGTTGCCGCCGGCCATCAGGGCGCGGATGGCGGTGGGGGCGGTGTAGAAGATGTTGACTTGGTGCTTATCGACGATTTGCCAGAACCGCGAAGCGTCTGGGCTGGTGGGTACGCCCTCGAACATCAGCGTGGTGGCGCCGTTGACGAGGGGGCCGTAGACGATGTAGGAATGGCCGGTGACCCAGCCGACATCGGCGGTACACCAGTAAATCTCGCCTTCGTGGTAATCGAATATGTATTTGTGGGTGATGGCCGCGCCGAGCAGATAACCGCCGGTAGTGTGCAGCACGCCCTTGGGTTTGCCGGTGGAACCGGAGGTGTAGAGAATGAACAGCGGGTCTTCGGCGGCCATGATTTCCGCTTCGCAATCGGCTTTGGCCGCCTCGGTCGCCTTGTGGTAACAGATATCGCGACCGGCGCGCCAGCCGACCTCGCCGCCGGTGCGCCGGACGACGAATACGCTGTGGACTTCGGGGCAGGCTTCCAGCGCCTTGTCCACGTTTTGTTTGAGTGGGATCAAGCGGCGGCCGCGCACGCCTTCATCGGCGGTGATGACGGCGCGGCAGTCCGAATCCAAAATGCGGTCTTTCAGGGATTCCGGCGAAAAGCCGCCAAAAACCACCGAATGAATGGCGCCGATGCGGGCGCAGGCGAGCATGGCGTAGGCGGCTTCCGGGATCATCGGCAGATAAATGCAAACCCGGTCGCCCTTGCCGACGCCGCGGGCCTTCAGGGCGTTTGCCAGCTTGCCGACTGCCCGATGCAGCTCGCGGTAGCTGATGTGCTGCTGTTGGTCGGGTTCGTCGCCTTCCCAGATGATCGCGGTTTGCTCGCCGCGGCGGTCGAGATGGCGATCAACGCAGTTGTAAGCGGCATTCAAGCGCCCGCCGTCGAACCAGCGCGATTGCGCGGCGGCGAAATCCCCGCTGCGCACCGCGCGCCAGGGCTCATGCCAGTGGAGAAAATGGGCGGCCTGTTCGGCCCAAAACTCCTCCGGGTCCGAAATCGAGCGCTGGTACATGGCCTCGAATTGTTCGGCGCTGAGATGGCTGTTCTCCCTCGCCGCGGCGCTGACCGGATAGACGGTGCTGTCTGACATGATGACTTCTCTACTTTGTTTGTTCGAGCTGGACTGGGTTCAAGACGGTCCGGTGGATGATAAACCGAATTGGGATGCGCTGCGGGCGCGCCCCCTCGCCCCCCACCAAAGCCGCTTTGCGGCGCGTGAGAACGGCGGGCGGGTTTATCCGCCGGGCGCCGGGTTGACGGCGAGGCACAGATTATCGATCAAGCGCGTGCGGCCGAGTTGGGCGGCGGCGATAATCGCCAGTCTCGAATCGGAGTCGGCGGCTGGCCGCAGCGTATGCGCGGCGCAAACCGCGAGATGATCGACGCTGAAGCCCGCTGCGGTCAATTCTTCGCGGCCCAGCGCGGCGAGCTGCGGATAATCCCGTTCGCCCGCGGCGATTGCGTCCGCCATGCCGCGCAGAACGCGGTGCAGCAGCGGCGCGGTTTCCCGCTCGGCGGCGCTCAGATAGCCGTTGCGCGAACTCATTGCCAGGCCGTCGCTTTCGCGCAGGGTCTCGCAACCGACCACCCGTGTGGTCATGCCCAGATCGGTGACCAATCGGCGGATGATCAGAAATTGCTGGTAATCCTTGAGGCCGAAATAGCCGCGGTCGGGCTGGGTGAAATTCAGCAGCCGCGTCACCACCGTGGCCACGCCGTCGAAATGTCCCGGCCTCGCGGCGCCGCACCAGCGCTCGGACAGTTCCGGCACATGCACCCGGGTGGAAAGTTCGGGGTGGTCGCCGTAGACCTCCTTGGTCGAGGGATGCAGCAACAGATCGCAGCCGTTCGCGGCCAGCAGTTCCCGGTCCCGCGCCAGCGTGCGGGGGTAGTCGGCAAAATCTTCGCCGACACCGAATTGCAGCGGATTGATGAAGATCGTCGCTACGCTGAAATCGCATTCGTCGCGGCAGCGGGCCAGCAGCGACAAATGCCCGGCGTGGATATTGCCCATGGTCGGCACCAAGCCGATGCGCCGCCCCCGCCGCCGTTGTTCGGCCAAAGCGGCGCGGGCTTCGCTGATCAAACCGACGCTGCGCATCGCCAGAACGCGGACTTATTCCGCGAATATGCGGGATTCACGTTTCCAAACATTTCCCTGGGCATTTTTCCGTGTTTGGTCAGTGGAAACAGTGCTCGTCGGCGGGGAAGCGGCCGCCTTTAACCGCCTCGACATAGGCCGCGAAGGCGCCGGGGATGCCGCTGTCGGAATCCGGCAGGAAGTTGTGGACGAATTTTGGCGTGATCGGCGAAATGCCGAGCACATCGTGCAAGACCATGATCTGGCCGTCGGTATGAGGCCCGGCGCCGATGCCGATCACGGGAATCTCCAGCATTTCGGTGATCTGCTCGGCGAGTTGCACCGGCACGCATTCGAGCAGCAGCAGGCTGGCGCCGGCGTCTTGCAGCAGCCGCGCTTCTTCGATGATGGCTTGAGCTTGGCTGGTGTCGCGGCCCTGCACGTGGAAGCCGCCGATGCGGTTCACCGATTGCGGCGTCAATCCCATATGGGCGCAGACGGGAATGCCGCGTTCGGCGAGCAGGCGGGTGGTGTTGGCGATCCAAGCACCGCCCTCAAGCTTGACGACTTGGGCGCCGGCCCGCATCAGCGCGGCGGCGTTTTCCAAAGTCTGGGATTCCGAGGCGTAGCTCATGAAGGGCATGTCGCCCATGAGCAGGGCGCCTTCGTTGCCGCGTTTGACGCAGGCCATGTGGTAGACCATGTCGTCCATGGTGACCGGCAGAGTGCTGTCGTGGCCTTGCAGCACCATGCCCAGCGAATCGCCCACCAACAGCACTTCGATACCGGCGCGGGCGGCGACGCCGGCAAAACAGGCATCGTAAACCGCCAGACAGACGAACTTTTCGCCCGCCTGTTTCATTTTGCGCAGCGATTTCAGGGTGACGGCGCGACCGCCGCTTTGCGCGCTCATAAGTTCTTCCCTCGAGTCATGGGCGTGCTATTCGGTGTGAGTGTTCCATGCTGTGCCCCGGTTCGGTTTTCCCAGGTGCGCCAGTTCGGCTTTCCCAGGCGCGGTGTTTGGCGGCCCACGCCATCTTGCCCACGTCCCGACCGTTGTCCGCCCCTCGGAAGTGTACCCCGAACGGGGCTGCTCGGTGCCCAGTCCGTGGGTGTCCCATGTTCGGGCCGGCTTTGGTCGTGGGTGTCCTGTGCGGAAGCACTGGTCGGTGGGTGCCCCATGGCGAGGCGCTGGCTGGTGGGTGTCCCATGGCGGGCGGCTTGCGGGATTGGCCTTGGAAGTCATGGCTGGCGGATTCAACTGGATTGGGCGCGGCGGGAACGGCGACGGCGGCGGCGTTTGCCGGGGCGGGCGGATAATTGTTCCAGCATTTGGGCGCGTTCGTCGGCGTCGACTTCCTGAAAAGCCGTCCACCATTCGCCCACGCCGCCAGTGTCTTCGCCGCTCTGTTCGCGCAGCAGCAGAAAATCGTAGGCGGCGCGGAAGCGCGGATGTTCGAAGCAATAGTTAGCGCTGCGGCGGTCCCGGCGTTGCAGGCGCTGCTGCATTTCCCAGATTTCCTTGCTGACACCGCTCACCCGGCGGGGAATCGCGGTCAAGCCGCACTGCGCTTGCACCACTTCCTCGGCGCATTCGCGCAATTGCATGAGATTCGGTTTCCCATCCAGCTTCCCCAGCCGTTGTTGCAGCGGCGGCCAGAGCAGTGCCGCGAACAGGAAGCCCGGCGTGATGCCGAGTCCCCGCGCGATGCGCTGGTCGCTGTTGCGCAACGCGAGGCTTGGCAACCGGTCGACCGGCTGCCGGGCATCGGCCGCGGTAGCCATCTCGTGGCTGAACAACACCCGGTCGAGACCGTATTCCTGCAACAAGCCGAAAGTTGCGGCTGCATGGCCGCCGCAGAGCAGCTTCAGCAATTCGTCGAACAGCCTCGGCGGCGCGGCGGATTCGAGCATTCGGCCGAGTTCCCGGATGGGTGCCGCGGTGCCGCCGTCGATGGTGAAATCAAGCTTGGCGGCAAAGCGGACGGCGCGCAGCATCCGCACCGGATCTTCCCGGTAGCGCTCTCTGGCATCACCGATAATCCGCAGGCGGCGGCGGCCCAAATCGGCCAAGCCGGCGTGGAAATCGAGCAGCGCGCCATCGCCGCTGTCGAAATACAGCGCGTTGACGGTGAAATCGCGGCGGTCGGCGTCTTCGTCTATCGTGCCGTATACGTTGTCGATCAAAGTCATGCCGGCGTGGGAATGGGCCGAGTCGAGTTCCCGCGATTGGGCCCGGGTCGGCACCCGCCCGAGCTCATTGCTGGTCTCATGATGACCGCGGAAAGTCGTGACTTCGATCACCTCGGGGCCGAAGCGCACATGGACGATCTTGAAGCGGCGGCCGATGATGCGCGACCGGCGGAACAGCCGCCGAACCTGTTCCGGCCGGGCGTCGGTGGCGACGTCGAAATCCTTCGGCCGCAGCCCGAGGAGCAAATCCCGCAGGCAGCCGCCCACCACGAAGGCGGAAAAACCGGCCCCCCGCAGGTCGTCCACCACCCGCAGCGCGGCTTCGGAGATGTCCCCGCGGGAAATACCGTGGGTCGCGGAGGGAACAGCGGCGGCATGTTCGATTCCCGAAATTGTCGAACCGCGATTCACGAATACCCCAACCCGAATGTTGCGCCCATAGGCTCTTTCATGGTTCTTCGACCGTTTATTTCCCTAAGATCGCGGCGGAGTTTGCAAAATACCGGACAATTCAACAGCGCGGCCAAGTCCCGCAAGGGTAGTCGAATTGGGCGGCGCGGCGGTGGCGGGCGCCGGCTAGGCGGATTGCTTCCTGCGGCGCGGAATACCGAAGCGTTGGCGGCGCTCCCACAGGCATTTGCGGCTGATGCCGAGTTTTTTGGCGAGCTCGGTTTCCGTCAAGGAGTCTTGGTGTTCTAGCACGAAATGTTGAAAATAGTCTTCCAGCGACAGCTCTTGGCTGGCTTCGGCGGCCTCTCCGCCGTTGAACCAGCGCTTGTCGGCCGGGCCGCCATGCCCTGCCGAACGCCGCGGCGCGGTTTCGCCGGCGAGAAAATCATCGCCGATCCACTCGCCTTCGCCAAGCACAACCGCCCGCTCGATGGCGTTTTCCAGTTCGCGCACGTTGCCCGGCCACGGGTGGCCGTTGATGGCGCGCTCGGCGCTCGGGTCGAAGCGCTTCGCCGGCGATTTCAAGCGGTTGCAGGTGCGGCGCAGGATCTCGTTGGCCAATTCGAGGATGTCGGCGCCGCGCTCCCGCAGCGGCGGAATCCGCAGGCGCATCACATTGATTCGATAGTACAAATCTTCGCGGAATTTGCGTTCCGCCACCAATTGCTTGAGGTCGCGCTGGGTCGCGGCCACCAGCCGGAAGTCGATGCGGCGCGTCGCCGCCGCGCCCAATTTGTGAATCTCGCCATCCTGCAATACCCGCACGAGTCTTCCCTGCACCGACAGCGGCAACTCGCCGATTTCGTCCAGAAATAGGGTGCCGCCATCGGCGGCCTCAACCAATCCGGTGCGGGTTTCCGTCCCGCCGGCGTGGGTAATCCGTTCGTGGCCGAACAACTCCGCTTCGATCAGATTTTCCGGGATGGCGGCGCAACTTACCGCGACCGATGGATTGTCCCCGCCGCCAAGATCGTGAATCGCCCGGGCCACCAATTCCTTGCCGGTGCCGGATTCGCCCTCGATGAGCACCGGAGAACCGGCACCCGCCACCTTGTGGACGCGGCGGAACAATTCCCGCATCACGGGACTGCGGCCAATCATGCCTGGAATGGGCGCGTGACCGCCGTAGCCAGGCGGCCTTGTTGCATCGTGCAACCGCGGGCCACCCGATCCATTCCATGCGCCCGGCCGGCTTTCGCCGCGCTTGCTTTCGCCATGGCCTCGGTCGGGCGCTGCCGCCCCGCGAGAGCCGCGATTGCCGCCGAACCGACCGCTTCCGCCGCGCTCCTTGAGGATCTTTTCCAGCGACGCGAGTAATTCGCTGTGGTCAAAGGGCTTGGCGATATAGTCCGCGGCGCCGAGTTTCATCGAATCGATGGCGGAGCGGATGCTTGAGTAGCTGGTCATGATCAAAACCGGCGCGGAAGTCGCCTTGATCAAATCGGTGCCGGGCGCGCCGGGGAGTTTCAGGTCGCTGACAATGACGTCGAACTGATCGAGATCGAAAAGTTCGAGGGATTCCTTCACCGAAGCCGCCTCGCTGACATCGTAGCGGTGCCGTTCGAGCAGGCGCTTGAGCGTGCCACGGATCACGGCCTCGTCCTCCACGACCAACACTTCGCGCTCCGCGACCATGTCTAGTTGTTCTCCGGCGCCCGTGGCGGGGGGAATCGCAATACTATCCGGGTTCCGTGGCCCCGTTCCCGATCAAGGGGGCTGATTATAGCAATATCGCCGCCGAAGTCTTCAACGGCGGCGTAGACCAAGGGCAGCCCCAGCCCGGTGCCGGCACCCGGTTCCTTGGTGGTGAAGAAAGGCTCGAAGATTCGACTGCGGATCGCCGGCGGAATGCCCGCGCCTTCGTCCTCCACGGCGATTTCGACACCGCGCTCGAGCGCGCGGCAGCCGAGCCGCACCGTCGCCCCGGCTTGGCTGGCGTCACGGGCATTGCCGATCAGATTGACCAGGGCCTGTTGCAGGCGCTGGGCATCGCCGGCGATTACGGCTTCCCGGTCGCCTTCCAAGCGCAGTTCGATATTCTTGGCTTCGCGGTCCAGCGCCACCAGTGCGGCCGCCTCCTCCATGCAGGCATAGACTTTGACTTCCTCCAAATGTCCACCGTCGCCGCGGCTGCCGGCGTGGGCGAAGTTCATCAGCGATTGCAGGATGCGCGAGATGCGGTCGGTTTGTTCGACGATTTGGCTCGCCAGTTTGCGCAATTCCGCGTCTTCGTATTCGTCGCGGATGGTCTGCGCCAGGCAGGCGACGCCGGTCACCGGGTTGCCGACCTCATGAGCGACACCGGCTGCGAGTTGGCCGATGGAAGCCAGTCTCGCGCTGTGCGCCAAGCCCGCCTCAAGCTCGTCGGTTTCAGTGATGTCCTCGATGAGGATGATCAGGTCGTTGCGGGACGGTTCCGCCTCCAGCGATCCACCAATCAGCGCTTTGTGCAAATTCACGGTTCGCCGCCGGTCATCGAAACGAAACCGCGCCTTGCGGACGTGATCCGCCTCGCCGGCGCTGAATTCCTCAAGCAGGTTGCGCCAAGGAGGGCTCAATTCGGCGACGCCCAAACCGACGACTTCGCTTTCCTGGATTCCGGTCAGCTGCTCCAGCGCTTGATTCCACATCACGATTTCCCGGTCGGCGCTCAGGGAGCAGACGCCGAGCGGCAATTCCAGCAGTATTTTGCGATGGTGGCGCCGCAGGCTGTCGAGTTCCGCGGCCAGGCCGGACAAATTGCTGCGGTAGGCCCCGAAACCGCTTTCGATCAGCGCGACATCGGCGCGGCGGCGGTCGGGTGTCATGCTGTAGGGCAGATAGCGGTCGATCAGATCTTGGGCGACGCTCGGCCCCATCAAACCGGACAGGTTCGCCTCCAGCCGCGCCCGCAACAGGCGCAGGGCGAAGGGCCGGGTATCGGTCGGTTCGATGCCGGCGTCGCTGAGGGCCTGCCGCACTTCGCGCTCGGCAACTTTTTCTCCCAGCGGTTTGGATAGCGATTCAATGAATTCCCTTGGCGATTTCATAACCAAGCCGCCCCGGGCGCCGTGTTTGACGGTATCCAGCGAGCAGATTTCCGCCGCACGGCGTTCGGCATTGGAAGGCTCGCTTCGAATCGAAACGATTCCGAACAAAACCGCATTCAGCGCCAGCGAAAGCACTGCCGCTTCGCGCCAGGGGAACGCGTCCAGTGTCAATGGCCCGGATTGCAGAAACAGCGGCAGCAGCATGAACCAGCACCACACCGCGGCACCCCCCGCCAAGCCGGCGAAAAATCCGCGCAGATTGCCCCGCCGCCAATAGAAAATCGCCGCGGTTCCGGGCAGGAATTGCAAACAGGCGGTCAGCGCCAGCACGCTGATGTAGTCGAGGCTGATTTGCGTGCCGGGTAGGATATGGAACAAAAATCCGGCCCAGATCACCAGCGTGATAAGAAGGCGCCGGCGGCGCAGCAGCCAACGGTAGATATCGTCCTTCGCCGAGGGCTGCCGCAGGGGCAACACCAAATGATTCAAACACATGTTGGACAGGGCCAGGGTGATGACGATGATCAGTCCACTGGCCGCCGACAGCCCGCCCAGATAAGCCAGCAGGCTCAGCCAAGGCGCGCCCCAAGCGTGGCCGATGACTACCGGAAAGTACTCCACCGGGATGTCGGAACCGGTCGCGACACCGGCCCAAAGAATCGGCAGCACGGGCAGACTGAGCAACAAAAAGTACAGCGGCAGGCACCAGCCGGCGAAACCCATGGCCCGCAGGGAGCGGTTCTCGTTGAAGGTCGCGTAAAACATGTGCGGCATGGTCACCGCGGCGGCGCAAAACAGCAGCGCCAATACATGGAAGGAGCCGGCGAAGCCTTCAGCCCGCAAACTCGCCAACAGTTCCGGTCGCTGCCGTAGCCAGTCCTGCATGGCGTCGGGTCCGCCGAAACCGGCCACGACGGCGAACACGCCCACGGCGAGAAAGGCCAACAGTTTCACCAAGGATTCGAAAGCGATGGCCAAGATCAACCCATCGTGCCGGCCGCGGCCGGCGCGGCGCGAGGTGCCGAACAGAATCGCGAACAAGGTGATGAGCACACAAAAAACCACGGCGAAGGCGTTGCCCGCCGCCGCTGGAGACAAAATGCCCGCGGTTTCCGAAACAGCGCGGATTTGCAGGGCGATAATCGGCGTCACCGCGACCAGCGTCAGCAGCGTGACCGTGCTCCCGGCCCAGCGCGAGCGGTAGCGAAACGCGATCAGATCGGCCAGCGAGCTGAGCTGATAAGTGCGGGTCAATTCCCGCACCGGCCGCAGCAGCAGGGGGGAGAACATGAAAGCCAGCGAGATGCCGATATAACCGGCCAGATAGCCGTAGCCGTGGCGCATGGCGATGCCGACCGAAGTGTAGTAGGCCCAAACGCTGGCGAACACGCCCAAGGAAAGCGTGTAGACCAGCGGATGCAGGACGATTTTTTCGGGAATCCAATGGCGGTCCGCGGCCCAAGCGATGCCGAACAGCAGCAGCAAATAGCCGGAACCCATGGCCACCAGAGTGGTGAGTTCAAAATTCATCGCTGTCGCGTTCGCGGACGGTGGCGGCGACCGCGAAGATGGCGGCCAAAATCACCAAATGGGGCCGGTACCAGTGGACTCCGGCGCCGATGATCCAATCGATACCGAGCAGAAACAGCAAATACAGCGCAACCGCCAGAATCAGCATGGAACGGGGGATATACACGCTCGAATCACTTCTGGGCTAGCGGCCGGCCGCGATGCCGTATTGCGCCGGAACCCGCAGTATATCCCAATTCGAAACGGCCCAAACCAGCAGTTCCGCGGCGCCGTCCGGCCCCGAAGGCGGCGGGTGATTCAGCAGGCCCAAGGCGCGGCGCAGCTGCGGTGCTGGATTGCGCGCATCCACCGGCGCCGCGAAATGCTGTTTGCTCAATTTTTGGCCTCGTTCGTTCAACAGCACCGGCACATGAGCGTAGCTCGGTCGCGGATAGCCGAGCAGCGACTGCAAGTACAACTGTCGCGGCGTCGAGTCCAGCAGGTCGCTGCCGCGAACGATGCGATTGACGCCCTGATGGGAGTCGTCGGCCACTACCGCGAGTTGGTAGGCGAATAGCCCGTCCTTGCGGCGGACGACGAAATCGCCGACTTCCCGCCGTAGATGTTGCTCGAACCATCCTTGAATGCCGTCGCGGAAGCCGATGGTTCCCGTATCAGCGCGAAGCCGCAGGGCGGCGGGTTCGGTTTCGACCGGGCGGCGCCCGCGGCAGCGACCGTCGTACACCGCACCCATGGCGCGCACTTGCCGGCGGCTGCAAACACATGGATAGCAAAGGCCGCGCGTCAGCAAGCCCCGTAGAATTTCCTCGTAGGCCGACAGGCGCGCGCTCTGATAAAGCACCGCGCCGTCCCAATGCAGGCCGAAGGCTTCCAGCTGGCGCAGAATTTCGGCGGCGGCGCCCGGCGGTTCCCGGGGCGGGTCGAGGTCTTCCATGCGCAACAGCCAAAGGCCCCCCGCGGCTCTGGCGTCGAGATAGCTCGCCAAGGCGGCCGTCAGCGAGCCGAGATGCAGCGGGCCGGTTGGCGAGGGGGCAAAGCGCCCAACGTAGCAGGCCGGCGCCTGGTTCCGCTCCGCTGTCGCGCTATTCGACCGCATGGTCCGGGGTCGGGTTTGGCCCAAGTCCGGGGCGGAACCCCGATTACATCCCGAATTGCTTCTCCCGGATTTCGTCAAGAGTCTTGCAATCGACGCACTTGTCGGCCGTGGGCCGGGCCTCGAGGCGCCGGATGCCGATTTCGATGCCGCAGGATTCGCAAAAGCCGTAGTCGTCTTGGGCGATGGCTTCGATGGTGTTGTCGATTTTACGAATCAGTTTGCGCTCCCGGTCGCGGGTGCGCAGCTCCAGGCTGAATTCTTCTTCCTGGGTGGCGCGGTCGGCGGGGTCGGGGTAATTCGCCGCCTCGTCCTGCATATGGTGTACGGTGCGGTCCACTTCCCGCATCAACTGCTCGCGCCAATTCAGCAGAATGCCGCGGAAATGCGCACGCTGATTCTCGTTCATGTACTCCTCCCCCGGCTCCTCCCGATAGGGAGTGAAGTTTTTAAGCACCGGCTGGGAGGGGGCGCTGGTACGGTCGGCCATGGTTGTGAGCTCTGCCAGAAAAGCAGCGGAAATTACCAGAATCACCCCGCCGACGCCACAAAATTTCGTCTCCCGGTATAATTGCCGGTTTGCCGAAACCACCACTGGAATTACCCCGATGAACAGGAACACGGTCGCGCCCGGCGCGCCGCAACGTCTGAACGGCGTCAACGCTTTTCGCGTCATGCAGGTATTGAACCGGGCCGCCGAACTCGAACGGCAGGGCCGCAAGATCGTCCACATGGAGGCGGGCGAACCCGATTTCACCACCGCCGCGCCCATCCGCGAAGCCGGCAAACGCGCCCTCAACGCGGGGCTGACGAAATACACGCAATCGCCGGGCATCCCCGAGCTGCGCGACAGCCTCGTGCAGCATTACCGCGAACGGCACGGCCTCGAGCTGCCCCGGGAGCGCATTCTGATAACCCTCGGCGCCAGCGGCGGACTGGCGATTCTCTCCCATCTGCTGCTGCGTCCCGCTGCCGGCGTGCTGATGACCGATCCGTCTTACCCCTGCTACCGCAATTTGGTGCGCCTCGCTGGCGCCGAAGCGCAGTTGATGAGGCTCGGCGTGGAGGAGGATTTCCAGCCCACGCCCGAGCTGCTGGAACGCCACCGCCGCGACCATACCGCGGGACTGTGGCTGGCTTCGCCGGGCAATCCCACCGGCGCGGTGATTCCGCGACCGCTGCTGGGCCGGATCAGCGATTGGGCCGACGCTGCCGGCGTGCATCTGCTGCTTGATGAAACCTACCACGGCCTGCATTACGTGGAAGATATGCCAAGCATTTTGGAAATCAGTCCCAAGGCCTTCGTGGTGAACAGTTTTTCCAAGTACTTCGGCATGACCGGCTGGCGCTTGGGTTGGATAGTGGTGCCGGAAGACGCGGTCGAAGCCGCCACCATCTTGGCGCAAAATCTATTCATTTCGCCGTCGAACTTCGTCCAGCACGCGGCGCTGGCGGCGTTCACCCCGGCGGCCCGGGAGATTTTCGAGCAGCGCCGGACGGCATTCCGCGAGCGCCGCGATTATCTCGCCGCCGAGCTGGGCGCCTTGGGCATGGTGCTGCCGAGAGAGATTCAGGGCGCCTTCTACGCCTACGCCAACATCTCCGCCTTCAGCCGCGACAGCGAGGCTTTTTGCCGCGAGCTGCTCGAAGAGCACGGCGTGGCGATGACTCCGGGGACCGATTTCGGCGAAGGCAACGGCAACGAATACGCACGCTTGGCTTTCACCACCGGCATGGACGACCTGCGGCTCGGCGTCGAACGCCTGCGCCGGGCACTGGCGTGAACGCCCGCCGCGGCCCGGCGGCAGCGTGAACTATCCCGGCCCACTCGAGGAAGCCACGCTGCTGCGGCGCTATAAGCGCTTTCTGGCCGATGTCCGCACGCCGGCGGGCGATATGCTCACGATTCATTGTCCCAACACCGGCTCGATGCGAAACTGCCGCGAGCCCGGCAGCCGCGTTTGGCACACGCGCTCGGACGACTCCCGGCGCAAATATCCCCACACTTGGCAACTGGTCGAAGTGGAACGCCGCCATCTGGTGGGTATCAACACGGGCCTAGCCAATCCGTTGGTGCGGGAGGCCATCGAAAGTGGATTGGTGGCGGCGCTGCCTGAACCCGGCGCGGTGCGCAGCGAAGTCGCGTACGAATCCGGCGCCGGTCGCGCCGATTTTCTGGTGGATCATCCCGACGGCGCCTGTTTCGTCGAGGTCAAGAATGTCAGTCTGGCGGATGCCGACGGCACCGGCCTTTTCCCCGACGCGGTTACCGCCCGCGGCCAGCGCCATTTGCGCGAATTGACGCGCCTGCGGCAGACCGGAACCCGGGCCATGGTGATTTTCTGCGTATCCCACAGCGGCGCCGAGCGGGTACGACCGGCGGACGCCATCGACCCGCGCTTCGGCGAATTGCTCCGCGAAGCGGCCGCCGCCGGAGTTGAGATAACTGCCTACGGCGCGACCTACGACCTTAAAGCATGCACCGCGGTGCTGGACCGGCAACTGCCGGTTGAACTCTGAGCTCAGCTGTTTCCGCCGTTTCCTCCCAAAGCACTTCTCCGCCATTCAGCGTCAACGATATGATCTGGGATTTCGGATATCACTGTCGACATGTCTTCTCCCTTGAATTATTGAGTTGAAGTAAACTTGGGCCGCTTTGTACGCAGTTATGACAGCCATATCAATGCCATTGGCGCGACCCCGCTTGACCCGCACCGAGTTGACGGCCATTATCTCAACTCACCCTTGTTCCCGAACAGAAGGAGAAAATCATGGCCAAATACCTGTTTAGAACCCGATACACCAAAGACGGTGTCGCGGGCCTTATCAAAGAAGGCGGAACCGGACGGCAGGAGGCCTTGCGACAAACCATCGAAGGCTTGGGCGGAAAACTGGAGAGTTTCTATTATGCTTTCGGCGATGACGATCTGCTGCTGATCGTCGACTTGCCTAGCGACGAAGCCGCCACGGCCTTTTCGATATTCGTCAGCGCCGCCGGAGCGCTCGCCGTTTCCTGCACCGTGCTCATCACACCGGAAGCCATCGACGGCGCCATCCGCAAGACCGTGGCCTACCGCAAACCGGGCGCTTGAATCCGACTCGGCGCCGATTTCCTGGGGTTGCGATGGCTGTCGCCACCAGCCGGGAAGTTGAGGTGCCGGCACGTTGGCGGCGGCGCGTCGCCTGAGGCAGGCTAGCCCCATGTTTGGCGCCGAGATATGCATTCCGCTCTGGTTCTTTTTCATCCTGCTCGCGCTGGCGGCTTACGCCTTCGTCATGAGCATTTTCTTCCCCGGCGTGCGCTGGTTCCTGCGGCAGCGGTTGAACCTCGCGGTGGAGCGCATCAATACCAGCCTGCAAATCAAAATCCGGCCTTTGCAGCAAACTCGACGTCAAGTGCTCATCGACCAGCTGGTTTTCGATCAAGACGTGCTGGCGACGCTGGACCGGGTTTCCAAGGAGAAAAAAGTCCCGCGGCAAGTGTTGCAGCAGATGGTGCGCTCGTTCGCCCGGGAGATCGTGCCCGCGTTCAACGCCTATCTTTACTACCGGGTGTTCTTCTGGCTCACCAGGCGGGCGGCCCGCTTCGTGTACCGCGTGCGCTTGGGCAATTCGCACCCCGAAGAGTTGCGGGGGCTCGACCCGGAAGCCACCGTGGTGCTGGTGATGAACCATCGCAGCAACATGGACTATCTGCTGGTGAGTTATCTGGCCGCCGAACGCGCCGCGCCGTCCTACGCGGTGGGAGAATGGGCGCGCATCTTCCCCCTCGACATGCTGCTGCGGGCCATGGGCGCATTCTTCGTGCGCCGCAATTCGCGCAATCCGCTGTACCGCAAAGTACTTGAGCGCTACATCCATTTGGCCGCCAGAAATGGTGTCTGCCAAGCTGTTTTTCCCGAAGGCAAACTGAGCCGCGACGGCCGCATCGGCGAAGCCAAGCTGGGCTTCATCGACTACGTGCTGCGGCAGTACGACTGGCGCCGGGACCGCGCCGTGGTGTTCATTCCCGTCGCCATCAATTACGACCGCATTCTCGAAGACCGCAATCTGCTCGACTGGGATGACCAAGCCAAACATCCTTCCGCTTCCGAGCACCTCAAGCGGCTCATGCGGTTTTTGCGCAAGAATCTGTTCGCCGATGGGCGGGCGCGTTTCGCCCGCCACGGCTACGCGAGCGCAAATTTCGGCGAACCGCTGGATATGCGCGCATATTGCGGGGAACGCGGCCTCGATCTGAACCGCCTCAAAAAAGAACAGCGCATCCGCGAAATTGCGGCAATCGCCGAGGTGATCATGGGGCGCGTGCGGCGCGTCATGCCGATACTGCCGACGCCACTCGTCGCCTTGGCTTTCTCCCGGCGGCCGGGGGCGGTGATGACTTCGCTGGAGCTCGCCGGCGCCTGCGACGAAATCATCGACGAATTGATCGCCCGGGGAGCGCCGATGAAGCAATCCGAAAAACCGCGGCAACGCACCATGCTCCACACCCTGCGTTTGATGCGCGTCCACGGCTTGGTGCTTGAGGAAGACGACCACTTCCGCGCGAACCCCGACAATGCGCGGCTGCTCGAGTTCTATGCCAATTCAATCGATCCGCGGGACTGAACACCGCCGCGTCGCGACCGCGGCGACCGGATGCCCGCCCGGCCCGCACGGCCTCCGCCACCGCCGCATCTCACTCGTTGCGGGCCGCCCGCCCGCCGGGCGGCGATGATCGAGCGCGTCGCCGATTTTTGTCTCTCTCGGCGAAGCGCGCTGTTCTCGATTGCCATGGCCGCCACGCCGCTGCTCGCCAGTGGCGTATTGCGGCTGGATTTCGATAGTTCCCTCGATGCCCTGTTGACCCGCAGCGACCCCTACGTCGAAGAGCTTGAGCGCTTGGAAGCCGAGTTTCCGACGACAGCCGAACTCGTCTTCGCCTTCATCGCTCCGCCGAGGGAAAGCGTATTCAGCAAGCGCCGCTTGGCGGCCATCGACGAACTGGGCGGGCGATATCTCGAGATTCCGTTGGCGGTGCGTCACTCTTCGTTGCTCAACTACTATTCGCCGCGCAATTTGCGATTGCTGTTCGCGCGGGATTTTCGCGAATACGACGAACAGGAATTGGCCGAGTTGGCCCAATCCGCCGCGGCGGACGAATTGCTTACCGGCAATTTGCTCGCCCGGGACGGGAGCCTGGCTTTCAGCAGAATCCGCCTCGATGCGGAATTCGCCGATGAGGCGCGGCGGCTCGACGCGGCCCGCGAAGCTTTACGCCTGCGGGAGGAATTGGCGGGGGCGTATCCCGAGCTGACGATCTACGCCAGCGGCGAAGTGCTGCTGGAATTCGCCAGCCGCCAATCGATGCTCGACGACCTCGGCGGCTTGCTACCGTTCGTCAATCTAGCCTGTATTCTCGCCATCTGCGCGTTTTTCCGCTCGGCGCGGGCGGGCTTGGTGATTCTCGCTCATATCTTGCCCATGCTGATCTGCACTTTGGGTGCCCTCGGCTGGGCCGGTTTCTCCTTCAACACCGTAACGGCGGTCGCCCCGGTCATCATCGTTATTCTCGCGGTGGCAGGCAGCGTCCACGTGATTTCCATCCACCGCCAGGGCTTGGCGCTGGGAATGGTGCCGCAGGAGGCGATGAGGCACAGCCTGGAACACAATATCCGCCCGGTGAGCCTGGCATCGCTGACCACGGCCATCGGTTTCGCGGCATTGAATTTGAGTTCTTCGCCGGCGATCCAAGGATTTGGCGGCGCGGTGGCCGTGGGGATCGTCTTTTCATGGCTGCTGAGCGCGGCTTTGCTGCCGACTTTGCTGATTCGCCTCAATGTGAAAGGCGGGGACGGCGGCGATTTCCTGCCACGCGCGATGCGCTGGATCAGCACCTTCGGCCAGCGCCGGGACCGACCGCTGTTCTGGGTCTGTTCGCTGCTCGCCGCGGCCGGCATCGCCATGCTGCCGCTGAACAAAACCGACTTCAATCGACTCGATTTCATCGGCGATGTCGCCGATTTGCGCGAGTACTTCGATGCCTTGGGCGAGCGCCTCGACCGCGGGCCATCCCTGAGCTACGCCATTGACACCGGGCACCCGGACGGCGCGGTCGCCGCCGAATTCCTGCAGCGGCTGGAAAGCTTCCATGTTTGGCTTGATGGGCTGGAGGCGGTGGAATCCACCGCCAGCGTGGTGGAGGTGCTGAAAACCGTCAACGAAATTCGCTTCAACGACAAAACGGCCCATCGCTTGCCGAACGACCCGGAAACCATCGGCAATTATCTGATCGCGTATCGATTTTTTCAGAACCCGGATTTCCCGCTGTCGCGCTTGCTGAACGATGAACGCTCCATCGCCACCCTAACCGTCAACGCCCGACCGATGAGCAATCAGCAACTGCTGGATCTGAACGCGGCCATCGATGCGCGCTTCGACCAGCAATTCCCGCAGGCGGCGCTCGTCCATGGCAGCGGCCTGCTGGTGTTCGCGCGTATGGACGAACGCGTCACCATGGAGTTGCTGCGGGGTTACTCGCTCAGTTTGGCGCTGATCACCGTCACCTTGATTTTCGGTTTAAGAAGCCTGCGCTTCGGCCTGCTGAGCATTATTCCGAATCTGCTGCCAGCCGCCATTGTGTTCGGCTTCTGGGGCCTGTTCGTCGGCACGCTGGATCCGTTCGTGATGATGTTGTTCAGTATCAGCATCGGTTTGGTGGTGGATGACACCGTGCATATGCTGACTCACTATCTCGCCAAGCGCCGCCAAGGCGAGCCGGTTTCCGACGCCGCCGACCACGCCATCCGCACCGCCGGGCCGGCGCTGACGATCACCACCCTGGTGCTGACCCTCGGCGCCACATCCCTGGTCGCCGCAAGCACCTTCTATTTCCAACAAACCGCGCGGCTACTAGTACCCATCGTCATGCTCGCCCTGCTACTGGATTTGCTCTATCTGCCAGCGATTCTCCGGCGTTTCGACAAATGGGCCACACCAAAGCAGCCAGCCACCTAAGCACAGCCCCCGCTGTCCCCTTCCCCAGAGTTCCGGGGTTTCCACAACTTCGACGCAGCCCCAGTCACCGGCAAGCCTATCGCCTCGACGATATTCCTCTTCACGAAACCTTCCGAGTGGGCCGGGTTCCCCATCCTCAAGCCCTGCGTCGTGCCGTCAGGCAGTCGCCGCCTCTGCTGTATCTTGAGATAATGTGCGCTTGCGAGACTATATTGAACGGGCAGGGCTATGCTCGTCAGATTCCTCGCCGGCAGAAATGCGGCTATTATGTGAAATTGTATTTTCTGCGTATTCCGGCAGCGGAGGCGTGCACCCTGCGTGTACGACAGCGGGTGCGAGAAGGCGGTCACGACATCCCCGAAGCCGTTATCCGTAGGCGCTTCCGTGCGGGATGGCACAACAAACGCAAATCAGAGCCCACCCCTGCCGGCCTCTGACGGAAGGCAAGCACCTGGAATCGCCCGATATCATTGATTTACTGCATCTATTGGCATCTCCTGCGCATCCGTGCGCATGGATGACAAGAGAGACGCGGGCCAATCAATCCCCGCCGCTTTATTCTCGAATTTCCAGTTGACGGCGCCGAAGAACATTTCGTCCCAGCTTTCATTGCCCCAGTCCACCGCCCGGTCGGGATTGGGGTTGGCCGGATTCCTGGCCGAATTGTCCCAAGCCGCCACCGCGGTGATTTGGTGCCGCCGGGCACGAACTTCGGCTCTTCGTAGGTATAGCTCAACTGCCAGTTGTAGTTGTATTTGGCGATGTTGATCAATTCCTCTTGGGTGCCGTCCGGGTAATCCGCGTAGAAGCGCATGTATTTGCCGCGGAAGTGCATATGCGGCAGGAAGCTGTGGATTCTCGCGTCGCGCTCGATGACGATGCTGGCGGTCTGCTCGAAATTCGGATCGTGGGGAGGAATGGTCGTCCAAGTCGGCGTGAAGACGCAGGCGCAGCGCCCGGACATCCGCTCTTCGGGCACTTCATCCTCGGGATAAAACCACAGCCCGAGTTGGCTGCGGTCCACGGTTTCGCGACCATTGGGCGTGTAGTGCATATTCAAATGCAGCAGCGAACCCGCTTTTAGCAGGCCGCCGGTGTTCGGCGGAGAGAGGTCCGGCGTATCGCCCGGAATATAGGCCGTGATATCGGCTTTGTCTGGATGGTCGCCCGCGAGGAATCTGGTGCGGCGACCGATTTCTTCGGGGTAGTCGAGCTGGTTCACCGTGTGGTGCAGCACGGTGCGGTCGCCGGCGATGATCTGGCTGCCGCGCAACCAGCGATCCTGCGGCAAGTCAATCGGCACCTCGACGTTGACGAAGACGCCGTTGCCGGTCGCCGGCACCGTGGTCGCCGGGATGTCCAGCACCAAATCCGGCTCGCCGAATGCCCACTTCGATTCGGGCCAAGTCAATCCCGCCAAAGGATCGCTGTCGCCGTCAACCGGCGCGCCGGCCTCGACCCAAGCGATGATATTGCGCAAATCTTCGCGGTCGATCAGCCGATCGTTGATGAAGTTGCCGATATGCCCGTCGATCTGGCCCGGCGGCATGCGGCGCGTCATCAATACTTCGCGGATCATCGGCGACCAGCCGCGCACCATGGTGTGGCTATCCATGGCGAAGGGTGCCACGCCGCCCGCGCGGTGACAGGTGGCGCAATTCTCGGCCAGCACCGGCGCGATATCCTCGCTGTAGGAAGGAACACCCTGCAACGGATAGTTGATTTTGTCACCCCCGACGGTCGCAACCAGCGGGACGCTAACCTCTTCGCCGGCCAGGAACTCGTCCAAAGCAGCCCGCGCGCCCGCCACCGCGCCGCGGTATTCAACGACGAAGGACTTGGGATTGTAGAGCAGCACTTCCCCGGCGCGCTCGATTCCCAGCGCTTCGGAAACGACTTGGGAGTCGTCCATCAGCACCGGAATCTCGACTCCCCAATGCGCCACCTGCTCCGCCACCGCCTCGCGGTCGAGCCCGCCCATGGGGTTGATCATCATGAATTCGACACCGCGCGCGTCATATTCCCCGCGCAGTTCCAGATATTCCGGCAAAGCGGCCTCGACCGCCGCGCTGCCATTCGCCTGCACGAGGAAGGCGACCAGCTCATGGTCTCCATACCAACTCATGCCGTGGTGATAGCCCGCCTGGTCGAGCAGCGAAAAATCGCCAACTCGCTCCTGCGCCGCCACACCCGCCGCCAGCGGCAGCGCCAGCAGCAACGCGGACACCCGCAACATGCTAGTTCTAACCATCGGGAAACCCTCAGTGAATTCATCGCGCGGCGAACCAGCCGCAGCCTCCAATCCTCGATTCTACGAAATCCCCCGGCAGGCATCAATAATCCAGCAGCCCGCCGTGCCCCTCATTTGTGACAAAGCGTAACTCGCCACGCTTCCGCCCGTGACCACGTCGAATGGGAATGGCTGGTGTTCGCTATGCCCGACGACGGCTATGGAAGCCTGCCGATTAGTATGTCATCGACCTGACCTCCACGACATCCGCCCCGGGACCTGCCGATGGATTGCTGGCCATTTTTTCAGAGCGCCCGTGCCGTCGGGATGGACTTTGACGCTGGTGCTGTCCAGGCCCATTGCCTCGACCTTTTTCGCCGTTTTCTGGTCATGTCGGATCAATCGTGCCTAGACTTCGATTCCGACTTGCTGCCGATGCAGCCAGCGCGAACACGCAATGGAGAAAATCATGGAAACCGAAACCGCCCGCGCGGGGCTTGTCCCCGCAGCCCGACCCAGCACCGAGCCGCGCGGTCACCCTCCCCTTGAGGAAGGGTCGAAAGCCGAAGGTCGTTCGGAATCTGAGGCCGGCGGCGAAGCCCGCATCCAAGCTTCGCCCGACGCGCTGGCCGACTGCCACTCGCGGGAGCCGGATTTCCCCGGATGTCGCCCGATAACCCTGAAGCGCGAAGACCTCGTCCACTACGAAGGTCGCCTCGAATACTGGAGCGCCACGACCGAAACCGCCTGGGTGGTGAGCGAACCCACCAGCGCCATACACGAGCAACCCGGCAGCCGCCTCGCCGCCTTGAGCGCAATCATCGCCGCCGTGCGCGGCTCCCCCATCGAATGCTTCGGCACGATGGACCTTTTGGTGCGGGACGAACAGGACCGGGAGCATGAACTCATGCAGGCCGACCAAACCGCCTACCTGCATCCGAGGCGGGCGCTGCTGCCCAAACACGCGATGGAAATCGGCGTTCACACCCGGCCCAATGTGGTGCTCGAAGTGGACCACACCACCGATGCCCGGCAAGCCAAGCTGGAGCGCTACGAATCCTGGGGTTTTCCGGAGGTTTGGCTGGACGTGCCCGAAGCCGACAGCGACTACACCAAAAACCGGCCGGCCGGACTGAAACCGGGCCTGACCATCTATCTGCTCGAAAACGGCGCTTACCGCATCGCCACCGAAAGCGCGGCTTTCCCCGGCTGGACGGCGCAAGAGATTCACCGGGCGCTGAATGAAGAAGAGCGGTCGGTGGAAACCCACCGTGTGCTGACCCGGGTCGGAAACGCGCTCGGCAAGCGGGAGGGCACCGGCCCCGACGATACGCCGTGGCTGCGGGACCAGCGCGAGCAATCGCGTGCCGAAGGCGAGCGCAGAGCGCTGGGCCGCGGACGAATCGAGGGCGGACGGAATCTGCTGATTTTTCTAGCGGGCAACCGCTTCGGAGCGGCTTTCGGCGCTGCTTCGGGATGTCGCCGCTTCCGAATACACCGAGGCGATAGCCAAATTGATTATCGCCTGCGAAACCGGCGCCGAACTGATCAAGCGCGCACGGTCGCTCATCGCCCGCAGCTGACGGCAACACGGCTGCGGTGGGGCTCTTGCGTGCGCCGATACGCTTTCCGAAGAATTGACGGGGCGTAAGCCGACCGGTAATCTTGGCTGCCGTTTGAGTTTTCCAAGGAGTCATACAGCGATGACAAGCAAGCCGCAAAAAACTCTTCTCGCATTCATTCTCCTCTTGGCGTCGACCACGACACTGGCTCAAGAAGAATCGGAATCTCTCATGACCTATGACATGGCCATGCAGGCCATGGGAGCCGCCGAAGCCTACGCCCGCGATCAGGGATGGAACGTGACCATTCTCATTACCGACCAAAACAACAATCCCGTCATGTTGCACCGCATCGACGGCGCGGGCGGCCGCACTTTCGATTTTGCCAGAGCCAAGGCGCTGGTGGTGAATGAAACCGGGATGACCTCCGGTGAATATGGCCGGATGGTTGAAGCCGGCGACATCGAGGAAATCGAAGGCGGTGTCATATTCGCGGGCGGTGTTCCGGTCTTCGTGGACGGCGAACGCGTCGGCGCAATCTCTGTCAGCGGCGTTCGGGCCGCGCAGGACGAAGAAGTCTCAATCGCCGGCGCCGAAGCGGTCGGCAGCGCGTCAAACTGATCGAGCGGTCGGAGGAATCATGAGCAGCCCAGACTTCTTGAAGGCACTCTTCGCCGTTCTCGCCATCGTCGCGACCGGCGCGGCATCCGCACAGTCCGGGCCGCCGAGTTCGCCCCCCGCGGATTGGGGGCCGGTTTCCATCAATCTTGAGGAGGTCGAGTATCCCTATCCGGTCAGCTACATGGACTTTCGGGTATACAACCAAGACGTTCGGCTCGCCTTTATGGATGTGGCGCCCACCGGTCCCGCCAATGGCCGCACGGTTATCTTCCACCATGGCGGGCTCTATTACGGCTGGTATTGGGAGCGACAGATCGCGGCGCTGAGCGAAGCAGGCTATCGGGTGATCGCCAAAGACCGTCTCGGCTGGGGTAAATCTTCCAAGCCGAACATTCCTTACAGCATCAACCTTTGGGCTTCCAACACCGCGCGCTTGATGGATCATCTGGGCATCGAACAGGCGGCGGTCGTGGGCCATTCCATCGGCGGCCAAATGGTGACCCGATTCGCCTTCCTCTATCCAGAACGCGCCACCCACGTGGTAACCATCAACCAAATCGGCCTCACCGACCGCCGCCAAGGGCGCGGCTTTCAACCGCTCACCGGTGAAGTCGATGTCAGGCCGGACATGGACGAAGTTTACGCCGGCCTGCTGCGCTGGGCGGAGGACAACTACGTCAATTGGCAGCCGGAGTTTGCCGAACATATGCGCATCCGTTACGGAAATCGGCTGAGCGGCGACTGGCCGCGCATGGCCTATGTGTATCGGTTGACCGGTCAAATGCGCGGCATGGACACGGTGGTCAACGACTGGCAGCACATAGAAACCAAGACGCTAATCCTCGGCGGCGCGGAGGATTACCCGACCTACGCCGAAGAGGCGGAAAACGCCGCCGGGATTTTCCCCAACGGCGAAGTGGTCAACATCCCGGACATCGGCCACAACCCCCACGAGGAGGCGCCCGAGATCGTCAACGCCGAACTGCTTCGATTCCTCGGCTCCTGAACCGGGACAGCGCGGCGCGGGGAGACGATCTCTCCCCGTCAACTGCGTGATTGGCAAGTGGGATGCCGGCTCGGCGCGATCACAAATCCTTCAGCCAGGCCGAGATGGCTTGGCCGATTTCGTGGGGGGAGTCTTCCTGCAGGAAGTGGTTGCCGGGCACGGTGACTTCCCGCTGATTGGGCCAAGCGCGGCAGAATTCGCGCTGCGGGCCGATGAGGATGGCGCCGGGTTCGGCGTTGATGAACAGCTTCGGCACATCCGCACCGCTCAGCCAGTCGGCGTAATCCCGCACCACTTCGACCACTTCGGCGGGTTCCCCGGCGATGGGAATCTGGCGCGGCCAAGTCAGCGTTGGACGACGGTCTTCGCCGGGCCGCAGGAATGGTCGCCGGTAGACCGCCATTTCCGCGTCGGTCAGTTTTCGCAGCACCGAGCCGGGCAGCACCCGCTCGACGAAAACATTTTTGTTCAGCACCATGTCTTCGCCCGCCGGAGAGCGAAACCCCTGGAACACGCGGCGGGCGGCTTCCGGCCAATCGTCCCAACTGGACACCGGCCGCGTGATGGCTTCCATATAGGCGATGCCCTTCACCCGTTCCGCATGGCGCCGCGCCCAATCGAAGCCCAGCGCCGAACCCCAATCGTGAATCACCAGGGTGACGTTTTCTTGCACACCCAAGGCATCCAGCGCCGCGTCGAAGTATTCCCGGTGTTCCATAAAGGTGTAGCGTGCCGGGCCGGAATCGTCCAGCTTGTCGGAGTCGCCCATGCCGATTAGATCCAGCGCTATGCACCGGCCCTGTCCGCTCAGATGGGGCATGATATTGCGCCACAGATAGGATGAAGTCGGATTGCCGTGCTGGAACACGATGGGGTCGCCCACGCCCATTTCGGCATAACTCATGGATTTGCCTTTGACCTCGACGCGCTGTTTCGGCAATTCTTCGGTCGATATCGTTCCGGCGGCATTTGGGGCGCTGCTCATTTTCCGCTTTCCTTATTCAAACCGGGGCTGGCATTGGCTTGAGCTTGGTATCCGGGCCTTGAGTATCGGAGCCTTGGGCTTTCGCCCGGACCTCGGCTCGGAGGGGCAGCATAGAATTGCCGGGTGCCGTTTGCAACAAAGGCGCGGTGCTATACTTCGCGCCACTGGGGAAGGGGAATCCGCATATGGGCGCTTGCGCGAACGGTGGAGATGTTTCCATCACGCTGGGTGTCGAGGAGGAGCTGTTTCTCATCGACCCGGAATCCCGCGCTTTGCTCGCGAATCCGGACGAGCGGATTTTCGAGGACTGCGACCGCAACAAGGGCCCGCACAAAGTCGTGCGGGAATTCCTCCGCTCGCAGATCGAGACCAATACCCGCGTCTGCGCTTCGGTGGCCGAGCTGCGCGAGGCCTTGCTGGAAACACGGCGCATTGTGGTCGAAGCGGCGCGCAAACGCGGCGCGGCGGTGGCCGCGGTCTCGCTGCATCCGTTTTCGTCCTGGCGGGAGCAGATGGTGACGCAGCGGGAGCGCTACGAAAACTTCGCCACCATCTTTCAAGAATCCGTGCGCCGCTTCGTCATTGGCGGAATGCACGTCCATGCGGGCTTCGGCGATGCCGACACCCGGGTGAGGGTGATGACGGCGCTGCGGCGGCACCTGCCGCTGATGCACGCCCTGTCCGCTTCCTCGCCATTCAATTCCGGCCAAGAAACCGGCTTCAAATCCTATCGACTGAATTTGGTGGGCAATCTGCCGCGCACCGGCATTCCTAGCCCGTTGTACGACGAAGCTGAGTACAACGCCTTGGTGGAGCAATTTCAACGCGCCAATTTCATCGGCAACGGCAGCGAACTGTGGTGGGACATCCGGCCGTCCCACAGCTATCCGACGGTGGAGATGCGCATTTGCGATATCTGCACCCGGGTCGAGGATGCCGTCAGCATCGCGGCGCTTTACGCCTGCCTGATCCGCCGGCTGTCCCGCGCGCACCGCGGTGGCGAATTGCCGCCGGAACCGCTCACCGAGATCATCGCCGAAGACCGCTGGCTGGCCCAGCGCTACGGTGTGCTGGCGTTCTTCGGCGACAGCGGCGGCGGGCGGCGGGACATCATCGATTATCTGGAGGAGTTGTTAGACGAACTCGCCGAAGACGCCGACGCGCTGGATTGCGCCACGGAGTTGCAGCGCACCTTGCGCATCGTCCGCGAAGGCACCGGCGCCGACCGCCAGATGGATCTCTACCGCCTGCGGCTGCTCGAAGGCGACACTCGGGAGCAGGCGCTGCGCCAAGTGGTGGACTCGCTGATCGAAGAAACCCGCGAAGGACTGTAGCAGCCCGCCGGACTTGGGCTGCTGGCCTGGAGCCGCAAGGATGATTCTGGACTGCGTGTATACTTGCCCGACCAACGCCCAGCAGCCGATATATCGCTGCCGGCGCGAAATTCGGGAAAGCGCCGGCAAAGTTCGCCGGCTGGAGGAAAATGCCCAATGACGATGCAGAATACCCCATTGCTCATGTCGCGCATTCTCGGCCGCGGCGCCTTGCTCGACCCGGAAGTCGAAGTCGTGACCATGCAGGCCGACGGTACGCACCGCCAATCGCTCAAGCAGACTTGGGACCGCGCCAATCAGCTGGCCCACGCGCTGGCCGACGCCGGCATCGGCATTGGCGACCGCGTCGGCAGCTTCATGTGGAACAACTATCGCCACCTCGAACTGTATCAAGCGGTGCCTTCGATGGGCGCTGTGCTGCATACGCTCAATATCCGCCTGGGGACGGCCGACCTCGAATACATCATCAATCACGCCAACGACCGCGTGATCTTCGCCGATGAAGACCTGTTGCCCTTGCTGGAGCCGCTCTGGGACAAGCTGCCCGGCGTCGAGTTGCTCGTCGTTTGCCGCCACGGCGAAGGCGGTGAAAGTTCCTTCCGCAATCAAGTCGATTACGACGATTTCATCCAGGGCCGAAATACCACCTACGCTTGGCCGGACATTCCCGAAACCGCGCCCATGGGTTTGTGCTACACGTCCGGCACCACGGGCAAGCCGAAAGGCGTGATGTACACCAACCGCTCCACCTTTTTGCACACGTTTACCGAGTGCCTCACCGACTCCATAGGCTTTTCGGCGCTGGATTCCGCGCTGGGCATAGTGCCCATGTTTCACGCCATGGGCTGGGGCCTGCCCTTCTGCGCCTCCATGCTCGGCACCAAACAGGTGATGCCCCACCGCTTCATGATTCCCGACGCTTTTCTGCGCCTGATGCAGGATGAACAGGTCACCATTTCCGCCGGTGTGCCGACGATTTGGCAGGGCGTGAAGGCGACCCTGGAAGCCAACCCCGGCAAATACGATATTTCCAGCGTTACCCGCCTGACCTGCGGCGGTTCGGCGCCGCCGGTGTCGCTGATGCGCTGGTTCTGGGAAAAGTACAAAATCGAATTCATCCAAGGCTGGGGCATGACCGAGACCAATCCCCTCGGCACACTTTCGCGCAAGATGTGCAAACGCTCCCACCTCGGCTTGACCGAGGACGAGCAGTTCGAGAATGTGGCGAAGGCCGGCCTGCTGATGCCGGGCTTGGAAATGGAAATCTTCGACGAGGAGTGGAACGCCCTGCCCCACGATGGCGAAACCGTCGGCGAACTTTGCATCCGCGGCCCGTGGATCGCCGCCGAATACTACAACGACCCGCAACCGGACAAATTCCACGACGGCTGGCTGGTAACCGGCGATGTCGCCAAAATCGACCCCGAACAATACCTGCTGATCGCCGACCGCTCGAAGGATTTGATCAAATCCGGCGGCGAGTGGATTTCTTCGGTGGATCTGGAAAACCATATCGTCGCGATGCCGGAAATCGCCCAAGCCGCCGTGGTCGCCCAGCCGCATCCGAAATGGGACGAACGCCCGGTGGCGCTGGTGATCATGGCGCCGGGCGAGAAGCTCGACCCGGCGGCGGTGATCGCCCACTGCGCCACGGCTTTCGCCAAGTGGCAATTGCCGGATGAAGTCATCGAGACCGACCATATCCCGCTCACCACCACGGGAAAAATCGACAAGAAAGTGGTTCGCGCGCGGTTGGACGAAGAGGGCTATCAATTGCCCGATTTGCGCTCTGGATAGAGGGCTCGATTTTCCCCGGCCTTGGCTTTCGGGCACCAAGACCCGGGGCACGCTTGGCGGCTAGATTTCCCGGGCGATCAACATTTTCATGATTTCGTTGCTGCCGCCGTAGATTTTCTGAATGCGGCTGTCGGCGTACATCCTGGCGATGGGATATTCCATCATATAGCCGTAACCGCCGAAGAATTGCAGACATTCATCGACGATTTCGCACTGCTTTTGGGTGGTCCACCATTTGGCCATGGCCGCGGTGCTTACGTCGAGTTTGCCCGCCGCCAAGCGCAGAATGCAATCGTCGACAAAAACCCGGGCGACACGGGCCTCGGTGAAGCGTTCCGCAAGCCGGAATTGCGTGTTTTGAAAATCCACAATGCGCTTGCCGAAAGCCTTGCGTTGTTTCACATAGTCAGCGGTGACTTGCAAGGTTTTCTCCATCCCGACCACGGCACCGACGGCGATGATGAGCCTTTCCTGGGGCAGCTGCTGCATCAATTGAACAAAACCGCTGCCTTCAGTATCGCCCAATAAATTCTCCCTCGGCACCCGTGCGTCGGCGAAAAAGACCTCGGCCGTGTCGGCGGCCTTTTGGCCGAGTTTTTCGAGATTGCGCCCGCGGGAAAAACCGCCGCCGCCTTCCACGGTTTCCGTTTCCACCATGATCAGGGAAACGCCCGCGCCGGCCTCAGCCGGATCGGTTTTGGCGACCACGCAAACCAAATCGGCATTGATGCCGTTGGAAAGAAAGGTCTTTTGTCCGTTGAGCACGTAATCATCGCCATCGGCGATGGCGGTTGTGGCCACGGCCTGCAAATCCGAGCCGGTGCCGGGCTCGGTCATGGCGATGGCGGCCACGCGCTCGCCCCGGGCCATGGGCGGCAGCCAGCACCGCTTCTGCGCTTCCGAACCGTAGGCGAGGATGTAGTGGGCGACAATGCCGGAATGCACGCTGTTGCCCCAGCCGCTGATGCCGGCTTTGGCCACTTCCTCAAGCAGCACCGCCTCGTGTTTGAAAGTGCCGCCGCCGCCGCCGTACTCCTCCGGTATCGACGCGCACAACAGGCCCGCTTCGCCGGCCTTGCGCCAGGCGTCGCGGTCGATGCGGCCCTGTTTTTCCCAAGCGTCCATATGGGGAACAAACTCCCGCTCGAGAAAGCGGCCCGCCGCCGCCCGCAGAATGCGCAATTCTTCATCCATCCACGGGGATTCTTGACGCTCGGATAACATGGCTCGGTCCGGTTGTTGGCCGCGGTTCTATTGATCGGGAGTCGGGGGCGAGTCAGGCCGCGAGGCGCTCGACGCGCTCAATGATCATGGCGTTGGCAGTGCCGCCGCCTTCGCAAATCGCCACCAGTCCAAAGCGGCCTTGACGGCGTTCGAGTTCATGCAGCAGCGTGACCATCAGTTTCGCGCCGGTGGCGCCGAGGGGGTGGCCAAGCGCTTGGGCTCCGCCGTTCACATTCAACCGATCCATGTCGGCGCCGAGGGCTTTGGCCCAAGCCAGGGGCACCGATCCGAAGGCTTCATTGACTTCGTACAAATCGATATCGCTGAGCTTGAGTCCGGCCTTTGCCAATACTTTTTCGGTGGCGGGAATCGGACCTTCGAGCATCATCACCGGATCCGAACCCACCACCGCCATGGCGTGAATTCTCGCCCGCACCGGCAAGCCGAGTTCGGTCGCGGCGCGGCTGTTGGCGATCATCACCGCCGCGGCGCCGTCGCTGATCTGGCTCGATGTGCCCGCGGTGATCACGCCTTCCTCCCGCAGCGGATTCAAGCCGCGCATGGCTTCGATCGAAGCATCCATGCGGATGCCTTCGTCGATGGTGTGAACATCGGCCTTGCCGTCCTCCAGCGCGATGGGGAGGGGCAGCACTTCGCGTTCGAACCGGCCTTCCTCGGTGGCCTGGGCCGCAAGCCGGTGGCTGCGCAGGCCGAATTCGTCGAGTTGTTCGCGCTCGATGGCGTATTTTTCCGCCAGCAGTTCAGCGCCGTCGAACTGCGAAAAGCGGATGCCGGGATAGCGAGTTTCGAGCCTTTCTCCCTTGGGCACGCCGCGACCGTGCTGCAGGCCGTCGCGGATATTGGAGCCGATTTCCACCGTGCTCATGGCCTCGACGCCGCCGGCGATGACCACATCCTGGGTTTCGGACAGCACCGCCTGGGCCGCGAATTGCATCGCCTGCAGGGACGAGCCGCATTGCCGGTCCACGGTCGTCCCCGGCACTTCCAGCGGCAGGCGCGAGGACATGGCGACATTGCGGCCGAGATTGCCCGCTTGGGCGCCGTTCTGCATCACGACGCCGAAAATCAAATCATCGACGCGACTCTCCGGGATGCCGGTGCGCTCAAGCAATTCATCCACCACCATCGCGCCCATATCCACCGGATGCACCCGGCTGAGGCGACCTTTCTTGCGTCCGGTGGCGGTGCGCACGCCACCGACGATATATGCTTGAGTCATTGCGCTGGTCTCTCCGCTTTTCTTTCTGCTTTCTGCTTTCTGCTTACGCCTTTCAGGATGTGTTGCTTCCCGCATTTTGTGTTCCGCTTGGCCAGTTCGCAACACCGCCGGCCGCGGACCGACTCCGGGATGATCGTTTCAAAGGGCGGGCATGCGGATGCCCGCGTCTAGCCGTATGGTTTCGCCGTTCAAATAGGCGCAGCGGACGATATGGGCCACTTCGGCGGCGAATTCGTCGGGCTGGCCGAGGCGCTTCGGGAACTGCGTGATCGCAACCAAGGATTGTTTCAGTTGCTCCGGGGCGGCGGCCAGCAGAGGCGTTTCAAACACACCGGGCGCAACCGTCATCACCCGAATGCCCCGCTTTGCCAAATCCCGGGCGATTGGCAGGGTCATCGCCACAATGCCGCCCTTGGAGGCGGCATAACCCGCCTGCCCGGTCTGACCATCGAAAGCGGCCACCGAAGCGACATTGATGATCACTCCCCGCTCGCCGTCGGCGCCGTCTGGATCATTTTCGCTCATGGCCGCGGCGCACAGCCGCAGCACATTGAAAGTGCCAATCAAATTCACCCGCACGATATGCTCGAACCGCGCCAGCGGCACCGGGCCGTCACGGCCCACGGTGCGCGCCGCGCCGCCGATGCCGGCGGAATTGATATTGATATGGATCGCGCCAAAGTGCCCGCGGGCCGCGGCGATGGCGGCGGCAACCGATTCTTCGTCGGTGACATCGCCGGCATGGGAAATCAACCCCGGGCCGAGCTCCGCCTGTGCCCGCTCCAGCAATTCGGCGTTGCGGTCGAACAATGCGGCGTTGGCGCCCGCCGCGACGAAATTGCGTGCAACGGCCAAGCCCAAACCCGAGGCCCCGCCGGTGATAAAAGCCGTTTTCCCGTCCAGTTCCATAGCGCCCGCAACCGACTCCCGCAAAGCGGCAAGCATAGTGCATCCAGCTGCAAAACTGAACCGGCGGAAGCCCCTGCGCCGAGGATGCCGGTCGCACTAGAGCCGCGTTTCGATGCCCCGGGAAGCCATGTGACGCTTGGCCTGCTCAATGGTGAACTCGCGAAAATGGAAAATGCTCGCGGCGAGCACCGCATCGACACCGCCTTCGAGCACACCCTCGGCAAGATGCTCAAGCGTGCCGACACCGCCGGAGGCGATCACCGGCACGCGCACCGCAACGCTTACCGCGCGGTTGAGTTGGTTGTCGAAACCCAGTTTGGTGCCGTCCCGGTCCATGCTGGTCAGCAGAATCTCGCCGGCGCCGTAGTCCACCATGCGGACGCACCATTCGATGGCGTCGATGCCGGTGGGCTTGCGCCCGCCGTGGGTGAAGATTTCCCATTTCGGCGCTTGCGCACCAGCGACGCGCTTGGCGTCCACCGCGACGACGATGCACTGCGAGCCGAAGCGCTCGGCGGCCACCCGCACAAAGGACGGATCAAACACCGCCGCGGTATTGATGCCAACCTTGTCGGCGCCGGCGTTGAGCATCATGCGGATGTCGTCCAGGCTGCGGATGCCGCCGCCCACCGTCAGCGGAATGAAAACCTGGGAGGCGATGGCGCGCACGGTTTCCACCGTGGTCGCGCGGCCTTCGTGGCTGGCGGTGATGTCCAGGAAAGTGATTTCGTCGGCGCCGGCGTCGCAATAGCGCTTGGCGATCTCGACCGGGTCGCCGGCATCGCGGATATCGACGAAGCGGACACCTTTGACCACACGCCCGTTGTCGCAATCGAGACAGGGAATTATGCGTTTGGCCAAGCCCATGGAGTCAGTCGTCCGCGGCCGCGGCGGCCAGGGCCGCAGCCAGATCCAGCGTGCCTTCGTACAGTGCCCGGCCAGCGACCACTCCGGCGATGCCGGCGCCGCCGCAGACCGCCGCGGCCCGCTTCAGCCGGATGATATCGTCGAGCCTGGCCACGCCCCCGGAAGCGATGACCGGCGCCGTCGAGCGACCCGCGAGTTCGGCGGTGGTTTCGATATTCACCCCGCGCATCATCCCGTCGCGGGAGATATCGGTGTAAACGATGGCGGCAACGCCACAATCGGCGAGATTTCGGGCGAAGACCGCCGCGTCGATTTCACTCACTTCGCTCCAGCCCTCGGTGGCGACTTTGCCATGTACCGCGTCTACCCCTACGATCACCCGCCCGGGGAAACGTTCGCAGGCGGCGGCGACAAACTTCGGATCGCGCACCGCTTGAGTGCCGATAATGACGAAACCCACACCGGCTTCGATGTAGGACGCGGCGGTCGCGAGGTTGCGGATGCCGCCGCCAATCTGCACGGTCAAGTCTGGATACTGATCGACAATGGCGGTCACGATTCCCGCGTTGCGCGGCGCACCGTCGAGCGCGGCGTCGAGATCGACCAGGTGCAGGCGCCTGGCACCTTGCCCGCGCCAATGGCCGGCCGCGGCCACGGGATCTTCGGAAAAAACCGTGACTTCGTCGAAGCGGCCTTGGCGCAGGCGCACACACTTGCCGTCCTTGAGATCTATGGCGGGAATCACCAGCATCCGCCGTCAGCCTCCACTCGCGCCGTCCCAGCGCAGAAAGTTGCCGAGCAAGCGCAATCCCGCCCGCTGGCTTTTTTCTGGATGAAACTGGGTCGCGAAGATATTCTCTTGGGCAAACGCGGCGACCATTTCCCCGCCGTAGACCGAGATTCCGGCGACCGCATCCTCCCGCGCGGTCCGCACGAAATAGCTGTGAACGAAATAGAATCGGCTGGCGTCGGGAATTCCTGCCCACAGGGGGTGCCCGCGGCGCTGGCGCACTTCATTCCAGCCCATGTGCGGAACCTTCAAGCGTTCGCCGTCCGGGCCGCGCAGCTCATCGCCGAAATAGCGTACCGCGCCCGGCACCAGCCCAAGGCACTCGATTCCGCCGTTTTCGTCCGAGTAATCCATCAGCGCCTGCATGCCGACACAGATGGCCAGCACCGGGCGGCTCCTCATCGCCTCGGCCACGATCCGACCGACATCAAGGCGGTTGATTTCCGCCATGCAGTCACGAATCGCGCCGACTCCGGGGAAAATCACCCGATCGGCGCGCAAAATCTTTTGCGGGTCGGAACTCACCGCCGCGCGGGTGTCGAGCCCGGATTCGCGGCCGGCATGTTCCACCGCCTTGGCGACGGAATGCAGATTGCCCATGCCGTAGTCGATTACCGCGACCGTATTCATCGCTTCCCTGTCCGCGCCGCCGAGTGATAAGGATGATCCTGGAACAAACGCTCGGCGGTTCCGCACCCGGCGGCCACGGCGCCTACAAACTGCCTTTGGTCGATGGAATCACGCCGGTCGAACGTGGGTCGGGTTCCACCGCCATGCGCAGGGCGCGACCGAAAGCCTTGAAAATCGTTTCCACCTGATGATGGGCGTTGCGCCCGCGAAGATTGTCGATATGCAGGGTAACGGCGGCGTGATTGACGAAGCCCTGAAAAAATTCGCGCACCAGGTCGACATCGAAGCCGCCAACCACGCCGCGGGCGAAATCGGCGTGGAATTCGAGCCCCGGACGGCCGGAGAAATCGATCACCACCCTGGACAACGCCTCGTCGAGAGGGACGTAGGCGTGCCCGTAACGGCGGATTCCAGTCTTGTTCAGCGCCTTGTTCAGGGCTTGGCCCAAAGTGATGCCGATATCCTCCACCGTGTGGTGGGCATCGATTTGCAAATCGCCTTCGGCCTCGACGCTTAGATCGATCATGCCATGGCGGGCGATTTGATCGAGCATATGCTCGAGAAAGGGTAGGCCGGTGGCCGCCTCGAAACGGCCCGCGCCGTCGAGATCCACCGTAACGGCGATGCGGGTTTCTTTGGTGACACGCTCAACGCTGGCGCCGCGCGCTTGCTGGCTCATGAATTCTATTCCTTCGGCTCGGCCTCAAGCCCGCGCATTATAACGCCGCCATCCCGCAAGCACAGCGGACGGGAGAGGCTTCGGTCGCCGCCTTCGCGGCCGGCGACACCGCTTGCAACTTCAATCGACAAATGGCCATGAGATAGGGACCGTGCGGCATTTCGACCGTTCCGCTACACTACTCAACGAGTCATCGGCAGCCAGTTTATGTTGCACCGCCAGCGAAAAATTCTGCTCGCAGTCGCCTTGGGGGCCGCCGCGGTCATGGTGCTGATTGCGCTTCGGTTCACCAGCGGCGGACAGTATCGGAGTCTGCTGCAAGATCACGTTGCCGCCGCCAGCGGCTATGAATTGATTCTGGCGGGAGAGGTCGATCTTGATCTCCTGCCCAGCGCCCGGCTCACTCTGACGGACGTGCGGCTGCGGAATCCGGGCCTGCCGCAGGAACTCGCCTCCGCCGCCACAATCCAACTCGGTCTCGACCGGGGCGATCTGTTGCGCGGCGAACTGACGATTCGGGAGTTGCGCATCGACGGCTTCCAAATCAACGCCCTCGTAACCGCGGCCGGCGACAGCATTTGGCGCAGGAACCGCCCGAATGCGATGTCCGCGACCCCCGCCGCGGTCGATACCACCGCGCCGCTGCCCGCGCGCATTGTCGCCCAGGGCGGCAGACTGGATTTGCAAAATTTGTCCACGGGTCGGCGCGCGGCGCTGAAAAACCTGCGAATCGTCAGCGAGGGAACCAATGCGCAGGGGCGGGCATTCTCCGCCCAAGCAAGTTTCGATGTTGAATGGTTCGACAATGCCAACCGGCAGTTGCGGGATATCGCGGTGGGTTTCACCGGCGACATCGAAGCGGACCTGGATGCCGGCGGATTGACGATCGCCGACATCAACCTCAACAGCACACCGGTTTTGCTGCAAGGCCGGTTTGAGGCAAACGGCTTGCCGGATAACGCCCGCTATGCCGCGAACCTGACCAGCAATGAATTCGACGCCAAACTGCTTCTGCGCAATCTCGGCTGGCTGCCGGCTCCCGCTCATCCGCCGTCGGTGATTGGGAGTGGCGGCCCCGAAGAAAGCTGGCCGTCGATGCTGGAGTTCGAGCTGTCGGGAGACGGCGGTGGTTTGGCCCTCGCGGCGGCGGTGTCCACGCCCGAGCGGCGGGTAATTGATGCCGATGCCGAAATCCGCTTCGCCGATGGCTTGGCACCCGTCAGCGTCCGCTATGGCGTGGATATCGGCGAACTCGATGTCGGCGCGCTGTTCGCCGGCGATGATGCCGCCGAGCCTGCCGGCGGTCGGGTTGCCGCGATGCCGAGGCACCCGAGTCCGCGGCTGGGCCGCGCATTACCGGGTTTGGAAAATCTGCTTCTTTCCGGGTCCATCACGGCGGATGTTTTGCGCGCCGGCGATTTGCGCGTTACAAACCTGTCGATTTTCACCAATACCGAAGACCGGGTGTTCGATCTCGAAATCCCTCCGGTGGCGGCGCTCGGCGGAACATTGTCCGCCAATATGCGTTGGAGTGCCGCCACGGGGGCACTGCTCGCCGAAGCGCGCGGCGAGAACCTCGCCGGCGCAAATATCGCGACGCTGGTGCCGCGCTTCGATATCCTCGGCGGCCGGCTGCTTGTCGATGCCGAATTGAACGCGGTTGGCGGGTCGTGGAGTGAACTGCTGGCGGATATCGGCGGCGAAGTGTCATTCTCGGTCACGGAGAATCTCATCGATATCGGCCTCGTCAAACAGATTTTCACATCCATTTCGGCGCTAAGCCCGACCGGTGAGGCGATTCAGCAATGGCCCGATCTGATCCACTTTTCCGAAGTGGAAGGCAAGCTGACGCTTGACGGCGGCGTCGACAATGAGCACTCCTTCGAGCTGCGCATGGACAACTTTAGCGCTTCGGGCAGCGGCATTGCCGACCCCAGGGCCGGGCGGTTCGACTACTCGGTGCTGTTGACGATGCTCGGCGAGCCGTTCAATCAGACCATTCCGGTGAGCCCCGGCTATCAGGATATCGACTGGCCGGTGGAATGCGCCGCGGCATTCGCTGATGAAGTGTCCCGCTTCTGCCGCCCGGACTTCAACGCGGTGCGCGAGATCTTCGCCGGCATCGGCGCCGATGCCGGCTCGAACTGACTCCCGCCCGGCGGCGATTCCGGGTCGGACGCCATCCGCCCCTCCGTCCACGAACGGCAGCGACGCGGGGAAAATCGATACGCTCGACGGCGCAATACCTGGCGTTGCGGAGCAGACGGATTTCGCCGCAGCCGTTATCCGCTGGTTCGAGACCCATGGCAGGCATGATCTGCCTTGGCAAACCGACTCAACCCCCTATCGGGTTTGGGTTTCGGAAATCATGTTGCAGCAAACCCGGGTGAGCACGGTCATCCCTTATTTCCGGCGCTTCATGGAGCGCTTTCCCGATGTGGCGGCTCTCGCCGCCGCCGATATCGACCAAGTGCTGCATCTATGGAGCGGACTCGGCTACTACGCCCGCGCGCGCAATTTGCACTTGGCGGCGCGAGCCGTTGTCGAAGAACATGGTGGCGAATTCCCGGACACATTGGAGAAATTGACGCGAATGCCCGGCATCGGGCGATCAACCGCAGGCGCCGTGCTCGCCCTGGCCCACGGCCGGCGGGCGCCGATTCTCGACGGCAATGTGAAGCGCGTGCTGGCGCGCTGCTTCGCGGTGGAGGGTTATCCCGGAACCCGCCAGACCGCGGCCGAACTTTGGGCTTTGGCTGAACGGATTCTGCCGCCACAAAGCAAGCCGCCAACCGGCTCCGATGCAAGGGACACCCACCCAAAGAACCACCACGCAAAAGCCGGTCGCAGCCCGATTTCAGCCTACACACAAGGCCTGATGGATTTGGGAGCCACCTTATGCACCCGAGCCAATCCCGCCTGTCCACGCTGCCCGCTGCGGGGCCGATGCCTGGCTTGGCGGCGCGGCGAAACCGAACGCTTTCCCGGCAAAAAACCCAAAAAGAGCCTGCCGACGCGCTCGGCAATCGTGTTCATCCCGCAAGATGGCGCGGGCCGTATCCTGCTGGAAAAACGCCCGCCCACCGGCGTCTGGGGCTCGCTCTACTCCCCGCCCCAAATCGATCTTCCACTGCACATCGATGTGGGGACACCCGCCGCGGCGCCGGGAGACGACAAGATCGCGGAAGCCTTGAGCGGCGCATTCGACCGCGAGCTGAAATTGCCCGCCGGCTTGCGAATCGCGGCGGCGCCGCGGGTCGCGCTGCCGCCGATTCGTCACGGATTCACTCATTTTCATCTCGAAATCACGCCGATTCTCTGCCGACTCGACCAAGCCACTCCCGGTGTGGCTGATAGCAATCGCTGGCTCTGGTACTCTACGGCGAAGCCGCGGGAGGTGGGCCTCGCCGCGCCGATGCGAAAACTGCTCGCGTCGCTGGCGACGGCCCAGCGGCGAAACACCCAACGAAAAGTGCGCCAAATGAGGAAATCCCAGCCATGACCCGCAGCGTGCTATGCAGAAAGTATGGCGAAGAACTCCCCGGCCTGGCCGTGCCACCTTATCCGGGGCCGAAAGGTCAAGAAATCTATCGCACGGTATCGCAACAGGCTTGGCGGGAATGGTTGGCGCAGCAGACCATGCTGATCAACGAAAAGCAGCTCAACCTGGCTTCGGCCGACGACCGCAAGTATCTCAACGAGCAGTTGGACAAATTTCTCGACAACAAGGATTACGATCGCGCAGAGGGCTATGTCCCTCCGACTTGATAGGTTGGCCGAGGCAATAGGCAGGCTTGGCAAAAAGTTTGTTCAAGCGACCGAGCGGCGGGTCCCACAGCCGCGCATCCGCTTGACTGCGCCAAAGCCGAAAGGTTAAATACCGCCCTTCCCGATTTCCGGCCCGTCACCCGCCCAGGTAGCTCAGTCGGTAGAGCAGAGGACTGAAAATCCTCGTGTCGGTGGTTCGATTCCGCCCCTGGGCACCAATCATTGATCGCCCTTGATAGCCGGCGACCCTTCAGCGAATGAACGCCGACCGGCTTGCTCCGGTCGGCGTTACTCGTTTTCCGGCCCGCGGCTAGCGGTCGCGGTAGGACGCGGTTGGCGGCAGTTGGGCACCGGAGAGATCGGCCGGAACTTCGCGCTCGGCCACGATTCTGTGGGTGAGCGTGCCGATTCCCTCGATACTCGCGCTGATATTCTCGCCATCGACCAAATAGCCCGAACCCGTGGCGCGCTGCACCCGACCGGCGCCGGTGCCGCCGGAAGTGCCGCTTTGCAGCACGTCGCCGGGGAATACGGAGATCAGGGACGAGGCGTATTCGATCAATTCCGGGATATTGTGGATCATGTCCCCGGCTTGGGCTTCCTGGACGGTCACGCCGTCAATCACCGTGATCTGGTGCAGCCGTTCCATCGGGTCGCCGTAGAACTCCTTCGGCACGATCCACGGGCCGTGCGGGGCGAAGGTATCGTGGCCCTTGCCCACGAACCAGTCCTGACCCGAGCCGAAGCCGCCCGGCGGCCGGCCGCCGCGGTCGGAAACATCCATCGCGACCATATAGCCGAAGACGTGGTCATAGGCGCGGCCGGCGGAGATGTATTTGCCGGTTTTGCCGAAAACAATGGCCATTTCCACTTCGTATTCGATCTCGTCGCGACCGAAGGGCATGACGATATCCTCGCCGTGGCCGATCACCGCGCCGCGGGTGGGCTTGAGGAACAGATACGGCACGCCGCGGTTTTCCTGCCGCTGTCGGGTGCGTTCCGCGAGTTGCTCGGGTGTGCAGCCCTCGCAGGCGTGGGTATAGAAATTGACCGCGGCATTCATGATCTTGCTGGGGTACTGAATCGGCGCCATGATGTCCACGGTTTCCACCGGATGCACGTAGGCGGTTTCGCCGACAAGCAAATCCTCCTCGACCAGCCAATTCATGAGTTCATAGAGACGGTACTTCAAACCGTACTCGTACTGTTCGATCAGTCCCAGCATATCCCCCGGCATTTCCATATCGCTGTATTGCCAATGCAATTGCATGGCGCGGTTCGCATCATCGATATCGACAATCAGCGAATCGCCGCGCACGACAAGGCCGATGAAGGGCGTATCGCTCACCGCGAAGGTGCCGACCTTGAACGGCTCGACGGACTCCGGAGCCTGGGCCGCGACTTGGCCGGACCAAGCCGCCAGCGCCAGCGCGGCGGCGGGCAGCAAACTTGAAACGGACTTTCTGGTCATTTTTCCTCTCCCGTGCTGAATCTGGAACAAGCGGAAAATCCCGCGGGCCTTGGGGACAATCGAGCATAGGGACAAACAGAGGCCGAGTCAAAGAAAATCCCGGCCGCTCCGAAGGCATCGCCGCCAATCATTCCTGATGTTCGTAATGCCCCATCAACATGCCGGTGGCCAAGACATGGCCGTCGATGGCCGCAAGCAGCTTTTGCTTGTCCAAGCCCGGTTCCAAGCCAAGGTCGGCGTCGAGGGCGTACACCCGGAAATGGTAGGCGTGGAGTTCGCCGTTGGCCGGTGGCCGCGGGCCGAAGTAGCCGGATCGGCCCAAGCCGTTGAGTCCGTTGATCGCGCCGTCAAGGCCGTCGATCCCGGCAAGTTCGACATCGGCGGACAATCCCACCGGCAGCCCAGCGGCGGACGCGGGAATGTTGTAGACCACCCAATGCACGAAGGGACTCGGCACGAGGCCGATTTCCGCCGCCACCGGATCGTCGCAAATGAGCGCCAGTTGCACCGTGCCCTCCGGCAGGTTCGACCAAGCGAGATCGATGGAAGTGTTGTCGCCATAGGCCGAATTCGCCAGCGGCACCATGCCGTGATGCTCGAACACCGAACTGGTCACACTGATGGTTTCGGGAATATCCTGCGCGGCAACGGCAAGCGGCAACAGCAATGCCGCCATCAAACCCGCTGTGGAAATCGATTTTTTCATGTTCGCACCTCAAAGTTCAGGGATGTTTGTCCGGCGTCAAATCCACCGCTTGCCGAAAAGCCGCAAGCGCCGCCTGCGGTCGCGCGGGCAGCCTGCGCTTAATGGCAACGCGCGTCAACGGCAAAGCTCCCCGATGATAAGGGCACAGCAATCGCGTACACAAGCGAAAAGGACGGTGCGGCGGGCAGCCGAGTTGGACCATAATCCCCACACTCGAAAATTTGAACAAGCCCTCGCCGCGCTGGGGCAAAAATCGACCGTATCGGCCCATGCCGGTTGCACCGGGCGATACGGATTGCAAAAGCTCGCCCGGCAACCGCGGACGATGTTCGACGTATGTAATCCACCACCCAAATTCCCACACAGGGGCGATTCGTGGCCAAGCTGATGGCTTCCGCCGGTCGCGTCGGGTTTTCGCTGGCGTTGCCGGTATGGGTGTCGGTTGCGCTGTCGGCGGCTGCGGCCCGCGGGGCGGATGAGACCGCCTCCAAAGACCATGTGTTTCCCCTCCTCGCAGACGGCGGCGGCTACCGTTTCGAGCTGTTCCTCACCAATTTCGCCGCTGGCGGCAATTCCTGCGAGTTCGAGTGGGGCGGCGCCAGAGGTTTCGATGAATGGTCTTCCAGCGAGGTGCGATTCGATGACCGGCTGGTGCCCCGGGATTCGGTTTCCCTCACTGCCGATGACACTTTGATCTTCCTCGGCGAAGGTCGGGACAGTGTCTCGCTGCGCAGCGTCGGCGCATTCGAAAAGCGGGCCGCCTTCGGTTTCGGCAGGTTATAATCGCCGCCTCGGAGAGGTGCCGGAGCGGTTGAACGGACTTGATTCGAAATCAAGCGAGGGCGCAAGTCCTCCCAGGGTTCGAATCCCTGCCTCTCCGCCACTTTGGTGCAGAACCGGGCACACCGATTGCCGCCGGGCTTTCGCTGGCTGCGGCGCTCAGGGTTTTCAGCAGCCTCGTCTTTGATCCGACAATGCCACCTCCTTTTCGCCGACCTCGACCCGCTGCGCCAGGGCGCGCAAATGGTCGCGGCGATAGCCCCCGCCCTTGAGCCTGATCTTCTCGCGCGCGGCGGTCGAGAACTTTTCGATCGTCCGCGGGGTTATGGTGGGGGGATGGTCACTGTCCTTGCGGGCTTCAGCACGGATTGCTTCGGCACGGGCCCGGTCGCGGGGGATCTTCAGATGAGTGCCGCGATCTTTCAGGGGCGGATCACCCAGATCGGCAATCCCGGTCTCGATCGCCTCATAGAGACGGGCAAGGCGCTGTCCGGCCTCACTGGCCCGCCGGGTCAGCTCTGCGACATGGCTATGAGCCTGCGCCGCGCGGGACTTGAGCGCTGATATTTTGCAGAGCTCCTGCTCGGTCTCAGCATTTCTGACAACAGGCCGCCGCCTTTGGGAGCCAGTTCAAGATTCTTCTCTCCAATCACCTCTGCAAGCTCATTCCACGTCTTCGTCGTGGCAACGTCATCTTCCATTATAGTCTTCAGGATGGCCAATTGCCTGTCTGCCACATCCTTAGACGCCAGTGGAGTCTGCAACGCCGTCCAGCTGAAACCGCATCTCTGGCAGCACGGTCTCCCAGCTGTCGCGCTTAAGATATTGGATAAACTCTTCCGCGTTGTCCGCCTTGCGCCAGTTGATGATAGCGCCGACCTGACCTGAAGCAAATTCATGCCCGCTGGGGGGCTGCCAGGCTTTCGCCATACGCCCCAAGATCCGTTTCCGGGTATCCAGAAGCACCCAGTATGGCTTTCGGAATTCCAGAAATAGGCTGTCGCCAACTTTAGCACTATGTATTGCAGCATGAACTTCGTGGGCGTCACCCGAGCGACCAGCGAAAGACAGATCCACACAATCCATGGCCGGCATCTGGTCAACCGTACGCAGCGGTGTATTTTCACGAAGATCAGGCACCACTCGTCTGCGCAACACAGATCTCGGCCCGGTCTTCAAAAGAGGATGTTCTCCGCAGGTCGGCACGGTGAGGCTCTGGCATGCCCGGGTCATGGCAACGTAGAACAGGCGCCGATGGGCTTCGCGATCTTCGTTTTGCGAGGCACCACGCGCCCAACCGCTATTCAAGATGGCCACATGATCGAACTCGAGCCCCTTGGCGCGATGCGCTGTCAAGAGAAGAAGCCCGCGCTGCTCCCCGCGCGTGTCCCTCGACCATTCCGCGATCCATTCGATGATTTCAGGCACAGGCATCGTCTTGTCCTTGAGTTCCCGCGCCAGCTCAGCAATGCCGTCAGCCAGAAGATCCACCCATTTGTTGCGAGCCTGCTCGTTGAGGACTGCCAGGATGTCCTGGATCCCGAGCAATTCTCCCTGTTTCAGGCCTAGCCCCGAAATGAGTTTCTGGGTTTCTCGAAGTCGCCAGATATTGGGGAGATTCTCATTTGCCATCTCGACCTTGAGCCCCTTCTGTTCGGCATATGCTCGAACAGCACGCAGCCCCTTCCACTCACGGGAAATCACAGCGGTGCGGGCCCAGTTCCAGTCGGGATCCAGCCGGGAAAGGCGAATGAGTTCATCTATCGTGGCGACCGCTTCCGGAAAATCCCCGGAAGGAATATCAAGTAGCTGCACACGCCCATGGGCAACCGGGTCGGCTTCCCCCAGGCGCCCACCTGGAAGGTTGCTTGTTCGACCCGCATTAATCCTGATCTCATGGCCAACCTTCATGCGATCGGAAGCTTGGGAAATAACCTGGTTGGCAGCCTCGATAATGTTGGCGGTCGACCGGTAATTCTCGATCAGAAAGGTCGGCTTGGTCTTGTAATCCTCTTCGAACCTGCGGATGTATTCGATTGAGGCACCGCTGAAGGCATAGATGTTCTGGTCATCATCGCCGACGGCGAAAAGGCTCAACTTCAGATCTGCATCCTCGAGGGAGCGGCCTGCCACAGCGGAGATGAGCGCATACTCTTCAGGGCCAACATCCTGGTATTCATCAACCAGGATCCAGCGATAGCCCTGTATCAGGCTTTCGCGCTGAGCTTCAGCTTCAGACTTCGACAACCCTTCTGCATTGAGCAGGCGAACCGCCTCCATGATGATCTTGTCGAAATCTTCCGAAACTGCCTGAACACGGGCAAAACTGGCGCCCACGATTTTCATGGCCAGGGAGTGACAAGTCGATACAGTGACGCCTGCAGCTTCATCTCCCACCAGAGCCCGAAGCCTGACACGAATCTCGGCCGCCGCGTGGCGATTATAAGCCAGCACCAGGATACCGCCGGGCTCCTCCCGCTTCACCCGTAGCAGATAGGCGATACGATGAACCAAGACCCTGGTCTTGCCGGAACCCGGCCCGGCCAGGACCAGCACGTTGGTGCGACTGCGATCATCGGTAACGATGCCTTGTTGGACCTTGTTACCCAGATCCTCGACGATCGTTTTCCAGGACTTGCCCGTGGTCTGCCTTTTCACCTCGCGGGCTTTTTCAGGCATCCATCTTTTGATGAACTGGTCCTTGTTCAGAACGAAGTAGTCCTCGGACAGGCGCACAGCATCCGCCATCGTCTGCAGACCGGTTTCGGCATAGGTTGCCATCACATGGGTCTGCAGCGTTTTCTCTTGATAATGTTCATCGAGAGGGAGGAAGTCGTATCTGGTGAACTCACCGCCTTTGGGGTTGAGGAATACTGTGATCGCGGGACGAAACACAGTGAGCCCCTTGCCCAGTGTCAGGATGCCCTGTTCATGTAGCCACAGGAGAGATCTCTCCAGGAGCTTGGTCATGTCTCGTACACCGCTCGTTTTCAAGGCCAAATCTTGGGTAAGCTGAGCCAACAGGTCTCCGACAGTCGTTTCAACTTGCAGGTCTTTGCCGCGGACGCCCTTGTCCAGTCGGCCGGTCAGGTAACTGAGGAGCAAACTCGCAGCATGCCACCTGAGCTTTGCGGTCTCAGAGATCGCCTTCCAGGACCGTTGGAGCGTGACGCGTAGTGTGTTCCGGCTGACTTTGCGCAACCTGACATTGCCCCGGCCACCATCTTGATCTCTGCCATCCAGTGACATGCCACGCACCAATTTGTCGACAATGTCAGGCCGGACATCGGGGTGATCCTGGTCCCTCAGACGCTGGCAGGTCTCGGCCAGGTTCAACATGCTGGGCGTTTCGCCGTCGGCATCGGGCGCCATCTCCTGCATCAGTTCGATAAGACCTGCTTCGAGGGCGGACGCCCGCGTCAAGCGAGCGGCGGACGCATTCTGCATACCAACATGAACAAACACGGTCATGGCGACATCGTTACGGGCGATACCCAGGGTCTCAAGATTAGCCATTGCCTTGGTCAGGCGCCCTAGGGAAAGCCCGCTGGCACCGCAGAGTTCGTCCGTGGATATACCTTTGTCAGCTGGCGCCGACATCAGGTGTTCCACGATCGCAAGCAGTTCTTTACGGTGCGCTGCCTTGATATTTGCCGTCGACAACCGCGTTCGAGCTTCATCAAGGGTGCGAACTTTCAAAGATGAGGGAAATATCTGCACGCGGTTTTCTTCCCTCGAAACAAGCGTCGCTTCCTCAAGCCATGAGACGGCCGTTTTGACCCGTGTATCGTCTGTTACACTGTCTCTTTCGAATTCCCGGTCTTTCTCGGAGCGAACGATCTCGCCAGATGTGGCGACGATCTTGCCGGTCTTCTGGGTGCGGTCGTCGATACGCCTTAGCGCTTTCAGAATGGCGCTGATTTCGTGTCGGGCCAGACGTGAGCTTGCGGTCAATCGGAACTGGCGCTCAATATCATCGGCGGCAAATAGCAACACGCAGTTGGCGTCTTCCCTGTCACGGCCGGCACGCCCGGCTTCCTGCAGGTAATTCTCAAGAGATCCCGGAATGTCGGAATGGACAACCAGCCGAATGTCCGGTTTGTCGATTCCCATGCCGAAGGCGTTGGTTGCTGCAATGACCTGCAATTCTCCTACCCTGAATCGTTCCTGAACCTCCTGCTTGTGATCGGAACCCAGCCCGGCGTGGAAGTGCTCCGCAGCTATGCCCTGTGATTTCAGAAAATCTGCGACGCGTTCAGTTTCCTTGCGTGTCGCACAATAGACGACAGCGCCCGATCGGCCTTCAGAAGGAAGGTATTCTTCGATGACATTCAGCACGTCGGACAGTTTGCTGCTCTTCATGGTTGGTCTGACATCGAATGTAAGGTTCGTTCGCGATACCCCGCCATCAAGAGACTGCAGCTCGACCCCGGCACGTGACCGGAAGTGTTCCATGATATCTCTAACCACCTCGGGCTTGGCAGTCGCCGTAAGGCAGATAATCGGCGCCGGCGGTTGATCTCCGGAGAACTCTTTGATGAAGCGGCCAAGATATCTGTAATCCGGCCTGAAATCGTGGCCCCATTTCGAGACGCAATGAGCTTCGTCGATAGTCCATAGACCAACCTCACGCTGTGCGAGGACGGACCTGATGGATGTGTTCCTGAGCTGCTCGGGTGAGATGATGAGGATGCCCGCATCTCCCAGGCGAACCTTGTCGAGGGCGTCCTTCCTTTCAGGCATGGACATCATCCCATTTATGGTCACCGAACACGAAATGCCGGACCGCTCCATGCCCTGCACTTGGTCTGCCATCAGCGCCACCAAGGGGGAGATGACCACGGTAAGAGCGCCGATCTTGTCGAAGCGAGAGAGTGCGGGAATCTGGTAGCACAGGGATTTCCCGGTACCAGTCGGCAGAATACCCAGAAGATTGGTGCCGGACATTGCCTCATCAACGATACGTTCCTGCAGCGGACGACCGTAGGCATCGACAGGCTGAGGCCGGAAGCTCTCAAAGCCGAACCACTTGTTTAGGGCGCGGACCGGATCATTATGCTCTGCACACCATTGACAGTTCGGATTCTTGCACGAAGTATCCCTGAGATGTCGGACGATCAGGGAGGCTTCAGGAAACTGGACCCGGACCCAAGGCGGCATGACGGAGTCCCCGCCGGCCACGGTGATCCAGGACAGAGCGTACGCCAACGGCCAGCCATTTTGAGGGCTGGCAAGGCGCTCCAGAGTTTGTTCGATGCATTTCCCACAAGCGCGATTTTCCAGCATCCTGCGAATTGCATCGAGCGTCTCCTCCTGCGAGGGGCAGTCAGCATTGCGCAGGTATCTGAAAACCGCATCGAAGCCGCCTGACTGCTCCAATCGGGTCGTCAGGTAGTGATAGGACAGGGGCGCATCCGGATCATTTTTGGCGAGTTCGCGAAAAGAGTCGAGCTGGTTGGCGAGCACTTCGAAGACAAGCCGGGCATCCAGTTCCGGGTCGTTGATGTGGCCCACGGCAAGCCGGCCGTCCTGATAATGCTTGACCAAGTGATGATATGGATTACGCGGAAACGCGAGCGGATTCAGCCTAAGCGTGTCGATCGGCGCCTGCATGACCCTTGACAGCCTCGGCCTGGCTGCGATCAAGTACTCCATATCATAATGGAGGAAATTGTGGCCGATCGGGTGCTCGACATCCTGGATGGCTTCTTCCAACTGGTCGAGGTGGAGCTCAAGCAAGCCGCTTCTGGAATTGATGGCCGGGCGTTCATCATGCCGTACCGCTGCGAAAGCAAAAACCCTGGCAGTCTTAGGATCCACCTCCAGGTCGATGGATAGGCATCTGGACAATAAATCTCGGTGTCGGTCTTCCACTGTTAATTACTCAATCGATCGAACGCTTTGAACAATGAACGTGTATCTGAAGTGAACGCCTAACAAACGCAAGTATACCCGATTCCGGCACGGCATTGTGAGGGCCGTTCGAATGGCTTCTCTTCATGGCAAGATGTTGTAGCATAATTGTATGAATCGAGCTGATGGATAGGAGGTCAAAAATTCATGGTGCTAAAATTTTCAGATGCCCACCAATGTCGCACATTGCTAGAAAGGGCAAAATCAGCTGACATTACAAAGAAGGTCCTTTTCACAATGGTTACAGGTTTGCATATGCATCCTTTTTCTACGCCCGCTGGAACAGAGTTTTATTGTTCAGCGCCTTGAGGCGATAGCGGTGCCAAAATCCGTGTCATTGCCTCCTAGAAAACTCTATATTGACTATGACTGAGAGATTTGTGCCTGGCATCTCGGACTGGTACCCTTTTGCTGTAATCAACACTAAACAACCTCACTCGGCCTTCCGGTCTTCCGAGACTTCCTTCGCCAACTTCCCGCCTTTGGCAAGCCGCCGACCGAGCGCCTCAAAGGTTCTTATCGATACTTCTATTATCGTTGGCGCGAGACACAGTTGTATCTTAATCTTCTCAAGCTGCCAACCCCGAATGAAGAAAACCCTGAAGAGCTTGCTCACGAATTTTCATTTCGCGAAAACGGACAATCAGCTGATGATCAGAAATTTTGGTATCGAGTCGGCCGAATACTTGATTTCAAAGACGCTGAAGATGCCAAGCCGGACGTGGAGGAAGAATTGTCCAGCTTATCTACAGAAACACGGAAGAATGCCAACAAGCTCATTGGAAAACTGCACAATCGTATCCATACGATCGGTCGCCGTTCAGGTGGTATTATGCATTGTTGATTTCGATTTCGGAGCGGTGTGCCGGCCTTGAGGAACTGCGGGTAGCGGGTCGGTGGTCGGGACGCGGAGCGAATTCGAATGGCTACGCGCTGGGCGGCTGAAACTTCGGTTCGTCACCGAGGACACCACGTCCAACCGGCGGATGGTCGGACCGATGCCCGCCTGTGCGGACCTCGCCACGACCCGGGTCTCCACCGGGATATCGCACAAGGCGACCGCGGTGCTGCACGGCCCGAAGGTTGTGAGCATACCCCGGCGCAGCATCGGGGCGCTGGCCAAGGCGATCTGCGAGCGCCTACCGCGATGCGGCGGTCTCGGGCGAGAGCATGATCCTGCGGTCAGGCATCTAGGCGCTTCTGGAGGACGCGCGGAGGGTGGCGGCCATGTCCGCGGCGTGATGGACCGGCGGCAGCCAAGTGTGGTGGTGTATGGAAATTGGTAGCGGGGGCAGGATTTGAACCTGCGACCTTCGGGTTATGAGCCCGACGAGCTGCCAGACTGCTCCACCCCGCAACTGATTATTGAACGAACGTATCGAACAAGGCCCGGGAACGGTAAGTATAGGGATTTGACCGAACAGCGTCAACCGCGCCAGGGGCAGACAGCGGGCGGGGTGGAATCGCGCCCTTGCCGGATCAATTCGTCGGCGGCCTGCGACAGCCTTACTTCGAGCGCGTCCTTTTGCGTCGGGCGCTCGCTGGCCCATTGCTCATAGAGTGGCGGCCTGCGGCGGCCTTACTCAAGCAAGTCCTTGCCGCCGTCTTCCATTTGTTGCGGGCGGTGCCAATGGGCGTATTGCGGAGTCCAGTCTTCGAAGCCGATTCCCGCCATGGCGAGCAGACTGACTTCGCCGGTTTCGGTGGCGAAGCGGTAATTGGGCACTTCCCCGCCGGCGTTGCTCCGTTGCAGGGTTTCCAGTTCCCCGATGAGATTGAAGATTTGTTGATGCAGTTCGTTGATGCGTTCGCTGGACATAGCGCATACCCCTGCTCCGAAGCCGTTGCCAGCTTCAGGAAAAGAAAATTTGGTGCCGAAGGCCGGACTTGAACCGGCACGGCCGAGGGCCACTACCCCCTCAAGATAGCGTGTCTACCAATTCCACCACTTCGGCACTTGCTGTTGAAACTCAGTTGCCACCCCCTGGGACTTGCGGCAAATCATCGGAAACCGGTTCCTGCGCTTGCGGCGAGGTGTCGCCCCCCGCGGGCGCAGCGTCGGAGGACGGGGCCGCGTCCAACTGCGGCAAATCGATGGCTGCCGCCGGTTGCTCAAGAATGGACTGCTCCAGTAATTCCTCGTTGACGATGGGCAAGCCGGCCGGGTCCGCGAGTTGCGATTGTCCCCGGGCGAAAATCGCCAGCATGAGGCTGGTCGCGTAGAACAGCACCGCAGCCACCGTGGTCGCGCGCACCAGAAAACTGCCACTGCCGGAGGAACCGAACACCGTCTGCGAGGCGCCGGCACCGAACGACGCGCCGGCATCCGCGCCCTTGCCTTGCTGGAGCATAACCAAACCAACAATGGCCAGCGCCACCACGACATGAAAAGCTACGACTAATGTTTCCATATTAATGTTTGCACGCTGTTGTTCGCACTTCGGCACCCGCTTGCATATTGGTGCCGCATTTCGTTTTTCAACTGTTCGGCGCTGTTCGACCGCCCGTGTTCGATCAGCCGGGGCCGGCGCAGATGGTGATGAATTCTTCCGCCTTCAGCGAAGCGCCGCCCACCAGACCACCATCGATATCCGCTTGGGCGAACAATTCCGCCGCATTGGCGGCATTCACGCTGCCGCCGTACAGAATGCGGATATTCTCCGCGATATCTCCGTCCCGCCGCGCTAACTCCGCGCGCAACTGGGTATGCACCGCTTGCGCCTGGGCCGGGGTTGCCGTTTTGCCGGTGCCGATGGCCCATACCGGTTCATAAGCGATCACGGCGCGGGCGAAGGCCGCCGCGCCCACCCGTTCCGCAACAGCGAACAGTTGGCGCGAAACCACGCTGGCGGTCTCGCCGGCTTCCCGTTGCGCCAGTGTTTCGCCAACGCAGAGAATGGGTGTCAAGCCGCTTGCTCCGGCGGCGGCGAATTTCTCCGCGACCTGGGCATCAGTTTCACCCAAATTCCCCCGCCGTTCGGAATGCCCGACGATGACGAATTCCACGCCCGCATCCACCAGCATCGCGCAGGAAACTTCGCCGGTCATGGCGCCGTCCGCCAGCGAATGAAAATTCTGCGCTCCCAGCCGGATGCCGCTGCCGGCCAAAGCGGCGGCCACCGCGTCGAGATGCGGAAACGCCGGGCAAAGGACGATATCCATCCGCCCCGCCAGGCTTTGCAGGGACGGCTTGACCGCCTCCAGCAATTGCCGGTTCGGCGCCCGGGCGCCGTGCATTTTCCAGTTGGCTGCAACAATCCTGCGGCGCATGGGCCCTGTTCTCCGGGGAAAATCCTGTCCGCCGACCCAAGTGTCCGCGGCGCGGACTCCCAGAAAAACGGGGCGACAATACTAGCCGAGATGGGGTGGCGGCGCAAGAAATTGCGGGTTCAGCGGATTTGCCGGCTGGCGATTACAGCCGCTTCAACGGCGCTTCAGGATACGCAAATCCGGCGGGCTTGGTCTTCGGAGTCGTCGTCGCCCGGATGTGTCGGTGTTCAGCCAGAATTTTGACTATCCCGGCTTGGCGCGCTCGGTCGACGCGCTTGCCGCGCCACTAGCTCAGAGAGTTCTTGGGCGAGGGTTTGCACATCGGCGGCGTCTTCGCCTTCGACCATCACGCGAACCACTGCTTCGGTGCCCGAGGGCCGCAGCAACACGCGGCCGTTGCCGCCGAGCTTGCGTTCGACTTTCGCGACCGCAGCCCGCACGAGGGGGTCCGCGTTCGGGTCCGCGCCGTTGACGGATTTGACATTGACGATCGCCTGAGGAAACTTGCGCATATCCCGGCACAATTCGGCCAGGGATTGGTCGAAGCCGATGATCGCCGCCAAGGTTTGCAGCGCCGAAACGATGCCGTCCCCGGTCGTGTTCAGATCGGTGATGATGATGTGGCCCGAGGATTCGCCACCAAGACCCCAGCCGCGCTCCGCGAGCTCCCGCATGACATAGCGATCGCCCACCGGGCTGCGGGCGAACTCGACACCGAGATCGGCCAGCGCCAGTTCCAAGCCGAGATTGCTCATTCGGGTGCCGACGACACCACCGAATCCCAAGCCTTCGCGCAGCCGGTTGCGCGCGATTACATACAGAATCTGATCGCCATCGACGATCCGGCCGCGGTGATCGGCCATGATGACGCGGTCGCCGTCGCCGTCAAAGGCAACGCCGAGATCGGCCCCCGTTTCGACGACTTGGCGCGCCAGCTTTTCCGGTTGGGTCGAGCCACCTTCTTTGTTGATGTTGAGTCCATTGGGCGACACGCCGATGGCGCTCACCCGTGCGCCCAATTCCTCGAATACGCTGGGCGCGATATGGTAAGTGGAGCCGTGGGCACAATCGACAACGATTTTGAGGCCGGTTAGTTTCAGGCTGGTGCCGACGGTGCTTTTGCAGAATTCGATGTAGCGTCCGGCGGCATCGTGAATCCGGGACGCCTTGCCTATGGTTTCCGAGGAAACCGTGGTCAGATTTTTTTCCAGTTCGGCCTCGATGGCGAGTTCGATCCGGTCCGGCAATTTCGCGCCCTTGCCGGAGAAGAATTTAATGCCGTTGTCGTGAAAGGAGTTATGGGAGGCGCTGATGACGATACCGGCCCGGGCGCGCAAAGTGCGGGTGAGATAGGCGATGGCGGGGGTCGGCATGGGGCCGAGCAGATTGATATCCACACCCGCGGCGGTGACCCCGGCTTCCAACGCCGCTTCAAACATATAACCCGAAATTCGGGTGTCTTTGCCGATGAGAATCTTGCTGCGGTCGCCGTTGCGGGCACCGAACACTTTGCCGGCGGCCCAGCCGAGTTTCAACATGAAATCCGGGGTGATGGGCGCCGTACCCACCCGACCGCGGATGCCGTCGGTGCCGAAATAGCGTTTGTGTTTTGTTCCCATGGCCTTAGCGTCCGTTCTTTCACGCGCTTTTCCGACCGTCCGGGGGTCAGCGTTCTTCCCGCAGCAGCGAGTGTACTGCAATCGCATCCACCGTGGCAGCGACATCGTGGCTGCGGATGATGCGGGCGCCGCCTTGCAGGGCGGCCATGGCGGCGGCGACGGAACCGGCCAAGCGGTCCCGGGGCGGGCGACCGGTGGCCGCGCCGATCATGGATTTTCTGGATACGCCCACCAGCAGCGGGTAACCGAGTTGTGCCAGGCGGGGCAGTTCCCGCAGCAGGGTGAAATTGTGCGCCGCGGTCTTGCCGAAGCCGAATCCGGGGTCGATCGCCAAGCCACCCGGGGCGATGCCCGCGGCAATGGCGTCGGCGGCGCGTTCGCCGAGAAAAGCGGCCACTTCGTTGGTTACGTTGCCGTATTCGGGGCTGTTCTGCATCACGTCCGGCTCGCCGGGCATGTGCATCAGGCACACCGCCATTGCAGATTCCGCCGCGGCCCGGAGCGCGCCGGGACGCCGCAGCGCGCGCGTATCGTTGATCATGCCAGCGCCGGCCGCGGCGGCCGCGCGCATGACTTGCGGCGAACTGGTGTCAATCGAAACAATCGCTTCCAAACGCCCGATCAAGGCCTCAACAACCGGCATCACGCGCTCTAGCTCTTCGGCGGGACTCACCGGCAGCGCCCCGGGACGGGTGGACTCCCCGCCGACATCGAGGATAGAGGCACCTTCGGCGAGCATGTTTTCCGCCCGCCGCAAGGCCTTGTCGATATCGACTTTGAAACCGCCCGCGGTGGGGGCGCCGAGACTTGCGCCGTCGAAAAAGGAATCCGGCGTTAGGTTGATAACGCCCATGCAAACCGGGCGCCGCAGATCAATTTCGCCCTGGGCCGTGCGCAGCACTTGGCCCACTTGGTGCGAACCCCGGGGCGCGGGGCGCTCGTTCGGTCGCTGCTCGATTGCTGAAACCGGGCCGCGCGGGGCGATCAATGCTCCGCCGCCGGGCCGCCGATATTGCTGCCGGGGCTGGAATCGGCGCTGGATTGGCTATCGGATTCCGACTGCGCCGGCTTGGAGTCGTCACCCACGTCATCGTCGTCGGACCAACTCGCGGGCGGTCGCGGCTTTTTGCCCGCCATGATGTCGTCAATCTGCTCGGTGTCGATGGTTTCGTATTCCATCAGGGCGTCTTTCATCAATTCCAGCAAATTGCGGTTCTCTTCCAGAATCTCCTGCGCTCGGATATAGCATTCGTCGATGATGCGGCGCACTTCGCGGTCGATGGCGACGGCGGTGTCCACCGAAACCGTTTTCGCTTGGTGGGCCGCCGAGCGGCCGAGGAAAACTTCGCCTTCGTCTTCGGAATAGAGTAATGGCCCGAGTTCGTCGGTCAGGCCCCATTTGGTGACCATATTGCGCGCCATTTCGGTGGCGCGCTGGATATCGTTGGAGGCTCCGGTGGTGACGCCTTCCTTGCCGAGTGTCATTTCCTCGGCGATGCGGCCCCCATACAAGCTGCAAATCTGGCTCAGAATGGAACGCTTGCTGAGGCTGTAGCGGTCTTCCTCGGGGAGAAACATGGTCACGCCGAGGGCGCGGCCGCGGGGGATGATGCTGACTTTGTAAACCGGATCGTGTTCCGGCATCAATCTGCCAACGATGGCGTGCCCGGCTTCGTGATAGGCGGTATTGACGCGCTCTTTCTCCGACATCACCATGGATTTGCGTTCGGCGCCCATCATGATTTTGTCTTTGGCCTTCTCGAATTCCTCCATGGTCACCAAACGGCGGTTGGCCCGGGCCGCGAACAGGGCCGCCTCGTTTACGAGATTGGCCAGATCGGCCCCGGAAAAGCCGGGGGTGCCGCGGGCGATCACGGAAGCCTCCACCCGGTCGGCGATGGGCACGTTGCGCATGTGTACTTTGAGAATCTGCTCCCGACCGCGGATATCGGGCAAACCCACCACGACTTGACGGTCGAAGCGGCCGGGACGCAGCAGGGCGGGGTCGAGCACGTCCGGGCGGTTGGTCGCCGCCATCACGATAATGCCGTCATTGCCCTCAAAGCCATCCATCTCCACCAGCAGTTGATTCAAAGTTTGCTCGCGTTCGTCGTGGCCGCCGCCGAGGCCGGCGCCGCGGTGCCGCCCGACCGCGTCGATTTCGTCGATGAAAATGATGCAAGGCGACTGTTTCTTGGCTTGGTCGAACATATCCCGCACCCGGGATGCGCCAACGCCAACAAACATTTCAACAAAATCCGAACCGGAAATGGAAAAGAAAGGCACTTTTGCTTCGCCGGCGATCGCCTTCGCCAACAAGGTTTTGCCGGTGCCGGGCTGACCGACCATGAGCACGCCGCGGGGAATGCGCCCGCCGAGGCGTTGGAATTTTTCCGGCTCCCGCAGGAAATCCACGAGTTCCTTGACGTCTTCCTTGGCTTCCTCCACCCCGGCGACATCGGCGAAAGTCACTTTGATCTGGTCTTCGCCGAGCAGTTTGGCCTTGCTCTTGCCAAAGGACATCGGCCCGCCTTTGCCGCCGATGCCGCCACCCTGCATTTGCCGCATGAAGAAGAAAAACAGCGCGATGATGATCAGCACCGGAAATCCGGCGACGAGCAATTGCGCCCAAATGCTTTGTCCTTCACGCTCGCGGCCGCGGACTTCGACGCCGCTTTCCAGCAATTCGTCTAGCAGGCGCTGATCGCCGATGGAGGGCAGGGTCGAGCGGAAGCGGGAACCGTCATTGCGCACGCCGGAGATATTGATGCCGGAGAACTCCACCGAGTCCACGCGACCGTTGTACACCTCGCCCAAGAGTTCCGAATAGGCGAGTTCCTCTTCGGTGGTTCCCCGGTTGATGTTGTTGAACACCGTCAGCAGGACGCCGGCGATGATCATCCACAAAATCAGATTCTTTGCCATATCGTTCAAGGCTGTGCCTCCCCCGGGTCTGGCCCGGTCGGCGTTCCCGCTGGTTTTCAGCCGCGCGGCGCGAAGCTCCCATTCTGCCCACGAAAACCACTCGCGAGCAAGTATATTTCATTTGAGCGCGCTCTGGAGGATTCCGGTTTGCGCGTCCTCACCTTTGCAAACCCGGACTTCAGCGCGGCGCGGAAATCTTCGCTGCCGGCGCCCTGAAAGACTTTTACCAGCAGCTTGCCGCCGGGCATCAGCACATCAACCGCCAACGCAAGCGCAAGTTCCGCCAGTTCCATGGCGCGGGGCTGATCGACTCCTTTGATACCGGATATATTTGGGGCCATATCGGAAATCACAAGATCGACCGCTGCGCCTCCCAGCAAATCGTACACTTGGTCCAACACCCGGGCATCGCCGAAATCCCCTTGGACAACGCTAACCCGCGGAACCGGCGCCATCGGCAGGCGGTCCACCGCGACCACCCGACCATCGGCGCCGACGAGTTGCGCCGCGACTTGGGACCAGCCGCCGGGCGCTGCGCCGAGATCGATCACCGTCATGCCGGGCGCGATCAGCCGATCGCTTTTCTGAATCTCCAGCAATTTCAGGCTGGCCCTTGACCGGTAGCCCAATTCCCGTCCGCGCTTGACGTGGGGATCCGAGGCATGCTCGCGCAGCCAGCGCTTGCTTGATTTTGATCGGCTCACGGTGGATGCCGAACGCCCCTTAGAAGACCGGGGCAGCGCCGCGAACCGCCGCGGCCAGCCGATATGTTCACAGGTGCTGAACGGCTTCGATTTCGTATTCGATGCTGCCCGCCGGCGCCTCCACCGCGACCTCGTCGCCCTCGAACCTCCCCATCAGCGCCCGGGCGATGGGCGAAACCAGGGAAATCTTGCCGGCGGCGACATCCGCTTCGTCTTCGCCGACGATCTGATAGGTCACGTTTTCTTCGGTAGTCAGATTGTAGAGGGTGACGGTGGAGCCGAACACCACCTTGCCGGAGTGTTTGATCCGGCTGATGTCGATCACTTCCGCGTCCGCCAGCTTGCGTTCGATTTCGGTGATGCGTCCCTCGCAGAAGCTCTGCTGCTCGCGGGCGGCATGGTATTCGGCGTTTTCGCGCAAATCGCCGTGCTCCCGCGCCTCGGCGATGGCTTTGGTGATGGCCGGGCGCGTCACGGTTTTCAACTGCTGCAATTCTTCCCGCAGCTTTTTTTCGCCCGCGACTGTCATTGGCACTCTGCGCATGGATCATTCCCGCCCGGATGCTTCGGTGGAATTGCCGTCGAGCCTGGCGTGCAGACTCTGGATGGTGTAAACGGACATATTGTCGCCGAACTTCAGCGCCTCGCAGACCGCGAAAGCTCCCGCTATCGTTGTCGTGCAGAAAATCCCGTGGCGCAACGCCGTGCGCCGGATCGTGGATGAGTCCGCAATCGCCTGCCTGCCTTCCGTGGTATTGAAAACCAACTCGATTTCCTCGTTTTTTAGCATATCGACAATATGCGGTCTACCCTCGGCGACTTTATTGACCCGCTTAACCGGAATGCCCGCGTCCGCGAGCACTTTGGCCGTGCCGCGGGTGGCAGCGAGTTCGTAGCCAAGTTCGAGCAATTTGCCGGCGACCTCAACCAAATGGACTTTATCCGGGTCCCGCACGCTGATGAACGCGGTGCCGGATTTCTTGATCGCCGCCCCGGCGGCCAGCAGAGCTTTGCCGTAGGCTTCGGCGAAAGTCGCGCCGACACCCATGACCTCGCCCGTGGATTTCATTTCCGGGCCCAGAATCGGATCGACGCCGGGAAACTTGTTGAACGGGAAGATCGCCTCCTTTACGGCGGAGGTTGGAGGATGCACCTCCGCGGTGAAGCCCTGCTCCGCCAAGGACTTGCCGATCATGCAGCGGGCCGCCACCTTGGCCAGCGACACGCCGATGCACTTGGAAACGAAGGGCACCGTGCGGGATGCCCGCGGATTGACTTCGATCAAGTACAAGTCGCTGTCCTGCCAAGCGAGCTGGGTATTCATCAGACCGACCACGCCGAGTTCAAGCGCCAGCGCGGAAACTTGTTCGCGAATCTGCCGCTGGGTTTCCGCCGGCAGATTGTAGGGCGGCAGCGCACAGGCGGAATCGCCGGAGTGAATGCCGGCCTGTTCGATATGCTGCATGATGGCGCCGACGACAACCCGCTCGCCGTCGCTGACCACATCGACATCGATTTCAATCGCCGCGGCGAGAAAACAGTCCAGCAGCACCGGACTTTCATTGGATACTTTCACGGCGCCGTCCATATAGCGCCGCAATTCGGTTTCGTTGTAGACGATTTCCATGGCGCGGCCGCCCAGCACCCAAGACGGCCGCACGATCAGCGGATAGGAAATCTCCCGCGCCGCCGCCAGCGCCTCGTCGATGCCCCGCGCCGTGCGGTTGGGGGGCTGCTTCAGTTCCAGCTTGCGGATCAGCTGCTGAAACCGCTCGCGGTCTTCGGCGCGATCGATGGCGTCGGGCGCGGTGCCGATAATCGGCGCTCCGGCCCCCTCGAGCTGTTTCACCAGATTCAGCGGCGTCTGGCCACCGAATTGCACGATGACGCCTTGCGGTCGCTCCAAGTCGATGATTTCGAGCACATCCTCGAAAGTCAGCGGTTCGAAAAACAGCCGGTCGGAGATGTTGTAGTCGGTGGAGACGGTTTCCGGGTTGCAATTGACCATGATGGTCTCGTAACCGTCTTCGCGCATCGCCAGCGCGGCGTGAACGCAGCAATAATCGAATTCAATCCCTTGGCCGATGCGGTTCGGGCCGCCGCCGAGCACCATGATTTTCGGCCGGCTGGAAGGCTTGGCTTCGCACTCCTCCTCGTAGGTGGAGTACATATAGGCCGTGGTGGAATCGAATTCGGCCGCGCAGGTGTCCACGCGCTTGTAAACCGGGCGGATTTTCAGCGCGTGGCGCCGCGCCCGAAGCTCGTCTTCGCCTACACCGAGCAATTGTCCGAGACGGCGGTCGGAAAAACCCTTGCGTTTCAGGCGCCGCATTTCCGCGGCGGAAAGCGCCGTCAAGTCGCGGTCGGCGAGGGCAAGTTCGCTCTGGATCAAATCCTCGATCTGGACCAGAAACCACGGATCGATGCCGGAAAGTCTTGCCACCTTTGACACATCCCAGCCGCGGCGAAAGGCGTCCGCCACGTACCACAGCCGCTGCGCCCCGGCTTCGGTCAACTCCCGCGTCAGCCGCACCTTAGCGTCGTCGACGGTGGGATCGAGCAGCGGCTCGAAACCGCAAACACCTACTTCCAGGCCGCGCAGCGCTTTCTGCAGCGACTCCTGGAAAGTCCGCCCAATCGCCATGACTTCCCCAACCGACTTCATCTGCGTGGTGATGCGGTCGTTGGCTTCGGGAAATTTCTCGAAAGTGAAGCGCGGAATTTTGATTACGACATAGTCGATGCTGGGTTCGAAGGATGCCGGCGTGACGCCGCCGGTGATTTCATTGCGCAATTCGTCCAAGGTGTAGCCCACAGCCAGTTTTGCCGCCACCCGGGCGATGGGAAAGCCGGTGGCTTTCGACGCCAACGCCGACGACCGCGACACCCGCGGGTTCATTTCGATCACAACCAACCGGCCATCCGCCGGATTGACCGCGAATTGCACATTCGAACCGCCGGTTTCGACACCGATTTCGCGCAACACAGCGATCGCCGCGTTGCGCATGATTTGGTACTCCTTGTCGGTCAAGGTCTGCGCCGGCGCGACGGTGATCGAATCGCCGGTGTGAATGCCCATGGCGTCGAGATTCTCGATGGGGCAAACGATGATGCAGTTGTCATTGCGGTCCCGGACGACTTCGAGCTCGTACTCCTTCCAACCGATCAGCGATTCGTCGATCAGCAGTTCGTTGGTGGGTGAAAGTTCCAGCCCGCGCGAACAAATTTCGTGGAATTCCTCGCGGTTGTAGGCGATGCCGCCGCCGCTGCCGCCGAGAGTGAAGGACGGCCGAATGATGCAGGGAAAGCCGATTTGCTCAAGCGCCTCGTAGGCCTGATCCATGCTGTGGGCCATGCCGTGGCGGGGTGTTTCGAGGCCGATGGCGACCATGGCTTGATCGAAAAGCTCGCGGTCCTCGGCTTTGTCGATGGCCTCACGGCTGGCGCCGATCAACTCCACGCCGTATTTTTCCAGCACGCCGACGCGGTTCAGATCCAGCGCGCAGTTGAGCGAAGTTTGCCCACCCATGGTCGGCAGCAAAGCGTCGGGCCGCTCGCGTTCGATGATTTTTTCGATCATCGGCCAAGTGATTGGCTCGATATAAGTGGCGTCCGCCATCGCCGGGTCGGTCATGATGGTGGCGGGATTGGAATTCACCAGGATGACGCGGTAGCCCTCTTCCTTCAGCGCTCGGCAGGCCTGAACGCCGGAATAGTCGAACTCGCAGGCTTGGCCGATGACGATGGGCCCGGCGCCGATGATCAGAATGCTGTTGATGTCAGTGCGCTTGGGCATGCTCGGCCATGAGTCGGGTGAAATGCTTGAACAGCGGCGCGGCATCGTGGGGGCCGGGGCTGGCTTCCGGGTGACCTTGAAAGCCGAATGCGGGCTTTTCACAATGTGTCATGCCCTGCAAAGTCCCATCGAAAAGCGACCGATGGGTGCAGCGCAAAGTCTTCGGCAGGCTGTCCTCGTCCACCGCGAAGCCGTGATTCTGGCTGGTGATCAACACCGTGCCGTCGTCCAAATTCCGTACCGGATGATTGGCGCCGTGGTGACCGTGGGGCATCTTCACGGTGGCGGCGCCGCAGGCGAGGCCGAGCAATTGATGGCCCAAACAAATGCCGAACAGCGGCACGCCAGCGGTGAGCAATTCCCGCACCGCCTCGATGGCGTAAGCGCAGGGGGCCGGGTCGCCGGGGCCATTGGAAAGAAAAACGCCGTCCGGGCGCAGCGCCAATGCTTCCGCCGCCGGTGTCGCGGCCGGCACTACGGTCACCTTGCAGCCGTGATCGCGCAGCAGGCGCAAGATATTGCGCTTGACACCGAAATCGTAAGCCACCACATGAAAACGGCTTGGCGGGGCGGCCTGGTAACCGGTGCCCAAAGCCCAGCGCCCCCGCTCCCAAAAATAGCTCCTCTCAACGCTGACTTCCTTGGCCAAATCCATTCCCTGCAAACCGGGGAAGGCACGGGCCGCGGTGAAGGCGGCTTCGGCACCGCCGCGCTCGAGTTCGGCACCCGACAGCAGGCAGCCGTTCAGGGAACCTTTGTCGCGCAGCAGGCGCGTCAAGCGGCGGGTGTCGATTTCGGCGATCGCCACGACCCCTTGCCCGGCGAGAAATTCCGGCAAACTTTGTTGACAGCGGAAATTGCTCGCCAGCAACGGCAAATCGCGGATCACCAAGCCCGCGGCCCAGACTTTGGATGATTCGCAGTCTTCGGCGTTGGTGCCGGTATTGCCGATGTGGGGATAGGTGAGAGTGACGATTTGGCGGGCGTAGGAGGGATCCGTCAGAATTTCCTGATAGCCCGTCATGGCGGTATTGAAAACCACCTCGCCGATACCGCTGCCCCGCGCGCCAACCGCAACACCCTCGAACAGACTTCCATCCTCAAGGGCCAGTATCGCGGACTCTTCCAAGTTTTGCTCCCGTCTGCGGCGTGGAACGCGGGCACAAAAAAACGGAGGGGAGCCTGCTCCCGTCCGCTTTCGCAATCAGCCCCGCAGAGGGGCTTTCACAAAGATTTTGGCATCCCACATACTGAGCGGGCATTCTAGGAAGATTCACCGCGCCTGTCTACCACAAACCGCCGCTCGAGCGCGGTCGCGAATGCGCCCCCACCCACGCGCGAGGCAGGTGTCCACGGGGACGAAGCGATCAGGGGGCCAGGGTGGCGATGGCCGGGTCAGGTGTTGCCGGCCAGTACATCCGCCATGGAATACAGGCCCGGCGGACGGTTGGCGATCCAGCGCGCCGCCCGCAGCGCGCCGCGGGCGAAAGTCATGCGGCTGGAAGCCTTGTGGGTGATTTCCAGGCGCTCGCCAAGGCCGGCGAAAATCGTCGTATGCTCGCCGACGATATCCCCGCCGCGGACCACCGCGAAGCCGATTTCTCCCCGGCGGCGACCGGGGCCGATCCCCGTCCGGTCATGGACAGCGCGATCATCAAGGTCCCGCCCGAGCGCCGCCGCGACGGACCGGCCCATAGCCAGCGCCGTACCCGACGGCGCATCTTTTTTGTGTCGGTGGTGGGCCTCGACGATTTCCACGTCGAAGTCGTCGCCGAGGGCCGCCGCCGCCTGCCCGAGCAGGCGCAGACTTAAATTCACGCCGACGCTCATATTCGGCGAATGCAACACCGCGATGCGTTCGGCGCAAGCCGCAAGCAGCGCCAGATCTTCCGCGCTCAAACCCGTGGTGCCCACCACCAGCGCCCGGCCATGTTCAGCGCAAAACTCCCCGTGAGCCGCCAGCGCCGCCGGGCTGGTGAAGTCGATCAGCACATCGAAAGGGTGTTCGCACTGGGCCAGCGAAGCGGCCGCCGCGACTCCCGCCGCGCGTCCCTTGGCGAGCAGGCCCACATCCATTCCCAGCGAGTCGGCGCCGGGTTTGACCGTGGCGGCGGCAAGGCGAATATCCGGCCCGGCTTCCATGACCGCTTCCACCAAGCGCCTGCCCATGCGTCCGGCCGCACCGGCCACGGCAATCTTCAACATACGACGGAAATCTTCAATGTAAGAGAAAGAAATTGGCGAACAATCGGGTCAATATGCTAATCCGCTAGAGAGCGCGCGGCAACAAGCGTTGCCGATTGCCGTCATTGGCGGGAATGGCCCTTGATATGGACAGAATCGGCGGACAAACCGCGGCCATTGGTTTCCGCCGCGCCAATTCAGTACTATCCAAACCAGTTATGAGCACCATTGAAACACCACGGGGAAACAACGGCAGGCTCGATTGGGACGGCGTGGTTTCCGCTTTGTACGACGATGTTATGCAGCTCGCCCTCAAGCTGTGCCAGTCGAGAGCGCAGGCTGAAGATCTGGCTCAAGATACTTTTCTGCGCGCTTGGCGGTTTCAGCATACTTTGCGCGATGCGGCGGCGGTGAAGCCTTGGCTGTTCACGATTCTCCGCAACGAGAACAACCGCCGCTTCAAGCGTTGCCGGCTCGAATCCCAGGATTTCGACGCGATGGCGGGGACCAGGGACCACGAGCCCGACCGGCGGGTGGAGTCGTATTTGCTGCGCAGGGCCATTTTCGAACTTGGCCATACCTACCGCGAGCCGCTGCTGCTGCAAGTATTCGGGGGTTATACCGGCAAGGAAATCGCGGACCAGCTCGACTTGAACGACAATACGGTCACAACCCGCCTGTTCCGCGCCAAAGCCAAGCTCAACCGAAAATTGATCCGCAAACGCTGATTCCACGGGAAGCGGGTCGAAGTCGAAGAGCGCCTGGTCCGGCCCCATGTCCACCAAAGCCGCGGTTGACATTCTACGCGCGGCGCGCGAACTGCTGCCGACCATGTGCCTGGTTTGTCGGCGCTCATTGCACCGCGGCTACAGCCTGTGCCCGGAATGCGAAGCGGAACTGCCTTGGATCGAACGAAACTGCGGCCGTTGCGGCGAGGAGTTGGATCAATCCGCGGTCGAAATCTGTCCGCGCTGCCGGATCGAAGCGCCGATTTTCGATACCTGCTTCGCGCCGTTCTCCTATCGGCCCCCAGTGGACAAGTTGATAGTCGATTACAAGTTTCATGGGAATTTCGCCGGCGGCTACGCGTTGAGCCGCATTCTGGCGCGGGAGCTGACCCGGCGCTGGCGGCGCGGCGACCGACCGGACTTGCTGCTGCCGGTGCCGCTGCACGATTCCCGTCTGCGGCACAGGGGATTCAATCAAGCGCTGGAAATCGCCAAAGTGGTTGCCGCCGCGAGCGGCGCGCCATTGCTCTCGAACACATTGAAAAAATGCCGGAGCACACCGCCGCAGACTGAAATGCGAGGCCTGCGCGAGCGCGGCGGAAATATCCGGGCCTCATTCGAACTGGCGCGGCCGGCGGACCTGGGTCAAGCCCGCAAAGTCGCGTTGCTCGACGATGTGGTTACCACCATGAGCACGGTGTCGGAACTGACCGCTCTGCTCAAAACCGCAGGCGTGGCGGAAGTCGAAGTTTGCTGCCTTGCCCGCGCCGGGCTGTGACCGCCCTGGAGCCGGGCGGCTAAAACTGATACTTCAGCCTGCCGTAAGCGACACGGCCGTTTTGATCGAGGATGCGGGTGGCGGAATTGAGAATCTGCATGGTCTTGCGGTCGAATACATTCTGGATGCCGAAGGAAATCACCGCGCGGTCGCCGGATCGTGCCGCGATGTTGTAGCCGTATTCCAGATCGACCGTGGTGATATCGTCCACCAGATCGTTGATTTCGTCCATTCCCAGTTCCGACAAATCCCGGGGGGCATCGAAATAGCGGGTAACCGCGCTGGCGGAATGGTTGCCGAAGTCCCAACTCAGCTTTAGATTGCCGCGCAGCTTGGGACTGGTCGGCTTGGCGGGCGAAAGATTGCCGTTGACCGGGGCGAGCAGGCCCTCGGTATCGTAGAAATCCTGCGTGTAGCTCGTTCGAGCGCTTAGTGTGAATTGTCCAAATCGATTGGTGTCCCAAGCGTAGGCAGCGCCGACATCGAAACCGCCGCTGCGCAGAATCGGCGCCGGCACCGTGTTCCCCAGCGACAACGCGTCGAATTCGCTGCGCCAAATGTTGGTGTCGAGGTCGAGACCTTCCAGCGGCGAAGCGCTCAGGCCAAGGCTGTAATTCAGCGTATCCTCTATTGAGCCATTACGCAGGTCTCGGGTTTCAGCGGTTCTCGCCACTTTGATCAGGGTGCCGGATTCATCCGCCACGCCGGTCGAGGCGATGCTGAAGCTGACTAGGGCGCGCTCCGCCGATTCCGTTTGCGCCTGTTGGGCTTGGGCGGCGGAGGCCGCGGGCAACAGGACACAGAGCGAAACCAGCCAACCTGCCCGTTTTGGGTAGGTGCCGATCCGCGCCAACATCTCAGTGCCTTGCTTGGTTTCCACCGCCATCAATCTCGCAGTTCTGCCTTCACCGCCAGCTTCACTTGCTCGGAGCCGCCGCAAACTTTCCGGCAACGACTGGCCCCCGCCGGAAACGAAGGGGCTCTTTACGTTTTGCGTTGCGTTCGCGTATTGCGCTTGCGCCGCGCCAGTGGGCATCCGGCATATGGGGCCACATACCGAAAAATTTTGCAAGCGCTCCGGCAAGCCGTTGACGAGTCGTTTGATTCTTCGAGTTGAATTCGGTTGGCAACGTGCCAGCACGAGATACGGGCTAGGTGGCGAGGATTGCCACCGAGGGGCCGTTCGGCAGGGCATGCAGCAGCTGTCGGACGGTTTGGGCGTAGCCCGGCGGAATCCAATCCGGCGCTAATTCCGCCAGGGGCGCCAGCACGAATCGTCGTCCTGCAAAGCGCGGATGGGGCAGCCGCAATTCCGGACCGCGGGAGACTCTGTCACCCCAGGCGATGAGATCGAGATCAAGCTTTCTCGGCGCATTGCCACCGCCGGCGCGGCGGCCGCCCAATTCAGTCTCCAGCGCGAGCAGGCGCCGCAGCAGTTCCTCCGGCGCCATGGTCGGCGCAGGCCACAACGCGGCGACGGCATTGACGAAATCGGGCGCGCCCACCGGGCAATCCACGGGGTCACTGCTGTATAGCGATGAATGAAGCGGTCGCCGCCCGCTGAGTCGGGACAATTCCGCCAGCGCGCGGCGCACCATTTGCGTCGGCGGGCCATGGCGGCCGGCCAGATTGGACCCCACGGCCACAATCGCCGCGCTATCGAATTCCGCTTCAGGCGCGGGCCCGCGCCGAAAATTCGTGTACGGCATCGACGAAAACCGCCACATGCGCCGGATCAACCTGCGGCGTCACACCATGGCCGAGATTGAACACGTGGCCGGGCGCATTGCCCCAAGCGCCCAGAATGGATTCCACTTCCCGCCGAATCACCGCGGGCGAAGCGTACAAAACCGACGGATCCATATTGCCCTGCAGGGCGACCTTGCCACCGACGAGCGCGCGGGCCCGACCGATATCCATAGTCCAGTCCAGTCCCACGCAATCGCAGCCGCTGGCGGCAATGTCCTCCAACCAGAGGCCGCCGTTTTTGGTGAACAAAATGCACGGTACATCGCGGCCTTCGTTGCAGCGGATCAAACCTTCGACGATGCGTCGCATGTAGGCGAGTGAAAATTCGCGGTAAGCCGCCGGGGAGAGAATGCCGCCCCAAGTATCGAAAATTTGCACGATCTGGGCGCCGGCGCGGATTTGGGCGTTGAGATAATCGGTCACCGCCGCCGCCAGTTTCGCCAGCAGCAGATGGCCGGCTTCCGGCTGGTCGTAAACAAACTGCTTGGCGCGGCGGAAGTCTTTGCTGCTGGCGCCTTCGATCATATACGTGGCGAGCGTCCAGGGGCTGCCGGAAAAGCCGATCAACGGTACCGCACCGTTCAGTTCGCGCCGGATCAGGGCGACGGCGTCCATTACATAGGCCAGATCCTGGAGCGGATCGATCTCCGGCAGCGCTTCCACCGCCGCCGCCGAGCGGATGGGTTTGCGGAAGCGCGGGCCTTCGCCTTCGCTGAAGTACAGCCCCAAGCCCATGGCATCGGGGATCGTTAGGATATCGGAGAATAAAATCGCCGCGTCGAATGGATAGCGCGCCAGGGGTTGCAGGGCTACTTCGCAGGCCAGTTGCGGATTTTGGCAGAGACTCATGAAGTCGCCGGCGCGTTTGCGGGTGGCCCGGTATTCCGGCAGATAGCGCCCCGCCTGCCGCATCATCCATACCGGCGTCGCGTCGACGGGCTGCCGGGCCAGCGCCCGGAGTATCCGATCATTGGCAATCAATTGGGCCGCGCCCCGGGTTGGGCGCCTTTGCCGGCGCGGTCTATCCCCGTATGCACATTGCTGAGACGCCGTATCCACGGGTTCAGCTCGGGGCGGGGTTCCGGTTGCGAATCCACCAGCGTAGCGGCCAAGCGAGTGCGGGCTTCCATGGCGGATTCCCATTCCGCGTACACCCCTTCAACCACCACGAACCAGGGCGCCCGTTCGCGCCGCGTTTCATAGTAGCCGTGGTTTTCGCCGAGGGCGGCGGAGGCGATGAACTCCCGCACGTCCTGTTCGGAAGTCGAACCGAGAATCTGCACCGTGAAGTAGTCGGGCGGGGCGTCCAACAGCCACAGTTCAAACTCGGTAAGGCTTGGCGCTCCCCCGGTCGCCTCCGCCGGGATGGATTGCGTCGCGGCGGACCGCCGCTGGCCGCGACCGGCATATTCCGGCGCCGGCCTGCTCGCCGCGGGCAGAGAAATGCGCTGGGTTTCGGGGGCCACCGTTTCGCTGGCGGCCAACGAATCCGGCGGCTCCGCGGGCCACATAAACAGCACCGCCGCCAGCGCGAGGCCAAAGGCGAAGGCGTGCCATAGGTAGCGCAGCTCCGGCCGCGGACCGCTTGCAGCGCGCGCGCGGGCGAGTTCATCCGTCGGCGGCGCATCCGAGTCCAGCAGCGCCGCGGCCAGGCGCTCGATGGCGCCCGGAATACCTTCGCAGCGCCGCAGCAGATCCAGTCCGGCTTGGGACGACAGCCGCAGCTCACCTCGATAGCCGGCGCGGAATAATTTCAGTTGGATGTATTGCACCGTCTCGACCCGGTCGAAAGGCGGCAATTCGTGAAAGGCGGTTTTGTTCAGATGCCCGGCGCGCAGGCCCGCCGCCAGCATATCCCGCAGGGGATCCTCGCCGAACAGCGCGGGATGAATCGCCGACCAACGGTTGGCGAGCAAACGACCGACCAATTTGACGCAGTCCGGCGCCAATTCGTGGGCATTGTCAATTAGCAGCAGCACCGACTTGCCGGCCTGCCGCAAGGCGATGGCGTAGCGATTCAGACTCTGCAAGCCGCTGCCGACGTCAGCGGACGGTTCGAGACCCAGTTCGAGCAGAACATCCCGCAGCAGATCATCCGCCGTGGTCAGCAGACCGACCGCGACCAAGACCGGTTGGATATCGCCGCCGGCGCATTCGCGCAGACGCGAAGCCAATCTCGTCTTGCCGCTGCCCGATGGGCCGATAACGGTGTCCAAGACGATGTCTCCGCGCTCGCCGTCCAGCAACGCGTTTACCAAATAGTCGCGGTTGCCGCCGCCAAAAAAGACATCCGGGCGCAGCTCTCCATCAAAAGGATCGTACTTTAATCCCAGCTTTTGACGATATTTCCGCATGATTTAATGGCAAAGCGCGGCGCGCGCCGTCAGGGTCCGGGCCAGCTGGCCCGGGTCCACATCGGCCGCGACCTCCGCCGCGCCGATCGCCCGCAGCAGCACGAAGCGAATTTTGCCGCGTTCGGATTTCTTGTCGGAGGCCATCAATTCCAGATACCTGTCAACGCTTATATCGGCGGGTGGAATCACGGGCATACCGAAATCCTCCTCGAGCACGCCGCGGATGCGCCGCGCCGAGGCGGCGTCAAGCCAGCCCAGCCGCCACGACAGATCCGCCGCCATCACCATCCCGGCGGCAACGGCCTCGCCGTGCAACCAAGTCCCGTAACCGACGGCCGCCTCGATGGCGTGGCCGAAAGTGTGGCCGAGATTGAGCAGGGCGCGGACGCCCGACTCCCGTTCATCCCTTGCGACAATAGCCGCTTTGGCGCGGCAGCAACGGGCCACGGCCTCGCCGAGCAATTCCGTATCCAGCGCCAGCAATCCGGCCGCATGCCGCGCCAGCCAGTCGAAAAACGCTGGATCGGCGATGAGCCCATACTTGAGCACTTCCGCCAGGCCCGCCTTGATTTCGCGCTCCGGCAACGACGCCAGCACCGATGTATCGGCGACCACGCCGGCGGGCTGGTGGAACGAACCGATCATATTCTTGCCCAACGGATGGTTGATACCGGTCTTCCCGCCCACCGAAGAATCGACTTGGGCGAGCAGCGTCGTGGGCACTTGCACATAGCGCACGCCGCGCAGCCAAATGGCGGCGGCGAAGCCGGCGATATCGCCGACCACCCCACCCCCCAAGGCGATCAGGGTCGATTTGCGGTCGAATTTGCCGGCCATGAGCCGATCATGGATCGCCTCGACCGTGGCCATGGTTTTGTGCTGTTCGCCGTCCGGCAGAATAATCGGTGTCGCGTCCACCTCCGGCAGGGCGGCAAGCAGGCGGTCAAGATACAGCGGTGCCACGGTATCGTTGGTGATTACGGCGGCGCGGCCGCCGGCGAGTATCCCGCGCAGCGCGGCGCCATCCGCCAGCAGATTCCCGCCGATGAATATCGGATAACTTCTCGCGCCCAAATCCACGGTAATCGTTTGCATCGCGCCGATACTCAGGAGGTGGCTGCCCGCCGCAGCCGAAATTCGTCCAGTTCACGCTTGATGGCGCGGCAAACCATGCGCGGATAGCGGCGTTTGACTTCAACGCGGATATCCGCCAAATCGCGATAGATCGGATGGCGCAGCTCGAACAATTCGCGAATGCGCTGTTCGCGGTTGGCTGTGCGCAGCAGGGGCCGGTTCTTGTCCTTGAGTTTACGGCTCAATTGCTGCTCCAGGGTGGCGAACAGATAGACCACGATACCGCGGCTCTTCAGCAACTTTCGAGTCTCCGGGTCCATCACGGCACCGCCGCCGGTCGCCAGCACAATTCCCGGCCGTTCCACCAGCGAGGCGATCATCCGCGCTTCGCGGACGCGGAAACCGCGTTCTCCTTCGACATCGAAAATCCAGGAAATACTGGCGTTCGCCGAGTTTTCGATTTCGTGGTCGGAATCGAAAAAGCGCAGGCGCAACTCCTCGGAGAGCAACCGTCCCACGGTGGTTTTGCCGGCCCCCATGGGGCCGACTAGAAAGACATTTCCGGTTTCTTTCATGGGGGTTCCGGCACGGGGAATTGCGGACGGCCACCCCGATCAGCCGGCAATGGTAAACAATTTCTCCGGCATCCGCACCGGGCGGGCGGGCGGTGGCTAACGGCTGGCGGGAATGATTTCTGGAGTGATGAATACCAGCAACTCGGTGCGGCGGGAATCGGTGACGCCGCGGCTGAACAGCCATTCCAGCATGGGAATATCGCCCAAGATCGGCGTTTTCGACTCCGTGGCGACCGCCTCTTCGCGGAATACGCCGCCGAGGACAATCGTTTCGCCGTCGCCGATCAAGACGCTCGTGATCACTTCATTGGTGTTGATGACGAGCGCCCCGTTGCTTGAGGGCGAGATGGAATCCTGGCGGATTTCGAGCTGCATATCGATCTGCCCGTCGGGTGTGATTCGCGGCGTCACCCGGAGCAGCAGCACCGCGTCCTCGAATTGGGTGACGGACCCGCCGGCGGTGCCGCCGGCTTGGGATTGATAGGGAATTCTCACCCCGGATTTGAGTTCCGCCGTGACTTTGTCTTGGGTGGCGAGTTTCGGACGGGCGATGATTTCGCCGAGGCCGCTGCTTTCCAGCGCGGCCAACTCGATTTCGATCAACTCGCTGCCGCTGGCGTAGGCGATGCTCAGCGCGGCCGCGGTGCCGAAGCCGAGATCGAGCGCCGATTCCTCCCGCGCCGGCGCGGCGCCCTGCGCGGATTCGGTTGCCAGACCTTGGGCGATTTCATAGCGGAGATTGCCGCCTTCCCGCGGCAAACCGGCGGCGCCCCAACGCAGACCGAAATCCCGGGAGTAGTCAGTGGAAACATTGACGATTCGCGCCTCGATCAGCACTTGGCGCACCGGCACATCGAGCCGCGCCAGCAAATCCCGGATCGCCGCCAAATTCGGCTCCAAATCTTGCACGATAATGGTGTTGGTGCGGATATCCACAGTCGCCGAGCCCCGGGGCGAAAGCAGACTGCGACCGGCCGCGGGCGCTTCCCCGGTAGCGGAGGCCTCGCCACCGAGCACGATATCGAGCAATACCGAGGCATCGGCGTACTGTACCGGGAGCAATTCCGTAATCAGCGGTGCCATGGCCAGTGCCTGCCGCGCCTGTTCGAGTTCCCGCTCGCGCTGCAACGCCATTTCCTCAGCGGTGGTCACATAAATGACATTGCCCTCGATGCGGTGGGCCAAATCGGCGGCGCGCAGCACTAACTCCAAGGCCTGCCGCCAGGGCACTCCATCCAGTTGCAGGCTGAGTTCACCGGCAACCGAATCGCCCGCGACCAAATTGAAACCCTGCGCGTCGGCCAGAATCTGCAAGGCGAAGCGTACGGGAATGTTTTGAAAGGAGAATCCGTCGATTTCGCCGTTTCCCGGCACCGGATCCGCTGCTTGCGGCGTGGGCGACGCCTGCTGTACCGCCATTGGCGGGCTTTGGGCCGAATCCGGCGGCGGCTCGTCCTGCTGCGCCTGCAGCGCAGCCGGCAGCAGCACAATCAGCGGCGGCACCAGCCCAGAGACAAGCGGCGAGACAATCCGCCGGACAAGCCGCAATCGTGGAACACCGGCGTTCAATAGGGCGACTCCAGCGCCAGCCACGACTGCCGCGGCTCTCCGGGACCTTGGTTTTTCCATTCGATTAACTCCAAGCCAAATTCGGTTATTTGTTGAATGCGCGCCCGGTTCAGACCCAGGTAATCTCCGACCGAAACGCGATGCACGGCGCCGGAGGGGTCTTCGATCAAGCCGCTGAATCGGCTGCCGCTGCGCAGCAGTCCGACCAAGCGCAAGCGGTCCAGGGCGTATTGCTCGAGCGCCTGGCGGCGGGTGACTTCGACCGCCGGGGGAGAGGGCGCTCGGGAGAATGGGTCGCGGGCGGCATCGACGGCGTAACTGAATCCCGGCGCCGTATCGGCTGCGGGGAAATCTTCTAGGTCGAACTCGGCGGAATCATCGCCCTCGGCGGTTTCCGGCAAAGGCCGGTAACGGTAAGTCCGAGCTTGCAGCGACAGTTCCAGGGCATCGGCTGAGCTGCCGCTTAGAGAAAAATCGTGCAAGGTGACCAACCGGTCCAGTTCGGCCACGCCGGCGAAGAACTCGCCAACGCCGTAATAGCTGCCGAGCAGACGAATGTCGATGGGCTGCTCGACGTAGTGTGGCCGCAACTGCTCGGGCGCCAGATCGATGGAACTGAAGCGCAGTCCCGCAGCCGCGCCCAGCGCTGAGATTTGCTCGAGCAACGCGGCGGTTTCACTTTCGTAGGGCAATTGCCGCAGCATAAGCAGGTAAGGCTCTTCGATTTCCCGCGCCCGTTGCCGGTAAGCTGCCAAACTGGAGATATTTGTCCGCAGCCGCTCCAATTCCGCCGCCAACTTGACGGCTTCAAACCCGAGGCCCGCGTCCTGTTCCCGCAAGTCCCGCAGACGCAACTGATAACCGCAGAGCAACACAGCGGCGGCCAGCAGCAGAATGGCGGTCGTCTTGACCGCGGCGGGCCAACTGCCCATACCTCCCGGGTCCGCAAGTTCTCGCCAATCGAACTCGTGCAGTTCACGAATGAATCGGGTGAGAGTGGCCATGATTTTCAGTCTCCGGTGTCGGCGATGCGCAGCAGCAGGGCGAACTCGAACCAGCCGGGGGCCGCGGTTTCCGGTGCCGCGCCGGCCACTTCGGTGAGTTGCGCTTCGCTGAACAGGGCCGCGACGGATAATCGGCGCAGCAATTCGGCGACGGCGGCCTGGGATTGCGCGAATCCCGCAATCCGCAGTTCGCCGCCGGCGCGGGTCAGCTGTCGAAAATGCACCGCTTCCGGCAGTCCCAAAGCCAATTCGGCGAGGATTTCGGGCGGCAAAGTCCTGCTGCGCCGCAAACCGTTCAGTACCCGCATATGCCGCGCGACGTCTTGTTGTTCCCGCCGCAACTGTTGAACTTCGGCGTCGCGGGCGGCCAGCACCCGGATTTCCGCCGCCAATCTCTGATTGGCGAGTTGTTGACTGTGGATTCGCCCGTGCAGGCCGCGCTCGAGCAGCAGCACCAGCGCCAGACTGGAAATCGCGCAGATGCCCAGAGAAAACAGCAAGCGTTTGCGGGCGCGCTCCCGGCGCCGCGCCCGCCACGGCAGCAAATTAACCATAAACTCCCCCCGCAAGCGCCAAACCCGCGGCCAGCACCAACGCCGGCGCGTCCTGGCCGATGCGCTCCCCGTGGTCGTCCGCGAACGGATTCGCCATCCGGGTCGGAACGCCCAGGCTTTGTTCCAGCTTCCCGGCCAGTCCGTCCGCCGCGGCCGCCGCCCCGCGCAGCTGGATCCGCGCCACACGTCCGTGCCGGTTGGAAGAATGGAATAACTGCAAAGCCTGGCCGAGGGGGCCCGCGACGGCTTCGGCATGGTGGGCCGGGTCGCGTTTGGCCTCGGGACGCCCGACCCATGGCCGCGCCCAATCGTATACGCAGCATCCGCCCGCGAGCACATGCAGACGGATTCCCCAAGCGCCGATATCGACCAGCGCCGCCAGCTCCGGGGCGGGAGCGGGCGACGTCAGCAGCGGCCAAATCCGCTCCAGCGCGTGATGTTCCACATCCACCGCCAGCGCGCGCAGTCCGGCGCGGATCAGCGCCTGTTCGCGGGCGGCGACTTGTTCGCCGCGGCAAACCGACAGCAACACCGCGTTCCGATCTTGTTCGGCGCCGCCGACGCGCTGAAAATCGATGCTTGCTTCCGCCGCGGGATAGGGAATGAGGCGCGCGACATCAAGCAGGATTTGCGCTTCCACCTCGGCGTCTGATAGTTCCGCGGAAAGATCCAAATTGCGTTGCATCACCGCCGCCGACGGTACCGCCGCAACGGCGACGCGCCCCGGGGCGCGCAAAGCGGCCGCCGCCTCGGCTATGCGGTCGCCGACTTCATCAACGTCGCGGATATTGCCATCGACGACAGCACCCGCGGCGAGAGGCCGAATCGCGTATTCCGGTGCCGCGCCGGGCCGCGGACGCCAGCGCAGCACCTTGACCGCGGCGGAACCGATATCGACGCCAAGCGGCGCGCGGGCGCTGCGGTGGAAGGGCCATCGCGGCATCAAACTGGCCAGTCGAAAAGGCATTTTGATTTTCCCGTTGCATTCGTGCCCCTATGCTTAGCTCAATCTCCGGCAAAGGCCATGAAAACGGCGAAAATAATTTCCAGCCCCCGGCGATTGAAAAATTGATGGCCGGAGAACCCGGTTGAGATCGCAGCCGTTGTATAATTCCCGCGGTTGCGCCGCCAGGCGGACTCCTTGGCCGGAGCCCCGGCCCGCGGGCGAAACGCCGCCGCGGCGCGGGATATCGCGTGAACGCCAGATTGAAACCGGTTTTGGCTTGGGGTGGCCTATTCGCGCTCGCCTGCGCGGCGGGCGTTTGCATGGTCGCCTCGGCAGCCTATCTGTATCTCGCGCCCCTGCTTCCCGCCGCCGAAACCTATCGCGATGTTCAACTCGAAACGCCGCTGCGAATCTACACAGCCGATTCGCGCCTGATCGATGAAATCGGCAACCGCCGCGATCCGGTGACCTACGAAGAATTGCCGCAGGTGCTCATCGACGCTTTGATCGCCACCGAAGACGTGCGCTTTTACTCCCATCCCGGCGTGGATATCCAAGGCCTGCTGCGGGGGTTCTACGGATTCATCACCGGCAATCGGCTCGGCGGCGGCAGCACCATCACCATGCAGTTGGCGAACAATCTGTCTTTCGACAGCGACAATGTGTACATCCGCAAGTTCAAGGAAATCCCGTTCGCGCTGCAGATTCAGCGGGAATTGACCAAAGAGGAAATCCTCACCCTGTACTTGAACACCATTTATTTCGGTGCCGGTGCCGACGGTATCGGCGCCGCGGCTTCGGTCTACTACGGCAAGCCGGCGGCGGAACTGACGTTGGCTGAAGCGGCGATGATGATCTCGCTGCTTCCCTGCCCTTCGGCCTGCAATCCGCTGGTCAACCCGGAACGCGCCCTTGTCCGGCGCGAAACCCGGCTCGCCAACATGCTCAAAGAAGGCATGATCGACAATGATGAATATCAGCTTGCCCGCACCATGCCGGTGACCGCGCGAAGGCGCAGCCGCAGTATAGAAGTGCCAGCGCCCTTCGTGGCGGAAATGGTGCGGCAGGAGTTGTTCGAGCAATTCGGCGAGGATGCCTACACCCAAGGCTTCGAAGTCGTCACCAGCATTGATGGCGACAAACAGCTGATGGCCAATGCGGCCCTGATCAACGGGCTGGAGAACTATTACGACCGGCGCCACGGCTACCGGGGCCCGACCGCCAATTACCCGCCCGATCCGCTGGAACCCGAACGCCGCTGGCTGCAAGCCTTGGAAGGCGTGCCCACTTACGGCAACCAAAGGCCGGCCATCGTCACCAGCGTCCTGGCGCGGTCCTTCACCGCGCTGCTGTCTTCGAACGAGCGAATCGAAGTGGCCTGGGAAGGTATCCGCTGGGCCAACCGCTTCCGCAACCGCAATGAAGCGTGGCCACCGCCCCAGGCCGCGGGCGATGTGGTGGCCGTGGGCGATTTGATTCGGGTCCGCCAATTCGAGGGAGAATGGCAATTGGGGCAGGTGCCCGACATCCAGGGCGCATTGGTTTCCGTGGTGCCCGAGACCGGTTCGATCGTGGCATTGGTCGGCGGCTATGATTTCCGTCTCAGCCAGGTGAACCGGGTCGCCACGCCGCGGCCGCCGGGTTCGAACTTCAAGCCGTTTCTGTACGCCGCGGCGCTGGCCTTCGGCTATTCTCCCGCCAGTTCAATCAATGACGCACCGTTCACCCGCGGCGATTATCGACCGGGTAATTACGAAAACAACTTCCTCGGTCCGATTACGCTGCGCCACGCGCTGCGGGAATCGCGCAATGTGCCCGCCGTGCGGCTTTACGATCAACTCGGCTCGGACACCGTGTTGCCCTATATCGGCAAGTTTGGCTTCCCCACGGAGAATTTCCCCGACAACGACCTCACTGTGGCGCTGGGCAGCCAAGACACCCGGCCGCTGGATATTGTCTCCGGCTACGCCACCATCGCCAACGGCGGTTTCGCGGTGAATCCCCAATTGGTTTCACGTATTTCCAATCTCGCCGACGGCATCATCTTCGGCGCGGCAGCGTCGGATTGCGAAGACTGCGCCGCCGAATCCGGCGCAATTACGCCGACGGAGGAACGTCGACGGGTGGTGGACCAGCGGGTCGCCTATATTCTCGGCTCAATGTTGCGCTCGGTGATCGAAGACGGCAGCGGCGCGCGGGTGCGGCGCGAGCTGGGCCGGAGCGACTTGATGGGGAAAACCGGCACCACCAACGGCCCGCAGGAACTGTGGTTTTCCGGCTTCAATCGCAATTTGGCCACAACGGTCTTTGTCGGCTTCGATCAACCCGAACCGCTCGGCGAAAGGGAACAGGGCGCCACGGTCGCCGTGCCCATTTGGATCGACTTCATGCGGCAGGCGCTGGATGGAGAGCCCGAAGCCAGCCTGCCGCGGCCGGACGGCATCGTTGACCGTCTGGTGGACCGCGATACCGGCGCGCCCGCCATGCCCGGCGATCCGAATGCGGTATTCGAGTATTTTCTGGCGGAACAAGCGCCGGCGAACAATGCCCGGGAAAATATCGGCGCCCCCAGCGACGACAGCGAACAGCCGCCACTGAGCACCGAGATGATTTTCTAGCGGGGCCGCCCTTTTTTGCAGTGCCGCCCTGGGGAAGGCCGAATTAGACGCGGTGGTTGCCGAAGCGCCGCTTGAACCGGTCCACCATGCCGCCGGAATCGAGAATTTTCTGCTTGCCAGTGTAGAAGGGATGACACTGGGAACAGACTTCAATCAGAATGTCCTTGCATAGGGTGGATTGGGTTTCAATCACATTGCCGCAACTGCAAGTCGCCTTGATTCGCTCGTATTGCGGATGAATTTCTGGCTTCACGTGGGCAGTTCTCGAAACGTGCGCCGCCTGACTTAAATGCCGGCGCATTGCTTGGGGTAAACGCGCATTTTACCAGACACCGCCGACCGTGCAAGCGGCCAAGGGTTCGGGTAGTGTATCAGTTTGACTTTGCCCCGGCTTGAAGCTGTAAACCCATAAATGGCATACTGCCGGGCATATCCAAACCAAAAGAAGGGGAGACTGCCATGCCCACCGGACCGAAAGGTGAGAAGCGGCCTGCCGATACCATCGCGAACGCCGTCCACGTCATGCGCGTGGCGACCGGAGAAGCCGAGGAATCCTACGCCAGCGCCGGACAGCGCGAAGGCGGGAAGAAGGGCGGCGCAGCTCGCGCCAAGAGCATGAGCGCCAAGCAGCGCAGCGAGATCGCGCGAAAGGCAGCCGCAGCACGCTGGGCGCAAGCCTAGTTTTCATGGCTACCCCCCCCCGCACCAAGATGGTGCAAATGCTCCCAACTGGAGCAATCAAACAATATGGACCGCCGATAACCTCGACGTAATGCGAGGCATGAATTCCGCGAGCGTCGATCTGATCTACCTGGACCCGCCGTTCAACAGCAAAGCAAACTACGCGGCTCCCATTGGCTCCCGGGCGGCAGGGGCTGAGTTCAAGGACACTTGGGACCTGGACGACGTGAACCTCGCCTGGCATGGCGAGATCAAGCACGAATACCCCGGCCTGTACGCGCTTCTTCAGGCGACGCAAGATATCCATGGCGACCCCATGATGTCCTATCTGATCTATATGTCCATCAGGCTCATGGAGATGCGGCGGTTGCTCAAGCCGACGGGCAGCATCTATCTACATTGCGACTGGACCGCCTCGCACTATCTCAAGCTGCTCATGGACAGCCTGTTCGGCGTGCGTTGCTTTCAGAATGAGGTCGTTTGGTGTTACGGCGGTCGGGGTATGTCGCGGAAGCGTTTCCAGCGCAAGCACGACATCATCCTTTTCTACGGCCGTGAGCGTGAACCGTTTTTCAATCGAGAGGGAGCATCGCGCCCGGTAGCGGCCGAACATGTAGGCCGGTATAACAAGATTGATAGTGGAGGACGCCGTTACGCGCGCGTCAAAAACCGCGACGGGTCATATTCCAATATTTACCTGAAGGATGTTGTCAGGGAAGATTGGTGGAAAATCCCGTTTGCGCGCAGCCCCGAAAGCACTGGCTACCCGACGCAAAAGCCTCTCGCCTTGCTCCGGCGCATCATCCTCGCGTCTTCGAACGAAGGCGACACGGTGCTCGATCCGTTCTGCGGGTGCGCGACCGCGTGCATCGCCGCTGAGCTGGAGCACCGGGAGTGGGTCGGGATCGACATATCGTCGAAGGCAGCCGACCTTGTGAAGGACCGCATGGAGCGGGAGGTCGGCCTGTTCTTTCGCGGCGCACACCGCACTGACATTCCGCAGCGCACGGATATCGGCAAGCTGATCCCCTACAACGACACAAGGAACAAAAAGTTTCTTTATGGCGAGCAGGGCGGATACTGCAACGGCTGCCAGACGAAATTCGATCTCCGACACTTCCACGTCGATCACATAATTCCGCGAGCGAAAGGCGGCACGGATCATATCACCAACCTCCAACTGCTATGCGCGCACTGCAATTCGGTGAAGGGAACGCGGTCTCATGAACACCTCCTGGCCTGCCTGACGGACAAGGGCTGGATCAAACGCCGCAAGGCAGCATAACACAATCAAACTGACAAATATGCTTGACTTGTTCCAGTGGATCAGGTATGCTTCCCCCATGAACAAGCTATCCACCGAAAAGCGGGCGCAAATCCTCTCAATGCTGGTCGAGGGAATGTCCATGCGCTCAATCACCCGGATCACCGGCGTATCCATCAACACGGTTGCCAAGCTGCTGAACGATGCGGGCAGCGCCTGCGCCGCTTACCACGATGCGCGCGTTCGTGGCATCAAGGGCAACCGACGCATCGAGTGTGACGAAATCTGGTCTTTCTGCTACGCGAAGGACAAGAACGTATCGCGAGCGGCTAATGCCCCGGACGGCGCGGGAGACGTGTGGACCTGGACGGCCATAGACGCGAATTTCAAGTTGATGGTCACCTATCTGGTGACCAATCACCGGGACGGGGAATCTGCCCTGAACGTGATGGACGATCTGCGCCAGCGGCTGGAAGGTCGCCCGCAGATCACGACGGACGGCCTGAAAGCCTACATCGAGGCGATAGAGGAATCTTTCGGCGCGGACGTGGACTATGCCCAAGTCATCAAGGAATACGCCAAGATGGGCGGCGGGTGCCAGCAAGAGCGCAAGTACAGCCCTTCGGTCTGCACGAAGATCGAAAAGCGGGCCGTAGAGGGCAGCCCGGACCTTTCATCCGCGAACACGACTTACGTCGAGCGCCATAATCTCACCATGCGAATGGGAGTGCGCCGCTTCACCCGGCTGACCAACGCTTTCAGCAAGCGGATCGAGAAACACGCCGCGATGGTTTCACTGTTCGCGCTGCACTACAATTTCTGCCGGATTCACAAGACGATCAAGGTCACGCCAGCGATGGCGGCGGGTATCGAATCGGAGCTGCGGGACTGCGAGTGGATCGTCGGCCTGATCGACGAGATGGCCCCGGCCCCGGCCAAGCCCGGACCCAAGCCGGGGACGAAGTACAGAAAGCAAAAGTCAAACTGATACACTACCAGGGTTCGACTTCCCCTGTCATCCAACCCGCGCGGACATTCCCCGCTATCAACCACCCCACCCCCACCCTGCGGGTTCGCCGCGCCCGCTTGTGCGCGGCCTCGATTTAATGGTTAGATAAGCTTCGGCGGCGTTCATTGACGGCGCCCGATGGTGGAATTGGTGAATCAAGGCGCAAAATGGCGAAAAGGAAATACCGGGTCAGCTTGAAGGCGGATGCCGCCGAGCGCGACGCCAATTATCTGCGCCTGCTGCGCCTCTTGCCCGCCTTGCGCGCTTGGCGCGACCTGTCCCGCCGCCCGGCGACGACAGACCTTGAAAGCGAAGCGATCGAACTGCTCGGCCTCAACGCTACTTTCCTGCTGCCCGGGCGCGATGGCGCCGATATCAGTCTGCGCATCCGCGCAACCGAAGCCTTCCGCTACACCACCAGCCTTGAAATCACCCAACAGCCCGATGATCCGAACCGCCTCGTCAACCCCACCATGCAGGTGCGCGTCTACCACGATGTAAATTCGGCCGAAGTGCTTTCCTATCAGGGGCATCGCGGATTCAATGTGCGCTGCAAGCAACCCCACAAAACGATGTATCAGGTCAACGAAAAGGCTTTGGTCAACCGCTTTCTCGGCGAATGGTTGACCCATTGCCTGCAATGCGGTCGGGTTGCGCTCGACAAGGAATCCGCCCTTCCCGTCTAGTCCGGATATTGCGCCGGTTGCCCGAATTGTCGCGCCGCCATCGTTGGCGCCCGCCGTGGCCGCGGGCGGAAGCATCGCGGTGGCCATATCGCAACGGACCGGCGTGGCGGGAGCGGCGTGGCGCAAGTTGCGGGCCAAACCGGAAGCCGCCGCGAACGGTGCGAAACTTCAAGAAATGCGGGGTCGGCGCGATACATGGGTAGGCCGTCGCGCAATCTTGATTCAGCAGCGGAACACGGGAGAATGGCAAGCAGCTACAACGCCAACGCTATCGAAGTCTTGGCCGGATTGGACCCGGTGCGCAAGCGTCCCGGCATGTACACCGATATTTCGCGGCCCAATCATCTGGTGCAGGAAGTCGTCGACAACAGCGTCGATGAAGCCCTCGCCGGCCATGCCGGGGAGATCGGCGTCGCCCTGCACGGTGGCGGTTTTATCGAAGTCAGCGACGACGGCCGCGGCATGCCGGTGGATATTCATCCAGAGGAGGGTGTCAGCGGAGTCGAATTGATCCTTACCCGGCTGCATGCCGGCGCCAAGTTTTCCGAGGGCAACTACCGCTTCTCCGGTGGCTTGCACGGTGTCGGCGTATCGGTGGTGAACGCGCTTTCCAGCACGCTCGAAGTGGAGGTCAAGCGCGATGGCAAAGTCTATCGCATGGCCTTCCGCGACGGCGAAAAAACCTGCGATCTGGTGGTGACCGGCAGCGTCGGCATGCGCAATACCGGCACCCGCATCCGCTTCGCGCCGAATGCGGTCTATTTTGATACCACGCGCCTGTCCATTTCCAAACTGAAACACGTTCTGCGCGCCAAGGCCGTGCTTTGCCCCGGCCTGAAAGTCGGATTTTTCGACCATACATCCGGCGACGAAGCCGATGCCGGAGAAACCTGGCATTACCAGGATGGGCTCAAAGACTATCTCGAACAAGCCACCGAGGATTGGGAAACCCTGCCCGGGAAGCCCTTCACCGGCAGCGCCCAAGGCAACGACGAAGCCGTGGACTGGGCGCTGCAATGGTTGCCCGCGGGCGGCGACCAATTCGGTGAAAGCTATGTCAACTTGATTCCCACCCCGCTCGGCGGCACCCACGTCGCTGGTTTGCGCACCGGCTTGCTCGATGCCCTGCGGGAGTTCTGCGAATTCCGCAATCTGGTGCCCCGGGGCCTGCGGCTGGCGCCGGACGATGTCTTCGAAAATTTGAGCTATGTATTGTCCTCGAAATTGCGGGAGCCGCAATTCTCCGGCCAGACCAAGGAGCGGCTGGCGTCGCGCAAATGCGCGGTGTTCGTTTCTGGTGTCGTCAAAGACGCTTTCAGCCTGTGGTTGAACCAGCACACCGCCGAAGCCGAGGCCATTGCCGAACTCGTGATCGGCAATGCCCAGCGGCGCGCCAAGGCGGGGAAGAAGGTCGCGCGCAAGAAAATCGGCTCCGGGCCGGCTTTGCCCGGCAAACTGGCTGACTGTTCGACCGGAGACGTGGGACGGGGCGAACTATTTCTGGTTGAAGGCGATTCGGCCGGCGGTTCGGCCAAACAGGCGCGCAATCGGGAGTTTCAGGCCATAATGCCGCTGCGGGGCAAGATACTCAATACTTGGGAAGTAGACTCCGGTGAAATCCTCGCCTCCCAAGCCGTCCACGATATCGCCGTTGCCTTGGGGGTGGACCCCGGGGCGAAGAACATCGGCGGCCTGCGCTACGGCAAGATCTGCATTCTCGCCGACGCCGACTCCGACGGCCTGCATATCGCCACCTTGCTGTGCGCGCTGTTTTTGAAGCATTTCCGACCGGTGCTCGAAGCCGGTCATGTTTTTGTGGCGATGCCGCCACTGTTTCGCATCGATGTCGGCAAGGAGGTCCACTACGCCCTCGATGAAGAGGAGAAAAACGGCATTCTCGACCGGCTGGCGGCGGAGAAAAAGTCGGCCAAGCCCAATGTGCAACGCTTCAAGGGCCTCGGCGAGATGAACCCCATGCAGTTGCGCGAAACCACCATGGCGCCGGAAACCCGCCGCTTGGTGCGACTGACTTTGCCCGCCAGCCGCGGCGCGGCCGGCGGCGAATCCGCCGAATCGGTGATGGACATGCTGCTTGCCAAGAACCGCGCCGCAGACCGCAAAAGCTGGCTTGAGCACAGCGGCAATAAAGCGGACTTGGTCGACTGAGGCCGCCATGGATCTGCAACTCGAACCGCCCGGCGACGATATCGAGCAGGTGCCGCTGCACGACTACACCCGACAGGCGTACCTGAATTATTCGATGTACGTCATCAACGACCGCGCCCTGCCCAGTCTTGGCGACGGTCTCAAGCCGGTGCAGCGGCGCATCGTCTACGCCATGTCCGAACTCGGCTTGAAGGCGACCTCGAAATTCAAAAAATCCGCCCGCACCATCGGCGACGTCATCGGCAAATTCCACCCCCACGGCGACGGCGCCTGCTACGAAGCCATGGTGCATATGGCCCAGCCCTTCAATTACCGGTATCCGCTGGTGGACGGCCAAGGCAACTGGGGTTCCCAAGACGATCCCAAATCTTTCGCCGCCATGCGCTACACCGAATCGCGGCTTTACAACTACACGGAAGTGCTGCTGGCCGAACTCGGCCAGGGCACGGTGGATTGGAAGCCGAATTTCGACGGTACTTTGAAGGAACCGGAAATCCTGCCGGCGCGCCTGCCCAATGTTTTGCTCAACGGCGGCAGCGGCATCGCCGTCGGCATGGCCACCGATATTCCACCGCACAATCTGGGGGAAGTCGCCGCCGCCTGCATCCATTTGCTCGATCATCCCGACGCCGACTTGCGGGAAATCTGCGGCTTCATTCGGGGGCCGGATTTTCCCACCGGCGCCGAACTCGTCAATTCGCGGGAGGAAATTCTCGCGCTCTACCGCAGCGGCCGCGGCTCCCTCAAGTCCCGGGCCCGCTGCCACTTTGAGAACGGCGAGATCATCGTCACCGCGCTGCCTTACCAGGTTTCCGGCAGCCGCGTGCTGGAGCAAATCGCCGCCCAGATGCAGAAAAAGAAGCTGCCCATGGTGGTGGATTTGCGCGATGAATCCGACCATGAAAATCCAACGCGCATCGTCATCGCGCTGAAATCGAACCGGGTAGACAAAGACGGCGTGATGTCGCATCTGTTCGCCACCACCGATTTGGAAAAACAGTACCGAGTCAATTTCAATGTCATCGGCAACAATCTGCGGCCGCAGGTCAAAGATTTGGTCACGCTGCTGCGGGAATGGCTCGACTTCCGTGTGCGCACCGTCCGCCGGCGGCTCGAATTCCGGCTTGAGCGGGTGCTGTCCCGGCTGCACATCCTCGACGGCCTGCTGATCGCCTACCTGAATATCGATGAGGTCATCGCCATCGTGCGCGAAGAGGATGAGGCGAAACCGGCTTTGATGGCGCGCTTCGGCCTCAGCGAAGCCCAAGCCACGGCGATTTTGGAACTGCGCTTAAAGCAACTGGCCAAGCTCGAAGAAATCCGCATCACCGCGGAGCAGAAGGAACTGGCCGAAGAGCGCGACCGGCTGGAAAAACTGCTCCATTCCAAAACCCGGCTGACCGCCTTCATTAAACGCGAACTCCGCGAAGACATGGAAAAATACGGCGACCCTCGGCGCACGCCCATCGAGCAACGCGGCGAAGCCCGGGCCTTCAGCGAAAGCGAGTTGTTGCCCACCGAGCCGGTGACCATTGTGTTGTCGAAACGCGGCTGGGTGCGCGCCGCCCGCGGCCATGAAATCGACCCAGCCGGCCTGCAATACAAATCCGGGGACGAATTCAAGCTGGCGGTGCGGGGCAAGAGCAATCAGTCCGTCATCTTTCTCGATTCCACCGGCCGCGCTTACACGCTGCCCGCGCATTCGCTGCCTTCGGCCCGGGGCCAGGGCGAACCGCTTTCCGGTAGGCTCAATCCGCCATCCGGTGCCACTTTCGAAGGCGCGGCCATCGGCGATGCCGACCGGGAAGTCCTGCTCGCCAGCGACGCTGGCTACGGATTCGTCGGCAGCATCGATGAACTAAGCAGCAAGAACCGCAACGGCAAGGCCGCCCTGCGCCTGCCCGAAGGCGCGAAAGTGCTGCCCGCGGTCGCCGTCGATGATTACCATGACCAATTCATCGCCGCCGTAACGAACGAGGGCCGCATGTTGGTGTTCGCGCTCCCGGAACTGCCGCGCATGGCCCGCGGCAAGGGCAACCGCATCATCGGCATCCCCTCGGCCCGCGCGCGGCAACGGCTGGAATTCGTGGTCGCCGTGGCGGTGCTCTCGTCCCGAGATACCCTGGTAATCCACGCCGGCGCGCGCTACCGCAAAATGAAGCCCAACGACTTCGCCGGCTACCTGGGAGACCGCGGCCGCCGCGGATTCAAACTCCCCCGCGGCTTCCAAAACGTCGACCGCTTAGAACGCTTGGTGCGCTGAACGCTCCGAGTCGGGTGCCACTGGTCCCGCGAAATGGCAAGATTCATCTTGTTCGATGCGGCTACTTTAAACAGGGCATTACATACCTGAGTGCCACAAAATCAATCCGCTCCATTGCCGTTGGCAGTTCCTCCATTCAGCGGTTCCGCACCGATACTACCGCATTGCCGCATTCCGCAAAATTTCTCTTGACATCCTCCGCTCTTTGTGTTGGTCCCAGCCTTGCGAAATCAATGAAAGCCCGTTAAGTCGGGTTTCCCGCTGAATACAACAGCCCGTTGACCCGGCTAGGGGTAGCTCCCCGCAACGCCCGGCAAATAGGCTGATGGCGGAGGGTTTGGCGCTGCTCATTTCAATTGTCCATGTCCAGCAACTGAAACTCCGTAACCGGCGGCCATGACGAGCGCTCGCGCTGAATGACCTGCCAGCTTGCGCCGTCGGGCCCGCGCACGACGAAGCTTGCCTCGCCGAACTCGTTGCTCTGCACCACGGTTGGATCCAGCCCCGCCGCCACCGCCAGCTCATGCACGCGCGCCAGCTGCGGCGTCCACAGGGAATGCAGCGTGATGCCCAGTTCACCCGGCCGCTGCCGAGCCGATCGGTCGTCGGCCTGGTGCAAGCCTTCGAGGGAGAAGAACTTCAGCTTGCCGCTGACGTTATTGGGGGAGACGAAGCCGCGATACCAGTGCGACCGTCCCGGCGCCATCTGAAAGACGACTCTCGGCCCCGCTTGCCATGCGCCATCGATCACCGGTTCGGTTTCCGGCGTGAAGCCGAACACGGATTCATAGTAGTCGGTCACTTCAGCGAGGTCGCCAGCCACGACGAAGTCGTGGTGCGTGAACTCGCTCGTGCCGAGCGGAGCATGTTCGCCAATGACGCCGTAACCGGGAATCGTGTAGCCATAGCGCTGGAAGAAAACGTGATTGAACCAGCTTCCATAAACCGCCATTTCCCGAACTCCGACGCGGCGATTGACGATGCTCGGCTCGCCCTCGGTGGCACCGTAGAGATCGTCATAGACCGGGCCGGCCAGCAGCCAAGGTTCGCCAGCGCCATTGCGCAAGTCAGCAAAGACATCGGCAAGTCGAACAATGTCTCGGGTGCGCATCACCGCCATGCGGATACCAACCGTCTCCGGCGGCGCAAAACCGACCCCTGGGCCGGTGGGTTCGGCCCACTGCAGCAGCCGCAGCAGGCCGTGGGCATCGACGGCGCCGTTCTGCAAGCGGATGCTGCGCAGGGCGGAATCAACCCCGTACAGCGCCTGCGTCTGCGCCGCAGTGAGCTCCGCCTCAGCGACCTGCGAAAATCCGAATTGCGCGAAGTACTCCAGCGCGGGGGCCGCGTCCGCCACGCCCACCATCACCTCATAGACACCGCTAATACCGGTATCCGGGGCATCAGCGGCGGCGCTGCCCTGCCATCCGGCGAGCAGACAAAGCGCCAGCCCGAACGCGGCACCTGGGCCCAGGCCAGCAAATCTAGTTTTCAGCGATTTCAATTGCCTGCCTCCGTCTGTTGAAAAGTCACTCCCAAACGGACCGGGCCGGTGGGACCCTGTGCGACAATACTACCAAAGTGACAAGGGCAAGGGGTGCATGAAACCGACAACCAACCCGTACCGCCTTAGAATCGGCAAGGGCCGGCCAGCCGCCGTCTTGTCCTGAGACGCTTGTGGCCTGGCTGGTTATCTGCCGCGATGTTGCCGATGCTGTGCCCTTGCGCAAGCGGCACCTCAAGCGCCATCTGGCTTACATCGAATCCGTGATGGATCAGGTCGCGGTCGCCGGCCCTCTGAGCGATGCCAGCAACGGCGAGTTTACCGGAAGCTGCTTTATCTACCATACGGACGACCTCGCGGTCGCTGAATCGCTGCTGCGCAATGATCCCTACTTTGCCGCGGGCCTTTACCAAGACGTGGCGTTTCATGCCTTCCGCCCAGCCGCCGGCGGCTGGGTGGGCGGCGCAACTTGGCAATGACGCGAAAGACGACAACGGCAAGGCGGCATGGCCGGCGTTTTCATTGAAGCAATTGGCGCGGGCTTTCGTGGAGCCTACAAACTTTCCAGGATGCGGTTGAAGGTGGTGCTGGGGCGCATGGCGGCGGCGGCGCGGGTGGGGTTGGGGGCGTAGTAGCCGCCGAGATCGACGGGGGCGCCTTGGGCGGCGTTGAGTTCGTCGACGATTTGGTCTTCGGCTTCGAGCAGGGCTTCGGCGAGGGGGCGGAAGCGGTCGGCGACCTCAGAGTCTTCTTGCTGGGCGGCGAGTTCCTGGGCCCAGTACAGCGCCAGGTAGAAGTGGCTGCCGCGGTTGTCGAGTTCGTTGACTTTGCGCGAGGGCGATTTGTTGTTGTCGAGGAATTTGCCGGTGGCGCGGTCGAGGGTCCGCGCCAAGACTGCCGCGCGGTCAATCTCGGCGGCTTGGGCCAGATGCTCCAGGGAGGCGGCCAGAGCGAGGAATTCGCCCAGGGAGTCCCAGCGCAGATGGTTTTCCTTTTCGAATTGCTGCACATGTTTGGGCGCGGAACCGCCGGCGCCGGTTTCAAACAGGCCGCCGCCGTTCATCAGGGGCACGATGGAGAGCATTTTCGCGCTGGTGCCGAGCTCTAGAATCGGGAACAAATCGGTGAGGTAGTCCCGCAGCACGTTGCCGGTGACTGAAATGGTGTCCTTGCCCTGTCGCATCCGCAGCAGGGAAAAGCGGGTCGCCTCGGCCGGAGCCATGAAATGCAGTTCCAAGCCGGTGGTATCGGCTTTCGCCAGATAGGTTCGCGCTTTCGCCAGTAACTGGGCATCGTGGGGCCGGTCTTCATTCAGCCAGAACACCGCCGGAGCGCCGCTGGCCCTGGCCCGATTCAGCGCCAACTTGACCCAGTCGCGCACGGCCGCGTCCCCCACTTGGCACATGCGCCAGATATCGCCTTTTTCGACTCGGTGGCGGAAAAGTTCGTCGCCGGCGTCGTCGAGGACGACGATTTCACCATCGGCGTCGATCTCGAAGGTTTTGTCGTGGGAGCCGTATTCTTCGGCTTTCTGCGCCATCAAACCGACATTGGGCACACTGCCCATGGTGGCTGGATCGAAAGCGCCGTTGGCTTTGCAGAATTCGATTACTTGCTGATACACCGGCGCGTAGGAGCGGTCCGGAATCACCGCCAGCATATCGCGGAGTTTGCCGTCCGGCCCCCACATGCGGCCGGAGGAGCGCAATGCGGCGGGCATCGAAGCGTCGATGATGATATCGCTCGGCACATGCAGATTGGTAATGCCACGGTCGGAATCAACCATCGCCATGGGGGGTTGCTCGGCGTATATCCCTTCGATATCGGCCTCGATTTGCCGCCGCTGTTCGGCGGGCAGTTCGGCGACCCGCGCCAGCAAGTCGCCGAAGCCGTTGTTGACGTCGGCACCGAGTTCGTTGAACAGCGTTTGATGCTTGGCGAACAGCGCGGCGTAATAGACCCGCACCGCATGGCCGAAAATAATCGGATCGGACACCTTCATCATGGTGGCTTTGAGATGCAGGGAAAACAACACCCCGTCCGCTTTGGCGGCGGCCACCGCACCCGCCAGAAAATCCCGCAATGCGGCGCAGCTCATGAACGAGGCGTCCACGACTTCGCCCGCTTGGGCGGCGATGCCTTCCTTGAGTGTCCGACTGCCGTCGGTGCCACGGCGCTCAATGCGCAGCAGACTATCCCGCCTTAGGGTCGCGGACTGCTCGTTGCCGAAAAAGTCGCCGTCGGACATCGACAGTACGCGGCTGGCGGAATCCGCCGACCAAGCGCCCATGGCGTGGGGATGTTTGCGCGCGTAGGCTTTCACCGAAGGCGGGGCGCGGCGGTCGGAGTTGCCTTCCCGCAGTACCGGATTGACGGCGCTGCCTTTGATTCGGTCATAGCGTGCCTGGATGTCGACTTCGGCCGGACTGGTCGGCTCGTCGGGATAGTCGGGCAACGGGTAGCCTTGGGTTTGCAGCTCGGCGATAGCGGCTTTCAACTGCGGGATGGAAGCGGAGATATTCGGCAGTTTGATGATATTGGCCAGCGGATCCCGGGTTTTTTCGCCAAGCTCCGCCAAAGCGTCCGCCATGCGCTGCTCCGCTTGCAGAAACTCCGGGAAAGCGGCGATGATGCGCCCGGCTAGCGAAATATCGCTCAATTCCACTTCGATGCCGGAAACCGAACAGTAGGTCTGGATGACCGGCAGTAGGGAATAAGTGGCGAGCGCTGGTGCTTCATCGGTTTTTGTGTAGACAATTGTGGCTTGGTCCGACATCCGGTTTTCCTGATTGATTGGCCGCGGGGCCGAAAGGTTGGGTGACGCGCTCCGGGGCGGCACCCCCGGCGCGAACTTGGCTAGAACCGGGCGCGCATCCGGCTCGGACCCGGCGCGAAAAAGTCGCGTATTATAGCAGCGGCCCGGCGGCGGCAATACCGCGCGTTTTCGCCGGCGCGCGGCAGCGGTGATTGCGGGAAGCCAACCCGAAAACCAGTCCGACCAACCGATCCGAGAAACCCGTTCGAGATGGCCCTTAGATGATTGCGACCGTGATACCGGAATTCACGCTGCGGGAAGCCGCGGCGACCGATTGCGGGCTGATTCTCGATTTGATTCGGGAATTGGCCGAATACGAAAAACTCTCCCACGAAGTGACCGCCGACGAAGCGCTGCTGCACGAAAGCCTGTTCGGGGCGCGCCCGGCAGCCGAAGTGATTCTCGGCGAATTCCGCGGACGAGCCGTGGCTTACGCACTGTTTTTCCACAACTTTTCCACTTTCACCGGCAGGCCGGGTATTTATCTCGAAGATATTTATGTGAAACCGGAACTGCGCGGCCGCGGCATGGGCAAATGCCTGCTGACCTATGTGGCCGAGCTGGCTCGGCAGCGCGGTTGCGCGCGCATGGAGTGGTCGGTGCTGGATTGGAATGAGCCGTCCATTCAATTTTACCGCTCGCTGGGGGCGGAGCCGATGGACGGCTGGACCGTGCAGCGCTTGTCGGGCCCGGCCTTGAACAAGGTGGCCGCGCTGTTCGCAGCGGGCGGAGGAAAGCCGTCTTGAGCCGCACCGTTTACGCCAACGGCGAATTCCTCCCCGAGGAACAGGCGCGGATATCGATCTTCGACCGCGGCTTCCTGTTCGGCGACGGCGTTTACGAAGTTCTGCCGGTGATCCGCGGACGGCTGGCGGACCGGGACTATTTTCTGCAACGCCTGGAGCGCAGCCTGGGGGAACTGGACCTCGCCTGGCCCTGCGACCGCGGGGAGTATCAGCGTGTGCTGGAACGGCTGGTGGAGCGCAATTCGCTAGCGGAGGGCATTGTTTACACGCAAGTCACCCGCGGCGCGGCGGACCGGCAGTTCACCTTCCCGGCGGCGGTGCCGTCAACCATGGTGGCGTTCACCCAAGCTATGCCGCTGCTGGAAAATCCGGCGGCGGAGAACGGCATCGAAGTCGTCACCACGGCGGAAATCCGCTGGCTGCGGCGCGATATCAAATCGCTCAATTTGCTGGCCCAGGTATTGGCCAAGCAATACGCCGCCGACCGTGGCGGCGGCGAAACCTGGATGATCGAGGACGGCTTGGTCACCGAGGGTGCCTCGTCTTCGGCCTATATCGTCAAGCAGGGCAAAGTGATCACGCGACCGCTGTCGAACCGCATCTTGCCGGGAATCCGGCGACGGCGAATACTGGAACTGGCGGCGGCGGCGGCGATTCCCTGCGAGGAAAGGCCATTCAGCCGGGCGGAAGCATGGGCGGCCGATGAGGCCTTCATCAGCAGCGCCACCACGATTCTGCATCCGGTGATCCGCATCGATGGCAAGCCGGTCGGCGCTGGCAAACCGGGACCCGTCGGCCGCGAACTGCGGCGCCTGTATATCCAGCACATGATGACGGAAATCGGCGCGGCCTGAACCGCCCAATCGGATTTACCGCCTACCAATCAGGCCCGACGCTCGGCCCATGCCGACTAGATTCGGTCGATCGGGAACGTCAGCACTTCGCCAATGGTCCGCGTTTGGCTCAGCACCATCAGCAGGCGATCCAGCCCCAAAGCGACCCCGGCGCAGGGCGGCAGGCCGTGTTCCAGCGCGGCCAGCAGTTTTTGGTCTATGGCCGGAACGGGCAAGCCGCGTTGTTCGCGCCGCCGTTGATCCCGAGCGAAACGCCGCCGCAATTCCCCGGCATCGAGTTCTTCGTCGTAACCATTGGCGATTTCCATGCCGCCGCAAAACAACTCGAAGCGCCGCGCGACCGCTTGGCCGTCGTCATCGGCTGCGATTTTCGCCAGCGCCGCCTGATCGGGCGGGTAGTCGCGGACGAAACAATACTCCGGCAGCTGCGGTTCGATTAACCTGCCGAACAACAGTTGCAGGCAATCCGCGGCATCCAGGTTGTCGGCATTCAAGCCGTCGGAATCCGGGGAAAGCTCCGCCGCCACCAACTGGCGCAAGGCCGCGAGTTCCACCGCGACGGGATCGATGCCAAGATGGCGCCGAAAAAGTTCGCGGTAGCGCAGCCGGGCGATCGCCCCCTGCGACGGCAGCAATACGGCCAGCAGCTGCTCCACCTCGTCCATCAGCTGTTCGAGGCGGAAGCCGGGCTGGTACCATTCCAGCATGGTGAATTCCGGGTTGTGCCGGGCGCCGGCCTCGCCCTGGCGGAAACTCTTGCAAATTTGGTAACAGGGCCCGATTCCCGCCGCCAACAGGCGTTTCATGGCGTATTCCGGCGATGTTTGCAGGTGGCGGGTAAGCGTTCGCCCGCGAAACTCCACCGCGGCGGGAATGCTTTCGATATGGAGATCGGTGACCGTGGCGGAGGCGAGCAGGGGAGTTTCCACTTCTAGCACGCCGCGGGCGGCGAAAAAGTCCCGGATTTCCGCCAGCATCCGCGCCCGCAGGCGCAACGTTTGCGGCGAGGCGACCGGGCGCCAGGCGCTCATAGCGGACCCGCTCCGGGAACGAGCGCCCCGGAATTACTTGGCGACCCGGTTTTGGTATTCGCCGGTTCGGGTATCCACCCGCAGCACATCGCCCTGATTGACGAACAGCGGCACTCGGACCACCGCCCCGGAGGCGAGGGTCGCCGGCTTGGAGCCACCTTGGGCGGTATCGCCCTTCAATCCCGGATCCGTGCGCACGACCTCCAACTCGACGAAATTCGGCGGAATCACCGAAATCGGCTGGTCGTTCCACAGCACCACTTGGCAAGCCTGCTGGGGTTGCAGCCAGTTCTTGGTGTCGCCGACGGCGGCGGCATCGGCAGCAACTTGCTCGTAACTGCCGTCGGTTTTCATAAAATGCCAGAATTCGCCGTCTTCATAGAGATATTCCATATCGATCTCGAGAACATCGGCGCTTTCCAGCGATTCGCCGGATTTGAAGGTGCGCTCCCAGACCCGACCGTTAAGCAGGTTGCGGAACTTCACCCGGTTGAAGGCTTGGCCTTTGCCGGGCTTGACGAATTCGTTTTCCAAAATCGAACAGGGGTCGCCGTCGACCAGCAGTTTCAGGCCGCTTTTGAACTCGTTGGTTGAGTAGGATGTCATAGAATCGTTCGCTCGGTTTGTCTCGTTGCTCTCAACTATTGTTTCGTTCAAGGTACACTGCCCATGCCCGCAGCCAGCCCAGCCGTCGAAAAATGGCGGCGGTCCCTGTCCGACCTGATCACCACGCCGCGGGAGCTCGCCGATTTCCTGCAACTCGATCTCCGCCTCGACCCGGCGGGCGAACAGGCTTTGGCGCAATTTCCGATGAAAGTGCCGCGGGCCTTCGCCGAACGCATGGAGAAAGGCAACTGGCGGGATCCGCTGCTGCGCCAAGTCTGGCCTTCCCGGCTGGAAGAGCAGACCGCACCGGGCTTCGTGGCCGACCCGTTGCGCGAGCGCCATTATAATCCGCGCCCCGGCCTGCTGCACAAGTACCGGGGCCGGGCGCTGCTGATCGCCGCGCCACACTGCGCGATTCATTGCCGCTATTGCTTCCGCCGCGAATTCGATTACCGGGAAAATAACCCCGGACGCCGGCAATGGCGCGCGGCGCTGGACTATATCCGCGCCGACCCGAGCATCGAAGAGGTCATCCTCAGCGGCGGCGATCCGCTGGCGCTGGGCGACGGCCAGCTGCGCTGGCTGCTGGCGCGCATCGCCGAGATTCCCCACGCGACCACCTTGCGCATTCACAGCCGCATGCCCGTGGTCGTACCCGAACGCGCCACCGAAGAATTGTTGGCGTTGCTGCGGGGCAGCCGGTTGCGGACGGTGCTGGTGATCCACTGCAATCACGCGCGGGAAATCAGCCAAGAGGTCGCCGCCGGGCTCGAAGCGCTGCGCAGCACCGGTGCGGTGCTGCTGAATCAGGCGGTTTTGCTGCAGGGCGTGAACGACGATGCCGCCGCGCTTATTTCGTTGTCGAAGCGGCTTTTTTCGGAAAGTGTTCTACCTTACTACCTGCACCTTCCAGATCGGGTCGCGGGCACCAGCCATTTCGAGGTGGAATTCGAGCGCGCCGCCGTGATCATGGAAGAGTTGCGGGCCACCCTGCCCGGCTATCTCGTGCCGCGTTTGGTGCGGGAGGAACCGGGAGCGGTGGCCAAAACACGACTTTTGTGAAACCGCAACCGGAGATCCGCCGATGGATGGGATACAACCAATCGAACCGCCGCCGCCGACTGAATTTGTTGACGAACTCACTGGACTGCCGAACCGGGCCTGTCTCGAAGACGCCCTGCGGCAAGCGCTCGCCGATGGCCGACCGGCCTCGCTGGCCTTGCTGCAACTGGAAAATTTCTACGAAATCCGCTCGTGGGTCGGCAAAGCCGACGCCAGCTTTCTGTTGTGCGATATCGCGCGGCTGCTGGCACGGAACCTGCCTCCGGGGATTGGCTTGTACCGTTGCGAGCATTATGAATTCGCCGCCTTGCTGCGCAACGAAAACAGCGTCAACGCCAGACCCGTCACCGACCGCATCAAGCAGGCTCTGCAATCGGCGGTTTCCGAATCGATCCCGCCGCAGCTCGAATTGAAATGCGCGGTGGGCTTGGCCGCTGCCGAATCGGGATTGACCGATCCGAAAGTGTTGTTCGCCAGGGCGCGGCATCAATTGAGCGTCGCCCTGTTCCGCCGACATGGCGAAAGTCGGCTTTCAGCCATGCACGAAGTCGATGGATTCGACCCGGAGGACCTTGCCCCCGCGCTGGAACAGCAGCCGCTGGCGCTGAATTTCCAACCCATCGTCAGCCTGTTGCCCGATGGTGTGGAAAGGTTTGAAGTGCGTTGCCGCCTGCCGCTGGAAAAAGGCCGTTTGGCGCCGGTGCGCTTGTTTGAAATCGCCGTGCGTAACGCGCTTGGTGGCTTCATCGATCGGCAATTGATCCGCCGCGCGCTGGAGCTGCTGCGGCGCAGCGGCGGCGAATCGCTGTGCCTGTTCGTGAGCCTGACGCAGAACTCCCTGGTGGATGCCGATTTCTTCCACTGGCTGCGCGCTCAGCTTGGCGACCACCCGCGGCTGGCCCGGCGGCTGGTATTGCAAATCAGCGAAATCGATATCCTGATCGCGCAACATCATTTGCAGTTTTTCTGCGAGCAGCTCGCCAAGCTGGAAGTGCGGATCGCCGTCGGCAATTTCGGCCTGACCGACAATCCCTTCCGCTACCTGCCCCTGCTCAATGCCGAATATGTGAAACTGAATTCGCCGACCTTGGGTCAAGCCGGGCCGGGCCGGCAGCAGCTGCGGCAGACGCTGGAGCGGCTGCGGGACGCCGATTTGCGGGTAATCGCCGCGCTGGTGGAGGATATGGCTGTCTTGCCGCTGTTGTGGAATTGCGGCGCCGCGCTGGCGCAAGGCAACGCCTTGGCGGCCCCCGGCCCCGAACCCAGCTTCCACTTTCCGCGGGAGCAACACATCGCGGCGGCGTAACCCCGGTGCGGGTCTCGCCCGGATTTTGCGCCAGCCGCCGAGTCATCGCGCCGTCAGCGCTTTCCGCCGGCCCGACCCTGCCGGATGCAAATTGCCATCGCGGACCGCGGCCATTATGCTTCGACTATGAATTTCGCCCGCCTCGCTTCGCGCTTTTCCTTGCTGTTCTGCCTCGTCTCGGTGCTGGCGATGTGCGTGTTCTGGCTGATCGGCAGCTATCACACGCGCATGGTTTTGCAAGAGCAGGCGGACCAGTTCGGCGGCACCATCACCCGGCAGGCGGCGGACCTGATCGCCGAGCATGTCCAGGCCGACGATCAAATCAGCATCAATGTCATTCTTGAGGAGTTGGTCGCCAACCCGGCCGTGACCGAGGCCGTGCTGCTTGATGAGGAGGGTCGGCGCGTCGCCGCGGCCGGCGCCGCCAATGCCGAGTCGACGCTGTCGCCGCTGACCGGGCCCTTGTTTGGTGACGGCTATTACAGCCGCGCCGTCGAATTCCTCGGCACCACCCACGGCACCGTCGGCGTGCGGCTGGATTCGGGGCGTTTGCAAGCCACGCTGAACCGCAATCTCGCCCTGTTGGCCGCCGCCGCGCTGGTCATGGCGGCGGCGACTTGGTTGCTGACTTCGGCTTGGTTCCGGGTTTCGCTCGAATATCCCTTGAATATGCTGTCCTACGGCTTGGGCAAGATGCGCCGCGGCGAAATTGTTGAATGCCCGGATCCGCCGGGGCGGGGCGAGTTGTCGAATCTGACCCGGCAATACAACGCCACCGCGCGTTTCCTCGGTCAACACACTTTCCTCGACCGCTTTGGTGAGGATGCCCCGGCGGTGGATGGCGCGGCGCGGCCGGGCGCGGAAATCAGTCTGCTTGTTATCCGCATGAGCAATTATTTTTCCCTCGCCACCGCCATGAGCCGGGACCATGCCCTGGGCGTTTTGGAACGATATTACTTTTTCGCGGGGCAAATCGGCCGCATTTACAATGGCCGCGTCCGTTATTGCCACGAAGACGAAATTCTCATTGCGTTCGAAGGCCCGGCCCAGCCCGCGGAGCGGGCCTATCACGCCATTTGCGCGGGTCAGCTGTTCCTGCGTTTGATCGAGCATCTGAACAAGCAGGCCGATGGCATCCGCACCAATGCCGGCTTCTGCCTCGCCGCCCACAGCGGCGGTGCCCCCGCCATGCTGTATTCCCCGCTCACCGGCGCGCGCGACAATCTCTTCGGCGAAACCCCGGACCAAGCCCGACGGATTTGCACTGAATGCCCCGGCAACAGTCTCCTGCTCAGCGCCGACTGCCATGCCTTGGCGGGCGGAGACGCGCAGGTGGCCGCCGAGCCCCACGCCGCGGATTCCACCGGAATCGAAACACTTCTGGCGCTGGAACCGCCCGCCGAACTCGGCGAACTGTTAGACAGCCAGGCCGCCCGCCTGGCCGTCGCCTATCCGACCGACAAGCGGTGAAATCGACCAGAGAAGCGCGCAGCCGCCACGATTGCGGGAGTTGCAAATCCCAATCGGGTAAAATGCGCGACACTTGTTTGGGTTGGCTCGGGAGCGCCGCGCAATGACACGGATTTTTGTTGGTTTCCGCCGTATTGGCTTATTTTTGTTACTGATCGGCTTCGCCCAGGCGGCGCGGGCGGCGGAGGCGGTTCAGACGCTGGATCTCGCCGGCAGCGGCTTGGCCATAACCGCCTTGGCGATTTTCGTAATCGCTTACGCGCTGGTCATCAGCGAAGAAAACATTCATTTGCGCAAGTCGAAACCGGTTGTAGTGGCGGCCGGATTGATCTGGATTCTGGTGGCGCTGGCGTATTCCGCCGCGGGCGAATCGGCGCTGGCCGAAGAATTGGTGCGCCACAACCTGCTCGAATTCGTCGAGCTGTTTCTGTTCCTGCTCGCCGCCATGACCTATATCAACACCATGGAAGAGCGGGGCATTTTCAATTTGCTGCGCGCCAAGCTGGTCAGTTCGGGTTATTCGATGCGCAGGCTTTTCTGGATTACCGGGCTGATCTCGTTTTGCATGTCGCCGCTGGCGGACAACCTGACCACGGCCCTGCTCATGGCCGCGGTGGTGGTTTCCCTCGGCGGCGACAATACCCGCTTCATCGTGCTCGGCTGCATCAATGTCGTCGTGGCGGCGAACGCCGGCGGGGTGTTCAGCCCTTTCGGCGACATCACCACACTGATGATCTGGCAGGCGGGCTACGTTGAATTCCAGGAATTCTTCGTGCTGGTGTTGCCTTCCATTGTCAACTGGGTCGTTACCGCGGCCATCTTGAGTTTCGCGGTTTCCAACGAGAAACCGGAGACGATTCGGGAAGAGGCGCAAGTCAAGTATGGCGGCTGGGTGGTTGTTGGATTGTTCGGCGTCACCATTGCCATGGCCGTCAGTTTTCACAGCTTCCTGCATATGCCGCCGGTGCTCGGCATGATGACCGGATTGGGCATTCTCAAACTCTACGGCTATTACTTGCAAATGCGCGACTCCGGCTACATGGGGGCGGATACCGATTTGGTAAGCGGCGATGCGGCGATGTTCGTCGATTCCGCGCATGAAGAGGTGATTGAACGGGGCGGCAGGCCCTACGATATCTTCCACAATCTGCAACGCGCCGAATGGGATACGCTGATCTTCTTCTACGGCATCATTCTCTGCGTCGGCGGACTCGGCGCATTCGGCTATCTGGCGATTGTTTCGGAATTCACCTACGAAGGTCTCGGTCCGACGGCGGCCAACATTCTGGTCGGATTCGCTTCCGCGCTGATCGACAATATTCCGGTCATGTTCGCCGTGCTGGAGATGGCGCCGGAAATGGATCTGGGGCAATGGCTGCTGATCACGCTGACCGCTGGCGCGGGGGGCTCAATGCTTTCGATTGGCTCCGCCGCGGGAGTCGCGGTGATGGGCCAAGCGCGGGGAATCTACACCTTCTTCGCCCATCTGAAGTGGAGTTGGGCGATCATGCTCGGCTATTTTGCCAGCATCGCCGCGCATTTCCTCCTCAACGGTCGCTACTTCCTCTGATCGGCGCGCCGCCGAAGGGCTCCTCGGTCCAAAGCTCCCGTTCCACACCCACCACGTCCGCGTGGGCGGCCAGCAAAACCGGCCGTTTTGAGCCGTCGCCACGGAATCTGGCGATGAAGTGGGCCTTGCCTTCGGCCGGAGTCTGGACAATCGAAACCTCGAAGCCGAGCGCTTCGAATCTGGGCCGCAGCAATTCGGCGAGGGCGGCTTCGTTGCCCGGCGGGTTGGAGGTATCAACGCGAATGAGTTCTCTCAGCAGTTCCGCCGTTGGATTGGACGGCTGGGCCAGCGATTGCGCTCCCCACAGCCAGCGAGAGTTGCAACAAGTCTCATTTGGGCGGCTCCTTTCATGGTTCAGACACCCGGATGCCGAAGGGGTCGATCTCGATCAGCACACGGGTCAGGCCGGTAACATCCACCGGCGGCGCATCGGCGGCTTCATGCTCGGCGAACACGAGCACCCGCAGTGCTTCCCGGGCGCGCGCGGGCAGCGCCAGACGGGCCGAGTCGAAGCCTTGGGGAACAAAAGTGCTGACCAGGTCGAACCGGCCTTCCAGTTCGCGGGTCAGCGTCCGGCGATTGGCGTACCAAGTCGATTTGCTCGCCGGAATGCGTTCGGCGGTCGCCGCGTCATACAGGAACAAAACGTCGACCGCGGTGATTTCGGTCGCGTTCGGGTCAAGCCGCGAGCGAATCTCGATGGACTCGACCGCCGCGGCCGCGGCCATCGGAACCATGAGCGGCGGCAGGATCCATAGCGTCGCGCGCAACATCTTCAGAGCGACCCGCGGCACCGACCCGGATTCCATGGGGACCGCAGGCGCCGCGATCAGTTCTCCTCGGTATCGACTTCGCCCCGGGTGCCTTTGGGCGAGCCATCGCCGTTAAAGCCCATCGCTTCGTAACGGCGCCAACCGGCCAATATACCGTGCAAGCCGTGATTGCCCTCATGGCAGGCGTATTCGAATACCGGGTCGGGTGATCTGCGCAGGGGAAGTTTGGCCGACCAGGATTCGTCCCAGGAAAGTGGATCGGTTACGGTGAAATCATACTCGATGGTGTTTTCATCCACATACCGGAAGCGTTCCTCGACTACGGCCTGATCGGACATTCCGCGCAGATTGTAGTCGTGGTAGAAGTGCTGGGTATGCACCACCAATTCGTCGCCGTCCCAACGACCGACGGAATCCCCTTCCCATTTCAGTTGCCTGGTGTGGTGCTCGCCATCGAGGCGGATGATCCGCGCCGAATGCACCATTTCGTTCAAAATCATCACACTGTCTTCGGTTTGCACGATCTGCATATTGTTGTTGTAGGAGCCGGGGATCATGGGCGGCCCGCCGACGAATCCGGTGATGCAGCGGTCAACCGTGGTGCGGCCTTCGGGCCCGGCGCTGTTGAAGATCATGTCCCGATAGGCGGCGCGGCGTTGGCGACCGACCTCGTTCAGTTCCGGCATGCGGCCGTTGGGCGGATCGTAAATCAGCGAAGTGCGGCGGTCGTAAATGGTTTCATCGCCGCGCTCGTACCAAAACTCGTTGTAGGAAATCACGCCGGGGGGATAGCCCGCGCCGCCTACGCTGTCGATGATGAGATCGCGGTTCTGCCGCCGATTCTCATAGGCTTCCCACTCCTTGGCCTGTTCTTCGGTGAGTACTTCGAGATGTTCGAGTTCCGCCGGTCTGTTCAGTGGGGTCAGGGTGCGGAATGTGTAGGTGCCTTGGAAGTCCGGGTGGCCGTGCTCGGTGCGCGGAATCTCGGCTTGGGCCAAAGCCAAGCTGGAAAGCAGGCCTCCGGCGATGGCAGCGATGGTTTGGCCGATGCGGTCGCGGGTCATGGGAGCCTCCAGATTATTTTGGGAGTCGGAATTGGGCTGCGAATGGCGGAAAGTACGACGGTTGGCGGCGTTTTTCAAGGATTTGTTTGTTGACTCCGCAATTCTCGACCGGGAGATATCTTGAGTGGCCGAATCGGTCGATTTTTTAATTTCCGGGGGGCTGGTTTATGCTTGCGGGCGAAGTGGTCGGGGAGCTGTGATGGCGGCGGGATCTGTTGGCGGGCGCTTGGGCCGGGAGGTTTCGACGGAGAAAGTGCTGGCTTTGCCGGCGCTGGCCGCGCTCGGATTGGTGCTGCTGGGCTTAACGCCGCGGCTGCGGGACAGCGAATCACTGTTGGCTTCAACGTGGGTCGCTGCGGCGGTGCTGTTTGTTTGGCTGGCCTGGCAGTGGTTTTGGTTTCTTCGCAGCCGGGAGTTTCCGAAGATCCGGCTGTTGGCGCGGCCGCAGCATTATGTTCAGGCGCTGGTGCAAGGAAGTGTTTTTCTGTATTGGGGGTATCACTGGAGCCCGGTGCAAGACCATCTCTGGCTGCTGGCGGCGCAATTATTGTTCGCCTATGGCTTTGATATGTTGCTGGCCTTTTCCCGCCGGCGCGAATACTCGCTTGGTTTCGGCCCGGTTCCCATCGTTTTCAGCATCAATTTGTTTCTTTGGTTCCGCGACGATTGGTTTTATTTGCAGTATCTGATGCTGGCGGCGGGCTTTATGGGCAAGGAGTATGTGCGCTGGATGCGGGATGGCCGCAACGTGCATATCTTCAATCCTTCGGCCTTCGCCCTCGGCCTTTTTTCGCTGGCGCTGATCCTCACCGGCACCACCGAGTTGACTTGGGGCCAAGAGATCGCCTCTACTTTGACGCTGGCGCCGAATATCTACACTTTTTTGTTTTTTGCCGGCTTGGTGGTGATGTATTTCTTCGCCATCACCCTGGTTGCCGGCATGGCGGCGATTTCGCTGTTTCTGCTGAGCGCGGTCTATTACGCCTGGACTGGAGTGCCCTACTTCATCGATTCCGAGATTCCCGCCGCGGTTTTTCTCGGCCTGCATCTGCTGGTGACCGATCCATCGACTTCCCCCCGCACCTCCTTGGGCAAAGCGCTGTTCGGTCTGTTGTACGGCATGGGCGTATTCGCCTTGTACACCTTGCTGGAAATCGCCGGCGCGCCGACTTTTTACGATAAATTGCTCTGTGTGCCGCTGCTCAATCTCAGTGTGATTGCCATTGACCGCGCGGTGAAGTCGATTCCATCGGAATCCTGGGCCTCAATGTGGAAGCGCGGTTGGAATCCGGCGCGGGCCAATTCCGCGCATATGGCGCTGTGGATCGCGGTGTTCGCGGGCGCGTCACTCGCCGGCAAAACCGACCATCGCCACACCGGAGACAGTGTTCCGTTCTGGAGCGAAGCCTGTGCGCAATCGCTGCCGAACGCCTGCGATCGGCTGCTGCGCTTGCAAGCGACCTATTGCGGCGACAATTCGGCTTGGGCCTGCAATGAACTCGGCGTGCATTACCGCGCCGGCCTTGTCCTGGAAGCCGATGGGGAACTGGCGCTGGAGTATTTCTCCCGCGCCTGCGAGTTGAAATCGATGGCCGGCTGCCGGAATTTGTTGCGCGGCGATGCCCTCCACCAACCGCCGCCAGGGGATCTCGATTTGCGTTTGCTGCTGCGCGAAGGTGGGACGAACTTGATGGATATGCCCTTGGCCGAACTATACAGGCGCGCCTGCGATCACAACTGGGAGTTCGCCTGCACCGGGAATCGCGCGTGAGCAAGGACTCGGGCGCCACCGCCGGGGCAGCGGCCAGTGGCCGCACCGGGTTCATTTTGCTGGCGTTGATTGTCGTTTTCGTCTTCTCTTGGCTGTATCGCCACAATCCAGCCGTCCCGGCCGAAAACGAGCCCGAAGCCGCCGCGCCGCAAGCGCTCGTTGACCTGGCGGGATTCCGCGCCGATGCCTGGCTGCTGCCCGATGAAGAATTGCTCGGCTTCGTCGAAGTCCCGGCGGGGGAATTCATCATGGGCAGCGACCCGCTGCGGGACCCGCTGGCTTATGAGAATGAACGTTGGTCGGCCGGAAGGCGGCAAGGCAATCCGCGGCTGCCAATGTTCTATATCGGCAAATACGAGGTGACGGTCGCGCAGTTCAATACATTCGCGCGGGCATCCGCCGGGAGGGTGGCGGTTCGTGTCGGCGAGCCGGGCCATCCGGTGGCCGATGTGACTTGGACGCAAGCCCTCTCGTACGGCCGCTGGCTGGAAGGGCAACTGCGCGATTCACCCCTCGCCCCGCCGCCTATCCACGCCGCCCTGGCCGCCGGCTGGCGAATCACTTTGCCGTCCGAGGCTGAATGGGAGAAAGCCGCGCGCGGAACCGACGGCCGCATCTTTCCCTGGGGTTCCACGGCCAACGAGGGCAATGCGAATTTCGGCGGCGGCGCTGCGCGGGCGGTCACCGAGGGCGCATGCCCGCAATGCAGTTATGGCTTGGCGGACATGGCCGGCAATGTTTGGGAAATGACCCGCAGCCCATTGCGAAACTATCCTTTCAACCCAAGGCCATTCGATCCAAACGATGACGCGGTCGACAGCGGGGACGACGCCTTGTTCGTCATGCGCGGCGGTTCCGCCGCCGATGCCGCCAACAACGTGCGCGCCGCCGTGCGCGGCGCGGTCGAACCGGGCGTGCGCAATCCAGCCATCGGCTTCCGGCTGGCGATTTCTCCGCCCTGATCGCGCCGGGGTCCCGGATACCGCCGCGGATTCCCGCTTCATCATAGCCGCCCGCTTGAACGCCGGGAGCGCGGCGGCGGCGGGGGCAATCTACGGGCTAGAATCGGGCTTATCCAATTCCTGCAAGGAAATATTGACGGAGAAGGTCTAATGGGAACAAACAAACAGATACTGCTGCTGTCGGGCGCGATTATTTTGATTCTGCTCACCGCTGTGCTGCTCTGGCCGCCCGCCGTGCCCGACGGCCTGAAGTTTTCCGACGACCCTGAGTCCCGGGCGCGGGGAGAATACTTGGTGACTGCGGGAGGATGCGCCAGTTGCCACCGCGGAACCGAAGACGCGGACTCTTTCAGCGGCGGTTTGGCGTTGGAAAGCGATTTCGGCACTTTCCATGTGCCCAACATCACGCCCGATGAAGCAACCGGCATCGGCGGCTGGAGCGCCGGGGAATTCGTTCGCGCCATGAAGCACGGCCGCAGTCCAACGGGTGGATTCTACTTTCCATCCTTTCCCTACCGCTCCTACGCCGGCCTGAGCGATGCCGATGTGGTGGATATGGGTTCGTGGCTGATGTCATTGCCGCCGGTGAGCCGGGAAACTCCCGCGCATGAAATTCCGTGGTGGCTGGTTCGACCAGCGCTGGCGGGCTGGAATCTGCTGGCCAATCTGTATCAACCGTCGGCGGAAGCATTCGCCGACGAACAAGTGGCGCGGGGTGCCTATCTGGCCCGCAATCTCGGCCACTGCGGCGAGTGTCATACGCCGCGCAACGCGCTGGGCATCCCCATCGGCGGGCGCGAATTCGCCGGCTCCGAACTTGGGGGAGATACGGTCGAGGCGATTGACGCCGCTGCCCTGGAGGAGTGGACGTTCGACAACTTCGACCTGTTTCTGCTGATCGGCCTGAAGCCCGACGGTGAATTTGTCGGCGGCGATATGAACGAGGTCATCGAATACAACACCAGCAAACTAACCGAAGAAGATCGGGACGCGATGGCGGCGTTCTTCACCCGGCACCGGCGGGAAAACTAATTTCGCGGAAAATTTGGCGCAACTCGCGGATTGCGACTAGATAGTTAATGAAATCCGGTTCTGGGCGATACAGGAATAGGCGGCCGTGTTGGTCGCCTACCGCGGGAGAAACCATGCCGACCGACACCATCATTCTGCAAACCATCGTTGCCGCGTGTTTCGCCAAATCGCTGATTCCGAATGCGATGTGGCGCAGGCATACCGGCGAGTTCGTCGGCTTCCGCAGCAATCTGCTGATGCTGTACTTCGTTTTCCTGGTGAGTTTCGTCGGCAGCGCCGCCGCGGCCAGTTACGATGCCGGGCCGGCGCTGCTGCGAACCGGATTGATGGTCGGCGCAACCTTTTTCATCGGCTGGCTGCTCGCCCTGCTGGCTTGCCGGCGGCACTATCGGCAACTGGAGCAGCGCTCGTCGCGCGACGACTCGCCCCCCGCGCAATCCTGAGCGGCTCAGGGAATCGCCCGCGAATCGCACACCGGCGGAACTCGATCCGCCCCGCGGCTCGAACCAAGCGGGTTTCGTTCGAGCCGCGGGCTTGGTCAGCTGTCGTCTTCGCGATAGGTTTCGTGGCAATTGCCGCAGGCGCCGCCGAGAGTACGCACGGCACCCAGGGTGGAAGCCATATCGCCGCCCGAGGCTACATCGGCGAATTCATTGGCGGCATCGATCAGCGCTTGCGCCTTGACTTCGATATCGTCCAAATTGTCCCAGATCAAATCGAGGGCTTGGGTCTCCACCTCGAACCCGCGGGTATCCATAGCTCCAAGCACTTCGGGGATCATGGTTGCCAGCGCGGCGATACGGCGACCATTGCGCGCCGCCGATTCCGCATCGAAGGGTGCACCCTGGGTCATGCCGATAATGGGGCCGATATTGAACCGCAGCAGCTTGAAAACCGCTTGACGGTCCGCGGTGGCGGCGGCGGCCTGTTGCTCGGGAGTGGGTTCATCTTGGGCTGATACTGCGAAAAAAATGCCGGCCGCGGACAACCCCGCCAGCGCTAGCAGAATCTTCTTCATATTCGGTGTGCTCCTGTGGATTGGGTGAACGAGCGCCGAATATAAAGCAATCGCCGGGGGATTGTAAGCGGTTGCCGGCTCGGCAGCCGGGTTAATCGGGAATCAGGCCCATGGCGTGGCGGGCCAACTGGTTCCGGGCGGGGGGGAAGAGATCGAGCGCGAACAGGCCCGAGCGACGGAAAAGCTTGCGGGCGGTGCTTTGGCCGGAAAACAAATCCACCAGCAGGTCCGTGAACAGGATCGTTCTTTCCTGATCGGATTTGCGCCGGTCGAGATAGTCCCTCAAGACCGCCATGTCGCCGGGCATTCGACCGCGCCCGGTACCGTCGCGAACCGCGGCGGCCAGCGCCATGCAATCGCGCAGGGCGAGATTGAAGCCTTGTCCCGCCACTGGATGCAAGGTATGGGCAGCATTGCCGAGCAACACAAGTCCCGGCCGCGCTTGCTCGCCGGCCTGGATCAAACGCAGGGGAAAACAGCCCCGGCGGCCGATGCCGGTAACCCGGCCCATGCCCGGCCCGAACTCCCGTTGCAGCTCCGGCAGGAGTTCGCGTTCCGGCAGTTGCAGATAATCCCGCGCAGCGGCTTCCTGCAAGGTCCAAACCAGGGAGGCTCGATGGCGGCCCCCGCTTCGCGGCAGCGGCAGCACCGCCAATGGCCCCCGCGCGGTGAACCTCTCGTAAGCGGTGTTGCGGTGCGGCCGCTCAAGGGCGATATTGGCCGCCAGCGCGTACTGGCCATAAGACTTGCCGCGACGCTCGATTCCAAGCCGCGCCGCCAGCGGAGACTCGCCGCCAGCGGCGAGCACGGTCAGTGCCGCGGCCAGTTTGCGTTCGTTCCGGCCTTGGCGGATGGTCAATTGCATGCCTTCGGGTGTCGGTCGCGCCGCGGAAACTCCGGCGGGGGCCAACAATTCGATCTCTGTCGAGGCTGCGACCGCCGTGCGCAGGGCACTGTGCAAGCGGTGGTTTTCCACCACATAACCGAGCGCCTCCAGCCCCTGCTCGCTGCGATCGAAGCACACGCCGCCGAGATGGCCCTGGTCCGAGACTTCGATCCGCCGAATCGGGCAGGCCGCGGCGCCTAGATCGTCCCAGACGCCGAGGGATTGGTAGATTTTCCGCGCTCCCGCGGAAAGCGCCGTCGAACGGGCATCGAAATCGGTTTCGCTGGCGTCGCGGTCAGGGCCCAAGGCGGCAGCGGATTCGGCGCCCGCTCCCGCGCCGGGGCCGGCGGGAGACGACTCCACGAGCAGCACGGGCCGGGCCACGCCGGCGGCCGCGAGGGCGAAGCTGAGGCCGGCCAAACCGCCGCCGACGACCACGATCGGATGTTTGCCGGAATGGATTGTCACGCGACGACTTCCTCCTGCGGACTTGCGCCTCACCGGACAGGCGTGGCGTGGCGCGATTCGCGCGGTCGGCGGTGGTTCAGCCACGCGCCATAAAGGCTTCGATTTCCGCCACGCCGCGGGGAATTCCCTCGCTGAGAATTCGCCTGCCGTCACCGGTAACCAGCACATCGTCTTCGATTCGCACACCGATGCCGCGCCAGCGGGCCGGAACATCCTGATTGTCGGGAGCGATATAGATGCCGGGCTCAATGGTGGTCACCATGCCCGGCTCGAAGGGCCGCCAATCCGCACCGTTGCGGTAGCTGCCGACATCGTGTACATCAATGCCCAGCCAATGGCCGACGCGGTGCATGTAAAACGGCTTGTAAGCTTCGGACTCGATTGCTTCATCGACCGTACCCGACAGCAAACCGAGTTGCAGCAGCCCTTCCACGATGGTTCGCACCGCGGCACGCTGGGGCCCATCGCCCGGCGCGCCGGGTTGCACCGCCGCGATGGCCGCGTCCTGCGCCCGCAGCACAATTTCGTAAATCTCGCGCTGTTCGGCGCTGAAGCGTCCGTTGGCGGGAAAAGTGCGCGTGATATCCGCCGCATAGTGGTCAAATTCGCAGCCCGCGTCGACCAGCACCAGATCGCCGTCGGCGATGGGGGCGGTATTTCTCGTGTAGTGCAGTACGCAGGCGTTGTCGCCGGCGCCGACGATCGAGCCGTAGGCGGGGCGGCTGCCGCTGCGCAGAAAAGTATGCAGCAATTCCGCCTCAAGCTCGTATTCGTACATCCCCGGCCGACAGCACCCCATGATTCGCCGGTGCCCCGTGGCGGAAATCCGCGCCGCCTCCCGCAGCAGCCGAATTTCCCCTTCGCTTTTGAACAAGCGCATTTCGTGCAGGGCTTCGTCAAGCAATAGATACTGCTTTGGCGCCGGGCCGCCCAAGCGGGATTGCTCCTTGACCACCCGGGCCCAGCCCATGACTTTGCCGTCGAAATCCGCATCGCCGCCGATACGGTGGAAAATCCGCTCGCGGCCGGTCATTATTTTCGGCAGCATCGCGTCCATCCGCTCGATGGGAAATGCTTGATCGACGCCCAAGGCCTCGGGCGCGGCCTCCGGGCCAAGCACAGCGCCCTCCCATAATTCCTTTTGCGGGTCTTTCGGCTGACAGAACAGCACGGCCTCGCCTTCCTCCCGTCCGGGCGCCAGCACCAACAGCGACCGTGGTTCGGTGAAGCCGGTCAAATAGTAGAAATCGCTGTCCTGCCGATACTCGTGGTGGACATCGCGGCTGCGCACCCGCTCCGGGGCCGCCGCCAGCAGCGCGATGCCACCAACCCCAATTTGCTCCAGCAAAGCCGCCCGGCGGCGGCTGTATTCTTTGGATTCAATCGTCATGGCCTCGCCTTGTCGCGGACACCCGCTTGGGAAGTGTACAAGGAAGCGGTTCGCCTTGCCTCGCTTGACCCCGGCGGCGCCGGCCGTGGCAATCCATTGTTGACCCGTTTGGCGGGCGCATTTATATTCTCCGAGGAGTTTGGCGCGGGCGCCCAACGGACGGACAACCGATGGAAAACAATCGAATCGAAGCGCTGCACGACAAAGTCGACGCCCTCATTCATCTCTGCGGACGCCTGCGCGAGGAGAATCGGCGATTGAAGGCGAACGAGCAAAATCTGCGCAGCGAACAGAGTCAACTGCGCGAGAAAAACCACGAAGCAAAACAGCGTTTGCAGGCCATTCTGCTGCGGCTGCAAGCAATGGATGAAACCTAGGTCCGCCGATGGTGCAACTCAACGACGACAGCAAATCCGTCCTGCTTACCATCCTCAACAAGAACTATCGGGTGAATTGTCCGGCCGCGGAGAGAAGTTCTTTGCTGGAATCCGCCCGCTATCTCGATGAACGGATGTACCGCGCCCAGCGCCGGGGCATAAAGCTTGACCGCGAGCAGGTGGCCGTAATGGTGGCGCTGAATATTGCCCACGAGCTGTTGAAAAAAAACGCGGCCGGCAACGGTGAGGGCGACAACAGCGCGGGCGGCGGCGACGCGCTCCGCAACGACAGCTTGGCGCGGCTGGAGGACAAGTTGGACCGCGCCCTCGACGCCGAAAAGGACTAACGGCATGAAGTGGCCTTTTTCGACTATGGCCCTTTTGGCTTCGCTGTCCGCTCCCTGCGGACAAGGAAGGTGGGAGGTGTCCGTGGGCCCGCGCAAGGAGCTTGTCGAACTGGGCTAGTAGTTTTCCGCTGGTGATTTCAGGCAGGCCGTGAAAGAAAACGGTCTGCATGGCCTCGGTATGCGGACACCGCTACAATGGCTGCTGCAACAAAGCCCAAAGTGCCAAAGATACTGGACCAGTACAGCCGCTTTCCCGCCGTGGCCCCGGCGAGTTATACTGCGGCTTCGGTTCCCTGGGACATTTGCCAGTCAAAAATGTTCTTGAGCCTATATATGTCCAACCGGAGACCGTCTCGAAAGAAGCTGTTGCGCACGTCCGCCAGTCGGAAAGCCTGATGCTTCGCGAGGGTCCCCACCTGAACCCCCGGGTTCAGGGCAACTTTGGCAGCGGTGTCTTGGGGAACTGCTCGAATTTAGAGCGCCATGGCGGGCGCGATCGATCACCCGGGCTACGGGCGTGACATTCGAATTGACCACCTTGCGCGGTAGATTGCGGCGGCTTCGCAGTGCGCTGCCCGCCACGCGGCAGGAAAGCGCCGCCAAGGCGCTGTTTGAAAAAATCCGGCGCGAGGAGTTTTTCCACACAAGCCGCCGGGTCGCCTTTTACATGGCGTTCTCTGGAGAAATCTCCCCCGCCCCGCTAATGCGCTGCGCCCTCGCGAGCGGCAAGCGCTGTTTCCTGCCTGTTGTGGTAAACGAAACCGAACTGGATTTTGTCCGCTACGAGGAGGGCGCGCCGCTGGCCGAAAACCGCTGGGGAATTTCCGAACCGGCGCGCGCGGACCGCCGCTTGGCGGCGGCGGAAACCAATGTTAGGCCAGGTTCGCTGGATTTGGTTTTCGTGCCGCTGGTCGGATTCACTAGGGATTGTCGGCGACTGGGAGCGGGCGGGGGTTATTACGACCGGGCTTTCGCGTTCCGCTTGAAGCGTCCCGGTTCAGGCCCCAAGTTGGTGGGTTTGGCCCACGACTGCCAACTGCTGGAAGACTTGCCGATGCGCGAGTGGGACATGCCGCTGGATGCGGTGGCAACACCCAGACACTTCTTCCGCCGCTGAGTCCGATCGCGGTCGATGGGCTCTTTTTCTATAGCAGCGCACTTTGGGCGACGCCGGTAACCAGTGTTCCTATGATGAATACCACGGTCAGCACCCAGACCAAATCCATTCCGCGTCCCACTCGCCAAGCCTCCCGAAGTTCGTATGCGCTTGCTCCGCTTAGCGGCCCGCTTGGGTATTGCTTTAACGGGCATTTCGCGTGGCTTGTCCGCATATCGCGCCAGCGGGCGCAACGCGCCGCTCCATTGCGCTTTCGATCCCTCGTCAGCGGGACAGTTGGAATTGGTAGCGCAGGCCCAGGAAGGCGGCGCGCGGCGGCGCGGCGCCGAGAAATATCGGCTGGGTGAAGTCTTCGACCAGCAGCACTTCGACTTCGCCGGGTTCTTCACCGAGCAAGCCGAAGGTTTCAAATTCCGCATCGAACAGATTGTGAATTTGGGCGTAGATCAGCAAGCGCTCGGCGGCGCGGTAGCGGGCGCCGAGATTCACCAGCGTATGGCCATCGATTTCGGCGAGTTGATTCGACTCGTCGCCGCGCAGGGGCTGGCTGGAATTGGCGATCACATCAAGGCTCAGTGTCAGGCGGTCGCCAAGAGCGTAATCGGCGCCGAATTTGAACTGGTGGGCGGGAATGCCCGGAATCCGGTCGCCGGCGCCGACGGCGATTTCTCCCGCTTCATCGGCGAAATCGTGGTTCGGGCTCAGCACCTGAAAATCGTCTTGGAAAGTGGCGGCGACAAAGCTGTAGGACGCGAACCAGTCGGCGCCGCCGAGCCGCCCGGCGAGGCGGCCTTCGATGCCTTGGCGGCGGCTGCGGTCGATGTTCGCGAACAGGCCGGTAGCGCGGCCCGTGGTTTGGAAGAGAATATCGTTCTTGTTGTCGGTGCGGAACAGGCTCAGATTGTAGCTGGCGGCGGCGCCGACCCTGCCGCGGGCGCCGAACTCGAAATAGCGCGCGACCACATCTTCCAAAGGCGGGTCCGCCAGGAAAGCGTTCGGCAGGCGGCATTCAAAGTCGATATCGTCGGCCTCGCCGCCGTCGGCGACGGCGTACTCGACCGCCAGGTCGTAGACGTATTCGTTGCAGGCCAGTTCTATCGGTGTCGGCGCCCGGTTGGATTCGCCGACTGAAGCGTAGAGGCTGTGCCCGTCGTCAACCAGCCAAACAAGGCCGATGCTCGGATTGACGCGCGAATAAGCGTGGGCGCCATTCAATTCCGGCCTCTCCCCGGAAAGATCCCGCAGCTTCACATCGGTGCTGTTGGCGCGGGCCGATGTGGTCAGCGTCCAAGCATCGTTCAGTTCGGTCGCGGCGGAGATATACAGACTGGAGGATGCCGTTTTGGTGCGGATGAGGGTGGCTTCCCCATCGACGAACGTACCGGTGCCGAGGCCGGTGGTGAGCCGCGTCAGCGGATCGATAGCCGCCAGTTCCAGCCTGGAATCGAAATCCGATTCACCCTCGTACCAGGACGCGCCGACAACGATGCGGCTGGGTCTGCCGAATGGATTGGTGGACGCGGTCCACTGGAAGTCGGCGCCACGAATCGTCTGCTCCCGGCCGCTGATGTTGTTGATGGCGCCATCGGCGAGGACGCCGGTGCCGGAAAGTTCCTCATTTTCAATGGCTTCGATATCGAATGCGCCGTGTTCTCCGAGGGCGGCGGCGGTTTCGTTGAGAAAATCCTCCAAGCCTTCGGCATTCGCGAATCGACCTTCGCAGAGATCGTCCTCGTCCAGTCCGAGTTCTGCCAAATCGTCTCCTTCCAGCCCTTCGACCAAGCGGGCACCGGCGGCGAATTCGCAAATCTCGAACTCGGAAGCATCGCCGTTGAAGGACCGGGTCCGGTTGCGGCGAAAATAGAGGTTGCCGCCGATTGCGGTATCGGTGCCCGGTCGGTAATCGAAATCCAGGCTGGCGGAATCCATATTGTGGGCGGTGATGTCCGGGCCGGTGAAAATCGCGGCGCGGTTGAGCGCCAGCAGCTCAATCGGCGACGAGCCATTGCCGGTCAGATCGGATTCGCCGTGCTGATAATTCAGATTGACCTGACTGTCGGCGCCGCGCCAACCCAGGGAACCATAGATATTGGATGCCTCGGAGGCGGAATGGTCGCGCCAACCGTCCTCGCGGAAATCTTCCAGATCGAGGTAGTAGCCGAAGGCCCCATTGTTGCCGCCAAACTCCACGCCGGCGCGGCTGCGACCAAAAGAACCGCCGCTGACATCGATTCCGCCGCCTTGGTGGCTGAAACCATCCTTCATGGTTACCGCCAGCGCGCCGCCCAAGCTGTTCAGGCCGAACAGCGGCGCGGCGCCGCCGGTCAACGCGATACGGTCGATGGCGGACTGTGGCAACAAATCCCAGTTCACGGTATCACCGAGGGGCTCATTGACGCGCGCGCCGTTTTGGTAGACGGCGATGCCTTGGGCCAGTCCCAGCAAGGGGGAGGCGGTGAAGCCGCGGTATTGCAGATCCGGCTGTAACGGATTGTTTTGCGCGTCGTTGAGGGAAACACCGGCGAAATCGCCGCGCATAAAGTCGGCCAAGCTGACCGCCCCGGCATCGGCGATATCGTCCGAGTCCGCGACTTGCACGGGCTGGGGGATGCGGTTCAATTCCATCCCGGAATCGGCGGGCGCCACGCCCACCACGGTGATCTCCAGCACATCCTGCGCCAGCGCCGGGACAATCAGCAACCAGCCGAACAGTATTCCGGCGACTAGGCGCACATCAACCTCATCCAGAATCGAAAACCCGGCGATGGTAACCCAACTTGCGACGGATTTTGACTGTGCCACCGCATCCCGGTAGATTGGCGCCATTATTGGGAACGGCGGGCGAACTATGGCGAATGTTTTGGTGACCGGCTCCAACCGTGGCCTCGGCCTGGAGTTCGTCGCGCGACTGCTGGAACGCGGCGACAACGTAATCGCCACCCGTCGCGCCGGCGCCGCCGGAGGCGAACTCGACCGCCTCGGCAACCGGCAAGCCAATCTGCGGATATTGGAACTCGAAGTAGCGGACGACAATTCCATCGCCGCTTTGGGGCGTCAACTTCGGGGCCAGGCACTTGATGTATTGATCAACAACGCCGGTGTCTACGGCCCCCGGGGCATGGCGTTCGGGCAACTCGACGGCGACGCCTGGGCCGAAGTGTTCCGCATCAACAGCATTGCGCCGATTCTGCTCGCGCAAACCCTGCTGCCGAATTTGCGCGCGGGCAGCGAGCGCAAGCTGATTTTCATTACCTCCCAAATGGGGTCCATCACCGACAATCGCGGCGGCGGTTCCCACTTCTACCGCAGTTCCAAGAGCGCCCTGAACTCGGTCGTGAAAAGCCTCGCGGTGGATTTGGCGGGGGAAGATTTTGTCTCCGTTCTGCTGCATCCCGGCTGGGTGCGAACTGATATGGGCGGCCCCCGCGGATTGATTGACACCGGCACCAGCGTCGCCGGCATGTTGCGCGTGATCGACGGCGCGGGACCGGCGGAATCCGGCAGCTTTTTCGCCTACGATGGCGCCCGCATACCTTGGTAGGTCGATTCGCCCGCTCGTTGCTCGTTCCCGTGTTGGCCGGGCTGTTCTCCGGGGGGGCGGCTCAAGTTGGCTTTGCCCATGGCAGCGTCGCCCCCGATGACGATTTGTGCATCATCGACATTGATTTTCTCACTGCGCATTTCACTATTTTTCAGCCGGAAATCCGGGGCGCGGAAGAATTCTGCGAAGATATTCCCACCGCGGCGCGGGCGGTTTTCGTGATGGAGTATCTACACGATCTGCTTGGGGAAATGCGGATCGATTTCCGCATTATCCGCGATGAAACCCGTATCGGCCGCTTCGCGGGCTGGGAGGATATCGCCGCCATGGGCGATTTGGCGCCAGTGACGGTGTATTACGAGCCGCCTTCCATCGAGCCGAGCGGCTACTACCGTGCCAGTCATGAGTTCGCCGAAGAAGGCGGCTATATCGGTATCGTCACCGCGAACCACCCGGAAGAGGGTCGCGATTACCGGGCGATTTTCTATTTTCGCGTCGGTCGCGATTGGGGCAGCTTTCCGCTGTTCATCGCGCTGATCCTGCTCGCGCAGCTGGGGTATTGGGCCGTCAGCGACGGGCCGCGCAAATTCGCCGGCAAATTCCGCCGGCAACGCCCCGCGTAGGCCCGTCCAGGCTAGCTTCCAGGCGCTTCGAGTTCCACCGGGGGCAGCCGCGGCAAATCGCAGCGGTGCGGGGTCAGGTCGGTGCTGACTTTGGCCGGGTCGCCGCCGCCGTTTAGATTCATGAAGGACTGGCTCGCATCCGCTCCCAAGCAGATGAGATTTTCCAGCGAAGCACCCTCCTTAATCAGGCCGCCCCAAACAATGTTCGGCGAATTTTCGCCGGTTTGTCCATGCCAAGCCGCGAGCAGAGCGTGGGCGGGAACCGTGCCGCCGCCATCGTAGCTGTTGCCGTGGATATAAATCTGCTCCGGGTACGGATCGTAGTTTGGATCGCTCACTTCGCGGCCGCCGAGGACGAAACTGTAAACCATGATATTGACGTTGTTGTTGTCGGCGAGGCGGTTCTCGAACACTTCGATATCATCGTTGGCGAGCACCAGCAACCCGGTGCCGGCGGGGACGTTGCCGACAATGGCACCGGGCGGCGCGAAATTGGGCGTATTGTTCGATTCGATAAGGTTGTTGAAAACGCGGGTCGCGCGGCCGCCTTGAACTTCGAGATTGGGCAGATCGAAGACCAGCACACCGCCGGTATTGTTGACGGCGATATTGTCGTGGACATCGGCATGGGTCGAGTTTTCAATCTCAATGCCGGCGACATTGTATTCGGCGCGGGAATTGCGCACGATAATCCGGCTCGATTGGCCGACATAAATCCCGGCATCCGCCGCGCCGATGGCCACCGAGCCATCGATCAGAATATCGCTCGATTGCACCGGATAAATACCGTAGGCGCCGTTCTCCGGGTCCGGCCCGTTGGTCCATTCGGTGCGCACGCGGCGGATCGTGACATTCGCGCTGTTGTTGATTTTCAGCGCATCACCCACTGTGTCTTCGATGGCCAAATCCTTGATGGTGAAATCGTCCGCGGTGACCAACAAGCCTTCGGCGCCTTGCAGCTGATTGCGGAACGAAAGAATCGATTGGTCCATGCCGGCGCCGCGGATGGTCACGCCCGGCACCGTCAGCGACAGGCTGCGGGTGATTTCATGGGTGCCCGCGGGTACTTCGATGATGTCGCCGGGAGCGGCTTCGATCAGCCGCGTCTGAAAGGCTTCCTCGAAGTCGGCGGCGGATTCCCTCGGCGTTTCGCCGCAAGCGGCGAGCAGGGGCAAAGCGACCGCCAATAGACCGCCGAAACGACGATTCGATGCCAAAGTGGGGCGGCCTTTTCTGGCAGGGGTGCTCGCCTTCCCCCAATCAAGAATAGATGGATTCATGGTTTCACCGTCAAGTTCGAAATTCTCTTTACGGGCCTCGGCAATTGGCTGTCGGATTCCAAGACCCCGAGAGCCGAACGAAGTCCCACCGCGGCCCTCGCCAAGTCGAATCGAATCCGAGCCGCAGCGTTCGCCGATCCAAATCGACTTGCCGTCCGGGTCGATATCGACCGCGCTGGTCGCGCCCCACTCGCGCCCGGCGGGCATATTGGCCCAGCCGGTGTAGATTTGGTAAGGATTGGGCGGGTCGTTCACCGGGGCCATATCGGCTTGGGCCATCGCGGCACCGGCGAATAGGACCATAAGCATGGTTGGGAGCGTCTTGGCAAAGGAATTCATCGGTATGCAACCTCGTTGTTATCAGGCGGCGCTCGCCGAGCCGCGGCTTCCCCGGGAAAATTTCCCGGGCGGAGGATCGCGGAGTACCGCCGCTGGCTTGAATCCGCGATTGAAACACGAATTCAGCGCCCGTTGAAGCGCTGTCCGGGTCGCGAGATAAGCTGCTCGTCGCTGGGGGAGCGCTGCAACACGCGGCGGGCTGGATGTGGTCGGAATCAATCGCGGCCGGCGGCTTCGAGGCCGAGCCGCAGCGCGTTCGCAGCTCCCGCGTTCAGGCCGCCATCCGCACCCACGGTGACAAAGCGGAAGCCCTGTTCGATGCGCTGCCGCACCGAGCCGGCGTTGGTGGTGATGGCGCAGGGCACGTCGTGCTCGAGGCAGGCGGCGAGCACGGTTTGTATCGCCTGCTCGACTTGCGGCGCGGCAGGACTCGGATAGCCCATGGAAGTGCTGAGATCCGAAGGGCCGATGAAAATGCCGCCAAGGCCGGGAACAGTGACGATCTCGTCGATATTGGCCACGCCTTGGGGCGATTCGATAAACATGACCGCGAGCAACTCCCCCTCCGGGTCGAGGGGCCAAACATCGGCTTTGGCGATGTAATCCGGGATGCCCCAGTACCAAACGGCGTTTGAAGGATTGCGGCCGCGCAATCCCGCTGGTGCCGCGTCGGCAGCGCCGTTCAGCTGCGGATAGCGCATTGCGCGCACCGCGAGCTCCGCCTGCTCGCGGTTGTGGATGGCGGGAAACATGATGCCGTAGACGCCGACATCGAGCACCTGCTTGGCTTGGGAAATCAATTCTTCCGCGCCGCCGCCGGCGGGCACCCGCACGAAAGGCACCACATCGGGCTGCAAATTGCCTTTCGCCATGATCGAGCGCTTGTTGGTCATGCCGAGCAGGAAAAGGCGCAGACGTTCGACATCGAATGGCGCGTGTTCCATATCGATCAGAATGAAATCGAGCCCGGAACTTGCCATCGAACGGGCGTTGTTCAAGGAATAATCGAAGGAAAGCAGACCGAAAGCGGGCTCGTCGTTTGCAAACAGCTCAATGAGTTTGTTGACCCGGGTTTCGGACTGGGCGCCGAACGCCTCGGCGCCGGTCAGCGCCCAAATCAACAGCGCGAGTTGCGGAAGCACTCTCGGCGCGAATTTCATCGGCGGTGCTTCCGCCCTAAAGCCGAACGATGGCGTCGGTGAAGGCGGCCATCACTTCGCCCATGCGGGGCGCCCAGCGCATCACCACCAACAGATCGTTCTCCTGATCGACCCAAATATAGTTGCCGCCGGCGCCGCTGGCGTAAAACGCGCCGGCCGGCGCGTTTTCAACCGTTTCTCGGTCGGCGTTCAGCCACCACATGTAGCCGTAGCGTTTGAAGACCGGCGAAGGCTGTCGCACGGCATCCACCCATTCCCGCGAAATGAGTTGTTCGCCATCCCAGTTGCCGTCGCGGAGGAACAAATAACCGAAGCGCGCGTGGTCCAGTGTGCTGATGAAAAAGCCGCCGCCCCAATGAGCGCCACCGGACGGCGACTGCATGCGTTCACCGTCGATTTCCACCCAAGAGTTCTCGTAGCCATGCCACTCCCATTCTTCACTGGCGCCGATGGGATCCATCACCCGCTCCCGGAGCACGCCGTCGAGGGGTTGGCGCCAAACATTGAGCAGCGAGTAGGCCAGCATATTCACGCGCACATCGTTGTATTTGTAGAAACTGCCGGGTTCGTGCATCTCGCGGTCGATCGCGACGGCCGGGTCGTAATCGTGGGGCCGGTCAGCCCAATCCGGCTTGCCCCAAAGCGTGCCGGCCCAATCGGAGGTTTGGTGCAGAAAATGCTCCCAAGTGATGGAGGCATTGTGCGGCTCCTCGAAACTTTCGTGGGGAAAATAATTCTTCACCGGATCGGCGACATCTTCGATCAAACCCTCGTCGACCGCCAGCCCGGCCATGGTGGACAAATAGCTCTTGGCGACGCTGAAAGTCATGTCTTCGCGTTCGATATCGCCCCACTCGGCGACGATATAACCGTTGCGCACAACCAGCCCGGAACCTTCCTCCCGGCGCTTGACCGGGCCGAGAATGCTGAAATGCGGCTCGCGGCCGAAACTTCTCTCGATGAACTGCGCCATGTCGCGGGGCTCCACCACGGTGTTGTCCTTGGCCAAACGCACCGCGGCAGCGAGTTTTTCGGCATCCATGCTCACCTGTTCCGGCGCGCGCCGCTCCCACTCTCCCGGCGGCGGGAAATAGTTCTCTTGGGCGAAGCTGAACTGGGCCGCAAGAAAGAACGGAACGGTTTGAAGCAATAATCGAACTGGCTGGCGGAGCGGTTGCATCGGAGCCTCCGGTGATTGCGATGGATAGTGGGCCTTACTCGGCGGCGCCGGCGATTTCCGCCGACTCAGGTCCATCCGTTTGCCCATCCTCTTCCTGAATGGGTGCCACCAAGGGAGCGGCGCACAGGGGGCAGCCGATGACGTGATCATTCGGCCCGAGATCAAGCGCCGCGCGGCGCGCGGCCATCTCCTCCATGAACTGTTCGTCGGACAGCTTCACCCTCATGCCGAGATCGATGAACATATTGGTCACCGAGCGATTGCCGGAACCTTGCCAGTTGCGCGAATCGGGCACATTGGGGTTGGTCTCGGTATTGTTCATATAGCCAACGATATGCAGAATCGCGCCCTTGGGCAGCAAGGGCTGGGCGTTGTCGGCGTAGGCGTAGCCGCGTACCCAGTTGTGGTCGTAGCCGACGCAGCTCAGCGTTTCCACTGTATAGCCCCAGATCGCCTCCAGGCACATGCGTTCGCCCGGCGCGTGCAGATGGGGCTCGAAGGTAACGATCTTGATGTGGTCTTCCAGCACCGTATAGGCGTGCAATTCCCGATTGGATTGGTTGCCGGGGATGCTGATATCGACGCCGTTGCCAAGTCCGAGCAGCACGCGCTCGTATTTGGGCTGGTAGCCTTTCGGGTGGAAGCGGAAGCCGATTTCCAGATGGCCCGTGGTATCGAGGCCATTGGAGTGCAGATGCACCGAATCGGATACCACATAAGTGCCCTTGCGCAGCAGCCGACCGGAGTCCTCGTCGAAAATATCGGGATTGCGACCCACTTCATGCACCGGCCAGGAGGTTATGGTGTCGGCGACGCGCTGGCCGTTCTCATCAATGTCCGCCGTGCTCCAGATCATATGATGGAAGATATAGCGTCCGCCGACGGTCTCGCGACCGGTGCCGGTCTGATAGTTCACATCGTTCACTTCGACGATTTCGACCGATTTGACGTACCGGTCTTCCTCCAGCGGAATGGGGACGCGGTCGATTTCGCCCCACCAGTCCGGCGTGCCGGCGAGTTTGGTCACGGGATTGGTCCTGACGATCAAGTCGGGTTCGCCCGCGGTCCATTTGAGGCTGTCATCGAACACCAGCGGGGCGGGGGCGCCGGATCTGGCCCATTGCGAAATCGCCGCGATCTCTGCATCGTTCAGCGAGGGATCGTTCTTGAATTCCTGGATGCCGATGTTTTTCTCGACATACCACGGCGGCATGGCGCCGGTGCGGTCGCGCAGGCCGGTTTTGTATTCGATCAGACCGGCGAAGGGCGCGACTTGCTCATAGGTGACCAACGGCATCGGCCCCACGCCGCCGGGCCGATGGCAGTTTTGGCAACTGCGCTGCAATATCGGTTCGATGTCTTCATGGAAAGTGATTGCGTCTTGCTGGCCGAACGCCAGCGACGAAATAAACAGTGTTGACAAAACGGCGATGACGCGGCTCTTGATTTCGCGCAGGGGCGGGTGAGACATGTTGTTTTCCTCCGGTTGGACGCGGTTTCAGGCGAGTCGAAGCGATCACAGCCCCCCGATTCTATCCGAATCGCGGACAAATGGAATCATTTTGCGGCTGCGCGGTGAAACGGCGGATCCCGGAAAGGGAATCGAGGCTACCGGCGGGCGGCGCGATGGCCGCCCGCCGGTTGCACGCGGTCAGACGACCTCGGCCTGTTCGGAATTGAAGGCTTGCTTTTCTTCCTCGGTGATTTCCTTGATGCTCAATTTGATGCGCCCGCGGGCATCGAGATCAAGCACCTTGACCAATACCTGTTCGCCTTCCGTCAGATAATCGCCGACACTCTCGACCCGCTTCCTGGCGATTTGCGAAATATGCACCAAGCCGTCCTTGCCGGGCAGAATGGTGATGAAGGCGCCGAAATCGACGATGCGGGCGACGGTGCCTTGGTAGAGCTTGCCGATTTCCGCCTCCGCCGTGATTGCCTGGATACGGTCGAGCGCCGCGTCCCGGGATTGCGCGTCCTCGCCGTAAATACGCACCACGCCGTCGTCGTCGATATCGACATCGGCGCCGGTTTCCTCGGTGATGGAGCGGATGACCGCGCCGCCCTTGCCGATGACATCGCGGATCTTGTCTTGGTCGATTCGAATGGTGGCCATGCTGGGGGCGTTTTCATTCACCGTCGGCCGGGCCTCGGCGATTGCTTTGCCCATTTCGCCGAGAATATGCAGCCGCGCTTCATGGGCTTGGCCCAGCGCCTGCTCCATGATCTCTTCGGTGATGCCCTGGATTTTGATATCCATCTGCAGGGCGGTCACCCCTTGCTCGGTGCCGGCGACCTTGAAATCCATATCGCCAAGATGGTCTTCGTCGCCGAGAATATCCGTCAACACGGCGAAACGGTCGCCTTCTTTGATCAAGCCCATGGCGATGCCCGAAACCGCCGCCCGCAGGGGCACGCCGGCATCCATCATCGACAGGCTGGCGCCGCAGACCGAAGCCATGGAACTGGAGCCGTTGGATTCGGTGATTTCCGAAACCACCCGAATGGCGTAGGGAAAATCCTCTTCCGCCGGCATCAGCGCGGCGACACCGCGCTTGGCGAGCCGGCCGTGGCCGATTTCCCGGCGCTTGGGACCACCCATGAAACCGGCTTCCCCCACCGAGTACGGGGGGAAATTGTAATGCAGCATGAAACCTTCCTTGTAGGAACCGGCCAAGCCTTCGATCAACTGCGAATCGCGCACGGGGCCCAGGGTCGTAACCACCAAAGCCTGGGTTTCGCCGCGGGTGAACAGCGCCGAACCGTGGGCCTTCGGCAGAATGCCGACTTCGACTTCGATCGGCCGCACAGTACGGGTATCGCGACCATCGATGCGCGGTTCGCCGCTGAGAATGCGGTTGCGCACCGTTTTTTTCTCCAGCGCGGAGAAGGCCGCGCGCACATCGGCTTCAGCGATGTCGGAGTCATTGGTCAAGGCGTCCACGGCTTTGGTTTGCAGCGCGCCGAGGGCATCGTAGCGTTCCATCTTGCCGGAAATCTGATACGCCCCGGCAACGCGGTCGGCGAATTGCTCGGCGAGCGCCGTAGTCAGTTGCTCGTTGCCCTCGGCCGGCGTCCAGTTCCAACCCGGCTTGCCGGCTTCACGCTGGAGTTCTTCGATGGTGTCGATGACGACTTGCATTTCCTGCTGGGCGAACAGCACCGCGCCGAGCATTTGGTCTTCGCTCAACTCCTTGGCTTCGGATTCCACCATCAGCACCGCCGAGCGGGTGCCGGCCACGACCATATCCAAGTCGGACCGCGCCAGCTGGTCGAAGGAAGGGTTGAGGGTGTAACCGGTTTCGGCATCGAACCCGACCCGGGCCACGGCGACGGGTCCGGCGAAGGGAATGCCGGAAATCGCCAGTGCCGCGGAGGCGCCGATCATGGCTGCGATATCCGGGTCGTGGTCCTTGTCGGCGGAAATCACCGTGCAGATGACTTGCACCTCGTTGAGAAAACCTTTCGGAAACAAGGGCCGGATTGGTCGGTCGATGAGCCGCGAAGTCAAGGTTTCCTTTTCGGTGGGACGCCCTTCGCGCTTGAAGAATCCGCCCGGAATTCTGCCCGAAGCGTAGGTTTTCTCTTGATAATTGACGGTCAGCGGGAAGAAGTCCGCGTTTGGCGACGCTTCTTTGCGGCCGACCACGGTCGCCAGCACCTTGGAGTTGCCCATGGTGACCGTGACCGCGCCCGTTGCCTGCCGGGCGATTTTGCCGGTTTCAATGGTGACCTCCTGGTCGCCGTATTGAAACGTTTTCGTTGTGATATTGAACATATGCGATTCCTGTTGGCCGCTCCGCTCGGGACGACCGTGATGTGTTTGTCTTGCCGCGCTCTAGCGGCGCAGGCCAAGACGCTTGATCAACTCGGCGTAGCGATCGACATCCTTGCGCTTTAGATAGTCCAGCAGTTTCTTTCTGCTGTTGACCATGCGGATCAATCCGCGGCGCGAATGGTGGTCGTGGCTATGCTGCTTGAAGTGGGCTTGCAGGTCGTTGATATTCGCGGTCAGCAAGGCGACCTGCACCTCGGGCGAGCCTGTGTCTCCTTCACCCGTGGCGTATTCCTTGATGATCGTTTGTTTCTCTACCGTCGATAATGCCATTTCTCTCTCCAAATCAATCCGTCCGCCCCCTCGCGTCTGCCTCTTGGGCCACCGCTTCAGCCGACGGGTTCCGCAATCAGGCGTTTGGGCGCCACCCGACCGTCGTCGTCGATAGCGCCGATTCCCATAAACCGCTCGCCGTCGTCATTCGCGCTATACATTCTGACCAGTCCCCCGGCCGGCAGATGCCGCACGAGCACCGCTTGGCCGGCGCGGACTTGCTTCGCCGCGATATCCGGCAAACGCACCGCCGGCAACGCCGCCAGTGGTCGATCCATCGGCGCCAGATGGCGGTCGATGCCGGCCAATCCCGCCCGAATCTTCTCCTGTTCCAGAAATTCTGCGGTCACACAATCGGCTTCGCTGAAACCGCCGGATTCCAAGCGCCGCAGGGCGATTACATGGCCGCCGCAGCCCAAAATCTGGCCGAGATCGTCGGCAATGGTCCTAATATAGGTGCCCTTGCCGCAGGCCAGTTCAATCTCGAGTTCCGGCGGCACAAATTCCGTCAGCGCGATTCGATAAATCATCGCCTTGCGCGGTTCGCGGTCCACCACTTTGCCGCTTCTGGCCAATTTGTACAGCGGCGTTCCGCCCATCTTCACCGCCGAATGCATCGGTGGAATCTGTTCGATTTCACCTTCAAACCGGCGCAGCACCGCTTCCACCTGTTCCCGGCTGACGCTGAAATCTTTGCAAACCGCGATGGTCTCACCCTCGCTGTCGCCGCTGTCCGTGCGCGCGCCGAGCTTCAGCCGCGCGCGGTATTTCTTGTCCGAATCCAACAGGAAACGGGAAATCTTGGTCGCTTCGCCCAAACACAGCGGCAGCACGCCGGTCGCCAGCGGATCGAGACTGCCGCCGTGTCCCGCCTTGTTCGCCCCATAGAGCCGCTTCACCTCCTGCAAGGCGGAGTTGGACGACAATCCAGGCGCTTTGTCCAGCGCGATCAATCCGCTGACATCCCTGCCTTTGTTCCGCCGACGGCGCATTCAGATTTTCTCCACTGTGGCGGCCGTTGCCGGATTCACGAATGCCGTTCCCGGTCGGCGGCCAATGCGTCATCGATCAATTCATCCAATCGCCGGCCCCGTTCCACGCTGTCATCGTGGTGGAAGCTGAGCTTTGGCACCGTCCGCAGGCGCAGACGCCGGGCCAGCAAGCTGCGCAAATAACCGGCGGCGCCGTTCAATGCGGCCACGCTCTCCTTCCCGGCGGCGGCGGACGAATGCCGTCCGGTGTCGCCGCCCCCCAGCGAAGTAATGAATACCTTCGCGTAAGCCAAATCCGAACTCACCTCCACGCCGGTTATCGAAACTATGCCGATGCGCGGATCGTCCATTTCAGACTGGATCAACGCGGCGATATCGCGCCCGATTTGGTCCGCCACCCTCTGGGCGCGGGAATTGGTCTCAGTCATGTTCCCGCGCTTCGGGCGCCGGCGCCCGGAACCACCGCCGCCGACCGCTACAAAGTCCGCGTTACTTCGGTGCTCTCGTAAACCTCGATTTTGTCGCCGACCCGCACATCTTTGTAGTTGCGCACCCCAATACCGCATTCCATGCCGTGGCGAACTTCGGCGGTATCATCCTTGAAGCGGCGCAGGGAATCCAACTCTCCCTCGAAAATCACCACGTTGTCGCGCAGCACACGGATTGGCTTGCTGCGATGCACCGCGCCCTCGAGCACCATGCTGCCGGCGATCTGGCCGAATTTCGGCGAATTGAAAACATCGCGCACTTCCGCCACGCCAACGATTTCTTCGCGGATTTCCGGTGCCAGCATGCCGCCCATGACGGCCTTGGCATCATCGATTACTTCATAAATCACATTGTAGTAATGCAGCCGCATACCTTCGTTTTCGACGATGTCCCGCGCCGCTTTGTTGGCGCGCACATTGAAGCCGATGATCATGGCCTTGGAGGTCGCCGCGAGATGCGCGTCGGTTTCGGTAATGCCGCCGACACCCATGGACACCAAGTCCACTTTGACTTCGTCGGTGTTCAAACCGGTCAATGCGCCGGCGATCGCCTCCAGCGAACCGCGGACATCGGCTTTCAAGACGACTTTTAGCAGCTTGACGCTGTCCTTGCCCATATCGACCAACATACTTTCAACGCTCGCCTGGGAACGCGTTTGCCGGCTGCTCTCCTTGTGCCGCGCGCGACGGAAATCCGCCACTTCACGGGCCTTGCGCTCATCGCTAACCACAACAAATTCGTCACCGGCTTCGGGCACGCCGTTGAGGCCAAGAATCTCCGCGGGAATCGATGGGCCAGCGGCGGCGATACTCCCGCCGGTCTCGTCCACCAGCGCGCGCACCTTGCCGTATTCGTGTCCGGCCAAGACCACATCGCCAACATTGAGCGTGCCGTTCTGTACCAAAACCGTGGCCACCGGACCGCGGCCCTTGTCGAGGCGGGATTCGATGACCACGCCCTGGCCGGCGACATCGGTGTGCGCCTTCAGATCAAGCAGCTCCGCCTGCAGCAGAATGGCTTCCAGCAATTGATCGACGCCTTCGCCGGTGTGGGCGGATACGGGCACGAATTGGGTGTCGCCGCCCCAATCCTCCGGGATGACTTCCTGCGCCGCGAGTTCGTTCTTGACACGCTCGATATCGATATCTTCTTTGTCGATTTTGTTGATCGCAACCACCAGTTGCACTTCGGCGGCTTTGGCATGGCGCACCGCCTCGATGGTCTGCGGCTTGACACCGTCGTCGGCGGCGACCACCAGCACGATCACATCGGTGGCCCGCGCCCCGCGGGAGCGCATCGCGGTGAAGGCGGCATGGCCCGGCGTATCGAGAAAGCAGATCATTCCCGCATCGGTTTGCACATTATAGGCACCGATATGCTGCGTGATTCCACCCGCTTCCTGAGTGACGACCTGCGCCTTGCGAATATAGTCCAGCAGCGAAGTTTTGCCGTGATCGACATGACCCATGACGGTCACAACCGGCGCCCGCGGCGCTTCGACGGAACCTTTCTCCAGGGCGATCGACTCGGCGAGTTGCTCCTCGATGGCATCCTCGGAGACGAACTTGGCGCGATGGCCGAGCTCTTCGATCACCAAAGTGGATGTATCTTGGTCCAGACTGTGGTTGATGGTCGCCATCACTCCCATGTTGAGTAGAATCTTCATGATTTCAGCCGATTTGACCGACATTCTCTGGGCGAGCTGGGCGACGGTGTTGGCCTCGCCGATGGTGATTTCCCGGGAGATGAATTCGGTCGGCTTTTCGAACGCGTGCTGGGTCGCGATGCGAGACTTGGCCTTGCGGCCCATTCTGCGACCGCGACCGATATCGTCGATATCGCCGCCTTCGAGCACGAAATCGTCATTGACGTGTATTGCTTTGCGCCGCTTCGCCGGCGGCGTTTTGGCGCGCGCGTGGGTCTTTTTCTTCCCGGCCGGTTCTTCCGCAGCGGTCTTGCTCCGGCCGCGGCGCTTGGGCGGGGTTTTCGACGGACGGGCGGCGTCCTTCGGCGGCGGGGGCGGCGGCGCGGTCGCGGCTTCCGTGCTCGGCGCGGCTTCCTTCACTTGTTCCGGTGTCTTCGGGGCTTCCGGCGGCTTGGCCACCGGTGCGGTTTCCGCAGCCTCCCTCGTTTCTCTCGTTTCGGGCGGCGTTCCGGTTTCGAGCGGCACTCCGGCGGGTGCGCCGGGTTCAGCGACGCCGGGCTTCGCTTCGACCACGCTGCGTTTGACATAGGTGCGCTTGCGGCGCACCTCGACATTCACCGTTTTGCCGCGACCGCGGGAGCCGGCGGTGCGCAAGGTGCCGAGGGTTTTCCGCTTGAGGGTGATTTTACGCGGCGCGGCCTCTTCTCCGCTGCCGTGTCCCTTGCGCAGAAAAACCAACAGTTTCGACTTGTCGTCGTTGGAAATCAGGTGGTCCGCTTCGGTGTGGGGCAACCCTGCTTCCTTGATCTGCGAAAGCAGTTTATCGACCGTCACGCCCACGGCGCCGGCAAAATCCCGAATGCTTACGTCCGCCATTTAGTCGCTCCAGTTTCGCGTTCGCGATTTCGCATTCCCGCTCCGCCTCCCCGGCTCGCCGTCCTAGGCGAACCAGGGCGCGCGCGCCGTCATGATCAATTCGCCGGCGCGCTGTTCGTCCAAACCTTCAATATCGATCAATTCGTCGATGGACTGCTCCGCCAATTCCTCCATGCTCAGGATGCCTTTATTGGCCAGTTGCAGCGCCAGCTCGTCGTCCATGCCTTCCATGGTCAGCAGATCTTCATTGATATTCGCCGCGGACAAATCCTCCTGGGAGGCGATCGCCCGGGTGACGAGGGCGTCTTTGGCGCGGTTGCGAAGCTCGTTGGCGATATCTTCCTCGAATCCGTCGATAGCCAGAATCTCATCCAGCGGTACGTAGGCTATCTCCTCCAGCGAGGTGAAGCCTTCCTGCACCAGCACTTCGGCGAGCTCGTCATCGACATCGAGCGCGTCGGTGAACAAGCCGATCAGCGAACTGGTTTCCTGCTGTTGCTTGATGGCGGCGTCCTCAACGCTCATGACATTGATGGTCCAGCCGGTCAATTCGCTGGAAAGCCGCACGTTTTGACCGTTGCGGCCAATCGCCTGGGCGAGATTTTCCTCCTCCACGGCGATTTCCATCGTGTGCTTGTCTTCGTCCACGATGATCGACGCGACTTCCGCCGGGGCCATCGAATTGATCACGAGCTGGGCCGGATTATCGTCCCAGGGGATGATGTCGATGCGTTCCCCGGAGAGTTCGTTGGACACCACCTGCACCCGCGAGCCGCGCATGCCGACGCAGGCGCCAACCGGATCGATGCGGCCGTCATTGGTGCTGACCACGATCTTCGCCCTCGAGCCGGGGTCGCGGGCCGCGGCCCGGATTTCGATGACCTGCTCGGAAATCTCCGGCACTTCGATTTTGAACAGGGCGGTCAGCATTTCCGAGGAAGTTCGGCTCAAGAACAATTGCGGGCCGCGCTGCTCCGAGCCCACTTCCGTGAGCAGCGCCCGCAGTCGGTCCCCCATGCGGAAGCTTTCGCGCGGAATCATTTGTTCCCGCGACAGATAGGCTTCGGCATTGCCGCCGAGATCGACGATGGCGGCGTCCCGGGTGACTTTCTTCACCGTGCCGTTGACGAGCTCGCCGACCCGGTGCTGATACTCGTCGATGATGTTCTTGCGCTCCGCCTCGCGCACTTTCTGCACGATGACCTGTTTGGCGGTTTGGGCGGCGATGCGGCCGAATTCGACATTGTCGATCTTTTCTTCAAGCGTGTCGCCGAGTTCCTTTCCCGGGCTCCGCTCGTTCGCTTGGGCCGGAGTGAGATGGGGGCCTTCCTCGAATTCTTCGTCGTCTTCTTCACGCACGGTCCAAACGCGGAAAGTTTCATATTCGCCGGTGCTTTGATCAACGGCCACCCGGCAATCGATATTGTCGCGGTCGTGATACTTTCGCGTGGCCGTGGCCAAAGCCGATTCGATCGCCTCGAATATCACGGCCTTCTCCAAGCCCTTCTCGTTGGAGACGGCATCGGCGACCATCAGAATTTCCTTGCTGTTCATAACCGTCTTTGCTCTGCTGTCTTTGCTGATGAATGTCTTTCCGCTACGCTGGCTTCTTCAGCCGCCGGCTTTCTTGTCTGCCGAATTCTTCCCCGAATCCGCCCGTGGATGCCGCCGATCCTCCCGCTGCGGATCCCGCCGCTCGCCGCCGCGGGACAGGGCGGCATCCATCGCGGCATCCGTTGCCGCCGGCGCCAGCACGGCCCGTTCGATATCGGCGTGGGACAACGTCAGTGTTTCGTCTCCAATCAAAAGCTCCACCGCGTCCGCCACCACTTTTTCGATCACGCCGGCGAATTTGCGGCGGCCGTTGCGGGGTTCGCGCAGCCTCAGTTTTACTTCGGCGCCCAGAAAACGCTCATATTGCGGCAAAGTGAACAACGGTCGTTCGAGTCCCGGCGAGGAAACCTCCAGGGTGTAGCCGCTCTGGATGGGATCCTCGACATCCAGAATCGCGCTCACTTGGCGGCTGACCCGCGCGCAATCGTCTACCGTCACACCGGACAGGCAGTCGATGAACACCCGCAAAGTCGCCCGCCGACCATGCCGCGAATACTCGACACCCCACAATTCCAGGCCCAGGGCCTCGATCGTCGGAGCGATCGCCTTGCCAATCCATACCTCGTTCCGTTTCAAGCGCGTCCGCCTCCCGTCGGCCGAAAACCGTATTTTCGCCGGACACAAAAAATGGGCCTGCGGCCCACTTCCCTAAATCCTCTCGTCCGTTCACTTCGCTGTGAACAGCGCCAGGTTTTGTCAACCTGCTTCAGGAGTCACGTAGTGTACATATCTCTCCAATTGAGCGCGTTACTATCCAGCATGGAGGGAGCCCGCGTCCGCAAACCACCAGATTGTACAGGAAAGCCGCCTTATAAAATATAGCCGCGGAAAAACTTTTTCCAAAAACGCCCCAGCACGCAATCGACCGCGGCATCCGCAGCGGCCCGATCTCACGACACTGTTTCAGGGCTTTGGCCCGCGCGCCGCGATGGATTACGGAAATTGCCCGTCCCGCCGAAAGAGAGTACATGAAAGCGGCGGTGACCGTCTCGGTTTTGCTTATCGCGTTTGCGGCGCACGCGCAGGATTCTTGGCGCGGCTTGCGAGTGGCGCCGGAAGAGAGATGTTCAGACTACCGCAGCGGGGATTACTGGTATCCGCAATCGCTCGAAGGCGAATTGACCGCCTTGTACGGCGGTGTCTACAGTCCCTACACGGGAGAGTGGTTCGACTCCGCCGCCGATACCGATATCGAGCATATCGTCGCCAGAACAGAGGCCCACGACAGCGGCCTGTGCGCCGCGTCCGCGGAATCCCGGCAAGCATTCGCCCGCGATTTGCTGAATTTGACGCTGGCCGACCCCGGCACCAACCGCGACCGGAAGGGCGCCAAGGACGCGGCCGAATGGCTGCCGGAATTGAACCGTTGCTGGTTCGCCAATCGAATTGTCGCCGTCCGGCAGAAATACGATCTCAACATCGACGAGGCCGAACGCGATGAGCTTGAAAAGATACTTTCCGAGTGCGAAAGCCCGGATCTTTTGATCCACCCGCCGGGAGTCGGCCCGCTGACAGGCATTTACATCGGGGCAAATACGGGCGAAGGGCTGTTGCTGGTGCAAGATCACTTCGGCGAGATCGTGGCGATCACTCTGTATTTCGAGGCTGGCCCGAATAACGAGATCGTGCCCACGACATGGCGGGTGGATTTTCCGCAAATGGACGAACCCCCCGCCGGATACGATCGCTATTTCCCCGATGCCGAGATCGCAAGGCTTCCCGAAACATTCGCCGAATAACCGCCGCCACGGCAGGATGCCGGGTGGCGGGTAAACTATTTTCTTCGATTTCTTGCCTTTTTCGCGAAACCCGTTCTAGATTTTTCCCGCTGCCCCACGGGGCTCGCCTTGATCCCTGAATCAACGCAAAAAACGAATGGAAACCAATTCGCCCGAGAACATGGCTTTTTCCGCCAATTCGCCTACAAACCAAGGTAAACCATCCCGCGGGCACCGCGACAAGCGCGGCGGGATTTCGAGGCGAATGGAGGAACTTATGGAGATCGCGTTCTCACTCGCCAAAAATCACGGCCTTTCGGTTTTGGTTTTGCTCGCGCTGCTGTTTTCGTATGTGGGGGATACTCGGCGAACCGACTCGCTGCTTCAGGTGATATTCGAGCAAAACGCCTTGCTGCGCCAAGAAATGCTCAATGGCTTCAGCGAGCTTCGCGAGAGCCATAACGAACTGCGCCGGGAATTTCGTGGGGAATTGCGCGATCTCCGCGGAGAACTGAACGGGTTGCGCGGGGAACTGAACGGGTTGCGGGGGGAATTCAGCGAGTTCCGCGCGGAAATGTACCGGGAACTTACGGACATCCGCGGCGAAATTACCGGAATGGTGGAACGCCTGACACGGGTAGAAACACTGCTCGACCTGTTAAGCGCCGCATTCGGCGGCAATTCAAATCTCTATGCCGACGAGCCGGATTGACGCGGCATTCAGCCAGCCAACATTATTTCACCTCAAGGCAAAGCGAGCGCCACGAGTTCGGGGTCGTCGCCGAGGCTGCCGACGGCGACGGCGATATATTGTTTGCCTTGGTGCAGATAGCTCATGGGGGCGCCGGTGGTGCCAGAAGGCAGTTCGGTGCGCCAGATTTCCTCGCCGGAGAATTTATCATAGGCACGGAAGGCGGTGCCCCACATGTTGGGCTGGGTGCCGCCGTGGTTGTTGCTGCCTTCACCGATGAAGAGCAGTGTTTTGGTCAGCAGCGCCGCAGGACGGCTGGCGATGCCCAAGGAGGGAAGATCGAGCTCATCCAAGTCCAAATGATCACTGAGCGAATCGCCATTGGCGATCTGCCAAACATGTTCGCCGCTGTTCATATCTATGGCGGTGATGCGGCCCCAAGGGGGCTTGGTCAGCGGTATGCCGTCGATGTATGGCGCTTCCCGGTTCGGGCTCCAGTAAGGCATGTCGGCATTGGGATCATTGGCTTCCACGAGCCGGTAAACCCGCGGGATATCGTTGGCGAAGCCATAGTAATAGCCGGTCTCTGGGTCGAAGGCGCCGGTGTTCCAGTTCGCCGACCCCCAAGAGCCCGGCAAAGTAAGCGTGCCTTGGTTGCCGCCCGGCTCGTCACTGACGATGCTCGGCGGCGTGAATATGGGGCCGATGGTGAAATTCGCGACGGTGGCGCGCGCGACTTGGGATACTTCGGGGAAATCGACGATATCGGCCGTGCTGATTCCCTGGCTCGCGATGGGCGCCGGCTTGGTCGGAAAGGGCTGTGTCGGCGAGAGGACTTCGCCGGGAACGTCGGATGGCGGCACCGGCAATTCCTCGATCGGCCAAACCGGCTCGCCGGTAACGCGGTCGAAAACATATACCCAGCCGGTCTTGTTGGCCTGCATCACCGCCTTGATTGGCCGCCCATCCACGACAATATCACCCAGCACCGGCGGGCCGACATTGTCGTATTCCCAAACGTCGTGATGCACCATCTGGAAATGCCAGACGCGCTCGCCGGTGGCGGCGTTGATGGCCACCAAGCTGTTGGAATAGAGATTATCGCCCGGACGGTGGCCCCCGAAATAAGCCGCAGTGGGCGCGGTGAACGGAACATAGACGTAGCCAAGCTCCTCGTCCGCCGAGAGGCAGCACCAAGAGCCCAAATCGCCCGCACCCCGCCAAGAATCGTTGCCCCAAGTTTCAACGCCGAACTCGCCTTGCCGCGGGACGGCGTGGAAAGTCCAGAGCAATTCTCCGCTGACGGCATCGAAGCCGCGCACATCTTCCGAATGGGCGCCGCGCCACTGGGCGCCGCCGTCGCCGGCGCCATCCACCGTGCCGGCGATTACCACCACGCCGTCAACAACGATGGGGCCGCTCGAAGCCAGCGAAAATCGATCCGCCCCGACCGGAGTCAGATTGACCGCGCCGCCCACGCCGAAATCGACATCCACCGCGCCGCTCGCCGGATCCAGCGCATACAATTTGCCCTTGCGCACGGTGAATAGACGTTCCCGCGCGCCATCGGACCAGTATTCAACACCGCGGGTCGAGGTATCCCGCGCTTCTTCCAAACTGTTTTCGTCCAACGCCTGCACCCACAACGTGGCGCCGTTCGCCGGATCGATGGCCTCCACCAAGCCGACACCATTGGATGCGTACAACACGCCATCCATATAAATCGGTGTGGCGCGGTAGTTGCCGGAGACCCGCAGCCGCGGCCAAGCTTCGGTGATGGCCGCGTCCACCGCGGGTCGGCGCCAGACCATTTCCAATTCGGCAACATTGCCGGCATGGATTTGGTCCGCGGACGAATAGCGGTTGAATGCCTTCGTGCCGCCCCAATAGGACCAGTTGGCGGGCGCCTCGGCGGCGTGAAGCGGTGCCGTGGCGGCACTCAACACAAGCATCAGCCATATCCCCGGCGGAAGGAACCGCAGCGTAAGTACGGGATGTTTCCTCACGGACATGATCTGGGTTCTCCCGGTGTTGCGGCGGCGGCTTGGTGCCTTCCCCGGAAAACTGGTGTCCTGCGACCCTCCCTCAAGGGGAGCGTAATTGTGTGGTGGAGAGCGGCGCTGAATTTCTCGCATCAGCTTGCCGCTCGGCCCAAATACTGCTGGAACACCTGTTCGACGAGATCGTCCACGCCCGGGACGAATAGCACGGCAAGCACCGTAATGATTACCGCGATCGCGGTGGCCCAATAAAATGTGCGCATTTCTCAGCCTCCTCGTTTGGCAGCGGTGCCGCGGCCGCGGTTTTTCCGTTGCGGCGTTTTCATCGCGGTGCGAATCCGTCAGCGGGGAGCGGCCTCGAACAGCCAAACGCCACCGGATTCGATGGTTGCCGGCGTGGTTCGCGATGGATACTTGTCGGTGATGGCGGCGGCTATCGCATCGAGTTCCGGGCCGGATTGGATGCGGTTGAGTTGCCGTTCGTAGCGGGTACCATCGATGCGGATGATGGCGCGGCCGTCGCGTTCGGCTTGGACGGGCCAGCGCTTCCAGAGCCGTCCCACCGTGGTGCCCATGTATCCAGACCAAACGTAGAGTTTGCCTTCGGCTTCGGCGATCCAGATGCGCCGGGACAGCGCCGGGTCCAGCAGTTGCAGTTCGACGGTCGGTATTTCGTTGACGAAACTCCAATTCGGCTCCGGCCCGGTATACAACTCGCCGGAAACCAGCGGGCCTCCCGAAAAGACCCGATTGGGGCCATCGGCGAAGCGCTGTTTCACGGCCGCCGTGGCAACAGCCGCCACCGGAATCGCCAGCAGGCAGAGCAGGAAAATTACTACATTCCGGGCGAGTTTCATGATTCCTCCCAATGACTGGATTCAGCTGTGGGGCTGCGGTCGGCGCAATCAGCCTCGCTGCCGTTGCATCGTCACGGCAAGCGGAATACAAACAGCATGTTGCCGCCGCCGCGTTGTCGCAGTTCCGGTGTCAACATGCGGTAGGTCACGCCGCCGCCGGCGGCGATGGCGATATATTGCTCGCCGTCTACCATGTAGGACACCGGGAAGCCGCCGGCGGTGGAGTTGAGTATCTGCTCCCAGAGAATTTCGCCCGTATCGGCGTCGAAGGCGCGGAAGCGGCGGGCATCGTCGGAAACGAACACCAAGCCACCGCCGGTGGTCAATACCGAGCCGCCGATGCCGGCGCGTTGCCGGTGCGTCCACAGCGCTGCGCCGGTGGCGACATCGACCGCGGTTAGCAGGCCGACTTGGTCCGCCAGTTCCGGCGCCGCGACGATGCGGCTGGTGGCCGAACGGTGGTGCAAGCCGACCACGGGCTCCACCGGATTCAGGAAATAGTCCATGCAGGCGTTGTTGGTCGGCGTGTAGAGAGCGTTGGTTTGCGGGCTGTACGCCACCGCGTTCCAGTTGATGCCGCCGCGGGTGGTGGGGCAGACGAATTTCCGCTGGCGGATTTCGTTGATGTCGAGATCGATGTTGGTGACGCCCTTGCGGCCCTCGATATCGACGCCGACGATAACGTTTTGATAATTGGTTTCCCGGGCCCAGAGGAATTCTCCGGTCGCCGCGTCGAGGGTCCAAACGATCCCGGTTTTGCCGGGAATGCCGGTGATCACCTTGCGCCGCTCGCCAGCGTCGATGGCGGGATTGAGCCAGGAAACCGCAGCGGCATCCGGCGCTACTTCGCTTTCGACGATGATGCGCTCGAAAGGATGGTCGAGGTCCCAGTTGCCGCCGGGAATGTGCTGGAAATACCACTCGATTTCGCCGGTATCCGCATCCAGGGCGAGGGTGGAGTTGGTGTAGAGCACATCGCCGCCATCGGTGTCGCGCTGAATCGAACCCCAGGGAATGGGCACGGCGACGCCGATATAGATCAGGTTCAGTTCGGCGTCGTAACTCGCCGGCATCCAGGCCGAGCCGCCGCGGCGGCGCTCGTTGGGCACGTCGCCCCAAGTCTCGCCGCCCGGTTCGCCGACCCGGGGCACGGTGCCCGTGCGCCAGAGTTCCTCGCCGGTATCGGCGTCATGGGCGGTGACCCAGCAACTGGTGTTGATGTAATAGCAGCCGGACATGCCGGCGATGATTTTGCCGTCGAACACCTGCGGGCCGCCGGAGTAATGCTGGCCCACCGTCCAGTCGCCCATGCGACGCTCCCAAGTCACTTCGCCGGTGTAGGCGTTCAGCGACACCAGATAGGCGTCCCGGGTGGCGAGCAGCAGTTGATCCTTGTACAGGGTGCCGTTGCGGTTGGCACAGGACAGCGGCGCGACGTGATCGACTTCCGGCCGGCGGTACTCCCACAGCAGGGTGCCGTCGCGGGCATCGAGCGCCTCAATGAAGTCGCAGGCTTGGGGCAGAAACATCACGCCGTCGTGTACCAGCGGCGTGGTTTCCTGCAGCCCCGGCCCCATGGTCCAGGCCCAAGCCAAGCGCAGGCCGGCCACATTGTCCTTGTTGATCTGCTGAAGCGGGCTGTGGCCCCAATGATTGGCGGTGCGGCGCCACATCAGCCAGTCGCCGTCGGGGGGATTGCGCAATTCTTCCGCGGTCACCGGGGTGTAGGTTTCCAGGGGCGATTGCGCCGCCGCCGACGAGCAGGCCGCGGCGATAAGCGGCAGCAAGAAATAGCGGCGGAATCTGAGGGCGCGGGCGATTCGCATATCGGGCTTCCCGTGATTCGCGGGCAGACCGTCGCATAATACTCCGTTGAATGCGCCGGGCAAGTGTCGGTGCGGGGCTGTCTGTCCGGGGGAGGCCGCCGCGATTGGCCGCGTCTCGGAAAACGGTTTCGGGTACCATGTGGTTTGGCAAGCCGCCGAATTCCGACCCTCGACTGGAGAAGCAGACGAAATGATCAATTCGCGCAAAGCGGCGTGTGGCGCCGCGCTGGCCGGCCTGCTGTTGGTCTTGGGCCACTTCGCATCCGCTCAGGTGGGATTTGCGGATGCCGAGCTCTCCATCGAACACGTGGCGGGCAATGTCTACATGGTGCAGCGGCCTGGGGGCGGCGGCAATATCGGTGCCTTTGTCGGGCCGGATGGCGTGTTGTTGGTGGATTCGCTGTTCGCGCCGATGTCCGAGAGTCTGATCGCCGCGGTCGCGGAAGTAACCGACGAGAGTATCCGCTTCCTGATCAACACCCATATCCACCTCGATCATGTCGGCGGCAACGCCAATCTGGCCGCAATGGGCGTATTGATCTTCGCGCACGACAATACCCGCTTGAAGTTTCTCGAACAGAGCAGCCACTTCCCGCGCAACGGCGGCAGCTTCGCCCCGCAGCCGCCGGCCGCGGGGCGGCCCGTGGTGACCTACAACGACGCCATGTCTTTCCACTTGAATGGCGAAGAAGTGCGGGCTTTTCTGGCTCCGTCGGCGCATACCGACGGCGATACCTTCGTCCATTTCCCGGAATCCGATGTCCTGCATTTGGGCGATGTGTTCAGAACCACGAGTTATCCAATCATCGACAAATTCAACGGCGGCACTTTGCGCGGGACCATCGCCGCCCTCGATATGGCCATCGCCATGGCCGGTCCAGAAACGAAAGTGATTCCGGGCCATGGCCTGGAAGTGGTCGGGCGCGCGGAAATGGTTGAGTTCCGGGACATGATTCTCGATATTCGCGACCGGATTCACGCCATGATCCGCGAAGGCATGCATCTCGACGCGGTTATGGCGGCGCGGCCGACCGCGGCCTACGATGCGCAATGGGGCGAGGAAGCGAGCTGGACCGCGGTTGATTTCGTGCCGCTTGTCTACTACGAGCTCGGCGGCGCCGGGCGCCTTGAGGATCGGCAGCCTTGAGCGCGGCCCGTTCCGGCAGCGGTCGCCGACCAACAGCGAAGCGGCGCCCGCGGGCGGCGATGCTCGCCTGCCTGCCCGGCTTGTTGTTCGCGGCGACCGGGGCAGCGGACCAAACCGTCGAAGCGGAGTTCGCGATTTCGCCATCGAGCGCGAGAGTGGAGGTGCGCTCCGCACCGTCCGCGGCGGAGCTGCTCGCCCCCACCCGCGTCGTCGTGCTGGGGACCGGCACCCCGATTCCCGACGCTTTCCGCGCCGGGCCAAGCATCGCGGTGATTCACAAGGGCGAAAGCTACATGTTCGACGCCGGAGCCGGAGCGGTGCGGCAGGCGGTGATCGCGCGCTACAAATACGATATTCCTTCCCTGTATCCGAGTCAGATCTGCTGCGTATTCTTCAGCCATCTGCACAGCGACCACACGATGGATTTCCCCGAGCTCGCACACACCCTCTGGTGGCGGCGCAACGCGCGGCTGCGGGCTTGGGGCCCGGCGGGCATCGAACAGGTCGCGCACGGCTTGCTTGAAATGATTTCGGTCGATACCAGCATACGCCTCGACGGCTCGCAGCCGGTGCCGAATCCAGACGGCTTCCGGGTGGACGCGCAAACCATCGACCCCGGCATTTTGCTGCGGCGGGACGATCTGGTGATCGAAGCCTTTGCCGTGAATCATGGCGCAGTCCAACCCGCTTACGGTTTCAAAGTCACCACCGACGATTTGTCGCTGGTGATCAGCGGCGATACCTCCTACAGCGAGACAATCGCCGAAAAAGCGCGGGGCGTGGATTTGCTGTTCCACGAAGTCATCAGCCTTGCGGGTCTGCGGCGGAATTCTCCCGGCTTCCAGCGCTATCACAACAGCTCGCATACGACCACGGAAGAACTGGCGCGGTTGGCGAGTATCGCCCGCCCCGGGTTGCTGGTGTTGTATCACGGGCTGTTTTACGGCACCGAAGAAGAGTCGGTGCTTGATGAAATCCGCCCAATCTACGACGGCGAGGTTATCCTTGCGGACGATTTAGCGGTTTTCCCCGCGCCCTGAACCGGTCGGCCGCGGCTGCTCGAAGCCGCGGGCCGAGAGACGCCTTGCATCCTCGATATCTCCACCGGCCGAGCGCCGAACGAAGGTCGGAATTTCTCCGCGCTCGCCGCCGATTTAGATGCAAATAAGAATCTTTCTTATTTGCGTTTACATTCAATTTAACCTGCTGTAGAATCTCCGCCCGCTGGAAAACGGCAGCCCCGACGGAGCGGCTGTTTTCGATTCAGTCCTGTCGAACAAACCGCGGCATCGCGGCGCGCGCAAACCGGCGGAACCCGGATGGAGAATTGCATGAACGAAAGAAAATCGGCGCCGTGGCGGGCAGCGGCGCTCGCTTGGTTTGCGGCTGGTGGAATACTGCTGGCCGCGCCGGCCGTAGCCCAGGAAAGCGGCGACCGCATCGAAGAGTTGATCGTCAACGCGACGCGCCTGCCGCGCACGATTGAAAACATCGCCGGCACGGTCTCACTGCTGACCGCGGAGCGAATCGAACGGGAAATGGCCGATGACTTGGACGACCTCGCCCGCTTTCAGCCCGGCATCGCCGTCAGCACCGCCGGCCGGGGCGGCAACGAGGGCTTCAGCATCCGCGGCATCGGTGGCAACCGCGTATTGACGATTATCGACGGCATTCGCAGCAACGATATATTCACGGCCGGCCCCGCGACTTATGGCCGCGACAGCATCGATACCGACCATATCAAGTCCGTGGAACTGATTCGCGGCCCCGCTTCGGTGCTGTACGGTGCCGATGCCATCGGCGGCGCCGTCATTTTCACCAGCAAAGACCCCCGCGATTATTTGCAGGACGGTCGAAATACCTACTTCGGCCTGCGCGCCGCCGCCGCCGACGCCGATGAACAACACCGCGGCGGCTTCACGGCGGCCCTGCAAAACGGCCCGGTTGGCTTGCTGGCGCAGTACACCCGGCGCGAATTCGTCGAGCACGAAGTCAACGGCCCCGGTCGCTTGAACCCCCAAGACGGCAACTCCGACAGCCTGCTGCTGCAAATGAACTGGGATTTGGCGCCCGGGCAATTGCTCCGTTTCGGCATTGACAACTTTGCCGAGGAAATCGCCACGCAACTCGATTCCGATATTGACCGGACGGTATCCGAATCCCGGGGTCTCGACAATACCGCGCGTCTTCGCTTTGGAATCGACTACGAGTGGCGGGCGGAAACCGGCCTGTTCGACGCATTGCAGGCCAGCGTCAACCGGATGGATACCGACGCCAGCCAAACCACTGAACAACTGCGAACCAGCCACTCGTTTATCGACCCGCGCAATCCGCGCAGCTACGGCGGAACCGAGGCCCGGCGGCGGAGCGCGTTCGATTTCAACCAGCAAACATTGGCGCTCAATTTGAATCTGAGCAAAAAAATCGAAGCGGGTTTGGCCACCCACGCCATTGCCTACGGCGCGAATTGGGAGGAAACCGAGACCGAACGCCCGAGAGATCGTTGCGAAGAGGCGCTTTCCAGCGGCCAAATCACTTGCCGCATTGCGGCGTTCCCATTCGCTCGGCCCGAAGTTTTTCCCAACAAGACCATCCCGGATACGTCTTCCACGCGCTCTGGACTCTATCTGCAAGACGAAATCACCTTCGGCGAGGGCCGCTTGACGCTGATTCCGGGCGCGCGCTACGACCGTTATCAAATGGCTGCCTCGCCGGACCCGCTGCTTGACGGCACCGGTGCAGTCCGGGGCTACGGTTTTGCCGTCGAATCCATCGAGGAAGGCGCGACCTCGCTGAGTCTGGGCGCCCTGTATGATTTCGACGAAACCTGGTCGATTTTCGGCCAATACGCCGAAGGCTACCGACCGCCGAATTTCTCCGAGGCGAACCAGTCCTTCGTCAATCTCGGCTTCCAGTACGCCACCGTGCCCAACCCGGAACTCGCGGCGGAGGAAAGCCAGGGGCTCGAATTCGGCGCCCGCGCGAATTTCGAAAGCGCTTATCTCAGCTTCGCGGTCTACCGCAACCGCTACACGAACTTTATCGAAAACGAGTTTGTCGGGTTCGAAGGTCCCATTAGTCTGTTTCAGAACCGCAATATCGGCAAAGTGCAAATCCGCGGCGCCGAGTTCGACGCCCGCTTCGCCTTCAGCGAACGCTGGCGCGCCCGCGCCTCGGTCGCCTACGCGCGGGGCGACAATCAAACGGCCTCAACTCCCCTCGATTCCGTCGATCCACTGACGGCGGTCGCCGGACTTGGCTACGACGCGGCTTCCGGGCGCTGGGGCGGAGAGCTGCTGCTGACGCTGGTCGGCGAGAAAAACCGGGTTTCCAGCGCCAACCATGTCCGGGCGGATGCCTATCAGGTAGTCGATTTGATCGGTCGCTTCAACATCAGCGATACGGCCCGGCTGCGCTTCGGCGCCTTCAATCTCACCGACGAGCTGTACGCGCGCTGGATCAATATCAGCGGCTTCAGCGAGGATGCGGTATCCTCGATTGAAAACGCCCGCCAACCCGGCGCTAACTTCCGTATTGGTTTGCATATCGATATCTGACGGCGGCGCGGAAGAAGTGGAAGAATTGGCAGAAGAGGAAAAATAAGGCGAACAGCAAGATGAACAAGCAACGATCCCGGCGTTTGATTGTCGTCCTCGCCCACTGCGCCACCGCGCTGGCGCTGGCCTCCTGCGCCGCGGTTCCCGACGCCGACAACCCGGCAGCCGCCGAAGAGTTGAACTTCGGCGTGATGGTCATGGCCCACGGCGGCAGCGAGGAATGGAACAGCCATCTTGCGGCGGCGGTGGAGCCGCTGCGGCAACGCTATCCCGTGGCCATGGCGCTGGGCATGGCCGACGCCGGCTCGATTGAAGCCGCCACGCGCGAACTTGAATCCCGAGGCGTTACCGATGTCGGCGTGGTGCGCGTGTTCATTTCGGGGGAAAGCTGGTACGACCGGACCTTGCAAATCCTCGGCTTGCGCGAAGGCGCTCCGCCGCGCCGGGGCGGCAGCCCGCAACGGCCGCTGGACGCGGCCGGCGCCCGCCCCATGCCCATGGGATTCTGGCGCATCGATACCAACTTGGCGTTTCACGTCAGCATCGAAGGGCTCGCCGATGCCCCGGAAGTCGATGAAATTCTCGCCTCGCGCATCCGCGGACTCAGTTCCAACCCGGAGAATGAAGTGGTCGCCTTGATCGCCCACGGACCCGGTGACGATACCGAAAACGCCCGCTGGCTCGACAAAATCACCCTGCGGTCCAAGCACGCCGACGAGCAACTCGGTTTGCGCGAAATCCGCGTATTCACCTTGCGTGAAGACTGGCCGGAGAAACGGCGGGAAGCGGAGCGGGAAATTCGCGCCTATATCGAACAGACGAATTCGCGGGATTTGACGCCAATCGTGGTGCCGTTCCGCTTGCAGGGATTCGGGCCTTACCAAGATATCCTGGGGACGCTGAGCTACCGGGCCGACGGACTCGGCCTGTTGCCGCACACCAATGTCGCCCAGTGGATAAGCCGGCAGGCGGATCAGTTGCGCACGGCGGCGGTCAGCCAGCAGCAGCAACAGTCCGGCGAGGCCGGAGCAGCCGACGAATGAAAAAAGTGCCGGTCATTGATCCGCGCCAAGCCGCCGCCAAGGTGCGCTCGGGCGATGTGTTGCTGGTGGGCGGCTTCGGCATGACCGGGACCCCGGTGCATCTGTTGCACGCGCTCGCCGAAGCTGAAGTCGGGGATTTGGTGTATGTCGCCAACAATATCGGCGAAGTCGGCCTCGGCGGCAGCAGACTGCTGCGCAACGGTCAAGTCAAGAAAATGATCGGCTCATTCTTCACGAGCAATCACGAAGCTGTGGCCGCGGCGCAATCCGGTGCGGTCGAAGCCGAACTGATACCCCAGGGAACACTCGCCGAAGCGCTGCGGGCGGGTGGCGCGGGCCTCGGCGGATTCTTCACGCCCACCGCGAGCGATACGCTATTGGCCGAGGGCCGCGAGACCCGGCTGATCGGCGGTCGTAAAATGGTGCTGGTGGAGCCCATCAAAGGCGATATCGCCTTTATCAGGGCTTGGCGCGCGGATGCCTCCGGCAATCTGCAATACCGCATGACCGAAAACAACTTCAATCGGGCGATCGCCACGGCGGCGGCGACGGTAATCGCCGAAGTCGAGGAAATCTTGCCCACCGGCGCGATTCAGCCGGATCAGGTGCATACATCCGGTTGCTTCGTCGATTATCTGGTGCCGGCGAAGGTGCGCCTGGAGCATCTGGGCACATCGGCCTCGGTCGCGGGCAGCGACAAAAAAGCCGCCCCCGAGCGCATGGCGATGGCCGCGGTAGCCCTCAGGCAGTTGCGGCGGGGCGATGTCGTCAATTTGGGAGTCGGCATTCCGACTTTAGTTGCCGATCTGATCAGCCCGGAAGACGGCATCATTCTGCATTCGGAAAACGGCATGTTGGGAATGGGGCCGGAACCCGCGGCCGGCGGCGCCATGGAGCACCCGGTCAACGCCGGCAAAATTCCGGTGACCGCATTGCCGGGCGCGAGTTACTTCGACAGCGCCGATTCGTTCGCGATGATCCGGGGCGGTCATATCGACGTCGCCGTCATGGGCGGCTTGCAAGTCGATGAGCAAGCCAATTTGGCCAACTGGTCAGTGCCGAACCGACCGCTGCTCGGCGTCGGTGGAGCGATGGATCTGGCGAGCGGCGCCAAACGCTTGATCGTGACCATGACCCATGTCAGCAAGGACGGCACCAGCAAAGTCGTGAAAAACTGCGATTTGCCGCTGACGGCGACCGGGTCGGTGGATCTGCTGATCACCGACCTCTCCGTGTTCGAGTTCGCCGGCGGCGGCGCAACCCTGCGCGCGTTGATGCCGGGGAGTTCATTGGAGACGGTGCGGCGGCATACCGAGGCGGAATTCCGCATCGCGGACCAGCTGGAAACGATCGCCCTCGGTTGACGGCAAGGAAACACCGGTTGAACAGAGTCGAAGCGCCAGCCCGATTTTTGCCGCTTGCCTGAGTTTCGCGCGACCGCTTGCGCGGGCCGGACTATTCGTTGCGCACCGTGCGGAAACCGATATGACTGGTGCCCAGCCCGGTGTCCGCCGATTGCCGGACCGCGGGCCGGTAGCGTTGGCAGTAATTCGGCGCGCAAAGGAATGACCCGCCCTTGATGACTTTCACCGGCGCGTCGCCTTGGTCGTGATCGAAACTGATTTCCCGCGGCGGGCCGGTGGGATCCGGCTCGTCAGTCGGAATATGCCCCGGCGTGTACCAATTCGAGGTCCATTCCCAGACATTGCCGATCAAATCAAAGGTGCCGTAGGCGTTTTCCTCGAAGCAACCCACCGGCGCCAAGCCGAGGTGCCCGTCTTCGCCGGTATTCTCTACCGGGAAGTTGCCCTGCCAGGTATTGGCGCGGTGATGGCCAACCGGGGCGAGTTCGCCGCCTTCCCAGGGCCAGACTCCGGCGCGCTTGCTGCGCGCCGCCAACTCGAATTGCGCTTCCGTGGGTAGTTCGCGACCAATCCAATCGGCATACGCCTTGGCATCCTCCCACGCGATATGCACCACCGGGAAATGCTCCCGGCCTTCGACCGAACTGCCCGGCCCCGCGGGATGGCGCCAGCTGGCGCCGGGCACATAGGACCACCAGTTCGCCGGAAATTGACCGGCCGCGGGGGGCGAGAATACCGCCGAACCGGGAACCAGCGCTTCGGCGGGTACTCCGGGCCATTCTTCCGGGTCGGGCGGCCGTTCGGCCACCGTGACATAGCCCGTGGCCGCGACGAATTCCGCGTACTGCGAATTGGTCACTTCGTGGCGGTCAATCCAGAACCCGGAAACAGTCACTTCATGGACCGGCAATTCTTCGGGGTGGCCGTGGGTGTCATCGCCCATCACAAAACTCGCGCCGTCAACGCGCGCTTCGCTGCCCAATTCGCGCAGGCAGCTTTGCCCCTCGGCCGCGAAGCCCGGCGCGGCGCAAGGGAGCAACACCATGGCGACCGCGGCAAGCAACGGCCCGCGGGAGTCGGCGGTGTTTCCAGTCCTGTCGATATTCATGGGTCGGCGCACCTGAACGGCCTCGGAAACACGCAAGTTAGCAATTTTCCGCGGCGCGAAAAAGTCCCCAACTGTTCACGCCAGCAACTTGAGACAGGGGCCCGGGAGTGGACGACTACGGCGCGGCGCGGTTGCTCAGCGGCGACAGCGGAGCGCTGGGCTCGCCCGGCATCAACGGAATCCGCTGGGTCAAACCAGTGTTCCCCGGCGACACCCTGCGCATGGAGTCGACCATCATCGACAAAAAGGCATCGCGCTCGCGCCCGGAAATCGGCACGGTTTTCATGCGCAACCAAGTCTTCAATCAGCGCGGCGAACTGGTCATGAGCAACAAGCCCATGGTGATCTTCCGCAAACGCAATCCGGGCTGAGGGCACCCGGAATAGGCTGGCGGCTTAGTCTACGACCCAAGTATTCCCGCTCCGCAGCAGCGCGGCGAGATTGCCTCCGCGGGAGGCGCCCATGCGGTGCTGATGGAACTCCGCTTCGAAACTCGGACCCGGTCGCCGATGGAGAATGCCAATGGCGATGGGGAAACCCGGCCCGCCCATGGCGGCGAGCAAATTCGCCAGCACCGGGTTGCTCTCGTCATGCACCAGCACATCGTCCGCGGTTGCCGGCACGACTTCGAGCGCCAGGCTTTCGCGGTTCAGCCGGATCGCCTTTTCGTTGTTCTTGCCGAATACAACCGGCTTGCCATGTTCCACTTCGACACGGAAATCCGCCGCCAGGCGGCGGTCTTTCACCGATTCGAAAATTCCGTCGTTGTAAATCGGGCAGTTTTGCAGAATCTCGATGAAAGCCGTTCCTGTGTGGGCATGGCCGGCGCCGATGACGGCGGACAAATGCTTGGCGTGGGTGTCGATGGAACGCGCGATGAAACCGCCACCGGCGCCGAGCGCCACCGCGCAGGGCGACAAGGGCGGATCGATGGAACCCCCCGGCGACGAAGGCGAGCGCGTGCCGAGCTTCGATGTGGGAGAGTACTGGCCTTTGGTCAAGCCGTAGATTTCGTTGTTGAACACCAGCAACTGCAAGTCTACATTGCGGCGCAGGGTGTGCATCATGTGGTTACCGCCAATGCTGAAGCCGTCGCCGTCGCCGGTGATCACCCAAACATCGAGCTCGGGATTCGCCAGCTTGACACCGGTGGCGATGGCCGGCGCGCGTCCGTGGATGGTGTGGAAGCCGTAAGTGTTCATGTAGTAAGGAAACCGTGAGGAACAGCCAATCCCGGAAACGAATACGTGGTTTTCCCGCGGCCGACCCAGTGTGGGCAGCAGTTTCTGCACCGTCTTGAGGATGGCGTAATCGCCGCAGCCGGGGCACCAGCGCACCTCCTGATCGGAGGTGAAATCCTTCAAGCTCAGAATGGGCTGATTCACAACGCGGCCTCCGCGGCGCCGCAGCGCGCCTGAATGGCCGCCAGGATCTCGCCGATCTTGAATGGCTGGCCGGATACTTTGCACAAGCTTTCAACCGCCAGCAGATACTCCGCGCGCAACAGGCGGGCAAACTGGCCGGTGTTCATTTCCGGGACCAGAATCCCATCGAAGCCGCGCAGCAGTTCGCCGAGATTGCGCGGCAGCGGCGACAAATAGCGCACATGGATATGCGCCACGTCCAAGCCTTCTTCCCTGGCCCGCTTGACAGCCTGGTGGATGGCGCCATAAGTCGAGCCCCAGCCCACCACCGCCAGACGGCCGGAGTCGCCGCCCTGATCCACGGATTGCAGGGGAATATCGGCGGCGATGCCGGCGATTTTCTGCACCCGCATATCGGTCATTTTCTGATGGTTGGCCGGTTCGTAGGAAATATCGCCGCTGGCGTAATCGCTTTCGATGCCGCCGATTCGATGCTCCAGTCCCGGCGTGCCGGGAATCGGCCAGGTCCGCGCCAAAGTTTCCGGGTCGCGCCGGGACGGGCTGAAATCCACCGTATCCCGCGGGCGTTCCAGCTCAATCGGCTCGAATTCCTCGACGTCGGGAATTTTCCAGCGCTCGGCGGCGTTGGCTAGATAGCCGTCGGAAAGCAGCACCACCGGAGTCATGTAGCGGATGGCGAGGCGCACGGCTTCCCGGGCCATGTCGAAACATTCCGGCGGTGTCGCCGGCGCTACCGCCGGCACCGGCGTATCGCCGTGGCGGCCGAACAGCGCCATGTTCAGATCCGATTGCTCGGTTTTGGTCGGCAGTCCGGTGGAGGGGCCGCCGCGTTGGGTATCGATGACGACCAGGGGCAGTTCCGTCGCGATCGCCAGGGACATACCTTCCGATTTCAGCGCGATGCCCGGGCCGGCGCTGGAAGTGACGCCGAGGGAACCGGCGAAGGAAGCGCCTATCGCGGCGCAGACCGCGGCAATCTCATCCTCGGCCTGAAACGTGCCGATGCCGAACTCGCGGCGGTTGGTCAATTCATGCAGCAAATTGGATGCGGGCGTAATTGGATAGGAAGCGAACAGCATGCGCACTTCGGCGAGTTCAACACCCGCCAGCAGACCCCAGGCCAGCGCTTGGGTGCCGGTGATATTGCGGTACAGGCCCGGTTCCGATTTCGCCCTCGGCACCCGGTAGACATGGATTCCGGCGGGCAGTTCGGCGGTTTCGCCGAATGCGTGGCCCGCGTTCAGGGCGGCGATATTGGCATTGGCGATTTCCGGCTGGCGCGAAAATTTGGCTTTGAGATTTTCGATGGTGGCCGCGCGGTCCCGGTCGAACAGCCACATGACCAAGCCCAGGGTCCACATGTTCTTGCAGCGCAAGCCACCCTTGTGGCCGAGGCCGAACGGCTCCACGGCGGACAGCACTTGAGCGGAAATATCGATATCGAGCAACCGGTGGCCGGAAAGCGAACCATCTTCGAGGGGATTGACGGCATAACCGGCCTTGGCCAAATTCTTGGCGGTGAACGCGCCGCGGTCGGCGATGATCAGACCGCCGTCGATTAAATTGGCGAGATTGGTTTTCAGCGCGGCGGGATTCATCGCCACCAGCACGTCGAGCGCATCGCCCGCGGTGGTGACATCTTCCGAGCCGAAATAGATTTGAAAGGCCGAAACGCCGAAAGTCGCCCCCACCGGAGCGCGGATTTCAGCGGGGAAATCGGGAAATGTGGAAAGGTCGTTGCCGTAGAGCGCCGTCGCCAGCGTAAAATTGGCGCCGGTCAATTGCATCCCGTCGCCGGAATCGCCCGCGAAGCGCACCACAACATCCGCCGTCTCGTTCTGGTCCGGATGATGTTCATCCAAGCTGTTATTAATTGGTTCCATGGCGATCATTGTGGCGCAACAACCGACCGGATGTTAGCAGATTTGGTTGCCAATCCGTGAATAAACTGGAATTATCGCCCGTTGCGCCTTGCGGGGTGATGCCGAGGGCGTTGGGGAACCAAGACGCCAAGCCCCGGGGGTTGAAATCAAGGCGCTGGAAGTGCCGGGTAGGATAATCAGGGTTGGGAAAACGGTTTGAGTAAAGAGAGGGCGGGATCGGAATCATGAAACTTCGCATCTGGCAAACCGCCGCGGCCGCAGCCACGCTGGCCTTCCCGGGGGTCATCCCGGCCCAACAAGATCAGTTGCCGCTGCCCCTGGACGATGTGCGCCTGTTCACCGAAGCCTTGGACCGCATCCGCGTGTCCTATGTGGAGGAAATCGACGACCGCACCCTGTTGGAGAACGCCATCCGCGGAATGTTGGCGAATCTCGATCCGCATTCCGCATTCGTTGACGGCGGGGATTTCGAAGCCTTGCAAGAGACCACATCCGGCGAATTCGGCGGTCTCGGCATCGAAGTCGACCGGCAAAATGGTTACATTTTGGTCGTCGCTCCCATCGACGATACTCCCGCCGACCGGGCCGGCGTGCGCGCCGGAGATTTGATCATCGCCATCGACAATCGGCCGGTGCGCAATCTGTCGCCCGAAGATGCCGCCAATCTCATGCGCGGCGAGCCCGGCACCGCGGTGACGATTACGATCTCACGCCAAGGGCTGGAACCATTCGAACTTGAAATCGTCCGCGAAACCATCGCCATCAGCAGTGTGCGCGGCGAACTGCTCGAACCGGACTACGCCTACGTGCGCATTCCGATTTTCCAGCTCGATACCGGCAGCGAATTCCACGCGGAAATCGCCGGCCTGCTCGACGAAAATCCGCGACTGAAGGGCTTGGTGCTCGATCTTCGCAATAATCCCGGGGGCGTGCTGCGGGCTGCCGTCGAAGTGGTCGATACTTTCATCGCCGCAGGCCGGGTGGTTTACACCCAGGGCCGGTTGCGGGAAACGGAACGGGAATACTTCGCGGATGCGGAAACCGCGGCGCCGGAACTGCCGCTGGTGGTGCTGATCAACGGCGGTTCGGCTTCGGCGGCGGAAATCGTCGCCGGCGCGCTGCAAGACCACAGCCGCGCCGTCGTCATGGGCACCCGCAGTTTCGGCAAGGGTTCTGTGCAATCGGTACTGCCGCTGGACGGCGACCGCGCGATCAAGTTAACGACTTCTCTCTACTACACACCCCAGGGCCGCTCGATCCAGGCCCAGGGAATCGAACCGGATATTCTGGTCGAGGAAGCGTTCATCACGCGCCGCCCGCGCGACCCCGCGCGCTTCAGCGAAGCGGATCTGCCCGGAAGCCTGGAAAACGCCTTCGCCAATATCGCGCCCCTCGCCTCCGCCGCCGAAGTGATCGCCGCGGACTACCCACTCAACGAAGCGCTGAATCTCTTGAAGGGCCTGAATACCCTGCGCGCGAATCGGCCAAGCGACTGACGCTGAACCAAAGCCGCCATATCAGGCGGATTTCGACATCCGCCATGGCCACGATGGGCTCGGCTGACTCCTCAACGGCGGGTGTAGCGGCGCAGCAGGCTTGAGGTATCCCAGCGGCCGCCGCCCATGGCCTGCACTTCCGCGTAGAATCCATCCACCAAGCGCGCCACCGGCAATTCCGCGCCGAGGCGTTCGGCCTCTTCCATCGCCATGCCCAGATCCTTGCGCATCCAATCGACGGCAAAGCCGAATTCGTATTCGTCCCGCAGCATCGTTTCGCTGCGATTGCTCATCTGCCAAGAACCCGCGGCGCCGCGGGAAATCGTGTCGATCACCGCGTTCGCGTCAAGTCCGGCGCGCTGGGCGAAGTTCAAGGCCTCCGCCAAACCCTGCACCACGCCGGCGATGCAAATCTGATTGGCCATTTTGGCGAGTTGTCCGCTGCCCGCCGGGCCCAGCAATTCGCTGAACGCGGCATAGGCCGCCAAAACCGGCTGCGCGCGCTCGAATATGGGCAGCTCGCCGCCAACCATGACGGTCAGCGCGCCGTTTTCGGCACCCGCTTGGCCGCCGGAAACCGGCGCGTCGAGAAAGCCAACTCCGCGTTCCGCCGCCGCCACGCTCAACTCCCGCGCCAGCGTCACGGAGGCCGTGGTGTGGTCGATCAGAACAGCGCCGGCATCCATGCCCGCCAGCGCGCCGTCGTCTCCCAGCGCCACCTGCCGCACATCGTCATCATTGCCGACGCAGAGCATCACGAAATCACAATCCCGCGCCGCGGCCGCCGGTGTCGACGCGCGCCCGCCGCCGAATTCCGCCACCCACTCGGCGGCTTTGGCCGCGGTGCGGTTGTAAACGCGCACCGCGGCCGCCTTGCGCTGCAAGTGTCCCGCCATGGGGTAGCCCATAACGCCCAAGCCGATAAACGCGATTTTCATCGTTTTCTCCGTTACCTTGCCGGCAACTCCCAGATTGCCGGATAGACTGGCAAGATGATTGTCCCGGTTATGGATTTTCGTCGCCGCGGCGGAAGATCGAGCGACCGCGGGCGAAAGTTTCCAGCACCGGAATATCGGCGAGCCGCGCTGGATCCGCCGTCAGCGGATTGGCACCGAGAATCACCAAATCGGCGCGCTTGCCCACGGTGATGCCGCCTTTTTCATCTTCTTCGAAATACTGCCAGGCCGCGCCCAAAGTGACCGCGTGGAGCGCCTCCGCCGCGGTCAGGCGCTGGTCCGGCCCGAGCACGTGGCCGCCGCGGGTTTCGCGATTCACCGCGATGGCGATCAGCCGCATCATGTCCGGCGGCACGACCGGCGCGTCGTTGTGAATGGTGAACGGGATTTCCCGTTCGAGCGTGGCCCGCAAAGGCGAAATGAAGGCGGCGCGTTGCTCGCCGAAACTGCGCTGATGCCAGTCGCCCCAGAAAAATGGATGGACGGCGTAGTAGGAAGGAATGATTCCCAGCGCCGGCAGCCGATCCAGCTGATCCGGACGGATCAATTGCGCATGAATGATCACCGACCGGTGATCCGGCATCGGCCTGCCGGCCAAAGCCTCGGCGATACCGTCGATCATCAATTCAATGGCGGCATCGCCGTTGGCGTGGGCCAGAACCGGCACGCCGCGCTCAAGCAGCCCGCCGATGCGCTCGCGCCAAGCTTCCGGGTCGTAACTGGGGTAAGCCACATAGTCCGCCGCCGCCCCCGGCGGGCCTTCGGCATAGGGCCGCGACAGCCACGCCGTGCGTCCTTGGGGCGAACCATCCAAGATGAATTTGACACCGCCGTTGCGATAACCGTTGTCGTAATTCGAGTCATGACCGACCGCCGCGAGCTCGTCGTCGCCAAGACTGTTTGCCGTAATGTAGCCGACCACATCGATGGGAAACGGCGCCGCCGCGGCCTCTTCCCGCAAGCTCTGTGTGTAGGCCGGCGTCAGATTGCTGTCTTGGACTGTAGTAATGCCATAGCCCGCGTAGATGTCCATCGCGCGGCGGCGCAGCTCGCGGGAGCGCTCGGCGTTTGGGGTGGGCGGAGAAAACAGCCCCATGGCGGTTTCCTCCATGACGCCGTTCGGTTGATTGGCGTTTTCCGTGCCATCGTCCCGGCGACGGATGAAGCCTCCGGGGGGATCGGCGGTTTCGGCATTGACGCCAGCTTCGGCGAGGGCCCGGGAGTTCACCGCCAGCAGGTGTCCAGAAACGTGACGCAATAGGATCGGATGGTCGCTGGAGGCGCGATCGAGATCATCGCGGGTCGGATGCCGTTGCTCCGCCAGCAGGGAATCATCGTAGCCGAATCCCCAAATCGGTTCTCCAGGGTTGATTTGCCCGCCCTCGATCGTTTCGCGGAGCGCGCCGACGATATCCTCGATGCTGTTGATGGAGCCCACCGGCGGCGAAGACAAATCCAGCAAATCGAGAGCGCGGGCGACGGCGGAGAAATGTCCGTGGGCATCAATGAAACCGGGCAACAAGGCCCGCTCCCCCAAATCCACGACCCGGGTTTCGACACCGATATGGTGGTTGATTTCCGTCGGCGAACCCACCGCGGCGATTCGCTCCCCACCGACGGCGACGGCCTCCGCCACCGTGCCGTCCATGGTCAGAATATGGGCGCCCCGAAACACCAGATCCGCCGGCGGCGGCGCTTCCAACTCGGGACCGCAGCTCGGCAGCGCGGCCACCAGGAACCAGCTCGCAATGCGGATATGTGGCGCTGGCATGGCTTTGTTAATTCACTTGCCTGGCGCTCAAACCAGATCGGAGCGCCAGTCTTGACGCAGCGCCCGCATCATTTCGCCAATACTTGCGAACCGGTCGCCGGGGTCTTTCTTCAGACTGCGCAGGGCGACTTGTTCGAGCAGCCGCGGCACATGAGCCGAGGCCACATCCGAAGGCGGTGCCGGCGTATCCTCGAGAACGCTGTTGATGATTTGGTGCAATTTCGTGCCGCTTGCCGGAGGTCGGCCGCAAAGCACTTCGTACAGTATCGCGCCCAAACTGAATACATCGGTACGGTAGTCGATATCCGGGTCCTGCCGAATCTGCTCCGGTGACATGTACATCGCCGACCCTTGGGCTTTTTTCTGCCTGCCAGTGATATTTACATCACCCACTGAAATCGCCGGCCTGCCAACGGCGTCGTTCATGCCCTCGCCCCGGGCGCCCCAGACCTTGGCCAAACCCCAATCGAGCAGCAGCACCTCGCCGTAGGGTCCGGCCAGAATATTCTCCGGTTTGATATCGCGGTGGGCGACGCCGTGAGTGTGGGCGTACTCAAGCGCCGAGCCGATTTGCATGACGACCTCCATCAACTGCGTCAAATCGTAGCGCTCGCGGTAGTCGAGCAATTCACGCAAAGTATAGCCGTGGACCAGCTTCATGGTGAAAAAAGCGTTGCCGCGGGCATCGCGGCCCAATTCGTAGGTGGGCACGGTGTTGGGATGCTGCAACATGGCAGAAACCCGCGCTTCGCGGATCAGACGCTGCTGCTCGACTTCATCCTGGGCGAATTCCGGCCGCAGGGTTTTGTAGCAGACAAAGCGCGAAAGATGTTGATCCTTGCACGATTTGATCAGCGATTTGCCGCCTTCGGCGATGGTGCTGAAAAACGCATAGCGCATACGCTGATCGATCTTCCCCGGCAGGACCTTGTCGGTTTCCTCCAAGAAGATCGAATCGTATTCCTTGGGCGGCTGGGGGAAGTTGAGCATGGTTTGCGGCCAGTTGTTCCGCGGCGGGCTTCTAACGCAGAATAGTAACCTTGGAAACAGTAACAGATATCGGCTCCGCCCGCAGCGGCGGATGCAACCAGCCGAAGCGAGATTCAGGCCAGTGCGGCCCATGCCGGATAGAAATTTTCCAGACCGGGATTTCGTTAGTAAAATCAATGGGCTGGAAGAATTCGGGAGCGTAACGGCGGAACATCCGGGCTATAATCTTCACGCATCGGCGGCGAGACTTGGAGTTTATCCGTGTCCAACAGCATCGAAACGGCGGTCCCCGACCGCTGCGCGCGGGGCTTTGTGGACAGCGTATTCCATGTGCGCTACGCGGAAACCGACAATATGGGGATCGTGCATCACTCGGTTTACTTCGTCTATTTTGAAGAAGGGCGCAGCCAATATATGCGGGAGGCCGGCAGCGACTATGCCGAGGTGGAAAAAAGCGGCTTCCAGTTGCCCGTGACCGAGACCCAAGTTCGCTTCGCCGGCAGTTTGCGCTACGGCCAGCAAGTGCGGGTTCGCACCTGGATCGCCGAAAGCTTGAGCCGCCGTTTGACTTTCGCTTACGAGATTTCCGCGGCGGACGATGTGGAGGACGGGGCCAAAGCGCTCGTCATCGGATTCACCCGCCATGTTTGGACCGACTCTGCCGGCAAGGTTACCCGGCTGCCCGATCGGTGGCGGCGGCATTTCCGCGCCGGCGGCGCCTGATACCAGCCAGAGCCTGAACACGGCCGTAAAGAAAATCCGTCAATTCCCGCCGGCCTCCGAGCTGCCGCATCTCGTCCCAAAAAATCGGTTCGCCGATTTCCACCTGCAAAGTCTTGCCGAATTTGTTGCGCGCTTCGTGGATGAGCAGGGCCGAACGCAGATGTTCGGCGATGTGCGAGGCGACATGAAACTTGCGGCTGTTGCGGCCGTGAAAGTAAACCGGCACCGCCGCCGCCCGGGAATCCATAATGATTCGCGCAGGGAAATTGGTCCAGGGGCCGTCGCGCACTGCGCCGAAGCCCAGCTTGTCCGCCGTGGAAACCGCTCCGGCCGGGAAGATCAACACCGGAATATTCGCTGCGAGCGCCTCCACCGCCAACTCCCGGGAGCGGATGTTGGTTTTGCGCGCCGATGGCGTCGCCGTGAAATCGATGGGAAGGAAATGCGGCGCCAACTGCCGGTCCTGGCACAGCAGGCTGTGCAACATGATGCGGAAATCGCCGCGCAGCTTGACCGCGATATCGCACAGCACCATGCCATCGACAACACCGAAGGGATGGTTGGCCACCAACACCAGCGGCATCTCCGGCGGCAGCGCCGCGAGCGGAGCCATATCCATATCGACCGTTATCGATGCCGCGCGCAGGCCTTCTCCGAAAAAATCGTCAACGCCGAGGTTTTTGCCTTTCAGCTGCCGGTAGATGCGTTCGATGCGGCGGCGTCCCGACAGCACTTCGAGCATCGACACCAGCCAGCGCTCGAACCGGGGATCTTCCGGCTGGATATAAGACACCCGGGGCGGATCCCGCAGATAACGGAAGAATTGGGGATCGATTTCTGGCGCAGCTCGCATCGGCTCCGGCCTCATTCCGTCCGCGCCGCACGTAGGGATTCGATGATTTCGCTGAAATTCGCGTTGACCGGATAATCCCCTTCGGTCCAACCCAGCCGCAAAATGATCATGTCCAGCGACGGCGCCACCATCATCACCTGCTCCCGATTGCCGCGCGCGAAGAACGCGTCCAGAGGCAGATCGGCGTAGCGCAACTCCGCATCGCCGCTGTTGAGCCACCATTGATAGCCGTAGGCGCGCTCGTTTTCCGACCTGTTCACCGCGGTCGCGCGCCGCACCCAGTCCTCGGTGACGATGCGGCGGCCATTGATCTCGCCGCGGTTCAGCATCAACTGGCCCAGCCGCGCCCAGTCCCGCGCCGAAGCGTAGAAATACGAGCTGCCGACCAACAGCCCGGCGGAATCAGTCTCGAATACCCCATGACGGAATCCCATGGGGCGCCAAATGTTTTCAACAAAATCCTCAAGCGCCGCCCGTGGCGCGGCGAAGGCGCGTTGATGCGCCAGCGACAGCAGGCTGGAGCTGCCGGAACTGTAGCTGAAACGAACCCCGGGTTCGTATCCGAGCGGACTGCGCAAGGCGAAATCACCCGTCGAATCTGTGGTGAACAACATCCGCGTGGCATCGTCGCCGGGACTGTATTCTTCGCTGAATTCGAGGCCGTCGGTCATGGTCAGCAAATCGGTCAGCGTGATGCCGGCGCGATCATCGTTGCGCCACTCCGGGAAATCCGGCGCTTGCTCGAGCCACAGCAGACCGCGCATTTCCAAATTGCCCAGCATGACCGACATCAGGCTTTTGCTCATTGACCAGCCCAGCAGCGGCGTATCCGGGCCGGTTTCCTGGGCGTAGGCTTCGGCGACAATGCGGCCTTCCCGGGCCAATAACAGGGCGCGGGTATTGCGCCCGGCCTCGTTGTCGCGCCGCAGCAAATCCCCAAGCAGGGCCTCGGCGAGCGGATCGGGCGGGCCGACGGCATCGCCCAAGGGCCAGGCTTCCCGCTCCGGGGCGGGCTCGCCCAGGGCAAGCGGCCGCCGGGGTGGATTGACACCGTAATCGATCGCGCAGCCCCGGCCTTCGACAAAGCGGGCGCTGCGTTCGGACAGACCGAAAAGAGAAGCCGTCACGGATCTTTCAGCATCATCCCAAACCACGGCCACCTGCTCCAGCAACGGTGAATACTGGGCGAGATCGGTGCGCGCCTGGTCCCGGGAAAACCCGGAAACATGGCGGGCGCTGCAAAGCAGTTTGGCGGCCATGCCGCTGCCCACGGGAGCGCCATGAATCACATAGCCCGGCGTGAGGCCGAGACTCCAGACAGCGAACAACACCGCCGCCGCGGCAAGCACCAGCGCGGCGGCGGCCAGCCTAATCCACATAATAAAAAGTGAAGTATCCGGTGAACATTTCTTCCCAGCTTTCGACACCGAAACGCAGCTCGCTGTCCGGGTTCGGATTGTTGGGGTTGGAAACCGAATTATCGAAAGCGCCGATCACCAGCAATTCCGCGCCGGCGGGAAGCGGCAGCGCCTCGGCCAAACGATAGTTCGGTTGCCAGCCATAATTGTAGGCCGGAACGGAAAGAATTTCCCGCAGCGGTTCACCGGGCGCTCGGTAGGCGAATTTCATTTTCTTGCCGCGGTAGTTCATGCGCGCCCTCACACCCACGAGCACCGCGTCCCGCTCCAGCCGATGGCTGGAGCGCAACGGAAAATCGGGGGTATTGGGCGGCAGCAGGAAGCGGGTCGAAACCGCTTGGGTAAGCAATTCCCGCGCCGGCGGCTGGGCTGCGAAATAGAGGCCAATTCGGGTTTCGTCACTGGTGGACTGACCGTTGGTGACGTAGTGGAATTGCATGGACAGCTTCTGCCCCGGACCGATGCGGACCCCGGTTCCAGAGGGGAATTCCCGCAGCAATTCCTGGCCCGGCGCGTAACCGTCGAGGAATATCCGGGTGCTGTTTTCCCGCTGGCGCTCTTCGCCCCAAAAATCTTCCTCCGGGTCGGTCACGAAGATCATCAAATGATGCAGCACCGACTCGTCGCCCGGCATATATTGCAAAGCCCGCACCCATTTTTCTTCGGCAAAACCGAACTCGGCTTCGCCATAGCTGTAGTCGAGCACTCCGGTCGGCGGAATATCCCGCCGCGGCGCATGGACGATATGGTCGGGTTCGCCAAACTCCCAAACCCGCGGCGGCGCTTCCGACAAGACCCGCAGCGGGTCGCCGCCGGCGCCCGGCGCACCGGCATCGATCCAGTTGATCAGCAGTTGCGAATCTTCTTCGCCAATGTAGCGCGCATCGTCGGAATGGCCGATTAGCGGATCCACCTGCATCGGCGGCATTCTCTTGTTTAGCAGCACTTCCCGGATCATCGGCGACCAGCCGAGCAGCATCAAATAGCTGTCGAGCACGAAGGGTCCCACCCCGCCGCGGCGGTGGCACATACCGCAGTTTGCTACGATCCGCGGCGCCACTTCGGCGGCATAATCGGGGGGCTCGGCGAGCATCGCCTCCCGCGCCGCGAATTCAAGCGGGCAACCGACCGGCGGCTGCCCGCGGATGCTGTCGGCGATCCCGTCCGCCAACAGCCGCCGCAAGGCTTCGTCGAATTCCGCCGCCGCCGCGCCCTGGAAAAACCGCGACAGCCGTTCTGGATTCAACAGGGCCACTTCCCCGGCTTGACCGAAGTTCAAGGCCGCCGCGACAAGTTGTCCGGCATCGTCGAGCATGGGCAATTCTAGGGGACCGCCGCGTATGGCTTCCCGCCCTTGACCGCGGGGATCGATAAAAACGAAGCCGATACCTCGGGGGCCGAATTCGGCGGCAAACTCGACAAACTCGGCGGCCATCACATCCATGGCCGGACACTCGGCGTTGTGTACCATGACCGCCAAGGCGCGCAGATGGCGATAACGGCTCAATTGGTGAAATTCGCCGTGCTGATCGAGCAGGGCAAAATCATCGACACGCTCCAGCACGGCCTGGGCAGCGAACGGCCAAGCCAATGCCAGCAAAGGAATGCTCCAGCGAAGCAGTGGTTTGGAAATTGTTGCGGGCATCACGACTTGGCGATCAGATTCGGTTTGGCCGGCGGCCCACTCTACTACCCCGGCGGGGAGATTGCACGATCGTCTCAGCGGCCGCGCGGGTCAACGGCCGGCGGCCCCGGGGCGGGAATTCTCCAACCGCCGAAACAGCAGCGAAAGACTGAAACACAACGCGAAATAGAGCAGCGCGGTAGTGATCCACGCTTCGAATACCGCACGTGTCGAAGAAACCATTTCAATGGTTTTGTAAGTCAACTCCTGCACCGAAATCAAGGAAACGATCGAACTGTCTTTGACCAGGGAGATAAATTGATTGGCTAGGGGCGGCAGCGCCCGCCGCAGCGCCTGGGGCAGGACGATAAAGCGGAGTTCGGCGATCCGGCCCATGCCGAGGGAACGCGCCGCCTCCTTCTGGCCCGGCTCCACCGATTCCAGGCCGGCGCGAACGATTTCGCCGACGAAGGCGCTTTCGAACAGGGCCAGCGCAACGATGCCGGAAATCAACGCCGGCAACAGGCGCGGGTCGCCCACAAAAATCTCCCAGAAGCGGGCATTCTCTCCGCGCGCGATCTCCCGCGACCACTGTTCGATGCCGAAGACCGCAATCAACTGTTCGGACAAAAAGAAATAGAAAATGAAAATAATCACCACCGGCGGGATATTGCGCAAACATTCGAGGTAGGTCCGGGCCAACAATCGGATGGTGAGATTGTCCGCCGAGCGCGCCAAACCAAGCAGCACGCCGAGCACCAGCGCCGGCGGGCTGGCGTACACGCTGATGCGAATCGTCGTGGCCAACCCGACCATAAACAAATTGGCGACCCAACGGCTCTGTTCTTCGTCGAAGCGGAACAGATAGCCGGGGATCAATTCCCAGCGCCAAACATAGTTCAAGCGGCCGTCGATTTGCAGCCAGACATACGCCAGGAACGCCGCCAGCAGCGCCAGCAATACGCCGTCCATCCAAGTCAGGCGTTTGGTCCAGCCGCGCAATCCACTCATTCGGGCCGCCCTCGCGATTCGCTATGGACCTCGCCGCCGCGCGGCTTCCCTAGAAGACTTGGTCGGCCCACTGTTCGGTGGCAAACCAATAGCCGTGGCGTTCCGCCAGCCAACCCGTGCGCCAGTAATGGGCGATCCAATTATTGAAGAAATTCAGCGCGTCGGGGTCGCCCTTGCGCAGAGCGAAACCCTCGCCCAATTCGTTGAACAACACATCGAAGGGCCGGTGCAGAATTTGCGGATAGGCACGCGCTTCCCGCGAAGGCAGGGGTTCGGCGGCCATGGTGGCGTGGGCGTTGCCGTTCAACACTTCCTGCACCACGGCGCCTTCGTCGTCGAAAAGCAGCAGCTCGGCGGCGGGAAACTGCTCGGCGATGACGGCGGCGGGCACCGCGCCGCGGCGCGCGCTGAAAGTCACATCCGGGCTGTTCAGATCAGCCAGCTCGAAGCCTTCGGTCAAGCGCCGGTTGGCGAGAATTGCCAAGCCGGAAAACGCGTAGGCATCGGTGAAATTCACCGTCAAATTGCGCTGCGGCGTGATCGACATGCCGCTGATGACCAAGTCGAACTTGCCGGCCAGCAGCGCCGGGATGATGCCGTCCCAAGCGGTGGCGACAAATTCCACATCCACTCCCATATCCGCGGCGAGCCGGCGCGCCACGTCCGGCTCGAAGCCGATCAATTCGCCGTTTTTGGCGCGCATGGCCCAAGGCGCGAAAGTAGACAAACCCACTCGGATGACACCGCGGCGCTTGATGGCCTCGACGACGCTCTCGGCCGCGATCGCCTGTCGGGCGTCCTGGGCCGCCGCCGGTAAATCGGTGACCGCCAAAGCCAGGCAGACAGCGGCGCGCAGCCACAAACCGAACAATACACGATAGGACAAGAATTTCGCGAAAATCAATTCAACCTCCCCGGGGCCCTGTACTCGGGCCACCGCGATGCTCCTGTGGAATAGTGTTTTTCCAGCCGCGACACCAACAGCGACAAGGTCGCGGTGACCACCAAGTATCCGGCGGCGATGGTGAACCAGACTTCAAAGCTCATGTAGGTGTCCGCGATGATATTCCTGCCGACCGTGGTCATTTCCACAACCGCGATCACACTGACTATGGCGGAACTCTTGATCAGATGCACCGCCTCCCCGGTCATCGGCGGCAGCAGAAAGCGCAGCGCCTGCGGCAGGATGACATAGCGCAGCGCCTGGATTGAGCTCATGCCGAGGGAACGGGCCGCCTCCAGTTGGCCGCCCGGGACCGACTGAATCCCGGCGCGGAGAATTTCGGCAATCAACGCGCCGTGAAACAAGCCCAGGCAGAGTATCGCCGCGGCGTACCGTCCCAGACCGAAGATCGGCCCAAGCACGTAATAAACCAAATACAGCAACACCAACAGGGGCAGATTGCGGAGCAATTCGAGCAGCGCCGCCACGATGGCCGACCCCACCACCAAACCGGACAGGCGCAGCGCCGCGATGGCCGCGCCGATGCCGGTGGCCAAGGCAAAGGACAGCAGGGAAAGTTGCAGGGTCGCGGCCAGACCGAGGACGATTTCCCCCCATTCGAAGCCGTCTTCCGTAAAGCGGAACAAGTAGGCGGGAATCCGGTACCACTGCCAGTTGTAGCCCAGTGCCCGCGCCCCGTTCAGCGCCGCCAGCGCGAACAGACCGATGATGGCCAAATACAGCGCCACCGACAGCGCGGTTGCCAGCGGTCGTCCGCGCCGAGTCACGTCAATGCTCCAGAATTTTGGCGAGGAATTTTCGGCAGCGTTCGCTGGCGGGGTTGGTAAAAAACTCTTCGGTCGGTGCGGACTCGACGATTTCGCCTTGGTCCATGAAGACCATGGTGTCGGCGACTTTGCGCGCGAAGCCCATTTCGTGGGTAACGCAGATCATGGCCATGCCGCTGTCCGCGAGATTGACCATCACCTCAAGCACTTCGTTGATCATTTCCGGGTCCAGGGCTGAAGTGGGCTCGTCGAACAAAATCAGCCGCGGCTCCATGCACAGCGCCCGGGCGATCGCCACGCGCTGCTGCTGGCCGCCGGAAAGCTGGGCCGGATACTTGTCCGCCTGGTCGCGGATATCCACCCGGTCGAGATAGTCGAGCGCCAGCTCCACGGACCGGGATTTGGCCATTCTGCGAACTTTGAGCGGGCCGATGGTCAAATTCTCCAGCACGGTCAAATGAGGAAAAAGATTGAATTGCTGAAACACCATGCCGACTTGCCGACGGATTTCGCGGAGGTCGGTGCGCCGCTCGCCCAGTTCCCGGCCGGCGACAAAAATCCGTCCGGCGGAATGCCGTTCCAGCCCGTTGACACAACGAACCAAGGTCGATTTGCCCGAACCGGAAGGGCCGCAAACCACCACCCGTTCGCCGCTGCCAACACCGAGGCTGACATTCGACAAGGCCTTGAAATCCCCGAAATACTTGTCGATGCCGCGGAGCTCGACAACCAGCCCGGGGGTCGCGCCGGCCGCCGGCATTATCGCGCCGCCTCAGGTTTCACTTGCACTCCCCGCAAACATCGCGCCGCGGAAGCTACACGCCAATCGCGCCGCTGTCCAATCGGCAGCCGTTCGGCGATCGTCCAGCGTCACATTTTCTTGCAATTCACCACCGTGAAATCGCGCCGATTGCCTATATCATCGCTTGCCGCTGGACGATTCGCCGCCGTGCCCTTATGCTTCGCTTTTGATCGCAATCGACAACAGCGGGCGCCCGGAGCGGCTTGGGCATCGCCCGTTCTTTTGTCGGTCCGCGAAGGCATGCCGTGTTCCGTGTTCCGTGTTCCGTGTTCCGTGTTCCGTGTTCCGTGTGAAAAATGACAGAGACAGCAGAAAGGAGGAAGAGTTAATGCGCCGCATACACCTATCATTTCCGCTCGCCGCCCTGGTCCTGGCGATGGCCGTATCCGCGCCGTCGAGAGGCCAGGACGACCAGCCCCGCTTTCTGTCCCTGACGCCGCCCGAAGGACTGTCGATCATTCCCCTGATGGAAGGCTGGATTGCCAACGAAGACGGCAGCACCACCATCTCCTTCGGTTTCATCAATCGCAATACCGACCAGGATGTGGATTTGCCCTTGGGCGAGAACAACTATATCGAACCCGCCGAGTTTGATGGCATGCAGCCCACCCACTTCCCCGCCGGCCGCGGCACCGGCGTTTTCGCCGTGACCCTTCCGCCCGGCCAAGAGGAAACCGATGTTTGGTGGCGGTTGCGGTCCGGCGGCGAAGTGCTGCAGGTCCCCGGTCGCCGCGGCGCCTCCGCCTACGAATTGGACTTCATCCGTCCGCGCCCGCAAGGTTCGCTGCAACCGCTGGCCGCCTTCGGCGATACCGAGCCTTCCGCCGGCCTGATGGCGAACTTCACGGATCACGACGGCGCGGTCGCCGTCGGCGAGCAGGTGGAACTCGTCGTCAACGCACGGGATCCGGCCGAACGCGACCCGAACGACACCCGATTCGGCGAACCACTGGACATGAACGTGGCGTTCAGCAAGCATCAGGGCCCGGGCGCGGTGGAATTCGCCCGGGATCCGAATGCCCCCGAAGTGGAAAATCCCTTCGACCCGAACGATCCGCGGTTCGAGTTCTTCACCGGGCCCGGGGACAACGAGACGGTTATCGAAGGCGGTGCCGGTTCCGCCATGATTCTGGCGACATTCGCCGAGCCAGGGGATTACATCATCCGCGCGGTGGTCGATGTGCATACGGCGCCGGACAGCTCTTTCGGCGACCAGTGCTGCTGGACGAATGTCTACCTGCGGGTGAATGTGACCGAATGAGGCCTGTTGCAAATTGTTGCAGTCGCCGACACATCGGCGCTTGGCGAATCGTAGACTTCCATGAACGAACTATTTAGTATTCGAGATCTGTTCCGTCAGGAAGAAGACTCTCATCCGAGGAGAACGATATGAAACTGGCGCAAGCGTTAGTCCTGATTGGCGGTGCCGTCGCTTTCGGCACCCATGCCCAATCCCAAGACCACAAAATCACCTACAACGGTGAAGTCGCGAGAATCATCAACGAGAATTGCGTGGTCTGCCACCGTGAGGGCGGAATCGGGCCGATGCAGTTCGAAAGCTATGATCAAATTCGTCCCTGGGCCCCCCTGATTTCATTCAAGGTCGCGAGCCGTGAAATGCCGCCCTACGCCTACGACCACGGCATCGGCATTCAGGAGTTGCAGGGTGACTGGCGGCTGGCGCAGGATGAGATTGATACCATCGTCGCCTGGGTTGACCAAGGCGCGCCGCTGGGCGATCCCGATGTCGTTCCGCCGGCACCCGATCTGCCCAATCCAGACGCTTGGAATTTCGAGCCCCAGCTCGGTGCCCCCGACCTGATCATCCCGTCGATCCCCATGGACATTCCGGCCAACGGCAACGATCTCTGGAGCAAACACTACGTGCCCAGCACGCTGACCGCCGACCGCTGCATCAAAGCGGTGCAGGTGAAGCCCCGGGGCGATGCCAAAGCCGTCGTGCATCACGCCAATTCCTATGTGGAAGCGGTGAATGACGACGGCGAGTTCGAGCGTTTCGGCCAGCTCACCGAATACGCCATGGGCAAATGGGGTGAACTGATGCCGGAAGGCGTTTGCCGCACCATTCCCGCCGGATCCCGGGTTTCCTGGGATATCCATATGTTTCCCGGCGGTGTCGGCGCAACCGCCCAGGGCCAGATGATCAAGGACAATGTCGTTGAAATCGGCCTTTGGTTCCACGACGAGGATTACGTCGAAACCGAGCAGCCCTACAAACAGGATCTGCGCCTGTATCCCATGCGTTCCGGCTACGAGGGCGGCCATTTGATCGTCCCGCCCCACGGCTACACCATGACCCAAGGCTTCCACTCTTTCGACCATCCGGTGCGCATCGACAGCTTCCAGCCCCACGGCCATCTGCGCATGAACGCCGCTTCGCTGGAAATTTTCTACCCCGAAACCGGCCGCACCGAGCAGATCAGCCAGATCTCCAACTGGAGCGCGACCTGGCACCACAGCCACATCTACGAACCGGACGTGGCGCCGCTGCTGCCCACCGGCGCGGTGCTGGTAATCAAGCAGTGGTATGACAATTCCGCCGACAATCCCAACAATCCCGACCCGGATCAGTGGGTCTACGGCGGCAGCCGCACCGGCGACGAAATGTCTCACGCCTGGATCGCCATCACCCACTTGGACGAAGACGGCTACGAGAAGATTCTCGCCGAACGGCGCGCCAATGAGCAGCGCGCATTGGCCGCCTCTGGAGCGGATTGACAAAGCGGCGCAGCGGAGAGTTGCAAGCGAAGCCGCCCGGGGCAACACCCGGTCGGCTTCGCACGGCTCAGGCGCCATTCAACGTCCCACCGTCGCGATTCGCGACCTGACTCGACCGGCGGTCAAGCGGCCAGCAGCAGTTCCAGCTCTCGGATTTCCCGGTCGCGGAATCTAAATCCCTCCATTTGAGCGATGTTTTTCGCTCGCTCGAGAAACTCTCCCCCCGACCGCAGCCGGGATTCCCGGCTGCATAATGTGGCGAGATTCAGCAAAGACTCCCATTCGAAAGCCACCGCCCCCATGCGTTCGGAAATACCCAAAGCCTCTTCGAGATCGGCCCTCGCTTCGGGGTAGCTGCCGGTTTCAACGAAGAATCGCGCCCGGGAATTGAGTCCGGCGGCGAGGCACAGCCATTCGCTTGTTGAACGCGAGTTTTCCACCAGCAGGTCTAGACTCCGCTTGGCATTCTCCCAATCACCCCGACGCAGGGACAGCAGCCCCGAAATCGACAGCTCGCCGTGGCGGCGCCTGTCGGAATCCGGGGAACTGTTCTCGGGTTCCGCTTCGTGGCTGGCCAGTCCGGGCGAGTGCCGCCGCAACGAGGCTTCAAACGCCCCGGTTTCCAGCAGGAAACGGTAGAAATAGTAATTCGCCATCGGCATGGAGACTTCCGGTTCCGGGAGGGGTTCGACCGCGGCGAGCATCCGGTCGGCGCGCTGAAACAGCTTGCGGGCCTTTTCCCCCCGGCCGCGCAAAAACCAGATATTGGCGACCAGCATATCGCCGCGGGCGACGGCGAACGTATCGTCGGCCAAAGCGAGCCGGCCCCGGATATGTTTGGCCCAACGGGCGGCTTCCGGCATTTTGCCCAACACCAGCATCATGGAAAGAAACAGGGAGCCGGCGGTGAATACCCCATTCCATTGATTCCGGTCCAGATACCATTGAAGACTATTCTGGGACAACGCTATCGCTTGGTCGATATCGCCCAAATTGCCAAGGTTGAAAGCGGCGCAAAGCTGCAAATCGATTTGGGAACTCTCGTTCGCGAGCGAATCTTCGACTCGACTCCAAGGGTCCCGGAAAAACGCCCGCAAACAGGATTGATCAAGATAATTGAATCCCGGCCGCGGCGATGCCGACCCATCGCGTCTGATTCGCTGAAAATAGAGTGCGAAAGCGTCATCCCAAGAGCCCGCGCATATGCCGTCGATTACCGCAAAATATAGCTTCTCCCACTGACGCGAAGTGGGCCAGCGGCGAAATCGCCTCAAGCGCACACTGTCGAACAACATCCGGTTGGCCCCGCGCCAAAGCTCGGGAGAACTTTGTTTCAGATCGAGTGCGATGGCTTCTCTGACGAAGGGATCCAATTCGAGTGTCCCACCGCGCTTTCCCGGCAGCACGCGAAGAATCCCAACCTTCTTCAGCGCGGAAATCCCGTAGCGCAATTCGGTCTGGGTGAGCGAGTTGATTTCGTCGGAGAGACCATCCAAGGATTGGTTGGCGCAGGTCTTGAGGATTTCCCGCAAACTGGCGGGTCTTTTGTACAGACTCAGCAAGGATATGAATTTGCGTTGCCCCGGCAGGGGCAGCATCGCAAGATAATCCCGGCCAAGGCTTGCCACCGAGTCGATTTCGCCGCTTTCCTCCAGCAAGGGAGCCATTTCCATGTAATGCGCCAGCCGACCCTCGGCGATCATCCCCAAATGCTCGGCCAGCAATCCCAAGGTCAGTGGCAGGCCTTGATGCTGGCGCACGGCGTGAGCCAGCTGCTGCGGCTCACCTTGAACATCGCGGGAAATCAGCAACTTGACAGCTTGTTCATCACTCAGGCCCGCGACTTCCAAGCGCAGAACGCGGGCATCCGCGCAGGTTTCAAATTCAACACTTTTCAGGCGCGTGGTGAGCAGGCACAAACCCAGGTTTTCCTTCGTCAACTCCCGCACCAGCAAGGCGAGGACGGGGTCCTCAATCCGCCCGATATGGGGACCGTAGGTACACTGCAAATTTTGGATGCCGTCCAGCACCAGCAGAGTTCGTTTTTTCCTGATCAGTTGGACGAGTCGAATAGCTTGGTTTTCCAAATCGTCGTCTGGAGCGGCGGCCCGCCCCAGGAATTCGAGGGCTTGGCGCAGAAACTCAGTCGAAGTCGAATCTTTCGCATGGGAGCCGTAGCCTTTGTCGAACGACCAGACGAATACAATCTCCGCGTCCCGAAATCCATCCCGATCCATGCGCCGCAGCCACTCATTGACCAGAGTGCTTTTGCCGCAGCCTCCGATACCCGAAACTTCGACACAATTGACAGAGTGCTGGTTCCAGGCGCCATCCAGCATGCGCAGTTCGTCTTCCCGACCGAACAGCCCGCCGCCGCAGGAGACCGGCAGGGAACTGCTGAAAATCCGCTTGGCGCGGCGAATTCCCGCGCGGTTGCGCCATTCCAGCGTCAAGCGGACTTCTTTTTCGAACTCCTCGAATTCGAGGGTGAACAAATAGGAATCGATACCGAAAATTCGACCGATAGGAAAAAAATGCGCATCGGGTATGGCATCGCCGAACCCGGTTCGACCGCCGGTTCCCCATTTACTGACGGACTGGCGGGTAACCCCGAGCACATCCGCCAGCTGCCTGTTGTTGGCGATGTTCGGGCTGGCCTTCAATTGATAAAGAAGCTTCAGCTTTTTCGCCAGCTTCGGGTGTTTTTTCATGCTGAGGTCGGCGATCGAAGGAATCTTTCTGACTTGTTCGGAGGAGCGATTCTTTACTTCGTGATTCAGAATAAAGCGATTCAGTGCGACTTGCAATCATAAATCGGCCAGCCCATTCGCCGGCGATTTTAGGCCTGCCCCGTGGACTCGTCCAGCATGGCGCGCAGTTCGATACCGGGATTGGGAGCGCGCATGAATGTTTCTCCGATGAGAAAGCCATGTACGCCCCGAGCCATCATCATGCGGATATCGCCGGCACCGCCGATGCCGCTTTCCGTGATTGGCAGCCTATCGCCGGGTATCCGGGGCAGCAGTTCCAGCGTCGTATCCAGCCGGGTTGTGAAGCTGCGCAAATCGCGGTTGTTGATGCCGATCAATTCGCAGTCGAGACGCAGGGACCGTTCCAATTCGGCCCGGTCATGAACCTCCACCAGCACGGCAAGACGCAGTTCGGCGGCGCAGGCGGCCAATTCGCGCAGTTGCTCGTCGGACAGCGCCGCCACAATAAGCAAAATGCAATCGGCCCCGGCCAAGCGCGACTCGACGATCTGCCGCGGATCGATGATGAAATCCTTGCGCAGCACCGGAAGCTGCGCTTGGGCGCGGGCCACCCGCAAGTCAGCCAAGGCGCCTTGGAAGTATTTTTCGTCGGTGAGGACGGAGATGCAGGCGGCACCCCCTTGCGCGTACTCTCGGGCGTGGCGCGCCGCATCGAAATCAGCCCGGATCAGCCCCTGGGACGGCGAAGCCCGCTTGATTTCGGCGATCACCGCCGGAATGCCCTGGGCAATCCTTGTGCGCAGGGCGGCGGCGAAATCCCGCAGGGGTGGCGCTGACGCCAACTCGGCTTGCAGGCTCGCCAGGGAGCGCCGCGCTTTATCCGCCGCCACCTGACGCCGCTTGTGGGCGAGAATTTCCCCGAGAATACCGCCCGCCCGGCTTGTCGACGGTGGATTCATTCGCTTGCTGCTTGACTGGCCGCGATCAATTCCCGGAACTTTGCCGAAGCCTCGCCGCTTTGCTGAATGGCGACCGCCCGGGCAACACCGGCGGCGGGGTTTTCGCTCAGCCCGGCGGCGTAAATGGCCGCGCCAGCATTGAGCGCGACCAATTGCGCCGCTTTTTCGTGTTCCCAAGCCAGAGCCTGGCGCAGCAGCGCAAGACTTGCCTGCGGGCTGTCCACGCGCAGATCATCGATCCCATCCGCCTGTTCGAAGCCAAGGTCCCGGGGGCAAAGCCGATATTCGCTGATCTCGCCGTCTTGCAACTCGCCGACCCGGGTGGCGGCGGCAATACTGATTTCATCAAGGCCGTCTTCCGCCGCGACGATCAGTACATGGTCGCTGCCGAGCTCGCGCAGCACTTTGAGCAACGGCGCAATCCAAACGGCATCGAAAACGCCCATGAGTTGGTTCGGCGCCCCAGCGGGGTTGGTCAATGGCCCCAACAAATTGAACATCGTGCGGACACCGATTTCACGGCGCGCTTTGATCACGTGCTTCATGGCGCTGTGATGCGCCGGCGCGAACAGGAAGCCAACACCCACGCGGTCGATCAGTTCGCCGACTTGGTGTGGTCGCAATGCAAGATTGTAGCCAGCGGCTTCCAGTACATCGGCGCTGCCGCTTTTGCTCGTCGCGGCCCGGTTGCCGTGTTTGGCCACCCGCGCGCCGGCGCAGGCGGCAACCACGGCGGCCGCAGTCGAAACATTGAACTTGTCGACCCCGCTGCCGCCGGTGCCGCAGGTATCAATCAGATGGGGTTGCGGCGCGACGCTGACCGGAGTCGCCAAGTCGCGCATGACCCGGGCCGCGCCGAGGATTTCCGCCGTTTTGACGCCTTTCATCCGCAGGCAGACAAGAAAGGCCGCGATTTGCGCGTCGCTGGCGCGGCCCGTCATGATGTGGGTCATGACCTTGGTCATTTCCCCAGCGGAAAGATCTCCGCCGCCGGTTACCCGCGCAATCGCTCCCTTGATTTCCATCGGATACTGCCCCGGGCTCCGGCGGCATCTCCGGTCTCCTTCGCCGCCGGTCCGGGGAAGTTGCGCCGCCGCAGCTTCAGCTTCCCCGCCGCTTGGAGCAAGGCCGGATGCCTGCCTTTAAGATGCCGCGTTGCGCCGCATCGCGATGCTGACCAGCTTCTTGCGGTAAATGATCATGCCGTGGCCCTTGACCGGGATGAACAGGGTGCCGGTGAGGTGTTTCCCCACCCAAACGATTTGATCGATAATCGACGGATTGGCCGACAGTCTCGCCGAGTCGAATTGGCCCGCGGCGATATCCGAAAGATAGCGCAGTTCGCCGTGATGTCGGTAGCCGTTGAGCTTGTCTGCGAACCGCTCGAGCCAGTCAAACAAGGAAGGCAGCAAGGGTAGACGCAAGCTGCTGCAAAGCCGCCACGCCACGCGCGCGGCGTTGGCTACCGCGAACCCCACCGCGCCCAGCGGAGCCCGCGGTACGATATCGCTGGAATTGACCATCCGGTAGACCGGCGTCTTGATCGATTGGAAGTAGTCGCTACTGCCGATTCTCGGCGCTCCGAACGTGTAGCAGGCGCCATTTACATCGGGAGCCAGCCGCTTGGTCGCCAGCAGGGCCAAGGCAGCGCCACGGGAATGGCCGGTGAGGTACAAGGGCAGCAGCGCGCCATTTTCGTCTTTCGATTCGGGGAGGTCGAGAATCTCCCCAACCCGGTCTTCCACCGATCGTCCCTCGGTGTCGCGGTTCTTGGCGAAAGCCTCCACAAAGCCGGTGTGCGCCCTGGATCCATCTTCTTCGACCGTCGGGGCGCAGCGCGCGTCGGTGAGCCATTCGGACGGATTTCTCTCAGTGCCGCGGAAAGCGAGGATCAAGTAGGGTGCTTCATCCTCCACATCCCGCTTGCAGACGAAGCCCTGGTTTCCACGGATATCGATCACGTCCAACAAGCGGAATCCGGCATCGCCGAGCAAACTGCCGAGTTCCTCCAAACTCAACCGCCGCCCACTCATCAGATCGGTCGAAAACTCGTCGAGGAATTGGCGGATAGTCATGCCATCGGCCATTTTCTGTTCGGCTTGCTGCGCCGCATCGTCGATGAAGCCGCTGCTACCCAGTACCCGGCAGTAGGCAAGATCGGACATCTCCGCCAGCACATAGGCCATTCGGTCGCTGTACCCGGGCCGCGCGAGCGGCGGAGACAGGAGCGCCTCTTCGGCTAAATGCCGGTCAGACTCTTCTCCAGTCGTTTTCGGGCGGCGCACGAATATCAGCACGGCACCGGTCACGGCGGCAGCGGCGGCGGAGGCGACCGCAGCGGCGGCAGCGGCGGCGATCACGACCCCGATCGCGACCCCGACCGCAACAACGGCGACGAGCGCGGCGCCCGCAAGCGCTGCCAACCAGTTGTTCATCGCGAATTGAATGAGGGGATCGAAAAAGACAAGAACGCTAGCGAGAAAGTCGCTGAGAAAGCTAAGGTCGATTTGGGGCACGGTGCCATCTCGTTATTTTAGAATTATACCTCCCCACTCTACACCGACTTCCTAGCTTGGCGCAACAGTCCGTTCGATAAGGAGCCGGGCGGACGAACAGTCGCGCTCAATCGTTGCCTGCGCGGCGCAATTCCGCGCGCATGGCGGCGATCGTGGCGCGGTAGTCACCGCTGTTGAAGATGGCCGAACCCGCCACGAACATGTCGGCGCCGGCTTCGGCGGCGGCGCGGATATTTGCCACGCCAACACCGCCGTCCACTTCCAGCCGGATTGGATGGCAGCTTTGATCCAACAGCGCCCGGGCGCGGCGCAGTTTCCCCAACGTCGAGGGTATGAACTGCTGGCCGCCAAAACCGGGGTTCACCGACATCAACAGCACCAAATCGAGTTTGTCCAGGACATGATCCAGAAAATGCAGCGGCGTCGCGGGATTGAATACCAGTCCGGCTTTGCAGCCTTGGTCGCGGATGAGTTGCAGGCTGCGGTCCACATGAGCGCTGGCTTCCGGGTGGAAACTGATATAGCTCGCGCCGGCGGCGGCGAAATCCGCGATCAGGCGATCCACCGGCGACGCCATCAGATGCACATCGATGGGGGCGGTGACGCCGCGCTTGCGCAAGGCTTCGCAGACCATCGGCCCGATGGTCAGGTTGGGCACGTAATGGCTGTCCATCACATCGAAATGGATCAAATCCGCTCCCGCCGCGAGCACAGCCTCAACCTCCTCGCCGAGACGGGCGAAATCCGCCGACAGAATGGAAGGGGCGATCAGATAGGGTTTCATGCGGTTGTCGGTGCTTGCGCGGGAATCGCGACGAGTCTAGCACGGTGCCGCGGTGGAAACCCGGATTTCACGCCAACCCGGCGGCTTGGCGACGCAGGCCGACGTCCAGTTCGCGCAGGCGTTCCGGCGTACCGACATCCTTCCATTCGCCAGCGAACAGTTCTCCGCCAACCAGACCGCGGGCCATCGCCGCGCGCAGCAATGGCACCACGGATCTGGGTTCCGGTCGCAAACCGGAGAACAATTCGCGATGCATGACGCTCATACCGGCGAAAGTATGGGATTGCGCCGTGGCTTTGCGGTCGCGGAGGCGGCCGTCGGACGGCAGCTGGAAATCGCCCGCCGGATTGGCCGGCGGATTCGGCACCAGCACCAAATGCGCCAGAGTCCGTTCGCCGTCCACGGGCTGCAGGCCCGCGTAATCGAAATCGGTCCAGACATCGGCATTGGCGACGATGAAGGAATCGCCACCGATCAAGGGCAGGGCTTGGATAATCCCTCCGCCGGTATCCAGCAGCTCCGCTTCCACAGACCAAACGATTTCCAGCCCATAGCGGGAACCGTCGCCAAGCCGGTCCCGGATCAAGTCGCCGAGATGAAAGAGGTTCACCGCCACCCGTTCGACACCCGCCCGGGCCAAACGCAGCAGCTGATGCTCGATCAAGGCGCGGCCGCCCACTTCGAGCATCGGTTTGGGAATGGTTTCGGTGTAGGGCCGCATACGCACTCCGCGGCCCGCGGCGAGCAGGATCGCCTGCATCAATCCACCAGCCGCAGCGCGGCGCGGGCGCGCGGCTCCAGCTCCCGGCGGAACCAAGACAGCAGCGGCGCCATTTCCGAATACTCCTCGGCGACTTCGGTGAAATACTCCATCACCACTGGGATATCGGCCAGATATGCGGGTTTGTTATCGCGAATCGCCAACCGGCAGAAAATTCCGAGAACTTTCAAATGCCGCTGCAAACCCATCAGATTGAAATCGCGCCGGAAGCGCTCCCCGGACGCCGCGCCAACCAGGTTTCCCTCGGCGGCGGCGAGATAATAGTCAATCCATTGGTCAAGCCGCCGCCGATCCCATTTGACATAACAGTCCCGCAGCAGGGAAACCAGATCGTAGCTGCAAGCGCCCCGCACCGCGTCCTGGAAATCGATGACGCCGGGACGACTTGGCTCCGCGTCAAGCAACATCAGATTGCGCGAATGGAAATCGCGGTGGACTGCGACCTGGTGCTGGTCCAGCGCCGCCGCGGCGAGGAAACCGAAGCTGCCGTCGATCATCCGCAGTTGCCCGGCATCCGGTTCGATCCGCAACCAGCGGCGGCAGAACCAATCGGTGAACAGTGACATTTCCCGGCGCAGTTTCGTTTCGTCGTAGAGCGGCAGCGCGCGCGGGTCGACTTTCCGCTGCATCGCGACGATGCTGTCGATGGCGTTCCGATAGAGACGGTCCGTGGCGGCGGCATCGCCGGACTCCCGCGCCCGCAATAACTCCGGGAGATAGAGTTGATCGCCGAAATCCTCAAGCAGCATATAGCCGCGTTTGAAGTCCGCGGCGAAAATTTCCGGCGCGCGCAGCCCGGCGTCGCGCAGCAGCGCGCAGATTTCGGCGAATCTTCGACTGTCTTCCTTCTCCGGCGGCGCATCGACGGCGACAAAGCTGATTGCCGCGGCGGGCCGCGCCCGGAAGTAGCGGCGGTGGCTGGCGTCGCCGCTGACGATTTCCAGTTCCGCAACCGCCGGCGCGTTCGGCAGCAGACTCCCGAGCCGGCGCCGAACCCAAGCCGTCAAGCTCGCGCGGCGGTAGTCGCGGACGGACGAAGGCTGCATTCGGGTTCGCCTTGTAATGGCAACGGGTTTCATTATGATGCTGGTATCCAACCCGACCGGGTCGGGCCCCGCTTTTGAAAATATCGACCCTTTATGTCAGCTGTTGAGTCCCGCCGCACAATCGAGTTGATGTTGGTCAGCGCGTTGCTGGCCTGGCATCCGTCAGCGGTGGAGGCGGCACCGCAAGCGGCGGAAGCGGAACGCTTGGATTGGATGCCGCTCGAGGCCCTGTCTCCCGTACAGCGCGCTGCGCTGGCCCCGGCCTGCTGCGGCGTCTTCATTGATTCCACGCCGCCCCCGGAGCATGGCGCCGACGCTGGCGAAACCATTTTCAACGCCCGCGAAGGCTTCCGGCAAACCGGCCCGGAAACTTTCGCCATCGACGGTGAAGTCGCGGTGCGGCAAGGCGCCCGCACAATCTTCAACGATGGCGTCACCATCATCGACAACGCCGCCGGCACCTTCACGCTGCGCGGCGATATCGAATTCCGCGAGCCGGGAATGCTGCTGCGCGGAGATTCCGCCCTGATCGACAACGAGCAAGGCTCGAATCGACTCGAGGCCGCCCGCTATGTGCTGCACCAAACGGGAATTCACGGTGCCGCCGATCTAATTGTCCACGACAGCGACTCCGGTCGCATCAGTTTGGAAAACGGGCAATTCAGCCGCTGCGAACCCATCGATCCGTTCTGGGTGATCACCGCCGACTCAATGACACTGGATCCCGCCCGCGGTCGCGGCACGGCGCGGAATTTGCGCCTGCGGCTTGGCAATGCGACGGTTTTCCGCTATCCGTTCGAGCTTGGCTTTCCGCTTGGCGACCAGCGGATGTCCGGTTTTCTGCCGCCGAGCCTAGGTTCCACCCGCACTGGCGGCTTCGATTTCGAATTGCCCTACTATCTTAATTTGGCGCCGCACTACGACGCCACCATTTTGCCGCGCCTGATCAGCGACCGCGGCGCCATGCTCGGCGCCGAATTCCGCTATCTGGCCCAGTGGTCGATGAATACCCTCAACCTATCTTGGCTCGGCGGCGACCGGCTGTATGACCCGGACTTCGCCGCCATCGCCGGGGCCGAATCGCCGCCCGCGGAAAACCGCTGGTACGCCGGCTTTCAGCACAACGGCCGCATCGGCGACAACTGGCGCACACTGGTCGATGTCACCGCCGTCAGCGACCGCGACTGGTTCATCGATTTGGCTGGCGGCGGCCTCAATGTCGTCACCCGCAACCATCTGAATCGCCAGGCGCGGCTCAGTTACGAATCCGCCACGTTCGCAGCCGAACTCGATACCCAGCGAATCCAGATCATCGATCCACTGGCAGATTCCCTGAATGTCGCCAAGCCATTCGACCGGCTGCCGCATCTGCGCTTCCGCACCGGCATCGATCTCGGCCCGAGCGCGCGCTTTGGTTTGGCCGGGCAGTTCGCCAATTTCGACCGCAATCTGGATGAAAACCTGCTTTCCCCCGCCGATGTGGAAAACGGCGCCCTGACCGCCGGCCGCCGCGTCAATCTTTCGCCGCGGTTGGATTGGGCTCGGGAGACTCCCGGCTCGTTTCTGCGCGCCGCCGCCAGCTATGAACATTTGCAGTACCAACTTAAGCGACAGGCCATCGGCGGCCCGGCCAACCCGAGCTTGGGGATGGGCGGCTACAGCCTCGACGGCGGACTGATTTTCGAGCGCGACCGCGGCGACGGCGGCAAGCAAACCCTTGAACCCCGGCTGTTCTATTTGTACCGCCAATTCCGCGACCAAATGGATCTGCCGCTGTTCGATTCGGCGGAATTGAATTTCGGCTTCCAGCAGCTCTTCCGCGAGCGCCGTTTCAGCGGCGGCGACCGCTTCGCCGATGCGGACCGGCTCGGCATCGCCGTCACCAGCCGCCTGCTCGATGGCGACGGCCGCGAACGCGGCAGATTCAGCCTGGGACAAATCCGCTATTTCCGCGACCGCTTGGTCAGCTTGGCCAATCCGCTGCGCCAATGGCAGCCGCTGTATTCGCCGGTGGCCGATACTTCTTCGCTCGCGGCGGAACTTGAATTCAGTCCGCGGCGGAGTTGGCGCATCGGCGCCGATCTGCAATGGAACGAACACCACCGGGAAGTGGATGAAGGCAGCCTGCGGGTGCGCTATCAGCGCGACAGCGAGCGTCTGCTGAATTTTTCCTGGCGCCACCGCTCCCTGCTGCGGGCAACTCCCTTTCTGCGCAATGCGGGCATCGATCCGAACATCAATCAGACCGACCTGTCCGGTGCTTGGCCATTATCAGCCAACTGGAAATTGCTGGCCCGCTGGAACTACGACCACGCCAATTCGCGGAACTTGGAAGCCTTCGCTGGAGTCGAATACCGCAATTGCTGCGCGACGATTCGCGCGGTCGCGCGGGAATGGCTTGACGAATACGAATTGTTTGTCCCTAATGTCTCTTCCAACCGCGGCGTATTCGTCCAAGTCAGCCTGCATGGCTTGGGCAACCTCGCCGGCGGCGGCTTGAGCGATCTATTGCGCGACGGAATACAAGGTTTCAGAGATGCCGATTATGAGTGAATCAGCACCGGGTGGGCGATCGGCTTTGGTCGCCTCTTTTCTACTACTGCTGTCCTGCGCGCTGGCCCCGGCCGCCTCGGGGCAGGAACGCGAATTGCTCGATCGCATCGTGGCGATCGTCGATACCGGAGTGGTGCTGCAAAGCGAAGTCGACACCCGACTGGCGGACATCTACACGAATGCCGTCCGCAACAATCAGCCGGAGCCCGATCTGGAGGAAATATACGACGACGTGCTGGAAGCCCTGGTGCTGGAGAATCTGCAAATGCAGCTCGCCGAACGCGTCAACATCCGCTTCGACGACGACACCCTCAACCGCGTGCTCGCCAACATGGCCGAGGGTAGCAATATGACTTTCGAGGAGTATGTCGTCACTCTGGAGCAGGCGGGCGTTTATTTGCGCACCCGGGAACAGGTGCGCCGGCAATTGACTTTGCAGGAGTTGCAGCGCGGCTTGGTGAATCAACGCATCCGCATAACCGATCAGGAAATCGAGAATTTCATCAATTCCGATATGGGGCAGGAATTGATGCAGCCGGATTACTTCCTCAATCACATGGTGGTGCCTTTCGAAGTCGAAGAAGCGGAAGATTCCCGGCAGAGCAAAACACGCTACGCCGGGGAGTTGATCGCGCGCTTGGAAGCCGGCGAGAGCTTCGCGGCCCTGCGCGCCGAAGCCATGCAAGGCGGCCGGTTCCCGGTCACCGCGACGGATTTCGGCTGGCGCCGGATCGACCAAATCCCCGCCCTGTTCGCGGGTGCGGTGGAAACGATGGAAGTCGGTCAGATCGAGGGGCCTTTCGAGGCATCCAACGGCCTGCATATCATCGAATTGGGCGATCAGCGCGGCGGCACTTCGCAACTGGTGCAGCAAACCCATCTCCGGCATATCATGCTCAGCCCCAACGAAATCCGCAACGATGAACAATCCTTGGCGGAAATCGGCACCTTGCGCCGGCGCATTTTGGAAGGCGAAGAATTCGCCACCCTCGCCAGACAAAACTCCGACGATGCGGCATCGGTAGTGGCGGGAGGCGATCTCGACTGGATCAACGAAGGCGGCATGCCATTGGAATGGGAAGCGGCCATCCAGGATTTGGAAATTGGCGAGCTCAGCGAACCGGTCAGAACCGATTCCGGGTGGCACATCATTGAAGTGCTCGATCGGCGGCAGACCGATCTCAGCGGGGAGTTCACCCGGGCCGAAGCGGAGAATGTGTTGCGCAACCGCAAATTCGATCTGGAACTGCAAAACTGGCTGATCGAGATTCGCGAAGAAGCCTTTGTAGAATACGTCGAGTAGACATTTGGCCCCGGTTTATCGACTCGCGCTGACTCCGGGAGAACCCGCGGGCATCGGGCCGGATCTGTGCGCGCAACTGGCTTGGCAGCCGCCTCCCAACACCGAACTGGTGGCCTACTGCGACCCAAGTCTGCTTGATGAGCGCGGCAAGCGGCTGTGCCTGCCGCTGCGGCTTGAGCCGCCCGGGGCGAAGCCCAAACCTTGCGCGGCGGGTGAACTGCGCTGCGTCCCGACCGGGCTCGCGGCAGCCGTGACGCCGGGTGTGTTGAACCCGGAAAACTCCGCCTATGTGTTGGATACACTGCGCTCGGCGACCCGGGATGTCCTCGCCGGCCATGCCGATGCCCTGGTCACAGGCCCGGCACACAAGGCGGCGATCAACCGCGCCGGCTTCCCCTTTTCTGGCCATACCGAATTCCTCTCTGAGCTTTGCGGCCGCGATTCGAGCGTGATGATGCTCGCGGCGCCGGGCTTGCGGGTGGCCTTGGCGACCACGCATTTGCCGTTGCGAGATGTGGCCGACGCGATTACCCGCGACCGCCTGTGCCGGGTTTTAACGATTTTGGATCAGGATTTGCGCGCGCGCTTCGGCATCCCGCGACCGCGCATTTTGGTCTGCGGACTGAATCCCCACGCCGGCGAATCCGGCCAACTAGGCGGGGAGGAACAGGAAATCATCTCACCGGCGCTTGCGGAAATGCGGGCCGCGGGCATGGACCTCGCCGGTCCCCTGCCGGCGGACACTTTGTTCACGCCGCGGCAACTGGAAAGCGCCGACGCGGTGCTCGCCATGTACCACGATCAGGGCCTTCCGGTACTGAAGCACAAGGGCTTCGGCGAGGCTGTGAATATTACCCTGGGTCTTCCCATCATCCGCACTTCGGTCGATCACGGCACGGCGCTGGACTTGGCCGGGAGCGGCGAAGCCGACGTCGGCAGCCTGCGCAGCGCCGCGGCCACGGCCCTGGAGATGCTGCGCGCGGGCCGGGCCGGGTGAGCGGCGCGGCGCGAATTCATCGAACGCGGAAACGCTTCGGGCAGCACTTTCTGCGCGATCCGGCAATCATCGACCGCATCATCGCGGCCATCGCGCCGGCTGCTGGAGACCATTGCGTGGAAATCGGCCCCGGCGACGGCGCACTGACCCGGCCATTGGCCCGCGCCGCGGGCCGTCTCGACTGCGTGGAACTCGACCGCGACTTGGCCCGGCGGCTCACGGAGCGTTTTCGGAACGAAGAAAATGTGCGCGTGCATTGCGGAGATATTCTGCAATTCGACTTGGCCGGCTTGCCGCAAACCGGGCGCGGTCTGCGGGTAGTGGGCAATTTGCCTTACAATATCTCCACGCCGCTGCTGTTTCATCTGTTAAAGATGTCGCACCGCATAACCGACATGGTTTTCATGTTGCAGCGGGAGGTCGTCGAACGCATCACCGCGGCGCCCGGCGGCGGCGACCACGGCAGACTGAGCGTGATGCTGCGCTATCACTGCGCCGCCGAACCGTTGCTGCGGGTGCCGCCGGAAGCGTTCAGACCGCGGCCCAGGGTCCACTCGACCGTGGTCCGGCTGAAACCGCATCGGTCGCCGCCTTGGGCGGCGGGGGACGAAGCACTGTTCGCCGCGGTGGTCCGCGCGGCTTTTGGCCAGCGGCGCAAGACTTTGCGCAACAGCTTGCAAGCGATCGCCCCGGTAGCTGTGCTGGAGCGGTTACCGGTCGACTTCGAAGCGCGGCCCGAGCAGTTGGATGTGGCGGATTTTGTGGCAATCAGCGATGCCATCGCCGCCAGCGGAGAGAATCGATGAATCCCGCCGACCATATCGAAATCAAGCCGGAAGTCAATTACCTGGGGGATCAATCCGACCCCGCCGACAACCGCTTCACATTCGCCTACACCATCCGCATCGCCAATCGCGGAACCGAATCCGTAAAGTTGCTGTCGCGGCATTGGTACATCGCCAATGCTGAAAACCAGGTGCGGGAAGTTGAAGGCGCCGGTGTCATCGGCTTGCAGCCAACCATCCCGCCGGGCGAAACTTTCCAATACACCAGCGGCGCCATCATCGATACCGAAACGGGAACCATGCACGGCAGCTACCACATGGTGAGCGAAAGCGGCGAAGGTTTCGAGGTGCCGATTCCGATGTTTCTGCTGGCGCCGCCGCGAATCATCCACTGATCCGACCGCCGCAAGGGTAAGCCGCCGATCCACGCCGAATGTGTACTTACGCGATCGGGGATATTCAGGGCTGTTACAAGCCGCTGAAAAAACTCCTTGGGAAGATCGGTTTCAAACCGGGACGGGACCGGCTCTGGTGCGTCGGCGATTTGATCAATCGCGGTCCCCGCTCGCTGGATACCCTGCGCCTGTTGCGGGAAATCGACGATTCGCTGACCATCGTGCTCGGCAATCACGACCTGCATTTTCTCGCCGTACGTGAAGGCTGCGCCCCGATGCGGCGCAAGGACACGCTGCGCGAATTGCTGCTGGCGGCGGACTGCGATGAATTGGCGGATTGGCTGCGGCACAAGCCGCTGGCGCACCGCGAAACCATCGACACCGTGGCGGGGCCGCGTTCGTTCCTGATGGTCCACGCGGGCGCGGCACCGCAATGGTCTACGAAGAAGACCCTTTCCCTGGCCGGCGAAGTGGAACACGCCCTGCGCCGCAAACCGCGAAAATTCTTCAAGCGAATGTACGGCGATCAACCGGATCTATGGGATGACGGCTTGAGTAAACGCCGCCGCTTGCGCGCCATCACCAACTACCTGACCCGAATGCGCTTCTGTGACGCGGCCGGTCGGCTGCGGCTCGATTTGAAAGAAGGCATCGAAACCGCGCCACCGGGCTTTCAGCCGTGGTTCCGCTGGCCGCGCCAATCCCGCGAGACCAGTATCCTGTTTGGCCACTGGGCGGCTCTTGAAGGCAGCACCCACACACCGCAAATCCACGCCCTTGACACCGGCTGCGTCTGGGGCGGCCACCTAACGGCCATGCGGCTGGAAGACGGCCGCCGCTTCTCCATCCCAAGCTGAGCGTACAGTTCGGGGAACTTCCGTAGTTTATCCGGGCCTTCTACCTGCTCGGTGCAGTTATGCGGTTCGCGCCCTCAGACTCCAGCTGCTGTAGGTCATCTGCCGCCAGAGATACTCCATGGGCCCGTAGCGGAACCGCATTAGCCACAATGGGCTGTAGACACACTGAATCACCCAAACCGCCAACACCACGTAGAAGAGTTGGTGGTATCTCAACTCGCCAAAGTTTCCAAGAATCACGGAATAGAACAGCAAAAGTACCGAATGCATCAAGTAATTCGTCAACGCCATTCGTCCGACTGCCGCAAACATATTCCTGATCGCATCCATTCACTAGTGGTGCAGACCTTCGTTGCCGCCTATCTAAGTTTTGCGGGGCGGCAACGCCGTTCAAACGACGCCGTCGCGTCGAAGCCCCATGGCGGCCCGGCGCAAGGAGCCATTGAAGGCGGTGGTGGCTTATAATCGCGGGTGGGATTGGAGGTGTGTTTTCGATGCGAAAGTATCTCGTGGGCGGCGCGGTTCGCGATAAATTGCTGGGACTGCCGGTGGAGGAGAACGATTGGGTGGTCGTTGGCGGCAGCGGCGCGGCGCTTGAAGAACGCGGCTTCCGGCAAGTCGGGAAGGATTTCCCCGTGTATCTTCATCCCGAAACCCAAGAGCAGCACGCGTTGGCTCGGCGGGAACGGAAAACTGGTCCCGGACATACCGGATTTGCCTTCGATGTCGGTGATGAAGTCAGTTTGGAAGAGGATCTGCGGCGGCGCGATCTCACGGTCAACGCCATCGCCGAAAGCGAAGACGGCGAACTGATCGATCCCGTGGGCGGCCGGAGGGATTTGGCGGCGCGGGTGCTGCGCCATGTTTCGCCGGCATTCCGGGAGGATCCGCTGCGGGTTTTGCGGGTGGCCCGCTTCGCCGCGCGCTTCCATCGGCTCGGCTTCAAAGTGGTGCCGGAAACGCTCGACTTGATGGGGGAAATTACCCAAGCCGGAGAATTGGCGGAGCTGCCGAAAGAACGGATATGGCGCGAAATCGAGCTTGCGCTGCTGGCCGATTCGCCGGCGGAGTTTTTTCGCGTGCTGCGGAAATGCGGCGCGCTGGAGAAACTTTTCCCCGAAGTGGATCGCTTGTTCGGCGTGCCCCAGCCGCCGAAGCATCATCCCGAGATCGATACCGGCGTGCATACGCTGATGTGCGTGGAGGCCTCCGCCCGCCTGTCGCCGGACCCCGTGGTGCGTTACGCGACGCTGCTGCACGATGTCGGCAAAGGTGTGACCGATCCGGCCAAATGGCCGAGCCACCATGGCCATGAGGAGTTGGGTGTTCCGTTGGTGCGGGATATCACGCGGCGCTTGGGTGTGCCGAACGAGTTCTCCCAGACCGCCGAACTTGTTTGCAAATACCACACTTTGCAGCATCGGGTGCGCAGCCTGCGGCCGGCGACGGTATGGAAGCTGCTGGCCGGCTTGGATGCGCTGCGGCGGCCGGTCAGATTCCAACGCTTTCTGACCGCGTGCTTGGCGGATGCCCGGGGTCGCACAGGGTTCGAAGATTGCGACTATCCGCAAAACGAGTACCTAAAGCGAATGCTGGCGGCGGCGGAAACCGTCGATGCCGGAACCTTGATAAGGGAAAAACCCGATGAGGATGCCGGCGAGCTGGTCGCCCGCGATCGAATCGCCGCCATCCGACGGGCCCAGGCGGAGTGGAATGAAGCCACCGCCGCCGCAGGCTGATGGTATGCCGTGAGGCCTCCACATTTCGCCAGTCCTTGGGGATATCGCGGTGCCGCCGAGGGGGCAGACTTGTTCCGGCGGAGCGGAATGGCCGCCGCTGTTTTACAGGAAAACCCGAGGCTAAAGCGAAATCCAGATTAAAGGGAAAACATGGAACGCAAGGAAAAGCCGGGCGAAGCGTTGGCGGAGCGCGAAGCACCGGTGGCGCTGATTACGGGTGCGGCAAGGCGTATCGGTGCCGCGATTGCGCGGGAGTTTCATGCCTCGGGGCATCGGATTGTGCTGCATTGCCGCGGTTCGCTGGCGGAAGCCGAAGCGTTAGCGGCGGAACTTAATGCCGCGAGGGCCGCATCGGCGGCGGTTTTGACGGCCGATCTGACCTACATCGACGAGAGCCGGGAACTCGCTCGGCAGGCGCTTGCGGCATTTGGCCGGGTCGATGTACTGGTCAACAATGCCTCCAATTTCTACGCAACCGAGTTTGGGTCGGTGGATGCGGCGCAGTGGGAGGACTTGCAGGGCGGCAATTTGCGCGGCCATTTCTTCCTCAGCCAAGCCCTTGCGGTCGAACTGCGCGCGCGCGGCGGCGCCATCGTCAATCTCTGCGATATTCATGCCGACCGGCCGCCGCCGGGCTTTTCCGCCTATGCGCTCGCCAAAGCGGGCGTGAAAGCGATGACCCGCTCGCTCGCGGTGGAGCTTGCCCCGGAAGTGCGGGTAAACACCATCTCGCCGGGAGCCATTCTTTGGCCGGACCACCTCACCGACGAATCGCAGCCGGGGGTCGCCGAAAAGCGGCGCGAGGTTCTAGCCTCGATTCCGTTGCGCAAGATGGGCAATCCAGAGCACATCGCCCAGCTGTGCCGCTTCTTGGCGCTTGAAGCGGATTATGTGACGGGCCAGACGATTCGCGTGGACGGCGGCAGATTTCTCAATTTGGAATGACAGGCTGCTGAAAAACAAGTCGCTATGGCTGTGACGCCCCAGCCATGATGCGCCAGCTAGCAGTCAGCGGCCCCAACATTCCCTCGGATTACGCGATATCGACCACGGTCAGCGCTTGGCGGGTTTTATCAAAGCGGCTCCACAATTCGGCCAAATCAGGGCCTGAGGGAGTCAGTCTCTGCCGGGGGAGCAATTCGGCCAGCGGGCAAAGTACATGGGCGTTCTCCAGCACTTCCCGATGGGGCAGCGCGAGTCGCCCAAAGGCGCCGTCCGCCACGCCGGGCACGAACACGTCGATATCAATTGGCCGCGAGCAAAAACCAGCCGACGAAGGTGTGCGGCCCAAGCGCACCTCAAGCCGCTTGAGCGCGGCCACCACTTGGGGGAGCGTTCCCCCGCATTCGGCGGCCATCGGGGCCGCTCGCCTTTTACCGCCGCGATCAAAGGGCGTGGCCGCCTCGCGAAAATCGTCCGTATCGACCAGCGCCGCCAGATTGAGAAAATCCGGCCCCTCGAAGCCGACGGCCGCGCCGCGGTAAACCCTTGAGCAGCGCAGGCTACCGAATAGTTCCCGGAGACTCTTCAGCGCCAAGCGGATATTGGCGGCGGCGTTTTCGTTGCTGCCGATGCAAAGCGCCAGCTGGGCCATGAATTCGGTCGCTACTCAGTCTGGGCCTTGGTCGGCGGCTTGGCGCCTTTCGATGACGACGCCGGTGTCTTTCGAGCCGGTTACCGCGCCGGGCTTGCCAAGCCGCAGACGCAGCCATGGCACCGGGAACTCCGCCAAAATCACCCCGGCGATCGCTTCGGCCAGCGCTTCCACCAAGAGAAATTCCGATGCGGCGACGACCTCCCTGACTCGATGAGCTATCGCCTTGTAATCGAGCGCGACGGCGATGTTGTCCGAGCTGGCGGCGGCGGCGATGTCGCAGCCGAGCTCCAAATCGATGCTAACTGTCTGTTTGCGTTCGCGTTCCCAATCGAATACGCCGATAACGGTTTCTATTTCGAGTTCCCTGATGTAGACGATATCCATTCCCATTGTTCCTTCTATTCCAGACTGTTTCAGCCGCCGCGCCGGGTCTCGAACATCCTATTCTGGCGGTCTTTTCGGCCTTTGCGAACCGCGTATCAAATCGCGGTCAGCGATTCCAACGGCCAGCGCGGGCGCACACGGATTTCCAAATCTTCGCGCTCCCCCGCCAGCAGTCGCCGACAGCCGGCGTAGGCGATCATCGCGCCGTTGTCGGTGCAATAGCGCGGCGCGGCGTAATGCACCGCGCCGGCGCCCAACCGCTCTTCCAGCACGCGCCGCAGCCGCTTGTTGGCGCTGACGCCGCCGGCGATTACCAGCGACGCCAAACCGGTCTGCTGGATCGCCCGCCGGCATTTGATCGCCAGGGTATCGACCATCGCCTCTTCAAAGGCGCGGGCGATATCCGCCTTGGTTTGGTCATCGAGTTCGCCGCCACTTTCCCGCTGTTCGGCGATTACCGTGCGCACATAAGTCTTGAGGCCGCTGAAGCTGAAATCAAGACCGGGGCGCTTGGTCATCGGACGGGGGAAATCGAAGCGGAGCGGATCGCCCTGCTCGGCCAGCCGCGCCAGATGCGGCCCTCCCGGATAGGGCAGACCCAGCATTTTGGCGACTTTGTCGAAAGCTTCGCCGGCGGCATCGTCCAGCGATTCGCCCAGCATTTGGTAGCGGCCGACGCCTTCCGACCGCACCAACTGGCTGTGTCCGCCGGACACCAGCAGCGCCAGAAAGGGAAATTCCAACTTCCTGCCTTCCAGCAGCGGCGCCAGCAAATGACCTTCCATGTGGTGAACGCCCAGAGCCGGCACATTGAGACCGGCGGCCAGGGAACGGCCCAGGGTCGCGCCCACCAGCAGGGCACCCACCAGCCCCGGCCCGGCGGTATAGGCGATGCCGTCGATATCGGCCAGCGCCAGCTTCGCTTCGGCGAGCACTTCGCGAATCAGCGGCAAAGTCTTGCGCACATGGTCGCGGGAGGCCAATTCCGGGATCACTCCGCCGTAACGGGCGTGAATTTCGACTTGGCTGTAAAGTCCGTCGGCGAGCAAACCGCGGTCCGCGCAGTACACGCCGATGCCGGTTTCGTCGCAGGAAGTCTCTATGCCCAGAACAATCACGCCGTTTGGCTGCCTGACCGACAGAAAAAAGGCCGAAGCTTTCGCCCCGGCCTTTTCCCTTTCCGGGCCGAGCCCGGATAACTCCGTGTTCCCTTAGAAGCTTACGCCCACATTGACGAACACATAGCGTCCCAGCGCGTCGAAGTAGGCCGGGAAGGTGTTGCCGTTGCCGGGCGCAGTGCCCGCGTCGGAGCTCACCTGCGGGTCGGTGTCCAGCAGATTGCTGACGCCGACGGTGGCTGTGTAGTTCTCGGAGGCGCTCCATTCCGCCGTCAGATCCCAGTAGGTTTCCGCGTCGAAATTGATGCTGTTGCCGCCGAGATCTTCAGTGTCGCCGAGATAGCGCATGCCGAGAGATACGCGGATGTCGTACTCGGTGTAGAGAGTCGCCTTGTAGTTGCCGCTCCACTCCGGCTGCGGGTTTTTGCCGCAGGCGACACCCCAGTAGCCAGCGCACTCGAGCGCGGACTCACCGGGTAGTTCGGTCAGATCGGCCGTCCACAGATTGGTGGTGACACCTTCGATTTCCATCGGTCCGATGGGCGTGTCGAAGCTGTAGTCGAAGATGATGTCGATGCCTTCGACATTTTCTTCGCTGAGGTTGGTCTGCTGGGCCGAAATGTAACCGCCGGTCAACCACAGCGAACCGTTGGTGGGATTGCGGTTGATCAGGTTGCAGAAGTTGGAGATGCCGGTATCGAGGCATTTCTGCAGCGCGGTGGCCGCTGGAATGCTGTCGATGCCGCCTTCGACCTGGATGTCGAAGTAATCCAGCGTCAATACCAAGCCATCGATGAACGAAGGCGTGGCGACCAAACCGGCGGTGAAGGATTCCGCTTCTTCCGGCGCCACTTCGGTGTTGCCACCTTGGAGGATATTGTATTGATCCGCGGGCGACTTCAGGTCGGTGCCGTAAAGATTCGGAGCCAAGCCCGTATTCGCGCAAGCCGCTTGGCTGGCGGTCATGGACAGGCCGCAGGGGTCGTCCGGCAGATCCACCAAGTTGAAGCCGGTCGCCCGGAACAGCTCGAACAGATTGGCGTGGCGAATCGCGGACTGCCACGAAGCGCGCAGGGCCAAATCGTCGTTCACCCGATAAAAGGCGCCGAGCTTGTAGGTGTCGGTGGTTTGGTCGGTCGAATAGTCGGCATAGCGGTAGCCCGCGTCGACGCTGAAGTTGTCGAGAACCGGCACACCGAGTTCGACGAAGAACTCGTTGACGTCGTATTCGCCGGACAACGGCAGCGTGGCGCCGCCGGAACCGGAGCGGTCGCCGGTGCGGCTCGGCAGGTCAGGCCGGAAGTCGGTGCTCAGGTCCTTGGTTTCGTAACCCAGCGCCATCGAAACCGGTCCCGGCGCGCCGGGAATGGTTAGCGGAGTCTCGCCGGAGACCACGGCTTGGATGATGCGCTGTTTGCCGGTGCCGAGAACGAAAGTGGAATTGGCGATGTATTGCTGCAATTCCGGGCCGCCGTCGATTACGGCCTGGATGCCGCCGTCGCCGGGCAAACCACCCGAGAACAGGTTGTAAGGTATGCAGCCCGGGTCGGTGCCGTTGAGGGCGGAAACACAGGTCGGCGTGCCATTGATGCTGACCACGTCAATGGCGCGGTTGATATTGGTTACTGACAGATCGTTGCGATACTCCTCGGAGTACTCGACATCCGACAACTGATAGGACACGTCATAGGTCCAACCGGCGGCGATATCGCCGCGCAGACCGAAAATCGACACGACGTTGTCGTAGGTGCGGACCGATTGCCGGGGGCCGCCTTCGACGTTGCGCTTCAGCGAGTACAGCGGCGCTTCGTAGCCGATGATGTCGCCATTGCCAACCGCGATATCGAGCCCGGACAGATAGGCCAAAGCTTCGGCGCCGCTGGCGAAATCGGGCGCGTGGTCGCCGCCCATGCCCTGCCAGTCGCCGCAGACCACATCGTATTGCTGACGCGACAGCAGCGGGTTGTAGCAGGGCAGCGAGCTGATATTGCCGAAGGTGCCGGAATAGGCGATCTGGGCGTTGGACTCCGACTGCATCGAACGCACGCTGGCGTAGCCTTCGATGTTATCGGTGATCTCGAAATTGCCGAAGAATCCGGCGTTCAGACGCTCATCCGGGCGCTGGAAGAAATTGGTCGGATTGTAGTTGAAAGTCTGACCCGCCCTCGGCACGAACTCGTCCCCAAGCACCTTCAGATCCAGTCTGGTGACGGAGGGGTCGTTGTTAACGTAGCCCGCCGCGCCGTAGCCGCCGAAGTCCGCCCAACGACCGGGAGGAATGGTAGACGAGCCCCCGCAGGCGCTTTTGCCGCCGGTCAAGGCGCAGGCAGAGATATCGTAGTCGCCCTGGAGAATCGGCGCGGTATCGGTTTTTTCGACAAAGCCCGTGATATGGCCGCGGCCTTCAAACACCGAGCCGCCGAAGGCGATGGCGAACTTGTCGGTTTCGCCTGTCGTGATGTCTTCGTCAGCCAGGGCGTAGTCGTAGGAGCGCACCAGATTGCGGAACTCGTCGTTGTCGTTGGTGTGCTGAAAGAAGCTGTGCATGTAGCTGGCTTTGAAACCCTCAAAATCCTCATCAAGGATAAAGTTGACCACGCCAGCCACGGCATCGGAACCGTACACCGACGACGCGCCGCCGGTCAGCACTTCGACCCGCTCAAGCAGCAGTGTCGGAATCGAGTTCAAATCCGCGCAGTTGCCGCCGCCGGTGGTGCCGGGTGCCAGCCGCTGGCCGTTGAGCAGCACCAGCGTGCGCGCGCAGCCGAGGTTGCGGACATTGACCGTGGCCGTGCCGGAGGCGCCGTTGGAGGCGGTGATCGCCTGACCGGGCGAGACTTGCGGTAGGTCGTTCAGATAGTCCTCGACGCGGGTGATGCCGCGGTCGGAAATATCTTCGATTTCAATCGTGGTGATTTGGGAAGAACTGATTACGTTCGGATCGCGAATGCGGCTTCCCGTAACAATCACTTCCTCAAGTTGCTGGGCCTCTTGACCCTGGGCCAAGGCAACCTGCGCGGCGCCGGAGCCCATTACCAAGCCGCCGCAGAGCAGCGGCAGCCAACGTTTGATGGACAGCATAACCATCCCCTCCTGATAGAGTTTCCAATGAGTTTTTGCTGTTGTATAAGTCCCTAAACTGGGAAGTAGGCGATTATTACACACTCTTGCCCGCTTCTGTCCACTATTTCGCCCGATTTCGGAATTTTCGGCATCCGGTCGGCAAGTAAGCCGGCGCACCGCCGGACTTTGGGTTCGCCCTGCTGAACCCAGCAAAGGAACCCGCGCAAATTTTTGCAATTCCGCCGTTCGGGCATTAAGATATGCGCCCCCATTTTCCGGCCCCAATCAGGGCCTGCGACTCAAGGTGCCGAATGCCCCAAGTAAAACTGAAAGAAAACGAACCATTCGACGTCGCGCTGCGGCGCTTCAAACGCTCCTGCGAAAAAGCCGGCATCTTGGCGGAAGTGCGCCGCCGGGAGTTTTACGAAAAGCCCACGGCGATGCGCAAGCGCAAGGCGGCGGCCGCGGTCAAGCGCCATCAAAAGAAGCTGCTGCGGGAAAGCCGCAAACTGCAGCGCCAGTACTGAACAGGATTCCCGGCCCCCGCCGCGGTCGCGAGCCATCATGAGCCCCCTGCAAGCCCGACTCCGCGAAGCCATGAAAGACGCCATGCGCGCCAAAGACAAGCCGCGGCTGGAAACCATCCGCTTGGCATTGTCCGAAATCCGGCGGGTGGAGGTGGATGAGCGCATCGACTGCGACGATTCCCGAATAACCGGCATACTCGACCGTATGGTCAAGCAGCGGCGCGAGTCCATCAGCCAATTCGAGGCCGGCGACCGCGAAGACCTGGTTGCGAAGGAACAGGGCCAAATCGATGTGCTGCGGGAATTTCTGCCGCAGCCGCTGGCCGCGGACGAATTGAACGCGATCATCCGGGAGGCGGTTGTCGAATCCGGCGCGCAATCGATGCGCGAAATGGGCAAAGTCATGGCCTTGATCAAGCCGGGGGTCACCGGCCGCGCCGATATGAGCCAGGTCGGCAAACAAGTTCGTCAACTGCTGGGGGGCGGCTGAAGCAATTTCGGCCATCCGGCCGCAGGGCCGCGCGAGCAACCGGACGGTGGCACAATCGGCGGCGAGCCCGTTCCGGTTTGAGTCGGTGCTGGACATTGGGCAACTATGGCAGGGTTGATCCCACAGAGCTTTATCGACGAGTTGCTGAGCCGGGTGGATATCGTCGATGTGGTTGACCGCCGCGTCAGCCTGAAGAAGGCGGGCAAGAATTATCAGGCCTGCTGTCCGTTCCACAAGGAAAAAACCCCCTCTTTCAGCGTCCAGCCCGAAAAGCAGTTCTTCTATTGCTTCGGCTGCGGCGCCGGCGGCAACGCCGTCGGTTTCATCATGCGCTTCCACAATCTCGGCTTACCCGAAGCCGTTGAAGTGGTGGCCCGGGACGCCGGGATTGAGGTCCCCCGCGAGCGGCAAAGCCCCGGCGCCGCCAAACGCGGCGCCGAACAACGCGCGCTTTACGATTGCCTGGAACAGGCGAGCAAGTATTTCCAGCAGCAGTTGCGGCGGCATCCGCGGCGGGACCGCGCCGTCAATTGGTGTAAATCCCGTGGCTTGAGCGGCGCGGTCGCGCGGGAATTCCAGCTCGGCTATGCACCGCCGGGATGGGACAATCTGTTGGGGGCGCTCGGCGCGGACGAGGCGGCGCGGGGGGCGTTGTTGAAAGCGGGATTGCTGGTCGCCCACAAGGAGGGGAGTGCGGCAACAGCCGACAAATCGCCGATTTACGACCGTTTCCGCGACCGCGTGGTGTTTCCTATTCGCGACAGCCGCGGCCGCACGGTGGCCTTCGGCGGCCGCGTGCTCGATGACGGCAAACCGAAATACCTGAACAGCCCCGAGACACCGGTGTTCGCCAAAGGCCGCGAGTTGTACGGACTGTTCGAGGCGCGCCGAACCAGGGCCGACCGGCTGCTGCTGGTGGAAGGCTACATGGACGTTATCGCCCTGGCTCAAGCGGGCATGCGCTTTGCGGTGGCAACCTTGGGCACGGCCACCAGCTCATGGCAAATTCAGCGCATTTTTCGGCAATCGACGGAAGTCGTGTTTTGCTTCGACGGCGATGAAGCGGGGCGGCGGGCGGCTTGGCGCGCGCTGGAAACCACTCTGCCTCTCATGTCCGACGGCAAGCGCGCCAAATTCCTGCTGTTGCCGGAGGGCGAAGATCCAGACAGTTTGGTGGGCAAGCTCGGCAAGCAGCAGTTTCTTGAACGGGTCGCGGCCGCCGAACCGCTGGAAACTTTCTTTTTCCAGCATTTGCGCGAGGGCTTGGATGCCGACTCCATTGAAGGCCGGGCTGCGCTGAAGAGCAAAGCCGTACCGCTTCTCCGTGTTCTGCCCGAAGGTGTCTACCGGCAGCTGATGTTGGACAAGCTGGGGGAAATCACCGGTGTGGACAAACAAACCCTGCTGATGTCGGCGCCGGCCAGACGCCGGCGGGCGGCGGAATCCGCCGGGCCACCGGCGTTGGCGGACGCGGACTACGGGCCGCCGCCGCGGCCATCCGAAGCCTGGCCGGGTCTCCCGTCGCGGCAATGGTCGGGCGGCGGCGGCGGTTTGAACAAACCGCCCGGGTCCGAGCTGGTGGCGATAAATTTCCTCCAGGAGGACCCGAAACTGGCGCTGGAAACCGACACCGAATTGGCGCCGATTCTTGAGGCGGGTGGAGCCACCGGCAAACTTCTGGTGGAACTGATTGAAAAAGTGAGGGAAAACCCCGATATAGACCGTTACCAATTAATGGAAATTTGCTATTCGACCGCCGCAGTGCGCAATCAACTCATGGAAGTAATGACGGCGGAAGATATCGAGCCGCGGGGCCGAGACAATATCAGGCGGGAATTTCTCCAGATTCTCGGCGAACTGCGGGAACGGTGTTCGAAGAAACTGGCGGACCAGCGCCTCCGCGATCAACTGCAGGCCAGAACTGCCGCTAAACGGCAGTAGGCGGCGCCAAGCGAAGACCCGCGCCGCGCTCGGCTGCTCTGTTTTCACCCGGGCGTATACAGCGCGTGTGGGTGCGGTGTACAATGGCGGGCTGCGCCGAGCTTGCGCAGCCTCGGCCCAGCGATACGAGCCAAGAATTCATGACTGATTCAATCACGCCACTCGCGCCAAAGTCCAATCTGAAGGCGTTGATCGCCAAAGGCCGGGAACAAGGCTATCTGACCTACGCCGAAGTCAACGATCATTTGCCCGAACAGATTTCGGACCCGGACCAAGTCGAAGACATCATCCAGATGATCAACGACATGGGCATCAAGGTCTATGAGGCAGCGCCCGATTCCGATTCTCTGATCCTCAACGATGAAAGCGAAAGCGGCACCGACGATGTGGCCGCCGCCGAGGCCGCCGCTGCGCTCGCCGCCGTGGCAAACGAGGCCGAAGCCGGGCGGACCACCGACCCGGTGCGTATGTACATGCGGGAAATGGGCACCGTGGAATTGCTCACCCGCGAAGGCGAGATCGTAATCGCCAAACGCATCGAAGAGGGCCTGCGCGAGTTGATGAAGGCCATGGCCTGCTTTCCCGGCGTGGTCCAAGCCTTGCTGGAGGAATATGAATCTATCGCCAGCGACGACCGCCGGCTAAAAGAATTGATCTCTGGATACCTGGACACCGAGGAAGAAGCCGCAGCCGTGGCCGAAGCTTTGGCGAAGGCGACCGCGGCAGCCAACAAGGCAAGCAACGATGCCCGGGACAAGGCCCCCGGCGACAAAGCTGGGGCGAAGGCTGATGGAAAAAGCGCCGCCGACTCCAATAAAGAAGAAAGCAAGGACGACGATAGCGAGGAGGAAACCAGTTCCGGCCCGGACCCGGCGATCGCCAGACTCCGCTTCGCCGCTCTCCGAGACCGCTACGCGCGCGCCAATGAAACCATCGCCAAATTTGGCCGCGAAGACGCGCGGTCCCGCGCCGAACTCGGGGCGCTCGGTGATTTGATGAGATGCTTCAAACTCACACCGCGCCAGTTCGACCCCCTGCTGCTGCAAATTCGCGGCGTTATGGGCCGCGTCAAGCGCAACGAGAAATACATCATGACGCTTTGCGTGCGCAAAGGCATGATGGATCGCCGGGCGTTTCTGGCCACGTTCCCCGGCAATGAAGTCAATGAAAAATGGCTCGACGGCCATATCGAAAAAGCCGGCACGAACGCCGCTTTGTTGCGCAAAGTAAAGTCGGAAGTGCGCCGAACGCAGAAGAAGCTGCGCCTGCTGCAGGAAGAGTGCGGTTTGGCCATCGCCGAAATCAAGGATATCAACCGCCGGATGGCCATCGGCGAAGCGAAATCGCGCCGAGCCAAAAAGGAAATGGTCGAAGCCAACTTGCGGCTGGTGATTTCCATCGCCAAGAAATACACCAATCGCGGCCTGCAGTTCCTCGACCTTATTCAGGAGGGCAATATCGGCCTCATGAAAGCGGTCGATAAATTCGAGTACCGCCGCGGCTACAAGTTTTCAACGTATGCGACTTGGTGGATTCGCCAAGCGATCACCCGCTCCATCGCGGACCAGGCCAGAACCATCCGAATCCCGGTGCATATGATCGAAACGATTAACAAGCTCAATCGTATTTCGCGCCAGATGGTGCATGAAAAAGGCCGCGAGCCGACACCGGAAGAACTCGGCGAACGCATGGAAATGCAAGAAGACCGCGTGCGCAAAGTGCTGAAGATCGCCAAAGAGCCGATTTCCATGGAAACCCCAATTGGCGACGACGAAGATTCCCATCTCGGTGACTTCATCGAAGACGGCACCATTCCCAACCCCATCGATTCCTCCGTTGGCGAAGGACTGAAGGAAGCCACCCGTGATGTGCTCGGCAGCTTGACCACGCGGGAAGAAAAAGTGTTGCGCATGAGATTCGGCATCGAGATGAATACCGATCACACCCTGGAGGAAGTCGGCAAGCAATTCGATGTTACCCGGGAGCGCATTCGCCAGATAGAAGCCAAAGCGCTGCGCAAATTGCGCCACCCCTCGCGTTCGGACCATCTGCGCAGCTTTCTCGAAGAATCGTCCTAGCCGCGGTCGAACGCCGAAAGCGCGGCGCAGGCAAGCAGGGCCTATAGCTCAGTTGGTTAGAGCACCGGACTCATAATCCGTTGGTCCCAGGTTCAAGTCCTGGTGGGCCCACCAAGCAACGATCTCTTCCTATACGTCAACAACCGGCGACAAAGCACCTTCCACGAAAGTGCGATTTTCGCTTTCTCTGGTCACAAAACCCTTATTCGATTACGTTCCGCTTGCTCATTCGTTCGTTACTTGATTCATCGGCCGACTGCCGCTCGCAAATCGGCGAAGTCAATGTCTCACGGCCTTGTCTCTGACTTCTTCGGAGTTGGATTTTGCCGGCCACCAGACTGCGGGTGGGGAAAGTGTCCAAGCGCAGTCTTCCGGGTCCATCCATGCGATGGGTTGAGCGCTGCCGTCGAAAATGGGGATTGTTCCTTCGGTGAATTTCCAGTCTTGGTTCGCGGCATATTCGATCGCTTCCATCAAAGTATCACCCTGCAGCGGCACGAGTCCGTCTATCGGATTGCTTGCATAGTACTTCGCCATTTCCCACTCCTTCTCATTTGACTATCACTGGTTGAACCATCATTCCAGTCATTTTTTTGCTTTAACCAAGCAAAGCATCGGTTCCCACTTCATTTCCTGTAAAGCGGGAAACAGACATGCCTATTTGGAACTTCCCAGCGGACGGGCTGGCTTCTGATCAAGGCGCCAGGCGAACTTGGCTGCCTTGGTTGCCCCCTGAATTGATGGCGCATTGTCGCAAGAACGCAGTCAAAACGTCAATCCCCCGCAGCGTGCGCAATACAACGAACTGCGGAAAAAAACAGCACTTGGCAAAACTCCCAGGCGGCGGCCCGCTATCGCGCCACCGCCTCGTACAGCCAAGCGGAACCGGAAGTTACCGCCTGCGGTGGAACCGCCGTTCCCGCTTCGGCGGAAAAATATTTGCGGGCGAATTCGCCGAGCACCGGCACCACATCCGGACCGTCCATGATGCGCTCCAACCGCAGGTCGTAGAGGGCGTCATCCACTCGCAAGACGATGCGAGGATCGTCTTCCATGTAATGCGGCCATTGTTTCCAGATGCCGCCATACCAAGAATTCATGTAGCCGCTGATGAGAAACAGCCGGGTGTCATGTACGCCAACCCACACCGTGCGGGAAGTGGCCGGATCCATGGTTTGGAATTCGACTTCCATGCGGTCGCGCAGAAAGCTCCAATCGTCGGGAATCGGGGTCGGCTCGCCGCTGCGGAAAGGACCGCCGGGAATTACGGCGATGGGACCGTCGCTCGCGCGCATGGCCAACAGCGAAAACCCGCCGGCAACGATTATTCCGGCGACGGCGATTGCGGACCATTTGAGGAGTCTCATCACCTGAAGGTCTCCCTAACTCGATTGAGGCGATTGTGTTGCGCCCGCGGCAAAATAGCAATCCCAACCGCAAGCGGGGAACCAAACTTTGCTGCGCGCCGCGCGTTGCCGTGCCGGGGCTCGCGCCGAGGGGAACAGCCACCGCTTGGGGGGGGACGCCCATAAACAGTTGAGCGGGATCTTTCTCCCCGGGCCTGGGTTTTGCGGCGGTTTGCTCGACAAAGCGCGGCAGACGGTTACAATTCCCCGCAATCGAGCCGATGGTGGAGATGAACGGCACCGCGGTCCTCGGTGACCCGCAAGACCTGCAAAGCGGTTGGTCCCGCCAAGCGCTTGGCGGTCGCGGTGAAGGGAAAACTCCCATGAACGCGAAAGTACTGAAATTGAATAAAGCCGGCGCTCCGGTTGCTTGGCTGACGCGGGAGCAAACCGCCACGCTGCTGGTGAAGGAGATGGTGGTCTGGTCCTTGGGCGACACCGTGCTGGAAATGCGCGGCGGCTTCAATCGGCTCGGCCGGCAATCGGTGCTCAAGCTGCCGAGCATCGTCGCCTGCGAAGGCAAAGTCCACGCGGAACGGTACCAGCCGCCGCTGGAGAACCGTTTTCTCTTCCGCCGCGATCAGTATCTCTGCATGTACTGCGGCAACGCCCCCGGTGCCGCCGAACTTTCCCGCGATCATGTGCTGCCGCTGGCCCGCGGCGGGCGCGACAGCTGGACCAATGTGGTCTCGTCCTGCCGCCGCTGCAACAACAGCAAGGCCGACCGCACCCCGGAGGAAGCCGGGATGCAGTTGCTGGCGGTGCCTTTCGCGCCGAACCAATACGAGTTCCTCTATTTGTCCAATCACAATGTGCTGGCCGACCAAATGGAGTTTCTCAAAGCCCGGTTTTCCCGCTACATGAGTTGAACCGGTTCCCGGCGGCGCGCTTCGCGGTTCGGCTTGCTCCGCGCACGGAAATCGGCTGGGAACTCGGTTGACAGCCGGAAAGCGTTTGCTTTGCGGCGGCAATGGCAGTACTTTGTGCCGCCCTTCCGATTCGGCGCGTCCGGCATGAAATTCATTTGCGCAAACAAGGCCCGAACCACAACAGCGGCCGCCATGCGGGCGGCGGCTTCTGCCGCGGCGGCGGCTGGCTTCGCCGCGGGAATTCAGGCTCAAGACCTACCCGAATTCGAGCACCTGCCGCTTGATGACCAATTCACCAGCGGCGTTGGAATCGATATCGCCGATATCGACGGCGACGGCCTGCCAGATGTGATTGCGTGGGCGTCGAGCCCCGGGCAATTGGTTTGGTACCGCAATCCAGATTGGAACAAATTCACCATCACAACCGCCTTGCAGGACATTATCGACGGCGCGCCCCAGGATATAGACGGCGACGGCGATATCGATGTAGCGCTGGCCCACGACTTCAGCTTGGGCAACTACCGCGGCGGCGGCGTGCTCCATTGGTTGGAAAACCCCGGCGATCCAGAGGCCGCGCAAGAAACCGGCCGGCAATGGACGGCCCACTACATTGACGAGACACCGACCTCCCACCGCATCCTGTGGGCGGATCTAAACGGCGACGGCAGACGGGAATTGGTTAACCTGCCGATTATCGGCACCGGAGCCGAAGCGCCGCTGTACGATGTCGGCTTGGAACTGAAAGCGTATCCACTGCCGGAGGATTTGGCGGTTGCCCGTTGGAACGGCGTCGTGTTGGACCGCGGCTTGGAGTTGTCCCATGGCATGACCGCCGCGCATTGGGACGAAGACGACCCCGAGGATTTGCTCACCGCGAGTTTCGGCGGCGTGCATCTGTTTCAACTCGCCACCATGGGCGAAGCGGTGGCCAAGTCGCGAATCGGCGCGGGCCTGCAAGGCCCGGAGCGGCCGAATATCGGCTCCAGCGAAGTCGCCGTCGGGGGGCTGCCCCGGGGCGACCGCTTCATCGCCACGATTGAACCCTGGCACGGCAACCAAGTGGTGGTGTACGCCGGCGATGAACCACTTTGGAATCGGCTTGAAATAGACGATCGCCTGGCCGCCGGCCACGGCTTGGTGACCGCTGACCTGAACGACGACGAGATTGATGAAATCATCGCCGGAGGCCGCGGCGAACCCTATCAACTGGCGATTTATCAATACGACGAGTCCAGCGGCCGCTGGCGGCGGGAAGATTTGAGCGGCGAAGTGGCGGTTTCCGGGCTCGCCGCGGCCGATGTGGACGGCGATGGCGATACCGATATCGCCGCGGTTGGCGCGGCCAGCGGCAATATCATTCTCTATCTGAACCAAGGGCGCTGACGCCAACCCCGCCCGCAACCAGGCCATGGCGCGAATCTTTCGCGCATCTTGGGCAAATCATGGAAAAAGCAACCCGAAATCCTGTCGCCGGATTCTTTTTCTCGCTGTTGGCGGCGGGTATGTGGGGCGTTTTGCCGGTAACGCTCAAGGAATTGCTGCGCGGCATGGATGCCCAGACCATCGTCTGGTACCGCTTTCTGGTCGCGGCCGCACTTCTGGCGCCTTGGCTGGCTTGGCAGGGCCGGTTACCACTGCCGCGGCAATTTCGCGGCACCGCCGGTTGGTGGCTGTTATTGGCCGCGGCGGGATTATGCGGCAATTATTTTCTGTTCGCCTTCGCCCTCAATTTCATCAATGGCGAGACCGCCGAAGCGGTGATCCAGCTCACCACGCTGTTCCTGATTTTTGGCGGAGTGTTGTTCTACGGCGAGCCGTTCAGCATCGCCCAAAAACTCGGCACGGCGTTGATCGTGCTGGGAATGGCGCTGTTCTTCAACGACCGGTTGCAGGAGTTGCTGGATCTGGGAAGCGAGCAGACCATCGGTGTACTCATCGTACTGGCGGCGGCGGTTACTTGGACGATTTACGCGTTGTTGCAAAAAAAACTGCATGGAGATTTCAGTTCCGCCCAGGTGCTGCTGTTCATCTATCTGTTTTCAACGCTGGTGCTGTTGCCGTTCATCGACCCCGGCACATTGCTGAGCTTGGACGGACCGCAGCTCGGCCTGCTGGCGTTCTGCTGCCTGAATACCTTGATCGCCTACGGCGCCTTCGCCGAAGCGCTGAAATTTTGGGATGCGTCGAAAGTCAGCGCAGTGCTGGTGGTGGCGCCTTTGTTCACCATCGGGACGCTGAAATTGGTTGTGTATATCAATCCAGAATACGCGTTTTCCGATCGCCTCACCCTACTTTCCATTGGCGGGGCGGTTTTGTTGGTACTGGGTTCCGCGCTGACCGCGATTGTTGTTCCCAAGGACGGGAGTTTGCGCGAGTCCGCTTTGCTGTTCGCGTCCCGCGCGGGATTGGAGCGCTGGTCCAAGTTCGGCGGATGGACCTACAGCGCAAAGGCTGGGAAAGACGGCGAACGGACCGCGGAAGAAGAGCAATCCCGCTGGGAGTGAGTCGGCCAGGTTGCGGTGGCGTGCCAACTCGCCGCGACGGATTTCCGCATCCGTCACTTCAGGGGTAATGTTCCGGGATGAAGTGCTGGCGGGATTCGGGTGGCCGCGCCACGTCGCCGGCTGGAGTGCGTTTGGGGAGAACGATGGGCTGGGGCGTGAGGTCTTGGTAGGGGATCAGGCTCAATAGGTGGCGCATGCAGTTCAGCCTCGCGTAGCGCTTCACATCCGCATGCACCACATGCCAGGGCGCTTCTTCGATATCGCAGTGGGCGAACATCTCATCCTTGGCTTTGGAGTAATCGTCCCAGCGCGCCCGCGCTTCCAGATCCATCGGCGACAGCTTCCAGCGTTTGTGGGCTTTGCGCACGCGGGACTCGAAGCGCCGCTCCTGCTCTTCCTCGGAAATAGAGAACCAGTACTTGACTAGCAAGAAGCCGGCCCGCGTCAGCATGCGCTCGAAGCGCGGGCATTCACGCAAAAATTCGCGGTACTCCCTTTCGTCGCAAAAACCCATGACGCGCTCGACACCGGCGCGGTTGTACCAACTCCGGTCCAGCAGCAACATTTCTCCGGCGGCGGGCAGGTGAGCCACGTAGCGCTGAAAATACCACTGCTTGGTTTCCCGTTCGGTTGGCGCCGGCAGCGCCACCACCCGGCACACCCGTGGATTGAGATACTCGGTGATGCGTTTGATCGCGCCGCCCTTGCCGGCGGCATCGCGGCCTTCGAAGATGACGACAACCCGCAAACCCCGATGCTGGATCCATCCCTGCAGTTTCACCAGTTCCGTCTGCAGTCGAAGAAGTTCGGCGAGGTATTGTTTGTCGTTCATGTGTTGGAATCGGCTCTCGTGCCGAGCGGCGCTTTTTTGTTGGCGCTCAATGCCTCGGTATGTTACGCATCAACAAACCGGCTGTCGACAAGCCCGCCGGCGGCGCCAGTACTTGACCGGCGGGGCCGGCTTTGGAAGTATCGGCGTTCGGGCTGTTGCCGCCCCCGGGATTTGGAGTTGCCGCCATGAAAAACTTGCGTCACCGTGTGCCGATGGTTGTTTCCGCAAACTTTCCGTGCCGCCTGCTGTGGTTGCTGTTGCTGCTGCCGGCGACTTTGTCGGCCGGGGTCGAGCGCGTCGATATCGTCAGCCGGAAGACCCTGGCGGCCGTCGGGCATGACTTCACTTACGAAGTGATCGAAGGCGTGTTGCACATGCGCCTGGACCCGGACCATCCCGGCAATGCCGCGATAACCGACCTTGACCGCGCCCCGCGCAACGATGACGGCATGGTCGAGTACACGGCGGATTTCCGGCTGCTGCGGCCGTCCGCCGATATCGCCAACGGCGGCTTGATGTACCAAGTCAACAACCGCGGCGGATCGCGGGTGCCACCGGAGATTTCCTTCGACCACCCCCTCGCCGGCCTCGGTTTTACTTGGCTGGCGACCGGCTGGATCAATGAAATCACGCCCGCCCCCGAACGCTTGCGCCTGCACGCGCCGATCGTCGGTTCGGCGGATGAGCCGATTACCGGTTCGGTCCGCTATGAAATCGGTGTCAATAGTCCTGCGGATGAGGTCAATGTCGCCGGCGGCGGACATCTGGCCTACGCCCCCACCGAACGCGGATTGCGCGAAGCCAGCCTGACCCGGTGGCGGTATCAGGAAGACGCGCGGGTTCCCATCGAACGTTCGCGTTTCGAGTTGACCGTTATCGACGAGCCCGAGAGCAGTCAGCCCATCGTAAATCTCTCCCTCGACGATGGTTTCAAACCGGGTGTAATTTACGAGTTGGTCTATGAAGCCCGCGACCCGGTGCTGGCCGGCGCCGGCATGGCGGCGATCCGGGATCTGGTCTCGCTTATCCGCCATGGCGGCGGCGAACAGTTGCTGTCGCCGCTGGGCCTGCCGGCCATCGCGCACACGGTGGCTTGGGGCAATTCGCAAAGCGGGCGGCTGCTGCGGCAGTTCCTTTACGACGGCTTCAATGCCGACCTGCAGTCGCGCAAGGTATTCGACGGCATCATGCCGGTGATCGCCGGTGGCGGTTACGGCATGTTCAACAACCGTTTCGCCATGCCCACCCGCACTAACGGCCAGCACTCCAACCACCTGTATCCCAACGATTTGTTCCCCTTCACTTACGGCGAGAGCACCGACCCGTGGACTGGCCGCAACGATAGCATTCTGCGCCGCGCCCGGGCGAGCGGCACGGTGCCGATGGTGTTCCATACCCAGACATCGAATGAATACTGGGTGCGCGCGGGTTCGCTGCCGCATACCACGCCGGATGGAACCGAAGACGCTTATCTGCCGCCGAATGTCCGTTTCTATACCATCGGCGGCTCCCAGCATGGTTCCGGCAACGGTCGACCGCGGAACGACGACAATACCCAGTTGCTGCGCAATCCGAATATGTGGGCGCCGATCGCCGATTCGCTGCTGTTGGCCTTGTACCGCTGGGTGGCGGAAGGGGAAGAGCCTCCGGCATCGCGCTATCCGCGCATCGCCGACGGCTCGCTGGCGCCTTCCCATATCGAAGGCCGCATCAACGGCGCGGTCTGGAATCCCCTGCGCGGCGTCAACCATCCCGCGGCGCTGTACCGACCTGCCCGCGCCGATTACGGCCCGCGCTGGGAGGGCGAGCGCATTATCGACCGCCACCCCCAAGCATCCGACCGCTGGTATGGAGCATTGGCGCCGGCTGTGGACTCCGACAACAACGATTTCGCCTCGAGTACGATTCTGCCGCCCTTGACGGCGGTGCCACTGGCGACTTTTACGCCGTGGAATCTGCGCTCGCCGGCGTCCGGTGCCGAGCGCTCGCTGGCGCGGCTCGCGGGGGGCTACATTCCGTTTCCGACCAATACCGCGGCCGCGGTGCAAGCGGGCGACCCGCGCAATTCGATCGCCGGCCTGTACCGTTCCTTCGAGGACTATCTGGAAAAGTATGAAGCCTCAACCGACAGCCTGATCGAACAAGGCTATCTGCTGCCCGGCTTCAAGCAAACCTACATGGACATCGCCGACGCCAACAGCGGGGTATTCGAGTAGGCCATCAAAGCATCACCCGAGCTTGCGCGGGCGAGGGCCGGGTCGGACAGAGACCGATTCGGTCCCCTAGCGTTCCCCCGCCGCCGCGGTCGGCGGCGCGGGCGGCCTAGGAAGCGCGGACGTAGTCGCGGTTGCGCAGCCAGTTGACGGCGGCCAGTAGCAGAACCGCGAACAAGATGAGGAAAGTGGCCACGGCCAAAATCTCCGGGCTGATTTGTTCCCGGATGCCCGCCCACATTTCGCGCGGAATCGTGCGCTGTTCCGGGCCGCCGATGAACAGCACCACCACGACTTCGTCGAATGAGGCGGAGAATGCGAACAAGGCGCCGGTAAACACGCCCGGAGCGATCAAGGGCAATTGCACCCGGCGCAGCGTCGTCCAGCCGTCGGCGCCGAGATTGGCCGCGGCGCGGTTGAGGTCGTGGTTGTAGCCGCTGAGGCTGGCGCTGACCGCAATCAGCACGAAAGGCGCCCCGAGAACGGCGTGGGCCATGATCAGCGCGATATACGTTTGCCCCAGCCCCAAATCCGAATAGAAAAAGCTCATGCCGGCGGCGGTGATGATGATCGGCGTCACCATCGGCGAGATCAGCAAGGCCATAATGATTCCCCGTCCCGGCATGGCGGGGCTGCTTAAGCCAAGCGCCGCGAGCGTGCCCAAGGTCGTGGCGACCACGGTGGCCGCGCTGCCGATCAGCACGCTTTTGCCCAGCGCCGGCAGCCAGCGGCCTTCTTCGAGCACATTGCGGTACCAGCGCAGCGACCAAGCGTCGGGGTCCAGGCGCAACATGCCTTCGGTGAAAGTGAAATAGGGCTCGGCGTTGAAGCTGAGCGGAATCACCACCAGCACCGGCGCGACGAGGAAAAACAGCACCGCGGCGGAAAAACCGGTGTGCAGCCAGCCGCGCAGTCTGGATTCGCCCGACTGCTTCGTGGAACTCATCATCCGCCCAGCCTCATCTTGTCGATTCCCACCAAGCGGTTGTAGATCAAATAGAGCGATACCACGAGCAACAGCAGGACGACGCCGAGCGCGGCCGCCAATCCCCAGTTCAGCGATTGCTCCATGTGGTAAGCAATCATGCTGGAAATCAATTGTCCGGTGCGCCCGCCGACCAACGCGGGCGTGATGTAAAAGCCTATCGACATGATGAATACCAGCAACGAACCGGCGGCGACGCCGGGCAGCGATTGGGGCCAGTACACGCGCCGGAACGACTGCCAGAACGAGCCGCCCAGCGAAGCCGCGGCCTGCATGTGCCGCGGCGGAATCGTGCGCATGATCGAATACAGCGGCAGAATCATGAACGGCAGCAATACATGCACCATGGCGATGATGGTGCCGGCCATGTTGTAAATCATCGACAAGCGCTGTTCTTCGGCGAGAATACCCAGCACCACGAGCAGATCATTGATAACGCCTTGATTTTGCAGCAATACGATCCAGGATGTGGTGCGCACCAGCAAGGAAGTCCAGAACGGAACCAGCACGAGCAGCAACAGCAAGCCGGCCCGGGCCGGACTCGCGTGGGCCAGCAGCCAAGCGACCGGATACGCGAGCAACAGACTGATCACGGTGATGGTGGCGCTGATCGCGAAAGTGCGAATCAGCAAATCGACGTAGATTCGCCGGTCCTCGGGCAGGGCAACGATTTCTCCGGCACCGCCGCGTTCGAGATCAAGCGCGTTCAGATAGTGCCTCGGTGTGAAGCGTTCACCCGCCCGGCGAATCGCCAGCCAAGTGGAAGTTTCGGCCCAGTCGGAATCGGCCGCGATCATGGCCTCGCGCCAGGAGTCGGGTGGTGGACCCCGGGCGAGTCGGCGGGCGGTGCCGAGCAGTGTGCTGCGCATACCGCTTTGCAGGCGGTTCACCCGGGTCGCAACCGAACCGAGGCCGCGGGCTTCGTTGAGGCGGACCATTTCCATTCCCGCCGCACGGAATACCGCCTCCGAGGGCGTTTCGCGGCCATCCCAGGCGTCCAGGGCCGCCAATGTCTCCGGCAGGGAATTGGCCACCGCGGGTTCATAGACACTGCGCACCAGCATGGTCGCCAGCGGCGCGAGAAAGGTCACCGCGACGAACACGGCCAGCGGCGCCGCCAGCAAAACGGCCCGCGTACGTTTGTCTTTCAGCGAGAAAGCCATACCGAAAAGCGCTCGTTCATTTCGTCCCGATTGTCGGCCCACCACGCCCAGTCGCTGATCAGCGCGCGTTCCATATTGACCGGCAGTGAAGGCATGTGGGGAGCCATTTCGATGCCGGTTTCAAGATGGACATCCACCAAGGCGTTGGCGGAATGGCGGGTCGGACTGTAGGATATATAATCGCTGATCCGCGCCAGGTTCTCCGGCCGCGAAACGAATTCGATGAAGCGCCGGGCCAGTTCCAGCCGCGGCGTTCCCAACACAATCCCCTGGCCGCTCGTTTCCTGCACTTGACCGTCCCAGATGATCGTGAACGGCTGATTTTCGAGGATCTGGGCGTTGAAAATGCGACCGTTGTAGGCCGTGCTCATGACGACTTCCCCGTCCGCCAGCATTTGTGGCGGTTGCGCGCCGGCTTCCCAGAATACGATTTCATCTTTGATCGTATCGAGCTTGGCGAAGGCCCGCGCGATGCCGGCCTCGGTGTCGAGAGTTTGGTAGATTTCATCGAGCGGCACGCCGTCGGCGATCAGGGCGAACTCCAGATTGACCACCGGCACGCGCCGCATGCCGCGGCGCCCGGGAAATTTTTCCAGATCAAAGAAATCCGCGAGCAAGGCCGGCTTTTCGTCCGGGAACAGCCCGTCATTGAAGGCGACGATAGTGGCCGACACCAAACCCGCCCCGGAACAGTCCGAGCGGCTGCCGGGCAGCAAGTCATCCGTCGCCGGGGTGCCGTCGGCGGCGGAAATCCAGTCCTCCGGCGAAAGGATTTCGAGCAGACCCTCGTCGCAGGCCCGGACCGCGTCGGGGGTCGTCATGTCGGCCAAATCCCAAAACACGTTGCCGGATTCGACTTGGGCGCGGATTTGCGCCAAACCGCCGTTGTAATCCTCCATCCTCATCTCGATGCCCGTTTCCGCCTCGAAGGGTTCCACCCAGGCCCGCTCGACCGCGCGTCCGTAAGAACCGCCATAGGAGACCAATGTCAGTGTTTGGGCTTGGGCGGCGGCGGTGGTCATAGCCAGCAGCCAAAGCGCCAACCGCAAGCGGCCGCCGGGAGTGGAGCGAACGGCGCGCCCCCGGAAAATCTTCTCCCGCAGCCTAAAAACTGGCCGGTTGCCGCCGTTCAGTTCCCCGCTGTGGGCGGCCCCCGGGGCCTCCGCCGGCGGGCGCGTGTTCATCGCAACAGCCATACCGCAAACCTCTCGTTCATTTCATCGCCATTGTCGGACCACCACTGCACATCGCTGGCCAGCGCCCGCGCCGTGTTCCGCTGCGAAGAAGGCATATGGGGCGCCATTTCGATTCCGGTGGCGAGATGCCGGTCGACCATCGCCGCGGCGGAAAACCGGGTCGGGCTGTAGGAAATATACTTGCTCAGACCCGCCAGGATTTCCGGCCTTGAGACGAATTCGACGAAGCGCTTGGCGCTCGACAGCCGCGGTGTGCCCCGCACGATCACCGTACCGCCCGTGGTCTGCACCTGGCCGTCCCAGATGATTTCAAACGGCTGGTTTTCCAGCGCCTGGGCGTTGAAAATGCGCCCGTTGAAGGCCATGGTCATGGCGACTTCCTCGTCCGCCAGCAGCTGCGGCGGCTGGGCGCCAGCCTCCCAGAAAATGATTTGCTCTTTGATCGTGTCGAGCTTGGCGAAGGCCCGCGCGATTCCCGTCTCGCTGTCGAGGGTGCGATAGACGCTGTCCGCGGGGACACCGTCCGCCATCAGAGCGATTTCCAAATTGACCACCGGGGTTCGCCGCATGCCGCGGCGGCCGGGGAATCCTTCCAGATCGAAAAAGTCTTCCAGGGTTTCAGGCTTCGCGCCGGGGTACATCCGGCGGTTGTAGGCGACCATGGTCGCCGAAACAATACCGCCGCCGGCGCATTCCGACCGGCTGTCCGGCATGAAGTCGGCAGCCGCGGCAGTGCCGCCCGGCGCCGGGGGCAAGTCTTCCACGGGAATCAACTCCAGCAAACCTTCGTCACAGGCCCTGACCGCGTCCGGCGTGGTGATGTTGACCAGATCCCAAAATACGCTGCCGGATTCCACTTGGGCGCGAATCTGCGCCAGTCCGCCGTTGAATTCATCCATTCGCACATCGATTCCGGTTGCCTCCATGAATGGCTCCACCCAAGCCAATTCAATGGCGCGACCGTAGGATCCACCTTGGGTGACCATGGTGAGAGTCTGGGCGCCGGCGCCGGCGCAGCAGACCGCCAAGCAAAGCGCGAGCCAGCGGCGACCACCGCAAAACCGCCGTCGATTATCGGCGCTTGCCGTATCCACTCCCGGTTTCCGGTCGGGCTCGGGCAAGCCGCTCTCGGCCCCCGCGTTCATCGGCTGCCGTGGCTGTCTTCCGGCAGCGCCCGGCAATCGATCACCGTCCAACCGATTCGCACTTGATCGCCGGGAAGCACGCCGCCTTGGCCGAGCAAATTGGGTATCTTGACGAAAAAGTCTTTCTGACCCAACACCTCGACCCGTATCCGCCAATGGTCGCCTTGAAAAACCATGTCCTCTATCGTGGCACCGACCTTGTTGCGGTATTCCTCGGCGGGCGAAAACACCACACGCTCTGGACGGATCGCCAGCACCGTTCGCGCACCGACGGCAAGCGGTTCGACCATGAACGCCTGGATCGAGCTATCGCCGACCTGAACTTCGCACAGATCCCCATCCACCGAACTCACCGTGCCCCGCAGCAGATTGTTGTCGCCCACGAAACGTGCCACGAATTCCCGGGCTGGCTCCTCGTACAGGGTTTCCGGGCTGGCAACCTGTTGAATTTCGCCGTGATTGAAAACCGCGATGCGGTCGGAGAGCGTCATCGCTTCCTGCTGGTCGTGGGTGACATAGACCATGGTCACGCCGAGATTGCGCTGGATGGAACGGATTTCGAGCTGCAATTCCTCCCGCAGGCGGCGGTCCAGCGCGCCGAGAGGCTCGTCCATCAGCACCACGCCAGGTTCGAACACCAGCGCCCGGGCGATCGCCACCCGTTGTTGCTGACCACCGGACAACTGGCCGGGACGGCGGTCGGCATAATCTTCCAGACGCACAGTCTCCAAGGCCCGCCGCACCCGGCGGCCGCGGTCCGCGGCCGGGATGCCCCGAACTTCCAGCGGAAATGACAGATTCTGGCCGACAGTCATATGTGGGAACAGGGCGTAGTTCTGAAACACCATACCCATGTCACGCTTGCGCGGCGGCAAATCGTGTACCGACTTGCTGTTAACACGGATTTCACCTGAGGTCGGCGTTTCGAATCCCGCCAGCATCATCAGGCAGGTGGTTTTTCCGGAACCCGAAGGCCCCAGCAAAGTCAGAAACTCGCCCCGGCGAACACTCATGTTGAGATTCGGCAACACCATCGTCTTGCCGTCGTAGGACTTGCTGATCTCGATGAACTCGATTTGGGTGTCGGGCGCGCTGGTGTTGTTCATGTTTTTGCCGAGCTCTTTACTTGGCTCCCTGTTTCCCGTGTCGGGGGCTGTTGCCGGGGGGTCTCTTCAGGGACGGGCGTAGACAAGCCTTCCCGCCAGCCAGGTCCGTTCGACTTCCACTTCCATGATCCGCTCGGGATCAATGGTCAGTAGATCATCCGAAAGCAGGATCATGTCCGCGTACTTGCCAGGCTCGAGCGAGCCTTTCACATCTTCCTCGAAAAGCAGCCAAGCGCCGGTTTGCGTGTAGCCCCGAATCGCCTCCTCCATGGTAATCGCTTCTTCCTCGGCGTACACCTCGCCGGACATGCCTTTGCGCGTGACCGCCGCGTACAGCCCCACCATCGGGCCAATGGGGAGGATATCGCTGGAAATCGCCACCGTGACACCGAAGTCCATCGGCGAGCGCAGCGGATTATTGTGCTGCAGGCGCCAGCCGTCAAGGTTCGCCACATACCGCCCTTCCAGGGTGTAAGTGAAATTCGGCTGCTGGGTGATGGCGATGCCGTGCCGCGCCATGGTTTCCATGGTCTCATCCGAAGGACGCATGGAAAAATGATTGAGAAAATGGCGGTGGTCCGGGCGCGGATTGCGTTCGAGCGCTCCTGCAAGGATGTCCACCACGAGCTCGATGGCGGCATCGCCGATGGCGTGGATGCCCATTTGCCAGCCGGCATCGTGGATTTCATTCAAATGCGCGACGAGTTCTTCCTCGGGCATTTCGAGGTGGCCGTGGTAATCGCCTTGGTCGCGGTAGGGCTCCTTGGTGTAGGCCGCCGGGCCGGTGAAGCCGCCGTCGGAGAAAACCTTGATCGGGCCGATTTTGAGCATCTCGTTGCCGTCGCCAACCCGCTCTTTGACCGCGGCGATGGCTGGCGGATCATGCCACTGGAATTGCAGCGCCGCCCGCGGCAGGGGCAATTCCGCGGCAGCGTACAGCTGCTCCCAAACCGCGTATTCGGAAGGTGGTTTGGAAGCGTCGAGAATACTGGTGATGCCATCGGCGAGCAGATTGTTCAAGTTCACTTCGAGGCTTGCGACCATTTCCTCTTCGGTAGCGGCAGGCACCAGCCGGGTGACGATGTTTTGCCGCTCGCGGATCACGCCATTCAAGCTGCCGTCGGGATTTCGCTCGATTACGCCGCCTTCCGGGTCGGGCGTATCCGGGGTGACATCCGCCAGCTCCAGCGCCATGCTGTTGGCGACGGCGCTGTGGCCGCCGGCGCGGGTGAGGATAACCGGATTGTCCAGAGCGGCGGCATCGAGATCGTCGCGCAGGGGGCGGCGCGCTTCGCTCAGCTGATCTTCGGACCAGCCGTAGCCGGTGACCCAGTTTCCGGGGCCGACTTGCTCGGCTTTGGCCGCGACCAGTTGGCGGATTTCCTCCACCGAGCCAACTTCGGACAATTCGATGTAGTGGTTCGGTCGGCCGCGGATGTGGGTATGGGAGTCAATGAAGCCCGGCATCAGGACTTTGCCCTGCAGATCGACAACTTCGGCGGCGCTGTATTCTTCCAGCAGCGGGGTGCCGCCGGTGGCGACGATGAGGCCTTCATCAACCACCACCGTGTCGTGGATGGAGAAATCCGCGTCGACGGTCAGCACCTTGCCGTTGGTGAGGATCAGATCCACGGCGGTGCTGGACTCCTCTGATACCGCCGCCGGGGCGGCTGGCTCATCGGTCGGGCCGCAGGCGGCCAAAACCGCGCCCAGCAGCAGGCCCGCCGCGGTGAGTCCGTAGGCGGGCGCGGCCGCGGCCGGGTCTTGTCCGGCGGTATCGCGGCCCGGCGCCACCGCGGGATGGGTGTTGATCGGCTCGCGCGTAGTGTTTCCCATGGTTACCCTCGCTTCGCTTGCGGTGGAAATCGGCTTCGGCCCATTATCGCAAAACCGGCCGCAGTCGGCATTCTCTCCGGGACGCGGCTGGGTCTCGGCAACTCAGCTCGGCTCGCGGCGAATATCTTTGGCGGCGCTGGCCAGCGCGCGGCCGAACAACTCCACCATTTCATCCACCTGCCCGCGGCTGATGATCAGCGGCGGGCAGAAGGCGATGGAGTTGCCCGCCACGGCGCGGATCAGCAAGCCCTGTTTCCGGCAGTGCTCCACGGTGATGGCGCCCGCGCGGCCGTCGGGAAACGGTTTGCGCGCGGACTTGTCGGCGACGAGCTCGACCGCGGCAATCAGTCCCTTGCCCCGCACTTCGCCGATGAGTGGGTGGCCGGCAAACTCCCGCAGCCGCTTTTGCATGTGCGCGCCGACTTCGGCCGCATGGGCGAACAAGCCGTCCCGCTGGTAAATTTCGATGGCTTTGAGCGCGGCAGCGCAGGCGACGGGATGGCCGCTGTAGGTGAAGCCGTGACCGAAGACGCCGACTTTTCGGCTCGGCTCCACCATGGCCTCGTACATCTCGCCGGGTATGGCCGCGGCGCTGATCGGAATGTAGGCCGAGGACAGTTGTTTGGCCAGGCTCATCAGGCACGGTTGAATTCCCACCGCCGCGCTGCCGAAGACTTCACCCGCGCGGCCGAAGCCGCAAATCACTTCGTCGGCCCAAAACGGTATGCCGTAGCCTTCCAGCATGCGGCCCAGCGCCGGGAAATAGTCGTCCGGCGCGACCACCACGCCCGCCGCGCCGCCGACCGGTTCGGCGATGAACGCGGCGATGGTTTCCGGGCCTTCGCGCAAAATCAGTTGCTCGACATCCGCCACCAGCCGCCTGGCGAACTCAGCTTCGGTCTCGCCGTCCAAATGGCCGTGGTAGTAGTGCGGTGTCGCCGCGCGCAGAATGCCGAGTTCTTCGACCGGAATATCGAAATGCGCATGATTCACCGGCAATCCCGTCAGCGCCGCCGACGCGAGCGTGACACCGTGATAGGCACGCTCGAAAGCGATGATCTTCTTGCGCCGGGGCTGACCGGTCACGTTGGCCCAGTAGCGCAGCAGCTTGATCATTGAATCGTTGGCCTCGCTGCCGGAATTGGCCAAGAATATTTTCGCGTCCGCGATTGGCAACATGGCGGCGAGCTTTTCCGCAAGATCGATGCCGACTTGATGCGTGCGGCCGCCGAACATGTGGCTGTAGGAAAGTGTTTCCAACTGTTTGCCGATGGCCTCGATCAGCTCTTGATTGCCGTAGCCGAGGGCCGAGCACCACAGGCCCGCGAGGCCTTCCAAATAGCGTTTGCCGGTGTTGTCGAAGACATAGATTCCCTCACCGCGAACGATATTGAGTTCTTCGGTGCGGGCTAGATTCGTGGTGGGGTAAATCAGCGAATTCATGGGGTGGGCAGCATAAGCTACCCGACCCTGTGATTCCACCCTGTTTTGGAAGGCGCTCGCTTATCCATGAGCAGGATTGGCGCCTTGGGGAGAATTGCCGGCGGCTTGGAGGGCCTGGCTTAACTGGAATACGGCCATCGCGTACAGTTCGCTGTGGTTGTAGCGGGTGATGGCGTAGAAGTTTTGCAAGCCGATCCAGTACTCGTCGCCTTGTTTGCCGACCAGGCGCATGGGCGAGACTTGCTGTTCGCGGTCGAGTTCCTCCGGCACTCCGAGCGCGCCCAACTCTTCCAATCCGGCTATGGATCGGCTCGGCTCCAGGGAAACATTGAATACTTCTTCGGGCAGCGCCGCGGCATCCACCGGAAAGGCGACAGGGGCGTCGCGCCGCCAGCCGTGTTCTTTGAAATAGTTGGCGACGCTGCCAACGGCGTCCGTAGTGTTGTTCCAGATGTCCCGGGAGCCATCGCCGTCAAAATCAACTGCATAGTTGAGATAACTGCTGGGAATAAACTGCCCGAACCCCATGGCCCCGGCATAGGAGCCTTTCAAGCTGGTGATCTCCATGTCTTGTTCCCGGACAAGCCGGATAAATTCCTTCAGTTGACCGCGGAAAAAGTCCGACCTCGGGGGGTAATCGAAGGTCAAAGTTGTCAGAGCGTCCAGCACCCGATAGTCGCCAAGGAATTTGCCGTACATGGTTTCCACGCCGATGATGGCAGTGACAATCACCGGCGGCACTCCATAGTCCCGCTGGGCTTTTTCCAGCGCCGCGCGATTTTCCGCCATGAACGCCACACCGGATCGGATTCGCTCTTTCGTCAGAAAAATATCTTGGTATCCAGCCCAAGTCAGTTCCTTTTCCGCCGGACGACTGATCGCGTCAACGATACTCTGCTGGTACTCCGCCTGTTCGAGAATCGACAGCAACTCCGCTTCATCGAAACCGCTTTCCCGAACAAGTTCCCGGACGAATTCCCGCACTTCCGGGCGGCTGGTGTAATCGTCAGCGAACGCCGCCAGGGGCAGCGTCAGCGAAAGTATGAATGGCAACATCCTACCCATTGCGAAGTCCTCCTTCGGCGCAAAGGCGGCGAATGCCGGCCACCGCGCTTTGCCAAGTTTTGTTTTCGGGCGCGGGCGCGGGTTTGGCGCGCATTCGCAGCAGCGAGGGATTGCCCGCAATCCTCTCCCTTTCCAGCCAGTCGGCGGCGCGCAGGGCGTCTTCGGGGGCGTTGCAGACAAGCAACATATCGCAACCGGCGGCCAAAGCCCGCTCCAGCCTATCCTCTATCGGGCCTGCGACGTGGGCCGCGTTCATGCTCAGGTCGTCGCTGAAAATGGCACCCGCAAAGCCGATTTCGCCGCGCAGCACGGTCTGCAGCCAATAGCGGGAGAAGCCCGCCGGATGCGGGCACAAAGCCGGATAAGTCACATGGGCAGGCATGATGCCGGCCAGCGATTCATGACAGCGAATGAAAGGCAGCAGGTCGCGGGAGCGGATTTCCTCTCCAGAGCGCTCATCGACCGGCAATTCCAGATGCGAATCGGTGCCGACCAGGCCGTGGCCCGGAAAATGTTTGCCCACCGCCGCCATGCCTGCGCGCGACATGCCTTCGATGAAGGCGCGGCCCAAGCCGGCAACCGCCTCCGGGTCCGCGGAAAAAGCGCGACTGCCGATGGCAGGCGACTCTGGATCGAACAGATCGAGCACGGGAGCGAAAGTAAAATCGAGCCCGGCGGCGATGACCTCGCTGGCGTTGACCCAGCCGCAATCGCGCGCCAGCGCCAAGCCTTTGCCGGCGTCCGCCTCGAAAACTTTGCCGATGGCGCGCAGCGGCGGCAGCGTCTCGAATCCTTCGTGGAAGCGCTGCACCCGGCCGCCCTCCTGATCCACCGCGATCAATAGATGCGGCGCGCATTGCCTGATGGCATCCGTCAATTCGCGCAATTGTTCCGGCGAGCGGAAATTCCGCGCGAACAAGATCACTCCGCCGACGCAATCGCGTTGCAACAGCTCGAGCTCGTGCACCGCGGGCATCGGCCCGCGCAAATCGGCCATCAGCGGGCCCGGAGTTTTCTCCTTTTCGCGCATCCGCATCCTCCGCCAAAGGCTGGAAAGCTAGCACATTTCCCAAAGTCGGCGGCGGCGCATCCCGAGCGGCAAGCGGGCCGGGGCCAGCCATGTCATCAATGGAAAGCGGCACCGATTTTCTCGGAGCTTTCCTAGAAGCTCACCCTCATGCCGGCGAATATCCGGCGGCCGTTCAGGTAGTAGCGCGCGGGAAAGCGCTCGGCGGCGCCGAACTTGTAGAGCAGCTCGTCGGTAAGGTTCGTTCCCTCAAGCGTGAGTTGGATATTGTCGTTAAGGTTGTAAGCGAAGCTCATATCCAACTGGCCGATGGCATCGGTCTGCAACTCGGCGCCGCGGTCCACTTCTTCGAAGTAGCTGTCGCGCCAGTTGTAGCCGACCCGCGCCGTGATCAAATCACTTTCGTAATAGCCGATCAGGTTGTAGCTGTGCTCGGAATTGAACGGGATTGGCGCGTCCTCCGGCGCTTTCGCGTCGGAGTAGGTATAGTTGGCGACGAAGCCGAAGCCGTTGTCGAACTCCCGCTGGAAGCTCGCCTCGAGCCCTTGGTTCGTGCCGCTGCCCGCGTTGACCGAACGGGTAACCGTGAAGTCGCAAGGGGTTTCGCAGAGGGCGGTCTCGTGCTGTTCACGCGAGGTTTCGAATCCGAGATAACCTTGGACTTCCTTGTAGAAAAGACCCGCGGAGACCAGCGCGCCCGCGTCGAAATACCACTCCCAGCTGAAATCAAGCTGATTGGAGAACTGCGGCTCCAAGTCCGGGTTGCCGCGGTTGCCCGCGCGGGTGTCGTCGTTCAGGCTGAGCGACGGCGCGAGGCGGAAGAACTCCGGCCGGGCCATGGCCCGGGATGCGGCGAAGCGTAAGACCACATCGTCTCTCAGGTCATAGGCGACATTCAGGCTGGGAAGGATATCGGTTCTAGACTTGCCTTCTATTGAGCGCCAATCCAAGAAAACCGGCGTGTCGCGCAGCGGCAATATCCAAGGGATCCCCGTGAAGGTAAAGGCTTGCGCGGTGCTGTCCGTTTGCACTACGCGAACGCCAAAGTTGCCGCGCACCTGATTCGCCTCAAAGGTGGCCATGCCGTAGGCGGCGAGGATTTCTTCGCCGATTTTCCAGGTATCCCGCGGGTCGAGCGGAACCTGGGGATTAAGGCGGTCGATTTCGGCTTGGTACCAACCGATATCAACCAGCGGATAGCGGGTCAAACTTCCGGGGCCCGCGATGCCATTGAGGAAATCGTCCGGCGTGAAGCCCGGGCTTCTGTTGGCGAAGTCGGTGTCGGGGGTGCCGCGTCGATCAAGGAGATAAAACAGGGCGAATTGATCCAACTGGCCCCGCTCCTGATCGCGGTACTTGATGCCGAATTGCAGCGAGTTGATCGCGCCGATCTCGACATGGCGCGTGTAATCCAACTGGGCGTAGACCTCTTTGTCCCGGGTGTTGCGGCGCAGGAGGTCGGTTCGGTTGAAATAATGGTCATCGTAGTTGGTTGGGCTGATCAGGTCCAAAGTCACTGCCGGCGCGCCGCCGCGGATGTCGAAGCTGCCGCTGGTGTTGGCCCGGTACGAACTGGATGTATCGTTGCTGCCGCCAGTGCCCGCTGTGTAGCCGAGCTGGACGTGGACATCGTAATCGACACCCGAGTAGTCTAAATCCAGATCGAATACCTCGGTCTCCATCGCCGCTACCCGACCGATGGCGTCAAGCTGGACGAAGAGCGAGGGGGCCTCGTAGCTCCCGGAGGTGACGAAGCCGCTATCCAGCGTGGGATTGACGATCGGGTCGCCCCGGAACAGAGGCAAGATGAGATAGTTGTGGTTGCTGTTGTCGGCATCGACCTTGGAGCGGAGATAGTGGAATCTCACATCCAGATCGTCGCTCGGTCGGAACTGAGCCACGGCACTTACGCCGCGGCGCTCGCGCTCCTGCTGGAACAGCGCGGAGCCGATAATGCTGGGATAGTTGCCTTGGTCGCCCGAAGAGTAGCCCAGCACCTCGATGCCGTCGCGGCGGATGGTGCGGTCTTGGTACACGCCGGAGAGGAGCACGCCAAAGGTCTCGTCCGCGTTTTTATAGCTGTACAAGCCGGAAAGCTGAGGATCTTCCTCTTCCGAGAGGTCGCTGTAGCCCAGCTGGATATTGGCCTGCGCCGTGCCCGATTCGATATCGAGCGGATTGCGCGTGCGCAGAATCACAGTGCCGCCGATCGCGCCCTCGTCGATATTCGCCTGGGGCGTTTTGTAGACCTCAAGCCCGCCGACGACTTCCGAAGCGAGCATGGCGTAGTTGAAGGAGCGCGAGCCGCCGCCGAAAATCTGCCAGTCCTCGGTGCCGACGTTCTGGCCGTTGAGCAGGGTCCGGTTCAACTCCGGACCGGCGCCGCGGATCGCGACTTTTTCGCCCTCGCCGAAGGTGCGGTCGATAGAGACACCGGTCACGCGCTGCAACGCCTCGGCGATGTTCTTGTCCGGGAATTTGCCGATGTCCTCGGCCGTAATCGCGTCAATGATATTGTCGGCGTTACGTTTGGCGTCGAGGCTCCTCGCCAGCGATGCGCGCAAGCCGGTTACCTCGATGAGCTGAATTTCCGTTTCCGCTTCCCCGTCATCCTGTTGCGCCTGCGCCGACGCTTGGGGAACCGCGGCGAAAGTCAGGCTGGAAAACAGCACCAGACACATGAACTTTCGCAAACCATTTTGCCAATTTTCGATTTTCATAGCTCCTTCATCCATTTGAGCGGCGCGCGGCCCCCAACCCGCTTCGCGGTTTTGCGACCGACCCGCTGCCGATTTATGCTCGCGACCCTTGTCGATGCTCCCTCGCCAGATCCCCCTTACTGCTCCTTTTCACCGCCCGCCCCGGCATCCGCCGGAGATGCTTTGCGCGTCCACTGCGCGGCACTTCCTGTGCGCGACGGGCGGCAAAAAGGGGGCATTTCAGCTTTGCCCGCAAGAGGTTTTTTCAGTTATGCGTTGACAAGCTGGTTGCCGGTTTAGACTCCTCCGAATCTCATCTTAATGCCGAGCGCGTAGCGGCGCCCATGGTTGTACAGACCGATCGGCCTGCCGGGATCCGCCGTATGGTCTTCGCGGCTCGCGTACCAGAAGATTTCTTCATCGTTTAAGTTGATGACTTGAAACAGCACCTCGATATTGTCGGTTACATGGTAGCTGGCGTTGAAATCCAACGAACCGAAATCGCCTTTGTAACCAATCAAGCCGCGGGCCGCCCCCGCACCACCGACGACCGCTTCGGTGTCGATGCTCGTGCCGTTGGGGTTGCTGCCGACGCTGGTGAACTGCTGCGCCGAAGACAACACCGAGGCGGAATTCAAGTGATTGGACGGATACTCGCCGCGGAAGGTGTAGGACAGCCGGGCCGCCAAGCCGAATCGCTGATAGAACAAGGTGGCGTTCCAAGTATCTTCGGAATGGCCGAACAGTACCGGCTCCTGACCGCGCTCGATCTGCGCCTCGGTCGGAGTCAGGTCGGCTTCGGCGTAGGTGTAGTTGGCGGTTACGCCGAAACCATAGGCAAGGTCTCGCTGAAAATTAACTTCAAAACCCTGGATGCTCAAGCCGTTGCCATTAATCGGCCGCTCAATGGTAAACAGCCGGTTTTCGACGACGGCCTCCCCGTCGCGTTCAGTCCGGTAGTCGCGGTTGGCATCGAACTGTTCGAGATCGAGGAAAGTCTTCACGTCCTTGTAGAACAAGGCGAACGCCAAGAAAGAAGATTCGTCGAAGTACCATTCCGCCGAGAGGTCATACTGGTTGGCGCGGTAGGGTTCCAAGTCGGGGTTGCCTTCAAATCCCAAGCAGCCCCGAACACCGCAGTTGCGCGTCTCGAACGGTGCGATGGCGACGTAGTTCGGTCGGGCCATGACCTGTGCCGCCGCGAAGCGCAACACAACATCCTCGAAGCCGACGTAATTCACATTCAGGCTTGGCAAGATATCGGTGTATTTGCTTTCAAGGTTGGTATCTTCCGCCACGTTGTCGCGTTCCGCCCGATAATTGAAGCCGCTGTAACGGCGGGCGGCGGCAAGCGTGCTGGTCTGCACGGCACGCACACCGATATTGCCCCGGATGGTTGCGGTATCGAAATTGCCCTTGAGGTAGGCAGCGGTCACTTCTTCGTTCACCCGGTAGCGGTCATTCGGATCGACCCACATGCCGTTGGCTGTGCCCGGTTGAAACGGGTTGGCGTCATGCCAAGCGTTGAGCGCGCCGATATCGATATCCCAATAAGCTGTGGGCGCGGGGTCGCCAACTTTCAAACCGCTGATTTGGACACCGTCACTGAACTGGGCCAGCGTGCCGGTTTCGGCAAAATCGCGCTTCACCCGGCCGGCGCCTTTGTCGTACTCGCGGTATTTGACACCCGCTTCGACACTTGAGAACAACTCGTTGCCGATATCAAGTTCGAAATCGGCTTGGAAGAAACTCGTATCGGAATCGTTGCGGATGGTGTTGATGTGCGAGTAGCGGAACCTGAAGTCATCAGGCGTCAGACTGGGGTCGATCCCCCACTGCAGCGCGCCCTCACGCACATCGAAGTCCACACTGGACGCGCTGACGAAACTAACAGTCCGATCAAGCGCCAAACCGTCGGCGAAGCTATGGCCCGCCTGAACATTCAAATTCCAGTTGTCGCCTTCGACCGTGGCCTCAACATCGAACGCGGTGGTTTCAACTTCATCTTGATACCAGCCCGTGGACCAGCCGGCCGCGTTGGCCGAAGAAACGGCGCTGGTATTGTCGCAGCACTCGGGAATGCGGGCTGCCACAATCGTATCGTTTTCAACAGTCGCCCAGTTGCCTTCGAGCGGGGTGTTGTCCCACCGGGGTACCAGTGGAAGCCAGCTGGTGCCGTAAACGTATTGGCCCACCGAAGACCGCTCCGTTTTCGAGTTCATCGCCGTGAAGGAGATTTGAGAGTAATCGCTGGGCGCGAATTGCACGGTGACGAAAGGCGTATCCAAGGAGTAATCGGAGGTGTAGCGGTTGGAGCCGACCCGCGCCGGAATGCGCTCATTCGGATTGCCGCCGCCGGTGTAGTCCCTGGCGACGAAATAGCCCGCGTTGTTGCGCACGGAATCCATAAGCGTGATGCTGTCGCGATGGATGTAGGCGATATTGAAGCCGAAGGTCTCCGCTTCATTCTTCCAGCTGTACAAACCGGAGAGATAAGGCTTGTTCTCGCCGGCGTTGTCGAAATTGAAATATCTGGCGGTAACCGCGCCCGAATTCGCCTCGGCATCAAGCGGCCTGCGGGTGCGGACGATTACCGTGCCGCCCATGGACCCTTCGTCGACATTGGCTTCCGGGGATTTGTAGACTTCCAGCGTATCGACGATCTCGGTCGGCAGCAGGTAGTAGTTGAAGCTGCGGTCGCGCAGCTCGGTTCGGCGGTTGCTCGCCGTCGCCGTGGCGATTTGCTGATTGTTCAGCAGCGCCAGATTCAAGTGCGAGGGGGTGCCGCGGATATTGACGCGGACGCCTTCGCCATCGCGTTCGTCTTTCTCGACTTGCACTCCGGGGATGCGTTGCAGGGCATCGGCGACGTTAAGATCGGGGAATTTGCCGATATCCTCGGCGGAGACAACATCGACAATAGAGTCGGAATCGCGCTTGATGCCGAGACTCTTGGCCAGCGAGGCGCGGTAGCCCACGACTTCGATCAGCTGGATTTCCGGCTCTGCTTCATCCTCCGACTCTTCGGACTGCGCTTGAGCCAGCGCCCCCCCCGCAAAAATCAAGCCGGAAAGCAGCGTCAAACACATGATTTTTTGCAAAACCGCGTTACCGTTTCCTGTTTCCATGTTTCTAACCCCTAGCCGTTTGGTGTCGGCGGACTTTGGTCCGCGCCCTGAAGCGATACGGTCGCCGCCGAGGCGGCGACCGCCGCTTCACCCCTGCGAACTGAACCAGGCCATTCCAGTCCCGATTACGCCCGCTAGACCGGATCGGGATCACATTCCAATCCCTGAGCGATCCCGGCGGTGCGAGCGCTGTTCCGACCCCCCTCGGGTGACCGGATAAATTCCCTTTAGCTACCTTTGTCCAGTTCGAGCCAAAGAATATATAATCAATATAATAACAATACAAGTCATATTGCGACGAAATTGGTAATACACCCGTCCCAGAGGTGGCCCGAGCCCCGCGGCGGCATCGAACCGGCAGGCGGCAAGGGCTGAAATCAACGCATATCAGTAGTATGTTTGTGATATGTCTACGCCGCTTTCACTAATCGATTGGTTCATCATCGCCCTGTATGTCGCGACCGTTGTCGGCGGCGGTGTCGCGCTCTCCCGGCAACCCGCCAATTCGATGCGGGATTACTTTTTGGGCGGCAATCGGATGTCGGTTTGGCTGGTTACTATCTCGGTCATCGCCACCACCCAGTCGGCCGCCACTTTCCTCGGCGGCCCGGATTACGGCTTCCGGGGCGATTACACCTACCTCGCTTCGTCCCTCAGCGGCATCCTCGCGGCTTTGGTCGCGACGCGCTTTCTGATCGGACGTTTCTACGAGTTGCAAGTAACCACTGTCTACGAACTGCTCGCGGTGCGCTACGGCGAGGCGGCGAAGCGCGCCGCAGCCGCGATGTATCTCGTCGGCCGCGTACTCGCCAGCGGGGCGCGGGTTTACATCGCGGCGACGGCGGTCGCGATGATGCTGTTTTTCAATATCGAACCGCGCAGCGTGATTCTGGCGATTGGGGCGATCACGGTTTTCTCGTTGGGCCTGACCTTGGTCGGCGGGGTCCGCTCGGTGATCTGGAGCGATTTCGGACAATTCATCGTTTACTTCGGCGCGGCGCTGATCGCCCTGTTCAGTATTTGGTCCCAGCTGTCCCTGAGCCCGGGCGAGGTGATCGAGGCCTTGCGGGAAACGCCCGACGGAACCAATAAACTCATATTGTTCGACTTCTCGATAGATTTTTCCGAGCCCTTCACGGTCTGGGCAATTTTGACCGGCGTGTTCCTGCTCAATCTCGGCAATTTTGGACTCGACCAAGACACCACCCAGCGTCTGCTGACTTGCCGCGATGCCCGAGCGGGGGGGCGCGCGATGATCGCCTCGTCGCTGGTGGCGATTCCCATCGTCTTTGTTTTCGTGACCATCGGCCAACTCCTGCATCTGCTCTACGAGCGCCCGGAATTGCTGTCTTCCGCCGGCGGCGGCGAACTGACACCGGAGTTCAACGGCGAAAGCATCACCGTATTCATGGCCTACATCTTGACCGAAATGCCGCCGGGCGCGCGCGGCTTGGCCACGGCCGGCATCGTCGCCGCGGCCATTTCAACCATGACTTCCAGCTTGAGCGCCATGTCCTCGGTTTTGATCGGCGATTTCTACCGGCCGTGGAAGGAGACCGTCGGCGCCGCCGGTCCGCAACACTATGTTTTCGCCGGCAGATTGGGCATTTTCTTGTTCGCGGCATTGCTCGCGGGCATGGCGGTGCTGTGTTTTTACTGGCAGCGCTATACAGATATGGCCCTGCTCGAGTTCGCGCTGGCGGTGATGTCCTTCGCCTACGCCGGCCTCATCGGAGTCTTCTTCACTGCGGTCTTCACCCGGCGGGGTTCGTCGCGATCCGTGGCCGCGGCGCTCGTGGTGGGATTCCTGGCGATCCTGGCGCAACAAAGTTATGTCGTCGATTCGTTCGGCCTGCCGACGCAATGGAAATCGCTGGCCTTTCCATGGCAATTGCTGGTCGGAGTCGGTTTTTCCATAATCGTCTGCATGGCCGCGGCGGAGCGACCGGCGCGGAGCAGCTAAGACGGAGCTTCCCCATGGGATATTTTCTAGGCATTGACGCCGGCGGCAGCCACTCTAGGGGGCGGCTGACCGACCTCGAAGGAACCGTTTTGGGCGAGGCTGAATCCGGCCCGGCGAACGCCCGAATCGGGCTGAAAAAGCTTCACGCCGTATTGATGTCGGTAACCAAGGGAGCCGTCGCCGCGGCCGGGCTGGACGTGCGCGAATTGCCGCTGATCGCCGCCGGCATGGGCATCGCCGGCATCTCCCGCCCGGGCATGCCGGAAGCGGTGTCGCAGCTGGAGTTTCCCTTTCGCTCGGCGCATATCGCATCCGATGCCGCGATCGCGAATCTCGGTGCCCACCGCGGCGAGGACGGCGCCACGCTGGTGCTGGGCACCGGCAGCGTCGCCTATATCAAAATCGGCGCCGAGGGCACCACGATCGGCGGCTACGGCTTTCCGATTTCCGATGAAGGCAGCGGCGCGGCGCTTGGCCTGAGCGCCATGCGCCACGCCCTCCGGGCCCTCGACGGCCGCACCAAGCCAACCCCCTTGAGCGCCGCGGTGACGGCAAAATTCGACCACGACACCAGTCGCGCGATCAGATGGATGGACCAAGCGACACCCACGGACTACGCCGCCTTCGCTCCCATGATCATGGACTATGCGGAAAAGAACGACGAAATCGCGCGTTCCATTGTGGAAGACGCCATCAGGCATGTGGAGCGCTTTATCGAGACGATTTTCGAAAAGGGCGCCCCCCGCTGCGCCTTGGCCGGAGGCCTGTCCCGGCGTTTGCAGCCTTGGCTGCGCGAACGCACCGCCGCCAAACTGTCGCAAGCCAAAGGCGACTCCCTCGACGGCGCCCTGATCTTGGCCCGCAACGGCAACGCCAAGTAGCGCCGCGGGTTGGCCCTCGACTTCGCCGCATCACAAGCCGGACGGGCGACCCGGTTCGAAGCCGGGCTTTGTCCCCGCGGCGCCGGTTACGGAGCCTGTTCGCGACCGTTGAGCCAAATTTGCCGGATTGTCAGGTCCGGCGCCAGCCGCAGCAGATCTGCCCGCCGCCCGGGGGCTATCGAACCCACTTGGTCGTCGATGCCCAGGAACTCGCTCGGTGTTTGACTCGCCATCTTCGAAGCAGTCACCAGATCCAATTCGAGCATCGACAGCGCGTTTTTCAGCGCGTCGATCATCGTCAAATACGCCCCCGCGAGGGTGCCGTCTTCTCCGAAGCATTTGCCATCGGCGGCGTTGATTCGCCGCCCGCCGAGAAAGAAGTGATCCATATTCTCCGCACCCACCACCGGCATCGCGTCCGTCACCAGCATCAGCCGCCGATCCGCTTTCGCCCGCCACGCGAGCCGCAGCATCGCCGGATGCACGTGCTCGCCGTCGACGATGGCGCCGCACCAGGCGTTCGATTCCAAAGCCGCCGGAATCACTCCCGGATCGCGGGATAGCATTGCCCTCATCGCGTTGAAGAGATGGGTGAAACCCGTCGCGCCCGCGGCCAGCGCGGCCCGGGTTTGGTCGTAGGAGGCATTGGTGTGCCCAAGGCAAACCTTGACGCCACCCGCCACCAGCCGCGCGATCCGCTCCGCTCCGGCACGCTCCGGCGCCAGCGTCACCACCACTTGCGCGCGCTCGGCCGAAGTTAAAATTTCCACCGCCTCGTCCGTAAGCGGCCGCAATTTGCCGGCGTCGTGAATGCCTTTTTTCTCGAGATTCAAAAACGGTCCTTCGATGTGGACGCCGGCGATGCCTAGGGCGTTTCGGCCGACTTCCGCATCTATGGCGCGGATAGCTTGCTCCACCTTGGTCAAATCGTCGCTGATCAAGGTCGGCAACAAGCTGGTGGTGCCGAATGCGCGGTGCGCCTCGGCGATTCGCCGCGCCGTCGCCCCACTAGGATCATCGTTGAAGAGCAGACCGCCGCCGCCGTTGACTTGTACATCGACGAATCCGGGCAACAGATAATCGCCGCCGAGGTCGATGCGAGCGCCGTCCGATGATTCCGCGCCGGCTTGCCTGCCCACATGGGTGACAAGCCCGTCGCATACTTCGACGGCGCCTTCGTCGAGTATCCCGTTCGGCGTTACGATGCGGCCATTGGCGAATTGCAAACGTCCCATGGCGGTCCTCTAAACCGTTTTCGTCACTTTGGCGAGATTCTTGGGCTGATCTGGATCGAGGCCGCGGCGCAGGGAAAGGGCGTTGGCGAATTTGTAAAACGTCTGCAAGAACACCAGCGGCTGCAGGTTGGGGTCGGGGGCCCGCGGCACCGGCAAACACATTGCGCCGCTCCCGGCACCGTCCACGCATTCGCCGGCGACCAGCACGCGCGCGCCGCGCTGGAGAAAATCCCGTGCGACGCCGTCGATGCTTTCCTGGGAAGCGTCGAAGGTGGCCACGGCGATCACGGGAAACCCCTCCTCGACGATGGACATGGGGCCGTGCCGCACTTCGGCGGCGCTGAACCCTTCGGCTTGGATCATGCAGGTTTCCTTCAGCTTCAGCGCCGCTTCCTGCGCTCCGGCAAGTCCGATGCCCCGGCTCAGGACCAATGCCTGCCGGGCGTCGCGCAGCGGCGCCAAAGCATCGGACCAATCCAGGGACCACGCCTCGGCGAGGGTTTTCGGCAGGGCCGCGAGCGCAGCGCGCATATCGTCCCCGCCCCGCCATTCGGCGCACAAATGATACAGCGCGAACATCGCGCCGACGCAGGTCTTGGTGGCGGCGACGCTGAGTTCCGGGCCGGCGCCGATGGGCAGAACATCGTCCGCGAGTTGCGCCAAGGGACTGTCCTCGTCGTTGACGACAGCCGCGACGTAGGCGCCGCCGGCTTGTGCGGCGCGCGCCGCACTCAATAGATCCGGACTGCGGCCGGATTGGGAAATCGCGATGAAAGCCGCCCCCCACAAATCGGTTCGCGTCCCGTAAAGCGACGCCACGGAAGGCGCGTAGGAGCTCACAGTCAAACCCATTCGGGTTTCGAACAAATACTTGGCGTAGGTCGCCGCGTGATCGGAACTGCCGCGGGCGCAGGTCAATAGGAACTTCGGCGCGATTGTTCGCAGTTTTCCGGCGATTCGCTCGACCGCGGCGGCATTGCGTAGTTGTTGCCGCCCGACAACCCCGGCTATTTCGCCGGTTTCCTCGAACATCCTCGTTGTCGGCGGGTGGATTCGGTGGACGGCCATGGCATTCCAATTGCGGATTTGATAGTTACCATTATAATACTAATCAATTCTGAAACGATTCCCCCGGTGTTTTGTCCCTTCATTTTATGTCGGTGACAAACTCGTACCTGTCGCCGCGGTAGGCGGAACGGGTGAATTCAATGATGGTGCCGTCATCCAGCCAGGTCACCCGCTCGATGCGCAATACCTCGCTGTTTTCCGGGATCGACAGCAGCGCCGCTTCGGTCGGCGACGCCAGCGAGGCGCGGACTTTCTGCCGGCCATGTCGCGGCCTTTTGCCCTTGGTTTCGAGCGCCGCGTACAGGGAATCGCCGATTTTTTCTATCGGCGGCAAATGGGATTCGGCGATGATCGCGTGCTCGATCGCCAGCGGCTCGCCCCCGGAAAGGCGGACGCGGCCAAGACGCGCGACCGCGGCGGAGGTGGATATCTTCAAGGTCGCGGCCTCTTCCCGGGTGGGAGCGGCGGATTTCCTGATCAGCCAGATGGAACCCGGCTCTTGGCCCCGGGCCCGCGAATCCTCGGTGAAACCGCCGAGATAGGTCGCCGGCATTTCGATGCGTTCGGTGACGAACGTGCCCGAGCCCTGCTTCCGCAGCAGCAGCCCCTCGTCGATGAGCTGATCGACGGCTTTGCGGATCGTCACCCGCGAAGCGCCAGTGAGTTCGCACAGATCGCGTTCGGAAGGAAGCGCTTCGCCCATCGCAATCCGGCCTTCGCTGATTTGGCCGCGGATGCCTTTCGCGATCTGGATATATAGCGGCGTACTGTTGTTTTTGTTGGTGGAGAGATCGATCATTCCCCGTCTCCTGCGGAAATTGGATTGGCGCCTGTTTCGCCAAGCGCATCGTCAACCGCGTCGCGCAATATGCCTTTGTGCCGAGCCAACAGCCGCTCGGCCTCGTCGAGGTCCACGCCCATGGCCCGCAGCACACCGAGCTTGATATTGCCTTTAGCGGCATCCAAGGCGGTTTCCGCCACCTGATTATCGACTTTCGCGAGCTTTCCGATGATTGCCGCCGCCCGGGCGCGAAGCTTCCGGTTGGAAATTACCATATCGACCATCAGGCCGTTGTAGACCCGTCCGCAGCGGATCATCGCCGCGGTCGAAAACAGATTCAAAATGGCTTTTTGCGCGGTGCCAGCCTTCATCCGTGTCGAGCCGGCGATCACTTCGCTGCCGGTCTCGGCGCAAATGCCAATCCGGGCCAACTCCAGCAGAGGCACGGGCCGGTTGTTTGTGACACCGATTGTCAATGCGCCGACGGCATTCGCTTTTTCGACCGCAGCCAAGGTGTAGGGTGTGCGGCCGCTGGCCGCCACCGCGACGAGCACATCTTTCTCCGCGATGGCGATTCGCCCGAGGTCGCGCACCGCCGCCTCTGCATCGTCCTCGGCCAGTTCCACCCCGCCGTCGAGCGCTTCCCGACCGCCGGCCAAGGCATACGCGACCCGCTCGCCGGACCAACCGAAGGTGGGCCCCAACTCGACGCCGTCCTGCACGGCGATTCTGCCCGAAGTGCCCGCGCCGGCGTAGACCAGCCGGCCGCCGGCCCGCAAACGCTCGGCTGCCTCCTCGGCCGCGCGGGCGATGGTCGCCAGTTCGGGGCCAACCGCGGCGACCGCCGACAACTGCCCTTCAAACATGGTGCCGACAGCACCGAGGGTGGACCACGAGTCTATATCGGCAAATCGTTCGCTGGCGTTTTCGGTTGGCATGTCCCGCTTCCGTCTTTCCCGCGCATTCCTCCCGCGCCCCCGGAGGATTTTCGCCCCTGTCCCGGACGGATGGCGCCGGGCAAGGGGTCGGCCTGTATTGTAGTGGTATCAAATCAATATGCAAATAGATTTCATCCCAGCACCTTATCCGGGTTATTCTTGGCCGCTTGGAAACTTGACCGCAAAATCATGGAATTCGGCATTGATCGCCTGCTGGGGGATAAGGCTTTGCGCGCGCCGCTTCGGGGCCGGCGGCTGGCGCTAGTGGCGCATCCCGCTTCGGTTACCGCCGATCTCACCCATTCGCTGGACGCACTGATGACCTGCAGGGACCTCAACGTCGGCGCCGCCTTCGGGCCGCAACACGGACTGCGGGGCGACAAACAGGACAATATGATCGAATCGCGCGATTTCGTCGATCCGGTTCATGGCATCCCCGTATTCAGCCTCTATGGCGAAGTGCGACGGCCGACCGCCGCGATGATGGAAAGCTTCGATACCGTGCTGTTCGATTTGCAGGATCTCGGCTGCCGAATTTACACCTTCGCCACGACCTTGCTGTATGTCTTGGAAGCGGCGGCCGAACACGGCAAATCCGTCTGGGTGCTGGACCGCCCGAATCCGGCGGGCCGCCCCGTCGAGGGGATGCTGCTGCGCCCGGGCTGGGAAAGTTTCGTCGGCGCCGGGCCGATGCCCATGCGCCATGGCTTGACGCTCGGCGAACTGGGACACTGGTTTGTCGGACATTTCGGCCTTGATGTCGATTACCGCGTGCTGGCGATGGAAGCTTGGCGGCCGGCCGAAGCGCCGGGGTTCGGCTGGCCGGCGGCGGAGTGGAGCTGGGTAAATCCCAGCCCCAACGCGCCGACGCTGACGATGGCTAGAGCCTTTCCCGGCACGGTCATGCTGGAAGGCACAACCCTGTCCGAGGGCCGCGGCACCACGCGGCCACTGGAGCTTTTCGGCGCGCCGGATATCGATGCCCGGGCGGTTCTGGAAACCATGCGCGCCATCGCCCCGGAGTGGCCGCGGGGCTGCCGTTTGCGCGAATGCTGGTTCGAACCGACTTTCCACAAACACGTCGGCGAGTTGTGCCACGGCGCGCAAATCCATTGCGACGGCGCGGATTACGATCATGCTGCGTTCCAACCCTGGCGGCTGATGGCGCTGGCGTTCAAAGCCATTCGCCGGTTGTACCCGGAATACGGTCTCTGGCGAGATTTCCCCTACGAGTACGAAACCGGCAGACTGCCCATCGATGTCATCAACGGCGGTTCGGCGCTGCGCGAGTGGGTGGACAACCCGGAATCCACACCCGGGGACTTGGAAAATCTCGCCGCCGCCGACGAAGCCCAGTGGCGGGAGCGGATTCGACCGTATCTGATCTACCGATAGGCCACCGCGACCGGCGGGAAATCTAGGGCGGCCGGACGCTGGGGGCGAAACTGGCGGCGCTGTCGCTCCCCAACTTGGACCCCGCGGGGAACGGGTCAAAAAGTCCCCGAAACCTTGAAATTGACGATGCCGCCGGATGAATTGCAGCGGTATTCAATTTCCTCGAGGATTCCCGCGGAGACCCGGCCCAGATAGCGCAGCCGCTCGCGACAGCTTTCCGGTTTGGAAAGGCTTTGCGCCTCCAGCCGCCAGGTGAGATTGCGGCTGTCGATATACTCGAAGAACAGCGAGCCGCGCGGGTCGCCGCTGGCGTATTCGATATCGTCGATATCGACGCGCAGGATATTGCCATCGTGGCGGTTCATCCATCTGCCGCCCCAGTTGAAATTCCAGCGCGGAATATCGTGGCGGAAACCGAATGAATTGAATCCGCGCGCCATGTTCTGAAAACGGCGGTCATAGCCGAGGAAAGGATCCGTGATGCGGGAATCCTCCACGGTGAGGCTGGCCGTGAGTTGCAAATTGGGCAGATCGAACATGCGCATGCGGATGGCGGCGTTGCCGCGGAAGCCCCACATGTCGCCATCGCCGATATTGCCGTTCGCGGATTGCAGGTTGCTTTCGTCCACGGTGACGTCGATGCGCTCGATGCGCTCGTGGTGCTGGTGGTAGTAAATGTTTCCGTCGAGCACTCCATAGTCGCCGGGCAGCCGGTATTCCGCATTGAAATCGTACTTCCAGAGCCATTCCGGGCGCAGATTCACATTCCCCGCCTGGGTGTTGGAGTCATCGTCCTGTTCGTCGTTGGCGGCGACGAAATCGGCGAAGCTGAGTTGCAGCACCACCCGTTCGACCGAGCCGCGCAATTGCAGTTGCGGTGTCAGGTTGTAGCGCAGGTCCAATTTCGGTTTGAGGAACTTGAAGTCCCGCGAGTTGTTGAAATCTCCGACCTGGCTGATGGTGGAGGATTCGTACAGCAAGGTCGATTCCAGCGTCACGCGCGGATTGATGACCCAATTATGAATCGCGAAGGGTTCGTAGCGGATTTCCTCGACTTCGGAGACGGCGTTGGCCACCGTCACCGGAACCAGCCCACCCACCTGCTCGGAGGGAGTGCCATCGCCGGCCACACCGAGCGCCAAACTTGAATCGAGCAGCGTTCGGGCGCCCTCGGTGCCCAGTTCCAAATCCATGCGGTCGCCGATTTCGAAAGTGTAGGAACCGCGCACAATCTGTTCGGTGATCAGCGAGTCGAGGCCGAGATACAGGTTTTTCTCTTCACCATCGGGCAACACGTCGAAACGCTCGCGCAAAGACGAGTTGTCGTTTTCGTTGGCGATGAAGAGCAGCTTGAAACGCGAACTGTTGGCGGCGAGATATTCGTAGTCGCCGCCGATTTCCCAACTGTCGGACGCGCCGGGAATCGCTTCGCGTTCGATATCCGGCGGCTGCGCCCCACCCCGGAGGTCGGTGATCTGGCGCTGCACCGTCTGGGGCCGGTCGTTTCGCGAGTAGAGCGCGTTCAGGCGGGCGCTGCTGTTACTGTCGAACTGATAGTCCAGGTTCGCGCTGAGATCATAGGTGTTCGAATCCGTGATTCGTTGTTCCCAGATGAAATCGTTGGGAGAGTAATCGCCAAACACGGAGTTCTCGCGGGTGGTGAGGTTGTTGTAGCGCGGCGTCGCGCTCGCGCTGACCAGATAATTCAACCCGCCGGCTTGGCCGCTGAGGGCGAAATTGCCGCCGGGGCGCAGCTCGTTGCCGGTGTAGCGGTCCATATTGACATCGTAGGAGATGCTGGTGTCCGACAAGCCCTCGAACAGCACCACGTTCACGACTTGACCCGAGCCGCGCACGTCGAGCGAGCCGCTGGTGTCGCGGATGATCTCGATATAGTCGACCTGGTCGGCAGTGATGCGGTCGAGCACGCTGGTGGTGTCGTTGTTTTTGCCGGCGGTGCGTTTGCCGTTGATGAGAATCTCGTTGCCGCCGCTGCGCCCACCGCCGAATCCGCGCCCGCCGCGAGTCACGTTGGACGGTCCGCCGGTCCCGTTGTTGAATCCGCGGGGCGGTCCGCCGCCGCCGCCCGGCCCGCCGCGGGAAGCGAGGCCGGGGATGCGGTCAATCATGTCTTGGGCGCTGATCGGGGAAAATTCTTGGAAATAGGCGGCGGGGTAAACCACCGTTGACTCATCGCCGACGTTGTCTTGGCCGAAAGCCGCCGGCGCGAACCCCAGCGCCAACGCCAACATAGAGGCCGCAAGCGCCGTTGGCGGACGACTGCGGATTGTGTTCGTCATGGCTGGCACCGACCCGAATACGCTGGGCGAAGTTCCGCATCCAAGAATCGGAAAGAGCGGCGGAAGATCCCGACAAACACCGATTCCGGCGGTTTCAACTGCGGAAATGCTAAGTGGGAATCCACCTTGATACTGTAACAAATTGTACTCGCCGCCAGCTGATTGATGCCGAATACCGCGTCAAGGCGAACACTTCGCCGCTGTTCCATTTCCGACATGGACATTGCCAACGCCAGCATTTACCCTTGATTCGCGCGACCACCCGGCAATGGTCGCGCGCACTCCAACAAACGGCGGGGCGATCCGAAGGAGCAATCCATGAATCCATCCAGCGCGAACCGCCGCGGGGCGCTTCTAGCAGTCATTTTGGTGCTGATTTCGGCGGCGTGGCTGGTGGGCGGCGCGCGGGCACAGCCGCTCACCGGCACGGAAAACGGCGAATGGCGGTATCTCGGCGGCGACATCGGACACACCCGCTATACGCCGAACGACCAAATCAACGGCGATAATTTCGCCGATCTCGAACAGGCCTGGATTTGGCGCAGCGACAATTTCGGTCCGAATGTAGACTATTTCTCGCGTTCGACACCGATCTATGTCGATGGTGTCTTGTACACAGTGGCGACACCAAGGCGCCAAGTGGTGGCGATCGATCCGGCCACCGGCGAAACCCTTTGGACTTTCCGCGAACCCGAACCCATCCGCCATCAGCGCTCGCCGCGCCAAGCCTACGGCAAAGGCGTTGCCTACGGCGAAATCGACGGCCGCGTGGTGATGTACATCACCACGCCGGGCTTCTTTCTGTGGGCCTTGGATGCCAAGACCGGTCGTCCGCTGGAAAACTGGGGCGCGGCCTTTCCCGTGGGCGGATTCCCGGAAACCGGCGTGATCGATTTGATTCCCCACCTGGTGGAGGATTGGGGACCTTGGCAGGACTATCTGGTGGCGGGAGGAGAATACGATTCCGACTATGGCATCCCGCGGGAATTGGGCATGGTCACCGCTTCCGCGCCGCCCATCGTGGTGAACGGCGTAGTGGTGGTGCTGGTGGGTCACCAACCGAGCTACGGTCAGACCCGCATCGAGAATGTGCCGGGCGACATCATGGGCTTCTCGGCCGCAACCGGCGAACGGCTGTGGAAATTCCACGTGATTCCGAGGCCCGGCGAAATCGGCAACGAGACGTGGCTCAACGACGCTTGGCGCTTTTCCGGCGACATCTCCACTTGGGCGCCGGCTTCCGCCGACCCGGAGTTGGGCTTGGTCTACATGGTGACCAACGCCTCCACGATCCAGTCCTACGCCGGCCACCGACCCGGCGACAACTTGTTCGGTGGCAGCCTGCTGGTGCTCGACGTCGCCACCGGCGAGCGGGCCTGGCACTTCCAGGTCCACCGCAGCGACCAATGGAACTACGATTTGCCGGCGGCGCCGATTCTGTTGAATCTCAACGTGGACGGCCAACGGATTCCCGCCGTGATCCAAAACACCAAGCAGGGACTGATCTTCGCTTTCAACCGCGCAACCGGGGAACCGATCTGGCCGATCGAAGATCGGGAAGTGCTCCAAACCGAGGTGCCCGGCAATTACACTTCCCCCACCCAACCCTATCCGACTTGGCCCGAGCCGGTGGACGGAATAGCGATCGACGGCATCACCGACGAATACATCATGGACTACACCCCGGAATTGCGCGAGCAGGCAGGAGTCATCCTCAACGGCTACCGTCTCGGCGGACTCTACGTGCCGTCGCTGCCGCAGGGCTATGCCGGACCTTGGGTCAACAACGTCGGCTGTCAGGGCGGCGGCAATATCATTCCGCATCCACCCGCGGCGGATCCGTTCACGGGAATGATGTTCAATTCCCACCGCCGCAGCTGCTCCGCGCCGGGCTTCATGCGGCCAACCAACGGCATCGACCGGGATAATCCCAACTATCCCGAACCAGGCGAAGGCGGCGCCACGCCGAATAGCACACCGACCACCGGCCGCATCGTCGCGGCTTGGCTGCCCGGCGGCGGGGGCGGCCTGCCGACTATCGACGGCTTGCCGGTCTTCAAACCCATGCACAACCAGCTGACGGCTTACCAGATGAACACCGGCGACAAGCTCTGGTCCACACCCATCGGCGAAACCCGGGCCGCGATCCGCAATCATCCGGCGCTGCAAGGTGTCGATATTCCCAACAGCGGCGGCGAAGGTTGGTCGATTCAGATGCCGACGCCGGATATTCTGATCCAGACCCGCGCCATGAGCGAAGGCATGGCGCAAATGCAACCGGACGCGCCGCTCGCGCTCAATGCCCGCGACAAGAACAGCGGAGAATTGCTCGCCAGCGTGCCGCTGCCGGCCCCCGGCCAATACGGCATGATGAGCTATATGCACGACGGTCGGCAGTACATCGTCGTGCAAATCGGCAGTTCGCGCACCGACTTCCCCGGCGCCTTGGTCGCCTACCGTCTGCCCGACTGATTCACGGAGCAAACCATGATTGGAGTATCGCCGCGTTTATTGATTTGCTTGGCCGCGCTGGCGGCGCTTCCCGCCGCCGCCCAACAAGGCCGCCTGTTGACTCTGGAGGATTTGTTCGAGTTGAAAGCCGTGGGCGCTCCGGTGCTCAGCCCCGATGGCGGCTGGATCGCCTATACAGTGCGCTCGACCAGTTTGGACGACGACCGTTCCGAAACTCGAATTTGGATGGTTTCGACCGCCGACGGCACCGTGCTTCCCATGACCGGCGAAGGCTCATCCGCGGGCAATCCGCAATGGAGCCCCGACGGTCGTTACCTGTCCTTTCTGGCATCGCGCAATGACGGCGAGACGCAAGTGTGGGCGCTGGATCGGCGCGGCGGCGAGGCGGTGGCGATCACCCATACCGAACAGGGTGTGGACGACTATAGCTGGTCACCCGACGGAACCCGCTTGGCGCTGGTGATTCGCGACCCGGAACCAGACTCTGGAGAAGGCGCGGAGGACGGGGAAGATGAAGCCCGCCCCTGGGTGATCGACCGCCTGCAATTCAAACGCGATTACACCGGCTATCTCGACCGCCGACGGACGCATTTGTACGTGCAGGATGTGGCACCCGGCGCAGAATCGGAAGCGCAGCAAATCACTTCCGGCGACTACGATGATTCCGATCCGGTCTGGAGCCCCGACGGTCGTTTGATCGCCTTCGTCAGCAACCGCACCGAAGAACCCGACAGCAACGACAATACCGATATCTGGGTAGTGGCGGCGGACAATCCCGATGCCGGGGCGACTCTGTCGCAAGTAACCACCAATCCCGGTGCCGACGGCTCGCCGGCTTGGAGCCCGGATGGGCGATTCATCGCCCACACCAGCGTCATCGAGCCGGAGATTATCTGGTATGCCATCGACCATTTGGCGATTTCTCCGGCCACCGGCGGCCAAGCCCGGGTGCTTACCGAAAGCCTCGACCGCAATATTTCGTCGCCGCGATTTTCGCCTGATGGCGCTGAATTGCGCTTCATAGTCGAGGACAGCGGCGAACGCCATCTGGCGAGCATCGAGCCCGGCGGCGAGAATTTCACTCGCCTGATCGCGGGGCCGCTGAGTCTGCGCGGCTTCTCCCAAGACGATGATGGGCAGATCGCCAGTTTGGTCAGCGACTCCCGGCTGCCGGCCGAGGTGTTTTACGGGGTCGGCGGCGAACGCCGGCAATTGACTTTCACCAATCAAGCCCTGCTCGGCGAATTGCAATTGGCGAAAGTCGAAAACGCGCAATTTCCCAGCGCCGACGGCACCGAAGTGGAAGGCTTCATTTTCAAACCGCCCGGTTTCGATGAAAGTTTTCGTTATCCGACCCTGCTGCGCATCCACGGCGGCCCTGTCGCGCAGTACGATTTCGCTTTCAATTTCGAAGCCCAGCTGTTCGCCGCCAACGGCTATGTCGTGGTGCTGACCAATCCCCGCGGCTCATCGGGCTACGGCCGCGACTTCTCCCACGCCATCTGGGCCGATTGGGGCGTGAAGGATTTCGACGATGTGATGGCGGGCGTGGATTACGCCATTGTACAAGGCTACGCCGACCCCGACCGGCTCGGTGTTGGCGGTTGGTCCTACGGCGGCATTCTCACCAACTACGTCATCACCAAATCCGACCGCTTCAAAGCCGCCGTCAGCGGCGCCAGCATGGCGTTGTACCGAGCCAATTACGGCCACGACCATTATCAATACCACTGGGAGATGGAGGTCGGCCTGCCCTGGGAGAACGCCGAAGTTTGGGAGCGCATTTCGCCCTTCAACGATGTGGCGAATGTGGTCACGCCAACCTTGATCATGGGTGGCGAGCATGATTGGAATGTGCCCATCCAGAACTCCGAGCAGCTCTACCAGGCTCTGCGTCGGTTGGGGGTGGAAACCCAGCTCGTGGTGTATCCCGGCGAACATCACGGCATCGCCAAACCGAGCTTCCAACTCGACCGCCTCGAACGCTACCTGGCGTGGTATGGCAAACATGTGAAGGGCATCCTCGACGATTGAAAAGCAAGGTTCCGACCCGTCGGCACCGGCGGAAACCTCGGCGCTCGGAACACCATGACCGCCAGGCGCCGCCAGTTTCTGATTTTCGACATTAGCTCCTCTCTGTGAATAAATTTCGATGAAAGCAACTATTTTCGACATGTTTTCGATAATTTTGGTAAAAATCGAGTGTTTTTCGATCATGGTGAATATTTTTCGATAAATGCGCATTGAATTCGAGCCAAAAGAAATCTTCCAAAACAAGACGATTCCGCTGGATTGCGGATTAGTCGGCTACTCGGCGCTGGTCGAGGCGCTGAAACTGCGAACACCGGTGCGGCTGCCGGCGGCTGTTTCCGCCAAGCATATCGGCGGTGGCAAACGGCAGAAAGCTGGATTCGCGGTTTTCGACCGACGCTACCACCCCGGCGATTCGTTGATCGAACATTTCGTCTTCGCACTGCGCCACGAAAACATCGATTTACTCGTTCTCAAACGTGCATTCGAGGCGGTACCGGCTTCGGTGCCGCAGGAATATGTCCGCTCCGTGCCCACGGGCGCCTATGCGCGACGCCTTTGGTTCCTGTACGAAGTGCTCACCGGAAAAATGCTGGATATTGAGGATGCGCCAAAAACGACCGCAATTGATCTGCTGGATGGGGAGCGCTATTTCACGGGCCGAGCGAAAATCTCCCGCCGCCACAAAGTCAATGACAACTTGCTCGGCAACGACGATTGCTGCCCGGTCATCCGCAAAACGGACAAGCTCGCGGCATTCTCCGCGGCCAAGCTGGCCGACCGCGCGGCCGAGCTGAGTTCCCGCGCCGGAGCCCGCCTGCTGTCGCGGGCCGCTTCGTTTCTATTGCTCGACGACAGCCGCGCCAGTTTCGAGATCGAGGGCGAGCGGGCGCCGCGCAATCGGCTGGAACGCTGGGGCAAAGCCGTGCTGGAGTATTGAAGAATACGCCGCTGTGCTGGGGTCGCACTCTTCGCCCTTGATGGATTGCATCGAATGGCGGCCGACCGAGGACGGCAATGTCGAAGTCGGCAACGATACCGCCGATCTATACCGCTATTTCGACTGCACCGAAGCGGCGGAATTTCTTTGCGACTGCGTGCGGGAAACCGTCGAACGCGATCTGCCCGGCGAAATCGAATACCTGCGCCGTCACGACCAAGCCATGGCTGGAATCCGGGAAATGATCGATATGCCGGACAGATTGGCGCGGAACCTGATTCTGTTCATTCGGCAAAACAACGGGAATTTGCCCAACAAGAGGCGGCAAAAGGAATTCGCCGAATTGACCGACAGCGAAGTCCAGCGCTTGGAGGCCGAAGTCAACGAAGCGTTCGCCGACTTCCAATACCAACGGCGCTGGGCCGCCTGCCCCCGCCCGCCGTCGGACCCCGCATCTAGCAAGCACCAACTACTGATTTAGCATTAATTAGTAGTAATTTGACATTTACGTGGCGATGGCCGGATGGAGGGGGTTGCCGTCATGAAGCGGGCGGCAAACAGCATTGTCCCGGAGACTGATACTTGTCATTATTGCGGCTGTGCCCGCCGCGCGGCGGTTGGCGAAAATTCAGCGATGGGGAATCAATCATGCGTTTTTCGAATCTGTTGGCGGCGACCTTGCCGAAGGGAGCGATCCTGTCGGCCGTCGTTGCGGTTTTGTCCGCGGCCCCGCCGGTCGCCGCCCAGCAGGGCAATGCCCGCGGCCCCATCGGCGAAAGTCCGTATGACATCGTTTCCGGCTGGCACAAGCCGTTCCAAGAGCGCGGCTTCGCTTTCGGCGGCAACTCCGGTGTCTGGGCGCAATCGCCGGACCGCATCATCATCGCCCAGCGGGGCGAGACCATCCTGCCCTATCCGCTGCCGGAGGATTTCCCCGGTTTCGCCGGCGCCCTCGGTATCAATGTCCTGCGCGAGGTCAACCGGCGGGTCTGGCAAAACTGTCTCTATATCGTCAACGGCGATGGCGAAGTGGTCGAAGTATGGGATCACCTCGATTACCTCTGCGAAGGTTCGGACGGCCCCGGACCGCACCGGGTACGCATCAGTCCCTATGATCCAGAACAACGCATCTGGCTGATCAACGAAACTTTCCACCAGATTTACGTCATCGCCAACGACGGCGGCGAAGTGCTGGCGACCTACGGCGAGAAAGGCGTTTCCGGCGCTGGGGAAACCCATTTCGGCCGACCCCAGGACGTGGCCTTCCTGCCCGACGGCCGCATCCTCGTCGCCGACGGCCTCGACAATCACCGCGTGATCATCTTCGACGCGGACATGAATTATCTCGGCGAATTCGGCGGCTACGGCACGGGGCCCGGACAGTTCAACACTCTGCACGCGGTGGCCGTTGGCCCGGACGGGCTGATTTTCGCCCTCGACCGCGCCGGCGGCCGGGTGAACGTATTCCAGACCACCGACAATCCGGCTGAAGTCGAATTCCTGCGCGAGTTCCCCGGCCTGACGCTGCCGCTCGATATCATCGTCAACGAGGACGATATCTGGATCACCGATCTCGGTCCCCTGCGCTTCATCAATTTCGATTTCGAGGGCAACTACAAGTACACGTGGCTGGTGCCCCCGGACCTGCCCGACGGCTATCTCGAAGTACACACTTTCTCGGTGGATTCGAACGGCAATCTCATCGGCGGCGACAATCAATACGGCCGCTCGCAAAAATTCGTCCCCAAACCCGATGCCGACCCCGAATTGCTCATCGAGCCCCCTTGGACGGCACCTTAGCCGCATCAGCGTGGCCACAAGCGGTTCCGGTCGCCGCGGCTTCGATAACGGTCGACAGCGAGCCTGGGTTCTTCGGTTCGGGAAAGAGGTGGAACGATAGCGAATGCAGCTCGGGGTCGGGCATTGAACGGGTTCTCCCACCGGAGGAACGGGCCGAAGCTCGGCAACCTTCATATTTTGGAGCTGAGTGGCATTGAACGGGTTCTCCCACCGGAGGAACGGGCCGAAGGGGGTCGAAGTCGGAGGGCAAAGGCCGTTTTTTTGTTAGGCGGCGAGCCAGAGCACGATGCCGGCGGCGAGGACCAAGGCTTGGCTGAGGCGGTCTTCGACGGCGAACAGCACCGGGTCTTCGTGCAGGCGGCCAGCACGGGCGAACAGCCAGATGCGGGCCAGCAGGATGATCAGCACGGGGCAAACTAGCCACAGCATGGTCGGGGTGCTGTAAAGGTCGGTTGTGGCCGGGGCGTTGATATAGAGCGCGAATATGACCACGGCCATGGCGCTGACCGCGCCGCCCAAGGCGGACAACAGCTGCTCGTGGGATTTGCGGTAAGCGCGGCCGCCTACGGTTTGCGCCGCCGCCGGCAGATTGACCAATTCCGTCACCCGCTTGACTATTGCCAAACCGAAAAAGAAACAAAGCGAAAAAACGATCAAGAAATTCGTTGCCTCCACTGTGATCGCTGCCGCGCCGGCGGCGACGCGCAGCGCGTAGAGGATCGCCAGCGTAGCCACATCAAGTAGAAAAATGCGTTTCAGCGCAAAGCTGTACAGGCAGGTAAGCAGCCAATACAACAATAGCAACAGGCGAAATTGCGCGGGCAACAGGAGCGCTATGCCGAAAGCTCCGGCCAGCAGCACGGGTGCGGCGGCGAATCCGGCTGCTATGGGCAAGTCCCCCGCCGCGAATGGGCGTTGGCGTTTGCTTCGGTGCGCTCGGTCGTTGGCGAGATCGAGCAAATCATTGAGCAGATAAACGCTGGACGCGCAAAGACAAAATCCGACGAATCCAATCGCCGCGGCGAGCGCCAGTCCCGGTTGCGTTGCTTGATGGGACAAAATCAAAGGCACAAACAACAGAGCGTTTTTCAGCCATTGATGCGGACGCATGGCACACAGCAGCGGACCGAACAGCGCCGGCGCCGCGCCGAAGCGCAATACTTCCGCCGAACCATTGACATCGCGGCTTCCGCGCCCGCGCTCGGCGGTCCCGCCGCCATGCGCCGACTCGACAGGTGGATCGGCGCGATGCTCGACAGAATCGTCGTTGCCGTCGCGGCCGGGCATCATCCGGCTGGAATCGATGCCTGAACCGGCGAAATGCTCCGCGGCGGGCGACTGAGGTGCGGGGTCGCCAGCGGCGTCGCCTGGCGACGCATTGGCCCGTAGCTCAGCGAGCCGCTTGGCCATGCGGTCGGAGCAATTCACCAGCACGCATTGCCGCGCCCGGGCCCAAATGGGCAGGTCGGCGCGGGAGTCGCCGGCGTAGGCGAATGCTTGCCCTCGCGCAAGCTCGCGGATGCGGCGCAATTTGGCCCGCGCTTTCAGATTGATGGCGCCATCGCTGCCGATGGCGCCATCGAACAATCCGACCTGTTCGGCTACGGCACCGGTGTAATGCTGATCCGAAGCCGAGATCAGCGTCATCTTCCGACCCCGCCGCCGCTGCTCCCGGAGCCATTCCAGCAGTTCGCTGTTGTAGGGCAGCGTGGCCGCGTCGAGCGGGATGCGGCGGGCGATCTGCCGTTTCAGCGAAGCGCGGCCCCGCAGCAGCCAGATTGGAAGCGCCGCCAGGTACAGTGGATTGCGCTTGATTAGCAGCAGCAAGGACTCGAACAACAAATCCGTTCGGATCAGGGTGCCATCGAGATCGACGAATAGATGCGGCCTAGCGCCGTTCAGGCTGGTGGAGCCGACGGCTTCCGGTTCAGCGGCCATCAGCGCTTCCGTCCGCCGCGATTTCGCCGGCTCCGCGCGCAACCGCCGCCGGGCCGGGCAAGGCCGGATTCGGCTGGAACCGCTCGGAAATCGTCGAAAATTCGCCCATTTTTATGCCCCTCCCCTCTCCATTCCGCGGAGATTCCATCAATCGCCGCCGGGGAGGTATCGGTACAGCATATAGTCGGGAAAATCGAATCCGGCGACTTCAATCAGCGCTTCGGGCCGCTCAGCCCGCAAACGGGTGACGGCGCGTTCAAAGAAGCGCGGCGGCTCCCGCGCCAGAATATAGTCCGGCGGATGGGCTAGCAGCCAGCTTTGGTAATCGCCCACCGCCACGAGATCGGCGTTGCCGGGAGTCACCAATCCCAGAATATCGATAATGCGGCGCTCGGAATACCAGCCGACGGTGCCGATTTCCGCCAGCGCCACTGAAGCGTCGGCGGGAGTGTTGTTGGCGATCCACAGACCGAAATCCCGGTAATCCGCGCGCACCGTGCGACCGTGGAGCATGAGATTCGCCGCTCCCTGCCAAATCAGCAGCAAGGCGAAAAAACCGATGCAGCCGGCGCGGAACAGCAACGCGCGGCGATGCCCGAAGCTGCTGTGGAGCCAATCGATTCCCAAGGCCGTCCAAGTGCAGAAGACCGTGAAATACACCGCGTAGTACCACCACTGCGGCGGGATATTCAGGAATGTGAAAAAGCCGGTGTACAGCAGCAGGAAAACGAATGAAACAATCACATATTGCCTAGCCCGAACATGAAGCAAGCCAAGCGCCGCCACAATCATCAGCAAGATTGGCACCATCCGGGACTCGAAAATCTGCATTTGTCTTGGCAGACCGAAGCCGTTGAGCAGCCCTTCGCCCAGATTCAGCACGAAACCGTTGTAACCCCAATGCCCCATCGCCCCCTGCCCGATTTTGGCCAAGCCGGAAGAAGGCAACAAAGCGCCGTAGTACAGTCCGTTGAATGCGAACTGCGCGGACACCAGCAAGGCCGGAGCGATAAAACAGCGCCAGTGCGGCCAGCATCGTTGACAAAGCCAAGTATTCAAGGCCATCGCCGGCAACAAAAAAACAGCCTCGGGGCGCGTCAAAATTGCCAGTCCGACGCAAACACCAAGGGCGAAAAACTGGTCTTTGAAATAAAACAGCAGGCAAAGGCCGACCAGAAAAGTGAACAGGCTGGTTTCCATGCCGAGGTTGATATACGTGATATTGGAGCCCGCCGCGAACAAGGCCGCCAGGGCGGCAATCCAGCGCTCGGTGGCGAACAGCGTCAGCAGGCGGTAACAGACGAGCACCGTCAACATGGCCGCCAGCACCGAGACCAGCATGGCGCCGTGGCGGGCATCGCCGGCCAGCCAAGCCGGTGCCAGCGCCAACCAAGCGAACAGCGGCGAAGTCAAACCGTTGACGTACTCGCCGACGTTGTATACCAGCCCGTTGCCGGAGATCAGATTTTGGATATAGCGGGCGTAGATCAGACCGTCGTCAAGTTCATGGCCACGAAAAACAAACCCTTTCGCGCCAACGATGAATACCGACAGCGCCACCGTCCAGCCAGCTAAATCCCGCATATCGAAAGAAAAATCCCGGCTCTTGTTCATTGCGGCGTTGTTATTGAGAACGGCGGTGGTCCGGCGCGGCGAAGCGGCTGACCACAAATACGGTGATGAGCGCATAGTATGGCGCAAGAAAGCGGTCGAGGCCGACGATCAGCGGAAACAGCAACAGGAATGCGGCGAAGACCGGCAAGCATAGCAGGCTGATTTCAGCCAAGCCAAGCTCTTTTCGCGGGGCAGCCAAGTTATTCAAGGTGCCGCGCCAATCCCGCTGCCAAGCGAGCAGCCACAACAGCAGAAACAGCGGCAGCGTAGTGGCGATGAACTCGCCGTTGGCGACAAGCCGCAAGGCCGCGCCGTGCAGCACTTCGCCGTAGAGCGCCCAAGAAAACGGTACGGCGAAAGCGTCGATATCGATCTGGGACTCAATCAAAGTGTGATGGAAAAGCCGCCACCAAGCGTAATCGAATACGCTGCTGATCGAGAAATAGCTGACCGCGCAAGCCAGCAGGCCGGCGCCATACCAAGCAAATTCGCGCTGCGTCGGCGGCAGGCCGCGGCGCAAATGATTCCAGCACAGCAGCAGCAACAGGGGCGTGGTGAAAAGGATATTGTTGGTTCGAATCCAAATCGACAGTACCAAACAGAATACCGCCCACGCAGTCTGTTTGCGGGCCAACAGCAGCCAAAGTCCAGCGAACAAGGCCAGGGCCGAAAAAGTATCCGGGGTGGGAATCCGGCTCAAATCCGGCAATCGCGCACCGATGGAGAACAGCGCCACGACCAGGGCGGCTCGCACCGGCCCGGTTAACTGTCGCAGCCAAAGAAACAAGATCGCGCAGAACACCAAACTCGACGCCAGCGACAGCCAAATGATCCCCGCCACCGGATTGACGCCGGTCGCCGCCATGCCGCGCAGGGTCAGCACGTACAGCGGCTTGATTCGATACATGTTGAGCTGACTGGCGAAATTCTCCGGGCTGGCGCGCATTGCGGCCGGGTATTCACCGCCCACCAGCGCCTGAAACTGTGCCGCGTCCAGCGACCCGCGCAGCAAATCGTAAGTCGCGCCGTGCAAAGCGGCGGGATTATCGGCCTCGGCGGCGAAAGTCGTCGCCACGTAGGGAACCACATCCCAAGTGTACAACGGTCGGGTCAGCGCGAAAGCGCCGAGCGCGGTAAACCACGCCGCCAACAGCAAAATCGACACCCATGTATGTAAAGTGTTCGCTTGAGTATTTGCCATGCGCACTGCTGACACCGAGGCGGTCATGCCTGTTACGGCGGCGATGTTCTGCTGCGCGTTGCTGGCGATTGCGGCAGGCACCTTAGGTGGCGCGGCTTTGATCCCGCGCCGCGGCGGCGGCAAACTACGGCTAGTCCAAGTCGCGCTTCAAAACGAGCAAGGTGACATCGTCGTGGGCCGGCGCCCCGATCATAGACCTGCAGGATTAATACCGGCACCGCCAGCGCGAGCAGATTGATAAACAGCGAGCTCGCTCCGAGCTCCAAGAATCGAGGCTTGGCGGGACGCAATACCGCGGCCAGCCAATGGTCGCGGGCCGCGGTCGCGCCGGGCTTTGTTTCGCCCGGCCCGGACCCGCTGTCCGCGCCGCTTGACTGGAGAGGCGGCGGTTCGTCGCTCGGCTTCGTTACTTTCACCATGACATCCTGTTCAGCGCTGCCGCGGGCCGCGTCGGAGGCCCAAACCGCGATTCTCGGTCGATTGGGTTCCAACTGCCGGTTTCAGCGTCTCATCGTCGTTAGAGTCCACCTTAGCCAGCCGCCCCAAAAGTGGGAGCAATTTGCCATCCACATTCAGAGGAGTTTACGGAGAATGCGGGAGTTGCGTTGGTTGTTGTAAAACTGGCGGCGCGCGGCCGGGAGGTCGGCTACGTCGCGCTGTTCGAAGCCATGGCGCTGGAACCAGTGTTCGGCGCCGGTGGTGAGGGCGAAAAGGGCGCTCATGCCGACGCTTCGGGCTTGGTTCTCGAGGCTGGCGAGCAGGCGCTCGCCGAGACCGCGGTCGCGGTGGCGGGGGTCGATGGCGATGCAGGCGATTTCGCCGCAATCACCGTCCACCGGATACAACGCGGCGCAGGCGATGAGGGTGTCTTCCCATTCGATGATGCTGAAATTGCCGATCTCGTTCTCGAGCAATTCTCGTGAGCGGCGCACGAGCGAGCCGTCCGCTTCCAGCGGCGCGATAAGTTGCAGGATTCCGGGCACATCGGACAATTCGGCCGGGCGCAGCAGTTGGGCTTCGTCGCGGCTGAGCAGGCTGCCGCCGCCCTCGCGGGTGAATAGTTCGCGCAGCAGGGCGCCGTTCTCCCGGCAACTGATCAGATGGCAGCGCCGGATGCCGGCGCGGCAGGCGCGCAGGGCGGCTTGCAGGGCGCGGCCCGCGCGGCGTGATTCGGCATCGTTCCGCGCCAAGAGTCGATCGCGGCACTGTTCGCCTCGGGCCACGCTCAGCATTGGAATCGTTGCGCCGCCGTCATCGCGAACGCCATCGTCGGCAACGAACAAAATCAGCTTGTCGGCGCCAAGGGCGGCGGCGGTTTCGGTTGCGACTTCATCCGGCCGCAAAGCGAATACTTCGCCGGTGATGGAGTAGCCCAAGTTAGGCAACAAGACGATTTTGCCTTGTTCGAGTTCCCGCCGGATGACTTCACCCCTGATTTTTCTGATTTTGCCAGTGAATTGCAGATCGACTCCGCCGACGATGCCGGCGGGTCTGGCGCTGACGAAATTGCCGCGGCGAACAGGAATATCGGCACCGCGCATGGGGGATTTGCTGGTGCCCTGGGAGAACAGGGCTTCAATCTCGATGCCGACGGCTCCCGCTTCCCGCCGCAGGCGCGCCATCGCCGCGGCATTGGTTGCCGCCAAATCTTCGCCGACGGCTTCCGCGTTACTCCGCAGCGTTGCCGCCGAATCATCGCCCGGCGACACTGGTGCGGTGACGGTTTCGGCGCCGTGGGCGAGCACCATGCGCACGCCGAGGCTGTGCAGCAAGCTGAGATCGAAGGCGATGTTGCGCAGATTGCCGGAGTCCAATGCCTCGCCGTCGAGCAAGACGACGAAAGTCTTGCCGCGGTGGGCATTGATGTAGGCCGCCGCCGAGCGGAACAGCTCGATCATGTGGTCGCCTTCGTTCATCGCCGTCGGCTCCCGGCTCCGCCGCGCCCGTAATCGGGGCGGTTGGCGGCGCTGACAACAGCATCGTTCATCGCTTCAGGCCTCCAGACAATGTTGCCGCACCAACTCCCGCAGCACACTGATGCAGGGATTGATCATGTCCAGCGACATGTATTCGTTGGGTTGATGGGCTTGGTCGATATTGCCCGGGCCGAGCACGATGGTGTCCATGCCAAGCTCCCGCAGGAACGGCGCCTCGGTGCCGAAGGCGACGCTGGCGCCGTCGTGCCCGGTCAGCTTCTCCGCCGCGCGCAGCAGGGCGCTTTGCTCCGCGGCGAAAAAAGCCGGCGTGCCGGGGCACAGCGGCACGAGTTCGGCTTCGACCCGCAGCGGCGCTGTGGCTTTTTCCACCCGCTGGCGGATTTCTTCCCGGAGGCTGTCGATATGCATACCCGGCAGCAGGCGGATATCGAACTGTAGTTCGCAGTGCCCGCAGATGCGGTTGGGATTGTCGCCGCCGTGAATCACACCGAGATTCAATGTCGGATGGGGAAGTTCGAAAAACTCGTCGCGGTAGCGCTCCCGCAATTCGCCGCGGAAGCGGATCAGATCGGCGATGACCAGATGCATCGCGTCGAGGGCGTTGCGGCCGAGACCGGGATCGGATGAATGTCCGCTACGGCCTTGCAGCCGCACCGATTCCAGCATGATGCCCTTGTGACGGCGAATCGGGCGCAGGCCGGTGGGCTCGCCAATGATCGCCGAACGCGCCCGGGGCCGGCCCATTTCGGCCAGGGTACGCGCGCCCTGCATCGAAGTTTCTTCGTCGGCGGTGGCGAGAATGATCAGCGGCCCGCGGAATTTTTCATCCAGCAGTGGCCGCACCGCTTCGATGGCGATGGGGAAGAATCCCTTCATATCGGTTACGCCGAGTCCGTACAGGCGACCGTCGCGTTCCCGCAGGCGCAGCGGGTCGGAATGCCAAAGCGGTTCGTCGAAAGGCACGGTATCGGTGTGGCCGGCCAAGACGATGCCGCCCGGGCCACCGCCGAAAGTCGCGATCAAATTGCGTTTCGCGTTGCCGGTGGTCGATGGCGAAGGCACTACTTCACAAGCGAAGCCCAGCGCTTCCAGCTCTTCCGCCAAGTAGTCGATCACGGGCTGGTTGCTTTGGTCGATGGCGGGATTGCTGGAACTGACGCTGGCCAAGCCAATCATCCGGTCGAGCCGCCCCAGCAGCTCGGCGGAATTCGCTTGGGTGCTGGCGGACATGGTCAGTTGCCGGCTGGATTGGGCTTTTCGGCAACTGCGTCGGTCTTCGCGGCCATGATGAAATCGTTCAGATGCAAACCCTTGATTTTGTGCGTCCACCAGCGCACCGCGGCCTTGCCGTATTCGACCAAAATCGCCGGATGATGATCCTGTTCCCGCGCCAAATCGGCAAGTTGCATGGCAAACCCGCAGGCGTCGTCGAAATCGGCGAGTTTGAATTCGCGTTCGATGCGATCAATGCCGTTCTCCGTCAAGCGGCGCCAGCCGGGCAAGTCGCCAAGCAGCGCATCGGCTTCGGCGGCGCTCAGCGGCTTGACGCCACCGCGGCAAGGCTCGCAGCGCATTTGTTGCAATGGTTTGTTCACGCGAATTCTCCCAATAGGCTGTCCAGCAAACGATGGCCGCGCTTGCTGGGGCGCACGGTTTGCCCGCCCTCCTGAGCTTGGTCCGGCGCGCCCGCCGCCAGTTCAAGCAGGCCCCCCACCGCCAAGCATTTTAGCCTGTCCTCGATCAGCGCGAAAGCCAAGCCGGTGCGACTCTCAAACTGGCCGGAATGGAAACCCTCCCGCAGCCGCAGCGTGTTCATCAGGAATTCCAGCGGTCGTTCGCCAGGTCCCACCTCCCGGCTTGCGCCACGGTTGCCCCGGGCGAGATAGTGCCGCGGCTGTTTGGTTTTGCGGGTGCGGAGAATCCGGTTGGCGGCCGGATCGGTCAGCTTGCCGTGCGCGCCGGCGCCGATGCCGAGATAATCGCCGAATGACCAATAATTGAGGTTGTGCCGACATTCATTGCCGGCCCGCGCGAAGGCGGAGATTTCGTAGCGGGCATAACCGGCGGCGGCGAGCATGACGACACCCTCCTCCTGCATGGCGTCGATGGCGCCGTCTTCCGGCAGCGGCGGTGGCCGCCGCCAAAACACAGTGTTCGGCTCCAGCGTCAATTGATACCAGGAAATATGCTCCGGCCGAAGTTCAAGGGCGGTCGCCAGATCCCGCAGCGCCGCCTCGCGGGTCTGGCCGGGCAGGCCAAACATCAGATCGAGATTGATATTGTCGAAACCGGCTTGCCGTGCCAACGCGAACGCCGCCCGCGCCTCGGCGCTGCCGTGGATGCGGCCGAGCCGCGCCAGCGCGATGTCATCGAAACTTTGCGCGCCGATGGAAATGCGATTGACGCCGGCGCGGCGGTAGCCGGCGAAGCGCGCCGCCTCGGCGGTGCCGGGATTGGCTTCGAGAGTGATTTCGGCAGCCGCGTCCAAACGACCGGACGCCCGCAACGAATCGAGCAAGCGCGCGAATGAATCCGGTTGGAACAGGCTGGGCGTGCCGCCACCAAAAAATACCGTCCGCAGCGGGCGCTTCCCGGTGCGCTGCAATTCCAACGTCAAATCTTCAATGAGCCGCTCAACATAGGCGCCTTCCGGCAGGGCATCTGCAGGCCGCTTGTGCGAATTGAAATCGCAGTAGGGGCATTTGCGCAGGCACCAGGGAATATGGATGTACAGGCTTAGGGGGGGCAATTCCAGCATGACAGCAACTTGCCGATGGCTTGGGCGCGGTGGCTGAGGACGTTCTTGCGCGCCGGCGGCAATTCGGCGGAACTGCGGTTTTCCGCGGGCACGAAAAACAAGGGATCATAGCCGAAGCCATGTTCGCCCCGGGGCTGAAACAGGATGCGCCCCTCCCAAGTGCCCTGACAAACCAGCGGCATCGGGTCGGCGGCGTGGCGCATGAAAACGATGGCGCATTGAAAGCGCGCCCCGCGTTCGGCTTCCGGCACCCGCGCCAATTCCGCGAGCAGCTTTTGATTGTTCGCCTCGTCCGCGCCGCGCCCTTCGCGGCCCGCGTACCGGGCCGAATAAATTCCCGGCGCGCCGCCGAGGGCATCGACTTCGAGGCCGGAATCGTCGGCGATGGCGGCCAAGCCGCTTTCCCGGCAGGCGTGCCTGGCCTTGAGCAGTGCGTTTTCGACAAAACTCAAGCCGGTCTCCGGGGCGGCTTCGATGCCGAAATCGTCTTGGGACAGCAATTCGACACGCTTGGGCGCGAGCAGGCCGCGCATTTCCCGCAGCTTGCCCCGGTTGCCGCTGGCGAGCACGATGGATGTCATGGAAATGTCGGCGCCCCGAGCGCCCGCATGCCGTACTCCCGGGGGCTCATTTTCCGCGGCCTGTCAATCGCGGGTGAGATGGTAAATCGCCACCTCGCCGAGGAAATTGGGCCAAGCCTTCATCGCCCAACTACCTTCGTGACGGGAATTGACGAAGGTGCGCGCGAGCACGCGGATGTCCCCATCCCGGCACAGCGCATCGAAATCGCGGACGGTGCAAAAATGGATGTTGGGGGTGTCGTACCATTGGTGCGGCATGAAATTCGATACCGGCATGCGTCCCCGGAAAAGCAAATCGAGGCGGCTTTTCCAATTGCCGAAATTCGGAAAAGTCACAATGCCGTTGCGGCCGATGCGCAGCATTTCTCTTACAAGTTCCGCCGGATTGTCGAGCGCCTGCAGAGTTTGGGCAAGCAACACGGTATCGAAGCTGCCGGATTCGAAATTGGACAGCCCCTGATTCAGATTTTGCTCAATCACCGCCACGCCCCGGGCCAGGCATTGCTCGATATTGGCCGGGTCGATCTCCAAACCCACGGCGCTGACATTCTTCCGCTGTTGCAGCCAGGCCAACAGCGCGCCGTCGCCGCAGCCGAGGTCAAGCACCCGGCTGCCGGGGGCGATCCAGTGCCGAATGATTTCCTGATCAGGCCGCATCGCCGCGGATTTCCCGGTGGACGTTGTCCAGATACGCGGACAACCCCTTCGCATAGCGCGGAATCGGCATCAAGAAGGCGTCGTGCCCCTGGTCCGCCTCGATTTCCAAATAACTTACCGTTTTCCCGGCTTTGAGCAAGTGATTGACGATTTCCCGGGAACGCTCCGGCGGAAAGCGCCAATCAGTGCTGAAGGAGATCAGCAGAAACTTGCAGTCGGATTTTCCGAAGGCCCGCGCCAGATCGCCATCGTAATCCACCGAAGGGTCGAAATAATCCAACGCCTTGGTCATCAACAGATAGGTATTGGCATCGAATTTTTCCGAAAACTGCTCGCCCTGATAGCGCAAATAGCTTTCCACTTCAAAATCGACGTTGAAGCCGAAACTCAACGAGCCGCTGCGCAGATCACGACCGAAATTGCCCTTCTGACCGCGCAATTCGGCGAAGGCTTTGCCGAATTTGGCGCGCATGGCCGAGTCCGACAAGTAGGTGATGTGTCCCACCATCCGCGCCAGCATCAGTCCCTGTTTAGGATAGACGCCGTGGCGCAGATAATGCCCGTCGCGGAAATCTGGATCGCTGGTGATCGACTGCCGGGCGACCTCGTTGAAGGCGATATTCTGCGCCGAAAGCTTGGGCGCGGCGGCGATGGCGATGGCGTGGCGCAGCCGCTCGGGGTAACTGACGGCCCAGCGCAACACCTGCATGCCGCCGAGGCTGCCGCCGATCACCGCTGCCCAGCGCCCGATGCCGAGCCGATCCATCAGCCGCATTTGGCTGTTTACCCAATCGCGTACGGTGACGATGGGAAAATCCGGGCCGTAGTGGTTGCCGGTCGCCGGATTGATCGAAACCGGCCCGGTGCTGCCGGCGCAGCCGCCCAGATTGTTCAGGCAGACGACGTGAAACTTGTTGGTGTCGATGGGTTTGCCGGGGCCGATGGCGGTATCCCACCAACCGGGTTTGCGGTCGTCTTCGCTGTGGTAACCGGCAGCGTGGTGATCTCCGCTGAGGGCGTGGCAGATGAGCACCGCATTGGATTTGTCGGCATTCAACTCGCCGTAGGTTTCCACCATCAAGTCGTAAGCGGGCAAGGTTTTGCCGCTGCGCAAAGTCAGCGGCTGCTCGAAGCGGAAGCGTTCTGGCTCTACCAAACCGACGCTGCTGGGATCGTGCAGTTTGCTCATGGCCGCCTGTTTTCGCTCCTGGCCGCCGCCGCCTTGCCGAGGATCTGCTAAATGCCGATAACGACTAGCGAAACCTGCCGCGCGCCGAAGGTGTCGTCCAAGAAAGTAAGAATAAAGCGAATCAGGATGAAAACGAATATGGGGGAAAAATCCAAACCGCCCATGGGTGGAATGATCCTGCGGAACGGTGCCATCACCGGCTCGGTCAATTGCCAGATCAACATCAGCAACGGGTGCGGATTCATATTGCCGGAGAACAGCATGACGAAGGACATGATGATGGAGGCGATGATCGCGTACCAATAGATATTGATAATGAAATACACCACGCCCAGCACCGACCAGGTGACGACGAAGCCGATATCGGGAACACTGCTGCCGTGCATTCGCTCCAATGTGAAAATGGCTATGCCTTGGACAACGAAAGCCAAGAACAAAGAGGCGAAATCGAAATTGCGGTAACCAGGGATGAAGCTCCTGAATACACGCACCGCCGGGTCGGTCACGCGCACCACGGCTTGGGAAACCGGATTGTAGAAATCCGCCCGCGCCAATTGCAGCAGGAATCGCAGCAACACCGCGAGCAAATACAGCCCGCCCAGTGCGTTGAACACCATGATCATGGCTTCCATGCGGCGTTCCTAAGGATGGTTCCGATTCTGGGCAATGGGCTGAGTCATGGGCTGGCTCCGGGACTTGATCTTGGAAAGGGTCGGCGGCTTGCTCAAGCGCCCGCTTCGGCCAGTTCCCGCGCCCGCGCCGCCGCACAAGCGACCGACTGTTCCACGAGCTCTCGCAGGCCACCCCGCTCGAAGCATTCAATGGCGGCTTCCGTGGTGCCTCCGGGAGAGGTCACCCGGGCGCGCAATCGCGCCAGATCATCATCGCTCGCGCGGGCAAGCTGGGCGGCGCCGAGGGCGGTCTGAGAGACGAACTCCCCGGCGAGTCCGCGGTCGAGACCCAATCCACAGGCGGCGTTCCGCAAAGCTTCCATGAACAGGAAAAAGTACGCCGGCCCGGAGCCCGAAAGCGCGGTGACGGCGTCAAGGTCGGCTTCGCTTTCGCACCATGCGGAAATGCCGACCGAGTTCATCAACTCTTCGATTGCGCACTTCTGTTCGGCGCTCGCGAGGCGGTTGGCGAACAAACCGGCGGCACCGGCACCGACCAGCGCCGGCGTATTCGGCATACAGCGCACCAAGGGCAATTCCCCGCCGAGCAGTTGTTCAACGCCGGCCAGAGCCACGCCGGCCGCCAGTGACACGACAATCGGCGCTTCGTCGGATGAACGGGACGCCAATGCCGACCGCAGTTCGCCGCAGGCGGCGGCCATGGATTGCGGTTTCACCGCCAGCACGATGACATCGCAATCTCGACCGATCTCGGCGGTGCCGGCGGCTTGAATGCCGGTCTCCCGCGTCAGTTCCGCCAACTTGGCGCCATCGACATCGGCAACCGAGATGCCCGCGGCGTCACGGCCCGTCGCGAGCAAGCCGAGCACGAGGCTGCGGGCCATATTGCCGCCGCCGACAAAACCGATTTTCCCCGTCGCCACGGCAGCTCCCGGCCATTCCCGTGAAAGCGGTCATTCTATCCCATAATTATGGGGTGCGCTTTCCGAACAAGGCTTGGCCGATACGGACCAGGGTGGCGCCTTCGGCGATGGCGGCCTCGAAATCTCCACTCATCCCCATCGACAGCGTATCCATTTCGGGGAAGGTTTCGCGCAGTCGGTTGAAGTGCCCGGCCAAGGCCCGGAATTGCCGGCGCTGCTCCCTTTCCGTCGGCAGCTTGGCCGGAATCGCCATCAGGCCGCGCAGCCGCAGCCGCGGCAGTTTCGCCACCGTCCCACAGAGCGCTCCCGCCTCGTCGGGCGCCACGCCGGATTTGCCGCTTTCACCGGAGATGTTCACCTGCACGCAAACATTCAGACGCGGCAGCTCGGCGGGTCGCTGCGAATCGAGCCGCGCAGCGATTTTCACGCGCTCGACACTTTGCACCCAATCGAAACGCGCCGCGATGCCGCGGGTTTTGTTGGACTGCACGGGGCCGATGAAATGCCAAACGCAGCCGCTTGTCCGCGCCATCTTGCCTTCTGCTTCGCGCAGATAGTTCTCGCCGAAGCGATCTACGCCCAGCCGCCGTATCCTTTCGATTTTTTCCAGCGGCTGACCCTTGCTCACCGGCAGAAAAATCACCGAACCCGGCGCGCGGCCGTGGCGCGCTTCGCAATCCCGGATCTGGGCTTGGAGTTTCTGGAGCTTGGCGGTGAAGTCGGTCACGAATCGCGGGGCGGACTAATTGGCCGGCGGCGGCGGAAGTTTTTTTCGCGGAAATTGCGGGTTTTGCGTCAGGCAAGTCTACCATTGACGGCGACGCACGAACCGGTGTGCCGGCGCGAAATCCCAGCTGGAATAAACCAATGACCTTGAGAACACTGTTGCAAGCCTGCTTCGAGAATGGAGCGTCCGATCTGCATATCCGCGCCGGGCAGCCGCCCTGGCTGCGGATTGATGGCGAAATCGCCCAAGCGTCCGGGGACTCGCTGAGCCACGCCGAAGTGCTGGGCTGCATCGACGAGTGCCTCGACGACGGACAGCACGGCCGTTTCCAGGCCGGGGAAGAAATCGATTTGGCGGTGGCCGCGCCGGGACTGTGCCGATTCCGGCTCAATGCCTTCCTCTACAGCGGCGGCGCGGCGGCGGTGTTCCGCGCCATTCCCTCCCGGGTTCCGTCGCTGGCACAACTCGGCATGGAGGGTGTCGTCGCCAGCATCGCCGAAGCGCCCCGCGGCTTGGTCATCGTCACCGGGGCCACGGGCTCGGGCAAATCCACAACGCTCGCGGCCATGGTCGATCATGTCAACCGCCACCGCCGGGGCCACATTCTGACCATCGAGGATCCCATCGAGTTCATTCACGCCAGCCGCAGCTGCCTGGTCACCCAGCGGGACGCGCGGCTGCATACCGGGGGCTTTCCGGCGGCGCTGCGGGCCGCCCTGCGCGAAGATCCGGACTTGATCCTGCTCGGCGAATTGCGCGATACCGAAACCATCCGCCTCGCTCTCACCGCGGCGGAAACCGGCCATTTGGTGCTGGCGACTCTGCATACGGCATCGGCGGTGAAAACGGTACACCGCATCGTCGATGTCTTTTCCGCGGCCGAAAAGTCCATGGTTCGCACCCAACTGGCTGAATCGCTGCAAGCGGTGATCGCGCAAACGCTGCTGAGAAAAACCGGTGGCGGGCGGGTTGCGGCCACAGAGGTCCTGATCGCCACCGCTGCGGTGAGAAACTTGGTGCGGGAAGACCGCATCGCCCAAATTCATTCCTGCATGCAATCCGGGGCGGCACATGGCATGAACACATTGGAGCAAGCGGTGGCGGGATTGCGCGGGGCCGGCGCGGTCGAAGCAGATGAGGGGCGCTGACTTTTTGCAAGCGACGTGGCCCGGCATCAAGACTCCCACCCATTGTCGGCGGGTAGAGGCTTGGCCTTCACATTCACGCTTCGGAAACCGCCGCTCGACACGGTCGCTAAACACCGCCGCCAGACCCCGTGCACCACCGACTTGCAGCTCGACTATTCGAGTGCCGCATCCTTCGAGACGCATTGGTCCGCAAGCTGCTGAAACTGACGGTTTCTGTCGCGGATTTCGTTGAACCAGTTCTCCAGAATGATTCGGGCGGCGATATGGTCGATAGCGGTTTTCTTCTGGGTTTTGGCGGGATTTACCGCGGCCAATTGTTCGATGGCCTCTCGCGAGGATAGTCTTTCGTCCATGCCGTAACAGGGTTTTCCATATCGTTCCCGGAGTCGGCGGGCGAATTTTTCGGCTCGGCCCAGCAGCTCGCCCGCCGAGCCGTCGAGGTTGTAGGGCAGGCCAACCAAGAAGACATCCGGCCGCCATTGCTCGACAAGCCGCGTCATTTCATTCCAGCGCGGCTGACCGTCCCTAGCCTTCAACACGGTGACCGCGCTGGCGGTTCCCGCCACACTCTGGCCGAAAGCGACCCCGATGCGCTGGGTGCCAAAATCGAAGGCCAAAGCCGTGAAATCCGCCCGCGGCTGGTCGGGGAACCGGCTCAGCGTCATCGCACCCGCTCAGGAATGACCCGCTCCCGGGGCGAGTTTTTCCAAGGCGATGCCAAGTTGCGCCGCCGCCGCCCGCGCTTTGCCGGCATAGTCCCGGGAAAAAATCAGATCGCTGCGCGCCGGAATGGTCAGCCAAGCATTGTCGCGAAGCTCCTGTTCCAGTTGCCCCGGCGCCCAAGCGGCGCAGCCCAGCGCGATGAGATAGTTGTCGGGGCCGGTGCCCGAGGAGATCGACCGAAGAATCGATTTTGAGGTGGTGATGGTGAGCCCGGAGGGGATTTTGATCGAGGATTCCCACTTCTCGCCGGCATCGTGCATGATGAAACCCTTGTCGCGTTCCACCGGCCCGCCGGCCAACACCCGGCGGGCGCCGAAATCCTCTTCGCCAGCCGAACTTTCGATTTCCAACTCGTTGAAGATATCGGCGATGCTCGCCTCCAGCGGCTTGTTGACGACAATGCCGATCGCGCCGGAGTCGTCATGTTTCCACAAATACGTCATCGTGCCGCCGAAATAGCTGCCCGCCAGGCCCGGCATGGCGAGAAGAAAATGATTTTCCAAGCAATCCGAAGTATCCATGCCGCAGTTCTCGGTGGAGCGCGCCTCCCGGCCGGTCAGCAGCCGATCAAGCCGTCCGATTCATGGAACCGCCAAGTGCGGATGATTTCGAGTATATCAACTTCGGCCCGTATTTCCGCCGGGAATGGATCGAAGGGCGCCGCCATATGGACTATATCGACTGCGGCTTGGTCCAGCACCTCGTGGCCCGAGGAAGAAAGCACTCTGACGTCGTCGACACCGCCGTCGGACCGTTGCGCCACCAGCAGGCGCAAACTGCCGTACAGGCGGCGGCGTTGGGCTTCGGGCGGATAGTTGAGATTGCCCACGGACTCCACCCGCTTGCGCCAATCATCGAGATACGCGCCGGCGCGGCTTTCCAGCGCGGAAAGCGACGAAACCGTTCGGACCCGCGGTCGCTCCGCGTAATCCCGCTGGCGGTGCTCAAGTTCGGCTTGCAAGCTGGCGATGGCTTGGGCGAGCTCGTCGGCTTCGGCACCGGCACCGGCCGCTTGGTCGGCAGCGGGCGGGCCGGTGTCCGGGAAGTCGTTGACCGCGACCGCCTCCGCTTCGAGCGCGCCGGCGGGTTGACTTGCGGGGATGCTGAAATCCGCCAGCCGCGGTGGTTCCGGGTGGCGGAAAACCACGGCAACATCCATGACGGCGTCGCCGCGTCCCGCGCCGGGCAGGGAAGAGCCGACGCCGAGAACGATCAGGATATGGAAGCAGATGGAAAGGAAGACCGCGAAAACAAAGCGGTCGCCCAATTCCTCCCGTTCGGAACATTCCATGGAACCGCCTTCCGGTTTCGTCTTTGGGATACCCCCTTTGTTCCGCGGGAGAGATTCGGCCAACGCTGTTCGCCTCAGCCGCTTTTCAGCTTGCCGAATATGCGGTCCATCAAATCGCCGGCGATATCCAGACCCGTGTCCCGCTCGATTTCGCGCATACAGGTGGGGCTGGTGACATTGATTTCGGTCAGATAGTCGCCGATGACATCAATTCCGACGAACAGCAAACCCTGCGCGGCGAGGCGCGGGCCAATTCGTTCGCAGATCCAGCGGTCCCGCGGGCTGAGTTCCAGGCATCGACCGATTCCCCCCGCCGCCAGGTTGCCGCGGGTCTCTCCAGCAGCGGGAATGCGCGCCAGCGCGAACGGAACCGGTTCGCCGTCGAATAGCAGAATACGCCTGTCGCCGGCGGCGACCTCGGGAATGAAGCGCTGCGCCATGATCTGGTGGCGGCCGTGTCCAGTCAGGGATTCGATGATCACCGCCACATTGGGATCGTCTTCCCTGGCCCGGAAGATGTTCGCTCCGCCCATGCCGTCGAGCGGTTTGTAGACCACATCGCGGTGTTCCCGGTGAAACTCGCGCAACCGTTCCGGTTCCGCCGCCACCAAAAACGGCGCGCAGCATTCGGGGAACAGCGTGGCGGCCAATTTTTCATTGTAATCGCGAAGACTGCGGGCCTCGTTAACCACCAGCGCGCCGGCGGATTGCGCGTGTTCCAGCAGGTAGGTGGTATAGATGTAGTCCATATCGAAGGGCGGATCCTTGCGCATCAGGATCACGTCGAGTTCGCCCAAAGCCAGCTCCCGCTCTTCACCGAGACTGAACCAGTCGGCCGGGTCGTCGCGCACAACGAGCGGCGCGGATTTGGCGCGGACGCCGCCGGCGCCGAGATGGAGGTCGGGCTGGCGCATGTAATGAATGCTCCAGCCGCGGGCTTGGGCGGCGAGCAGCATGGCCAAAGTGGTGTCCTTTTTCACCTGGATGGACTCGATTGGGTCCATCACCACGCCGAGTTTCACACGCATGATATTGATTTCGCAGCCTTCAATTAGGGAAACGCCATGGCGACCAAGAGCAACCGGGCGGCGCAACAACGCAGGCAACCAGGCCGCATCCATGCTAACAAATTGTAACCGCAAGCCGATTCCGAAAGCACCGGACGGCTTGGCGGCACCAATTTCCAAAGCGCAGGCGAGGCATCCGGGTCTGTACGCGATAGCCCGGATATAATGCCCGGCAGTATTGAGAGGGTTGGGTTTGAGAGTTCTTGGCTTGATCTGGGGCTTGAGCGGAGTGCTGGCCGTGCTTGTGTACGCCATCTTCCGGTTGGCGCCGTTGGCGTTCGAGCTGGCGGATCTTCGCTTGAACCCATTGCAGTGGTCCGCCCTCGGCTTCAGCATCGTCTATATGTTGTACGCCGAAGGCTATAAGGGCTTCCATCTGGGCTTCGCGCCGCGGGTGGTGGTGCGGGCGCAATACCTTTGGCGCAATCCCAGGCCCGGTTTCGTGTTGCTGGCGCCTTTGCTGTGCATGGGATTCATCCACGCCACGCGCCGCCGCCAGCTGGCCACCATCGGTCTGACGCTGATGATCGTCTGTTTCGTCGTTATCGCCAGGCAGCTGCCCCAGCCGTGGCGGGGCATTCTCGACGCGGGCGTGGTGGCGGGGCTGAGTTTCGGCATGTGCTCGCTCTGCTATTTCATGGCGCTGGCTTGGCGGTCGCCCCACGCCATCGACGTCGCCGCCGACACGCCGGAACCCTGGGAACGCTGAGAGGCATGCCCCCCGCCGGCAAAACTGCAACCTGCGCCATCGTGGTGACCCATCACCCGGATATCACGCCTTTGCTGACCATGCTCGGTCAGTTGAACCGGGAGACCAGTTTTCTCGTCGTTGACAATCAGTCGCCCAATATCGAGCGGCTGGAGGAATCGATCACGGCGTATGACAACTGTCTCGGCATCAACAAGCGCGAAAGCAACGAAGGGCTGGCCCGCGCCCTGAATATCGGCATCAAGCGGGCGACGGAAAACGACTGTGACTACATCTTCCTCTTCGATCAAGACAGCAGCCTCTGCGAAACCTATGTGGACCGCATGGTGGCCGCCTACCGGGAAGTGCGGGATTTCAAAGCTGCGAGTATCGCCGCCATCGGGCCGCGCATCATCAACCCGCAAACCGGCAGACAGACTCCGTTCAAGCTGTTCAACCGGCTGTGGCGGCGCGCCAATCGGCCCTACGCGCGCTTGGAGACCCATTTCAACGCGGATTTCCTGATCACGTCAGGCACCATGCTGATCGCCGAGCACCTGCCGCACATCGGCCTCATGCGGGAGGACTATTTCATCGATAATGTGGACCTCGAATGGTGCTTCCGCGCCCGCTCGATGGGCTATGACCTAGTGGGCACCAACAAGGCAATTCTTTATCATCAGATCGGCGAGCGCAGCCTGAACCCCTTGGTGCGGGCCGGAGTCATGGCGCAGCACAAACCGTCGCGAACTTACTATTCCAGCCGCAACCGCATTCACCTCTACACCCGGCGCTATGCTCCAATCGGTTGGATAATCCGCGATGCGGTCCGCTTCGCGCTGAAGGCGGCTTGGCTGTTGCTGAGCTCGCCCCGGCGGGCGGAATACTGGAAGAACATTAGCGCGGGCATCCGCGATTCCCGGCAGCTGCGCTAGCCCATGGCGTTCCCGCTGGCCATTCTGCTCTCGACCCACAACGGCGAACGCTTCCTCGCTGAACAGCTGGATTCGCTGCTGCGCCAGACTTGGCGGGATTTCGTCATTCTGGCGCGGGACGATGCTTCCGAAGACGCCAGCCGGGCCATATTGCGGGACTGCGCTACCCGAAACCCCGAACGCCTGCGTTTGCTGCCTCCCGATGGTGTCAATCGCGGCGCCTGTGCGAGCTTCGCCCTATTGCTGGAAACCGCGCTGCGGCGCGGCCCCGAATTCGGCTTGGAACTCGAACCGGCGCCGGCATACCTGATGTTCTGCGATCAAGACGATATCTGGCACGAGGACAAAATCGAACAGCAGTTGCGATTGATGCGCGAGACCGAAGTGGGCGACACCTCGGTACCGGTGCTTGTACACAGCGATCTGGAAGTCGTTTCCGCGGCGAACGAACCCGTCGCGCCGTCTTTCGCCGCCTATCAGGGACTCGAGGTTCAGCGCAATGGTTTTGCTGACATGATCACCAGCAATCTGGTCACCGGCTGCACCGCCCTCGTCAACCAAGCGCTGGCCCGCCGGGCGCTGCCGATTCCAGCCGACGCCATCATGCACGATTGGTGGTTCGCTCTCGCCGCCACCGCATTCGGCAAAATCGCCTACCTTGGCCAACCCACCGTGCGTTACCGCCAACACGGCGCCAACACCATCGGCGCCCGCCGCCATGCGCCGGCGCGTCTCACGCGCTTCTCCCACTGGCGCCGCCTGATCGCCGCCGCGCCCAATCCGCATCTGCGTGAAGTCGGCCGCCAAGCTGACGCCTTCCTGCGCCGCTATCGCGCGGAGCTGAACCGCGGCCAGCGCCGCTGCCTGCGGCTCTGCTCGCTGCTGCGGCTGCGCCAAGGTCTAAGCCAAAGGATCGTCTACCGCCTTGCCCGCCGGCCGCATCAGGGTGGGGCCTGAAGTCGAGCAAAGCGCGCTGAACTCCGGCGGAAAATTGCTTCATTGTGGATTTTTGCGACAAAATCCATTCACCATTGAGAGTTTGGATGGGACCGAGATGTCGAGAATAATGGGAAGCGGCGGCGCACTTCCGGCACCGTATTGGGAGCAGGCCCGGCTGGAGTTGGCGGCGGCGGATCCCGTGCTCGGAAAAATCATCGAATTGGCCGGACACGCTGTTTTGCGACCGCGACACGATCCATTTTTTTCCCTGTCGCGGTCAATCGTCGGCCAACAGATTTCAGTGAAGGCGGCGGAATCGGTCTGGAAAAAGATGCTCGCCAGCTTGGGCGAAATTACCCCCGACGCCATTGCCCGCGAAACCGAGGACAGCCTGCGCGAATGCGGCCTATCGCGGCCCAAGGCGCGCTACTTGCTGAGTCTGGCGGCGCATTTCATCGACGGCTCGCTGCAACAGGAACAATGGCGCGACATGGACGACGAGGCCGTGATCGAACGCTTGGTGCAAGTGAAAGGCATCGGCCGCTGGACCGCCGAAATGTTCCTTATCTTCCACCTGCTGCGCCCCGATGTCCTCCCCGTAGACGATATCGGCATCCAACGCGCCATGGCCAACCACTACACCACCGGCGCCCGCCCCAACGCCAACCAAATGCGAACCATCGCCGTGCCCTGGCACCCCTGGCGCTCCGTCGCCTCTTGGTACCTCTGGCGCAGCCTAGACGCCATCCCGGTTGAATACTGACTCGTCGCATCGGCCTCGACCCTCGGCCGATTTGGAGTCACTGAACAAACAACTGCTTCAGTGTGGCGTGGAATTTTTTTGGATCGCAATCCCTGGCTACCGCGGCGCGGGCGTTGGCGCTGAGTCGCTCCCATAGATCGGCGTCGCGGTGGAGTCTGACGCATTGGGCGGCAAATTTTTCGGGGGTGTCGCCGACCAGTACTTCTTGCTCATCGCGCCAGCCGAGTTGCGTCGCCAGCAAGGGTGTCACCACGGCGGGAATACCGTGGGCGGCGGCTTCATGGACTTTGTGGGGAATGCCCGCGGCGAAACGAGTCGGAGCGATGAAAACGCGGCATTCTCGGTACAGCGGATCGAGCGAATCCAGCCTGCCCTTCAGTTGGACGTTGGACAGCTCGATGCTCACCAGCGACGGCGCGGCGGCATTCCCCGCCACCAGCAATTCGATGTCGGCAAGCTCCCGCTCCATCAGCGGCAGGACATTGCAAACAAACCAGAGCAGGGAATCCACATTCGGTGAATGCTCGTCCTTCAGCGCGCCAACGAACAGCAGTCCCCGGCGGTTGTCGAAAGGCGGCAGCTCGGGCGCCGGCTTCATGCCGTGACCCAATACGACGACTCGCCCATGGCTCCGCCCAGGATCATGGGCGCGGAACAGTTCCGCTTCCGTTTCGGATACGGTGACCACCGTTGAAGCTTCGGCCGCCAAATCGAGTTCCGCCGCGAGAACGCGCTTTTTCTCCTCCTCCGGGACACGCTCTCCCTGCAATTCGCGCCACAGCAATTCCCGGCCAGCGAAGACGGCTTCGGCGTCGTAAACCACTTGGAAACGCCGGGCTTGTTCCGGCAACGATTCCAGCACTTCGTTGAAAAATGCCATATTGGTTGGGCGGCTGACCATGACATGGTCGTAGAATCCAGTCCTTTCCGACAATAGCCCAACGAGACCCGAACGCCCCCGGCCCAGCAGCACTTCGACATTCGCGGGCAAAGTGCGATAAACCTCACTCCAGTCGTCGTCGGGGAAATGCAGGGGCAGAAAAGAGATATTCAGCGGCATTCGCGCCAATCGGTCGATAATCGAGCGGCAGCGGGGATAGCCGCCGCCGAGACTGCCGTGGGGCACGGCATCGTCGATTACCAGCAGATTCGGGTGCCCGTTGGCCGTCCTCGCGTGGATGATCCTCTCTGGATTGGGCGCGGGCCGGCTTTGCAGGAACGTGGAGTGTTTGGCGCAGAACAGGGCACGGTTTTTTTCCTGCAGGGCGACCGCTGCGCCCATGCCGCCGCCGCTGGCGAATTCATAATGCCGTAGCCGCGCCCGCGGCTCGTAAACCGTGCGCAAACCCAAGCGCCGCAGCCGCAGGCAGAAATCCGATTCCTCGTAATACGCCGGGGCGAAATCCTCGTCGAAGCCATCGAGTTCCCGGAAGTGGCGGGCGCGGAATAGGAGAAAGGCACCGGAACAATAATCGACATCGCGGCGGAATTGGAATGCGCTGTCGGCGGGGTCCGCGCCCCGACCATAGCCGACACAGGAACCATCGCGCCAGATGATATTGCCGGCCTCCTGCAAGCCGCCGTCGAGCAATTCGATGCGTCCACCCACGGCGCCGACGCCGGCATCCTCCCGCAAAACGGCCAAGGCGGCGCCGAGCGCGCCGGCTTCGATGAAAGCGTCATTATTCAGCAGCAACAGGAATTCGCCAGTGGCGACCGCGGCGCCTTGGTTCACGGCTCTGACGAAACCAAGATTCTCCGAATTCTGGATCAATTTGACGTTTGCCATCCGCCCAAGCAATTCACCGGTGCGATCGGTGGAGGCGTTGTCCACGATAATCAGTTCGAAAGCCATGTCGGCGTGTTCGAGCAGCGCCCGCAGGCACAGCAGGCTGAGATGCGCTTGATTGTGGAACACCAGCAGAATCGACAATAAGGGCTGTTCCGCCACCGGCACGGCCAACTTCTCTCCGCCGGCGAAGAACGCTTCCATCGCGGCCTTGGCTTTCCGGTCGAATTCGGCCTTGACATCCCCCGAGTCCCTCCGCTCGAAAGGTTCCGTGGCCTGGGGCGGCGGAGCGGGGGCCGGTTCCCCGTCCAACTGAATTGTCTGTTCGGCCGGCGGCCCGGCGCCGCGGTATTTGATCCATTCTCCCAGCGCGCGGTAGGGCCGGGTCATTTTCCAACTGCGGGATTGATGGATGGCCTCGATCCTGGCGCGGTATTGCGCCGCGGCGCCGTGCAGTTGCACATTCCGGCGCTGCAATTCGGCGATGGCGGCGTTCAGCCGCATTTCCATGCGGACATGGGCGTTGCGCGCTTCCACGGCCTGCTGTTCGACCTTCTGTTTGGCAAGAGCCAACCGCTCCAGTTTCCGTCCGAGTTCGCCACTGCGGTTGACGGCCTGCTCAAGTTCGCCCCGCTCCAACCCCAGCAATCGATTCAATTGCCCGCCGTTCCAGCGCCGCAGCCACTTGTCGTAGATTGCCGAACGGACTTTGCCAAGTTGGTGATCCGGGTCGAAACGTTGCAGATGATGGTCGAGATCGGCGGTCTGGGAGGCGCCGCCGGAGCGGTAGAACGCGCTGGGCCGGTCGATATGGAGGAAATCGGTGTGCTCGCTCAGTTGCAGCCAAAAATCCCAGTCCTCGAAGATTTCGAATTTTTCGTCGAAGCGGCAGCCGTCCTGGACGAGGCAGCGGGAGAACAGCATCGAATGAATCGGAATATAGTTGTCCCGCAGCAGCAGCGTCCGATCAAAGGGCTGGCTGAAAGTCTCCACTGCGGCGGCGGCGGCCGCATCGGTCTTGCGGGTGCTCGAATAAACCGCGCGCAGATCGGTTTGCGAAAGCAGAGAAGCCAGCAGATGCTCGATATGATCGGGTGCCAGCCAGTCATCTTCGTCGAGAAACAGAAGATAGTCGCCGCGGGCTTGCTCCAACCCGAGATTGGCGGCCCGGGGTCGCGACAATGGAACGCCCGGCGCCACCAACCGCAGCGGATGGTCGGCGCAGGCCTGCCGATACGCCGCCGCGCCAAGGGCGGCGGCATCGACCAAAACAATTTCCAGCGGAACGTGGGTCTGCGCAGCGGCGGACGCCAGCGCCTGCTTCAATTCCGGCCGGCCCATGCTGCGGCAGATAATGGAAACCAGCGGAGCCTGCCGGTCGGATGCCGCGCGCACCATAGACACCTATCCGAAAGCTCGGATCGTTGGAAACTTTGGTCCGCCTAATTGTCCTTCGCGGCGGCTTCCAAATGCAATGTCAACACGGCACCCATGACTTCGGCGATGAAATCGAGAAACAGGGTTTCCATTTGCACCGTGAAATGATCCGGCGAGCGTTGGCCGAGGGCCATCAGCGCCAAAGGTTCTCCTTTGGCCACTATCGGGCAAAGGGCGGTGGATTGCACCCGGGGACGGCCATCCGGGAACAGCCAGCTCAACAGCGATTCGTCATGCTTGCCGCAATGGGCTTTGTTGAGCCGGAAAACATCTTGAAACTGTTCAAGCATCCGCGCCGACTCTTCGATGCGGAATTGTTTGGGCGGCGCGTAGCGGGGGCTGTCGAGAAAGATTACTTCCAGCACTTCGACTCCGGTGCGGCCCAGCAAATGTCCCCTGGTAACGGCGATCACCTGTTCGGCGTTGCGCGTTTCCAGCAGGGCCAACAATAACTCCCGGGTGATTTGAAACAACTGCTCGCTGCGGCGGCCGTTCTCGAGCAGCTCGCCCAGCTTGCGGCTGGTGCTGTCGAAACGCCGCCGCAGCAGCGCCACCTGATGTTCGAGCAGGGAAACCGCTTTGCCGGAGTCATGCGGCAACGACAAATTGGTCAGCACATGTTCGTGCTCGAGAAAGAAGTCCGGGTGGGCGCCGAGATAGCCGGCGACCTGTTCCGCCGTCAAGCCGGCGCCGTCAATTTCCGCCCGCTCCGCCGCGATCATCGCTTTCTGGTTCATATAGTTACACTTCCCTCGAAGACGGATTGCGCCGGCCCCCGCATCATCACCGGCGCCGCGCCTCCCCGCCATTCAATGTCCAATTCGCCTCCCGCCAGCGCCACCGTTACCGGGCTGTCCAACAGGCCGGCTTCGATACCGCTCACCGCGGCCGCGCAGGCCCCGCTGCCGCAGGCCGGTGTTTCTCCGGGGCCCCGTTCGTACACGCGCAGACCGATGCGACGGCGATTCTCAACCCGCATGAATCCCACATTCACGCCGGCGGAAAAGTCCGCGTGATCCGCCAAGGCCTTTCCCAATATCTTTACGGCAGTCGCGGCCAGGTCTTCAACTTGAATCACCGCGTGGGGATTGCCCACGGACAGCGCCGCGAAGCGCACGGTCTCGCCGACGGCCGCAAGTTCGCGCTCATACAGCGCTTGCCTGGACGCGGCGCGGAACGGCAGGGATGCCGGCGCGAAATCGGGCCGACCCATGTCCACCGCGACTTCGCCATTGTCGAGCAGACGCAGCTCGAGAATGCGATTGATCGTGGATACCTTGATGGGGTTGCGGCCGCTGAGAGCTTTGTCGGCGATATAGCGGGCCAGACAGCGGGCACCGTTGCCGCAATGCTCGACTTCGGCGCCGTCGGGATTGAAGATTCGATAATGAAAATCCGCCCCGTCCCGACCGGGTTCGAGCACAAGCAATTGATCGAAGCCCACGCCGCGCCTGCGGTCCGCCAGCGCCGCGATTTTTCCCGCCGGCAAGGCGAATTCGCGGGCCGTGCAGTCGATCAGCATGAAGTCGTTGCCGAGTCCTTGCATTTTAGTGAAATCAATTCGCATGGGTTTCGCCTCCGGGGGCGCGACGATTCAGGCGGCGGCTTTGTGGTCCGGGCCGGCGGGGCTATCCGGGCAGAGTCTTTTCCAGCGCGAGTTGGTCGGCCAATTGTTCACGGTGGCGGACAATATGGAAGGCATCGCCATCCACCATGACTTCCGCCGCGCGGGGGCGGGAATTGTAATTGCTGCTCATGACGAAGCCGTAGGCGCCGGCACCGCGCACCGCCAGCAAATCGCCAGGCCGCACAAATAACTTGCGCTCCTTGCCCAGAAAATCGGCCGATTCGCAAACCGGGCCAACCACATCGTAAACCGCCGCCGCTCCGCTTCGGCGGCGGACCGGAATGATTTCCTGCCAAGCGCCGTACAACGCCGGCCGCAGCAAATCGTTCATGGCGCCATCGACCACGGCAAAATTGCGCGCCGAATTGGTCTTCAGATATTCAACGCCGACTACGAAAAGGCCGGCGTTGGCGGCGATGGACCTCCCCGGCTCAACGATCACTTCGAGGTCGCGGCCACACAGCCGCTTCGCCGCCGCGCTCAACAGTTCGTCGGGGGCGGGCGGCGCTTCGTCGCCATAGCGAACGCCAAGGCCACCGCCCATATCGAAATGCCGCAGCCGGATTCCCTCCACCGCGAGTTCATCGACGATGGGCAGCAGCCGGTCGATGGCGTGCAGCAAAGGCCCGGCGCTGGTCAATTGCGAGCCGATATGGCAGTCGATGCCAATCGGTTCCACCGCCGGCAATCGCGCCGCCCGCCGATACAGCCCCAAAGCGCGCTCGGCGGGAATACCGAATTTGTTCTCTTTCAACCCGGTGGCGATATAGGGATGGGTGCCGGCATCGACATCGGGATTGACGCGCAGGGAAACCGGCGCGACCCGGCCCGCTTCGTCCGCCAAATCGTTGAGCCGCTCCAATTCGGCTTCCGACTCGATGTTGAAGCAGCGAATACCCGCCGCCAGTGCTTGACGAATTTCCGCCGCGCCTTTGCCCGGGCCGGAGAACACTGTCTTTTCCGCCTCTCCGCCCGCCGCAAGCACCCGTTGAAGTTCGCCACCGGAAACAATATCGAAACCGCTGCCGAGCCGCGCGAGCACATTCAGCACCGCCAAATTGGAATTCGCTTTGACGGCGAAGCAAACCAAACCATTGAATTTCGCCAGCGCTTCCCGGTACACCCGGTGGTGCCGCTCCAGCGTAGCCCGGGAGTAGATATAGCAAGGCGTGCCGATTTCCGCCGCGATATCGGCCACAGCGACATTCTCGGCAAATAGTTCAGCGCCGCGATAATTGAAGTGATCCATGGATTTCCGCTGCGACCGCGGGGGCCGAATCCACCAACAGCGGGGCGGATTTTACAACATCATCCACTTTCGGGCCGGGCAGGGAAGCGACGCTCTCCGGTGGCACGAGGCCGCCTTTCTGCCCGCAAGCCGCCAGCAAAACCAGCCAAGCGACGCCCAGGACTTTGGCGGATTCACTGAACTTGAACACGGTCTAGACCCAGAATGAAAAGTACAGATAAATGGCCGCCACCAGACCGAGCACGACGGCGGTGGCGATTATGTCGTTGCGGTTCCAGCTTTGCCGCACGACCTCGCGGTCGATGGTTGCAAGGGTCAGGCCGCGAAGCTGGTCGACCGGCGGAGCGGGCGCGGTGCGGGAGGCGGCGGTGATGACAGCCACGCTGATCAGGAACAGCACGCCGGAGAAGTAGAGAAAATTGAAGTCGGCAATCGCCGCCAAAAATGCCGGATTCTCGATTTTGCCGGCGCCGAATACCGCCTGCAGGCCGAGCTTGGCCATGCCCAGAGCAAAGCCCAAGCCCATGCCCCAGACGGCGCCCCGGGAATTGATGCGCCGATTGCATAAGCCCAGTAGAAAAACCGCGGTAATCGGCGGTGCCAGATAACCCTGCACATTTTGCAGATATTGATAGAGGCCGCCTTCGGAAATTGCGGGCATGACCGGAATCCAGATCAGCCCAAGCGCCACCACCGCACCGGTGGCGAGCCGACCGACGGCGACCATGCGCTGCTCCGGCGCGCCGGGCCGCAATTTCGCGTAGACATCGACGGTGAACAGCGTCGCCGTGGAATTGAATAGCGAGGACAGCGAACTCATCAGCGCGGCCAGCAAGCCCGCCACGACCAACCCGCGCAGTCCGGCCGGCAACAGGGAAACCACCATCGTCGGGAATACTTGATCGCCGATCGGATTGCCGGCGGCGTCCAGCGGGATTTGCAACAGGCCGCGGTCATTCAGCGCCGCGCCGATCAGTCCCGGCACCAGAAAAATGAACACCGGCCAAACCTTCAGAAAGGCGCCCCACAAGGCGCCGCGGCGGGCGGCGCGCAGATCCTTCGCCGCCAGCGTGCGCTGGACGATGTATTGATCGGTACACCAATACCATATGCCGACGATGGGCGAGGCGATCAGAATGCCGAGCCAGGGAAATTCCGGGTCGGACAGCGGTCGCCAGAGGGCGTATTCGGCGACATTGACCGCGGCGAAGTCCCGCAATTCGCCCCAGCCGCCCAACTGCGCCAAACCGAACCAAGTGATCGCGGCCGAACCGAAAATCAGCAGCAGCGCTTGGGCCGAGTCGGTATAGAGGACGGCGCGCATTCCGCCGGCGAGCGTATAGATGCCGGTGAGGAGGACGGTTAGCATCGCGCCAACCCAAAATGCCGCGTCGGGACTGCCGAAGGCGTCCGGCAGCAAAGTGCGGAAAATGATCGCGCCGGCGTACACCGTCACCGAAACCTTGGTCAGCACATAAGCCGCGAGCGACACCAGCGACAGAATCCAGCGCGGTTTCGGCCCGAAACGTCGTTCAAGAAACTCCGGCATGGTGAAAACGCCGGCTTGGTAGTAGAAAGGCACGAACACCCAGGCGAGCAGCACCACGATCCAAGCGTGCAACTCGTAATGCGCCATGGCCAAGCCGGTCGAGGCGCCCTGCCCGGCCAAGCCGACGATATGCTCGGAGCCGATATTGGAGGCGAAGATCGACGCGCCGATGGCGAAGAAGCCGACATTGCGACCGGCGAGAAAGTAATCGGTCGTGGTTTGCCGGCGCCGGGTGACCGCCGCGACCAAGGCCAGCAGCGCGCCGAAATAAACGGCGATGACTATCCAGTCGAGAGCGCTCAAGGAGGTCATTGGGGCGCGACTCCTCACGGGGGACGGCAAGTAAACCACGATGCCGCCGGAAGCCGCAATCCGTTCAGCGGCTTCGAATCGCCACCGCCGGGTGTCGGCTGATCAGTTTGGCTCCCGCAACCGGATTCCCTTTCCTCCTCGAAACTGGACTTGCAATATTCGCTGGCCCTGCCATTCTCGGATTTTCGACGATGCTGGCGATTGGACGGCATCGAGCAGTACCGCTTGCCTGGGAGTGATGGAAAAACCGTCGCCGGCTTGCGTGATTGCCCAAGGAGCGAATCTCTTGCAAAGCGTGATTGGCGTAGATCTCGGCACCCAAGCCCTGAAATTGGTGTTCTACGATGTGGGCCGGCGCGAAGTGGCGGCAACCGCGTCCGCTCCGCTTGAGCTTCGTCAAGATGAGAGCGGCGCGGCCGAACAGCGGGCGCATTGGTGGCTGGCGGCACTGAAAACCGCTTGCGCCGAAGTCGATGGGGAAATCCGCGCCTCCGCCCGGGCGATGGCGGTTTCCGGCCAGCAGCATGGTTTCGTCGCCGTCGATGCGACCGATGCGGTGCTGGCGCCCGTGAAGTTGTGGTGCGACACCTCCACGGAGCGGGAATGCGCCGAGATTATGGCTGCGGTCGGCGGCTTCGACGCCTGCCTCGCGCTGGCGGGAAATCCGATTCTGCCGGGTTACACGGCATCCAAGATTCGTTGGTTGAAGAAAAATCTGCCGCGGGCCTACGCCGAACTCGACGCCATTCTGCTGCCCCACGATTATCTCAATCTTTGGCTCACCGGCGAGCGCTGCATGGAAATGGGCGACGCCTCCGGCACGGGATTTCTCGATATCCGCCGGCGCGAGTGGTCGCGGCCGCTGCTCCGCGCCATCGACCCGGAGCGGGATCTGGCCGAATGTTTGCCGACCCCGCGCATTGAAAACGAAGCCATCGGCAACCTCCGCGCCGCCGCGGCCGCGGAACTCGGCATCCCGGCGGGTATTCCGGTGGCCATCGGCGGCGGCGACAATATGATGGGCGCCATCGGCACCGGCAATGTCCGCCCCGGCAATATCACGATGAGCCTGGGCACTTCGGGTACAGTGTACGCCTTCGCGGACCGGCCGGTGATCGACTCGAAGGGCAGCATCGCGGCGTTCTGTTGCTCCACCGGCGGCTGGCTGCCCCTGCTTTGCACGATGAATTGCACCGTCTCCACCGAATTGACGCGGAGTCTTTTCGGCCTCGGCCTGGCGGAGTTCGAAGCCCTCATACAGCGCGCGCCGCTTGGCTCGGAAGGCGTCACTACCCTGCCATTCTTCAATGGCGAGCGCACACCGAACCTGCCCAATGCCCGCGGCTGCATTGTCGGCCTCGACAACCGCAACATGAAGGCGAAGAATTTGCTGCGCTCGGCGGTGGAAGGCGCCACCTTCGCCTTGAAATTCGGCATCGACGAACTCGCCGAGCGCGGCGTGCGCGGGGCCAGCATTGTTTTGACCGGCGGCGGCGCCAAAAGCGGCGAATGGCGGCAGATCGTTGCCGATATCTGCGACTCCCCGGTCACCATCTACCGGCAAGATGAAGGCGCGGCCTTCGGCGCCGCCCTGCAGGCCTTGCAACTGCTCGAACCAGGCACATCCATCGCGGAAATCGCCGCCGCGAATCTGACGCGCAACGAGCCGCTTTGCCGCGAACCACAAGTTGCGGCGGCGGCCCATTACCGGGAGGCCTACCAGCACTACCGCCAAGCGGTGGCGGCGGCAATCAAGCTTTACGAATAAACGCGGAAAGCAAGGTCACAATTGGTGGAAAACGGGGCAAGAGCAAGCACAATGAGCGCGCAGCAAAAGAATCGAACCGTCTTCGTCGGTGACCGGGAGTACTTCCCGGACATTGGGCGGATTCCATATGAAGGGCCCGAGTCCGACAATCCGCTGGCCTTCAAAGCCTACGACCCGGCGCAGGTGGTGGCGGGGAAAGCGATGGAGCAACATTTGCGCTTCGCCGTCTGCTACTGGCATTCGTTCTGCGCCACCGGCGCCGACCCCTTCGGGCCGGGAACGCGGCAGTACGCTTGGGCCGGGAGCGCCGATCCGATGGCGCGGTCGCGCGACCGCTTGGATGCGGCCTTCGAGTTTTTCAGCAAACTGAACGTACCCTTCTGGTGCTTCCACGATTTCGATTTGGCCAGCGAAGGCGCTTCGGTGGGGGAGTCGGAAGCCAATCTGCGAGACATGGTCGAACTCGCCGGAGAACGGCAACGCGAGACGGGCTTGCGACTGCTTTGGGGCACGGCGAATTTGTTTTCCCATCCACGCTACATGAACGGCGCCGCGACCAACCCGGACTTCGCGGTCGTGGCCCGGGCCGCGGCCCAAGTCAAAGCGGCGCTGGACGCCACCGTCGAGCTCGGCGGGCAAAACTATGTTTTCTGGGGTGGACGCGAAGGCTATGCCTGCCTGCAAAACACCAATACCCGCCGCGAAATCGAACACCTGGCGATCTTTCTGGAAAAGGCCCGCGACTACGGTCGTTCCATTGGCTTCGACGGCACCTTTCTGATCGAACCGAAGCCCATGGAGCCGATGAAACACCAGTACGATTTCGATGCCCAGACCGTGATCGGATTTCTGCGTCATCACGGCCTGGCCGGCGATTTCAAGCTCAACATCGAAGCCAACCACGCGACGCTGGCGGGCCACTCCTTCGCCCACGATTTGCGCATGGCGGCGGACGCCGACCTGCTCGGCTCCATCGACGCCAACCGCGGCGACCCCCAAAACGGTTGGGATACCGATCAGTTCCCGCTCGATCTCTACGATTGCGTCCACGGCATGATGGAAGTGCTGGAAGCCGGCGGCCTGGGCTGCGGCGGCCTCAATTTCGACGCCAAAGTGCGGCGCGAATCCACCGACCCGGAAGACCTGTTCATCGCCCATATCGGCGGCATGGACGCTTTCGCGCGGGGCTTGCTGATCGCCAACAGCGCGCTGGCGGACCCGCGGCTGCGCGCCCTCAAGCAGGCCCGCTACGCGGGCTTCGGCCAAGGCGCAGGCCGACGCTTCGAGCGCGGCGAACTCGACTTGGCGACCTTGCGCGATATCGCCGCCAACTCGACTGAGCCCGCGTCAATCAGCGGCAAACAGGAATTGGTGGAAAATCTAATCAACGATCATATTGCCCGGGCGCTTCGCTGACGTGGCACGGCCACCGCTATCTTGAAAATCCACCGAGCTGAACATATATTCGCCTGCCAAAGGCAAATGTCCCGGGGCGGGCCGCACCCGGCAACGAATCCGCGTAACCGAGCCGGTCGCGGGCGGTGGCATGGCGGCCCATGCGGGTCTGATTATTGCAAAGCGCAGGGGAGCGCCGCACAGCAGTGATTGAAATCAGCAATCTGAGCAGAAAATTCGACCAGGTGGTCGCGGTGGACAGCCTCAGCTTCGAGGTCCGTGAAGGCGAGGTGCTCGGCTTTTTGGGGCCCAACGGCGCCGGAAAATCCACCACGATGAAGATCATCACCGGCTTTCTCGCACCCAGCGCCGGGCGCGTTCGCATCGACGGCTTCGATATCGGCGCCGAGCCCCTGCAAGCCAAGGCGCTAATCGGCTATCTGCCGGAAGGCGCGCCGAGTTACGGCGATATGACGACCCGGGAATTTCTGCGCTTTATCGCCCGGGTCCGCGGATTCCGCGGCGGCGAAGCCGAACGGCGCATAGCCAAAGTCATGGGCGATGTGGCGCTGGAATCCGTCGCCGGCCAGACGATTGAGACTCTGTCCAAAGGGTTCAAGCGCCGGGTCGGCCTCGCCCAAGCGATTCTTCACGACCCGAAAGTGCTGATTCTCGACGAACCGACGGACGGACTCGATCCGAACCAGAAAAACCAGGTGCGGGAATTGATCCGCAATCTGGCCAAGGACAAGATCGTCGTGATTTCCACCCATATCCTTGAAGAAGTCGCCGCGGTCTGCACCCGGGCGATCATCATCGACGAGGGCCGCATCGTCGCCGACGGCACCCCGGCGGAACTAGAGGCGCGTTCCCGCTATCACCACGCGGTGGAGGTCAAGTTGGCGGGAGCGTTGGATTTGTCCGCCGAACTCGGCGAAGTGGCCGAGGTGGCCGGCGTCGAGCCGAATCGCGGCGATGCCGCCCGCTTCACGATTCTCGCCAACGGTGGGCCGATTTTCGCCCGCATCTCGGAACTCGCCCAGCAGCGGCAATGGCCGGTGGAGGAATTTCACGTCCGCCGCGGCCAGCTCGAAGATGTCTTCCGCACGGTTACAGAAGACGGCGGCGCGGTCGGACGCTGAGGAAAGCCATCATGGGAAAATTCGCCATGCCGAATTTGGGAATTATTTTTCAGCGCGAACTCGCCGGCTATTTCGCGACGCCGCTGGCCTATGTGTTCATCGTGATTTTTCTCATCACCAACGGCATTTTCACCTTCGAACTTGGCGGCTTTTACGCCCGCGGCCAAGCCGATTTGCTGCCTTTTTTCGGTTTCCACCCGTGGCTGTATCTGTTCATGGTGCCCGCCATCGCCATGGCGCTGTGGGCAGATGAGCGCAAAACCGGCACCATCGAATTGCTGCTGACCCTGCCGCTGCGGCTTTCGGAGGCGGTGCTCGGCAAATTCCTCGCCGCCTGGGCGCTGACCGGAATCGCGCTGTCACTGACGTTTCCGATTTGGATCACGGTGAATTATCTCGGCGACCCGGACAACGGCGTCGTTTTCACCGGTTATCTCGGCAGTTGGTTCATGGCCGGGGCTTATCTCGCCATCGGCTCGTGCATGTCGGCCTGCACCCGCAATTCGGTGATCGCCTTCATTTTGACAGTCAGCATTTGTTTTCTGTTCGTCATCATGGGCTCGCCGATCTTGCTCAACGCATTTCCCGGCTGGGTGCCCCAAGCCATGATCGACACGATCGCGGGGCTGGGATTTCTGACCCATTTCGACGCCATTTCCAGAGGCGTGCTGGATGTCCGGGATGTGTTGTATTTCAGCGTTTTCATCGCCGCGTGGCTGCTCGCCAGCGCGATCATCATCGAAATCAAGAAAGCGAATTAGGCAAGGTTTCAAGAGGGAATCGATATGACTGGCGGACGCTTGGTTTCCCTGCTTGGCCTGGCCCTGATCGCCGCCGGGCTGCTGCTGGCGGTGGCCTTGATCTCCATGCTGCCGGGCTGGCGCTTGGATTTGACCGAGGATCGTCTGTACACACTGTCTCCGGCGACTCGGGATATCGTCTCGAATTTGCCTACGCCGATTGAACTGCGCTTCTTCTATTCGGATTCCGCCACCGGTGATGTGCCGCAGATTCGCACTTATGCCAACCGCATCCAAGAATTGCTGCGCGAAATTGTTATCGCCGGCGACGGCAATTTGTCATTTACGATGATCGATCCAGAGCCCTTTTCGGAAGATGAGGATCTGGCCAATCAGTATGGCATCCAATCGGTCCCAGTCACCCAGGGCGGACCGGCGATTTATTTCGGATTGGTGGCCGCCCAGCCCCTGGCCGAGGGGATGCCGGAGTCCCTGCGGGTCGCCGAGACCATGCCCTTGATCCGGCCCGATCAGGAGCCTTTCCTCGAATACGAATTCGTCAAAATGATTACCCAGGCGGCCAATCCCGAACGAACGGTGGTGGCCCTGCTCACCGAACTCGATGTGGACGGCGGCTTCGATCCGGCGAGCCAGCAGATGCTCCAGCCTTGGTTCGTCATGGATGTCATCCGGCAGCTCTTCGAAGTGCGCCGCATCAGCACATTCGATGAAAGCATCGACGAAGATGTGGATATCGTCATGCTGGTGCATCCCCGCGATTTATCCGAACAGATGCTGTACGCCATCGACCAGCACATCATGCGCGGCGGCGAGGCGTTGGTGTTCCTCGATCCCAATGCCGATTCGCTGGTGACGCGCTCGCCCCAGGGCGTGTTGGTGCCCGCGGGCATGAGCTCCGACCTGCCGGGGCTGCTCGAAGCTTGGGGCGTAGCTTACGACAGCGGTCAAGTGTTGGCCGACAGCAATCTGGCGCTGCGCGTCTCGATGGGTCAAGGCTCCCGTCCAGAACCCCATCTCGGCATGATCGGCGCGCAGCAGGCCAATCTCGCCGGCGATGATATCATCACCAACCGGCTGGAGAGCATCAATCTTTCCTCCGTCGGAGCGCTCGCTCCGACCGAAGGCGCCGAGACGCTGTTCGAACCGCTGCTGCAATCCTCGACCAATTCGATGTTGATGGAAGCGGCGCTGCTGCAGGACATCACCGAACCTTCGGTGCTGTTCGAGCAATTTGCACCCGACGCCGAGAGCTATACCCTGGCAGCGCGCATCAGCGGCGTAGTCGATTCGGCCTTCCCCGACGGCCCCCCATCGCCCCCGGCTGCGGAGGAGGAAGATTCCGCCGGCACCGGAGAGGGAGAAGAAGCCGATGAATCTGGAGCGGGAACCGAAAACGACAATGTCGCGGACGCCGAAAGCGATGCCGCAGCCACGAATGAAGAATCGACGGAGCCGGCGGAGGATGCGGTGGAAGAGGAAGCCAGACCGCATCTGACTCAGTCCGTGGAGCCGGTGAATATCGTGCTGTTCGCCGATACGGATTTGATGTCGGACCGAATGTGGGTGCAGGTGGCGCAGTTTCTCGGCCAGCGTATTCCCCAACCTTTCGCCAACAATGGCGACATGATCGTCAACGCGCTCGACAATCTGGCCGGCGGCGCCAGCCTCGCCAGCATCCGCGGCCGCGGCACCTATTCCAGACCTTTCAACCGTGTCATCGAAATGCAGCGCCAGGCCGACGACCGGCTGCGGGAGGAGGAGACGGAATTGCTCGCCCGGCTCAGCGAAACCGAGGCCGAAGTAGCGCGCCTGAGCCAAAATGAGGAAGGCGAGCCGTTGGAGCAGATCGCCCCGGAAATCCAAGGCGAAATCGACCGCTTCAATCAGGAAATGATTGACACGCGACGGCGCCTGCGCGATGTGCGATTCCAACTGACTGAAGATATAGAACGCCTCGGCGCCACCCTGCAATGGCTCAATACGCTGCTGGTGCCGGCGCTGCTCAGCATCCTGGCGATGGCCCTGTTTCTGCTGCGCGCCAACCGCCGCCGAAGCCGTCAATAACTCCGTGCCCAACCGAGCGGCCGGCGTCTTTCGCGGCCCCAACCCGAGTACTGGGCCAGCCCACCGCCAGCTGCATTCAACCTATTGATTCAGTTGGCGAGTATGGCGGAAGCACCCTAGGGCGGCGCGATAAATTCAGGCAACCGGTGCAATACACGAGTGGAACGGGACGGACGGTCTTATTTCGTTTCGCTTCGCTGCAAAGGGTTGCCACCGGCTCCGCTCACGGAGCGTTGGCGGGAGTTTCGGATTCTTGAGGTTGCCGCGCTGGCGGTGGATGGCACGGCAGACGGACCAGCACACGGGTGCCGGCACCCAGTTCGCTTTCGATTTCCAGCTTGCCGCCGTGGGCTTCGGCAATCAGCCGGCAAAGATACAGACCGAGGCCCGTGCCGCCGGTATCCCGCCGGCGCGCGCTGTCGGCGCGGTAGAACGGCTCCGCGACCTGTCTCAGATGCTTGCCCGGAATGCCTTCTCCCTGGTCGATCACTTCGATTTCGGCCCTCTCGTCAGGGAATGAAACCTTCACTTCGATGGGCTTGTTCTCGCCGTGGCGCAGGGCGTTGTTGAGCAGATTGGTCAGCAACAAGCGGATGCGCAGTTTATCGATATGGAATTCTTGGTCCGGCTTTTCGATTTCCACTTCCAAACCGCCTCGGTAGTCCAGGTACTGCTCGGCGACCGCGCCCACAAAGTCACCCAAATCAACAGCTTCCGCCACCAGAACCGAGTGCTCTTGATTGAGGCGTTCCGCTTCGATCAAATCCGAAATCAGCAAATCGATTTCATTGATGTCTTCCCGCAGTTGCTCCGCCTGTTCGCTGTCGTCAATGAATTCCAGCCGCAATTTCGCTTTCGCCAGCGGCGAGCGCAGCTCATGGCTGATGGCCAGCAGCAATTGCCGCTTGGCTTCGAGCATGGATTGCAGCGAATCCGCCATGTGATTGATGCTTTCGGTCAGTTCGCCGAGTTCGTCTTGGCGGTCGCTTTCCACCCGGAATCCGAGGTCGCCGTAGCGGATGCGTTCCGCGCCCTGTTTCAGCAACCGCACCGGCGCCAGCAGCCGGCTAACCATGAAGTAATTCAGCAGCAGCACCAGCGCGGCGAACGCGAATCCGGCGTACAGCACCAGATAGTTGATGCCCTGTTCGGGTACGGCGCGCTGATAGAGGTAGAACTCGTAGCCGCCGCGCTCCACCATGATGATGTCCTCGCCGCTGACGCGGCGGATTTCGGCGCCGGCGCTCAGCGTATGGTCGAACTCCGCCTGGGTGACATCAATGCGGTTGTCGGTATTGGAACTCCAGCGCATGATTGGGCTGCGGATCTGGATCGTCCAGCCGAGTTCGTCGGCAAGCCGCATGGCGTTGGCCAGATTGGGCGGCGAGCCGATGCTTTCGATATCGATGATCGAATCGATATTGCGGGAAAAGAAATCCGGTATCGCGTCGATGGTGTTGGCGGTGTTGGTGACCACCCGCAGCGCCCCGAAAATCACCATGAATATCAGCAATACCGTGGTGCCGAAAATCAACAGCAGGCGCAGGAACAGCGAGCGCCGGATCGATTGAATCAAACGGTTCAAAGCTGTCTGCCGACGAAGGTGTAGCCGCGGCCCCAGATGGTCTTGATGAAGCGCGGCGTTTTCGAAGTATCGCTGAGTTTTTGCCGCAGCCGGCTTACCAGCGTATCGACGGCGCGCGAGAACAGTTCCGCGTCGATGCCCCGCAGCCGGTTCATGAGTTCTTCTCTGGAAAAGGTTTTGTTGGGATATTGCATGAACAGGATCAGCAGTTCGTACTCCATCGTGGTTAGGTCCAGGATCTCGCCGTCGAGCTTCACTTCGCGCCGGGCGGCATCGACATTGAGGCCTTCAATCCGCTTGATTTCGCGCAACTCGTGATCGTCCATGCTGCGGCGGAGAATATTCTGGATCCGCGCCAGCAATTCGCGGGGCTCGAAGGGCTTGGGCAAATAGTCGTCGGCGCCGAGTTCGAGGCCGGCGATGCGGTCATTCACTTCGGCGTGGGCGGTCAGCATCAAAATCGGCAAATCGCCGTAGATGGAGGATTTGGCGCGAATTTCCCGACACACCGCGAATCCGTCTTTGACCGGCAGCATGACATCGAGAATCAACAGATCCGGCTTCAGCTTCTTCAACATGTCCAGGCCCCGGGGCGGCGCCAGCGCAACGTGGCATTCCATGTCGTGCCGCTCCAGATACTGCGTCAGCAACTGCCCCAGCTTTTCGTCGTCGTCCAAAATCAGGATTTTTTTCATCGCGCACTGGGCCGGATGGCTTGAATCGCAAGATGGTACGAATTCGCTCCCAGCGAATCAACGCGGCCCGCCGATATGATTGGCCCGTTCCCCATTCCGCTCGGCTGCGAGATTGTCGTCTACGACCAAGAAAACATTGATCAAACGGTTGGAGCGAATCCTGGCAGGGCGGCCAGCGATTCGCGGGCGCTGGCGACCGCTCTCCGGACTTGGGGGGGCGCCGTGCCGCCGAAGTGATCCCGCGCCGCCACCGAACCTTCGACGCTGAGAATATCGAATACATCGGCCTCGATGAGGTCGGAAAACGCGGCCAACTCGGCCAGCGGCAGTTCATGCAATTCCCTGCCCTGGCGCAAGGCGCAGGCCACGGCTTTGCCGGTTGCCGCGTGGGCGTCGCGGAAGGCCATGCCTTTGCGCACCAGATAATCCGCCAGGTCGGTGGCCGTCGCGCAAGCCCGACCGGCCGCGGCACGCATGGCTTCGCGGTTGCAGCTGATCGCCGGCACCAGTTCGACGTAGGCGAACAAACAGTCCTTGAGTGTATCGATCAGGTCGAACACGGGTTCCTTGTCTTCCTGATTGTCCTTGTTGTAGGCCAGCGGCTGGGATTTCATCAGGGTGAGCAGGGACAGCAGATGGCCGTGGACGCGCCCGGTCTTGCCGCGGATCAGCTCGGGCACATCAGGATTTTTCTTCTGCGGCATTATCGACGAGCCGGTGCAAAAGCGGTCGGGCAGATCGACAAAACCGAATTGCGCCGACATCCACAAAATCAATTCCTCCGACATACGCGATAGATGCGTCATGATCAGGCTGCCCGCGGCGGCCAGTTCGACGGCGAAATCCCGGTCGCTGACGGCATCAAGGGAATTCGCCGCCGGCGTCTCGAACCCCAACAGTTCCGCCGTGCGGGCGCGGTCGATGGGAAAGCTCGTGCCGGCCAGGGCCGCGGCACCGAGGGGCGAGATATTGGCGCGGCCGCGGCAGTCCGCCAATCGCCCGTCGTCCCGGGTCAGCATTTCATACCAAGCCAGCACATGGTGGCCGAAAGTCACCGGCTGGGCCGATTGCAGATGGGTGAAACCGGGCATGACGGTGTCGGCTTCGCGCTCGGCCAGATCGACCAGGTTGGAGCGCAATTTCCACAACAGGCCGCGCAAAGCGTCGATTTCGTCCCTGACATAAAGCCGCAAATCGGTGGCGACTTGGTCGTTGCGCGAACGGCCGGTGTGCAATTTCTTGCCGACTTCGCCGATTCGTTCGGTCAAAGCGGCTTCGATATTCATATGCACATCCTCCAGCGCCACCGACCACTGGAAGCGGCCCCGTTCGATATCCGCGCGGATCGCCTCGAGACCCTGAATAATCCGCTCCGCTTCCGCCCCGGTCAGCACCCCCGTTTCGGCGAGCATGGAAGCGTGGGCAATGGAGCCGGCGATGTCCTGCCGGTAGAGGCGCGAATCGAAGCCCACCGACGCGGAGAAACGTTCGATGAAACGGTCGGTGGCTTCCGAGAACCGGCCGCCCCAGAGCTTGCCGGAGCCGGTCTTGTCTTCGTCTTGGCCATCGCCCATGCCGCGCACCCGCCTTCGACCGTGGAAAGGGCGGCGATTATAACAATACGCGCTTGCGGCCCCCGCAAGGCGCGGCGCGGTCAGATATCCTGATTGAGAACGTCGATGTATCGCCAATATGCGTAAACACGGTTTCGGGACCTTCCGGTCACCTCCCGCGCGATGTCCAGCTCCACGAGCGTCTCCATCGCCTTTGCGGCGGTGCGGAATGTCACGTTCGCCTCCCGGCAGATGAACGGCAGGGAAACCAGTGGTCGCTCCATCAGGACTTCGTGGATGCGCAAAGCGGAATTCGTCCGTTGCCCGGCTTTCGCGGAGATTTCCTGCCGGTCGTTGCGAAACAATCCGCTCAACCCATTCGCCAATTCGACCGCATTGTTGGCGACCTCCGCGACACCCCGCAAGAAGAACAACAGCCAGTTTTCCCAATCGCCGTCCCGGCGAGTGCCGTCCAGCAGTTCATAGTAAGTGCCACGATGCTGTTTGAAGTACGCGCTCAGATAGAGCAGCGGTTCGCGCAGCACGCCGCCCGCGCACAACAGCAGCGTGATTAACATGCGGCCAATGCGGCCATTGCCGTCAAGAAACGGGTGGATGGTTTCGAACTGCGCATGGGCGAGTCCCGCCCGCACCAGGCAAGGCAGCGATGGCTTTTTTCCATCGAGAAATCTTTCCAATGCGGCCATGCAATTCGGCACTTCGGTATGCGGCGGCGGCACGAAATGCGCGGTCCCCGGGCGGCTTCCGCCGATCCAGTTCTGGCTGCCGCGATATTCTCCCGGCGACATTTTGCTCCCGTGGCCGCTGGCGAGCAGCAGCCGATGCAGATCCCAAAACAATCGGTTCGTCAAAGGAAAGCCGTCACGAACTTGTTTGATTCCGTGGTCCAGCGCGGCAACGCAGTTGGACACCTCGTCAAGGTCGTGCCGGGGCACTCCGGGAACTTGGTCGAACTCGCTCAAGAGCAAGTCAGAAAGCGAGGATTGGGTGCCTTCAATCTGGGAAGAAAGCACCGCCTCTTTGCGCACATAGGAATAGAGCAGGAGCATTCTGTCGGGAAAGACATGGGCGACCCCATCGAGTCGGCCCAGCGCCTCGGACGCCAGCGCGAACGCAAACAACAATTCGCCTTCCATGGCGATCCCCGGCTGCGGGGGCAATGGTGTCGGCACGAACGCGCGAACCACCTCGCCACCCGCGACCGTTTCAATGTATCGGCCCACGCCTGTGCGATTCATTTTCTCGGCCTGTCGCACCACGGAAGTTAACTGCAAACCCCGCTATTATACTTAAATCGGTTTAAGTATAATAATTCCTTTGCCAATTTTACCCTTTGCCTGTTGCTGGAAAGTTATTTTACTTTTGATCTATTGGACCGCGATTTCTCGCGGTCGAAGGCCAGTCCGCCGACAGACACGGCATTGTGGATTCCGTAGAATGCCAGGGTCTTCCAGCCGCGCCCAAGGTGCGCCCTCTACTTTCCACGGCATGACCCGCTCCGTACTGAGAATCGCCAGCCGCAACAGTCCCTTGGCCATGTGGCAAGCGAATCATGTCAAGTTGCTGTTGCAAGAGGCGCACCCGGGGCTCACGGTGGAAATCGTCGGCTTCACCACCACGGGCGACCGCCTGCTGCACAGCCCGCTCGCGAGATTTGGCGGCAAGGGCTTGTTCGTCAAAGAACTGCAACGGGCGATGCTCGACGGCGAAGCGGATCTCGCGGTGCATTCGATGAAGGATGTGCCGGCGCAAATGCCGGACGGGCTGACGCTGGCGGCCATCTGCGAACGCGCGGACCCAACCGACGCCTTGGTGTCGAACCGCTTCGGCGGCATCGCCGACTTGCCGCCGCGGGCCGTGGTCGGCACTTCAAGTCTGCGCCGCCAATGCCAACTGAAACATCTGCGACCGGATTTGCGGCTGGCCGACTTGCGCGGCAATGTTGGCACCCGTCTTGGAAAACTCGACGAAGGCCGCTACCACGCGATTGTTCTGGCGAGTGCGGGCCTGATTCGGCTGGGTCTGGAAAATCGCATCCGCGCCAGACTCCAGGACAGCGAATGCCTGCCCGCGGCGGGCCAAGGTGCCATCGGCATCGAATGCCGCACCGCGGACGATTCCACCCAGCGATTGCTCGCCTGCTTGCATCACGGCGAATCCGCGGCGCGGGTGGCGGCTGAGCGCGAAGTGACTTTGCGTCTCGACGGCGGTTGCGAATTGCCCATTGCCGCCTACGCCGAAGCGGACGGCGGCGGCTTGCGTCTGCGGGCGCTGGTGGGCGGGGCCGACGGCGGCGGCATACTGCGCGCCGAACGCTGCGGTTCCACCACCGCGCCGGAAGAACTCGGTCGCGAAGTCGCCGCGGCGCTGCGCGACCAAGGCGCGGATCGAATCATCGCCGCACTGCGCGAAGAGGCGGCAAATTGAACAAACCGCCGCTTGCGGGCCGCCGCATCCTCGTGACCCGTCCCGCGGGACAACAAGAGGAGCTGCGCGCCGCCATAGAAACTGCCGGTGGAGAAGCCATCGCCCTACCTCTGCTGGCGATAGAAGCCGCCGGCGAACTCGAAGCAAAACTCGAACAATTGCATGATTACAGCAAAGTGATTTTCATCAGCGTCAACGCGGTGCGATTCGCTGCGGAGCGGATTGCCGCCAGCGGCGGCGCGATATCCCCCAAAGCAGAAATCTTCGCCGTGGGGAAAGCCACGGCGCGCGCGGCCGCGGCCAGTCTGGGCCGCCCGGCGCACAGCCCGGCCAATGGCGGAGACAGCGAAAAACTGCTCGCCATGCCGCAACTGAAGAACGTCCGGGGCGACAAGATCGCGATCTTCCGCGGCGCGGGCGGTCGGGAATTGCTGGCTGCGGAATTGTGTCGCCGCGGCGCGAATGTAGACTATCTGGAAGTCTATCGGCGCGTACCCGAGGCCCGGGCCACGGCGCGGTTGCGGCAAGCGCTGGCCGGCGGCTGTCCCGATTTCGTCATCCTCACCAGCGCCGCAGCCTTGAACCGCTGGCGCGAACTGATCGATCAGCTCCGCGCGAGTATCAAACCAAGCGCAACCGCGATACCATTGCGGGCCAGCGTAGACAATCCGGGCCGAATCGGCATTACGGACCAACTCATGCAAACGCCTCTGGCAGTGCCCTCACCGCGTGTGGCGGAACTGGCCGCGCGGCTTGGATTCTCCGCGGTCCTCAATGCCGGCGGAGCCGATGCCCAGGCCATCGTCGCGGCGCTCACCGCCCATCGACGGCGGCGGACCTAAGAAGCGGGGACACCGGCTTGGCCGACGCAGGCGAAACAACGCGCAAGCCCCGTTCCGAGCCCGCCAGGGCGAAGTCGGCGGGGGCAGACGTGCGCGCGGCGCGGCAGCCCCATACCGCGCGCAACCGCTTTTTGATTCTGCTGCTTCTGTTGGTGTCGGTGCTGTCCGCATCCGCCTATCTGCTGCTGCAACTCGGCATGATGCAGGGGCGGCTTGATGAGTTCGCCAGCGAAAACGCCGGTCTCGGCGAGACCGTCGCCGCCCAGGCCGCCGCAATCGAAACCCTGCAACAGCGGCTCGCCGAGACCCGGGAAGCGGATCCGGCGCTCCTGCTCGAACTCGAACAGCGCTTCAGCCAGGAAACCGAATCCCTGCGCCGGCGGCTCGGCGAAATCGGCACCGCCCAAAGCGGCATGGGGGCCGAACCGGTATTCGGCTGGAAAATCCGCGAAGCGGCCTATCTGCTGAGTTTGGCGAATCGGAAACTGCAACTCGAAGCCGATGTCCCCGGCGCACTCGCACTGTTCGAGAGCGCCGATTTGGCTCTCGTCCAATCCCGGCGGGAAGACCTGCTCCGTATCCGACAGTCCATCGCCGAAGAAATCGCCCAACTTCGCGCGCTGCCCACACCCGATCAGGAAAGCGTGTATTTCCGATTGGAAAGCTTCGAAGCTGAAATCGCCCAACTCGATATTCCGCTGTCGCTGCGCGAAGCCGCCGCCGCAGCCGACACCGCGACGGATGAACCAACACCGCCGGCCAGCGGCTTCCTCGCCGCCGGATTGGAATTTCTCGGCGGCGTGTTCGTCTGGCGCAAATGGGATGAACGGCCGGAATTCGAGCTTCTCGCCGGCCAGGAAGCCTTCATCCGGGAATCTATCCGCCTGCAAATCGACCAGGCGCAACTCGCCCTGCTGCTGCGCGATTCAGCGCTGTATCGGGCCAGCCTGCAATCCGGCCTCGACCAGTTGCGGCGCTTCGCCGGCTCCGGCGAGCTGATGACCGAACTGAACGAGTTGCTGCGCATTGATATCGCCCCGGAAATGCCGGCGCTCAATCAATCGCTGAATTTGGTCGGCGAGTATCTGGCCGAAATACCCCAATGATTCGCCTGTTCGTTTACGCTTTGGCGGCCATCGCGCTGGCGCTGCTGACTATTCTGTTCACGAACTTGCCCAGCGACCCGGGCTACCTGCTGGCGGCCTGGGGCGATTACACCTTCGAAACCAGTCTGCTTGCGCTGGCGCTCGCCGTGGCGCTGCTTTATCTGAGTTATCGCCTGCTGCGGCTCTTGCTGGGCTGGATCAACCCTCGGCGCTGGTCGCGGCGCGACGGCCACCGCTCCGGGGCCGGCCCGCGGCTTGGCGGGCTGTTCGGCGCCAAACGCCGCGGCAAAACCGAAGAAGGCATGTTGGCGCTGTTCCGCGGCAATTGGCAGGCGGCCTACAATCTGCTGATGCAGGGCAGCCAGGAACGTGACGGCGGCATCGTCAATTATCTCGGCGCCGCCTACGCGGCCGATAAGCTGGGCCAGCCCGATCTTTGGACCAATTGCCTGGAAACCGCCGAACAGCGCTATCCACAAGCGCGCTCGACCGCGGGCATTGTCCGCGTGCGTTTGTTGCTGCGCGGTGGCCAGCCGGCGCGGGCGCTGAAGATTTTGGCGGATTTGCGCAAATCGACGCTGAACGACGCCACTTTGCTCGGCTTGCTGAAACAAGCGCATATCGACTCGGAAAACTGGCGCGATCTGGAGAAGCTGCTGCCGACGCTGGAACGCGATGAGGCGGTCGCGGCGGACGAGCTGTCCCGCCTTCGCCGCCATCTGTTTGCGCAAAATCTGCATGACGCGGCGTTGGGACGCGACGCCAGCCTCGACCGCGGGCAAACCTTGGACAAACTGCGGCGCCTGTGGAAAAAAGCACCGCCGGAATTTCATCGGGACAAGGCCTTGGTGGCCCGCTACGCCCGCCTTGTCTTGCGCCAGGGAGCGGGCGGCGACGCCGCGGCGGTGATCGAACAGGCGTTGGCGACCCAGTGGGAAGTTGAATTGATCGAACTCTACGGTGTGCTGGCTTTGGGCGACGATACGCGGCGGCTGAACTTTGCGGAGCAATGGCTGGAGGAGCGCAACACCGATGCCGACCTGCAACTCGCCCTCGGCCGCCTCAGTATGAGAAACGAACTGTGGGGCAAGGCCAAACGCTATCTGCAGGCGAGCATCGCCTGCGCGCCCAGCGCCGCCGCCCACGGCGAACTCAGCCGTCTGCTGGAAAACCTCGGCGAAACAGCCGCGGCCAAACACCATCTAGAACAGTACCGCCAGTTAGCGGCCGACCCCCTCGCCGAACTGCCCCTGCCCAAGCCTCCCCAAGCAAGCCAATCATCCACCCCCAAACCATAGTTCGCGCCCACTCCGCCACTGTTAAGAGGCGGAATTCAAGTCAAGCCCCAAAGTGGGCCACAGCTCGTCTACTTTGGCCTGGACTTCGCGGCTCATGGCGATTGGACGGCCCCATTCGCGCGCTGTTTCCGCGGCCCACTTGGTGGTCGCATCCAAGCCCATTTTGGAGCCCAAGCCGGCAACCGGCGAAGCGAAATCGAGATAGTCGATGGGGGTATTGTCGATTAAAACCGTATCCCGCACTGGATCCACGCGCGTGGAAATCGCCCAAATCACCTCCTTCCAGTCGCGGATATCGATATCGTCATCGACCACGATCACGTACTTGGTGTAGATAAACTGGCGCAGGAAGGACCACATTCCCATCATCACCCGCCTCGCGTGGCCCGGATATTGCTTTTTGACGCCCACCACCGCCACGCGATAGGAACAGGCTTCCGGGGGCAACCAGAAATTCACGACTTCCGGGAATTGTTTTTGCAGCAGCGGCACAAATACTTCGTTCAGAGCTACTCCGAGCATGGAAGGTTCGTCTGGCGGCTTGCCTGTATAGGTGCTGTGGTAGATCGGGTCGGGGCGGTGGGTGATGCGTTCGATGGTGAAAACCGGGAAGGTCTCGATTTCATTGTAGTACCCGGTGTGATCGCCGAAAGGACCTTCCGGCGCGGTCTCTTCCGGGTGAATCACGCCTTCGAGCACGATCTCGGCAGCCGCGGGCACCTGCAAATCATTGCCGATGGATTTAACGACTTCGGTTTTAGCACCGCGCAACAGGCCGGCGAAAGCGTACTCGGAAAGCGTATCGGGTACCGGCGTCACGGTGGCGAGGATGGTCGCCGGGTCGGCGCCGAGGGCGACCGACACCGGGAACGGTTTTCCCGGATGGCGCGCTTTCCAATCGCGGAAATCGAGAGCGCCGCCGCGGTGCGGCAGCCAGCGCATGATGAGTTTGTTCGGCGCCAGCACCTGCATGCGGTAGATGCCGAGATTTTGTCTTTCCTTTTCCGGCCCGCGGGTGATCACCAGCGGCCAAGTCACCAGCGGGGCGGCGTCTTCCGGCCAGCAGGTCTGCACCGGAAACATGCCGATATCGACCTTATCGCCCTTGATGACGATTTGCTGGCAGGGCGCCGATTTCCGCAACGCCGGGCTGATGTGCAGGGCGCGGCGGTAGTTGGGCAGGTTCTCCCATAGATCCTTCCAGTCCTTCGGGGGCGCCGGCTCGCGCAAAAAAGCCAGCAATTTGCCGACTTCGCGCAGTCCCGCCAAATCTTCGCGTCCCATGGCGAAAGCGATGCGGCGGGTGCTGCCGAACAGATTCGCCAGCAGCGGCACTTTCGACCCTTTGGGGTTTTCGAACAACAGGGCGGGGCCGCCGGCGCGGAGGCAGCGGTCGCTGATTTCGGTGATTTCGAGAATCGGATCGACTTCGGCAGCAACGCGGCGCAGCTCTCCCCGTTCTTCGAGCAGGGCGATGAATTCACGCAGGTCTTTACACGACACGCCAGCCATCCGCCGAACTGGTTGGCCCACCCAACGTCCGCAATGTCACGAGCGTCGCATGGACTTGAAGAATTCCTCGTTGGTCTTGGTGTTTTTCAGTTTATCGAGGATGAATTCGGTCGCCTGCACATCTTCCATCGAAGACAGCAGCTTGCGCAGAATCCACATCCGCTGCAATTCTTCGTCCGTGGTCAGCAAATCTTCGCGGCGGGTGCCGGAGCGGCGCACGTTGATGGCGGGATAGACGCGCTTTTCGGCGATCTTGCGGTCGAGGTGGAGCTCCATATTGCCGGTGCCCTTGAATTCCTCGTAAATGACTTCGTCCATCTTCGAGCCGGTTTCAATCAGAGCGGTGGCGATGATGGTCAGGCTGCCGCCCTCCTCGATATTGCGGGCCGCGCCGAAAAACCGCTTCGGCCTTTCCAGCGCGTGAGCATCGACACCGCCGGTGAGCACTTTGCCGGAAGAGGGTACGATGGTGTTGTAGGCTCGCGCGAGCCGGGTCATCGAATCGAGCAGAATCACCACATCTTCCTTGTGCTCGACGAGGCGCTTGGCTTTTTCGATAACCATTTCCGCCACCTGCACATGCCGCGTCGGCGGTTCGTCGAAGGTGCTGGCAACCACCTCGCCGCGCACCGAGCGCTGCATTTCGGTGACTTCCTCCGGCCGCTCGTCGATCAGCAGCACGATCAGGCGACATTCGGGGTTGTTGCGCGTGATGGACTGGGCGATGTTTTGCAGAATCAAAGTCTTGCCTGCTTTGGGCGGAGATACGATCAAGCCGCGCTGACCCTTTCCCACCGGGGCGGTGAGATCGATCACCCGGGCGCTGAGGTCTTCGGTGCTGCCGTTGCCGACTTCGAGTCCAAGCCGATCCTGGGGGAAAAGCGGGGTAAGGTTTTCAAACAGAATTTTATGTTTGGCGTTGTCGGGAACGCTCAAGTTGATTTCGGCTATCTTGAGCAGGGCGAAATAGCGTTCGCCGTCTTTCGGCGGCCTGATCTTGCCGGAAATCGTATCCCCGGTGCGCAAGTTGAAACGTCGAATTTGGCTGGGAGAAACGTATATGTCGTCCGGGCCGGCGAGATAGGACGAATCGGCCGAACGCAGAAAACCGAAGCCATCCTGAAGTATCTCCAATACACCATCGCCGTAGATGTCTTCGCCGTTTCTGGCGTGCTTTTTCAGCAGGAAGAAGATGATGTCCTGCTTGCGCGTCCGCGCGACATTGTCGAGACCCATCGCGTGGGCCGTATCGAGTAGTTCCGCTATTGGTTTCTGCTTGAGTTCTGTCAAGTTCATGGGGAGTGTATTCCGTCGTGTGCGTGGATTGCCGGGCCGTCTGGTCGACCCGCGAAGCCCATGCGCTGGATGAAACCCGGTGCCCGGGTGGATGGGGAAAAGTCTATCGCCGCCGCCTACGGATTTGCGAAAAGTCTGGATCGGGCTTTACCGAGAAGCAACTGCCCCCCGCGAAGGGGAAGCCGAAGGGGTAGCTTGGTCGCGCAGTGTAATGCAAAGTCCAGCCGCAAACAAGCAATCGGCGGCGGTCAGATCACGTCATCGATAAAGGCCGACAGCTGCGATTTGGACAACGCGCCGACTTTGGTGCCGGCCACATCGCCGTTGTTGAAAACGATCAACGTGGGAATGCCGCGAATGCCGTACTTGGGAGCGGTTTCGGTATTGCTGTCCACGTCCATCTTGCAGACCTTCAGTCTGCCTTGATACTCCGCGGCCAATTCTTCCAGCACCGGCGCGATCATCTTGCAGGGGCCGCACCATTCCGCCCAGAAGTCCACCAGCACCGGACCGTCGGCCTGTAAAACATCGCTTTCGAAACTGGCGTCGCTTACGTGGACGATGTGTTCACTCATGGTGTCTCCAAAGGCTTGTGTTGGCTTTCGCGCTTGAACAGGTGCCTATGATAAGGGTTGCCGGACAGGATTCAAGTTGGGCCGTGCCTCAACCGACCAAGCGCGCCGCCGCAGGCGCGAAATAACTGAGGATGCCGTCCGCGCCGGCACGCTTGATGGCGACGAGGGATTCCAGCATGGTCGCGTCGCCGTCGAGCCAGCCGTTGCGCGCCGCCGCCATATGCATGGCGTATTCGCCGCTGACTTGATACACGAAAGTCGGCGCGCCGAATTCATCCTTTACCCTTCGCACCACATCCAAGTACGGCAGGCCCGGCTTAATCATGACCATGTCGGCGCCTTCGGCCAAATCCAGCGCGACTTCGTGCAGCGCTTCGTCGCTGTTGGCTGGATCCATTTGGTAGCTGTGCTTGCCGCCGCCGCCGAGCGAAGCGCCGGAGCCCACGGCGTCGCGGAAAGGGCCGTAGTAGCTAGAGGCGTATTTCGCGGAATAGGCGAGGATGCGGGTATGAATGAGACCCTCCGCTTCCAGCGCCGCGCGGATGGCGCCGATGCGGCCATCCATCATATCCGAGGGCGCGACCACATCGGCACCAGCCCGGGCTTGGGACAGCGCCTGCCGCACCAAGGCCTTCACGGTTTCGTCATTGAGCACATAGCCACACTCGTCGATGATGCCGTCTTGACCGTGGGTGGTGTAGGGGTCCAGCGCCACATCGCAGATCACGCCGAGTTCGGGCAGGGCGGCCTTCAGCGCGGCGGCGGCGCGCTGCACCAAACCATCGGGGTTCCAAGCTTCGCGGCCATCGGGCGATTTGCAGTCGGCGGCGGGGGACGGAAACAGCGCCAGCGCCGGGATGCCCAGCGCCGCGGCTTCTTTCGCGGCTTTGAGCAATTCGTCGATGCCAAGCCGGAAGACGCCGGGCATGGAGGCCACCGGCTGCCGCTCGCCGCCACCCTCGACCACGAACACCGGATAGATCAGATCATCCGGCGTCAGCCGATGCTCCCGCATCAGACGGCGGCTGAACCCATCGCGCCGCATGCGCCTCATGCGGCTGCGGGGAAACCCGCGGGCGGATGGGAGGTTGGCCAACTTCGGACTCCTGCACTATAGTGGTCGGATTGGCCGCGTTTGGATGGAATTCCGCGCGGCGAAATGGAACATAGCATATTCAAAACCCCTGTCGATAAAACTCCTGCACCCGCGCCGCCGGCCGGAAGTCGGCGGCGAAGGAAAATCATGAACAAAATCAGATTGCTGTTGCTTGTTGGCGTCGCCGCTGTGCTCGGCTCATGGTTCGTGTTCGACTTGGAGCGGTACGTCGGCCTCGAGCTCGTGCAATCGCAGCTGGGCGCCCTGCAAGCCTTCAAAGAAGAAAATTTCCCGCTGACGGCGCTGATTTACTTCGCCGTCTACGTCCTCATGGCGGCATTTTCGATTCCCGGCGCCTTGCTCATGACGCTGCTCGGCGGCGCCCTGTTCGGCTTGCTGTGGGGAACCGTGATCATCTCCTTCGCCAGCAGCGTCGGCGCCACGGCGGCGTTCCTGATCGCCCGAACACTGCTGCACGATTGGGTGCAAAAGCGCTACGGCAAAAAACTCGAGCCGATCAACCGCGGCATCCGCAAGGACGGAGGTTTTTATTTGTTCACCATCCGGATGGTGCCGCTTTTTCCGTTCTTCCTCGTCAATCTGGCGATGTCCCTCACCCCCATCCGATGGCCGACTTTTTATATCGCCTCGCAAAGCGGCATGCTGTTGTCCACGGCGGTCTTCGTCAATGCGGGGTCCGAACTCGCCAGCATCACTTCGCTGTCGGGGTTGGTGAGCGGTTCGGTGCTGTTTTCCATCGCTTTGGTTGGTGTAACGCCGCTCGTGGCGCGTTTTATCGTCGGCGGCCTGCAACGGCGCAAACTCGCTCGGAAATTCGGTCGGCCGCGGAAATTCGATGTCGATACCGTGGTCATCGGGGGCGGTGCCGCCGGACTGGTCGCATCGCTCATCGTCGCCCACGCCCGGGCCAAAGTCATATTGATCGAGCGCGAGCGGATGGGCGGCGACTGCCTCTACACGGGCTGCGTGCCGAGCAAGGCGCTGCTGCGCAGCGGACAGATCAAAAGCCTGATCGACAATGCCGCCCGGTTCGGCGTCAAGGATGCCGGCGGCAAAGTGGATTTTCCCGCGGTCATGGCACGGATTCGCGAGATCATCGCCCGCATCGAACCCCACGATTCCCCGGAGCGCTTCACTTCGCTGGGAGTGGAGTGCGTCGCCGGCGAGGCCAAGATCGAGTCGCCCTACACCGTGCGCGTCAACGACCGCCGCATCACCACCCGCTCGATCATTCTGGCGACGGGAGCCCGACCGCTGGTGCCGCAGATTCCGGGGCTGGATAGGATCGATTACCTGACTTCCGATACGGTTTGGAATCTGGAGAGCCTGCCGCAAAGATTGCTCGTGGTGGGCGGCGGACCCATCGGTTGCGAACTTTCCCAGGCATTCAGCAATCTCGGTTCCCAAGTCACCCAAGTGGAAATGGCGCCGCGCATATTGTTCCGCGAAGACGCGGATGTCGCGGAGGTGCTTGCGGAACAATTCGCCGGGCAGGGCATCAAGATGCTCACCGGCCATAAAGTCGTTCGTTTCGGCACCGACGCAAACGGCGATTTCATGGAAGCGGAATACCAGGGCGGCTCTATCCGGGAATATTTCGACCGCGTGCTGCTCGCCCTCGGCCGCAAACCGAATGTGGAGGGATTCGGGCTGGAGGAACTGGAGCTGCCACTGACCGCCGGAGGCGCGGTTGAAGTCAATTCATATTTGCAAACCGCCTATCCCAATATCTACGCCTGCGGCGATGTCGCCGGACCGTATCAGTTCACGCACATGGCCTCGCATCAGGCTTGGTTCGCGGCGATGAACGCCCTGGCCGGCGGCTGGCGCAAGGTGAACTACAAGGCGGTGCCTTGGGCCACGTTCACCAGCCCGGAGGTGGCCCGGGTCGGCCTCTCCGAGCAGGAGGCCCGGGAGCGGGATATCGAATTCGAGGTCTCGCGCCACGAGCTGGAAACCCACGACCGGGCGCTGGCGGACGGCGCCAACAAGGGTTTCGTGAAGGTGCTGACGATCCCGGGCAAGGACCGCATCCTCGGCGCCGCCATCGTCGGCAACCACGCCGGGGAATTGATCGGCGAGTTTGTGCTGGCCATGACCCACGACATGGGGCTGGGCAAAATCGCAGCCGCGACCCATATTTACCCGACTATGCTGGAAGCCAATAAATTCGCCGCCAACGCTTGGCGCAAGGCGCATATGCCGAAAGCCGTTTTCCCTTGGCTTGAGAGGTACTTCCGCTGGCGGCGGGGTTAGCCGGCTGACGTGAACGGCCAAGTACCGGCAATCTAGCTGCGGACAAAGCTTCGCGCCGGCACCAACCGGGTTAGGAATCCGCCGCGGTTCCCGGCCGTTGATCGCGAAACAGCATGAACATGCAGACCGCGAACAACATGATGAAGGCGACCATGGCCATTTCCGGAATCGTCAACAGTCCGAGGAAACGGAATTGCACTTCCGCGCAGTTGCCGTCACCCCGCAGCAGAAAGTTCAGCGAATCCACCAACGGAAAATTCTGCAGCAAATAGTTCAGGCCGGGGCCGCAGGCGGGAACCTGCTCTTCCGGCAGGTTTTGCAGCCAGATCTGCCGCCCGGCGAAATAGCCGCCGGCAACTGCCATGGTGCCCGCCGCGCCGGCATAAGCGCGCTGGCCCCGCGAGCCCGGATTGTGAACCGCCCCGGCGAGGCAGATCACGCCGCAGAGAATGATGAAGATGCGCTGGGTGATGCACAGGCCGCAGGGTGGCAGAAACATGGCGTATTGCATGTACAGCACGATGCCGATGGTGATCATGCTGAATGCGAAAATCGCCAGGCCGAGCATCCGATTGTGCGGAATTGCCAATCTCATTGTTCTATTCCATCGCCTCCGCCGCGCTTGGCTCCGCCGCAATTGTAACTCAGGCTTCGCTTTCCCGGACAGCGCGGCCGAGAGGTTCCCAAGCGTTCCAATCCCGGAGAAATTCGTCGAAGCTGAGCGTGTCGGCGGCTTCCACTTCGCGCTGCTCGGCGAGTGATTTCGCGGCGGTGCGCTCCATCAGCTCGCGCACATCCCTGCGCAGCGGTTCCGACAGCAAAGTCTTCGCGTGACGCTTCGACACCGCCATCGAAAAATCGCAAAAACTGAGTCCTTCGCGCTCCATTTCCGCCAGCATCATGGCCGATGGCGTCAGCGCCGGCTGGTTGATTTTAGCGATCTGCCGCTCCACACTTTCGAAATAACCGCCGCCGTGGAAATGATCCATCAGCGCGGCACTGTGCTTCATATCGTTGAGAAAATCCGCGGCCCAGTCCGCGAGCGCAATCGGCTTGCCGCCGCGCTTCAGTTCGATCGAAGTATCGCGGCCGTCCTCCACCACGCGCAGAATATTCGCCGCCACCTCGAAAAACTCGGCGCGGTCGCATTGCGGGCTTTCCGCAAGCAGGCAATGCAGCAGAAAAGTATCCAAAAATCGCAGTTGCTCGTCGTCGATGCCGAGGGGCAGGAAAGGATTCAAGTCCAGCGCGCGCACCTCGACATATTCAATGCCGTGCAAGACCAGCGCGTCCAGCGGTCGTTCGCCGTCGCGGGCCACCCGCTTGGGTCGAATCGTGCTGTAGAACTCGTTTTCCAGTTGCAGCAGATTGACATTGATTTGCCGGTATTCGCCGTTCACCTCGTGGCCGATGGCCTCGTAAGGCGCATACGGCGTTTTGATGGCGTCCGACAGACATTCCACATACAGCAGCAGATCGTTGTAACACACGAACAACGATTTCTGCGCCTCGCTTTGATAACCCAGCCGCCCCATGCGCAGGCAGGTGGCGTTGGGCAGATACATCGTTCCGGTCGCCATGCGCCGCAAATGATGTTCGCGCCCTTCAACGAAACTCGACGCCGCCGCCGGCGACGCACCGAACAGATAAAGCAGCAGCCAAGAATGGCGATGGAAATTGCGGATTAAATGCAGATAACTCCCGGTGCGGAAATCCTTAAGCGAACCCTCGAAGCCAACGATGCGCCGGTAGGGCTGCCAAAATTCGTCGGGCATGGAAAAATTGTAGTGCAGCCCGCTGATCGCCTGCATGAGGCTGTCGTAGCGATGGGCAAGCCCAACGCGGTACAGGCGCTTGAGGCGGCCGATATTGGAACTGCCATAACTTGCAATCGGCACTTCGCCCGCCGTGCCCGCCGGACAGGGCATGCTTGATGCCCAGAGGATTTCGCCCTCCTCCAGATTCGCCAAAGTGAAACGGTGGATGTCCCCCAATACCTTGAGGCTGCCGTCGATGGTTTGGTCTTTGGGGGTAATGAATTCGAGCAGGGCTTCGGAAAAATCGGTGGTGATGTAGGGGTTCTTCAAGGCCGAACCCAGGGCCTCGGGATGCGCCCGTCGCGAGATGCGGCCTTCGGGCGTCACCCGCAGACATTCCTTCTCGATACCGCGGCAAATGGCGGTCCATTCGGGTTGAAAAAGGGGAAGCCCGTAGCGCTTCAGGGCGGCATCGAAACGGTCGGCCACATCGACTCCGGCGAGAGCAAACAGCGGTGCGCCGCGAAAGAGGCGGCATTATGGCAAAAAACCCCACAAGGCGCGACACGGCGGGCGGCAACGTTTGTCGGCGCAGCGCTGGCGGATTTCTCTTGAGGTCCAGGCCGCGTTCAGCGCTTGGTGAATCTCCGCCGCCGTCCAACCGGGAAAGGCCAAGCTCTCGGACGCGGGATGGTAGGCGCCGTCCTTCAGCAGATGGATAGTCAAGCCGGGCTTCAGGCCCGTCGGACGGTTTTTGGTCAGGGTTCGGTCCGCCTCCGGCACGTCCACCCACACCTCCGGGAATCCCCATGTCTCGTAGCACGCCAGCTTGCCTTTGCGCGCGTCCGTGGTGTGGTCCACCTCCAGCACCACGTTTGGCACGGTGTCGCGACCGAGTTCCAGCGTGTCCCCGGAAATCGTGGACCGCCCGGGATGCAGATGGGCCGTTTGATCCGCCTGCATGATTCTGCTCTTTTCGCCCCGTTCGTCCCGCAGCAGCAGGTCCGCCGAGCCGAAACATTCGATGGCGCCGCCGCGTACCGAGGCGATGACGGAGGCCAGCGCGGCAAGGCGGCCGCCGGGTTTTTCGTGGGTGATCGTGGTAGGTTCGCGCACGACCCGGGCGCTTTCGATTCGCATTGCCTGCTCCGGTGGCTGTGTTGTCGGCCAACAGCAAAGGAATAGGACAGGCATTCGGCACCCACCAAATTTTCGCGAAAATTTTTATGCAGCGGAACCGGGGCGGCGGAGAAGCGGTGTTCACGGAGTCCATTCGGGAATTTGCTGGTCTTGCAGCAGGCGCGCGCGTTGGTGGCGGGCGGCGTCGTGAATGGCCTCCAGGGAAGGCTGCTCTTGATCGAGGCCGGGCAAGGAATAGGTGGCTTCCAGAAAAAACCGCCGTTCCAGATCTTGGTCGATCCACGCGCGGGTCCACCAATCGATCATGCGTTCCCGGGCCGCCGCCAAGATTTCCGCGGAAGGCAGCTGGTCGCTCTTTTCCCGATTCACCCGCCCGGTGGCGGGCATTTTTTCGATGTTGCGGCAGGCGTCGCTTATGGCTTTGGTGATGATTTGCCGCAGCAGCGGCAGGCTTCCACTGCCGTCGTCAGGCATGGCGAACACCAGTCATTCCCATTCGACATGGGCTCGGGACGAATCCGGTTCCCGGTACCGGCCGCGCAGTTCGATGGCGCGGGCTTTGGCGTGGTGAATCAGTTCATCGGCATTGATCGAATGAAATCCGCGGATGCGGCTTTCCTCCTCGTCGCGGCCGTGCCGCAGACTGATTACGAGCAGGCCGGATGGGTTCAGCAGTTCGGTTAGGATGCGAAACGCGCGCTCCCGATTGCGCTGGGAAACATGCATCCAAACCGCGGACAGCAGAATCAAGTCAAAACGCCGGTCCAAGGCCCGCAGCCGTTTCAAGTCGGGCAATGAATCATCCAGCCAAGAGACCCGCGGATGCGCCTTTGTCCGCGCCGGTTCGCGCAATTCGCCCGGCTCCACCGCCAAGACTTCCCAGCCCTTCTCCTCCAACCAGTTGGCATCCCGCCCGGTTCCCGCGCCGATATCGCAGGCGAAGCCGGGTTTCGCGGTCGCAAGATGGTCCAGCGTCCAAACGCGGTGAACCACTTCTGGATCAAGACCGTGGTACTGCGGGAACAGCGCCTCCCGGTTCTGGTTGTAGTATGAAGTGCCGCTCAACGCAGAGACACCTTAGTTTCGACGTGGTGCGTTACTTCCAGCAAGAAGCGCTGGTCTCCTATGCTCCCTTGAATTTCCTGATGTCCCGTCGGGCCTTCTTGCTGGGGCGGCCCGCGGGCGGCCAGTGGGCGGGTTCGGATTTGCGCTCGGCGGCGAGTTCTTCGCGGCGGCGGATGCTGTCTTCGGTTTCGCGGTAGAGCAACTGCGCCTCCGGGGCGGGGCGGCGGTCGCCGCGGATGCCTTCGACGATAACGGTGCGCTCCGCGTCGCCTTGCCGCAAATGGATGGTCATGCCGATTTCCACGGCTTTGCCGGGCTTGGCGCGGCCGCCTTCGCAGTGGACTTTTCCGCCGTCGATGGCTTGGCGGGAAATGGCGCGGGTTTTGTAAAAGCGCGCCGCCCAGAGCCATTTGTCGAGCCGCACTTTTTCCACCGCCGGTGGGGATGGCCGGTTCATGCAGGCCAACTTACCCGATTGTGGGCGCAATTACATGGCTGACGGGCTTTCCTGGAGCGGTCGAAGGCAAGGGCTTCGACCGCTCCCAGCCGTCGCAAGTTTTGGCTTCGGGTTACGGGATGTCGGGGAGCAGGTCGGCGAAATCTTCGACCAGGGGAAATTCGTGGTGGTCGATGGCCGGGCCACGGCTGTCGGGCCTGCGGATGCCGTAGACATGGCCGAGGCCTTCGGCCCGGGCTCGGCGCAGTACGGGCAGGGAATCGTCGAAGAGAATGGTTCGCGCTGGATCGAAGGGTTCGAGTTGCCGCAGTTTTCCCCAGAAACCAAGGCTTTCCTTGGCCAGCCGCAGTTGGTGGGCACTGATGCAACGGTGGAAGTAGGCGGCGATTTCGGCGTTGTTCATTTTGATTTCGAGGCTGGCCGGATGGGCGTTCGTAATCAGCAACATGCGCTTGCCGGTGTACCACAGCGCCCGTAGAAACCGCTCGACATTGGGCCGCAAACTGATCTTGCCGGTGATCGTGCGTTTCAGTTCGGTGATTTCGAGATCGAGTTCCCGCGCCCAAAAGTCCAAGCAGTACCAATTCAAGGTGCCGTAGACTTCGTTGGTTTTGCGCTGCACCAGGTCCTCGGCATCTTGCAGGCTGCCGCCATGCTTGGCGCGGTAGGTTTCGGGCACGAGCTGGCGCCAGAAATAATTATCGAAATGCAGATCGAGCAGGGTGCCGTCCATATCGAACATGATGGTGTCGATGTGCATCCAGGGAGGTGTGGGAACCGACATGGGAGAATCCGTTAAAATCGCCGCCCCGGGGAGCGGCTCCAATCCGGCCCAAAGCTTAACCGAGAGCCCTACGAAAGCAAGCTTGAGCATGGTTTTAAGTTCCCTTGTCTACATTTCGTGTTTTGCAGCTTTGGTGGCTTCGACACGTCGGCGCCGGGTGGCACCTCGCTGCGGCCGCCGTGAATACATCGATGTAGGCTTGGCGTCGTTCAGGCAAGCGGGCTGGGGCTGAGATAGGGATCTTGGGATGGTTTTGGACGGGTTTGACTTAGATGCAATTGAGGTGATCGCGCGGCGGGCTGGGGCGGAGATTATGCGCGTTTATGATGCGGCAGGCGAAATGGATGTGTATTACAAGGACGATGATTCGCCGCTGACGGAGGCCGACCAGCGGGCCAATGGGGTTATTACGGAAGCCTTGGCCGAATTGAGTCCGCGATTGCCAATTCTGTCCGAGGAATCGGCGCTGCCAAGCTACGCGGTGCGGCGGCGGTGGCGGCGCTACTGGCTGGTGGATCCGCTGGACGGGACCCGGGAATTTGTCAAGCGCAACGGTGAATTCACGGTGAATATCGCCCTGATTGAAGATGGCGCGGCAAACCTTGGCGTGGTGCATGTGCCGGTGAGTGGCGTGAGCTACTGCGGCGAAAGGGATCGGGGCGCTTTCCGCTTGCCGGCGGGCGCGGCCAGCGGCAATTCGGCAAGCGGTGGCCCAGCGGAATCCACAATTCCAGAGGCTGATTCGGCAACCGTATCCACCACAAAGCAAGCTGTTGTGCCGACGCCGGTTCCCATCCGCACCCGCGCGACACCGGCGGACGAGCCGTTGAAAATGGTGGTCAGCCGCAGCCATATCGACCCGCATGTGGAGCGGGTGTTGCGGCGTCTGGAGGCGGAAATGGGTGCGGTGGAGCTGGTGAATATGGGCAGTTCGCTGAAGCTCTGCCTGATCGCTGAAGGCAAGGCCGATATCTATCCGCGGCTGGCGCCAACCAGCGAATGGGATACGGCGGCGGCGCAGGCCGTGCTCGCGGCCGCGGGGGGCGAAGTTTACGACAGCCGTTTTCGACCGCTGCGCTACAATCGGGGCGAAAGTCTGCTCAATCCCCACTTCATCGCGGTTGCGGACCCAAGTCGCGACTGGCAATCGCTGCTGGCGCCGGTGTTGCCGTCAAGCTGACCGCTCAGCTCGGGGGAGCGCTGGCTTTGCAGTAGTGATCAATGAAGCGCTGGTGCGGGGGCAGTTGGTTCACCAGTTGTTGGACCGAACCGTGGATGGTGGTCAGGAACTGGCGCAATTCCTCTTCGCCCATCATGTTGACGATGGGATGATACTGCTCCGGCAGCAGCCCTTGACCGAGCATCACTTGAATCCAGGAGTTTTCGCCAAACAGTTCGGTGGGGATTTTGAATACCCGCCCCGCCTGCTTGAACAATTCGATCCGGTGCTTGAGCGAATCGGGAACATCCATGGTGCGGCATTGGCGCCAGAACCGGGTATCGGTTCGATGGGTGACGTGGTAATGCAAGATGATGAAATCCCGCACATTGTCGATTTCAAACTTCATCTGGTTGTTGAATTCGTCTACATCGGGTTGGCGGATGCCGTCGTAGGGGAACATCTGCATCAGGCGGATAATCGAGCGCTGAATCAGGTGGATACTGGTGGACTCCAGCGGCTCGATGAAGCCGGAAGAAAGGCCCATGGAGATACAGTTCTTGTACCAGTGGCGGCGGCGCTGGCCGGCATTGAAGCGGATGACCCGCGGCTCGGTGAGCACTTTTCCTTCCACATTGGCGAGCAATTTTTCGATGGCTTGATCGGCGCTCCAATGCCGGGCGCTGAACACGATGCCGTTGCCGACCCGGTGTTGCAAGGGGATGCGCCATTGCCAACCGGATTCCCGGGCGATCGAGCGGGTATAGAGGGGAATCGGCTCGGCCACCGATTCGGTTTGCAAGGCGACGGCGCTGTCGCAGGGCAGCCAGTGCTTCCAGTCATCGTAGCCCGCATTCAGCGTCTGCTCGATCAAGAGGCCGCGGAAGCCGGTGCAATCGATGAACAAATCGCCTTCGATGACTCCCCCGGATTGCAAGCGAAGCGCCGTGATGTGGCCGCTTTCCGCATCCTGTTCAACGAAATCGATTTTGCCTTCTTGCCGAAAAGTGCCGAATTGTTCGGCGATGCCCCGCAGGAATTTCGCGTACAGTGAAGCATCGAGATGATAGGCGTAGTTCAGGCCTTGGCTGGGCAGGACGGCGAAGCGGTTCTGCACGGCGGCGGCCCATTCCTTGCAGTATTCGCCGAATTCGCGGCTGATGCCGAGACGTCGCCCTTTCAGCCAGAAATGCTGGAAGCCCGCCGCCCAACTGTCTTTGCCCGTCCAGCCGAAGGAATGGATGTAGTCTTCGTCGACATTGCGCCAGTTTTCGAATTTGATGCCGAGCTTGAAAGTGGCTTGGGTCGCCCGTAAAAAATCCTGTTCCTTGACTTTGATGAGATCGTGGAAGGTGATCAAGGTGGGAATGGTGGCTTCGCCGACTCCAACGGTGCCGATTTCCTCGGATTCCACCAAAGTGATGTCCAGAGTTTTGCCAAGCAGCCGCGACAAAGCGGCCGCCGCCATCCAACCCGCGGTGCCGCCGCCGGCGATGACCACCTTGTGGATCTTTCTCCGTTGCATCCTGAAACCTCCGATTGCAATCCGCGTCGGGAACACCGCCCGGTGCCACGACGGGCGGCGCGGGGATCTGGCGCCGGAACCGCCCCGCGCAAGCTAAGCGTTCAATTTATTCAGCAAATCGGCGTGCAAGCGCCTCGCCTTGGTTTCATCGAGGGGCGCCAAACAACCGCGACCCGGCTCGGGAATATGCGCGTACACCGATTCATCGGCGTCGAATACATAATGATCGAATACACCGCGCCATAGTTCGCGCTGCCGCGGCGGCAAATCGCGCAAGGCCAAAATCGCGTGCAGCAGGGCGTTGCCTGGCGAACCCATGAAACCCGGCGATTCGCACCACCAATAATTCACCAGCATGTTGAACGGTTCCCTCGAGTCGACATGGTGCCACCACATGCTCGGGATGTAGATAGCATCGCCGGGCCGCAGCAAAGCGGCTTGCGCCCGTTCCAGCGCACGGGCGAATTTCGGGAAGCGAGAGAAGTCTGGATTGGCGAAATCGACCATGCTTATGGCTTGACCGGAAGGTGTTTTGTCGATTGGGCCGACGTAGAGATTTCCGATTTCATCCGGCGGGAAGAGTGTGAAGCGGCGCTCTCCGGCCACCACGCAGGCGATGTTGTCGGGGAAATCGTAATGAGCGGAAACCGTTGTGCGGTTGCCGAGCCAGAAACTCGCCAGCGCGTCCTCGGCGGGCAGCCGCAGATCGTTTTCCCCGCGGAAACCGGGCATCCACTTGTCCACCGGGGTCGAACCGATGTAAAGAGTCGTCAGACGTTCTTCGCGTTGCGGCTCGGCGAGCTTGGCGAAGACTTGCGGCAAGGTGGCCCGGCCGGCGATGAAATTGAAGCCGGTGCAATCGCTGTTGTAGAAAAATCTGCCGTCGATGGAGGAACCCCCGGCGTAGACAGTCACGGGTTCTTCACGCCAGAACCGCGCCAGATAGCGCGCGGCATCGGTTATCGATCCGGCGCATTGCCGCACCGCGGGCCATTGCGCCGCCAAGCCCCGCAGCAAAACCGGCTCGGTGGCGTCGAACACCCGTGGCGGTATTTGGCCGTCGGCGCAGTCGACTTGGGCCGGGGGCCTGGGTTCAGGCATCGCCGCTGTCATTGTCGCCGCCCCCTGCGGCACTCTGGCCGACATTCGCTCCGGTCGTCATACCAGCCGGGAGAAGCGCGTTTTTTCTTTCGACCAGCGCGCGCAAATTGCCCATTGAAGCCAGCACCATGAAAATCGGCATCAGAAAGCCCTTGTCGTTCAGCTCCCCCAGCACCGTTCCCGGCAGGCGCTGGATTTTTTCCTCGTTCAGGCAATGAAACCCGAGCAATTGATTGCGCGAGCCGTCATTCAGCTGGATTTCCAGCGTCATCGTTTCCAACAAATCGTGTTCGCGCAAGGCCGCGACAAAAGCTCGTCCGTGCTCGATGCCGAGATAGACCGTCTCCAGTAAGTCGGCCATGTTTTCCAGAAACGGCGTTCGGCCGCCCAAGGGTTGGAATAGCGGTTCGCCTTGTTCGGCACTCACCCGCGGATGGTCCATATCGATGGACAGCACCCTGGTGCCCGCGACTTCGCCTTGGCTTGCGGATTTTTGGAATCCGATCAAAAAAGGCTCCCGCCGGACCATCGCCGGAATATAGCGCGCCCCCCAACCGGATTCGTCGAGAAACAGATTTTCCCCCTGCTGGAAACCGAACAGCGCCCGCGGCGAGAAGTTGCCCTCGGCATCCTGTTGAAACAGAATCGGATAGCAGGCCTGCGCGCTGCGGAATTCGAACGGGAACAGCAGCGACTGCATGATATCGTCGCCGAAACGGGCGGAGCGGTCGGTGATGACTTTCAGCGCACCGTGGTCAACATTGTTGAGCAGGGCGTAATTGGTCTTTCGCTTGGCGTTCACGGTGTCGCTCGCGCGGGTGCGGCCCGGCGCTGGATGGCGCCGACCAAGTCCCGCGTGGTTGGCAGCAGGCGGGCCATTTGCTGCGCCTTCATCCGCGTGGCGTGGAAAACTTCGTCCGCCCGCCGCCGCCGCCGCTCGTCCCGGGCTTGGCCGACGGCGCCGTGTTTGGGCCGGAAACCCATTCCGTAAAGTACGTACTGGTAGCTCGCGGAAGGAAACAATTCGTCCAGGCGCGGCGCGTCGTCATGCCAAGGCGGCTGCTGATTCCACAGGACGATTTTCTCGCGCAGGCCGTCGGGCCAAGTAGCCGGGTTGCGGTTGTCCCACCAATAGTCGCTGTCACCGCGCGCGCTGACCGCATAGTGCAACTTGAGAAATTCGATAATGCGCCGCCAATGGTAGCGCATCTTGTCGTTGAACCGCCCGGCGATAACCTCCATGATTTCCCTATCCTGCGGCAGTTGTTCAGCGATAATGGCGGCGGACTGTTCGATCAATACCAACGCGGACGCTTCCAAGGGTTCGATGAATCCGGCCGAAAGGCCGACCGCGACGCAATTCCTGACCCAGAAATTTTCCCGGTGACCCGGCTCGAACGGAATCCTGCGGTAGTCGAGATTTTCGGCATTGACTCCCGGGGAAGTTTCTTCGACATACGCCCGCAGCGCCGCCAGCGCGGTTTCCTCTCCGGCGTGGGCGCTGGAATGGACGTAGCCGATGCCGCGGCGCCCGCTGAGGCCAATATCCCAAATCCAACCATGGGGCCGTGCGCTGGCCAAGGTCGCGGGGGCGATCGCGGCTTCGGGTTGGGGGTAGGGAACCTGCACCGCGATGGCGACATCGTTGAACAGCAGGTCTTTGACCGAGCGCAGGCGGCTGCCGCAATGGCCGCCGATCAAAAGCGCTTTCTGGCCGCTGCAATCAATGAACAAATCGCCGGCGGCGCGTTCACCGGTATCTAGCAGGACCGCGGCGATATCGCCGTCGGGCCGCCCCTCGATGCGCTCGACATTGCCGGGTAGGTATTTCACGCCCAGCTTGGCGAGCGCGTGTCGGCGCAACAGCTGGGCGAAGGCGCCGGCGTCGAAGTGGTAGCCGTAATTGACCGTAAAGGCGTAGGGCGGCGCATTTTCCTGTTTTGGGGCCAAACCGAGTTCGATCACCCGCGCTTGGGGCGTCACTAGTTTGGCAAAGTCGGTTTGGCCACCGTGGGCCAGCCAGAAATTGGCGGGGTTCAGTTCGGTGTATTCCGCCGGCAGGCTGAAGGGGTGGATATAGTCGGGCGCCTCCGGGCGACCGGACCAACCGTGGAAGCGGGTGCCCTGTTTGAAGCTCGCGCCGCATTCGCGAATGAATTCGTCTTCAGCCAAGCCGATGCGCTTGAGCGTCATGCGCATCGAAGGCCAAGTGCCTTCACCGACCCCGATAATGGGAATATCGGGCGACTCGATCAAAACGATTTCCACGTCGCCGCGACCGGCGGTTTCGACCGCAATCACGCAGGCGGCAATCCAGCCGGCCGAACCGCCGCCGACGATGACGATTTTGCGGATGGGTCGATTCATCGGGGCGATAATAGCAAGAGAGGCCGCCCCGACGGGCGGCCTCTCTTGTTTTCAACCACCGTGGCGCCGGTTACAACTTGTAGCGGAAGCCAATGTTGTAGCGCGGACCGGATTGGGCGGCGAACAACGTCTGCAACCTGTCCCGCCCATAAACGTGGGTCGTTTCGTCGGTGAGGTTCAGAATATCCACGAACACTTGCATGTTCTCGTTGAACCAGTAACTCGCGCCCAAATCCACCTGCTGATAAGCGCCGACATAAGTCGGTGGCCCGGCGCCGACATTGTTCTGTCCGGTGCCGGCCAGAAAATCGTCGCGCCAATTGTAGGCCACCCGGACGTTGAGATCGTTCTTGTCGTAGAAGGCGATGAAATTGGCCGAATCGCTGAGACCGGTCAGCACGAATTGCTGGGCCAGACTGAAATTGTCGTAACCGACATCCGCGTCCACCAGCGTGGCGTTCGCGATCACGCCAAAGCCGCTTTCGCCGAAGTTGTGCTGGACAACAATTTCCCAGCCCTCCATTTGCGCTTCTTCGATATTCACCGGCACGGTGAGATTGAAGGGCGAGGCCGGGTCGCGGCCAGCGACGCCGGAGATCACGCGGGTGGCGGCATCCACGCCTTCGGCATCCGGCCGGTTTTCCAGAATCCATGTATACAGGGCGCCGCCGTCGGAACTGCCGGTTGCCGCCCGCGCTTCGTCGCCCAAGGGGCCCAGCGCCGGATGCGGCAGATTGAAGGTTTCCTCGATCACCGAAGCCGTGCCGATGAAGTTCTCCACATCCTTCAGGAAGTAGCCCACGGCGGCGTAGCTGTCCTCAGCGTAGTACCACTCCAGCGACAAATCGCGGTTGAGCGATTCGAAGGGCAGGAGATTCGGGTTGCCGCGGTTGCCGGTGCCGCCGTCGATGCGCAGCAGTTGGTTGACCGTCTGGCCACCTTGGATATCGCCGTAATTCGGTCTCGTCAGGGTTTTGCTGATCGAGGCGCGGGCCACCAGATCGGGCGTCAGATCAAACTTTAGGTCCAGATTCGGCAACGCGATGCCGTAATCGCCTTCCAGGGAAGTGAAATCGGGCGCGCCCTGCACCAGGGAAAGCTCGTTGCCCGCCACCCAGTTGATTCCGGTAAAGGCCGGTGATAGCGCTTGGGAAGCGATATCGGTGGTTTCGTAGCGCAGTCCCAGCCGCACATCGAGGGGCACATCGCCGATAAAGTAAGAGCCGCGCAGCTGGAAGTAGGCGGCGAGGGATTCCTCTTGAGTGCGCCGGTCCGAATTGTAGTTTCTCGAGGCACACAAGTCGGAGGCGCAGTCGCCGCTGTGGGGCGCCGCGAAAGGCGTCGCCTCGCCGGAAGCCAAGAGTTGTTCGGTGCGGGCGATCAGTTCCGGCATGTTGAAGCGGAAGTACTGGGCTTGCCGCCGCGGATCGCCGCCGCCGGGGATGTTGGCGAAGGCGTCTGCCGCGTCCGCGGGCGTCAACAAGTCCGCGATAGCGCCGCGTTGCGTCACACCGCCCCAGGCGTCGCGCTGGACCACGGCGCCCGCCGAGCGGTTGTTCACTTCCGTCAATTGAATGCCGAAATCGATGGATTCGATGAAATCGAAGTCGAAGTCGTAGGTGCCTGAAGCGGTCGCCTGTTCGATATCCATCCTCGACAGGTTGCTCGCAAACACGCTGCCGGTGACGATCATGTCTTCGGGCGACAGCGGACTGCTCAAGCCAAGCTCGAGAATCGGCAAATGGTCGCCGAAATAGCCCGTGGTGCTATCGCGGGTGAAGGACGCAATGGCGAGTTGCGCGGCATCGCCATAGGGGCTGTCGGGCGACTGCTTGGCATTGGAATCGTGATAATCGAATTCCAGCGACAATTGATCGGACACATCCCACACCAGATTCAAGCCCGCGGAACCATTGCTGGCGCGCCAGGCATCTTGGCCGGCGGCCATCGCGTAGTCGGAATTGGTCAAACGTTCGGTATACACCAGCGGGCTGGCTTGGGGGCCGTCCGTCCACAGCGTTTCCTGCGCGCCGAAATTGAACCAAGCCGAAAAATTGTTGAAAGTGCGGGACAATTCGACTTCGGAATAGGTGTAATCCAAAGTGGCCGTCAAATCTTCCGAGGGCCGCATTTGCAGGGTGAGTTGGCCATTGGTGCGGGAGCGATCATACTCGTCCAGCGCGTAGCCGATGTTTTGCGGCACTGAATAAAGGTCGCCTTCGCCGGGGCGATTCTGTTGATTCGGGTCGGTATGGGGCGGAATGCCGCCCCACTCCGACGGGCCGATGCCGCACCAGCAATTGTCGGTTTCGCCGGGGAAGGTGCGCCAGCCGCCAACGCTGGCGGTATTGGCGCCGTTGTTGCGCTCTTGACGTACGGCGCTGAGGGCGATGCCGATGGTGTCGTCGGCGAAAGTATTGGAGAACAGCGCGGAAATTTCCGGCGTGAAACTATCGCCGAGTTCCGTGGATTCGTCGTGCAAGCCGCTGGCGGCGGCGGTGAAGTTCATTCCCGGCGATTCCAGGGGCCGAGTGGTGCGGATATTCAAAGTGGAGCCGATGCCGCCGGTGGGCACGTCGGCTTGACCGCTTTTATAGACTTCCACCGCGGAGATGCCTTCGGAGGCGAGATTGCCGAAATCGAAGGAACGGTTGAGTCCGCCCGTGGTCGGCATTTGCCTTCCGTTCAGCAGCACCAGATTGAAGGGCGGGCCGAAGCCGCGCACGGTGACGCTTTTGCCCTCGCCGCGTTCGCGGTCGATGGAGACGCCGGTGATGCGCTGCAGGGATTCCGCGAGATTGCTGTCGGGAAAATCGCCGATGTCTTCCGCGGTGATGGCGTCCACCACGCCGTCGGTGTTCCGCTTCAGATCCATCGACGCCCGCAGGCTCTGGCGGATTCCCGTCACCACGATCTGCTCAATGGGTTGAGCCGCCGGTTCCGGCTCCTGCCCGTAGACCGCTCCGCCGGCCAGAGCCAGCGACACCGCCGCCGCCAGCGGCGATTTTGAGTAAGATTTCACTGCCACCTGGATCTCTCCTCCACTCCCGGCCTAACCCGAAAGGCGCGGCGCGGATAGTGATTCGCTTGGCTCCGCCGCATTGGCGGACAAAATGATAACGCTGTCATTTCGCCTTATAAGACATGCCGACAGCCTTGTCAACCAAAATTTGTGAAAGCGGGCCGATTTCGCGTTTGCCTTCGCGCCCGGGCCGCAAAGCCCGCGGCAAGAGGATGGAAAACACCGATACGGCGCGGCTTTCGACGGCCCGGGGGACGATATCAAGCAGATGCAGCCGATGCCAATCGTCGGTGTATTTGTCGCCGATGCGGTACAAATCCGGGCCGGTGCGCTTCGAACCCCAAAGGAAGGGCCGGTCGTAGACGAATTCGCCGGCGCCGGAATGGACGTGACCGATGGTCCAATCGGTGAAATGGCTGACCACACTCACGCTGCGGATCGACATCATCGGCCCCTCGAAAGTGGCCAAGCCGTAAAAAGCCAGCGACAGCACGATGAATTTCAGCGCCGGAAAAGACGACGCCGAAACACACCCAAACAATTGCGATGGCGATGTCGAGCGGCCATTCGAGCTCGGCGTATTCCTTGCCCGCATTGTATCCCGCCAGCAGCGACAGACCGCCGAGCAGCACGACCAGCTGCCAGGCGTGGCAGCAGAACCAGGCCAATTTCGGCAAAAACAACGGCACGTGGGAAGTGCGCTACACGCTGTAAAACGCCGTCGCCATCAATGCCGAGACACCGAAGCCGAAGATGATGCCGTTGGTGTGCAGCGGCCGCAGCCGACCGTAGGACAGTCAGGATTGGCCGAAATCGAGGCCGGGCCACAGCAGCTCGGCGGCGAGCCAGACTCCGGCCAGCACGGCCCAGACCACCGAATACTGGACCAGCCGCAGCGCCACCGCGTCGAAATAGGTTTTTTCGCTTGCCGCCGGCTGCGCTGTGAGCGGTTTATGCCGGCACCGATATCCACCCGGAAGATGGGCTACGAAAATCCGGTATGCGCCTGCGGAATCACTTTTTCAACCTGCGGCGTATCCGCTCGAACCGCGGCTCTTTTCCGCTCCCGGCGACCATCGCCCAAGCGCAGGCCGTGTCCCGCCGGAAGCGCCGCGCCTTCGATCGTCAGCAGGCCGTCTTCGCGCTCCGGCCCCGGCCAGGGCGTGGGCAGCCGGCCGCTGAAGTCGTGGATTCCCAGCAGCACTTCGGCCACGCCGCGGCCTTCGGCGCCGGGCAGCCAACCGGCGACGAAAGCCGCCGAGGACGCCAACTCCTGTTCCACGATGAGGGGCCGTCCGGAAATCAATACAGTCACCACCGGGATGCCCTCGCCGGCGATGCGGCGGATGCACTCCAAATCCTCCGGGTGCGTTTCGGCCAAGACGAGGCTTTGGCCGTACGCTTCAAGAGGATTCAACAGGCCGTTGACCATGGAGCCGGCTTTGACGAACAAGTGATCCCCCGAACGGATGTCGCCGTGGCCTTCGGCGTAGGGCGTCTCGCCGATCACGACCACGGCGATATCGTGCCGGGTCGGGTCGGCGTCGCGACCGTCCAGGCCTTCGCTGAGTTCCGCATTCGGCGCCAGCGCGCGGATGCCCTGCCAGATGGTTTCCCCGCTGATGCTGTCGTTGCCGTTCTCCCCCTGCCAGCTCACGGTCCAGCCGCCGCATTGATGGCCCAGATTGTGCGCGTTCTTGCCCGCCACCAAGATGCGCCGGTCCGGATGGAGCGGCAGCGCGCCGGCTTCGTTCTTCAGCAAAACCTGGGATTCCCGCGCGGCTCTGCGCGCCAGCGCCCGATGTCCGGGATGGGGGAATTTGCCGGTGGCGGCGCCGGGGCGCAGAGCCGGACGCGGCAGTTCAAAAAGTCCGTAGCGCGATTTCGCGCGCAGAATGCGGGCCGTGGCGTCGTCGATTCGCTCCAGCGACACATTTCCGTCCAGCACCTGCCGTTCCAACCGCTCGATGAATTCCCGCCAACGCTCGGAGACCATAAACATGTCGAGGCCGGCGTTGACCGATTTGCGGACCGCCTCCCCGTAATCTTCGTCCAGATAATCAATGCCGTCCCAATCCGACAGCACGATGCCGTCGAAGCTGAGCTTTTCCTTGAGCAATTCGGTGACCAAGTAATGATGGCCGTGGCATTTGTCGCCGTTCCAACTGTTGAACGACACCATCACCGACATCACCCCCCGCCGCAGGGACGGAAGATACGGCGCGACGTGGGTTTGTTCCAGCTCTTCCCACGGCAGCGTGGTTTCGCCCTGGTCCATGCCCTGCCATGTGCCGCCGTCGCCAACCCAGTGTTTTACGCACCCCATCACGCCTTCCGCCTGCAAGGCTTCGACATAGTGGGCGCCGAGCTCGCCCGCCAGTTCGGGGTTGCTGCCGAAACTTTCGAAGCTGCGGCCCCATTTGCAGTTTTTCACCACCGACAGCGCCGGAGCGAAATTCCACTCCAAGCCGCTGACGAGCATTTCCCTGGCCGTGGCGCGGGCGATTTCCGCCACCAATTGCGGATCCCCGGCGGCGCCAAGGCCGATATTGTGCGGAAACACCGTCGCGCCCTTCATATTGCCGTGGCCGTGTACGGCATCGACACCGACCAGAATGGGAATGCCGGGGCTGTCGCCATCCGCCACCGCCGCCTGCCAGAAAGCATCGTTCATCGCGACCCAATCCTCTGGAGAATTCGCTCCGGGGTGCGAGCCGCCGCCGCAGAGAATGGCGCCGAGGGCGTACCGCTTCACATCTTCCGGTGTCGCCGCGAGGCGTTCCGCCATCGTCATTTGGCCGATCTTTTGCCGCAGGCTCATGGCCGCCAGTCGCTCGGCGACCCATTTTTCCCGTTGCTCTTCCGGCATCGGGTTCCGCTCTGAACTCATTGGTTTTCTTCCACATAGAATGGGATATTCGCGTGGGCGACCTTGCCCCGGCCGTCGCCGACATAGACGAACAAACGGTAGGCGCCGGCGGCGACGGGCGCCCGCAGGGTGACTTCGGCCCGCCCTGGGTCCGTGATCAGCCCTTCCAGTTCCCGCGGCGTTTCTTCGAAATCGCCTCCGGTCTGGTTCGCGGCGCTTTCCTCCATCACCCGCCAATCGAACCGCAATTCGTCGCCATCGAGTTCCCGCGCGGCCACCGCCGCGGCGTAGTTTTGGCCCCCGACCAAGCGCAGATCATCGCCGGCGTGACCGCCGTCCAAGCGCATTCCGTCAATCACCGGCGTGCGGTTTTCCGGCCATTGGCCGTTCCAGACCCTATACAGCACATCCACTGCTTCGGTGCCGCGGCCGTCGGGCGCCAGCAAGCCGTACCAAGTGGGGGTGCGTTCCTGTTTCTGCCCCCAGAGAAAGGCGTAATCGCCAATCAATCGTCCCGCCAGAGGCGCCAGTACTTCCTCGTGGGCGCGGCGGTAATGGTCGGCCTTGGCCGAGCTGTGCAGCTCCACCGGCGCGCCCCAAGACGTTTGCGGCACCTCCCAATGGCCGACGGTGCCCCATTCGGTAACCATCAGCGGCAGTTCCCCATCGAGTTGGGCCAGGGTTTCCGGCAGGCCGAATATGCCGCCGTAGACTTGCACGCTGAGAAAATCCAAATCCGGCGCGCGCACGCCGATGACCCGGGCCAGTTCCACGCTGATGCCCGCGGTCGTGGTCGTGGTGGGATGGTTGGGGTCGAGGTCGTGGATCATCCGCGAAATATCGTTCACGGCGTCGTATACCCGCGGATTGCTGTAATCGAGATTCAATTCGTTGCCGATGACCCAAGCCAGCAGGGCCGGATGGTCCCGATAGCGCAGGACAATTTCCCGCGCTTCTTCAAACTGCCGCGCCACCGCCGCGGCATCGTTGTAGTCGAAGCCGTGGCGCTCGCGGGCGATTTCCAGGCACAGCGCCACCGTCAAGCCGAGTTCTTGGGCCCGGTCCAGTATCAGTCCGTCGCCGGGGCGCCAGGTGCGAACCGAATTGCCGCCGCTGCGGGCGAAGGACTCCAAATCTTCGGGAAAATCCACCCCGGCGCCGCGAATCCGGTACGGTTCGCCGCCGCGGTAGAGCGCGAAATCTCCCGGCCCACCACGGATTTCAACGGCAATCGGGGTGTCTTGCGACGCGGCAACCTGGCTCAAGACCAGCGCACAGGCCGCGCCCGCCAACGGCATTTGCCAGTTCCTCATGGTTCGGCTACTCATCACTCCGTCCTCGACGCCAAAGTTCGTTCCAGTTCTTCCAGCGATTTGCCCCGGGTCTCCGGCATGACCCGCAGCAGAATGGCCAAGGCCGCGACTGCCACCAAACCGTAAACGAGAAATGTCAAACTGCTGCCGAAAGTGGCGAGTTCCCATGGAAAAAGCATCTGCACCAAAAAGCTGAAGCTCGAATTCACCAAGCCGACAAAGGAAATCGCCGCGGCCCGGACATAATTGGGGAACAGCTCGGAAAACAGCACCCACATGATCGGCCCCAACGAAAACGCGAAACAGGCCACGAAGCCGAGAATGCCGACAAGCACCAGTGCCGTATTGACTTCGATGGCCTGGGCAACCAGTTCCGACTCCAGCCCACCGCCGCCGTCGAGGCCCACGCCCGCCAGCGCGCCGCGCAATTCGCTTTCGCTGTCGAAGCGCTGCTCCAGCAGCGGTTCCAGCGAGGCGCGCGTGTCGGCCTCCGCCACCACCGCCACCCACTCCCGATCCAACTGATAAGTGGCCTGGCCGAAAGTCCAGGACAGCAGCAGCATGAACACGGCGACACCGGCCAAGCCGGTGAACAGCAGCGGCTTTCGACCGAGCCGGTCGATGCACAGAATCGCCACCACGGTAAACAGCAAATTGACCAAGCCGACGAGCACGGCCTGCAGAAAGGCGGCGTCGTTGCCGATGCCGCTTTGCTCGAAAATCATCGGTGCGTAGAAAAACACCGCATTGATGCCGGTGGCCTGCTGGGCGATGCCTATGGTGAGGGCAATCATCAGCACCAGGCGCAGATGCGGGCGCAACAATTCGGCGAAGCCCGCCGCTTTGCCGCCATCTTCGGTGGCGAGACTGGCCTTGATCGCCTCGTGTTCACGCCCGCCGTCTTCCTCGCCATTGATGCGAACCAGGGTTTCCCGCGCCGCGTCGCCACGACCGCGCAGTTGCAGCCAGCGGGGACTTTCGGGCACCCATTGCAGCACCAGCAGATACAGGGCCGCGGGCAGCGCCTCGACACCGAGCATCCAGCGCCAAAGCGACTCCGGGGCGATCAGCGGATTGTCCAGCTGCGACAGTTGCAGCAGCAGATAATTGCTGAAAAAAGCGGCCGAAATGCCAATCACGATGTTCAACTGGTTCAAGGAAACCAGCCGCCCGCGAATCCTGGCCGGGGCGATTTCCGCGATATACATGGGCGCGACGATCAGGGCGGCACCGACGGCGAAGCCGCCAACCATGCGCGCGAAAACCAGCAGCGAGTAACCGGGCGCCAGGGCGCAGCCGATGGCGGAAACCAGAAACAGCAGCGCCGCCGCACGCAAAACCCCGATGCGGCCGATGCGGTTGCTCAGGGGGCCGGCACCGAGCATCGCCAGCGTGGAAGTCAGCGTCAGCGAGGCCACCGCCCAGCCAAGCTGGATTTCCGTGAGCCGGAATTCGTCTTCGATGAACCCCACCACACCCGAAATCACCGAGGCGTCGAAGCCCATCAAGAAGCCGCCCAGCGCCGCGCTCAGGCTGGTGAGCCAGATATAAGCCCCGCCTGAAGCCGCCCGCGACCGCTCATTCGCCATGATCGATTTCCGCCAGTGAGGGAAGATGGTTTTAATACCAGCAATCTGACAGCGCTGTCAATCTCCTTTGCGGATTCAGCGGATCCACAACCGAGAGGGGATGCGCCCGACTTCAAGCGCGCGGCGGGAATCCCGAACTCCCGAGCTCAGCGGGGGCGGAAGCACTCTAATTTGCGGATTTAGCAGTTTGCGGACTTGTCGGGATGCCGCACCAACGCCTCAACCATACTGGGCAAAGCTCAAGAAGCGGCGACGGGTGCGGTGGAATCGCGGATCACGACTTCGCATTCGAAAGGCGTCGCGGGCGGCTCGGCGGCGGTGCCGTCGAGTTTGCCGATCAGCAGATCCGCGGCGGTTTCCGCCATCCGCGCGATCGGCTGGCGCACCGTCGTCAACGGGGGCCAAATGCGCGAGGAAAAACGGGTATCGTCGAAGCCGGCGATGGACAGGTCGCCCGGAATAGTCAAACCCCGGCCCCTCGCCTCGAAAATGGCACCCGCCGCCATATCGTCGTTGCTGGCGAGAATCGCGCTCGGCGGCGATGTCAATTCGAGCAGCGCGGCCGCCGCGGTTCGGCCCGATTCGAAATCGAAGTAACCTTGTCGCACCAAATGCTCCGCATAGTCTACGCGGTTTCTCTTCAGCGCCCGCCGATACCCGGCAAAGCGATTATCGCTGGCGCCGTGGTCTGGATGCCCTTTGATGAAGCCGATTTGCCTGTGGCCTTGGCGAATCAACAGTTCGGTGAGAGAAAAGCTCGCCGCCTCGTCGTTGCAAAATATATTGATTTCGTCCGGGGTGGGATCCCGGGGCGTAATCGCGGCGAATGGGATCCGCATTTCCCGCAGCAAATCCAACACTTCGGGCAAATCGCCCATGGGCGCCGGCAGCACCATGCCCTCCAAGCGCGTGTTGATGGCGAATTGTTGGATATGTCCGGCGAGACCCGGGTCGGGCAAAGTCAACGGCCGCAACAACAGCGAGTAACCAGCCGGCTCGCAGATGCCGAGCGCGCCATTGAAGACATCGTTCAAATAGCTGAACTCCCCGCCGTTTTCATAGATTAAACCGATCATGCGGGAACGTTTGCCGGACAGTTCCCGAGCCGCCGCATTGGGCTGGTAGCGCAGTTCCCGCACCGAGCGCAGCACTTTGTCTCGGGTTTGCAGGCGCACATTGGGTTCGTTGTTGACCACCCGCGAGACCGTCTTGATGGATACCCCCGCGCGCTCGGCGACATCGAAAATCGTTGCTTTTCCCGTTGCCGGTTTCATCGCCGTCTCGTTCTCGACATTTTTGGGCCGGTGAAGCGCCCGAATCCATTTTACACTCAGCCGGCCAGGATGCCGACAAAGACCAACGCGCCGACCCACTGATTATTGTGGAAGGCCCGGAAACAGGCTTCGGGCCGGCGATCGCTGGTGAGGATCTGTTGCCAAACGAACAATGCCGCGGCAGCCCCCAACGCCAAATAGAAGGGCCAAGCCAATTCGAACTGCCGCCCCGCCAACACCATGGCGACGAGAAACATCACTTGCAGAACACCGATCATCGCATTGTCCGCGTCGCCGAACAGAATCGCGGTGGATTTCACGCCGAGGCGCCGGTCGTACTCGCGGTCAACCATCGCGTACTGCGTGTCGTAGACCATCGTCCACAGGCAATTGGCCAAGAACAGCAGCCCCGCGGCGGCGGGCACGGCGCCGGTTTCGGCGGTGAACGCCATCGGAATTCCCCAGGAAAAGGCGATGCCCAGCACCACTTGGGGCAATTGCGTGAAGCGCTTGAAAAAGGGATACAAGGCGATGATCGGCACGGCGGCGACCGCCAACAGGATAGTGGGCAAATTGGTAAACAGCACCAAGACGAAGCCGACCAGTGTCAGCACGGCGAATGCGGCCAGCGCGTCCCGGCGCTGGAGTCTGCCGGTCGCCAGCGGCCGCTCCCGGGTGCGCAGAACCTCGCCGTCGATATGGTGGTCGGCGAAATCGTTGACGCAGCAGCCGGCCGAGCGCATGACGACCGTGCCCAAAGTGAAGATCAACAACAAACCAAAGGAGGGAACACCATCCGCCGCCAGCCACAACGCGCCAAGGGTTGGCCAGAGCAACAGATAAATACCGACGGGCCGGCGCAGGCGCGTCAATTCGATAAGGGCGCCGCCCCGTTCCCGCAGTTCCGGCCGCTCCCGCAGCCAGTCCGCGACGGCCCGCCGGAGCCGCATCCAAGCCGCCAACCCCGCCGCTATTGAGCGCCGAAAGGGCGGCAAGTCCCGCGGCCGCGACCGGATTCCGTGCCCCAAGCGCGCGGAAAACTCCCTGGCGCGCGCGAAAATCGACCGATCAAACATCGGCATAGTGGCTGCGCTCCCCCAGCCAACGGCGAATAAGCGGGTCCACCACCGCCGGTTGGCTTGCCAGCAGCTCCTCGCAAGCGTCCCGCACCAGCTCCAGCAGATCGCTGTCGCGGCTGATATCGGCCACTTTGAAGCTCATCAAGCCGGTTTGCCTAGTGCCGAGAACTTGACCCGGCCCCCGCAGACGCAGATCTTCCTCCGCGATCAGAAAACCGTCATTGCTTTCGCGGATGATGCGCAGGCGTTCCCGCCCCAGTCTCGACAGAGGCGGCTGATACAGCAGCAGGCAATGGCTTTGCGCGGGGCCGCGGCCGATCCGACCGCGGAGCTGGTGCAATTGCGCCAAGCCCAGGCGTTCGGGATTTTCGATCACCATAAGGCTGGCGTTCGGCACATCGACACCGACCTCGATCACCGTGGTCGCCACCAGCAATTGGATATCGCCATTCTTGAAACTTTGCATGACCGCGGCTTTCTCCGCCGGTTTCAGCCTGCCATGCACCAAGCCGACACGGATGCCGGGCAGCGCCCCACCAAGTTGCCCGGCGGTGGCTTCGGCCGCCTGGGCCTGCAAAGTTTCGGAATCTTCAATCAACGTGCAAACCCAATAAGCTTGCCGCCCGCCGGCGCAGGCCGAGGCGATGCGCGCGATTACCGCCTCGCGGCGGTCGGCGGAAAGTATGGCAGTATTCACCGGGCCGCGACCCGGCGGCAATTCATCGATCACCGAACAATCGAGATCGGCATAGGCGCTCATGGCCAGTGTGCGCGGAATTGGTGTCGCGGTCATCACAAGCTGATGCGGTCGCGTCGCGGCGCCGGCTTTCTCGCGCAGGGCCAAACGCTGATGGACCCCAAACCGGTGCTGTTCGTCGACGATAATCAAGCCAAGGCGGCGGTAGCGCACGGACTTCTGAAACACCGCGTGGGTGCCGATCAACAATTCGCAGTCGCCGGACGCCAGTGATTCCAGCAGCTTTTTCCGCGCCTTGGCGGGGGTCTTGCCGGATAGCCAGCCGATTCGCACCTGCAGGGGTTCGAACCAGCCGCGAAAGCTCTGCAAATGCTGTTCGGCGAGGATTTCGGTCGGAGCCATCAGGCAAACCTGGTATCCCGATTCGATGGTGTGCAGGGCCGCCAACGCCGCAACCACGGTCTTGCCCGAGCCGACATCGCCTTGGACCAGACGCATCATCGGCGATCGCCCCGCGAGATCGTCGCGGATTTCCCGATACACCCGGCGTTGCGCGCCGGTTAGCTGGAAGGGCAGGCTTTCCGCGAAGCGCTTCAGCAGCGCCCGCCCGCCTTCGAGTCGGGGTGGCGACAGGGTCGCCGCATCGACTTTCAGGCTGCGCATGCAAAGCCGGTGGGCCAGCAATTCCTCGAAAGCCAGCCGGCGGCGGGCCGGACTGTTGTCGGCGCGTCCCGACCAATTCAGCCGGATGTCCGGCGGCGGCTCATGCAGCAAGCGCACCGATTCGGCGAGATCGATGCCGCCAAAATCGCGCAGCAGATTCGGCGGCAGCAGTTCCGGCAGCTTTTCCGACTGTGCCAGCAGATTCAGCGCCTGCCGCACCAAGCCGCGGATGCGGCTTTGGGAGAGTCCTTCGGCGGCGGGATAGACCGGCGTCAGCGCCTCCGGCAGCGCATCGGCCGCGGTCGATCCGGTGATTACGCGGTACTCTGGATGCACCATCTCCATACCGTCGCGACCGTGGCGAAATTCGCCGAAACAGCGGAGAAGCTTGCCCGCCGCCAACCGGATTTGCTGGTTGCGGTTGAAATGATAAAAGCGGATGCAAAGCATGCCGCTGTCATCGCGGATGACGCAGCGCAGACTGCGGCGGCGACCGAACTGCACACCGCTGTCAACGATTTCGCCCTGCACTTGGGCGCAATCACCGAAACGGGCCTGTCCGATGGGGGTGACGCGGGTGCGGTCCTCATAGCGGAACGGCAGATGAAACAGCAGGTCTTGAACGTTATCGATGCCGAGACCGGCCAGCCGCGATTGCAGTTTCGGGCCGATGCCGGCCAAACGTTCAACCGGAATAAGGTGCGGCGGCGGGCCTGTCATCTTCGGCGGATGCTGGGTGCGGCGTTAGACGCTCAGGATCGCATCGATCTCCACCATGGCGCCCGCCGGCAAGGCGCCGACTTCCACGGTGGCCCGGGCCGGATAGGGCGTATCCAACCGGCGGGCCATTATCTCGTTCACGACTCTGAAATTGCCCAAATCGGTAAGATAAATCGTCATGCGCACGGCGTGATTCAGATCGATACCCGCCGCGCTCGCGATTGCCGCCAAGTTGTCGAATACCTGTTCGGTCTGTTGTTCGATTCCGCCGGGAACCAGCCTCATGGTGGCTGGTTCCAATGGCACTTGACCGGAGACGAATACCAAAGCCCCGGAACGCACGGCTTGCGAATAAGGGCCGATCGCCGCCGGCGCGGATTCGGTGTGCAGGGCTTGCGCGTCCACCATGGATTTTCTCCTCTTCCTTCCGGGTATTTGCGGCTCCCATGCAAATGGCGCCGTTCGGCTAGTGGGTGACAGCGGCCGCGCGGATGGGTGGTTTGCGGGTTTTGCGGCTCTTCACCCGGGTGACGCGGGTCACGGCCTTGAGCATGCGAATCTTGCGCATGACCCGCGCCAAATGCACGCGGTTTTTCACGCTGATCAGCAAATTGACGATGCTGAAATGGGCATCGCGCTCGACCGTGGTGATTTTCTCGACATTCCCCTCCGCGCCGGTTATGGCGGTCGCGAGGGTCGCGATAATGCCGCGCTGCTGTTCCAGCTCGACCCGCACCTCAACCGAAAACTCGCCCTTTATATCTGGATCCCAGTTCACCTCGACACATTTCTCGGTATCGTTCCGCAACTCGAGGAAATTGTTGCAGTCGCGGGTGTGGATCACCAAGCCGCGTTCCGAACTAATGTAGCCGGCGATTCTATCTCCGGGAATCGGTTTGCAACAACGGGCGTAGTTCATCACCGAGCTTTCTGCCCCGCGGACGAGCAGATTACTCCGCGATTCCGCGCCGGTGGGATTTTCACTCAAGGCGATCAAGCGCTGGGCCACGGTGTGGGACATGCGGTTGCCGAGGCCGATTTCCTCGAACAGCCGGTTTTGCGATTCCAACCGCAACTGTTCCAGAGTCAAGGAGACGGCTTCCCGGGACAGGCTTTCCAAATCGGCGCCGAAACTGGCCAAAGCTTTGGTCAGCAGGCGACGGCCAAGGGCGATGGATTCGGACAACTTTTGGCCCTTGAGGAAATTCCGGATACTCGAGCGCGCCTTCGCGGTGACGACGAAACTGAGCCAGGCCGGATTGGGCTTGTGTCCCGGCGCGGTGATGATCTCCACGGTTTGGCCGCTTTGCAGGGGTTCGCTCAAGGGCGCCAAGCGGCGCGATATGCGGCAGGCCACGCAGGTGCTGCCGACATCGGTGTGGATGGTGTAGGCGAAATCCACGGGGGTGGAGCCCGAAGGCAATTCGAAAATCTCGCCTTTCGGCGTGAATACGTAGATTTCGTCCGGGAACAAATCGATTTTCACGCTCTCGATGAATTCCATCGAGTCGCCGGCGCTGCGTTGCATTTCCAACAGGCCGTTCACCCACTGCCGCGCCCGGATTTGGGCATTGCTGGGAATATCCTCGCTCGATTTGTACAACCAATGCGCGGCGATGCCGTTATTGGCCATGGCTTCCATTTCCTCGGTGCGAATCTGAATTTCGACCGGCAGCCCTTGCATGCCGAACAATGTGGTGTGCAGGGACTGGTAGCCGTTGGCCTTGGGAATGGCAATGTAGTCCTTGAAGCGGCCCGGCACGGGCTTGTACAGGCTGTGGACCGCGCCAAGTACGCGGTAGCAGGTGTCCACCCGGTCCACGACGATGCGGAATGCGTACATGTCCATGATTTCGGAAAATGATTTCCGCTTGCTGCGCATTTTCTCGTAGATGCTGTAGAGATGTTTTTCGCGACCGGCGGTTCGACCCGGCAGCCCTTCGCGCTCCAAGCAGGCTTCGATGGATGTCTGGATCCGGGCCACCACCTCTTTGCGGTTGCCGCGCGCTTTGCGCACCGCCGCGGCGATGCGGCGGAAGCGCAGCGGATACATCGCCTCGAAAGCGAGCTCCTCGAATTCGACACGCATATCGTTCATGCCCAGCCGATTGGCGATCGGCGCATAGATATCGAGGGTTTCCTTGGCGATGCGCCGGCGTTTTTCCACCGGCAGCACTTTTATGGTGCGCATGTTGTGAAGGCGGTCGGCCAGTTTCACCATGATCACCCGCAGATCCCGCGACATCGCCAGCGCCATTTTCTGGAAATTCTCGGCCTGGGCTTCGGCGTGGGAACCGAAAGAAATTTTGCTGAGTTTGCTGACGCCATCAACCATTTCCGCGACGGTGGCGCCGAACTGCGACTTGATCGCCGTCTTGGTGATGCCGGTGTCTTCAATGACGTCATGCAGCATCGCCGCCATCAACGACTGGTGATCCATGTGCATCTCGCTGAGAATGCCGGCGACTTCCAGGGGATGGGTGATGTAGGGGTCGCCGGTGCGGCGGAACTGGCCGTCGTGGGCCTGCTCAGCGTAGTGGTAGGCGCGGCGCACTTGGTTGATCTGCTGACCCGCCAGATAACCCGCCAGGCCCTGGGCCAAGGAGTTGATACTCGCTGTTTGCGGGGCGGACAAGACGGGGGATCCTTGCCGGGCCGAACCCCGCGCTAGAATTCCGCTTCGGGCGGGGCGGCGGGAGGATTCAATGGGGGCTGGCCGGGTTGCGGGGCTTGCTCCGTCTGGTCAAGTATGAATTCCACTCCCTGGTCGAGTTCCTGGCCCAGTTCCTCGATATGCGGGTCCGCGGCCTTTTGGGTGAGAATCTCCGGGCCGACCAAGCCGTCGGCGATTTCGCGCAGGGCCAGCACGGTGGGCTTGTCGTTGTCTTCTTCAACCAGGGGGTCTTTGCCTTCGACCTGCAATTGCCGGGCGCGTTTGCTGGCGACCATGACGAGTTCGAAGCGGTTGTCTACTTTGTCGAGGCAGTCTTCAACGGTAATTCTCGCCATGATCTTTCACTCCTGTTTGCCGAGCCCGGCTTTACGCTGGGCACCACCGCCGTCAAGCCGCCGATTTTAATGGATTCCAGCCCCGAATGCACCGCCGCCAATGTTGCGGCTTTGGCCTATCGGCGACCGGGGCCGTGGCGGATGTCGTGAATGCGGTTCAGCCACCAAGGGCGGCTTGGCGTCGTTCGGGCCGCGCATGAGGCCGCGCTTCACAACCGCTCGCCTTCACGCAGCAACGCGGCGCAACGGGGGGACTGCTGTTCCCGGCGCAGCCGGTGGGCGCGAATGATGGCGCGGATGTCGGCCAGCGCCCGCTGGAAATCGTCGTTTTCCACCAGATAATCGGCTTGGTCGCCCTCGGCGATTTCGCGGCGGGCCTGATTCATGCGGCGTTCGATGGTGCCGGCGTCGTCGAGGGCGCGGGCCTCCAATCGCTCGCGCAGCACCGCCACGGAAGGGGGCAGGATGAAAATGGAACAGGCGCTTGGATCCAGCCCGCGCACCTGCCGCGCGCCGCGCCAGTCGATTTCCAGAATCACGTCCAGACCTTGCTGCCGTTGCCGCCCCACCCATTCCCGCGAGGTGCCGTAGCGGTGACCGTATACTTCGGCGTGTTCGAGGAACTCGTCTTGTGCCAGTCGGCGCGCGAACTCCTCCCCGCCGACGAAAAAGTAGTCGATGCCGTCGCGTTCTCCCCGCCGCCGCGGCCGCGTCGTATGGGAAACCGATATGCGCAGCAAAGCGTCCTCTTCGACGAGCTTGCGCACCAAGCTGGTCTTGCCGGCCCCGGAGGGGGCGGTGACGATGAACAACGCGCCGCGGCCCATAATAGTTGGGAAATTGGGTGGTGGCGAAACTACAAGACGCCGGGTTTCTGCAGTGCGGCGATTCTATCCTCCAGCGGCGGATGCGACATGAACAGCGCCCGCAGCCCGGTGGGGCGGCCGCCGTTGATGCCGAAGGCGGCGAATTCCCCCGGCAGATCCTCGGCCTGATTCTGCTGCAACCGGCGCAGCGCAGCGATCATCTTTTGCTTGCCGGCCAATCTTGCCCCGCCCGCGTCGGCGCGGAATTCCCGGTAACGGCTGAACCACATCACGATAATGCTGGCGAGAATTGACAGCACGACCTGCGCCGCTATGGAAACGACGAAATAGCCAATGCCGTAGCCGCGCTCGTTTTTGAACACCACCCGGTCCACGAATTGACCGATGATCCGGGAGAGGAAAATCACAAAAGTGTTCAACACGCCCTGCAGCAGGCCCATGGTGATCATATCGCCGTTGGCGACGTGGGCCACCTCGTGGGCGAGCACCGCCTCGGCTTCGTCCTGGGTCATGAACCGCAACAGGCCGCTGCTGACCGCGACCAAGGCGTTGTTGCGCTTCATGCCGGTGGCGAAAGCGTTGACGGTGTCGGAGGGAAAAATCCCCACCTCCGGGGTGCCGATGCCGGATTTTTGCGCCTGGCGCTCAACGGTTTGCAGCAGCCATCGTTCCTGTTGATTGGTTGGTTGCTGAATGATCCGCACACCCATCGAACGCTTCGCCATCCATTTCGACAAAGCGAGCGAAACGAAGGCGCCGCCGAAACCCAGCACCGCGGCGAACACCAGCCACACGGTCATGTCGGCGCCGGTGGAAGCGAGCAGCATCGCATCGAGGCCGAGCAGCCGGAAAGTGGCACTGATCAGCAGCAATACGGCGAAATTGGTGAGCAAAAACAAGATTATCCGCATAATTTGACCCTCGCCTGCGAACTGATCACTCTACTCGATATTTTGCACTTGTTCCCGAATCTGCTCGATCAGCACCTTCAAATCCAACGCGCTGCGCGTGGTTTCGATGGCAGCGGACTTGGAGCAGATGGTATTGGCTTCGCGCATCAACTCCTGCATGAGGAAGTCCAACGGCCGGCCCGCGGGGGCGCCGCGGTCGAGCAGCCGGTCGATCTCGTTTACGTGGGCATCCAAACGATCCAACTCTTCGGCGATATCCGCCTTGCTCACCAGCAGGGCGACTTCCTGTTCGATGCGCGTCGGCTCCAGATTGACCCGCAAGTCGGCGATGGCATCGAGCAAGCGCTGGCGCTGCGCCTTGAGAATTTGCGGCAGGGAGGCCCGCACCTGGCCGAGAATCTCCCGCAGCGAGACGACGCGCTCCCGCACCGCGGCTTTGATCCCTTTTCCCTCCCTCGCCCGCGCGGCGAGAAATTCGTCCAGCGCGCCATTGAACAGGGAGGCCGCCTGCCGCGCCAAATCGTCTTCGGCGGGCGCCTCGGCGCGCACGACTCCCGGCCAACGCAGAATATCAAGGCTTGAGGGCAGGCGTGAATCGCCGAAGGAATGATGGATTTGCTCGCCGGCCCGGGCCAAGGCTTCGAGCATTGTGTTGTCGAGCCGCAATTCCGCGGGAGCCGCGTCCGCGGGCTGAAAACGCAGCACACAGTCGATTTTGCCCCGCTTCACGCGACCCCGCACCGCTTTGCGAATATCCGGTTCGAGGCCGCGCAAAGCTTCCGGCAGACGAATGGCGGTTTCCAGATAGCGATGGTTGACCGAACGTATTTCCCAAAACAATGTGCCCTGCGTCAATTCGGCCTGTTTGCGACAAAAAGCCGTCATGCTCAGCATTGCGCTTTACCTTGTGCCGGCTGTCTTCCCGCCCGCCCGCTGTTTGCCCGTTTCTTGCCGCTCATGGTTTTCCGTCTTGGCTTTCCGCCCGTCTTTATTGACACTTGACTTTGCGCCCGCCCCGCCAACCGTGGGCATTTTAGCGCAAGACCACGCGCCGCGCCGTTCGCAATGCCGCCGCGCATTCGGGATAATGCGCCTTGGCGCGACGGCGGTTTTTCGTATGCGGGATTATCAACGCCGATTCCTGACTTTCGTCATTGACCACGGCATTTTGCGCTTCGGCGAGTTCACGCTGAAATCGGGCCGGGTCAGCCCCTATTTCTTCAACTCTGGATTATTCAATACCGGCGCCCGGCTGTCGTTTCTCGCTGGCAGCTATGCCGCGGCCATTGAGGATTCGGGCCGCTCCTTCGATATGCTGTTCGGTCCGGCCTACAAGGGCATTCCGCTGGTGGCGGCCACCGCCATGGCGTTATTCCGCGACCATGGCCGCGATCTGCCCTATTGCTTCAACCGCAAAGAAGCCAAGGACCACGGCGAAGGCGGTGCCTTGGTCGGCGCCGAACCGGCGGGGCGCGTATTGCTGGTGGACGATGTGATCACGGCCGGCACCGCGGCGCGGGAAGCGGCGGCGATTTTGCGACGCTGCGGCGCAAGCCTGGGCGGCTTTTTGATCGCCTTGGACCGGCAGGAGCGCGGGCGCGGCGCCGATTCCGCCATCCGCGAAATCGAGCGGGAGTATGGGATCAGCGTAATCAGTGTGGTGACTTTGGCTGATGTAATCGAATACCTCGGTGCCGATTCCCGCAGCGACCTGCACCAGTACACCGATGCCGTGCGCGGCTACCGCGCCCGATACGGTGCGGAGTAAGCGCGGTCGGGATTCACCATCGTCCCAACTCCCGGGTGTCGCACCGGTTGCCGGAATGACCGCGCCACCACCGGGCGCAGCCGCCACCCGACAAAACCGCAATTTTTCCAAATCGAGATTTCGCTGGCTAAATCAAGGAAAAAACCGCGAAACAGCAAACCATGATCCGCCCGGGGGCGGTAGGCCGGAGCCGGGACCCTCGTCCGTATCGAGCAGGCAAGCTAGTTGTGGATCAGCGTGCCGACGCCTTCGTCGGTGAAGATTTCGAGCAACAGGGCGTGTTCGACGCGGCCGTCTATGATGTGGGCGCTGCGCACGCCCGAGCGCAGCGCGTCCAGCGCGCATTCCACCTTCGGTAACATGCCGCCGCCGAGAATGCCGCTGGCCGACAAAGCCTCCATCTCCTGCAAACCGAGACCCGTCAAAACCTTGCCCGTCTCGTCCTGCACGCCGGCGACATTGGTCAGTAAGATCAGTTTTTCCGCCCCCAGCACGCCGGCGATGGCACCGGCGACCGAATCCGCGTTGATGTTGTAGCTGGAGCCGTTTTCATCGGTGCCCACCGGCGCTATGACGGGAATGAAATCGCTGGCGCGCATCATTTCCAGCACCCGGGTATCGATTGCGGCGATTTCGCCGACTTGGCCCAGATCGACCATTTCGCTGTCATCCGCCGCGGCCCGCGCCGGCAGTCGCCGCGCGCGGATCAGATTGCCGTCCTTGCCGCTGATTCCCACCGCCTTACCGTGGTGTTGGTTGAGCAGGCTGACGATTTCTTTGTTCACCTGCCCGCCCAGCACCATTTCCACCACATCCATCGTGCGGCTGTCGGTCACCCGCAGGCCGTCAACGAAGCGCGACTCGATATTCAACTGCGCCAGCAGCTTGCCGATCTGCGGCCCGCCGCCATGGACGATCACGGGATGGATGCCGACCAGTTTCATGAGCACGACATCGGTGGCGAAACTCTTTTTCAGCGCTTCGTCTACCATGGCGTTGCCACCGTACTTCACCACCAGCGTTTGGCCGGCGAACTTTTGGATGTACGGCAGCGATTCGGTAAGAATCTTCGCGATGGCGCGGGCTCGGTCGATACTGAGCGACATGGCTGTATTCCCTGCCGGTTTATTCCGACGAGTTCAAAACGGCGGCTGGAGAGAGTCGTCGGCTCGCAGAATCAGCTTGCGGAACTCTGCTTGAATTTCCCGCAACCTGGCCGGCGTATCCGCTTCGAAGCGGAGCAGCAGCGCCGGCGTGGTGTTGGAGGCCCGAATCAAGCCCCAGCCGTCGGCGTATTCTACGCGCAGGCCGTCGATTTTGATAATCCGCGCCTCACCGAAGTCCGCCAACTCGGCGATTTTTTCCATCAGCGCGAACTTGACGGCATCCGGCGCCGCCAAGCGCAATTCTTCCGTTGCACAGCCCCCGGCGCCCGAGCCGAGCGCCACGCTGGCGGGCCGGTGGTCCGCCGCCAACAACTCCACCACCCGCGCCGCGGCGTAGATTCCGTCATCGAAGCCGAACCAGCGGTCTTTGATGAAGATATGCGCCGAGAATTCTCCGCCCAGGGGCGCGCCGGTTTCCCGCATCGCCTGTTTCATGAAGGAATGCCCGGAGCGGCGCATGCAGGGTCGACCGCCGAGTTCGGCTATGCGCCGCGGCAGGCGCGCATTGCATTTCACATCATAGACCACGCTCGCCCCCGGATGACGCGGCAGAATGTCTTCCGCCAACAGCCGCAGGATGGATTCGGCTTCGACCACGGCCCCGGTTTCATCAACCAAGCCAAGCCGGTCGCCGTCGCCGTCAAAGGCGATACCGAGGTCGGCTTTGCCCTCGAGTACCGCACGGGACAATTCCCCGAGGTTTTCCGGGGCGGTTGGGTCCGGCGGATGATTGGGGAAGCTGCCATCAAGTTCGCCATGCAGAACCTCGACCTGGCAGGAAAGCCGTTCGAACAAAGCCGGCGCCACCACCGCCGGCACCGCGTTGGCGCAATCGATGACGATTTTCAGCGCCCGCCGCGGACGCACGTTCTCGGCGATGGTCCGCAGGTAGTTCTCAAGTATCGGCAAGCGCCGCGCAGCGCCGGCTCCCTCGGCGAAGCGGCCCTGCTCGATGCGCTGGCGCAGCCGCTGAATTTCCGCGGCATCCAGGCTGGCGCGGCGGAAGATCAGCTTCATGCCGTTGTAGGCGGCGGGATTGTGACTGGCGGTGAGCATTACGCCGGAATCCCACTCGGTGGTGTGCGTGGCGAAGTAAAGCACCGGCGTCGGCGCGATGCCCAATTCGATCACATCGCAACCGGAAGCGCGGATGCCCTCGACCAGGGCCTGGAACAACTCCGGGCTGGAAAGGCGACCGTCGCGGGCAGCTAGCAGCGCAATGATACCCTGCGCCAGCGCCTCGCTGCCGACGGCTTGGCCGATGCGGCGCGCGAGTCCGCGGTCAAGTTGCTTTCCGGCGATGCCGCGAATGTCGTAGGCGCGGAATATTTCCGCCGGCACCGGATGCATCACAACCAGCCCGCTCTCCGCAAACTCAACCCGCCATCGGCGCGGACGCGGGCGCGGATTCGGGTTTGGGCGTGGGATGGTCGAGCAGTTCGGCGATCAGTTCCAGCATTTTTCTCGCCGCCGCCGCTTTGCGCATCCGGGGAATCTCGATTTCGCCTTCCGCGCCGATAGCCGTGGCGGCGACTTCATCGCTGCCGAAAGTTTCCACCGCGTGATTGGCGAACAGCAGATCAAGGCCCTTGCGAACCCGCTTCGACCGACCGTTGCGGAGGAGATTTTCGGTTTCGGCCGCGAATCCCACCACCAGCGGCCGCCGCGCGAGCCGGGAGACCTCGCCGATGATATCTGGATTGCGCTCCAGTTCGAGCGTCAGGCTCGCGGCACCTTTTTTGATTTTGCCGGTCACGGGCCGCGCCGCGCGGTAATCGGCCACCGCCGCCACGCCGATGAAGACATCGGCACCGGCGACCCGCGCCATGACGGCGGCGAGCATATCCTCAGCGCTCACCACATCGACCCGGACCACCCGGTCCGGCGTCGGCAGACAAACCGGGCCGCTCACCAATGTCACCCGCGCCCCCGCCGCCGCGCCTTCGGCGGCCAAAGCGTAGGCCATTTTCCCCGAACTGTGATTGCTCAGAAAACGCACCGGATCAAGCGCTTCCCGGGTCGGCCCGCCGGTAATCAGCAAATGCCGCCCCGCCAGCGGCTCGCCGGCGAACAACTCGGCGCAGAATTCGCACAAGTTGGCGGGTTCCACCATGCGGCCCGGGCCGGTGTCGCCACAGGCCTGATCGCCTTCGTCGGGGCCGAATACGAGCAAGCCGCGGCGGCGGATTTCGGCCAGATTGCGCTGGGTGCCGGAGTCGGACCACATGCCCTGATTCATCGCCGGCGCCACGGCGATGGTTGCCGCGGTCGCCAGAATCAGCGTGGTCAGCAGATCGTCGGCGCGGCCCTGGGCGCAGCGGGCGAGAAAATCGGCGCTGGCCGGGGCGACCAAGACCAGATCGGCCCAGCGCGCAAGCTCGATATGGCCCATCGCCGCCTCGGCCTCGCTGTCGAGCAGTTCCTCATGCACGCGATTGCCGGTCAAAGCCTGCATGGTCAGCGGAGTGACGAACTCCCGCGCGGCGCGGGTCATGACCACCCGTACCTCGGCGCCCGCCTTGATCAGCAATCGGGACAGTTCCGCGCACTTGTAGGCGGCGATTCCGCCGGTGATGCCTAGCAGAATGCGCTTGTTGTTCAGGTTCGGCATATCCGGCCGCGGCTGGCGAATTCTGGCAGTGGAAGGTTGGCTAGACTAGCAGTAAGGCCTTTTTGAAGCAATTTGCGCGAAATCGATGCAATCCCGGAAATCTTTTCTAGGCTTGGGGCAAACACTGCCATGGCGGCGATTGAAGGGAAAGCAGGGAATCACGATGGCGATCAAGAACTGGCCGGTTTTGGAACGGCCCCGGGAAAAACTGTTCGAAATGGGAGCGAAAAATCTCAGTGACGCGGAGTTGGTGGCGCTACTGCTTGGCAGCGGCGGCAACGGCAGGACCGCGCTCGACCTCGCCCGCGATTTGCTGAGACGATTCGATGGGCTGGCTGGCGTGTTGTCCACCGACTTTCGGCAAATCGCGCGGGTGCCGGGAATCGGCCCGGCCAAGGCCGCCTGTTTGGCGGCGATGCGCGAACTCGGCCACCGCCAGCTGTATTCCGAAATGCAGAAGCGCGAAGTGTTGGGCAGTTCCAAAGCCACCCGGGCCTATCTGCGCGCCCGCTTCCGCTACTGCAAGAGTGAAATCTTCAGTTGCATATTCCTCACCAATCAACACCACATCCTGCGCCTGGACGAATTGTTTCAAGGCACCATCGACGGTGCCGCGGTCTATCCGCGGGAAGTGGTCGAGCGCTGCATCGCCTACAACGCCGCCGCGGTGATCTTCACCCACAACCACCCCTCCGGGGTCGCCGAGCCGAGCGATTCCGATATCAATATCACCCGCAAGTTGCGCGACGCGCTGGAAACCATCGATGTGCGGGTCCTCGACCACCTAATCGTCGGCAGCGCCGAGGTCGTCTCCCTCGCCGAACGCGGCCTGCTGTAGGGGCGAACTTGGCCGTGCGGCTTGCCTGGAGCGGGGCGTTCTGGTATAAGTTGCGCCCCCGCCGGGAGTGGCTGGGATTCCGATTGACGGTCGCGGCGAACCCAGAAATTGCGGCGCGGCAATGCAGGGCAAGACGCGGCAACCGCGGGGCAAACAGAGAGGTGGGCGCAATGGCGCGGGTCTGTATGGTTACCGGTAAAAAACCGGTGGTGGGCAACAACGTTTCCCACGCGCAGAACAAAACCAAGCGGCGCTTTCTGCCGAACATCCAGAGCCACCGGTTCTGGGTGGAATCGGAACAGCGCTTCGTCAAACTGCGCCTCTCCACCAAAGGCATGCGCATCATCGACAAGAACGGCATCGATACCGTGCTGGCCGGTGTCCGCGCCCGCGGCTTTCGGGTGTGAGCGGCAGCTTTGGCGGTGGGATTGGCCGTCGGATTAAGAGACGGCTTCGGCAGACGGTTTTGAGCGTTTGAGCGATAGCGCATCGGCGATTCGCGCAACAGGAAGATTCGGGCATGAGAGAGAAAATCAAACTGGTTTCAAGCGCCGGCACCGGCCACTATTACACCACCGACAAAAACAAGCGAACGACTCCAGACAAGCTGGAAATCCGCAAGTTCGATCCCGTCGTCCGGAAACACGTCCTCTACAAAGAGTCCAAAATCAAGTAAGCCCCCCTTACTCCATCCGCCACGCGCTGAGCAGGACGCGGGCGGGCGCGGGGTGGCCCTCGATAGTGCGGCCGGGGTTGCCCCCATTGAGCGCGTCGCAGAGGGAATGAAACGACATCCATTCGGTTCGGCGCTGTTCCGCTGGCGTAGTGATGCTGCGGTCGATGATGCGCGCGGCGGTGAAACCACAACGCTGGAGCCACAGCTTCAACGTCGCGATCGACGGAATGAACCAGACGTTGCGCATTTGCGCGTAGCGGTCTCTCGGTGTCAGACAGTAGCCTTCACCACCCTCCACGAACAAGGTTTCCAGCACCAGTTCGCCGCCCGGGCGCAAGCAGTCGCGCAGCAGTGACAAATGCCCCATGGGCGCGGCCGCGTGATACAGCACGCCCATGGAAAAAACCGTATCGAAATAGCCGCCGCGCCGGGGAAATTGTTCCAGCGACATGGGCAGCACCCAGCAATTCGCCGCGGGCACAAAGGATTTCAGCGCCCAAAATTGCATAGCGTAGGGGATATGCGGCTCCAAGCCGATGACTTGGGCGGCACCGCGACCCAACATGCGGAAACCGTAGTAGCCGTTGCCGCAGCCGACGTCGAGCACTTTGCGCCCGGCCAGGTTGGAGATGCGCCCGTCGAGGCGGGACCATTTCATCTCGCTGCGCCATTCGGCATCGAGGTCGATGCCGAACAACTCGAACGGACCTTTGCGCCACGGCGAAAAATCCAGCAACCGTTGTTTCAGCGCGTCGCGGGCGGCGTCATCGTCGCAATCATCCCGGCTTCCGATCGCAACGCGCTCGGCGAATTCGACCATCGAGGGCGAAAGGCGCGGCAACTGTTGAATCAAACACCGCAGGCGGCGGAAGTCGCCGTGGCGAATCCGTCCCAGAGATTCTTCGCCGAGGGGGTCCGCCAAGCCGGCCAGGGCGGTACCTCTCAGCTGCTGGAGCAGGGGCGCGAAATTCACAATCCCCTCCTTTTAACCGGGTCGCGGGCAAGTCTTGGGCAAGGACGCGATTCACCAACCGCGGGAGTCACTCCGCCCCGCGCTTGGACGCCACCATGGAAACGAAATTGAAACATTGGAACCACTGCTCGACCGATTCGAATCCGGCTGCGGCGAGACGGGCCCGATGCGCCGCCGTGGTTTCCGGCAACAGCACTTTCTCCAGTGCCGTTCGCTTGCGGCTGATTTCCAGCTTGCTATAGCCCATGTCCCGTTTGAACTGGTGGTGCATCTCGATATGCAAATCGTCCAGCAACGGGTCCTCCACGACTATTTTTTCCGACAGGACCAATACGCCGCCGGGGATCATGCCCTCATACACACGCCGCAGCAGGCGGCCGCGGTCCGCGGGCGGAATGAACTGCAAGGTGAAATTGAGGATGACCACCGAGGCGTTCTTGATCGCGCAATCCCGCACATCCGCAAGCAGGCACTCGACCGGGCCGCCGCCGAGCGCCGCCAAGCGGGACCGCAGATCTTCGAGCATCGGCGCGGAATTGTCTACCGCGACGATCTCTTGGTTGCGGCCCCGCAGGCGTCGGCGGATGGCGAGGCTGGCGGCGCCGAGACTGCATCCAAGATCGTAGATCCGGGTGCCGGGCCGACTGTACTTCTCCGCGAGCGAGGCGGTCATGGCGATGATGGTGGTGTAACCGGGCACCGAACGGTGGATCATGTCCTCAAACACCGCCGCGACTTTTTCATCGAAGACAAAATCCCCCGGCAGCATGTGCTCGGCGTACAATTTGTCTCTGGGCGGCTTTTTCACGGCGTCGGGCCAGTCAGGGGCGGGGTCCGCCGGTGCCGGCTTCCGACCCGCCCGCGGATAGATGGTTCAAGGCGCGACCTTGCGATACACCAATTCAAGGACTTCGTGGCCGAGGGCGCGGCCGCGGCGCTCGAACCGGGTGGGCGAACGCGGAGATTCCCCCGGGGCGTCGCCGCCGGCGCTCGGGCTGCCGGCCCGAATGTGGCATGCCGGGGAGAATTCGGAAATGCCGCCCATGACTTCTTTCATCCACTCGAAATAGGGCGCCCAATCCGTCGCCAAATGCGCTTCTCCGCCGGGCTTCAGTTTGCGCAGAACCAGCCGCATGAAATCCTCCCGCACCAAGCGGCGCTTGTGATGGCGTTTGCGCGGCCAAGGGTCGGGGAAAAGTATCAGCACGCAGTCCGCGCTGTCATCGGCCAGGTTCTCGGCGAATACTTCCACCGCATCGTGACAAATCAAGCGGATGTTTTCCAAGCCGTGCCGAACGATCCCCCGCAACACGCGGCCCACTCCAGGCCGGTACACATCAATGCCGAGAAAATTCGCGTCCGGCCGCACCAGCGCCATTTCCAGCAGCGTCTCGCCCGAGCCGAAACCGATTTCCACCACCAGCGGACGATCCTGGACGAAGCATCGCTCGAGCTCCAGCGGCTTCGGCTCGAATTCGATCACATAGCGCGACGAATATTGGTCGATGGCGCGGCGCTGGCTGGCACTGAGGCGCCCGGAGCGGATGACGTAGCTGCGGACCGGCCGGCGGGCCGGCGATTCTCCCGCGCCGGTCACAGGGGCGGGAAGAAAGTTCCGGTTTCAGGCGAGGAGGCGCTGGAATGCAGCCTGCGCGCCATGCGTCCGGCGAGAAAAGCTTCGCGTCCGGCGGCAACCGCCTTGTTCATGGCCGAGGCCATGAGCACCGGATCCCGCGCTTCGGCGATGGCGGTATTCATCAACACGCCGGCGCAGCCCAACTCCATGGCGATGCTGGCGTCCGATGCCGTTCCCACGCCGGCATCGACGATAATCGGCGTGCTGGCGTTCTCCAGAATCATGCGGATATTGTAGGGATTGCGGATGCCCAGCCCGGAGCCGATCGGCGCGCCGAGCGGCATCACCGAGACGCAGCCGATCTGTTCCAGTTCCTTGGCCACCAGCGGGTCGTCGCTGGTGTAAACCATCACATCGAAGCCGTCCGCGACCAATTGCTCCGCCGCCCTCAGGGTTTCGACGATGTTCGGGAACAGCGTTTTTTTGTCGCCGAGTACTTCCAGCTTCACCAGCTTATGGCCGTCGAGCAGTTCCCTGGCCATCTTGCAGGTTCGGACCGCGTCGGCCGCGGTGTAGCAGCCGGCGGTATTGGGCAGAATCGTATACTGGTCCGGCGAAATGATATCCAGCAGGCTCGGCTCGCCGCGGTTCTGACCGAGATTGACGCGGCGAATGGCGACGGTGAGAATCTCGGCGCCGCTGGCTTCCAGCGCCGCCCGGTTTTGCTCGAAATCCCGGTACTTGCCGCTGCCGATGATCAGCCGCGAGCGATAGCTGCGGCCGGCTATCGACAATAGATCCTCCGTGGTTTGAGTTGCGGCATCCATTTCAACCTCCGCCGATCGCCTGCACGATTTCCAATGTATCCCCCGGATTGAGCGTGGTCTGCCCGAAACTGCTCCTTGGGACGATTTCGCCGTTCAATTCCAATGCGACCCTGCGTCCGGAGACACCCATTTCGCGCATCAATTCCGCCACCGAAATGGGTTCCCGCAGGTGTTTGGTTTCTCCGTTGACGATCAGTTCCATCGGGGCGTTGTTACATTTGACGACTGAACGCGAAAGCGCAGAGGCACAGCCAACCGGCGAGGAACGCGAGGCCGCCGACGGGGGTGACCGCGCCGAGCCAGCGGACACCGGTCAAGGCCAGCAAATACAAGCTGCCGGAGAATAGCACAATGCCGGCGAAGAACAGCTGGCCTGCGGCCTTCGGCAGGGCCGCGGAGGGATACTGAAGGGCCAACAGCGCCGTGCCGAACAGCGCCAAAGAATGATAAAAGTGGTATTGCACCGCGGTCTGGAAAGTGTTCATCAATTCGACGGAAAGTCTGGCGGCGAGCGCATGGGCACCGAACGCGCCCAGCGCGACGGCGAGGAAACCGTTGCCGGCGGCGAGTAACAGAAAGATTTTGCCCATTTTGATGTTGTCGCGCTGGCGGCGGCTCGCTCTACATCCGACGCGTCCGGGACACCGCCGGGTCCGCCGAAGATCAAGCGGCCATGCGGAGCTTGATTTTGTTCATGGCGTCTTTTTCGATTTGCCGCACCCGTTCGGCGGAAATACCGTACTCCTCGGCAAGTTCATGCAAGGTTGCCTTGGCGTCTTCGAAAAACCAGCGCTTTTGCAAGATATCCCGGCTGCGGTCATCAAGCTGCGCCATGGCCCGATGCAGCGATGACCCGGAAACCTCTTCCCACTGGGATTCCTCCAATTGAATCGCCGGGTCGGAACCCTTGTCTTCCAAATAATTCGCGGGCGCCCGGAAGTCATCGTCATCCGTGGCTTCCGGGTCGCTGTCGAAGGGTTTGTCGTGGGCGCTCATGCGGCCTTCCATTTGTCTGACCACCTTCGTGTCGACACCGAGATCGTCCGCCAAGGCTTCGGCTTCCTCGTTGTTGAGCCAGCCAAGCTGCTTCTTCGATGAGCGCAGATTGAAGAACAACTTGCGTTGCGCTTTGGTGGTGGCGATTTTAACGATGCGCCAGTTCCGCAAAATGAATTCGTGCATTTCCGCCCGAATCCAATGTACGGCGAAAGATACCAGGCGCACACCGACGGTCGGGTCGAACCGCTTCACGGCCTTCATCAGGCCCACATTGCCTTCCTGAATCAAATCGGCTTGGGAAAGACCGTAGCCGGAATAGGTCCTGGCGATATGCACGACGAAGCGCAGATGCGCAAATACCAACTGCCGCGCCGCCTCGACGTTGTCTTCGTAAAAATAATCCCGAGCCAACTCAAGCTCCTGCTCGGGGGTCAGCATCGCGATATTGTTCACATTGGCGATATAAGCGGTCAGATCCCGGCCCGGGCTGGCCGGCCAGACCGATTGCATCACTGCGGAGGCATTGCCGTTCATCATATCGAAAGAATCATCGCTCAAACCACGGTCAGCCGGGCATTTTCCAAGTTTTCCAGTGTTTTGTCAAGATTTCCCAACCGGCCAGCGGTTTCAATGGTCGCCTGAGCGCTTGGAATCCGGCCACCCGGCCATTTCCCGCCGGTCTCAAGCGTTTGCATGGGGGCTGTCCGGCTAAAATTCAAGCACCGGGCGCGCCCGCCCGCTTCAACCTGGGCGCTACTTTGCTTCCGCTCGCCTGTCCGGCGGAAGCGGCGGAATTCAGGCAACTGGCGCGATCCGCGGGCTTAGTCGCTGAACAGCGCATTGACGAATTCGCGGGCGGCGAAGGGCCGCAAATCGTCGGCCCGCTCGCCGATGCCGATGAAACGCAAGGGGATGCCGAAGCGCTTGGCGAGGGCGAAAACCACTCCGCCCTTGGCCGTGCCGTCCAACTTGGTAAGCACGATGCCGGTCAAGGGAGTGCTTTGGTGAAATCGTTCCGCTTGGGCCACCGCGTTCTGTCCGGTCGTAGCGTCGAGCACCAACAGAATCTCGTCCGGCACGCCGGCATCCTGTTTGCGCAAAACGCGCTCGATTTTCTCCAGTTCGCGCATGAGGTTGTCTTTGGTGTGCAAGCGCCCGGCGGTATCGGCGATCAGCACATCGATTCCTTTCGCCCGGGCGGATTGCCACGCGTCGAAAACCACCGCCGCGCTGTCGGCTCCCGGGGCTTGGGCCACGACCGGCACATCGTTGCGCTCCCCCCAAATCCGCAGTTGTTCGATCGCCGCGGCGCGGAAGGTATCGCCTGCGGCCAACATTACCGAATGGCCCTGATCGTGCAGGCGCCGCGCCAGTTTGCCTATCGTAGTGGTTTTGCCGACGCCGTTGACGCCAACCATGAGAATAACGAAAGGCCGGCCCGACGCTTCGATGCGCAGCGCTTGTTCGCAGGGCAGCAGGATGCCGGTCAGCTCCTCCTTCAGCGCGGCCACGAATTGGTCGGCGTCGGACAATCGCCGCCGGTCGAGCTTGGCTCTCAAGCCGGCGAGCACCGTATCGGTGGCTTCCAAACCCACATCGGCGGACAGCAGCCTGGTTTCCACCTCGTCCAGCAATTCGGCGTCGATCCGGCCCCCACCCGGCGCCATGGCTGCCAGGCCCTGCCGCAGCCGCGAGCCGGTTTTTCCCAAGCTCCGGCGCAGCCGGGCGAACAGCCCGCTGGCAACCGCCTCGCTGTCACCAGCGGCACCGGAAGACTCGTCGGGTTCTGGCATGGATTACTCTCGAATTTGGCGGCGCGCTATGCTATCACCACCCCGCCGCGGCGGACAAAACCGCCGACCGCAGTCGAGACGCGACGGCCGGATAGATCATTTTCGGTATCTGCAATGAAACAAAACCGCCGCCGCAGAAACACCGTTCGCATTATCGGTGGCCGATTCCGCAGCCGACTGCTGCGATTCCCGGATGGCGAAGGTCTGCGCCCCACGCCCGACCGCATTCGCGAAACCCTGTTCAACTGGCTGCGGGCGGAAGTTCCCGGCGCAACCTGCCTGGATTTGTTCGCCGGCAGCGGCGCTCTGGGCTTTGAGGCGCTCTCGAGGGGCGCGGCGCGGGTGATCATGGTGGAGCGCAATAGCGCGGCCTGCGCAGCGCTGGCGGAAAACGCCCGATTACTGGGTGCGGAAAATGCGCAAATCCACTGCCTTCCGGCTTGGGACTGGCTGCGACAAACCGCAGAGCAACCCGCCGCCTTCGAACTGGTATTTCTCGATCCACCCTTCGCCAGCGGTCTGCTGCCCCAGGCCTGTGAAAGCTTGGAGCATAGTGGCCTGCTCGCCCCCGGCGCATGCATCCATCTGGAGTCCGAAGCCGAGATTCCGCCGCAGCGCTTGCCGGACAACTGGACAGTGGAAAAATCCGCGAAGGCGGGCGATGTGCGCCACCACCTCGCCCGTCGCGCATAACCGCCGCCGGCAACCGCGTTCCGCTCCGCGTGGGCCCTCGACGATGCGCCTAGGCCGCAATTGATTTCAGCCGATATCGCCCAGCGAGGGGAATTTCGTATATGCTTGACCGGAAGGTGCGGAGTTGAAGCGGACCGAAGTCGCAGCGGTGCGACAATGGCTTCGTCTATTCTGAATCGATTAAAGACTCTTGGTTATCTTCGGCATGAAAGATTGATCCAGCCTGAATTGCCAGCTGAATTGCTGAACAAACTGATTGTCAATGGGGGGCAATTGGCATTGAAGCCGGAGCGCAGATTCGATGCCGCCGTGGTTTCCCATATGTCAACTTACAAGAGCTAATCATGAAAACCGCCGTCTATCCGGGGACGTTCAATCCCATCACCAATGGGCACAGTGATCTGGTCGAGCGGGCCTCTCGTCTGTTCGACAAAATAATCGTCGCCGTAGCCGACACGAACCTGAAAACAGCCAATTCATTGTCGATCGGGATGCGGCTGCAATTAGCCCGGGAAGTGCTTGGCCATCTCGACAATGTGGAGGTGCGCGGTTTTGACAACCTGCTGACGAAGTTCGTCGAGGAGTGCGGGGCCAATATAATTCTGCGCGGGCTGCGCACGGTGGCCGACTTCGAATACGAATTTCAGTTGGTGGGCATGAACCGGGTGCTCGCGCCGGATATCGAAACGGTCTTTCTTGCTCCGGCGGAACATTTATCTTACATCTCCTCAACCCTGGTGCGGGAAATCGCATCCTTCGGCGGCGATATCTCCAGCTTCGCCCATCCGGCGGTGGTGCGAGCGATCACCGGTAAAAACTAAACTACAAACTCGGCTACTTGGGAGTCGAGTTTTAACCGCTGCAGCAATCGGCTGCCGATAACCGGTAACTGGGTTGGTTCAGTTGCCCCCCCGGAGTCTCCTTGTCAAGGGCGTAGTCATCCCTCCACCAACGACGGGGAGGGGGGACAATTCGCCAAGGCCCGAACCCTTGTCAGTGGGTCTTCGCAGACCTTTCAGGTCTGGCACTTCGGGCAAAATACCGTGGCGCGCTGGCCAAGGCGGATCCCGCGTAGAGTTTCCCCGCAAAAAACACATTTTTCGCCGCCCCTGCCGTACACTTTCAACTCCTGCCGGAAATAGCCGGGCCTGCCGTCGCCGCCGGTGAAATCGCGCAGGGTCGTGCCGCCGGCGCGAATCGCCCCGCCCAGCACCGAGCGGATGCTCTGCGCGAGCTTGTCGTAGCGTCGCGCGGCGATTCGACCACAGGCTCTGGCGGGATGGATGCCGGCGCGGAACAGCGATTCGCAGGCGTAAATATTGCCGACACCTACTACGATGCGGGAGTTCATAATCAGACTCTTGACCGCGATGCGGCGACCGCGGCTTTGGCGATAGAGCAAACCGCCGTCGAATCCTTCGCCTAGAGGTTCCGGGCCAAGGGAGCGCAGCAGCGGGTGTTCACCTTCACCCGCCGCCTGCCAATGAAAACTGCCGAATTTGCGGGTGTCGGTATAGCGCAAGGCGGTACCGGAATCGAATGCGATATCGATATGGGCATGCTTGCCGGGAAGCTCGTCCGCCGGCGTCAGCCGCAAACCCCCGGACATACCCAAATGGATGATCAAGACACCGCGGGAGCAATGCAGCAGCAGATATTTTCCGCGCCGGTCAACGGAGGAAAATCGCTGGCCCACGAGTTCATCGCCGAGTTTGTCCGGCACCGGCCAGCGCAGGCGTTTCTCGCGCACTACCACACGGACGATTTCCCGGTCGATCACATGGGGCGCCACGCCGCGGCGGGTGGTTTCGACTTCAGGCAACTCCGGCAACTCGGCCTCCAGAGGCGGCAGACAAGAACGGCGGCGGCCCAAGCCGCGCGCCGGGGCCGCAGTTATAATGCGGCGTTCATGCAAAGTACAGCGGCGCGAACCTCGGCGAGCCGGCAGGCGATTCAATCATTTTCCCCTCGCCGCGGCGCGTCCGACTTCGGCTGGGTATGGCGGCTTCGGGCGGATTGAAATCGTGGGGAAAGAACTCGCAAGCATTTGCATCGGAATCGACATCGGTGGCACCTTCACCGATTTCCTCTGCGCGCGGCGGGACGCCGCCGGCACCGTCGAATTGTCCGTGCGCAAAGTTCCCTCCACCCCCAATGCGCCGGAGCGCGCGGTGCTAGCGGGACTGAAGCAGCTCGGATTTGACGGCGAACCGCTGGCTGTTATTCACGGCAGCACCGTCGCCACCAACGCCCTGCTCGAACGCAAAGGCGCCCGCACCGCCTTCATCGCCAACCGCGGCTTCGGCGATTTGTTGACATTGGCCCGTCAAACCAGGCCGAAGCTTTACGCGCTGGAGTTCGAGCCGGCGCCGCCGCCGGTGCCGGCGGAACTGTGCCTCGAAACCGGCGGCCGGGTCGGCGCCGACGGTGAAACCATCGAACCCTTGGCGGCCGGAGACTTGGCGGAACTATGCGGTCGGCTGCGCGAATTGCGGGTGGAGTCGGTAGCGATCAATCTGTTGTTTTCATTCCTCGACCCCAGCCACGAGGAAGTCGTCGAACAGGCCTTGGGCGAGGCCCTTCCCGAAGTGTTCATTTCCCGCTCTTCTTCGGTGCTGCCGGAATACAAGGAGTACGAACGCGGCGTGGCGACCTGGTTGAACGCCTATCTCGGGCCGGTGGTCAGCGGCTATTTGCGGCGCCTGCGGGCGGGCTTGGAATACCTGCCGGACGGTTCATCGCTGCAAGTGATGCAGTCGAGTGGAGAAACTATCGGTGCCGGCAAGGCCGCGGACCGCGCCGTCAATCTCTTGCTCTCCGGGCCGGCGGGCGGTTTGGCCGCGGTGGAATTTCTCGGGCGGCGAATCGGTCGGGAAAAGCTGATCAGTTTCGACATGGGCGGCACCTCCACCGATGTAGCCCTGCTCGACGGCCCCATCGGCATTACCAGCGAAGGCCGCCTCGGCGATTTTCCAGTCTCGGTGCCCATGGTGGACATGCATACCATCGGCGCCGGCGGCGGCTCCATCGCCTACATCGACAGCGGCGGCATGTTGCGGGTCGGCCCGGAATCGGCAGGAGCGGAGCCGGGGCCGGTTTGCTACGGCAAGGGCGGCCTCCAGGCAACCGTCACTGACGCCAATCTGCTGCTCGGCAGATTGCCGGCGGACGCACCGCTCGCGGGCGACCTCCAACTCGATATCGCCGCGGCGCGCAAAGCGGTAGCGGAACTCGCCGAAGGCATCGGACTCGATAGCGAGGCCACCGCCCGCGGCATAGTCAGCATCGCCAACGAGCACATGGTGGAGGCCATTCGCCGCATTTCGGTGAATCGGGGTTACGACCCGGCGGAGTTCCTCCTCGTCAGTTTCGGCGGCGCCGGCGGTTTGCACGTGTGCGCCCTCGCCGAAGCCCTGGGTATGCGCCGCGCGCTGGTGCCGGTTTACGCCGGTGTGCTGTCCGCCCTCGGCATGGCGGTGGCCGACCGGGGGCGGCAGTTTTCGCGCACCGTGCAACGCTCGGCCGCGGCGGCAGACCCAACGGCGCGGATCGAACAGCAATTCGCTCGGCTGTTGGACCAGGCCAAAGCGGAATTCACCGCCGAAGGCTTGGAAATCAAACGGTTGCGGACCCGATTCAGCATCGACATGCGTTACGCGGGGCAGTCCTATACGCTCAACGTGCCCTGGTCCGACTGGGGTGGATCATTGGCGCGCTTCCACGAACTGCACGACCTTCGCTACGGCTATTCCCTGGCGAAACCGGCGGAAGTGGTGAACGTCAGATTGCGCGCTTGGTTCCCCGGCCAACCCTTCGACCTGCCGAGGGTGTCGGCGGAGAGCGGCACCGGCCCGGCGGCGGAAATCCACCGCAAACTGGCCGCCGGAGAGCCGGTCACCGGCCCGGCGGTCATAGCCGAGTACGCATCCACGACCTATGTCGCCGAATCCTGGCGCGCCCGCCGAGACCGCTTCGGCAATCTGTTCCTCGAACAGGACCCTTGATCGGGCGCCGATATTGCGGACTAACGCCTCCGGTGATATAAAAAAACCGATGGTCCCGACATTTTCTGAGCGCACGGCATGATTCCCACAGGGTCGCGCCAATCCCGTTTTCGGTGCGGCGGCGCCGCCGCGGCTATGCTTCTGGCAGGCGGCCTTGTGGCACAGCAATCAGCGGCGGCCGAGGGCGACACCATCGAAGCGACCGCCCGTCCTCCGGTACGGTATCTCGAACCCGCGGTGCCGCTGGGAGAGGAGTCCGATTTTGTTCCGCCGCCACGGGCCTCGCCCGCGGAGCTTGAGCTCGATCCGGCGTTTGGCGAACGGGCGCGCAGCATAGAGCGATTCAATGAATCGATCATCAGCGCCGAAACTTCCACCGGCGCTTGGCACAACAGCTTGATTGAGCAGCTGAGCGCCCTCGGCGCGCTGCAACAACAGCAGGGCGATTATCCGTCCGCCCTGGCCGCCCACGAACGCGCGGTGCATGTTCAGCGCATACATTCCGGCCTGCACACGGTGGAGCAATTGCCGCTGATCCGACGCATGATCGACAGTTATATCGCCATGGGGGATTGGGCCCAGGCCGACAACTATCAAAATTATCTGTTCTTCGTCCAGCACAAGTCCTACGGCAATTTCGACGCGCGCTTGATTCCGGCGCTGGCGGACTACGCTGAATGGCATCTCCACGCGTTCACCATCGGCGATGGTCCATCGCTGGCGATGCGCCTGAGTTCGGCGCAGATGCTGTTCGGCGCGGCAGCGAGGATGGTGGAGGCGCACTTCGGCCGCGAGGACCAGCGCTATGTGGAGTATTTGCGCGGCGTGGCGCGGTCGGCCTATTTGGTGGCGTCCAATCAGGATCTCATGCGGGAACTTTCTCAAGCGCAGTTTCGGTCTCCGCAGGAAACCTTGCGGGACATGCTCTATTGGCGTTTCCCCATCGTGCCCTCGGGCTTCAAGGCCGGCGAAGATGCCTTGCTCGGCATTCTGGAGCAGCACCAAAGCGCCGACACCGCACCCGAGCGCGTGGCCGAAGCCAGCGCCCAGTTGGCGGACTGGTATCTCTTGTTCGACCGCCGCGGCGATGCGCGAGACTGGTACGGCAAAGCCTGGAGCTCCCTCGAAGGTGCGGAGAACGCCCAGGAATCGCGGCAGCGGTTGTTCGGCGAGATCCGGCAAATTCCCGTGTACGCCTTCGACAACCGCGAATGGATCATCCAGAATTTGGGCTATGTTGCGGTCGAAGAAGAAGTGAATCAAGACTTCATCGACATCCAGTTGGATATCACGCGCTGGGGCGAAGTGCGGAATATCGAGACCTTGAGCGAAGCTTCGGCGGAAACCGTTTCGCAGCACAACTGGATCCGGCGCAGAATCCGCGACTCGATCTTCCGTCCCTCGCTGGTTGATGGCGAGATGGTCCGAGTCGACGACAACGAGCTTCGCTACCGCTATTGGTACTGACTCGGCGCGGGCGGCTTGGATGGAATGTCCGACGGAACGCGAAGCCATGGCTGGCGGACGGCGAAATCGTAGCGGCCTTTTTTGCCGGAATCCGGCGGAAAAATGTTAAGCTCGTGTTAAGGGGAATTGAAGTATCAATACCGGTAAGCGTGGCGCGTCTGGAAACATGGACTGCGTGTCCCAACGCCATAATCCGTTGAGCGCGATGGGAGCCAGCAGGGTTGGCGGGGCGAGAGAGGTTGGCATCATGGCAAAAATCATCACTGAATCCGCGACCCTGAAGCGGTTTGTGCTGGCCTGCGGCTTGATCCTCGGGCTGGTTGCCTGTGAATCGCAAACCCAAACACAATCTTCCTCGCAGCAATCCCAATCATCGGCGTCCAGCAGCAGCGGGTTCCCGTCCATGCCGCAGCCACCGTCTACGTCGTCATCGTCGTCGTCAAGCTCGAGCAGTTCGCCATCGATGCCCTCCATGCCGTCGCCCTCATCAAGCCCGAGCACGCCGAGCAGTTCGCCTTCGATGCCGTCGCCGAGCTCCCAGAGCTCCTCCGGTTCCAGCGGAATGCCGTCGGCCGCGATGCCCGGAACGCAGTCATCCCAGCAACCAGGCCAGAGTGGGCAGCCCTCGTTTCCTTCTTCGTCAAGCCCAGGCGGGCAAACTTCTCCGCAATCGAGCCCCGGCGGCATGCCGTCGATGCCCTCGCAGTCCGGCCAGACCGGTGCGCAGGGAACTCCGGGCCTGCCCACCCTGTCCAATCCCCCGGGTTTGCCGGAAATGCCGTCCACGTCCAGTTCGGGCGGGGATTCGGGAGCCATGCCTCCCTCGGGCCGGGACGGTGCCCAGCCGGGCATTGAGCCCGCCGGCGGCGGCGATGGCAGAGACAGTTCCACCGGCGATGCCAGCGGTTCTTCCGCGGCTCCAGAAGGCGCGGCGGCCGGGGACACCTCGGGCGGCATTGGCGGCGCCGCTTCCGGCAGTGTGGGCAACTCCCCCGGCCAACCGGGCGGCGCGGGCGATTACACCCTTGACACCCTGCCCGGAGGCGGAGTTCTGCAAGGCGGCGGCCAGCCCGGCGGCGCCATGACCGCGGCGGAACAGGCGGCCCTGCTTGACGAGCAGCTGCGCCGCACTTATGAAACGTATGACGATGCCATGCGTCGGGCCCAAGCCGATGCCCGCGCCGCCGCCGACCGCGCCGGTGGCGGGCCCAGCGGCGGCGGGGGCGGGCCCCAAAGCGGGGGCGATCAGCCCGGCGGTGCCGCCGCGGGCGGTTTCCCCGATGGCACGGGCGGGGTTGATATCGCCGGCGCGGCCGGCAGGCCCGGTACCCCGCCCGGCGGCGGCGCGCAGCAGCAGACTTTTCCGCCGCCGGAAGATATTCCCAGCGGCCGGGACGATGATGTGGTGGCGCGGCAGTTGCGCGAAGCGGCGATGACCGAACCGGACCCGGAGTTGCGCGAAGCGCTCTGGGACGAATACCGAAACTACACCGGCATAGCCACCGATTGAGGGGCCGCGGATCAACCCGAATCGCCGGCCGAAACGCGCGCGGAGGGTTGACGGACAGAAAGGTACAGTGCGATGAAGCTGATGATTGCGAAATTGACGGGGCTTGGCCTGCTGGCGGCGCTGGCCGCCGGCTGCGCCACCCACACCGTGCGGACAACCAACTACGAGCCGGTTATCACCGACACCGAGGTCGTGCCGGAAGAATTTCTGATGGATGTCGGCATCGCCGTGTTCGATCCGGGCTTGGATGAGATCGCCCGAGACGAGGAAGAAACCACCAATCATCAAATCCGCGTGGCGGAATCGCGTTACGCCCCGTATTTGCTGGCCGAAACCCTGATCCGCTCCGGCAACTGGGGCATCGTCTATGTCATGCCGAACGATGCCAGCCCGATGGACATCCGCATCGACGGCACCTTGCTGCAATCCAACGGCGAAAGCATGGCGGTGCGGGTCGCGGTGAGCGACGCTACCGGCCGCCATTGGTACACCAAGGAATACCGCGAAGCCATCAGCCAATTCAGCTACGAGCAGGGGCAGCGCGCCCAAAACGATCCATTCCAGGTGATTTACAACGCCATCGCCAACGATTTGCTGGCCTACCGCAAGGCCAATATCGAAAACCCGGAAATCGCGGAAATCCGCGCGGTGGCGGAAATGCGCTTCGCCCAACGCTTTTCGCCGCAGGCGTTCGGCGACTACCTGGAATCGGACCGGAACGGCAATTACCTACTCGCCTCGTTGCCCGCGGAGTCCGACCCGTCCCTGCGCCGAATCCGCGAGATTCGCGAGCGCGATTACATGTTCATGGATACGGTGCAGGAGTATTACGCCGGTTTTACTCGGGAAATGCGCGAGCCATACGATTCATGGCGCGAGCAGAGCTACCACGAAACCCTGGCGCTGCGGGAACTGGAAGCCAACGCGCGGCGGCGTTTCATTCTCGGCACCGCGGTGGTGCTCGGCGGCTTGGCCGCCGCGGCCAACGGCGGCGATTATGTAACCCAAGTCGGTGGCGCGGCCGGTGTCGGTGCCGGCGCCTATCTCATCAGAAGCGGCTTCGATCGGCAGGCCGAGGCGCGAATCCATATGCAGGCGCTGGAGGAGATGGGCGCTTCGCTGGAAGGCGAAGTGGCGCCGAAAGCGATCAGCCTTGAAGATCAGACCATCACCCTCACCGGTTCGGTGGAAGAACAGTACGGACAGTGGCGCGAAATTCTGGCCGATCTTTACGCCGCCGAACGGGGCGAGGCGCCGCCGGCGGCCAATTAGGCGCGACCGCCCATTCACCGTCCGCAGCGTCGCTGCCCATTGCCAGGGAGGGCCGCTCCGGGAAGATTGTTGGAACACTTTTGAAAGACGCGACATGCCACAGCGGGAAAATCCACAGCGAATGCCTGATCATGCGGATGACAGCGCCAGCGGCGTTCTCGCGCCGCCGGAATCCCAGCGGCCTTCGCCGTGGCTGTGGCTCGGCGTGGGCGCACTGCTGCTGATCGCCCTGCTGGTTGTTTTCGTCCTGCCCGTTGTCGTTTCGGAATACGAACTGCCCTTGGAGCGCCGGGTCGAGTTGGTGGAACCGACGCTTCCCGCGCCCTCGGCCCCGGCACCCGACGAACTCTCCCCTTTCGAAGAGGCGGTGCTGGCGCGGGAACGCCAGCGCGCCCAGGACGTGTTGGCGATCATTTTGGATAGCCAGGCCGAACTCGAGCCCTTGCAGGTCGGCGAATGGGCTGGCGAAGCCTATGAAGCCGCGCTGGAAATCGCGCGCGACGGCGACGGTTTTTACCGCAACCGGGAGTTTGAACAGGCCAACGCCTCGTACCGGGAAGCCGCGGACGCGCTCACCGACTTGCTTGACTCGGTGCCGGAGCGGATTGAACAGGCGCTCGCGGGAGGCGAGGAGGCCCTGTCGAACGGCGACCCGGCCCGCGCCGAAGAGCATTTCAACCTGGCGCTGTTGCTCGACCCCGGCAACTCCCAAGCGCGGGCCGGCCTCGGGCGAACCGAAAACTACGCCGAGTTCACCTTCCTCCTCGACAGCGCGAACGAATCGGCGCGGGTGGGCGATCTGAACCAGGCGCTGGCAACTTATCAGCGGGCGGCGGCGCTGGATACCGGCAATGGCCAAGTTCTCGCCCGCATCGGCTCGGTAGCGGAACAAATCCGGGAGAACGAGTTTTCCAATACCATGTCGGCGGGCTTCGCCCTGCTCGAATCCGGCGACCCCGAAGCCGCTATCGCAGAATTCGAGCGCGCCGCGGGCCTCGGCGTGAACAACGGCCAAGCTCAAGCCGCCATTGAGCAAACCCGCAACCAAGTCGCGTCGGTGGCAATCGAACGCCTGCGCGGACGCATCGAAAGCGCCGAAGGGGACGAGCAGTGGCGGCAGGCCGCGGAATTCTACGACGAAGTGCTGGCGATCGACGCCAATGTGGTGTTCGCGCTCGAGGGCCGGGACTACGCGGGTCGCCGCGCCCTGCTCGACGATTTGCTGAGCAGAGCTATCGACGATCCCTTCCGCTTCAATGATGAAGCTGTCTACCAAGAAGCCCTGGATGTGTATTACACCGGCCGCTCGGTTGAGGACCCCGGGCCGAAACTCGCCGGCCAGCTCGACCAACTCGAAGTCTTGCTGACCGAATCGCAAATCCCCATCGAAGCGCGCTTCGCATCGGACAATCTCACCACCGTGACGATTTTGCGCCTTGCCGAAATGGGCGAACTGGGCGCGTTCCAACAATCCAGCCTGCCGCTCAAGCCGGGCCGCTACACTGCCGTCGGACGGCGCCCGGGCTACCGTGATGTGCGAGTGGATTTCGCCGTGGGTTTCGGTCAAACCCCGGCGCAAATTCTGGTGCAATGCGTTGACCGGCTCGGCGGCAGGCGCTAACGCCATGGAATTGCGGGGCAGCGAAAAACGGGACCCCGATTTCATCGAGCCGATCACTCCGGTCGATTTCACGCCGCCCAAGGGCGACGGCCCGGGAATCGTCTTCCGCTGGCGCTGGCTGTACGGCGCCGCGGCGGCTTTTGCGGCGGTCAGTGGATTCGCCGCTTGGTTCGTGCTCACGGCGAAATCGGTAACTATCGAGGTCGAGCCACTCACGGCGGAGATCGAACTCGAAGGCCTCGGATTCCGTATCGGCCCGCGCTATCTGCTGCGCCAAGGCGAATATGGCTTGCAACTCCGCAGCGAGGGCTACCACGACAGCGAGCAGGTGTTGGTGGTCGGTGAAGACGCCGCGCAAAACCGGCGCTACGTCATGAATCCGCTTCCCGGCAGAATCTCCGTCGGCAGCGGCGACGTCGAAGGCGCGCGGGTCAGCATCGGCGGCGCCGACATCGGCCTGACGCCGGTCGTCGACGCAGCTGTGGAAGCGGGCGAATACGAGCTGCTGGTCAGCCTGGAACGCTACCGCGACTACCGCGGCGACATCGTCGTCAACGGCCGCGAAGTGGAACAGTCTTTCCAGATCGAGCTCGAACCGGCATGGGCAGAGGTTGGCTTCGCGAGCGAACCCGCGGGCGCCGAAGTTTTGATCGACGGCGAATCCGCCGGTTTCACGCCGCTGGCGGCCGAAGTTTTGGAAGGCGAACGCTCGTTCACGCTGCGGCTGCCGCGGCACAAGGCCTGGCGGCAGGAACTGGAAATCGTCGCCGGCGAAGATACGCAATTGCCAAAGGTTCGCCTCGAGCCCGCCGCCGGCTTGGTTTTCATTCAGTCTCAACCTTCCGGCGCCAGCGTCACCGTGGATGGAGAGTTCAAAGGTTTGACACCGCTGGAAATCGCCCTGCCACCGGACCAAAACCACCAATTAACCTTATTCCGCGAAGGCTACTACTCGCGGCGCGCAGAGCTGAGAGTTGATGCCGACCAGCAGCGCGATCTGCAAATCGAACTCGAGCCGGTATTGGTCAGCGTGCGGGTGCAAGCCGAGCCGGCGGACTCACAGTTATTCGTCAATGGCGCTTCGCTGGGCCCGGCGAATCAAACCGTGGAATTGCTCGCCACCAGCCAGACCATCGAGATCCGCAGCAACGGCTATGTGCCCTATACCGCGGAGTTTGTGCCGCGCCCCGGCCTCGATCAGATCATCCGCGCCAGTTTGCGCTCGCTTGAGCAAGTCCGGCTGGAAACCATCGCCATGGTTGGCAATGCGGCCGGCCAAACCATGCGGCTGTTCTCGCCCAATGGGCAGCTGTTCACCATGGGCTCCTCGCGCCGCGAAGCCGGTCGCAGGCCGAATGAAACTTTGCGCGAAGTCAAACTCGAAAGGCAGTTCTATCTGGCCGAAACCGAAACCACCAACGAACAATTCCGCCGCTTCGACCCCTCCCACAGTTCCGGCACCACCGCCGGTCTGACCTTGGACAACGGCGGCCAGCCGGTGGTGCGGGTGTCTTGGCAGCAGGCGGCGCTGTTTTGCAACTGGCTCAGCGAACAGGAATCGCTGCCGCCGTTCTACCGGATCGTGGACGGCAATGTCACGGGCTTCGATCCGGCATCCAATGGTTACCGCCTGCCCACGGAAGCTGAATGGGCCTGGGCCGCGCGAACCGATGAAAACGGTGTCAGTCTGCGCTACCCCTGGGGCGATCAGTTGCCGCCGCCGGCCAGGGCCGGCAATTTCGCCGACCTGGGCGCCCGCTCCTTTTTGACCGTGGTGCTGCCGAACTACAACGATGGCGAAGCCGTGACCGCGACTGTCGGCTCGTTCGCGCCGAATCACCGGGGTCTGTACGATTTGGCCGGAAACGTCGCGGAATGGATGCATGATTACTATGGCTCCGTCGGCTTGGGCGGCGCGACTCCCACCGATCCTTTGGGGGCCGAGACCGGCGAAGCCCATGCCATTCGCGGCTCAAGCTGGGCCCATGCCGCGATCACCGAGATGCGGCTCGCCCATCGCGATTTTGGTGTCGAGCCGCGCTACGACCTGGGTTTCCGGGTGGCGCGCTATCTGGAGGCGGAGTAAATGAAGCCACGCGCGGGCTTGACCATTTGGCTGCTGCTAGCGCTCCTTTTCGGCATCGGCGGCGCGCGAGCGCAGGACCAAGAGCCCGAGCCGCAACAGGCGCCCCAGCAGGAGGAAAGCGCCGCGGCGGCGCAGCCGACCGCGGATGAGGCCGGGGAAGCCGAATCCCCCATAGCCGCCGCGACCGGTACTGCTGAAGGGGCTGAAGAAGAGGCGGAGCGAGAGGACGAGGAAGACGGCGCGGAAGAGGAGGCGGAGGCCGAAGAACAGGAAGACTTCGAGCGCTTTATCCCCACCGAACAGGTCTCCCGCGATCTCGGCGTATCATTTCCGGCGGATATTTGAAGGTCGCCCAAAGGAACCGAAACTATGCGCAAGGGGCTGCTTCACCAAACACTGTACCAATTGGCCGCGCTGATCACCTGCGTGATCCTCGTCCACGCGGTGTATGTGGCGATCATCCGACCGAACGCGGAATTCATCCAAGAGCAGCAAACCCTGTTGCAGCAGGCCGACCCGGACTACGAGCCGGAACGCTCGGTGTACATCATTCTGCGCAATATCGAGCAGGAGACCTGCATCATTCTGTTCCTCTGGGCGCTGTCGATCATCGGCATGAAGACGGTGACGACCATGCGCGAGCGTTCGCTGCTCGACCGCACCCTGATTCCGCTGTCCGAAGGCATGAGCATTCTGCCCGAGGACGCCGGCAATTTTTCGCGACCGGTGCAGGCTTTACCCGCCCGCGAGCGCGACCGTCTGCTGCCCCGGGCGCTGCTGGCCGGATTGCACCGCTTTCAAACCACCAGCAGTATCCAAGATGTTTCCAATACGGTGAAGGACGCCTGCGAAACCGAAGCGGACCGGATGGAGACCGAACTCACCATCGTGCGTTACATCGCTTGGGCGATTCCCTCCATCGGCTTCCTCGGCACCGTGCGCGGTATCGGCACCGCGCTGGGACAGGCCTACCAAGCGGTTTCCGGCGATATCGTCGGCGTGACCGTCAGCTTGGGTGTCGCGTTCAACTCCACATTCGTGGCGCTGGTGGTCAGCATCATCTTGATGTTCCTGCTGCATCAATTGCAATTGCTGCAGGATCGCCTGGTGCTCGATTGCCAGAACTACTGTGATCAGCGCTTGGTGCGCAATCTGCAAACTCCCGACCGCGAGGCACTCGCGTGAGCTTGAAAATCGTCGAACTGAACGATATCTCGCCCGTGGTCGGCGACAGCGCCGGCATCGTCTCCGCCGGCCCCGCTTTCGCCCTGCTGCGGGAAAAACAATTGATCCTCGGCTCGGAAGCGGAACGGCAACACCGCATCCACCCCACCAGCAGCCACGATAAATTCTGGCACGAATTGAATATGGAGCCGCTGCAAATCCGCAGCCGCATCCGCCATCACGCGGATCTCGCCTACAGCCATTTGCTGGAACTGGCGCGGGAGGCGGAAATCGACGACGAGGCAATTTTCGCCGTGCCCGGCCATTACGATCGCCGCCAACTCGGTTTGCTGCTCGGCATCGCCAATCAATGCCGGCTCCGCGTAAGCGGGCTGGTGGATGCCGCGCTGGCCGCGGCGGCGGATGCATTGGCGAACGCCGACGCCAACCTGCGGGACCGCGACAGCTTGGTTCACGTGGGCCTGCACCTCCATCAGGTACTGTTGACCCGCCTGTTCCGCCGCGACGGCGAATTGACGGTCGATCAAGTGGTTCAAGTGCCCCAGCTCGGTCGCCAGCAATTGCTGGAGGCGCTGCTGCGAATCGCCAACGGCGCCTTCGTCCGCCAGTGCCGTTTCAATCCCCAGCGGGACGCGGATTGTGAACAGGCGTTGTATGGGATTCTCGCCACTTGGATCGACGGCGCGGACGAACCCGCCAACAACCCCAACAACCGGGGAAATTTGGTGATGGAACTGAAAGCGGGCGACGTTTCCCATACAGCCAAATTGCCCCGCGACCAATTGCTCGCCGGGTTGCAAAAGCCATACGGGCGCCTGCTGCAATCCCTGCGCCCGCTGCTCGAATCGCCCGCCGCCGGAATACTCCTCGATCATCGCTTGGCGCGGGTGCCGGGAGCACTTGCCGCCATTGGCGAGACCGGAACAGTGCGGGTAGCGCGAGCGGAGGCGGCAACCGAAATTTGCCTGCGGCACAGCAATCTGATTACCGGCGGCGAAGGTGTGAATAAAATCCGCGCGCTGCCGGTGGCAAGCGAATCGACGCCGCCCTTGAATCCCCGGAAGGAGTCGGCGCCAACCCATGTGCTGTTCCGCAACCGCGCCCTGCCGGTGGCCGACCTGCCCGTGGTCAATCAACCCAACGGCGCCGGCTATGGGGAACTCGCCTTGCGCGCTCCGGGGCCGACCGCCACTTTCGGCAGAATCCGCGCCCAAGGTGCCGCTGTCTCGTTCGACTGCGGCGAGTTGGAATTCCGGCTCAACGATGTGCCGGTGAAAGGCAGTCAGGTGCTCAAACTCGGCGACCGCATCCGTCTGTCCGGAGTCGCCGACGAACTGCTGCTGATCGAGGTGCGCGATGGCCGCTAGCCGGGGTTTCGGTCGACGCGGCGTATCGCCGCTGAGCCTGGCGTTTCTCGATGTCATGTTCTGTGGTTTCGGCGCGGTGATTCTGATTTTCCTGATCCTTGACCACACTTCCACGGTCTCGAACGTCGAAAGCAGCCCCAACCTGGAAATCGAACTCAATATGCTCCAACGCGAGGTTGTCGAGGGCGTGGACGGCGCGCGGGAGTTGCGCAATCTGCTGGCCGACGAGACCGAAGCCTTCGAGCGCGGCGAAGTCGAAGCCGAAGAATTGCGCGAACAAGTGGAATTGCTGCTGCGGGAAATCGAATTGCTCAACAACAGCGGCGCCGACAGCGATCAATTGCGCGACCGGCTGCTGTCGGATGTCGAATCGCTCGAAACCCAGATCGAGGATTTGCAGGCGCAGCAATTCGAGCGCGCGGGCAACAACGTGCGGCAGTTTCTCGGCGACGGCAACCGGCAGTATCTGTCGGGGATGTTTCTCGGCGGCCAGCGCATCCTCATTTTGGTGGACAGTTCCGCCAGCATGTTGGACGAAACGCTGGTCAATATCATCCGCACCCGCAATATGTCCGATGACCGCAAAATGCTGGCGCCGAAATGGCGCCAGGTGCTGCGCGCCGCGGACTGGATCACAACCCAGGTGCCGGTCACCAGCCGCTATCAGATCTGGACTTTCAATACCCAAGTCGAGGCGGCCCTGCCCGGCGACCCGCAAACTTGGTTGGAAGTCGCCGACCGGGACCAACTCGAGCGGGCGGTGGACAATCTGCGCGCCACCGTGCCCCATGAGGGCACCAATCTGGAACAGGTATTCCGGCTCGCGGCCGGCATGTCACCTCCGCCGGACAATATTTTCCTCATCACCGATGGCCTGCCGACCGTGAGCGGACCGGGACCCGCCACCGGTTTGGTGAAACCGCGGGAGCGCATCGAACTGTTCCAGCAGGCTTTGGACGAACTTCCATCGGGTGTTCCGGTCAATACCATACTGATGCCTCTGGAAGGCGACCCCAGCGCGGCCGCCGTCTATTGGCAACTGGCGATAACAACCAGAGGTTCTTTTCTGTCGCCGTCGAAGGACTGGCCATGAGACGCCGAAGCCGCGAAGTGGAGCAATTCAGCATATCCTTTCTGGATGTGGCTTCCTGCGGCTTCGGCGCGATCATCATTTTGCTGATGATCACCAAATCCGCCGCGCCAGAGACCGAGGCTTTGACCGAAACCCTGCCGGCCGGCATCATCGAAGAGTTGCAACAGCAACTGTACGCGATCCGCAGCGAAACCGACGAACTGCGCCAGGAGTTGAATTCGGCCCGGGAAAGAAACGCCAGCGTGCAGCAATTGGTCGCCAGCTTGCGTAGCCAGCGCCAGTCGTTGGAAGGCGACTACGCCCTCGCCCGGCAGCAGGGTGACGACACCGCCGAGGAAATCCGCCAGTTGCTGCTCGCCCGGCAAAGTTTGACCGAGGAAATGCGGCGCTTGTTCGAACAATCGTCGGTGCAGGAAAGGGGTTACATCGGCGGCGTGCCGGTGGACAGCGAATACATCATATTCGTGATCGACACCTCCGGCAGCATGTACGGATACGCTTGGGGCAGGATGCTCGAAGTCATCGAGGAAACCCTCGATGTGTACCCCGCGGTGCAGGGTATCCAAATCATGAACGACATGGGCGACTACATGTTCAGTTCGTTCCGCGGCCAATGGATTCCCGACACGCCGTCGCGCAGGGTGGAAATCATTTCCACTCTGCGGACATGGGACCCCTACAGCAACAGCAGCCCGGTGGAGGGCGTCACCGAGGCCATCAAGGACTTTTATTCTCCCGACAGGAAAATTAGTATCTATGTGCTGGGCGACGATTTTCAGCAGGGGGGTTCGATCGAGCAAGTGCTGCGCACGATCGACCGTATCAATCGGGAAGATATTGACGGCAATCGGCTGGTGCGCATCCACGGCATTGGATTTCCGGTAATATTGAGCGGTTCGCCGCGATTCCAGCAAAGCGGTTACCGCTACGCCTCGCTGATGCGGGAGCTGACCCAGCGCAATGGCGGCACATTTGTCGGCTTGAACGATTTCAGGTAAACCGTGAACATGGGCGTGGGTGGAGCCAAGGGAAAATGAAAATTCCCAGCATTTTAAGAAGGTACTGGCCGAGAAATTGCGGCCTATTGCTCTCGGCATGGCTGCTGGGCGCCTGCGGCGCGAGCAGCGTGGTGATCGACGGCAGCTTTCCAACGCCCAATGTCGCCCGCCTGCCGATTTCCCTGGCCGCTGTGTACGACAGCACTCTGCGCGATTTCACCTACACCGAGTACAGCGAAACCGGCAATGAGGAATACTTCATCCAAAGCGGTCGATCGCATATCCAATTGTTCGATGCCGTATTGCCGGCCATGTTCGAGAATGTGGTTTTCGTCAGCAGCGTGGAAGAAGCCGCCGGCACCGGCGTGGACGCCATTTTCGTCCCCAATATCGAAGAATTTCAGCTCGCCCTGCCGAGCAAAACTCGGCTCGACATGTACGAAGTCTGGATCAAATACAACATGCGCCTGTTGACGGCCGAGGGCGATTATCTCGCCGATTGGGAGCTGAAGTCGTACGGCAAAACGCCGACGGTAACCCTTGTCGGCACCGAATCCGCGATCAACGACGCGGCGGTGGTAGCGCTGCGGGATCTCGCTTCCACTTTCGCGCTCAGCTTCACGCAGGTGCCCGAAATCAACGATTGGCTCGACAGCCGCTAAGCGCGACGGAGAGTTCCGATGACACAGACAACCGGCGGTTTTGCAGGACTGTGGAAACTCGCCTTTTCGCCCGCAGTGCTGTTGGCCATCGGCTGCACCAGCACCACGGTGGATGAATTCCGCCAAGGCGAAACAGGCATCGACAACCATGAAACCGTGGTGATTCTCGGTCGCCGGCAAGCCAGCAGCTATGAAACCAGCGCCGATTTCGTCGAATGCGTTGGCAACCGCCTCGCCCAAGGCGGCAACGGCTTGAGCGTAGTGCCGGAACAGCAATTCCTCGACGCCATGTTTCCCTGGTTCGAACCGCGCACGGCGCCTTTGCGCACCCAAGACCTGGAGCGGCTCATGGCTGAAGAGCAGGTTGCGCTGACCATGCGGGATTTCGGTGTGCGTTACATCATCTGGCTCGACGGCTTCACGGAAACCACTGACCGCCAGGGATCGATTTCCTGCACTATCGCCCCCGGCGGCGCCGGCTGTTTCGGCTACGGAACTTGGGAAGACGATGCGAGTTTCAGCGCCCGAATTTGGGATGTAAACAGTTTCAGCGCCGTGGGCACAATCAGCACCGATGCCACCGGGCAATCCTTCGTACCGGCCTTGGTGATTCCGATACCGCTGATCGCCAGAGTCGAGGCCAACGCCTGCGAGCGCTTGGGCGAGCAGTTGAAAAGCTTCGTAATCGGCGGCTGACGGTGATCAGGCGCCATCCCGAGCTTTGACAGGGGCGCCAACCGGAAGCGCCAACGGAAGGAGCCTGGAGAGAGACATGAACAGAATCCCATTCCTTGTCCGGCGCGCCGCGGCGGGGCGCGGACCTTTGCTGGCTTCGTGTCTGGCGGCATTGACGCTGCTTGAAGGCTGCGCAGTCAATCCAGCCACCGGCACGCCGAATTTGGTGCTGATGTCCGGTGATCGGGAACAGGAAATCGGCCTCGAAGAACACGAGAAAATCGTCCAAAGCTCGGTATTCTATGAAGACGAGACGCTAAACGAATACGTCACCGAAATCGGCAACCGTGTTGCCCAAGCCGGCGACCGACCGAATCTGGAGTACCAATTCTTCATCATCGACAGCCCGGAGATCAATGCCTTCGCCCTGCCCGGGGGCTATGTCTACGTCAACCGCGGCCTGCTCAACTTTCTCAATTCGGAAGCCGAACTCGCCGGCGTGCTGGCCCACGAAGTGGCGCATATCACCGCCCGCCACGCGGTGCAGCAGCATGCGCGCAACGCCTTGGCGCGCACCGCGGCCCAAGTAGGCGGGCTGGTGACCGCGGTGGCCACCGGCAGCGGCTATGTCGGCTCGCAGATTTCCAGCGTGGCTTCGATCTGGGCCCAAGCCGGACTGAGCGGCTTCGGCCGCGAACACGAGCTTGAGGCGGACCGGCTCGGCGCCGAGTATTTGCGCGATGCCGGCTACGACCCGATCGCCATGATCGACGCGCTGTCAGTGCTGAAGAACCATGAGGATTTCCAGCGCCTGACCACCAACCGCGGCGGCGGCTACCACGGACTGTTCGCCTCGCATCCGCGCAACGATCAGCGCCTGCAGCAAACCATCGCCCAAGTGCGCAGTTTCGATCCGCAGGCGGTGTTCCATAGCGACGAAAGCCGATTCCGCGAAGCGACCGAAGGTTTGATCGTGGGCGAAAGCCGACTTGCCAAAACCAACGAAACCCGCAACCGCTACTATCAGACCCTGCTCGGCTACACCATGGTTTTTCCCGACAACTGGCTGATTGCGGAAACCACCACCACCGCCACGGCGAGCGGCGACGGGGACGGCTCGATCAAGGTCGAAGCGCTGCGCTTACAAAACAGGCAAACCGCCCGCGATTTTCTGCTTGACCGCCTCGACGGAGCCAAACTGGAGAAATCCGCAGCGCTGCAGCAGTTCCGTCTGCTGGGCCATACCGGGATCGCAAGCAACCCCGCCACCGGCAAGCGCGAGCGCGTCGCGGCGATTTATCTGGGCCCGCGCGCCTTTCTGATTCGCGGCGAATTGCCCGCGGGATCTGGAGAGGATGAAGCGGATGCTCTGCTGCTGGAATCCATCCGCAGTTTCCGGCCCATCGAAAGAAGCGAGCTGGCGCTGGCCCAGGAATTGCGCATTCACTATATGGTGGTGGACGAGAATTTCAGTTACGCTGCGGCCGCCGCCGCTTCCAAGATCAGGCAGTACCCGGAAGAAACCCTGCGCCTGCTCAACGGCCATTACCCGATTGGCGAGCCGGAGCCGGGCGATTGGATCAAACTGGTTCAGTAGCGGCGCGCGGCGTTCCATGACCGGGGGCGGCGAGCCCGGCAAATATCTGATCATCGGTCCCGCTTGGATCGGCGATATGGTCATGGCCCAGTCGCTGTTCAGGCGGCTGAAGAATGATCATCCGGGCAATGAACTCACCGTGCTCGCGCCCGCTTGGACCGCGCCCCTGCTGGCGCGGATGCCGGAAATCGCGGCGAGCCTGGAGTCGCCGTTTCGGCACGGCGAATGGAATTGGCGCCGGCGCCGGCGTTTCGGCCGACAACTGCGCGACCGCGGCTTCAGCCACGCCATCGTTCTGCCCAATTCCTTCAAATCGGCGCTGGTTCCTTTCCACGCGGGAATTCCCCGGCGCATCGGCTGGCGCGGCGAATGGCGCGACCCGCTGTTGACCGACTGCCGCCGACTCGACAAGGCGAAACTGCCGCTCATGGCGCAGCGCTACGCCGCGCTTGCCGGGTCCGAGGCGGCACCGCCCGCCGTCGATTTTCCCAGACCAAAGCTCCGGGTGCGCCCGGAGACGCGGGGCGAAACCTTGGCGCGGCTGGAGCTCAGGCATTCCGAGCCCGTCCTGGCGCTGTGCCCCGGCGCCGAATACGGCCCGTCAAAGCAGTGGCCCGCCACGGGCCATATCGAATTGGCGAACCGCTATTTGCGGCGCGACTGGCAGGTGTGGATTTTCGGTTCGGCGAAAGACCGCGCCATCGCCGCCGAAATCGCGGCAGGCATTGAGCCGAAGCTGTCCGCCGGCTGCCGCAACCTCGCCGGCCGCACAGATCTGGCGGAAGCCATCGACCTCCTTTCCCTGTGCGCCGTGGCGGTGGTCAACGATTCCGGCCTGATGCATATCGCCGCCGCGCTGGAAGTCCCGCTGGCCGCGGTATATGGATCAAGTTCGGCGGAATTCACGCCGCCGCTCGCCGACAAGGTAGAATTGCTCGCCACCGGCATTGAATGCCAACCCTGCTTCCGGCGCGAGTGTCCCTACGGCCATTTGCGCTGTCTGACCGGAATGCGGGCCGAAACCGTGGCCGGGGCCATTGAGCGGCTGCGGGACGACAACCCCGGGGAAACGGCGAATTGCGGATTCTCATAGTCAAAGTTTCTTCGCTCGGGGATATCATCCATACCCTGCCCGCCGTTACCGATGCCGCCAAAGCGCGCGGAGATCTGGTGTTCGACTGGGTGGTGGAGGAAAACTTCGTCGAAGTGCCGGGCTGGCATCCGGCCGTGGACAAGGTGATTCCGGTCGCTTTCCGCCGCTGGCGGCACCATCCGCTGAAAACCTGGTGCGAAGGCGAGTTGGGTGCTTTCCGGCGGCGCTTGCGTGCGGAGCATTACGACTTGGTCATCGACGCCCAGGGGCTGATCAAAAGCGGCATTATCAGCCGCATGTCCCGGGGGCTTACCGTGGGTCTCGCCAATCAAACTTCACGCGAGCCGCTGTCAGCGCTGTTCTACAACAAATCCTATCCCGTGCCGTGGAACCACCATGCCGCCGAGCGGGTGCGGCAATTATTTTCCCGGGCGCTGAATTACCGCTACAGCAAGCAATTGGTCGATTACGGCATCGATGCCGCGCGCATCGGTGGTCCGCCGTCCGGCGGGTCTGGGTTGCTGCTGTTCCTGCACGGCACCACTTGGGACACCAAACATTGGCCCGAAGCCTATTGGCGGCGGCTCGGCGAAATCGCCGCCGGAGCCGGCTACCGCGTATTGCTGCCTTGGGGCGACGAGCGGGAGAAACGCCGAGCCGAACAGATTGCCCGCGGCAACCGCCAGGCCGCGGTGCTGGCGAAACAGACGCTGTCGGGTATAGCCCAAACCATGTTGGAAGCCGACGGCGTAATCGCCGTCGATACCGGACTCGGCCATCTCGCCGCCGCCCTCGGCAAACCGGCCCTGACGCTGTACGGGCCGACCGATCCGAATTTGGCCGGCACATTCGGCCGGCGTCAGTCCCATCTCACTTCCAGCTTCAAATGCGCACCCTGCATGAAAAGAACCTGCGCCTATCGGGGCGAACCGGTATTCGCCGCGTCGGACGACGATTCTTTCGCCGTGCAACCACCCTGTTTCGCCGCCCACGAACCCGCCCAGGTTTGGCGGCGATTCGAAGAATTGATCAACGGGTAACCCCCGCGCATGAAGTTCGCTTTCCTGATCTACTCCTGGTTTCCCCACGGCGGCCAGCAGCGCGACCTGCTGCGGCTGGTGCGGGAGTGCGCGGCCCGCGGCCATAGCGTCAGCGTCTACGCGATGGACTGGAACGGCCCCAAGCCGGAAGGCATTGAGATTAACCGCATTGCGGCAACCGCGATCGGCCGCTTGGCCAAATACCGGCGCTATACAGAATCGGTGCGCCAGGCCCTGGCGGCAAATCCCGTGGACCGGGTGGTCGGCTTCCATAAAATGCCGCTGCTCGACGTGTATTTCGCCGCCGACTCCTGTTTCGCCGAGAAGGCGCGGACCCAGCGCGGCCCGCTGTATCGACTCTCGCCCCGCTTCCGGCATTTCAGCGCCTACGAGAACAGCGTTTTCGGTGAATCGAGCGCAACCGAGATATTGCTGCTGACGCCGCGACAGCGCAACGAGTACCTGCGCCACTATCCCCGCTGCGCTCCGCGCCTGCATTTGCTGCCGCCGGGACTGGCCGAAGACCGCCGCATCACCGCGCGCGATCCGGCAATCCGCGCCCGGCAACGGCGCCAACTGGCTATCTCCGCGAACGAAAAACTGGTTCTGCAAGTCGGTTCCGGCTTCCGCATCAAGGGAGTGGACCGTTCCCTGCGCGCGCTCGCCGCCCTGCCCGAACCACTGGCCGGGAATTGGCGCTTTTTGTTGGCCGGGCGCGACCGGCCCGGGCCGTTTCTGCGCCTGGCGCGGCGACTCGGCATCCGCGACCGCGTCCGCATATTGCCGGCACAGGACGATGTGGCGGCCCTGTACCAGGCCGCGGATCTCATGCTGCACCCGGCCTATTCCGAAGCCGCCGGCCATGTCCTGCTCGAAGCCGCCGCCGCCGGTTTGCCCGTCCTGACCACGGCCACCTGCGGCTACGCCGAGCATATTCACAATGCCGCCGCGGGCTTGGTCTGCGGGGAGCCTTTCCGCCAGGGAGAATTGAACCGCCACCTGCGGCAAATGCTCCAGCAACTCGACCAAGCGGAGCAACCGACTTGGAGCGAAAACGGCCTGCGCTACGGCCGCAACGAAGACTTGCGACAACTGCCGAAAGCCGCGGCGGACTTCCTCGAAAGTCCGCGGACAAAAAGCTGAACCACTTACCCGCGGTTGATTTGGGGACGCCGGACGTATAATTTTCCGATTTGGGTGCGCCGCTCGACATTCCTCGGGGAAAGCCCTGATCCCGCATCCCCAACCGGAACGGCCATACCCGCATTGCGTTCGATGAACAAGACAGCCAGCGGCCCGCCACCGCACACCAATGGTGCCCCGGAGAACTTTTTGCGCGCGGCGCGGAACGCCATCGACCGGAAAACCAAGCCGCTCGGCGCTCTCGGCCGGCTGGAAACGTTGGCGGCGCAAATCGCCCAAGTGCGGCGAACGCTGAAGCCCACGGTCGAAAATTGTCGTCTCGCCGTATTCGCCGCCGACCATGGTATCGCGCAGGCGGGCGTATCGGCTTATCCGCAGGAAGTGACCCGGCAGATGTTGAATGTCTTTCTCGCGCAGGGCGCCGCTGCGAACGTAATGGCAAAGGCGCTTGGCGTGGAAGTTTGCTTGGTCGATGCCGGTGTTCGTGGCGGGGCTGTGGATCACCCCGGATTGGTGTCTGCCCGGGTCGGCAACGGCACCCGCAATTCGGTGGGGCAGCCCGCGATGTCGGCGGACCAATACCGCCACGCCTTGGAACGGGGCCGTGCCATCGGCGCCGAGCCGGGCTGCGAGGCTGCGTGTTTCGGCGAACTGGGCATCGGCAATTCCTCTTCGGCAAGCCTGGTGGCCGCCAAACTGCTTGGGCTGCCCGTTGCTCAACTGACCGGCCGCGGCAGCGGCTTGGATGACGCCGGTCTCGCCCGAAAACGGCGCGTATTGGCAACCGCCGCGGCGAGAACACCGGCGGAACTCGAACCGGAATACGCCCTGCGCGAGTACGGCGGCTTTGAAACCGTCATGCTGGCCGGCGCCATGATCGGTGCCGCTGGAGCCGGCAAGCTGGTTCTTGTGGACGGATTTATCGCAACAGTATCCGCGTTGGCAGGGCGGCGCCTGCAACCGGAAATCGCGCGCAATTTGATTTTCGCCCATCGCTCCGCCGAGCCGGGTCACGGCGCGGTGCTCGAGGCGATGGCAGCCGAGCCGCTGCTCGATTTGGGAATGAGACTGGGAGAAGGCAGCGGTGCTTTGCTGGCCTGGCCGCTGGTGCGGGCCGCCGCGGCGATGCTGCGCGATATGGCGAGTTTCGATTCCGCCGGGGTCAGCGGGAAAGCATGAACTTGCGGGCGCGGGAGGAACTGCGCGCTTTCGCGCTGGCGGTGATGTTTCTCACCCGGCTGCCGATGCCCAACCAAGACCCCTGCGGCCCCGAGCACTTGGCCGCGTCGGTGCGCTACTACCCGCTGGTCGGCGTGCTGCTTGGCGTGTTGTGCGCCGGCGCTTTCTGGTTGGCGCATTTGTTCCTTTCCGGCGTTGTCGCGGTGCTAATCGCCTTGGCGACCGGACTGGTGATCACCGGCGCCCTGCACGAAGATGGGCTGGCCGACAGTTTCGACAGCATCGGCGCCGTCAGCGGCGGCGAAGACCAAAGAAAGCGCATGTTGAAGATCATGCGCGACAGCCGAATCGGAACCTTCGGCGCTGCGGCGCTGTTCATGGCCTTGGCGCTCAAGGCCGCCGTGTTGGCCAGTCTTGCGCCCACCGCGGTTTGCGTCGCGCTGATCGCCGGACACGGCCTGTCGCGAGTGTCCAGCATCGTCCTGATGCGGACCAGCGTTTATATCCGCGACAACGGGGTCGCGACGCCGGTCGCCGACGGCCCCGGATTACCGATTTGGTCCGTATCGCTCGCGATCGCAGCGGTGCCGCTGGCCGGAATCTTCCTGTCGCTCGGGGCGGCGACCGCGGCTTGGGCCGTCTCTGGAGCCGCCGCCGGACACGTGCTGACGCGGTTCGCCTTCGAACGCAAGCTGGGCGGTTATACCGGCGACACCCTCGGCGCGGTGCAACAGGCCAGCGAAATTGGAATCTATCTCGGAATCTCGGCGGGTCTGGCCATCTGAGTCGGATTCCGCCGCGCATACCCGCTTTGCCATCGTCACCGCCGTGCGCCGCTAAGCGAGCGGGTCGAATTCGCGAGCGGAGTGGTGCAATATCCGGGCCGGAAGCAGAGAGAACTCCAATGGATTGCGATGTTTCAAGCGGTGATTGCCGGCCACCGCGCCGAGCGCGGTCGCGGTTGCCGCGGCTGGCCCCGACGCGGCTTGGCGGCGCCCCAATGCTCGTGCTGGCCGCGCTGCTCGGCGGCTGCGGTCCGCCACAATCCGGCGCGCCGGATTTAAGTGAAGCGGATGAAGCGCGGCCGCGGCGCATTGTCAGCCTTGATTATTGCGCCGATCAATATGTGCTGCGCTTCGCCGATCGGGAGCGCATTTTGGCCGTTTCGCCCGACGCGGGGCGCGACTTCTCCTACATGCGCGATCAAGCCGCCGGCCTGCCCAGCGTCCGGCCGGTGGTGGAAGATGTGCTCGTGCTGCGACCCGATCTGGTGGTGCGTTCCTACGGCGGTGGGCCGCGGGCGGCGGCGATGTTCGCAAGGGCGGGTGTTGCCGTGCATACCCTGCACCGGGCCGAGAACTTCCCTTCTATCCTGCGCACAATCACCGCCGCGGCCGACGCGCTCGGCGCCCCGGAAGAAGGCCGCGAAGTCGCCGCCGAAACCCGGCGGCGCTTGGACGCGCTGAGGCAAGCGGAGACACCCCTCCGCGACCGGGTTCAAGCAACTCGCGGCAGCGTGCTCTATATGACCCCCGCCGGCGTCACCACGGGCCCCGGCTCGCTGATTCACGAATTGCTCACCGCCGCCGGTCTCGACAATTTCGAATCCCGTCCAGGCTGGCTCCCTCTGCCCTTGGAACGCTTGGCTTATGAACAACCGGATCTGATCGCGGTGGCGTTCTTCGGCAGCCAAACGGACCAGCCAAGCGCTTGGAGTCCCGGCCGTCATCCGCTTATCCGCGCACAACTCGCCGAGCGCCCCAGCGTTACCCTGGAAGGCGCTTGGACCGCCTGCGGCGCTTGGTTCCTGCTGGACGCGGTGGAAGCCTTGGCGCGGGCGGCGGCAACGATCGCGCCGGACGGCGCGCAATGAACGGCGGGAAAGCTTGGCTTAGGTTCGGGCCAACGGCGCTGACGCTGGCCTGCCCCGCCGCGCTGTTCGCGGCCTGCCTGCTCGGCTCCACCCCGTTGGAAACCGAGCGGGTATTGGCGGCGCTGCTCGGCTTCGGTTCGACCGGAGACCAACTGGTGGTGGTGCATATCCGCCTGCCCCGGGCACTGACCGCTTTCGCTGTCGGCGCGGCGCTCGGCACCTCCGGCGCCGCGCTGCAGGGCCTGCTCCGCAACACATTGGCCGAACCCGGCGTACTCGGCGTCTCGGCGATGGCCTCGCTGGCGGCCACCGCAACCATCTACTACGGCTTGGCCGCCGCAAGCCCTTGGGCCATGCCCACGGCGGCGATCATCGGCGCGCTCGCGGGAACTTCCCTGATCGCCCTTGCCGCCCTGCGCGCGGACTCGGTGGTGACCCTGATTCTCGTCGGCGTGGGCCTGTCGAGCTTCGCCGGCGCGGCGATGAGCTTACTGGCGAATTTCGCCCCCAATCCGTTCTCACTGGCGGATATGATTAATTGGATGTTGGGTTCCGTCGCCAATCGCAGTTTCGCCGACTTGGCCTTCGCCGCGCCCTTTCTCTGCACCGGCCTGGCGCTGCTGTTCTCCGTCCGGCGCGGTCTCTCCGCCCTGACCTTGGGTGAGGAAGCGGCGGGCGGGGTGGGGCTCGATCTGCGCCGCTTGCGTCTGCTCGTGGTGCTGGGCGCCGGATTGGCCACCGGTGCCGCGGTCGCCCTGGCCGGGGTGATCGGCTTTGTCGGCATCGTCGCCCCCCATATCGTGCGGCCCATGGTCGATCACGACCCGGCGCGTTCCCTGCTGCCATCCGCCTTGTTGGGCGGCCTGATCCTGGTGCTGGCGGATATCGGCATCCGGCTCGCCCCCACGGTCAACGAACTGCAACTCGGCGTGGTCGCGGCATTGATCGGCGCGCCGGCCTTCATGTGGATTGTGCTGCGGCGCCGCAGCTTACAGGACTGAGGCGCGGTCAGTCATGAGTCATGCCTGCGGCAACGGCGACGGCAAAACCCTGACGGTATCCGGCTTGCGGATCACGGGCGGCGGCGCCACCATCGTCGAGGCGGCTTCCCTTAGTTTGCGCGCGGGAGAATTGGTCGCTTTGCTTGGTCCCAACGGCGCCGGCAAAACGACTTTGCTGCGGGGTATCGTCGGGCTGGCGAGGCCGGCGGGCGGGCGCGCGCGAATCGACGGAGAGGACACCGCGGCCATGACGCCGTCGCGCCGCGCCAGACTCCTGGCCTATCTGCCCCAGAAACGACCCCTGGCTTGGCCGAGCCCGGTGCGGGATGTCGTCGCGCTCGGACGCTTCGCCCACGGAGCGACCCTGGGACGGCTGCGCGGCAGCGACCGCAAAGCGGTTGACCGCGCCTTGGCGGCCTGCGACCTTGGGGGGCTGGCCGAACGATCGACGGCCACGCTGTCCGGCGGCGAACTCGCCCGTGTGCATTGTGCCCGCGCCTTCGCCGCCGAAGCGGCGCTGTTGATCGCCGACGAGCCGGTGGCGGAACTCGATCCCCGGCATCAATTCCGGGTGATGAATTTGATCCGCGCCTTCGTGGCCGAAGGCGGCGGCGCTTTGGTCGTGCTCCACGATTTGGCGATCGCCGCGCGTTTCGCAAGCAGACTGATTTGGATGCGAAGCGGACGCATCGTCGCCGACGGGCCGCCGGCGACCACGCTGACCAGCAGCCGAATCGCCGAAACCTATGGCGTGCGGGCGCGGGTCGATGGCTCGCGGGTGGAAATCGAAGGGCCGCTGTGAACTCGCGCGCGGCGTTCGCCGCAGGTCAAAGGGCTGGCCTGTGTAGGGGCGTAGTTGCGGGATATCCGGGTACAATGCGGAGAATGACTGGATACACACTTGGACTGGCCGGCGCGGTTGGGCACGACCCGGCGGCGGCGCTGTTCCGCGGCGGCGAATTGGTGGCGGCCGTGGAGGAAGAGCGGCTGACGCGCCGCCGTCACGCCCGCAACGAAATGCCCTATCACGCGGTTCGCCAATGCCTGCGGTGCGCCGGCGTCCGGGCCGCGGAGATCGACCGAATCGCGATTTCCTACAGCCCCATCAGTCTGTTCAGTCCCGCCCGCTGGCACTATGCCTGGCGCCACTGGTACGCCCCCGACCGCGGCTTCGACAGCCTGCTGAACGGCAACCGCCGGTATCGTCGCTATCTCAAGCAATTGCGGCGAATGCTGGAGCGCCTGCAAATCGCGCCGAACCAAGCGCGCATCGTCCCCGTCGAGCATCAGGTCGCCCATGCCGCCAGTGCATGGCTGCTGAACGAGCCGGACCGAAAAACGGCGATCTTCTGCAACGACGTTAAAGGCGAGTATTCCAACATGCTGTTCGCCTCTGGTGAACAGGGCAGACTCACAAAACGCAAGGAATTTCACAATCCAGATTCGCTCTGCGGAATGTACGCCGCGCTGACTGACTATTTCGGCTTTGAGATTCTCGACGGCGAACTCAAAGTCATGGGCATCGCGCCCTTGGGCGATGCGGAAAAATACGATTTGTCGGCGCTGGCGAGCTGCCGGGGCGGGCACTTCCGGGTGAACAACAAACTGATCGGCACGGTTGGTTTGCGGCGCTACAAAGCCAAAGCCCAGGGTCATTATTTCAGCCGCAAGCTGGTGGCCATGCTGGGCCCGCGCCGGGTCGGCAATCTGGTGGACGACCCCTATCTGCACTATGCCGCCGCCATCCAGAAATTGTACGAAGACATGGCGGTGGACTTGGTCGAACATCACCTCGGCGATGTCTTGGCGGAAAGCGGAATTCTGGCCGTGGCGGGAACCGGCGCAATGAACCTCCGCCTGAATCAGCGACTCGCGGCCATGGACAAAGTCGAGCGTCTGATCGTGCATCCGGCCTGCGGCGATTCGGGCACCGCCATCGGCGCCGCCGCCTATGTCATCCGCCAAACCGGTGGACGGCTGAAACCGGTGGAAAGCATGGCGCTGGGGCCGGCGTTCACGACGCGCCAGTGTGTCGACGCCTGCCGCGGCCACCGCGAAAAGCCGGTTTGGGAGGAACTCCGCGACCCCTTCGCCAAGGCATCGGAATTGCTGGCGGCGGGCGAGTTGGTGGGCTGGTTCCGCGGGCGGATGGAATTCGGCCAGCGGGCGCTTGGCAACCGCAGCGTGCTGGCGAATCCGCAACAGCGGAACACCGCCAATCTCATCAATAAACAACTCAAATTCCGCGAGAACCGGCGTCCTTTCGCCTGTTCGGTGCTGGCTGGCGCCGGTGCCGACATGCTCGCCGGCCAACAAGCCGACCCATACCGCTGCATCGGCGTTTGCATAGATGAAGCTTGGCGGCGGCGCTATCCCGGTATCGCCTATGCCGACGGCAGCGCCCGGGTGCAGGTGGTGGAAGCCGCGCGGTGCCCGGATTTTCATCGTCTGTTGACGCGGTTTCACGCCGAGACGGGCCATCCACTGCTGATCAACACTTCCATGAGCCGGCCCGGAGAAGCTTTGGTTTGCACACCGGAACACGCGGTCGAGTTGTTCGTCAATTCCGGTCTGAAGTACTTGATTCTGGAGAATCTGCTCGTCACCCGCCGCCCGGAGCGAGATTCTTGGTAGGCGGTGGGATTCGTCGCTTTCGCCTTTGCCTTTGCCTACCGGCGCCGGAAGATTCGCAGCCGGGGTTCGTCCGCTCCCGGCAATACCGCTTCGGCCTGCAACAGCTCCGCGATATCGGGCCGCGACAGCAATCGCCCGTCGGCGGAAGACATTTCCACCACGATCAAGTCCCCCGCGGCGGCGGCGAAAATCTGCTCGGCGCCGAGAACCGGCGCCACTCTGTCGTACTCGGCTACCATGCCGCTGCGCCAAGCGACGGTCCGGTTGTTGGTCACCAACGCGGCGGTCTCCCCGCGGTTCGCTTGCAACCAGGATACGGCGTCCGCCACATAGCCTTTCGAGCGTCCGAAGCTGTAGTAGGAATCCACTGCCGAAAACAAGAAAAACAGCGTCAGCAGCCAAGGTGCCAAGCAGCTTCCGGGCTTGGCCCGGGCCAACAACTCCCGGGCGAAAAACGGTACGGCCAAGGCCAGCGCGAGGCTGAACACCACAGCGTAGCGGCTGCTCAGATAGCGCGTCAGCAGAATGAAGGCGAACACGGTGAGCAGATTGAGCAGAGCGAAAGCAACCACCGGCAGCGCCTTGCCGCGGGCCGGCGGCAACCATCCTTTCCACCAGCCCCAGGCCAACAGCGGCGCGAAGGGCATGCCCACTGCGTACAGCAATTCCGCCGCCAGAATGGCCGTCAATCCGGCGAACAGAAACAGTGGCAAATAGCGCGCGGAAAAAGTGGCCGCGTATTCGCCGAAAATGGCTTCGGCCATCGTCGCCAGATTTTCCGCCTCGGGATTGAACAGCGATTGCGCGAACGGCGCATAAGCAGAAGCCTGCGCGATCAATTGCCGCGGCAAATTCAAATCCAGCGCCAGCCCAACCGGCATACACAGCAGCAGAATGGCGGCGGCCACCGCCGCAACGCGCAGCCACAGCACCGCCCGCTCCCCCGGTGCGCGCCCGCGGTCGTACAACAGGCACAGCGGCGCCAGCAACAAGTACAGAATCGCTTCAGGGCGGAAAACCACAGCCAACAGCATCGCGCCGCAGAAGCACAGAGCGTACCTCCAGGAACCTTCGGCAGCGTAGCGGATCAGGCACCACAGACCCAGCAGGGAGAACGCCCAGAACCCCGAATCGCGGAGGATCAGGAAGCGGTATTCGTTGATCTCCGGGAACACCAAGATGCTGAGGGCGGCGAGCGCCAGCAGTTTTCGGTCCGTGGAAAACTCCCGGCAGATGCCGACGAAGGCGAATGCCAACACCGAGAAGAACAGCGCGTTGAGCAGATGCGCCGCGGCAAAGGGCCCGAGCCCGATATCGCCGGCCAAGCCAAGCAGCACCGAATAACCCGCCCAGGGATAATGCGCGAATGCCGCGGCGAAGCCTTCTTGCCGGAAAATTTCGGCGCCGCGGATGTAGATGTAGGCGTCATCGTTGGGCACTCTGGCGGCGAAGGCGGCATAGGCGGAAAGCGGCAAGCTCGCAAGCGCCGCCCAAATCCGCGCGTCCAACGCCAACCCATAGCCGCCGACGGCACGGGCAAGCCGGATCACGGCCGGGTCGCCGGCTGCGGCCGGGGCCTTGGGAATGGCGCGGAAATGATCGATTCGGGTGAGGGATTCATCAACTGAGCGGCGCTGTCTTATCAATACGGACCAGTTATTCCGATCGGCCGGGTTTTGAATCTGCGGTGCAGCCACAGGTATTGATCCGGCTGTTCGCGCACCGCGGCTTCCACCAGCGCGTTGATCCGCACGGCGTCCGCGTATTCATCGCCGCTGGGGAAATCACTCAGCTCGGGGCCGATGCGCAAATGGTAGCCCGAATTGTCCGCCCGCCGATAATGACTGAAGAGCAGCACTGGCGAGTCGTTCGACCGCGCGAAGCGGCTGGTGGCCGTGATGGTGGCCGCGTTGACGCCGAAGAACGGCGCGAAAACCGCCCGCCGCGCGCCGTAATCCTGATCCGGCGCATACCAAACGACCTGGCCGTCGCGCAGGGCGCGCAGGGTGCCGCGGGCATCGCGCCGCTCAATCACGCGGGGATAGCGGCGCCGGCGGCGATTGAACATGACGGCATCGAACAGCGGATTCTCGTGGGCGCGATACGTTATCGCCATGGGATGGTGCGCGCTCAACAAAAAACCGCCGATCTCCAGCGTGGTGAAATGCGCGGCGACAAGCAGCACGCCCCGGCCTTTTGCCACCGCCGCCCGCAGATTTTCCAGCCCTTCGATACTGACGCGGGAACGAAGATGCCGCGGCTCCCGAAACCACGCGATGGCGATTTCCAGCAGGCCAATCCCGTTCGAAACGAAAGTCCGCCGCACCAAGCGCCGGCGCGCTTCGCGGTCGAGTTCGGGAAAGCAAACCTGCAAATTGACTTCGCAAACATGGCGCCGGCGCCTTGCCAACAGATAGCTTAGCCGCCCCAGGCCAGCGCCGAGCCGAAGCCGCCAAGCATGGGGCAACCAAGCCGCGGCCCACGCCAGCGCAATGAGCAGCCAAACGGGCCAGAACCGGGGCGCCGAGAACCGGGGCGTGAAAATTCGCCGCGACCCGATAAGTCCGTCGTCTGCCGATTCTTTCATGCCGTCCGCTTCATTGAAACGTCGTTACGCCGCAAAAGCCGCATCACCGGCCCCGATACTGCACCAGTGCGCTTCAAAATTCACCCAGTTCGTTGATTTTGCTAACGATATCCCGGATCGGACAAATCGCGGCCGGTGATGCGCCGCGCTGGCCAAATCGCTCGCCGAACAATAAAGGTGAAAACCGCCATGTTATGATTCGCGGCGCCCGTCCTGCAGGAGTGGCGAGTCGATGAAGCCCACCATGCCCGCCTTCCAAGAAGCCCGCGTGCTGGTGGCGGGGGATGTCATGCTCGATCGCTACTGGCATGGTGGCGCCAGCCGCATTTCGCCCGAAGCGCCGGTGCCCGTGGTGCGCGTGGTCAAGCGCGAAGACCGGCCCGGCGGCGCGGGAAATGTCGCGCTGAACATCGCCACCCTCGGCGGTGCCGCCACCTTGGTCGGCGTGGTCGGCGACGATGCCACCGCCGACGAGCTGCGCGCGCGGCTGGAAGCCGCCGGCGTTTACTGTGGCCTGCTGCGCTCGGCCGACAAGCCCACCATCACCAAGCTGCGCGTCATCGGACACCAGCAGCAGTTGATCCGGCTCGATTTCGAGCAACGCTTCAACCAAGCGGACACCAAAGATCTCGCCGCCGAGACCGCCAAGCTGCTGCCCGATGCCCAGGTATTGGTGCTTTCGGACTACGACAAGGGCGGATTGGGCCAAGTGGAGGCATTGATCGCTCTCGGCCGCGGGCGGGGGATCCCCATCATCGTCGATCCCAAGGGAGCGAATTTCGGAAAGTATCGCGGGGCCACGCTGATCACGCCGAATCTGACCGAGTTCGATGCCGTCATGGGACCGAGCGCGAATGAAAGTGAATTGGTTGAAAAAGGCCGGAAACTGATCGAGCAGCTGCAACTGAAGGCCTTGCTCATCACCCGCGGCGAAGCCGGCATGACTTTGATTCGTACCGAAGCGCCGGAATTGCATCTACCGGCTCAGGCGCGGGAAGTGTTCGATGTCACCGGCGCTGGCGATACCGTGATTTCGGTGCTCGCGACCGCGCTCGCCGCCGGCGAAAAACTGACCGATGCGGTCGCCTTGGCCAATCTCGCGGCCGGTTTGGTGGTCGGCAAACTCGGCACCGCCGCCATCAGCGCGCCGGAGTTGCGCCGCGCATTGATCGCCGAACAAGCCGGCGGCAGGGGAATCATGCGCGCCGATCAATTGCAAATCGCGGTGCGGGACGCGCGCGAACATGGCGAACGCATTGTTTTCACCAACGGCTGTTTCGACATCATTCACGCGGGCCATGTCGGCTATCTAGACGAAGCCCGAAAGCTTGGCGACCGGCTGATTGTCGCGGTCAACGACGATGCCTCAACGCGAAAACTCAAAGGGCGGGGACGCCCGATCAATCCACTCGACCGGCGCATGCGCGTGCTGGCCGGGCTCGGCGCGGTCGACTGGGTAGTGGGCTTTGGCGAAGATACGCCGGAGAAGCTGTTGCGCGAGCTGCGCCCGGATATCCTGGTCAAGGGTGGCGATTATTCACTGGATCAAGTCGTGGGCGGCGAGCTGGTCAAATCTTGGGGTGGCGAAGTCCATGCCCTCGCCTTCATCGACGACTGCTCGACTTCCGCCATGGTCGAAAAAATGCGCCGCGCGGCGCAAAACCCGGCTTCCGGTTAAACCCTCGCTAAATCGGTATCCAGCTTTCGCCTCAGTCCAGCCGATCATGGGATAAGAATCCCCGCCGCTGGCGGGGACGGTGCCGGGTGGAACGCGGGGGAAGCGCGAAATGGAATGGGTCGCGAGGAGTGTTGCAATCTTCGGAATCAGTTCCCTTTCGCGGTATCGAAGTTGGGAACCGCTTTGTTTAGCGCCTCGACATTCTGTCGCAGATGGTCTGGGTTGATGGTTCCGATGATTAGGGAAGAGATTCCGGCAGGCTGGAGCAAAAAGCGAAAATTGGCTTCGATTGAATTTTCGACATCATGATCGGCGGCGGGCGCAGCGTCGCCCACGTCGTGGCCGCTGGCCAAGCCTTTCTTGATCAGCACGCCTTTGCCGGCTTGACGCGCCTTTTCGATTACCGGCGCTTGACTGCTGTCGGAGCGGTTGTAGGCGAGCATCAGCACATCGACGAGTTCAACTGCCCGCAGTCCGCCCGCGACGGTTTTGGAACTCATGCCGGTCGCGCGCAGCAGGCCCCGGTCGCGCAGCCGCTCCAGAGTTTCGAGACAATCCGACCGGTCGAGTATATCGAGGTCGTTGCCGTCGGAATGGATCAACACGAGATCCAGCCGGTCGGTTCGCAGGCGACGCAGGCTTTGTTCGATGCTGACGCGGGTATGCGCGGCGGAAAAATCGAAGCGCGAGCGACCGGCGGCGTAAGTTTCACCAACCTTGGTGCTCAGCAGCCACTGGTCTCGACCAGGCAGCAGACGACCCAAGCGCTGTTCGCTGTCGCCGTAGGCTGGCGCGGTATCGAGCAAATTGATACCGGCCCGTCTCGCTTCGTCGAGCAGCGCGGAGACTTCACGGTCCGAGGGCAGCTCAAAGCCCCTCGGATACTTGACCCCGGTATTGCGCCCGAATTTGACTGTGCCCAGTCCCAGGCAGGATACCCGCATTCCGGTCGAACCCAAATCGCGTGATGGAAGCATCGGGACCTTAGCCCACGGTCATATTCGCTGGCATTGTTTTCCGATTGCGGCTTGCCGCGCAAAGCCAAGTTTCCGACCTCCGCGTAATTGTCGAGCGATTTTGGGTTTCCCGCCAAAAACCCCATCCCAGGCTATCGTCAGCGAGGGAAACGAACGCCATGACAGGGATGTAAATCGTTTTGGCCGCCATCGGTATTTCGATCACATCGATATCGGCCGCGCCACGGGTGGCGGGCCGGCCAGGTCCACCGCGACCGGGCCGGTGCCCGCCGAAGGCGCAACGCCATCCCGGCGCAGCTTCGCCAGCACAAGGTCGGCGAGCGCCGGGGCCAAAGTCAGTTTGGTGGGCCAAGCGGCGATGATGTTCTCCTCGGCGTGGATTTGCGCGCTATCGGGGCGGCGTCCGCCGCTGGATACCGCTTCGGCGCGATCGATATCGAAGCAGCGCCAACGCAGTTTTCCGCAATCAATTTCAGGGAACAGCCGCTCGATCAACTTTCGCGCGGCCTCGGTTTGGGCCTCGCCGGAACGCTTCACGCCGTCTTCGGCCAAGCCACCCCCCAGATACCAGGCCACTTCCCCGCGCTCGGCGCGATGGGAGGTGATTGTCACCGCGGGCGTGGCGCGCAGGCCCCCATCTAGGGCATGCACGAACAACGGTGGCAGGCCCGGGCCACTCGCCGCCACCATCTTCAGCGGCCTGAGTTGGCAATGGGTGCCGCGCAATCCGGCCCGCGCCAGTAAATCCTGATTGCCCGCGCCGGCGCAGAAGATGTAGCGCCGCGCATTGATCCGCGAGCTTCCGTCATCGATCCCGAAGGATAGCTGCCGCGCCGCGCCCACCCCGGCAAACCGGGTCGCGGCCGAGTCGATGGCGCGAATTCGGTGCCGCCAGGGCGCCGCCAAGGCGGCGATCAATTCGGCGCTGTCGAGCACGAAATCCGGCAGGCGGTAGACCGCGCCGCGTCCGCGCAGGATTGGCGGAACCTCCTCCCTCCGCACCGGCGATGCCTTGCCGGCGACGGCCTTGCTGCCGAGAAAAGCCTTCAGGCCGACACCGCGCCCGATGCCGGACCAAAGAAAAAAATGCGGGCTCAGCACCCGGCAGGAAGAAAGATCCACTTCGCCCCGGCCTGCGATGCAATCGCGCCAGCGCCGGGGCATATCGGCGATGGCGCGGGAGGCGCCGCTCAGAGCGCCGTGCAAAGCGTACTTCAAGCCGCCGTGGATGATGCCCTGGGAGTGGATCGACTGGCCGCCGCCGAGTTTGTCCCGCTCAAGCAACAACGCGCGGTAGCCTTCGGCACCAAGCCGGTTGAGCAACCACAAGCCCGCCACGCCGCCGCCGAAGATCACAATATCGGTTGAATAGCTGGGGGGCATCCGCTAAGTTTTTCCACTTGATGGCCAGTCCCGCGCAAGAATACCGCAGGTGCCGCGGCGGTTCAGCGCGCGGGCCACCGCCGGGGACGGCCCGCTCCACCTCTCTCATGCAGCGATTCCTCTACAGTTTTCTATTCACTCTCGCGCTGCCTTTGATCTGGCTGCGTCTGCTGCGACGTTCGCGCAAGGCGCCCGCTTATCGGCAACGGATGGGCGAGCGCTTCGGACGCATCGACACGCCGGAGAACTTCGACGCCGCCAAGCCGACCGTTTGGCTGCACGCGGTCTCCGTCGGCGAATCCATGGCAACCGCGCCGCTGGTGGCCGCCCTGCGCCGGGAGCGCCCGGAGTTGCAATTCGTAGTCACAACGATGACACCAACCGGCGCGGAACAAGTTCAACGGCAAATGGGAAACGGCGTAATACATCGCTACGCGCCCTACGACGCGGCTTGGATCGTGAACCGATTTCTGCGCGCCTTTCGACCGCGGCTGTTGATTCTGATGGAAACCGAGCTCTGGCCGAATACCATTTATCTGGCCAGGCGGCGGGGCCTGAAACTGCTGCTCGCGAACGGCCGCATGTCGGACAAGTCCCGGCGCTCATACGCGCGCTTCCCCGGTCTGACGCGAACCATGCTGGGACGGTTGCACCGAGTCTGCGCCCAAGCGGAGCAGGATGCCGACCGCTTCCGCGAATTGGGCGCGGAGCGGGTGCGGGTTACCGGCAGTTTGAAATTCGCGGCGCTTGCCGCTGGCACCAACACCGCCCCGCTCGCCGCCATCGCCGCATGGAAAGGCCGCCGCCGCTTGATCGTCGCGGCCAGCACCCGGGACGGCGAAGAACCGCGGCTGCTGCGGGCGTTCCGCGATTGCCTGAAAGCGCATCCGCAAACTCTGCTGCTGCTCGTGCCGCGTCATCCCGAGCGGTTTGAACGGGTTGTCGAAATTTGCGCGGCCGCGGGATTCGCCGTCGGTCGCCGCAGCCGCCCCGAAAGCTTCAATACCGAAGCGCGAATCGTGATCGGCGATTCCATGGGCGAAATGATGGCGTACTTCGCCTGCGGCGATATCGCGTTTGTCGGCGGCAGTTTGGTCGATACCGGCTGCCACAATGTGCTGGAGCCCGCGGCGCTGGGTTTGCCGGTGACAACGGGCCCGTCGCGCTTCAATTTCTCCGCCATCTGCGAATTGCTGGAAAACGCCGGCGCTCTTCGCGCCGCCGCGGACGAAGTCGAACTCGGCGCGGTCTGGAGCGAATTGCTCGCGAACCCCGACTCCCGCCGGCGGATGGGCGCGTCCGGGCGATCGGTGGTCGCCGCCAACCAACAAGCGCTGGAGTTGACCCTCGCGGAAATCAGGCCGCTGCTGCCGCCGCCCGCCGGGTGAGATTCTCGGCGCCCGCGGCGGTCACCCGCACGTTATCCTCAATGCGCACACCGCCGTGGTCATACAGCGCATCGACCGCGGCCCAGTTGATCAGCTCCGCAGCCGCGGACTCGCGGGCCGGTTCCAACAGCATGGGAATGAAATAACAGCCCGGTTCCACCGTAAACACCATATTCTCCGCCATGATGCGGGTCATGCGCAGGGCCGGGGAATGTTCCGGCGGTGGCCGCTGCCCTCCGTCCGCATCGCGCTGCCGGCCGCCGACATCGTGTACCTGCACGCCCAATAAATGACCCACGCCGTGGGGCATGAACAATTGTGGAATTCGCAGCCGCAGCAAGCGTCCAACATCACCGCGGCAGATTTCGAGTTCCAGAAACAGCCGCGCCAGCTTGCCCAGGGCGCTCATATGCAGATCCACCATATCCAATCCGGGTCGGATCTCCGCCACCAACTCCTGTTGCAGTCGGTCCATCGCCGCGGCCAAATCCCGAAACAGCGCTTGGGCCGAAGTCCCGGTCCACGTGCGGGTCACGTCCGAGCAATAGCCCTGCACCCGGCAACCGGCATCAATCAGCAGCACCCGCGCCTGTCGCGGCAGATGCCGGCGCTTGTGCTGGTAATGCAGAATAGCCGCCTTCTCGTCCAGGGCGATGATCGGCGTGTAGGGTAATTCCTCCTCGAGTTGTTGGCAGGCTTCCAGAAAGGCGAGATGGATATCGAATTCGTTGCCGCCGGCCAGAAAGCACATCCGCGCCGCTTGATGGCCGCGCAGGGCGAGCCGATTGGCGGCGCGGATGCACTCGGCCTCGTAGGGTGTCTTGATGGCCCGGGCGAAATCCAGCCTATGCGTTAGTGTCTTGGGATTGCAATTTTCGGCCGCGATTCCCAATTCCCGCGCGGTCACCGGACTGGGTCCCAAATAGGCGGTTCCCGCACCAAATCGGCACCCCGCCGCCGGCAAGTCCCGAACCGAAGCCAGCCGTCGCACCTCCGAAACTTCGCGCCATTCATCCGCGACAGGGAATTCCTGCTCATACCAATAGTCTGGAGGAATGATCTGGAAGTAAATCGGCTTGCGGCCGGGCCGGACGAGCAGAAACTGGTCCGGTCGGCTCACCGGCAGCCAGCGACCGAAATGGCTGTGCGCTTGGAAGGCGATCTCACGGTCGTCGCCGAAATAGCAGTCCGCCCCGCCGCTGTGCAGCAGCACGGATTCGAATTCATCCCCCAGCGCCTGTTCGTACTCGCCCCGCAGATGTTCGGCATGGGCTTGATAGCTGTCCAGCAAAGCCATTCTCCACTGCGGCTTCGACCCGCGACCGCCAAATTATAGCTCGGGCGAATCGCGGCGGAAGAGCGCTTTGGCCGCGACCGCGGCGGTCGAAAATTATTTTTCGCAAAAATTTGGCAGCCCTTCGAATCATCGTCTACATAGCCCGCACCACTCAAGGCAGGGGTTAGAAGATGTTCGGAAGGCAGCCCGAATCTTCCGTGGAAGAAGTCGCGGCCGTAGCCGCATTTTTACGGGAACCGCAAAGCCGCGCCCGGCACCTGCTCGCGGCCAACAAAAAATGGCTGCGGGGCCTTGAGAATCGGCGCAACACCCGCCTGGCCGGGGCCGACCTGCGACGTTACACCGCCCGCCTGCGGTTTCCGCAACTGCGGAATCTGCAACAACTGCTGCGCGACGACCCCCGCTCGCGATTGCTCGTGACTTACCACTTCGGCGATTACCTTTACGGGCCGAACCTGCTGGCGGCCAGGATCGGCGCACAGACAAAGGTTTGCTTCCTCGCCCAAGCCGCCGGCAGCGACGCCTATTTCGCCAATATGAAACGCGCTTTCGGCGGGCGCGCCATGGGGCCGCGCGAACAGTTGCTGGCGCGGGACGCGCAAATCGGCAAACTGGCGCCGCTGCTGCGCCGCCCGGGCACGCAGCTGATCACATTCTGCGATCTCAACGAGCATTTCGGCGGCCGCGCCCGAGTCGAATTCCTGTTCCGCAACGCATGGTTCTCCCGGGGCCCGGCGCTACTGAGCTTGACCAACCGCGTGCCCCTGCTGCCCCTGATCAATTGGACCGAAAACGGGCGGGCGCAGGTGGTGCTGGGCAATCAAATGGAGCCGGAAAGATTCGGCGGCGAGACTTTGACGGCCGCCGCCGAACGCATCACCTCCGGCTTGGTGCGGTTCTTCGAACCGTTCTTCCGCTTCAGCCCCGAACAATGGCGCTACTTGTCGATCCTGCCACTTTACTTCATTGAGTCCGGCCCCGCCGACCACCCGCAACCCACGGAGAAAACCCATGCGAATCCACAGCAAAACGCTGCAATTGGTCACCCGTTATTCCGGTCAAGCAGACCGGGAGGAAATTGATCTCGACTGTCGCATCGACGAACTCGAACTCGATTCCCTAGCCATGTTCGAGATCGTTTACGAGCTTGAGGAGTGCTTCGCGGTCGAGCTCGACGAAGACGATCTCGACCGGATCACGGTCGTGCGCGATCTGGTGGAACAGATCGAACAAAAGGTCGCCGGCAAAGACGGCGCGGGCAAAGCTTGAGGAGCCAGCCGATGGAAAGAACCGAACTCATCCGACCGCAAGTGCTGCAACAGAAATACCGCATTGCGGAATCGAAACCCTTGGCGGGAAGCGGGAATCTGCTGCGCAACGCGGTTTTCGTTTTGGTCGCGGTTACCGTGGGCGCCGGCTTGCTGTTGATTCTCACGCGCTACAAGGTCACCGAACAGGCGCCCGGCTTGTTGGTGCCCCGGGAGGGTCTGCAAAAACTCTCCATCGGCGGTGCCGGCCGGATAGAGGAAATCCTGATCGAAGAAGGCGACAGGGTTGAAAACGGGCAGGTTTTGGCCCGGGTCTCGCTGGCATCGGTCAGCCAGTTTTCCGAAACCCACCACCTGCGCATCGAGGCGCTGCGCCAGCGCCGCGCCGCGCTTTGGGAAAAATCGCCTCTGCACGACAAAGAGCACGAACTCGCCCTGCGGCGCAACCGCGAGGCGATTGCTCACGCCACCGACTCTCTGCGAACAACCGAGCGCAAACAGGCGTTGCTGCGCGAACGCATCCGCGTCAGCGAACGGCATCTGCGACAAATCGAACACCTGCTGGATGCGGCGGCGATTACCACTTTCCAATTCGACGAGGCCTACGCGGCGCATCTGCAACTTGAACAGGAAGCCGCCGAAACCGAACGCCAAGCCGTGGAACAGAAAATCCGCCAAAGGAGCCTGCGGGCGGATTCGCAGCAACAGCAACTAGCCAAAGACCAACTGGATTTGGCGCTGCGCGAGGAGATCGACCAGATCACCTCGGAAATCAAACAGTTGGAAACCCAACGCGCGGTGAACTTGCGCGCCGATCGCGACGGCGTGGCGGCGACCATCGCCGTCCGCGCCGGAGACAGCTTCCGCGGCGGGCAGCCGTTGATTTACATCGGCCCGGCACAGTCCGCGCTCAGCGCCGAGATCTATGTGCCTTCGAGGATCATCGGCAAAGTCGCGGTCGGGCAGCAGGTGCTACTCAGCTACGAATCATTCGATTACCGCGAATACGGCCGCTACGAAGCCACCATCGATGCCGTCCCCGGCGCGCGGATCGACCCCCGCCAGCAACTGCTGCCCTTGAGTCTGCTGAACGAGCCGGTGTATCGAGTGCGGGCGGAGTTGGCGCGGCAAAACGTCAGCGGCCCGGAAGAACATGAATTGCTGGCGGGCATGCAATTCCAAGCCAATATCGTCACCGACGAGCTGCCCCTGATCGGGCTGGTGCTGAAACCACTGAGATCATTGCGGGGGCTGATATGGTGACTCCACTGTTCGCGGGCCGCCACCGCCTGCCGATGATTTTCCAGGCCGAAGCGAACGAATGCGGCTTGGCCTGTTTGGCGATGGTGGTGAGCCACCGCGGGCGCGCCACCGACATCCGTTCGATCCGGGAAAGCAGCAATCTGCCAGCCTTCGGCACCTCGCTGAAGCATTTGACCCGGGCCGCGGCCGCGGCGGGGCTCAAGACCCGTTCGCTGAAGCTCGAACTCGAAGATGTCCCGCGCTTGAGCACACCGGCGATACTGCACTGGGATCTCGATCATTTCGTTGTGCTGAAGAAATTCAGCCGCGGCAAAGCCGTGATCCACGATCCCGCCGTCGGGGTCAGAAAATATCCTTTGCGGGAACTCGGCGACCACTTTACCGGCATCGCCGTGGAATTCGCCATGGCCGGCGCCGCGACCGCCGGGTCGCCCGCGCGCCGGTTGCGGCTGCGCGACCTGGTCCGCTTTACCCACGGCGCCGCCCGCGGCATGGCGCTGATCCTGCTGCTGTCGATCCTGGTGCAGGCCTGTTCCCTGCTCAGCCCCCTCTACCTGCAACTGGTCATCGACCAAGGTCTCGCCCGGGGCGATATGGACCTGGTGCTGGTGGTCGCGCTGCTGTTCGGTCTGCTGATGCTGGCGCGGGTCGCGCTCGGCCATGTCCGCGCCCTGGTCACCATGCAGTTCTCGATCCGGCTTGGATTCGAAATGGTTTCCGGGATTTTCACCCATCTGCTGAAACTCCCCCTGCGCTTTTTTGAAAGAAGGGAGATGGGCGATTTGGTTTCGCGGTTTTCGTCGCTGGAAAAAATCAGCGGCCTGATTTCCCAAGACATGATTACGGTATTGGTGGACGGATTGCTGTCCATCCTTTCCCTGGCCCTGCTGTTCATCTACTCGCCGCTGCTCGCTTCGGTTTGTCTGGGTTTCGTGATCTCGGCCATGTTGCTGAAAGTGGGTTCGCTGCCGGGCGAAAAACTGCGCCGCCAGGAAACCATCGTGCGCGCCGCGAAAAGCGAAAGTCGGCTGATGGAAAACATCCGCTGGGCCTCGGTCGTCAAAAACTACGCTATCGAAGAGCAGCGCACCGTCGATTGGCAGAACCACTACGCCAATTCCGCCAATGCCGGCTATCAGCTCGGCACTTTCCAGCTTTGGTTCGGCTCGGCCCAAAACCTGCTGTTCGGTATCGAGCAGATCCTGGTGATTTACCTCGGCGCGACCCTGATCTCCAGCGGCAGCCTGACCATCGGCCAACTGATGGGATTCATTTTTCTGAAGCAGCATTTCTCGTCTTCGGTGCTGGCCATGTTCCCCAAGCTGGCCGAGTTGCGGCTCATGCAACTCGATCTTGAGCGCATAGCCGATATCGCGCTGGAGGAAGTCGAACAAATCGATGCCGCCGCGAACTTGCCCAGCCGCGCATTCGGCGGCGAAGTGCGCGGCGAGAAATTGCGCTTCAGCTACTCGGCGGATGAGCAGCCCCTGTTCGAGGAACTCGACTTCCAAGTCGAACCCGGCGAAACGCTTGTGGTCACCGGACCATCCGGTTGCGGCAAATCCACCTTGCTGAAACTGATTGCCGGACTGGAGCAGCCCGACGCGGGCCGATTGCTCTACGACCGGGCTTCCCTGCGCAAACTCGGCCTGTCGCGCCTGCGCGCCGGCACCGCCGCGGTGCTGCACAGCGATGGACTGCTCGCCGGGGACATCGCCTTCAACATCAATCTGGAGGATGAGCCCTTCAACCAAGCGCGCCTTGAGGACGCCTGCCGCCGCGCCTGCATTTTGCCCGAAATCCAGTCGCTCCCCCTCGGCTTCAACACCAGGGTGGGCGAACTGGGCAACAGCTTGTCCGCCGGGCAAGTACAGCGGGTGCTGCTTGCCCGGGCTTTGTACAAGCGACCGAAATTGCTCCTGCTCGACGAAAGCCTGGCCTGCCTGAACGATGCGGTTGCGCGGCAAATTCTGTTGAACATCGGCGAACTCCGCATCGCCGTGGTGCTGGTCACCCACAACCCCGTGCTGGCAGCCCTCGGCGCGCGCCAGATCGCGCTGTCCGGCGCGGTGGCGACCTGAAGCGCCCGCAATTCCATTCACGGAGGAACAGATTATGGCCACGGATTCGCGTTCCAACCAACCCCCTTCCACTTCCACGCCAACATGGTTTTTGGCGACCCGTTCCGATATTCAGGGCCCGGCCTTGTTCGATGAAGCCTGCCTCGATTATTACCAATTGCGCCTGCTCAATAGCTTGAAGGTCTACCGCGTGGCGTTGCACGCCTACGTGCTGCAACCGGACGAGGTTTGGCTGCTGCTGACACCCGAGCTGCACAGGAGCGCGTTCGCGATGTTGGACCACGTCCACGAATGTTACTCGGAGTACTTCAACAATCGTTTCGAGCGCAAGGTCGCAGTGTTCCGGGGCGCGCCGCGCGAGGTGAAGATCGAAAGCGCGGAATTGTTACTGGACTGCCACAAATTGGTCGAAAGCTGGCCGCTGCTCAGCGGTGCCGCCAAACATCCCGGCTTGTACCGCTGGTCGAGCTATTCCGCCAACGCTTTCGGCGGCCCGCCCCGCTTTCTCACCCGGCACCGTTTTTTCCAGCTGCACCTCGCCGACGGAGAAAAGCCATTGGAACGCTACCGCGAGTTCATCGCCGCGCCGTTCAATGCGAACCATCTCGCCGACCTCCGCCGGCGACTGCTGCTGGCGGAGGACTAGCCCAGACTGGAGCAAGCGCGCCGTGAAGCGGGCCGGGGCATTCGCCCAGTCCGCTTCGACCGCGTCTGGATCAATAAAGCACGAAGGCGACAATCAGAAACAGCGTAAAGCCCAAGCTCAGCAGGACGGCGTAGACAGCCGTTGCGGCCAAATAGGCCAAGCCGCTGTAGATATAGCCGACACCGTAGAAATTTTTCAGACTCAAATACAAATAAATGAAAGACCAAAGAACGATCAAAAGATCGACCCAATCGACGAAGCTCTCCAAAGCTGGATAGCGGCCGGCGATGATCCCGGTCGCGGCCAAAAAATATACAGTGATCATGAGAAAGGAATGATTGTGTAAAGTCAAAATGAAGTGCTCGACGTAATAGCGGCGCTTGAATACAAACAGCAGCCACAGCACCAGCGCGAAAAGCGGCATCATCAACAGCATGAAGACCGTCACGTATTCGAGCGATTCAATGAAAAAATCCCGAAAGAAAGGCAACGGCGCCTCGCGCGCTTCGGTGAAATTCCGCACCGATTGTTCCACCAGATAATCCCGCACGCGCTCGCCGGTCGCCGCCGGCAGAAACGGCAATTCCACGAGTTCCAGCGCGGCGCGGATTTCCTGCGGATCGATATCGAGGTTGGCGAGATCGTTTTCCTCGCTGCCGCCGGCGTTGTCGTCGTCAGCCAAAATTTCGCGGATTTGTTGCCCCGGCCGCAGCGACACGCCCGGATTTTCCCCGGCGGCGGCCACCGGGCCCTCGGACCCGGGCACGACTCCGGCTATGGCGGCGAATGTGCCAACAATCGAAACGATGAGGAAGAAGCTGATGCTGAGCACTAGAAACATACGCAGCGGCGGCGTGTAGCGCGCGCGGCGGCCGTTGAGGAATTCGGTGCTGAGAAAACCCGGTCGGGTGTACAGATGGAACAGCGAGCGGTAGACCCGGCTGTCAAGTTCGAACATCGCTTGAAAAGTCTGCTGGAGCATGCGCCAGAACGGGCGCCGCACTTCCCGGTCTTCCTGGCCGCAGGCAAAGCAGAATTTGCCAGCAAGCGCAGCGCCGCAATTGCCGCAGAGAACCGCCGCGGCCAGGGTTGGCTCCGTGGCGGGCACCTGGGCCATCGCGCCCGTCGGCGGCGGCGCGGCCGCTTCGCTTGGCGCCGCCGGTGTCGCCGCGGTTACCGCGTCGGTTCCAGTCGATTCTTCCATAGCTGCCCATTGTGCCAGCATTGGGCAGCGTGTTTAACAGCTTGCGGAAGAACCCCACGACTCGCGGTTCGACCCCGGAGGGCCAATGGGTCGGCGGCGTTCCTGCTGGCTGCGCCGGTCTCGGGCTCGGTTCCCGAATGGAAATTTTTCGGGGATTGGGCGATAGTTCGCGTTCACCAGAACAGGGGCTTGCCCGAGGGGGGTGCGCGCGGGGGAAATCCGTCGGCGCCGATCCTTCGTCGGACAAAGCCCGCCGGGAGCTCCGACGATGGATAAAGAAAAGATCTTGCCCTACCTGCCGTGGGTGTTGGCCATTTTCGTGGCCATCGTCTTTGTGCAATCGCTGTTCTTCAAGTTCAGCAATTCCTTTGAGACTATTCATATCTTCAGCACCATCGGTGAGTGGATGGGGTCCATCGGCTTGCCGGGCTTCATCGCTTCGGCCTTCGCTGCTTGGGGCGGTTATGCCGTCGGCACTGTGGAGTTGGTCGCTTCGGTACTGCTGCTGATCCGCAAAACCCAGCCGCTGGGTGCCCTGATCGGCCTCGCGGTCATCAGCGGCGCCATCTTTTTCCATCTGTTCACGCCCCTCGGCATCAGCGTGGTCATCAACGAGGCCGGCGACCGGGATGGTGGCCAGCTATTCGCCCTGGCGGTGGGTGTGTTCGTCTCGACCGCGGTTATCATGTGGCTGCGGCGGGAAGAATTGCTGTCGCTGCTGCGAACCAGCCTGCGACTAAATATCTGATCGAGAGCCTGCCATGAAAAAATTGATCAACCGATTGTGGGCGCAAAGCTTCGGCGGCCTATGTTTCGCAACCGCGGTTTTCGCCGCGCCGGCTAGGGCGGCCGATGCGATTTACACCGGCTTCTTCAGCAACGAGGCGATCAGCGGATACGACGCCATAGCCTAAGGCGATACCGCCAGCACCGAGCCGGATTTGTGGACGATTCACGAAGGCAAGCTGTATTTGAACTACAGCCGCCGCATCAAGGTCCGCTGGCGCGAAAACATACTTGAATACATCGAACAGGCCGACGAGCAATGGGCCGAACTCGAGCCCACGCTGGAAACCGACTGACCGCCGCACAAGGCCCCGGACCCTCAATCGGCGGGTTCGCGACCGCAGCCGCTTGAGCGCAATGCTTCGCCACTGCGACCCAAACGCAAACGACGCACGCCCTCTTAAGCGGCGGATGGGCGCAGCAGCACTTGTCCGGTCATTTCCGGGGGGATCGGCAGGTTCAGCAGTTTGAGCAGGGTGGGCGCCAGGTCGCAGAGACGACCTTCGCCGGTGAATTCCAAGGCTTCGGCACCAACATAAACCAGCGGCACCGGGCCGGTGGTGTGGGAGGTTAGTGGCTGGCCGCTTTCCGGGTCGAGCATTTGCTCGCAATTGCCGTGATCGGCGGTAATCAGTAGCGCCGCGCCGCTTTCGCCAGCCGCTTCGACAATTCTACCCAAACATTGATCCACCGCTTCCACCGCTTTGATGGCAGCCTCGAAATTCCCGGTATGGCCAACCATATCGCCGTTAGCGTAGTTGCAAACGATAGTGTCGAATTCACCGCCTTGGATGGCCGCAACCAGCTGATCGGTCAATTCGAAGGCCGACATTTCCGGTTGCAGATCGTAGGTTTTTACTTTCGGCGAGGGAATCAGCCTGCGCGCTTCCCTGGCGAAAGGCTGCTCCCGGCCACCGTTGAAAAAAAAGGTGACGTGGGCATATTTCTCGGTCTCGGCAATGCGCAGCTGCGAGCGGCCATGGTCCGCTAGCCAAGCGCCGAGCACGTTGTCCAACGCTTCCGGTGGATAGGCGCAGTTGGCGGGAATATCGGCGGCGTATTCCGTTAGCATGACGAAATCCGCCAGCCGCGGCCGGGCCGGTCGCGGAAAGCCATCGAAATCGTCCGCAACGAAAGCGCGGGTCAACTGGCGGGCTCGGTCGGCGCGAAAATTCATGAACACCACTACATCGCCGTCGCTGATGGCGGCATCGGCATCACCGATTCGGCTGACTTGAACGAATTCGTCATCCTCGCCGCGGTCGTAGGCGGCTTGCAGCGCCGATTCCGCGTCGGCGAAGACGAACGGCGCCCGGCCTTCGGTTAGCAGAGTGTAGGCGGGGCGCAGCCGATCCCAGCGCTGGTCTCGGTCCATGGCGTAGTAGCGGCCGCAGATTGAGGCCAGTCGGCCCTTGCCGGAAGCGGCCAGTTTCGCCTCGGCCCGGCGCAGCGAGGCCAGGGCGCTGCGCGGCGGCGTATCGCGACCGTCGAGCAGCGCGTGCAAATACAAGCGGCCGACTCCGCGCCTCTGCGCCAGCTCCAGCATGGCCATGATTTGATTTTCGTGGCTGTGAATACCGCCGGGCGACAGTAGGCCGATCACATGCAGGGCCGAACCGCTGTTGGCGGCTTTGTTCGCCGCGGCAGTCAAAGCCGGATTGCGGAAAAACCCGCCTTCGCGGATGTCGCGGTCGATGCGGGTGAGCGTCTGATAAACGACCCGCCCGGCGCCCAGATTCATATGCCCGACTTCGGAATTGCCCATTTGTCCAGCCGGCAGCCCTACAGCCTCGCCCGAAGTGCGCACCAAAGTATGCGGCCGGCCACGCCATAATTCGTCCCACACCGGGCTGTCGGCGGCGTGAATGGCGTTGTAATAATTGTCCTCGCGATGGCCCCAGCCATCGAGAATCAATAAGACCGCGGTTTTGCCTTGGGTTTTATGCTGCGTCATGGCGGGAACGGACTTTGGTCGGCAATGCCTGTGTTCGAGTGCGGATTATCCGCCATCCGCCACCCGATTTACAGCGAAGGCAGTTAGCTTTGGAGTCCGAGCCTTCAGGCCGATGGAGGACGGTAGCCTGGTTCCCGGCATCTCCCCATTGCGCGGCCCAGTTTCTATTCTTTGTTATGCTCGACCATGGAGAAGCCGATGCGGTACGACCAAGCCAATTTCACCCTGAGCGCGGCTTCGCTGGACGGTTGCCCGCGGAACAGCGCCGCCGAAGTCGCATTCGCCGGGCGTTCGAACGCGGGCAAATCAAGCGCCATCAATGCGATTTGCCGGCAGTCGCGGCTGGCGCGGGCGGGAAAAACCCCGGGACGCACGCGGCTGCTGAATTTTTTCGCCGTGCCGGCGGCCGAAGGGCGAGAGGAGCGGGTAGAGCGCTATCTGGTCGACCTGCCGGGCTATGGCTACGCCAAGGTACCGCTGGAGGTGCGGGAGCAATGGCAGCGGGAAACGCGGCGCTATCTGGAAAGGCGGGAAGTGTTGCGCGGACTGGTGTTGCTGAGCGATATCCGCCATCCCTTGAAGGAATACGACCGGCGCATGATCGATTGGGCCCAAACCGCCGAATTGCCGCTGCATTTGCTGCTGACCAAGGCCGACAAGCTGAAACGCAATCCCGCCCACAATATCTTGGCGGCGGTGCGCGGAGAACTCGCCGGGCGCGGCGCGGCGGAAGCGCAACTATTTTCAGCCACCGCGGGTATCGGCTTGGAACAAATGCGCGAACGGCTTGACGATTGGCTGGAAGAGTGAGCCGCGCGGTACAAGCGCCGGAGCGCTAGTGGGCTTCGTCCCAGTTGTCACCGATGCCGATGTCCACCACCAGCGGCACATCGAGGGCGGCGGCGCTGATCATGCGGAATTTGACGCCGTCGCACAGCAGTTCCAAATCCCGCTCACCGACTTCGAAGACGAGTTCGTCGTGGACCTGCAACAGCATCCGCGCGTCGATCGATTCGCTTTCGAGCCATAAATCGATATCGATCATGGCCTGTTTGATGATATCCGCGGCGGTGCCCTGCATGGGCGCATTGATCGCCGTGCGCAAGGCCGCGCGACGCAAAACGCCACGGCCTGCGCGCAAATCGGGCAGGTAGAGCCGGCGGCCGAACAAAGTTTCGACGTAGCCGAGTTCGGTCGCTTGGGCCTGGGTGCTGTCCATGAACGCGCGCACGCCGGGATAACGCTCGAAATAGCGTTCGACGTATTGTTGGGCCTCTCCGCGATCGATATTCAACTGACGACCAAGGCCGAAAGCCGACATGCCGTAGATCAGTCCGAAGTTGATCGCTTTGGCGCTGCGCCGCTGGTCCGGCTCGACGGCTTCCAGAGGCACACCGAAGACTTCGGCGGCGGTGGCGCGGTGGATGTCCTCGGCGCGGGAAAACGCCGCGAGCAAACCCGGATCGCCGGACAAATGCGCCATGATGCGAAGTTCCACTTGCGAATAATCCGCCGCCACCAGCTTGCGGCCGGGTTCGCAGACGAACGCCCGACGCACGCGCCGGCCCTCGGCGGTGCGCACCGGAATATTCTGCAGATTCGGATCCATGGAGGACAGACGGCCGGTTGCGGCGACCGCCTGCCGAAAGCTGCTGTGGATGCGGCCGCTGCGGACGTGAACTTCCTGGGGCAGTTTGTCGGTGTAGGTCGATTTGAGTTTGGTCAGGGAGCGGTGGCGCAGGATGATTCGCGGCAATTCGTAGCTTTCCGCCAGCTCCTGCAGAACATCCTCGGCGGTGGACGGCTGACCGGTCGGCGTTTTGCGCAATACGGGCAGTTGCAGTTTGTCGAACAGCAGTTCCTGCAATTGTTTCGGCGACGAAAGATTGAAGTCGCCGCCCGCCAGCGCGAAAGCCGTTTCCTCAAGCTGTTGGAGTTGCTCCGCGAGTTCCGCGCTTTGCCGCGCCAGCGCCGCAGCGTCCAGTTTGATGCCGTGGCGTTCCATGCGGCGCAAAACCGGCACCAGCGGCATTTCAAAATAGCGGTAGAGACCTTCGAGGTGGCCGTTCTCGCCCAGATGCCGCTCCAGTTCGCGCGTCAGCCGCAGAATCAAATCGGCCCGCTCACCGGCCCAAGCGCCGAAGGCTTCGATGTTGAGCTGGTGCATTTCCAAGCGCCCACGGCCTTTGCCGGTCAGGCTTTCCAGCGCCGGGGGGGAGAAATCAAGATAGCGCCGGGCGATGGCGTCGAGCTGGTGCCGCGAGGCAACCGAATTGGCGACGTAGGAGGCCAGCAGCACATCGGATTTCACCGGTCGCAGTTTGATATCGATATTCCGCAGCAGATGCAGTTGATGCTTGAGGTCATATGCGCATTTAGGCTTGAGGGCGTCTTCCAGCAAAGGCTTGAGGGCGGCGAATACGCGGTCGGCGGCGAGCAATTCCGGGCAGCCGGCGTAATCGTGATCGAGCGGGATGTAATCCGCCTTGCCGGACTTTGCGCAAAACGAAACGCCGACGATGCGGGCGTCGAGGAAATGGCCGGACTCGCTTTCGAGATTGACGGCGAAGCGCGGCGCGGCGCGCAACTCGTCCAACAAAGCATCCAATTGCTCCGGGCTGGCAATTATCGCGGTTTGTGTTTCCCCCGGAGGCGGTTCCGGTTCGGCGGGTGACGCCGCCGCGGCGGATTCCGTTCGACCGGCGGAGTTTGCTTCCGGCCCAGATTCCCGCTTGGCTTCGGGCGCGGCCTCAACTCCCTCGGCTTCCAAGTCGCGCAGCCAAGTGCGGAATTCCAGTTCGCTGAACAACCGGTGCAATCCCTGCTTGTCTTCCGGGCCGCGTTCGAGTTGTCGATGGTTCGATTCCAGCGGCACATCGGTGCGGATGGTGGCGAGACGGTGGGAGAGTTGCAGCAATTCCAGATTGGCGCGCAGCTTTTCGCCGATCTTGCCCTTGATGGCCTCGGCATTTTCGACAATCCCCCCCATTGAACCGAACTGGTCCAGCCATTTTGCGGCGGTCTTGGCGCCGACCCCGGGAACACCGGGGATATTGTCGGACTTGTCGCCCATCAGCGCCAGCAGATCGATGATTTGATCCGGTCGGACACCGAATTTCTCCTTCACCGCGGGCGGATCGAGTAGTTCGTCGTTCATGGTGTTGATCAGGCTGACCCGGTCGTTCACGAGTTGCGCCAGATCCTTGTCGCCGGTTGAAATCAGCGTAGTGACACGGTCGCGGCTGGCTTGGACGGCAAGCGTGCCGATTACATCGTCGGCTTCCACATCGTTGATAATCAGCAGTGGCAGTCCCATGGCGCGGATGATTCGGTGAATCGGCTCGATTTGGCTGCGCAATTCCTCGGGCATCGGCGGCCGGTGCGCCTTGTACTCGGCATAGATTTCGTTGCGGAAGGTCTTGCCCTTGGCGTCGAAGACAATGCCGATGCGGCTGGCCGGATATTGTTTCAGCAAAGTGCGGATCATGCCGGTCACGCCGCGGACCGCGCCGGTGGGGCGACCGGCGCCCGTGGTCATGGGCGGCATGGCGTGGAAAGCGCGGAACAGATAGGAGGAGCCGTCAACCAGAATCAGTTCGGGGCTGGTTTTGTCTTCGACCGCGGGGTTCTCGACCATGGGAGTTTCGATCAGGGGGTTGCGGTCATTTTGGTTTGCTCCCCGTTTCAAGCCCGCCGGATAATGATGTCCAAGGCCTCGGCGATATCGAAGGCGCGGTGGGGAGGCCGCAGCAGGCCGACGAGATTGGCATCGGGGCCGACCACGGCGATATGCACACTGTGGCTGATTATGCCATCCGGGCTGTCGGCGGGCATTGCGTGGCCACCGAGGGCGGGATTTCCGTTGAAACCGGTATTGGCGTGAAGTTGGAGGGCGAATTCAGCCACTTGCTCCGGGGTTCCGCGCAGGCCGATGAAATCGCGATGAAAGTCGCGCAGATACTCGCCGATGATTTCGCCGCTGTCGGCCGGGTCGATGGAAACAAAGACGATATTGACCGGCGTTTGCTCCGCCTCCAGACGACCGCGGTGAAACCTCTCAAGCTGCCCGAGCGTCGCCGGGCACATGTCCGGGCAGTTGCTGAAGCCGAAAAACACCAGACTCCACTCGCCGCGCAGCCGCTCAAGACCAAATGGCGTGCCGGTTTGATCGCTGAGGGAGAGTTCCCCCAGCGGCCGGGGCGTGAGGAAAACCACAGCGCCCAGCTCGTCCAATTGCGCAAGTTGGGATGAGTTTGTGCGGACCTGCAACAGCTTCACCAACACCAATGACATCAGGCTCCACGTCGCGACAAAAACCAGGAAAACCCCGAAACCACGGTGAGGGGGAAGGAACCAATCCCTACACCGCCCAAGCCAAGTTCGATTCGCGGCCATGGCGTATCAGGCCAAGTAATGGTCCACCAGCAGAGCTGTGAACAGCAGCGCCAGATAGACGATGGAATAGCCGAAGGTGCGCATCGGCACATCTGGCCGCGGGCGAAACATCAGCCGTGCCGACCAATACAGGAATCCGCCTCCCAGAAGCAATGCGGAAAGCAGATAAATCCCGCCGCCCATGCCGGTGAACCACGGCAAGACGCTCGCCGCCACCAAGATAAGGGTATAAACCAAGATATGCACACGAGTGGCGTATTCGCCATGGGTGACCGGCAGCATCGGCACGCCGGAGCGCGCGTATTCGTCCTTGCGGTGGATCGCCAGGGCCCAGAAATGCGGGGGCGTCCAGGCGAAAATGATAAACACCAGCACCAAGGCATCGGCCTCCACGGTTCCGGTGACCGCCGACCAGCCGAGCAGGGGCGGCATGGCGCCGGCCAGCCCGCCGATAACGATATTCTGCGGCGTGGCGTGTTTCAGATAGCCGGTGTAAATGAAGGCGTAGCCGATGAAGGAAGCGAGCGTCAGCCAAGCGCAAAGCGGATTGACCCAAGTCAGTAGAATCGCCATGCCGGCGGCGCAGAGGATGAAAGCGAATACAGCGGCTTGAATCGGATCAACCCGGCCTTGGGGAAGCGGGCGGCCCGAAGTGCGGCGCATCACCCGGTCTATACGCCGGTCGATCAGATGATTGACCGCGGCACCCGAGCAGGCCACGAAGGCGACGCCAAGATTGCCCAGCAGCAGAATGCGCCAGGGAACCATGCCGGGCACGGCCAACAGCATGCCCACGAGCGAGGTCAAAATCATCAACATGACCACGCGGGGTTTGCACATCTCGTAGTAATCGCGCCAGGAGGCGGATACTTGCCGAACGGCGGTTTCAGTCATTCAAGGCGAACCAGTCTGAAGGCGGCGGCTGAGCGGGCTGAGGCCACCGCTGAAAGCTGGCGCATTCAAGCATTTTTGCGCCGGAATCTCAAGCCGAATGGCCGGCGCCGACCGCGGCAAAAGCTGCGGGGCGCACGCTGAAGCAGTGCACCTCGCAGGCGACATTCGCCCCGAGAAATTATTTTTCCTGAAAACGCGGTGTTTCTCCGCAACCTCACTATATTTGGGTTCGCAGCCACGGGCGGCTGGCGAAATTGGCTCCGCCGGCGCAATTCAATTAAGGGATTTGGGAGGAAACATGCCACAGGCACTTGACACTTTGGCCGCGAGCCGCAAACTCGAAGATTCTGGCATGCCCGAGAGGCAGGCCGAGGCTACCGTGGAAGTCGTGAGCGATGCCATGAGCGAACTGGTCACGAAAGAGCATCTGACGACGGAGCTCAACCGGCAATTCGCCGGATTGAATCAACGTTTTGCCGAAGTGGACCGGCAATTCGCCGGAGTGAATCAGCGTTTTGCCGGAGTGGACCGACAATTCGCCGGAGTGAATCAGCGTTTTGCCGGAGTGGACCGACAATTCACGGAGGTTAAGGACTGCATTCGCGAGATCGATGCGAAAATCGACGCCAACCACCACGAAACGGCTGAACGCTTCCTCGCGATGGACGCGAAAATCGACGCCAATCACTACGAAACGGGGGAGCGCTTGGGCAAAATGGACGCGAAGATCGATTCGAGTTACAACAAGCTGAGCTTGCAAATCGCCGAATTGGGCAAATCGCAGGCTTGGGGCTTCGTTTATACGGCCGGCATGATTATCGGCGGCGGCGCTTTGCTATTCGCGGCGCTACGGGCGTTCCCGCCGGGCTTGGGCTAATAGCGCGGATTTCCCCTACTGATCTCCCCGCACCGGCGAAGACCGAACCAGGGCCAAACTTCAACGAGTCGCGCGACCGGTGAATACCCCGGTCGCGGGCGGGTTTCCGCCGTGGCGGATTGGGCGCGGAAAATTATTCCGCCGGCTCCAAGCGCACGATTTCGGTTTCCACTTCGTCGTCGCGGTCGGAAATGGCCAAGTAAATGTAGCCGTCCGGGCCCTGCCGCACATCGCGGATGCGGCCCATGTCATAGGCCAGGGTTTCCTCCACTGTCACTTCGCGGTAATCGTCGCTCAGGTGCAGGCGCGCGAGTTGTTCGCCGGCGAGTCCGCCAGCGAAGATGCTGCCGCGCCACATGGGAAACTGGTCGCCAGAATAGATCATCAAGCCCGAAGCGGCGATCGACGGCACCCAGACGTGGTCCGGCGCCCTCATACCCTCTTGGCCGATGCCTACATGAATGGGGCTGCCTATGGAGCCGTAGTTGACGCCGTAGCCGACCACCGGCCAACCGTAATTCAATCCGGGTTCGATGCGGTTGAGTTCATCGCCACCTTGGGGGCCGTGCTCGGTTTCCCACAAATCGCCGGTTTCTGGATGAATCGCCAGACCTTGGGGGCTGCGGTGGCCGAAGCTCCAGATTTCCGGCAGTACATCGTCGCTGCCGACGAAAGGATTGTCGTCCGGCACGCTGCCGTCATCCCGCAGACGCATGACCGTGCCGTTGTGGTTGCCGGTGTCCTGCGCCGGGTGAATCGTCAAATCGCCGATGGCCGGGGCTTGACGGTCGCCAACGACGAGAAACAGGTAGCCTTCGTCATCGAACACGATCTTGCCGCCATAGTGGCCGAAGCCGGTGGATTGCGCGGCGAAAATTTCCACGACATTGGTCAGTTCATCATTTTCAAACCGCCCGCGGATGATGGCGGTGGTGGAAGTGTCGCCGACGGGCTTGGCGTAAGTCAGATACAACCAGCGGTTTTCAGCAAAGTCCGGATGCGGCAGGACTTCAAACAGCCCGCCCTGGCCTTGGAAATGGACTTCGGGCACGCCCGGCACGGCCTCGGGAAGCAACCGGCCGTCGCGCACCACCCGCAGGCGACCGGGTTTTTCGGTAACCAACATGTCGCCGTCCGGCAGCCAAGCGATGGACCAGGGCTGGATCAAACCGCCCACCACCGGCGCCACGCGGTAATTGTGGTGGGCCGCGAAATAGGTATCGGACTGCGCGCCGGCCTGAGCCGCGGCTGCGAGCGACGCGACAGCAAACAAAAATGAAACGAAACGAGGCATGATTCTCTCCTCCGCGAAGGCTATGGGGGTTGCGGAAACAAACCGTGGATTATGCGGTTTATTCGCCACCCTGACCAGCCCGGATTGTGCGTTCGCTGGCCGTTTTGCCTGGCCGCCGCCGCGCTCGTCCCGGAAAACCCGGGCTTTCGCCGATTTCGAAATCGCCACGCGGGGGCGGAAATGGCTTCGACTGCCCAGTGCCTCCAAGTGGGTTTCCACGACACACCGCGCTTGCTTGGAAGATTTAGTTTCTATATCATTCGCCGCTGAATTTTTGTCGCGATCAACCCTCGGCCGAACTCGCGGGACGCGGCGAATCGCCCCAGACCAAGGCGAATTCCGCAGTCGTGTGCGAAAGATGAACCACTTCCCCCGGAGTTATTCGGAACCGCTTGGAAGGCCCGTCTGAAAGGCCTGAAAGGATAGCCGCTTTATGTCACTAGCAATCGCGCTCTTCCTGCTCGTTATCGGCACCGTCGTCCTGCATTTCGTCTTCGCCTACTACTTCGACTGGTGGTTCACCGACCTCGCCGCCGACTGGGCCGGTATCGATCTGACGGTCGACATCACGCTTTGGGTGACCGGATTTGTCTTCGTCGCCATCAACGCTTTCATGGCGTACTGCGTCTGGCGCTTCCGCCACCGGCCTGGCCACAAAGCGGTCTACGAGCCGGAGAATCACAAGCTCGAGATCGGACTTTCGGTGTTCACCACCGTCGGCGTGGTGCTGATGCTGGCGCCCGGGCTGTTTTACTGGGCGGTGTTCGTCAACGTGCCGGAAGGCGCGCCCCGCTACGAGGTTTTGGCCCAGCAATGGCAGTGGCAGTACCGTTATCCCGGCGCCGACGGCATCTTGGGCACGGCGGACACGGCGCTGGTTTCCGAAAGCAATCCCTTCGGCGTCAATCCTGAAGATCCCAACGGCCAAGACGATGTGATCGTCAACGACCCGCAAATGCGGCTGCCTGTGGATCAAGACGCGCATCTGCTGTTCCGTTCGAACGACGTGCTGCACAATTTCACCGTGCCCCAGTTTCGCGTCAAAATGGATCTGGTGCCGGGCCTGGTTTCCTATCTCTGGCTGACGCCGAACCGAACCGGTACTTTCGACGTGCTCTGCGAGGAGCTGTGCGGCATCGGCCACTTCGTCATGCGCGGCCAGGTCGTGGTGGATACCGAAGAAGATTTCGCCGCCTGGCTGGCCACCCAGCCGACTTTCGCCGAAACCCAGAATATGGTGGCCGCCAATCCGGCGGCCGGACAGGCGCAATACCCCCTCTGCGCCACTTGCCACGGTCAGCAAGGAGAGGGCAACCCCGCCTTGAACAGCCCGAAGATTTCCGGTCAGCCCGCTTGGTACGTTGAACGCCAGCTGCATTATTTCAAGAATGGCGCCCGTGGCGGCGAGGGCGATGTGTTCGGCCAGCAAATGGCGCCGATGGCCGCCACTTTGGTGGACGACGAAGCGGTTCGCAACATGGCGGCCTATGTGGCTTCGCTGCCGGACGTGCCGGCGGAACGCACGATAACCGGCGATATCGCCAATGGCCGGGATATTTACGACCGCAATTGCGCCGCCTGCCATTTGGATGACGGCAGCGGCACTTGGTATACAGACGCGCCGCCGCTGGCGGGGCAGAACGATTGGTATTTGGCGACCCAGCTCAGCAATTTCCGCGCCGGCATCCGCGGCCTGCACCCGGAAGACGACTACGGCGAGCAGATGGTGCAAATGGCCACGGCAATGGCGGACGCCGAAGAAATCCGGGATGTGGCGGCGTACATCAATACGCTCGTATCCAGCAGCGAAACAGCACTAGGAGAGTAACCGGCCCACCGGGCTCGGCAATCGAATCGGGAGGCAAGCATGGCATACGTACCATTGGCAGACCAGCAACTGGAATTGCATCACCCCCACAGCTGGGTGACGAAGTACGTCTGGAGCCAAGATCATAAGGTCATCGCCATACAATACGGCGGCACGGCCATCGCCGTTGGACTGGTGGCACTGGTGCTGTCGCTGTTCATGCGGATGCAACTCGGTTTTCCCGAAACTTTCGATCTGATCGACCCGAATTCCTATTACCAAGCCGTCACCATGCACGGCATGATCATGGTGATCTATCTGCTGACGGCTTTGTTCCTCGGCGGATTCGGCAACTACCTGATTCCGCTCATGTGCGGCGCCCGGGATATGGTGTTCCCGTTCATGAATATGCTCAGCTACTGGGTGTACTTGGTGTCGGTGCTGATCCTGCTGGCGAGTTTCTTCGTCGGCGGCGGGCCGACCGGCGCGGGCTGGACGCTGTATCCGCCACAGACTTCGATGGCGGGCACGCCCGGACACGATATGGGCATCGTGCTCATGCTGGTGTCGCTGGCGGTATTCATCGTCGCCTTCACCATGGGCGGCTTGAATTACGTGGTTACCGTGCTGCAATACCGCTGCCGCGGCCTGACCATGATGCGGCTGCCGCTATCGGTCTGGGGCATATTCGTCGCCACCGTGTTGGGCCTGTTCGCCTTTCCCGCGCTGCTGGTGGCGGCGATCATGATGCTGTTCGACACCCTGCTCGGTACCAGTTTCTTCATGCCCGCGGTGATTGAGTCCGGCACGGCGCTCGATTACGACGGCGGCAGCCCGATTCTGTTCCAGCATCTATTCTGGTTCTTCGGCCACCCGGAAGTGTATATCGTCGCGCTGCCGGCTTTCGGCTTGGTTTCCGATGTGCTCAGCACCCATGCCCGCAAGAATATTTTCGGCTACCGCATGATGGTCTGGGCGATCATCGTCATCGGCCTGCTGAGTTTCATTGTTTGGGCGCATCATATGTATGTCAGCGGCATGCACCCTTACTTCGGATTCTTCTTCGCCACCACCACCCTCATCATCGCGGTGCCGACGGCGCTCAAAGTCTACAACTGGGTGCTGACGCTGTGGGAAGGCGATATCCGCTTGAATGCGCCGATGATGTTCGCGATCGGCTTTATCTTCACCTTCATCCACGGCGGTTTGACCGGCCTTTTCCTGGGCAACGTGGTGATCGATCTGCCTTTGTCGGATACCTATTTCGTGGTCGCGCATTTCCATATGGTGATGGGCGTTTCGCCGGTTCTGGTGCTGTTCGCGGCGCTGTACCACTGGTTTCCGAAGATGTCGGGCCGGATGTATCACGAGGGCATGGCCAAACTGCATTTCTGGTGTACCTTCCTCGGCACTTACGCGATTTATCTGCCGATGCACTATCTCGGCATCCACGGCGTGCCGCGACGCTATTACGCGCTGGGCACAACCGAATTCATGGCTCCAGCGACCCAGGACGCCAATACCGCCATCACCATCGCGGCGCTGTTTGTGGGCGCGTCGCAACTGTTGTTCTTCATCAATGTGTTCTGGAGTTTGCGCAAAGGCGAGAAGGCCGACCCGAATCCCTGGGGCGCGAATTCCCTCGAATGGCAGACTCCGCAAACGCCGCCGATTCATGGCAACTGGGGCGACGAATTGCCGACTGTGTACCGCTGGGCCTACGACTACAGCGTGCCGGGAGCGCACGACGATTTCATCCCTCAGAACACGCCGGAAAGTGTCGAACCGACGGTGGATGAAGAACATTTCGATCCAGATCACGATAGCTCCAAGGCCGATTTGTGAAACCGCTGAAAAATCTGACCGAAAAGCCTTGGCAGCGCAAAGGCATCATCGGTGGGCTGCGGCCCGCGGGCGCTTTCAATGTGGCGGCGGAAAAGTTCGCCTTGGGGTTTTTCCTGCTCGTCGCCACGGTGCTTTTCAGCCTGTTCGCCGTCAGCTACTTCATCCGCATGGAGCTGCCGGATTGGCGGCCGGTGGCGGAACCGGCGCAGCTATGGCTGAACACCGGCCTGCTGGTGGCGAGCAGCGTGTTTTTCCAGCTGGCCCGCAACAAAACCCGCCGCGACGAATCCCGCAATCTGATCACCGTCTATCTGGCGGGGGGCTTGACCGCCTTTCTTTTCATCGCTGGACAATTGATGGTGTGGAACAGTTTGCAGCAGTCCGGGATTTATTTGACTCCCAATCCGGCGGCGGCATTCTATTATCTGCTCACCGGTGTCCACGCGGTGCATTTGCTGGGCGGACTTTGGGTCTGGAGCAAAACCTCGATTCGCCTGCTTTCGGGCGGCGAGCCGAAAGATGTCCGCCTCAGCATCGAGTTATGCACACTCTACTGGCATTTTCTGCTGGTGGTGTGGTTGGTGATGTTCGCCATTCTTTCAAACACTTAGCCCGCCCTCCACGGGGCGATTAACGGAAAGCCACGCATGAGCGAAACCGCAGCAGCAAGCGCCGCCCCCAATGACGGGGTGACCGGATTGGTCGACGATTGGACGGCGGACAAACAAGCCTACCATGTCCCATGGGGCAAGGCCATGATGTGGATCTTCCTCGTCAGCGACACCTTCATTTTCACCTGCTTCCTCACCGGCTACCTCAATGTGCGCATGACCACGACCCAACCGTGGCCGCCGCAAAGCGAGATTTTCGCCCTCAGCTTCGGCGGGGCGCCCATCCCGCTGATCCTGATCGCGATTATGACCATGGTGCTGATCACGAGTTCGGGCACCATGGCGTTGGCGGTGAATTACGGCTACCGCAAAGACAAAGTGAAAACCTTCTGGCTGCTTGTGGCCACCGGCGTTCTGGGCGCGACTTTTGTCGGCATGCAGGCTTTCGAGTGGTCGAAATTGATCATCGACGAAGCGGTGCGGCCTTGGGGCAACCCCTTCGGCGCGCCGCAATTCGGCTCGGTGTTCTTCATGGTCACCGGATTCCACGGGCTGCACGTATCGGCCGGCGTAATCTACCTGTTATGGGTCGCGCGGCGCATCCGGGTGGGCTACTACGACAAGAAAGGCTTCGAGATCGTCGAAATCGCCGGGCTTTACTGGCACTTCGTCGATCTCGTTTGGGTATTCATCTTCGCATTCTTCTATCTATTGTAATTTCGCAAGGGGAAACGGCAATGGCGTCATCGGCGGACGATGCGGGGCAACAGCACCCGCTGGGCATTTACTACAAAATTTGGGTGCTGCTGTTCGTGGTCAGCGCATTTTCCTACGCGGTAGACTATTTCGATGTCCAAGGCGCCATGCGCTGGACCCTCGTGATCATATTCATGTTGGTCAAGGCCGGCTTTATCATCGCGATCTTCATGCACGCTTACTGGGAGAGGTTGGCGCTGTGCCTGACCATTCTCGGCCCGCCCGGCGTATTGCTGCTGCTGATCGGATTCATGGCCGTCGAAGGCAATTACACCGAGGGCGCCCGCTTTGAATACATGGGCCACGACCCCAACTCCGTGGCCTTGACGCCGGCCGAGTATCACGCGGCCTTGGGCGGCGAGCAGGGCGCCGAAGAAGCGGACGCGCATTAAGCGATAAACGACAAATCCGCCATCCTCGGTCCCGAATCAGCGCGTCCCGCTGACCAGCGGGGAGTTTTCGCAACTCGGACGGGATTTTGTTTCACAGCCCCTAATTCCCGCGCAGATGCCGGATAACCGCGCCAGTCTCCGGGGCGTCACCGTGCCAAATGCGGAATGATTCTGCCGCCTGCTCCACCAACATACCGAGGCCATCCGCGGCGACCGCCGCGCCCGCTCCCAGCGCCCAGCGCGCGAATGCGGTTTCGCCATCCGCGTAGACCATGTCGTAGCAGCAGCAGCCGGTCTCCGGCCAAGAGTCGGCGAGTGGCGGCAGACGGCCTTGCAAACTCGCCGAAGTGCCATTGATGATCAGATCGAATCGTTTCCCGGTAAGGCTTTCCAGATTCGCGGCCACCAGCGCAGCTCCGAATTCCGCCGCCAGTTCCTGACCGCGTTCCGGGGTCCGGTTGCAGACCGTCATAGACCCCGGGGCTTCGTCCGCGAGCGCGGGCAAAACGCCGCGGACGGCGCCGCCCGCGCCAAGCAACAAAATGCGGCGACCGTGGATTTCGATGCCGAGATTGTCGCGGATGTCGCGCACGAGGCCGATGCCGTCGGTATTGGCACCGAACAACTCACCGTCCCGCAGCAGCAAGGTATTTACCGCCTTGGACCGGGCGGCGGAAGGGGACAGCCGGTCGCAAAGCGCCCAGGCTGCCTGTTTGAAGGGAATCGTGATGTTCAGACCTTTGCCGCCGCCGCGGAAAAATTCCGCCACTAATCCGGGGAAAGCGCCCTTGGAAGCGAGCAAGGCTTGGTAGCGCATCCTCGCGCCGGTTTGCCCCGCGAACATGGTGTGAATCAAAGGCGATTTGCTGTGGCCGATGGGATTGCCGACCACGGCGTAGCGGTCCGGCTGCCCATCTGGCACCCCTGCCGCGGCTGTCGCGCCGCTCTCGCTCACGCCCATGATTTCGGAACCAAGTAGTAATCGGTAAGTTTTTCCTCCTCGCTGCCCGGCTCCGGCTTCCAGTTGTAAACCCAGCGAACCATTGGCGGCAGGGACATGAGGATGGATTCAATGCGACCGACACCGGACTGCAGGCCGAACAGCGTGCCACGGTCGTAAACCAGATTGAATTCCGCGTAGCGGCCGCGGCGGTATTCCTGAAACCGGCGTTGACTGTCGGTGAAGGGCAGCGATTTGCGCCGTGCCACGATGGGCAGGTAGGCATCCTTGAAGCTCGCCGCCAGGATCCGCACGAACGCGAAGCTGCGCTCGAACCCGCCCTCGTTGAAATCGTCGAAGAACAAGCCGCCGATGCCGCGCCGTTCCCCGCGGTGTTTGATACGGAAATATTCGTCGCAATTCCGCTTGAAGCGCGGATAGTATTCCGGCCCGAATTGCTCACAGGCGGCGCGGGCGGTGCGGTGCCAGTGGGCGCAATCCTCGTCGAATCCATAGTAGGGTGTAAGGTCGTAGCCGCCGCCGAACCACCAGATCGGCTCGCCGCCGGTGGTGGCGAACAGGCGGAAATTGGCGTGGGAGGTTGGCACGAAGGGATTGCGCGGATGAATGACCAAGGATATCCCCATCGCTTGATAGCCGCGCCCAGCCAGTTCGGGCCTCGAAGCGGTGGCGGAAGGCGGCAGCGACTCGCCAAAAACGTGGGAAAAATTCACCCCGGCTTTTTCAAACACCGCACCATCACTGAGCATTCGGGAAATTCCGCCGCCGCCATCACCGCGGTCCCAGCGGTCGGTGATGAACTTGCCGCCGCCATCCTCCAAGGTCAAGCGCGCGCAAATCTCTTCCTGCAGTTCCAGCAGGAAGCGCCGTACCGCTTCGCTTTCCACCACCGCTTGCATCCTCTCCAGCCTCAGCCGGTACATCGCGCCGGCACGCTTCCCAATTCATCCAGATGGCGACGGGATAATGCAACTTCCAAGCTAACGGATTCTCACGCCGGTGAGCAAATCGCGGATTGCCGATGGTTCGTCGCGCCCTCCCAACTCCCCCTCGACCATGCCGTCGATTTCGCCGCCGAACCGTGTCTCGATTTCCGCGGAACCGCGAATTTCGGTTTCACCGCCCAAATTGGCCGAAGTGGAAACAACCGCGCCGTCAAAGGCGAGACTGATCTCTCTCACCAGCGGATGGGCGCTGAGCCGAATCGCCACCGACGCATGGTCGCCCCGTATCCAGTCGGGATACAGCCTCGCCGGGTCGGGGATCAACCAAGTGTTGTGGCCCGGCCAAGATTCCCGCAAGCTGGCGATTTGGGCGGCAGTCAATGGCTTGAGCAATTCCCCGATCTGATCAAGCTCCGCTGCCACCAGCAACAGTCCTTTGCCGACGGACCGACGTTTCAAGCGCAGCAGCCGTAACACCGCTTCCCGATTGAACGGATCGCAGCCGAAACCCCAAACAGCTTCCGTGGGATAGGCGATCAGCCCGCCTTGCCGTAGCAGGCGCGCCGCCTCTTCGACCGAAATTCCAGCCACCGGCGGAACGCGCTCAACCCTCCGCCTGCAAGGCTCGATCCTGGTTTCGCACCCGCTCGGCATCGGCTTGGCGATCGGCGGCCACCCGCCCGGCTAGGTCGGCATCGGCCAAGGCGAGGATTTGCGCGGCAAGATAAGCCGCATTGCGGGCGCCGGTTTTGCCGATAGCGACCGAAGCGACCGGCACGCCCGCCGGCATTTGCACGGTGGACAGCAGTGCGTCGAAACCGTTCAGCGGTCCCGCCTCCATCGGCACACCGATGACGGGCCGAACAGTATGGGCGGCGATGGCGCCGGCGAGATGGGCGGCCAGACCGGCGCCGGCGATGAAAATCTGGCAACCGCGCCCGACCGCCGTTTCGACATATTCCCGCGTCGCTTCCGGCGTGCGGTGCGCGGAGCTGATTTTAATCTCATATGCGATACCGAATTTCTCCAACACTTCGGCTCCCGCGCGCATGGCCTCCAAATCGGATTTGGACCCCATCAAAATAGCAACAAAAGGTTTATCCATAACTCCCCGCACCCATCGGCAAAGCGGGGAAAATTACCTTAGTCTCGAAGTCGGTGCAAATCGGAGAATTGCACAGTGCCGAGTGGTGGTGAAGACGTGGATTCAGCAGTCCCCGGCCAAATCCCATAGGTTTTGGCGGTGACGTTGGGCCTGGAAATCGAGGTGGATACCGCAGTCCGTCGAGGTGATATTCTCGAAAGGATGGATGGCGGGACATGGATTTCTTATGCGGCGAATTGAGGGTCAAGTAATTCTGTCGACTTCCGACTTGATGCGGTTCGCAGGTTGCGCCCACACGATCACTCTCGACTTGGCCCACTTGGGGGGATTCGGCCCGACACCCCGCGGGGATGCTGAAGAAACCAACTTGCTGCGGAGACTGGGGAATGCTCACGGGGCGGCCCATCTGAAGGGCCTCAAAAACAGCGGCCGCTCGGTGGTCGAAATTGCCCGCGGCGACTTGGCGGCGAAAGCCGAAGAGACCCGCGCCGCTTTGGCCGGTGGCGCGGATGCGATCTTCCAAGGGGCATTCTTGGACCGGTTGCTGCGGGAGGCCCTGTCGACTATCCGCGTCGGAACCGTGGACAAGCTCCAAGGCCAGGAAGCGCCCGTCTGTCTTGTCTCGATGACCGCCTCCCGCGCAGACGAAATGAGGCGGGGAATGGAGTTTCTCTACTCGCGCAACCGAATCAACGTCGCCATATCCCGCGCGAAAGCTCTGGCTCTGGTATTTGGCAGCCCCCGTTTGCGGGAAGCGAAATGCGCGACGATCCAACAAATGCAACTCGTGAATACACTCTGCGCGCTGCCGGATTGCCCTCGGCCTTGACACAAGAACAGCGTTCATCCCTCGCGGAAATACCTGCCGCCGCGTTGGGAGACTGCTCCGCTTAGTTCCAGTTCCAGCATTTTGACGAGTAATTGTTGGGCGGGGATTCCGGTTTGGCTGGCCAAGGATTCGGGCAGGGAGCCGGTATCTTCAAGCAGATTCAGGAGTTTGGCGGTGCTGGGCGCGCTGTTCTGGCTGCTGGCGGATGGCGCGACAGCGTTTTGGGATGGGACGGCGCCAGGGGTCGCCGCACTGGCTGGCACTATATTCGCGGCCGCGGCGAATGGCGTTGTTGCCTCCGGGGTCTCGGCATCTGCAGCGGCGGCGGATGCGGGTGTTTGGCGGCAACTGTCCAGCGGCAGCTCCCGCAGCACGTCTTCCGCTGTTTCAACCAAGACCGAGCCGTGGCGGATAAGTTGGTGGCAGCCGCGGGAGGTTGGGCTGGAGATGGGGCCGGGCACGGCGAAGACTTCGCGGTTTTGCTGCAGGGCGAGTTTCGCCGTCACCAGCGAGCCGCTTTTCAGGCTGGCTTCGATGACCAGGACGCCAGCGCACAAACCGCTGATGATGCGGTTGCGGCGCGGGAAGTTTTGGCGGATTGGCGGTGCGCCAAGGGGGAACTCCGACACCAGAGCACCTTGACGGCGAATCTTTTCGCGCAGTTCGCGGTTGCGGGCCGGATAGCAGACATCCACGCCGGTTCCCATCACCGCAATGGTTTGGCCACCGGCGGCGAGTGCGCCCTCGTGGGCGGCGGTATCAATGCCCAAGGCCATGCCGGAGCAAATCGTCAAGCCTTCGGCGGCAAGTTCGTGGGCCAACCAGCGGGCCTGCCGCAGACCATAGGCGCTGCCGCGGCGGCTGCCGACTATGGCCAGAGCCGGTTCGCGCAAAGCGGCCAATCGCCCTTCCACATACAGCAGCGGCGGCGGTGCCGCGATTTCCCGCAATTGGGCTGGATACTCCGGCGCCTCGAAATGCACGATGGCGCGATCCGGCGCGACGGCCCAATCGAGCGCGGCGCGGCTTGGGCCGCTGGCCGAGCCGTCCCCGACCGGAGTCAGCAATGCCGTGATTTGGCGGGCGGAAAATCCAGCTTCGCGCAGCCGGGTTGCCGGCAATTGCCGCACATGACTGAGCGAGCCGAGCTCACCCAGCATTCTGGCCAAGGTATCACCCGTGAACGCTGTGTGGCGCGAGAGGGCGAGGTAATCCACGAGCAATGAATCGCCCATAAAGCAAAACTCCCGTAGTGATATACTTTTGACCGGGCACCGCCCGCGAACTTTGGAGTAACGATGGCGCTGTTACCGATTCTGGAATTTCCGGACCCTAGGCTGCGCAAAGTCGCTGCCCCGGTGACCGACTTCGGCGATGATTTGCGCCGCTTGGCTGCCAATATGCTTGAGACCATGTATCAAGCTGATGGCATTGGTCTCGCCGCGACGCAGGTGGATGTCCACAAGCGCCTGCTGGTGGTCGATGTCTCCAAAGAGAAGGATAGTCCGGTCGTGCTCGTTAATCCAGAATTCGAGGTAATTGAGCCCGAGGAGCAGGACTATCAGGAAGGCTGCCTCTCGGTGCCGGGCTTTTACGAGGATATCTCCCGGCCCCGGGCCATTCGGGTGCGGGCTTTCAATGCCGACGGCGAAACTCTCGATTTCGTCGCGAAGGACGTGCTTGCGGTATGCATTCAGCACGAAATCGACCATCTGGAAGGCAAGCTGTTTGTCGATTATCTCAGCCCCCTCAAGCGCCAGCGGATTCGCTCGAAGCTGAAGTCCAAGCAGAAAAAGGAACAGCGCCAGTTGGCGTAGTTCGCGCCGCGAGGCCAATCCCCATGTCGCCTCTGCGGATCTGTTTCGCCGGCACGCCGAGTTTTGCGCAAGCGCAGCTTGAGGCATTGCTTGGCTCGCGGCACGAAATCGCCGCTGTGTACTCGCAACCCGACCGACCCGCCGGTCGCGGGCGCAAATCGCGGCCCGGCGCGGTGGCCGAGCTGGCTCTGGCGCGGGGCCTTTGTTTGCTGCGTCCCGCAAGCCTGCGCGGCGATGAAGCAGCTGCGACCTTGGCGGCGTTCGCAGCGGATGTGCTCGTGGTCGCCGCCTATGGTCTGATCTTGCCGCCTTGGATACTGAAGATTCCGCGCTATGGATGTATTAATGTCCATGCTTCGCTGCTGCCGCGCTGGCGCGGGGCGGCACCCATCGAGCGCGCCTTGCTGGCGGGCGACCGCGTCAGCGGCGTTACCATCATGCGCATCGATGCGGGGCTGGATACCGGTGCCATTGTCCACCAGCGCGAAGTCCCTGTCGCGGTCGAGGACGATCGCGACAGCTTGCAGGCGAAGCTCGCCGCGGCTGGCCGGGAGGCCCTGCTGTTCAGCTTGGACCGGCTGCCGGAATTGCTGGCGAATGCGCAGCCGCAGCGGGAAGCTGCGGCAACCTACGCGCACAAACTCGAAACCGCGGATCTGCTGATCGATTGGTGTGCGTCCGCGGATTTTATCAACCGCCAGGTGCGGGCGGGTATCGGCCGCTCGCCGGCATTCACTTTCAGCGGCCAAAAGCGAATCCGTATCCTCCGCGCCACGGTTGCAGCCGACGAATCCTCAGCCCCGCCCGCGGTGCAGGTGCCCGGCACGATATTGACCGCCGCAAAAGACGGCTTGCGCATCGCCTGCGGCGAACAACAGGTGCTGCGGGTGACGGAAGTGCAACTGCCGGGCAAAAAGCCCGTTGCGGTCGCCGCCGCGCTGAATGCCTCACGCCACCCGTTCGCGCCCGGCACGCGCCTGCTCCCCGCCTCACACATTTGAACCACTATGGGACCCCGAGTCGCCGCCGCCCGCATTCTGGCCCGCCTCGCCCAAGGCGGGCACTCGCTGGGCGAGCTACTGGCGCCGCACCGCAAACTCCCGGAATACGGCCTGCTGCAGGAAATCTGCTACGGCGTTTGCCGCCACCGCAAGCCGCTGGCCTTCCTATTGGCACAATTGCTTGAGCGACCCCTGCGCAAGCGCGATGGGGAGATTGAGTTTCTCCTGCTCGGCTCGCTGTACCAATTGCGCGAACTCGCCGTGCCCGATTACGCGGTCATCAACGAAGCCGTCAAAGCCGCCGGGCCGCTGCGGAAAACCCGGGCGAAGCCGCTGATCAATGCGGTGTTGCGCAGTTTTCAGCGACGCCGCGCCGAGCTGGAAGAGCAGCTGTCCCGGCAGGAAGAGCCGCTGCGGACAAGCCATCCGCTGTGGTTGCATCGCGCCATCGCGATCGATTGGCCGCGGCAGCGGCAAGCGATACTGGCAGCCAATAACCAGCGGCCCCCCATGTGTCTGCGAGTGAATCGCCGCCGCCGCTCCCGGGAGGAGTTCATGACGACGCTGCGCCAAGGAGGCATCGAATGCGAGCCGGGGCTGCTCGCGCCGACGGCAGTTTATCTGCGCAAACCGCGGCCGGTGCGCGAAATTCCCGGCTTCGCCGAAGGCTTGGCGAGCGTGCAGGATGAAGCCGCCCAGCTGGCGGTGGAACTGCTGCGGCCAGCCGCCGGCGAGCGCCTGCTCGATGCCTGCGCGGCACCCGGCGGCAAGACAGGCCACCTGCTCGAATGCGAGCCGCGGCTGGCGGGCTGTGTGGCTCTCGACCGCGACCGCGCGCGGTCGACAAAAATTGCCGAGAATCTCGACCGCTTGGGATTGGCGGCGGAAATCGCCGTCGCCGATGCCAGCTTGCCGGAAACCTGGTGGGATGGCGGTTTATTCGATGCCATCCTGCTCGATGCGCCGTGTTCCGCCACCGGCGTCATCCGGCGGCATCCCGACAGCAAATGGCTGTTGCGGGCGGCGGATATCGCCGCCCACAGCGAAAGACAGGGCAAGCTGCTGCGCGGGGTGTGGTGCTGCCTGAAACCCGGCGGCCGCCTGTTGTATACCACCTGCTCGCTGTTGCGGGCGGAAAACGAACAAGTGGTGGCGAGCTTCCTCGCCGCGGCGCCAGATGCCAAAGCGGCGAGCATAGAATCCGTTTGGGGAATAGAATGCGCCCATGGCAAACAATTGCTGCCCAGCGCCGCCGGCGAGACCGCCACGGCCGAAAAAACCCCGGCTGGCCCGGATGGCTTTTATTTCTGCCTGCTGAACAAAGTCTGACTTCAGAGTAGACAGAGCGCGGCACCCGCTATGGAAATCATCGTTCTCGGCGCGAACCCCGTCGGCATCAGCTTGGCGGGCATTCTTTCATCCGAATCCAATGATGTGACCTTGGTCGACAGCGACGGTGCCCGGCTCGAGGGCCTGAAGCGGGAAATGGATATTCAGGTCGTCGCCGGCCGCGGCTCGCGGCCCGACACCCTGGAGCAGGCCGGCATCGAAGACACCGATTTGCTGATTGCGGTGTCGGAGAACGACGAACTGAACATGGTCGCCTGCCGGGTCGCCTATACCTTGTATCGCACGCCGAAAAAAATCTGCCGGGTGCATTCTTCCTCCTTCATCAAATTCAGCGAACAGTTGTTCGGCAAAAAGGGCATCGCGGTCGATACGCCGATCTGCCCGGAGATGATCGTCTCGGACTATATCGAGCGCTTGATCGATCTGCCCGGCGCGCTGCAAGTGCTGGATTTCGCCGCCGGCAAAGTGCAGTTGGTCGGCGTCAAGGCGGTGTATGGCGGCCCATTGGTCGGTCAGGAGATTCGGCTGTTGCGCCAGCACATGCCGTCGATCGACACCCGGGTCGCCGCGATCTTCCGCAAGGACCGGCCCATCGCGCCAGAAGGCTCCACCGTGATCGAGGCCGAGGATGAGGTGTTTTTCGTTGCCGCTCAGGGAGATATCCGTGCCTGCATCGCCGAAGTAAAGCGCATGGACCGGCCCTACCGCCGCGTTTTCATCGCCGGCGGCGGCAATATCGGCCTGCGGCTCGCACGCTGCCTGGAAGCGCGCTACAAAGTAAAACTGGTAGAGCGCGACGAGGGCCGCTGCGATTATCTGACCGCCCAGCTCAACCGGACTCTGGTACTGCACGGGGAAGCGTCGGACCGCGAATTGCTGATCGGGGAGAATATCGAAGACGCAGATGTTTTCGTCGCCCTGACCAACGATGACGAGGCCAATATCATGTCCTGCATGATGGCCAAGCGTCTCGGCGCCAAGAAAGTGATGGCGCTGATCAACAATGCCGACTACGTAGATTTGATTCAGGGTGGCGAAGTCGATATCGCGATTTCGCCGCAACAGGCCACCATCGGCAGCGTCCTGACCAAGGTGCGGCGAGCGGATTTCGCCAATGTTCACTCCTTGCGCCGCGGCGCCGCGGAGGCCGTCGAAGCGGTGGTCCACGGCGATGTGGACTCTTCCAAAGTGATAGGCCGGGAACTGGGCGAACTCAATCTGCCGGACGGAGTGACCGCCGGCGCCATTGTCCGCGGCGACCAAGTGCTGATCGCCCACGACGATATCCTGGTGGAGTCCGGCGACCACGTGATTCTGTTCCTGGTGGACCGCAAACATATCGCTTGGGTCGAGCGCCTGTTCGGGGCCGGCTTCGCGCATTTCTGAACAACCATGCATCCCGCCATGATTCTCAAGCTGCTCGGCATCCTGCTGATGCTGTTCAGCCTGCTCGGCACCCTGCCTCCGATGCTGGTGGCGCTGCTCTACCGGGATGGGACCATCGGCGTTTTCTTCACCACTTTCCTCAGCTTGTTTCTGCTCGGCGCCGTGCTCTGGGCTTTGACCACCGGTGCCCGCAAGGAACTCACTATAAGGGACGGCTTTCTGGTGGTGACGCTGTTCTGGAGCGTGTTGGGCGTAGCCGGCTGCTTGCCGCTGTTGCTGGCGCTGGGGCTGTCGCCGACCGACGCCGTGTTCGAGTCCGTATCGGGCCTGACCACCACCGGCGCCACGGTCATCGCCGGCTTGGACGATTTGCCCCGTTCGATCCTGTTCTATCGGCAATTGCTGCAATGGCTGGGGGGCATGGGCATCATCGTCTTGGCCATGGCGCTGCTGCCCATGCTCGGCATTGGCGGTATGCAGCTGTATCAAGCCGAAACCCCCGGGCCGCTGAAAGACAATAAGTTGGTGCCGCGGCTGGCCGAAACCGCCAAAGCCCTTTGGTATATCTATCTGGCCCTCACCGTGGCCTGCGCATTGGCGTATTGGGCCGTGGGCATGGAGCTTTTCGACGCCGTCAGCCACGCTTTCGCAACGGTTGCCATCGGCGGATTTTCGACCCATGACGCGAGCATCGGCTATTTCGATAGCGCGGCGGTGGATTTCGTCGCGGTGATGTTCATGCTGATCGCCGGTGTCAATTTCGCCCTGCATTTCACGGCTTGGCAGCGCCGCTCGCTGAGACACTACTTGGCAGACCCGGAGTTTCGCTTCTACGTTTTCATTCTGGGTTCGCTGTCGGTGGTCGCCATCGGCATCCTGTATTTGACGGCGACTTACGGAAGCTTTTTCGAGGCGGCTTACAAGGGTCTGTTCCAAGTGGTGTCCATCGCCACCACCACCGGATTCGTCACCGACGATTTCAATTCCTGGCCTCTGTTTTTGCCTTACATGCTGCTGTACGCCGCGATCATCGGCGCCTGCGCCGGCTCCACCGGCGGCGGCATCAAGGTCGTGCGCATTCTGCTGATCTTCAAACAAGGGTTCCGCGAAGTGCAGCGGCTGATTCATCCGAAAGCAGTCATCCCGATCAAGCTTGGCGCAAAGCGGGTGCCGGACCGCGTGATCGAATCAGTATGGGGGTTTTTCGCGGTCTATGTGATGGTCTTCATGCTGATGCTGCTGGCGCTGCTGGCCTCCGGTGTCGAAATCATTACCGCGTTCAGCGCGGTGGGCGCCTGCATCAACAATCTGGGGCCCGGTTTGGAAGGCGTTTCTGCGACTTACGCAGGCCTGCCGACCACGGCCAAGTGGATTCTTTGCGTCGCCATGCTGCTCGGCCGGCTGGAAGTGTTCACCCTGCTGGTGCTGTTCACGCCGATGTTCTGGCGGCGCTGACGCGCGGCGGCGCAACCCGGAATCAAGCGCGGCGTGCGCCGCGAGCGGTCAACCGGCGTAGAACTCCGAGTCGTCGGGCTGACGCCGAAATCTTTTGTATTCCCACTGGTATTGTTCCGGGCATTCCCGGACCAACTCCTCCAGCGCGGAATTCATACTGGCCACGGCATCCTCCAAGCTGGGCCGCGCAAGCTCAGTCTCGCGCACGACGACGCGAAATCCCGCGCCGCCCGGCAATCGTCCGGCGTAGCCGCAAAATACGCGGGCACCGGTGCGCCGCGCCAGTTTGCAGGCCAGGGTCATGGTGTAGGCGGGCTGGCCGAAGAACGGCGCGAATACGCCGCTGCCATCGCTCGGAACCTGGTCCGGCAGAATTCCGCAAAGTTCGCCGCCGCGCAAGGCGCGGAGCATGGCCGCCACTCCCGACCGATCCGCCGGCACCATTCGCAAGCCGCCCCGGCCGCGGCCACCGCGCATCAGCCGGTCCACGGCGGGCCAGCGCGACGGACTGTGCATGAAATAGGCTGGCAAGCCATAAGTTACTGTAATACCGAAGATTTCCCAATTGCCTAAATGTGGTGCCAAGAGGATTGCGCCGGAACCCGAAGCCAAAGCCTGTCGCAGTTCGCCTACCCCTTCGGTCTCCCGCACCGCCGTATTGACCCGCGCCACGGGCCACAGCCAAGCCGGCCCCGTTTCGAGCAAACCACAGAGCGAATGCTGCAAGCTGGCGCGGGCCAGCTGCCGCGCTTCGTTGTCGGCGAGTTCCGGGAAGCAAGTGCGGATATTGCGCAGGGTGGTCCGCGCCGAGCGGTTCGGCCAACACGCCAGCACTGCGCCGAGCGAGCGGGCGAGGCTCGCCGACCAATCTGGAGGCATGACCGCCGCCAGCGCCAACAGAGATCGAATGATGAAAAACTTGATGGCAAGTCCGGATATCGCAGCAGTACGCTTCAAGATTTATCCAACTCCTCGATCAACTCAACGATAGGGCAGTTTGCGCAAACCCGCGATTTGACTTGAGCCACCCTTGCCCGACCCGCTGGCCGCTATTCAAAACTTGGCTCGCTGCCGCCGCGCCGGCTCGCTACACCATAGCCACCGGGATGCTGCCGCGCGGGACTGGGTACGCGGCAACTCGAGCTAGCGGCGCAACATCCGGGCGGGCCCCACCAGATTTGTGGATAACGCCGGGAAATTCTAGGATAATCGCGGCCTTTCTTGAAGCCGCCCGCCATTCCGCAGTGGACTCCGCCGCCGATCCGCAAACTTTTCAAGGATTGATTCAAGCCTTGGAACGATTCTGGGCCGATCAAGGCTGCGTGATTCTACAACCCCTTGATATGGAGGTCGGCGCGGGCACCTTTCATCCGGCGACTTTTTTGCGCGCGATCGGCCCGGAAAGCTGGAACTGCGCCTACGCGCAACCCAGCCGCCGACCGGGCGATGGGCGCTACGGCAAAAATCCCAACCGCCTGCAACACTATTACCAGTATCAGGTAATCCTCAAGCCGTCGCCCAAGGATATTCAGCGGCGCTATCTCGATTCGCTCGCTTCCCTCGGCATCGACATGGCGGTCCACGACGTGCGTTTCGTCGAAGACAACTGGGAATCTCCAACCCTCGGCGCTTGGGGCTTGGGCTGGGAGGTCTGGCTGGACGGCATGGAAATCACGCAGTTCACCTACTTTCAGCAAGTTGGCGGCTTGGAGTGCTTTCCGGTCAGTGGAGAAATCACTTACGGCATCGAACGCATCGCCATGCATCTGCAACAGGTGAACAATGTCTACGATATCGTCTGGTGTCGCGGGCCCGATGGCGCGGTAACCTATGGCGATGTCTTTTTGCAGAACGAAATCGAAATGTCCGCCTTCAATTTTGAAATGGCGGATATCGACAAACTATTCGGATATTTCGACGACTGCGAACGGCTGTGCCACGATTTGCTGGTCCGAAATCTCGCCTTGCCGGCCTATGAACAAGTTTTGAAGGCTTCGCATTTCTTCAATTTGCTCGATGCCCGCAAGGCAATCTCGGTTACTGAACGGCAGCGCTTCATTCTGCGCGTGCGCGCGCTGGCGCGGGCGGTTGCCGAGGCCTATCTTGAAAGCCGAAGAAAACTTGGTTTTCCTTTGGCTGCGGAAGAACTGCGCCGTGAATACGCCTGAGCCAAACCGCACCCCAGCCCGGGATTTCCTGTTCGAACTCGGCACCGAAGAGTTACCGCCGAAATCGCTGCGCGATTTGTCCCAAGCCTTGTCGCGCGATTTCCGTTCCCGGCTGGAACGGTCCGGGTTGGCCCATGGGCAGGTCTTCGCCTTCGCCGCGCCGCGGCGACTGGCGCTGCTCGTGAAGAATTTAGCCGAACGGCAGCCGGACCGGCGCATCGAGCGGTTCGGGCCCGCGCTTGCCGCCGCCTTCGCCGCCGATGGCGCACCCATGCCCGCCGCGCGCGGCTTCGCGCGCTCCTGCGGCGTACCAGTGGAGGAATTGGAAACCCGTGTGCGGCAAGGCGTCGAGAAGCTCTTTTTTGCGCGGATGGAGGCGGGTTCGGCATCGATAAAGTTGTTGCCGGAGCTGATCGAAGCGTCCCTCGCCGCGCTGCCGATACCTCGACGCATGCGCTGGGGTGCTTCCCGGGTGGAATTCATCCGCCCGACGCATTGGCTGACCATCTTGTTCGGGGAGGAGGTGGTCACGGCCGAAATACTGGGAGAAACCTCTGGAAACCACACGTTCGGACATAGATTCCACCATAACAAACCCATTGCGTTGACCAATCCCGGTGATTATGAAGCCGCGCTGGAAAACCCCGGGCGCGTAATCGCCGACTTCGCGCGGCGCCGGCGGATGATTTGCGAACTGGTGAATGCGCAGGCCACGCGCTTCGAGGCCAGTGTCGCCATGGACGAGGATTTGCTGGACGAAGTAACCAGCTTGGTCGAGTTTCCGGTCGCCCTCGCCGGGCGCTTCGATCCAGAGTTCCTCGAATTGCCCAACGAAGCCCTCGTTCTCACCCTGAAACACCATCAGAAATGTTTTTGCCTGGAGGACGGGCAGGGTCGTCTGCTGCCCAATTTCATCACCGTCGGCAACATTGAAAGCCTTGATCCCGAAAAAGTCATTCAAGGCAACGAGCGGGTTATCCGTCCGCGGCTCGCCGACGCCAAGTTCTTTTTTGAAACCGACAAATCCCGCAGCCTGGAATCCCGCCTGCCTGAGTTGGAAAAAGTTGTTTTTCAGGAGGCGCTTGGCACAGTTGGGGCCAAATCGCGCCGTGTCGCGCGGCTATCCAGTTGGATCGCGGATAAACTGGCGGTGGACATCGCTGTCTGCGAACGCGCGGCCACGCTTGGCAAATGCGATTTGGTCAGCGACATGGTGGGTGAATTCGCCGAATTGCAGGGGCTGATGGGCGCCTATTACGCCCGGAACGACGGCGAGCCGGATGCGGTCGCCGACGCGATTTTCGAACAATACCTCCCCAGGCACAACGGCGACTGCCTGCCCGCAACCGCCGAGGGACGCGTTCTCGCGCTCGCGGAGAAGCTCGACACCTTGGCCGGATTGTTCGCGATCGGCGAGCCGCCCACCGGCTCCCGTGACCCTTTCGCCCTCCGCCGCGCCGGGCTAGGCATCCTGCGAACCCTGATCGAATGCGAGATCGAACTCGATCTCGCTGAAACCATCGCATTCGCTTTAAGCGCTTTCGACAGCGGGCAGGACTGCGGGCAGCAGTTGTTCGATTTTATTCTGGACCGGCTGCGGGCTTGGTATGCTGACGCGGGCCGGCCACCCTCGATTTACCTCTGTGTGCGGGCGGTGAATCCCGTTTCTCCACTGGATTTTCACCGCCGCGTCGAAGCGGTTGCCGATTTCGCCCACCGACCGGAGGCGGAAGCGTTGGCGGCGGCCAATAAGCGGGTCTCCAATCTGCTCGGCAAAAGCGAATCGGAAGGCCGGCAGGGCGGGATTGATGACGACTTGTTGTCCGAGCCGGCCGAGGAGCGATTACTGTTTCGTTTAAGGCAGCTGCGCGGCGAAGTGGCGCCCATGTTCAGCGCCGGGGACTACGGGCGGGGATTGACGCGGCTGGCGTGTCTGCGGGACGATGTTGACAGCTTTTTCGACAATGTCATGGTGATGGTCGAAGAGCCCCGAACCCGCGCCAACCGGTTGCATATCCTGCGCGAACTCCGCGAGCTTTTCCTCCGGGTCGCGGATATTTCACTGCTTTGAGCCGGTCGGTCGACAGGGTCGTCGTGCTTGACCGGGATGGGGTCGTCAATCGGGATTCCGCCGACTACATCAAATCGCCCGCGGAGTGGGAGCCGCTGCCCGGCAGCCTGGAGGCCATAGCCGATTTGAACCGCGCCGGTTTTCTGGTGGTGCTGGCAACCAATCAATCCGGCTTGGCCCGGGGATTGTTCGATATCGCGGCGCTTGAATCCATCCACGAAAAATTTGCCACGCTGCTGGCGCGAAAAAGTGGTCACGTGGATGGTATTTTCCACTGCCCCCACGGCCCCAACGAAGGTTGCCGCTGTCGCAAACCGGCCACCGGATTGCTTGAACGGATTGAAGAGGAATTCCGCTGCGACTTGCGCGGCCAATGGTTCATTGGTGACAGCCTGCGCGATCTTCAAGCTGGCTTGGCTCACGGCTGCCGACCGGTTCTGGTGCGGACCGGCAATGGAAAGAAAACAGAAAAATTTCTAAAAAACAACAATTTAACAGGTATCGACGTGTTCGAGGATCTACGCCAAGCGGTCGATTCCTTGCTCGGCCAAGAAGCTGCGCCGCCACGCCGCCAAACTCGACCCGCAGGCTGATTCATCATCAAATATCGATATTCTCCGCCCGCAGCGCGTTGGACTCGATAAATTGGCGCCGCGGACTCACTTGATCTCCCATCAGGGTATTGAATAGCTGGTCGGCGCCGATCGCATCCTCCACGGTAACCCGCAACATGCGCCGGGTCTCTGGATTCATGGTGGACTCCCAGAGCTGCTCCGGGTTCATTTCGCCCAAGCCCTTGTAGCGCTGCAGGTAATTGCCCTTCATCGCTTCGCTTGTCAGCCAATCGAGGGCTTCGGCGAAGCTGGCGACATTGCGTTTGCGGTCTCCGCGCCGGACGTAGGCCCGGGGTTCGATCAGTCCGTCGAGGGTGACACCCAAGGCCGAGATGCGCTTGTACTCTCCAGAGTGGAAGAAATCGAGGGTGAACCTAAAGGTTCTGCGCAAACCGTGACGGTCAAGCAAAACAACCGGCAGAAAATGGTGCCGCTCGACCTCTTCTTCGACAGTGTGACTGTAATCGGCCCGGTATCGCGGATTGCGCTCGAACAGTTTGCCGATTACCTGTCCGACCCAAGCTTCTACTGTCTCACGCGACCTCAGATCCGCTTCCGACAGCAGCGGAGCATACAGCATGGCTTCGAGCACTTCTTTGGGATAAAGCTGACTCAAACGGTCGATGATCGCGTAAGCCTCACGGTATTGGCCGACAAGCGATTCAAGCGCTTCGCCGCCGATGCCGGGTGCTTCGGCGTTGACATGCAGGCTCGCGCCCCGGAGAGCGATGGCGGTTTCATAGCTCATGAGCTCGCGATCATCCTTGAGGTATTGCTCCTGCTTGCCCTTTCTCAGTTTGTACAGTGGCGGTTGGGCGATATACAGATGTCCGCGTTCAATCAGCGGCGCCATATGCCGGAAGAAAAAGGTGAGCAGCAAGGTGCGGATATGCGAGCCGTCCACATCGGCGTCGGTCATGATGATGATTCGGTGATAGCGCAGTGCATCCGCCGAGAACTCACCCTCACCCTTGCCGATACCGCAGCCAAGCGCCTTGATCAGCGTTCCAATCTCGTTTGAACCGAGCATGCGGTCGAAGCGGGCTTTTTCGACGTTGAGAATCTTGCCCTTCAGCGGCAGTACCGCCTGATTGTTGCGGTTGCGCGCCTGTTTGGCCGAACCGCCGGCGGAATCGCCCTCCACCAGATAAATTTCCGAAAGGGCGGGATCTTTTTCTTGACAGTCGGCGAGTTTGCCGGGAAGTCCGGCCACGTCCAGCGCACCCTTGCGGCGAGTCATTTCCCGCGCCTTGCGCGCGGCTTCGCGGGCTCTCGCCGCATCGATCATTTTGCCGGCAATCAACTTGGCATGCTTGGGATTTTCCAGCAGATAATCGTGCAAATACGAGGCGGTTTGCTGTTCGACCACGGCTTTGACTTCGGATGAAACGAGTTTGTCCTTGGTTTGCGAGGAAAACTTCGGATCCGGGACTTTCACCGACACCACCGCCGTCAGGCCTTCGCGCACGTCATCGCCGGAAACGTTGATATCCTTGCCTTTCGCGCCGTTGAGCTCGGATTCGATATAGCCTTTCAGCACCTTGGTCAGCGCCGAACTAAAGCCCGTGAGATGGGTGCCCCCATCGCGTTGATGGATATTGTTGGTATAGGGAAAGATCGCTTCTTGGTAGGAATCGTTCCACTGCATCGCGACTTCGACGGAAATCCCCTCGTCTACTTCCCGCGCGTTGAAATAAACCATGTTGTTGACGGCGGTTTTGTTCTTGTTCAAGTAATCGACAAAAGCGCGCAGACCGCCCTTGTACAGAAAGGTTTCCTGTTTGCCGCTGCGCTCGTCGTTCAGGCTGATCGCCACGCCGGCGTTGAGAAAGGCCAGTTCCCGCAATTTTCTGGCGAGAATATCGTACTGGAACTCTATGTTGCTGAAGGTTTCCTCGGAAGGCTCGAAATGGCAATCGGTGCCCGTGGCGGTGGTTTCACCAACCACGGCGAGCGGCGCTTGGGGAATGCCGTGTTGGTAGTATTGCTCCCAGACCTTGCCCCCCCGCCGAATCGTCAGCTTGAGTTTCTTTGACAAGGCGTTGACCACGGATACGCCGACTCCGTGCAATCCGCCGGAGACCTTGTAGCTGTTGTCGTCGAATTTCCCCCCGGCATGCAACACCGTCATGATGACTTCCGCCGCGGACACCCCTTCCTCGTGCATTTCGGTGGGAATTCCCCGGCCGTCATCGGCAACCGTCACTGACTCTCCGATATGAATCGTGACCTTGATTTCCGAGCAGTGGCCGGCCAAGGCTTCATCGATGGAGTTATCGACCAGCTCGAACACCATATGATGCAGGCCAGTGCCGTCATCGGTGTCTCCGATGTACATTCCAGGCCTTTTTCGGACCGCGTCAAGCCCCTTCAGCACCTTGATGTTTTCGGAATTGTAATCATCGGCCGGGCTGCTCGCCATGCGTTTCTCCAACTAAAGGAAGGGCGTTTACGCCGCATCGGCGCAAACAGTACTTCAAAGAAAATCAAGCTGTTATTCTACCATGTTCCACGTGGAACAGGCTCCGCCCCATACCTTCGGACAACCAAGAGTCGATCATCCCCGCGTCCACGCCGGTGACGAACAACTGGGCGCCGAGCGACCGCAGCAATCCGAACACTTTCACCCGGTTGTCCCCGTCGAGTTCCGCGGCGAGATCATCCACAAGATAAATCGGCCGTTGCTGACGAATTGCGAAAAACTGCTCCCCCTGGGCCACTTTCAATGCCGAGACCACGAGCTTCTGTTGGCCTCGGGATAGAATATTTATCGCCCGGTCGCCCCCCACTTTCACCAGCATATCGGCCCGGTGCGGACCTGGACGGGTCGCACCGTGACTTCTGTCCGACTCCCGGCTTTCGAACAGCAGCCGGGCCAGTTCATGATCCCGGTTCCAACCCGCTTGGAAATGCAGACCCACCGCGTCTCCCAGCTCTTCGTCCAAGCTGTGCAGGGCCGTCGAGAAAGTACCGCGAAGACGCTGAAAATACTGTTCGCGGGCATCCGTAACGCGCACTGCCGCGGCTGCGAACTCCTCTTCCCAGATACGTATTTGTTCCTTGTCGATATCGCCGGGTGTCTTCAGCAGCGCGTTCCGGTGCATCAAAGCCTTGCGCGCGCGCCGCCAATCGGCGAGGAAGCGTTGTTCCACGTGGAACACCCCCCAATCGAGAAAGCGGCGGCGCAGGCTCGGCCCTTCGGTCAACAAGGAAAAAGAGGTGGCGTCCAGCAGTTGGACGGGAATTTCCCGCGCGATGTTTTCCCAACTCCGCAGCGCTTTGCCATCCAATTTGAGCGTTTGATCTCCGGCGCGGGTTTTGCGCAGGCCGGATTTCGACCCCCCGGCGGTCTCCGCATACAGAACCATTTCATGGTCGCCGACCCTGATGAGCGGTTTGACGCCGCTGGCGCGGAAAGACCGGCCTTGGGCGAGATAATGAATCGCTTCAAGGAAACTGGTTTTACCGGACGCATTGGGCCCGGCGAGGAGATTTATCTCCGGGTGCGGCGCAAGGACGCAGTGCTTGATGTTGCGAAACGAGCTGATTTCCAGCTTGGCCAGCCCGGCCATGAAAAATGCCGATGTCCGACCCTACAGGCGGGACGGACTGACGACAAAACAAGACTCGGCTTTGCCCGCCCGCTTTTCCTCTTGCTCTTGATCCGTCTGCTCCTGATCATCCGCTTCGTTTTCCTGCGGCACGATCAGCACAGCGCTGTTCGCGTCGGTCAGCTTGATGCGCACTTTGTCGGTTTTGATCACGGCGAAAACATCGATCAAGTAACTGACGTTGAACCCTATTTCCAGCGGTTCTCCCTGATAATCCACGGCAAGCGAATCTTCGGAATACTCCTGCTCTGGATTCCTGCCGACGACTTTCAGCTCGCCCGGCCCGAGGCGGAAGCTGGCGATATTGTATTTATCGCTGAGCAGAATTGCCGCGCGCTGGCAGGCTTGACGCAGATCGGCGCGGCTCCCCACCATTACCCGGGGGCCGTTTCTCGGCACCACCCTTTCATAATCCGCATAACGGCTGTTGACAAGTTTGGAAACCAGGGTGCAGCCATGCATATTGGCGCGAAAATGGCCAGGGCCAGCGGAAATCGTGACGGGTTCTTCCGCATTCCGCAACAGGCGCGCCAATTCCTGCGCACCCCTCCTGGGCAAAATGAGCTGTTGCTTTTCCTCGGCGTTGCTTTCGGCGGTTAGCGTATACATCGCCAGCCGATGGCCGTCGGTGGCAACCGACCGCAAACTCCCGGAATCCACCTCCAACAACATGCCGTTCAAGTATGGCCGGAAATCTTGGACCGCTATCGAAAAACTGGTGCTCGCCAACATCTCGGCAAGCTCGCCCTGGGAGATCGTGAGGGCGATGGTGTCGATCTCCTCCTTCGATTTTGGAAAATCTTCGGCGGGCAGCGTCACGATCCTGAAATTGCTGCGACCGGACCGCACCAAGAGCTCGGCGTTATCCAACCTGAATTCAATCTCCGCTCCTTCCGGCAACGACTGGCAGATATCGGACAACTTGTGCGCGGAAGCCGTAACCTCACCTCCGGCATCGACATCTGAAACGTCCACCCGCGCGGAGATTTCCAGCTCCTGATTGCTGCATGTCAGGGTAAGCCGATTGTCGCGCAACTCAAGCAGGACATTTGCCAGAATCGGCATAACCGCCACCGTGCCTTGCCGTTCGGCTACCGCGCCAACCAATTGCAGCGGCTTGAGCAGTGCCTCCCGCGCTATCTTGAATTGCATGATGTGGTTCCCCGCCCCCGGATTTAGTTGGTCAGCGTCCGCAACAAATTGTTGAAATCATCATCTACCGACTTGGATTCGCGGCGCAGTTCTTTGACCTTGCGGCAGGCATGCAATACGGTGGTATGGTCCCTGCCGCCAAAAGCCTCGCCGATTTCCGGGTAACTATGGTTGGCGAGTTCCCGCGCTAAGCTCATCGCGATTTGCCGGGGTCGGGTAACCGAGAGGCTTCGACGCCTGGAAAGCATATCGCGCATATTGATCTTGTAATACTGCGCCACGGTCCGCTGGATACTGTCGATGGTGATCAACTTGTCCCGCTGGGCGAAAAGATCCCACAGCGCTTCCTTGACCAAGTCGATATCAACTTCGGCTCCCTTGAACTGCGCACAGGCGTTGACTTTCTTGATCGCGCCCTCCAGCTCCCGCCCGCTGCCGCAAACCTTTTGCGCAATGAACATAGCCGCCTTGTCCGGCAACCGGAGGCCAATTGCCCGGGCCTTGCTCATTAAAATCGCCACCCTCGTTTCCAACTCCAGCGGCTCCACAGCGACCGACAAGCCCCAGCCGAAGCGCGATTTCAACCGCGGTTCGATGCCTTCTATGGCTTTGTGGTAGCGGTCGCAGGTCAGCACGATTTGCTGTTTGCCGTCGAGCAGGGAATTGAAAGTATGGAAAAATTCTTCTTGGGAGCGTTCTTTGCGCGAGAGAAAATGGATATCGTCGAGCAGTAGCGCGTCCACCGAACGAAAATAGCGCTTGAATTCGTCCATGGCATTGAAGCGCAAGGCTCGAATCATCGCGTTTACGAAGGCCTCGCAATCAACGAATTTCACCTTGACGCCGGGGTTTTGCGCCAGCATCTGATTGCCGACCGCATGCATCAGATGCGTTTTCCCCAACCCGACACCACCGTAGATGAATAATGGGTTGTAGGCGCGCCCGGGATTTTCCGCCACTTGCAGCGCCACCGACCGCGCCAGTCGGTTGGATTGCCCCACCACGAAATTCGAGAAGGTGCGGGATTGGTCGATTTCACCTTCCGGCTGTCGTTTCCGGTCCGCGTTTGGATAGTCCGCCACCGGGTCGGAAACCGTATTTTGCGTGGCGCCATTCGGCTGGCGGAGCGTGAACCCACGATCGCTATCAAACCGCGGTTCGGCATTTGATCCATTCACGGGATGGACACCATTCGCCCCAATGCTCCTGAAGTTGGTGGAATCCCGTGGAGGCGCAACTTTCAGCGAGATATCTTCCAAGCCGGGTTCGATTTCCCGCATCAGCTCGCGGATGCGCGACATGAACTTGGACTGTACCCAGTCGAGAATGAATCGATTCGGCGCAACCACCCAAAGCAGCTTGCCATCCGGCTCCATTTTAGGGCTGAGCGGGCGAATCCATGTATCGAATTGTCCCTGCGAAATCTCGTTTTTGAGCGCCCGTGCGCATTTGTACCAATTTTTTGCTGTCACTTCCCCGCCCGCCACCTGTAAGATTTGAAGGCCCCGGCATTGTAGCGACAAGAACGGAGCGATTCCAAATTTGCGCAAGAGCGGACTGCCGAGGCTGGCTATGAGGTTTTTTTAATCAAAATCAATGCTTTGCAAATACAACATTTTACGGGGTGGGAAAAATCCGCCGCAAAAATTTTTTGCCGCTGATTCACCGCCGTCGCATACTCTCTGAATTTCCTGTGAATAACTTGTGTTATGTCAAGCCTGCCCAGAGAATTGCATGCGGCGCGCAAAACCACTAGAATCCGTGGCCGAAGTGCAGGTTTTGCGGGCCTGCCTCGGTCAATCGGACAGCACTATGAAAAGAACCTTTCAACCCAGCCGGATCAAGCGCGCCAGAAATCACGGCTTCCGGGCGCGCATGGCGACGCGTGGCGGTAGACGGGTGCTGGCCCGGCGGCGCGCGAAGGGCCGTCGCCGCCTTTCGGCTTGACTTTCGCCTGATCGGCGAAGCCGCGGTACGCGGTCGTGACCGACCTCGGTTTGCCACGAACTTCAAGGTTGCTGCGGAGCGGGGAATTCCGAAACGTATTCACCAACCCCGAATGCCGGGTTTCTTGCCGGTATTTTCTCGCGTTGGCGGTTTTAAACGGGGCCGAGTCGGCCAGAATGGGCTTGGTGGTTTCCAAGAAAAACGTCCGGGGAGCGGTGGCGCGCAATCGGGTCAAGCGGCTGATCCGGGAGCGTTTTCGAAACAGGCGGGAACAGCTCGCCGGTGCCGATTTGATCATTCTCGCCAGAAAAAACGCCGAAACCCTCGAAAATCCGGCAATCCATCGAAGATTGGATGGCTTATGCGACAACCTGCAACGGAAATTGCGTCGATTCCGCGCCGAGAATCGGCGGCAGCCATCCGACTCGTGACTAAATTCGTCCTCGTCAAGCTGATCGCCTGCTATCAGCTCGTTTTCGCCCGGTTATTGTTCACCCAATGCCGGTTTTTCCCCAGTTGCTCGCAATACACCCGCGAGGCGGTGGAAATCCACGGACCGGTTGCCGGGCTTTGGCTGGGCGCCAAGCGCATTTGCCGCTGCCACCCTTGGCATGAGGGGGGCTGCGATCCGGTTCCGAGCGGGGCGGCGGCGGAATCCTCCCGTGACGAAGCCGGGGAGGGATTGGCGGACAGCGGACCAAAATGATGAAACTCACCCGCTTCTTCCTCTACACGTCTCTGGCGGTACTTACCTACCTGATGCTGCTGGCTTGGCAGGAGGATTATCCCCCGGCGGTGGATGACGGCGGTGAAGCCGCGTTCGGGCCGACCCAAACCGCGGCACCGCCTGATGCCACGGCGGACTTGGATGCCGCGGCGGATTTGCCGGTGGCCATCCCGGACGAAAGCACCGTCGGGATCGATGAGCCGTCCATCGTCGAAGCCGCGCCACCGCGAACCGGCCTGATCGAAGTTTCCACCGATACCCTGAGTCTGCGAATCGATCCGGTGGGGGGAGATATCGTCTACCTGGCGCTGCCCGAGTATTTGCGCGAACTGGACGTGCCGGACGAGCCGTTTGTTTTACTCGAATCGCGCCCGGGTCGGGAATACATCGTCGCCAGCGGCCTGATTGGGCCCGATGGGATCGACCGGGATGGCCGGGCGGAGTACTCGGCGGATTCGATGCGGTTCCGGCTCGCGGAAGGAGCCGAGGCGCTCGCGGTGGATCTGCGCCTGACCACCGCGGCGGGCGTGGAAATTATCAAGCGCTTCACTTTCACCCGCGGCAGCTATGCGATCGATATCGCGTTTCTCGTGGAAAATCGATCCGGCGAAATTTGGCGGGCCAATCCATTCGGCCAAATCCGACGGCACGATTTTTCCGATCCGAGCGGCAGCAGCCGCCTCACCAGAACTTATTTGGGATATGTCGTCACCAGCGAAGACGACCCCTACCGCGAACTGGATTTCGACGATATCGCCGACGAAACCTTTTCGCTGGAACAGCCCGGCGGCTGGATTGGGTTGAGCCAGCAGTATTTCCTCGCGGCTTGGATTCCAGATGTCGGCGCCAACAACCGCTACACACTGCGCCGAAGCGGCAACGGTCAATTCATCGGCGAATTCACCAGCTCGGCCCTGCAGGTCGAACCCGGCGCTTCTGGATCGGCGGATATGCGTTTCTACGCCGGACCGAAAGATCAATATCGGCTTGCGGAAATCTCCCCGAATCTCGATCTCACAGTAGACTACAGTTTTCTCTGGTTCCTGGCCGCCCCCATCTACTGGCTGCTGACGAGAATCAACTCTTTCGTGGGCAACTACGGCGTTTCCATCATTATGCTGACGCTGGTGGTGAAACTCGTCTTCTACAAACTTTCCGAGACCCAATACCGCTCAATGGCCGGAATGCGGCGGCTGATGCCGAAAATTCAGCAACTGAAGGAACGCTTCGGCGACGACCGCATGAAATTACAGCAAGCCACCATGGACATGTACAAGAAGGAGAAAATCAATCCATTCGGCGGCTGTCTGCCCTTACTGGTGCAAATGCCAGTTTTCATCGCTCTGTACTGGGTGTTGATGCAGAGCGTGGAATTGCGCCACGCGCCGTTCTTTCTGTGGCTGAATGATCTTTCCGTGCGCGACCCCTATTTCGTGCTGCCACTGCTGATGGGCGGGACCATGTATTTGCAAATGGGCATGAGTCCCGCGCCCGCGGACCCCATGCAGGCGCAAATCATGAAGTTCATGCCCATCATGATGACGGTGCTGTTCCTCTGGTTCCCGTCGGGACTCGTGCTGTATTGGCTGACCAACGGCCTGCTGAGCATCCTGCAGCAGTGGTACATCACCCGCAAGATCGATGCCGAAGCCGCGGCGTCGCGCTGATTGGAAAAGCGCCGGCGGCGGCGACCGTGACGGACGACCAAACCATCTGCGCCATCGCCACCGCGCCGGGGCGCGGCGGCATTGGCGTGTTGCGCATTTCGGGTAAATCCATCGGCGCGATGGCGGAGCATCTGCTCGGCATGAAGCCCGAGCCGCGTCGGGCGCATTTCTGCGGCTTTCTGGATGAAGACGGCACGGTTCTCGACCGCGGCATCGCGCTGTTTTTCCCTGCGCCGCACTCCTTCACCGGCGAAGATATCATCGAATTGCAGGGCCATGGCGGCCCCGCCGTGCTCGAGTCGCTGCGGCGCCGGGCGCTAGCCTTGGGCGCCCGCCAGGCAAGGCCGGGGGAGTTTTCCGAACGCGCCTTTCTCAACGGTAAAATCGATCTGGCCCAGGCCGAAGCCATCGCGGATTTGATCGACGCCGATTCGCGCCAAGCGGCGCGCTCGGCCATGCGCACGCTGAACGGCGAATTTTCCCGCCGGATACACGAGGCAACGGATTCGCTGACCGAATTGCGCGTGTTGCTTGAAAGTGCGATTGATTTTTCCGACAGCGATATCGAGGTTATGCGGACGGAGGATTTGCGAAGGGACTTGGCGGAAGTTTCAACGCGACTCGACAAACTGCGTGAGCAAAGTCAGCGGGGGGCCTTGCTCGTCCAAGGCGTGACCGCCGTGCTCACCGGCTTGCCGAACGCAGGCAAATCCAGCTTGATGAATGGCTTGTCCGGGGAGGAGAGCGCCATTGTCACCGCGATTCCCGGCACCACCAGGGACGTTCTGTCCCGGCGCATATTGCTGGATGGTTTGTCTTTGCAACTCAGCGACACCGCCGGCCTGCGGAAAAGCGGCGACGCAATCGAACGGGAGGGTGTGAAACGCGCCCGGGCGGCGGTCGAAGCCGCGGATATCATCCTGCTTGTTGTCGACGCGGCTGGATTGCCGAAATGCGCCGCCGACCCCTCCCCGAACGACTTGCCGCAAATGCTGCGACCGCTCGAAAGTTTCGCGGCAGACAGCGAATCGCGGCGGGAATTAAGGCGGCGCTGCTGCATCGTGCTGAACAAAATCGACCTGCTGGACTTACCCCCGGCGGCAACCCAAGTCGTCATCGAAGAAACCGAAGTGCCGCTGATACGAATCTGCGCCAAAGACGGTCGGGGGCTCGAATTATTGTTGGCCCAACTGAAGCGAATGGTATCTTGGCAGGGCGGCGAAGATGCTTACTCCGCCAGAGCGCGGCACCTTGAGGCCATCGACGAAGCCCGCGGCCACTGCCGCACGGGTGGGGAAAACCTTGCCCTGGGCAGCCCGCTGGAGCTGATCGCGGAAGACCTGCGGCTCGCACAAGCGGCGCTGGGACGGATCACCGGGGAATTCCACAGCGATGACTTGCTCGGGGAAATCTTCAGTCGCTTTTGCATCGGCAAATAGCTTGACCCGGTTCGTGGGCCGCCGGCGCGATATCCAAGCCGGTAAACTGCCCAAAACCTGTTGAAAACCGGCTCCGGGCGCTGGAAAAGCTCTGAACGAAATCCGACCACGGATTTCGTCCACAAACCGCCCAGTGTCCGCGCCAAAGAAACTCCCAGTTCCCACACCCAGTCTTACTTATCGCAACTTACTGAAGACAGAAGGGAAATTTGAATTTTCCACAAGCAGGCTCGGCGTTACTACGATAACTACAATACTGTGATTCTCATATAAATATTGATTACTTGAATTAGCCAACTGGCGCGTTATCCGAGCTAAACGGTATACTTCGCCGCTTCCCGAAATGCGGTCGGCAGCCATGCGCGGCGAAGAAAATTTCGATGTGATCGTGGTTGGCGGCGGCCACGCCGGCACCGAAGCCGCCTTGGCCGCCTCGAGGCAGGGCGCGTCTACGCTGCTGATTACCCACAATATCGAAACCATCGGCCAAATGTCCTGCAATCCGGCCGTCGGCGGCATCGGTAAAAGTCATCTCGTGCGGGAAATCGATGCGCTCGGTGGCGCCATGGCTCTGGCCGTGGACCGCGCTGGCATCCAGTTCCGAGTTCTCAACGCCAGCAAAGGCGCGGCGGTGCGCGCCACCAGGGCCCAGGCCGACCGCACTCTGTACCGCGCCGCGGTGCGGCGCATCGTCGAAAATCAGCGCGGACTGTCATTGTTGCAGCAATCGGTGGACGACCTCATCATGGATGGCGAACAAGTTGGCGGTGTTGTCACCGGCTTGGGAATCAGCATCCGGGCGCGGGCGGTCGTGCTAACCAGCGGAACTTTTCTTGGTGGTAGCCTGCACGTCGGCTCGGTGAATCATTCCAGCGGCAGAGCGGGTGATCCGCCGGCGACGGCGTTGGCGCGCCGCCTGCGCGAACTGCCGCTACGCGTTGGTCGACTGAAGACCGGCACGCCGCCGCGGCTGGATGCGAAAAGTCTCGATTTTTCAGTTATGAATGTGCAGGAGGGCGATCAACCGACGCCGCTCATGTCATTCCTGGGACACCGCGACGACCATCCGCGGCAGGCGAATTGCCATATAACCGCGACCAATGAAAAATGCCACGATATCATCCGCGGCGCGTTGCACCGCTCGCCGATGTTCACCGGTGCCATTGAAGGGACTGGTCCCCGCTATTGCCCGTCGATCGAAGACAAAGTGGCGCGCTTCGCGGGCAAGACTTCGCACCAGATTTTCGTCGAACCCGAGGGCCTCGATGTCGCCGAGATCTATCCGAACGGCATTTCCACCAGTCTCCCCTATGACGCTCAGCTGGACATGGTGCGATCCATCCGCGGCTTTGAGAATGCCCACATCACCCGTCCCGGCTACGCCATCGAATACGATTTCTTCGATCCGAGGGACTTGCGTTATTCGCTGGAAAGCAAGTTTGTCCCAGGGCTTTATCTCGCCGGCCAAATCAATGGCACCACCGGCTACGAAGAAGCCGCGGCCCAGGGGCTGCTGGCCGGTCTCAACGCCGGGCGGGCGGTCGCCGACAAGGACTACTGGTGTCCCGGTCGCGATCAGGCGTATATCGGCGTGCTGGTGGACGATTTGATCCGGCAAGGCGCTGTCGAACCCTACCGAATGTTCACCAGCAGGGCTGAATTCCGCTTGAGCCTGCGCGAGGACAACGCCGATTCTAGGCTGACTCCGGTGGGCCGGGAAATGAATTTGGTGGGCGAGGAACGCTGGCGCTTCTTCAATGAAAAACAGCGGCGGCTTGAGGCGGAATCAAAGCGCTTGCGGGAATTCCGCGTTACGCCGCGCGGCGCGGCGGCGCAAAGGCTTAACCGCACCTTGAAACAACCGCTTACGCGGGAGCGGAGTCTCGCGGAATTGCTGGCGCGCCCGGAGTTGAGTTACCGCGAGTTGATGCGGCTGGCCGAGCCGGAAGTCGAGCGGAAGTTCGGCTCTCCGCTGGCGGAGCAAGTGGCCGAGCAGGTCGAGATTCAGATCAAGTACCAAGGTTATATCGATCGCCAGCGGGAGGAGATTGATCGTCTGCGGCGGCGCGAACACACCGAGCTGCCGGTGGATCTCGACTACTCCGGCATCGGCGGCCTTTCCGCCGAACTCAGAGAGAAACTGCTTGAAATGCGCCCGGAAAATCTTGGCCGCGCCGCGCGCATCCCGGGCATGACCCCAGCGGCGCTTTCTCTCATTCTGGTGTATTTGAAAAAACATCAGTCCATGCGGCGCAAGGCCGGCTGAGCGTGGAGACGGCTGCGGCGCAAGCCGATTCGAGCCTGCGCGGCAGCCTGCTTGCGGGCGCCCGGGCCATGAATCTGCGCTTGACCGAATCCCGCGCCGGGGTGCTGCTGGAGTACCTTCGGCTACTGGAAAAATGGAATTCTCGATTCAATTTGTCCGCGGTCCTGGATATCGAACAAATGCTCGACCGGCATTTGCTGGACAGTCTGTCGATCTCGCCGTGGATGGTCGATGATACCGTGGTAGACGCCGGCAGCGGCGCCGGCCTGCCGGGTATACCGCTGGCGGTGCTATTCCCGAAAAAGCGGTTCGTATTGGTGGACAGCAACGGCAAGAAGAACCGTTTTCTGTTGCAGGCGAAACTGACCTTGGGGTTGACCAATGTCGAGGTCGAGCAGTGCCGGATCGAGCTGTACCAGGGCCCGGCGGATTTGGTGGTCTGCCGCGCCTTGGCGACACTTGCAGAGAGCGCCGAGAAAACCCGGCAGCTGCTCGCCAAAGGCGCCGCGCTGCTGGCGATGAAGGGGCGTTATCCCGCTGAGGAACTGGCCAACCTGCCGCCAGCTTTCGCGGTGGAATTCGTCGAGCGCCTGCGGGTGCCCGGCGCGGCGGACCGCCATCTCGTCGGCATCAAGCTGCGTGGATGATGCCGATGGCCGCAATCTTCGCCGTGGCGAACCAGAAGGGCGGAGTGGGAAAGACCACCACCGCCGTCAATCTCGCGGCTTCGCTGCGGGCCGCGCGCAATGCCGTGCTGTTGATCGATATCGACCCCCAAGGCAACGCCACAATGGGCTGCGGCGCGCGCAAGAATGAATTGGATAACTCCGTCTGCGAGTTGTTGACCGGGGAAGCGCGGCTGGACCAGGTGTTGCTGCGGAATGTGGACAACGGCTTCGATCTGCTGCCGGCGAATGGCGATCTGGTTGCCGCCGAAGTCTGGCTGGCGCGGCGAAACCAACTCGACAGCCGTCTGCGGGAATCCCTCGCCCCTATCCGCGGCGAATACGATTTCATTCTCATCGACTGCCCGCCCACTTTGAATATTCTGACCGTAAACGCCCTCACCGCCGCCGATAGTCTGGTGATACCCATGCAGTGCGAGTACTATGCCTTGGAAGGCTTGTCGGGCCTGATCGAGACCATTGAGGCGATCCGGCTGCGCTCGAATCCGAAATTGAAGATCGAAGGAATCGTGCGCACCATGTACGACCCCCGCAACAAGCTGACCGCTGAAGTGAGCAAGCAATTATTCGACTACTTCGGCGAAACTGTTTTCCGCACGGTTGTGCCGCGGAATATTCGTTTGGCGGAAGCGCCGAGCTTCGGCAAGGCCGCGCTAAGCTATGACCGCCGCTCCCGCGGCGCTTTGGCGTATTTGGCGCTGGCGGGCGAATTGCTGCGCCGCCGGGAGCGCGGGGCGGTCGAAGGCTTGGAACAAGGCGCCGCGGGCCGCGGGGAAAGGTAACCAATATGGCGAAGAAACTGGGCAAAGGGCTGGCGGCGCTGCTGGGCGACCGCGATCGTCAATCGGTGTCGGCGCTGAGCGAAGACCCGCCGTCCCCGGAAAATGGCGTTTCAGGCGCCCGCGACGGCGAACTGCGGGAAATTCCCGTTGATCTGATCCACCCAAGCGAATACCAACCGCGGCGGGATATGCGCGCGCAACCACTGGAGGAATTGGCGCGGTCGATTCACAATCAAGGCGTTATGCAGCCCGTGGTGGTGCGCGAAACCGCTCCGGGCGAATTCGAATTGATCGCTGGCGAGCGGCGCTGGCGCGCCTGCCAACTCAGCGGCGTGAAGACAATTCCCGCAATTATCCGCAACGCCTCGAACCGCGATGCGGTCAGCATGGCGCTGATCGAGAATATTCAGCGCGAGGATTTGAATGCCATGGAGCAGGCCGCGGCGCTGCAACGCCTGCGGCAGGAATTCGGTTTGACGCAGCGGGAGTTGGCCGAGGCCGTGGGCAAATCGCGGGAATCGGTGGCCAATTCGCTGCGTCTGCTGGGCTTGGAACCCGAGGTGCGCGGCCTGCTGGAAAAAAGCGAATTGGAAATGGGGCATGCCCGCGCCCTGCTCGCCACATCAGGCGAGTTGCAGGTGAAATTGGCCCGCGAAGTGGTGGCCAAAGGCCTTTCCGTGCGCCAGACCGAGGAGCTGCTGCGCCGCCGCGGGCAGTCCGGCGGCTCTGTCGAACCCGAGCGAAAAAAAGATCCCGATTTGCTGCGCCTGGAGGAAAGCCTGGCGGAAAAACTCGGTTCAAAGGTGGCGATCCGGCACACCGCCAAAGGCGGCGGCAAGCTGGTTATCAGCTATCACAACATAGCCGAATTGGAGGGCATTCTCGCCCATATCAAATAGCCCGGATATTGACTACCGAGCCTTTTTCGACACGATTTCGGCGCAGCCATGCATCCGAAGGTGGGTTGGATCATGAGAAAGTCGCTGTTGGCTCTGATGTTGTGCGCGGTTCCTTTGCCGCTCCCCCACGTAATCGACCCGGACAACGAATTCGCGGAAACCAGCGAAGCCGACAATACCCGCGGGCCCATCAAGGTGTACGGCGAGCGCCCGCCACGGTTCCGTTCGACTTTCATTCCCTACCGGGTGTCGGAACAGCCGCTGCCCACCGAACGCGGCTGGGAGCGCAATTGGCGCTTGTTCGCCTCGGCGCAAACTCCGCGCTACACCGACCTGATGTACTATTGTTCGGAGTTCAAACTGATTTCCGGCTACAACTACCGCTTGGCGTCGGAGTACTGGCGCGAGCGCGGTGAGCGATTTGGTTCCGGGCGGGAAAATTCAGCGCCTGCGCCGGCCCCTCAAACGCTGATACGGGAGACGATCGGCGCCGTTGGCTACCCTGCGACGGAAGGCATCGCCGCGGCCGGCAATTGGTATCTGACCCAAGCGCAATACTCTGACCGGGCGCCCAGACCGGCGCCTGTCGGCGGTGGCCAGGTGCTGCGGCAGAACTTCAGTTTGGAGAATTGACCGGGCCAACGAAGCTTCGGCCGGGCCGGGCGTATTGGCGGCGACATTGTCAGAGATTGTCGAAGCTGATGCTGCCGCCGTCGTCCGCTTGGTCGAAATCCAGTTCCCGCTCGGTGGATTTTCGCCAGCGGCCGCGGCCGAGTTTCATCAGACCCGCCATATGGGTGCCGGAAAACAGCTGGGCGTATACAAGCGACAGGGCGCCGCAGTCGCGCAGGGCGGCCAGCGACCCGCCATCCAAGCGCCCCAGGCGTTCTTGGTCGATAGTATACAAGCCTCTGATTGGCAATGGATTTTCTTCATCACCGGTGTTGATATTCCAAGCTTGGAACAAGTCCAATTCGGTCAACTTCGCCGCGGCGCGCTCCGCCGCCAACAAGTCGGATGCGTGGGCCTGCATTTTCTTTATCAAGTCGTCGAGAAAGCTCTCCAGCTTGCCCTCTTCATCAAAAAACGGTCGCCAGCCTTTTTCGCCGCTCGACACATTTTCCGCCGGAGCGACAAAATCGGAACCTTCCACCATGCAAACCTGAAAGCGGTCGGCGTCGATCCGCTTCATTCGGAAGGGAAAACCCGTATAGAACTCTGGCAGGTGCGAGGCCAGCCATTCGCCGGCTTCGTTCACCACGAGATTCTCGCCGTTGCGCAGGCCTTGAATCGCGATCAACAAGTATTTGTCGGGCAGTTTCATAAAGCCGGTCGGCAGCCCGCTAACCGCCTTGCGCACTTCATTCAAGCCCAGCGGGATCACATGGTCGGCGGCGGTGAAGCGGAAATTCCACGGTCGCCGCCAGCGCAGCCCGGCGTGGGATTGTCGGGATATAGGAACAAGCTTGCTCACGGACCGCCCGCGAAGAAGAGGAGAGAGACGAATTATAGACCCATTCCCGGTGGCTTTTTCCGGCGACCGGTGTTTCATCGATTTCGGTTTTCCGGCACCGGAGGAATGTCCCGGCAGCTCACCCAATGACAAAGCACGGCGCATTCGGTTAGTATCGGAGGCTCGGCAGCAGCAGCGGATCCAACAATGGCTGGAAACGGGACTATGGGTCAAGGTGCCGCTTGGCCGCTTTTGACGGCCCTCTCGAGTGTTGCGGTGTTGGGCTTGTGGAGCGGGTCGGCCGCGGGGCAGGACTTGGAGCTGTTCGAGGAAGTGGAGCAAACCAACTCGGCGGCAAATCGGCGCGGAGGGCGAAGCGGCGGCGCGAATCCAGCCGCGCCGTCGCTCACCGAACCAGAATTCGTGCTGGTCGGCACTTCGCGCATCGGCGAGCGCCGCCGCGTTGTTTTGACCCACCGCAGCGGCGAAGTCCTTAACGTTCCCTTGGCGGATTCCGGCCAGACGGTGATTCCCGGTCACGGGCAGTTCCGCATTATCGCCAGCGAAGCCGGTCGCGTCGGCATTCAATATCCGGTCGGCAGTTCCTGCGTGGGAGCTCGCGACCGCGGCGTCAGCTGCGACGGGGGCACCAATATCGCTTGGCTTACGCTGCGGCCGGCCGCTTTGCCCGAGCAGCCTCCGGCGGATATCGACAGTGGCGCGGAAGCCTTGGCTGAAACCGGAGCCGCCACCCGGGCCCAAGCCCTAGAAGCCGCCGAGGAGTTGGCGCGGGATCCGGATAATCCGTTTGCGCGGCTGCGCTCCCAAGCCCTGGGTGGGGATGTTCCCCCCGGACGCCAGTTCCGTCCGCGACGCATCGATCCAGCCGAAGTGCCGCCCGGAATGCGCGTGGTTTCGACTCCATTCGGAGACCGCCTGGTCGAAATTGATTAAGTCTGTTGCTCGCATCATCGCGCCGGACACGCGCGGCGGCATCGAGTTGATTCGGGCAACTGGCGAGGCAGCCGGGCAAGTCAAGTGATGACCGGTTTCACGCTGTCTGTTTCCATCGTCTGTTTCCATTCGCCCCGCGGCCAAGTGCTTGGCCTGCTCGATTCGCTGGCCGTCGCTTGCGGGCGGGCCCGGGCCGAGCTGCCGCTGGCGGCGGTTGAAATCACGATTATCGACAACAGCGCGGTGGCCCGGGCCGACCCCGGCGATTTTTCCGCCGCCGACTGCGCCGAGTTGGCCGGTTCACCGCGGCTGCGGGGCTGTGAACTGAAAATGCTGCGCGGACACGGCAATATCGGGTACGGAGCCGGGCACAATCTCGCGATTCGCGCCGCCAGCGCGGACTATCACCTGCTGCTGAATCCCGATGTCGAGTTTGATCCCGGCGCCATCCTCGCCGGACTTAAGTTTCTGCTTGAGAACGCCGAGGTGGCGCTGGTCAGCCCGGCCGCTGAAAACAATGTTGGGAAACAATATCTCTGCAAACGTTATCCGTCGGTGCTGACCCTGCTGCTGCGGGGCTTCGGCTCGCCGCTGCTGCGCAGGCCTTTCGCGGCCAAGCTCGCCGCTTACGAAATGCGCGAACTGCCGTTGGACCGGCCCAGCAAGGATATTCCCATCGCCAGCGGCTGCTGCCTGTTGGCCCGGGCCGGCCCGCTGCGCGAAATCGGCGGTTTCGACGCGGGCTATTTTCTGTATTTCGAGGATTTCGATCTTTCCCTGCGCTTGGGCTCCCGCGGCAAAATCGCCCATGTGCCGGCCATGCGCATCTGCCACGCCGGCGGCAAGGCGGCGGAGAAGGGGACGCGCCACATCGCGATGTTCGCGCGTTCGGCTTGGCGTTTTTTCAACCGCCACGGTTGGAAGTGGCTGTGAGCGAACGGCAAAAACCGGTTCTCGTCACCGGCGCCGGCGGCTTCATCGGTCGCCACCTCTGCCGCCGCCTGCTATCCGCCGGATACTCCGTGCGTGCCATGTCGCGTTCTGCCGCGCCCGGTGACCTCACCCCGCCTTCACCATGGGACACCCATGCAGCCCGCGAAACGCGACAAGGGGACACCCATCGCGCCGATGGTCCAAGCAACCAAGGCGGCAGCCGGGGGGACATCCATTGGCGGCAAGCGGATATTCTCGACCGCGAAGCGCTGGGCCGGGCCTGCGTCGGGGTCGGTGCGGTGTTCCATTTGGCGGCGGTGGCCGACGCCGCCGCCAGCGACAATGCCAGTGCCCTGGCGGTCAATAGGGAAGGCACCGCCAATGTGCTGGCCGCGGCGCGGGCGGCGGGTGCCGGCCGCCTGATTTTTTTCAGCACCGCGCTGGCGGCGGAGCTCGACGGCGCGCAAAACCGACAACCATTCGGCGACTACGAGCGCGGCAAGTGGGAAGCCGAAAGACTGGTGATTGAAGCCAGTGGCGTGGATGGCTTGTTAACCACGGTCTTGCGCCCGGCGCCGGTTTATGGCCGCGGCATGAAAGGCGGTATCGCCAGCATGATCCGGCTCGTGTCCGCGGGGCGGCTGCCGCCCCTGCCGAAGCTCGAATTCGGTTTTTCCTTGGCGGGCGTAAACGATGTCTGCGAGGCTGCGGTTCTCGCCGCCGCACACCGCCTCGCTCCCGGCCAATGCTGGCTGATCACCGATGGGCAGCTCTATACAGCCAATGTGCTTGAGGCCGCCGTGTATCAAGCCCTTGGCCGCGCCGCCCCCCGCCGGCGCCCCCCCGCTGTGATATTCTCCGCCGCGGTCGCGCTGCTGCGCCTTGGTCGGCTCGCGGGCTGGCGGCGGGCGGCGACGGGTTTGCGGATCTGGCGCAATCTTACCGTCGAACGCACCTGGCTGGCCCAGGACGTATTCGAAGAACTCGATTTCCAGCCCCGCGACAATTTGTATGAACAATTGCCGGAAATCATTCAAGACTTGACGGCGCTCCGACCGGCCGCGGGGAAACGGAAACGCAAATGACCAAGGGAATCATTCTGGCGGGCGGCGCGGGCAGCAGGCTTTATCCCATCACGACCACCGTCAGCAAGCAATTGCTGCCCATTTACGACAAGCCGATGATTTATTATCCGCTCTCGACCTTGATGCAGTCGGGCATTCGCGAGATTTTGGTCATCACCACGCCGCGGGACGCCGGCGCCTTCCGCGCCCTGCTCGGTGACGGCGGCGCCTGGGGAGTCTCGATCAGCTACGCGGAGCAGCCGCGCCCGGAAGGGCTTGCCCAAGCGTTTCTCATCGGCGAAAAATTCATCGGCGACGACCGCGTTTGCCTGATTCTCGGCGACAATATCTTCTACGGCAGCCGCATTGAAGAAACCCTGACACAATCCGTGGCCCAGGCGGGCGGGGCCAGCGTATTCGCCTATTATGTGCAGGACCCGGAACGCTACGGCGTGGTCGCGCTCGACGAAAACCTCCGCGCGGTGGATCTCGAGGAAAAGCCGGCCCAGCCCAAATCGCATTACGCCGTAACGGGCTTGTACATGTACGACAGCGGTGTGATCGATGTGGCCAAATCCATTCGTCCGTCCGCCCGCGGCGAGCTCGAGATTACCGATGTCAACCGCAACTATCTTCGGCGCGGCGAATTGCGGGTGGAATTGTTCGATCGGGGCACCGCCTGGCTCGATACCGGCACCACGGCGTCGCTGCTCGACGCAGCCAATTTCATCCGCGTGCTGGAAGACCGGCAGGGACTGAAAATCGGCTGCCCGGAGGAAATCGCCTGGCGCCGGGGCTACATCGACAACGCGCAATTCGAGCGCTTGGCCGGGAATCTGGTTCCGAGCGGTTACGGCCAGTACTTATTGGAATTGCTGCGTGAAAACGCTTGAACCCGCCACTATGAAAAGCGAAACCACGCCGATTCCCGGAGTATTGCTGCTGACACCGGTTGTCCACGGCGACCCCCGCGGCTTTTTCATGGAAACTTGGCGCGAATCCTTCTTCCGCGACCGCGGTGTCCAAGCCCGCTTCGTCCAGGACAATCACAGCCGCTCGGAGCGGGGCACTTTGCGCGGCCTGCACTATCAGCTCGAACATCCCCAGGGAAAGTTGGTGCGCGTGGTGCGTGGCGAGGTTTTCGATGTCGCGGTGGATTTGCGGCCGGAATCGGCGACTTTCGGCCGCTGGTTCGGCGCCGTGCTGGGTGAAAGCAACCGTCGGCAATTATGGATCCCCCCGGGCCTGGCCCACGGTTTCTACGTGCTCAGCGACGGCGCCGACCTATGCTACAAATGCACCGACTACTACCATGCCGAAGACGACCGCAGCCTGCGTTGGGATGATCCCGCCATCGGCATAGAATGGCCGCTGCTCGACGCTGCGCCGCTGTTGTCGGAACGCGACCGCGCCGCGCCGACCCTGGATCGAGCGGAGCTGCCGGCGGTGTGACCAAAACTGTTCTCGTCACCGGCGCCGGTGGACAGTTGGCGCGCTGCTTGGCATTGGCGGGACCTCCCGGCGGTTGGCGCGGGATTTTCCTCGCCCGTGCCGAACTCGATATCACCGACTGGGGGCGCCTGCGGAGCGCGCTGGATGCCGCCCGTCCGAACTGCGTCATCAATACCGCCGCCTACACCGCGGTTGACCGTGCGGAAAGCGAGCCCGCCGCCGCCCGCCGGGTAAATGCCGACGGCGCGGCCAATCTGGTGCGCTGGTGCGGCGCCAATGGTGCGCGCTTGCTGCATATTTCGACCGATTTCGTTTTCGACGGCCGCGCCGCGAAGCCTTATCCGCCGGATGCCCCCACCGCGCCGTTGGGCGAATACGGCGCGGGCAAACTCGCGGGCGAGCGCGCGCTGGAACAATTGCCGCCCGGGCTTGGCGCGGTTGTGCGCACTTCCTGGCTGTATTCCGAGCTCGGCCGCAATTTCGTCAAAACCATGCTTCGCCTCATGGCCGAGCGTGAGGAGCTGGCGGTCGTGGATGACCAGACCGGCTGCCCGACTTCGGCCCATTCCCTCGCCGCGCTGCTCTGGAAGATGTTGCAAGTACCTCCCCGCGCCGCTTTGTATCATTGGCATGACGGGGGCGAGTTGAGCTGGCATCGATTCGCGCTGGAGGTTCAGCGCTTGGGACTGGAGGCGGGCATTCTGTCACGGCGGATTCCGATCAGGCCGATTCGATCCGCCGACCATCCCGCCGCCGCCGCGCGCCCAGCCTACAGCGTACTGGACCGCTCGCCGAGCATGACGGAGTACGCCATGCCGAAACATGACTGGCGCTTGGAGCTGTCCCGCGTGTTGGAGGCCATCGCGCGGTACGGCGGAGTCGCGCGATGAAATCTTTGCTGGTGACGGGTGGCGCCGGGTTCATCGGCGCGAATTTTGTCCATTATTGGCTGCGAAACCATCCCGCCGACGGCATGGTCGTGCTCGATGCCCTGACCTACGCCGGCAACCGCGCCAATCTTTCCGGGTTGGAGGGCGCGCCCGGCTTCCATTTCGTCCACGGCGATATCCGCGACCAAGCGCTGGTCGAGGGATTGCTGCGCGAACAAGCCATCGACACCATCGTCCATTTCGCCGCCGAAAGCCATGTGGACCGCTCCATCACCGGCCCCGACGCCTTCATCGAAACCAATATCGTCGGCACCCACAGCCTGCTCAAAGCCGCCGCCACGGTTTGGTTCGACCCGGCTGCCCCACCCGCGGACCGTTTGTTCCAGCATATCTCGACCGATGAGGTCTACGGCTCGCTGGCCCCCGATGCGCCGCCATTCCGCGAAGACACCCCCTACGCGCCCAACTCCCCCTACGCCGCAAGCAAGGCCGCCGCCGACCATCTCGTCCGCGCTTATCACCGCACGTTCGGCCTGCCGGTCGTGACCAGCAATTGCTCCAACAACTATGGTCCCTTCCAGTTCCCGGAAAAGCTGATCCCATTGTTTCTGGCCCGCATCCTCGCCGGCGAAAGGCTGCCGGTGTACGGCGACGGCCGCCAAGTCCGCGATTGGCTCCATGTCGAAGACCATTGCCGCGCCATCGACCTGTGCGTCCGCAGTGGTCACCGGGGCGAGACCTACAATGTCGGCGGCAACCGCGAATGCGCCAACATTGACCTCGTCCGCCAGCTTTGCGCCATCGTTGATCGACGCTTCGCCGCCGATCCATCCCTCGCCCGCCGTTATTCCGCCGCTCCGCCCGCTGCCGGCGGCGATTCTGCTTCGCTGATCCTCCATGTTGCCGACCGGCCCGGCCATGATACGCGCTATGCCATCGACGCGTCGAAAATCGAAACCGAACTCGGCTTTCAACCCGCCGTCGATTTTGCCGTTGGCCTGGCCGAAACCGTCGATTGGTATCTCGCCAATGAAACATGGTGGAGCGAGCTCGCGGGGCGGGAGCGAGCTGCCAAATAGCTCCGAAATCCGAATGCGTGTATAATCCGGGCCGCCCAATTCCCCCGGAAAACTATCACTCAAGCAGGAGATATCCATTGAAATCCGCCATTGTTCCAACTTCGTTCTCCGCGGCCTCCTCCTTGCCGCCGCTGCTGCTTGCCGCGGGGTTGTTGCTGCTCCAAGGCGCCACATCCACCGCGGATCAATCCGTCGCGGAAAACCTCGCCCCCATCGCCAAGCTTTGTCTTGCCGGAGGGGATTGCGTTGGCGGCAGCGCGGCGGCGAGCCAGGTCCAGCCTGAGTCCGCGCCGGCGGTGGACACAACTCCGATTGCCGAAGCCGCGCCCGAACCGGCTGCCGCCCCGGAACCGGAAGCGGCCCCGCCGCAAATCGCTCAAGCGGACGACGGCTTCGATCTGCAAGCCACTTACCAGCTCTATTGTTTCGCCTGCCATTCCACCGGCCTGTCCGGCGCGCCGCGTCCCGGCGATGCCGAAGCTTGGGCGCCACGGATGGAAAAAGGCCGCGATGAAATCGTCGCCATTATGAACCGGGGCCTGAATGCGATGCCGCCCAAGGGTCTGTGCATGACCTGCACCGACGACCAGCTTTGGGAGCTGTCGCAGTACATGGTGGATCTCGAGCAGTGAAACTCGGGCGGTGAACCTCAGGTAGCGCCCCTCCAAAGGAGCCCCGGATAGCCCCGCCAACAGTACTCCGCGATTCGCCGAGCTGTCCGCGGGGCAGCTCTTTTGCGTCAATCCGCTAGCCGCAGCCCACCTGCGGTAGCGATTGGTCCGGCCGACAAAACCAAAACAAAAAAATTTTCGCCGCGAATTTGGCGGGATCCGCAAAACTCTCCTAAAACATGGCTTCGACCTTGCCGAACCGAAGCCATCATGTCTGTAGCCGTTGTTCATTCCCGGGCCCTGCTTGGCGTGGAGGCCCTTGCTGTTACCGTTGAAACCCATATATCCAACGGCCTGCCGGGGTTCGCGATCGTCGGCATGCCGGAAACCGCGGTGCGGGAAAGCAAAGACCGGGTTCGGAGCGCAATTCTCAACTCAGGCCTTGAGTTTCCCGCCCGACGCATCACCGTGAATCTGGCACCCGCCGATTTGCCCAAGGCCGGTGGGCGTTACGATTTCGCCGTAGCCATGGGAATTCTCGCCGCCTCCGGGCAAATCGCCGGACACGGTTTGAGCAACTTGGAATTGCACGGCGAACTCGCTCTCGACGGCCGTCTGCGCCGGGTGTCCGGGCTGATTCCATCAATCCGGGCGGCGGCCCGGGACCGGCGCGAGGTGGTTTTGCCGATCGCCAACCGAGAAGAAATGAATCTGGTCGGCTATAGCGGCGCCCGCGCCGCGGGGAGCTTGGTCGAGTATGTGGCGCATCTGACCCAGGGCGGTGATCTTGCGCGGCCAGACCCGGACTATTCGTCGCCGGCGTGCGATTGCTGCCCCGACGCCAGTCATATCCGCGGCCAAGCGGCGGCGAAACGCGCGTTGCTGATCGCGGCGGCGGGCGGCCACAATCTGCTGATGATCGGGCCTCCGGGGAGCGGCAAGACCTTGCTGGCCAACTCTCTCGCGCGGCTGCTGCCGCCGCTGGATGCGGACGAGGCGATGGAAGTGGCCGCCATCCGCTCCATCGGCAATGCGCACCGCCGGTGCCGGTCGTGGTTTTGTCCACCCTTGCGGGCCCCGCATCACAGCGCCAGCAGCCCCGCGCTGACCGGTGGCGGCACCAGGGCTCAGCCGGGGGAAATCAGTTTGGCCCACCGCGGTTTGCTGTTTCTGGATGAGCTGACCCAATTCAAACCCGGCGCATTGGAGACTTTGCGTGAACCGCTCGAATCCGGTGAAATCACCATTAGCCGCGCCAATTACCGGCTGCGTTTCCCCGCCCGTTTCCAGTTGGTTGCCGCCATGAATCCCTGCCCCTGCGGATACGCCGGCGACAGCCGCAACGAATGCCGTTGCAGTCAAGACCGCATCGACCGCTATCTCGACCGCATCTCCGGCCCACTGCTCGACCGGATCGACATGATCATCGAAGTGCCGGCCCTGTCCCACGCCGAACTGGTTGAGGCGTCGAGCGGCGGCGAGTGTTGGGATCCGGAACGAATGCGCGGCCGCGTCGGCGGCTGCCGGGAATCGCAGCGCCGCAGATCGAATACGTTCAACAGCGAACTGCGCGGCGCCGAGCTGGAAGGCGTGTGCGGCCTGAGCGAGAAATTGCGGCGGCGATTGGCGGTCGCCATGGAACAGTTTTCACTTTCGGCCAGAGCCGCCCATCGCGTGCTGCGGGTTGCGCGCACCATCGCGGACTGGGAAGGCGAAGCGGAGATCCTTGAACCGCATTTGCTCGAAGCCATCGGCTACCGCCGCTGCCGAATGCTGCGGTCACTATTGCGGTGAGCCATTTGGGCGGCGACTTCGCCATGCCGCGGCATTCGTCGGCAGCGCGCGATGGCGGCGCGGTCTTTCAGGCAAGCGGTGCGGTATCCGGGCTAATCACCGGTCGCGTCGGCCGATGTTCCCTTAGCCGCGCGGGCGCCTTCCAGAGCGGCAACCGCTTCCTCCAACACGCCAATGCGCTTCTCGGCGCGTTCCAGCGCCCGCACCTGCGCGTCAAACTCCTCGCGGCTGATTTCCGACAGCTCCGCCATGCCCTCGCGCAGGATCCCCTCAATCCGGCCGCGCAATTCGGCGGCCGCCGCACCGCCGGACCGCAGCGCGTCGTCGAGGCGGTTGCCGATTTCGTCCAGCAGACCCCGTTTGTCCATCGCGAACATCCCATCTGCCGCGGCTCGGAAACGGCATTTTAGCGCGGATGCCGCGTCGGTTGCCGGGATCACGGCGGCGCTTGCCCAAACCGCCGCGCCACCCTCGGCTTGGACTCGGCTCGCTTGGCGGTTGTCCGGGGAGCCGCATTATTCTGGTGCATCCCACGCAATAACGCACTGCAAAGATGCCAACGCGGGCGGTTCCGATGGCGGTCCGCTGGTGTAGGGCTGGCACGAACCCTGCATACAAAGCCTGCATACGAAACCCCACGGGACCTGAAACCCCCAAAATGCGAGGAACCAAGAGATGAAGCTGGTAACGGCGATTATCAAGCCATTCAAACTCGATGATGTGCGTGAAGCGCTGTCGGAGATCGGTGTGCGCGGACTCACGGTTACCGAAGTCAAAGGCTTCGGCCGGCAGAAAGGCCATACCGAACTGTACCGCGGCGCCGAATACGTTGTCGATTTTCTGCCTAAAGTAAAACTCGAAGTGGCGCTCACCGACGATCTGCTTGAGCGGGCGCTGGAAGCCATTTCCAACTGCTCCCGCACGGGAAAAATCGGCGACGGCAAGGTATTCGTCACCAATCTCGACCAAGTCCTGCGAATCCGCACCGGCGAAACCGGAGATTCCGCCGTCTGAGCGGAATCCGACCGAGGAGAATAAAACCGTGGAAAATCAGATTTTCGAACTGCAATACGCATTGGATACATTTTACTTCCTAGTCTGCGGCGCCTTGGTCATGTGGATGGCCGCCGGCTTCGCCATGCTCGAAGCCGGACTTGTCCGCTCAAGGAACACCGCCGAGATATTGACCAAAAATATCACCCTGTTCGCCGTCGCCTGCACCATGTACCTCGTCTGCGGTTACCACTTCATGTACGGTGGCGGTTATTTTCTATCCGGCATAACCACCGTCGCGCAAATGGATGAGACGGCCCTCGCCGCCGCGCTTGCGGATTCCGCCGAGGCCGGGTTCGACGGCGACGCGGTTTACTCCCGCGCCAGCGATTTTTTCTTCCAAGTGGTATTTGTGGCGACCGCGATGTCGATCGTCTCCGGCGCGGTGGCCGAACGCATGAAGTTATGGGCCTTCCTCGCCTTCGCCGTGGTGATGACCGGTGTCATCTACCCAGTTGAAGGCGGCTGGACTTGGGGCGGCAATTCCGTGTTCGGCCTGTACAGCTTGAATTACAGCGATTACGCCGGCTCCGGCATTGTCCATTTGGCCGGCGCCACCGCGGCCTTGGCCGGCGTGCTGCTGCTCGGCCCGCGCAAAGGCAAGTACGGCCCCAACGGCGAACCGCGGGCCATTCCCGGCGCCAATCTGCCGCTGGCCACGCTTGGCACCTTCATTCTTTGGATGGGTTGGTTCGGCTTCAATGGCGGATCAACCTTGAAGCTGGGCGGCATCGGCGTCGCCAACGAAGTCGCGAATGTATTCCTCAATACCAATGCGGCCGCAGCGGGCGGCTTGATCGCCGCGCTGATCATGGCGCGGCTTTGGTTCGGCAAAGCCGATTTGACCATGGCGCTCAACGGCGCGCTGGCCGGCCTGGTCGCCATCACCGCCGAACCCGCCGATCCGACGCCGCTGCTCGCGACCGTTATCGGTGCCATTGGCGGCGTTATCGTGGTCGCCAGCATCGTCACCCTCGACAAGCTGCGAATCGACGATCCGGTGGGCGCAATCTCGGTGCATGGCAGCGCCGGCATTTTCGGCATTTTCGCCGTGTTGCTGTCGGATCGAGAAGCGACCTTCCTCGGCCAATTGGCCGGCACTTTGACCATCATGGTTTGGGTGTTCGCCGCCAGCTTGGCCGTTTGGACGGTGATCAAGGTGGCGCTGGGAATCCGGGTTTCGGAACATGAAGAAGACGACGGGGTCGATGCTTCCGAATGCGGTTTGGAAGCCTACCCAGAGTTCGTAACCCGATAAGCTGCGACCGATCTCTCCCTGTTGGCGGCGTCCCGGCATCGGGTCGCCGCCTTTTTTCATTGAATCCTTTGGCTGGTTGAGCTGCCGAACGCCGGGGCACAGCCGTCAACCCATATCGCCATAACGGTATTGCAGGATCGCCAAAGCCGCCAGCGGCGCGGTTTCGGCGCGCAGCACACGCGGACCCAGGGCGGTTACGGCATAGCCGTGGCTCGTCGCGAGTTCAAGCTCGAGATCGGTGAAGCCGCCTTCCGGGCCGGTGACGACCCGCAGGCTTTTGCCGGACAACGCTTCCGGCAGGCGGGCATCGCCGGAGGGATCGAACAACAACCGCGCGCAATCGGGCGCCGCCGCCGTCCGCAAAAGCGTTTCGAGCGCTTGCGGTTCGCTGAATTCCGGCACCCGAAAGCCGCCGGATTGCTCCACCGCGCTTGTCGCGACCCGCCGCCAATGACGCAGGCGGGGGGCGACCCGGTCGCGGGGAAGCCTCACCCCGCTGCGGGCGCTGTGGAGCGGCGTAATCCGCGCAACACCGAGCTCGGTCGATTTCTGGATGGCGAAAGCCATGCGGTCGCCCCGCGACAATGCGAGGCAGAGTTCGATCTCGAGTCGCGGTGCCGCCGGTTCGCTCAACCTCTCGCCTAGCCGCAACTCCGCTCGCTTGCCGGACAGTTTTTCGATGCGCGCGGAGAATTCGCCGTCGTTGGCGTTGAAGACACGCAAATGATCGCCGCACCGCAGCCGCAAGACATTGCCGAGATAGTGGGCGGTATCGTCCTCGAGGCGCAGCCCGCCGTCTTCCCGCAGGGAGAACCCGCAATGCAATCGGGTTTGTCCCATGGCTGTCGCCGGCCCGTTCAGCGGCGCTTGGAAAGGTCGAGGCTTTCCCAGATTCCCCGCACCGGCCCGGCCCGGTTCAAGCAATAGAAATGCAGCCCGGGGGCGCCGCCCGTGAGCAGCTTGTCGCAAAGCCGGCTGACGACTTCCGCTCCGTACTCGCGCAGGCCGTTCAGATCATCGCCGAAGCGGGCGAGCCGTCCGGCCAGCCAGTCCGGTATTCTGGCGCCGCATCTTTTGGAAAAGACCCGCAACTTCTCATAATCGGTGATCGGCATGACCCCCGGCACCACGGACACATCGACTCCGGCTTTCCGACAGGCATCGACGAAGCGGAAATAGCTGTCTGCATCGTAGAAGTACTGGGTAATGGCAGCATCGGCGCCCGCTTCGATTTTTTGCCGGAAATATTCGATTTCCAAAGCGAAGTTGGGAGTCTCTGGATGGATATCCGGGTAGCAGGCCACATTGATTTTGAAGTGGTCGCCGGTGCGCTGGCGGACGAATTCGACCATATCGCGGGCATAGAACCCCCTGCCTCCGGCATCTCCGCGCAAGACCACCAGCCGCTGAATTCCCGCCTCGCGGTAGGTATTCAGCAAATTCGCGGCGCTGTCGAGTTCCTCGCGAGAACTCGATAGATGCGGCGCGACTTCCGACCCCGCGGCGTGGAAGTCGAGGGCAAGTTTTTTCGTGCCATCCCTAGTCGCGCCGCCGGCGCCGTAGGTGACCGAAAAGTAATCCATTCCCAGCGCGGCCAATTCCGCGTGAACCCGGTCGAGCTTGTCGCGGCCGGCCGCGGTCCGGGGTGGAAAGAACTCAACGCTGAATTGTGGTGCATCCGCAGGCATATGCAATCTTTGCACAATGCTAGTAACGATAGCTTTCCGGCTTGAACGGACCACTCGCCGACACACCGATATAATCGGCTTGGTCTTGGGTGAGCCGGGTGACCGTGCCGCCGAATCCTTCCACCATCAGCGCCGCCACTTCCTCGTCGAGCTTCTTTGGCAGGACTGACAGGCTTATCCGCCGCGCCGCCGGCAGCAGCGAAGCGAATTTTCGTTCGTACAAATACACCTGCGCCAGCACTTGATTGGCGAAGGAACCATCCATGACGCGCGAAGGATGTCCTGTCGCGTTGCCGAGATTGATCAAACGGCCTTCGGAAAGCAGAATGAGATAGTCGTCGGGGCGCGCCCGGCCGCGGCGGAAAATCCGGTGTACCTGGGGCTTGATTTCCTCCCACTCCCAGTTCTCGCGCATGAAGGCGGTGTCGACCTCGTTGTCGAAGTGGCCGATATTGCAGACCACCGCTCCGGCTTTGAGCTTGCTCAGCATGAACCGGTCGCAGACATTGACGTTACCGGTTGCCGTGACGATTAAATCCAGGCTTCCCAACAACTCTTCATCGACCGATTCGGCGTGGCCCGTATTACGCCCGTCGATATAGGCCGAAACCACTTGATATCCATCCATGCAGGCCTGCATGGCGCAGATTGGATCCGCCTCGGTGATTCTCACGATCATGCCTTCCTGGCGCAGACTCTGGGCCGATCCCTTGCCGACATCGCCGTAGCCGATCACCAAGGCGTTGCGGCCGGCGAGCAGCATGTCGGTGCCGCGTTTTATGCCGTCGCTGAGGCTGTGGCGGCAGCCATACTTGTTGTCGTTTTTGGACTTGGTTACCGAATCGTTGACATTGACGGCGGGCACTTTCAATGTGCCGGCCTCCAGCATTTCCTGCAGACGGTGGACGCCGGTGGTGGTTTCTTCGGTGATGCCATGGACGCCCTCAAGCACCCGCGGATACTTTTCGTGCAACATGGCGGTGAGGTCGCCGCCATCGTCGAGCACCATGTTAGCGTCCCAGGGCTTGCCATCCTTGAGTATCGTCTGCTCGATGCACCATCCGCCCTCGGCCTCGGTCTGGCCTTTCCACGCGTACACGGCGACACCCGCCGCCGCCATGCAGGCGGCGGCGTGATCCTGGGTCGAAAAGATATTGCACGACGACCAGCGCACTTCGGCGCCCAGGGCCATCAATGTCTCGATCAGCACGGCGGTCTGCACAGTCATATGCAGGCAGCCGAGAATCTTCGCACCCTGCAAAGGCTTGTCGGCGGCGTAGCGGTGGCGCAGCGCCATCAGCGCCGGCATCTCGTTTTCCGCCAAGCTGATTTCGCGGCGGCCGAAATCGGCCAAGCCAAGATCCGCGACTTTGAAGTCTTGGCGCAGGCGTTCCCGTCGCTTGACCGCAAGTTGGCTCATCGCCACCGCCTCTCCCGCCACCATGTCGCCTGCTCCCCGCCGTTAATAACCGCTGGCCAGTTGCCGCGGCCCCGCCTCGCCGCGCAGGACTTCCGCCAAGTCGGTGCGCTCCCAACTGAAGTCCGCGCCATCTCGGCCGAAGTGCCCGAAGCTGGCGGTTTGGCGGTAAATGGGCCGCAACAGGTTGAGCTGTTCGATCAAGCCTTTCGGTCGCAACTCGAAAAGGGCGTGGATCAACTCGATTATGCGTCGCTCGGGGATTCGACCGGTGCCGAAAGTTTCGACGCTGATGGAAGTGGGCTCCGCCACGCCGATGGCATAGGAAAGCTGCACCTCGCAACGCGCGGCGATGCCCGCCGCCACGAGGTTCTTGGCGACATGTCTTGCCGCGTAGGTGGCCGATCGATCGACTTTCGACGGATCCTTGCCCGAGAAGGCGCCGCCGCCGTGGCGGGCCATGCCGCCGTAGGTGTCTACGATAATCTTGCGCCCGGTTAGCCCGCAATCGCCCCGGGGGCCGCCGACGACGAAGCGACCGGTGGGATTGATCAAATAGCGGGTGTTTCGATCCAGCCATTTTTCCGGCAAGACCGGTTTGACGATTTCCTCGATAACCGCTTCCCGCACTTGTTCCAGTGAAACGTCTTCCGCATGCTGCGTTGAAAGCACCACGGTTTCGATGCCGACCGGGCGACCGCCGAGGTAGCGGAAGCTGAGCTGGCTTTTGGCGTCCGGGCCCAGCCAGGGCAAGGTGCCGTTTCTGCGTATCTGAGATTGCCGGCGCATCAGCCGGTGGGAATAAGTGATCGGCGCCGGCATCAACACATCGGTCTCGTCAGTGGCGTAACCGAACATCAAGCCTTGATCGCCGGCGCCCTGCTCCTTCGATTCGGTTTCATCCACGCCCATGGCGATATCGGGCGATTGCCCGCCCAGCGCATTGAGCACCGCGCAGCTGTCGGCGTCGAAGCCGAGGCTGGCGCCGGTATAACCAATATCGCGCACCACTCCGCGCACAACGGCTTCGATATCGATCATGGCGCGGCTGGCCACTTCCCCCGCCAGCAGCACCATGCCGGTTTTGACCAGGGTTTCACAGGCGACGCGGGAGTGCGGATCCTTCTCCAGCAATGCGTCAAGCAGCGCGTCCGAAATTTGATCCGCCATCTTGTCGGGATGGCCTTCGGCCACCGACTCCGATGTGAACAGGCGGGTCTCCGTCATTGAGTTGCCCTGAAACTATCGCGTGCGCGCATCGCGTCTTTTGCTGAAAGTCCGCATTTGGACTTGGAATCCGTTGCGCAGCCCAAGGAAGGAGCCTTGCTGATCTTCGAGGCCGGCTTGGCTGGACCAATCGCGCAGATCGTCGGCGTCGAAGCCGAGCCAGAGGTCGCCGCAGGACTCCCGTACCCAGTCTTGATCGTGCCGCGTCAGATCGCAAATCAGCAGCGTCCCCGAAGGCGCCAGCAGGCGCGCGCAGTCTTTGATCGTCATAGCCGGCGAGGGAATATGATGCAAGACCATATCGAAGATGATCAGATCGAATTGGCGATCGGTGATGGAACGGGTTTCCCCGAGCAAAAATTCAACGCCCTTATGACCCGCAGCGGCGATGGTCGCCCGCGCCCGCTCCAGCATATCCGGCGAGTTATCGAGCGCCGCCAAGCGCTGGAACCGCTCCGCCAATTCCGCCAACAACTGGCCTTCACCGGGGCCAACTTCCAACACCCGCGCTTGCCGCTCCAGCCCGAGACCGCAGATCACGTCATGCAAGTTGGCGGAGTATTGATCGTGGGCGACGATCAGGCCCTGTTGCTCGCGGAATTTGTCGGCGTTGCGGCGGAAGAAGCGCAGTGAAGACAGCCCGCGTTCCTGCTGGATCTGGCGGATTTTGCGGTTCTGCGAGGTGGATACAGGCAGCAAATCCACCGCTTCGAGGATGTGGCGGCGACTCTCCGCGAAATCGAGATGATCGTGTACCAGCGCGCGCCGATAGAAAATCGAAGTGCCCTCGCGCCGCGTGGAAAGCAGACCCGCCTGGGACAAAATCTTCAGATGATGGCTCAGTGCCGACTGGCGAATGTCGAGGATGCGGCAAAGTTCGAGCACGCTGAAGGATTCGCTTTTCAGCAGCCGCAGAATCTGTAGGCGCAAACTGTCCGCCAGCGCTTTGTGCAGGGAAGTGAGGGTAAGCAGCGGTTCGGCAATAGGCCGCAGACTGCTTTCATAGAGTATGGACGCCGGATTGGTGCTCATCGAGAGTTCTCTTATGTAGATATCGAAACCGCCACAGCGGAAGCCGAACCCAAAATTATTCAGGCCGGTAGGGCGCAGCGTCGAAGCGCGCCTGAATGCAAGCGACGTATGATACCAAACTTCCCACCCAACGACAAGCGGTCAATCAAAATAATTTGATAAAGAATGGGCTGCTTGGGTCGTCAAGCTTGGGCCTTAGGAACTCTCGACCACGCTCATGCCGAGCCAGTCTGCCACCAGCGCCGGTTTGTCTTCACCTTCGATTTCCATGGTTACCGCGTGGCGCAGCAGGTAATGGCCGGGTTTCTTCTCTTCGGCGGCGCAAAGCTTGAACCGGGCGCGGATGCGTTGGCCGGAACGCACCGGATGCACGAAGCGCACCCGGTCGAGGCCGTAATTGATGCCCATTACCGTATTTTCGAGTTTCAGGCCGCCGCCGCGGGAGGCGAGCGCGCTCAACAGCGACAGCGTGAGGAAACCATGGGCTATGGTGCCGCCGAATTGCGTTTGCGCCGCGCGTTCGGCGTCGACATGGATGTACTGGTGGTCGTCGGTGGCGCTGGCGAACTGATCGATACGGTCTTGCCCGACCCGCAGCCATTCGCTGACACCCACTTCCCGGTCCACATAATCCGGCAGCGCCCGCGCCGCTATGGTTTTGTTCATGCTCCCTCCCCGGATGCGGACTCACCCAAGCGAGCCCCGCATCATGCACCGGAGCGTTTGCAAGTTCGACCGCGTTCGCGGCGAACAGCCAAGGTCCGCTGCCATCCTACCGCCCCGGCGGGGCGGGTTACAATGCCTCCATGAGGGATGGCGGCGACGAATACGATATTGTCATCGCCGGCGGCGGCATCGTCGGTGCGGCCTTAGCCTGTCTGCTCGATGGGCTGGCGCTTCGCATCGCCTTGGTGGAGCGGCGTTTGCCTGAAGCGGAGAAGGCGCCGTTCCGTGCACCCGAATTGCGCTTCGACCCGCGGGTGAGCGCGCTGAACGAGTCATCGCGGCGGATTTTAGACGCAATCGGCATTTGGGGCGAGGTGCGTGGAATTCGCTGCTGCGATTATCGTGAAATGCGCGTCTGGGATGCCGAAGGCACGGGTGCGATCGCGTTTTCGGCCGCGGCGTTGGGCGTCGACAGCTTGGGCACGATAGTCGAGAACTCGATTGTGCTGGCGCGGCTTTACGCGCGGCTGCGGCGGCAGGAAAATCTGCGCGTCATCTCGCCGTTTCGCAGCACTTCGCTTAATGCCGGAAGCGGTGGCGGGTTGGTGCTGGGCGGAGATTCCGGCGCCGCGCTGCGGACCAAGCTGCTGGTCGGTGCGGATGGCGCCGACTCCGCCGTCCGCCGTTTGGCCGGCATGTCCCACCGGGAATGGGACTACGGCCAAGCCGCCGTGGTGACGACGGTGAGGACCGCCCACTCCCACGGACGCTGCGCCCGGCAGCGCTTTCTCGATACCGGTCCGCTGGCGTTTTTGCCGCTGCCGACGGCTGCTGGCGGCGAACTCCGGCACAGTTCCATCGTCTGGTCCACGCGGCCGGAAGAAGCGGAGGAGTTGCTGGAAATGCCCGACGAACGCTTCCGCGCCCGCCTGGCGGCGTCCATCGAACATCGTTTGGGGGAAATCGAATGGAGCGACCGACGCTTCCGCTTTCCTTTGCGCCAACTGCGCGCCGACAGCTATGTCAAACACAATATCGTGCTGGTCGGCGACGCGGCGCACACCATCCATCCGCTGGCCGGACAAGGCGTGAATCTCGGCCTCAAGGACGCCGCCGTGCTGGCGGAGGAGTTACGCGCCGGCTTCGCCGCCGGTCGGGCAGCGGGCGACCCGCTGCCGCCGCGCCGCTTTGAGCGGCGGCGCAAAGGCGAGAATCTGGGAATGATGTGGAGTATGGAAGGCCTGCACCGGCTTTTCGGCGCGCAGCCTCCGCCGCTGCGCTGGCTGCGCAATACCGGCCTGCGGCTCGTGGACCGCACCGCACCGCTGAAGAATTTCCTCGCCCGCCGCGCCATCGGGTCGTGACGGTTGGATGTCCCGGCCAATCTGCCGCCAGCTACCCGAGCCCGCCGGACCTGTGTTTAGTTGACTTGCGTTATACTCCGAGCTTCTCCCCACCCAATCGGAGTGCCCCCAAATGAGAGCCTTCTCCGCCAATGATCGATTGGCCGGTCTCGACAATATCGAACATTGGCAGAGTCCGATTACCGACAATCCCGCTGATGACCACACCACCGGGCCATTCGATCCAGCACTTGGCAGAAACACCGATCGCCTGCTGCTCAGGCTGGTGCGCCAATAAGCCGGGCGTTACGGCGCAGGCAATTGAGGCGCCCATCCCGGGGCGGCAGTCCCCGGCGCAAGCCGAATCGAGCCGAGGGAGACCGTTTCCGCCACCCGCTCGGTGCCAAGACTAATGGCGGCTGAACCCCCTTCCAATCCGGCGGTCAGATTTTTTTCGGTTTTCCGCTACAGCGCGCTGGCCATGCGCTTGGTTTGGGAGACCAGCGCGCCACTGACGCTGTTGATGGCCGCGGCGACGATCATCAACGGTGTGTTGCCGGCATCGATCGCCTTCGTCGGTGGTTTGTTCGTCGATGCCGTGGCCGGAGCCCTCACGGCGGCGGATGCCGCCCGGGTCGCCGAAGCTCGGTCGGATGCGCTGTTTTATGTGTTGGTCGAAGCCGGCTTGGTCGTGCTCATGACCGGCGCCCAACGCCTGACCTCCGTCAGCCGCTCAATCCTGCAAGTGCTGCTCGGCAACAAGATCAACGTCACGATCCTGGAAAAAGCGCTGACGCTGGAATTGAGCCATTTCGAAGACGCCGAGTATTACGACAAACTTCTGCGGGCGCGGCGCGAGGCATCGAGCCGGCCGCTGGGCTTGGTCATGAAGACTTTCGACCTGCTGCGCGATTCGATCTCCCTGCTGGCCATCGGCGCTTGGCTGTTCCAGTTTTCGCCGTGGGTGGTGGTGTTGCTGGTTTTCACGGGCTTGCCGGCGTTTTTCGCCGAGGCGAACTTCTCCGGCCAAGCGTTTCGCGTCATGCGCCGGCGTTCACCCGAACGGCGCATGCAGTTCTATTTGGAAATGGTGCTTTCCAGGGAAGACGGCGTGAAGGAGGTCAAGCTGCTGCGCCTCGGCCGCTTGTTTCTGCAACGCTATATCAACATCTTCCGCAACATTTACCGGGAAGACCGCAATCTCGTGCTGAGGCGTAATTTCTGGGGTTATCTGCTTGGTTTGTTGAGCAGTGCGGCGTTTTACTTCGCCTATGGCTGGGTCGGCTTTTCCGCCATCGCCGGCGCCATCACCATTGGCCAGATGACTGCCTACATCGCCCAGTTCCGGCTCGGACAAACCTCTGTCGGCAACAGTCTGACCGCGGTGAACGGCATGTACGAGGACAATCTGTACCTTTCGACTTTGACCGAATATCTCGACCACGAGGTGCCGGAACCCAGCGGCGACCAGCTCGCCGGCCCGCTTCCCGGCGACGGCGTGCGCTTTGAAAACGTCGGCTTCACTTATCCGGGCGGCGACAAGCCCGCTCTCGAAAACATCAGCCTGCATATCCGGCCCGGAGAGCGGCTCGCCATGGTTGGCGAAAACGGCAGTGGCAAAACCACTTTGATCAAGCTGCTGGCCCGGTTGTACGCACCCACCAGCGGCCGCATCACGCTGGAGGGCTTGGAGCTGGCGCAGTGGGATATCGAGGCCCTGCGGCGCAAAATCGGCGTAATCTTCCAGGATTTCGCGCGCTACCAGTTGCCGGTGAGTGAAAACGTCGGCATCGGCGATATAGAACAGTTCGACGACGAAGCGCAAATCCGCATCGCCGCGCGGAAAGGCATGGCGGACGAATTCATCCGCGACCTGCCGAAGGAATACCGCACCCAACTCGGCACTTGGTTCAAGGACGGCAAAGAACTGTCCGGCGGGCAGTGGCAGAAGATCGCCCTGTCCCGGGCCTTCATGCGCAGCGGGGCGGATATTCTGATTCTCGACGAGCCCACCGCCGCCATCGACGCCCGCGCCGAAGCGGAAATCTTCGCCCATTTCGGCAAACTGGCCGAAAACCGCATTTCGATCATCATCTCCCACCGCTTTTCGACGGTGCGCATGGCCGACCACATCCTCGTGCTCGAGGAGGGCCGCATCCTTGAACGGGGCAGCCACGACGAATTGCTGCGGGCCGGCGGCCAGTACGCCAAGCTATTCAAATTGCAGGCGAAGGGCTATCAATGAGCGAATGCCGGTGACAGTGGAGCGGGGTTGCGGAGTCCTTTATGGCCGCGCTGCTGACAGGTGTCTGCCAATGAGGGTTCGCGCATGATGATGGAGCCGATCTGGGCGTATTTTCTGGTCGGTGCGCTGGCCTGCTTTCTCGGCACGGTCCCCATCGGCCCGATCAATCTGGCGGTCGTCAAGGCCACGGTCGACCACGACCGCCGCCGCGGCGCGGAAATCGCGCTGGCCGCCAGCTTGGTCGAAATCGGCGAAGCCGCCATCGCCATCTTTTTCGGCATGGCCATCGGCGAATTCCTGCGAATGAACGCTTGGCCGCGGCTGACGCTCGCCTTGGCCTTCTTCGCGCTGGCGGCATTTCTGCTGACGCGAAAACCGAAGTCCGCCGCCGCGCCGCCCATTCCCGAGTCCGGCCTCGCCCGGGGCGCCTGTTTCCGCCGCGGCCTACTGATCGCCGCGCTCAATCCCCAGGCGGTGCCGTTCTGGATTCTCGCCTTGACCACAATCAGGCAATACTTCGCCCTCGACTATCAGGACCACTTCTTGGCCGCTTTCCTCGCCGGCGTTTTCCTCGGCAAACTTACCGCGCTGGCTGGCTACGCGGCCCTCGCGGACTATCTCAAATCCCGCCTTCACGCCGCCGGCAAACGGGTCAACCAAGCCCTCGCCTTGGTGCTTATCCTGGTCGGCATCTCCCAACTGCGCCAAATCGTGTTTTGACTGCCCCGCGCAATCGGCGGTTCAACTGCCGTCGCAATAGCGTTATTCTCCGTCAAGCGCCGCGCTTTCCGGGACCAAGCGGATTTCCGCACAAGGAGAATCAGGTGAAATTCACACCGCGTCCGGGCAGACCCGGGGAAACCCTGCGCGAAAAGGCCGCGCGCAAGAGTGGCTTGGTCCGGGTTAGGGCGCTGAAACGGATCGAACGGGCGCGCACCCGGCTCATCGTGTGTTTTCTGACTTTGCCCGTGTACATGGCCGGGGTCTGGCTGCTGTTGGAGGAAAGCCGCGATATTCAAGGCTTCATGCTGGTTTACATGGCGATCTGGTTCGGCTTCGCGTTGGATATGGTGCGCCGCAACTGTCCCGCCTGCGGTCGGCAGTACTTCGTCCGCACCATTTTGCTCGATCTGTTCACCCGCAAGTGCGTCCACTGCGGCACGCCCCTGCGCGGCTCTGCCGACGACATGGAATAAGTGCCGGCTTTGACCCGGTACGCCATTGGCGTATAATCGCAATCATGGTGATCATTGAAACGACCGCCTTCACCAATCAAATCCAAGCTTTGCTGAGCGATGATGAATACCGGGAGCTTCAGGAGGCGTTGATTGCCCGCCCGGAAATGGGCGGTGTCATGGCGGGCACGGGAGGACTGAGGAAAGTTCGCTGGTCCAGGGATGGACGGGGAATAGGGGTGGCGTCAGAGTCATCTACTACTGGATGACTCGAAACGAGCATCTTTACATGCTCTTTGCCTATCCGAAAAACAGGCAAGACGACCTGAGCTCGGCACAGCGGGAGAAACTGAAATCAATCGTGGAGAGGTGGTGTGATGGATGATCAACTGTTCAATGGCTTGCTCGCGGCGGTTCGGGAAATGGACGATATCGCGCAAGGCAAGAAAACCGCCGCCAAAGTCACCGAGTTCCCGCCGCCGGAAGTCAAACTGATTCGGGAAAAAATTGGGCTCAGCCAGAATCGTTTCGCCATGCTGGTGGGAGTCAGCAAGCGGACGCTGGAAAATTGGGAGCAGGGGCGCCGGCAGCCGTCCGGCCCGGCCCGGGCTTTGCTGCGGATTTTGGAAGTCCAGCCGGAGCAAGCCGTTCGCGCGCTGCGCGGTTGAGCGAAAACCGCATCGCGGCTCCCAAAGCGATATGGAATAAGCGCCGTCAGCCTGCAACGGGGAAGTAGCCTATGTCCGCCTTCGACCCGCCCGCCGGGCAAACCGGTTGTTTCCGCAGCGATAGTCCGCGGGTGCCGGATACCCATCGGACCCTGCGGGAAGCTTTCGGCTTCAGCGGCTTTAGGCCCGGCCAGGAGGCCGTGATCAAGACTTTGCTGGCGGGCCGCAACGCGCTGGCGGTGATGCCCACCGGCTCTGGCAAATCGCTTTGTTTCCAGATTCCGGCGCTGCTGCTCGACGGCTTGACCATCGTGGTTTCGCCGTTGGTGGCCTTGATGCAAGACCAAGTGGCGGCGCTGAAGCTGGCCGGTATCGCTGCGGACGGCATCCATTCCGGCAATGCGCGAAGTGAGAATATCGCCGCTTGGAAACGCGCCGCGTCGGGATATTCGCGGCTGCTGTATCTTTCTCCCGAACGGCTCATGACCGAGCGCATGCTGGCGGCGCTGAAGCGTTTGCCGATCCAGTTATTCGCCGTGGACGAGGCCCACTGCATCTCGCAATGGGGGCCGGCATTCCGCCCGGAGTACGCCGATTTGAGCCGCCTGCGGGAGTTGTTTCCGGGGGTGCCCATCGCCGCCCTGACGGCGACCGCCGACGAAGTCACCAGAAACGATATCGCCGAGCGCCTGTTCGCGGGCCGCGTCGAGCAATTCGTGCTCGGTTTCGATCGCCCCAATATCCGCTTGGCCGTGACCGCGAAACGCGAATGGAAGCGCCAGCTCACAGAGTTCGTGGCGCGTTTCCCGAATGAAAGCGGCATCGTCTACTGCCTGTCGCGCAAGAAAACCGAAACCTGCGCCGCGATGCTGCAAGCGGAAGGAATCCGCGCCCTGCCGTATCACGCGGGCATGAGCGCGGAACAGCGCGAAGCCAATCAGAATCGGTTCATAACCGAATCCGGCGTGGTGATAGTCGCCACCATCGCCTTCGGCATGGGTATCGACAAGGCCGATGTGCGCTACGTTTTCCATACGGACCTGCCCGCCAGCGTCGAGGCCTACTATCAGGAAATCGGCCGCGCCGGTCGCGACGGCGCCCCGGCGGAAGCGCAAATGCTGTATGGGCTGGAAGATATCGCCCTGCGGCGGCGGTTCATCGAAGACGAAGAAGCCGGCGAGGAGCGCCGCCGGCGCGAACATCATCGGCTTGATGCCCTGCTGGGTTTCTGCGAGGCCCCGGCCTGTCGCCGAATGGCGCTGCTTGAATACTTCGGCGAGCGAATATCGCCCTGCGGCAATTGCGATGTCTGCCTGAACCCCGCGGAACTGTTTGACGGCAGCGCCGAAGCCAGTTCGATTTTGCAGGCCTCGCGGCAGTCGGGCGAGTTATTCGGCGCGGCCCATCTGATCGATATTCTGCGGGGCGCCCGCACCGATAAGATTACCCGCTTCCGCCATGACCGCCTGGATTGTTTCGGCGCCGGCAAGGCGCGCGCCGCGAATGAATGGCGCTCGCTCATCCGGCAGATGGTCGCGGCCGGTTTCCTGCAGATCGATATCGCCGGTTACGGCGGCATCAAAATCACCGCCAAGGGCCGCGTGCTGGCCCAGGGCGAAGGCAGATTCCACTACCGTTTGGACACCGTGGCGGTAAACAACAGCCAAACCCGGCGCCGGGAACGGCAACAGGACCAAGCAACCGCGGACGGCACCTTGACACCGGAGCAGGCGGAACTGCTCGCCAAGCTCAAAGCTCTGCGGCTGAAATTGGCGCAGGAACGGGGCGTACCCGCCTATGTGGTGTTCGCCGACCAGACGCTGATCGAAATGGCGCAGAGGCAGCCGCGCACCGAAGCCGAATTCGCCACCATCAGCGGAGTCGGCGCGGTCAAACTGGAGCGTTTCGCCGAACCGTTCCTTGCGGCAGTCAACGCCGTTTAACAACCCGGCCCCAACGCGGAATCTCCGACTACAGTATCCCCACAATGAAAACTACAAAAATTTCCGATTTTCTTTTCCTTTCGCTGTGGCGGTTGTAGGCTCTCGCCCAAGCCAACAACTCACAGTTTGGAGCACCTTATGCGAATCGAGAGCGCCGCGGAAGTCCGCGGCACCCCGCCGCCACCCGTTTCGCGGCCCCGAGCCGAGCTGGAATCAAGCCCCCGCGAGGCGGAGCCGAACGACGAAAGTTCGCCGGGGAAGCACCACACGCGGGATTCAACCGACGCTTCCAGTACGGATGCATTCGCCGAATCCCTTTTTGAAGAGTCTGATTTTCCGGGCTGTCACGCGATTCCGATGAGCCGGGAGGAATCTGTCGAATACGAAGGCCAACTCGAATACTGGAGCGCCGCCGCAGAAACCGCTTGGGTGGTCTCGGCGCCAACCAGCGCCGCCCACGAGCAGCCGGGTAGTCATCTGCCAGCGCTGGCCGCGGTCATCGCCGCCGTCCGCGGCGGCCATATCCGCTGCTACGGCACGATGGACTTGCTGCTGCCGGACGAAACCGGCGGCGACGATGACCAAATCATGCAAGCCGACCAAACGCTGTATCTGCACCCCGAGCGCGCGAAACTGCTCAGCGACGCCATGCGAATCGGCCGCGACACGCTGCCGGATGTGGTGCTGGAGGCCGACCACACCACCGATGTGCGCCGCAAGAAGCTCGCGCTGTACGAATCCTGGGGCTTTCCCGAAGTTTGGGTGGACGTGCCGGAAGCGGGCTATTCGGTGAAGCGCGCCACCGGTTTGTGGCCGGGCTTGCGAATCCATCTGCTGGAAAACGGTGCCTACCGCGAATCGCCGGAGAGCAAAGCCTTTCCGGGCTGGACCGCGGCTGAAATTCACCAAGCGCTGAACGAAGCCGTGCTGTTCCCCGAAACCCACCGGGTGCTGAACCGGGTCGGAAAAGCGCTCGGCGACCAAGAGGGCACCGGCCCGGACGATACTCTTTGGCTCAAGAAACAGCGCGAGGATGCGCGGGTCGAGGGTCGAATCGAGGGCGAACGAAGGCTAATCACCCGCTTGGCGAAAATGCGCTTTGACGGCAACACCGCGGGGCATCTGCTCCCGTTGCTGCGGCGCATCGGGGATTCCGCAAACCTTGCCGAAGCCGCCAACTTGGTTTACGACAGCGAAACCGGCACCGAACTAATCGGACGCATAAAGAAACTGGCGGCCCGCGCCGGTTCCGCTAGCTTTGGCGGCTGAGGAAGTGGTCGATTTGTGCGGCGGCCAGGCGACCTTCGTGGATGGCCCGCACGACTAGGGACTGGCCCCGGCGGCAGTCGCCGGCGGCGAAAACTTTATCTACGTTGGTGCGGAAATCGCCGTACTCGGCTTGGTAGTTCGAGCGCCGGTCGAGGTCGATGCCGAGGGCTTTGCTGAGGTAGTGTTCGGGGCCGAGAAAGCCCATTGAAAGCAATATCAAATCGGCTTTCCAGAATTTGCGGCTGCCGGCTATTTCCTGGAATTGGGTGTCGACCTCGACGGTGACAATGCCCCGCAAGGCCCCGTCTTCGCCGCGGACGAATTCTTTGCCAGAGACCGAATAGACCCGCGGGTCGGCGCCGAATTTGCGTTCGGATTCTTCGTGACCGTAGTCGACGCGGAAGATGATCGGCCATTGCGGCCAAGGGTTGCCCGGCCCGCGGTCGGCGGGCGGCTTCGGCATGATCTCAAAATTGACCAGCGAGCGGCAGCCGTGGCGCAGGGAGGTGCCGATGCAGTCGGTACCGGTGTCGCCGCCGCCGATGACGATTACGTCCCGGTCTTTGGCGCTGATATAGGCGCCGTCGGCGAGGTCGGAATCAAGCAGGCTCTTGGTGTTCTTGAGCAGGAATTCCATGGCGAAATGCACACCGGAGCCGGCGCGACCGGGAATATTCAAATCCCGCGGCGTGGTGGCGCCGGTGGCCAGCAATACGGCGTCATGCTCGTGAAGCAGCCGTTCGGGGTCGACGCCGTTGGCGCCGCCGCCGCCGATATCGGCGTTGGCCGCGAATTCGACTCCTTCCTCGCGCAGCAGATTCACCCGGCGGTCAACCAGCGCCTTTTCCAACTTCATGTTGGGAATACCGTACATGAGCAAGCCGCCGATGCGGTCGTCGCGCTCAAAGACGGTCACCCGGTGGCCGTTGAGATTCAGCTGCGCGGCGGCGGCGAGCCCGGCCGGCCCGGAACCGACCACAGCCACCTTGCGGCCGGTATCGGCGGCGCGGGTGTTCGGAACGACCCAGCCCATCTCGAAGCCTTTGTCGGCGATGGCGCATTCGATGTTTTTGATCGCCACCGGCGGCTCGTTGATGCCGAGTACACAGGCGCCTTCGCAGGGCGCGGGACAGACGCGACCGGTGAATTCGGGGAAATTATTGGTTTTGTGCAGGCGGTCGAGAGCTTCTTTCCAGCGGCCCTTGTAGATTAGATCGTTCCATTCGGGGATGAGGTTGTAGACCGGGCAGCCGTCGTCGGATTGGCAGAATGGCACGCCGCAGTCCATGCAGCGCGCGCCCTGCTCGGTCAGCAGAGTCGGCTGGTGGTCGGTGTAGATTTCGCGGAAATCCACCAGCCGCACCACGGCATCGCGATACGATTCGGTGGCGCGGGCGAACTCCTTGAATCCGGTTGGTTTCCCCATCGCTACTGTCAAATTCCCTTAGACTCCGCCGGGGCGGGGGCCGCAAGTTCAAAATGCCTCATTCAGGCGGCCGCGGCGGCTTTGCGCTCGGTCAGCGCGCGCTTGTATTCGGTCGGCATCACTTTGACGAATTCCTTCAGACTGCGCTCCCAGTTCCCGAGCACCCGCCGCGCCACCTCCGAGCCGGTGTGGGCGGCGTGATTTTCCAACAGGGTCTTGAGTTCGAGGACATCTTCCGCCGCCGCCATGGTTTCCAATCCGAGCGACTCCCTGTTGCAGCGGGCGCGCAGCCGCCCGTCGGGGTCCCAAACATAGGCGATGCCGCCGCTCATGCCGGCGCCGAAATTGCGCCCGACCGGGCCGAGCACCACCACCCGGCCGCCGGTCATGTATTCGCAGCCGTGATCGCCGATGCCCTCCACCACGGCGTGGGCGCCGCTGTTGCGCACGGCGAAGCGTTCAGCGGCGACACCGCGGAAATACGCCTCGCCGCTGGTGGCGCCGTACAGCACGACGTTGCCCACGAGGATATTCTCTTCCGCTTTGAAGCTGCTTTCCTTGGGCGGATAAATCACCAGTTTGCCCCCGGACAGGCCCTTGCCGACGTAATCGTTGGCATCGCCTTCGACGCTGATGCGAACGCCCCGGGCCAGCCAAGCGCCCAGACTCTGGCCGGCCGAGCCCCGCAGGCGGATATCGATGGTGTCTTCCGCAAGGGGATTGCCTTTCCGCCGCCGCGCCACCGCGTTCGACAGCATGGTGCCGACCACCCGGTTGGTGTTCCGCACTTCGCGCTCAATAAGCACTTTTTCGCCCCGGGCCAGCGCCGGCTCCGCGAGCCGGATCAACTCGTTGTCGAGGGCTTTATCCAAGCCGTGGTCCTGTTCCCGGTTGCAATACACATCGGTATTCGGGAATAGAATTTTCGCCGGTTCGAGGATGGCGCCGAGATCGAGCCCGCCGGCTTTCCAGTGGTCCACCGCGGCTTCGGTGCGCAACAAATCCACCCGCCCGATCATTTCGTTTACCCGGCACAGGCCCAGTCGCGCCATGATGCCGCGTAGTTCTTCGGCCACCATGAACAAATAATTCACTACGTGTTCGGGCTTGCCGCGGAATTTGCGGCGCAATTCAATGTCTTGGGTGGCGATGCCCACCGGGCAAGTATTCATATGGCATTTGCGCATCATGATGCAGCCGAGCGTCACCAGCGGCGCGGTGGAAAAGCCGAATTCCTCGGCCCCGAGCAGGGCGGCGATGGCGACGTCGCGGCCGGTTTTCAATTGGCCGTCGGTTTGCAGCACCACCCGCGAGCGCAGATTGTTCATCACCAGCGTCTGGTGGGTTTCGGCCACGCCGAGTTCCCAAGGCAGGCCGGCATGCTTGATCGAAGTCAGCGGTGAAGCGCCGGTGCCGCCGTCGTGGCCGGCGATGACGAGATGATCGGTTTTCGCCTTGGTGACCCCGGCGGCAATGGTGCCGACGCCGATTTCGGCAACGAGTTTGACGCTGATGCGAGCCCGGCGATTGGCGTTCTTCAAATCGTGGATGAGCTGGGCGATATCCTCGATCGAATAAATATCATGATGTGGCGGCGGGCTGATCAAGCCCACGCCGGGAGTCGAATGGCGGATGCGGGCGATATTCGCGTCTACCTTGCGGCCGGGCAGTTCGCCGCCTTCGCCGGGTTTGGCGCCTTGGGCGATTTTGATCTGCAATTCGTCGGCGTTGGTCAGATATTCGACGGTCACGCCGAAGCGTCCCGAAGCGACCTGTTTGATCGCCGAACGGCTGGAATCGCCATTGGCCATGGATTCGAACCGGGCTGGATCCTCGCCGCCTTCGCCGGTGTTCGACTTGCCGCCGATGCGGTTCATGGCGATGGCGAGGGCTTGATGGCTTTCGTCGGAAATCGAGCCGAAACTCATGGCGCCGGTGGCGAAGCGCTTGACGATTTCCGCCGCTGGCTCAACGTCTTCCAGCGACACCGGTTCGTTGACATCCTCGCGCAAGCGCAGCAGGCCGCGCAGGGTGGCGCGCCGGGTCGCCTCTTCATTGGCGAAGTGGGCGAAGGCGCGGTAAGCCTCGGTGCTGTTGCCGCGGGCGGCGATTTGCAAATTGAAAATCGTGTCGGGATTCCACATATGGGTTTCGCCGCCGCTGCGCCAATGAAAATCGCCCGGATTATCCAATACCGGCAGACGCTCGCTGTCGCGCGGCGGAAAACCAATCCGGTGGCGTCGCCGGGACTCAGTTTCCAATACCGCGAAATCCACCCCCCGCACGCGGCTGGCGGTGCCGGTGAAACACCGCTCGATGATTTCCTCGGCGAGACCGACCGCCTCGAAAATCTGCGCGCCCTTGTAAGACTGCAAGGTCGAAATCCCCATTTTCGCCATCACTTTGAGCATGCCCTTGGCGACACCCTTGCGGTAGGCATCGATCAGCTCTTCGCCGTAGCGGTAGCCGGCACCGAGCTGGCCGGTGCGGTTCGCCCGCCACAGCGCTTCAAACGCGAGCCACGGATTGATGGCGTCGGCGCCGTATCCCGTAAGCAGGCAGTGGTGGTGTACTTCCCGGGCTTCGCCGGTTTCGACGATCAAGCCGATTTGCGTGCGTTCGCGCCTGCGCACCAAATGGTGATGCACCGCGCCACAGGCGAGCAGGGCGCTCAGGGGCACGCGCTCGGCGGAAACCGCCCGGTCGGAAAGGATAATGAATGCGCAACCGCCGGCGATGGCGGCGGAGGCTTCGGCGCAAATACGGTCCAGCGCCTCTTGGAAGCCGCGTGCGGCATCGCCATGGTAGGTGATATCGATCACCCGGCTGCGCATGCCGCGGTGGTTGGCTTCGCGGATGGTCGCGAGCTCGCTGTTGGAGAGAATCGGATGCGCGAGACTGAGCCGGCGGGCGTGGCCGCGGGTGGTTTCCAGCAGATTGCCCTCCGGTCCGATGAAGCAGCGCAGAGACATCACCACTTCTTCGCGGATCGAATCGATGGCCGGATTGGTGACTTGGGCGAACAATTGCTTGAAATAGTCGTAAATCATCCGCGGCTTGTCGGAAAGACAGGCCAGCGCGGCATCGTTGCCCATGGAGCCGAGGGGGTCCCGCGCCTGGGTCACCAGCGGCAGCAGCATGAACTGGATGGTCTCGGTGGTGTAGCCAAAAGCCCGCATCTTCGGCAATAGATCTTCACCATCCAGCGGATGGCCGGGGGCGGCGGCAAAATCCGCCAGCGCGATCTTTTCTCCGGCCAGCCATTCGCCGTAGGGACGCCGGCCACAGATATCGCTTTTCACTTCGGCATCGGGAATCAGCCGGCCCTGTTCGAAATCGAGCAGAAAGATGCGGCCCGGTTGCAGCCGCCCCTTGACCCGGACATCGGTGGGCGCCACCGGCAGCACGCCGACTTCGGAGGCCATGATGCATTTGTCGTCGTGGGTGATGTAGTAGCGGCTAGGCCGCAGGCCGTTGCGGTCGAGCACAGCGCCGATATAGTGCCCATCGGAAAAAACGATTGAAGCCGGACCGTCCCAAGGCTCCATCAGCGCCGAGTGGAATTCGTAGAACGCCTTGCGCGCGGGGCCCATGAGCTTGTTCGACTGCCAGGCTTCCGGGATCATCATCATGGTCGCTTCGGCCAGCGAGCGGCCCGACAGCAGCAGCAATTCGAGCACGTTGTCGAACGCTCCGGAATCGGATACATCGCCGTCAATCACCGGAAACGCATCCGCCAATCGATCGCCAAAGGTGGCGCTTGCCATGGTGCCCTGCCGCGCCGCCATGGCGTTGACATTGCCGCGCAGAGTATTGATTTCACCGTTGTGGCTCATGAAGCGGTTGGGCTGGGCGCGGTCCCAGGAGGGAAAAGTATTGGTGCTGAAGCGCGAATGCACCATCGCCATATGGGTGGCGAACCCGGGGTTGGTCAGGTCCTTGTAGAAAGGGAACAACTGCCCTGGAGTCAGCATGCCTTTGTAGACGATCACCTTGCTCGACAGGCTGCACGCGTAGAGCTGTTTGCGCTCGGCGAGGGAGGCATCGCCGCGCAGTTTGTGGGTGAAACGCTTGCGGATCAGATACAGCGCGCGTTCAAACGCTTCCTGGCCCAGCCCCTCGGCGGCGGCGACGAAAAGCTGTTCGATGCGGGGTTGGGCGGCCCGTGCCGCCGGTCCGACATCGGCGCCGGCGGCATCCACGGGAACCGGTCGCCAGCCCACCAGGGTCTGGCCTTCTTCGGCGATGATGCGATTGACGGTTTCGCGGCAGAACGCGCGTTCGGCCTCGCCATTCGGCAGAAAAATATTGCCCACCGCGAACCCGCCGTCGTCCGGCAATTCGCGGTCGAATTCGGCCCGGGCGACAGCGCGGAAAAAATCATGAGGCAGGCCGACGAGAATTCCGGCGCCGTCGCCGGTATTGGCTTCAAATCCGCAACCGCCCCGGTGGTCCATGCTCGAATTGACGCGGAACGCATCGAGCATGATTTGGTGGCTGGGCCGGCCCTTGATATCCGCGACCAAGCCGACTCCGCAGGAATCTTTCTCCAAAGCGGGATCGTACAGGCCCGTCTTGTCGGGAAATCCGATGGTCGTCGGCGCATTGCTCATGGAGATTCGATCCCGGTCCCGCGCTTGATTCACCCCCGGCGCGAATCACCTCGCCTGGGAACAACCATGAATCGGTGCTTTATTGGTCCAGACCGGCGTCGCCAGCGGAACGGGCAAGCCGCCGGGGGCCCGCTGTTCCATACATCCGAGAGGGCCGACAAACATAACACCGGCGAAAGTTTTGTCAAGCGCGGCTCGCCTATTCAAACCCGCGCGGCCGGCGACCCGCGGGGACTGCCGCCAAGCGAACAGGCGCTGAGGAATCCGCATAATCCGGCGAACGGCGGGGGGCCGGCGCAATTCCGGTCCGTCGATTGCTTGCCAAACCAAAAAGTGTGCTTTACTCTTGGCCCGAATGCTTTGCCAACTGGCGGAACGACGTAGGTTGGCGCGGCAAGCCGGCGGCTGTAACAAGCTGTAAAAGAAAATACGATCAAGAAAGGGCAATAATAGGGAGCTATACCGCGAATCGCTGGCGAAGAGAACCATTCGGCCCGCAAGGGCCTACCGATCCAGATATTGGACTTACCCCCAAATTGAAGGAGGCGAATGCGACCCGTGAATCCTCAACTCACCCGACGACGCTTCATCAAGGGCGTGATTGCCTCGGGCGCCGCGGCAGGCACGACTTCGCTGTGGTACGCGGCGAGCGGCCAATCCCGCCCCGCCGGAGCCGTGGAACGCATGATCCGGCTCAATGTCAACGGCCAGGACCGCACCGTTGACGTGGCCCCCCAGGAAACCCTGGCTTCCACCCTGCGCTACAAGCTGGGCCTCACCGGCACCAAGCTCGGCTGCAACCGCGGCGAATGCGGTGCCTGCACCGTGCTGGTGGATGACATTCCCACTTACGCCTGCTCCGTGCTCACACATTCCATGAAGGCCGGACGCATCGAAACCGTCGAGGGCCTGGAAGCCCCGGACGGCGCGCTGCATCCGGTGCAGCAGGGCTTCGTCGAAGCGCTCGGCCCGCAATGCGGCTACTGCACGCCGGGCCAAGTCATGGCGGCGGTCGGTTTGTTGCGGGCCAATCCGAATCCCACCCGGGAGCAGGCGCGGCAGGGCTTGGCCGGCAATATCTGCCGCTGCGGCTCCTACGATTCTTACCTCGACGGCGTCATGCGCGCCGCTGAAATAGGATAACCATCATGGCCTATATGCATATCGGTAAAGATTTTGTGCCGCCCGACGTGGTCGGCAAAGTCACCGGCCGGATCAAATACGCCGAGGACTATACCCGCGAAGGCATGGTGTACGCGCGCCTGCTGACCAGCCCCGTTCCCCACGCGCGGGTGCTCGACATTGATGCCTCGGCCGCGCTGGCGATGGAAGGCGTGTACGGCATCCTCACCGCCGACGAGGTTTATCCCGACGGCGAACCGCAATCCACCGGCCTGAAGATATTGACCAACGAACCGACCTTGGTCGGTGAGCCGATTCTGGCTTTGGCGGCGGTGGATGAAAAAACAGCCGAAACCGCCATCGCCGCGATCAATGTGACTTTCGAGCGGCTGCCCTTTGTGCTCGACCCGCTCGACAGCCTGGAGGAAGGCGGTCCAAACGCTTTCGCCGGCGGCAATACGTTCGGTCGGGAGGGGTTCGAGGAAGTGAAATGGTCCACCGACCAAGTGGCGAGTTTCCGCGCCGGCAACGAACCGGCCGCGGACGCGCCCACAACCGGGCCGATTCCGACTTTCTCCTACGGCGATCTCGAAGCCGGCTTCACGGCCGCGGAAGGCGGCTATGTCTACGAAGGCAGTTTCACAACGGCGGGTTATCCACACCATTCCATGGAGCCACGCAGCGCCATGGCCTACTGGGAGGACGGCAAGCTGTATCTGCACGGCACTTCCCAGAGCCTGACCGCCCTCGCCAACGACATGGCCGGCATCATCGGCGTGGCGAAAGAGGATTTGGTCTTCATCAACGCCGCCACCGGCGGTGGCTTCGGCCAGCGGGCGCGGGCGGCGAGCATTCCCAGCATGGCGATTCCGGCCAAACTTTCGCAAAAGCTGAACCGCCCGGTGATGATGCGCATCACCCGCGAAGAGGAATTCACCATCGGCGGTGCGCGGCAGGGGTTCCAGGGCTGGATCAAAGTCGGTTTCCGGCCCGACGGCGTAATGTCGGCCTGTGATATCTGGGTGGTATCCGACAACGGTGGCAAGGGCGGTGGTGCCGACGCTTTCTCGGCGGCGGACTGCATCAGCATTCTGTACCAGACCGAGGCGGTGCGTTTCCGCGGCGCTTCGGTCGCCACCAACACCGCGCACCGGGGCGCCCAGCGCGGCCCGGGGCAAAACCAAATCGCGCCCATCATCGCGCCGATCATGGATGCTGCGGCGGACGCGCTGGGCATGAGCCGGCTCGATATCCGCGTGGTCAATTCCGCCCAGACGGGCGATGTCGGCGGGCCGCAGCGGACACCGCTGACCAGTGCCTACATGCCGGAAGCGCTGGCGATGGCGGCGCGGGATTTCGATTGGGAAGGCCGCCAGGCGCGGCGGCGCGAGCGCAACGGCAGCAAGGTAACCGGCCTAGGCATTGGTCAGGGGTACCACAACGCCGGGCGCAGCGGCCAGGACGGCATCGTGATGATGGGCGCCGACGGCCGGCTGAAGATTCACAGTGGCGTGGGCAACTTGGGAACCTATTCCTACGCCGCGACTTCCCGGGCCGCGGCCGAAGCGCTGAAAATGCCGTGGGAAAGCTGCGATATCGTCACCGGCCGCACGGACTACCATCTGCCGATCACTTCGCCCCAGGACGGCAGCAACTCCATTTTCACCAACACCCGCACCTGCTATGGCGCGGCCATGGACATGCTGGCGAAAATGAAGGAAATCGCCGCCATGGATTTGGGCGGGGAACCGGCGGATTACGATGTTTCCGACGAACGCGTCCACCGCATCGACGACACCGGCACGGGCATGAGCTACGCCGCGGTCGCCCAGCGCGCCATGGAACTCGGCGGCAAATTCACCGGCGAAGCCGAATTGCCCGAGGATCTCGGAGAATGGACGCAAATCGCCGTATCAAGGCTGGCCAGCTCGGCCTTTATGGGCATTTACCACGATCCAGCCCACTCCAACAATCCGCCGGGATTCACCGTAACTTGCACCGAAATCGAGCTGGATCTGGAAACGGGCAAGTACGAAATCCTCGACATGATAAGCATCGGCGAGTGCGGCACGGTGGTGCATCCGCAGGGCTTGAAGAATCAACTGGTCGGCGGCGCGGTTTGGGGTATCGGCCTGTCGGCGCTGGAGCGGCATTTGTACGATCCGCAAAACGGCCTGCCGGCGAGCACGGGTTATTGGCAAAGCAAGGTGCCCACCTATCTCGATACACCGGCGAAAATAGAAACCGGCTGGGTTGATCTGCCGGACCCGGAAAACCCGGTTGGCGCCCGCGGCATTGGCGAGCCTTCCCAGGGCTCGGTATCCGCCGCGCTGACCGCCGCCATTTCGGATGCGCTGGACGGCCATATCTTCGGCGCCGCGCCGATTACGACGGATATGATCATTAACCACGTCGCGGGCACGCGGGAAGACGCGATTGCCCTCGCCCAGAACAATTTCCGAGGTTGACATGGTAGCCACATCCCACGACGTAATGCCCGATATCGAGCTGTATCAGCCCGTTGATGAAGCCAACGCGCTGGAACTGGCGGACTCGCTCGGTTCCGAAGGCTGGCTGCTCGGCGGCGGACAGGATACATACGGCTGGTTGAAAGACCGCAACAAGTCGCCTGCCGCGATGATCGAACTCACCAGGATCGATGCCTGGAAAGGCGTTTCCGAAACCGAGGACGGCATCGAAATCGGCGCGGTTACGACCTTGACCGAAATCGCCAGCCACCCGCTGATCCAGTCGCGCTTCGGCCTGCTCGCCGAAGCCGCCGGCATCGTCGCCAGCCCGCAGATTCGCAATGTCGGCACGCTGGCGGGCAATTTGGTGCAGGATACCCGCTGCTGGTACTACCGCCGCGGATTGAGTTGCTATCGGGCCGGCGGCAATATCTGTTACGCCGATTCGCCCGAAGGGCTCAACCGCGAACACGCGCTGTTCGGTTCCAGCCGCTGCGTGGCGGTGAGCCCCTCGGATACGGCGCCCGCGCTGGTGGCGCTGGATGCCACCATGGTGGTCGCCAGCGTCGGCGGTCAGCGCCTGATCCCGGCGGAAGACTTCTTCGTCGGCCCGGCGCGGGATATCCTCAATATGACCGTGCTGAACGAAGGCGAAATTCTCACCACGGTGCGCATACCCAATACTTGGGCGGGCGCGGAGCATTACTTCGAGAAAGTCGCCGACCGCAATGTCTGGGATTTCGCCTTGGTCAGCATCGCCTCGGTGATGCGGGTTGAAGGCGGCGTGATTCAAGATGCGCGGGTCGCCTGCGGCGCGGTGGAATGCGTTCCCCGCCGCTTGCAATCGGTGGAGGACGCGCTGCGCGGCCAGTCCCGCTCGGAAGAGCTCGGCGTCCGCGCCGGCGGGCTCGCCGTGCGGGGTGCGCGGCCGCTGAATTACAACCATTTCAAGGTGCCCTTGATGGCGAATTTGGTGAAGCGCGCGGTCCGGGGTTGACCCCCGGCCCGCGCGGCCAATCCCCCCGTCACCTGAATACAAGAGGTTTGCAGTTGTGGAAGAAGGAATCGTTCGCTATCGGCGGGATGTCTGGGGTGAGGAAGTCATTCTCGGCGTCTCTTGGGATTTGCTCTGGGTGGTCGCGGTTAGCGTACTGGTGTTGTTGGCAGCCCACGCCCTGGTCATGGCGGTGCTGGTGAACCGCAAAATGGACAAGCCCAGCGCGGAAGGGCGCCGGGTCCTGCGGCACGAAACCATCGACCGCTGGTTTCATTGGATCATGGCGATCAGCATAATCGTGCTGATTTTCACCGGAGTCGCGCCCATCATCGGCTTGCGCATCGCTTGGCTGGAGGCGCACTGGATTTCCGGCCTGATTCTGACTTTCGTGATTGCCGTGCATATCGTCCGGTCGCTGTTTTGGCAGGATTTCAAATCGATGATTCTCGGGCCTCGGGATTTCGGCGAGCCATTCGATTCGGCGCATAAGCCCGGTAAGTATTCTTTTGAACAGAAAGGTATGCATTGGGCGGTTACCGTGGTGGCGTTGACCGTAATCATCACGGGCCTGCTGATGTTCCTGCAGATCGATACGCCGTTCTGGGACCGCACCAACGGCATGCCGGAAAGTCAGCTCGGCTTGGTGTTCCTGCTGCATGGCCTGTCCACGCTGGCTTTGGTAGCGTTGGCGGCGACCCATATGTATTTCGCGCTGCGCCCGGAGAAGATTTTCTATACCCGCTCCATGATCACGGGCTGGATATCCGAAGAAGAGATGGTGGCCAACCACGACACCACGCGCTGGTCCCCGAAAGAAGCCGATTGATTGGCGGATTTTGCGCCGCTTTGCAGGTCCATTCCGTGAACAAAATTGAAGAAGCCATCGAAACGGTAGAGTCCGGCTACGAATTTCTGCTGGCCTATGCCGCCCAGGGCCGACCGGCGCAAGTGGAAAGCGGCCCCGGACCCCACGCCAGACCGACCTTGGAAGGCATGAATCGGGCCGTGAAAAGTTTGCACACCGCCTTTCACGGTTCGGAACACGAATTCGAGCGCGTGATTGCCGATGACTGCGCCAAAGCCGGCGCCGCGCTGCGTTTTGTTCTCGCCCAAAACAAAATCGGCTCGGAAATGGTGGATAATCTGAATGCGTCCATTCATTTGCGCGCGGTGCTCACCGATCTGTTCCTGTACAGCGAAGTGCTCAAGCCGCTGCCGCTTGATGGCGCCGCGGACCAAGTGCAATCTTTCGACCCCGCGAAGGCGAATTGAGCCTGCGGCCGCAAGGCCGCGGCTGGCTTGGCTCGCGATCAGTGGATCTTCGCGCGCAACTAGGAAACCGATCATGAGTCGATTCGCCATACTGCTTCCATTAGCCGCGCTGGTTGCCTGCGATCCGGCCGGTACGGCTCCCGCCGTCGGCGAAGCCCCCCCGGCGGCTTCCCAAGCGCTGATTGCCGCGCCTGGCGAGAGTCAAGCCGCCGCTCCGTCCGAGGCAGAGGGCCCGGCGAATCCAGAGAATTCAGTTCCACCGCAAAGCTGGGCCGACGGCACCGCCGGCGCCACCATGGCCGCGGAGCCGGCGCCGGGTGATTTCATCGACGGCGAATTCGAGGCCGTCCTGCTGAGCAATACCCGCCAACTCGTTACCGAAGGAATGCGTTCGGGGGAAGGCTATTTCAGCGCCGACGGCGAGCGCTTAATCTATCAATCGGAAGTGTCCGGGGCCAATCCGTTCTATCAAATCCATCTCCTGGAACTGGCCGCCGATACCGCGACGGTGGTCTCTCCGGGCATCGGCTTGACCACCTGCTCCTGGATTCATCCAACGCTCGACCGCATCATGTTCTCCTCGACCCACGGCGACCCGGACGCATTGGCGAAACAGGCGCGGGAAATCGAAATGCGGCAAAGTGGAATCGATCGCCCCTACGGTTGGGACTACGACCCATATTACGAGATCTACCAAGCCGACAGCGACGGCGGCAACCTGGTTAATTTAACCAACACCCACGGCTACGACGCCGAAGGCTCTTATTCCGCGGACGGCTCGAAAATCCTCTTCGCTTCCAACCGTGAAGCCTACACCCGGCCGCTGAGCCGCGCCGAACAAGCGCTGCTGGAAGACGACGCGTCGTACTTCATGGATCTCTATATCATGGACGCCGACGGCGGCAATGTCACCCAACTCACTTTTTCTCCGGGCTACGACGGCGGGCCGTTCTTCAGCCCGGACGATCAACAGATAGTCTGGCGGCGTTTCAATCCCGACGGCAACAGCGCGGAAATCTGGACCATGGATGTGGACGGCGGCGATCAACGCCAATTGACCGCCGACGCCATGGTGGCTTGGGGGCCGTATTTCCATCCGAGCGGGGAGTACATCATCTATTCGAGCAATCTGCTCGGCCATGCCAATTTCGAATTGTTCCTGATCGATATCGAGGGCGAAAATCCGCCGCTGCGGGCGACCAATACCGCGGGAACCGATATTCTGCCGGTCTTCTCGCCGGATGGGGCGACGTTGACGTGGACTTCGACGCGCACGCCGGACGGCACCGCGCAAATCCATATTGGCGATTGGAACCACGCCGCGGCGCTTGAACTGCTGGGCCTGGAGCCCGGCACGGTTCGGTAGCGTTCCATGGAATCGGCCAGCGGCAACGAACGGCCGATATTGAGCGCCGCATTGCGGCTCCCGTTCGCCTGTTTGGCCCAGTGCCTGTGTTGGGCCGCCTTGGCCCAGCCGCCCGTGGCATCGGCGCCGATACATCACGAATTGCGAATCACCCTCGATCCGGCGCAGAACTGGATCGAAGTCGTCGATACGGTCACGCTGCCCCCCGCATTGGCCGGCGCTCCGGTCGAATTCAGGCTCAACCGGGATTTGGCGATCACGCCGGATCTAGCTGCCGAGAGTGTGCGCCCGCCGCCAGTCTCCTCCGAACTCTCCGCCGGGGAATTGCCCGGCACCATGAGCGGCGAACCCGCGCCGACGAACACTTATCGAATCGAAACCGATACCGATGGCCGCTTTGTTGTCGCCTATCGCGGTCGCATCGCCAATGCCGCAACGCAGCAGAGCGCCGAATACGCGCGAAGTTTTTCCGAAACGACCGGCATCATCGACGCCCGCGGGGTGTATTTGAGCAAGGCGAGTTATTGGGTGCCCGATTTCGGCGATTCCCTGCTCAGCTTCGATTTGCGGGTTGAATTCGCCGATTCCGCCGCCGACTGGCTCGCCGTCAGCCAAGGCGACCGCAACGGCCCCAACGCTTGGCGCAGCGGCGACCCGATGGAGGAGATTTTTCTGCTCGCCGCCGCCTTCACCGAGTATTCGCAAATGGTCGGCGACATCGAAGCCTTGGCTTATTTGCGCACCCCCGATCCCAATCTCGCCAGCCGCTATCTCGACGCAACCGAACGCTATCTGCAACTGTATGAGCCGCTGCTGGGCGATTATCCCTATTCCAAATTCGCCCTGGTGGAAAATTTCTGGGAAACCGGCTACGGCATGCCCTCGTTCACCCTGCTCGGTTCGCAAGTGATCCGCTTTCCCTTCATCCTGGAATCGTCCTACCCCCACGAACTGTTGCACAACTGGTGGGGCAACGGCGTCTATCCCGACTATTCGGGCGGCAATTGGAGCGAAGGCCTGACCACTTATCTCGCCGACCATCTGTTCCGCGAAATGGATGGCCGCGGCGCCGAATACCGCAAAGACATGCTGGCCCGTTACCGCAACTACGTCGCCGCCGAAACCGATTTTCCGCTGGCTGAATTCACGACCCGAAATTCCGCTGCATCGCAGGCCGTCGGTTACGGCAAAACGCTCATGCTCTGGCATATGCTGCGGCTGGAGCTCGGCGATGAATTGTTTCTGCGGGGACTGCGGCGGCTGTACGAGGATTATCTTTTTCAGCGCGTCGATTTCGACGGCATCGCCGCATTGTTCTCGGAAGTCGCCGGCTATGATTTGCGGCCCTTTTTCGCCCAGTGGGTGGGTCGAACCGGAGCGCCGGAGCTGTCAGTCAGCGTCGACGAAGCGGCCGGCAACCAGGCGCGAATCCTGTTCGCCCAGATTCAAAGTGGTGAACCCTATGAGCTGAATGTGCCGCTGGCCCTGTATTACGCCGACGGTCGCGAGCCGGAAATCCATCTCACGCGCCTATCGCAGAAATTGGAGGGCGTGCTTGCCCCGGATTATGATCGCCTGGAAGCGGTGCTGGTGGACCCCCGTTTCGATGTCTTCCGCAAGTTGGACCGGGAAGAAACGCCGCCGACGGTGGGGGAATTATTCGGTGCGCGGGAAATCGCTTTCCTGCTGCCCGAGCGTGACCGCGAAGCCTGGCGGCGTTTGGCTGAAGCCTTCGCCGAGGGCTTGGACGCGCGCATACTCCCCGTTGAATCGATGGAGAATCTGCCAGCGGACCGTTCGCTCTGGGTGCTGGGCCGCGATAATCCATTCGCCGAACAAGTTCTCGCCGCCGCGGCGGTGTACGGTTCGAGGGCCGACAACCAAAATACCGTGCTGGGGGGGGAAACACTGCCCTTCGCCGGCCGCGCCACGGTGCTCGCCGGCCGCCATCCGGCCAATCCCGAGCTGGCGGTTGGCCTGATTCATATCGACGACATGGCGGCACTGCCCGGGGTAATCGAAAAACTGCCGCATTATGACAGATACTCTTTTCTGAGCTTCCACGGCAAGGAACCCACAAACGATATCTCCGGCATCTGGATCAGCCCGGATTCGCCGCTGCGATGGCTGCGCCCCGGTCTCGTCACGGCACCGGATTTTGCCCTGCCGCCGCGGTCGGCCCTGGCCGAGTTGCCGCCGAGATATCCGCCCGGGGGTCTCCTCGGCCACGTCGAACAACTCACCGCGCCGGAAATGGCCGGGCGCGGTCTCGGCGGATCCGGCCTCGAGGCGGCCGCGCGTTATATCTCTGGACAATTCCGGGATATCGGCCTGCGTCCACTGGGTGGCACCTACCTACAGAGTTGGCGCGAGTCGGTCGCGGATATTGGAGATGTTGAACTGGCCAATGTGGTTGGCCTGCTGCCGAGCAGCGATCCGCAACTCGACAATCAACCAATAGTGATCGGCGCGCATTATGATCATCTCGGATTGGAGAATGGCAGCATTTATCCCGGCGCCGACGACAATGCCTCCGGGGTGGCCATTCTGATCGAGACGGCGGAAAAACTGGCGCGGGGCTTCAGTCCGAGGCGCCCGATTCTGTTCGCCGCCTTTACCGCCGAGGAACGCGGTCTGCTGGGCTCGCGCCGGTTTCTGCAGGATCCTCCGGGTGGTTACAGCGATTTTTACGCCATGCTCAACCTGGATTCCGTCGGTCGCTTGGAAGGCCGGGATTTGCAGGTATTCGGCAGCGAAAGCGCCTACGAATGGCCGTTCATGGCCCGGGGCATCGGCTTCACCACCGGAGTGCAATCCGAGCTCCCCGCCGCCGCGACCGCTTCGAGCGATCATGTGAGTTTTTTGCGGGCGGGCATTCCGGCGCTGCATTTATTTGCCGGCGCCCACGGAGATTTCCATCGCCCCACGGATACCGCCGACAAGCTTGACACCGCCGGTATGTCCGATATCGCCTGGTGGCTGGAGGAGGCCGCCGTTTATCTCGGCAACCGCGCGGAGCCGCTGCAGGTCACTTTGGAAAATGCGCCGGCCGCACCGATACAAACCGCGGGACAATCATCGGGGCCCCGTCGCGCGGCGCTGGGCGTGGTGCCGGATTTCGGCTGGACTGGAACGGGGGTGCGCGTCGATGGAGTCACCCCCGGCAGCGCTGCGGCGAATATCGGAATGCGGGCCGGCGATATTCTGCTCCGCTTAAACGACGAAGCGGTCGACGACTTGCAAGCCTATTCCGATGTATTGCGAACGCTTGAGCCCGGAGATTCCTTGGGTCTGGAGATTCAAAGGCGGGGACAAACCATCCGACTGGAAGCCGTATTGGAAGCCAGATAGTTTTCTGATGCGGACTCGCTACTCTCCGACAAGCGGCTGCTGGGCCGGAATGCGGATCAGAGCACGGTCAAAACCGCCGCACCGGTCATGATTGTGATCCCAGCGAGGGCTGCCAACCGCCAGTGCAGCTTGGCTCGATCATCAGACCAAACAATTTTTGCGTCTTCCACAAAAATCGCATGATCAAGCTTTCGGGTCCACATAAAACCGCAACCTCTTGTTTGAAAACCCCAGGCCGCACTAAAACACGGAAATCGGGTGATAACGTGCAGAGAAAGCGGCAAAGTAGCTAAGGATTATGATGAATAATGGCATATGTGCCGGGGCTTTTTCGGATCCAGTGAAATGAAATTGATTGTGACGAACCCAAAGCGCCGATGGTGGGCGTAATCGAGAGTGCTGTATATTGATTTCATCATGTCCCATCAACTGATGAAGCTTCATCTCCCCTTGGTCATTCGTTTTTTCACCGCAACGGCACTGCTCGCGGCGGCAAGCTCTGCCGTTGGACAAACGCCGTTCATGTGGCAAACGCCGCAACTGACCCGCGTCGAAGAAGACGAAGCCAATATCCGCCTGGATGGACGGGTCGACGAGCCGGTCTGGGAGCGGATTCCGGTGGTCGACGGGATGAGGGTGATCAACCCGGACACCTTGGCTGAAGCCCCCTATGAAACCCATGTCCGCATGTTTCACACCGAACGCGGGATTTATATTTCGGCGATCAATTTTCAGCCGCCGGGTACCTTGGTGGCGCGCATGACTTCCCGCGATACGCGGCTTGACCGCGACGGATTTGTGGTTGGTATCGATACTTCCGGCGAAGGGCTTTACGGCTATTTTCTGCGCATGAATTTGGGCGAATCCAAAACCGACGCCACGCTGCTGCCGGAACGCCAGATGAATATGCAGTGGGACGGATCCTGGGATGGCGCCACGGAAGAATTGGAGGATGGCTGGAGCATTGAGTATTTCATCCCCTGGTCAATGCTCGCGCTGCCGCGGGTGGAAGATACGCGCCTGATTGGCATCTATCTCGAACGCCAGGTGGGACATCTCGGCGGGGAAGCCTGGTCGAATCCGCCCCTGCCGCGCACGATCAACGAGTATCTTTCCGCTTTCGAGAAATATGAATTGCGCGATATCGAACCGCGCCGGCAATTGACCTTCTATCCCTTCGCTTCGGGTATCCAGGACGGCATAAAGGGCGAAACCGAATACAAGACCGGCAGCGAAGTCTTCTGGCGCCCGACGACCAATTCCCTGTTGTCCGCGAGCATCAATCCAGATTTCGGCAATGTCGAATCGGATGATGTAATCGTCAATTTGACCGCTTTCGAAACCTTCTTTCCCGAGAAACGCGCATTCTTTCTCGAAGGTCAGGATGTTTTCAACGCCACCTCACGGACGGACGGCTTCCGCCGCGGACCTTCGGGTCCATTGACGCTGTTGAATACGCGACGCATCGGCGGAGCGCCGCGGTTCGGCGCCATACCCGACGATGTGGAAGTGGTGCCGACGGACCTGAGCCATCCCACCGATCTGCTGGGCGCGGTTAAATTCACCGGCTCCGCGGGCAACTGGCAATATGGAACACTGTTCGCCAGCGAAGACGACACCACCATCGAAGGCAGGCTCGAAGACGGCACGCCCATCGGCATCCACGCCACAGGCCGGGATTTCGGTATCGGGCGGTTGTTGTACGAAGACACCAGCGGCGGCGGTCGGCGCTCGATTGGCTGGCTGGGAACCAATATCGACCACCCGGACGTCGATGCCACGGTAAACGCCGTCGATTGGAACTATTTTTCCGCCGACAACCGCTGGGTGGTTGACGGTCAGGCCATGTACAGTGATTCCCACGGCGTCACCGGCGCCGGCATTTTCAATGATGTCAGTTTCCGCCCGCAACGCGGCGTCAATCACACCGTGCGCGCCACTTTCCTCGACGACGAATTGGAATTGAACGATCTGGGCTTCTCCCAGCGCAACGACGCGGCCAATCTCGACTATACCTACTTCAAGGTCGAATCGGACGTACCCGGACTGCGGCAGCGCGACACCAGCGTTTTCGTAACCAACCAATGGAATACCGACGGTCGGCCCGTGCGTCTCGGCTTGTTCTTCAACCGAAGCTACACCTATCTCGACAACAATGGGCTCTACCTCAGCCTGCGCGCCTTTCCCGGCCGCATCGACGACCGGCTCGGCCGCGGCAGCGGAGATTTCCGCGTCCCCGACCGCTACGGGTTCAGCATGATGTACACGACCGACCCGGCCTTGCCGCTGTCTTGGCAATTCGGCGCCACTTTGGACCAGGACGAGCTCGGGCCAGGTCGCCAAGCCGTGGACGCGGGTTTCTCCTGGCGCCCCATCGACCGTTTTTCCTTCAATTTGATGCTCAACTATCAGGACCGCGAGGCACTGCTCGTGCATCGCGGCAGCGGCCGCTACACCAGTTTCGAAGCCCATCAGTGGTCGCCGCGGATCGAAACCAATTATTTCTTCACCGCCAGACAGCAATTCCGGTTGACCCTCCAGTGGACCGGCCTGAAGGCGTTCGAAGACCGCTTCTGGATGGTCAATCCCCACTCCACGGAGTATCTGCGCGATGTGCCGAAGCCGAACGACACCAGCGACGATTTCGTTATCAGCCGGATGACATTCCAAGCCCGTTACCGCTGGGAAATCGCGCCTCTGTCGGATCTGTTCGTGGTCTACACCCGCGGCGGCAATCTTCCCCGGAGCAGCTTTCTCACCTTCCAGGACATGCTGGAACAATCCTGGAATATGCCCGTGGTTGACACGCTGGCGGTCAAATTGCGCTATCGCTTCGGCTCTTGACCGCGGCAGCGTTATACCGCCGCGCTTTTTCGGCTAAACTGGCGACTCTCCCCCATCGCAAGTGAGCCAGCGAGCGTCGAGACCGCCATGCTGCCGCGAATCCCCGCCTTCGGCGCTCTGCTGCTCGTCGTTTTCGGCGCCGCCGCAGCCGCCCAGGAGAATGACCCCGCCCCGGAGAAAATCGTCATCGCCCACCGCGGCGCCAGCGGCTATCTGCCGGAGCACACGCTGTCCGCCAAAGCCATGGCCTATGCCATGGGCGCACACTATATCGAACAAGACCTGGTGATGACCCGCGATGACCGCCTGATCGTGTTGCACGATATCACCCTCGACCGCACCACGGATGTGGCGGATAAGTTTCCCGGTCGCGCCCGCGCCGACGGACGCCATTACGCCATTGATTTCGACCTCGCGGAAATCCGCCGCCTGCGGGCCACCGAAGGGTTCGAACGGGTCGACGGCGAGCGGCGCCCCGGCTTCGCCAACCGCTTTCCGCTGGACCGGTCGAGTTTCCGCGTGCCGACTTTCGCTGAGGAAATCGAGTTGATTCAAGGGCTCAATCATTCCACCGGTGGCGACGTGGGCATTTATCCCGAAATCAAGCAACCGGAATTCCACCGCGCCGAAGGCAAGGACATCAGCAGCGCCGTGGTTGAAGTGTTGAAACAGTACGGCTACACCGAAAAAACTGACAAAGTTTTCCTGCAAACTTTCAGTTTCCCGGAATTGGAAATCATCCGGCGGGAAATCATGCCCCGGGTCGGCGTCGAGCTCCGCTTGGTTCTGTTGCTGCGGGACACCAGTACCTATCCGTGGATTTTCGCAGCCGACGGCATGAAGATGCTCGCCGAGTACGCCGACGGCATCGGCCCGGCCCATCGGTTGATCATCGACCCGAACTCGGTGCCGGGAGAACCCCGCGTCAGCGCCTGGGTCGACCGGGCCCAAGCGGCTGGCCTAGCCTTGCATCCCTTTACCTTCCGCGCCGACCCCGGTCAATTGCCAGCCTACGCCGGGAGCTTCGCCGATTGGCTTGAACAGCATTATTTCGGCGCCGGCGTCGATGGTCTATTCACCGATTTCCCCGATCTCGTGACGCGGTTCCTGCAAAACAGATAACCGCGATCAATCCCGTGCCCCCGCTGCTTTGGAGCCGACCGCGCTGGGCTGCGCCGGGAGTTTTGTCGGCGGATCAGCGCGGGCTTGTCGGCTGTGGCCTGTTGTAGCATGATTCGGCTTCTGGAGTGCATTGCTTCCAACCCGGCGCCGATGGTGCGATCCATGCGGAACGACCCTATGAAAAGCAACCCCGTGAATTGGTCCGAAATTTATGTGCAGGACATGGCGCGGGCCAGGAAATTCCATGAGTCCGTGTTGCTGACGAAGTTGCATCCCATGGAGACCGATTTGGAAATGTGCGGGTTTCCCGGCGGACTCGGTGCCCAAGCGGTTCGGCCGCGGAAACTTTCACCGGCGCGGGAGGGTAATCGTTCGATATGAAAAAAATCACCACTTTTCTTTGGTTCAACGGCAACGCCAGTGACGCGGTGGATTTTTACTGTTCGGTTTTCCCGGACTCGGAGATCACCCGCGTGTTCCACAAACCCGATGCGCCCGACATCGGCTCGGTGTTGACGATCGAATTCAAACTGTTGGGCGAGGAATACATCGCGCTCAACGCCGCTTCGCCGTTCCAGTTCTCCGAAGCGATATCGCTGATGGTGGCCTGCGACACCCAAGAGGAAATCGATTACTACTGGGACAAACTGGTCGACGGCGGCACTCCCCTGGCAGCCGGCTGGGTGAAAGATCGTTACGGATTGTCCTGGCAAATCACCCCCGCGGAATTCTTTGAAATGGTCGGCGATGAGGACCGCGAGCGCAGCGCCAGGGTTATGGCGGCGATGAACACTATGGTAAAATTCGATTTGGAGGCTCTGCGCGCCGCCAGTCGGGGCGAATAACATCGCCGGCAAGGCATATACATCTCCAGCCCGCCACCGCTCAAAAGCTGGCTGATTTGGGGGCCGGCGTTGTCATTCCCGAATTGGCAGACTCACGGGAGGAGAAGCAATGGAACTTTCGCTTAAGCCCATCCGCAGCGCATTTGGCTGCCTGCTGCTGGCGGGATTATGCGCCTGCAACCCCGGCCCCGGCTACGATGTGCTGATCACCGGCGGCCTGCTTTATGACGGCAACGGCGGCGCTCCTTTCACCGCCGATATCGGCATCAACGGCGACCGCATCGCCGCCATCGGCGAACTCGAAGGCGCGGCCGGGGTCACCATCGACGCCGATGGACTGGCGGTGGCGCCCGGATTCATCAACATGCTCAGCTGGGCCACCGAATCCCTGCTCATCGACGGCCGCGGCCAAAGCGATATCCGCCAAGGCGTCACTCTCGAAGTGTTCGGTGAAGGTCGCTCCGAAGGTCCCTTGAACGAAGCGATGCTGGCCGAACTCGGCGCGTCCCGAACCGGGGAATGGGCGGGAGAATGGGTCACGCTGGGAGAGTATTTGGAGTTTTTGGTCGAAAAGGGCGTTTCGCCCAATGTCGCTTCCTTTGTCGGCGCAACCACGGTGCGGGTCCACGAACTCGGCTACGAAGACCGCGCGCCGACTGCCGATGAACTGGCGCGCATGAAAGATCTGGTGCGGCGGGCGATGGAAGAGGGCGCCATGGGCCTCGGATCTTCGCTGATCTACGCACCGGCCTTTTACGCCCAGACCGACGAGTTGGTTGACTTGGCCGCAGTCGCCGGCGAATACGGCGGCATGTATACCTCCCACTTGCGCAGCGAGGGCAACCGCCTGCTCGAAGCGCTTGATGAATTGATCCATATCGCCAGAGAGGCGCAGCTCCCCGCCGAGGTTTATCATTTGAAAATGGCAGGCCAGGAGAACTGGGATAAGTTCGATGAGGTGGTCGCCAGAATCGAAGCGGCCCGCGCCGAAGGACTGCGCATTACCGCCAATATCTATACCTACACAGCGGGTTCCACCGGCTTGGACGCCGCGATGCCGCCTTGGGTGCAGGAGGGCGGCTACGATGCCTGGGCGGAGCGCCTGCAAGACCCGGAAATCCGTGCCCAAGTGCTTGTGGAAATGACTCAGCCCACGGATGACTGGGAGAATCTTGCCCTCGCCGCCGGCCCGGACGGCACCTTGCTGGTCGGCTTTGAAAACCCCGAGCTGCGCCGTTACGCCGGCATGACTCTGACCGAAGTCGCCGCCGAACGCGGTACTACACCCGCAGATACCGCCATTGATCTTGTGATCGAAGATGGCAGCCGCGTCCAGGTTGTGTATTTCCTCATGTCGGAAGAAAATGTGGCCAAAGGCATCGCGCTGCCTTGGGTCAGTTTCGCCTCCGATGCGGCCTCAATGGCATCCGAAGGCGAATTCCTGGACCGCATGACCCACCCCCGCGCTTACGGCAATTTCGCCCGCGCGCTTGGCAAATACGCGCGCGACGAGCAAATCATCACGCTCGAAGACGCGGTCCGCAAATTGACCAAGCTGCCGGCGGAGAATCTGGGCATTCGAGAACGCGGCGAGCTGCGCGAAGGCTTCCATGCCGATATCGCGATTTTCGATCCCGCCGAAATCCAAGATCATGCCACTTACAACGATCCACACCAATATGCCACCGGCATGGTGCATGTGCTGGTCAACGGCGTGCCGGTGCTGCGCGACGGCGAACACACCGGCGCGCTGCCCGGCCAAGTCGTGCGCGGCCCCGGCTGGACCGGCTGGCAAGCCCGCGAACGGACGTCAGCCGATTAACCGGGCGTTAACTCCCAACTGCTATTGGCCGGATTCGAGGGCTTCTTGGGCGCGGGCGCCGCGGATGATATTTACCATGCCGTAGTTGCCCTCGTGGCAGGCGTACTCGTATAGCTGGCCGGCCACCTTGGTCATCGGGACGATCGCGGTGATTTTGTCCGTGAAGGTGGCTGGATCGTCGATGGTCCACTCGTAGTCTACCGAGTAAGGGTCGACGCGGGTGAATCTTTCGGTCAGCACTTTTTCGCTGGAATCGCCGAACCCGGAGAAGCTCTGGGTGAGGCCGTTGAAATTGCGGGTTTCTACCACCAAGGTGTCGCCGTCGTAGTATCCCCGGGAATCGCCGGACCACAAACCGATGCTTTCATCGAGCGGCGGGCGCTCGCCGATGGGTACGATGCGGGCATCGTGGATCATTTCCTTGAGAATCACCACGGTATCCCGGTTCTGCACGATCTGCACGTTGTTGTTGTAAAGACTCGGCATGAACGGCGGGCCGGCGTTGAAACCGACGATGCAGCGCTCGGAAAGTCCGCGGTCTTCCGGGCCGTCCTTGCCGATGCCGCCGACCACGAACCGCACCGGACGCTGTCCGGGCACATCGTCGCCGAGTCCACCGAAGACGATCTCCACGCCCTCCACCGGCGCCGGCATTTGGCCGTTGACTGGGTAGACGATATGCGAAGTGCGAATGCGGTCGGTGATGCCGGCGCTTTCAACCCAGAAATCGTTGTAGCCGCCGGGGTCCTCGTCCCCGATAGGCCGTGGCACGGCTTGATCGGAGGCGGCGTCGGCAGCGGCCAGGTGGGCGCGCAGTTCTTCGACTTCTTCCGGTGTCATGAATTCGCGGTCGCCGAAGCGCTCCGGGCGCGTCAACGGCACGTTGGACGAAAAGTTCCAAACTCCCTGCAAGTTGGGGTGGCCCCATTCGGTGCGCGGAGTGGTGAAATCCTCCGCGGGGCTTTCCTGCGCCAAAACGGTGGGCGCCGCCAGCAACGGTGCGGACAATACGAACATGGGGAGAAGGTTATTCATCGGGAGCATCCGCCAGCGGGGTGGGCTGTTCAAGTTAGACGCTTTCCGGCCTTTAAGCAAGCGTCGGAAAGGCAAGAAGGGGACGGCGCCGGGGTGCGGCTGCCCCTTCCCGCAAGGCCGCTACTGTCGGCCCTCCCCCCGAGGGGGAGGGTGATTATGCGGATTCTAAAGTGGTGTTTGGGCGGTCAGAAAGTTTTGCCTATGGTGAAGACCAAAGCCTGGCTTTCTTCGGGAGTGCCGTCGGCATCGAATTGGCCGTTGCCTTCGCCGAATTCATCGCTGCTGAAAATCGCCGCGATGCCGAAATCGATTTCGCTGATGGTGACTCCATAGCCGACTTCGAGATAATGGCCGTCGAAGTCGCCGCCGAAGTGTCCCAGCGTTCCATAAACGCCGCTATCGGCGCTCAAAGTCGCTGCGAAGAAACCGTAATCCTGCTCCGGGCCGTCGAAGTTGCCGTAGGTGCCGAAGGAGTACTCCAGCCCCAACATGCCGTAGCCCAGATTCAGATTGATTTCCTCGTAGGTGTCGTCGAATTCGCCGGTGTAGTAGTAGCCGGTGAAGCCGACGCTGGCGCTGAAGCCCTCATCGGTTTCGATGCCGTAGCCGAAATAGCCGTCGACTTCCAATCCGTCGCCGACATCGGCCGTCCAACTGCCGACGTAGAAGCCGCCGTTGGTGTAGTCGATGCCCGCGCTGCCGGAAGATTCCTTCTGCAGCAGACCCCGGTAATAGTACTCGGAAGCCCAGCCGATGTTGTAGGAAACTTCCTGCGCTTTGCCGGCGCCGCTGAATGTGATGCCGAGCAGGAGCAAAGCTCCCGCGAACGCCAATGCCCTTTTGTGCGAGATAGGATTCATGTTTTTCTCCAGATAATGCCGGAATGCCAATGCCGCCCCGCCGACGGCTAGATTCGCTGTTTTGCGCTTCCTTATGCCCTGCAACTTCCTCTTTCAATCACTCCCGCAATGTTCGAGCCAACTTCCGCGAGCCCAATGAAACCGGGCGGCCTAGCGTTCCGGCCCGCGCCCATCTCCAGCGCGGCACGTCAATTTGGTGCATGACCGGCTCCGCCCCGACGGGCGGCGACACCCAAAAATCAGCGTTTCGGACTCGACCGCATTTGAATAACACGGCTGCGCGGCATTGGCAACATTTGGCCGGGCGCGGTCAAGCTCTTGGGCCTTGCTTGCCCTGCCATCACTTCTCGCCGCCTGCGCGGCGACCCCCACGGACCAGGCGCGCCAGCGGGACCGGATCTGGATGTCTAGCGCACCCGCGGAGCCGCAAAAAGTGGTGGTTGCCGGAGATCGATTCGATCAAACTCCGCCGCGAGAGGGTACTTCAGCCCTGTTGCGCAGTTAAACAGCACCACGCGCTCTTCGGAGCCAATGCGCCCGCCGGCAACTTCCTGTTTCAGCGCCGCCAAGGTGGCGGCGCCTTCGGGACACAGCAGGATCCCTTCCCGGCGGGCGCATTCCTTTTGCGCCGCGAGGATGGCTCCATCGCTGACGGCAACCGCGAAGCCGCCGCTTTCGCGCACGGCGTCGAGAATCAAAAAATCGCCGATGGCGGCGGGCACGCGGATGCCCGCGGCGACCGTGCGCGCATCCCGCCACGGCGACCCATGGCGTTGGCCGGCTTCAAAGGCCCGGACTATGGGGGCGCAGCCTTCGGCCTGCACCGCCACCATGCGCGGCCGCCGGGAATCGATCCAACCGATGGCTTCAAGTTCGGCAAAGGCCTTCCACATGCCGATCAGGCCGGTGCCGCCGCCGGTGGGATACAGAATCAGATCGGGCAAGCGCCAATCGAGCTGTTCGGCGAGTTCAAGGCCCATGGTTTTTTTGCCTTCGATGCGGTACGGCTCTTTCAATGTCGAAGTATCGAACCAGCCCATTTCTTCGCGGTGCTCGCCGATGAGCTTGCCGCAGTCGTTGATGTAGCCGTTGGCGAGATAAGTGTGCGCGCCGAAAAAGGCGGTTTCTTCGATATTTATGCGCGGCGTATCTTCCGGGCAGACCACCCAGGTTTCGATATCCGCCGCCGCGCAGTAGGCGGCCAAGGCCGCGCCGGCGTTGCCGTTGGTTGGGATCGCCATGCGCCGCACGCCAAGCTCTTTCGCCATCGCCACCGCCAACGCCAAACCGCGGGCTTTGAACGACCCGGTGGGCAGCCGGCCTTCGTCCTTGATCAAGATTTCGCCGCAGCCGTATTGTTCGCGCAGTTTGGCGGCGGGCAGCAATGGCGTCATGATTTCGCCGAGCCGCACGATATTGCGCGAATGGCGCACCGGCAAAAACTCCCGGTAGCGCCACAGTTCGGGCGCGCGGCCAAGCAAGTCCGTTTTGCGGACGCTGTTCGCCAAAGCCGCCAAGTCGTAGCGCACCAGCAGCGGCTTGCCGGCGGCGGACAGTCCATGGAGCCGGTCCGCCGGATACTGCTCGCCGGTGTAGCCGCACTCCAGGTGGGTGACGAAGGTGGGGTATTCGGTCATTGCGGTCGGATGGGCTGCCGGCCTACTCCAGCTGACTGGCGTAGCGCTCGCGGAAGCGCTCGTAAAGTTCCTGCTGCATGCCGAAGAGATCGATGTCGCGGCCTTGGATATAAGCGCCAAGCACTTGGTTGCCGCGCATGTCGAGGGCGTCGCCCGAGGAAATGAACAGGGTGGCGTCCTTGCCGACTTCCAGCGAACCCACGCGGTCGTCGATGCCGAGAATGCGGGCGTTGTTCAAAGTCACCAAGCCGAGCGCGGCTTCCCGGTCGAAACCGTGGGCGGCCGCGGTGCCGGCGTAAAAAGGCAGATTGCGTTGCCGGTGCAGTTCGGTGGCCCCGCCGCCGATTCCCACTTCAAGTCCGGCCTCGTGCAGCAGGAACGGCATCCGGAACGTTGAATCGACGTCGTGCCATTCCCTTCCCGGCAGGGCGTGGATGCGTTCATAGATGACCGGAATGTCTTCCGCCAACAGCAAATCCTTTACTTGCAGGGCCTCGGCGCCGCCGACGAGGATGATGTTGCGCACCCCCAGGGAACGCAGGAAACGCACGCCGCTGATGATTTCCCTTGCGCCGTCGGCGTGTAGAAACAGCTTTCCGCTGCCGTCGAAGAGGCCGATCATGGCCGCGAGATTGAGGTTGAGCGGGCTGCCGTTATAGGCCGCGGCATCCCGGAACAGGGCGCGCAACAGCTCGACTTGGGCGGAATAGTCTTCGTTTTCGACTCTTTCGAAGCGGCCGCTGTCCGGGTTGCGGCGATTCCGCTTGAATTCGGGCCAGTGCAGATGCTGGCCGTCATCAAGTTGCAGCGCCGCATCCTCCCAGTTCCAGCCGTCCAGCATAAAAATCGACGACCGCCCCGAAATCAGACCACCCTGGGGAGCAACTTGGGCGGTGAGGATGCCGTTAAAGCGCGTGGCCGGAATCATTTCAGAATCGGTGTTGTAGGCGATCGCCGAGCGCACGCTGGCGTTGATATCGCCCTCTTCCACCACATCGTTGGTGGCGCGGATATTGCCGATTTCCAGCAGGCCGAGGGTGGTGTTCGGCAGCACGAAACCCGGATACACGTGGGTGCCGCCCACATCCACCAGCAGATGGCCGCTGGTGTCGATGCCGTCGGTGGCCGCGCCCACGGCAGTGATGATGCCCGCGTCGAAAGTAATCACGCCGTCGCCGATTACCGTGCCGTCACCGACATGAATCACAGCGCCGACCAAGGCGATGGGTTCGCTTTGCGGGGCCGCCGGGGTCGGTGTCGCCGCCTTCGCGGCAAAGGCGGCCGCGAGCGACAGCAGCAAGCAAAGTATCTGGCCCGGATTGCGCATCGACGGTTCTCCCTATTCGCGTTCACCCGGCTCAGCCGGACGATTGGTGATGGCGGCGATAATCCGCGAGCGTTCCGCGGCGATTTGGTCGCGCAGCGCCAGATCCTCTTCGCGGTCGAAGAATGGCGCGCCTTCGATCCAAGTGGTTTCCGCCACGGCGTACACCGACAGCGGATGGTCCGACCAGAGCACGAGATCGGCGTCCTTGCCCGCTCGGATACTGCCCATGCGGTGGTCCAGATGCATCAGGATGGCCGGATTCAAGGTCACCATTTTCAACGCGTCTACTTCGCTTACACCGCCGTACTTGACCGCCTTGGCGGCTTCCTGATTCAGCCGCCGCGACATCTCGGCATCGTCGGAATTGATCGCCACCACCACTCCGGCCTGCTGCATCAGCGCGGCATTGTAGGGAATCGCGTAGCGCACTTCCCATTTGTAGCCCCACCAATCAGAGAAGGTGGAACCGCCGGCGCCATGCCGCGCCATCTTGTCCGCAACCTTGTAGCCTTCGAGGATATGGGTGAAGGTGTTGATATTGAAGTCGAATTGTTCCGCCACATGCATGAGCATATTGATTTCGGATTGCAGATAGGAATGGCTGGTGACGCGGCGTTCGCCATTCAATACTTCGAGGATCGCCTCCCGCGCGAGGTCGCGGCGGGGCGGCGGCGTTTGCCGCCGGCGGGCGTCCGGGAAGCTGTTGTATTCGTCCCAAATCCGACCGTACTCCCGCGCTTGCGAGAAAGCGTTGACGAATACTTGCTCGACACCCATGCGGGTCTGGGGATAGCGAACGGAGGCGGGGTTGGTGCTGCGTTTGACATTCTCGCCGAGGGCGAATTTGATGAATTCCGCGGCATCTTCGATCAGCAGACCCCGGGCATCCTCGCCCCAGCGCATTTTCACCACCGCTGACTGCCCGCCGATGGGATTGGCGGAACCATGCAGCAACTGCGCGGCGACCACGCCGCCGGCGAGATTGCGGTAGAGGTCGATATCCTCGGCATCGACCACGTCCTTCATCCGCACCATGCTGGAGTCGGTTTGGGTCTCGTTGATATTGAACAGGGCGATATGGGAGTGCTCGTCGATGATCCCCGGAGTGAGATGCTTTCCGGCAGCGTCAATCTCTGCGGCGCCGGCGGCATCGAGGTCGTCACCGACCGCTTCGATCAAGCCGTCGCGCATCAGCACATCGGTTACCAGAACACCCTGGTCTTCATTGGTCCAGACTGTGGCGCCGCGGATCACGAAATCCCGGGGTTGGGGTGGTTGTTCGCGACCGTAGGCGCTGAATGGGTACAAAACCGGCGAGGGCAACGCCGGCACCGCGGCCGTGCCGCCCGCTTCCTCTGCCGGCGCCGCGGCATCGAGGTGATTCAGCCGCCAAGGCAGTAATTCGCCGTCGGGCGCGACCGCATTGCCGCGCCAGCCACCGGCTTCGCTCCAGCCGCTGAGACGCATTCGGTTGCCAGTTTCGTCCCAGGCGAAATCCAGCGAGATCAAATCGTCGCGCAGTTCGATATCGACCTCCCCGCCATCGCCCAACAGCCGCGCATTCGGGGTCGCGCCGGTGAATTCAATCTCCAGTTCGAGGCTTTCGTCGGCGACGCTCAGTTCATAGCGCCCGGCGCGGTGGTGATGGTCGGAATTGAGTGCATAGCGCCGCCCGCGAATCCAGTTTTCCAGCAGCACCGTGTCCTCGGCGAACAGGTCGCCGCTGGCGATCAGAAAATTCGCCAGCGCGCCGGGTGCCAGTTGCCCGACCAAATCGGCGACACCGAGGGTCTCGGCGGGAATCCGGGTCAGGGCGTCGATGGCGGTTGCCCGTGGCAGGCCGCTGTCGACCGCTTTGCGCAGATTGGGCCAGAAATCGTCGCCGGCCCCGGCCCCCGTCAGGGAGAATTCGATGCCCCTCTCGGCCAGCAGGCGTGGATTGAAAGGCGCCAATTCCCAGTGTTTCAGCGTCGCGAACGAAACTTCTTCGGCAGCCAAGGGGTCGTCCACTTCGGGCGCTTCGGGAAAATCGATCGGCACGATCAAGCTGGCGCCGGTGGCGGCGATCAATTCGGCCCGGCGATAACTGTCGCCGGTGGTCTTCAATATGAACTGTGAGCCGAATTCATCGCCCACGCGGTCAATCGTCAGCGCTTCCTGCCAGTTGTCCACTTCCATTATCCGGGGCAAATCCCGCTGCCGGTTCCAAGCCTCCAGCGTGGTGTCGGCGAAGGGCTGGGCGGGCTGCGCCTCGAACCATGCGGCGTCGAGAAACGTCTGCCGCAGCAGCGCGATCGAGCCCATCAGCGAGGCCGGCATGGTTTGGATGGAGCTGCCTTTGTCGAGTGAGTAGTGGACCGCTGCATCGGCTACGATAATCGACTCGCCCGCCCTTTCATCGCCGAGGGTGATCAGGGCCGAGGTGCCGCGGGCGATGCCATCCGGGCGCAGGCTGAGGACGCTGGTGAATCCCCGCCGCCGGTATGCCTTGCGTTGTTCCGCGTCGGGAATGAAGGCGGTGGCGGCGCGGAAGTCCGCGCGGATGGCGTCGTTGACGTTGCGGGCGCGGTGGTCGGGGACGAGATTCTCTCCGCGGCCGTTTTCGTCCTCGGGCCGTTCGAGCTCGGCGATGCCGTAATCTGTATAGATATCGATCAGGCCGGGATAAATGTGGTTGCCGTCGAGATCGATGGGAAAATAGCCTTCGGGAACGTCTCCGCCGGCGTTGATCTCGACGATGCGGCCATCCCGAATGAGCAGGGTGCCGCCGGCGAGCATCGCGCCGTCGGGCTGGTGGATACTGGCGTTGTGGAAGGCGTAGGCGGCGGCACGTTGATCGGCGATGCCGTTCGGCGCGAAATTCTCTTGCGCAAAAACCGGCGCAGCGGCCAGCAGCAACGCAGCGGACAGCAAAGGTTTATTGGCCATGACGCAATCCAGAAATACCCCAATCCGACTATAGACACAAGCCACCCCACTGTCTACTTGGCCTGAAGCACAAGGCGGTGCCGCACATCGGACCGGGTCAGTGCCGCGCCTTGAGGAGGCGGGGCGCAGGTGGTATCTTTTCGCGTCGCATTACCGACAGCCATAATGGTGGATTTCCAAAAAAAGCGGAAAAATCAAGCAAGTCCAGTCGGAAACAGTGCGGGCGCGGTAGCCGGTTTAATCAAGCTGCTGAATGCCGCCGCGCGCCACCGCTTGGGTGAATTCCTCCGCGGCCGGCGGCGGACCGCATTGCCTCGGGCGCTGCTGGCGCTGTACGGCATCCCCTTTGGTTTGTGGCGCGAGCCGCCCGCCGACCGCTACGTCCGGCTGCGCATGGCTTTGGAAGAATTGGGGCCGGTCTACATCAAATTCGGGCAACTGCTGTCAACCCGGCGCGATTTTCTCGCGCCGGAGCTGGCGGACGAGTTGCGGCTGCTTCAGGACCAGGTGCCGCCCTTCACCCGACCTTCGATCAAGGAATTGGTGGGCGAATCGCTGGCGATGCCGGTCGGCGAAGTCTTTGCGCGAATCGACGCCGAGCCGCTGGCTTCGGCTTCCGTGGCCCAAGTGCACGCCGCTGTGCTGCGTGGCGGCGAAGAAGTCGTGGTGAAAGTGATTCGCCCCGGAATCGGCGCGGTCATCGATGCGGATATCGGTTTGCTGAAATGGGCCGCGGCTTTGATCGACCGCAACCATGCCATCGGCAGACGGCTGCGCCTGGTCGAAATCGCGCGCGATTACGAGAAAACCATCAACGACGAGCTCAATCTCTTGTTGGAAGGCGCCAGCACCGCCCGCTTGCGGACCAATTTTCTCAACTCCGACAAGCTCTATGTGCCGAAGGTCTACAGCGAATACAGCCGCTCGAATTTGTTGGTGATGGAGCGTGTGCGCGGTGTCCCCGTAAACGATGTCGGAGCGCTGAGGGCGGCGGGCGTCGATTTGCGCAAGCTGGCGGAGAATGGCGTGGCGGTGTTTTTCACCCAGGTGCTTGAGCATAATTTCTTCCACGCGGACATGCACCCGGGCAATATCCTGGTCAATGTGGAAGAACCGGAGACTCCCCGCTACATCGCGCTGGATTGCGCTATCATTGGCTCGCTGAGCCGCGCCGATCAAGACTATATGGCGCGCAATCTGCTGGCGATTTTCCGGCGCGACTACCGCCGGGTCGCGGAATTGCATATCGCTTCGGGCTGGGTGTCGCGCAACACCCGGCCCGAAGAGTTCGAGTCCACCATCCGCAGCCTGTGCGAACCGATTTTTCAGCGGCCCCTGGGCGAAATATCGTTCGGCGGCATCTTGTTGCAATTGTTCATCGCCGCGCGCCGTTTCGATATGCGGGTGCAGCCTTCCTTGGTGCTGCTGCAAAAGACTTTGCTGCATATCGAAGGGCTTGGGCGGCAGTTGTACCCGGAATTGAATCTGTGGGAAACCGCGTTGCCGAATTTGCGGGCGTGGGAAAAAAAGCGGCTCAGCCCGCTTGCTTGGTTGGAGCAAATCCGGGAGCGTTTGCCGGATTGGGTCAGCGAAGCACCTTTGCTGCCCGATTTGGCGTTCGACGCCGCCGGTCGAGCGAATCAACTGGTGGAGATTGGCGAAACGCTGATCCGCCGGCAGGAAGTGGTGGTCAAACAGCAGCTGCGGCGGCGGCGGCTGGCCCGGCGGGGCGGATTCATCTGCCTGGTGGCGGCTTTGCTGGCCTTGATCCCCCCAATTGGCGCGGCCATGCAAAGCCTGCCGACGGCAAGCCTCGCGCTGGCGCTGGCGGGCCTGTCGCTGTTGTTTTTTGCGCGCTGACCGGGAGACGGCGATGTCGTGGCTGGATAAGGTGAAATGGGACGAACGGGGGCTGGCGCCGGTGGTCACCGTGGAAGACGGCTCCGGCGAATTGCTCATGCTTGCTTGGGTGAATCGGGAAGCGTTGGCGGCCGCTGTCGCCGAGGGGCGGGGGGTCTATTGGTCGCGGTCGCGCGCGCGCATCTGGCGCAAAGGCGAGGAATCCGGCAATGTGCAGAAGTTGGTTGGCGTCTTCCTCGACTGCGACTGCGATACCATTTGCTATCGGGTCAACCAATCCGGCGGCGCTTGCCACACCGGGCGCCGCAGTTGTTTTTTCCGCGAATTGGAGCAGGGCGCGTGGCGTTTGACCGAAGCCGACATCGGCTGAACCCGGCCGCGCAAACGGGAGATGATTCAAAATGAGCGCAACCGATATCCTCCCGCGACTGGAAGCGACGCTGGAGGCGCGCAAATCCGCGGCGCCAGCGGATTCCTATGTCGCCAGCCTCTACCAACAGGGGCTGAACAAGATCCTGGAAAAAGTTGGCGAAGAAGCGGTCGAAGTGCTGCTGGCCGCGAAGGAAGCGGAAAACTCCGCCGCGGGGGAAGAAACAGATCAATCGCGGCGCGCGGCCTTAGTCGCGGAAACCGCGGACCTGTGGTTCCACAGCATGGTTATGCTGCGGCATTTGGACATCGGCTGCGGCGAAGTCTTGGCCGAGTTGGAAAAACGATTTAACATGTCGGGTCACGAAGAGAAATCTTCCCGCAAGCAATAGTTTTCGGTCGGACAGCGGCAACGTTCGCCGAAATGGAGGTGTAGCATGGGAATCGGCGGAATCGGCATCTGGCAATTGCTCATTATTCTATTGATCGTGGTGATGTTGTTCGGCACCAAAAAACTGCGCACGCTCGGTGCCGACCTCGGCGGCGCGCTGCGCGGATTCCGCAACGCGATGAAGGACGACGAGAGTGAACGCAAGGATGAAATCGAAGATCAGTCCGCGTCGGCAGACGCCGGGACGGTCGGCAGGGCGGCCGAAACCGTCGAGAACAAGTAGCGTTCGCTGGTTGGCGCCCCGCGGGCCTGGCGCATGCCCAATATCCATTCGACCGAACTGCTGCTGATTCTGGTGGTGGCCTTGCTGGTCATCGGGCCGGAGCGGCTGCCGGCCGCCATTCGCACGGTAAGCTTGTGGATGGGCCGGTTTCGCCGCAGTTTCTATAAAGTCAAAGCGGAAATCGAACGCGAATTGAACGCTGACGAGGTGCGGCGGCAATTGCACAATGAGTCGGTGCTGTCGGATCTTCGCGACGCCAAATCGGATGTGCAAAGCGTCGCCTCCGGTGCGCGCCAGGCCGTGGCCGGCGTCGATGCTTCGGTCAACCGCATCGTAAATTCGAAAAATTTCGATCCGGGGGCCTCCGCTGCCACCAGCGAGCAGCTGCGTGCCGCGGCCGCCGAACGCGAAGCCGCGGTCACCGGCGCCACCCCCGAAGCCGAATCCGCGACGGCCTCGGAAGCTGCGGCGCAAGCGGGCACGGAGCCGGAAACGAAGGCGAACGCGGCGCAAGAGCCGAACGGGGCAAAACAGCCGACGGGGGAAACACAGCCAACAACGGACGATTCCGCCGCGCGCCCGGACGGCGAAGCCGCCAAATGAGTTCGGCCGAAGACGAAAAAGAGCTCACTCTGATCGACCATCTGGTCGAACTGCGCGATCGGATCATGAAATCCCTGATCGCCGTGGTGGTGCTGTTTTTGGCTTTGTTCTATTTCGCCAACGATATCTATACCTATGTCGCCGCGCCGATGATCTCCGCGCTGCCGGAAGGCTCGACCATGATCGCGGTCGATCCCACCTCGCCTTTCTTCGCGCCATTCAAATTGACGTTTTATGTTTCGCTGATGATCGCGATGCCCTATGTGCTGTATCAGATGTGGTCTTTCATCGCGCCCGGGTTGTACAAGAACGAAAAGAAAATGGCGATTCCCTTGTTCATCTCGAGCGTGGTGCTGTTCTACACTGGCATTTTGTTCGCGCGCTACGTGCTGTTCGGCATCGTCTTCCGGTTTTTTATTTCCGTCGCGCCGGCGGGCATCCAAGTGGCACCGGATATCAGCAGCTTTCTCAGCTTCGCGCTGACCATATTCCTCGCTTTCGGCTTGGCCTTCGAAATTCCCATCGCTGTCTATCTGTGCATTTGGGCGGGCCTCACCGAGCCGGAAACGCTGGCACAGAAACGGCCTTATGTGGTGGTTGGATGTTTCGTCGTCGCCATGCTGCTCACGCCGCCGGATCCGTTCACGCAATCCATGCTGGCGATTCCCATGTACGCGTTGTTCGAAGTGGGCATAGTGGCGGGCAAAATCGCCCGCAAACGGCAGCGGGAAGAAGAAGCCAAAGAGGAGCCGGCAGTCTGATATCGGTCGCGGCTCGCCTGAACGGTTTTGGTCAACGCAGGATGAAGCTCACCGGCCCGTCGTTTTCCGACAATACTTGCATATTGGCGGCGAACACGCCGCTGCGGGTTTCGGGATGGCGCCGGGTCGCCAGTTCAACCATTTCCGCGAACAACTTTTCCGCCTCCGCGGGTGACATGGCGGTGGAAAAGCCGGGTCGCCGACCTTTGCCGGTGCTGGCCGCCAGTGTGAACTGGGAGACGAGCAGCAACTCGCCGGAAACCGCGCGCAGATCCAGATTCATTTTGCCTTCGGCATCGGCGAATACACGGTAGGAAAGCAGCCGCTCGACCATGCGGGAGAGTTCGGCTTGGTTGTCGCCGCGCTCGAAACCGACCAGCGTTAACAAACCCTTGCCGATTGCGGCGTGGATTTTCCCATCGATCCGCAGCCGCGCCCAGTTGACCCGCTGAATGAGGGTGACCACGGGGAGCTTAAATCACTGGAGACAGGTCGCGGCCGATTTCATCGGTCGCCTTCACCAAGCAGTCGATAATCGCCAGCTCGGTGGCTGAATGGCCGGCTTCGCGGACGATGAACAACTCCGAACCGGGCCAGTGCCGGTGCAGGGAAACCGCGTTTTCCAATGGACAAATCATGTCGTAGCGACCATGCACGATATGGCTGGAAATATCGTCGAGGCGCCCCATGTCGCGCAGGATTTGATTCTCTTCGATAAAACCCCGGTTGACGAAGTAATGGGCCTCTAGCCGGGCGAGCGCCAGCGCCCGGTGCGGAGAAACAAACCGCGCCAGTCCGGCCGGGTCGGGGCGCAAAGTCGAGCAGCTCGCCTCCCAACTCGCCCAGGCTTTGGCCGCTCCCATGCGCGCGAGTTCGTCCTCGCCCGTCAAGCGTTCGTAATAGGCTTCCAGCAGTTGACCGCGTTCGCCTTCGGGGATCGGTCGCAGAAACTCTTTCCAGTTGTCGGGGAAAACACGATTGGCGCCATCTTTGTATAACCAGTCGAGATCGCGCTGGCGGCACAGAAAAACCCCCCGCAGCACGAGAGCGCCTACCCGCTCGGGATGGGCCTGGGCGTACAACAGGCTCAAGGTGGCGCCCCAGGAGCCGCCGAACAGCACCCACTGTTCGATGCGCAGGTGCTCGCGGATTTTCTCCATATCGGCGATTAGTTCGCCGGTGTCGTTCTGCCGCAATTCGCCGTGCGGCTTGGAGCGGCCGCAGCCGCGCTGGTCGAAAGTGATGATGCGGTAGAGTTCGGGGTCGTAAAAGCGACGCGAATTGCCGTCGCAGGCGCCGCCGGGCCCGCCGTGGACGAACAGGATGGGAGTGCCTTCGGGGTTGCCGGTTTCATCCAGATAAAGCGTGTGCAAACCCGAAACCTTGAGGCGGTGTCTCTGGTAAGGCTTGATTTCGGGGAACAGGGTCAGCATTTGCCAGTCCGTTTCGGCGCGTGCGGCAATGTTAGGCCAATTCCGCCGGGTATCGCCAGTTTTGGGCGAATTGAGTCGATCACTTCGATTCCAGCACCGCGACGTTGTGGAAGCCGGCATCGCGCAAATGCGCCGCGTGCAGGCGGCTGATCATGCCCCTCCCGCAATAGAGCAGATAGCGCCGCTGCCGATCAAGCCGCTCGAAGTCGCCGCTGAGTCGGTAGAACGGAATATGCAGCAGCTCGGCGCCGGCAGCGGACGGTGGTGGCGGGCCGCGTTCGGATTCGTGGCGGATATCGATGACGATATCGCCGGTGCCGGCGACCGCAACCGCCGCGACCTCCTCGCCGCTGGCTTTGTCGAAGGCGACTTCGGTGATCACTTGGATTGATGCCGCGGCCACCGCCTGGTTCAACAGCTCGAAGTCGAACCGCGCTTCCTCCCTTTCCACCCGGTTCAAACGCGCTTTGGTCGTCGGTTTGTCGGAAATCACCGCGCAATACTCGGGGATGTGCCGCGAAAACTCCTCGGCGCCGATGTCGCGGGCCAAATCGATGATCTGTTGCTTGTCCGCGGTGGCCAGTGGTCGCAGCACTAGTTTTTCCGCCGCTTGGTCGATGACGGCGAGATTGGTCAGAGTCTGGCTGGAAACCTGGGCCACGCTTTCGCCGGTCACCAGCGCTTCCGCGCCCAGTTGGGCGGCGATGTGGTCCGCGGCCCGCAGCATCATGCGTTTGAGGACGACCCCCATTTGCGATTTGTCCACAACTTCGAGAATTTCCCGCACCACTTCCTCGAACGGCACGGTTACGAATTTCACCGGGTGCGAAGCGTGGTACTTCATCCACAGATACAGCGCCAGCTCGCGCACCGCGTAGAGATGCGCGTCGCCACCAAGATTGAAAAAACAAAAATGCGTCCGCAGGCCGCGGCGTGTGACCAAATAGCTCGATACCGCCGAATCGAATCCGCCGGAAATCAGCGACAGCACGGCACCCTGGCTGCCAAGCGGAAAACCGCCGAGCCCCGCCCGCCGGCCGAGCACGATAAAAAAGTCCTCATGCCGTATTTCCAGCGGCACCAAGACCTCTGGAGCGCGTAAATCGACCCCGGCGGCGATGCCGCGGCTCTGGATTCCGGCGCCGATGAAAACCTCCACGTCCACCGAACGGAAGGCGTGTTTGCCGGAGCGTTTGCAGCGCACGGCGAAAGTCTTGCCGCGCAGACTCTCGCCGTAATGCGCCAAGCAGATATCCAACATGCCCTCGAAATTGGGCAGGGGGTGCTTTTCCACTTCGAGAATGGCGGCGATTCCGGGAATCGAGCGCAGCAGCGCAAGCGCTTCCGTGGCGTCGGCCGATGCCGCGATTTCGACCTCTATCGCGTCCCAGCCGCCGCTCACGCGCAGTTGGTCCCGAAACCGCCCGAGTACCGTTTTGATATTGTTCCGCAGCAGTTTGATGAGCCGCTGACGAACCATGCGGCTCTTGATGGTGATTTCGGGAAAGAGTTTAATCAGAAACAGCATGGCTCGCGCGGGATGGTCCATAGGTGTTCGACGGCGGAAGGCGCGCTGGCCGCATCGAACGAATTTAGAAAGCGCACTTGAATGGTGCTAGCATGTTCCGCTGCGCACGATTTTAGTGCATTAGCCGCTTCGCCCTGGGCGGAGTCGCGCCGAAATCGGTGGCACGCATTTTGCTCGCTATCGTGCGCGGCCATGATAACCTAAGCGTTAGCCGCTGGCGGCGCGGCGCCCGGTACAGGCGGTCCACACAAAACAAGCTTTGCGAAGAGGAGAAATTCGGCAAATGAAAGCGAAATTGGAATACATCTGGCTCGACGGCTACCGCCCGACGCAAAATCTGCGGAGCAAGACCATGGTGCGGGAGGGTTTTGACGGCGACCTGTCGAGTTGTCCGCAATGGTCGTTCGACGGCAGTTCCACCCGTCAGGCCGGTGGCGACGATTCGGACTGCCTGTTGCAGCCGGTGGCGATCTTTCCCGACCCCGACCGCAAGAACGGCTACCTGGTGATGTGCGAAGTGCTCAACGCCGACGGCAGCCCCCATCGCTCCAACGGCCGCGCCACCATCGACGACGATGACGACGATTTTTGGTTCGGCTTCGAGCAGGAGTATTTTCTCTGGGATCCGACCACCAACGCACCTCCCGGATTCCCGGCGGGCGGCTACCCCGGCCCCCAAGGCCTGTATTACTGTTCGGTCGGTGCCCTTAACTGCCATGGTCGCGAAGTGGTCGAGGAACATCTCGATCTTTCGCTGGAAGCGGGCATCAATGTCGAAGGCATCAATGCCGAAGTCGCGGCGGGACAGTGGGAATTCCAGGTGTTTTCCAAAGGCGCCAAACGCGCCGGCGATGAAACGTGGATTTGCCGCTATCTGCTGGAGCGCACCGCCGAACAGCATGGCCTGTCGATCAATTGGGAGCCGAAGCCGCTTGGCAAAGAACTCGATTGGAACGGTTCCGGCATGCATGCGAACTTTTCCAACGCCGCCATGCGCGATGCCGGCGGCGAAGAGTTGTTCACCAAGATTTGCGAAAACTTCGGTCGCAATATCGACCGCCATATCTCGGTGTACGGCGCCGGCAACGATCAACGGCTGACCGGATTGCACGAGACTCAGGCGATTGATGTGTTCTCCTACGGTATTTCCGACCGTGGCGCGTCCATCCGCATACCGGTGGCCACGATTCAGGATAGTTGGAAGGGACGCTTGGAGGATCGCCGCACGGCCTCGAACGCCGATCCATACAAAGTCGCCGCGGCCATCATCAAGACAACCAAAGAGGCGCTGGAAGACTAAGACGGACCGGAGCGCCCAGTGGTTTGGGGCGGCTTTGGCTTTGACCGAAGCCGCCTCCCGCGGCGCTGAATCCAGCGGCGGGGCGGCATTCGGGGCCGCATGGAGAGCCGCGTGGAAAAGCGTATCGATTTCCGGCACTTGCTGGACGGCTTGGCCGTCGCCGTGCTGCTGCTCGACGACGACCTGTGCATTCGCTGGCTCAATCCCTCGGCGGAACATCTGCTCGCGATGAGTTCCCGCAAAGCCGCCGGCACCGGCGTGGATTCGATCCTCCGCGGCGCCGGAGAGGATCTCGCGATCATGCGCGGGGCGCTGCGGCGGCGCGCTGGTTTCACCAAACGTTTGGCGCGCTGGCGCCTGCCCCAGGGCAAGGCGCTGGAACTCGATTACACCTTGACGCCCATTGAAGTCGATGCCGACCCCCATGGCTTGTTGGAGATGAATTCTCTGGAGTACCCCCAGCGCTTCAATCGGGACCAGTATCTCTCCTCCACCCAAGCCACCGCCCGGGAACTCGTGCGGGGGCTGGCCCACGAGATCAAAAACCCGCTTGGCGGACTGCGCGGCGCCGCCCAATTGCTGGCGCGGGAATTGCCGCAAGGGGAATTGACCGACTACACTAATGTCATCATCGACGAAGCGGATCGGCTGCGCCATCTGGTGGACCGTTTGACCGGCCACCGCCGACCGCTGGAAAAGCGAGGCGTCAATATCCACAAAGTCGTCGAGCGCGTTCGCGATTTGGTGGAAGCTGAAATCGGCGGCGGCATCCAGCTGATTCGCGATTACGACCCCAGCGTTCCATCCGTATCGGTAGACCCGGAGCAGTTGATTCAAGCGCTGCTGAATATCGCCCGCAACGCCTGCCAGTCGCTGTCAGCCGCCAAGATGAACCACAACGCCGGCACCATCCGCCTGCGCACCCGCAGCGTTCGCCAGGTCACCTTCGGCCCGCGCCTGCGGCTGCCCGCCATTTCGGTCGAAGTGATCGACAACGGCCCTGGAATTCCCGAACATCTGCGCGATTCCATTTTCTTTCCCATGGTGACGGGACGACCGCGGGGCACCGGCCTTGGCTTGTCGATTACCCACGCCATCGTCGAACTGCACGGCGGGCTGCTCGAGTTCGAAAGCGAATCCGGCCGCACCTGTTTCCGTCTGCTGCTGCCCTGCCCGCCCGCTTCCGGGCCGGATCCCGGGCTGGAGAGCGCCGTCGGCAGCGGGGCGGATGGCAACCGGACGCCGGCGCCATGAACGCCCCCGGAGACACCAGCACCGAGATCTGGATTCTCGACGACGACCGTTCGATTCGTTGGGTGCTGGAAAAGTCTTTGCATAAAGCCGGTTTGAAAACCGCCAGCTTCGCGGATGGTGAAGAAATGCTGCGGCGGCTGCGCACCGCGGCGCCAGCCGTCATCGTCAGCGATATCCGCATGCCGGGGATGAGTGGATTCGAGCTGCTCGCCGAAATCAAATCGTCCCACCCTGGTTTGCCGGTGATCATCATGACCGCGCACTCCGATTTGGACAGCGCGGTGATATCCTACAGCCGCGGCGCTTTCGAGTATCTGCCGAAACCGTTCGACATCGAGAACACCGTAGCGGTCGTGCGGCGGGCGCTGGAGCATTCCCGGGCGCGCGGAGATGATGCCGCGGCCGGCATCGACGGCGGCGGCGCGTCGCGGGAAATCATCGGCGAAGCGCCCGCCATGCAGGAAGTTTTCCGCATCATCGGTCGGCTTGCCCAGTCGAGCATCTCCGTGCTGATCAACGGCGAATCGGGTACCGGCAAAGAACTCGTTGCCCGCGCCCTGCACCGGCACAGTCCGCGCCGGGAGCGGCCCTTTGTGCCGCTGAATGTGGCCGCGATTCCCGGGGAGTTGATCGAGTCGGAGCTATTCGGCCATGAAAAAGGCGCCTTCACCGGAGCCGGCCAGCGCAGAACCGGCCGCTTCGAGCAGGCCGACGGCGGTACCCTGTTTCTCGACGAGATCGGCGACATGCCCCCGGACACCCAGACGCGGTTGCTGCGGGTATTGTCGGAAGGCGAGTTTCACCGGGTCGGCGGCCATGTGCCGATCCGCGTCGATGTGCGCATCATTGCCGCCACGCATCAAAACCTGGAGCAACTCTCGGCTGGCCACCGCTTCCGCGAAGATCTTTTCCACCGGCTGAATGTGATCCGTATTCAGGTCCCGAAACTGCGCGAGCGGCGCGAAGATATTCCAGCGCTGGCCAGGCATTTCCTCGGTTTGGCGGCCGCCGAACTCGATGCGCCCGCAAAAGCGCTGCGCCCGGAAACCGAAAGATATCTGCAAGGCCTGGATTGGCCGGGCAATGTGCGGCAGCTGGAGAATTTCTGCCGCTGGATCACCGTCATGTCATCGGGCCGGGAGATTCATCTGAGCGATCTGCCGGCGGATTTCACCCCGCGGCGCGCCGAACCGGGCGGTGGCGATTGGCTCCAAGCGCTGGAGCGCTGGGCCGACGAGCGTCTCAAGCGCGGCGATACCGGCATTCTCGAACAGGCGATGCCGAGCTTCGAGCGCGCCATGATCCATGTCGCCTTGAAACATACCGCCGGACGCAAAAGGGATGCTGCAGTGCTGCTTGGCTGGGGCCGCAATACCTTGACTCGCAAAATGCGGGAGTTGGAAACGGAACGATAAACCGCGGCGAAACGTTGTGCCGCGGTTCAAACGGCGGCCGCGCCTGCTACTGGGTCGAACTTGGCGTCGGACTCGCCCCGCCGATTCCGACCTGAAATCCACCCTGCTGCGCCTGCTGTTCCGCTTGGCGCCGCTTCTGCTCCGCGTAGACGGCGTCGAAATTGATCGGATTCAGCATGAGTGGAGGAAAGCTGCCTTTGGTGACGATGGAATCGATGGCTTCGCGGGCGTAAGGGAAAAGTATATTCGGGCAAAGCGCCGACAACACCTGTTCGAGTTGTTGCGGTTCCATATTGGCGCAAGCGAAAACGCCCGCTTGCTGGACTTCGACGAGGAACGCCGTGTTCTCTTCGACTTTGGCGTCCACCGTCAAAGTGAGCACCACTTCGTATGAGTTTTCCTGCTGCTTCTCGGAGCGGCTTTTCACTTCGAAATTGATTTTCGGGCTCCACTGTCCGGTGAAGATCGCGGGGCTTCGCGGCGACTCGAAGGAAAAATCTTTCAGATAAATTCGCTGCAGGGCGAACTGCGGCGCATTTGGGTCCGGTTGCGGCTGCTGCGCCGCCGTGCCTGTTTCACCCGGCCCATTTTGTCCACCGGGGGTGCCCTGAGTGTTCCCCGGGTTCTGCCCGTTCGATCCATTCGACTCATTCGATTCGTTCTCGACCATGATTGCTCCGTCTTTACTTTTGAATCAGCGGCATGGAGCGCGAAGACCATTCCGCTATACCGCCGGCGAGTTTGACGACATTTCCGTGCCCGGATTCCTCGATGCTCTTGGCCGCCGCCCCGGACTGCTGGCCCATCTTGCAAACCACCAGTTTGGGTTTCTCTTTGTGCTTGTTCAATTCGGCCATGCGCTGCTTCAGCTTCGCCAGCGGAATATTCACCGCCCCGGCGATGTGGCCCTGTTCAAAGTCCTTTTTTTCCCGGATATCGACCACGAGCGCGCCTTCGCGGTTGATCAGCATGACCGCCTCTTGGGGGCCTATGGACTTGGAGGCGGCGCGGGAATGATAAACGATAATGGTCACCAGCGTAACCATCCACATCCCTGCCAGAAACGGGTGATTGCCTATGAATTCAATGAATTGCGCCATTGGGGAAGCGGTTGTCGATTGGGTTGGGGGAAGGGCTGGATGCACACTTCGAAAACGGGGGGAGTATACCCGGATATGGTGCCCCGCGCCCGTAAGCGAAGCTCGGCCATTCAACCTAGCGGAAGAAAACTTTCGTTCGGCGTCGCTTTCTTGTTGGCAGACCCGGCAATGCGGAGACGCCGGGAATCGGGCTATAATCCGCAATCGGCCCGAAGGCTCCGGTTCGCGGAGTCGAGGTGGGTTGAACGAGCACTGTTTAATTCGGGAACGGGAATATGGGAAAACCGCTGCTATTGGTGTTGTCCGCGGTCGCCGCCGCGATCTTCGCCCCCGCGGTGCTGGCCCAGGGCGATGCCGCTGTGGGGGAGGCGAAATCCGCCCTCTGTGCGACCTGCCACGGCACCGACGGCAATAGCGAACTTGCCATCAATCCGAAAATCGCCGGCCAGAATGCCCGCTATCTGATCAAGCAGATGCGGGATTTCCAGTCCGGCGCGCGCCCGGGGCCGATCATGGCCGCCATGGTGGTCAATTTGTCTGATGAAGATATCGAGGACTTGGCCGCCTATTACGCGGCCCAAACGCCGACTCTGCTCGGCGCCGACCCGGAAATCGTCGAGCTCGCGGAATCGCTTTACCGCGCCGGCAGTCGGGATCTGCGGGTGACGGCCTGCTCCGCCTGCCATTCGCCGACCGGAAAAGGCAATGCGCCGGCGGGTTTTCCCTTGCTCGGCGGCCAGCACCCGGAGTACACCTTGCAGCAACTCAAGGATTTCCGCTCCGGCGCCCGCGCCAACGACACCGACGGCATGATGCGCCTGGTTGCCGAACGCTTGACCGACGCGGAGCTTGAAGCGCTGGCCAGTTATCTCGCGGGTTTGCATTAGGCGCCGGCGCGCATTGCGCGGTAAATCGGCCTATGGTAGGTTTTGGCGAAAGAGCGCGTTCCAGCGGAAGCACAATCGGACCAATTCAATGAGCAAGCGACTCCTGCAACTTCTGTCCCTAGCCGTCTTTCTGCCACTCGCCACCGTCGGCGGCGCCCAAGTGGAGCGGTTCGTGGACGGCACCCACTATGTAACACTGGACGTCCCGGTCAATACCCGCGACAGCTCCAAAATCGAAGTGATCGAAGCATTCTGGTACGGCTGCTCCCACTGTTTCCGCTTTGAGCCCTTGATTGAGGACTGGGTCGCGAATGCCCCCGAGGATGTGGACTTTTCGCGCTTTCCGGCCATGTGGAACGGGCTGATGGAGGTACACGGCCAGATTTACTACGCCGCCGAAGCGCTCGATGCCGTGCATCTTATTCACGAGCCCGCTTTTGAAGCCATCAATTTGCAAGGCAATCGCCTGCAGAACGAAAGGCAAATCGCCGAGTTGTTCGCCAGCCACGGCATCGACGGAGAACAATTCGACCGCGCCTTCAATTCCTTCACAGTGCGCACCAAGGTCAATCAAGCCAAGGGTCGAATGCAGGATTATCAAATCCAGAGCACGCCCAATATGGTGGTGAACGGCAAATACGTCATTGCCACCGGCCCGGATGTCCCCACCCAGCAAATGATGCTCGAAGTCGTCGATTTTCTCGTGGCCAAGGAACGCGCCGCCCTGTAAGTCCCGCGCCCGCGGAGCGTCGACCCGCTTCAGTTGTTTTTGTTCGAACTGGCGCGGGGAGTCTCGTATTTTTTGCAAGCAATTGATAAATAAGCATATTCTTATTTTATCCTGGTTCCGTCCCAGGGCATTGGCGGGGCTGCGGCGGCACCGCGGCAAACTTTATTGCGCGGTTTTCCGACTAATCGTCCCATGCAACATTCCAATACTTGGGCATCGCGGTTCCCGAAACCATTGCGGCGCTTGATATTCGCCGACCCCGGACCTGAATTGCTGCGCGGCATCGACACCACTTTGCTGGTGTTCGGCAACCGGCTGCTGCATGTGGAATCCGGCAATGCCGCCGATCTAGTCCCCCCTGAGCGGGCGGAGGGCGCCGCGGCGGACGGGTCGGTGCCGCCGTTGAGCGCCGCGGCACTGGCCGAATGCGCGGGCCAACTGCTTACCGGGAAGGCGGAGAAATCCATCCTGTTGTTGCCGCCGGCGGAATTCGCCGCCACTCCGTTCGAACTGCCCGGCATTGGCGGCGAGCACCTTCGATCCGCCTTGCTGCTGCAACTGGAAAGTATCTTGCCGGCCTTGGCGGAGCCGGTCGAGCTCGCGGTTCACGGGGGCGGTGCCCAAGTCGCCTTGTGGATTGCTTCCGGGCGCATTGACGAATTGCATGCGGCCTTTGCCGCCAAAGGTCTGCTCCTCGCCGCAGTTAAGCCCCGGGTATTGCATGATCGAACGCCGCCAAGCGGAATCATCGACGACGATGGCGCCGCGCTCACATTCATCCAGAGCCCGGACGGTGTGCTCCGGCAATGGAAACATCTCGCCGCCGCCGATCTCGGGCAGGATGAATTCGCCACGCAATGGGAAGCCGAATTGCGGGCCTGCGGGGGCGCCGCCGCGCCGCGTTTGGAGTCGGCCGCCGACTTCGCGCCGGTGGCCGGGGCCGAAATCCATGCCGATTACAATTTCTTCCCCCGCGCCGCGGTCGCCGAGTGCCTGCGCGGGCATCGCCGCCGCCAACTGCTGCGGGCTTCCGCCGCGCTGGGTGTCGTTGCCCTGCTGGCCGCCACGCCTTTTTTCCTGCAGCAATTCGAAATCGCCGGTTTGAACCGCGAACTGCAGGCGCTGCGGGAACAATCCGCGCCGGCCCGAGCCAACCGCGAAATCGTTGTGGATTTCGAAAACCGCTGGGCCGCGGTGGAAAATTTTCCGCGGCAGGATGCACGCGCCGCGATGTTCACCCTGCAACAGGTGCTGAGTCCGAACCGACTCAGCAATCTGGAAATTTCCGAAGGCGTCATCCGCATCCAAGGGTCAAGCGAAGATCCGCAGTCGATTCTGCAACGCTTGGAGCAAAATCCCATGTTCACCGAAGTGGTGTTTTCCCGCGCCACCAGCAACGGCCAGTACTATATCGATCTGCGCCTGGCGGAAGTCAACTTCGGCGCCTATATGGCGCGCTATTTCCCGGACCGCTGACCCATGGCGATTTCCGGCAGGGAACGAAATCTATTGCTGTTGTTGGCCGCGGTATCGGTCGTTTTTTTCGGCAGCTATCTATTCGCGGCGGTCGGCGATTGGGCCGCGCGGCGTGGCGCCATGATTGAAGAGCTGCGGTTCGCGGTGGAACGGGAACAAACCCTGATCGATGAAAGCGCCGAGTGGGAACGACGCCGCGTGACCGCGGCAACCGCCGGGGACGCCAATGAATTGGGTATCTTCGACGGTGCCACGATTCCGCTGATCGAAGCGGCGATTCAGCAAGATCTGTCGCGATATGCGCGGGAATCCGGCTTGACGGTGAATTCCACCCGCTTGGCGGAGCGCCTGGAGGCCGGGGGCTGGCTGCTGATCAGTCAGGAAATGTCCTTCCGCACCACCGACTCCAACCGCACCGTGGCCTTCCTCGCCAGACTCGCCGAATCACTGCCGCGGCTGCGGGTCGCCAACTTCAGCATCAGCCGCAGCCGCACGCAGTACGCCGGCTCGATTACAGTGGTCGGCTTCGCCCGCGCGGATGTCGCGGCGCCGTGATTGCGCCAGCCAACGCTCCGGGGAATCCGCGAATGGCCTTTGCCTTGATTACGCTGCCAATTTTCTCGCAACTGCTCGAGCCACGGGGCATTGTCCCGGAACGCGATTACGAGCAGACCGGCCAACTCGTCTGCGATCATCCGCCCGCCATCGAAGAACGCGCGAAGATTCGTTTTATTCTCGGCCATGCCGTGCGCTTCCGCTTGGCCCCCGATGACGAAGTGCGGCGCTTGGCCCGCCATTGGCGGGCCAAATTGTCGCCGACCATCGACAGCGATGACGAGGAATCGCTGGCCACAGCCTTCGAGAATGAAGACGAGCTGCTCGATTTGGCCTCGGAAGCACCCATCATCCGGCTGGTGAACCATCTATTCGCCCGGGCGCTGGATCTCAATTCCAGCGATATCCATTTCGAACCCGGAGAAACCAGCCTCGATGTGCGCTGTCGGGTGGACGGCATCATGGCCGTGGTCGAACGTTTGCCGGCGCGCATCCATACCGCCGTCGCTTCCAGGTTGAAACTGATGGCACGGCTTGATATCGGCGAAAAGCGCCTGCCCCAAGACGGCCGCATCAACTACCAGCTCGGCAACCGCCAATTGGATATGCGGGTCTCAACCCTGCCGGGGGTGCATGGCGAATCCGTGGTGCTGCGGATTCTCGACCGCGGCGATATGGCGGTGGATCTGCCCAAACTCGGCATGCCGCCGCAGGTGCTCGAAGATTATCAAGCGGTGATCGGCCAGCCCCACGGCGTGGTGCTGATCACGGGCCCCACCGGCAGCGGCAAGACCACGACTTTGTACGCCACCCTGGAAAAAATCAGCAACGAAACGCGGAAAGTCATCACCGTCGAAGATCCGGTGGAATACCAATTGCCGGGCATCACCCAGGTTCAAGTCAATCCGGCCATCGGCCTCGGCTTCGCCCAGGGTCTGCGCTCGATTGTGCGGCAAGACCCGGATGTGCTGATGGTGGGAGAAATCCGCGACCACGATACGGCCGAAATCGCGATCGAATCGGCGCTAACTGGACACCTCGTATTCTCGACCTTGCACACCAACGATGCCGCCGGGGCCGTTACCCGTCTGCAGGACATGGGAGTCGAGGGCTATTTGATCAGTTCCAGTCTGCTCGCGGTGCAGGCGCAGCGGTTGGTGCGCCGGGTCTGCGCCCATTGCGCCGAAGAATGCGAACTCAACCCCGACGAAGCCGCGGTGCTGCGCGTCAACGCGGCGGAATGGCCAAAAATCCGTCGCGGCGCCGGTTGCGAACGTTGCGGTGCCACCGGCTACCGCGGTCGAATCGGCTTGTACGAGTTGATGTTGCTGAGCGACGAGATCCGCCACCGCATCGCCAGCGGCGCCGACGCGAACAAGATTCGCGAACAAGCGGTCGCCGAAGGCATGCGCGTTTTGCGCTTGGACGCCCTCGATAAATTGCGCGGCGGCTTGACCACGCCGGAAGAAGTGGTGAGGGTGACGCGGGCGCTATGAGCGAACAAACTTTCCGCTATCAAGCTTTCGACACGGATGGCGGCCGCCGAAGCGGCACGCTGGAAGCCGAAAGCGAACGCGAAGCGCTGCGCGTTCTGCGTGGCCGCCGCTTGACGCCGATTCGCATCCAAGCCGGCAAGGCGCCAAGCTGGTCTTTCCGCCGCCGCCGAATCTCCCAAGCCGCGCTGCTCGATTTCACCAACGGTCTCTGCACCTTGGTCGAAGCCCGGGTGCCCCTCGACCGGGCGCTGCGGCTGCTCGAAGGCATCACCGAATCCGCCGCCATGCGCGAACTCGCCCGCAGCCTGCTGCGGGAAGTGAAAGAGGGCAGCAGTTTGGCGGAAGCCATGGAGCGACATCCGGATGTATTCGGCAAGATGTACGTGAACATCGTCCGCGCCGGCGAAGAGGGCGGCATTTTGCATGAATTGCTGCCGGATCTGACGGAGTTTCTCGAAAGCAGCGCCAAAACCCGCCAATCGATTGTTTCGGCCATGGTGTATCCGGTCGTATTGGCGATCACCGGTGTTTTGTCGGTGGGCCTGTTGATGGTGTTCGTCATCCCCCAATTCGCCGCGATGTTTCAAGACGCGGGAGCGGAAATCCCAGCCTCCGCCGCTTTTCTGCTGGCGGCGAGCGAATGGCTGCGAAACTACGGCTGGCTCGCGCCGCTGCTCGCGGGGCTGGCGGTTTTCGGCTGGAAACGGCTTGACGCCGACCCGGTCGGGCGAGGTCGCAAGGATCGCTTGCTGCTGTCGCTGCCATTGCTGGGCAACCTGATTCTCTATCGCGAATGCGCCCTTCTCGCTCGCACCATGGGTGCTCTGATGGGAGTCGGCATCCCGCTGATCCGCGCTTTGCGCGTGGCGCGGGAGGTGCTGGTGAATACCGCGCTGACCCGGGAATTGGCGCGGGTCGAAGAAGATGTCCGCGGCGGCGCCGGCTTGGGCGTTTCCCTGGAGAAGACCCAGCGCTTCCCCCCCCTGTTGCATCAATTGGTGGGCGTGGGCGAAGAATCCGGCCGCACCGCGAAAATTCTGCTGAAAGCGGCGGCCACTTTCGACTCTTATGTGCGCCACCAGGTCGCGACCTTGGTGGCGGCGCTGCAGCCCGCGCTGATTATCATTCTCGCCGTCGTCGTCGGGGGCGTCACGATCACCATGCTTTCCGCAGTGTTCAGCATGAACGCGGTGGAATTCTGACAAGGAGACCGCTTCGATGCGAGTTCAGAACCCAACCGCCTCCCCATTCGATTTAGGTCCGCTGCTGTTGCTGCCGCTGGCCCTGGCGCTGGTTTCATGCGCCGCCGTTGAAAGCGGCGGAGGCGCGGCGCAACCGCCGGCGCCGCCGCCCGCGCCCGCCGCCGAATCCGGCGCGGCGGAACAGCCGCAAACCGGATTGCCGCCGGTCGCTGACGGTGCCGCCCAACTCGAATTGATCAATGCCATCAACCGCGATGGCGAGTTGCTGTCCGGCGGTGCTCCCATGGATCTCGGTCCCGTGGTTGCCGCCGGCGATGATGTGGTCGAATTGAATTATGAGCAGGCCGATCTGCGACTGGTGCTCGAAGAGCTCGCCGCCGCGCTCGATATTTCGCTGGTGATCGATCCCGCCATCAATCAGCGGGTCAGCTTGCGCACCGCGGCGGATCGACCGCTTTCCCGCGCCGATATTTGGCCCTTGATGCGGTTGCTCACCCGTGATGCCGGAGTAGTGATCAATCGGGTTGGCAACATCTACAATGCGCGGCGAACAGACGCCGCGGCGCCAACCGAATTCGTCGCGCCGGGTGCGGATGGCGGCAGCGCCGCGGCCCGCATCATGCAGGTGACACCCCTGACCCATGTCTCGGTCGAGGCCGCCATCGAAGTCCTCCGGCCGCTGCTGCCGGGCGAAGACGCCGTGCGGCGCTTCACCATCAACAACGCGCTGGCGGTCACCGCCGGCCCGGAGGAGCTCGAACGGATCAATCAATTACTGCTGCTGATCGACGCCGACCCGTTCCTGAATCAGGGGATCCGCGTTTACCCTTTGGAGAACGCCAGCGCTCTGGAAGTGGCGGAGGAACTTGCGGAGATTCTGACCTTGATCGAAGGTGAGAATCCGTCCTATCAAGTCCGAGGTATCGGCCGTATAAACGCGCTGCTGGTGACCGCCCCGGCCGCGCGCGGCTTCGACGAGATCGACCGCTGGGTGGCGATCCTTGATGCCGAAGGCCAGCAGCAGGTCGAGCAATTGTTCATGTACCGGGTGAAGAATTTGCCGGCGCTGGATTTGGCCGCGACGCTCAGCCAAGTCTTCGAGGAAAACGAGCAGGTGGACCCGGCGCCGCCGCAACCGGAGGCTGCTGGACTGGGCCAGATCGAACGGCGGCTGAATCTGGATTTGGTCGATAACGCCGAGAATACGGAGGCGGACGCGGTCGCCCCGGACGCGCCGCAGTCGCTGGCCGCGGGCGCTTCCCCAGTGGCCCCGGCGGTGGTTTCGGCGAATCTGCAAGTGCGCATCGTCGCCGACGAAGCGACCAACAGCTTGCTGATTCGCGCCTCGGCCCGGGATTATCGGCAACTGCTCACCACCATCAGCCAATTGGATGTGGCGCCCTTGCAGGTCATGGTCAACGCGGTGATCGCCCAGATCACGCTCAGCGACGAAACCCGCTTCGGCGTGGATTGGAGTCGGGTCGCCGAAGACGCCGCCATGACCCCCGTTGCCAATACCGTCCAGACATCGTTCACCCCTACGCTCAACGGCCTGATGTTCACGCGCAGTTTTCTCGACGGCGCCGCGAGAGTCGAAGCGACGCTGGAAGCCATCGCCCAGAACAACGAAGTGCGTCTACTGGCGCGACCGTCGCTGATGGTGACCAACAACCAGGAAGGCGAAATCCAAATCGGCGCCGAGGTGCCGGTCGAAGCCGGCCAGTCCATCGGCACCGGCGGCTTCGCCACCACCAATATCCAGTACCGGCCAACCGGTATCGAGCTGTACATCACGCCGCAGATCAATGAGGACGGCGTGGTTACGTTGACCATTCGCCAAGTGTTGTCTTCTGTCGACAGCGCGGCCGCAGGAATCAACAACAATCCGGTGTTCAACAATCAGGAGATCAGCACCACGGTGGTGGTCAACAACGGCGAAAACGTCGTGCTCGGCGGCCTGATTCAGACCGACAACGAAAACCTCAACCGCGGTGTGCCGCTGCTGAATCGGGTGCCGGTGCTCGGCGGCCTGTTCTCCTATCAGCAGTTGAGCGTGGAACGGCGCGAATTGTTCATCGTCCTGCGCCCGGAGATCATCAATCTCAACGCCGAGGGCGGGGCTGTGCAATACTCGGACATATTGAATCGTTTCGAGCTGATCTCGCAATTGTTCGAAGATACGGGAATGTGAAATGCCATCCACAGTGAAAGTCGCAGCCAACAAAAGCCCGGGGATGCGCAGCGCGGGCTTCACTCTGATTGAGATTCTCGTGGTGATGGCGATCATCGCCATGCTCGCGGTGTTGGTGGCACCGAATCTCTTCAATCAGCAGGCGGGCGCCATGCGCGACGCCGCCGCCGCGGAGATTTCCACAATCTCGGCGGCGCTCGACATGTACCGTCTCGATATGGGCCGCTATCCAGATTCCCTCGACGGATTGATGGAAAACGATTCCGACCGCGCGGCTTGGAACGGCCCCTATCTGCGCGCGGCGGAACTTCCCGCGGATCCTTGGGACAACCCCTATGTCTACCAGCCGGACGGCGGCGATTTCGAGTTGATTTCGCTGGGGGCCGACGGCGCTGAGGGCGGCGAGGGCAATGACGCGGATATCCGGCGCAATTAGCCCCCGCTGTTCGGGCTTTACCCTGCTTGAAGTGCTGTTGGTGCTGTCGATCATCGGCTTGGCCGGCGCCGTGCTGCTGCCGCGCTTGGGCGGTCTCGACAGCCGCGGTTTCGAAACGGAAGTGCGCGCGGCGGCGAATCTGCTCAACCATGCCCGGCGCGGCGCCGTGGTTTCCGGCAATCCCGTTACGGTCAGCTTTTTGCCGGAGCCCGAAACCGCGTCTGCAACCGGTGAAGGCCAAACCGGCTATCGGCCGCCGATCTTCAGCGCCGGCGTCTTTCGGGCCCGCGATCTGGAACTCGGCTTCCGCGGCGGCACCGGCCCACGGCAAGTGCTGCGGGAACCGTTGGAAATGACTTTCTATCCAGAGGGCGGCAGCACCGGCGGTGTTTTGCTGCTTTCCCGGGGCGACCGCGAGGCCGCCATCGAGGTCAACCCGTTCACCGGGCGCATGGAGACTTTCTATGACGGCGAAATCGAACCTTGAGCGCGGCTTCACTTTGCTCGAAGTCATCGTCGCCTTGGCGATCACCGGTTTCGTCTTGGGGAGCCAGTTCGCTTTGTTGGGCGCCAGCAAACAGTTGACCTTCCGCTCCAATTCCGCCTTGCTTGAGACTGCGGAATTGCGCGCGGCAGTCAATTTCGCTTTGCTGGAAAATGACTACAACGATGTGGAACCCATATTGCGCGGCGAAACTTTCACCATACGCGCCGGGGGATTGTTAGAAAATCCGCTGCGCAAAACGGCTGGCACCACCCTGGCTCTTGAGGCTTACGAGATTCTCGACCGCGATGGCGTCGCCACCGCCACCGGGGCGCGCTGGGTGCGCCTGCCGCTGCCGCGCTGATTCGCCCGCAGCTGCCATGTTCCGCGCTCAAATCCAGCCACGCCCCGCCGTCCCCCCGTCGTTGCCGCGGCAGCCAGGCCCGGGACCGTCTCTCCAAGGGGGCGCCCGCGGCGGTTTCTACGCGCCCGCGGCGAATTCCGGCTTCACGCTCATCGAAGTGCTTTTGGCTTTGGCGCTGACCGCCAGTCTGCTCGGTCTGCTGTCTTCCGCGGTATTCATCGTCGCCGCCGACTGGAACCGCGACTCCGGCAGTCTCGACCGCACTCTCGATCAAAGCTTGGCCCTGCTGCAGCTCGACCGCGCACTCCACGGCGCTTTTCCGCATTCCCACATGGACCCGGAACAATCGATCCGGCTGCTGTATTTCCGCGGCGAAGAAGATGCGCTGAGTTGGGTTTCCACGGTTTCACCCCAGCGCGAGCCGGGCTTGGCCGCTTGGCGCTTGTTAAACGATCCCGACCTCGGCGTCGGGCTGAAGCTCGCGCCAGCTTTTGCCGACAATCCCGACTCCCGGCTGGAAGAGGCCGAGGCCTCGCCGCTGCTGCCGGGCTACCGGGCCATGTTTCGGTATCTATACGAAGAACTCGACGAAAGTCGGCGCTGGACCAGCGAATGGTATGGCGACGAACACTTGGAACTGCCGCTGGCTGTGCATGTTTTGTTCGAGCCGCTGGACGGCGCCGGCGAGCCGCTGGAAGTCTTGGCCCGGATCCGCAACAACCGCCACCGCGCCATCCAACCCAACGCGGGCCTGGAGGGGCTGCAATGACCGCCGCCGCCAAACAGCGCGGAGCAGTCATCATCATCGTGCTGTGGACGGCCGTGTTGCTGACGGTGCTGGTTACGGCCATGGCCGCCAAAGTGCGGCTGTCGGCGGCGGCAGCGGCCAACAATCGAAACGCGGGCTTGGCTTGGGCGGAACTGATGGGGGCGGTCAACCACGCCGAAATGGAGCTCATGCTGGAGCGCATGGAGTTGCCGGCCGGCGAGCCGCTGGAGCTGGCGGAAAACGGCGAAATTCGAACGCCGGCCTACCGCTTCAACGGCCAGCCCCTGCAACTGCATTATCCGATCGGCGAGGACATCGTCGCGCGCATTTACGACCACGCGGGCAAAATAAATCTGAACCGCATCAACCGCCAGGATATGGAGCAATTGATCACCCATTGGCTGGGCGGCCTCGACGCCGACCCGGAGCGGGTGCAGCGACTGCTCGCCGCTTGGACCGACTGGACCGATTTGAACGATCTAACGGGAATCGAAGGCGCCGAAAGCGACTATTACCAAAACTTGGAACAGGACTATATCCCGCGCAACAATCCCGAGCTCGACAGTGTTGAGGAATTGCGCCTGATCCGGGGTTTCGACGAAGCGCTCGCCGGCATCAATCTGGAGGCGGCTTTCACGGTCTACGGCAATGGCCGCCGCGTGAATCTGAATCTCGCCACGAGGGAGGCGATGCGGCTGCTGCCGGGCCTGACCGAGGAGACCATCGAAAACATCATCGCCTACCGCGAGCGCGAAGACATCAACAATATGGCGGAGATCGGCGAAATCGTACCTTTCGAGGATTTACGGGAACTGGCGCCCTGGGTTGGCACCAATACCTCGAACATCTACACCTTGTTCGTCTATCCCCGGGTGGAACTCGGCGCCGGGGAGGTCGCGCGGCTGGAAGAGGAGGACGAATTTTTCAATCCCGATCCCGTCAGTCGCGGCTACATGGAAATTCTTGAGCTGCGCGGTTTCACCAACCCTCCCGTCATCCACCATATCGACCCCTACGGTTGGCTGCCCGACACCGCCCCCGCCCGGGTCGCCGAACGCGATTTGCTGTTCCGCTGACTACCGTTCCCGCGCTTTCCGCACAGACCACTCGGACGGCATGACCAGGGGGCCGAGGCCCTTGTTCGCTTCCACCGTCAGCAATTTGCTGAACCGCGTTTCGTACCAAAGCAGGCCGGTATCGTCGGCGATTCCGCCGACCACATAATAGCTGCCCACGCGCATGGCCAGGTTGCGCACTGTCAGCGTGACGGTGAATTTCTCGCCTCTGCGGCGCGCGCCGCTTTCCAGCCCGTCCAATTCGTCGGTGATGAACGAAGCAACCGGCTCTTCCGCCGACTTCATGAACGCGAAACCGAATTTGCCGATGGTGCCGTCGCGCAGGACTTCCACTTCCATTTCCAGCAGCAGATCCTGCAACGGTTTCAGGGAAGAAAGCTCGCCGCCTTGCGGGTCGCTCACCGTCAGGGAATTGATGCGGCAGTCCCGCACATCGCTGGCTTCCGGGGGCGGATTGATCTCCGGCGGCGAATCTTCCCGGATCGTGTTGTAGGATTTCTTGTTGGTGCAATAATCTTCGTAGTGCCCGACGACCTTGTCGCTGGCGCCGATTTCGCGGATGCTCCCCTTGTCCAGCCAAATGGCGGTATCGCACAATTCCTGCACGTGAAACATGGAATGGCTGCAAAACACCATGGTCTTGCGCGCGGCGCGGAACGACTGCATGCGGCGCACGCATTTGCGCTGGAACGCCATGTCGCCGACGGACAGCGCTTCATCGATCACCAGAATATCGGGCCGCACCATGGTGGCTATGGAAAACGCCAGCCGCACGAACATACCGGAAGAGTAAGTGCGCACCGGGCGGTCGATGAAATAGCCGAGCTCGGAGAACTCGATGACTTCCGCCTCGAGTTCGCGAATCGCGTCGTCCGGCACACCGAGCAATGAGGCGTTGAGATAGATATTTTTGCGGCCACTGAAATCGCGGTGGAAGCCGGCACCAAGCTCCAGCAGGGCCGCCACTTGGCCACGGGTTTCGATCTCTCCCGAGGTGGGTTGCAAAGTGCCGACCAGCAATTTCAGCAAAGTCGATTTGCCGGCCCCGTTGCCGCCGACGATGCCGAGGCTTTGGCCATCGGCGACGGCGAACGAAAGATCGTTCAGCACATGAAACAACCGGTGACGCGGGCGCCGCAAAATCAGCTCGGCGAGACGGTCTTGCGGACGGCGGTAAATCCTGAATTCCTTGTTCAGGTTGCGGACCGTGACGCGGGCGCGTGAATCCGGCATGAGGCTACAGCACGTCGCCGAAAGCGTGCTTGACGCGCATGAACAGCCAGCCGCCGAACAGCCAGGAAAGTAGCGCCGAAGCCCCGGCGATCCCGAGTTGCAACGGCGCGAATGTTCCCAACAAAATGATTTCCCGGTACAAATTGATGAAGCTGTGCATTGGATTGAGCAAATACAACTGGCGCAGCGTTTCGCTGTCGATCATGCTGACGGGATAAATGATCGGAGTCAGAAAAAACCACAGGGTTACCGCGAGGCTGACGATTTGCTGCAAATCGCGCAGGAACACGCACAATGCCGAGAGCACTGCGACCAAACCCATGGTGAATAGGAGTTGCAGCGCGAAAATCCCGGGCAGCAGCAACCACGGTGGGGAAAGATGGCCGGTGGCCGCCATGAACGCCAACAATAAGGCGAAGCCGATGCCGTGGGTGAGATAGGAAACCAAGGTGCCGGTTGCCGGAATAATCTGCACGGGAAAAACGACTTTGGTGATCAAGGGCGCCTTTTCCAACAACAGATTAGTCGATTTGGCCACTGCTTCGGCGCAGGCGAACCACGGCAGGTAGCCGATCATCAGAAAAATCACGAATTGGGTGTGGCCGAAATCGGGCACTTCCCGCAGGCGGAAAACATAGCTGAATACGAAAGAATAAATCAGAATATGAATGACCGGCGTAATTAACAACCAAAGCGCGCCGGCGCTCGCGGCGCTGAATTGGCCGAGAAAATCCTGCCGCGCGAAATGCCGGAACAGCCGATAATGCCGAGCCGGAGTCGTCACCCATTGACCGATCAATTCAAGCACACGCGACCCACAGATTCCCGGCCATCCGATTCCGGCGCCGCCAGCCGCCATTATCGCAGCGGTACTTTTTGGGAACAACAAGCGGGGCACATCCCAAATAAAAGATTTGCCCAGTTTGCGATATCGTCAAATTGATCAAAGGACTGAATGAAATTTAGCGCCTGCTGGTGCAATATACGGGCCACTATCGTCGCCGAACCCGAGGCCGCCCGGGCCGAATCCGCGGACAGTTTCGGCACGATCCGCTTATGCGTCAAACCTATCGACAAATCGCAGCGGCTGTTAAGAGCCGATTCGCGGGCCGAGCCAAACGGGAGGAAGGAGCCGCGGTCGCGGCGCAATCCATGTTACCCTGCCCGGAACACCTTCTCATTCCCTATCAAACCGCGGCCCTGCCGCCGGGCCCGTGGCTGGTGTTCGCGCCCCACGCCGACGACGAAACTTTCGGTCTTGGCGGCAGCTTGCTCAAAGCATCGGACGAAGGCATCGAAACCCACGTGGTGGTGGTGACTGACGGTGCCCAAGGCGGCGCTGAAGACGGCCTCGTTCCGCGCCGCCAAGAAGAAGCGCGCCGCGCCGGGGAAATGCTTGGTCTGCGTGGTCTGCGCTGCTGGAACGAACCCGACCGCGGTCTGCGGGTCGATGCCCGGTGGGTGGAATTGTTCGCCGTCGCCATCCGCGAACTGCGCCCCGCCAGCGTGTTCTTTCCCGGCCCCCTCGAAATTCATCCGGACCACCGCGCCACCGGAATGCTCGCTTGGGCGGCTTTGCGATCGCTAAACGAAACCGATTCGCCGCCGCTGGCGCTGTCCTACGAAATCACCGCCCTCAATCCGATCAATCGACTGATCGACATCACCGCCCAAATGCGCCGCAAACACGGCGTAATGGCGGTTTATGTGAGCCAAAACAGCCAAAATACCTACCCCGAATATGTAACCGCCCTCAACCGCAGCCGCTCCTTCTCGCTACCCCCGGAAGTCACCCACGCTGAAGGCCTCTACCAATACGACCCGGAAGACCTGCAGCAACCCCAATCCCAAGTCGTCCGCAATATCATTGACAGGTATTTTGCCGCGTCTCCCGAATAGCTGCGATACGGTGCTCGGTTGGGGACGGATCTTGTTTGAATCGCCGCGGATTCTGAGCAGCTAGTGGACGGCTCCCCAGGATTTGCCCGGGTGCGGCGCCTTTACTTCTTCAATCCAGTCCGGCCAAACCGACTCGTCCCATTCCGCGCGCTTCCACAAGGTCTGAAGAATGGCGATCCATTGCCAAGCCTCCAACAACTGCAAAGAAAGTTGCGCGTTTTCGCCGCGCCGCGGCTTGAAGACCAATGTGAAGCGATCGGTCGATACACGGATATCCGCCGCGCGCAGCAATTCCGCCGCATCCTCCTTTCCGCTCTTCCCCGCGGCGGTGGAATCCGCTTCCCCATCGCTCTTGGCGGCCTCGGCCTCAGCTTCGTGCTCCGCCGCGGACTTCGGCAGCATCGGCGCCATCAGGTTCTTCGCGGCCTGCCGCTCCAGCTCCTCCCGGTGCGCTTCAAGCCAGTCCAGCACAAAGCTCAGCAATCTCAGCAATAATCTTTGCGTGATCCAGTAACTGACTTCGACGCCTTTGTCGGTGCGGCCGCTGAACAGAAAGCGGTCCTCGCTGGCGATGTATTCCGAAGTGATGCGTTGCAGTATCAGCACGGCGCGGTTTCAAACATGGATTGAAGGTGGATCGCGGCGGGGGCTTACCGGCGCAGTGCGCGGGCTAGGGCTGCTCCAGCCACCGACCCACTTCCAGCAAGTCTTCCGCTTGCAGCGTACCAGCTTCCCGCCTCAGCACAAGCATGGCCTTGATCTGATCGTAGCGGACCCGCTGCAAGTCGCGCTCGGCGCGGAAGCGGTCCCGGAGGGCGATGAACACGTCCACCGTGGTGACGGTGCCGAGTTCCAAACCCCGCTGCATCGCGGTGGCGGATAACTCTGTCGATTCCACCAAACTTTCCGCTGCGTCGATGAGCGTGCCGCCGGCGGTCGCCCGCAAATAGGAAGAACGCACGAGCTCCCGCACTTCAAGCTCCACCCGGCGCAGATCGTGTTCAGCAATGCGGTGCTGGCTGCGGGCTTCGCGCACCCGGGCCGTATTGGAGCCGCCAGAATAAATGGGAATCGTGACATCAAGGCCGAGATAGGTGATATCGGATTGATCCACGGGGATATTGTCGAAGCCGACATTGGATTTCTGTTGCAAGGCGATCAGCGACACCTGCGGCAGATAGGCGCCCATGCGCTCGGAAACCTGCTCGTTCGCCACCCGCTCGGCGAATCGGCTGGCGCGGATTTGCTGATTGTCCGCCAGCGCCTGCTCCACCCAAAAATCGATTTCGCCGTCGATGGCGGGTACTTCAACTTCTTCCCGCAAGGTATGGAGCCTGCCGGGTTCCAACCCGGAAATCGCCCGCAGCGATTCCCGCGCCACCGCCAACTCGGTTTCTAGCTGCAACTGTTGGGCTTCCACGCTCGCCAAATTCGCCTGCGCCTGATACAAATCGGTGATCTGCGCGAGTTGCAGCGCATTCATACTCTCCACTTGGGCGAGCTGGGTGGATACCGCCTCCAGTTCCGCGGCGATGGACTCGAGCGCGTCTTGGGCTTGCAGCACATTGAAATAGCGCTCGGCGACATCGGTCAGCAAGTAGGCCAATTCGTAGAAGTATTCCGCTTCCGCCTGGTCTTCGGTTAGGCCCGCCTGCCTGCGGGCCGAGAAAGCCTGCCAGTTGAACAGCGTTTGGGACAGCCGCAGATAGCTGCGCTCGCCGTCGAAGACTTGCAGATTTTCGAATTGAAAAGTGGGGTCGGTGCTGGTGCGGCGGTTTTCCGTGAGGCTAACGGCGCCGCTCAATTGCGGCAGCAAGGTGCCGGTGGCCGCGCGCTTGCGCGCCGAGACCATATTCAGATTCTCCGCGGCGCCGCGCAGTCGCGGGCTGTAGTCGATGGCGGCGCTGAAAAAGTCTTCCAGCGTTTCGCCTTCAAGCAAAGGAACTTCCGCTTCGGCGGCGAGAGCGGCTTGGCCGCCCAAGGCGAAAACCGCGGCGCAGAAACTCGCGGCGCCAGCCCGAAGTCCGCGCCGAAACGTGGCAGAACAGGCCGCGGCGCAGAAGCCTGTCGTTTCCGCCCAAAAATCCCGCGGAAGTACCGCCAAATTGAAAGAAGCGGTCGGTTTGTCGGGTATTTTCATAAACAGACTCTGTGGGTCCACCCGCGCCGCGGCCGTGGGCTGCTGTGAATGCCTCAGTCTTCCCGGAAGCTGCGGGCGACCGCGTCGGAAAACGGCTTGAACAAGTACTGCAAAAAGGTACGCGCGCCGGTGGTGATGAATACTTCCGCCGGCATGCCGGGCATCAAGACCAGTCCGCCGAGGCCGTCCAGGCTTTCCGGCGCGACTTTGATTTCCGCGACGTAATAGGAGATGCCGGTGTTTTGGTCCTGGAAGCTGTCGGCGGAGAGATTGGTCACTTCGCCGCTGATGGTCGGTGTCATGCTGCCGAAGGCGGAGAAGCGGACATTGGCGAACTGATTCAGCGCCACCCGGTCGATATCGTTTGGCGAAACCTGCGCTTCGATCACGAGCTCATCATCTTTCGGCACGATATTGGCGATGATCATCCCGGGGCTGATCACGCCGCCCAATGTATGCGTTTGCATACCGGCGACATAGCCGCCGTCGGGCGCGCGGATCACGGTGCGCGCCACCACATCCTCCAGCGCGACGATGCGCTCTTCCAAGTCGTTCAGATTGGTGCGGGTTTCGGCGAATTCCGCCGCGACCTCGTTGCGGAAATCTTTTTCGATTTGCAATATCTGCAAGCGCGTTTCACCGATCTGCACTTCGGTCGAGGCGATATTGGCGGCGAGTTCCGCCGCTTCGCCGCTGAAATTCGCGTAGTTGCGCTCCAGTTCGCGCAAGCGGATGCGGTCGGAGAATCCCTCCTCCAACAAGGACCGCGTATCGTTCAGTTCGGCTTGGTAGGATTCCGCCAGCAAATTCCGGCTCTCGCGCATGGCCCTCATGCCGACCACGCGGTTTTCGAGCTGGCCGATGCGCTGTTGCAGCACCTCGATATTGCCCTCCAGCGCCGCCTTGCGCGCCGCGAAAATCTCGGTTTGCGCCTCGATTTCTTCCCGCGTCGCCGGATCGTCGCGGTCCAAAACCGGCGGCCACTCGATGGCGTCGGCGCGGTTGCGTTCGGTGACCAAGCGCGCTTCGCGGACCAGGTTGGCGGTGTGCTGGGTGTACGCGACTTCGAGCTGCGCTTGGGGCTGGGTGCGGTCGAGATGGATCAGCGGCTGCCCGGCTTCCACCAAATCGCCGTTGCCGACGAGGATTTCGGCGATGATGCCGCCTTCCAGGTGCTGCACGCTCTTGTTCTGGGATTCGACTTTGACTTCGCCGACGGCATAGGCCGCGCCATCAATCGGTGCCAGCGCCGCCCAGCCGCCGAAAACACCGAAAACCAGCGCGAAAATCGTCAAGCCGATGCGAACCGGCGTTTTGATGCTGGTATTCGCTTTCGGTTCCTGCGCCGGCAGAAATTCGACATGTTTCATTTCCGCTTCATCCCGCCGCCGATTGTTGCGGCAATTTCGGCGCCGGCTTCATCAAACCGGCGAGAACCTGATTGCGCGGGCCGTAATTCACCGGCGCGCCTTCTTTCAGCACCAGCATTTTGTCCATGCTTTGCAGCACCATGGTGCGGTGGCTGATGACGATGATCGTGCTGCCCTGCTGCTTGATGCGCTTCAGCGCCTCCACCAGTTCCCGCTCCCCCTGATCGTCGAGATTGGAATTGGGTTCGTCCAGCACGACCAGGCAGGGATTGCGGTACACTGCCCGGGCCAAGCCGATGCGCTGGCGCTGGCCGCCGGACAGAATTCCCCCGCTGCCGCCGATCATGGTGTTGTAGCCTTCGGGCAATTCGAGAATGAGTTCATGCACGCCGGCGAGCCGGGCCGCTTCGACGATGGCTTCCGCATCCTGTTCTCCGAAGCGGCAGATATTGTCCGCGATGCTGCCGTCGAACAGCTCGATATCCTGCGGCAGATAGCCCAAATGCCGCCCTAACTGCTCGCGGTCCCAAGTGAAAATTTCGGCGCCGTCGAGTCGCACCGCGCCCCGCGCCGATGGCCAAACGCCGAGAATCGCCCGCGCCAGACTCGATTTTCCCGACGCGCTGGGACCGACGATGCCGAGGGCTTCGCCCGGTGCCAGCGAAAAATTGGCGTTGCGCACGACAAAAGTCTGCGAAGCCGGCGGCAACACGAACAGATTTTCCACGGACAACTGTCCCCGCGGCTCCGGCAGGGGCATCGGCTGCGGCCGCGGTGGCAATTGTTCGAGCAGCTCCCCCAGCCGCGAGTATTGCGCCCGCGCCACGCTGAAGCCGCGCCAAGTATTGACCAGCAGATCGATGGGCGCCAGCGCCCGGCCCAACAGCAACGAGCCGGCGATCATCATGCCCGGCGAAATCTCTTGTTGCAGCGCCAGCAGGGCACCCAAACCCAGCGTCAGCGACTGCATGGTGACGCGGAACGATTTCGACAGGCTGGTGAAGGCGCCGGCTTGACGGCTGGCGTTGCTTTGCAAATCCAAAATCCGTTCCGATCCGTCTTCCTGCCGCGCGCGGATGTCCTTGCCCATACCCATGGCGGCGATGACCTCGGCGTTGCGCAGGGTTCCCGTTAACTGGTTGTTGACGCTGCTGTTGAGCGAATTGGCGTCGCGCAGCTTGGAACTCGTGGTTTTTTCGTTGGCCAGCGCCAGCGTCAGCATGATCATGACCGCGACAACTCCGACGAGCGCGAAATAGGGGTGGAACAAATACATCACGAACAAGTAAATGGGCACCCAAGGCGCATCGAAGAAGGCGAACAGGCTGCTGCCCGTGAGAAATTGCCGCAACTGCGACAGATCGTTCATCGGCTGGGCACTGGTGGCCATGCCGCCGGACAGCAAGGCGCGGTTGAAGGTGGCTTCGGAAACGCGCTGCCGCAGCCGCTGCTCCAAGCGGTTGCTGGCGGCGATCATCACCATCGAGCGGACCCATTCGAAGCCGCCCATGGCGAGTAGCAGGCACACCATGAGAATGGTCAGCATGGTCAGCGTGGACAGGCTGCCGCTGGCCACGACCCGGTCGTAAACTTGCAGCATGTAGATGATGGGCGTCAGCATCAACAGATTGACGGCAGCGCTGAACAACGCCGCGAAGCCGAAATAGGCGCGCACGTCGCGCAGGGCCGACGCCAGCTCCGGGAATTTGCTTTTCGAGTCGATGCGGTTCATTGGTCGAGTTCTCTGGCTCCCGCCGACAGCGGATACAAAGAACTGCTCAGCGGCGGGGAGTCGCTTAGGATGAGGGCGCAACCACCCATTTCAATGTATCGGCGGCGATTCGGCGGGCTGGACTGCGCCGTTCTCCGTCCCGAAGCGGAATCAAAACTGCTCTTCGCCCTCGGCGAACCGGCGCAGGGCGGCGAGATCCGCCACAAGCAAGCGCCCCGGACCGTCGCGGCGCACAATTGCGCGGGATTGCAGCGCTTGAAATACCCGGGTCACCGTCTCCCGGCTTATATTCAGCATGATGGCGATTTCCATATGCGTCGGTGGATTGACGATTTCCCCGCTCGCCTTTCCGCGCTGCGCTTCGTCGAGCAACAAGTACAGTTGGCCGCAAACGCGCTGGGGAATATTGCTCAGGCCGAGCAAAGTGCGCTGCACCGTCATTTGCCGCACCCGCTCGGCGAGTTTGCGACCGACGATGTTGCTCACTTCGCTGTGCGCCAACATGACCTTGCGCAAAGGCTCGCGGCCCAGATAAACCACCGTCGCCGAAGTGGTGGCGAGCACGAATTCTGGTTGGGGGTTGTCGTCGAACAATGCGAGTTCGCCGCAGAAGTCGCCAGGTTCGACGAAATAGAGCCCCACTTCCCGCCCGTCGATGGTAAAGCCGATACCCTGCAGGCGACCCTCGAACAGGAAGCAGACCTTGTCTTCCCGAATTCCGGCGCGCAGCGCCACCGCCCGACGCGCGTAGCGGCTCAGCTTCGCCTGGGGCGCGAGCTCTTCCAGCACGCGCCGCGGCAATAGCCGCAGCAAATCGAATTTGCCTAACAATTCCGGTGTAACCCGCATACAATTGTCTCGGCGACCCCGGGCGCACTCAATCGACCGGCGCCGCCCGCCGGTTGCGCCGGGTGTCGGAGAGCGAATTTCGCCGCCGCTTGTGATTCAGGTCACGCCAAGTTATCGGCACTCGCGGTAGTTTGTCCAGTTTGGCGGTGTCCAAAGCTTCAAGCGCCGGCCCGAAACGTGGGCAAAGCAAGTGGAGTTCAGGTGGAAACGGTGCGAGCGACTCAGGTGATCAAGTGGAAATGAACAGCGGCGCCATCAATCGGGTTTGGGCTGTTTTGGCCCTGCTGGTGGCGCTTTGCGGGTCGGCGCCGGCTTTGGCCCAGCAAGAAGGCGCGGCGACGGTGGCTCCAACCGGACAACCCGCCGCCGGCCGCGTCAGCATGGTGCTCGGCGGCGCTTGGCTGGAATCCCCCGGCGCGGCGGGGAGTGTCGGGGGCGGTGCGGAAAGTCGTCGGGTCGAACTTGGCATGGAAGTGCGCGCCGGCGATTTCGTACGCACTGAACCCAACGGTCATGTGCATATCCGCTTCATCGACAACGCGCTGGTCAGCGTGCGCCCGGACAGTCGGCTCGAAATCGAACGCTACGAATACGACCGCCGCAACCCGGCGCTTTCCACTGTGAAATTCAGCTTGGAGGAAGGTGTCACCCGCTCGATTTCCGGCGCCGCCGCAAGTTCCGCCCGGCAGCGCTTCCGCCTCAATACGCCCATTGCCGCCATCGGTGTGCGCGGCACCGATTTCGTCGTCAGCGCCACCCGCGATTCGGTTCGCGCCTTGGTTAACGAGGGCACTATCGTGTTGGCGCCATACTCGGTGGAGTGCGTTGCCGAAGCGCTTGGCCCCTGCGCCGCCAATGCGTTGGAATTGAGCGGCGCTACCGATCAAATGCTCGGTTTCGATCTCGGCGCGGCGGAACCGCGGGTTCTGCCGGCGGTTCATGAAACCAATTCGAACGGTTTGCGCGAAGATGTCAATAGCGCCGTCGAAGAAGCGGTCGCGAACGAAGACGAAATCACCGACTCCAACGAGGCTTATCTCGAAGGCACGGCCAATGACCGCGTCAACACCGGTCTGGCCAATCTGGCCGCCGTCTCCGCGCCGGTCCCGCCGCCCGCCGCCCCGCCGCCCGAACCCGACTTCACTCCCAAGGTGCCTTTTGGGACGGAACAAAACGACGGCAGGCAAATGGCTTGGGGGCGCTGGGGCGCCGGCAAAGGCGAATTGGAGCGTATCACCTACGCCTACAGCGAGGCTTCCGAGAACCGGGAAGTTTCCATCGGCAACTTTGAGTATGCACTGTTCCGGCCGGAGCTCGGCAGTCGGAATGTCAATTCCGGCCTCGGTACGGTGGAATTCGATCTGGCCGCGGCCCAGGCTTTCCTGGACAGCGGCGGTAATACCGTCGCCATGCAGGTGCGCGACGGCGAACTCGCCATCGATTTCGACCGCAATCTGTTCAGCACCGGATTGACTTTGGATCACGATCTGGTCGGCACCGTTCGGTTCAGCGCGGACGGGCGTGTCTTCGATGGCGGTTTTTTCCGCATGAACAATGCCAGCCAAAAAGTCAGCGGGGCGGTTACGCTCGATGGTCAGGAGGCCGGCTACTATTTCCGACAGCAGCTTGACGTGGGCGATATCTCCGGGCTGACCCTGTGGGACAGCCGGTAGGACGGATGAGAATGCGCGCGATGCGACCGCCCAACCCCGTTGCCGCACTGCTGCGCCTGCCGCCGCTCTGGTCGCGGCTGGCCATGCTTGCCACCGCCGGGTTTTTTGCCCTGGCGCTGTTTGCGGGTCTGCGGCCGGCCCTGCTGACGCTGGAGGAACGATTGGGCGCCCTGGGCTGGACGCTCTATGCCGACCCGACCGAGGAGCGGCGCATCACTCTCGTGACCATAGACGAGGCGAGTTTGGCCGAAGTGGGGCCTTGGCCTTGGCCGCGGGAAACCATCGCGCGCTTGGTCACCGCCATTGATGCGGCCGGTGCGCAACTGCAATTGCACGATATCGTCTATTCCGAACCGCAGCCCGGCGACCCGGCGTTGAGCGCGGCGCTTGCCGCGAGCCGGGGCGCGGTGCTGGCCCAAGTGCCGGTGCTGCAATCCGAACAGCGTGTGCAAGCCGGTGAACTTACCCATCCTCTCGCCGGTCTGCAATGCGGCACCGGCCTGCCCCGGGCCGATAAATATCTGGCGGCGAACGGCGCTTTCGCAGCGATTCCGAAAGGCCATATCACACCGGTGATTTCCAGCGACGGCGCGGTCCGCAAAACACCCGCCGCCATTTGCGTCGACGGCGAGGGCTATCCCGCGCTGGCTTTGTCGGCTTGGCTGTCCGCGGTTGGGGCGGATAATCGTTCGGCGACTTTGGTCGATGGTGGGGGACTGCTCGGGCCGGCTCAATATCTGCGGCTGGTCGCCTATCCCGATTTGCGGATTCCCATCGATGCCGAGGGCAATTTGCGGATTTCCTACGCCAAGGATCCGTCCGCCTTCCGCGCCGTGCCGGCGGCGGATGTGCTCAATGGCGATTTCGATCCGGCTTGGTTTGATAATGTCTGGGTTTTGATCGGCGCCACCGCCTTCAGCATGGGTGACGTGGTGCCGACTCCCTACGCCGGCGTGGCCCCCGGCGTCGAGTTGCAGGCGCGCATTCTCGCCAGCCTGCTCGACGGCGAGATTCCTCATACGCCGGCGACCGCCGGCTTCCTGCTCGGCATGCTCTGTTTGGCCGCCGCTGCAGCACTGTACTTCCTCGCGGCCGGTCGCAGCCGCTGGTCCACTCTGGGCCTGCCCATGATGGGCCTGTTGTTGCCGCTCGCGATGCTCGCCCTGCATATTCAATTGTTGCAAGGGCAGGGGATTTGGCTTGGTTGGCTGCTTCCAGCTTTGTACAGCCCGCTCGCCGCCGGCCTGCTGTTGCTGCTTGAGTATGCCCGGGTGCGTTCCGAGCGCGGTCGCGTATTGGGCAATCTTACCAGCTATCTGCCGAACGAAATCGCCCGCGAGATCGCCTACAGTCTCCCCAGCTCAAGCATCAACGCCCGGCGCGCCGAGATGACGCTGCTGTGCGCCGATTTGCGCAATTTTTCGGCTTTCGGGGAATCGCGGCCGGCCGAAGAATCCGCCGCCGTGCTGCATTATTTTTTCACCTTGGCCAGTCGCATTGTCGAGGAGTTCGGCGGTCGCGTGCATGAATTCAAGGGCGACGGTTTGATCGCGGTGTGGGACGGCGAAGACGGCGCCGCGGCCCGCCAAGCGCTGCGGGCGGCGCACAAAATGCAGGGCATCGAAATCGCGGAAATGCTGCCGGAGAATACGCCGCCCGGTCTTGAACCGCTGGCGCTCGGCATCGGCATCGAACAAGGCTCGGTTTTGCTCGGTTCCATCGGCCCGGCCCATCGGCGCGGTCATATCCTGCTGGGTGATACCGTAACCGTCGTGCTGCGCATTCAAGAGCTGACCGCGGATCTGGCCCACCCCATTCTGGTTGGGAGCGTCGCCGCGGGCAAACTCCAGGACGAGAAGCTCGAATCCCAAGGCCATTTCATGCTCAACGGCCTGCGCAAGCCCCACCAGTTGTTCTCCCGGCCCGAGGCCGGTCGCGTCGACGAACGGGACCGGGGATTGAAGCTTATCCAAGGCGGCCGAACTTAGCCCGGATATTGCGCGAGTTGCCCGAGCTAAAGGTTGGGCGGATTTTGGAGCGTACAGGCGCACTATCCGGGTTGGCGGTCGTTGCCATGGATGTTTGCCTGCTTCATGTGGATTCAAGATAATTCCCGTTTGATCTGGCTGGCCCGGACCTGCCGCTGGTTGCCTGAATCGTCGCGCCGCGCGAGCCGGCATGAGCAGTGTGGATGTGATATCCGGGCAGGGGAAGCGAAGTTTTTGCGTAAAGACAAAACCGATGCCACGTGGAAGGCGGTGCTGGGCGGTTTTTCGACCGCGCTTGCGCTGCTTTGGTCCCTGCCCTCCGCCGCCCAGGACTGTCCCGATCTAAGCCCGTTTTTCGCCGGTCAGGAATCGCGCGGGCAGTTGGAATGGCTGCAGGTCGCCAGTGAACTTGATGTTTATCTGGGGCGGTGTCTCGAGTCCGGCGAATATTTTGCCTTGATCGGCGCCGCTTGGTTGAACGCTGGCCTGTTGCCGGAAGCGTTGGAAGCGCTTGAGCGCGCGTTGTTGCTCGAACCCGGCAACGGCGCTGCTCAAATCGACTACGCCGAAGCTTTGTTCCGGCAGGGGCAGTTGTTCCCGGCCATCGAGTTGAATCAACAAATCCTCGCCCGGCCCGATGTGCCCGCCAATTTGCGGCCGGCGCTGGAACGCCGCGACGAAGACTGGCGGGCGGCGACCCGGGATACCTCGTTCCGCGGCGATGTTTCGTTGGGCTTCGACAGCAATTTGAATGGCGCGCCCGACCCCGGTCAAATCACGCTGACCATCGCCGGTGAAAACGTATTGCTGGCGCTCGGCGAGGAGTTCGAAGCCATGCGCGGCCCATACACCAATCTGGGCCTCGCCGCGCGCCACCGGCGCCTGGCGCCCGGCCATCAACACGGATTCAGCGCCGAAGTCCAGGGTCGAGTCAGCGACGACCGCAGTACCGATTTGTTGCAATTCGACGGCCGCTACAATTTCGTCCGCCCGCGCCGCGCCCACAGCTGGCAAATCGACAGCGGTTTCCGCAGCCTCGCCTTCGGCGGTTCGGCCTTGTTCACTGCGGCGGATTTCCAAGCGCGGTACAGTATTTCACCGGTTTTTACCTGTCGTCCTTTTTTCGATGTCGCGGCGCAGTATCAGTTCTTCCATGATCAAAACTGGCTGAATGCCTTCGATACCCGCCTCGGCGGCGGTTTCGCCTGCCCGCTCAACAAGGGGAACACCAGCTACGGCAGTCTCAGTTTGGAAACCGCGCTGCTGGACAGCCAAGCGATTAAATCCGACCGTCCGGGCGGCGACCGCGGCGGCTGGCAAGTTGCGGCCAACTGGCAGTATCCGCTGCCCCGGGGGCTGTTCCGCACGGTGGTCAATCATACCCGGCTCGAAGATCGGACGGGATACAGCCCGCTGCTCGATGGCGGCACGCCGCGCTGGGTGAACCGCAGCTACTTGCTGCTGCAATACCGCCGCCGGACAACTCTCAACGGCGCACCGACAGACCTGCTGGTCAATCTCTACCATCAGCGGCAAGTCAGCAATATCGGCCTCTTCGACACCAGCGAAACCACCTTCGAAGTGGGTGTCAGCTTTCCGTTCTAACCCGAGGTGCGAAGCGTTCGCACCGCGTATTACCGATTGCTTTTTGGGCCGCTGCTGTAGTATCAACCACTTTGACGTTTGGCGCTTTCGGCACCGAAACCAAGCACACGCCGGCGACGCTTCCGTGATGGGCGCGTTCTCGGAAAGGGGAGAGACCATGCGGCTTGTAATCTTGCTAACCAGTTTGGCTTTCATGTGCGGCGCCCTCGCCCAAGTGCAGCGCGAGGAAATCAGCGTCGAGACCATGCCGGAGCATGGATCCAACTGGTTCATCATCAAGTCCGGCGACGGCGCGCGCATATTCAGCGCCGAAACCGGTGAAATGTTCGGTACGCTGTCGCTTTCCAGCCGCACGCCGGCGGTGGCGCCCTATTTGCCCCGGGGAGAATTCTACGCCGCCGAATCCTACTACTCCCGGGGTGTGCGCGGCGACCGCACCGATATCGTCGCAATCTACGATTACGCCAATCTGAACCCGGTCGCCGAAGTCGAAATTCCCAACCATATGGCGCGCCTGGGGGTGCGCAACCATCTCGGGCTGCTGGGCAACGGCCGCCATCTGGCGGTGCTGAATATGAATCCGGGTTATTCGGTTTCCATCGTCGATGTGGTCGACCGGCTGTTCGTTTACGAAATTTCCACGCCGGGCTGCGCCATCATCCTGCCGGTGGCGGAGAACGATTTTTTGCTGGTCTGCGGCGACGGCACTTTGCAGCTCGTGCAACTGGATATCAGCGGCTTCGAACAGAACCGGGTACGCAGCGAGGTATTTTTCAGCGTGCAGGACGATGCAGTCTTCGATCGCACCGCCAGAACCAACGACGGCTGGCTGTTGATCACCCACGCCGGTGTGATTTTCGAAGTCGGCGCCGATGGCGGCGGGATCAATATCGGCGACGGTTGGAGCATCGTCGGCGAAGACGAATCGGGCTGGCGTCCCGGCGGCTTCGAGTTTCTCGATGTGCATCGCGACAACGGCTTGCTGTATGTGGCCATGCACGAGGGGCCGGTGGATACGCACCACGATGCCGGTGAAGAAGTTTGGGTGGTCGATCTGGAAACCCGGCGGCGGGTTCACCGGTTGGAGCTGGAGGATTCGGCCTACCATGTTACGGTTACCCAAGAGTCGGCGCCGAAACTGATTGTCGGCACCGACTCCGGCGGCACCGAGATTTACAATGCGCTGACTTTCGCGCACGAACGCTCGATCGACGCGCCCAGCGCATCGATGTACGAGGATTTCTGATGCTGGACCCGGTGGTCGCCAAAGCGATTTCGCTGGCCTTCGCCTTGCTGCTGGCCGTTGCGGCTTGGCACAAGACAACCGACCATGCGCGCTTCCGCGGCATATTGACCGCTTACGAAGTGCTGCCGGCCGGGTTGGCGGCGCCCGCGGCTTGGCTGCTCGCGGCCTCGGAAGCGGCGCTGGCGGCTGCCTGGGCGCTGGGCTGGCGACCTGCCCTGACGGCATCCGCGACTGCCGGATTATTGACGGTTTACACGCTGGCGATCGGCTTGAATCTGTTGCGGGGCCGCGTCCACATCGACTGCGGTTGCGGATTCGGCGGCGGCGGCGAGCAACTCAGCCGCCGACTGCTGTTGCGCAATTTCCTGCTGATCCTGCTGGCACCGGTGGCCGCGGCGCCGGTCGCGGCGCGGCAATGGCTGTGGGCCGATTACATCAGTCTCGCCGGGGCCTGTCTGGCACTGGCGCTGCTTTACGCGGCGGGCGAACAATTGCGGCGCAATGCCGCCGCAATAGGTTCCTGGCGCAAGCCGCTCACCGGCGCTCAAGCGGAATAGTGGGTCATGACCGAAGCGCTGCTGGTTTCAAATCTCATCTTGTGGGCGCTAGTGGTCGGTCTATCGTTGCTGGTGCTCGCGCTCGCCCGGCAAGTCGGCGTATTGCACGAGCGCGTGGCGCCGGCGGGCGCTTTGTTGCCGACCAATGGACCCAAAGTCGGCGAACTGACCACGGCGCTTGAACTCGCCGCGCTGGACGGTGGCAAAATCACCATCGGCGGCGAAAAATCCACTCCCGGGGCGATGCTGGTGCTGTTCATCTCGCCGACCTGCCCAGTCTGCAAGTCCTTGGTGCCGACGGCGAAATCGCTGGCCAAATCCGAAAAAGGCCGACTCAGCCTGGTCTTCGCCAGCGACGGCGCGGATACCGAACAACAGTTGCGGCAACACCAGGCCTACGTTCGGGATCTGCGCATCGACGAGTATCCTTACCTCATCTCCATGGAACTGGGAATGACCTATCAGGTAAGCAAGCTGCCGTTCGCACTGCTGATCGGCAACGACGGCATTCTCAAAAGCAAGGGACTGGTGAACTCCAGAGAGCATCTCGAAAGTTTGCTGGAGTCCATGGATTCGGGAGTCGCCAGCATTCAGGAGTTCGTGGCGCGTGGCGCGCACGGACCAAACGAACCAAGCAAGAAAGGCCAATTCAAGCCCTCGGCGTTGGAACAAACCTCATGAACGCAAATCGGATTATCGACCGCGGTTGGTACTGGGTGGACGAGCAAGCCCGCCGCAGCACTTTGATGCTGGCGCAGCGCCTTTCGCGGCGCAACTTCCTCTCCCAGCTTGGACTGCTGCTCACCGGCGCGGCCGCTTTGCCTCTGCTGCCCGTCGCCCGCGCTTTCGCCCAAACAACCGAATTGCGCGAAATCGGTGATGCCCAGACTTGCGAGTATTGGCGTTATTGCGCGTTGAGCGGCCAGCTTTGCAGTTGTTGCGGCGGCAGCCACCGCACCTGCCCGCCCGGCTCCGAAGCTTCGCCGATCACCTGGGTGGGAACCTGCCGCAATCCGCTGGACGATCGCGAGTATCTGATTTCCTACAACGACTGCTGCGGCAAAGCCGCCTGCGGACGCTGCAGCTGCCACAACACCGAGGGCGACAAACCGGTCTATTTCAACAGCAACAGCAGCACGGTGCTGTGGTGCTTCGGCGTTGAGCACACCAGCTATCATTGCACGGTCGCGCTGGTGCTCGGAGAAGCCAACCAGTAGCGCCGCCCGAAGACCCCATGGGAAAGAGGGCGAAAGAGCAACCGCAGCCGAGAGAGCACTTCGCATAAGCCATGAGACGACTGATCTTTTTGCCGCTGGGCTGGGCCCTGCTCTCTGGAGCCGGCAGCGCCGCACTGGGCGCCGACGCGCAAACGAACTACTTGCTGTATTGCAGCGGCTGCCATCTGCCTTCCGGCATCGGCAATCCGCCCAATGTGCCCACCCTGCATGACGAATTGGGTCGCATGATGGCGGTGGAGGAAATGAGGTCCTACTTGGTCCAAGTGCCTGGTTCGTCGCAAACGCCGCTCAGCGACGAGGAATTGGCCGATGTCGTAAATTGGGTGCTCAACGAATTCAACGCCGCCACCCTGCCCGCGGACTTCCGACCCATTTCCGCCGAAGAAGTCGCCGCCGCCCGCGGCGTCATCCTCGCCGACCCCCTCAAGTACCGCATCCAATACTGGAAGGACTACGAATTTTCTCTGGAGCGTTAGCGGGACTGTTCGGATTCGCGGCCCGCAGCCCAGAAATACAGCGGCAGCGCGCAACTTAGACCGATAAACAGATTGATCACGACGAAAGGCCACGGATTCGGCCCGGCGGGGCGGCGAGAGAAGATAAAGACCCAGAACACCAGCGACGAGACCACCAAGTCCGAGGCGAACGCCGTGGCGACATCGTTGGCGCCGGCGGCGGCGAAGAAGCCGGCGATGCTGACGGGATTGTCCACCCAGTGGCTGAGCAGGAAAAACCACGGCGCCACGGCGCCGATAATCGCCAGCAGCAGCCAGATATTTCTCAATTTCATAGCGGAAGCCCAATTATCTGAATCGGACATTTTACCGTGGGCGCTGCAAATTGGGCAGGTTCCGCCGGCGCAGCGGTCGAATGGCCCGCAAATGGCGGCTTCCACAGTGGTGTAGAATCTGACGGGATCCTTTTTTCGGGAGGGGCTTGCGTGATGCAAATGTTTTCCGGGCGGATATCGTTCATTGGTCTCGCCGCGCTATGGCTTGCCGGCTGCGGTGTTTCGGAAGAGTATCGGGCGCGGTTGACCGAGTACGAACGCACCATCCCGGTTTGCGCATCCGTTGACGAATGCGCGGCCAAATGGAGCGCGGCGCGGGATTGGGTGGTTGCGAACGCCGATTTCACCCTCCGCACCGATACTGAAGACCGCATCGATACTTTGAATTCCGACGGCACCCGCAGCGGCACGGCGGTTCAGGTGGACCGGGTCGCGGGAGAAAACGGCGAATTTCGAATTCTCGTGGATGTGGAGTGCTTCGCGGCCTACGGCTGTCCCAGCGAGATCGATATGCGGCTCGATTTCAATCGGACCATCAATGCGGCGCTTTAGCCGCGGCCGGGAAAGCCGCGGCCGAAAAGCGCGGCGCGGAAGACCGGTGCAGATGGGCCGGATGAATCGATGGTCGAGCGGGGGCCGCGGCCTGAGTCTGCCGGCGCTATTGCTCTGCGCCGCCGGCGCGCTGGGTCAAGCGGATGTCGCGGGTCGGGCCGATACTTCCCCGGCGGCGGAATCCACCCCCGAAGAACAATGGATCAGCCGGGCACTTTCTCACTCTCAATCGCCTCTAGCTCTTGCGGAATCCACCCCCGAAGAACAATGGATCAGCCTCTTCAATGGACGCGATTTGACGGGCTGGACCGCCAAATTCACCGGCCATCCCGCCGGGGCCAATCATCTCGATACTTTCCGCGTCGAAGACGGACTGCTGACGGTTTCCTACGACAACTGGACCGGTTTTCAGAACGAGTTCGGCCATTTATTTCATGAACGGATGTTCTCGCACTATTTGTTGCGGGTGGAATACCGCTTCATCTCTGGACAGGTGGTCAACGGCCCGGCCTGGGCTTTCCGCAACAACGGCATGATGCTCCACAGCCAAACCCCGGAATCAATGACGCTGGAGCAGGAATTCCCGGCATCCATCGAAGTGCAGCTGCTCGGCGGCAATGGCACAGATGAACGCAGCACCGCCAACGTCTGCACACCGGGCACCCATTTCCGCCAGCGGGGCGAACTGATCACCACGCACTGCGTCAACTCCACGTCGGATACATTCCACGGCGACCAGTGGGTTGCGCTGGAAGTGGAAGTGCGCGGCGACCAATTGATCCGCCACAGCGTCAATGGCGCCACGGTATTCGAGTACTCGGGAACGCAACTCGACGAGAGCGACCCGGACGCTCGGCGGCTGCTCGACGGCGGTGCTCCGCTGGCCCTGGGCGAAGGTTTGATCGCGATTCAAGCGGAAAGCCATCCCACCCAATTCCGCCGCATCGACGTTTTGCCGCTCGCGGTCAATCCCTAGCCCGTATTCAGAGCGCCCCTTCCGCGAGCAAATCGGCGGCGTGGTTCGCGGCCCGGGCGCTGAACGCCATATACGTCAGCGAAGGATTCTGGCAGGCCGAAGAAGCCATGAAGGCGCCGTCGGTGATGTACAGATTCGGCACGTCGTGGGCCTGGCACCAGCCGTTGAGCACAGCCTCGGCCGGGTTGCGGCCCATACGCGCGCTGCCCATTTCATGGATGCGGTTGCCCGGATTGGTGAGGCGCACCGGCGCCGAGGTGATTTGCTCGCAGCCCGCCGCTTCAAGCATCGCTATCGCATCCTTGCGCGCCTCTTCGAGCATGATTTCCTCATTGCGCCCGTAACGCACCGTGAATACGGCCAGGGGATTGCCCCAGCGGTCGACTCGCGATGGATGCAGCGTCACCCGGTTGTCGGGATTCGGCAATTGCTCGCCGAAAGCGCCGATGGAAATCCGCCACGGTCCCGGTCGGCGGTGGGCTTCTTTGAAGGCGCGGCCGATTCCCGGAATGCGGCCGGCGGAGTGATTGACCGGGCCGGCGCCGCCCTGGTAGCCGAATCCCCGCGAAAAGGGCCTGTCGTGCTCGGTGATGTTGGCGTAGCGGGGAATGTAGATTCCGCCGGGTCGCCGACCGAATACCTTGCGGTCGTCGAAGCCGGAAATGATGCCGGCCGCGCCGGCGCCGCTGATGTGGTCCATCAGATTGCGCCCGACCTGATCCGAGCGGTTCGCCAGGCCGTTGGGAAAGCTCTCCGAGCGCGATTGCAGCAGAATCATGGCCGAGGCGATGGCAGAAGCGTTGAGGAATACGAGCTTGCCGGTGTAGCTGCGGGTCTCGTTGCTCACGGCATCGATCACCCTGGCGCCGGTGACTCGGCCGCCGTCCGGGTCGTAGTCCAGCCCTTGTACGATGGCGTTGTGGACGATGGTGAGATTGCCGGTGCGCTCGGCGGCCGGCAGGCTTGCGTTGAGCGAAGAATAATAAGCCCGGAACACGCAGCCGTGATGGCAGCGGTTGCGCAGCTGACAATTCGAGCGGCCCAGCGCGCGCTGCTCTTCGGTGGCGGCAGTGAGATGGGCGACTCGGGCCGGAATCACATTGCGGCCGGGGAAAGCGCTTTCCACGCCGCGTTTGAACGCCTGTTCCGCCCCGGTCAGGGCGAAAGGCGGCTGGAATACGCTGTCCGGCAACTGCTCCAAGCCTTCCTCGCTGCCGGCGATGCCGATGAACCGCTCGACTTTCTCGTACCAGGGCGCGATATCCCCGTAGCGCACCGGCCAATCGATAGCCACGCCTTCGCGCAGATTCTCCTCGAAATCCTGCGGCCCCAGACGGTAGGTCTGGCGGCTCCACATGATTGAGCGACCCGCGGTGTGGTAACCGCGCAGCCATTCGTAGCGAGTGCCATCGGCTTCTTCGTAGGGATGTTCGTCGTCCCTGACCCAGAAATCCTTGTTCGATTCCCGGACGGCGTAGGCCGCGCCGGGGTGTTGGCGGAAATAACGCTGCCTGATTTCGTCTTCGGCGATGTTGTCGAAATTCGGGGTTTCCCATGGCGCAAGCTGGTCCGAATAATCGCGTTCCGGGACGATTTCCGGGCCGCGTTCGAGCACCAGGACTTTAAGCCCGCGTTCGCACAATTCCTTGGCGGCCATGCCGCCGCTCATGCCTGACCCGACAACGATCGCATCGAATTGGGGGGCTTCCGGCATGATTACGCTGCCGACCGGTCGGCGACCGGGGCATTCGGCTCCCAGCGCCCGGGAACCGCGACCCATCGCAGTTCTTCTCGCGCCCCGTCTTCGGTGGCGAAATAGGCGCGGGTGACATAGCTTTTGAAATCCTGATAGCCGCCGAGCTCGGCTTCGGCCTCCGCGAATGCCGAACGATCAAGTTCGGCCAGGGCGCTCTCGGCATCGGTTTCATCCAAGCTGAGGAAGTCGCCAGCGGCGGACAGGCGGGCTTCGATTTCGGCCAGCGCGCGGCGATAGGCCGCGCGAGTGTCTTCGGCGGCCCAATCCGTCATCAGGCCGTCGAGATAGCCCGGCACGTTCGCATCGAGCGCGCCGGGTGTTTCCGTGCGCGGAATGATCAAATCGGCCAAGCGCGAGACGAGTTCCCATTCCGCGGCGGTATGGAAGCGGCCCGGGCCGCCGGTCGCGGTGATGACCACCACCGGCGCTTCGCCACAGGCGGCCAGTGCGCTCGCGCCACCGACTGAAATGATCAATTCACGCAGCACTTGCCGCCGGGTTTTCATGACATTGCTCTCAGTAGACCAGGGCGCGCAGATGGCGGATGCTGTTGGTGACGGATGCGAAACCGTCGCCCGGATTATCGTGCTCGACGAAAAAATGCTGGAAGCCGGCGTTGTCGCCCTGCGCGAAAATGCCGGCGAAATCGATGGTGCCGGTGCCGACGTCGACCATGGCACCGTCGGCGGTGCGGTCTTTGACATGCAGCATGCTGAAGCGTCCGGGATGGGTGGCGAACAAAGCGGCTGGATCGACCCCGGCGTGAACGGTCCAGAACAAATCGAGCTCCATATCCACCAGCCAAGGCTCGGTTTCTTCCAGCAAAACATCGTAGGGAACGCGGCCTTCGACGAGCTGGAACTCGAAATCGTGATTGTGGTAGCCCATCCTCATGCCCGCGGCGCGGCATTCCTCGCCGGCGCGATTCAGGGTTTCGGCAAGGCGGCGGTAATCATCCAAAGCGCGTTCGTTCGCCGCAACAAAGGGTACGACGACGAATCTCTGGCCGAGAGCCGCCGCGAACTCGATTTCGGCGGCCAGATTGTTCCGCACCGCGTCCAGCGGGATGTGGGTCGCCGGGGAGCTTAGACCATTGTCTTCCAGCAGCCGACGCACCTCACCCGCGCCGTGGCCGAAATAGCCGGCGAATTCCATTTCGCGATAGCCCAATTCTGCGACTTTGGCCAGCGTGCCGCCGAAGTCTTCCGCCATCTCCTCGCGCAGGGTGTAAAGCTGCAAGCCCACACGCTCCAGCCGCCGCGTCTGGCCAAGCACGCCGCCGCCAAGCGCGGAAGCCGCGACCGCCGCGCCCACCGCCTGAAAAACCTGTCTGCGCCGCATCATGCCCATACCCCCCAACCCACCCGCACCGTCCGCGCAAGCCTAAACCGGATTGGCCGTCCTTGCAAAACTCGCCGCTTATTCTTCGATCACTTGGTAGAACGGCACGCCCCAATTCTCATGGGGATGGTCCATCATCAAATCCACCAAGACCGGAATCAGAAATCCGAGAATTGCCGCTCCATCGCGCACTTGGGCGCGGTTGACTCTGCTGTCCCAAGTAGAGCCGCCATGCATGATTTGATTGCGGAGCACGTACAGCCGGTCAAACAATGCGCCGAGTACGACAACGGTTTTTCGACTATCGAAATCGAATTTGAATCGCCTCTTCGAGTCCGCGAATTGCGACTTCCAATTCCCAAAGTCCGCCATGCCGTTCTGGTGTTGCCAAAACGGGTTGTATACAAACTTGTTGGCGATGAGCGAGTGTATGGAGTCGTGGAATTGGTTCCGAATAGCTTCGTAAATGCGCCCTTGGTCATCCAGTTTTACGACTTGCCCGAAAAAGTCGGCGAACAGAGATTTTTCGGGGTCGCTTTTGAAACCGGACCTGACGTGGCGCCGCCTTTTCTTCTCATCCGCGTAGGCCGCATTGAAAGCGATCCAGAGAAAAACAAACTTGGCGTCGTCGTCCTCCGCCAATTCCGCGCGGCGGATCCAGCTGATCGAACGATGTACGCGCAGGCCCATGGTTTCCGGGAATCCGTCCCGGATATCCCGCTGTTTGGCTTTCAGTTCCCCGTGTGTTGGCGGATTTGGCATGGGGCGGACCCTCCCGTTGTTTTTTCGCCGTTCGCGGCACCGGTCATTTCCACCACGAAACGCTGGCCTGCATCCGGGGTGAGGAAGTTCATGGTGAAGCTCATTCCGTCGGCGCGGGCGCTGTCAACGCGGATGGCGACCGCGTCCCACCATTGCTCGGTGGTCATGGCCCGCGCCAAGCCGGGGCTCGTGCCCCGCGGCGCCGAATCCGCCGGCGCCAGCGGCGCCAGGGTCGCCGGATTGCCGTCCCAATAACCGAGATAGCGATTCAGCACCGCCCGGGAACTGCATAACGGCCCGGCGCGACATCGCCGTTCCGGCGTAGACATTCTCCGAAAAGGCTTCCGCCATGAATCCTCCCGGCTTCGCGTTTCCTGTGAGAATGGTGACTTCGTCGCAGCTTGCTCGATGAATCCTGCAGGTGCCGGGGGACAAACTTCTATTGGCAGTCAAAACATAGCTGTTTGGATTTTGCCGGCACCAATCGAGGTGGACCCTGTCTTTGTCCTCGAATACCCTCACCATCGCCGTGTCTCCACGACTGTCGTGTTGAGTCGGGACGGAAATGAATCCGTCCCGACGGTTGCTTCAAACTACAGCCGGGAGCGTTTCAGTTCGATATCGGCGTTGCGCCAGAGATCTTCGAATTGGCGCTTGACGATAATGGCTTCCTGAGTCTTGCCCTGGGCTTCGAGCGCTTGGACCAAGCCGAAAGTCGACCAGCCGTTGCGCTGGTTCCACTGCAAATCTTCCCGGTAGACGGCTTCGGCATCTTCGGCGCGGTCTGCGGCCAGCATGGCGGCGCCCAGATACAGGCGCATGGACTGGGACCAGTCCGGCGGCTCGGTGTAGTTGTTGGCGTCCTCCATTTCCACCGCCGCTTGGTAGTGGGCGATAGCCGAGTCGAGTTCGCCCCGGGCTTCGGCGATTTCGCCCTGCAGCGCGTGGATGGCGATGCCGAGCACGTGGGACGCCGGCGTGGGGCCGACTCCGGTATCGTCAACGCCGTCGGCTTTGGCTTGGGCCTGGATATTGGCCAACTCGGTTTCGGCCGCGTCAAGCTGGCCGTCGGCAACCAAGGCGCTGCCGCGCACATAGCTCCACATGCCGTCCAGGTAAGGCGTGCCGGAGTGGCTTTGTTCGCCTTCGAGAATGCTCTCCCATTGGCCGAAGACCTTGTCGACCACCCAAGAATGCACAACCCGCTTTTCGCCGCGGTTCACCGCTTCGGCCGCCTCGCCGACGCTGGCCGCACCGCGTTGGGCCGCTTCGGAAGCGGCGGCGTAATTGCCTTGCAGCAAATTCGCGTAACGCACGAAATCGAGCGCGTGGGGGACGTGGGCTTTGTGGGACAGGGAGTAGGTGCCGATCATGGGAAAGTTGGTGCCGCCCCAGATTTCGGCGAATTGCTGATCGACGATTTGCGAACGTTCATTGGAGGAGACTGCTTTCTCATATTCGCCAACACGAAGATAGATATGGCCCGGCATATGTACCATGTGTCCGGAAATCGGCACGCTGCCTTCCAACTTCTGCGCCGACGGCATGGCCAATTCCGGCTCGTTGGAAGCTTCCATCAAGTGAATATAAAGGTGGTTAGCGCCGGGATGATCGTGTTCGAGCGCCATGGCCGCTTCGAGCGCGGTGCGCACTTCGGTGACTCCGGGCCGGGGAGAACCGTCGGGCTCCCAATAATCCCAACGGGTGGTGTTCATGAAGGATTCGGCGAAGATCGACGCGATATCGGCGTCGTCGGGATATTTGTGGTGCAACTCGCGCATCGCCGCGACATAGGCTTGATCGCGTTCGCGGTCGTCGGGGGTGGCGTCTTTGTTATAGAGCACGAACAGCGCGTTGATCATATCCCGCTCGCGCTCGGTGCCGTTGTTGGCGCGCTCAAGGGCGTTGCGGATGGCTTCGAGGCCCGCGCCTTGGGGATCGTCGGGTAGGCCGGCGTAGCGGCTGTTGGGGTTCGGTCCGGCGGCGTGGGCCAAGCCGAAATAGGGCATGGGGTGATCCGGGTCGTGGCGCGACGCTTCTTGATAGGATGCGATCGATTCCACAAAATAGAAACTCCAGGCCATGCGCAGCCCCTGATCGAAGAACGCCTGGGCCTCGGCCGAATCGGTGGAAATGGGACGGCTGTAGGTGCCGCTGCCGGGGACGAGCACGGCGAGCGCTTCGCCATCCTGGGCTTGGGCCGGCGTGGCCGAAACAGTTGCGGCCAGCGCGGCCACGGTACAGCCCGCGGCCATCATCACTATTCTTCCTGCTGTTTTCTTCACGGTGTGACCCTCCTGAAAAATGCAAAATTCGCGTTGTTGAAACCGGCAAGTATACCCATGCCCGTCGGGGTATTGCATCGGCCTCCCCCCAGTCGTGTTCGCCCCGGGGCGAATTCACACCAACCGGTTTCGCCGCCCCTCCCAGAACGGTTTGCGCAGTTCGGTCTTGAGCACCTTGTTCACCGACGACAGCGGCATCGGTTCGTTGCGGAAACTGATGCCCACCGGGCATTTGTAGCCGGCCAAATTCCGTTTGCAGAAAGCGATCAGTTCCTCCGCGCCGACTTCGCTGTCCGCTTCGGCGATGACCACGGCATGCACGGCCTCGCCCCAGACCTCGTGGGGAACGCCGATCACCGCGCATTCCTTCACCGCCGGATGCGCGCCGAGCACATTCTCCACCTCGATGGGATAAACATTCTCGCCGCCGCTGACGATCATATCCTTGGTACGACCTTCCAGGAACAGGAAGCCTTCGTCGTCCAGGTAGCCGGCGTCGCCGCTGTGATACCAGCCGCCGCGCATGGCGGCCGCGGTCAATTCCGGCTGCCGCCAATAGCCGAGCATGATGTTCGGCCCCCGGGCGAGAACCTCGCCGATCGCGAAAGGCGGCAAATCGCAGTCGTTTTCATCGACCACGCGGATCTCCACATGAGCCGGCGGCAGGCCCACGGAGCCCAGCTTCGCCGCCAAGGGGCTGTCGAGCTCGTGATATTCGCTGCCGAGAATCGTCACGATAGGGGATGCTTCGGTCATGCCGTAAGTTTGGAACTGGCGAACATCCGGCAACGCCCGCAGCAGCCGGCGCTGCAACTCCAGCGGCAGCGGCGCCGCGCCGCAGGTGACGATCTTCAGGGAAGACAAGTCGGCGGCGGGGAAATCCGGGTGGTCGAGCAGCATTCGCGCCATGGTCGGCACCAAGGTGATCGAGTCGATGCGGTAGTCCACCAGCGCTTCCAGCACCGCGCCGGCATCGAATTTGGCCAAAATCACAGCGTGGGCTTGAAGTGCCGCGCAGGTGAAAATCCGCGCGCCGGCGGCGAGATGGAACAAGGGTCCGAGAAAGGCAAAATTCCAACCTGGCTCCATGCGGTAATCCTCCACCGAACAGGCGGTATTGCTCAACAGGTTGCGGTGGCTGAGCATGACACCCTTGGATTTGCCGGTGGTGCCGCCGGTGTAGAAAAGCAAAATGGGATCATCCGGCCCACCGGGGGACAATTCCGCGGCCGCGCCCCGGGCGATGACATCCGCCAGCGCGCGTTCGTAACCGAGCGCTCCCGGCGGAACGGGGGTGGCGCCGTCGAGAACCACCACATGGCGGATTTGCCGACACAGCTCCCCCATTTCCATTGCCCGCTCCGAGAACTCGGCGTCCGCCAGCAACACCTTGGGCTCGCAATCGTCGAGACAGTCGCGCAATTCCCCGGCGGAGAGTCGATGATTCAGCGGTACGAACAGGGCGCCGATCAGCGCCGGTGAGAAATAACATTCAAAGCAGACATCGGAGTTGCGCCCGAGCAGAGCCACACGGTCGCCGGGGCCGACACCGAGTCCAGCGAACAAGGCGGCGGCAGCGCGGCAGCGCGATTCCAGTTCCGTCCAAGTCCGGGTGGTGCCGGCAAAGCTCGTCGCCGGCGCGGCGGGCGCGGACCGCGCCGCTTCGAACAGCAGCTCGGCCATATTGGCGAAAGCCTTGCCGCGGATCCGGGTAGCGCTCATGGGTTTCAGCCGGTCAGCAGGTAACCGTTGTTGATCACGGTCTTGTCCTGCTCCAGCGAGCGGCAGCGGAAGGCCACTTCGGCCCCTTCGCGCCAGATTTCGGTGCGGATGTCCTCGCCCGGATACACCGGCGCCGAGAAGCGCAGCCGCAACCGTTTGAAGCGCGCGGGTTCATAGTCGCAGCAGGACTTCATCAGTGCGTGGGTAGCGACGCCGAGGGTGCAGAGGCCGTGCAATATCGGCTCGCGGAACCCGGCGTTGCGGGCGATTCCCGGCGCCGCGTGCAAGGGATTCCAATCTCCCGACAAACGGTACAGCAAGGCTTGTTGGCGCAAGGTCGGCAAATCGCAGACCAAGTCGGGCCGGCGCGTCGGAATGGCATCGACTTTGGCGCCGGATTTGCGTTCGCCGCCGAAACCGCCATCTCCCCGGGCGAGAATCGTGGTAACCAGCGTACACAGCTCGTTGTCGGTCGCCACGTCGCGCACCAGCCGCTCGGATACGATCAAGGCGCCGACGCGCTCGCCCTTGTCGATGACATCGGTGATGCGGGTGGTGGCCTCCACCGTGCCCGCGGGCGGGAACGGCCGGTGCAGCGCAATCTCTTGTCCGGCGTGCAAGACCTTGACCCAATCCAGCCCGGTGGCGTCTTCCTTCGCCCAAAATCCGGGGTGCGCCATGATCACCGCTTGGCTCGGCATCACTTTCAAACCGTCTTCATAGAGGAAAGCCAAGCATTCTCCGTCCAGGGGGTCCATTCCCATGCCGATTCCAAGGGCGTAGAGGATGCAGTCCTTGGCGGTGTAGCTGTGGCGGATGGTGCCGAACTCCTTCTCCAGCAGGCTGCGCGGGTCGAATGACATGGGCTTGAATTCCCGAATAGAAATGGATAGTCCGCCGCTTAGATCGGATCCCAGCGGAATACATCACCGGAGCGTTCCAAGGGCGTGAAATCGGCGGCGAAGGCGGGTAGGGCGCGGTCGAGCACCTGCTCCGCGGACCAGCCTTCACTCCGATGGGCGTAGCGGACCGGGCGGTTTTGACTAAATAGAAAGATCTCGTTGTTGCGCACGCCGAAGATTTGGCCGCTGACTTCGGCGGCGGCGTCGCTGCACAGCGCGACCGCCAGCGGCGCGATTTTGCCCGGCGTCATTTGCTTGATTTTCTCAACCCGCGCCCGCTCCTCTTCCGTGCGGGTGGGAATCGTGCCGATCAGCCGGCTCCAGGCGAAAGGCGCGATGCAGTTCGAGCGCACCCGGAAGCGACCCATATCGAGCGCCATCGACTTCGACAACCCGACGATGCCGAGTTTAGCCGCGGCGTAATTGGCTTGGCCGAAATTGCCGATCAGCCCCGAGGTCGATGTCATGTTGACGAAGCAGCCGCTGGTTTGGGCGCGGAAATGCGGCGCCGCGGCGCGGCTGACGTTGAAAGTTCCCTTCAAATGAACATTGATCACGGCATCGAAATCCGCTTCGCTCATTTTGTGGAAAATCGCATCGCGCAAATTGCCGGCGTTGTTGACCACGCAGTCGATGCGGCCGAAGTGGTTCAGCGCGTCGTCGATGATGCCGTGGGCTGCGTCCCAATCCGCGACGCTGGCACCGTTGGCGACGGCTTCGCCGCCGGTCGCCCGGATTTCCGCCGCCACCGCAGCCGCCGGTCCGCCGTCCCGGCCGCTGCCGTCCTCGGCGCCGCCGAGATCGTTGACCACAACTTTCGCCCCATGCGCCGCCGCCAGCAGCGCGACGCCCTTGCCGATGCCGCGGCCGGCGCCGGTTACGACCATGACTTTGTCCCGCAAGAGTTCCCGCATCTCCAATCCTCTCCAGTTTGCTACGGTTGCCGGGTCAGGCTTCCGCGACGAGTTGCCTGGCGACGACTTTCAGCGCCAAGGTCTCTTCCGCGCCTTCGAAAGTCGACAGCACCCGCGCATCGACGAACAAACGGCTGACCACCGACTCTTCGGCGTAACCCAGGCCGCCATGCAGTTGCATGGCTTCGCGGCAGACCCATTCCGCCGCCCGGCAACTGAACAGTTTCAGCAGACTCGCTTCCATCTCTCCGCCGCCGGCGTCGAGCCGCCGCGCCACGGCGTAGCTGAATTGCCGCGCCGCGGTGAGCCGCGCCAACATCCGCGCGAGTTTAACCCGGCTGAGCTGGAAATCGGCCAAGGCGCGACCAAAAACCCGCCGCCCGGTCGCGTGGCCCAGGGTTTGCTCGAATGCCGCCTGCATCACTCCGGTCGCCCGCGCCGCGGTCTGCACGCGACCGCCGGCCAAACCCGCCATGGTGTGGTAAAAGCCCTTGCCTTCGCCGGCCGCTCCACCCAGCAGATTTTCCGCCGGCACAAGGCAATCGTCGAAAAACAGATCGAAGGAATGCATGCCGCGGTAGCCCAAGGTGGCGATGGCCTTGCCGCGCAGCGAGCCGCCCGCCTTTTGACGGTGGTCGAATTGGTGGCCTGGAAAGGCCGGTTTCTCCACCAACAGCAAACTCAAACCCCTGTGGCCCAAGCCCGGATCCGGCCGGGTGCGGGCCAGCACCAGCAGCAATTCCGCGCGCCCGGCGAAGGTACACCAAGTTTTGGCACCGTTTAGCAGCCAGCCGTTCTCCACCCGCCGCGCCGCCAGCGAAACCGCGGCCACATCGGAACCGGTATCGGGTTCGGTTATCGAAACGGCGCAAAGCCTCTCGCCCGAGGCCAGCAAGGGCAGCCATTTCTTTCGCTGCGCTTCGGTGCCGCCGGCGAGCAAGGCGCGGGCGGCGATTTCCGGGCGCGTGATCAAGCTGCCCGCGGCGCCCAGGGAGCCCCGGGAAAGCTCTTCGGTAACGACGATCATCGCCAAGCTGTCCGGTCGCCCGTCCGTTTGCAGACCGCCGTAGCGTTCGGGAACGCCGGCGCCGAAGCAGCCGAGTTCGGCGGCGGCGCGAATCAAGTTCTCCGGCACATCCAAGTCCTGGCGATGGATTTGCTCGGCCCGCGGCATCACCACTTCCTCGGCGAAGCGCTGAAAGCCGGCCCGGGCGATTTCCACCTCCTCCGGCAGGGCCGAAGGCGCCCGCAGACGCCCGTCGCGGCAAATACGCCGGCCGAGCGCTTCCCAGTGGGCAGCGGAGAGATAGCCTTCGAGGAAGGTGCGGATATCGTCGCGCCCCGCCACCGCGCTTAGCCGTTCGGTGCCGAACTCCAATTCACGGGCGCGCAGACTCAGCAGTTCCAGCAGCTGCCGAAAGCTTTCCGCGGCAAAACCGAGGGCGATGCCGGTGGCCACCTTGTCTTCCGGGAAGTCGCCGGCGTAGTCGAGCAGCGCGTCGGCGGCGGCGAGTTCGGCCGCGGCCATGGCCAATTCGTGGCAGACGAGTTGGTGCTGATCGAGCAGCGCCGGATCGAATCGGTTTCCTGTTTCGCAGGCCCGCCGGATTCGCCGGAAACCGGCCTGCAGCAAGCGCCGCAATTCGCCATGGAGCTGGCCCGCGGTTGCCAGCGCATTCGCGGGCCACGCAGTGGACTCAACGGCCCCCATCGACCGCTAGCCCCGAATTTGCGCGAGTATGCTGCAAAATTCGTACAACTCTTTGATTGGTCTAATGATGTAGAAAATCGAGCAATACCGCGATGGATCGCAGGCCGCGTATGACGGACTCCCGCTTGCCACTTTTGAAACCCTGCCGTGTTCCCGGTGCGCGCTCGGGCGGAAGCATGATGGCGGCGACCGCGCCGTTCTACATATGTCCGATCATGGAAATGCTGCAAATATTCTGGTGCGGAAAGCCGCCAAGATTGTGGTTCAGCCCCAGTTTCGGATCGGCCAGTTGCCGCGGCCCGGCGAGGCCCTGTAACTGCAAATAGTTCTCGTAAATCATGCGCAGCCCGGAAGCGCCGATGGGGTGGCCGAAACATTTCAGACCGCCGTCGATCTGGCAGGGCAGCTTGCCTCCGGCGTCGAAATCGCCGTCGAGCACCGCATTCACGCCCCGGCCTTCTTCGGCGAGCTGCAGATCCTCCATGGTCACCAATTCGGTGATGGAAAAGCAGTCATGCACTTCGGTCATGCTGATTTCCTCGCTCGGCTTGCGCACGCCCGCCTCCCCATAGGCGCGCGCGGCGGCGACGCGGGTGGTTTTCAGATGAGCGCCGTCCCAGCTCTCGTGACCGGCTTCGGTGCCGTTGGATACCGCCAGTTGCAGCGCCTTGACGGACACCAGATGCTCCTTGCCCAAGCCGCGCGCTATGGCCGGCGTGGTGACGATGGCGCAGGCCGAGCCGTCGCTGACTCCGCAGCAATCGTAAAGCCCGATGGGTTCGGCTATGAACGGCGCGTCGATGGCCTGTTGTTCGGTGATTTCCCGGCGCAGATGCGCCTTCGGATTCTTGGCGCCGTTGGCATGGCTTTTCACCGACACATGCGCCATGGCCCGTTTCAGGTCTTGCTGGTTCAACCGGTGCCGTGCGCGGTAGCCGGTGGCCAATTGCGCGAAAGCGCCGGGCGCCGACAAATTGGGCCAATACATGTCGTTTTCGACACCCCGGCTGCGTTGGGGCAGGCCACCGTAGCCGGTATCCTTGAGCTTTTCCACCCCCAGGGCGAGCGCGATATCGCAGGCCCCGGACGCCACCGCGTAAACTGCGCCGCGGAAGGCTTCGGTGCCGGTGGCGCACATATTCTCCACCTTGGTCACCGGGATATAGTTCAGCCGCAGGGCGATGGCCATGGGCATGGCGCTGGCGCCGACATGGAAGGCGTCGATGCCCGCGCCGAACCACGCCGCCTCGATCTCGCCGCGTTCGATGCCGGCGTCGGCCAGACATTCCTCGAAGGCTTCCACCATGAGATCCGCCGGACTGCAATCCCAGCGTTCGCCGAATTTGCTGCAACCCATGCCCAGAATGACGACTTTGTCCTTGATGCCTTCGGCCATTTCGCTTGCCTCGTTGGTTGTTGCGCCGTGCGATCTGATTCGCCTGGCGGCGCCGGCGGATCGGGTCAGTCGATAATACGCGCTTTCCAAAAGTACTTTCTGAAGCCGCGCTGGGGATCGAATTGCCGCACGCGGAAGTGTACCGAAACCCGCGAACCGGAATCGATGCCGCCTTCCCGGACCTCGGTGAAGTCCATCATCAGTTTGCCGCCGCCGTCGAAACCCACCATGCCGAAGTAGGCGGGTGGGCTCCAGTCGAAAGTGAGGCGGTCGGCGGTCCAGGTGTGTACTGTACCCCGCTTGTTGGCGAAGGGAATACTGTCTTGACTGTCGAGGGCGTTGCAACTTGGATTGACACAGTATTTTTCCCGTGGAATTTGCTCGGTTCCGCATTCGCGGCACTTGCCGCCGCGGAAGGATGTCACCAGATCCCGGCGCCGATTGTAGCTGGAGAGATACGTTTGCTTGTCGGTTTCGCCGCGCTTGCCCAGATCCCGTTCGACCAGATTGTTGAAGGCGAGGAATTTGGCGTAATTCGTCTCTTCGCGTCCTGCGGCCAGCGCCGCGGCCACGCCGCGGGCGGGCTTGAAACCGGCGCAGGCTTCGGTGGCGCGGAACAGCAGGGCATCGCAGCCCTGGCCGAAGCCAGTGAGCAATATTAGTTCGCCGGGCCGGGCCGCTTCCAGGGTTTTGGCGAGCAGCAGCAGCGGCTGCGCCGCGCCCGCCACGCCGACTTCCGCGGCTTGATTGTCAACGATGGATTGCGGATTGACGCCGAGCTTTTTCGCCACCGCCCCCGGAGTGCGCGCCTGCTCCGTCGGCAGGATGAAATGGGCGATCTCGGCGGCTTCCACCGCGCAGTCGGCGAGCAGGCGATTCACCGTTTCCGGCACGATCTTCAAATGGCCCTGATCGCGGATCCAGCGCTCTTCCCAGTCGTAATCGAATTCCCCGCCGCGGTAGTGATCGACAAAGTCCACCGCCAAACTTTCGCCGCCGAGAAATTCGGCCAGCACCGGCCCGCCGCCGGTGGAGATGGCCGCCGCCGCGTCGCCCCAAAGCATTTCGGCGCGGGAGCCGGCCTTGGCCCGGCGGTGTTCGGCGGCAACCGCCAAGCCTTCGCGGCCGCTTTGCAGCAAGGCCAGCAAGGCCGAAGTCGCGGCGCGCTGGGAGCCGCCGATGTCCATAGTTTGCACCCGCGGGGGCAGCCCCAGCGCTTCCGCCAGCACCACGGAGTTTTGCCGGTCGAGAAAAGGGAAGGTGGCGGACGCGAACCAGAGGCTGCCGGGCGTGTGGCCCGCTAGCCCGGTGAGGCAATCCGCGGCGGCTTCGACCCCCATGGTGATGGAGTCTTCGTCCCAGTTGCACATGCTGCGGTGGCCGCGGCCGAGCGATTTGAGGCCGGCGTCGAACCAAGCGTTAGCCTCGGCGACGACCGCCCGCCGCAGCCGCGCCCGCGGGATGTAGGCGCCGAATCCGGTAATGCCTGTGCTCAATTCAATTTCTCCAATCGCCGCCCTGAGCTGACGCGACGGCGGATTTTAACCTTGATGCTTCGACCCTGCCGGTGACCGGGGCCCCGCCGCGGCCGCCGCTTGATCGCTTCAGTGCCGCGCCTTCCGAGGCTCATTGTCGCAGGCCGTAAAGCCGCTCAGCGGCGGTATTTATCGTGCAGGCCGCGACCGGCAAGTATCCCGGGCCGCGCTTGTTCCAGCCGCGCCAAGCGCGTTTTTTCCTGCTTGGCGCCACCGATGTGCGCGGCGTATTCTTTTTGTCGACCGGGGGTCAGGCTGTCGAACGCTTTGCGCAAATCGGTATCGCCCTCCAAGGCGCTTTCGAGTTCCGGCGGGATAAGCAGCTTTCTGGAAACCGGCTTTACTTTTTTGCCAGCCTTGTGATTGACAATGGCCTCAAGCACATAGTCGCGCAGCAGTCCGCGCGGCAATTCTTCGCCCGCGGCGAATTTCCATTGCCGCATGGCCTGGGTCTTTCCCTCTTGGGCATTGGTCAGCTTGCCCTCGGTGTCGCGCAGAAACACGCCTTGGTGGAACCACAGCGCGCAATGCCGCTTGAAACCGGCGAAGCCGATGAGGTTGGTGCCGTCATGCAGATAGGCGGGAATCCCCCAGCGGATGGCCTCGTCAAGACCAGCGGCCAGCAATACCTCGCGGCAGGCTTGTAACTGCCTGCGCCACGCTTCGTGCTTGACCAGGTAGTGGTCCACCCTGGCATCGCGTTTGCCCACCGTCATCCAGGCACCCTCTCAACCGCCGCCCGGCGGGCTGCCGAAAAGCTCCGCGAATTGCGGAGATAGTCATCCCCGAAGCCGATGTGATGGCCCCAACCCGCCGCCGAATCATGGCTGCACCGCATCGACCGTTTTGCGCTTTGATTCCCGCTCAATTCCTGCGCGCGATAATGGCCTCGTCCACGAGACGGCGGAAATTTTCGCGAAAGCCGCCGCCGCGGGAAGGCGAGACCTGGCTCATGATCACCATCACCATATTCTCGTTGGGGTCGATGAAATAGCGCGTGGCGGCCGAGCCGTCCCACCAGATCACGCCGTTGCTCACTGGAAAATCGTAGGCGGTTGCGTCCATAACCAAATTGAACCCGCCCAAGGTCCAGCCGGAACCCAGCCAATAGCCCCCCGTGCCAATGGGCATGGCGGCTTCCGGCACGGCGTTGCGGTAAATCAGATCGGCGGTTTCGCTTTGCAGTACGCGGCGGCCGTCGAGTTCGCCCCGGTTCAGAATCATCTGGCCAAAACGCATGAAGTTGGGCACGGTGGATAGCAGGCCGATGCCGCCCTCGATCAGCGGCGGGCGCGCTGTCCAGGGCACTTGTTCGATTTGATGGGGGTTGAGGCGGCCGTCGCTGGGCCGGTAGACCACCGCGAGCCGGTCGGCGGCATCGCCTTCGGCCCAAAACATGGTGTCGCTCATGCCAAGCGGTTCGAACAGGTTTTCGCGCAGGTACACATCGAAGGGCTGGCCGGACCAGACTTCCACCAGTTTGCCGAGGATGGTGGCGTGAATGCCGTAGCGGAAGGCCGCCCCCGGGTCGTGAAACAAGGGGATTCGCGCCGCCCGGGCGGTCATCTCGTCGAGGCTGACCGCTTTATCGCGGACATTGTTCTCGCGATAAAGCGCCGAGCCGCGGGAACCGAGGCCCGAGGTATGCGTAAGCAGGTGCGCCACGGTGATATCGCCCGAGCGTACGCGGGTGGCGTCGATATCCGTGCCGGTCGGGTCGAGCAGGACCCGCTGGTTGGCGAATGCCGGCAAATACATCGAAATCGGATCGTCGAAGTCGAACTTGCCCGCCTCGTATTGCTGCAATACCGCGATGCTGGTGACCTGCCGCGTCATCGAATAGACGCGGAACAGCGTGTCCAGCCGCATCGTCTTGCCGTTTTCGAGGTCGTATTGCCCCAAATTCTCGAAATAGACCAGTTTGCCGTCGCGGGCGACCGCGGCCACGACGCCGGGGATATCGCCATCGTCCACATGTTGTTGCAGTCTCGCGGTTGCGAGCGCCAGCTTCGCGGGATCCATGCCGACCGCGGTGGGCTCGGTTCGCTGCGGTTCCTGACCGAAGACGATCCGCGGCAGCAAAAACAGCAGCGCCACGCCGACCAAAGCGGGCCCCGCATGGGGCCACCACGGCGCGGCTCGGCGCCTGCATCCGATTGTTCCGACAATATCGGCTCTTTGGCTCACTTTAGTTCCTTCCGCGAGTCGCCCTGCCCGACTCTCGGTCTTGGTTCTCAGCTTCGGTTGTTTGGCTGGAATGCGGCCCAAGCTAACAATCTTCGCCGGGGGTTACAAGCATCGGTGTGGCTTTCATCCCGCCGACGCCGGCATGGGCAATCACTCCCGCGCCGAGCTCCTCCCGCGTGCGATCCGGTAATCCGGCGCCACTCCAAGGGAAGTTTTTCCTTCGTGGCCGATTCCCGCCGAGACACCCAGTCAGGGAGGCCGCAGCAGATCGGCGGCTTTTTCGGCCACCATCATGGCGGCGGCCGCGGTATTGGTGGACGGTATGGATGGAAACACGGACGCATCGGCCACGCGCAGGCCCATCACGCCGCGCAGCCTGAGTTGCGGGTCGAGGACATCCGCGTCATTCGGCCCCATGCGGCAGGTTCCGCACAGATGATGCACGGTGGCCGCGGTTTCGCGAACCCATTGCAATATCGCGGCCCGGGAACGAATATCGCGCCCGGGCGAGAGTTCGGCGCCGCGGTACGGGTCGAACGCCGGCTGGGAAAAGACTTCGCGCAGCGCGGCGACCGCGTCCGTGAGCGTTTCGGCGTCGCGGGAATCTTCGAGATAGTTGACTCGGATATCGAGCTGCGTGGTTAGGTCCCGGCCCCGCAGGCGGATTCGGCCGCGGCTCTGGGGGCGCATGACCGAGGCGTTGGCCATGAAGCCGGGGCCGGTCCCGACCGGCGGTCTGGCGAATGGATTGAAACGGACGGTATCGCTGCCCAACGCGGGCAGGAAATGGCTTTGCAGCGTCGGCAGAGCCGCCCCGCCGGTGCGGATATAGGCGCCGGCTTCGAGCGGGAAAACACTCATCGGCCCGGTGCCGAACAGCAGCGCCCGCAGGAATCCGAGCACCGCGCGGTCGGGGCGCGTGAGTCGATGCAGCGAGACATCGGCGTTGCTTGCGTGGGTGACGCGGATCAGCACATGATCCTGCAGATTTTCGCCGACGTTGGGGCTGTCGGCCACGACTTCGATGGCGTGTTTCCGCAGCTGGTCGGCCGGGCCGACGCCGGAGCGCAGCAGCACCGCGGGCGAGCCGATGGCGCCGCAGCAGAGGATGATCTCGCCCTCGGTTTCGATGGTTTGGACGCTGCGCCCCGAAACCAACTCCACGCCGCGGACGCGGCCTTGGTGGAAGACTATTTTCGCTACTTCGCAATGCGTCTGGATGCTGAGATTGGGCCGCGCCGCCGCCGGCTCGAGGAAAGCCGTGGCGGTGGACTCGCGATAGCCGCTGCGGGTGGTGAAGTGATAGTAGCCGAAGCCCTCGGGCCGCTCGGCATTGAAATCGCGGCTGCGGGGATGGCCCGCCTCAATGCCCGCCTGCACAAAGGCGTCGGCGAGCGGACTCACCGGACGCGCCCGCCTTGAGACCGCGAGCGGCCCGTCGAAACCGTGATCCGTTCCGGTTTCCGCCGCTTCATTCGCGGAAACAGCCGCGTCTTGAGCCGCCTGTCGGCCCTCCCCCAGAAATTCCTCCGAGCGCAGGAAATACGGCCTGACCTTGGGCCAAGACCAATCGGGCAAGCCCGCTCGGGCCCAAGCATCGTAATCGGATGGCAGGCCGCGCGCGTAGACCATGCCATTGATCGTCGACGATCCGCCCAAAACCTTGCCGCGGGGCAAATCCACCCGCCGACCGCCCAAGCCGGGTTCGGCTTCGGTAACGTGGCGCCAAACATGCCGCCGCCCCTTCAGCAGGAGCGCTGTCATCATCGGCACCTTGAGCATCGGATCGTGCCGACCGCTGCCGCCGGCCTCCACCAGCAGGACGCGGAAATCGGGATTCTCGCTCAGCCGCGCCGCGAGAATGCAACCCGCCGAACCGGCGCCCAATACGATGTGGGTGAAGGCTTTCGCCGTCACCTTTCCGCGACCCCGGAGGCTTCGTCGAAGCCTCCCTGTCCTGTCAGCCGCGCCCAAGCCGCGTAAGGCGGCGAGGCCGGCACCGCGCCTTCCACAATCAAGCGGTGCCACAGGCCGCAGGCATCGACAAAATTCGGCACACCGCCGGGAAACATCGCCAAGCTCAGACCTTCGGCCAATGCGTCCTCGTCGGCATCGGCGCGGTAGGCGCCCCGAATATGCTCCGCAACCCAAAACCAGCGCCGATGGCATTGATGGACCGCAGCCAAGCCGATTTCGGCAATCCAAAGCGCGACATCGTATTTTCGCAACAGCGCCTCCAATCCCGCGCGATAGCCCGCGACCGCGTTGAACCCATCCAGATGCGCGGCCCAATGGTCGCCCACGAACCGGTGCAGCGGGGCTCCCTCGGCCCAAGCGGCCAAATCCAGCGCCGCGGCCAAATCGCGCTGCGTGCCGCCGCCTTTCAGCAGCCGGTCGATATGGTGGGTGGCGATCTCTTCTTTGGTCGAGATCAGAATCGTCAGCCAGACGATTTCCTTCTCCCGCTCGCCCATGGCCCGCGGCTTCAAGGTCATCTCGGTGTAGGTCGCGTCGTAGGCGTTGAGCAGGGCCGGCGCCGATACCGCCAACAAGCCGTGATGGGGCAGCAGATAGCCCCGCTTGTTGCGGATTGCGGCCAGCGCGGCTTCGACTTCGGCGACGGTCCGCGGTCGGTCGCCGGATTTTTCCGATGGCATGTTTTGATCCTTCAAGAAATCGGCCGCTGTGCTAGTCTAGCCGGGCTCGTTCGGTGCGCTGCCAAATACTACTTACCCATTGATTTATTTGATGTTTCCGAAAACATACCACGAATGCGCAGTGCCGTGCGCGATGCTTGGCCGCTGGCCCGCCCGCGCGCGGCGCTGCCATCCGCCAGCGGCAAGTCCGCGCCCAGGGAGGCGAACCCATGAAGCTTGCTGATCGCGTGGCCTTGGTCACGGGCGCAGCCCAAGGCATCGGTCAGGCCATCGCGGCGCGGTTTGCCGCCGAAGGCGCGCAAGTTGCGTTGTTCGATCAAAACCATGCCGCGGTCGCCACCGTGGCGGCGGAAATCGGCCCAGGGGCGCGGGCCTATCAAGTTGACATCGGCGACGAGGACGCCGTGCGGGCCGCGGTCGAAAAAGTGCTGGGGGAATTCGACCGCATCGATGTGCTGGTCAACAATGCCGCGGCAAGGACACCGCGCGCCAAGATCACCGAACTCGCGCCCGCGGACTTCCGCAAGGCGCTCGAGGTCAATATCACCGGCATATTTTTGCTCTGTCGGGCGGTGCTGCCGGGTATGCTGGCACGTAAATCCGGCCGCATCATCAATATCGCGTCGCAACTTGGCTCGGTGGCGGTACCGGGCCACGCCGCCTATTGCGCGAGCAAAGGCGCGGTTTTGCAATTGACACGGGCCCTGGCGCTCGATCACGCCGCCGACGGCGTGCTGGTCAACAGCCTGTCGCCGGGCGCGGTGCTGACGCCGCGCATTCTCGACCGTTACGGCACGCGGGAGGCCGCGGCCGCGGCGCTGACGGCCAAGCATCCGGTCGGGCGCATCGCGCAACCCGAAGACATCGCCGGCGCCGCGGTTTTCCTCGCTGGCGGCGATGCCCGCTTCATGACCGGCGCCGATTTGGTGATCGATGGCGGTTATCTTGCGCAGTAGCGTTGGCTCCGTCGCAACCCATCTCCCGCCAACAACGGATTCGATTCCGGTCGCGTTCGCTTGCGGACATTTCCTGTTCGCGGGTACTGCCGTCTCGCGGGCATCTCCCGCCCGAGCGGGCGGCGTCGCCCGCGCCGCGGGAAGTTTTGGGTACGGCGGGGCGGGGCGGCGATTAGCCGATTTGCGTGCCGCCGGCGAACGCATATCATTTTCCTTTCGCGATTTGATGGAGTTTTCGCCAATGGGACCACTACAGGGTATCCGCGTGATTGAAATGGCTGGAATCGGCCCGGGACCGTTCTGCGCCATGATGCTTTCCGACCTCGGTGCCGAGGTGGTTCGAATTGATCGGCTAAGCGGGAAAGGCACGGGGCACCGCGCCAATGTGCTTGGCCGCGGGCGCAGATCGCTGGCGGTCGATCTGAAAACGCCGGCGGGAGTCGCAATCGCGCTTGAATTGATAGACCAAGCCGACGCGCTGATCGAAGGCTTCCGCCCCGGCGTCATGGAGCGGCTCGGACTGGGGCCGGATGTTTGCCTCGAACGCAATCCCCGGCTGGTCTACGGGCGCATGACCGGTTGGGGACAAACCGGCCCGCTGGCGAATGCCGCGGGCCACGATATCAACTATATCTCCATCGGCGGCGCACTCGGCGCCATGGGCTACGCCGACCGCCCCCCGGCGCCGCCGTTGAATCTGGTGGGCGATTTCGGCGGCGGCGCGATGTATTTGCTGTGCGGACTGCTGGCCGCGCTGCTGGAGCGCAATCAATCCGGCCACGGCCAAGTCGTTGACGCGGCCATGACCGACGGCACAGCGAGCCTGCTGAGCCCGTTCTATGGGCTAATGGCTATGGGCCTATGGACCACGGAGCGCAACGCCAACCGTCTCGACGGCGGCGCGCATTTCTACGGCAGCTACGAATGCGCCGACGGCAAATACATCTCCGTCGGCTCATTGGAACCCCAGTTTTACGCTTTGCTGCTGGAAAAGGCCGTCATCGAAGACCCGCAATTCGAACCGCAATACGCCCGCGAAAACTGGTCGGAATTGCGCGCGAAGCTGGCCGCGGTATTCCGCACCCGCAGTCGCGATCAATGGTGCGAATTGATGGAGGGCACCGATGTTTGTTTCGCCCCGGTGCTGGACTTGGCGGAAGCGCCGGCGCATCCCCACAATCGGGCGCGGAAAACGTTCGTCGAATTCGAAGGCATCACGCAGCCCGCCCCGGCGCCGCGCTTCAGCCGCAGCCAAGGCGAAATTCAATCGCCGCCCGCCATGGCCGGGGAGCACAGCGAACAAATCCTCGCCGACTGGGGCTTCGACAAGGAACGCATCGCCCGGTGCAAGTCCGAAAACGCCATTTGAGTCGCTTGCCGAGTCGGTGCCGTCGCGCGGTTTCGGGACGCTGCGATTGCCCCCCTGGGCGGAGCGGGTTGGTCCTAGAGTGGGTTTGCCGCGTTCGTTGTATAATCGGGACGGCGCGGGCGGTGACCGGCAGCCGGCGGAGGGCATTCGCCATGATCATTCTGCAAAGCACATTCGATGTGCATCCCGAGAAAGTCGAAGATGCGCTGGAATTGATGCGCGATATGATGCGCTTGTGCGAACACGAACACGGTTGTCGGCATTACCGGTATTTTCAGGGCATTGCCGCGCCGGGTGAGGTGGTGTTGCTGCAGGAGTGGGAAGATGCCGACTGCTTGCAGGGCCACTATGAAACCGACCATATGGCGAAATTCGTGAACCTGCTCGGGCCGCTGTTGCGCAGCCCCATTGTCACCCGGAGTTTTGTTTCCGAAGACGATGAATCGGTTTTCGGCGCGGACGCGGATAGCGCTTCCGAGACTCGGCAGGCGGTACACTAACGGGCTGGCGGCGGCCCGCACCCGCGGCGCCGGCGACAATCAGCGCCGCATAGGCCCAAACATAGTGTTTCTCCCGCCGCGTGCCGAACAAAAAGGCCATGCACTTGCCGCCATAGCAGGAATAACCAAGCACCGTGGTGTTGCCCAGCACCACCACCATAAGCAATATCAACCAGGAACCGAAATCGGGAAAAGCCTGCTCATAGGCGAGCGAAGTCAGGGTCACGCCGACCGTGTCTTCCCGCCAAACGCCGGTGACGAGTATCGCCAGCGCCATTGCCGGAATCATAGCGGCCGAGCAACAAATCGATGGCGTGCTTCAGATAAAAGAGTCAAACCGAAGGAAGCGTTCCAGTTACGGAATATTCCCGTCGAAGCGGAAATCCCCGTTGGGTCGGCGCCGTTGCAGGTGCTCGATGAAATAGTCCCAGCGGCGTTTCATGAAATAGCGCGAATTGAGAAAACCGTGGCCGGTGTTCGGCAGCACAAGCAAGTCGAAATCCTTTTCCGCCCGGATCAACGCATCGACCACAAGCATAGTGCTCGACGGATGCACATTGGTGTCCATCAGGCCGTGGGCGAGCAACAGCTTGCCCCGCAAATCGCCGGCGAGGAATTGGTTGGCCTGATTGTCGTAATTGGAAACGGCTTCGCCCCGCAGCGGGTCGCGCTCGCCGCTGTATTCGAGCAGCCCCTGCCAGCGCTCGCCCCAGTCATCCTCGTAGTTGCGGTTGTCGTGGTTGCCGGCGCTGGAGACGGCGACTTTGTAGAATTCCGGATAGCGCAGGATGCCGGCGGTGGAGGCGAAACCGCCGCCGGAATGACCCCAGATGCCGACGCGCTCCAAATCCATCCAGGGATGCCGTTCGGCGAGTTGTCGAATCATCGACACTTGGTCGGGCAGGCCGTTGTCGCCCATATTGCCGTAGTAGGCGTCGTGGAACGATTTGGCGCGGCCCGGCGTACCCATGGCATCGACCTCCGCGACGATAAAGCCGAGTTCGGCCAGCGCCTGCTTGTCGCCGCGGGACGGCAGGAAACCGCGGCCGCCGACGCTCGAACCCAAGGGCCCCGGGTAGAGATAGTTGAGCACCGGATAGCGGCGCGATGGGTCCAAATCGGACGGTAGATACATCAGGCCGTGTAAATCGGTGACTTGATCCCTCGCTTTCACCGTGAACGGCACCGGAGGATTCCAGCCCGCTTCGCGCAGGGCGGCGATATCGGTTTGCGCCAGTGTCGCCAGCAATTCGCCGTCGCGCTTGCGCACGACCACAACCGGCGGCGTGTCCGGAGTGGAGTAGGTATCGAGGAAATACGCGCCGGAATCCGACCAGCTGATTGCGTGATGGGCAGCTTCCGGCGTCAGCAACTCAAGGTCGCCGCCGTCCAAGTTGGCGCGGTACAAATGGTGGAAATACGGGTCGCGCCCCTCGATATTCGATGCCAGCAGCCAGATATCCCCCGTTTCGCTGTCGAGTTGTTGGATCTCGAGCACCAGCCATGCGCCTTCGGTGACGCGGTGTTTGAGTTCGCCGTTTTCCAAATCGTGCAAATACAGATGTCCCCAATCGTCCCGCTCGGAAAACCAGATGAATTCGCCACGCTCGCGCAGCACCCGCCAGTTCTCGCCGATGAAGCCGGACATGTACTGGGTTTCCGCCTCTTCGCGGTACGCGTCCCGCACACTGCCGTCATGAATATCGGCGATTCGCAACAGGGCGGTCTTGTGGTCTCGGGATGAAGAGACAAAGGCGAGATGTTCGCTGTCGGCGCTCCATTGCGCGTCGAGCAATTCGCCGCCGTCTCCGGCGACATGGTCGCTGGTGGTGGAGCGGTGCGGGTCGGGCGGCATATCGAGAAAAACCAGTAGCGGCTCGGGCTCGAGATGAATGATCAGCCGCTCGATCATGAAAATATGTTCGTCCCCCGGCAGCGGGTATTTCCAGATATCGGCGGCCGGTCGGCCGACCCGGGTATCCCAGAGCACGAAATCGCCAACGTTGCGGCCGTCGTGGCGGAAAGTGGCGATCTTGTTTGAATCCGGCGACCACTTGAGCACCGGGGCGGCGCCCCGAACCCAGCCGGCGTTGTTGGTGGCGTAGCCATAATTCTCCACGCCGTCGAAGGTTAGCTGCGTCGACTCTCCGCTCGCGGTATCGCGCAGCCATAAATTGTGGTCGCGGATGAATGCCGCCCGGCGACCATCGGGAGACAGGGATTCATTCCCCGGGCGGCGCTCAATTCGGCTGAGCGCGTAGTCGTCGCCAAACATCAGGGAGAAGCGCCCGCCAGCGTAATCGAACTCGACCCGACCGCCGTCTTCCGTCAAGCGGATGCCGGTCAATACCATTGCGTCGGGATCGATTTCGCGCTCCAGGGATTCTGCCAGCGCGGCGGCCAAGCGGCGATTGTCGAGCAGTTCCCGCGCTTCGCCGCCGACCGGATCGAACAACATATACCTGTGGGTGCCCAAACTGGATAGGCGATAGATCAGTTGATCGTTCGGTTGCCAATAATGCGCGGCTAGATGATTCGCCAGCAGCGGCGCCGTATTGGGGCCGAGCATCCGCTCGGCGCGGCGGTATTCGGCCTCGTCAACGGACTCCATCGAAGTTTGCGGCCCGGGCGGCGACGCACAGGCCGCCAGCAGGCCGGCGAGCCCGAAGCAGAGCCCGGAGATTGCGCCAGTACGCTCCAAAGTTCACCTAGCTTCTTGATTTGCCTAATGCTATCGCAAATTGGGAAGTCTGCGATTCGGCGTCAGCCCCGCCTGCCCGACTCTCGCTTGCCGGCGCGTGGCTCACAACAGCGCGTCCAGAATCAGATTGGTCGATTCGACAATGCGCTGATCGCGCGCCCGCAAATCGGGTTCGAACGCGCTGCCGGTGAGATGTTGCAAGCCACGGATATAGCGCACGGCGATTTCGTTGGCTTGCTCCTCGGTGAATTGCTGATCGCGGCTCTTGACCATGCCGCGGGCGAATTCCTTGGAGAAAGATACCGGCTGACCGTCGCGGCGGAGAATTTCGCCATTGTCGTCCAGGCGCCAGAAGCGGCTGGAATCCATGGTGAAAAGTTCGTCGGCGACGACGATTCGCCCTTCGCTGTCGAGGCCGTGTTCGGTTTTGGTATCCACCAGCACCATACCTTTGCGGGCCAAATAGCCTGAAACCAAGCCGAAGGCCATCAGCGAAGCGTTGCGGATGTGGCTGTATTGCCCCGCGGTGCAGGCGCCGGCGGCGATCAGCGCGGCGGCATCGGTGGTTGTGTCCACTTCGGCTTTCGTGCTCGGCGTATCCATCAGATACGGCAGCCGGGCATTGGGCTCGAGTTCGTGGACCATCAGCCCGTGGCCCGCATAAGTGAAATGGCCCAACCCGTCCTCTCTGGCCCGGAGCCAGTGTTGATAGAGCGAAGTGGAAGTGCTCGAAACCGCCATGTACATCCGCAGGACGTTCTCGAGGCCGAACAGCCGCAGATTCTCGGCGGGAATCACCGTCGAAGTGGGCCGCAACCCCTTGACCGCAAATTGCGAGTTGCCCAGCACCGGCGCCACCAAGCCCAGCATATGATCGTGGTTCAGCGCCAGCACTTGATCCTTGAATGGAACGGCGCCGCGGTTGACGTCATGGGTGGAAATTCGATTATTGCGGAACATCAGCCGCAGCGGCCGACCGCAGCGGCGGCGAAGATGGTCGCCGTACACCGAATCGGAAACCTTGCCTTCCCGCACGGTGGCGCCGCGCAGCCGTGGCAACTCCCCATCTTCGATCAATTGCCGAATCGGGCGGCCGGTGTTCACCCGCGGGCCGTATTCGGCCACCAACTCCCGAATCGATTGTTCATCCAACATAGAGGTGCTTTCCGGGGAAGGGAATTTGGTGCCGCCACCAAGAGTCGAACTCGGGACCTGCTGATTACAAGTCAGCTGCTCTACCACGGCTGAGCTATAGCGGCATGTCGGTTGGAACACCGCGCGGGCCCGGATTGAAACTAGGTGCCGCCGCGCGCGGCAGACTGCGGATACTACAGAATCGCCCCAACGGATTCAATATCGCCGGCGGCAATGAATACGATTGCAAGCCGCGTGGGGTCGCCGTCTTTGCCTTTATACTCGGCCCGCGAACGCCCGGAATTTGCGGGACATGGAATCGAAACTCGACGAATCCTCGACTGCGCCGCGGAGTGGCGGCGAGCTTCCAGGCGTGGACCGGGCCAACACCGACTGGTGGCGCAGCGCCGTAATCTACCAAATCTATCCGCGCAGCTTCCAGGACAGCGACGGCAGCGGCACCGGCGATCTCCGGGGCATTACGCGCCGCATGGACTACATCGCCTCGCTCGGCGTCGACGCCATCTGGATCTCGCCCTTCTTCAAATCGCCGATGAAGGACTTCGGCTACGATGTCAGCGACCACCGCGCCGTCGATCCGCTGTTCGGCAATCTGGAAGATTTCGACGCCCTGCTCGCGGAAGCGCACCGGCACGGCATCCGGGTGATCATCGACCAAGTGCTGAGCCACACTTCCGACCGCCATCCATGGTTTCTGGAAAGCCGGGGAAACCGCTGCAACGACAAAGCCGACTGGTACGTCTGGGCCGACGCCAAAGCGGACGGCGGGCCGCCGAACAACTGGCTTTCGGTATTCGGCGGCGTGGCTTGGCAATGGGAGCCGCGCCGCGGCCAGTATTACCTGCACAATTTTCTGCATAGCCAACCGGATTTGAATTGCCACAACCCGGCCGTTCGCCAAGCCGGGCTGGACAATCTTGAGTTTTGGCTGCGGCGCGGCGTTGACGGCTTTCGTTTGGACGCGGTGAATTTCTGCATGCACGACCCGCAACTGCGGGACAATCCGGCGAAACCCGAGGCGCGCAATCGATTTCTCGCGGGCGGCCAAATGGCGTCGCCCTACGCCATGCAGGCCCACATATACGACCATACCCATCCGGACAATCCGCGCTTCATGGAAGAGATTCGGCGGTTGCTCGACCGCTATGGCGCGGTCGCCCTGGGCGAAATCGGCTCGGAACGCTCGGCGGAGGTCATCGGCGAGTACACCCGGGGCGACAATCGCCTGCACATGGCCTACAGCTTCGATTTGATGGGGCCGGACGGCTCGGCGGCCCACATCCGGCAAACCGTGGAAACCTTGCAGGCCAAAGTGGGCACCGGCTGGTGTTGCTTGGCGTTGGGCAATCACGATGTCGAGCGCGTCGCCAGCCGGTGGGCCGGCGAGAACCCGGATACCGATGCGGTCAAACAGTTCTCGATTCTATTGGGTTGCCTGCGCGGTGCGATCTGCATTTATCAGGGCGACGAACTCGGCCTGCCCGAAGCCGATGTGCCTTTTGAACAACTGCGCGACCCTTACGGCTTGAATTTTTGGCCCACCTACAAAGGCCGGGATGGCTGCCGCACGCCCATGCCCTGGCGCGGAAAGGCGCCCAACGCGGGATTTTCCAGCGCCAAGCCGTGGCTGCCCATCGATGCGCGCCATTTCGCGCTGGCGGCCGACCGGCAAACCGGGAACCCGGATTCCGTTTATGTCTGTGTCCGCGATTTTCTGCGTTTCCGCAAGCGGCAACCCGCCCTGCTGCGCGGCGACTTTACATTTCTGCCGACCCGGGGCGACGAAGTGCTCGCCTGCGCGCGCTCCACCGACGAGCAAACGCTAGTGCTTTGCTTCAATCTCGATAACGAAGAGCGCCTGATCGACCGCAGCGAACTGTCCCCCTTCGACGGTCGGCGCTTGCGGCAACTCAACAGCTTTCCCGCGAAACAGGGAACCATCGCCGACGGCGACCTGCGCCTGCCGCCCCGCACAAGCCTGATCGCCGAAGTTTGCCGCTGAGACAATCGGGTTTAGACCGCGCGGCAGGAGGCGCGGATGGTCAATTCCGGTTCGATGAGCTGCGATTGAATGCTTTGCCCTTCGATCAGCCGCAGCAACGCATTGACCATAATCAGCCCGGCTTTGGCGGTGTTTTGCCGCACTGTGGTCAAGGGGGGTGAAGTGTAGGAAACCGCCGGAATATCGTCAAAACCAACCACGGAGATGTTCCCCGGCACCAACAATCCCGCTTCCCTAATCGCGTTGATCGCGCCCAGCGCGCCGAGATCGCTGCCGCAAAACACCGCGCTAAAATCCGCGCCCGCGGACAGCAGCCCGCGGGTCGCCTGCCAGCCGCTGCGCTCGGCGGTCGCGGCGGCGGCCCACGGGGCTTCGTCCCCGCCGATGCCGGCCTCGCCCAAGGCTTTGCGGTAGCCGCGGTATCGATCCTGAATCTCCGGGCAATCGTCGGAAATATCGCCGAGAAACGCGATTCGCCGATGACCCAGCTTGAGCAAATGCTTTGTCGCGATATAGCCGCCGCGCCGATTGTCGCAGCCGATGAAATGTCCAGGCTGGCCTTCGATTACCGGCCCCCAAGTCAGAATATGGGTGTCCTCAAGCAATTCGGCTTTGCGGATATAGTCGGTGTATCCACCGTAGCCCAGCAGGATGATTCCCTCGGCCTTGTTGCTGTTGCGGTAATCGACGATCCAGTTCTCGCTCAGCTGCTGGAAGGAAAGTAGCACATCGTAATTCCGCGCCGCCGCGGCCCGGGTGATGCTCGCCAGCATGGAGACGAAAAACGGATTGATGTCGGAGTCCATTTCAGACTCTTGATGCACCAGCATCGCGATGGTGCGGCTGTGTTTCGAGCGCAGATTGCTGGCGCTGCTGTCAACTTTGTAGTTTTGTTGCCGGGCGATGCGCTGGATTTTGCGCCGCGTCTCGGGATTGACCAGCGGACTCTCCCGCAGCGCACGCGATACCGTCGATTGCGAAACTCCAGCCAAATCGGCGATGTCAAGCGAAGTCACCTTGGTCATATCGACGATCCCCCGGCGAATCCCCGACAGTATCCGACACTCGCCAAGTTCCGGCAACCCGTCCTACCACCGCTCCCGGACGAAAGTACGGGCCGCACTCACAAGCGGCGGGTACCGATCTGCAGAGACGGGGTGCGAAGGCTTGGCGGAGTTAAAGTCGAACGGTGAATCCGTGGCGCCGCGCTCAGACGGAAGGTTGGGGCTGGCCCGGTGGGGATTCGAGCTTGCGCAGCAGTTTTTCGTGGATGCCACCGAACCCACCATTGCTCATGATGACGATGTGATCGCCGGATTCAGCGGTTGCGGCGAGGAAGGCGACGATAGCTTCCACATTGTCGAACACCCGCCCGGGCGGGTCCGCCGCCGCGGCCAGCGCCGCGCAATCGAGAGCGCAATCGGTGGGCTGGAACCAGACTACCTGGTTGGCTGGCCGCGCCGCCGCGGCCAGCGTGTGCTGGTGCACGCCGGCCTTCATGGTGTTGGAGCGCGGCTCGATCACCGCGATGATTCGGCCCTTGCCGTCCAATCTGGCCGCCAGCCCGCGCAAGGTTGTGGCGATGGCTGTCGGGTGATGGGCGAAATCGTCGTAAATGGAGATGCCGCCGACCGTGCCGCACAATTCCATTCGGCGTTTCACGCCGCGGAATTTCCCCAAGGCCTCCGCTCCCGCTGCTATGCCGACACCGGCGTGTTCGGCGGCGATAATCGCGGCCGCGCCGTTGCGGACATTGTGCAACCCGCTTTGGTCCCAAGCCACTTCGGCCACCGTCGGCTTATCCACCCCAAACCGATGTTTCTCAAGCGCGAACCCGTCGCCAACCGCCCGCCGGATATTCCAGAAAGTTCCACTTTCGTCGGCGCGGCGGCGGCATTCCATCGCCGGCGATTCCAGTCCGCAGCGCTGGACCGGGGTCCAACAGCCTTGAGCGATCACTTCATCCAGCGCGGGCTCGTCGGTCGGCGCGACGATGCGGCCGTTGCCCGGCAGGATTCGCAGCAGATGGTGGAATTGGCGCTGAATGGCCTTTAGGTCTTCGAATATGTCGGCGTGGTCGAATTCCAAATTGTTGAGAATCGCGGTGCGCGGCGCGTAGTGGATGAACTTCGAGCGTTTGTCGCAGAATGCGCTGTCGTATTCATCAGCTTCAACGACGAAGAACGGCGTATTGCCAAGCCGCGCCGATACCGGGAAATTGTTGGTTACGCCACCGATGAGAAAGCCCGGCCGCAGGCCCGCATACTCCAGAATCCAAGCCAGCATCGCGCTCGTGCTGGTTTTGCCGTGGGTGCCTGCGGCAGCCAGCACCCACTTGTCCCGCAGCACGTATTGCGCCAGCCATTGCGGCCCCGACATATACGGTGCGTTCTCTTCCAGCACCCGTTCAAGCACCGGATTGCCGCGGGATATGGTATTGCCCACCAACACCAAATCGGGCCGCGTGTCGAGATGCCCGGGAAGATAGCCGTCCAGCACCTCGATGCCGCTGTCGGCGAGTTGCGTGCTCATCGGCGGATAGGTAAGCGCGTCGCAGCCACTGACGCGATGGCCGAGTTCCCGCGCAAGCAGCGCCAAACTGCCCATGAAGGTGCCGCAGATGCCGATAATGTGCAGATGCATACTCCCAGCCATTGCGCCAATACGCTCCAAAACTCATCCAACCTATTGATTTACGGAATGGTATCGCTAGTTGAACAAAACTGCGATTTGTCCCGCGCCACGCCTATCCCTCTTATGGACTCGGCGCGTTAATTCAGGCAACTCGCGCAACCTCCGGGTGGGCCGGCTCAGGTCACTTGATCCGATGCGCCGGGGCGTGTCTTATAGCACAGATTCGCGGAGGCTTGAGTCGGTCGAAATGGGATGGCAAAAGGATTTTTCCGAGTACTCCATCGCCCTTTACAGTAGGGGGAAGGTGGCGGGATCTTGCCTTGCGTTGCAAGACCGTTATGGCCTCGACGTGAACGCTGTGCTTTTCTGCTGCTGGTTCGGCGCGCGGCGAGGCTTGATCGATGAGGAGTTGTGGGCGCGGATCGATGAAATTTCGCGGCAGTGGCAACAGCGCTTGGTTCGGCCATTGCGCGATGCCCGGCGTTGGCTGAAAAATCCGGGTTTCGCGCTCGACCGGGAAACACGCGACTTGCGCGAACGCATCAAAGATCAGGAAGTAGCCGCCGAACTCGCCCAGCAGCGCGCGATGGCCACCGCCAGCGCGAACCTTGCGGCTGATGCACCGGAAAGACCGGTCAATCCCGCCACCCCTGCTCAAGCCGCGGCAGCGGCGCGGAGCAATCTCGAAGCGCTGCTGCGGCGCCGCGATACCGAGCTCGACCCGGATATCGAAAACCTGTTCGCGGAAATCATCCGTACGGCGTTCCCGTCAACCGGGGCGCAACCGATATCCCGGAAATGATTCGACGGTCGTCCAAGCTCACCCGCCCGGTGGTGCGGCGTCGCGCTGGACGAAGCCTCGTAACAGGCTCTCGATTTCCACCAGAGAAACTCCCATTTCAATACCTTCTTCGGTGCCTTCCCCAGTAAAAACAGGAATCGAAAAATGCAATGAATTGGGCCCCATCGCCCGGAACACACCACTTGCGGGCGGCCCGGGCGGGGAGGGTCCGCGGTCAATCCTCTCTGACGTACTTAACCAGCTGTCTCGGTCCAACTTCCGCGCCATACACGTTGCCGTGCATGTCCGCCGCCACACCTTCCGCGGCGCTGGTGCCGCCGGGGTTCTGGTCGGGGTCGGGGATGAAGCTGAACACGTGCCCGGTTACGGCGCTGCCGATGCGGATGCCGCGGCGCCAGCCTGGATTGGAAATCGCGCTCGATTCCGAGTCGGCCGCGTAAAGAATATCGTTGGCATCGATGTAAATGCCGCTCAAACGGCCGAACTGGTGCCACTCGTCGATGAATGTGCCGTCCTGTTCGAAGATCTGGATGCGCACATTGCCGCGGTCGGCCACGAACAACCTGCCACGGGAATCGAACGCCAGGCTGTGCGGGGTGCGGAATTCCCCCGGCGCGGTGCCGATATGGCCCCAGCTTTCGATGAAATTGCCTTCGGCGTCGAATTTGGCGATTCGCGCCACCGTCGAAAGATCGGCATTGGTGCCTTGGCCGCCGTGGCCGTCGCCGACATAGATGTTGCCGTCTTGGTCGGTGATCACGTCATTGGGCGAATTCAGCAGCGGGCCGGTGCCGTCCCCGGCCACCCCGGGAGTGCCGAGCACCATCAGCACTTCGCCGTCGGGGCTGAACTTGTAAACCGTATGGCCCTTGCCGGCCGCTTCGGGATTCTGCGCCAGTTCGGCCGGAGTGGCGGCGCGGGCGTCGGTTATCCAAACATTGCCGTCGCTGTCCACATGAATGCCGTGGGGCCAGATGATCATGCCGCCGCCGAAGGAAGTCACCACATTGCCTTCCGGGTCGTACTTGAGCACCGGATCCACGTCCGAAAGCGCGCAGCTGTTGGACGCGCAGCGCTCGGCCACCCAGATGGATTCGCCGTCGATATCGATATCCACCGCGCTGGTGGAACCCCATTCGCGGCCATCGGGCAAGACGAAATAGTCGTTGATGGTCGTGTACGGATTGGGGTGATTATTGGTCGGTGTCATGACCTTTTGGGCACCGGCGAAACCGGCGGCGGAGAGTAGCGAGGCGGCCAAGGCCAACGCCGATATGCGGTTGCACGTCGAACGATTCATTTCGGGTCTCCTTCGGCTAGAGCTTCGATTGCGAAAATGGTTTGCGTCGGACCTAGGGAAGCATAAAAGCGGCGTCGACCGTTGTCCAGAAATTCATACCCCCGCCATCGGCGTCTTGCGATCTCAGATGGGTCGGTGCCGCTCAGTCCGGCTGTTTCCACCGCCGGACGAGGTCGGTGTCGATATCGAACAAGTCGAGAATTCGGCCCACGTGATGGTCGATCACATCCTCAAGTGTTTGCGGACGGATGTAATGCGCCGGCATGGGCGGCGCCAGCACCGCGCCGAGGCGGGTGGCTTTGAGCATGATTTCGCAATGTCCCGCGTGCAGCGGTGTTTCCCGGGGCACGAGCACAAGGCGGCGGCATTCTTTGAGGGTTACATCGGCCGCGCGGTCGATGAGCGAACCGCTTTGGCAATGGGCGATGGCGGAAAGCGTGCGGATTGAACAGGGCGCGATAATCATGCCGTCGGCGCGGAATGAACCGCTGGCGATGCCCGCGGCGATATCCTTGTTGGAGTAGTGGTGATCCGCCAGCGCTTTGATGTCGTCAAAGCGGAAATCCGTTTCCAGCGACAGATTGAGCTTCGCGGCGTCGGTCGCCACCAGATGGGTCTCGATTTCCGCGATGCCGCGTAACTCCTGCAGCAGCCGGACGCCGTAGACCGCGCCGCTCGCGCCCGACATACCAATGATGATCCGCATCCCACGCCACCCGTTGCCCAATAGCGGCATTTTTGCACCAGTCGCCGACAGCGGCAACCGGCGCGGGCCGCGCTCGTCTGTGACTTACCCGGACCGTCGATCGCCCAAGGCGGGAGTGGATTGGCCGGAATAGCCGTTAAAGGGGCTCGGCGCCAATTCCGGCGGGAGCCGGTTGCTTCTGCGCCAACCGAAAGTCGCGGCGCCAGGCGGCTACAAAGGGTCGGTGTGGCGCCCAGGGCCGGTGCGGAGTCGGTGATGCAAATCGAAGCGCCAGCTGTTCCCGTGAAATCCATGGGCGCCGTATCGTCCCGTCCCCGCGGCGCGATTTGGGGGGTCGAAACTCGAGCCACCCCCGGAACCCGGACGCTGAGCCAACCCGTACGGGCTCTGGTAGTAACGGTATGGGTCGTAACGGGGCGCGTCGTACCGCCAATCCTTGCGTCCGGCATGCCCGCGCCAGCAATAAGCATCTTCGATGGGGGCGTACTCGCAGCGCGACCGCCAATCGTTCCATTCGATCTGCCGCGCCAGCGAACTTTCGGTCATCTTCCTGTCCCGCACGCAAACCCAGCCCGCCGGGCAGGCCCCGGCGGGGTCCCACGGCTCCCAACCGCTGTAATAAGTCAATAGCATTTCATCGCGCACGCTAAGCCCAAGCTGATGCATATAGCCCAGCGGACTGTTCCGCTCATAAGAGATAATCGGCTTGCTCCAGTCGTACAAGCCCTCGGGATGAAACGCGCACCCGCCGGCCAGAACCGCCGCCAAACAGGCACATCCCGTAAAAACCGATTTGGCACCCATCCGCTTCGCCATCTCGTTTCTCCGCAGACCGCCAACCCCGCCCCCAGTTTGCTCGCACCGAAAAGCGTTTGTCAACTCTCCGGTGTCAATGAGCGCGGTATCTGCGCCGTCCCCGCCCCCTTCGAGATGGCGCATCCCGCTCTAAATTTGTTGGAAAAACTGGAGTTGCCATGCGGACACAGGATATGGTTGGCGCCATCCATCAGCTGGAAGAGAAAGGCATGAGCCGTTCACAGGCGGAAGTCATTGCCGGAACCGTTGCCGTGGCGGTCGAACACTTGGCCGCCAAGGAGGATTTGCGGGCCGCGGAAAATCGGCTCGACGAGAAAATCGACGTGTTGCGCGAAGACACGAAAAATCGTATCGACGCGCTGCGCAAGGAAATGCAGGACGGATTCAAAGTGCAGCGGGAGCAGACCAATGCGCAGACTCAATCCACCAAAGTCTGGCTGCTCGCCGTCAACTTGAGCATCGTCGCCCTCGCGATCCAGATTGGCAACTTCTCTGGCTGACTTCCCGGTGCGGGAGCACCCGCGCAACACCACGAACCCCCGCAAGTTCAAGCCGGGGCCATCGATGGCGCATATTCGAATTCCAAGGGTCGCCCGGCGCGTCACTCGCCCGTTGCGCGGTACTCGGGCCGTTGCTCGACGCTCGCGGCCGAGAATGCCTCTTCGCGAAACAAACGGGGGTAATAGTAGGCCCGGAGCGAGGCGTGGTAGTCGCGAACGCGCTGCTCGTAAGCCAGCGCCGCGGCGACATTGGTGTTCGCCAAGGATTGCAGAGCGCGTTCGGCGAGCGCGGGCGGCGATAGCCAAGCAAGCAGCGCGGCGCGGCGGTCGCGTTCGATGCGGCCTTGGCGGTAGGCCAGCGACAGCGACTCGGCGGTCTGGTCTCCCACCTGCTGAAAGGCGTAATACCATTTCCATTCAAAGGGCTGTTCGATTTCGGCGTAATCGGACCATTCCGGGTGACGGGAGAGGAAAGGCTCCATGGTGGCTGGCTTCGGCAGGTCCCAGGCATCGTTCACCGCTTCCCGCTGAACCAGCATGATTTCCCCGCCGTCGGGCAATTCCACGGTGGCTTCCACGGAGAGCTTGATCGCCGCCGGAACGACTACCGCGAGCGCCAGCCAAATGCCGATAAGCACGGTCAGATTGACCGGGCTGTTCCAGCCCCGGCGGTCAACCAAGGTGCAAACGCCCCACCAAAAAGCGATATGCGCGAGCACCACGCCGATGGCTGGCACCAGTGCCGAAAGGCCGGAGCCGGCGATCAAAACCCCCGCGCCCAGCGGAACAATCAGGCAGAGCACCATGGCGCCAACGCGCAAGGCCGCGCGCGACTGCCATGGGCTGCCTGGATTCGCCGCCATCGCGCTCAGCAATTCGAAGCGGCCGGCGGCGCGCTCAGCGGAGCGCAGATCGTGCAGCAGCAGTATCAGCAACAGCGGGGCGAGCAAGCCGGCGACAAAGGCGAAATCAAAGCGGCCCACCAGTGCGAAGTCGGGATTACCGGTATCGGCCTCGTAAATCTGCCCTTCCAAGGCGAGCGCGCGGATCTTGTGCTTCCATGGAGAGACATCGCGTTGGCCCAAGGCTGCGAACGCGAAATCCGAAGGCGCGTCGTAGGTGAGATGGAACGTATAGTAGGCGATGTCGCCCCAGTCCCGGTACTCATCAACCACGACTTCCCGTTCCACTTTGTCCGCCGCGATCAACTCTTCCAAGACAGTGCGTTGCGCGGCGATTTCGCGCAGGCCAAGCAACACGGCGACCGCCGCGACCAGCAGGGCGATACTCAACCAAAGCAGGGCGGCCCGGTCGCCCGCCAGAAAACGGATTTCCCGCGCGAGTCCGGTCATGGCTGAATCCTCCGCGCGGCGAACAGGCCACCGAGCGTTACAACCAGCAACCACGCGAACAACATGGCCGCCGCGGGAGCCGAACGACGCAGGCGTTCGCCCGCCGCATCGGGCTGAAAGGAAAATTCGTCGAGAACTCGCCAGTTTTCGGCCGAGACGCGGGTTAGGCGCTCGGATTCGGCATCAATGCTGCGGTTGATATCGACGCTGTAGGCAAGTTGTTCGGTATGGACACGGTTGAGGCCTTGCACAAAATCGATACGGACCGCCTCGGCTTCGCGCAGAAAACGATGGTGCGTCGCCAAATCGGTGCCCGCCAGGGCCCGGGAAGCCGCCGCCACCGCGACCACCGGCGACAGCCAGCCGAAGTTCCCGGCGTGGCGGGCTTGACCCGCTTCGAGGGCCATGCGGGCTTCGGCGTATTCATTCATCAGCTCGGTTAATTCGGCTTCCGCCGATTCGGCGACAACACCACGGAAATTGACCGGCAAGTCTTCCACGCGGTCCACATCGTATTGGGCGAGCAAATTGGCCCGCAACAGCGCGTAGGCGGGATCGCCCACATTGTGGCCATCGCCGATCTCGCCCATCTCCGCCTGCATGCGCAGGTCGGATTGCAGCTTGCCCGGCGCGGGCACGACCGAATTGGCTGATTCCACGGCCACACGCGGAATAATCAGCACGGTGGCGAGCCAACACAGCGCCAGCAGGCCCAGCGCCGGCCCCCGCGTTTTGACCAAGGTCGAAACGAGCAAAATCAGCCCACACCAGACGAGCAGATAAAGCGCGTACAAACCAATCACGCCCAGCGCCGCCAAGATAGCTCCTCCCCGCGCAGCGGCCGCGAAGGAGACCACGGCCAAAGGCAGCAGCAGCAACAGTGCGACTCCCGCCAAGGCCAGCCATTTGCCCACGTACAGCAGCTCGCCCGCAACGCCCTGGGCGAGCAGCGGCGCCAGCGTATTCGCCTCGCGTTCGCGGATGACCAGTCCGTGACCGATGGCGATCAGCAGCAGCGGCACAAAAAATTGATAGACCAAAGCCGCCGTTAATCCCTCGAATCCGCCGAGATCGGCTCCGGCGCGCGCATCGGCGAACATCGCCGTGTTTTGCCGGTGGCCCTCCAAGAATATCGACTGCCCGGTTACCGCATCGACGCCGGGGTCGAACAGCGACAACGGCGGCGGCACCCGGAAAACATAATGCCCGTAATGCACCATGCGGTGCGGATGGCGAGCCGGCTGGGCGAGGAAACTCTCTTCCGCCGCAGTCTGCTGCGCGACGCGTTGCGACTGCTCGCCGCTCATCCGCAGGCCGGTAACGACGCTGGTCGCCGTCAACAACAGCGCGAACAGGAACAAGGTGCCCAAAGCCAGCTTTGACCACAGCCACAGCCGCACTTCTTCCCCGGCCATGGTGAGCGGTTTTTTCATCATGCCGCGGCCCTCCGCGCAAATGCCATATGAACCGCTTCGGTGTCGATGCGCTCCAGACCCGGCGGGCGGTCGAAGGCACCGACGAGTTCGCCATCGTGCAGCAGTTCGATTCGGTCGGCCACGTGGCAGGCGCCGTATACATCGTGGGTCACCAGCAGAATCGTCCGACCGGACTCGGCCAGCTCCCGGGTCAGCCGGTTGAATTCGTCGATGGCCACAGGGTCGAGGCCCGATGTCGGCTCGTCCAGCAACAGAATGGGCGTATCCCGCAGGATGGCCAAAGCGATCGCCACTTTCTGCCGCATGCCTTTCGAATAAGTCTGTATTGGCGCGCCGCGGGCTTCCGCTTGCAACGCCACCCGGTCCAGGGCCGCGTCAAGCGCGCCACGATCCGGCTCGGCAGCGGCGAGCGAGAGAAAATAGCGCAGATTTTCATAGGCGTTCAGGTGGCTGTACAAAGTCGCCGCCTCCGGCAGATAGGCGATGGCGCGCCGCGCGCCGCCAATATCTTCACCCACGTCCCGACCCCGGACACGCACGGTGCCACCCGCTGGCGCGAGGAAACCGAGAAAAGTCAACAAAGCGGTGGTTTTGCCGGCGCCGTTGCCGCCAAGCAGCGCATGCACCGCGCCCGCCGCGATGCTGAACGATACATTCCGCAATACTTCCCGGCCCGAGCGCGAGACGCTGAGGGACTGGGCTTCAAGCATAGCCGGCATTCGAACCTCCAGGGTATTCTCAAACATCAATCGGACTGGCCGCGCGCAACCGCCGGTTGGCCAAAGGGATCAACCCGATCGAGAACAACAACAAAACTCCCATCGGCGCCGCACCGCGGAGCAGCCTGACTTGTGGCGGTTCGCCCTTGAACCGGAACTCGGGCAGCGACTGATAGAACGCCGAATCGATAGGCTGTTTGGCGACGATATTCGGCCCGACCATTTCCGCGTAATCCGCCTTGAATCGTCGCGCCTGGGCCAGATACTCCTGATGCCGCCGCGCCGAAGTCCCGGCCAACTCGCTGAACAAGCCGTGTACCGCGACCGCGGGAGACACGAAACGGAACAGGCCAATCGCGCTCTCGCGCCGACGCAGCGCTTCCTCGAATGAATTGACGATGGGGCGAGTCGCCTCGTCCACCGTCGAAGTCACCAGAAACACGGTGGATACAAAATCCGGAATTTGCGACTGCTCATTGGCCAACAACTCGGGATGGTCCAGCATGAATCGATTGGCCACATCGGCCTCGCTGACCCGGGTATCGTTTTCGACATCCCGCGCGTCGGCCAGATAAGCCAGCCGCGACGGCGTCGGATACAGAGCCTCCGCCGCGGCGTCGGCGGCTGCGGGAACCACCAGGGTAAGACCCGCCCACAAGCCCAGCAGGGCCAGCACGTTAAATTCGCCACTCTTGTTAAAGCCCGCAACGAAAGCGATCAGCATCAACCAGAAAAATCCGTACAGCAGCGTCAACAGGCACCAGAAGCCAAAGGCCGGCAAGCGCGCGCCGAGACTGGTTTCACCGGCGCCAAGCGCCAGCGTGGCCAATGCGGCGGCGAACGCCGCGAGCAGGACGACAGCCCCGCGAAACAACAGCCGCCCCCAGAACAGACTTCGGATTTCCGCGCCCTGCGCCACCGCCAGACCAAGCCGCTTGGCGTCGCGGTCCGCCGCGATCACATCGAAACAGAAAACGATCAGCAACAACGGCAGGAACAGGATGACCGCTTTGCCGATATCGAAACCGCCCAAGGCCAAAGCCACCGGGTCGGCGAATTCATATTTCGAGAACAGGCGGATATCCGGGTCCCACAGCGAAATTTCTCCAGAGAAAGGCAGCAAATCCGCTTGGCCGATGGCGAAATCCGCCAGCTGCTCCTGGGGCAGCGACGACGCGAACACGACATCCATTGCGGAACCGGTCGCCGGCGGCACTTCCGCCGCCGTGCCGAGGCGTTCCAATTCACGCAAATCGTCAAGCCAGTCTTCCATCGCCGCGGCGGTCGCGGAATGGTGTTCGGCGATGGCCGCGGCGCGGTTGTCCCGCGCGGTTTTGCCGGCCAAGCCGCCGTATAGCAGAACCAAAACGAATGCCAGCAGCAACAACAGGGAAGATGCCCGACGGAACTGCATCTTCCATTCGCAGACAATCAAATCCATTGTACCCATGGGGTGAACCTCACAGCCGCGCCGGATTGCGGCCGAGCCAGAACAGGACAGCGACCGCGCCGAGGCCCCACAGCAGCAGTATCAGCAAATCCCAAACTCCCCTCCGCCACGCCGCGGCGACCGAGGGCGTTTGATACTCGAATTCCGGTACGTTTTCCCAGAATTCCGGGGGAGATACATAGCCAAAACTTTGGCCGACGCCATTGATCATCAAATCTTCGTTCAGTACGCGAACGATTTCATTGCGCTGCCGTTCTGCCGCTAAGGAAAAATGCTCGTGGGCGCCTACATCGGTGCCGGCATAGGTGCGGGACAGATGCTGCAAGGCGATGGCTGGCGAAAGAATGGAAAGCCAGCGCCGCAGATTTTTCTGAGCCGCGTAGTTGTCGAATAAGTCGGCGAAGGCCGCATTGTAGGATTGCGCGGAGACAATCTCGGAAACTTCCAAGCGCACTCCAGCGGGATTGACCGCCAGGTCGTCCACTTCGCCGACGCGCAACTCGCGGCCCAAAGCGCGCTCGATGACTTCCCGCTCGACGGCGAGATAGTCTTCGCTGTCGCTCGCCGGCCGATCGGCCTGCAACCGATCTTGCGTGTCCTCCCAGAAGGCGCCGGCATCCGGGCTGGGGAAAGTCTGCTCGGCGATGCTCGCCGACAAGCGCGGCAAAGCCACGACGGCGACCACCCAAACTCCGAGCAGGACCAGCAGCGCGCTTTTCGCCTCGGCGACCAGCAGGGAAACCAGCAGCGCAACGGCGGTCAAAGAGACGATGTAGAGACCGTACACCAGCAGCAGCGAAGCGCCGCGCAGCAACAAATCACCGGTCGGGTGGCCCGCTTCGGCCAGGGACAACAGCGAGAACAGCGTCGCCAATCCAACCGCCGCGGCCAATATCGCGAACGCCACGCCGGCTACAACGACGAATTTGCCCAGCAGCAAATCGGTCAAGCCGGCGCCCGAGCCAAGCAGTTGCCGCAGGGTGCCACGCTCGCGCTCGCTGGCGATGGCGCCGTATCCCATCAATATCACCAGCAGCGGCAGAACGAGCATCAGCACGCCAGCGGTGCTGAAATTCTCCAATCTGCCGAGTTCGGGCGCATCCTCGGCAGCCCGGAACATGGCCGGATTGCGGTAATGCGCTTCCAGCCAAATCACCCGCCCCATGTATGGGGATACTCCCGGGTCGAAAGATGCCAGGGGAGCCACGGGCTTATGCGCCATGCGGCTAAAATGGGCGGCGGAATGGGGGTTTTTCTCGCCCTGTTGCAAAAACACCTCGGCATCGTCGGCCCGCGCCAGCGAGACTTCCTGTTCTCTCGCATTCTCGGTCGCCAACCCGGTTACCAGTCCGAGCAGCAGCAACAAGAAGACAATCGCCAATAAACCGATGGCTCTGCCGTCGCGCCGCATCTCGGTCAGTTCTTTGCGAATAATAGTGCCGATCATTGATGGCCAGCCTCCCCGGAACAGTCGTCATGCATATGGTTCAAATAGATTTGCTCAAGCGCGGCCTGGTCCAGAGAATCCGGGGACAATTCGTCCACCAGGACACCGGATTTCATAATGCCGATTCGGTCGGCAATCTCTTTGGCGCGGAACAAATCGTGCGTCGCCATGAGCACCGCCGCGCCATCGTCGGCGAGCCGCCGCAGCAAGTGGCTGAATTCATTCGCGGCACCAGGGTCCAAACCCGACAGCGGTTCATCAAGCAGCAGCGCTTTGGCGCTTTTGGCCAGCGCGATGGCCAACCCCACTTTCTGCCTCATGCCTTTGGAGTAAGCGCCGACTCTGCGGTCCGCGGCGGACTGGTCCAGTCCCACCCGGTCAAACAGACTCCGCAGATAGTCTTCATCCGCGCGGCCGTCGCCAAGCCTGACGAAATAATCGAGATTCTCCAAACCGGAAAGCAGGGGGTACAGCGACACCTGCTCCGGCACATAGCCGAGCTTGGCGCGGGCTTGCCGCGCATCCGCGGCCACATCCACCCCGTCAACCAAGGCGGCACCGGAAGTGGGTTCGAGAAAGCCTAGAAAAAGATTGATTGTGGTGGTTTTTCCAGCGCCGTTGGCCCCCAGAAGGCAGACGATTTCCGCCTTGCCCACCGACAGATTCAAAGCATTCAGCGCCCTATTGCCGCGGAATTCTTTGGTCAAGTTTTCCGCGCGGAGCGGTTCGCTCATGGTTGTTCTCCGTCCCTTAACGGGAAAGTCCCGGTGTTTGGCCTGTGTGAGTATGGACTGGCCGATTAGTCGGTAGTGGCCGGCTCGCGGCCCCCAGGCGTCGGACGGCGGCGGGGAGTCGGCCGGATGATTGCTCGCCTTGCATCGCCGCCGACGGGATCGAATCAACCGCTGTCAACGGCAAGCGACACCCACGCCGCCACCAAGCGCGAAGGCCGGGCGCGGCATTACCCGCGCCAGGGCTTCCGCCCGTCGGCAAGTGTTAGTCGGTTGCGGGAGGAGAACGGGACCGCGCCGGAGGAATTTCGACCGGCTTGGCCTTGAAAATGGCGCGTGCGGCGGTTTGGCTTGCGCCGGCAAGGCTTGGAACGGCCTCTTTGGCGATCGCGATATCGTCTTCCTGGCCGTGCTTGAGGCAGATTTCGCAATCGAACAACTTGCCGGGATCGGCGTCATGCTCGTGGGCCGCATCCGCGCTCAGCGCGAACAACAGCGAAAAGGCAACGGCAGACATCAGTCGCAGATGGCCGTACAGGGTTGCTCTCAAACCGTTGATGGAAATCCGCACCGCAAGCCCTTTTCTTGAACAAGCGCCTCAATTACGCGCCCCAGACACTGCGGCGAAGTATCCAAACAAGCCAGCCCACTGTCAAGCGCCCGCCGCCGATTGACGCGGTCAGGGTCCCAGCGCGCCGATGGGGGCCACGGTCACTCCGTCCGGGCGGCGATAGGCGTAGCCGGTCGCCGTCACCACGAGCAAGTTGGCGGGTTCGCCCATTCTGTCGACGTCGATTCGGTTTTTGAGCTTGAGAAGGGTAGTCGCAGCGGCATCAACGATAGCCGCTGTACTGCCCAGTTTCACCTCGACGGGCAGCCACACCCCCGCCGCCGTTTGCACAATCGCATCGACCTCCAAGCCGGTGTTGTCCCGAAAATGGCTGAGCTCGACATCGTGGACGGCGCCATAGGCGCGCAGATCTCTTATCACAAGCGATTCGAAGAGCAATCCAAGATAGTTCAGGTCCGCATACAAACGGTCGGGGTCGGCCCGCAATGCGGCGACGGCGATGGACGGATCAGTGAAATGTTGCTTGGCGGCTTTCCGCAGACGTGAACGGGAACGCAAATGGGGTGAAAACGGCGGCAATTCTTCAATGACGAACAGTCTGCGCAGTGCGTCCAGGTAATCGCCGATAGTGCGCTCCCCCACGATTTCGCCGGCGCGGGACACATCGCTCGCCAGTGTGGTCAGCTTCACTTCGGTGGCGGTGTTTCGCGCCAAAGACCGGATCAGGCGTCGCACTTTGTTCGGCTCATGGCGGATGCCCGCCGCGCGCTCGATATCGGTTCGGCGCAGTTCATCGATATAGTCCCGCACAAAGCGCAGAGAATGATTGAGATCGTCATCCAAGGTGCCTGGCCAACCACCGCGACAAATCAATTCGCAGATTTCGGGAATGGTCAGGTTGGGGTCCGGCGCGGCAGCCGCTTTGCCCGCGAGCAAATCCGCAAGCGATACTTCCCCGCTGGCGTGGCCTTGCTCGAATAGCGACATGGTGCGCATGCGCAGCCGGGAGATGCGTCCCGCGCCGGAATGCCGCGTCAAATCGTCCACAGGCGCCGCCGAACCGGTGAGAATGAATTTCCCCTTGCCGCGGCGGCGGTCGCAGGCGTGCCTGACGTGATTCCAAATTCCGGGGACCAGCTGCCATTCATCCAGCAGTCGGGGCGCGTCGCCCCGCAATAAAGTTTGCGGGTCGATTTCCGCCGCTTGACGGGCGTTTTGGTCCGCATCCAAATACACTTCGCTGCCGGCGATTTGCCGGGCGGTGGCCGTCTTGCCGCAGGCTTTCGGACCTTCGATCAACACTGCGGAAGCCGCCTTGAGCCGTTCCGACAACTCCCCGTCTGCCAGCCGAGGCCGGTACGCCGCACGCTCCGAATCCATTGACAAATCTCTGTAGTGCAGGTTTTGCAACGATTCTAGTGCAGGTTTTGCAACGATTCTAGTGCAGGTTTTGCAATTCCGAGGCGATATTTTAGGCGTCGGTGCCGCGGCGCTTCGGCTCCGGGTACTGTCGGAACCGGCCATGCTGAATCTGTCCGCTTGACGGGGGTCGCTTGATGAAACATAGTGCGGGCCGTTCAAGCGAACAGGGACACCCGGATGAACAAAGCCAATCTCTTCTACGCCCAGTCCGGCGGCGTGACCGCCGTCATCAACGCCAGCGCCTGCGGCGTGATCGAAGCGGCGCGCAAACACAAGGACCGCATCGGCACGGTGTATGCGGGCCGCAACGGCATCGTCGGTGCGCTGCGCGAAGAACTGATCGACACGGGCGTCGAGTCTGCCGGGGCCATCGCCGCCCTGCGCCATACCCCCGCGGGCGCCTTCGGCTCCTGCCGCTACAAGCTCAAGTCCTACAGCGAAAACCCGCGGGAATACGACCGCATCCTCGAAGTCTTCCAAGCGCACAATATCCGCTACTTCCTCTACAACGGCGGCGGCGACTCCCAAGACACCGCGAACAAAATCGCGCGATTGAGCATTGAACGGGATTTCCCCATCACCTGCATCGGCGTGCCCAAAACCGTCGACAACGACTTGCCGATTACCGATACCTGCCCGGGCTTTGGCTCGGTCGCGAAATACGTCGCGGTATCCATCCGTGAGGCGGGCCTTGATGTCGCTTCGATGTACGAATCCTCAACCAGGGTGTTCGTTATGGAGGTGATGGGCCGCCACGCCGGCTGGATCGCAGGCGCCGCAGGATTGGCGGTCGAGGAAGCGGGCGACGCGCCCCATGTCATTCTGTTCCCGGAAGTGACCTTTGATCGGGAGAAATTTCTTGCGCGGGTGAAAGACTGCGTGCGCGAATACGGTTACTGCGCCGTCGTCGTGTCCGAAGGCGTTCGGGGGCCGGATGGACGCTTTCTGTCCGAAGCGGGCGGTACCGACGCCTTCGGTCACGCCCAACTCGGCGGCGTGGCGCCGCTGATCGCGGAATTGGTCAAGCGCGAACTCGGCTACAAATACCACTGGGCCGTGGCCGACTACCTGCAGCGCGCAGCGCGTCATATCGCTTCGGCAACCGATGTGGAGCAGGCCTACGCCGTGGGCCGGGCGGCGGTGGAATTCGCCATGGCCGGGAAAAACGCCGTGATGCCGACTATCGTGCGCGGCGAAGGCGCGGAATACAGTTGGAGCATCGGTGAAGCGGCGCTGGCGGACGTCGCCAATGTGGAGAAGAAGATGCCGCCGGCGTATATCACTGACGACGGCTTCCATATCACCGCGGCCGCCCGCGCCTATTTAGCGCCGCTGATCCAGGGCGAAGACTATCCGCCCTACCAGGATGGCCTGCCGGTCTACGCCCGTCTCAAGCGTGCGCTCGCCAACAAAAAACTGCCGGCTTGGAGCTGAACGGCCCGCATCACCGCGATGGTCTTTCGCAAACCCGGGTTTACAAACCTAGATTCGCAGATCGTGTCTCGCAGAGCCGGGTGCGAAAGTCGGCGGTGCGGACTATTCTTCCTTCATGCGCATCGTCAGACGAGTGGCGATCAGCGCCGCAGTGCCCGCATACAGGATGAGGGCGAAACTGTCTATGACGCCGTCCAAATAAACCCCGATCAGCGGCAGGTTCTCCATCGCATCGGAACTTCCCGTCATGCCTATCGCCACCACCAGGGCGCAAAACGTGGTTGGATCCTTCGCATCCACCGCCAAGAACCCCCAGGCAAAGCCAACCAAAATCAGCGCGATGGGCAACAAGCCGCCCGGAACCGCTCCGGGGGCGACACCTTCAACCGCGGCGCACAATACACCCAACCCAAGAATTGCTTTCTTGATCATTTCTCCACCTCCAGCATATCTGATTGCGCGGGGGCGCTACGGTTCGCCATGGAACCGGCCGCGCAAGCCCCACACCCCGCCATATTGCTTTCCGAGCAACCGCCCTTATAGCAATTCCACCCGCGGGGCGCAAGAAAATTCTCAGGTGCATCAGGTCCAGCCCAAGGTCGCACGGGCCTCGGATTTGGCCCTTGCCCGGAGGGTCGTCGCCCGGGCTAGATCGCGACGTCTTTCCAGACGAACAGCCGGGTTGCGAGGGCGAAGCCGACCACAAACCAAACGGCCATGCCGATGAGACTCGGAGCAATATCCGCCAACGAAGCGCCGGCGACGGCGATATCGCGCAAACCGGAAACCACGAAGGTCAGCGGCAACACTTGGGCCAGCGGCTGAACAAAGCCGGGCATCGCCTCGATGGGATAGAACACACCGGACAGCACGATCTGTGGAAAGATGACGATATTGCCGATGGCCATGATAGACTGCTGGGTTTTCGCCATGCTGCCGACGCAGAAGCCGATATTGAGAAACACCAGCGTCGCGCCGATCGCCACCAAATAGAACTCGGCGAAATTGCCGATGATATTCACCCGCAGCACGAACAGGGCGTAGATCAGCAAAACCGACAGTTGAATCAGCACGATGCCGAGCCGCGCCGCGACGATGGCGGCGACGAAATCCCGAGGTTGAATCGGCGTCACGAACAACCGTTTGAGGATTCCCTTGCGCCGGAATTCCACCACATTGTAGCCGGACCCGGCCACGCTCAGCTGCATCAGCATCATGGCCAGCAGGCCCGGAAGCAGAAAATCCAGATAACTCTGGGACAGCGCCTGCACGTTCTCGACTTCAATCGCGAATGCTGCCTGTTCGCCGCGGGCGGCCCGCTCGACCTCCTGCAACTTTTGCTCCAGCAGGGGTTCGACCAAGGGCAGTTGATTGAACTGGGAAGTATCCGCCAGCAGTTTCGGCCCTACGACGGCTCCGCCGCCGCCGGCGGGCCGCGCGAAATCGACCGGCAAAAGCAGCACCAGCATTTGCTTGCCCTCAATCAACTGTTGCCGCAGTTCCTCCTCGACGCCGACGGCAAGAAGGAAGGCGGGGTCTTCCCGCAAAGCTTCGACGAAGGCCCGCGCCAACTCGCTGTCGGACTGATTCACAACGCCGAGCGCAATCGGCTCTTGGCCGCCGCCGCGAATGAAAGCGAAGATGCCCAGAAAAACCACGGGAAAGAACAGGCTGAAGAAGATCGACTGCCGGTCGCGCAGAAAGATCTTCATGAAATCCTTGGCCAGATGGCGTTGCAGCTTGTCCAACATGGTTCGATCTCCCGTCAGTCCCGCAGGGCGTGGCCGGTGAGGACCAGAAAAACATCCTCGATATTGCCGTGCAGCGGAGCCGCCGGCGGCTCCGGCGCGTGCTTGCGGATCAGGTTGGAGGGCGTATCCTCGGCGACGATTTTGCCGTGGTCCATGATGGCGATGCGACCGCAGAGAAACTCGGCTTCCTCCATATTGTGGGTGGTCAAGACGATGGTCATGCCGCCTTTGTTCAGGCTCCGCGCCAAATCCCAGAGATTCCGTTTTGCTTGGGGGTCGAGGCCGGTGGTCGGTTCGTCGAGAAACAGAATCTTCGGTGTATTCACCAGCGCGCAGGCGATGGAAAAGCGCTGCTTCTGGCCGCCGGACAAATTCGCCGGCCGCGCTTTGGCTTTTTCCGTCAAATCGACTTTGGCCAGCAACTCGAGGGCATCGACATCGCGCCGGTACAGGGCGCCGAACAGATCGAGCAATTCCAGCAGATTCAGTTTGTCGAAATACTCGCTGGCCTGCAGTTGCACGCCGATGATTTTCTTCACGCCGCAGGGATCCCGCGCGACATCGATATCGTCCACGAAGGCTGAACCGCCGTCGATATCGTTCAGCCCTTCGAGCATTTCCAGGGTGGTGGTTTTGCCGGCGCCATTGGGGCCGAGGATGCCGTAGATTTCGCCTTCGAAAATATCGAAGGAAACTCCGTTCACCGCCGCGAAGCTGCGCGATTTATCCTCCGGTAGCGGGTAGCGCTTGACCAGATCGACGGCCCGAATGATGGGCTTCATTCGTATCCGGGACCGTGCAGAATCCGGCCCGGGCGGTTGCCGGTATGGGCACCGGCCCGCACCACGATTTGACCATTGACGAGCACATACTTCATGCCGACGGCGTATTGGTGCGGGTCTTCGAAGGTGGCGCGGTCGATAATCTCGTCGGCATCGAACACCGCGATATCGGCGTACATTCCTTCCGCCAGCAGGCCGCGGTCGTGCAGCGACAGGCGCTGGGCGCTGAGGCTGGTCATTTTGCGCACGGCCTCCTCCAGCGTGATGATGCCACGCTCCCGAACGAAATGGCCCAGCACCCGCGCGAAGGTGCCGTACTGCCTGGGATGGGGCGCGCCTTCGCCGAAAATCCCAATGGGGCCGTCGGAGCCGATGGCGGTGGCGGGGTGCCGCATGATGCGGTCCACGTCTTCGGCGCCGATGGCGTGATAGACCGCCGTGGCGCCGCCATTGCGCAGAATATCGAAAACAATCTCCGCGGCATTCTCCGGTGTTGGTTCCAGCCCCGCTTCCAGCGCCAGCTGCGCCAGATTCTTGCCCGCCATGGCCGGCTCCCAGCTGTTGCGCGAGATGAAGACATTCGCCGGATCACCGCCGCCACGGTCGAATAGAATGCGCTCCACGACTTCGTTCTTGATAGTCTGCTGCGTTTCGACACTGTCCAGCCTCGCGAGCAGCGCGTCGTTGCCGCCTTCTTGGGCCCATTGTGGAATCAGTGCGTTGATTCCAGTCTGGGATGCGGTGTAAGGATATTGATCGATGGTGACATCGACGCCCCTCGCCCGCGCTTCGTCCACCAGACGCAGGCTGTCCACCGCCGCGCCCCAATTCGGCGCGCCGATGACTTTGTGATGCGTCATTTGCACGGGAATGCCGGCCTCTTCGCCGATGCGGATGGTTTCATTGACCGAATCAAGCAATTGCGCGGCCTCCTCGCGCATGTGGGAGATGTAAATGCCGCCGTATTCCGCCGCCACCCGGGACAGCTCGATGACTTCTTCGGTGGAGGTGAAGCTGCCGGGCACATAGAACAGTCCCGTGGAAATTCCCAGCGCGCCCTCCCGCATGGCCTGGGCCACCATCGTCCTCATTTCCTCGAGTTCGACCGCGGTGGCTTCCCGGTCCTCCACGCCGACGACCCGCGAGCGGATCGTGCCCTGGCCGACAAAAACCGCCCAATTCGGGCTGATCCGCAACTCCTCGATGGCGCGGTAGTGCTCCGCGATGGGCCAGGGCGAACTGCCGTCGTTACCTTCCGTCAAAGTCGTAACACCCTGCAGGAGCGCGCTGTCGGCGGTGGGCACATCGAAAATGCCCCGCAGAGCGTGGGTGTGCGGATCGATGAAACCGGGCGCCACCACCAAACTTTCGGCATCGATCACTGTGGCGGCGGTCGCCGCGGCCAAATCGCCGATGGCGGCGATGCGGTCGCCGCGAATTCCGAGGTCGGCTTCGAACCAGGGATTGCCGCTGCCGTTGACGACGCGGCCGCCGCGGATCAGCACATCGAAGTCCTGCGCGGCCGCCGCGCCGCCGAATAGCAGCGGCGCGATCGCAAGCAGACGGAACAATCGTGTCATGAGCGGCCTACCAAATGGTTACCCGCTGTTCCGGCGGCAGATACAAGGCATCTTCCGGTTGCACATCGAAAGCCTCGTACCAAGCGTCGAAATTGCGCACCACGCCATTGACGCGGAACTCCGCCGGCGAGTGGGGATCGGCGCTCAGCCGCTGAATCAAGGCGTCTTCACGGTACTTGCGCTGCCAAACCTGGGCCCAAGCCAAAAAGAAGCGTTGGTCGCCGGTCAAACCGTCGATGACAGGCGCTTCTTCGCCGTTCAAAGACATCCGGTAGGCGCGGTAGGCCAGAGAGACGCCGCCGACATCACCGATGTTTTCGCCTAGGGTGAAGCTCCCGTCGATGAAATAGCCGGGCACCGGCTCGAAGGCGGCGTATTGTTCGACGAGCGTTGCGGCTTGGGCTTCGAAATTGGCGCGGTCTTCGTCGGTCCACCAATTGCGCTGCACGCCCGCCCAGTCGGATTTCGAGCCTTGGTCGTCGAAACCGTGGCCCATTTCGTGACCGATCACCGCGCCGATGCCGCCGTAATTCACCGCCGGGTCGGCGGCGGGGTCAAAGAAGGGCGGTTGCAAAATGCCGGCGGGAAACACGATCTCGTTGAAGGAGGGGTTGTAATAGGCGTTCACCGTCTGCGGTGTCATGCCCCATTCTTCGCGGTCGGTGGGCTGGCCGATGCGTTCGATTTCCTCCCGATAGCGGAATTCGCGGATATTGCGCGCGTTGTCGAACAGCGAATCCCGGCCGATCTCGATGGCGGACAGATCTTCCCAAACTTCGGGATAGGCGATTTTGGGCCGGAACGCTTCCAGCTTGAGGTAGGCTTCTTCTTTGGTTTCCGGCCCCATCCAGTCGTTGCCTTCAATGCTTTGCCGCAGGGCGGCGCGCAGGTTTTCAACCAAGTCCTCCATCTGCGCTTTGGCCGATTCCGGGAAATACCGCTCGACATAAACCTGCCCGACCGCTTCGCCGAGGCTGCCCAAGGAGCCGACCCGGGCCACGCCGCGCTCCCAACGCTCGCGCTGCTCGGGTACGCCGCGCAGCACGGTGGAGTAGAAATGGAAGGCCTCCCGCTCGATCTCTTCGGACAACACATCGGCGCTGTCGACAACTAGCCGGTAGACCAGATAGCTTTTCCAGTCCGCCAATGACGTCTCGTTGACCAAATCGATCACCGGCGCCATGCTGCTGGGAGAATTCACATTCAAGTTGTCGAGCTCGTCGATACCGGCGGCGCCGAAATACGCCTCCCAGTCGAAGCCCGGATAGGCAGCGAGGAATTCGTCCCAAAGCATCGGGTTGTAAGTTAGATCCCGGTTGCGGCGATCGGCCCGGGGCCACATGTGCCCGGCGATGCCGGTTTCCAGCGCGAGGATGGCTTCGGCCTTGGCCGCGGCATCGGGAATTTCGGCGAAGGCCAAAATGCGGGCGATGTGGGTGGTGAACTCCGCCCGCACCGTCAAGTACTCTTCGGTATCCAGCAAATAATAGTCGCGGTCCGGCAGGCTCAGGGGCATCAGAGTCAATACGAGTTGATGCCGGTCCGGGTCGATTCGGTCGGCTCCAACGAAGAAGGCGAAAGGGCTGGCAGTATTGTCGAGCTGGGCGCGGCCGAAAGCGGCGGTCAACTCCTCCACGTCGGCGATCGAGTCCACCGCGGCCAAGCCCGGCAGCAGGGGGCCGATACCGAGCTGGTTCAGGATTTCGGTATCCATATAGCTCTGAAAGTAATCGCTGATCTTCCGTTCCACCGAACCCGCCGCGGGTTCCATGCCGGCCAAGTCCTCAATGATGGTTCGCACGCGCTCGTCGGAGCGGTCCGCCAGCACTGAAAACGAGCCGTAGTCGCTGCGGTCCGCCGGCAGTTCGAAACTGTCCAGCCAGAGACCGTTGGCGTAGCGGAAGAAATCGTCGCCGGGCCGCACCGAACCGTCCCGATGGCTCAAATCGATACCGAAACTGCCGAGTTCCGGGCCGACGGCGCCGCTACCGGCGATGGCAGACGCGGTGCTGGAGAGAGCGATCTCTTCGGCGCCGCAAGATGCCAGCGACAGCAAGCAAAACAGCAAGGCCGCTCGGCCTCGCGGCTGGATGGGAATCGAAAAAATCATGCGCGTCACCTGAACGGAGTTCCAAGAGAGCAGTATATCGAAATGCCGAGGAACGCGGCGCGATAGACCGCCCGACCATAGTTTCGGCCACTGTCCGGTCGCTTCGGGAGAACTGCCCGCGATTGTCGGCAATCAGCCCGGGCCGTGCCCCCCGCAGCCGCCGCCGCGGCGACCAGACAGTCAGCCCCGGGTCAAGGTGATCAGGGTTCCCAAAATTGCGATGGTGAGCCCAGTGCAGCCCAGCGCCCAATACATGAGATGCGATTTCACCACTTCCACCACGGCCACAGCCTGTTCTCCGGGCATGGCGGATTTCTCCAAGCGTTGACTCGCGTCCAATGTATCAAATGGTGCGGGCGGCGGACTTTTCGGATTCACTTCCGTCTTGGATTGCATAATCGGTTCCTCTTTCAAGCCTCGGTCGGACACCGCGGGACTTCGCACCCGGTTTTCGGTGGACGGGATCCGGACCGTTCGCCCCCAATGCGACCAATTGCCGAAAGCTGCAGTCTGGGCGCGGGTTCCGCCGCCGCTTGGCGAACCCCATCTTCGTTGTTGCTTGAGTCGACGCTTCCGGTTCCGGTTGGACCGCCCCGCCCCGGCTGCGGCGCGAAGCTTTCTTGAGGCCGTTGCGCCCGGTTATTTTCGCCGTTTTCTGGCCTTTCTGGAAAATCCGTGCTTAGACTGCGGTTTTCGGCGATTCGCCGGGAAATTATTTTTGGCAAAAATTTGGTATTCCCCGCCAGCTGCTCCTATACCCAAGTCGCTTGGCCGGCAGACGGCGCGATTCCGCGCGGGTCGGCCCCGCGGAGAATCGGAACAGACATGGGAATCAGATGATGCGAAACATGAACCAGATCGAAGAAAAAGCGGTGCCACCAGCGGTGTTTGATACACTGGCGGCGACTCGGCGCTTGGAGAAAGCGGACATGCCCGGAGAACAGGCCGCGGCCGTGGTGGAAGTGGTGAGCGAGGCCACCAAGGGTTTGGTGACGCGGGAGCATTTTGACAGCACCCTGACGCGCCACTTCAGCGAGATCAACGAGAAATTTGGCGAAGTCAACGAGAAGTTCGGCGAGGTCAACCAAAGATTCGGCGAAGTCAACGAGAAGTTCGGCGAGGTCAACGAGAAACTTGGCGAGGTCAACGGGAAACTCGGCGCACAAAGCGAGAAAATCGGCACCCTCGGCGGGGAAATCGGAAGGTTGGAAGCCACGTTCGAACAGCGCTTCGGCGAGCAAAGCGAGAAAATCGGCACTCTCGCCGGCGAAATCGGCGTACTCCGTGGGGAAATCGGCGGGTTGGAGGCCAGGGTCGAACAGCGCATCGGCGAGCAATCCGAAAAGATTGGCAGGCTGGAGGCCAGTTTTGGCCGCCTGGAGGGCAGTTTCGGCAGGCTGGAGGCCAAGGTTGATGGGATTCTGTCGCGTCTTGTGCTTGCGATGGTTGGCACAATCGGGGTGGCCGCGGCTGTTTTGGGGGTGTTTCTGGGGGTGGTCGGCAGCTGATCCGTGTCCCCACCTTGGAAGAAGTTGACACCATTTGGCTGGTCAGCACTTTGGGAGAGTTTTGGAGTGCGGAAAAGCAAAATCCCCGGCCGGAGCCGGGGGTTTGGTTGGGGGCGGCGAACCGCCGGGTTTGTGGGATCAGATGATGGCGAACGAGTCTCCATCGACGGCATCGCCGCTGATATGGACGACCATGTCGCTCGCCAAATCGAGGTCGCCGTTGTTGTTGATATCGATGAAGATGAGCGTGTCACCGGCTACTGTTGTCGCCGTGGCGACCATGTGATCGTCGACACCGTCGGAGAAAAAGTCCGATGCCATGTCGGCGATGGCCTTCGCCGCCGTCAGTGGCACTCCGTGTGAAGTCTTCGATAGTGTCGAATCTCACCGATTTGCCCGATTTAGCATCGAAACTCAGCTGTGAATCCGAAGCCAGCTCGTAGCGAAAACAGTTGTCGCCGCCACCGCCTGTGAGCATGTCGGCGCCGGCGCCACCGGTGATGATATCGTCGCCGGCGGTCCCTTGACCATCCCGTATCTTTCGACGCTTCCCCGAGGACGTGGACCGAACCAAGGACGTGCGCTCGCGAGCGCAATGGCAATTGGAGCGCTTTGCCGCCCACCCGCCGCGGCTAAAAGGTGGTACTCCAGACGGCCAGGAACATGGCGAGCAATCCGCCGCTCAAGATGGTGGCCAACCAGAATTTTGCGTTTTGAATCTGCGATCTGATCTGTTCGTTCTGCAGCTTGAATACAGATTCCAGCTTCTCGTCGAAGCGGGTGTTCGAGTCTTCAATCCTCTCGCTGAGCCGCTTCTCCGTATCTTGGATTTTTTCGACGGTGCGCGTCTCCGTGCCTTGAATCATTTCGACGAGCCGCGTCTCCGTACCTTCAATCTTTTCGGACATCCTGTTCTCGACAGCTTTCACTTCCTCTCGCAGCAGATCGATATTCTCGCCCAGCGCATCGGTTTTGGCGACAAGCCGTCCTTCGACAGTATTCAGCTCCTCCTTACTGGCCAGTGGTTCGACGGCGACGCGCAGCTCCTCCCTGGTGGCCAGAGGATCGACGGCCTCGGAGATAATCTCGGCGACGGTTTCCGCCTGTGGCTGAGTCATGCCTCGTTCCTTCAACTGATGGGCTGTTCCCAATCTAACCCGTGCGCGCATGTTCCCTCCAGTTTTCGGCAAAAATAATTCGGCACCGCCAGTCGCCGCGCCGTCGTTTGCCGAAAACCTAGTACACGTTTCCGGGAAAGCCATAAATTTTGCGAAAATAATTTCGGCCGGCATTGGGGCCAGCGCCACCGGCTTGCGAAAGACCAGCGCTTTTCCGCCCTCCGTCAAGAAGTGGCTGGTCGCCCGCCCGAACCGGGTCGGTGCCAAAACCGCCGCAAATAGTTGTTGTCTCGCCCTCAGCAATAGTAGTAACATCGCGCCCCTGTCCGCTCGCTCGTTGCCCTGTTTGGCTTGAAGCACAGGAAAATTCCGGGCCGACAGGCGATCCCGGCTTTGAAAAGCCGGGAAATCCCGGCTTGTGTGATTTCGGTCACATGCCTTCCGGGGCGTTTCGCCTAGTCTCGCTTGGCGAACGGTCGCCCGGCGCCGCGGTTCCTCTTTCTTGATGGGAGGTCACGGGGCCGGGGTTGGCTTGGAGAAGATGAACGAACAACGCACGAACTTTGAATTTGCATCCTAGGAGTACGAAAAATGGCAGTAACCGCTGAAACCAGAACCCACCTGTTGGGCCTGTCCGTGGTCATGGGGGGCGCCGCGCCCGGCACCGACCTGCTGAACGAATGGGTTCTCGCCGTGCAGGGCGGCATGTCGGTGGCGGACATCGCGAACCACATCGCGTCATCCGACGCCTTCCAGGCGGCCTATCCGGCGTTCCTCACCACCGAGGAATTCGCCAATTCCTTCCTGAGCAACATCGGCGGCGGTGAGCTTACCGCTGCGGGGCTGAACGACGGGGTGGTCATCGCGGTGGGCCTGCTGAACGGCGGCATGACCCGCGGCGAGCTGGCGCTGCTGGCGTTGGAGAGGCTGCTGGACATCAACGCCCAGGGGGAAGACCACCCCGCCCATGGCGACTTCGGCGCCGCGGGCGCGGCGCTGTACAACCAGATCATGGTGGCCGAGTACCATACGGTGGACTCGCGCATTGCGGAGCACTCGAGCGCCGTGCTGGAGGGTGTGACTTCGGACCCGGCGACCGTTAAGGCCGCGATTGACGCGCTGGCGGCGGTGGGCGAGACTTTCGTCCTCACTACCGGCATCGACGATATCCAGGGCACCGACGGCGACGATTTGATCATCGCCCAGAGCGCCACCAGCGCCGGCACGTTGACCAGTCTCGACCGGATCGACGGCGGCGAAGGCTACGACACCTTGGAGGTCACCTACGCCGGCGGCGGGATCGGCAACGTCGCGGAAGCGAGCATCCTGTCGGTGGAGGAGCTGGCGCTTCGAACCACCGGGGCCATCAGCAGCACCCGTACTGAAACTAAACTTGTTGAGGCTGGGGGTAAAGATCTAGAAGGTCTGGCCGATTTCTCCGGCTGGGGCGTGGAAACCATCCGCATCGAGAATGTCGGCGACGGTGAGCATGTCGGCATCAATGCCTCCGGTGCCGCCCTGACCAATGCATTGGAGTCGGGCGGATATGAAGGGCTGGGCGGCCAAGTATCGATATCGGACGCCTCGTCAGTCCGTCTGGGTGGAGTTTCCCCCAACAGCCTAGTGTTGATCGATACCAAAGCCAGCACGGAGTCGGTCAGCATCGCCGGCGGCGGAAGGGTTGTGATTGCCAAGCTTCCCAGTGCCCTTTCCGAGGAAGGGAACACGGCTGGCACCACTCTTAAGCAAGTGAGCGTCACCGGTGTCAGTAAAGCTACGCGCATCGTTTCGAATGTAATTGAAAGGGTGGAAATATCCAAGCAAACCAAGCCGGTTACCATTGTCAACGATAGCAAAGACAAGGGGGGACAGCTTACAGTTGCCGTCGATGGGTTTGGTGCCGTTACCAAGGCTGGTGTAGACCGCGCCGAATTGCGCTTGCTGGGCGAGACCGGCGCCATAGGAACCCTCAATTTGGAGGTCGCGGGCGACTCCTATGTGTCGCTGGTCGGCCCGAGCGCTGATAGCGTGGACAGCTTGAAGACGCTCAACATTTCCGGTTCGGCGATGTTGGAATTGATGGGACCCAATGCCGACAATTTGGAGACCGTCAAGGTGTCCGGCGATGTTGACTTGGACGTAGACCTCGTCGGTAACACGAAACTCAAGACCTACGACGGCGGCATGGGCGGGGGTTCTCAGGAAGTCAACGTGGCAAGCAGCGGTGTCCTCGCGTCGGTCACAACCGGCAGCGGCAATGACATTGTCCATCTCGGAGGCGAAACGACAGTGCGCGGGGGTGTCTCGGTGGATCTCGGTGCCGGCGATGACGAGTTCTCCAGTGCTGAAGCTGGCAGCGTCAACGCCGCGAGCAGCATCAGCGGCGGAGCGGGTGATGGCGATGTCCTGCATGTAAACGCCGCGGTCGCGGACGTAGGGCCGACGAATAGAGTTACTGGTGTGAAGACCTCGATCTTCTCGGGTTTCGAGATACTCCGTCCCCGCGTCGAAGGCGCAGAAGGCGCAGAAGGCGCATTCGATTTGGGCTTTCACGGAATAAGAAATGTTGAACTCACTGGCTCCGTCACAGGCAATGTGGAGCTCAACAACGCCATGGCCGGCACCGAGCTGAACGTGTCCGGCGATTTGTCCGACCATGAAATCACCTACAACCAAAAGGGTGCCGGTGTGGAAGGCAACGATGCCGACAGCGTGACGGTGAACCTGCATGCTGTGGGTGGAAGGGCCGACAAGGCGGCCAGTGCTGCTGCCGGTCCGGTGACCAGCGGCGAGGCAAAATCGCAACTGACGGCCGGCGACATCGAAACGATTGTGATCAACTCTGGAGCCACACCGGGTGGAACGGCGTCAGTGGGCGACTACACCAACGAGATCAAGGTCTCGGGTAATGCCGTGACCACGCTCGATATCAACGGCGATGCCATGGTGAAGGTTATGGCCCAGGGGGCTACATCGAAACTCAAAACAGTGGATGCCAGAGGCAACGACGCCGGCGTTGAAGTTCGCTTGGACAGCTTCGCCAACAAGGGTCCGATAAGCTTTCACGGCGGTGACGGCAAAGACACTTTCAATGCCTCGCGCGGCAAAGATGTCATATACGGCAACGGAGGTGATGATTCAGTCAAGGGCCGGGACGGCAACGATGTTATCACCGGCGGTGCCGGCGCCGACATGCTCTCAGGCGGTAACGGCGAGGACCGCTTCCGCTACGAGAAGGCTTCGGATTCGCGGCTGAGTTTCGATTCCAAGGGCGTCAACCCGACGGGATTCGATAGGATCACAGACTTCAGGCCTGGCGAGGACGCGATCGTTCTTACCCGCGCTCTGGGAGTAACCGATTCAGACCTGAACGGTCAGGGTGCCATCTTGGATAAAGGAGAAATAGAGTCGCTGAACGGGAAGTACGTCGCCGCCGCGGCATCGGACTTTTTCTCCGACGGTGCCGACGATCACATGATCGCCGCGGCTCAATGGGGTGATGGCACGCTCATCTTCATCGATATCAACGAAAACGGCAATCTCGATTTGGCGAGCGACATGGTCATCCATATCAGCACCGCGACTGTCGAGGAAGGCTGGTTCGACATCATCTGATCCCACGAACCCGGCGGTTCGCCGCCCCCAACCAAAACCCCCGGCTCCGGCCGGGGGTTTTGCTTTTCCGCACTCCAAAACTCTCCCAAGGTGCTGACCAGCCAAATGGTGTCAACTTCTTCCAAGGTGGGGACACGGATCAGCTGCCGACCACCCCCAGAAACACCCCCAAAACAGCCGCGGCCACCCCGATTGTGCCAACCATCGCAAGCACAAGACGCGACAGAATCCCATCAACCTTGGCCTCCAGCCTGCCGAAACTGCCCTCCAGGCGGCCAAAACTGGCCTCCAGCCTGCCAATCTTTTCGGATTGCTCGCCGATGCGCTGTTCGACTCGAGCTTCCAACCGGCCGATTTCCCCGCTGAGAGTGCCGAATTTCTCGCTCTGCTCGCCGAAGCGCTGTTCGAACGTGGCTTCCAACCTTCCGATTTCCCCGCCGAGGGTGCCGATTTTCTCGCTTTGTGCGCCGAGTTTCCCGTTGACTTCGCCGAGTTTCTCGTTGACCTTGCCGAATCTCTCGTTGACCTCGCCGAATCTTTGGTTGACCTCGCCGAACTTCTCGTTGACTTCGCCAAATTTCTCGTTGATCTCGCTGAGGTGGCGCGTCAGGGTGCTGTCAAAATGCTCCCGCGTCACCAAACCCTTGGTGGCCTCGCTCACCACTTCCACCACGGCCGCGGCCTGTTCTCCGGGCATGTCCGCTTTCTCCAAGCGCCGAGTCGCCGCCAGTGTATCAAACACCGCTGGTGGCACCGCTTTTTCTTCGATCTGGTTCATGTTTCGCATCATCTGATTCCCATGTCTGTTCCGATTCTCCGCGGGGCCGACCCGCGCGGAATCGCGCCGTCTGCCGGCCAAGCGACTTGGGTATAGGAGCAGCTGGCGGGGAATACCAAATTTTTGCCAAAAATAATTTCCCGGTGAATCGCCGAAAACCGCAGTCTAAGCACGGATTTTCCAGAAAGGCCAGAAAACGGCGAAAATAACCGGGCGCAACGGCCTCAAGAAAGCTTCGCGCCGGCACGAGCCCAACAACGTGCCGCGATGTTCAGGGTGCGAGCCTTTCGATGATCCAAGCGCCTTGTTCGCCGCAGGAATAGCGAAAGCGGTCGTGCAGCCGGTCTGGCCGCCCTTGCCAGAATTCGTATTCATGGGCGCGCACGCGGTAGCCGCCCCAATTCCCGGGCAGGGGCACATCCGCTCCTTGATACCGCGCATCCAGTTGCTGGAAAGCGCTGATCAATTCCTCCCGCGAGGCCAGTACCCGGCTCTGCCGCGAAGCCGCCGCCGCCAGCCGGCTCGCCCGCGGCCGGGTGGAGAAATACGCCGCGGATTCCTCCTCGGAGATTTGCTCGGCGCTGCCGCAAATCTTGATTTGACGGTTGATGAACTGCCATGGGAAGAGCAAGCTGACGCGGCGGTTGCCGGCGAGTTCGAGCGCCTTGCGGGATTCGTAATTGGTATAGAAAACGAAGCCGTGCTCGTCGAAATGTTTCAATAGAACAATGCGCTGGCTTGGCTGGCCATTGGCGGCGACCGTGGCCGCAACCATGGCCGAAGGGTCGGAAAGCGGCGATTCCACCGCTTGCCGCATCCAGCGCTCGAATTGGATGACGGGGTCCTCGGCCAAGTCGTCGCGGCGCAGCGCGGCGGAATCATATTGCCGCCGGAGTGATTTGAGCTTCATTTTGGCGCTCGCTCGCCTTGCCCGCGGTTCGGCATCGTTAGCGCACGAACTCGCCGAAGTTCCAAAGTTGTTGCCGCGCGGTGCCGGTTTCGTAGAAGAAGGTGCCGTGGCCGTGTTTTTCGCTCGCGAAGAAGCCGCCGGTGAATTTTTGTCCATTGGCCCAGCGGTAGGTGCCTTCGCCGTGGAAATGATCGTTGGCGAATTCGCCGGTGTAGTTCTCGGTATTGTCCTTCAGCCAGAACTCGGTGTGCTCGTTCTCGCGCCATTCTGGCAGATTGAATATGTACGAGCCGTGCCCGTGTCGCTTGTTGTCTTGCCACTGTCCGATATACAGACTGCCGCGGCCGTTCCAATGTTTGCCGCGGCCGGCGCGGATGCCGCGCTCCCAATTGCCGGTGTAGATTTCCTGCGCGACGAACGAAATGGGAATCTCTAACCGGCCTTGGCCATGGAACTTCCCATTGAGAAAGCCGCCCCTGTAACTGCCTTTGCCCCACGGCGTATCGAACTCCATGGCGCCCTCGCCATTGACGCAATCACCCCGCAGGCAGCGTTCGGCGGTAACCGATTGCAGCGACTGTCCGAACGCCGCTGTCGCGGCGAACAACAGCGCTGCGGCGAAGGCGAATCGCATCGGTACAATCCCGCAACCTGTCATAGTTGGACTCCCGGCCTGTTCTCCGCAAACGTTTAAATCACCCGCCGCAGCACGGTCAAGGGGCTGGTGTTGACCACTTTGCGTGTGGAGGCGACGCCGAGGAAGGCGATGACCACCACGCCGATGGCCGGTCCGGCGGCCCATGCCCAGTAGTGCGGACTGAAATCCTGTTCGAAAATCCGCTCCTGCAGCACAAACAGCCCGGCTTCCGCGCCGAAGGTGGCCATGATACCGGCCACCAGGCCGATAAAGGCGAACTCGATCAGCAGCGAGGTCAAAATCAATTTGCGGTCGGCACCCAGCGCCCGCAGGATGGCGTTTTCGTGCAAGCGCTCATCCAGGCTCGCGCCGACGCAGGCGAGCAGCACCAGCGCTCCCGCCACGAGCACCAGCGCGAAAATGAGCTCGATGGCGGAGGTGACTTGGCTGATGATGTTCTGGATTTGCTCGATCAAGGCATCGACCTCGAACACGACGATGGTGGGGAATTGCCGAATCAGATCGTTCAGCAGCAGTTTCCCCTCGGCTTCGAGCAAGACCGTGGACAGAAAAGTCGCCCCCAGATGATCGATGGTTCCGGGCGAGAAAATGATGAAGAAATTGGGCTGCATGTTGTCCCAGCGCACCGAGCGGAAATTTGCTACTTCGGCGCTGAAGCGCTGCTGGTTGATCTCGAATTCGATGCGGTCGCCCAGTTCGATATCCAGCCAATCGGCATATTCCTCTTCAATCGACACCAAGCCCGTGGCGGCGCTTCCTCCCCACCATTCACCCGCGGTGACGCGGTTGTCCGGCGGCAACTCGTCGGCCCAAGTCACTTGCCGGCGGCTGAGCCGGCCCCGCACGCGCCGGCCTTCCTCCTCCGGCCCCGCCTCCCCGCCGGAGCCGGCCGCGGCATCGGGGCTCCCGAACTCCCGCAGGCGGCGTTGCGATTGATCGTCTTCACTTTGATTGTTTTCGATCAGGGAAGCGCCGCCTTCTTCCCCGTCGAGGTCTCCTTCGGGTTGGGGTTCGCCGCCGTTGACGGTTCTCACCCGGGCGCTAATGAGCGGATAAAAGGCGTTGGAATCGACTTGATTGGCGGCGAAAAAATCTTCAATGCCCTCCACCTGCGAGCGGGTGATGTTCATCATGAACAGATTGGGCGTGTTTTCCGGCAGTTGCGCCCGCCAGTCCTCAATCAAATCGGTGCGCAGCAGGCCGAGCGTCAGCAGAGACATGATGGTGACCGAAAACACCATGACTTGCAGCACATTCCGTCGCCGCCGGCGCCGCACCGCGGTCATGGCCAGTTTCCAGGCGTTGCCCGCCTTCATGCCAACGGAGCCGCTGGAAGCCAGGAACAGCGCGGACATCACCGACAGCGCCAAACCGGCGCCGGCGACTCCCGCGACCAACAAGCCGGTCAGCACCCAATCCCGGCTGTACCAAAGCATCAGCCCGATGCCGCCGGCGATGCCGAAGGCGTAGGGAAGGCGGTCGCTGAAGCGCGTCTGCTTCAAGTCTTTGCGCAACACCCGCAGCGGCGGCGTCTCGCGCAGTGCCAGCAGCGGTGGCAGAGCGAAGGAAAGCAGGCAGACGAAGGCGGTCATGGCGCCCACCGCGTAGGGTTGGGCGCCGGGGGGCGGCAGCTCGACCTGCAGCGAAGCCCGCAGGGCGCGCAGAATGCCTTCGTGGACCAGATAGCCGAGAACCGAGCCGAGCGCCACCGCCAACAGCGCCAGTTTCAATTGAATCAGCAAGTAAATCGCGCCGATGCGCCGCGAAGTGCAGCCGAAAGTCTTCAGAATCGCGACATGGTCGTAGTGCCGCTCGCTGTAGCGCCGCGCGCTCAGGGCGATGGCCAGTCCGGCGAGCAAAACAGCGAACAAAGAGCCGAGCAGTAGATAGCCTTCGGCCCGCTCCAGCGCCTCGGCGACTTCCTCGCTTTCCTCGCGCACATCGCGGATGTAGTAGTTGCCGTCGAAGCTGTCGCGCACCCATTGCTCGAATTCGTCGAGCTGATCGAAATCGTCGTGGGCGAACAGCGAACGGTAACTGACCCGGCTGCCGAGTTGAATCACATTGGTGGCGGCGACATCGTCCATGTGCAGCATCAAGCGCGGGCCGGCGTTATCGACCATGCCGCCTTGTCCCCGGTCCGGCTCGGCGATAATCACCGCGCCAACGGTCAATTCGGCTTCGCCAACGAATATCGAATCGCCGACTTTCACATCCAGCGCCGGCAGCGTCCGCGACTCCAGCCAGACTTCCCCCGGCGGCGGGCCATGGGCCACCGGCGCTCCGCGGGTGAAGGGCTGAGAAGTGGTGATCACTTCGCCGCGCAGCGGGTAGGCGTCGCTGACGGCCTTGGCGGCGACCAGCATATTGCCGCCGTTGGAGAAAGCCATGGAAGTAAAGGACAAAGTGGAGGCCGTGCGGAATCCGCGATTGACTGCTTCGGCGATAATCTCCGGCGGCGCCGGCTCGCGGCTGTGCATGACCCGGTCGGCGGCGAGCATATTGGCCGACTCCAGCAGCAGGGCCCGTTCCAGCCGGTCGGTGAACAGCGCAATTCCCGTTACCGAGGTCACCGCCAACACCAGAGCGGAAAACAGCAGCCGCAATTCGCCGCCGCGCCAGTCGCGCCACAGTAGCCGCCAAGCAATCACGGGCACGGCGCGCGGACTCAAAGCCGTGGCCTCAGGCATGGGTGGATTCCGTCGCGGCGAATCTACCGGCGACCAGCTTGATCACGCGACCGCATTTGCCGGCCAAGCGCTCGTCGTGGGTGACCAATACCAGCGTGGTGTCGAATTCGCGGTTCAGATCGAACAGAATATCGACCACCTTGCCGCCGGTGGCGGTATCGAGATTGCCGGTGGGTTCGTCGGCGAAAAGAATCCGCGCCCGGGTGGCGAAGGCGCGGGCGATGGCGACGCGCTGTTGTTCGCCACCGGAAAGCTGATTGGGATAATGGTGCCAGCGGTCCGCCAAGCCGACCCGGTCGAGCAACTCCCGCGCTTTGCCGCCAGCGCCCGAATCGCCTTTAAGTTCGATCGGCAGCATCACATTCTCCAGCGCGGTCAAACTCGGCAGCAGCTGAAATGTTTGGAAAACAAAGCCGACCGCCCGGGCCCGCAGCCAAGCGCGCCGCTCTTCGTCCAAGTCCGAAAGCTTTTGGCCATCGAGCCAGATTTCGCCGCTGGTGGCGGTATCGAGGCCCGCCATCAGGCCGAGCAGCGTCGATTTGCCCGAGCCCGAAGCACCGACGATGGCGACCGACTCGCCGGCTTCGATCCGCAAATCCACCTCCTTGAGGATGGTGAGTTCCCCTTCGCTGGTGGGTACGCGCTTGGTCAGTGCCGAGGTGCGGATCATGGGGTCGCGGTCAGTTTGCCGTCGGGAAGGTCGTTCATTATAGTGCAAAGGTGGTGGTGGGTCGGATTGCCCCGCTTCCACGCGGCGGCGACCGCAAGCGGTTCAAATCGACGGCAATATCTGTACTCCGCGAGTCATGGTCCTGGTTTTCAGAAAAGTCGGCATTCCGCCCGCGGCGGCGGTTTTCGCAGCATCAGTCTTCGCCGCTTTTTTCTGCGCCGCCGCCGAGCCCCCGGCCGGGCGCAATCTGCTGGTTTGGGGCGATAGCCTCAGCGCCGCCTACGGCATCCGTGAAGAGCAGGGCTGGGTGCGATTGCTGGCCGAGCGGCTCGAACGCGACTATCCCGCTTACCAGGTAGTCAATGGCAGCGTCAGCGGAGAAACCACCACCGGCGGCTTGGAACGGCTGCCGGCGATGCTGGCGGAGTACACTCCCGAGCTGGTGATCCTGGAACTCGGCGGCAACGACGGCCTGCGCGGCATTCCCGTTGCCGCCATCCGCGAAAACTTGGCCGCGATGATCCGCCGGATCAAGGCCTCCGGCGGCCGCGTGCTGCTCGCGGGCATCCAGATTCCCCCCAACTACGGCCCGCGCTACACTGAACCTTTCCACGGGAACTATTTCAGCCTCGCCGAAGAATACGATCTGCCGCTGCTGCCGTTCCTCATCGAAGGCATCCCGGAAAACCCGGAACTGATGCAGGACGACGGCATCCACCCCGTGGCCGCCGCCCAGCCGATCATTCTCGAAAACGTCTGGACGGTACTCGAACCCATGCTGCGGGAGGCCGCGGACTAATCCGCAACGACTGAGGTCAACGAGTCTTTCTGACCGGCGTCGCCGGAATTTCGCAATCGAACCATCAGCAGGGCGGAAGCGAGGTTGCACAGGCCCATGGCGATCAGCGCCAGGTTGTAGTCGCCGGCGACATCGTAATACCAAGCCACCAGTATCGGCCCCGCCGCCGACAGGCCGAAGGAAAATGGCAAAGCCATGCTGCGCACCGAACCGAGATGGCGGCGGCCGAAAAACGAAGCCCAGATGACTTCCTGCAAGGGCAGCATTCCGCCCCAGCCGATTCCCATGACCAGAAAGGCCGTGTAGACCAGCCAATGTCGTTCGTTGGCGATGAAAGTCACTATGCAAATCACCGACAGTCCGGTGACGACGGCACCGGCGGCGGCCAGCAGTTTGGGCTGGAAACGGTCGATCAGCAGGCCCCAAAAAGGCTTGCTCAGGAAAGCGGGCACCGATGCCAGGGAAATCATTCCGGCGGCGATTGGCCGCGAATAACCGGCGTCGGTCATCAGCGGAATGGTTTGCAGCAGCATCACCGTGATGGAAATCTGAAACAATCCGAAAGCGAGCACGAGAAAATAAAACTCGCTGGTGCGCATCGCCTGGGCCCGGGTCATGGACCGTGCCAAATCGGCTTGGGCCGCGGCGCCTTGGCCCCGCTCGATTTCGAGTTGGGATTTGCCGTCGGGATGCCAGCCGTAATCCTCGGGTCGGCGGCGCAGCACCAAACTCATTGGCAAGGCGACAAGCAAGGTCGCGGCGCTCAAGATCCGCCAGGACTCGCGCCAACCGAAGGTATCCACGAGTTCCGCAGCCACCGGCGGCAGCACAACCCCCGCTCCGGAAATGCCCATGGCGGCCAGCGACACCGCCCAGCCGCGCCGCTCGACGAACCATTTGCCGAGGGTGACATTCACCACCAGATTACCGATCATCGCCCCGCCTATGGTCAGCGCGAAGCCATTGAGAATCAGCCATTGTGGCAAGCTCTGGATCAGGCTGAGCGCGTACAGCGACGCCGCCATCAGCAGCGAACCGGCGGCGATAAAAGGCCGCCCGCCCCAGCGGTCGATCCAGGCGCCGATGGTGAAGCCGGTAAACGCCATCACTAGCTGTCCGAGGGAGCGGGATGCGGTGAATTCGGCTCGGGTCCAGCCGAACTCGAGGGTCATCGGCACCATGAAGGCGCCGGCGACGTAGTTCGACATGCCGACGGCGATGAATTGCGTAACCAGACCGGCGGCGACGATCCAATAGCCGTAGTACATCCGCTGGTTCATGCGCGGTTTTCGCGTTGCGGGCTTGCCTCGCAAATGGCCAGATAGCGCGAAACGACCCGATCGACGCCGAATTCAAGGCATTCGACGATCAGGGCATGGCCGATGGATACTTCGAGGACATTGCCGATGCCGAGAAAACGCTGGAGATTGCGCAGATTGAGATCGTGGCCGGCGTTGACACCAGTGCCGAGTTCCACGGCCTTGGCCGCGGCGGCGCGATAGCGCTCCAGCACTTCCGCTTCGCGGGGGCCGCCGGCAGCGGCGGCGTATTCCTCGGTATAAAGTTCGACGCGGTCGCAGCCGGCGGCGGGGGCGTGTTCGGCCATGGCGGTCGACGGGTCGAGGAACAAGCTGCTGCGGATTCCGGCGGCGCGAAGGCGGTCGGTTGCCGCCCGCAGGATGTCCAGATTGGCCGGGATATCCCAGCCGTGGTCGGAAGTGATCTGGTCCGGGGCGTCGGGCACCAGGGTGCATTGGTCGGGCTTGACCCGCTCGACCAGCGCGAGGAAGTCGGGCGAAGGATAACCTTCGATATTGAACTCAACCGCCGGATGCCCGCGCAGCATTTCCCCCAGTTCGCAAGCGTCGGCGCGGCGGATATGGCGTTCGTCAGGCCGTGGATGCACCGTGATTCCCCGGACGCCGAGGCCGATCAGCCGGAGGGCGAAATCCTTAACCCGTGGATAATCGCCCCCGCGGGAGTTTCGCAGCAGGGCGATCTTGTTCACATTGACGCTGAGCTGGGTCATTTTCTTTCTTTGGGCGACCTCGCCGCGGTTCGGCGCGGGCACTGCCGCGGCGGTCGGGCAGGTCCGGCGCGGAAGCGGAACGGCGCCGCGGAAACAGCCCGGCACGCCCCTCCGGCGGCGACCGCCGCCGGTCGTCCCCGGGTCCGACCCCGAACGTCGACCGCGGCGCTATCGTTCAGTCGAGCGAATCGAGCGCGTCGAGCACATCCCGGTGATGGGTTTTGGTCTTCACCCTGGGCATGACATGGGCGATTTCGCCATCCTTGCCGATGATGAAAGTCGTGCGGACAATACCCATGTATTCGCGGCCCATGAATTTTTTCAGACCCCAAACGCCGAAGGTTTCGGCGGCGGCGTGGTCCTCGTCGGAGAGCAATTTGAAATTCAAGCTTTCCTTTTCCGCAAACTTTTTCAGTCGTTTGACGGCATCCGGACTGATGCCGATGGCGACCGCGTCCCGGGCCGCGAGTTCGGCGCTGGAATCGCGCAGATTTCTGGCCTGGGCCGTACACCCGGGGGTCATCGCCTTGGGGTAGAAATAAAGCACCACTCGGGATTCGCCGAGGTAGTCCGCCAAATCGACCGTGTTTCCTTCCTGGTCCGACAAACTCAGCGCGGGCGCCGGGTCGCCTTTTTGCAAAGTGGTCATCGAAAATCTTTCCCTCAATGATTTGCATCGCATTATACCGGCAAGCGGTTATGATTCCCGCCCATGGACTCAATCGTTGTGCTCACCGGCGCCGGCATCTCGGCCGAATCGGGCATCCGCACCTTCCGCGCCGCCGAAGGCCTGTGGGAAGACCACCGGGTTGAGGATGTCGCTTCGCCGGAAGGCTTTGCGCGCGACCCGCGGCTGGTACACGACTTTTACAACCAGCGGCGGCGGCAGTTGCAGCGCCCGGAAATCCAACCCAACGCGGCCCATCTCGCACTGGCCGATTTCGAACGGCGCTTCGCCGGCCAATTCTTGCTGGTCACCCAGAACATCGACGATCTGCACGAACGCGCCGGCAGCCACAGGCTGCTGCACATGCACGGCGAAATGCTGAAGATTCGCTGCGCCTATTCGGAGCGGGTTTTCGACAACCGGGGAGACGTTTTCCCCAGCTCCGAATGCCGTTGCTGCGGCCGCGCCGGCGCGCTGCGTCCCAATGTGGTCTGGTTCGGTGAAATGCCTTTCCACATGGACGAAATCTTCGCCGCGCTCCATGCCTGCGATCTGTTCGTCGCCATCGGCACTTCCGGCCACGTCTACCCCGCCGCCGGCTTCTACCAAGCCGCCGCCAGCACCGGCGCGCGCACCGTGGAACTGAATCTCGAACCCACCGGCGCCGGTTTCGACGAAGCGTCCTACGGCCCCGCCACCGAAGTCGTCCCCCGCTTCTTCGCCAAGATTCGCTAAGACCGCAGGTTTACATTTCCGCGCCAGGCGGGAAGCCCGCATCCACTGAAGGGTGACAGAAAGGACCAGTTCGCCTTGCGCCTGTCTGATGGCCACAGGTTGGTCTTCGAGGCGACGGATGAGCCGATTCCACAAACCAGGGACGGCACCATCGACTGGAGAAATGTCACCTGGAAAAAGTGGTGGGAGGCCCGGTGCATTTCTGGCTCGCCAGGGAAGCGGGGTACCGAGCCGGGCTCGCCAAAAAAGCGGAGCGAGCCAACCTTGCCGCGCAGGCCGAATGGCTTGACCAACTTCCCCTAAGTCACATGGTCAAGTTCGGCTGGGTGCGGAAATTCGGGGACAAAGCTACGCAAGTTTCCGAGTGTCTGAAGTTCTTCGGGGTCGCTTCGGTCGAGACTTGGCGCGAGCAATATGAATCGGCTGTGGGGCTTGCCGCCTTCAAAGCGTCCCCAAAATTCAAGATAGAGTCCGCGGCGGTTGCGGCCTGGCTGCGCAAGGGCGCAATCGATGCGGCGCGGATCCAGTGCGACCCTTTCGACAAATCAAAGTTCAGAGCCGAACTCGATGCCTTGAGAAACCTTACCAACGAAACCAACCCACCGAGTTTGTGCCCATATTGCCGGAGACCTGCGCCCGCGCCGGCGTTGCCGTAGTATTCCAGCCTGCACCCAGGGGATGCCCGGCAAGCGGTGCGACAAAATGGTTGTCGCGCAAAAAGGCCCTGCTGATGCTCAGTTTGCGTTATCGCTCCAACGACCAACTTTGGTTCGCATTTTTCCATGAAGCCGCACATATTCTGCTGCACGGCAAGAAAATGCTGTTTTTGGAAATGCAGGAAGGCTTGAACAGAGAACAGGAAGACGAGGCGGACGCGTTTGCCCAGGACTTTTTAATCCCTCCAGACAAGGCTGCGGTGCTGCCCCATCTTGCGCCATCGGTACGATGCTGTATCCGAGTTCGCCGCCGAGATCGGTGTCGCGCCGGAAATCGTCGTTGGGAGAATGCAGCACGAGAAACTACTCCCGTGGAACTACCTAAATAGATCGAAGGTTCGGTATTCTTGGGATGGAGTGGGAGAATCGCGATGAGACGGTTGAAGATTGTGGTTATTGGCCTCGCCGCTTTGGCGGCGATGGCGGTGGCGGCGGCGGGTATTGTCGCGGTGCTGTTCCTGACGGCGGCGGAGGGGCCCGCGGAGGATTCGATGAGCCGCGCCTGGCTGGATGGCGGCGAGTACGCGGTGAAGCGGGAGGATGTGGTATTCGTAGATGCGAGTCGGCCTACGGCGGAAAACCGCGGCGTGCCTGAGAAGCCCGAGCGTACGGTTCCGCTGCGGGTTTGGTTCCCGCGGGACGCAGACGGCAGGCTGCCGCTGATTATTCATAGCCATGGATTCCTGTCTGACGGGGCGGAACTGGAGTATGTGGCGGAGCAATTGGCCAGCCTCGGCTATATTTTCGCGGCGCCGGATTACCCGCTGACCTCGGGCGGCGCCGAAGGCGGGCCCAATGCGGCGGACGTGGTGAACCAACCGGCGGATATCAGCTTTCTGATCGATTCGCTGCTGGACTGGCCGGCGGATGAACGCCCGTTTGCCGCTCAAGCCGACCCGGAGCGAATCGGGCTCAGCGGCTATTCCCTTGGCAGCATGACGAGCTACCTGGCGACCTACCATCCGCGCTGGCGCGACCCGCGCATCCGCGCCACCGCGGCCATCGCCGGGCTATCGGCGGCTTTCAAGCCGCAGTTTTTCACCCACAGCGACGCGCGCCTGCTGTCGATCTACGGCACGGCGGATGCGCTGATCGAATTCGACAGCAACGGCGCCGACATGACCAGCCGCGCCCCGGACAGCGCCCTGCTCGTAATTGACGGCGGTTCGCATCTCGGCTTCAACGATATCGCTGACCCGTTGTTTCGCTTCATGGGCAACCCGGACGGTTTCGCCTGCAGAGCGGTGCTCGACGCGCTCGAAGGCCAGTCCGATGAGGATTTCGGCGACGTGGGCAGCGTCGAGGAAGGGATAGATGCGACGCGGTTCAGCTTGGATATCTGCCAGGATATGCCCCCGCCGGATGCCATCCACCCCGGTCGCCAGTTGATGATCACCCGGATTGCGATCACCAGCTTCTTCGAGTCCGTGTTCGCGGAAGATCCCGCGCGGAGGCAACAGGCTTGGGAACAGCTGTCGGCGCATTTGCCGGCGGATTTCGCCGAGATTTCGTTTGCTGGCGCGGCTCGCTGACTGGGCTGCCGCGGAACGGGTATTTTCAAGTAAGGCGTAAAGCCTAATCGGGCTGTTCAGCCCTCCGAATCCAAGCTGCTTTGAGGATTTCGGGCAGTCCGCCAAGCGCGGACTTGGGAATTACTGTGCCGTGGCGGGCTACAGCCTAAAGCGCAGGATTTCGGGCAGTTGGCAGGACTTGTCGTCGCATAGTTGCAAGTGCAGACGCAGGGCGGCGCTGGCGGCGAAGAGGTCGCTTCGGCCATCCACAGAGTTTTCATCCGGCGCAGCCGCCGCTGAATCGCCGTCTCCCGCACTTTTCCGACTATCGCCGCGGGCGCTTGCGGAGTCGCCGCCGCGGGCGCTCGCCGCCGGCGCGGTCGGCAGCAGGGCGACTTGAAGCTCGAACTCGCCGCTGAGGATTTCGATGCCTTCTCCGTCACCGAGCGGATCAAGCCGCTCCCGTTCGCCGGCGCAGCGCAGTTCTCCAAGACGCCAGTTGGTTTCGCCCTCATCGAGTGAAACAGTCAAAGGCTGGAAATCGCCCGCGGCCTGACCCGGCGCGGTGACGTGCCAACCCGGCGCCAGCCGCAGACGCGCGACGAACGAATGCCCGCCGTTCAAGACCAATCTGCGCGCCAGAACCCACGCCCGGCCCCGTCCGGCGGCTTGCATCGAATCGACCGCGCCCGATTCCCAATTGCGAATCGCCCGCAGCAGCGATGGGTATCCCACGGGATTGTCGTTGACCGCCCCGGCGAGTTCCGCGATGCAGGCATCGACGCGTTCATCGGTGAACTCCGCGGCATCCCCCGCCGGCAGCAGGGCCGAGCGCCGGTTCAGTCCGATCAGGCATTCCAGCGCCGCGGCGACCGGCGAGATTTGCGCGCCGTCGCTGGCGTTGCGGGAACGAATCAATTGTGGTCCGGGCGTATCGGCGGGCGCCAAGTGGAAGCAATTCGACCGCGGATCGAAGAAGCGCGCCAAGGCTTGCCGCATCAGACTGGCGGATCGCGCCAAGTACTTTTTCTTGCCGGTGGTGTCGGCTAGCCGCAACAGGCCGAAGGCGAAATTCGCGTAGTCTTCGAGTTGTCCGTCGATGGACGAAGAACCGTGGAGCCAGATGCGGCGCAAGCCACCGTCGGCGGCGATATTGCTGCGCCACAGGTGATCGGCGGCCCGCTCCGCGGCCTCCAGCCAATCGGCGCGCCCCAAAGTCCAGCCCGCCTCACACAGCGCGAAGATCATCGCGCCGGTCCAGCCGGCGATCACTTTGTCGTCGCGCAGCGGCGGTTCGCGCTTGGCGCGGATGCCGCGCAGGCGGAGCAGTATCTCGTCGAGCGCGGCGCCGGTTTCTCCCCGGGGAAACGGTGCTTGCAAATGCAAGATATTGTCGCCCTCGAAGTTGCCGCCCGCGCTGACGCCATAGTGGCGCGCCAGCAGGCGCAGTTCTCCGGCATCAAATAGCTGTTCCAGTTCCGCCATGCGCCAAACGAAAAAAGCGCCTTCACGCCCCTCGCTGTCGGCGTCAGTTGCCGAGCAGAACCCGCCTTCGGGTAATCGCATCTCCCGCAGCGCGTAATCCAAAGTCTGTTCGACCACACGGCGGAAGAATGGGTCGCCGCTCAGTTGCCAGGCTTGCAGATAGGTCGGCGCCAGCTGGGATTGGTTGTAAAGCATTTTTTCGAAATGAGGAACCAGCCACCCAGCATCCACGCTGTAACGATGGAAGCCGCCGCCCACGTGATCGTAAATCCCCCCCATGGCCATATGGCGCAAGGCGCGTTCGGCGAACCGCCCGGCGCGACCGTCGCGGGCGCGGGCGGCTTGGTCGAGGGCGAGCAGCAGCAAGGGCTCCTGCGGAAATTTGGGCGCGCCGGCGAGGCCGCCGAATTTCTCGTCCTCGCGCCGATACAAAGCCCGCAAAGTCTTTTCCGGCAGGTCGTCCGCGAGCTTCGACGGCTGGCCGCGTTCGCTGAGAATGCGGCTTATCGACTGGTGCAAACTCGCCGCGGAGCGCTCGACCTCGTCCCGGCGGGAAGTGAAAACCTGGTGAATCTGCTGAAGTAAATCCATGAAGCGGTCGGGCGGGAAATAGGTGCCGGCGAAGAACGGTCGGCCGTCCGGCAGCAGAAAATTCGACATCGGCCAACCGCCGTGGCCGCTGACGCATTGCACGGCAGTCATGTAAACCTCATCGATATCCGGGTATTGCTCCCGGTCCATCTTCACCGAAACAAAATGCCGGTTGAGCAACTTCGCCACTTCCACATTGTCGAAACTTTCGATTTCCATCACATGGCACCAATGGCAGGTCGAATAGCCGATGGAAAGAAAGACCGGCTTGTTCTCCGCTTTCGCCACCTCGAACGGCGAATCACCCCAAGCGCGCCAATCCACCGGATTGTGGGCGTGCTGCAACAAATAGGGAGAATCCTCGAAGATCAAGCGGTTGATGAAAATCGCCCGACCGTCGCTGTCGAGATGTTCGGTGCGTTTGTCGTAGCGGCCTGCTTTTTCCGCCTCCGCCGCGCGCAGACGCGATTCCAGCGCGGAGTTTCGGGGTTGGCCTTCAATTTTGGTCATACCGGGCTGCCATGGGACGCCGGGAGTGGATTCGGCGGGCGGCGGCATCATCCCACTACCACCCCCAAGCCGCAAGCCCGCCGATTCGCCGCGTCCAACAATGCTGGCGGGTTGCGGTGCCGCGCCGCCACGCTGGCCGCTAACCATCCGGCCCTTATATTTGTCTAGAAATGCGCGAACTGGACGGCGGCATGCTTTGTCAGCCGCCGCGCTTCATGGCAGAATCGCCGTTCCTGTTGCCCAAATCAGAAATTGAGGATGTCCCAATGTTGAAACGCCTGTTGCTGTTGTCTCTTCCCGTTCTGCTGCTCGGTCTCGGCGCGAATGCGCGGGCGGATCACAACTTGGAAGATTTGATCGTCGGCGACCATCGCAGCGAAGCGAATATCGCCCGCAACGAGTACCGCAATCCGGTTGAAACGCTGGAATTCTTCGGTCTTCGACCCGATATGACCGTGGTCGAAATCCACCCGGCCGGAGGTTGGTACACCGAGGTCATCGCACCTTATGTAAGCGAAGAAGGCAAATTCTACGCTGCCCACTTTTCGCGGAATTCCTCCGCCGAGTTTCAAGTGCGCAGTTTGAACGGCTTCGAGGAAAAGGTCAGCAATGCCGATGTATACGGCCCGGTCACGATCACTCATCTGCTGCCGCCGGATGAAGTCGAGATCGCACCGCCGGAGAGCGCCGATCTGGTGATGACTTTCCGCAATGTCCACAACTGGATCATGGCCGGGCAGGAACACGAGTTCTTCCAGGCTTTCTATGCCGCGCTGAAACCCGGCGGCGTGCTCGGCGTGGTGGAACACCGCGCCCTGCCGGACGCCAGCATGGAAGCCATGGAAACCACCGGCTATGTCACCGAGGCGTATACCAAAGAAATTGCCGCGGCCGCCGGATTCGAATTCGTTGAATCTTCCGAAGTCAACGCCAATCCGAATGATCCAACCGTTCACCCCCGGGGCGTCTGGACGCTGCCGCCCACCTATCGCCTGGGGGATGAAGACCGGGAAAAATACGCGGCCATCGGCGAAAGCGACCGCATGACGCTGAAATTCGTCAAGCCTGCGAATTGATCCGCGGCGGAGCGCTCTCTTGGCCGAAAAAGTCTGTCTGATTGTCGGCGCCGGTGACTACATCGGCGCCGCCATCGCCCGCCGCTTCGCCGCCGGAGGCTTCACGGTTTGCCTCGGTCGGCGCAATGGCGAGAAATCCCGGGCGCTGGTTGACGAGATCAACAGCGGCGGTGGACGCGGCTACGGCTATTCCCTCGATGCCCGCGAGGAAGACCAGGTTCAGGCGCGTTTCGCGGCGATAGAACAAGATATCGGACCGCTGGAGGTCGTGGTCTGCAATCCCGGCGGCAATGTGAATTTTCCAGTCCGGGAGACCACCGAGCGGGTTTTCGGCAAAGTTTGGAAAATGGCCTGTCTGACCAACTTCCTCACCGGTCGCGAAGCGGCGCGCTATATGGTGCCCCGGGGCCGCGGCTCGATCCTCTTCACCGGCGCCACGGCGAGCGTCCGCGGCGGCCCGGGATTCGCCGCTTTCGCCAGCGCCAAGTTCGCCCTGCGCGGCTTGGCTCAAGCGATGGCGCGGGAACTGGGCCCGGAGGGAATCCACGTCGCCCACCTCGTTATCGATGCCGGCGTCGATACCGCTTTCGTCCGCGACCGCATCCGCGGGCGCGGCGACGATCCAGACCAGCTGCCGCAAAACACCTTAATGGATCCATCCTCGGTGGCCGAGACTTATTGGCAGTTGCACCACCAACCCCGGGACGCTTGGACCCACGAGATGGATCTGCGGCCTTTCGCGGAAAAATTCTGACCCCGGAGTCACTGGCCGAACAACGACGGAGCCCCATCGATGAACCTGGAATACCACTTCGATTTCGGCAGTCCGAATTGCTACTACGCACACAAAGTGCTGCCGGAGATCGAGCGGAACGCCGGTGCGGCTTTCGATTACTTTCCCATTCTTCTCGGCGGGGTTTTCCGATCAACCAACAACCGTTCGCCAATCGAGCAGTTCGCGGGCGTGCGCAATAAATCCGAGTACCATGCCTTGGAAACCGAACGCTTCGTGCGCCGGCACGGCATCGCGGGATTTCGGATGAATCCGCATTTTCCGGTGAATACTCTGCATTTGATGCGCGGGGCTGTTTTCGCCAAACGGCAAGATTATTTCGAGCGATACGTGGAAGCGATGTTTTCCTGCATGTGGGAGCTCGGCCTGAATATGGCCGACCCGGAAGTGATCGGCCAAGCCCTTGACGATGCTGGGTTGCCCGCGGGGGAAATCATCGCCGGCACCCAAGATCCCGAGATCAAGAAAGCATTGATTGAAAACTCCAACGCCTCGGTTGAACGCGGCTGCTTCGGCGCGCCAACTTTCTTTGTCAACGATAAAATGTTCTTCGGCAAAGACAAACTGCGCGACGTTGAAGAAGAAATCATGGCGGCGGGAGCTTGAACTGGCAGCTCGGTGATTCAAGTTGCCAGTCAATTCGTGCTTGAGGAATGACGTTGGCATCGTTTTTTCGCCGCGAAAGACCGAACCTTGCATCTTCCCCCACCGGCGACGGACCGCCCATGAGGTTGCGCGGAGCATCATGCTGACCCACGGCTGGGGGCGCTATCCCGCAATCGAAGCGCGGCGGTTCGAACCGTCCAATATCGATCACCTGCGCGCAGCGCTGGCTGACCCGTCGCTGAATGCGATCATTCCCCGTGGCGGCGGCCTCAGCTATGGCGACAGCGCTTTGTCGGAGACGGTGGTCGGCAGCCGAAAACTTCCCCGGTCATGGGAATTGGACGAGGCCGCGGGCGTGCTCCGCTGCGGCGCCGGATTTGGCTTGCGGGAAGTGCTGCGCCGGGTCGTACCCGCGGGTTGGCTGCCGCCGGTATTGCCGGGCACGGCGAATGTCACCATCGGCGGCGCGGTCGCGGCGGATATCCACGGCAAGAATCATCACCGTGACGGCAGTTTCTGCGACCACGTGCGGGAATTGCGCCTGCTGCTGGCCGACGGCGAAATCGCGCGCTGCGGCCCGGGGCATCGGTCGGAACTGTTTCAAGCCAGCTGCGGCGGCATGGGTCTAACCGGAATCATTTTGGAGGCCGAGCTGAAACTCGCGCCAATCACAAGCTCGCTGATGGCGGCCGAATCCCTGCCGGCGACCCATCTGGAGCACTGCTTCGATTTGCTCGAAGAGCACCGGGATGTACACTATTCCGTAGCTTGGCTCGACTGCCTCGCGCGCGGGCAGCGCCTCGGCCGCGGCGTGGTATTTCTCGCCGAACACGCGGCCTCGGGCGAGTTGCGCTATCCCGACCGGCGGCGGCTCGCCGTTCCGTTCGCCCCACCGGCGGGTTTGCTGAACCGCCACAGCCTGTCGCTGTTCAATTCGGCTTACTTCCACTGGCAGCTTTTGCGTGCGGGCGGGAGGCGCCTCGGCGCGGACCGAAACCGTTCCAATCCCAACCGCAACGGTTCCGGTTCTGCAGCAAGGCCCGATTCCAGCGCCCAATTCGAAGCCAGCGGCAACAGCCTCGACCTGGACGCCTACTTCTTCCCACTCGACCATATCCGCAACTGGAATCTGCTCTACGGCAAGCCCGGCTTTCTCCAATACCAGTTTGTTCTGCCGCTCGAATCCGCCCGCTTGGGCATGGCGGAAGTCCTGGGCCGGGTCGGCCGCGCGGGCAAAGGTTCGTTTCTGTCGGTGTTGAAGAAAATGGGTCCGGCGAACGACAATCCGCTGTCCTTCCCCATGAGTGGCTATACGCTTGCCCTGGATTTCCGCCGCGAGCCATCATTGTTCCCGTTGCTCGATCAACTCGACCGCGTCGTGCTCGACCACGGCGGGCGCATTTACTTGGCGAAGGACGCGCGCATGAGCGAAGCTGTGTTCAAGGCGGGCTATCCGGGCTGGCAACGGTTTGCGGCTGTCAAACAACAAGTGGACACCCGGATGCGCTTCCGCTCGGCCCAATCCGACCGCATCGGCCTGACGGGGCCGCGGGCATGAAACTCCTGATCATCGGCGCAACTTCGGCCATCGCGGCGGCGGTGGCGGAACATTACGCCAAAGCCGAAAACCACTTCTATCTGATCGCCCGCAACGGCGAAAAATTGGCGGCTTTGCGCGAGCGGCTGAGGCAACCGGGCGCTGGCGCGGTCGAAACCGCCGAAGCCGATTTAACCCGCTTCGAACAACACGCGGATTTGTTGCAAGCAGCTTTCACCGCGCTGGGGAACGTGGACTTGGTGTTAATCGCCCACGGCATGCTGCCCGACCAAGCGCGTTGCGAAGCCGACGCGCAAGCGGTGCTGGCGGCGCTCGAAGTGAATACCCTGAGCGTGGTTTCGCTGCTGACCGAGTTGGCGCCGAAAATGCGCGAACAAGGGTGTGGAACGCTGGCCGTCATCACTTCGGTCGCGGGCGATCGTGGTCGGCCGTCGAACTACGTCTACGGCTCGGCCAAGGCGCTGGTCTCGGCGTATCTGCAAGGGCTGCGCGGCAAACTTCACGTCCGCGGGGTCCATGTCATCGATATCCGCCCGGGCCTTGTGGATTCGCCCATGACCGCGCATTTGCCGAAAGGCCCGCTGTTCGCGACACCGGAGCGCGTGGCCGCCGCCATCGTTCGCGGCGTGGCCAAAAAGCGGCATACGGTCTACGCGCCCGGTTGGTGGCGCATCATTCTGTTCGTGGTCCGCATACTGCCGGACGCGCTGTTCAAACGGTTGAATTTGTGAACGACGCGGTGTGCGCTGAGATAGTCCTGCGGGAGGCAGTCGAACAGGATTTCGAGCGGATATGGCCGATTTTCCAAACCATTGTCGCCGCCGGCGACACCTACGGATTCGATCCCGCCACGGACAGGGAAGAGGCGCGCCGTCGGTGGCTGGAACTGCCGCGCAAGACTTACGTTGCCGAGCGGGACGGCGAAATTCTCGGCACCTACTACCTGAAATCGAATTTCGGCGGCCCCGGGCGCCATGTCTGCAACTGCGGTTACATGGTCGCCCCAAGGGCGCGGGGCCAAGGACTCGCGGCTGCCATGTGCCATCATTCCCAGCGAATCGCGCTCAAGCTGGGCTACAAAGCGATGCAATTCAATTTTGTCGCCGCCAGCAACGAAAGCGCCGCGCGCCTTTGGGCCAAGCTGGGTTTCGAGACGGTCGGGCGCTTGCCGAACGCATTCCACCACCCCACCCGCGGCTACGTGGATGCCTTGGTCATGTACAAATGGCTGGCGGGGCACGAGAAGCTGGTTCCCTCTCAAACCCCTGCGGTCGATGCTGGCATCAGCCCCCGGCGATGACGGAAAATTCAGGCTTGCGGTGTTTCAGGCACAATGAAACCCAAATGACGACAGGCATCAACCCCCCGACGACGGAAAATTCACGGGGGGGGGTGCCCGCAACCGGAATAGCCGCGTTGCTACGCTGAGACCGCGCGTCGCCTGGGCGAATAAGACTTCAATTCGGTAGTCGCAGCGTTTTTTGGCAACTTGTTACCGCGGTGTCCAGTAAAACACTTCCCAAGTGTGCAGGGGCTCGTTGGTGCCGGGGATGACCTCGCCCTCGAAATCGTAGCCCATGCCCATGCCGTTCTTGCCGGTGTAGCTTTCGAGATAGGGGATGCGTTCATCGCCCGTGATTTCCCGACCGGTCAAAGCGTAGGTCGCGTCGCCGATGCGGACCCAGCCGTCGGGCCGCTCGCGCACCCGCGCCGCCCAATAGCCGCCGTCGGGCCGGGTCGCGGTGATGATTCCGCCCTCGTCGGCGGAAAACACGATTTTGATCACAAACGGCGGAAATCCGGCGAGCTTCAGATAACCAAGACCCGGCTGGTTGACCGTGGTCCAATCGTCCGGCGGCGCGGTCAATTCGCCGCCGATGCGCACGCCGATCGCGCGCTCGTAGGCGAACGGCGCCGTGTAGACATAAACCAGACCGGCGCCGAATGCGAGCACCGCCAAGGCGATCAGGATATTTCTTTGCATGGCTGACATGGTCAATTCCTTCCGCATGGCTGTCGGGGGATCGCTGCAACCGCCGCAGCATAACCGAATCTGCCCCCGCCTGCACCGGGAAGGCGAAGCGAACGAAATCCGGGCGATGTCGCGGGATCCCGGTCGCCACCGCCAATCCCGCCGACCATCACGTGGCCGAAGGCTACGCGGTCGCCAACAGCAATAACGGTCACGACAGTGGCGCCGATGACCCGGCCAACTGGACGGCGGCGAATTTCAGCTGTCGTTGACCACTCGCGGGCGCGACGGGACGGGTTGGACCGGTCGTTTGTACGATTGCGGCGCGGTGTACTAACATCGGGCTGAATTTCCGCCAAACGCCAATCGAGAGAGAATCAAGATGTCGAACCGCAGCATCGCGCAGTTCCTGTCGCCGGCCTTGCTCGCCATCGCCGGCCTGATCTGCACTGGGTTGGCTTGGGCACAAGCCGAATCCTACCGCGCCCGACTTTCGCCCATGCCCACCACGCCGCAGACGGTGGACAGCATTACCGGCGATGGCGAAGTTTTTCTGACGCTGGAAGGCAATATCCTCAGCGTAACCGGGAGCTTCGCGGGCATGAGTTCGGTGGCGACAGCGGCGCATTTGCACCACGGTCCGCCGGCGCGGCCGGGGCCAGCGGTGCATCAGTTGGATGTGACCACGGCGACCGGTGGCGAAATCGGCGGTGAAATTGAACTAACCGAGGAGCAGATCGAGGCGCTGCGGGCCAATTCGCTGTACGTGCAAATCCACAGCGAAGGAAATCCCCCGGGCGAATTGCGCGGCTGGATATTCCCGCGGGAAGAGTGACAAAAACATTGGCGGCCGGAGGCGCGACTCCCCATCCAAACGGATTCGCGCCGAACGATTTTGTATTCAAGACGATGTTTCGGCGGGCGGTTTCCCGCCCGTCAAACGAGGACTGAAAAAATGGCAGATTCCCGCAAAATTTCGCCCGCGACTCGGACAGTCGGCCTGGGTCTCGGTCTCGGCGCCGGTCTCTGGCTGGCGGCTTGCACGCCGCAAAACGATGATGCCGGGCCGGTGGCGGAACCCGGCTTCACCGCCCAATCCGAAGCCGGCGCAGCGGCTTACGCCGTGAATTGCGCTGCCTGTCACGGCGCCAATTTGGAAGGCACGATCCTCGGCCCCTTGTTGACCGGCCCATCCTTCATTCAGCGCTGGGGCAACCAAACGCCGGCGCTGTTGCTCGGCAATATCCAATCGAACATGCCGCCCGGCGGCGCCGGCGATATGACCGACGGCGACTATCTCGATGTCGTTGCCCATATGTTGGCGGTGAACGGAGTCGATGGTGTTGGCGAAGCGTTGACTGAGAGCAGCGATTTCGTCATCGCGGAGAACATTTCCCGCATCGTGGCCCTGCGCCGTCCCGCGGCACCACCCGCGCCGCAAGGCCTCACCGTGGTGGGCAATACCGAAGATTTCGTGCCGTTCGAACCGTTGACCGCGGCGATGCTGCGCGACCCCGACCCGGCCGATTGGCCGATGCACCGGCGCAACTTTTTCGGCCACAGCTACAGCCCCCTCGACCAGATCAATACCGGGAATGTCGCCAACCTGCGGCTGGAATGGGTTTGGAACATGCACGAAGGCGATTCCGAACCGGCACCGCTTGTGTACAACGGGATCATTTATCTGATCAACCCCGGCAATGTAATCCAGGCGCTCGACGGCAAGACCGGAGAACTCATTTGGGAGCATTGGACCGGCCCCGCCAATCGCCAGGACATGCGCAATATCGCCATGTACGGGGACAAAATCATTCAAGCGACCACCGACGCGCGGCTGGTGGCGCTCGATGCCCGCACGGGAGAGCAGGTTTGGGAAACCGTCATCGCCGACAACAGCAAGGGTTTCGCCAATTCGAGCGGCCCCATCGTCGCCGACGGCAAGGTGATTTCCGGCTTGGCCGGCTGTGCCCGCTACATCCCCGAGGATTGTTTCGTCAGCGCCTATGACGCCGACAACGGGGATTTGCTCTGGCAATTCGAGACCATCGCCGAATCCGGCCAACCCGGTGGCGATACCTGGGGCGGTTTGGACGATCTATTCCGCGCCGGCGGCGAAACCTGGATCACCGGCAGCTACGACCCGGAGCTGCAACTGACCTATTGGGGCACGGCGCAGCAAAAACCCTGGGTTCCCGTCAGCCGCCACATGACAATCAACGATATAGGGCTTTACACCAACGCCACCGTCGCCATCGACACCAACAACGGCGAACTCGACTGGTACTTTCAGCACGTGCCGGCGGAGGCGCTGGATTTGGACGAAGTCTTCGAGCGCGTGTTAATCGACCGCGGCGAGGAGAAGTTGGTCTACTCCATCGGCAAACACGGCATCCTCTGGAAGAACGACCGCGTATCCGGCGAGTTTCGCGGCTTCACGGAAACCGTGTTCCAGAACACCTTCACTCATATCGACCCGGAAACCGGCGCAGTCACCTATCGCGAGGATATCCAGAACGCCCAGCTCGACGAATGGACTTCCGCCTGCCCGAGCAGCGCCGGCGGCAAGGACTGGCATTCGATGACCTACCACCCGCCCTCGGGCCTGATCGTCGCGCCCTTGAGCCAGACCTGCCTGGAAAACGCCGCGAGAGAAGTCGCGTTGGTGCAGGGCGGCGGCGGCTTGGCGGCCAGCCGCAAATTCTTTGAAATGCCGGGCACCGACGGCAATCTTGGCAAAGTCGGCGCCTACCACGCCGATACGCTGGAGGAAGTTTGGAGCCACCAGCAGCGCGCTTCGCTGCATACCGGCACGATCTCCACCGCGGGCGATCTGGTCTTCGTCGGCGACCTCGACCGGCGCTTCACCGCCTTCGATGTCAACAACGGCGAAATACTCTGGCAAACCCGCCTCGGCACCTCGGTGCAGGGCCATCCGGTCTCTTTCGCCATCGACGGCAAACAATACATCGCCGTCACCACGGCACTTGGCGGCACCAGCCCGCGCACTGTCCCCGGCGTCATCGCCACGGAAATCACCTATCCCCGCTGGGGCAACGCCATTTACGTATTTTCACTGCCCGACGCGGTCAATTGACGCGGTTGACCGGGGAGGGGCCGAAGGAAAGCCAGCCGCCCTGGTAGCGGGTGCCGCCGGCATCGCCGCGGCTCCAATCGCAAACGCCATCGGCGAAGATGAGTTGCAATTCGGCCCACTCGCGTTCGCTGAGCGGCTGGCGGTACTCGTCGCGGTTCAAGGGGCGCAGATGGCAGGATACGATGTTGTTCGCCAGCGGCGCGCCGGCGATATGGCGGGGCGTTGAATACGTTGGATACAGTTCGGTGCAGCGGCCCGATCCGGCGTATTCAATTGGTTCTTCGATTTTCGCGCGCTCCCCGCGAGCGTAGTCCCAGCAAGCGTCGTTCAGCGTCCGCGGGCGGTTGGCGGCGACCACCTGCGGCGGCGTCAGGCTGGAAGTATCGGCTTGAATAGCCAGAATCCAAGCGTCCATTTGCCGAAACAACTCGCCCAAATCGTCCGCACCCGGCTCGAAGCCCCACTGCCCGCCGATTTGCATCACATGATTGCCGGTGCCGCCATTGGCGAGGCGCAAGCGCTCCCGGGTCGAGAATTGATGCACGATCATATGGATATCGCCGCCTTCGAAGTGGTCGGTATAGCTGCGGTAATCGATTGTCGGCGTAACCGCGAGACCTTCGCCGCCGTATAGGATGCGGCCGCTGCCGAGGGCGCGGCGGCGCGCGGCCGGGTCGGCGCGGTGGCGTTCAAACACATGATTCAGATCCCTGTCGTAGCCGCCGATTTCACGGTTCAGGTCGATGAATTGCCGCGCCGTGATTCGACCGGCGTTGAACGCCGCCAGACCGTACTGCACACCGAAATTGTCGAGCGGGCGCAGGGCCGCGCCGGTTTCCGGCTCCGCGCCGTAGACATTCACTGTGTGGTCGTAAACCGTTGCGCGAATGCCGCCGACACCCGGCTGGTAGAGCACCGCGCGCAGTTCATCGATGCCGACTTCCGCTCCCTGGTCTTCCGGCGCCGCGTTCGGGTCAAAGGTCGGGTCCAAACGCGCCGCGCCGCGGCTCAGATTGGCAATCGAGTCCCAAACGCCGAAGCCCGATACCGCCCGCTGCTGTTCCAGACTGAATTGGTCGGGGCTGATCTCGGCAAAGTAGTGGTGCAGCAATCTGGCGTCGGCCAAAGTGAAAATCGTGGCGGATGTCACATCGGGGAAGCTGGCCGCAACGATGATGCCGTCGAATACGCCGGGATAATTGTCGGCTGTTTGATGCGACTGGTAAGAACCGCCGGAGGCGCCGGTGGCGATAGTGTAAACCGGTACGCCGTAACGCTCGATGAAGCGCTCCTTCACCATGATATGGGTTTCGGAGGCGAGCAAGTCGTTGCAATTGTTGCCGAATACATTCAGCGAAGAGGACACAACCGCGTATCCCTGCTCGAATAGGCCCCGGCGCATCACGCCGCCGGTTTGCGCGCCTTGCCGATACCAGCCGGCGCGGCAGCCGCCGCCGTGGGTGTACACCAATTTGCCATTCCAGCCTTCGCTGCGCCGCCATGGGTCAAGCTCGCCGGCGGCGGGGTCGTGGAGCATGGCGATTTCATACACGGCCCGGTTGACGGTGCCGGTTTCGACTCTCACGACATAGGGAATCAGCCTGCCTTGGCTTTCGATTTGGGCGATATCGAAAGGCGGCAGACCGCCAAACTGGAGCTGATACGGCTTGAAAGCCTGGTCCAAATCGCTCCAGTACACATAGTCTAACCTGGTCTCAATGGAACAGTTCCGGTCGATTGGTTCGCCGAGCGAGTCCCCGGCCACTGTGCGGAATTGCCGTGTTTGGCAGTAAAAAGGCTGCTGATGGGGCCCGGAAATCACCGGCCCGGAACTGGGCCAGTTGGTCAATCCCAAGGTGGCGGCTTCGGGAATTCCGGCAAGGCTGGCGCGCAGCTCGTTTTCGCCTACCCTCATGTTCTCCAGCAGCGCCTGCATGGATTGGTCCGAAGTTTGTCGGAACAGCGGCGTGATTTCGCGGCCGTTCAATTCCACAAGCACTTCATCGGCTTGCAAACGCCGGGTATTGTCCTTGACCCGCACTTCCACCAGCGCGTCGCCTCCAGTCACCAGCCATGATTTGGTGGAAAGAACTTCCAATTCCAACGGCGGCTCGACCGCGACGGGATCAAGGGTGCCGCTGGTGCCAACAGGCTCGGAACAGGCGGCAAGCGACAGCGCGGCGAGAATCGGCAAAACGGTTCGATAGATCATGGCGGCGACTTCCGTTGCGGACTAGCATGTATTTTCGGAAGTGCGAAAGGCGGGGTCAACCTTGGGGCTTGCCTTTGAAGAACTTCAAGGCAGCAATCACCTCCGCCGCCATCGTCAATTTTCCTCAATCAGTCAGTAACAGCAGCTTAAGGTTTGTTTGTCGAAGGCGGCAAAGCGATTAAGCGACCAGACGCGGGCCGCTTCGGCAAGGGAAGTGATTTTCAATCCGGCGGGAAGTGCTATATTTGGTTCATGCGTGATTCGGCAAACAAAGTGTTTCGCGGATTGGGTTTCTTGGCCGTGATTGGGTCCGGCGTGGTGTTGGCTCAAGAATCGCAGCCGGAGGAGGGGATTGCCGCGGCCGCCGCGATTCTGCGCGCCGTGGACGAACAGGCCCGGGTTTGCCTTGAGCGCCTCGCCGAATCGGAAAACAGCGCGAGCCCCAAGGAATGCGCGGATTTTATGGCTTCGATCGACGGCGAAGCGCTCGGCGATTATCGCGAGCATTGCGCCGCGCTGAGGGAATGGCGCGACAACTATGTGGAGAGTCCCCCGCCGACGGGGCAAGACAGCGGGCGCGACCGGCGGATGTTGGAAAATCTAGTGGGAATCGAGCGGGTTTGCGGCGAGAATGCCCTGCGCCGCCGCACCGAGTTCATCGCCCAAGCCTTCGAGCGGTTGCGTCCGCTTTCGGCGCGGCCCGCCGGCGCTTTGTCTCTGCGACGGCGCGTTTCGGACTTGGAGTTCAATTCATCGCTTGACGGTTGGCGCAGCGAATTGCTCCCAATCGACTCCAACCGCCGCGTCCGCGGCGAAACTCTGCGGGGGTTCGATCAACTCGAATTGGAGCTGATTCGGCGGCAACTCGACCGCCCGCGACCGGTACAGTACTGATTTGAGCGGGACATCGGTGCTTGGCGCGCTTCGGGAATGGTCTGCAGCCGCTTCTTAACAGGGGTTTCCTAAACGCGGGCGGGGGCGCCGCAGGCGAGGTTGGTTGGCAACATTGCGCTGCGTCAGCGGTCCGACTGGATAAACACCCGGCTTTGCGGCAGACTTCGGCGGTTGGCGGCCGAATTGGAGTCCATCATGCCAAGCGTTATCAGACGCGCGCTGGTACCGTTTCTCGGCCTTGCGCTGCTGGGCGGCTGTGCCGAATCCGTCGAGGATGATGCCGGGCGGCCCGCAGGAGAAACCGTCTACGACACCACCCTGACCATGCGGGAACTGATGGCCTTCGTGCTGGAACCGGCGGCCGACGGACTGTGGAGCACGGCTGGCTGGGTGGAAGACCGGGACGGTTACCGGGAACTCTATCCGACCACGGAAGAAGGTTGGGAGCGCGTCGTGGCGAGCGCGGCGATGGTGGCCGAATCGGGAAATCTATTGGCCTTGCCCGACCGCGCGATCGACAATGACGCTTGGATGATTTACTCCCAAGGTTTGACCCAGGCGGGCTTCCGGGCGATGTCCGCCGCCGCGTCGCGCAACAAAGAGGATTTATTCCAAGCCGGCGCCGACATTTACAGCGTTTGCAGCGCCTGCCATCAAGCCTACGACCCGGAAATCAACAGCCGCTTCGTCGTCGAGTAAACGCGACGCCCGCGTGTGAACGAGTGCGCCAACATTTCAGCGGAGGCAAGCGTCTGGGCCCGGCGGAGCGAAAGCCGCAAGTTGGCAAGCGCGACCCATGACGAGGCGCGGTGAAGATGAATTTTCCAAAGTGTTCGACAGGTCAACACATTGGCCGAACCCGGGAGCGGGTTGGTGCGGTATCCTTCGGGCTGGGACTGTTGTTACTGCTGGCGGCGGCTCCGCTGCTGGCGCACACGATTGAAGGTTCCGACGCCATCTTCGTGCGAAACATCGATGGCGCTGCGACCGGTCCCTTCATTTACCTCGGCGCCAAGCATATGGTCACCGGCTACGACCACTTGCTGTTCCTGGCCGGTGTCATCTTTTTCCTTTACCGGCCGGGCCACATCGTGCAATACGTCACTTTGTTCGCCATCGGCCACAGCATCACCCTGCTGCTCGGCGTACTCGCCGACGTGCGGGTGAACGCCCACTTCATTGATGCCGTCATCGGTCTTTCGGTCACTTACAAAGCGTTTGAAAACATGGGAGGTTTCAAACGCTTGGGATTCGAGCCGAATACCCGAATCGCGGTATTCGTATTCGGCCTTTTCCACGGCTTCGGGCTGGCGACCAAACTGCAGGAATTCGAGCTTTCCGACAATGGGCTCGTGGTCAATATCCTGAGTTTCAACGTCGGTGTCGAAATCGGACAAATCCTGGCGCTGTCCCTGGTTTATATTGGCTTGAGCATTTGGCGCAGCCAGGATTCGCATTTGCGCCACGCCTTCGCCGCCAATACCGTGCTGCTCGGATTCGGCTTTTTGCTGACCGGGTACCAGCTAAGCGCCCTGCTCGTTGCCACCTAGAGGAATCACCTGTGGATCAACAACCCGCGCCGCCGTCTCCCAAAAAGCTCATGGTCGCCGGCATCGCCGCGTTCGCGGTCGCCGTGCTGGTACTGTTCGCATTCATTCTGCCCGCGGAATTCGGCCAGGACCCACTCGGCACCGGCGGTTTGCTCGGCTTGACCGCCCTGTCCAGAGAAATCAATCCCTTCGAGGAACAGGTCGAAGCGCATCGGCAGGATTATGTCGAATTCGAGTTGGGGCCATTCCAGTCCGTGGAATACAAATACTTGATGGATTTGGATGCGCCGCTGATTTTCAGTTGGCTGGCGGACGGCGAACTGTACTACGAAATGCACGCGGAGCCCGCGGGCATGGTAGACGAAGAAGAAGTGCGAAGTTATGACCAAGGCAACGCCAGCCAGCGCATGGGTTCGCTGCATGCCCCGTTCAGCGGAATTCACGGCTGGTTCTGGGAAAACCGCTCGGCCAACCGGATTTTGCTGCGCGTATACAGCGCGGGCTTCTACCAAACTTCCACGGTATTCCGGGACGGCGGCGATTTCGAGCGCGCCATCGAGCCGGTTGCCGATGCGGACTCCTGATCCGCCCGTCCGCGGGGACGGGCGAGCGGGTTTCACACTTTGATATCGCGGTTAGTTCTCGGTTGGGTCCGAGCCGTCCCGGGGCGCGCCGGTGCCCGAGCTACCCATGAACAGCTTGCGGCCGTCCGGGAAAGTGATATCCCGACCGTTGGCGCGGCAAGTTGGGTCGCAGAGGCGATCCTTGCTTTGGTATCCGGTGACGATAATCTCGGTGCCGAGTACCAGAGAGTTGCGGTTGATGCCGCGCCGTAGCAGAGTATTGGGCGTGCCGCCCTCCACCATCCACGGGCCGACGTCGCGGGTGGATTCCGGGTCGTTGTTTTCCAGGTGAATCCAAGTGTGCGGATTGATCCATTCGACGCGGGTGATCGGGCCGCCGAGACGAACCGGCAGGTTCGCGTCGAATTCCGCCGAAAACGCGTGATGCGCCGTGGCCGGTGGCTTCACGACGAACGCGCCGACCGCGGCAACGGCCGCCAGAGCCATAAGTTTGATCTTCATGCGTTCACCTCTTTGTAATTTCGCAACCGCGCTGGTTGCCAACTTCGCCAGCCCCCGAAACTCGCGCGCCACCCATGTTCTCCAGCTTCGCCCGCCGGCGCTTTCTTGCCCGGCCTCTCTGTAGCCGCTTCCTCTCTATAGCCGCTCCCTCTCTTTTGGTCGCTCCTTGGCCGCGCTTCAGCTTTGGTCTCGCACCTTCGCTTGCCTGGCTTGTTGCGCGACCAGTCAGCCCCCTAGCGAGTATTCACCGATTTTAGCCAAAGGTCCGCGCCTGTGCCAAGCGCATACCGACTATTTCCGGGGTCCGCCGCCAACGAATCCGGTGGGGAGGCGGCGCTAGTCCTGCTGGTTCTGCTCCTGCAGCATTTCTTCGCGCAGGCGCTGCTCGAACTCGCCGCCGCGACGGTACTGCCCATACATCAGTTCTTCAACGAACTCCACGCATTTGAACTGCGGCAGCTCGTAGCCGGCTTCGAGTCTGCGGTACAGCGGCATGCTGATGGTCCAAGGCCGCTCGTACACCTCCGGGTCCTCAAGCGTGGCGGAATACATGATCACGTTGTCGTCGATCATGTCGTAGCGTTCGGTCACCTTCAACTGATTGCTGTGGTAATTGCCGGCGCGGTCGAGCCATGTGCGGTCGTCAAGTCCGGTGACTTCAACCACGAAGGTATCACCTTCCCAGTAGCCGTAGGATTGGCCCATCCATGAATCCAGCGGCGGCGGGCCGGGGTCTTCCAAGAATACGTTGCGCACCGAGCCGGCGAAGGAGTAGGCGATGAAAAACGCGCTTTCGCTCTGGAAAATCTGGAACGGGTGCGGCATATAGGTCGCCCGCGGCACACCCGGCATATAGCACTTGATCTCTGGATCCAGCGTGACCCAGTTCTCGCGGTTTTCGTCGCGCCGCGCCACCGCTTCGGGAAGATAGGGAATCGCGCCGCCCTCCACCACGCCGAAACTCGCGGGCACCGAGCCGACCGCGCCAAGAGCGACCACTTCGGGGCTGGGCACCGGCACGAAATCGCCTGGAACCAAATGGTAGGCCGCCTTCGGCGGCGCCGGTTCGAGATTGTCGTTGGCATTCATCAGAACTTGCCAAATGCCGTTCAAATCCGGTCGACCGGAGGGGGTCCGCGGAATGTCCGAGGTTATTGCCGCGGACCCGGCGGATTCAGCACCGCCGCCGCCCGTGGTCGAATCCTGAGAGCAACCCGCGGCCACCGCGGCAAGGGCGAAAAGCAACCATATCGACTTCATAATTCAGCCCACTCTGGAACAAGGAAATGCTGGATACCGTTCGGGCAGACGATATAAACACCCACACCGGGGCATGTCAACTTAAGCGCGCCACTGTGTGGCGAACATTGCCGGAGTTGGACGCTCCCTGATGATGCGGCGCTGCCTGCCGGCTCCGATTGCCACAAGGCCGAAATGGGTACAGCCGCCAATTTTTCGCCAAAGGGTACGGCTTGGTCGTGATCGTACAACACCATACCGAATGCGAATTTGTCGCCGGCGCTCGCGGCGAGGCAGCGCAGGCCCTTGAAGTCCGCGTCGGCTGCCGTGGCGGCGGCCTTGACTTCGACGCCCAGCAGATTGCCGCTTTGGTCTTCAATCACTACATCCACTTCATTGCGATCCCTGTCGCGGAAATGCGAGAAGGTATAGCGGTTGCCGGACCAGTTGGCGATTTTCATGAGTTCGGCAAGCACGAAGGCTTCCAGCAAAGGGCCGAACGGTGTGCGACCGCGGCGCAGGGTGTCGGGAGAGACGCCTTTCTGGGCGGCGAGCAGGCCGGAATCGAGAAAATGCAATTTGGGGGATTTGGCCAACCCCCTGAGGGAATTCGTCTGCCAAGCTTGCAGGTTGCGGACGAGATAAAGGCTTTGGAAAACTCCCAAGTATTTGCGGGTGGTTACGTGATTCATGGCGAGAGGTGAGCCGAGTGCCGGGAAATTTATCAGTTGCCCGGAATATTCGGCGAGTACCCGCAACAATTTCGGTATTAGGTCGAGTTGTTCGATTTGTGCGACATCCGCGATATCGCGTTGCAGGATTGCGTCGATGTAATTCCGGTGCCAGTCCAACCGGCGCTTCCACGCCGGACGGCCAAAGGCTCCCGGGTAGCCGCCCGCCAATACGGTCTTGACCAGGTCATCCCCCAATATCGGCTGCGTCGTTGATGGCATCCGGGCCGCGAACACCCGCCCGAGAAAGTCGCCGGGCGCGCCGTGCAACTTCGATGGGGTGCCGAATCGCCCGCGCGGCCGAGAAAAGTATAGCGATTCATACGGAACTATACGAAATTTCGCTATATATCTATATTTTGGCAGGCTATTGAAAAATCGAACAATTCACTTAGCGAAGGGCCGAGTGCCGTGGGTTGGTGGGTGAAGTGGCTAAGTGAATGGAGGCGTTCGGCGCTTGTGGGCGATGGGTGGTTTCGCGGCGGGAATTTCGCTGCTGCGGATTCCGCGCGATGTGCCGACACACACGCTTACGAAGCGGAGAAAGTCAAAATCCGGTATAAACCCCCCTTCGGACGAATGGGTATGAGCTTGATTTTTCGAATATTCGCGTTGCCGGTCGTGGCTGTCGCGCTGGCCGTCGGCGTGGCGCAGGCGCAAACTCTCACGGGTTCGCGGGAATCCGTGCAGCGGCAGCACGATATCGCCGTGGGAGAGGGTTTCCCCTTTGTCGCCACGTCCCGGGAAATTCCGGGGTTGCTGGATGCGGGCGATTTGGTGCGGGTCGAGGAAAACGAATCTCTGATTCTGCATCAAGTCTCGAATCCTTATGCGCGACCCGGCGTCAAACTGCTGTTGAACCGGCTTGGCGCGCAATATCGCGCCGCCTGTGGCGAGAGATTGACGGTGACTTCCCTGCTGCGGCCACAAAATCGGCAACCGGCGAATGCCGCGGCCAAGTCCGTGCATCCGGCCGGCATGGCGGTGGACTTGCGGATTCCCCGCCGCGGCAGATGCCGCTCCTGGCTGGAGCAAACCCTGTTGTCGCTCGAATCTTCCGGGGTGCTGGACGTAACCCGCGAGCGCTATCCGCCACACTACCACGTTGCGGTTTTCACCACTCCCTACCGCGATTATGTCGCCAAATTAACCAACTCCACCCGGGAGTACCGTGTGCGCCGCGGCGATACGTTGTCGGAAATCGCGCTGGCAACGGGAGTTTCCGTCGCGCAGCTGCGTTCGCTGAACAGTATTTCCGGGGATATCATCAGCATCGGTCAGCGGCTGCAAATTCCCGTTTCCGGCACCGCTGACTCACCTGAAAAAATCGAATACAAAGTCCGCCGCGGCGACTCGCTTTGGCTGCTTGCGCGGCGCTTCGGCACCAGTGTCGAGCGGATCAAACGTCTCAACGGCCTTTCCAGCGACGTGCTGGCGGTGAATCAGGTGCTGAACATCGCCCCCGGCGGTTCGAGCTGAGCGCATTCTCCGGTTGCGCACCGGGCCGCAAGCCCGCAATCGGCTCCAGATGAGGCAGACATGATCGGTTGGCTCGAAACCAGCACGGTCGCGAATTGGGTCGCGCTGTCCCTGTGGGCTTATCCGGCTCTGCTCTCTCTGCACATCGTGGGACTGGCGATCATAGTCGGCATTTTCGCCACGCGCGATTTGCACTTGGCGGGTTTGATTGAAAGAATCGATACACGAATATTTCTCGCCCTCGCCCCCATGGCTTGGATCGGATTCGGCATAAACCTGGTCACCGGCACGCTGTTTTTCATTGGCGACCCGATGCGTTACAGCGTCAATATCGGCTTTCAACTGAAGATGCTGCTTATTGCGCTCGCAGGCCTCAACGTTGTTGTCCACCAACTGTGGGTGCGACCGAGAGTGGCGTGCCGGGCCGCCAGATCCCCGCTGCCGGGAGTGGCGAAACTGGTTGCCGCCACTTCACTGCTGGCGTGGACCGGCGTATTGCTGCTCGGCCGGATGATTCCCTACGTGGGAACCGGCTGAAAAGCCGACCTACGGGTCGTAGCGCGAAGGAAAGAAGCGAACCGAAGCCCGGGAGGCCTCCGGGTCGCAGTCGTAGGGCAGCAATCGGCATCCTTCCGTCGCCGGAATCCAGCGCGCGGTATACGACGCCGGTTCTTCGAGAAACATTGGGTCCTCCACTTCCAATGTAATCCATAGATCGCCACCATCGCGCCAATAGCGCTCGCGCACGATCTTTTGCGACGAGGAGGGTATGCCATTGTAGTCATCGAAGCCAACGATATCGAATACGAAATTGGTTGTCGTCACGATCAGTGCGCCATCCTCATAGCGACCGGTCGAGAACCCCTGCACACTGAACTCGTGCGGCTTCGGCTGGCGGCCGTCAAGCCAGACCGTGCGGAGCTGGTCGTCTTTTTCATAGCGGAACAGCACCCGGTCCGGCCATTGCGTAACCTGCATGTTGTAGGGGTCGTATTGAATCGCCGGCGAAGACGCGGGCTGGCAATCGTACTTGGGGCCGATAATCTCTTCCCAGATTTCCTGACAGGCCTGTGCCCGGGCGTTGAGTTTGGGAAAGTTCTGTTCGGTCCAGGGCATGTCCGGGCCATTGATCGGCCGTGCCCGCGGCGAGCCATCCCAGACACCGGCCAAGTCGGGAATTCCGACATCCTGTTCTCCCGCGACAACTTGGTGACCCGCGAAGCCCGCCGCCAGCGCGAGCGGGACCAACGCCGCTCTTAGCGCGAATGCCCCAACTGCGGCAATTGTTTTCATTGCGGCACGCCCTCTTCTTCGATTCGACCGCCGGATAGAATCGGGCTGCCGTCCTCCCGTGTCATGCGCACGCAACACAGCCCGAAAGTGCCTTCCGCTCGGGATTTGTTGCCGGCAACTTTAACCAACGTGCCGACGGTCAACGAATCGGGTGTCCAGCCTACGCGGCGCAAACTGATCGGTGCGCCGAGCTCCACCTGCCATTCGACAACTTCGTCGCCGGCGGCGGGCACGTCGATGAACAGGAACGCATGGGGATTGCGGAAAACGAAACGGGTCACGGTGCCTTGAATCTCGACTCTATTGTCAGGGTCGTAGAACGGCCCGTTGGCGTGATGGGCCAGCGTTGGCGCGAACGTCAACCCAGCGGCAGCGGACAGAACGCCCGCGGCGGCAGTGAAAAGCGCTTGTCGGCGGAAAAACCGCAACTTCACGACTGGCCTCGTGGTAAATGGCCGAACTTTGATTACAGGGTCAACCCGGATATCACACCAGTTGCTGGACCGGATTTTGGTGGTTTCCGGCTTTGGCTGCTTGCGCGGCGCTTCGGCATCAGCCCGGCGTGGCAATCGCGGACATCGACCACTGCTGCTGTTACACTGGCCCATAAATCACAACGATAGGCTGTGAACCCATGGGCAGATTGTCTCAAGTATCGGCACCAGCCGTGGGTGTGTTCCATTTCCCCGCCGCGGCCGTGGTGTTGTTGTTTGGTTTGGCTGCGGCGGCTCTGCTGGCGACCGCGGAACACGCCTTGGCGCATCACAGTTTCGCAGCGGAATTTTCCTACGAGCTGTACGGCGCCAAGCGCGGCGAAGTCGTGGAAGTGCATTACGTCAATCCACATACCCGGGTCTTCGTCGCTGTGACCAACGATGACGGCGAAGAAGAAATCTGGGATGCCCAAACCCACGCCATCAACATCCTGCTCCGCGCCGGCTGGATGCGGGATTCGGTCAGGGTCGGCGACCAAGTGGAGATCGAAGGTTACTTCGGGCTGGAAAACTCCCGCAAGTTGTGGATCGACACGATCACGCTGGAGGATGGCACGGGATTTGCCGTGGGTGCAGGAAACTAGGCTGCAGGAAACTAAGCTGGACGCTGGAAATTACGCTAGTCGCTAGAAACCAGGCTGGGCGGCACTCGGCAGCTGCACCCGGATGCGGAACTGAAGCGGCAAATCGGCAACGGTGGGTAACAGGTCGCAGCTGGCGCTAACGCTTGGCGTAACGAATGCTCCGCCGTTACACTACCCCGTGAGTTTTTGATTGCGAGTTGAGTCGCCGTGCCCAATTTTTTTTCAATTCCACCCGGAATACTTCGATCACCCACCGTGGCGCTGGCGCTTTTTTGGAGCGGCTTGGGTTTGGCCCAGATCGAAGGCGACTGGAACCTGACGCTGGGCCACGATGCCGAGCGCCTCGGGGTCATCACCTTCGAGCGCGAAGATGGCGAGTTACATGCCTACGTTGACGGCGGCCCAGTCGAGTACACGCTGGATGGGAACCGATTGCAAATGGAAGTGGACTACCGTAATGCAGGCGGCAGGCTGCTCAGCCGGAACCTCATTGGCTTGATCGAAGGTGACACAATCACCGGCACCCTGAGTGCTCCCCACGACGGTTCCACGGGCACTTGGCGCGCCGAACGCGCGGTTGCGGAAGAGGCGTTGCCACCGGCGCCGGTGGATTTCAGCGGCATCTGGTCGCGCATTTCCGCAGGCATGGAAAAAGTGCATCTCGACTACACCGAAGCTGCGAGGGCCAAAGTGGACGATTACCGTTATCTTGATGAGCCCGCGCTGCGCTGCGTTTCGCCAGCTTTGGTGCGGATTTCCGGCTGGCCCTATCCGCTGGAGATTATGCAGAACGAACGGCAGGTCACGATTCTGTACGAGAGTTTCCGCGAGGTGCGGCGCATCTTTCTCGATGGCCGCGATGTTCCGGACGGTCTGCCGGCGAGCGCCATGGGCTTTTCCAGCGGCCACTGGCGGGGTGACACCCTGGTGGTGGAAACTTCGCTGCTGACCCCGGCCTTCGTCGATCAAGCGGGACAGCCGGTCTCAGCCAACGCGCGGGTGGTCGAGCGCATCTCAATGAGCGAAGACGGCGATACGCTGCGCAGCTTGCTGACCTTGCACGACCCTGAGAACTATCGGCGACCGATCATCCGCCACCGGCAATGGCGCCGCACCCCCGACACACCCATTTTGGAATACGACTGCGACTCCTACCCCTTCTACCGCGGTCTTGAACTGGAAGGCCGTCTTGACGAATTTTGGGAACGGATGGGCCAACGGCGCTGAATCGCTGGTGCGGATGCCGCAGCAGGCCGATTTCCAGTGGGTGCGGAGTTCAGCTGCGCCTCGGGTGCCAGCTTCCGGGCTAAGGCGGGTCCAGGCACAACTCGAACAGCCGCCGATTGATATAGTAATTGTAGCGACCGATTTTATGTTTTTCCAAAAATGCCCCCGCGACTAGCTTGTCCAGGTACTTCGTGGCGGTTAACCGGCTCACGAGAAGCTCCCGCTGGATGGATTCGATTTTGGTGTAGGGGTGCCGGAACAGGTTGCTGATTAAATCCTGGCTGTAGATTTTGGGCAGTTGAGAGCGGATTTGGTGCTTGAACTCGAGCATTGCGTTTTGGATTTCGTCAGCCATATGCAGAGTATTCTCCGAAGTGACTTCAACGGCTTTGAGCATGAATTCAATCCACGGCTGGATCCTGCGGCGGCGTGTGGACCGTCTCGCCGGTTTGCTCATTTTTGAGCACCGTCCCCGGCAGTTTGCGCAACCCGGCATCGTTCTGCTCTAGCACCCGGTGAATTTCCAGAATATGGTTCACTGTCAGCAAGCGGTCGCGCCGGACGAGTTCGAAACCGGTTCGCAGGGCCGCGGCGTAGCGTTCGACCTCCTTCGCCGCCGGGTCCCCTTGGTGTTCGGGGAACAAATCCGCTTTGTAGAGTGCGTCGTGCGTGGTTATGATGTTTTCGATTTCCGAGCTCGCCTTGGCTTCCTGCAAGCCCAAAGTGTTGATTAGGATCTGTTCGTTCGGTATCGTCGCCGCCTCGGTCTTGAATTCGGCCAGCCGACGATGGACGGCAGGGAGCATTTTCAGGATCTAACGGGGTTCAAGCTCGGCGGTCAGCGGCAGCGGCTGAATGGAGTGCGGATTCATTGTGGCTCCCGCCGTTCATCGTGTATACAAAAAGGGCGTTTTCTATACATATCACCGCGAGATGTCAAGAAAAGCACGGTTTCGCATACATGTCCCCTCGCAAATGGCTAGGAAATTGACGTTTTTGCAGTCCATCAGCGGGAAAGGCAGCCGACCAAGCAGTTGACACAAAGAGGAATTGCGATGTTCAGGGTATTGCGCGAAGCTGCGCTGGGCGCGGTTTTGCTCGGGGCGGGAATGCTTGCACCGCCGGTTTGGGCCCAGTCGGAAGCCGGGAACGCCGATTTGTTGGCGGGTCTGCGCCCGGTGACCGACGAAATGCTGGCCAACCCCCAAGCCGGGAATTGGCTCATCTGGCGCCGGACTTACGGCAGTTCGGGATTCAGCCCGCTGGACGAGATCAATACCGAAAATGTCGATCAGCTGGTCGAGGTTTGGCGCGCGCCTTTGGCGGACGGTTCCAATATGGCCACGCCGCTGATGCACGACGGCGTGATTTTTCTGGCCGATGTAGACGATATCGTGCTCGCCCTTGATGCGGCCACCGGCGCCGAATTATGGCGCTACGAGCACGACACGGCGGAATTGCCCGGCCCCGAGGGCAGCCCCCTGGCGGCGAAAATAGGCCCGGCCCTGTACGGTGAAACGCTAATCGTGCCGACGCTTGATCTGCGTCTGGTCGCCCTGGATTTCCGCACCGGAGAGCCGGTTTGGGAGCATGATATAGCCGTCACCGCCGCCGGCAAGCGGCAGTATTCCCTGCGCGCTTCGCCACTGGTCGCAAACGGTGTTGTGGTGCAGGGCGTGACCGCGACCATGGTGCCCGAAGGCGGTTTCATACTGGGGCTGGACGCGGCCAGCGGCGAAGAGCTTTGGCGTTTCCAGACCGTCGCCGGCCCGGAAGATCCCCAAGGACACACTTGGAACAATATCGACCGTACCGAGCGGCAGGGCGGCTCGGTTTGGATTCCCGGCAGCTACGACCCGGAACTCGATCTGGTGTATTTCGGCACCGCGCCCACTTACCACACCGCGCCCCTGCTCGATCCCGCGGATATCCCCGGAGTGACAAACGATGCCTTGTACACCAATACCACAGTGGCTCTGCGACCGCGCAGCGGCGAATTGGTCTGGCACTTCCAGCATGTGGCAAACGATCAGTGGGATCTGGACTGGAGCTATGAAAGGCAGGTTGTAGAGCTGCCGGTCGATGGTGGAACCCGCCGGGCGGTTGTCAACGCAGGCAAAATGGCGCTCTACGACGCGCTGGACGCGGCCACGGGCGACTATCTTTTTTCCGTCGATGTCGGCCTGCAGAATCTGGTCGCGGCGATCAACCCGGAAACCGGCACCAAGACCATGAACGCCAATGCGAGACCCAATGCGGAAAGTGAAGTGCTGGTTTGTCCCTTCGCCGTCGGCGGCAGAAATTGGCAGTCGGCGGCGCTGAATCCGCAAAGCAAAATGCTGTTTTTGCCGCTTGCGGAGTTGTGCATGACGGCAGGCCCCATCGGGCAAGGCGGCAATCTGCTGACTACCGGAGTGCAGATGACGCCGGTGTCGCCGCCGGGAAGCAACGGCTATCTCGGCCGCATGCAGGCCATCAACTTGGCGACGGGGGAACTCGCGTGGAACCACCGGGAACCCATGCCGCCGACCTCGGGCGCGCTGGCGACCGAGGGCGGGTTGGTGTTCGTCGCCGACCTCAATCCTTCGCTGAAGGCGCTCGATCAAGCCGACGGCGAATTGCTGTGGAGCGTCGATCTCCCCGAAGTTGCGGCATCATTCCCGATCAGCTTTAGCGTCGGCGACAAACAACACGTCGCCCTGGCGATTGGTCAGGCGGGTTTGCACGCCAGCAGCCTTGTCGGCATTTCCAGTCAAGTGAATGGCCCAAATCCGGCATTGCTCGGCTCGCTCGCTCCGGGCGGGGCCGCGCTGGTGGTGTACGCATTGCCGTAAGCACCGCCAGCCGACCCGCCATGGATTTGAGCGCCGCCAGCCACGAATTGGAGCGCTTGGAAGACGCCCAAGAGTTCTACCACAGCCGCGGCTGGACCGACGGCTTGCCCATCGTGCCGCCGACGGCGGAAGCGGTGCGGGCCTGCCTGGAATGGGCGAATCTGCCTGCCGGCGAGTTGATCGGCGTTGAACCAGTCCGGGAGCGCGCGGTAACGGCGGAGAAGCTCGCCATCAACGCAGTCATGGCGGGCTGTCTGCCAAGCCATTTCCCCATCGTTGTCACGGCGTGGGCCGCGATGCTGCGGCGGGAGTTTCTCCTGCACGGTGCCAGCGCCAGCACCGGCGGCTGCGCGATACTCATAGTCGTCAATGGCCCGGTACGCTTGGAAACCGGTGCGGACAGCGGCTTCAACGCCCTCGGCGGCGGCAATCGGGCCACCACTGTGATCGGCCGTGCCATCAGGCTGGGTTTGATCAATATCCTCGAAGTCGGCCCGGGTGAAATCGACCGTTCGACCCTCGGTCATCCCGGCAAAATCAGCTATTGCCTGGCGGAAGATGAAGAGGGCTCCGCTTGGCCGTCGCTGGCCGAAACCCGCGGCCTGCCCGGAGATGTTTCCGCTGTCACGGTATTCGCCGCCGGCGCGCCGCGGCAGATTATGAACGAATGGACCACCGACCCGGAGGAGATTCTCGAGACCTATGCGGCGGAAATGCGCGCCAACATGCGCAATTATTCGATCTGGGCCGGCAACTACGCCATCGTGATTCCGCGGCAGCACCGGGAGCATTTGCAGGCGGCGGGCTGGAGCAAAACGGATGTCGCCGAACACGTCTTCCGCCGGGCGCGTATCAAACGCGGCGAATGGGCCAAAGTGGGCAAATCCGCGGTTGTGCGCGGTAAAGAGGAAACCGAATACCGCGCCCTGCCGTCGCCGGACCATCTGCTGGTGCTCGCGGCCGGTGGCCCCGCCGGGGGCTTCGGCGCCGTCATTCCGCCGTGGCTCGGCTTGAAAAGCCTGGCAGTTACGCTGCCCATCGGCGCCTGCGTCGATTGCGAGCCGGAACCCGACCGGAATTGATCGCGCCAGTAGCCGGCGAATGCGGTGACGGCGCCCTCGAATGGTCCTCCCGGAACCGGACGGAAACTGCCAGTGATGGAGAACCGCCCATGACAATCCGCGTGCTCGATCCCACCAGCGAGACCCGCGCCGGCAAAAAACAACCGGCGCCGCGGCCGGTTTACCTCGCCGGTGCCACGGTGGGCTTCATTTCCAACGGCAAGGAAGGCACCGCCGGATTCTTCGCCCATCTCGACCGCTTGCTGCGGGAACGCTTCAAAATTCGCGAAATCGCGCACCGCAGCAAAGCGAACTACAGCGCTCCGGCGCCGGCGGACATCATCGACGAAGCGCGAGATTGGAATCTCGCCATCACCGGCCTCGGCGACTGAGGCAGCTGCTCGTCGTGCAGTTTGCATGACGCGATCAGCGCCGAACTCGCGGGCACGCCGGCGGTCGCGGTGATGACGACCCGCTTTGTCTCGGCGGCAGAGTTGATGGCGCGGGTGCTCGGCCTGCCGGGCTACCCGTTCACGGTCATCGAGCATCCCGTCAGCAGCGCCACCAACGCCGAATTGGAGCAACGCGCCCGCGCCACCCTGCGCGACATCGAAAAGCTGCTCGCTTGAGACCCGGCTATTTGGTCGCTTCCGCGCCATAGAGTTGGGCGCGATACTGGCGCGCCGAATCGACCCAACTGAAGCGGCGGGTGGCGGCGGCGTGGCGGATTTCGGCCCAGCGCCTGGGCGAGTGGCGCTTCAGGCGCAAGGCGCGTTTGAAGGTGGCCAGGAACGCGGCGGCCTGCTCCGTCCGATCGCGGCCGCTGAAGGTGAAGCCGTCGATGTCGTTCTCGATGGTGTCCCGCAGGCCGCCGACACAGTGGGCCAGACAGGGCTGGCCGGCGCGCATCGCCAACATTTGGCCGATGCCGCAGGGCTCGAAGGAACTCGGCATCAGAAAAAGGTCGCCCAGCGAATAGATCATCTCGGACAACGCTTCGGAGTAGCCGTTCAAAAACAGAAAGTTGTCGGCGCGGGCGGCGCGCTGGGCGAAAAAATCTTCGATTGCGGCATCGCCGCTGCCGAGCAGGACGAAGGCGTGATTCGCTGGCAATTCGGCCAGGATCTGGTCCAGGCAACTGGCACCGTCCGCCGTTTCCGTTTGGAACAGCGACATCTTCTGCGGAGTCAGCCGGGAAATCGAGGTAATCCATCGCCTTGGCGGCTTTCCGTGCCAGCTTGCGAGACGCTCCAAAGCCCAGAAATGGCTGCGGTCCACCTTGGGGTCTTCGCCGACCCAGCGCAGCAATTGGCGCCGCGCTTCGTTCACGAATTGGTCTGCGGGCGCCAGGGTGCGTTCCAGCGGATTGGGACCTTGCCGATGGCCGTATTCGCAGCCGTTGAGGATGCCGATCAGGTTGCCCGCGCTGCGCGCGCGTTGCAGGTCGGCCTCAAGCCCTTCGCCGCCGTGGAATCCGAGCTCGGGGTCGTTGCCGTGGCAGATTTCCTCGGCGTAGGTCGGTGAAACGGTATGCACCTTGTCGCAGAGATTGATCGCGGCGCGCAGGGGATTGAAGCAATTGGGCCAGCGCGGATCCATGACGGCTTCCTGCTCAAAGGCCCCGCCAGGAGTCAAACCTGGAAACCAGGCCCCCAGCGAGGATTCATCGTCGGCGAAAGGCCGGATGCCCTGCATGGCGAGATTGTGGATGGTGAGAACGAGCCGGATGGCGGCGAGGGACCGATAATGCGGGTCGCGCCGCGCCAGCAAGGCGAAGAAGGCGGCGTGCCAGTCATGTAGATGTATGACATCAATGTCCCCAAGTCGATCATCGGCGAGCAAGCGACAGGCGGCGGCGCCGAACAGGGCGAACTTGGCCGCGTCCCGGGCGAAGGGCCGCTGGGGCGGATCGTGATGATACAAGCGCCCCGGCCCCGGCGCGGCCAGCCCCGGATGATCGAGCAGCCAGCAGCGCACACCCGCACCGTCCAACTCCAAGAGACAGACTTCCACCCGCGCCGATTCGCCGCGGAATCGAACTTCAAGCGGTGCCCGGGGACGGGCGCCGGTGGCTTTGGGCAGATAGCCGTAGCCCGGCATGACGATATCGACTTCGTTGCCGAGCTCCGCCAAAGCCCGGGGAATATCCCGCAGCACATCGCCGAGACCGCCGACCTTGGCGCCGGGTAGGTCGGCGTTTTCAGCGGCGATCATGCAGATTTTCATGCCGCGGCGGCCCGCACTCAGGTAATCACATCAGCTGCCGCGCGGCCGGTGAATTCGGCGATTCCGGCGATTCCGGCGGCGGCTTCCAGGGCCGGCGCCAGCACCCGTTGGGTATCGAGTTCAAGCAGCGCCGGGTCGGTTTCGTATTGGTCGCAATACAGCCGCAAAGTGGCGTTCGCCGTGCCGGTGCCGGAGAGTCGAAACACCGCCCGGGCGCCGTTGTCGAAGAAAATGCGCACACCTTGGTTTTCGCTGACGGTGCCGTCAACCGGATCGGTATGGGCGTAATCGTCGGCGGATTCGATACCCAAGCCGCGGAACCGCTCGCCGGGCAATTTGGCCAAGCGCCCGCGCAGGCGCTCGATCATTTCCACCGCCGGAGCCGCGTCCAAGCCTTCAAAATCGTGCCGGGTGAAGTAATCGCGGCCGAAACGCTGCCAATGTTCGCGGACAATGGAACGCGCCGGTTTGCGCGATGCGACGATCACATTCAGCCAAAACAGCACCGCCCACAGGCCATCTTTTTCGCGGACATGATTCGAGCCGGTGCCGAAACTTTCTTCGCCGCAGAGCGTGATTTCGCCGGCATCCATCAGATTGCCGAAGTACTTCCAGCCCACCGGCGTCTCGAACACCGGAATATCCAGCGTCCGCGCCACCCGGTCCAGCGCCCGGCTGGTGGGCATGGAGCGGGCCGCGCCCGCCAAACCGTCGCGGTAGCCCGGAACCAAATGCGCGTTGGCGGCGAGAATCGCCAGCGAATCGCAGGGATTGATGAAGCAACCGCTGCCCAACACCATATTGCGGTCGCCGTCGCCGTCGGACGCCGCGCCGAAGGCCAGCGGCGCATCGCCGTTCATGCGCGCCACGAGTTCCCGGGCGTGAACCAGGTTCGGATCCGGGTGGCCGCCACCGAAGCTTTCGTCGGGCGCGCCGTTGATGACCGTACCGGCGTCGGCGCCCAGGCGCTCTTCCAGAATCGCTTTCGCATAAGGTCCGGTGACCGCGTGCATGGCGTCGAAACACATATGGAAGCGGGGATTGGCGAGCAGGTTGGATATTTTGTCGAAATCGAACAGAGTCGCCAGCAAATCGGCGTAGTCGGCAACCGGATCGATGATTTCGATTTCCATACCGCCCAGTCCGACGCGACCGAGCCGGTCGAGATCCACCGGATCGGCATCAAGTATGCGATATTGTTCGATGGTCAGGCTTTGCCGGTAAATCGCTTCGGTAACCGCTTCCGGGGCGGGGCCGCCGTTGGCGCCGTTGAATTTGATGCCGAAATCCCCGTCGGGGCCGCCCGGATTGTGGCTGGCCGAAAGGATGATGCCGCCGTCGGCGGTGCGCTTCCGAATCGCGTGGGAAATGGCCGGCGTCGAAAACAGTCCGCCGCGGCCCACCAGCAATTTGCCGAAGCCGTTCGCGGCCGCCATCGCGGCGATGGTTTGGATCGCGGAGCGATTGTGGTGGCGCCCGTCGCCTCCAAGCACCAAGCTCTTGCCGCGGCAGTCGCCGAGGGTGTTGAAAATCGCCTGGGTGAAGTTCTCCAAATAATGCGCCTGCTTGAATTCGGCGACTTTCTTGCGCAGCCCCGATGTGCCCGGCTTTTGGCCGGCGAACGGCTTGGTGTCGATGGTTTGGATCGCGGTCATACTCTTCCCTGTTCCACTGTCGCTGCGTGAATCCTTGAATACAACTTTACATATAGCCTTCCGGCTGGCCCAACATACCGCGGGTCACCAGCACCACACCTTCCGTTGAAACCCGGAAGCCGGCGGCGATATCCCGCTCCCGGTTGCGACCGATGACCGTGCCGTCGGGAATGAAGCATCCCCGGTCCACAATCGCGTTGTTGATGTCGCAATTTCGACCGATATCGACTCCGGGCAGAACCACCGAGTTTTCCACCACGCTGTGGGAGCGCACCCGTACACTGCTGAACAACACCGAGCGCCGCACCGCGGCGCCGGAAATGATGCAGCCGCCGGAAACCATGGAATCCACCGCCATGCCCCGGCGGTCGTCGTCGTCGAAAACAAACTTCGCCGGCGGCAATTGCTCTTGGTAGGTCCACAGGGGCCAGTCGGAATCGTACAGACTGAATTGCGGCGAAGCGGAAATCAGTTCCATATTCGCCCGCCAAAAGGAATCCAGCGTACCCACATCGCGCCAATAGGCGCGGTGGCCGGTGTCCGGCTCGCGGAAGGCGAAGGCCCGCACATGATGTTCGGCGATCAGCAGGGGAATGATGTCGTTGCCAAAATCGTGGCTCGAAGCGGGGTTCCGCGAATCTTTGATGAGTTGTTCAAAAAGGAATTCCGTGCGGAACACGTAGTTGCCCATGGAGGCGAGCGTGAATTTTTCATTGCCGGGGATGGGCGCGGGATGGCGCGGCTTTTCCTCGAAACCGACGATGCGGTTGGTGTTGTCGATACGCATCACGCCGAAAGCGCCGGCCGCCTCTTCCAGCGGCACCTCCAAGCAGCAAACCGTCATGTCGGTGCCGCTTTTGGCGTGGTCCATCAGCATCTCGGAATAGTCCATTTTGTAAACGTGATCGCCGGACAGCACCAGCACAAACTCCGGCTGCTCGGCGCGGATGATATCGAGATTCTGGTAAATCGCATCCGCCGTGCCTTGGTACCAATCGTCGGAGTAACGCTGGGAAGCCGGCAGCACTTCGACGAATTCCCCCAACTCCTTCTTGAAGTGCGTCCAGCCGCGCACCAGATGCCGCACCAGCGAATGCGCCTTGTATTGGGTCAAGACACCGATTCTGCGGATGCCGGAATTCACGCAGTTCGACAGCGGGAAATCGATGATGCGGTATTTGCCGCCGAAATACAGCGCCGGTTTGGCTCGCCAATCGGTCAGTTCGTAGAGGCGCGAACCGCGGCCGCCGGCGAGAATCAGCGCCAGCGTGGCGCGGGTGAGCCGGCTTCGGGGCGATCTGCCGCGCATGGGTTTTTGCAATTTCCCGGCCTCCTCTGGCTGTTTGGCGCTAGTTCATTCGGCGGCGTGCCAGATGCCGTCCCGGTAGTCGGCGATGGTGCGGTCGCTGGAAAAGCGGCCGCTCGCCGCGACGTTGGCGATGCACATCCGCGGCCAGCGCGACGGATCGGCGTGGGCCGCGCCCGCCCGTTGTTGGGCATCGACATAACCGCGGAAATCGGCGGCGGTCATCCACGGTTCGTCCGGGCTGCGGATGGCATTGATGATATCGCGAAACAGGCCCGGCTCCGCTTGGTCGAAATGACCGTCTTCCAACATTCGCATCACCCGGGCCAGATCCGCGTCGGCGGCGATTATTGCTCCGGGTTGATAGGCGCGCCGCAGATCGCGCACTTCTTCGGCGGTCAATCCGAAGAGGAAAAAATTGTCCGCGCCCACGGCTTCGAGGATTTCGATATTGGCGCCGTCCAAAGTGCCGATGGTCACCGCGCCGTTCATCATGAATTTCATATTGCCTGTGCCGGAAGCTTCCTTGCCGGCGGTGGAAATCTGTTCCGACAAATCCGTGCCCGGAGCAATCACTTCCATGGAGGTGACCCGGTAATCCGGCAAAAAAGCCAGCCGCAGCCAATCCCGGCAAGCGCTTTCCCGATTCACGACCGCCGCGACATTGTTGACCAATTTGATGATGCGCTTGGCGAAGACATAGCCCGGCGCCGCTTTGCCGCCGAGAAGAAAGCAGCGCCGCCGCAAACCCTCGGTTTCACCGCGGAGAATCCGGTCATACAGATGGATGATATGCAGCACATTCAATAGCTGCCGCTTGTATTCGTGGATTCTTTTCACCTGGGTATCGATCAACCATTCCGGTTCGAATTCGACACCGCATTCGCGCCGAACCAATTCCGTCAGGCGGCGTTTGCCGGCGAGCTTGGCGGCCATGAAGCGGCGCGCGAATTCGCCGTCGCCCGCGTATGGTTGAAGTTTTTCCAGTTCGCTCAGATCGCCGATCCAGCCGTCGCCGATGGTATCGCTGATCAATCGGCCCAAGCCGGGATTGCAATGGGCGAGCCAACGCCGGGGCGTGACGCCGTTGGTCTTGCTGTTGAATTTTTCCGGCCACAATTCATGAAAATCGCGGAACAGCGTTTGGGTCAGCAATTCGCTGTGCAATTTGGAAACACCGTTCACCGAGAAGCTGCCGACGATGCCCAAATACGCCATTCTCACGACGGGCCAATCGCCGCCCCCGATAATCGCCATGCGGTCGCGGCGGGCGTGGTCTCCTGGCCATTTCGCTTCGATTTCGGCCAGAAAGCGGGCATTGATCTCGCGGATGATTTCGAGCGGTCGCGGCAGCAGTTGTTCGAACAAACCCAAGTGCCAGACCTCAAACGCTTCCGGCAGCAAAGTATGGTTGGTGTAGGCCATACAGCGGGTGGTGATTCGCCACGCCGGGTCCCAGCCCAGGCCGTGAACGTCCATGAGAAGCCGCATCAATTCGGCGATGGCCACGGTGGGGTGGGTGTCGTTCAGTTGGAAAACCGATTTTTCGGCGAATTCGCTGAAGTCGTCGCCGTGGTCGCGGCTCCAGCGCCAAAGCACGTCCTGTAAACTGGCCGAAGCTAGGAAGTACTGTTGCCGCAGGCGCAGTTCCTTGCCGGCCTCGCTGGCGTCGTTGGGATAGAGCACCATGGTGATTTGTTCGGCGAGATTTTTCGCGGCCACCGCGTCCGAGTAACCACCGGCGTTGAATTCTTCCAGATTGAATTGGTCGGTGGCTTCGGACTTCCACAGGCGTAGCGTGTTCACCGTATTGTTGCGGTAACCGGGAATCGGCAGATCGTAGGGCACGGCCAGCACATCCATGGTGTCCACCCAGTGCATCCGCAATTCGCCGGATTCGTCCCGCATCCGTTCGACGCGGCCGAAGAACTTCACCAGCCTGCTGGCGTCCGGGCTGCCGATTTCCCAAGGATTGCCGTAGCGCAGCCATGGGTCGGGCTGCTCGATTTGGTTGCCGTCGCGGATGGTCTGGCGGAACATGCCATATTCGTAACGTATGCCGTAGCCGGTGACCGGGATTTCCAAAGTCGCGCAACTGTCGAGAAAACAAGCGGCGAGGCGGCCGAGGCCGCCATTGCCCAAACCGGCGTCCACCTCTTCGGACTCCAGTTGTTCCAACTCGCAGGCATAGGCTTTGACCGCCGCCCGCGTTTCCTCTTCGATATCGAGATTGAGCAGGGCATTGGTCAGGGTTCGGCCCATGAGGAACTCCATGGACAGATAGTTCACCCGCTTCAGCCGGTTTTTCCGGTAGCGCTCGCGGGTGGCGCGCCAGCGGCCAATCATGCGGTCGCGCAGGGTGATCGCCAGCGCGGTATACAGATAGTGGCGGGATTCGCCGACTTCGTCCCGGCCCAGGGTGTATTCGAAATGGCGCCGCAGATCGCGGGCGATATCTTCGGCGGAGTCTTCCGGCAAGTGGGACGAAAGGGCGGAGTTATTCATGATTTGTCGTGCTCGGCCTCGGCGGCCCGATTGCCGAGAATGGCGATGGATTGCGCTGGCAGGTCGATACTGCCATTCGCCGGGGCATTCATGGTTTCGACCGCGCCTGTCGGGGTTGCCGTATGCAGCAGCCAGCACCAACCGCCCGCGGGTTCGGCCGGCAGGCGGAAATCCGCGGCCCGCTTTCCGCCGTTGAACAGCACCAGCAAATGTCGCGTCCGTTCTCCATTTTCGCCGCCGTCTGCGTTGCCGGCTTCGCCAGCGGCGAGCAAATAACCGAAAACCCGCAGTTCGGGGTCGTGCCAGTGCTCATCCCGCATGGTCGTTCCCGCGCTGTTCAGCCACTGAATGCCGTCTTCCCCCGCCGCCGTTGGACGATGCCGGTATCGGTCCGCCCGCAAGGCCGCGAATCGCCGCCGCAGCGCCAGGAGTTCGCGGGTAAAGTTGCGCAGTTCCCGGCCCTGAGGCGTGACCGCTTCCCAATCGATCCAATTCAAGCGGTTGTCTTGGCACCAGGTATTATTGTTGCCGGCTTGGCTTCGACCGAATTCATCGCCGGCCGCCAGCATCGGCACGCCTTGGGAAACCGCCAGCGTCGCCAGCAAATTGCGCTGTCGCCGCCAGCGCCGGGTATCGATTTCGGCATCGTTGGTTGGGCCTTCCACGCCATGATTGTCGCTGAAATTGCTCCCGTGGCCGTCGCGGTTGCCTTCTAGGTTGGCCTCGTTATGGCGCTGTTCGTAGCTGGCCAGGTCGCGCAGGGTGAAGCCATCATGGGCGGCGGCGAAATTGACACCCGCCCAAGGCCGGCGCCCGGAGGCTTCGAATAAATCGCCCGAGCCGTGCAGACGGCGCGCCATTTCCGGCAACAGCCCCGCGTCTCCCCGCCAAAAGCGGCGGATGGTATCACGATAGCGGTCATTCCATTCGCTCCAGCCCGCTGGGAAGCCGCCGAGCCGGTAGCCGCCCGGACCGATATCCCAAGGCTCGGCGATTAACTTGATACCGGCGAGCGCGGGATCTTGGGCGAGGGCCTGGAAGAAAGGCGCCGCCGGATCGAAGCCGCTTTCCCGGCGACCCAAAATGGCGGCGAGATCGAAGCGGAAACCATCCACGCCCAGGGTTCCGGCCCAGTAACGCAGGCTGTCCATGACCAGCCGCAGAACTTGCGGATGGCGGATATTGAGGGTGTTGCCGCAGCCGCTGTCATTGATGTAGCGGCGCGGATCATCCGGGCCCAATTGGTAGTAGCTGCGATTGTCGATGCCCTTGAAGCTCAGCGTCGGGCCGCGATGGTCGCCCTCGCAGGTGTGGTTGTAGACCACATCGAGTATCACTTCGAGGCCGGCGTCGTGGAAACGGTCCACCATGGCGCGGAACTCCGCGGCAGCGCCGTAGGCGGGATGGGGGAGGAAAAAACTCAGACTGTTGTAGCCCCAGTAGTTGACCAAGCCTTTCGCCCGCAAATCGAACTCGCTGATAAAGGCGTGAACCGGCATAAGCTCGACGGAAGTGACGCCGAGCGCTTGCAGATACTCGATCACCCGCGGCTGCGACAGGCCGGCGAAAGTGCCGCGCATGGCTTCGGGCACATCCGGGTGCAGGCGGGTGAAGCCCTTGACGTGGCATTCGTAAATGACGGTTTCCGGCCAGGGAACGAGCGGGCGGCGGCGCGGGCCGGGGCTTGTCCCGGGCGCCGTGACGACTGCCTTGGGCATGTAGGCGGCATTGTCGCGGGTATCCGGCGGCGGCTCCGGGGAGGGGTGGGCCCCGGTTGCCCCGGTCATGGTTCCCGGCGGTGGGTGGGCGAGGGATGGGTGTCCCGCTTCGCCGCCCGGCTCCCGGCCCGAATCCCGACTTTGGTAGCCGAAGTGGGAGGAGTGTTGTTGAAAGGCGCCGGCGATTTCCTTTGCGCAGGGGTCCAGCAGCAGTTTGGCCGGATTGAAGCGATGCCCTTGTTCCGGCGCGTAAGGGCCATGGACTCGGTAGCCGTAGCTTGCGCCGGGTCGCAGGCCGGGGACGAAGCCATGCCAGACGCCGTGGGTTTGTTCGGGCAGAAACAGGCGTTCAAGTTCCACTTCGCCCCGGGCGTCGTGGATGCAAAGTTCAACCGCCTCGGCATGGGCGGAATACAAGGCGAAATGCGTTCCCTCGCCGTCGAAACGCGCGCCCAGTGTGTTCGGATCTCCGGCTTCGATGGTTTTCCCCGGTTTGGTCATTCGGCTTTCATCATTCCCCGGCGGCGAACAGAAACAGCACGGTGGCGAGGGGCGGCAAAGCGACCACCACCGAATGCGGCCGGCCATCCCAGGGAATGGCCTGGCTGCGAACGCCGCCACCGCCGAATCCCGCGCCGCCGTAGGCGATGGCGTCGGTATTCAGGCATTCCCGATAGCGGCCCGGCGCCGGTACGCCCAGGCGGTAATGGCGGTGGCATTCCGGGGTCATATTCGCAACCGCCAGCAACAGTCCGCCGTCATCTCCGCGCCGCAGCCAAGCGTAGATCGACAGCTGGCTGCTGTCGGCCTGCACCCACTCGAAGCCATCGGGCGAATGATCGCGCTGGTGCAAGGCGGGTGTGGCGCGATAGAGGAAATTCAAGTCTCGCACCAATTGCCGCAGGCCGCTGTGCCGGGCTTGTTCGAGCAGATACCAGTCGAGGGAGCCGTCGTGGTTCCATTCCCGGCGCTGGCCGAATTCACCGCCCATGAACAACAGTTTTTTGCCGGGATAAGCCCACATGAAGCCGAAGCAGGCGCGCAAATTGGCGAATTTTCGCCAGTCGTCGCCGGGCATCTTCTCCAGCAGTGAGCCTTTGCCGTGGACGACTTCGTCGTGGCTCAGCGGCAGCACGAAGTTTTCGCTCCAAGCGTAGAGAATGCCGAAATTCATCTCGCCGTGGTGGTATTTGCGGTGGATCGGGTCCCGGCCCATGTAGCGCAGGGTGTCGTTCATCCAACCCATGTTCCATTTGCAGCCGAAACCGAGTCCGCCCCGGTCCACCGGATGGCTGACTCCTGGCCAAGAGGTTGATTCTTCGGCGATCATCTGGATGCCCGGGTGGTTGCGGTAGACCGCGGCGTTGAGCCGCCGCAGAAAGGCGACGGCTTCGAGATTTTCCCGCCCACCTTGGGTGTTCGGCAGCCATTCGCCCTCCTTGCGGCTGTAATCGAGATACAGCATCGAAGCCACGGCATCCACCCGCAGGCCGTCGAAGTGGAACTCGTCCAGCCAAAAATTGGCGCTGCTGAGCAAATAGCTGGCAACTTCGGCGCGACCGTAATTGAACAGCAGCGTATTCCATTCCGGGTGGAATCCCTTGCGGGTATCCTCATGCTCGTAGAGGCAGGTGCCATCGAAACGGCCGAGGCCGTGGGGGTCGGTCGGGAAATGTCCGGGCACCCAATCGAGCAAGACGCCGATATCGTGCCGATGACACTCATTGATGAAGAACTTCAATTCGTTCGGCGAGCCGAAACGGATGCTCGGCGCGAACAGGCCGATCGGCTGGTAGCCCCAGGAGCCGTCGAAGGGATATTCGGTGATGGGCAGCAATTCAATGTGGGTGAATCCCATATCCAGCACGTAGGGGATGAGTTCCTCCGCCAACTCCACATAACTGAGATAGCCGTTGCCCCGCGCCGGCCGGCGCCGCCAAGAGGCGGCGTGTACCTCATAAATCGACATCGGCCGCTTGTGCGAATCACCGGCGGCGCGGCGTTTGAGCCAAGCTGCGTCGGTCCAGTGGAACTCCGTTTCCAGCATGAGCATGGAGGCGGTTTCCGGGGTGTGCTGCATGGCGCGCGCGTAGGGGTCGGCTTTCAGCGGCAATCGATTCCCCGCGGCGTCGCAAATTGCGAATTTGTACAAATCCCGGTGGCGCGCTTCGGCGACACGCGCTTCCCAAATCCCGGAATCGCCCATCCGCGTCATGGTATGGCGGCCATCCTCCCAGCCGTTGAAATCCCCGACCACGGAAATCCGGCTCGCGTTCGGCGCCCAGACCGCGAACCGAGCGCCGGCTTCGGCGCCGGGTCCAAGGGGATGCGCGCCAAGCCACCGGTAGGCGCGTTCCGCCGTGCCCTCGTTGAACAAATAGAGGTCGGTGTCACCCGGCATCGGTTCGCCAACCAAGCCTGTCGAGCAAGCCCCGGGAGCCGGCGTCGAGTTCCTCGGCTCCATCGGGGTCCTCAAGCAACCTCCGCGCCAGTTCCTTGCCCAATTCCACGCCCCACTGATCGAAGGAGTTGATGCCCCACAAACTGCCCTGGACGAAGACCTTGTGCTCGTAAAGCGCGATCAAAGCGCCGAAACTCTCCGGCGTCAGGCGGTCGAGCAGCAGCACGTTCGAGGGGCGGTTGCCGGGGTAGTCTCGCCAACCGGGCAGTCCCCCCGCGCGCCGGCCGCGCATGAGCGCGGTGGATTGGGCGAGCATATTGGCGAGCAATGCCCGATGATGCTCCAGAGAGCTGAGCGAATCTTTGGCGATACCGATGAAATCCACCGGCGCCAGGTGGGTTCCCTGGTGCAGCGATTGGAAGAAACTATGCTGGCAGTTGCTGCCGACCGCGCCCCAGACTATGGGGCCGGTGGCATGGCGCAGCGGCACACCCGCCGCCGTTACCGATTTGCCGTTGCTTTCCATATCGAGCTGCTGCAAATAAAACGGCAACAGCGACAGGCGCTCGCAATAGGGAACCACCGCATGGCTTTGCGCTTGCAGAAAATTGGTGTACCAAAGTCCGAGCAGCGCCAGAATAACCGGCATGTTCCGCGCCGCCGGCGCGCTGCGGAAATGCCGGTCCATGGCGCGGGCGCCGGCGAGCATGGCGGCGAAATTTCCATACCCCGCCGCGATCGAAATCGTCACCCCGATCGACGACCACAGCGAATAACGGCCGCCGACCCATTCTCCGAACAGCAATAACTGGTCCCGGGGGATGCCGGCTTCCAGCACCTTGGCCGGCGCGGCGGTAACGCCGATGAAATGCGGCGACGCGAAGGGATTTTCGATTCCCAGCCGGTCGCGGAACCATTGCGCCGCGGTTGCCGCGTTGAGCAGGGTTTCCTGGGTGCCGAAAGTTTTGCTGGCGACAATCACCAAGGTGGCCGCCGGATCGAGACCTTGCAGAGTGGAACGAATCGGCTCGCCATCGACATTGCTGAGAAAATGGCAGCGGATTCCCTCTTGGCGGAATTCTTTCAGCGCTTCGTAGGCGAGCTTCGGCCCCAAATCGGAACCGCCGATACCGAGATTGACGATATCGCGCACCGGTTTGCCTGTGCAGCCAAGCCATTCCCCGGCGCGAATCCGCTCGCTGACCTTGCGCACCGCGGTCAACTGCGATTCGATTTCCGCACCGACCGCCGCCGCGCCGTCCGCCCGAGGTTGTTCGCCGCCGGCGCGCAGGGCGGTGTGCAAAACCGGGCGTTGTTCGGAAGTATTGATCGCTTCGCCGCGGAACATCGCTTCCCGGTGCGCGGCGAGGGGAGATTCTTCCGCCAGTTGGACAAGCAGGGCAAGCGTCTCGTCGGTGACCAAATTGCGCGAGTAATCGAGATACAGGCCGGCGGCTTCCAGCCGATAGCGCTCGGCGCGACCCGCGTCGAGCAAAGTGTTGAAATCCGTGGCGGCGGCCCGCGCGGCCAAATCTTTCAGCCGCCGCCATTGGCGGCTTGTGGTGACATCGTACTTCTGCATGATCGAACCGAACGTGGCCAAACGCATTCCCCGCCCCGCAAATACCGGGAAACAGCTTAGCGCGGCAAGCTCCATTCAAAGCGGTGGGTGATATTTTCGGTCGCCACCGGCTCGCCATCCACCAACCTCGGTTGGAAGCGCAGGCGGGCGGCGGCGCGCAGCGCGGCGCTGTCGAACACATCAGGCGGTTCGCTTTCGATCAACTCGACATCTCGCGGCGAGCCGGATTCTCCGACGGTGAAACCGACCACCGCGTACCCCTCAAGCCGCCTTTCGAGGGCGGCGGTGGGATAATCCGGTGTGACAAAGTTCGCCGCCAGGTATTCCCGGGAATTCGGCTCGGGCGGAGGCGAATCCACCAGCAGATCGTCCCGATTCTCCAGTTCGAATCGAAACACATAACGGACATCGAGCACCATGCGGTTGAGGATGTTGTCGAAGTTCATGCGCCTGGCGGCATTGATGGCGGCGCGCTCGAAGTACCCCGGCGGCTGTTGATTGACCACATCGACCGTATCGGGAATCACCGTGCCGCTTTCATCCACCGTGAAAGCCAACATGACCCAGCCCTCCACGCCCAGCGTCTGCGCCCTCAGGGGATAAATCGGCTGCGGCGGATTGAGCACGATCAAGCCACGGGTGGAATTGGGCGGCGCATTGGCGGTGGATGGCGAACCGCTGAAGCTCTCCAGTATGGCACCGCTGCAGCCGGCAAGCGCGGCGGCCGCGGGGATCATCAACCATGTCAGCCAAGGATTGCGCATTGGTCCAGCGGCGGAAGCTCCCTGGGGAGCCGAAACTGTTGTTGGTTTCGATTATAGCCCGCGGCGGAACCGGCGGGTTAGAAAGTGGCGCTGACGCGAAATGCCAATTCCATGCCGCTGTTGTTGCAGTAGTGTTCGATTTCTTCAACGACGCCATCCGCGGTGGCGCCGAGAAAACGGGTTCGCCGGCGGCAATACTCACCTTCGGTGATATTGCGCGATTCCAGGCGGAAGGTGAGATTCTCGAACGCTTTCTTTTCCACGAAGGCCATCAGGAAAGGATCTTCGATGCGCTCCTCGATATCGATGATATCGATCTCCACGCGACCGCTGCCGTCGTTGGAGGAATGGGAGTAGAACATGCCGTAGGTCAGGCCGTGCTCGACCATGTCGTTGCGGAAGCCGATATTGGTCGACCAGCGCTCCGAGCCCGGCTGCCGGCGTTTTTGTCCGAGAAACGGATCGATAATTTCCGAATCCCGCAGGCGCACACCCGTGGTCAGCAGGGCGTTGGGCAGGCCGAGCATCGGCAGGCGCGTGCTGAGATCAAGATTCAAGCCGTACCTTTTGCCATCGCCGATATTGCCGCGGGCGGAGCGGAGATCGGTCGGGCTGGGCGAAACATCAACCCGTTCGATGACATCCTCAAGATCGCGGTACCAAAACTGCGAGTTCACCACTCCCAGGTTGTCCGGCAGGCGCATCTCCAGATTCAGCTCATAGCGCCAGGATTGTTCCTGGCGGATTTCCGGGTTTCCGGCTTGGGTGTTCTGGTCGTCGTCGTTGTAATCGGCGGAGGCGCTGAAATCCGAGAAGCTCAATTGCTCCACGTCTTTTTCGATTCGGGCGCGCAGTTGCAGGCTGGGGGTGATATCGAAGCGGTAGTCTACTTTGGGCCGGACGAAGTTGAAATTTCGGGAATTGGAGACATCGCCGGACTGCTCGATGGTGGAAGTTTCCACAATCATCGAGCTTTCCAGCGACATCCGCTGATTCAATTGCCAGTTGTGCGCGGCGAAACCTTCGTAGCGCATCTCCTCCACGGTCGAGCCGCTGTTGTCCACCACCACGGGCACCAAATTGCCGTAGTCCGGGGAGCGTTCGCCGTCGATGTCCAGGCCCATGCGCAGGCCCGAGTCGCGGATGGTCTGGGCGCCTTCCACGCCGATTTCCAACCCCTGCCGCTCCGCCACATCGAAGGTGTAGGAGGTGCGGCCGATGCGTTCCCGGTCGCGGCCCAAATTGTGCAGAAACAGATTCGGCTGCCGCTCGCCGTCCACTAGGTCGGCGCGGTTGCGGGTGAACTGGAATTCGCGGTCGTTGACGATGAACAGGAATCGGTAGGTGCCGCCGGCGAAATCGCGTTCGTAGTCGCCGCCGATTTCCCATGCGTCGCGCATGCTTGAATTGTCTTCGCGCTGGAGGCGGATGCTGTCGTTGACGAGGTCGTGGATGCTGCGGTTGCGGTAGGAGGGGGAGTCGCCGCGGGTTTCGTAGAGCCCGTTCAATTGCAGCACTTGGTTGTCGAACTGATAACCGATATTGGCGCTGAGCTGATACTCCAGATCTTCCCGCACGCTGTCCTCGAAGCGCAGCTCCCGCAAATTGTAGTCCGGGTCGAAACTGAGTTCGCTGCTGCTCGAGGCGTTGTAGCGCGGATTCGCCTCCGCGTGCAGGAGATAATTGAGATTCCCCCGCTGGCCGCTGCGGGAAAGTTGGCCGCCGGTGTCGATGGTGCCGTCCTGGGAGCGGTCGGACTGTATCTCCACGGTGGTGCTGGAGGTGGACATGACATCAAGCAGGACGATGTTGACGACCTGGCCGCCACCGCGGATATCGATATCTTCGGAAGTGCCGCGGATGATTTCGATGTAATCGACTTGTTCGGCCGAGATGCGCTCGAGTTGGTCGCGGCCACCGGAATTCTTGCCGGTGATGCGCTGGCCGTTGATGAGCACTTCGCCCTCGCCCGAGCCGAGCCCCCGCCGGCCCCGACCGCGCCCGCCGCCGCGGTTCATAGCCAGATTTATGCCGGGTATGCGGTTCAGCATGTCGTTTACCGAAACCGGCAGAAACTCGACGAAATAGGAGGCCGGGTAGACGATGGTGGAATCGTCGGTGGTGTCTTCGGGACCCGGTATTTGTTGGGCGGCGGCCGATAACGGCCAAAGCAGCAAGACAGCCGCCAGGGCGGCCGGCAGAGTTGGCAATTCAAGCTTCATAAACAATTGGCTCCATCCATCGTTGACACCGCTTCCACCAAGCCGAGACACCCGCGGCAGTCCGGGGGTGGGGTCAAGCGCGGGCGATGCGGAGTATAGCCTCCGCGCCGGGGTGATTCTGCAACATTTTGTTAGATGGAGTTATCGTCCCGGAAAAGCCGCTCACGATCACAGTATCGGCGGAAGCTCGTCATACTTCCGCCACATTGGTAACCGGCGGCCTGATTGAATGGGGTGTGAAACCCAGGACCCCGAACTGCGCCATTTCCTCGAAGATTGGCGCGATGGCCGGATTGAGGCGACCGAAGGCGGGGAGCGTCTGCCGCGACCGAATCCGGAGCTGTTCGGCCGCTATGTCGATGACCTTCTCGACCTGCCGCTTGAGCAGCTCGGCCGCCGCCCGCCCGGCCTGCTGACGACCTCTGGACGCTGATATTCCAGCGTGCCGACCAAGTGGCTCGCGAAGACCATGCCTCCGACCTGGTTCCCCACTGGATCGCTCCCGGAGAATGCCGGGTGGAGCGCCATGTGCCGTTGCTGCCCTATGCGAGAGAGGTCGCGGCCTCCCTGCGGGCCTTGGCGCCGTGCTTACAGCGGGTGCAGCCGCACGGGCAGTTGGGTGTAGCCGTTGACGAAGCTGGAATACACCCGCTTCGGCTCGCCGGTGACTTCCACCATGTGGAACCGCTTGAGGATTTCTTCCCAGAGGATGCGCAGCTGCAGTTCCGCGAGCCGATTGCCCATGCAGCGGTGAATGCCGAAACCGAAAGAGACGTGACGCCGGGCGTTGGCGCGGTCGATGCGGAAATCGTCCGGGGCGTCGAAAACTTCCGCATCGCGGTTCCCGGAGGCGTACCACATCACCACTTTGTCGCCGGCCTTGATGCGTTGGCCAGCCAAATCGGTATCGACTTTGGCGGTGCGCCTCATGTAGGCGAGGGGCGTTTGCCAGCGGATGATTTCCGATACCATGTTCGGGATCAGCGAAGGGTCGCGGCGCAGTTTTTCGTATTCGCCGGGGAATTGGTTCAAGGCGAGTATGCCACCGGAAATCGAATTGCGGGTGGTGTCGTTGCCGCCGACGATCAGCAGCAGAATATTGCCGAGAAACTCCATCGGCGGCATGTTGCGGGTCGCTTCGCCCCGGGCGAGCATGGACAGCAAATCCGCCCGTGGCGGTTGGTCGCCTTCTTCTTCGCCCAAGCGCGCTCGCCCGTTCCACAATTCGGTGAAGCGGGCCAGGCAATCCTGCAGTGCCCGCCAACGATGTTCGTGGCTCTCCGCGACTCCGCCGCCGGGAATCGCCGTGGCCATGTCGGACCAGTAAGTCAGTTGATATCTGTCCTCGAAGGGGAAATCGAACAGCGTCGCCAACATTCGCGTCGTGAGATCGATCGAAACCCGCTCAACCCAGTCGAATTCTTCGCCCGTCGGCAAATTGTCGAGAATATCGGCGGCCCGGCGGCGAATCGTGGCGGAGAGTTTTTTCAGATTTTCCGGCGCCACAACGGGCTGCACGACCTTGCGTAGGGCATTGTGCCGGGGTGGGTCCATGGCGATGAAGGAGGGCGCGTCGAACTCCGGCAGCATATCCACGATGCCGATGGTCGGTTCGGAAGAGAACACCGAGGGGGAAGTATCGACTTCCATGATGTGCCGGTGCTTCATCACCGACCAATAAGGGCCGACGGCGGCATGGCGGCAATAATGCACCGGCGCTTCCTCGCGCAGGCGGGCGAGAAACGGCAGGTGTTCGTTCGCTTCCCAAACGCCGGGATGGGAAAGATCGATTTCGTCTATGGGAATGGCGTGGGGATCCTTGCCCACCATGCTCCACTTGCTGGGCTTGCGGGAATTCGGCCCGCGACGGGACCCTCCGGGTATGGTGTCGGGCACGATTCGGCTCCCCGCGGTCGCCGCCGGCGACCCTAGAACTGGAATTCGGGCGTGGTCACCACCAGCCCGTCGAGATGATCCCCGACTTCAATCTGGCAAGCGAGCCGGGAGTTTTCCCGCCGCCCGTCCACCATATCCAGCATATCCTCTTCATCCTCGTCCACGGGTTGCAGCTTATCGAGCCATTCTCCGTTGACGTATACATGACAGGTGCCGCAGGAACAGCATCCGCCGCAATCGGCGTCTATTCCGGGCACCTTGTTGGAGACGGCGGCCAGCATCAATGAACTACCAGCGGTGGCTTCCACGGTTCGTCGTTCGCCATCGTGCTCGATAAAGGTGACTTTAATCATGCTGTCCTTTGCGCAGTTATTCCGAATTGATCCAAAGTGCTTTTCAGCGTCGGCTTTTCGAGCCGGATGCGTTCGCTGTCGAGCAGGAAGGAGAAGATGAGTCCAATCCCGAGGATCAGCATGCCGATCAGGAAGCAATAGATGACCGCCCGGTCTGGATAAACATCTTTGTAGTAGCCGACATAAAGCGGGCCGACGATACCGGCGGCGGCCCAGGCCGTCAGTACCGCTCCGTAGACGGCGGACATGTGCCGGCTGCCGAAAACGTCGACGATATAGGACGGCATCGTGGCGAATCCGCCCCCAAAACAAAGCAGGATGTAGCAAATCAGCACGGAAAAAATCCACGGATCGTTTTCCGTCATGAGAATCGCGAACACCACCATTTGGCTGGCGAGGAGAATGCGGAATACGGTCACCCGGCCGATGTGGTCGGACAACAGACCCCAGAAAAGTCTGCCCAGGCCATTGAACAACGAACTGACGGCGATCAGCATGGCGCCGTATTCCGCCAGAATCAGCGGTTCGAGGGTCGGCTCCGCCAGCCCCCAAACATCCTGCAGCAACGAAGACTGGAAACTGATCACCGAAATACCGGCCGAGATATTGAAGAAGAAGATCAGCCAAATGATGATGAATTCCCGGGACATCAGGCAGCGCAACACAAAGTCCGGTCGATCGGTGCCTTCGGGCTCCGCCGCCGGTTCGGACGCGGGCGAATCTGCGCTGCCCGGCGGCTTGAAGTTTTTCGGCGGATCGCTGATCAGCAAACTGATCGGAATCAGCACAACCGCGAAGACTAGTCCCAGCCACATGAATATCAGCGGCAGATCTTCTTCGGTTTGCACCACCAGGAACGGCGCCAACAGTCTGCTGAACAGAAACGCGCCGACGCCGAAGCCCATCACGACGATGCCAGTGGCGAGACCCTTTTTGTCCGGGAACCACTTGGCCGCCGTGGCCACCGGCGTGACATAGCCGAAACCGATGCCGGCGCCGCCGATCACCCCGTAGCCGAGATAGAACAGCAGCAGGCTGTTTTGCTTCAAAGCCAGCGCGGCAACCAGATAGCCGATGGAAAACAGCGCGCTGCCGGCCAGCGCGAGTTTGCGCGGGCCAAGCCGCGGCAGGGCCATTCCCGCCCAAGCCGCCGCGATGCCCAGGGAAAAAATCGTCACGCTGAAGGCGATCGCCGTATCGGTATTGCTCCAGCCGAGCTGGCGCACCAGCATGGTCTGGAAAAAGCTCCACGCGTACACGGTGCCGAAACAAAGTTGCAGCACCGTACACAGGAATACGGTAACGACTCTCGGTACGACGAACATAGCCGGCGGCCTTCTATCCCCCATATCGCCTACACTCAAGCGGCTTCAGTGCTGCCTTTCCTGGTTTCGGCGATTTGGGAAAAATGCAGAAAAAGCCGGGCGAGCTGGCCGGCTTCGTCGTTGCGTTCAAGCAGCGCGTGATTGCTGGTGCGCTCTTCGTCCCGCTGCCGCGACTGCTCCTCCCTGGCGAGTTCCACGGCATAGGCCAAAACATGTTCGACCGGATTGGCCGCGAGATTCATCAATGCCACGGCGGCGATGATGCCAACCAGGAATATCGAGGAAATGAGATACATTTGGCGGCCCACCGCCTGCTGAATCTTCAACGTGATCACGGATTTGTCCATGCCGATATGCACGGTGCCGGCGACCCCGGCGAGAATCGGACTGCCCACTTCGACATAGCTCTCGGCCCCGGAAAACTGCCGTTCCACGGTTTCCGTATTCGAGGTTTCCGAGGCGAGGACTTCTTCGGGAATTCCCGGCACGAAGGTGTGCGCCAGGAATTCGCCATTCTCGTTCACAATGTAGATATAGCTGATGCCCTGGATTTCGAGGAATTGGTCGATCAGCGATTGCAGGGATGAAAGATCGCGGTTGAGGATAATATCCACGCTGGCGTCGGCGATGGTCTGCGCGATGCCGCGGCTGTTGGATTCGTATTCTTCGGAAAGCTGCGAGTCGACGGTCGCGATGCACACCCAGGAAGTGGAAACCGCGATGATTCCGAACAGCAGGAAAATTCCGAACAGCGGCTTGCGGAACAGCCGCTGGTTATTGAAATTCAATGCCATTTTCTTCAGCATTTTTTCCACCTTTGGCAATTAGCCGAAACGCGCCCGCCAATCGTCCAGGGGGACGAAGCGGCCTTGGTCCACGACCGTGTAATAAAGCCTTTGCATACCTTGTCGGCGTTGTTCCGAGAATGAGATCGGTTCGCCGATGCCCAAATCGAAATTCCGGATGGTGAAAACCGCTTCCTCCAACCGCGCCCGGCTGGGAGAATCGCCGAGCCGGGCGAGGATTTCCACCAGCATTTTGGCGTTGACGAACCCTTCCAGGCTGACGAAGCTTTTCCCGAATGGCACGTAGTCCGGCTGATACAGCGGCTCCGGCACGGTGGGAGCGTAGCGGCTCATGAGTTCGCCGTACTCCCGCACCACCGGAATGGACTCGTCCTCGTAGCTTGGAACCACCTGCGAATTGACGAGAAAGCGCGAATAGCGCTCGCTGTCATCGACGCTGTCGGTGATGAGTTGCAATAGATTTTCGCTGCCGACGAAGGAAAGATTAGCGATCGGCACTTCCAGCCCGAAGTCCACCGCGTCCCGCAGGAAAGCGGCGCAGGCGCTGTAGGCGCCGATGCAAATTACAGCATCGGGTTCGGCCCGCGCCAGAATCTCGACTTGCTCGCGCATGCTGCGGGTGTAGGCCGTGCCCCGGGTGTAAGTGGCTTCCCCGACAATCTGTTCGCCGTGGGGTGCCAAGGCTCCGCGAACGCCGGCCCAACCGCTGCGGCCGTAGGCGTCGGCTTGGTAGAAGACGGCGATTCGGCGGCGACCGATGGCGAGAAAATTCTCCACCAGCCCGGCGGTTTCCTCGCGGTAGGAAGCGCGCAAATTGAACGCGAATTCCTCGTAGGGCGGCTCGCGCTGGGGCTGGGCTCCGGTGAACGGAAAGAAAATGTAGACGTTTTCTTGTTGAAATTTTTTCAGAATCGGCAGTACCCGGGTAACCGTCGGCGTGCCGACGTAGCCGAACAGGGCGAACACCCGATCGCGCAGCAGCAGCTCCATGGTGTTTTGCACCGAGGGCACCGGTTGGTAGCCATCGTCGTACAGCTTGAGCGCGATGCGGCGGCCGCGCACCCCGCCGCGTTCGTTGATCAGCGAGAAATACGCTTGGGCCCCCCGGTACAGCTCGATGCCCAAGCCCCGGGACGGCCCGGAAAACGCCGCGGAAGTGCCGAGCAGGATTTCGCCATCCGATACGCCTTCGCTGCTTTCCGCCTCCAAGCCGCTGCTGGATTGGCCGAAAGCCGCGGCTTGGCCGAGCCATGGCGAGCATAGACTGCCGAGCAGGGCTGAATGGAGAAAGTTGCGCCTTGTGATTTCTCTCATGGAAATTTATTTTGAAAGCGGTCGGCAAAACGGGTCGCGGCCCCCTAGTTTACCGAAAGCTCTCGATTATTCAAGCAGAAGTGCACCCGTCGCGCGCCGCGGAAAACAGCGGAGGCGGCAACCCGCGCCAAACCTTCGGGGGGCGCTCAACCGCGAATCTTGCCGAGCCACGGGCGACGCCGACTGCGATGCCGCTATTTCCGAATGTTTCAGAAGATGGCGACCAAGCAGCCTTTGGAGTCGGGGATATTGTTCATGTCCACCACGCCGCCCGCCAGCACGGTGTTCAGGGCATCTTTCAGATAGTGTTGGCTGGCTTCGTTGCGCTGGGTTTCGTAACCCAGTTGATCGTTGATGGGGCCGCGGTAGAGCACTTCGCGGCTGCGCGGATCGACGATGAAGACTTCGGCGGTGCGTTCAACGCCGAGCGCCCTGGCCAGCGCTTGGTCGCCGTCTTTCATGATCGGAAAGTCGATGCCGAATTCTTCGGCTTCCCTTGCGATGCGCGGCAGATCGTCCTGGATGTTCGAATTGAACATGGCGAAAGCGATATTTTTCGCCGCGAATTCCCCGCGCACTTCGCGGTAGTTCGGCAAAGCCAGACGGGCGATGGGGCAGCCCACGCCCTGCACGTAGAATACGGCGTATTCGTAATCCTGGTAAGTATCGAGCGTATGCACCGCGCCGAGATGGTCGGTGAGTTCGAATTCCGGCATGGTCCGCAGCCAATCCCCGGCCGCGTTCGCTGCGGCGGCCAGACCCAATGCCAAGGGGATGAACAAGGTCAGCAATCGCTTCACAGTCCGCTCCTGTAGTCGGTTCGCTTGTTTGTCGTCAGTCAAATGAATGGGGCGAAGGCCCCGCTTCCAGGATAATGCTACCAATTCGGAGCACCGCTTCCCAGCGGCGGATTGTCGCGGTTACAGAATGTTGCAGCCGCCGCGCCGCCCGGGGGGCTGGTTGAGCGTGGGGCCGCTTCGGAGTATGCTGCCTGCGCTTTCGGGCGCTGCGGTTTCCAAGACTGGCCATGACTTCAAGAATCGCCGGATTGTACAGCGAGTGGGTGTTTGGCAGGCCTTGGCTGGTCATCGCCGCGACCGCGCTGGTGGTCGCCTTCTTCGCTTGGTTCGCCCAATATTTCCGCCTCGACGCCTCGGCCGATTCGCTGCTGCTGGAAAACGACCCCGACCTGGAGTACTTCCGCCAAGTGGAGAACCGCTACGGCATCCGCGAGATTGTGGTGGTGGCCTATGTTCCCGAAGGGGAGTTGTTCTCCCGCGCGGAACTGGACAAACTCGACCGGCTGCGCGGCGAACTGCTTGCCATCGACCGCGTTGAAAGCATCGACAGCATTCTCACCGTGCCGGTGTTTGGCGACACCCCGCTGACCGGGGTTTCCGAAGACTATTCGACCCTTCTCGACCCGGGACTCGATCTCGAAGTCGCGCGGCTGGAAATGACCGCCAATCCGATTTACCGCGACGCGCTGCTCAGCCCCGACGGTCGCGCCGCCGGCTTGCAATTGAATCTCGCCGCGGATCAAACCGCCCGCGGGCTGGTCAACCGCCGGGGCGAACTGCGCCGCTTGCGCCTGGACGGGACCCTCGACGCCGCGGGCTTGGCGGAACTGCGCGAAGTCGAGGCCGATTGGGCGGAATACAGCGTCGAAGTCGCCGCGCGGCAGCGGCAGCTTATCGCCGCCGTGCGGGCGACTTTGGAGCGCTACCGCGACGGCGCCCGCATCCACCTCAGTGGCGCGCCGATGATCGCCGACGATTTGATTTCCTTCGTGCGCGGCGATTTGAGCAGCTTCAGCATCGCCGTGGTCGCGCTCATCATCGTCGCCCTCGGCCTGATCTTCCGCAAAGTCCGATTCGTCGCCATTCCACTTCTCTGCTGCGCCGCCGCGGCGACGATCATGGTGGGCACGCTGGGCTTGATGGACTGGCGCGTGACCGTGGTTTCGTCGAATTTCGTATCCCTGCTACTGATCATCACCATTTCGCTGACGGTGCATTTGACCGTGCGCTACCGCGAATTGCGCGCCACCCGCCGCTTCAGCCGCCACGGCAAATTGCTGCGCCACGCCGTGCTGAGTATGTTCCGGCCCTGCCTGTACACGGCGCTGACGACGATTGTTGCCTTCGGTTCGCTCATCGTCAGCGGCATTCTGCCCATCATTACTTTCGGTTGGATGATGATGATGGGAGTCGCCACGGCCTTGATCGTCGCTTTCACCCTGTTCCCTTCGATCATGTCCACGCTGCCTGCGGACCGTTCCCGGCTGTCATCCGATCTGCGCCTGAATTTGACTTCGGCACTGGCGCGGCTCACCGACCGGCTCGGTGGCTGGGTGTTCGTGATTTACGCGCTGATTCTGGTGCTTGGCGTCGGCGGCTTGACGCGGCTGCGGGTCGAGAACAGCTTCATCGACTATTTCCGCGACAGCACCGAAATCAGCCGGGGCATGCGACTGATCGATGAACAGCTCGGCGGTACTTTGTCGTTCGATGTCATCGTTGCCCTGCCGGAGGAGGCGGTCGCCTTCGAGGACGATTTCGACGATGGGTTTGACGATGCTTTCGACGACGGCTTCGACGAGAGCTTCGACGACGGCTTCGATGATGCGTTCGACGACGGCTTCGACAACGGCGCGGACAATGCCTACTGGTTCACCGCGGCGCGCATGAACCAAGTCAAGGCGATTCACGAGTATCTGGATGCCGACCCCTATACCGGCAAAGTGCTGTCGCTGGGCGCCGTGGTGCAACTGGCCGAGCAACTCAACGGCGATACACCGGTGGATAGTTTGCTGTGGGCGGTGCTCTACAGCCGCATTCAGCAAACATTGCGCGCGGCGGTGCTGGATCCGTTCGCCATCGTTGCCGATAACGAATTGCGCTTCAATGTGCGGGTGCGCGAATCGGCGCCCGATCTCAACCGCAACGAGCTGCTGCAGCGGATCGAAAGGGGCGTGGAGGAGGAATTCGGCTTCGCCCCGGAACAGGTGCGGCTGACGGGGCTGCTGGTGATGTACAACAATGTGCTGCAAAGCCTGTTCCAGTCGCAGATTTTGACGCTGGGCGTGGTCATGTTCGCCATCATGCTGATGTTCCTGGTGTTGTTCCGTTCGGTGTTGATCGCGATGCTGTGTATTATCCCCAACGCCATCGCGGCCTCGCTGGTGCTCGGCGTCATGGGATGGCTCGATATTCCCCTCGATATCATGACGATCACCATCGCCGCGGTTTCCGTGGGCATCGGCGTCGACAACACGATTCACTACATGTATCGATTCCGCCGGGCGTTTCCGCGCTTCGGCGATTACCGCCGCACCATGCACTACTGCCACGACAGCATCGGCCGGGCGATGTATTTCACTTCCATGACCATCGTCGCCGGCTTTTCGATTCTGGTGTTGTCGAATTTCATACCCACGGGCATATTCGGCTTGTTGACGAGTTTGGCTATGCTGGTGGCGCTGGTGGGTTCGCTGACTCTGTTGCCGCGGCTGCTGGCGACATTCAAACCGCTGGGGCCCGAAACCACGTGATGAACCGCCCCCCGAAGAACCGTCCCCCAGGGAACCGCATCGGTCGTTTCGCCGGCATCGCGGGAATGCTGTGCCTGCCGCCGTTGTTGCTGCTTTCCTGTGGAGAAAGCGAGCTGCCCGCGCCGCTGCCACCTGCGGCGGAACTCATCGTCGCCGCCTACGGCAACGATGCCGAGGCGCTGCGGCGGGGCCAGAGTCTGTTCCTCGGCTCCTGCGTCGATTTTTGCCACAATCTCATCGAGGAGGAGGCCGACTTGGCGGGCGCGTTGTTCCTATTCGACTGCGAGTGGATCCACGCCGACGGCGACGCGGATATCTACCACGTCATCAAGGAGGGCATCCCGGATACGCGCATGGTGGGATTCGGCGACAATTTTCCCGAAGGCGACAGCGATGTCTGGAAAATCATCGCCTACATCCGCCATAGCCAGGACAACTGCGCCGCCGATTAACGGGCCGCAGCTTCGGTTTTGCGGAAGATCGCCTGGCGGTTTTTGGCCAAGACGCAGACGACCATGAAATCCGGGCGGCAGGAGCGGGCGAATACGATGGCGGTGACGGTGTCTTGCAGACGCGCTTCGATTACCCCGGAGACGCCGGCGTAATCGACTTCGATTTCCAGCACCGCGCCGGTCGCGGTGCCGGTGCCGCTGGTCCATTCGAAGCCAAGCGATTCCAGCTGGCGCAATTCAACCGCGCCGTCTGCCACCGCCACTTGCACCGAAAATATCGTGCCTTCGGCGGTCCAGACACCATTCCAATGCGGCGAAAAATCTTCCGCCGCCGCCCCAGCCGCTGCCGCGACAACAAGCAGAGCGAGCATCAGAGTTTTCATGGATGGGAATCCGGGACTATTCAGGGATACAAAGCCCGACCGAACAAATCGCCGTGGAAAAAGAACACCGTCCAGAAGATCACCATGCCGAGGAGGAAATTCATGATGTCCCAAATCACCATGGATTGCTTGAATTCGGGCACTTCGGTGGCGCGCCAGAGGTTGATGAATTTCACCGCGCCCCACAGCGTGAAGCCGCCAAAAAGCAGCATTGAGGCGAGGTCGCCATTGACCAGCAAATGCGCGAAGCCCCAAACGGCCACGCCGGCCACCATGGGATTGCGCAATTTGACGCTGACGAAGGACCAAGGCGTGTAAGCCGACAGGATCATCCAGAATACAAAGCCCATCAGCACCATGGCAAGGTGGTCCTCGTCGAAGGGCGGCACCCAAACCGTGATGAAAGGCGCCCGGGAGAAGCCCACGACGATCAGCACCAAGCCGAGCAGTGTGATCAGGCTGTAAGCGCCCTTATAGGCGCCGCTGGAAGGGAAGCGCTCCACCAGCACATCGCGCAACCCAAATTCGCGCAGCAAATGGGGCAAAAGAAACAAAGCCAAGCCGACAATCAAAACCGCCATGGGTGCAACTCGTCATCAATTCGAAGATTGTAGCCCGGATACGGCCCCGGCGGTATCATCGGCGGACGATGCCGATTCGAACGCGTCCGCAATGAAGATTTGGCGAGCTATTCTTGGGGTGCTCCCATGGGTCTTGGCTGGCTGCGGCAGGATACCGTCCGGCTTGACGTTGCCGCGCGCGGGGCGAGCGCCGCAGAGCCGCGGCAACTGCTCGACGCCGGCCTGATTTCGGTCGGTGTGGCCATTCCCGACGATTTCGACCGCCGGGTGATCGCCCCCGCGATCGACCCGCGGAACCGATGTTGGCACGATGCTGCGGGAAGTGCTGGCCCTCGCCGCATTCACGGCGGCGGCGCTGACTTTGGCGATCCTGCGCTTTAGCAAGCGCTTGGATTAAGCGCCACCCGTGCCGGTCAGACACTCCCCGCGAGCGAGTTGGCGGCGGAGAAGTCGCGGTTGCCGATGGGCAGTTCGCGCAAGCGCTGGCCGGTGAGGATGTAGATGGCGTTCGTCACTGCCGCGGCGACGGGCGGAGTCGCCGGTTCGCCGAGGCCCCCCAGCGGCGCGCCGGATTCCACCAGACGCACCTCGATTTCCGGCGAGGTCGCCATGCGCAGCATCTCGTAATCCGGGAAATTGCCCTGGGTGACGCGGCCGTTTTCGATTGTGATGGCGCCGTAAAGCGCCGCCGTCAGGCCGTAAATGATGCCGCTTTCGATTTGCGCTTCGGCGGTGTCGGGGTTGACTACCCAGCCGCAGTCCATGGCGCAGGTCACTTTGTGGACGACGGCGCGTCCGTCGTCGCCGATGGAGACCTCCGCGACCTGGGCGGCAACGCTGCCGAAGCTCTCCTGCACGGCGATGCCGAGGGCGCGGCCCGGCGCGAGGCCGCCGCCGTAATTGGCCGCTTCCGCCGCCACTTCGAGCACTTTGCGGTGGCGTGGATGGTCTTGCAGCAGTTCCATCCGCAGCTGGTACGGATTGACGCCTCGGCGGTGGGCGATCTCGTCGATGAAGGATTCGATGAAAAAGGTCTGCTGGGTGTGGTCAACGCTGCGCCAAGCGGCTATCGGCACATGGGTTTCCACCTCCACCATGCGGATCGACTGATTCGCGATGGCGTAGGGGATATGCGACGCGCCGGGCACTTGAATCGGGCCGGTGAAACGGTTGTGCCAAGCGGTGACGCGGCCTTCGGCATCGAATGCCGCTTTGAAGTTGCTGTGGACGGCGGGCCGGTAATAGTCCTGGCGCGTATCCTCCTCGCGGCTGAGCATGGTTTTCACCGGTACATCGAATTGTTTGGCGATCAGGGCGGCGTGATCGAGCACATTCGGGTTGGAGGGTACGCGGCGCCCGAAGCCGCCGCCGAGATAGGTGTGGTGGAAAGTGACATTGCCTTTCGGCAATCCCGCCACCGACGCGATCCGCGCCTTGGTGCCGAGCGCGTCCTGGGTGCTGGTCCAGACCTCGGCGCGGTCGCCTTGAATATGCACCGTGCAGCTCATCGGTTCCATGGCGGCGTGGGCCAGATAGGGCACCCGGTAGCCGGCCTCGAGCACATCGTCCGCGGCCTCAAGCGCGGCGTCGGCGTCGCCGGATTCGAAATCCTTGGAACCGTTGTCGGTGGCGAGCGCCGCGTCGAATTGCTCCGCCAGCACCGCGCTCGATACCGAGTCATTGGCGGTGGCGGAAAACTCCGCCGTTACCATTTCCAGCGCCCGTGCGGCGCGCCAGGAGTTGTCCGCGACCACGGCGTAGCCATCCCCAAGCTCCACCACTTTGCGCACGCCACGCTGGGCCAAAGCTTCGCCCGGGTCCACCGAGACCAGTTTGGCGCCGAACACCGGCGCCAGCCGCAGGGCGGCGTAGAGCATGTCTTCGCTGTGGGCGTCGCTGCCAAAGGGCGCGCTGCCGTCTACTTTGCCCGGAATATCGCGGCGGGAAATCGCTTTGCCCATGATGGTGAAGCGCGAGCGGTCTTTCAGCACCGGATTCGCGGGGGGCTCCAGCTGGGCCACGTCGTCGGCCAATTCGCCGTAGGCCAGTGAACGGCCGCTGGCGGCGTGCCGCACATGGCTTGCTTCGCTCAAGCATTCCGATCCGGCGACACCCCAGCGACGGGCCGCGCATTCGACAAGCATTTCCCGCGCGGCCGCCCCCGCCGTGCGCATGGTTTCTTGTCCGGTGTATCGAACCGACGAACTGCCGCCGGTGATTTGCAGGTTCATGGCCCGGGCCACCGGCAGGGAGGCGGCATTGACCAAGCCCAAAAGGACTCCCGGCACCATCTCTTCGGAGAAACCCCGCACCAGGGCATCGTTGGCGAACAATTCGCTTGCCGGCGCCTGCTCTACATCCACGAGTTCCCAATCGGCGTCGAGTTCGTCCGCGACCATCATGGCCAAGGCGGTGTGTACGCCTTGGCCCATCTCCGAGTGGGGAACATATACAGTCACCCGGTTGTCGGGCCGCAGCCGAATCCAGGAAGTGGCGAAACGGTCGTTTTCGCCGGCGAGGGTGTCGTTGGCGACCCGGTGCCGGCTCGGGCGGGTGGCGGCATAGCCGATCAACGCGCCGCCGCCGGCCACCGCCGACACCAGCAGAAATTTGCGCCGGCTGATTTTGGGTTTGGCTTTGGAAGCTTTTTTGCTCATGACTCTCCCACCTCCCGCTAAGCGGTCGCCAGCGCGTGAATCGCTTTGCGGACCCGGGGGTAGGAACCGCAGCGGCAGATGTTAGTGATGTTGGAGTCGATTTCAGCGTCCGTCGGCGCGGGATTGCGCGCCAGCAACGACGAAACCGCCATGATCATCCCCGATTGGCAATGGCCGCATTGGGGCACTTGATAATCGACCCAAGCCTGCTGCACTGGGGTTGGGCCTCCGCCGCCCGCCGCCGAGGCGAGCCCTTCGATGGTGACGACCTCGCGGCCTTCGACCGCCGCCGCCGGCGTTACGCAGCTGCGCAGGGCGTTGCCGTCGATATGCACCGTGCAGGCGCCGCAATTGCCGATGCCGCAGCCGAACTTGGTGCCGGTCATGCCCAGTTCGTCGCGCAGCACCCACAGCAAAGGCATTTCGGCCTCGACATCGACCGCCCGCTCTTCGCCGTTCAATTTGAAATTAACCACAAGCCAACCTCCCGTCTTCAACCCGCGGAGCCTAAAGCAATCCGCTGCCGAACGCCAGTTCCATGCCGGAAGAGCCGCGCTCCGCTTCCGAGACAATTCGCCGCCGAATAAATGAACCGCCCGCGCCTCCGGGGAATCACGCGGGAAGGGGAGCGCGCGGTGGCGACAGCCGCGCCGATTTCGGCAATAATGTGCCGAATCGCAAACAGCGGGGCGAGCCGATGAACTGGAGAGTTTTGGGTTCCGAAGCGGTGGGCACCTTCGCCTTGGTGTTCACCGGCTGCGGCGCCATCGTGGTCAACGATCTATTCAATGTCGGCTTCGGCGCGCTCGGCGTGAACATCGTTTTCGGTCTGATCGTCATGGCGGTGGTCTATTCGCTGGGGAATGTTTCCGGCGCCCATATCAATCCGGCGGTGAGCGTCGCCTTCTGCGCCGCCGGCCGCTTGCCGCGCAATCTGCTGGCCCCCTATATCGCGGCCCAGTGCGTCGGTGCCATCGCCGCCGCTTTCCTGCTGCGGCTGCTGTTTCCCGATCACGCCAGCTACGGCATGACCATGACCGGACTCGATTTGCCGCGAACTTTTCTGTTTGAAGTGTTGCTGTCGTTCTTTCTGATGTTCGTGATCTTCAATGTGCTCAGCGGCAATCACGGCAAGCAGATTATGGCGGGCTTGGTTATCGGCTCGGCGGTGACGCTGCTGAGTATGTTCGGCGGCGGCGCGACCGGCGCCTCCATGAACCCGGCCCGCTCCCTGGGCCCGGCGCTGGCGGCCGGCAATCTCGACCTGATCTGGCTCTACCTGACCGCCCCGCCCGTCGGTATGTTGCTGGCTTGGCCCGCCTCCCGCTGGCTGCAGGGAGAAAACTTCCTGCAACAGCCCGACTAGTCGCGCAGCAACAAAAAATCGTCCTCGGCCGCCCTCAGCGACACCCGTTCGCGCATTTCCGCGCAGGTGATTGCATCGCTCATTTTTTGGTTACTCCTTCGTTGTTTCCCAGGTTGCGCACTTGACGCGGGGGCGATTTCCCGGAAAATGGCCGCGGCGATTCGAGTCCGGTGGATTCGAACCCGCGTGTTCCACTCGACATTCTCAACGAAGCGAATTTTCAGCGAAGCAGAGGTGCGCGAATGAACAAAGTACACGGAATAATTGGCAGGAGCCTGTTGTTGGCTCTGGTGCTCTTGGCCGGCTGCGCCAGCGCGCCTCCTCCGGGCGTAGGCGTATGGGGGGTGGAAATGAACACCCCGCTGGGCGAGATACCGGTTACTTTGACGTTGAACGAAGACGGAACCGGCAGCATGGCAGCCGCCAACCTCGGCGAAGCTCCCGTTTCCGGCGTCGAATACGATGGTCCGAATGTGACCTTCAGCGCCGAAATCGATGCCCAGGGGCAGACCGTGCCGCTCGATTTCAACGGCACCGTGGACGGCGATTCGCTGGAAGGCTCTTTCGGTTCCCCCTTCGGTCCGATGGCGGTTTCGGGCACGCGCCAGTAGCACTGGTTTCGCGTCAGAAACTCTCCGGCTCGGCCCGGTTCCAATCGTCCGCGAATCTTCGCGGCGCGTCGTCGTCCGCCGACAACAACTGCCCCGCCCGCAGCGAGCAGTTGATGTCGGCGTAGGTGTGGACGCCGTCCTCGCCGCGGATGAACAGGTGATCCGGCCCCAATTCGTCGGGGCTGTTCAATCCCATCGCACCACACAGTTCGAGGAATGCCTCCACCGTGGCGCGTTGAAAGCGGTATACCCGCTGCGCTTTTTCCTCGACTTTGATCGCCCGAGCGAGCGCCGTGTCCTGGGTCGCGACACCGGTGGGGCAGCGGTTGGTGTTGCAGGCGCGGGCCTGAATGCAGCCGATTGCGAGCATCATTGAACGGGCGGCGTTGACCGCGTCGGCGCCAAGGGCGATTTTTTCCAGCATGTCGAAGCCGGTGGCCGTGACACCGGAACTGATCACCCGGATATCCTTCCGCAGATCAGCGCCCAATAGTATTTGGCCGACGAAATAAGTCGCCTCCAGGCAGGGCATGCCCAGCCGGTTGGTGAACTCCACCGGCGCCGCGCCGGTGCCGCCTTCGGCGCCGTCCACCGTGATGAAATCGGGCTGAATGCCGGTTTTCAACATCGCTTTGACGATGGCGTTGAATTCCTCCGGTTTGCCGATCGAGAGTTTGAATCCCACCGGCTTGCCGCCGCTCAACTCCCGCAGTTTTTGCAGGAAGCCGAGCAGTTCGACCGGCGTTTCGAACTCGGGATGACGCGGTGGGGAAAGCACGGTCTCGCCCGGTTCCACCAAGCGGATTTTGGCGATTTCCGCGGTGACCTTCGCCCCCGGAAGCACGCCGCCGTGGGAGGGTTTGGCGCCTTGGGACAATTTCAATTCGATCATCTTCACCTGATCGAGGGTGGCGCGTTCGGAGAAAGCCCCCGGATCGAAGCACCCGTTGCGCTGCCGGCAGCCGAAATAGGCGGTGCCGATTTGCCAAACGAGATCGCCGTTGTGTTTGGTGTGGTGCGGGCTGAGGCTGCCTTCGCCGGTATTGTGGGCGAAGCCGCCGAGTTCGGCGCCTTTGTTCAGAGCCATTACCGCGTTGGCGCTCAAGGCGCCGAAACTCATCGCGGAAATGTTCAGCCGCGAGGCGTCGTAGGGTTTTTCGCACTGCGGGCCGCCGAATCGCGTCCGGCCGTGGGTTTCGTCCAAATGTGTGGGTTTGAGCGAATGCCGCAGGCTGCGGTAGCCGTCGGCCAGCAGATCCCGCTCCGTGCCGAAGGGGATCGTATCGGTCATGTCCTTGGCGCGGGAGTAGACGATGTTGCGCCGTTCGCGGCTGAACGGCCGCTCTTCGAGGTTGTTGGAAATGAAATACTGTTGAATCTCGGGCCGGAAGAATTCCAGCAGATAACGCATATTCGCCAGCACCGGATAGTTGCGGCGCAGGTTGCTGCGGCTGAAGAAATACTCGTAAGTGCCCAGCGCCGACCAAGCGAGCAGCGGTAGAAAAACCAGCAATTGCAAGGGTGCCGACCAAAGCGCGGCCCACGATAGGGCGATTTCGTCCATGCTGAGCAACAGCCACACCAGGCTGAGCGGCATGAACAGCAGGGCGATTAGAAGATAAGTTCGGGCAACGGGTGTCATCGGGGTATTCTCCTTAGCCTTGGTTGGTATCCAGACCTTTCTCCAGACCTTTCGAATCGCTGAACGAGGCGCACCGGGAATATCTCGCGGGCGCGGCCGGTGTTGAGGAATGACGTTGAATCGCTGAAAATGTGCCGGGGTGGGCTGCTGCGGGTCCGGGGTCGCCCGGCGCTGAAGTTCGGCGGCCCCCAATCGGTTCGGCCAAAACTCGCAAGCGCTGCGAATTGGCGGAACCAAGCGCGCGGAGTCTGACTGGCGGCAAGGAAAGATGACTGTTTGGCTTGTGCTGGGATTCATGATCGGGCTGCAACACGCTTTGGAGGCGGACCATGTGGCCGCCGTGGGCACATTGGTCGCCGACAAGCGGGGTATCGGGCGCATCGCGAATCACGGCGCGGTTTGGGGCTTGGGGCATAGCCTCACGCTCGCCGCTTTCGGCGGTGTGGTGTTCGCCTTCCGTTTCAGCATTGATGAAGCGCTCGCGGGTGCTTTGGAATTGCTCGTGGGCGTGATGTTGATTCTGCTCGGCGGCCGCTTGTTGCACCGGCTGATCCGCGGGCGCGTGCATTTTCATTTCCACCGCCACCGGGACGGCACTCACCATATCCATGCGCACAGCCACCACGGCGACACGCTGTCCCACGCCGCCAGCCACCATGAACACGGGCATCCGCCAAGCCATTGGCGGCGAACCTTCGCTGTCGGCGTCATGCACGGTCTGGCCGGTTCAGCCGCCATCGTCGCCTTGACCGCGGCGACCGCGGATTCCGTGTTGCCCGGCCTGTTGTTCATTCTCGTTTTCGGCGCCGGCTCCATCACCGGCATGGCGCTGTTGTCGATGGCCATCGCCATACCGCTGTCCTTCACCGCGGCGTCGCTCAGCTGGCTGCGGCGGCTGTTCGAGGCCGGCGCCGGCGGATTGGCCTGCGTTCTCGGCGCCATCCTCGTCCAGGCCAACACCCCCGCGCTGGCAAGCTTGCTTCGCGGCGGCTAAGCCGCCGGCGACGTCGCGCCCGCCGCCCCCGCGACCCAATGCAGTCCTTGGAGTTCGTTTCAGAACCGCATCACGAAAGTGACACTCGTTTCGGTGTCGGTTTTTTCGCGGCCCGCCGGAACTTGGGTTTGATGCTTCAAATTCACCGAAAAACGCAGCAGCAGATTCTCCACGATCTGCGTTTCGATGGCGCTGCGGGCGCGGAAGATACTGGTCTCCGGGCCTGCCTCGGTGCTCAACTCCTGCTGAAAGGCGGCGGACTCCGACAGATTCCAACTGAAATCCCCGGCCAGACGGAAAATACCTTCGCCGAAATCGTCCTCCAATGTGCGCGACTGGCGGTAGCCGCCACCGATATTCAGCGCCAAGTCCATGTTCTCCCGATCCGTCAGCAAGCTTCGGCCGTAGTTCAAGGAAAAATCCGATTGACCTTCGTAGCCGCTGAAACGGTCGTCGTCGTGGGCGAGCCTGGCGAGCACAAAACTCCGCTCGTTGATATTGTAATTGCCCTCGGAGACGTAGTAGACGCGGTGGGCTTCGAGTTCGTCCTCCGTGGAGGCGCGGAAGCCTTCGATATCCAGGCCGATACCCCAAGTGTCGAGGGAGTAATCGACGGCGCCTCTGAACTGAATATTCTCGGCGTTCGTATTGCCCGACGTGTAAATCGCGCCCAACTCGATCTCGCTGCCGAAGGGGGAATCCTCCTCTTCTTCGGCGGCCATCAGCGCGGGACTCAGCAAGAACAAGCCCGCGAGCGGGAGGTTGGCGAATGGTCTGGGCAACACGGTGCTCCTTGGATTGGGGAAGGCGCGATTTTACAAGCCCGGCGGACGCTTGGCCATCTGCGGCGGCATCGGTTCGACCCGCCCGCCATGCGGCGCGTGTTGCGGTTGGCGATTCGGAAGCTGTCAGAGCAACCGTCGACTCGAGCCCGCGGGGGATTCGGCGCGGCGGTACCGGAGAGCTTTGTTTGGCCCGGTACTGGGAGACTCCGATGTCTCTTTCATCCCGCCAGGGGAGGGCGGTTTTTTGGGGGGGGGTCGGTTGTCGCGTACAATCCCCCCGGTATGCAGCGGGGGCCGGCGCAGGTGGGGCCGACGGGCCGGGGTGATCGGTTAAGCTTGGGGCCGGTGCCGCCGAGTATGCGGATATGAAAACGCTTTTCCTGTTGCGTCACGCCAAATCCAGTTGGGACTATCCCGACCTGCGCGATTTCGAGCGCCCGCTGGCGGCGCGCGGCGAGCTCGATGTGCCGACCATGGGGCGGCGCTTTCTGGACCACGGTTGCAAACTCGACCGCATCGTCTACAGCCCGGCCGCGCGGGCCTGTTCCACCGCCAAGCTGATGGCCGCGGCCATCGATTTTCCACTCGAGCGGACGGTCGGCAATCCCGACCTCTACTTCTGCGGCACATCGATGTATCTCAAGGCCGCCCGACTCATCGACGATGCCTGCGGCGCGGCCATGCTGGTCGGCCACAATCCCACCATCACCGATTTCGCCAACGAAATGGCCAACGCCGATATCGACAACATCCCCACCTGCGGCTTGGTCGAACTTGCCCTGTCCATCGACCGCTGGTCCCAGGCCAGGCGCGGCAACGCCACCCTGGTGCGCTTCGACTACCCCAAAAACCAAAACTAAATCGCCGCTCTGGCGGCGGCACGCCGTTCGAGTTCGCCAAGGCCGCGATTTCGTCGGCAAGGGCATTCCGTTTGGGCCCGCGCCGCATTGGGTGCTGCTGGTGGGGAATCGGTCTCGACAGTCAGATGGAGGGAAAGTAACTTGCGACGGGGGTGGCTCTGGGCGAGTTCAGGAACCGTTGGTGTTCTCGCGGATTTTGTTCAGGCTGTTAAGATGGGCTTTGATGTAGACGAAGTTTGCCGAGATGCGGCCTTTGCCGCAGCTGCTGGAAATCGCCGTTGCCTCGAATGAGGGTCGAAAGTCGTTGGTCTTTCGGGAAGGGGATTGCCGGCGGGTTGGCGGGTGGTGTGCTCGGAAGCTGACGGGAGTCTGGTGGTGAAAGTTGTGTTGGGCGGGATTTCCTCCCTCCGAAGATGCCTGCACCTCAAGGTCGGTCTCGTTCGACTTCCCCTTGAGTGGGGGGTGATTGGAACGCGTCTGGACATTATGGCGCGGGGGTCGAGGGAGAGGCTCCGGGCGCATGGGAAGGAAGCAGGGTTGAAGGAAGGACGGTTTTGGAGAAGCCGGTGGTCCGGGGTGGTGGGGGTGTTGTTGATTGCCGCGGCTTGCGGGGATGCGGGCGTTTTGCCGGGGGGTGCCGGTTCCGCGGCTGGGAACGCGGGTGCCGCCGAAGAAGTTGCCGCGGGCACGGGGGGTGTCGCGGAACCGGCGGCGGAGGGGCTGCGGCAATCCGTTGGGCGAAATGAAGACGGAAGCCCGGAATCGGCGACGGCCGCCGGGCGCTGGTATTCGGCGGAGCGGGTCGCGGTGGGGGCGAGGGTGTTCGGCGAACATTGCGCGGAATGTCATGGCGGCGCGGCGCAGGGAATAGTTGAGGACTGGCGCGTGCGCCTGCCGGATGGGTCGTTTCCACCGCCGCCTTTGAACGGCTCCGCCCATGCCTGGCATCATCCGCTTTCGGTATTGCTGATGGTGATCGACCGAGGCGGAGTGCCGCTTGGCGGGCAAATGCCGGCCTTCGTGGATGTGCTGGACGAGGAGGAGCAACTCGCCGCAGTCGCCTGGTTTCAGGAGTTTTGGAGCGATGAGATCTACCGGCAATGGCTGCTGTTGGGAGGCGTGGACCGGTAGCGGAAATTCCCGCCGATTGGCTTGCATCGCGGCTGCCGCCGCCCGCCTTCGGTGTTGCGTTTTTATCGCGGAGAGTTGAGATGACGGTGGTATTGTGGCGGCGCGCTGGTTTTTGTTTGTTGTTGTTCGGCTTGCTGCCGACGGGTTGCATGGCGCGGCCGCCGGCTAATCCCGAAGCTTGGCTGTCGCCGCGGCATACCGATCACGCCTTGGTGGGCCGAATTTGGGACAGCCGCCTGCAACGCTTCGCGACCCCGGAAGAATTGCTGGCCGGGCTGCGCCGAGCGCGCTATCTGCTACTCGGCGAGAAGCACGACAATGCCGACCATCACCGCCTGCAGTTGGTGGTGCTCCAATCCCTGATCGAGGCTGGTTCGATCTCCGGCATCGCTTTCGAAATGCTCGACGCCTCCCAGGCGCCGAAACTGGCGGGCATCGCCGCCCAGGAATTCGCCGATGACGCGGAGCTCAAAGAGTGGCTGGAATGGGACGACGGCTGGAATTGGGAGTTCTATTCACCGCTGTTGCTGGCGGGCTTGGCCGCCGGGCTGCCCGTTGCCGCGGCGAACATCGATCAAGACGCGGTGATGGCAATTTACCAAGGCAGCGGCCCGGAACCTCTGGAAAATCTCTTCGACGCGGCGACCATGGACAAACTCTATGCCGATATCGACGAAAGTCATTGCGGATTGCTGCCGGAAAGCCAGTTTCCCGCCATGGTGCGGGTGCAGCAAAGCCGCGATCTCGTCATGGCCGAGGCCCTGCTCTCCCTCACCGATGGAGCCGGGCCGGCGCTGCTGATCGCCGGCAATTACCATGTAAGGCAGGATTTGGGCGTACCCAATTTTCTGCTCGCGTTGAACACGGCGGCGAGCCGCGCCGAAATCGTGTCTCTGGCCTTTCTGGAAGTGGTGCCCGGCGAGGCCGTGCCAGTGAACTACCTGGAGCGCTTCGGCGGCATCGCCGAGCACGATTATCTTTGGTTCACTCCGGCGGTCGAAGCGCGGGACTACTGCGCCGAATTGCGCTAGTCCGGCGGAGCTTCCGCCTGAACATTCGCTTATCGCGGATGCGTGGCCTCTCGCGCCCGGCCTGCGGAAATCCTGATTTTTGCTCATTTTGCTAGGTCGTCGGGCAAGGGATTGCTTGGGTTTTGCGGCGCGGCGGCGCACTGCACTGTTTGGAAAAATGGTCACCCGCCGGTGTGTTGTTGAGTCTGTGCGCTGGCATCCAGCCAGCTGACGAGCTGGTTGAGATCGGCGGCTTCCGCGTCGCTGGATGGGGCGAGTTCCGCCAGTATCTCGCGCCTTCGTTCTTCGGCGCTGAGCCGGCCCCGGGGATCCGTATAGCCTTCGTCCGCCAGCCACTGCTGGAGTTCGCCGATTTTATTCGTATGGAAACGGCGTAGGCGGCCTTGGCCCAAGGCACCGATCAGGGCGCTGCCGTCGCCATCGTGTTCCGCTGCGAGGGTGGTGGCCCGGTCAATGAAACGCTCCGATACCGCCCCGGATTGTTCCAGCGCGCCGCGGTCAACGGGACGCCCTCGACCGCGGCGCCAAAGTTCGGTCCAAGCCCGGGCCGCCCGGCAGCGAATCGTCAGCCGGTCGCGAAATTCGGCTTGGGGAATGGCGCCCGCAGCGGCATTGCTGGCGAGCAGGCTTTCCAACTGGCCCAGCGATGCGATGCGCCAGAGGGCCAGCAGGCGGTGCAAGAGTTTGAGATCGTTGCGCAGCAGATGAAAAAGATGGATGCCGCCCGGCTCCAGCCGTGGGTTGATGGGCCGAACGCCCAGCGAAGCCGCGTAGCTGGCGGCATCCTGGTCGCCGGGCGGCGGCGGGGGTGGCGGGATTTCGATTTGATAGTCATCCGCCACGAGCTGGCCGCGCTGAAAGCGAACCTCGGCCAGATCGACCACGGCGGGTTCGGCGTCGGTTTTTTGCCGCCACAAGGCGCTTTCATGGCGGCGGGCGGAAAGGTAGAAGATCTGCCGCCCGCCGGACTCGGCCAAGCGCGAGAGGGATTCGGCCATCGTCTTGAAGCGCTCTTCGTCGCTGGTGGTCAGCGCTTCGTCGAGGAACAGCGGCAGGGGCGCGCCGCCCCGTTCTTGCGCTTCGGCCCAAGCGAGACGCAGGGCAAGCAGCAGTTGCATACGGGTGCCGGTGGAGAGTTCCGTCAAGGCGCGCAGCTGTTCCTGCTTGACATCCCAAGCGGCGAATCGCTGCTTGTCGCCCAGTTCGAGGCGAAATTCACCGGCGGTGACCTGGCTGAATCCATCCTTGGCTTTGCGCAGCAATTCGGGTTCGTGCTGGCTTTTGAATTCTTGGTCGATTTCATCAAGCAGCAATTCCGTGGCCTGCCAGCGCAGCGCCTCGTCCCGCTTATCCGCCAAGTCCGATTCGGCGCCGGCGAAAGCGGCCGCCGCTTGTTCCAGCTTGTGCTCCCTGCCCGCTTCCTCGAGGCGGGTTTTGATGCCTTTGCGTTCTTCAATCAGGTCGGTATGGCTGTCGGCCTTACGCCGCGCCCGCTCCAATTCGCCTTCCAACCAAGTGTCTTCACCGTTTTCCGCCCGGGCGGTGAGATCGGTATCGGACTCCAGTTCCCTGCGCAATCTTTTCTCCTCGTTTTCGCAATCGCGCAGCGCGCCTTTCGCCTCCCGCCAATCTTCGAGGCGGCCAAGCCGTTGTTCGAGTTCGCCGCGCTCGGCGGTTTCGAGCCCGACTTCGGTGTAAATCGATTCGATGTCCTTGTCGTTCTCCGCCAGTTGTTTGTTCAGCGAATCGATTTCCCGCCCTTCCAAGTCCATTTTTGTCCTGGCGTCGTTCGCCAATTTGACGCGGGTTTCCAGTTCCCCGAAAGCGATTTTGAGTTCTTCTATTGCGCTGTCCGCGCCGGTGTCGTCGAAGGGCGGTGTGTCCTGACCGCGCCAAGATTCCAGGAAAGCGCGCGCCTCGGCGGCTGATTTTTCGATTTTGCCGTCGACCCGTTCAAAATCCGCTTGGGCCTTAACGTGGCTTTTCTGCGCCTCGTCCCATCGCTCGGCCAATCTGATGAAGCGGTCGAAGGATGCGGTGGGCAATTCGGGGTCGAAGCCGATTTCCCGGGCAAGCTCGGCTTTTTGCCTTTCCAATTGTTTGATCTCGGGTTCAATCTCTGCAACCTGCAAGCGCAATCCGGGAACTCCCGCCGCGTGGTCTCTTCGCAGCGTTAACTCGTTCAGGTGTTTTTCCACCGTGTCCCGCAAGTGCGCCTCCACATCTTGTGCGCACCAGCTTTCCGGCGCTTCGACACCGGTTTTTGCGAATGCGGCTTCGGCGGCATCAATGGGCGATGGGCCCGGCCGTCCCTGTCGCCGTCGCGACAGCGCCCAAAGCAGGGCCACGGCAGTCGCCGCGACGCCAGGCAATACCAACCAAGCCTGTGTCAGCAACGACAGCAGGCCCGTGACCGCGGTCAATACCAGCGCGGTATAAATCGGCCCGTTCGCGATCTGCGTCGGTTGCGGGTCTTGTTCATCGGCCGCCAGCCATGACCGCAGGGCTCTGACCGCATCCCGGTATCGATCGATTTCCCCTTCGTCCGGCGCTTCGCCGGCCAATTCGATTTGTAGTTTAAGTTCCTTCCGCCGCTGGCAGGCTTCGATCAGCGGTTCCGCGATCCGGCTGGCTTTTCCGAGGCTATCCGGGCCGAGATTCGGCGTTTTGCCGCCGCAATCGAACTCGGCTGTGGCTTGGCGCAAATCGGCCTCGGCTTTGGTCAATTCTTTCTCGGCCTGTCGCCGCCCGTCAGTCGAAACATTCAAATCATTCAAGCACTGGCGGATTCGCTCCATTTCCTGCGGTTGAGGCGCCCGATCGGCCAAGCCGCTGGCCTGCCAATCCAGCTCGGCAGCTTCCCGTTCGCGCTGACGTTCTTTGGCTTTTTCGCGCAGCTCCCCGGCTTTCTTTTCCAAGCGCTCGATGCGCGCGTTTTCATTGCCGATTTCGTTGCCTTTCAGCTTTTCCATGTCGGTCGGAAATGCATCGAATTTGACTTGATGCTCGGTACGTTGTCCAATCGCTGCGGCTAGGTCGATCGCCTGTTGCAACTGCCCGCTGCGGTCCCGGGCCCGCTCGGCAGCGTCGATTTCCTGATCGAGACCGGGCAGTTTCGCTTCATCGGCTTGCAAGGCCGCGTAGTACTGCTTTATTTGGCGCAAGTCCCTTTCCTTGTCCGGGAGCGCCCGTGCCTCTTTCCGTCCAAATTGCTTGCCGATCTGGATGCGCGCCTTGTCCAAATTGAAGCCGCCGCGCAGATTCAGCCAGATCTCCTCCGCCAGCTCTTCATCGTTGTCGTCGTCGGCGAGCAGGCTTTCCATCGACAAGCGGTACAAACCCATTTGGTTGCCGCTGGGCAAGGCCGGCGCGGTGACAGCCGTGCCGTTGAGCCGCCAGGAAATCTGCCCGCCACTGCGGGTTGCCTGCCAGCGCTCGCCGTCGCGGTCGAATTCGGCTTCGAGGGAAAGGGCGGCCGGGTCTTGCCTGGCGACGCCGCCGAGCAAATAGCCCAGTGCGCGGGCCAAGCTGCTTTTGCCGATGGCATTGGGGCCGGTGACGATGACAACGCCGGCGTCCGGCGGCTGGAATTCGAACCCCGGCTCGATGCCGGGCAACTTAGTGATGGTCAGTCGGCGCAGGCGCATCAGGCCGCTCCGCGCTCCGCATCCTGCGCCAGCAGTTCATCCAGGGCGCGGTAACCGGCCTCGCGCAGTCGTTGCCCGCAAAAATCGTCGTCCGCATCGATTCGCTGCAATGCGCTCCAACGCGGGTCTTGGTCTTCCGCGGCCAGCTTCTTCCTGGCGGCGGCAAGCAAGCGGTCTCGCTGCGGATGCCCTTCGTCCTTTTCCAGCCAGAGCAGGCGTTGCGCCAGCAGGCCTAGGGGATCGTCCCGCCGGGCCAGTTCCTGCAATTCGATTTCCGGCCGGGTTTGGGCGCTGAGCGCGTGGATGAAGTAGTGTCGATTGTCGGCGCCGGTGTAGATGTGGCGGCGGTCGTCGTCTGAGAACTCCTTCACCGCCTCTGCGCCGAATCGGCTGCGGCCGGTGAAGCGCAAATCCAGCCCGACGGCCCGCGGCGCTTGTTCGGCGTCGCTCAAGGTGGCGTCGAATTCGCGCAGACTCGCGATCACCCGGCTCTTGGCATCGGTGGCTTCGGCGATGCCTTCGATATCGACTTCCCGCCGCTCCCAGCGCAGGGGCGCCAAAGCAAGTTGCCGCAATTCGCGGATCGCGCCGCGCTCGATGTCGATCAGCCAGGGGCCGCGAATGCCGGTTTCACCGCGGTGGAGGCCGCTGAGGCTGCCCAAGTAGCCACTGGGCCGCGTTGCGCTGAGCGCGTCCGGTTGATGAATATGGCCGAGCAGCCAGCCGTCGAGTCCCGCCCGCGCCAATTCGGCGCCCGTTACCGGCGCGTACTTGCTTTCACCCGCGTCGCGGTCGCAATGGAGCAGGCCGAGACTGAGGCCGGATTGGCGCGCCAATCCGGCATCGGCCAAGGGACTTTGCTTGACCTCCTTTTGCGGAAATGACCAACCCCACACCGCGAGCGATTCATCGCCCTCGCGGATGGCAATACTTTCCCATTGGCCGTCCTTACCGAGCAGTTTGAACTGCAGGATGCTTTGCGCCAGCCGGGGCAGCACTTGAACATCGTGGTTGCCCGCGACGCCCACCACCTCGATACCCGCATCCGCAAGCTGGCCTACACCGCTCTCCAAAGCGCGGTAGGCCTCGAAAAAATCATCGTCGGTATCGACTACATCGCCGGCGAGCAGCACGGCCCGCACGCGCAGTCGCAACGCGGCATCCACGGTGCGCTCCCAAGCGGCGTCAGGGCCGAAGTGGCCGGCCCGCTCGGCCAACTCGGGGGGCAGGCGCGACGGTCTGCGACCGAGGTGGATGTCGCCGACTGCGAGGATTTTCACGGCTCGCCAAACTGCTCCGCTGGTTCGGGTCAAGCATTGTCGGGCGCGGCGGCACGCGCGTCAACTTCGCCGCGCAGCCAAGCACCGCTTCGCCGCGGCGAACCCCTGCTGGAGAGGCATGCCGGCGTTGCCGCGACCCGGATGGGGACGCCCTGACATACAGCTGGGCCGCCCCGGAGGGCATCAGCCTCAGCGACCCGGCGGCGGCAGCTCCGACCTCCACGGCACCGGAGAATTGGTCGATACCGCAAACGGTGATGCTGAGCACGGCGCAGAATGAATATCGAGCCCGGTTTGGCGAACGGAGTCACCAAACCGGGTCGATGTCGGGATGGTCTATTCGAGCTATAATTCCGCTTGTTCCAGAAGTCTGCCGCGGGACGGGAAATCGGAGTGTAGCTCAGCCTGGTAGAGCACTGCCTTCGGGAGGCAGGGGTCGCAGGTTCAAATCCTGCCATTCCGACCAATTTCGGCTGCCGCGCGATATGGGCCAAGCAGAAGGCCAACAATCCGCTCCTGTTTCCGCTCGGGATGCGTCGCGGCGCCAATTCCTGGCCTGGTTGCTCCTGCGCTTCGCGGAATCGCGCGGCGCTTCTTGCGCCGCTTGCCAATCTTCGAGCCGGGAAAACCGCCAGAATTTTCACTTTGTCGCCCAATCGCCCGGCCTTTCGAGTGGTTGATAACTTAACCGAGTTGGTGCCGTTGCATGGGGCTTGTTGTTGCAAGCCGAACGGATTGGGGACACACTAGGCCGTGTAGACGGGTGAAATCGATGCGGTATTCCTTTTTCTGCGCGGTCCTGGGCGTTTTCTGCGGCGCCGCCGTGGCGCAGAATCCGGTGATCGACTACGACAACGCGGGCGAATTCAATTTCGTGCGCGTGCAGTTTGACTCCCATTACGGCCGCGGTTTCGGTTTCGGCACCTGGGCCATCGACTTCCCCGACGCCGACGAGAACTTTTTGCGCGGCGTCTCGCGCTTGACCAATATCCGCGTCATGAGCAACCCCATCGTGATGCGAATCGACGATGAAGATATCTTTGATTATCCCTTCCTCTATATGCTCGAAGTTGGGCAGAACGGTGGGATTGCCCTCAGCCTGGCGGAAACCGAAAATCTGCGGGAATATTTGTTGCGTGGCGGCTTTTTGTTGATCGACGATTTTTGGGGCCAGCGCGAATGGGATAATTTCCAGGCGGCGTTCAGCCAGGTTTTCCCGGAACGGGAAATCGTCGAACTGCCGCCGGATCACGAAATCTACAGGGTCTACTACGATATCGACGGCCCGCAAATGATTCCGGCGCTGTTCCGCTCCGATGAATACGGCGAGCGCGGCATCGACCACGCCAGCAATCACGCGATTCTCGACGATGCCGGTCGGATTATGGTGCTGATCAACTGGAATTCGGATATGGGCGACGGCTGGGAGCATACCTACCATCCAGCCTATCCGACCCGTTACGCCAATTCCGCCTACCAACTCGGCATCAATTACCTTATGTATTCGATGACTCACTAGCCCGGACATTGCGTCGCTCGCCCGAGTCATCGCGCCGCATGACGAATCGCGGTTTTTCCGAATCGAAGTTTCTTCAAAATCGCAGATGAATCAACCTTGGAGCTTACTCGCGCCATGCCAGGGTTGATTCGATGCCTGCGGCATTGAGTTGCTGGAGGCTTTGCCGCACAATACTCGGTCTTTCCGATTCGTGAGATTGCAAATGATGTTCAGTCGCAGTTCCGTCGCCGTAACGTTGATTTCAACCGCCATCCTGCTGCTCGCCGCCTGCGGGCCGCGCTATCAGGTCGACAGGCAAGCGCTGGAAGCCGCCGAGATCGCGAATTTCAGCGCCCCGGAAGAGTTGGTGTTCGCCAGCGGCCAGCCCACTCCGGAACAGTTGCGGATCGCGGCCGAAGCCGGTGTCCGCCACACCATCAGCCTGCGCCCGGATGGCGAGATCGACTGGGATGAGGCCGCTGAAGCTCAAGCGGCGGGGATGGAGTTCCACCATATTCCGGTGGCCGGCATCGATGGCGTGACCAGCGAAAACGCCCAAACTCTGGATCAATTGCTGACCCGGCTGGACGGTGAACCGGTGCTGTTGCATTGCGGCAGCAGCAACCGCGTCGGCGCCCTGCGGGCGCTTAGCGCGCGCGGCAACGGGGCCGAAGTCGAGGAAGCCTTGGCGGAAGGTCGCCGTTGGGGCCTGACCCGCATGGAGGAAGCGGTGCGCGAGGTGTTGTGAGCGCCGCTTCCGCCGGGTCCAAGGCCAAGACCGGGAACAAGACTGGAAACAAAGACCGGAGAAAAATGCCCAATCCAACTGAAACGATCTCAGGCGTTGTTTCCAATCGCGCCGTGTTGACGGCGGCTGTGGCCGCCGCCGGTGTTTGCGCTTGGCTGGCGCTGGCCCAGGGTTGGCGGCAGGCGGCTTTGTTCGGTGTCGGCTGCGGCGCAGGCATCGCCCTGTATCACGCCGCTTTCGGATTCACTTCGGCTTGGCGCGAAGTCATCTCCAGCGGTCGCAGCGTCGGCCTGCGCTCGCAAATGATCATGCTGGCGCTGACCGTGCTGGTTTTCACGCCATTGATCGCCCAGGGCGAGATCGGTGGCATCGCGGTGCGGGGAAATGTGTCGCCGCTTAACCTGGCCGTGATTTGCGGCGCCTTCGTATTCGGGATCGGCATGCAGCTGGGCGGCGGCTGCGCCACCGGCGCCTTGTTCACCGTCGGCGGCGGCAATGCGCGCATGATCGTCACTTTGGCGGCCTTTATCGTCGGTTCCGTGATCGGCTCTTGGCACTGGTCGGCGTGGCAGGGCGTGCCGGGCTTCGCGCCGCTTTCGCTGGCGGACCGGTTCGGAGCGGGTTGGGGCGTATTGTTCAGCTTGCTGCTGTTCGCGCTGGTTTGGCTGTTCGCCGCGCGCCGGGAGATGGCGTTGCGCGGCGAAATCGAACGGGAATGGCGCCCGACTTCGGCCAGGGCTTGGCTCACTGGGCCGTGGCCGCTGTTGGCGGGGGCTTTGGCGCTGGCGCTGGTGAATATCGCCACGCTGGTGCTGGCCGGCCGGCCGTGGGGTGTGACCTCGGCTTTCGCCCTTTGGGGCGCGAAACTGGTGGCCCCGCTGGGAATCGATGTCGGCCAGTGGGCCTATTGGCAAAGACCCAATTTGCAAGCCGCGCTGGAGGACAGTGTATTCGCCGATGTCACTTCAGTGATGAACTTCGGCATTCTGCTCGGCGCTTTGCTTGCGGCGATCGCGGCGGGCAAATTTTCACCCTCGCTGCGGATTGCGCCGCGTTCGGTGTTGGCTGCGGTACTGGGCGGTTTGCTGCTCGGTTACGGCGCCCGCATCGCGTTCGGCTGCAATATCGGCGCGTATTTCAGCGGCATCAGTTCCACCAGCATGCACGGCTGGCTCTGGTTCGCCGCGGCCTTTGCCGGCAGCGTGCTCGGCACCTGGCTGCGCCCGCTGTTCGGGCTGCGCTGAGCGCCGGCGGCCCCCGGTGCAGCGTCTCCAAACCGATTCCGTCCAAGGTTGGCGTTGGCCTTGGCAATCTAGGGGTCGCAGGTTTACATCCCGGCATTCCGACCCATTCCGGCAAATACCACCGACTCGCAAGCCCAGCCGGCGCAAATTGGATGTCGTCGGGCGGTTGGCCGGGAGTCCGATCATCCCCCGACTTTGCGCGGCGGCGGTGCTGCTGCTTGCCACCGCCTCCACTGCCGCGGTCGCGGAGGAATCGATCGCCGAGGCCAATCGGCTGCTGCGCGTGACCGGCGCCGGAGATTTGTTCAATTCCACCGCCAGGGAACAGGCCAAACAAATCATCCGCACCTATTCCCTGATCGTTTCCAGCTCCGCGGATCGTTCTCTGCCGCGGCATATTCGCGAAGCCATCGCCGAATGCTACAGCCGCAACTACGCTTGGGAAAATTTCTCCGACGGCATCGCCCGCATCCTGGCCGATCATCTCAGCGAAAAGGAAATGCAGCTGCTGATCGGCATCCACCGGAATCGCGGCCTGCCGCCGATGGAAATCGACACTTTCCGCGAAACCGTGCGCAAGGCCGATGCCATCGCCGCGGCCAGCGTCGATTACATCTACCACAACAGCACCGGCTGCGCGCATCAAGACGCCCGCCTGATTAAGCGCTTCCTCGCCCAACCCCAAACAAAGACCTGACAGCGCCCGCTCCCGTCTTGAATGCAGGACAACCGAAGGGGTGTCGGCCCCGGCTTGCGCCGAAATTGAATATTTTTTCAAATCAATTGCTAAAATTTGAAAGCAGAGTTTATATTCCCGCCTGCCGAATCCGGCGCGCCTTTGTCGACAAGTTGTAGAATCGGGTTGCCGCCGAATGGACCCGGAATCAGACGGCTCGTTTCCGCAACCTTGAGGTGGGTAATTGACCAATCAACTTCCCCGGGCGCTATATTGCGCCGCGCAGGTTCGGGAACTCGACCGGCTCGTCATGGAAGAGCTGGGTATCGACGACTTCGAACTCATGCAGCGTGCCGGTTCCGCGGTTCTGTCCCGCCTGCGGGAATACTGGCCGCGGGCGCGGAGTCTCATTGTTTTTGTCGGCGCCGGCAACAATGGCGGCGATGGCCATGTCATCGCGGCGTTGGCCGCCGCTCAGGGTTTGGCGGCGCAGATCGTTTATCCATCGGCTCCGGGAAATCCCGTCGGCGCCGCCGCCCAGGCCAAGGCTATGGCGGTCGAGCGGAACGTACACATGTGCTCGTTGGCGCAGTTGCGCTCCCGCCGTTGGCAGGATTTCGATATCGTGGTCGATGCCCTGTTGGGCACCGGCCTCAACCGCGATATCTCCGAAGAGTGGCTTGAAGCGATCGACTGGATCAATGGCGCCGGTCGGCCCGTCGTGGCTGTTGATATTCCCAGCGGCCTGCACGCCGACACCGGAACCCCCATGGGTGGTGTCGTGCGGGCCGATTTGACGGTCACTTTCATCGGCTTGAAAAGGGGCCTGTTCACTCATCAGGGGCCGGATTTCGCCGGCGAATTGGTTTTTGAAAGTTTGGCCGCGCCGCCGCGGCACCGCCCCGGCAAGGCGCTCCCGGCGGCGGCGGTCACCCGCGTCGATATCGATTTCTGCGGACGCCTCCTGCCCCGGCGCCGAGCTTCGGCGCACAAGGGAAGCAATGGCCATGTGTTGCTTCTCGGTGGCGATTACGGCACCGGCGGTGCCGTCATATTGGCGGCGGAGGCGGCTCTGCGCGGCGGCGCCGGTCTGGTTACCGTGGTGACGCGCTCGGCGCACCGCCCCGCCTTGCTCGCGCGGCGCCCCGAGGTGATGGTGGTCGGTACGGAAGATGAGCGCGTGGATTTGCCCGCGTTGTTCGATCGCGCCAGCAATATCGTTATCGGCCCGGGCCTCGGGCGCGGCGAATGGTCGATTAATCTATTGCGCGCCGCGCTGACGGCGCATTCAGCCCGGGATATCCCGCTGCTGATGGATGCGGACGCTTTGCGGCTGCTGGCGGCTCGGGCCGTGGCCGGAATCGAGTTGCCCGGGAAAAATTGGATACTGACACCGCATCCGGGAGAGGCCGCGGCGCTGCTTGAGACCGACATTGCGAGTGTGCAGCGGGACCGTTTCGCCGCTGTCGCCGAGCTGCAACGCCGCTACGGCGGCTGCTGTCTGCTCAAAGGGGTGGGCAGCCTGATTTGCGAACCGGGTGGGGCCGGGCGTCTGAAATTGTGCAGCGAGGGCAATCCCAGCATGGCGGCCGGGGGAATGGGCGATGCGCTCTGCGGTATCATCGCAGCGCTGCACGCCCAGGGTCTGTCCCTGGAGCGGAGTCTTTGCTGCGCGGTCTGCGTGCATGGCGAGGCGGCGGATCTGGCTGTGGCGGGCGGTGCCGAAAGAGGTTTGGTCGCGGCCGATCTCATGCCGTTTATCAGACAGTTGGTCAATCCATGCCGAGCGCCCGATTGGAAAACAGCAGACAATCCCGGCGGTTGATTCTGCGCCTTCGGAATGAAGAGGCGACCCTGGGCCTGGGTCGCCGTCTCGCCGCCCTTATCGCTGCAGGTGGCGGCGGGGAAGAAACACCGGTCGCGCTCCATTTGCACGGCGAACTCGGTGCGGGCAAGACCACGCTGGCGCGGGGGATTTTGCGCGGCTGCGGCTTCGAAGGGCCGGTGAAAAGCCCCACCTACACTTTGGTCGAGCCCTACGAACTCGACTGCCGGCGCGTCTACCATTTCGACTTGTACCGAATCTCCGACCCGGGTGAAGTGGATTTTCTGGGCACCGAGGAATATTTTTCCGCTGGCAGCCTGTGCATCGTGGAATGGGCCGACCGGGGTGGAGCGCGAATTCCGCCGGCGGATCTAGAACTTGAGTTGCGTGGAACCGCCGCCGTCCGCGACTGCGAGTGCCGGCCGCGCTCCGATTTGGGCGCCGAATGGGTTAAGAAACTTCGGCGAGATGTCGATACGAGTCAGCGGGCAGACCGATTTTGAGAGCGCAGCGCTTGGAAATCCGGGCAAGTTTCGCCGCAGTTTGCGCATTGGTGTGCGCCTTCGCACCGGCCGGCCGGGCGCTTGCGGCCGAAATTGAAGGCGTTCGCGTCTGGCGCGCGCCGGAACGCACTCGAATTGTTTTCGATCTCGACATCGAAGCCGCTTACCAGCTGATTCGGCTCGACGAGTTGGGGCAGTTGCTGATCGACTTCGAAGATTCGCGGCTCGCCGAATCGATGGCGCCGCTCGCAGAGCTGCGCTTCGAGGGCGGTCCGGTAACGGCGTTGCGCCGGGCCGAGTCGCCGCCGGAGCGGTTGCGCTTGGCGGTCGAACTCGCGGAGCCGGTGGAACCGCGGGGATTCGCTTTGCCTCCGGTCGCCCCTTACGGCCACCGCTTGGTGCTTGATCTGTACGACTCGACCCCGCCACCGGTGCCGGCAGATCCGCCGCCGCCGGACGATCCGAAGCCGCTGCGGGATATTGTCGTGGCGATTTCCGCCGGCCATGGCGGCGAAGACCCCGGCGCGGTGGTCGGCGACGATTGGGAAAAAGACATCACGCTGGCGGTTTCCCGCTATCTTCACGAGTATTTGGGCGCCCAGCCCGGTTTCCGGTCGGTAATGATCCGCGATGGCGATTATTACGTCCCGCTGCGGCGCCGGCCTGAAATCGCTCGCGGCCACCGCGCCGATTTACTGGTGGCCATTCACGCCGACGCCTACCGCTCGGAAAGTGCCAGCGGCATGACGATTTACGCGCTGTCCGGGGACCGCGCCGACCGGGAAAACGCCGCCCGGGTGGCGCGCAAGGAAAACTCCACGGATTTGATCGCCGGTGTGGACCGCGATTTGCACCTCGCGGAATTTGAAGACGATGTGGCGCTGACGCTGGTGTCGGTGCATATGGGCTGGAGCATGGAGCAGAGTCAACTCGCGGGCAGCCATATTCTGCGGGCGGCCGGAGAGATAACCCGTCTGCGCCGGGACAAGGTGCAACAGGCTTCGCTGCAAGTGCTGAACTCGCCGGATATCCCGTCGATTCTCATCGAAACTGGCTATATGACCAATCCCGGCGAACTGCGAAAACTCAAATCGCCGGATTTCCAGCGGCGTTTGGCGGAATCCCTGGCCACCGGAATCATGGGCTACTTCGAGGAGCGGGCTCCCGAGGGGAGTTTGCTGGCTTGGCGGAAAGCGGGCGGAATCGACCCGACCCCGGCGGACGAAGTGGCAGACTTGGCTTCGGCGCTGGAAAATACTCTCCCCGCCGCCGCGGTTACCCATACGGTCAAGCGCGGTGATACACTGTCGGCCATCGCGGCCCGCTATTCGGTCAGTCTGTCCCGCCTCCGGGAGGCAAACGATCTCGCCGATGATCGGATCGCCACGGGCATGGAGTTGAAAATCCCCCGCCGATGAATCGCATCAATCGACTGAGTCCGCGTTTGGCCAATCAGATTGCCGCCGGGGAAGTCGTGGAACGCCCGGCTTCGGTACTCAAGGAGTTGCTGGAAAACAGTTTGGACGCTGGCGCCAAGCGCATCGATATCGAGGTGGAGCGTGGCGGTAAAAAACTGCTGCGGGTGCGCGACGACGGCGGCGGCATTCACAAGGAGGATCTCGCGCTGGCGTTGAGCCGCCACGCCACCAGCAAAATCTCCCGGCCGGAGGATCTGCGGGCCATCGCCAGCCTGGGTTTCCGCGGCGAGGCGCTGGCGAGCATCGGTTCGGTTTCGCGCCTGGAGCTTGCTTCGCTCGCGGCGGACGACCCAAGCGGCACCGCTTGGCGGGTGCGGGCCGAAGGACAGCAAATGGAGGCGGCGCTGGAACCTTGTCGACACGGGCCGGGCGCCACCGTGGAAGTTCGCGATCTGTTTTTCAATATGCCGGCGCGGAAAAAATTCCTCAAAACCGAACGCACCGAATTCGGCCGCATCGACGACGTACTGAAAAGGCTGGCGCTGAGCCGTTTCGACATCCAGTTCACCCTGCGCCACAACCAGCGGGCCACGCGGGATTTGCGCCCGGCGTTGACCGAATCTGAGCAGCGGCGGCGGATCGGCTTGGTGTGCGGGCCGGCTTTTTTGGAAAACTCGGTTGCAATCGACGAACAGGCGGGCGGACTTCGGCTTTGGGGCTGGATCAGCGTGCCGGCGTTTTCCCGCAGCCAAGCGGACCTGCAATATTTCTACGTCAACGGCCGCATCGTGCGCGACAGAATCGTCGCTCACGCGGTCCGGCGGGCCTACCAGGATGTGCTGTACCACGGTCGCCATCCGGCCTACGTGCTGTTTCTGGAATTGGACCCGGCCGCGGTGGATGTGAACGTGCATCCGACCAAGCATGAGGTGCGGTTTCGCGATGGCCGGATGACCCACGACTTTCTGTTCCGCTCCCTGCATCGGGCCTTGGCCGACATCAAGCCCCAGGACCGGATCGAAAGCCGCGCCGCGGGCGCCGCGATAGAGCCGTCACCGCCGGCCGACTCCTCTGCTTTCCCGGCGGCCGCTCATCCGCCCGGGCCGCCGCCGACCCCCCGCGGCTTCGCTTCGGTGCGGGAGACCGGCGCGGGTTACTCCGGGCCTTCCCCGGGGCCGGCTTTTTCCGCAACCCCCGGCACCCGGAGCACCGCGCCGGCGACCGCGGAACAATACACCAGTCTATTCGGCACGGACGCGCAGGAATCGCCGCCCCTGGGCTATGCAGTCGCCCAATTGCACGGTGTCTACATTCTCGCCCAAAACAAGGATGGTCTGATCATCGTTGATATGCACGCGGCCCATGAGCGCATCAACTATGAACGCATGAAGCGGGCCCAGGCGGAGGCGGGGATCAAGCGGCAGACCTTGCTAGTGCCGCTATCGCTGGCGGTCAGCGAAGCCGAGGCGGATTGCGCGGAAGCCCAGCGGGAAAATTTGCTCGCTTACGGTTTGGGGCTGGAACGGGTCGGCGCGGAAGCTGTGGTCGTGCGGCAGATTCCGGCATTGCTGCAAAACGCCGATATCGAGCAATTGGCGCGGGATGTGTTGGCGGACTTGCTCGAGTGCGGCGGCAGCGACCGGCTGGAAACCCGGCAAAATCAACTGTTGTCCACCATGGCCTGCCACGGTTCCGTACGCGCCAACCACCGGCTCGGCATCGATGAAATGAACGCGCTGCTGCGCGACGTGGAAGCGACCGAGCGCAGCGGGCAATGCAATCACGGTCGCCCCACCTGGGTCTGGCAGTCGATGGCGGAGCTGGACAAACTGTTTCTGCGCGGGCGCTGAAAGCGGTCCCGCGAACGACAATAGGCCGGGAGTCGGGTTGGACGCCATTTGCCTCGTCGGTCCCACCGCCGCAGGGAAGACGGCGCTCGCGGTGGAGTTGGTGCGCAGCCGGCCGCTGGAGATCATCAGCGTCGATTCGACGCAAATCTACCGCGGCATGGATATCGGCACCGGCAAGCCCGATGCGCGAACCAGGGCCTTGGCGCCCCACCGGCTGATTGATATCCGCGACCCGGTCGAACGCTATTCGGCGGCAGATTTTCGCGCCGACGCCTTGAACGCCATTGGCGAAATCGTGGCGGCGGGAAAAACACCGCTGCTGGTCGGCGGCAGCATGCTGTATTTTCGTGTGCTGCGCCAGGGACTCGCGCCCATGCCCGCCGCCAACCCGAAGGTGCGCGCGGAGATCGAGGGCCAGGCGGCGCGGGAAGGTTGGGAAGCGGTTCACCGCAGTTTGGCGGAAGTCGATCCTGTCGCCGCGGCGTGGATTCATCCCAACGATCCCCAGCGCCTTCAGCGGGCCCTGGAGGTTTTTCGCGTCAGCGGCAGGACAATCAGCAGTTACCACGCGGAAAGAAATAGTCGCCCCAGCGGGTCTGAGGACATAGTTTTTCACTTTATTGCGATCCAGCCCGCCTCAAGGAGCATATTGCATCAGAGGATAGAAGCCCGATTCCGGCGGATGCTGGATGCCGGACTGGTGGCGGAGGTGGAATCGCTCCATCGCAGAGGCGATTTGCATCTCGGGCTGCCATCCATTAAGTCGGTGGGATATCGCCAAGTCTGGCAGTATTTGGATGGCGATTTAAGCTATCCTGCAATGGTTGAGAAAAGTGTGGCCGCAACCCGGCAACTCGCCAAGCGGCAAGTCACTTGGCTGCGCGGCTGGCCGAAGCTGCGGCAATACGACCAAGATGCGGCGCATAGTCGGCAGCGACTTTTGAAGTTCGTGGATTCGGTCGCACTTTGATAGCTGGAAACAAAGGAATTCTTCCGCTAAACGACTTATCAGCACGGAACGCGTCTACTTATTGGGAGCTCAAAAATGTCCAAGGGACATAGCCTGCAGGATCCATTCCTGAACACACTGCGCAAGAATCGCGTACCGGTATCGATTTATCTGGTGAGCGGCATCAAGTTGCAGGGCCAGATCGAGTCTTTCGACCAGTTCGTGATACTACTGAAGAATGCCGTCAGCCAGATGGTGTACAAACACGCGATTTCCACGGTGGTGCCCGGACGAATGGTAAAGATCCAAGTCAATCATTCGGCTGAAGAACAGGTCGCCGAAGGCGAACCCTGAGGTTCGGGCGACCGCGTTCGGGATGCTCGGAGTTCCCGCCCGCGCGCGGGGAGATTCGCGGTAATGAGGTGAAGCTCTGTTTTTTGAACGGCCCGACTCCGGTGAAATCTGCGTGCTGGTGCATATTGAGCTCGGCGCGCAGGCCGATCAGGCGGATCTGAGCGAGTTCGAGGAGCTCGCCCTGGCCGCGGGCGCAGCGCCCGCGGCCACGTTGCGCGGCTCCCGGGAACGACCGGACGCGGCGACATTCCTCGGCGGCGGCAAGCTGGAGGAGTTGGCAGAGTTGCGGCGGGCCCGCGATGCCGCCCTGGTGCTGTTCAATCACTCGCTGACACCGAGTCAGGAGCGCAATCTCGAGCGGCGCCTGCAATGCCGCGTGCTGGATCGGACCGGGCTGATTCTGGATATCTTCGCCCAACGGGCGCGCTCCCACGAAGGCAAATTGCAAGTGGAGCTCGCCCAGCTGCGGCACCTGAGCACACGGTTGACGCGGGGCTGGTCGCACCTCGACCGACAAAAAGGCGGCATCGGCCTGCGCGGCGCCGGCGAGAAGCAACTTGAGCTTGACCAGCGTATGATCGGTCGGCGTATCAAGTCGATCCGCAAGAGCCTGGCCCAAGTCCACGACCGCCGCGAACGCGGCCGCAGCGCGCGCCGCCGGGCTGAATTGGCGACGATATCTTTGGTTGGCTACACGAACGCTGGCAAGACGTCATTGTTCAACCGTCTGACCGGCGCGGCAGGCTTCGCCGCCGATCAGCTTTTCGCCACCTTGGATCCGCGGCTGCGGCGCATTGAGTTGCCACGCTACGGCGCGGCGATTCTGGCGGATACGGTGGGGTTCATCAATCATCTGCCCCACCAATTGGTGGAGGCCTTCCGGGCGACCCTGGAGGAGACCATATCGGCGCAATTGCTGGTACACGTGGTCGACACGGCGGTTGGCGAGTGGGCGGAGCAGATGGAGCAGGTCGATGCCGTGCTGACGGACATCGGCGCCGCGGATATCCCGCAGCTGCTGGTATGCAACAAGATTGATCTTTGTCCCGGCCGGCAAAGCGCTATCGACCGCGACCGCCAGGGCCGCCCGCGGCGGGTTTGGCTGTCGGCGATGACCGGTGCCGGGGAAGAAGAACTGCGGCAAGCACTCGGAGAGTTGCTCGGCGCGGATCTGCGCGAACGGCAATTGGTGCTGCCGCCGGCGCGGGCGGGTCTGCGTTCCCGGCTGCTGGCGCGCGGCCGGGTGGAACGGGAACAGGTGGACGAATTGGGCAACTTTCATTTGCTCGCCCGCCTGTCGCCGGACGAGGCAAGGCGCATCGAGGCGCTGGATGGCTGTAAGTTGCTCGAACAAGCGTGAATCTTGGGTAGGGGAAACTGTGTCTCCGCGGCCCAAAATTCGGTAAAATCCAACTTTTGCATTTGCGTGCCGGCGCGAGCCGCGCGACGGAGAACCCGATGGCCTGGAACGAACCCGGCAAAAATGGCAATGATCCCGATCCTTGGGGCGGCGGCGGTCCGCGCCGCGGCGGCGGCAATCGCGGCGGCAACCAGGGCCCACCCGATCTTGATGAAGTCATCAAGAATCTGCTGAGCCGCTTGGGCATCCTCGGCAGCGGCTCGAACGATGGCGGTTCGGCAAGCGGCGGCGGCAAGCAAACCCAGGGCAGGGGCGTACCCCGCGGATTGCTGGCGGGATTCGTCCTGGTGGCTGTGGTCGTCTGGGGTTTTCTCGGTTTCTATATCGTGGACGCCGCGGAGCGAGCCGTGGTGTTGCGCTTCGGCCGCGTCCTGGACAATGTCGTGCAGCCCGGCCTGCACTGGAATCCGCCGCTGATCGACGAAGTTCACAAAGTCAATGTTTCGCAGTTGAACGCCAAGACCTACCAAAGCGGCGGCATGCTTACCACCGATGAGAACATCATCGATATCGACGTGACCGTGCAATATCTCATTGAGAATCCGGTCGATTACGTAATCGCGGTGCAGGATCCCCAGCGCAGCCTCGACAACGCTTCCGAATCCGCCATTCGGCATGTGGTGGGCGGCAACTTCATGGACCAGATTTTGACCACCGGTCGCGACCTCGTCGCCGCCGACATACAGGAACGCCTGCAAAACTACATGAATCTCTACAACACCGGCATCTTCGTAAGCCAGGTCAATGTGGTGGACGCCCAGCCACCGGATGCCGTCAGGCCCGCTTTCGACGATGTGATTCGGGCGCGGGAGGACGAGCAGCGGGCGCAGAATCAGGCCCAGCAATACGCCAACCGGATTATTCCCGAAGCGCGGGGCGAGGCGCAGCGGCAGATCGAACAGGCCAATGCCTACAAAGAAGAGGTCATCGCCAAGGCCGAGGGCGATGCCTCGCGCTTCAATCAGCTTTTCACCGAATACGAAAAGGCGCCCGAAGTGACCCGGCAGCGAATGTATATCGATTCGATTCAGGATGTGATGACCGCATCCAGCAAAATCATGATCGATGTCGAGGGCGGCAACAATATGCTCTACGTGCCGCTCGATAAAATTCTCGAGCAGAATACCTCGCTGACCGCCGGCGGCAGACCGCGGACCACTGCCGAGTGGCGCGACCTCGCCGACCAGTTGGCGCCGTATCTGCCCAATGTGTCCAACAGCGGAACGGCCGATGCCTCGCGCTTGACCGATTTCAGAAGTGGAGTGACCCGACAATGAAAACTTACTACGGAATGGGATTGGCGGTATTGCTGCTGGTCTTGGCGGCCAACAGTTTGTTCGTGGTGCGCCAAACCGAGCGCGCGGTCATGCTGCGCTTCGGCGAGCTCGTCAATGCCGATATCCAGCCGGGGCTGCACGTGAAAATCCCCTGGGTCAACACGGTGCGCAAATTCGACGCCCGCATCCAGACCGAAGATTCGGTGCCGCAACGCTTCCTCACCTTGGAGCAGAAGGCGCTGGAAGTCGATTCCTACGCGAAATGGCGGATTCTCGATGTCGGCCAGTTCTATGTTTCCACCCAGGGCAACGAAGCCAATGCCGGTTCTCTGCTCGCCCAGCGGATCAACGACGGTTTGCGCGACCAAATCGGCGCGCGCAACCTGCAGGAAGTGGTGGCCGGGGAACGCGATCAACTCATGCTCGATTTGACCGAGAATTTGAACGAAACCATTTCGTCCGATATCGGTATCGAAGTCATCGATGTGCGGGTGAAGCGCATCGATCTGCCGGACGATGTGCGCCAATCGGTGTACGAGCGCATGACCACCGAACGCAATCGGGAAGCCCAAGAATTGCGCTCCCGGGGCGAGGAGCTGGCCATCGGCATCCGCGCCGACGCCGACCGCCAGGCGATTATTTTTGAAGCCGAAGCCTATCGCGACGCGGAGCGGATTCGCGGCGAGGGCGATGCCGAAGCGACATCGATTTACGCTGGAGCCTACAATCGCGATCCCGAGTTCTACGCCTTTACTCGCAGTCTGAGTTCCTACCGCGAAACCTTTCGCGACAAGGGCGATGTTTTGCTGCTGGACCCGGACAGCGAGTACTTCAGGTATTTAAAAGAAGTCGATAGCGGCGAACCATAATTCCACGCACAGGGCCATTCAAAGCCGCGCCCGGGCGCCAAAATCCCGCGGCGGCGCGGCTGCCTTGTGCGAACAGCCGAGCCTACCCATGTGGCATGATCTGGCGGTGGGATTCTGCCTGCTTTTGGTAATCGAAGGCTTGCTGCCCGCGGTGAATCCCGGCGCTTGGAAGCGCGCGGTGCTTTTGTTGAGTGAAGCGACCGATGGGCAGATCCGCGCCGCGGGGCTGAGCTTTCTGTTCGCCGGCGCATTTTTGCTGTACCTGATCAATTGACGGTAAAGTGGCATGAGTTCCGCCAAGAGATGGCTGCTGCCGGACGGTGTTGAAGAAATACTGCCGGACGAGGCGGCCAAACTGGAAAGCCTGCGGCGGGAAGCGCTGGATTTGTTCCGGGTTTGGGGCTACGAACTCATTATCACGCCCCTGATCGAGTTTCTCGATTCGCTGCTGGTGGGCTCTTCCCGGGACCTCGATCTGCACACCTTCAAGCTCATTGACCAATTGAGCGGGCAGCTGCTGGGCATCCGCGCCGATATCACTCCCCAAGCCGCGCGCATCGACGCCCATCGGCTGCACCGCGCCGGCCCGGTCCGACTATGCTACGCCGACAGCGTGCTGCACACCGTGCCCCGCGGCATACGCGCCTCCCGCGCACCGATTCGGGTCGGCGCCGAGTTCTACGGCCACGCCGGCATCGAATGCGATATCGAAGTGATCTGCCTGATGAGCGCGATGCTGCGCCGCGCGGGAGTGGAAAACATCCATCTGGTGCTGGGCCATGTGGGCATTTACCGCTCGCTGTTGGCGGCCGCGGGCATGGCCGCGGAAGCCGAGGCGGAGCTGTTCGAAGCCGTGCAGCGCAAAGCTTACGGTGAAGTCGATCAACTGCTCGGCGACAGCGTAGACGATGCCGCTTTGCGCCGCATGCTCAGCCGCTTGGTGCGTCTCAGCGGCGGCGCGGAAGTCTTGGGGGAGGCGCAGGAGACTTTCGCGGATGCACCGGCGGCGGCGGCGCGTGAACTGCGGGAGTTGCTGGCGATCGATTCGGGCGTGAAAAAACGTCTGCCCGATATCCCCCTCAGCTACGATCTTTGCGAACTGCGCGGCTATCAATACCATACCGGAATCGTATTCGCCGCCTACGCGCCGGGCTACGGCCGGGCGGTCGCCAAAGGCGGCCGCTACGACAATATCGGCTCTGTATTCGGCCGGGCGCGGCCGGCGACTGGATTCGACAGCGATTTGAAAACGCTGGCGCGCCTGACCACCAAAGAATTCCGCCGCGCGCCGGGCATTCTCGCCCCCGACAGCGACTGCGCCGGCCTGCGGGAGAAAGTCGAAGAATTGCGGGACGCGGGGGAAATTGTGATCTGCGATGTGGCTGGCGGCGGCGCCGAACTCGGGCGCGAACTCAATTGCGACCGCGCGCTGACGCGGCGGGACGGCGAATGGATCTTGGCGGAAATCGGCGGGGCGGCGGAAGAATAATGGTTCAGTCCCTGGTTGTGCTGGGCGCCCAATGGGGCGATGAAGGCAAGGGCAAGATTGTTGATCTGTTGACCGACCGGGCCGATGTCGTGGTCCGCTTTCAGGGCGGCCACAACGCTGGCCACACGCTGGTGGTCGATGGCGGCAAAACCGTGCTCCACTTGCTGCCGTCGGGCATGCTGCGCGAAGGTGTCCACTGCGTCATCGGCAACGGTGTCGTTTTGAGCATGGCGGCGCTGCTGGATGAAATACACGGTCTGGAAGCGGGCGGCATGGAGTTGCGCGACCGGTTGAGAATCAGCGCCGCCTGTCCGCTGATTCTGCCCACGCATATCGCGCTTGACCAGGCCCGGGAGTCCGCCCGCCGCGGCGGCGTGAAAATCGGCACTACCGGTCGCGGCATTGGCCCGGCCTACGAAGATAAGGCAGGCCGCCGCGCCGTCCGCCTCGGCGCCACCCGCGACGAAGCGGCGTTCGCCGAGCGCTTGGAGGAGTTGCTGGACTACCACAACTTCCTGTTGCGCGAGTACTTCCGGGTCGAGCCGGTGGATTTCGGTCGGGCGCGGGATGAGCTGCTGGCCCAGGCGCGGGAATTGCGGCCGCTGATCGCCGATACCGTGGAAGCGCTGCATGGACACCGCGCCGCGGGTCGCAGGATTCTTTTCGAAGGCGCCCAAGGCGCGTTGCTAGATATCGACCACGGCACCTATCCTTTCGTTACTTCCTCCAATACCACGAGCGGCGCCGTCGCCACCGGCGCGGGATTCGGCCCGCTGTTCATTGATCGCGTGCTTGGCGTTGTGAAAGCATATACGACCCGGGTCGGTGAGGGTCCGTTTCCGACGGAATTGTTCGATGCGGTCGGCGGGCAGTTGGCCGAGGTGGGCGCCGAATTCGGTTCAACCACCGGTCGCGGCCGCCGCTGCGGCTGGTTCGACGCGGCCGCGGTGAAGCTGGCGGTGAATATCAACGGCATCACCGGCCTGTGTTTGACCAAGCTCGATGTGCTCGACGGCCTGGATACGCTGAAAGTCTGTGTCGGCTACCGCGATGAGGAGGGCAATGCGCTCGGCGGCTCGGCGGCAGTCGAGCGGTATGCTGGGCTGCGACCGGTGTTCGAGGAGTTGCCGGGCTGGCGCGAATCGACCCGGGGTGCGCGCACCTTGGACGATTTGCCCGCGAATGCCCGCGCCTATATCCGCTTCATCGAAGATGCGGTCGCGGCGCCCGTGGATATCGTATCAACCGGCGCCGACCGCAACGACACCATCATTCTCCGCCATCCTTTCGATTAACCAGCGACGCTCTTTAGCTTAGTTCGGCTTCTTCCAGGCTCCAGAGGCAGGCGGCGCCGCGGGCGCCGCTGGCGTCGCCGAAGCGGGGCGGGGAGATTTTGGTCAGGAGGCGGTCGGTGAAGACGAATTCCGGCAGGATTCGCGGCAACCACTCGTAGATCGTTCGGATGTTGGACAGGCCGCCGCCGAAAACCACCATTTCCGGGTCGAGAATATTGATGATGGTGGCAACGCATTGCGCGAGTTGGCGACAGTAGAGTTCGAGGCAGGCCGAGGCCGCCGCGTCTCCTTCTTGGGCGAGACGCGCGATTTCGGCGGCTTCGATTTCCGCGCCGCCCGCCTCGACGAATGTGCGCCGCAGTCCGGCCCCGCAGAGCACGGTTTCAATGCAGTTCCAACGGCCGCAATAGCAGCGGCGCTTGCCTTTGAGCGTGTCGCGCACGCCCGCGGGAACGCAGTTGTGGCCCCATTCGCCGGCGATGCGGTTGGGGCCGGTGTGCAATTCGCCGTTCGCCACGAAGCCGCCGCCGGTGCCGGTGCCGATGATGATGCCGAATACGGAACCGCAGTCGCGTCCAGCCCCGTACTGGGCTTCGGACAGAGCGAAGCAGTTGGCGTCGTTTTCCAGGCGTACGGAATAACCCAGCCGCTGTTCGATGTCCCGCTTCAGGGGTTTGCCGTTGAAGCAGGTGGAATTGGAGTTTTTGATGATCTCTTCCGGTGCCGAGAGGGCGCCGGGAGTGCCGATGCCAACTTTCAGGCGCCGGCTTCCTTGCAGTTCCTCAACCAGTTCGCAAATCTCCGCCAGCACCCGTGCGTAGGAAGAGCCGGGAGTGGGTTGCCGCAGCAGGTCGACCACTTCGCCGGCGGCGCTCAACACGATGCCTTCCATCTTCGTGCCGCCGATATCGACGCCTATGCGAAATTGTCCGTCACCCGGCATTTTTGATCTCCGATCCGCGCCCCTCGCCCGTATTGGCTGAGGCGGCGAAAAATCACTATATATGGTTTGACTTTGGATGCTCAACACTATATGTTGAGAAGGTTTTCCGCCGAATCGAACAGCGGGTCGATCACTGGGCCGCGGCGACTCCCACCGGGGCCGAAAGGCTGCTGAGGTTATCAGGAATGGCTCAATTGGCAAAGATGGGCGAAGTTGAATCCGGGCGGGTTTCGTCGGCCGCCGCTGGAGAAAAAGCAACCGGCGAGCAACTGCGCGAATTGCTCCAGAAACGCCAACGCGAAAAGGAGATTCGCGAACAGCTCGCGGCCTTCGCCGCGGAAATGGAGCGCGCCCGGGAGCGGCACGCCAAGCTTGTCTAGCGACCAGGCGAATCCGGCGGCAAGCTGAGTTGCAAACATGAAATGGATCCAATCGACGGCGGTCGCCGTCCTCTTGGCCGGATGCGCCAGCCAGCCCGAATATACGCCGATTATCGGGGCTGAGCCGGCTGCCGATTCCGTCCAGACTCGTATGCCCCGCACCCTGCGTCTTTATTACGACGCGCTGCCCGATGTGGACCGGAGCAGTCTGCGTCTAACCGGGCCCGACGGTGAAGAAATTGCGTTGCGCGGTCTGCACACCATGGCCGCCGACGATCTCATGATCGAAATCATGCAACCCCTCGCCAATGGCTCCCATACCGTCCACTGGACCACCGTGGTCGGCGCTGACCCCGCTGTTTACTCCGGCGAATTGCGCTTTCAGGTTCAAGTGGAATAGGATTGGTTATCGCCAAAAGTCGCGGCGGCCGCGTTTGGCCCTCATCCGCCGCCGCCGGACAAGATACCCAGATCGTCGTCTGCGGGGCGAAGGGCGCGGCCGCTGAAATGCTCGAAGCGCTGAGCGTTCTTGACAAGGTGCCCGACGGACAAGTCGTGGATACAGTGGATCAGGCCCAAGCGGTCGCCCGGCGCTTGCTGAGCGGCTGAGGCGAGCAAAAAATTCCACCCCTTCCCGGTCGCGTCGCGACCAGCACGGTCTCGCCTCCATCGCGCGAAAAACCACGACTCCGCCGCTTGAATCCCAGCGCCGCGGAATGGCTTGTTCGGCATTGCTGTCGGCATGGAAGCGCTCGCCGCGACAGTGGGTTGGTGCTGGTGCAATCAGCCCCGGAAGACCGGGGTCACATCTTCGGAGCCGAAAACTCAAAGCGGCGGTGATCCAATTTCCCCGGTTCGACGTTCATATCCCCGGGACCCGTGATTTTCGGCTAAGTGATGTCGGGCGATATCGCGGGTCAGCAACTAACGGTGGAAACGCTGTCCGGTCCGCAACGACCGACACCGCTGGACTAACGATCTCTCCCTTGGGGGGGTCTTGCTCCCCCAATTTTTCGGCCCGCGCGAGCGGGCCGTTTTTTTCGCGGCAGAACCTCAAGCGCGACCGATTCCGAATTGCTCCCGGACCTGCCTTGAGCCCGACACGCGGCGAAGGAGTGAGAATCGGCATACGGACAGCGCTTTTGGCCGCGCCGGAATTGGTGCCCAGGAGAGGACTCGAACCTCCACGACCTTTCGATCACCAGCACCTGAAGCTGGCGTGTCTACCAATTTCACCACCTGGGCTGCGGCTTCGCGTTCGAGCTTTCGCCGGGAGAGACCAACGCGGGCGAGCAACTCTAACCGCAGCGCCCGCGACTGTCAATGAACCAGGTTCCGCTGCGCCGGCGAGAGCAGGCGGGAATCAGGCAAGCTTGGCCCACGGCAAATCGCGGCCTTGTCCAATTTGCGATAAGACCGGATAAATCAGGGGATTGAATGAGATTTGCGGGGCCCGGCGCAATCTGCGGATTAGCGCCAGTTGCGCAGCAATTCCTCGTGGTGGAGCCGCAGCCACTGTATCGCGATGATGGTCATGGCATTATCGATGCGCCCGTCTTCGACGGCGGCGCAGAGTTCTTCATAGCCCACCACCACCACTTCAATATCCTCGTTTTCCTCCGCCAGGCCATGAACACCGCCGGCGGTTCGCGAGTCGACCCGACCGCAATAGAGGCTGATATGCTCGTTGCCGACACCGGGGCTGTTGTAATAGCTGCCAATCTTCAGCAAATCAACCAGCGCCATGCCCGCCTCTTCCCGGCTTTCCCGCTCGGCGACCCGCCGTGGCTCTTCATCCGCTTCCACCATGCCGGCCACGAGCTCCAGCAGCCACGGACTGCGGGCCTCATCAATCATGCCCACCCGGAACTGCCGCACGAGCACGGCCTCGCGGCGCAGCGGGTCGTACAGCAGCACACCCACACCCCGTGGCCGCACTATCAGTTCCCGGCGGAAGGCTCCGCTGTCGCCCCCGCCGAACAGTCTGTGCCGCAGGGTCAGCTCATCGACGCGGATATAACCCTTGTGCAAGCTGCGGCGCGACAGCACATAAACCTGCCCGCGACCAAACTTTGGCGAAAGTCGCTCACTCATCGCAGTCCTCTTGATGATTGAATGGGAGCCGTTCCACGGGCATTCCCGGTCCGCCAGCCCGAGCTTCCCGGCATTCGCCGTCGCGGGTTGGCCTAGGCCCCGGTGAAAGCCTGGATGCCGGTTTGGGCGCGGCCGAGAATCAAGGCGTGGATGTCCTGAGTGCCCTCATAGGTATTGACGACTTCCAGATTCTGCGCGTGGCGCATCACTGGATACTCGTCGGAAATGCCATTGCCGCCCAGCATGTCCCGGGCTTCCCGGGCGGCGTCGAGGGCTTTCAGGCAGGAATTGCGCTTCAGCAGCGAGATCAGCGGCGCCGCGAGTCGACCTTCATCGCGCAACCGGCTGGCGCGCAGACAGCCCTGCAGGCCGACGGCGATATCGGTTTGCATTTGCGCCAGCTTCTTTTGAATCAACTGATTCGCCGCCAACGGCCGGCCGAATTGTTTGCGGTCGAGTGTGTATTGGCGGGCTGTGTGCCAGCAGGTTCGCGCCGCGCCGAGGGCCCCCCAGGCGATACCGAGGCGGGCCGAATTGAGGCAACTGAACGGGCTGCCCAGGCCCCGCGCACCGGGCAGCAGGTTTTCCGCGGGAACGAAAACTTCATCCATGACGATTTCGCCGGTGACCGAGGCGCGCAAAGCCAGTTTGCCTTCGATTTTGGGCGCGGACAGGCCGGCCATGCCTTTTTCGAGAATGAAGCCGCGAATCGCGCCCGCGTCGTCTTTGGCCCAGACGATGAACACATCGGCGATGGGGGAGTTGCTGATCCAATTCTTGGCACCGGTCAGCAAATAGCCGCCGTCCACGTCCCGGGCGCGGGTGATCATGCCGCCGGGGTCGGAGCCGTAGTCGGGTTCGGTCAGCCCGAAGCAGCCGATCCATTCGCCGCGGGCCAGTTTGGGCAGATACTTTTCTTTCTGGGCCGCGCTGCCGAAGCTATTGATGGGATGCATCACCAAACTCGACTGCACCGACAGCATCGATCGGTAACCGGAATCGACCGCTTCGATTTCCCCCGCCACCAGTCCGTAGCAGACATAGTTCAATCCGGTGCAGCCATGGCCCTCAAGCATGCAGCCGAGCAGCCCCAACTCCCCCATTTCGCGGAAAATCCCGGGGTCCGTTTCCTCCCGCCGATAGGCCTCCCGCACCCGCGGCCGCAATTTCTCGACCGCGTACTTGCGCGCGGTATCCCGCACCATGCGCTCCTCGGCGCTGAATTGCTCCTCGATCAGAAACGGATCATCCCACTGAAACGGAAAAGCGTCGGAATTGCCGGACATGGAAGCCTCTCGCCATTGGTCGCCCCACGGCGCGAGAGTGTAGCAAATCGCGCTCCAGAGAAAAGCGGCTCCTCGCTGCAACGGGCGCGACCAAAGTCCTACTTCATCATTTCCGATTGCAGCTATAATTCAGGCGTGACTGAAGTCGGATCAATCGAATTATCTTCCAAACCGTCATGCCCCGGATCGTCTCCGCTCGTTTGTTCGGCGCCAATCCGGTGTTCCGCCAAGCGGAATACGCCGCCGCCCCGGTGACAGGGTCGTCGCGGCTATGCTCGCCCGGCATCTCCAGGCCGCCGCCGCGGGCTTTTGACTAGAATCAACCCATGGATTCCGCTCCCGTTCTCGATGCCCTCAACGACCAGCAGCGCGCCGCCGTTGCCAGCGACGCGCAGAATCTGCTGGTGCTCGCCGGCGCCGGCAGCGGCAAGACCCGGGTGCTGACGCACCGCATCGGCTGGCTGCTGGCAACCAATCAGGCTTCGCCCTTCGAGTTGCTCGCGGTGACCTTCACCAACAAGGCGGCGCGGGAAATGCGCGGGCGCGTGGCGGCACTGCTTGAGGCCGGGCTTGGCGAAAAAAGCGGAGCCACGGCCGCGGGCATTGTGCGCGGCATGTGGATGGGTACTTTCCACGCCCTTGCGCGCCGTCTGCTCATGACCCACCGGCGCGAAGCCGGCTTTCCCGACGGCTTCACCATCATCGACAGCGATGATCAGCTGCGTATGATCAAGCGGCTGGCGAAGGAGATGGGAATCGACGAGGCGCGCTGGCCGGCGCGGCGCTGCCAATCCGCCATCAACAATTGGAAGGAAGAGGGTCTGCGCCCGGACAATATCGAGCCGGGGCGGGACCCGCGCTCGCGGGAATTGCTGGAACTGTACGGCGCCTACCACGCCGCCTGCGAGCGCGGCAGCATGGTCGATTTCGCCGAGTTGCTGCTTCGCGCCCACGAGCTGTGGCTCAACCATCCGCAACTGTTGCAGCACTACCAAAACCGTTTCCGCAACATTCTCGTGGACGAATTTCAGGACTGCAATTCGATTCAATACGCTTGGATTCGGGTGCTCGCCGGCGAGACTGGCCGCGTTACCGTGGTGGGGGACGACGATCAGTCGATTTACGGCTGGCGCGGCGCCAAAGTCGAATACATCCAGCGCTTCCAGAGCGATTTTCCCGATTCCCACCTGCTGCGGCTGGAACGGAATTACCGCTCGACCTCGACGATCCTGAATGCCGCCAATCAGCTCATCGCCCGTAACCGCGGGCGCCTCGGCAAGACTTTGTGGACCGAAGCCGGCAACGGCGAATTGGTTGGCCTCTATGACGCCTTCAATGAACAGGACGAGGCGCGCTTCATCGCGGAACGGGTCGAATCCTGGAAAAGGGGGGGCGGGAATTTTTTCGACACGGCGGTGCTGTACCGATCCAATGCCCAGTCGCGGGAACTCGAGGATGCGCTGCTGCGGGTGAACATCCCGTACCGGATCTACGGCGGGGTGCGATTTTACGAGCGCTTGGAGATCAAGAATGCGCTTTCGTATCTGCGTCTACTGGTCAATCGCCATGACGATGCCGCGTGGACGCGGGTGGTCAATGTGCCCACCCGCGGCATCGGTGAACGCACTTTGGAAACGATCCGGCAAGTGGCGGGACGGGAACGGATTTCACTCTGGGCCGCCGCCGTCAAATGCGTCAACGAAGATTTCGTGAACCCGCGCGCCGCCGCCGCGACTTTGAAGTTCTTGCAGCTGCTTGATGATTTGCAAAACGAATCGGCGAATTTCGATTTGCCGGAGCGGATCAAATTCGTCATTGAAAACAGCGGTCTGGCGAAGCATCACGAAAAAGAGGGCGGGGAAATCGCGCTCAACCGGCTGGAAAACCTGGAAGAGCTGGTGAATGCCGCCGGTGGTTTCGTCGATCAGCTTGTCGAGCAGGCTGGCATCGAAGAGGCCGACGAGGGAGATGGAACAGAAGTAGGACAAGCGGCAGTGGGGCCAGAAGGAAGCGAAGCGGAGGAAGAGCAGGATGCGCGGAATCTGCTCGCGGAATTTCTCGACCAAGCCGCGCTTGACGCCGGCGACACCCAAGCCACGGACGACAAAGACGCGGTGCAACTGATGACCTTGCACTCGGCCAAGGGCCTGGAGTTTCCTTTGGTTTTCCTCGCCGGCATGGAGGAAGGTCTGTTCCCCCATCGGATGTCGTTGGAAGAATCCGACGACGCTGGAAACCCCCGGGGCCTCGAAGAGGAACGTCGACTCTGCTACGTCGGCATCACCCGGGCGCGGCGAAAACTCTACCTCACCCATGCCGAATCGCGCCGTATTCACGGCCAGACCAATTTAACCAAGCCGTCGCGCTTCATCGGTGAAATTCCCCAAGGGCTGGTGGAGAATCTGGGCTATCGCCGCCGCGTTCGGCAACCGCTATGGCCCGCCAGCACTGCGTCGCGCTCTCCGGTGGCGGCCGCCACGCATCCGCCCCCGAGCGCGCTGCCCCCGGGCCAGCGCGTCGCCCACCAAAAATTCGGCGAAGGCGTGGTGCTGCAAAGCGAGGGCGCGGGAGCAAACGCCCGAGTGCAAGTGAATTTCGATTCTGCCGGAAGCAAATGGTTGGCGGTTGCCATCGCCAAACTCGAACTGATTGGGCCTTGACCGCTGGAGCTTGCGCCCTGGGAAAAAGCAATGCGAATCCCCGTCCTGTTGTGCCTGACCATCCTGTCGCTCTCGCTAACCGCCTGTGGCGACACCGCCGCGCCGGTTGAAACCGCGGCGACAGCCGCAGAGCCGCAAACCGCGGAGCAGACCGTTCACGAATGGAAGATGATTACTTCCTGGCCGAAGAATCTGCCCGCCGTCGGCACCTCGCCCGAGGAGTTTTCCCAGCGCGTGGCGCGGATGAGCAACGGCCGCCTGCTGATTCGCGTCTACGGCGCCAATGAACTCGTCGGCGGGCTGGAAGTGTTCGACGCGGTGTCCCAAGGCGTCGCCGAAATGGGACACAGCGGCGCTTACTACTGGCAGGGCAAGATCGCCGCGACGCCGTTTTTCTCCAGCATTCCTTTCGGCATGACCGGCTCGGAGCAAGACGCTTGGCTGTCCTACGGCGGCGGCAAGGAATTATGGCGGGAGCTGTATGAGCCCTTCGGCTTGATTCCCGTGCGCGGCGGCAATTCCGGCACCCAGATGTTCGGCTGGTTCAACCGCGAAATCAACTCGCTGGAAGATCTGCGGGGGCTGAAAATGCGCATCCCCAGCCTGGGTGGCGAAGTTTTCCGCCGCGCCGGGGGCACGCCGGTGACGATGCAAGTCAGCGATGTTTTCAACGCCCTGCAGACCGGCGTTCTCGACGCCACCGAATTCATCAGTCCCTACAACGATCTCGCCGCCGGCTACCACACGGTGGCTGACTACTACTATTACCCCGGCTGGCACGAACCCGGCTCGACCCTGGAAACCATCATCAACCAGGCGGCTTTCGACGCCCTGCCGGAGGATCTGCAGGAGATACTGCTCACCGCTACCGAAGCGATGAACCAATTGCTGCACGATGAGCTGACCGCGAAGAACAACGAGGCGCTGCGCGTCCTCGTCGAGGAGCACGGCGTGCAGCTGCGAAAACTCCCCGACGACGTGCTGGTGGAACTGCGCCGAATCTCCGGGGAAGTCGTCGCGGAACTCGCCGCCGCCGACCCGGCCACGGCACGCATCCACGAATCATGGAGCGATTTCCGCGAAAATGTAATGAACTACCGCGCCATCGCCGAAGAAGCCTTCATCGAAGCCCGGCGCCTGCCGGAGGAGTAAGGGGGAGTATCGTGCCTTGTTTCTCCGCAGACCACGCGCCGCGTGAAAGCGCGCATTCGCCGCTTCAATTCCGCAGCAGTTCCGGCAAAGCCGTGGCGAGGGCGGGTTGCAGGGCGAGCAGCAGCAGCATTCCCAACTGCATCAGCACGAAGGGTATCGCGCCCCGGTAGATGGTGCCGGTTGGCAGGCTGTCCGGGGCGACGCTGCGCAGATAAAACAGGGAAAAGCCGAAGGGCGGCGTGAGGAAGGAGGTTTGCAGATTGACGCAGATCATCACGCCGAGCCAGATGGGGTCTAGGCCCATGCCGAGCAGGGCCGGCCCGACCATCGGCACCACAAGGAAAGTGATTTCGATGAAATCGAGGATGAAGCCGAGGAGGAATATCACCAGCATCACGAGCAGGGTGGCGGAGAAGGCGCCCCCGGGCAGGCCGGCGAAAATCTCTTCGACGAGCTGTTCGCCGCCGAAGCCGCGGAAAACCGAGGAGAAAATCGTCGCCCCCACCAAGATCAAATAGGCCATCGAGCTGAGCCGCATGGTTGCCAGGGATACTTCGCGCAGCACGGCGATGTTCAGTTGGCGGCGGCTCAGAGCGAGCAGCGCGGCGCCGGCGGCGCCCACCCCGGCGGCTTCGGTTGGCGTGGCCAAGCCGAACAGAATCGAGCCGAGCACGGCGACCATCAGCACCACCGGCGCCAGCAAACCGCTGATTAGCCTGCCCGCCCGCACCGGTTCCCGGTCGCGCTTGAGCGGCGGCGCGGCGGCGGGGTTCCATAACGCGACCAGGGCGACGTAGCCCGCGTAGGCGCAGACGAGCAACAGTCCGGGCACTATGGCGCCGGCGAAAAGATCGCCGATGGAAACGAAATCCGGCGCGAATGCGCCAGCGTTCAACTGCGCTTGTTGATAGGCGCTGCTGATCACTTCGCCGAGCAAAATCAAGCAGATGGAGGGCGGAATGATCTGGCCGAGCGTGCCGGTGGCGCAAATGGCGCCGGCGGCGAACGAAGGACGGTAACCCGCTTTCAGCATGGAAGGCAGCGACAAAATGCCCATGGTGACCACCGTCGCGCCGACGATGCCGGTGCTAGCCGCGAGCAACATGCCCACCAGCACCACGGCGATGCCCAGTCCGCCCGGCAAGCGGGCGAACACCGCTTCCATGCCCACCAGCAAGTCTTCGGCGATGCGGGATTTTTCCAGCATCGCCCCCATGAAAACGAACAGCGGTACGGCGTACAGATTCTGATTGACGAAAATTCCGTAAATCCGGTTCGGAATCAGGCCCAGAAAGGCGCCGTCGAAAACCCCGGCAGCCAGCCCCAAGCCCGCGAACAACAACGAAACCCCGGACAAGGTCAATGCGACTGGGTAGCCCGCCAGCAGACAGAGGCAGACGACCACAAACAGCAGCAAAGGCAGGAGTTCAATCACGCACCGTTACCCTCCCCCCCGATTTCCCGGTCGACGGGATTCCCCGGTCGGTGCGATTTCCCGGTCGGTGGGCAAGCGGTTGGCGGGGTGCCGCAGCGCCCGGAGCGCGTCCCGCGGCAGCGCGCACAAGCCCCGCGAAACTCGGCCCGGCGGCCGTGCCAAAGCCGTGGATCATGCCCGGAACTGTGCCAGCGAGCGCAGAAACTCGGCGACGCCCTGCAGCAACAACAGGCCCGCGAGCAGCGGAATCATCGATTTCAGCAGAAACACGAACGGCAATCCGCTCGATTCCGCCGAGCCTTCCCAACTGCTCCAAGACAGGGCCACGTAATCCCAACTGGACCAAATGATGAACACGCAGGTAACGCCGAGGAACAGCGCCGCGCCGAACATATCCACCAACGCCCGGCCCCGGACACCCAAGCGGTTGAAAAAGAAATCCACCCGCACATGGCCGCGGGCCTTGAGTGTGTAGGCGGCGCCGAATGCGAACAGGCCGGAATTGAGATACATCACCGATTCCTGCAAGCCGATGCTGCCGAAGTTGAACAAATAGCGCAGCAGCACGATCAGCAGCACCACCAGCACTTCGGCCACGGCCAACCAGCAAATGACTCGCCCGGTTTTCTCGCTGAAGGCGTCGATCGCCGAGACCACGGCGGCGCCGCGGCCGCTCATGACCAAATCCAGACCCGCAGCAGGTTCCAACTCAGCACCAGCACCGCGCCCGTCAGCCCGATCATCGCCGCACCGAGCAGCCACATCAGCCCGCGGTGCAGATTCATCCGCATCCGCCGCAGCCAGGGCATTTCTGGGCTGGGTTTCGGTGGAACCGTTTCGAACAGCACTCCGCCACTCAGCAGCACCAGCGTCCAGCACAGCCCCGCCACCCCCGGCATCAGCCAGCGGTCGTCGGCGAACCAGGGATTCGACACCACGCTCAAAGCCACCAGTGCCGTAAACAAGGGCAGCAGCGGAATCAGCAGCCAACGCAGCTTCTGGACAACCCGAGCGATGCGTTGCAAATACTCAATCATGGCAAGGCCCCTTCGGCTGCGCACCCGCCCAATAATACACCTTGTTGCCCCCCAAGCCCGCCCCCCAGCGACGGATCAATGTCACAGTCCCCAAGCAGGACACCTCAACTCCGCTTCGCTAAATGACCGGGTCGTGTATCATTGGCCCCCAACAAATGGAAACCGAATAAGCGAGCCCGCGATCATGCTGAGCGTTGTTTCACCCGCCAAAACCTTGGATTTCGAATCGAAAGTGCGCACGCGAAAATTCACTCAGCCGCGCTTTTTGGAAGAGGCCGGGCGTTTGGTCGAGCGGATGCGGGATTTCAATCCCGGCGATTTGTCGAAACTGATGGAAATCAGCCCAGAATTGGCGGAACTCAACTGGCGCCGCTTTGCCGCTTGGCAGGCACCCTACAATTTGCGCAACGCCCGCCAAGCCGTCTTCGCCTTTCGCGGGGATGTCTATCTCGGCCTGCGGGCCGAGCAGTTCGGCACCGCGGAGTTGAATTTCGCGCAGAAACATCTGCGGATTCTCTCAGGGCTGTACGGCGTATTGCGCCCGCTCGATTTGATTCAACCCTACCGGCTCGAAATGGGCCGGCAAGTAGACGTGGACGGCGCTTCGGGTTTGTACGATTTTTGGGGCGCGCGGATCGCCGATTCCCTCAACGAAGATTTAGCCGCCCAGCCCCAGAAACGGAAAGTCCTGATCAATCTGGCTTCCAACGAATACTTTCAATCCGTTCGCGCCGATACTTTGGATGCGGATGTGATCACGCCGGTATTCAAGGATAGGACAGCCGCTGGCGATTACCGCGTGATCAGCTTTCTGGCCAAGCGCGCCAGAGGCGAAATGACGGCGTGGATCGTCAAAAACCGCGTTAACGCCGCCCACGCGCTGAAAAAATTCGACGTGGACGGCTACCGCTTCAGCGCCGCGGAATCGGGCAAGGATCGCTGGGTCTTTCTGCGCGAACGAAGGGACTGACGGCGGCAACCGTGGAACTGCCTTTCAGTCAAGCTTGCGAAAACAACAAAGGTCCCATTCTCTCCGTAATCCAGAGGCATCTCGGCCTAGCCCGCTCCCTGCTCGAAATCGGCGCCGGCACGGGCCAACACGCCGAATATTTTGCCGGCCAGTTTCCCGGCCTGCATTGGCAAGCCACGGATATCGAAGCGAATTTGGCCCTGCTGCGGCCGCGCCTCCGTCGCACCGGCTTGGCCGAGCCGCTGGCGCTCGATATCGATGCCGGGAATTGGCCCGGCGACCGCTTCGACGCGATTTTCTCCGCCAATGTGCTGCATATCGTGGCGCCCTCAACGGTGGAGAATTTTTTCCGCGGCATCGGGCCGCGTCTGCGGGCAAACGGTTTGTTGTTGGTTTATGGCCCGTTCCGCTACCGTGGGGCTTATACCTCGCCGAGCAACGCCGAGTTCGACCGCTGGCTCAAACAACGCGATCCGGTCAGCGGCATCCGCGACTTCGAATGGGCCGATTCGTTGGCGCGTTCAGTCGGACTCTCGCTGCTGGAAGACAACGCCATGCCCGCCAATAATCAATTGTTGGTTTGGCGCAAGGAGAAGGGCGAAGGTCAGCCGCCGTCGCGATAGGGCAGCAGGGATTGCGCCGCCCGCTGGTAAGCCGCGGTATGCGATCGTTCGTGCTCCACGAAGCGGCCGACGGCGCGGTCGAAAGCCGCGTCCGCCAGCCAGTGGGCGGACCAAGTCGTCACCGGTTCGAATCCTCGCTGGATTTTGTGTTCCCCCTGAGCGCCCGAATCGAAAGCCCCCAGGCCCTTGCCGATGGCGTAATCGAGGCCTTGGTAGTAGCAAGTCTCGAAATGCAGAAACTCGCGCTCTTCGCGGCAGCCCCAGTAGCGGCCGAACAGCGCTTCCCCGTTGTGGAAAAACAGCGCCGCGGCGATGCCGCGTCCAGAGAATTCGGCTTGGATCAACAATAGCTGTTCCGGCATCGACCGCGCCAGCTCATGGAAGAATTCCAAACCGAGATAACCCTGCATGCCGCGTTGCAGATAAGTGCTTTGGTAATAGAGATAGAAATCCGCCCATTGCTGTTCGCTGATATCGGCGCCTTCGGTGAGGGTGAAGCGGATGTTCTGCTCGCGCACCCGCCGCCGCTCCTTGCGCAAATTCTTGCGTTTTCGAGAGGACAGTGAAGCGAGGAAATCGTCAAAACTGCGGTAGCCGCGGTTGCGCCATTGGAATTGCGTGCCGCGGCGGATATGCAGGCCTTGCTGCCCCAACAGGCGGCTTTCCCCCTCCAGCGGGAACAACACGTGCCAAGAGGAAGTGCCGTCGCGCAGGGCGCGTTGGCGAATCTGCTCGCAGACCAGCGGCAGTTGGTCAGCGGCGGCACCGAACAGACGCTGTCCCGCCGAAGGCGTGAACGGCGCGGCGGTGACGAATTTCGGATAGTAGTTCCGGCCGTGTTGCCGATAGGCGTTGGCCCAAGACCAGTCGAAAACATACTCGCCCCAACTGTGGTTTTTGCAATACAGGGGCACCAGGCCGCGGCAAATTTGCCCAGCTCTTTCGTGGGGAGGATCGTACAGCGCTAGATGCCGCGGCAGCCAGCCGCTGTCCGCGCCGGTGCAACCGGTTTGTTCCAGCGCATGGATGAATTCGTAGCGGGTGAACGGATTCTCGGTGCCGGTCAGCGCGTTCCACGCATCCCGTCCGATCTCGGCGGCGGAATCCACAAAGCGGACTTCACTCGGCTCCGCCGACCGCACTCCAGTTAATCGAACTGCGTCCGCCTCCGCCGCAATCTTGCATTCACTTCCCATGGGGCCAGTATTCACGTCCCGCCTCACGCTCCCCAGACGACGAGGTTGGCGCCTTCCGCCGCTTCTTCCCGGCGGAACAGGCGTTCGCTCCATGGCTTGTTTTCGTCGGATTCGAATACGACCAGATGGCCCTCGGTCGCGCCGCATCGGTCCATGTAGCCGCGGGCTTGCTCCAAGCCCCGGGCGATGACCGACTCCATAGAAGCCGGATCCCGGCGCACTTTGCATTCGATGACGACGCGGCGCTCGGCGCCGTTGTCGTCCAGCGGCCAGCGCACCAGCAAATCCACCCGCCGCCGACCGAGGGCGTATTCGCGCTCGAAAATTCCGCGCCAACCCGCCAAGACGGCGGGGTCGTCCAGCATCGCGGCCGCCCGATTCGACATCGCGGCGAGAATGGTCTCCACGGCGGCGGGCACATTTTCGCCGAAGGCCTGCGCCGCCTCGATACTGGCGTAGACGCAGCGGTATTCATCCCCGGCGTTGAGCAACTCCGCCAGCGCCAGCAGCATCGAAGTTTTGCCGGTCTGCCGCGGCGCGTGCAAAATGAAGTATTTCTCCTGCCAGATGAGATCCAGAATCCCGTCCAGATCCACACGTTCCAGCAGCGGAATTTGGTAGTGCTTTCCGACGACCACCGGCCCCGCAGTGTTGAAGAAGCGCATGGCGGAAGTATGCCCCGAATCCCGCCCAAAGGCGAACATCCAGCCTCCACGTCGCCGTCAGCGATTTGCCAACTGTGGCGCCCGCAGAGCCCGCCGGATGGTGGGGCGGCTTTGTTTGGCGCTATAAACCAGAGTGGGTTTCAATGAATCGTCGGGCCGCTGATTTTACGTTCGACGATGGCTAGCGGTTGCTTGAGCAATCCGGCTGCACGGATGGGTGAAACCAGTTTTTCTCCCACCGCGCGCAATACAAGACGCTCGAAACGAAGCAGTTTTTCATAGGCGGCGAATCCGTGATTTTCTCCAAGCGGGTCCGGCTCAAACTTGCGCCATGTGCCGGCGTGGGTGACAAATCCATGCCTGACGTTTGATTCAGAAAGAACGCCCACTTGACACAGACTCAGCAGGACGGTTGCCGCCGAGACACCATATTTGTGCTTTAAACGCATGACTTCGCAGTAAGTGACTCGATGACGGGTGTGGCCCACTGCTTCCCGCAGCGGTTGCGCGGGGATGAGGAACGCACCGGCAAATCGATCCATCGCTTTTTCCAACCCGGTCGCCCGGTCTCCGGCAGAGCGGATTTCTCTGTGGGCGAGTTCATGGGCGAGCGTGAAACGCCTGCGCTCGACATTGACCCGCGAAGACACCATAACCCCTTCGGCAACGATTCGACCGTTCCCCAGGACGTTGTATGAGAGACCGTTGACGCTGTCGGGGAGACTCGCTTCGATCTTGGCCCATGCGGTCACGGTCGAAAGGTTGCCGAATCTGCGTGGGTTACTCCACGGTTACGGATTTGGCTAGGTTGCGGGGGTGGTCGATGTCGGTGCCTTTGGTGACGGCGACGTGGTAGGCGAGCAGCTGCAGGGGGACGGTGAAGAGGATGGGGTCGAGCACTTCGGGGCAGCTGGGCAGGTGGATGACTTTGCAGTTGCGGTCGCTTTTGAGGCCGATGCTTTCGTCAGCGAAGACGTACAATTTGCCGCCCCGGGCGCTGACTTCGGACAAATTGGAGCGCAGTTTATCGAGCAGGTCGTTGTTCGGCGCCACCGCGACCACGGGCATGTCGCTGTCCACCAGCGCCAGCGGGCCGTGTTTGAGTTCGCCCGCGGGGTAGGCTTCGGCGTGGACGTAGGAGATTTCCTTCAGTTTCAGCGCGCCTTCCTTGGCCACCGGGTATTGAATGCCGCGGCCGAGAAACAGGCTGTGGTGTTTGTCGGCGAAGCGCTTCGATAATTTGCGGATTTCCTTGTTCAGCCGCAGTGTGTCGCCAACGAGTCCGGGCAGGGTGTGCAGATCGCGCACCAAGCGCGCTTCGTCGGTGGCGGCCAAACCCCGGCGGCGACCGAGGGCGATGGTCAAAATCAGCAGCAGGGTCAGCTGCGTGGTGAAAGCCTTGGTCGAGGCGACGCCGATTTCCCGACCGGCCATGGTCAGCAGGCAGAAATCGGATTCGCGCACCAGCGAGCTGGTGGCGACGTTGCAGATGGCCAAGCTGGCGAGGTGCCGGCGGCTGGTGGATTGGGCGTAGCGCAGCGCCGCCAGTGTGTCGGCGGTTTCGCCGGATTGCGAAATCGCGACCAACAGCGTGCCGGGTTGGACGATGATATCGCGGTAGCGGTAATCGCTGGCGATATCGGCTTGGCAGGGAGTTTTGGCGATGGATTCCAGCCAGTATTTGGCGATCAGCGCGGCATGATAACTGGTGCCGCAGGCGACGATTTGCACCTGTTTCACCTTGTCGAAAACTTTCCCGGCGCGGAGGCCGAAAGCCTCCTCCAATATCTTGTCGCCGCTGACGCGGCCGGACAGCGTGGCGCGGATGGCTTCGGGTTGTTCGTGAATTTCCTTCTGCATGAAGTGCTGATGGGCGCCTTTTCCCAATGCCCGCGCTTCGTCGCGTAAATTCGCCACTTGCCGCGCGACCGGTTGGCCATCATTCGAAACAGTGATGGCATCGCTGGTCAATTCCGCCAAATCGCCTTCTTCCAAATAGATAAAGCGGTCGGTGACTTGACCCAGCGCTAGCGGGTCGGAGGCGACGAAGTTTTCATTGATGCCGATGCCGATTACCAGCGACAAACCGCGCCGGGCGGCGACGATGCGGTCCGGTTGCAGACGGTCGATCACGCAAAGTCCGTAGGCTCCGCGCAGCCGCGGCAGCACCAGCGCGACCGCCGCCGCCAGCGAGTCCGCGCCGCCTTCCAGCGCTTGATGAATCAAATGCGCGACCACTTCGCTGTCGGTGCCGCTGGCGCAGCGGTAGCCAGTGGCGGTCAATTCCCGGCGCAGCGGCTCGTGATTCTCAATGATCCCGTTGTGTACCAGCGCGACGCGGCCGCGGGAGCCGTGGGGATGGGCGTTGGCGCGGTTGATCTTGCCGTGGGTGGCCCAGCGCGTATGGGCTATGCCGAGTCGCCCGGCGGCGCGCTTTTGTTCCGCCGCCGCCGCCAAATTGGCGACTTTGCCAATGGTCTTGATGCTGGAAATGCGCCGGCCGGGGCCATCGATCAGCGCCATGCCGGCGGAATCGTAGCCGCGGTATTCCAGCCGCTTCAGACCTTCCAGCAGAATATCGGACACGTTCCTGCGCGCGACCGCGCCGACTATTCCGCACATGATGACTCCGCCGCCTTGTCCCTAGCGCTTTTCGGGCCGCTTCCAGCACGGGATGTTTTTCTGCCGCGAACGTCCGACCGCGAGGGCGCCGGCGGGGACTTCGCTGCTGATGGTGGAACCGGCGGCGACGAAGCTGTCGTCGCGCAAGATCACCGGCGCGACCAACACGGCGTTGGAGCCGACGAAGACATTGTCGCCGATCACGGTTTTGTGTTTCCGCACGCCATCATAATTGCAAACGATGGCGCCGGCGCCGATGTTCGCGTTCTCGCCAATCTCCACATCGCCCAAATAGCACAGGTGGTTGGCCTTGCTGCCACGACCGAGTTTCGCCATCTTGGTTTCGACGAAATTGCCGATTTTGACTCGTTCGCCCAGTTCGGTGCCGGGCCGCAGCCGCGCCATGGGCCCGATCAGGCAGTCGGTGCCGATGACCGTGCCTTCCACGCAAGTGCCCGCGAGTAAAGTGGCGCCAGCGCCGATGTGGCTGTTCTTGATGACGCAGTTGGGGCCGATTTTCACGCCGTCGCCGAGGCTGACATCGCCCTCGAACACCACATTGATATCGATTTCCACGTCTCGGCCGGTTTCCAAACGACCGCGGACGTCGATCCGGGCGGGGTCTAGCAGGCGCACTCCCGCGGCGAGCAGTTGGTCGGCCTTGCCCATTTGGTAGTGCCTCTCCAGCGCCGCGAGTTGCGCTTGGTCGTTGACTCCGCCCAACTCCATGGGGTCATCGATCGTCAAAGCCCGCACAGGGCAATGCTCGGCCCGGGCCATGGCGACCACGTCGGTCAGATAATACTCGCCCTGGGCGTTGCCGCGGTCGAGCCGCTCCAGCCAGCGCCGCAGCCGCGGCACGGGCAGGGCCATTATGCCACTGTTGATTTCGGAGATTTTTTTTTGCCCCGGGTCGGCGTCCTGGTCCTCGACGATCGCCTCGACCATGCCGTCGCCGCTCCGGACGATGCGGCCGAAGCCTTCGGGTTGGTTGGTTTTCAAAGTGAGCAGGGCGACGCCATCCGCGCCGGCGAGGCGTACCAACTCCCGCAAAGTGCGCGGCCGCACCAAAGGCACATCGCCGAGAAGCACAAGCACGGTATCGGATTCGACTTGCGGCATGGCCTGATCAACCGCGTGGCCGGTGCCGAGTTGCCGCTGCTGCCACACCCAATTCGGGATTGACGCGCTGGATAAAGAGGAATCGGGTTTGGCGAAAGTCCGGCGAATCCGCTCCGCGCCGTAGCCGATGACCACGTGAACCGCGGCGTGTTCCAGCGCGGCCGCCGTTTCCAGCACATGGGCCAACAGGGGCTTGCCGCCGATGCGGTACAAGGCCTTGGGCAGGGAGCCGCCCATGCGGGCGCCCTTGCCGGCTGCGAGAATGATGATGTCAAGCTTCATTCCGGCCCGGGTTCGCGCGGCTCAATGGGCCGCTGTTAAAGCCGGCAGCGGCTACGAGCGTTCTTTCCGCAACTGCCGCAGCGCCCGAAGTTGCGCGGCGGCCTCGGCGAGTTGGGCGGCGGCGGCGGAATACTCGAATTCCGCGTCTTGGTTGGCGAACGCCCGCTCGGCATCTTCCAGCGCCTTGCGCGCCGCCGCCTCGTCGACATCGCTGGCCCGGGAGGCGGTATCGGCGAGCAGGGTGACCTGCTTCGGCTGCACTTCGAGAAAGCCGCCGGAAACATAAAATACTTCTTCCGTGCCGTCGTCCAATTCGAGCCGCACCGGGCCGGGCAGCAAATTGGTCAACAGCGGCGCGTGACCCGGCGCTATGCCGAGTTCCCCCAAATTGCCGGTTACCGCCATAAACGCCACCGCGCCGGAAAAAATGCTTCTTTCGGCGCTGACAATATCGCATTGCACGGTTTTGGCCATATGCCCGTTCCTGGTATTCGGTCTTTCGCTATCGCTTGATGTCCGCGCCTAGCGCCGCGCCTTGAGTTGCTCTTCCTTTTCCACCGCTTCCGCAATCGTGCCCACCATGCTGAAAGCCTGTTCGGAAAGATGATCGTATTTGCCTTCGAGAATGCCTTTGAAACCGTCGATGGTATCTTTCAGCGAGACGTATTTGCCCTGCGCGTTGGTAAAGACTTCCGCCACGGTGAAAGGCTGCGACAGGAATTGCGAGATGCGGCGTGCCCGGCCGACGGTTTGTTTGTCTTCGTCGGACAATTCGTCCATGCCGAGAATCGCGATGATATCTTTCAATTCCTTGTAACGCTGCAACACCGATTGCACGCCGCTGGCGACATCATAGTGCTCCTGGCCGATGACCAGCGGATCGAGTTGCCGCGACGAGGAGTCGAGCGGGTCCACCGCCGGATAGATGCCGAGGGCGGCGATATCCCGGGACAGCACCACTTTGGCATCGAGATGGGCGAAAGTGGTCGCCGGAGAAGGGTCGGTGAGATCGTCCGCGGGCACGTAAATCGCCTGGATGGAAGTGATGGAGCCGGTTTTGGTCGAAGTGATGCGCTCCTGCAGGGCGCCCATCTCTTCGGCCAAAGTCGGTTGATAGCCCACCGCCGACGGCATGCGGCCGAGCAGTGCCGATACTTCGGTGCCGGCCAGCGTGTAGCGGTAGATATTGTCGATGAACAGCAGCACGTCGCGGCCTTCGTCGCGGAATTTCTCCGCCATGGTCAAGCCGCTCAGGGCCACCCGCAGACGGTTGCCGGGGGGCTCGTTCATTTGGCCGTAAACCATTGAGACTTTGGATTCGCCTTCGAGATCGACAACCCCGGATTCCTGCATTTCGTGATAGAAATCGTTGCCTTCGCGGGTTCGCTCGCCGACACCGGCGAATACCGACAGGCCGCTGTGTTCGGTGGCGATGTTGTTGATCAACTCCATCATATTCACGGTCTTGCCGACGCCGGCGCCGCCGAACAAGCCCACTTTGCCGCCTTTGGCGAACGGGCAAACCAGATCGATGACCTTGATGCCGGTTTCCAACAATTCGTTCGTAACGGAAAGCTCTTCATAGCTCGGCGCCTTGCGGTGAATCGGCATGCGTTCGCGCTCGCCGATGGGGCCGCGCTCGTCGATGGGACGACCGAGCACATCCATGATGCGGCCCAGGGTTTCCGTACCGACGGGAACCGATACCGGCGCGCCCGTATCCCGCACATTGAGACCGCGGCGCAAACCTTCGGTGCTGCCGAGGGCGATGGTCCGCACCACGCCGTCGCCGAGTTGCTGCTGCACCTCAAGGGTGATGTCGCTGTCGTCAATGGTGAGCGCGTCGTACACCTGGGGCACGCTCTCCCGCTCGAATTCCACGTCGATGACCGCGCCGATGATTTGCACGATTCTGCCGCTGCTCATTTCATAAATCCTTTGCCAAACCCTTGCTTAAGCTGTTGTCTGTACTCGTTTTGGAGCGCTTCGCGCTCAGACGGCCGCCGCGCCGGCCGCGATTTCGGATAATTCCTGGGTGATGGCCGCCTGCCGCTCCTTGTTGTAGGCCAACTCCAATTCGTCCATGAGGTCACCGGCGTTTTCCGAAGCGTTCTTCATGGCGATCATGCGCGCTGCCTGTTCGCAGGCGATATTCTCCACCACCGACTGATACACCTGGGATTCGATATAGCGCAGCAGCAGGCCGTCGAGCAATTCCTGGGCATCCGGCTCGTACAAGTAGTCCCAGTGCTTCTTCAGATACTCGTCTTCCGCCGGCAGCAGGGGGAGCAACTGGGCCACATTCGGTCGGTGCGTCATGGTATTGACGAATTCGTTGCTTATGATGAACAGTTTGTCGATATCGCCGGTGTCGAATTTGTCGAGCACGATTTTCACCGCGCCGATGACATCCGCCACTTCCGGCTGATCGCCAAGCTGTCGCACCGCGGCCACCACATTGCCGCCGTATTTGTTGAAAAATGTCGCTGCGCGCGCGCCGATGGTGCAGACATCGATTTCCACGTTTTGTTCGTGCCATTCCCGCATCGAGGCGACCGTCGCCTTGAAAGCGTTGATATTGAGGCCACCGCAGAGGCCGCGGTCGGTGGAGACGACGATATAGGCGACCCGGCGCACTTCGCGGTTTTCAAAATAGCCGTGGCGGTACTCCGAAGACGAAGTGGCGATATGGCTGATCATTTCGCGGATATGTCTGGCGTAAGGTTTGCCGAGGCGCATGCGCTCCTGGGCCTTTCGCATTTTGCTGGCGGATACCATTTCCATCGCTTTGGTGATCTTTTGCGTGTTTCTGATGCTCGAGATCTTGTTGCGAATTTCCTTGCCCCGGGCCATTGCTCAAACCGCCTGTGAATTCTCTGCTTTCATCGCGCTGTGCTGTTCGCGCATCCGCGCCGCTACCAAGTTTGGGTGGCCTTGAATTTTTCGATCGCAGCCTTGAATTTGCCTTCGATTTCGTCGTCGAAGTCGCCGCTGGCGTTGATATGCGCCAGCAATTCACCGTGTTCGCTGTTCATGTAGGACAGCAGGGCGCTTTCGAAATCGAGCACCTTGTTCAGCGCCACATCGCGCAAGTAACCTTCGTTGGCGGCGTACAGCGACACGCCCATTTCGGCGATGGACAGCGGCGAGTACTGCTTCTGCTTCATCAATTCGGTGACGCGCTGGCCGTGTTCAAGCCGCGCCCGCGTGTCGTCGTCGAGATCCGAGGCGAACGCCGCGAAGGCCGCCAACTCCCGATACTGAGCCAGGGAGATTCGGATGCCGCCGCCGAGCTTCTTGATGATTTTGGTTTGCGCCGCACCACCCACTCGCGATACTGAAATGCCGGGGTTCATCGCCGGCCGGATGCCGGAATTGAACAGATCGGTTTCGAGAAAGATCTGGCCGTCTGTAATCGAAATCACGTTGGTGGGAACGAAGGCGGAAATATCGCCGGCCTGGGTTTCGATAATCGGCAGGGCGGTCAGCGAGCCGGTGTGGCCGCTGACTTCGCCGTTGGTGAATTTTTCCACATAAACAGCGTTGACCCGGGAAGCCCGCTCGAGCAGCCGCGAATGCAAATAGAAAACATCGCCGGGATAGGCTTCGCGGCCTGGCGGCCGCCGCAGCAGCAGGGAAATCTGCCGGTAGGCCCACGCCTGCTTGGTGAGATCGTCGTAAATGATCAGCGCGTCCTGGCCGCGGTCGCGGTAGTACTCGCCCATGGTGCAACCGGAATAGGGCGCGATGAACTGCATCGATGCCGGATCGGAGGCGCTGGCGGAGACGACGGTGGTGTATTCCATCGCGCCGTGTTCTTCGAGCTTCTGCACCACATTGGCGATGGAGGAAGCTTTCTGCCCCACAGCCACGTAAATACACTTCAGGTTTTTGCCTTTTTGGTTGATGATCGTATCGATGGCAACCGCGGTTTTGCCAACTTCGCGGTCGCCGATGATGAGTTCCCGCTGGCCGCGGCCGATGGGTGTCATCGAGTCGATGGATTTGAGCCCGGTTTGCACCGGTTCCGCCACGGATTGCCGCGCGATCACACCCGGCGCCACTTTTTCGATGGCGTCGGTCATGGTCGCGCCCACCGGTCCTTTGCCGTCCACCGGCCGGCCGAGGGCATCCACCACACGGCCTTCGAGTTCCGGCCCCACGGGCACTTCCAGAATACGCCCGGTGCAACGGCAGCTTTGGCCTTCCTTGAGTTCAAGATAATCGCCGAGCACCACGGCGCCGACCGAATCCCGCTCAAGGTTCAGCGCCATGCCGTAGATTCCGCCTTCGAATTCGATCATCTCGCCATACATGACCTCGGTCAGGCCGTGGATGCGGATAATCCCGTCGAGCACGCTGACGATGGTGCCTTCATTGCGGGCCTGCACCGAAGTATCGAGGCTTTCGATCCGTTGCTGGATGATTTCACTGATTTCGGCGGGATTCAGTTGTTGCATGTTTGGTTCCTGGTTTCCTGTACGTTCAGCTGTTCATGGTTTCGGCCAGCTTGGCCAGCTTGCCCCGGATGGAATTGTCGATCACTTGGTCGCCGGCCCGGATCACGGCGCCCCCGATCAAAGCGGAGTCCACACTGGCGGTCAGTCGGATATCGCGCCGCAGCCGCCGTTTCAACGCCCGCTCCAAATTGCCAGCGGCGCTTTCGCCCACCGGAAAAGCGCTGATGAACTCCACATCCACCGATCTTTCCTGATTCGCTTTCAGTTCCTCGAACAGCCCTTGAATTTGCGGCAGCAACAGCAGCCGCTTGTTCTCGGCGAGCAAGGCGATCAACCGGCGGGCGGCTTCGTTCAATTCCCCTTCGCAGAGGCCATTGAACAATTCGGCGGTCTGTTCCCAAGATCGGCCCGGATCGGTCAGCGCGGTATGCACCGCCGTCTGGTCGACGACCGCCGCCGCCACGCGCAGCATACGCGACCATTCCGCCAGGGCGTTCGCGCCATGGGCGGTTTGAAAGGCCGCTTTGGCGTAGGGCCGGGCGAGGGTGATGGGTTCCGCCATGGGTTTGCTCTGTCTCTCGCGCTTCCGGTTGGAGATCCGGGCTACAGTTCCGCCGCCAGCTGTTCGAGCATTTCCTCGTTCGCCGCTTGATCCACGGTGCGACCGAGAATCTTTTCCGCGCCGGCGATGGCGATCAGGGAAACCTGGGCGCGCAAGTCCTCCTTGGCGCGATTCGCTTCCTGGTCGATTTCCGCTTGGGCCGCGGCCATCACGCGCTCCGCCTCGACCTGGGCCTGTTTCTTCGCCTCGTCGATAATCTGCGACGCGCGCCGATTCGCTTGGTCGATGATGCCGGCGGCGGAGTTTTTCGCCTCCGCCAATTGTTTCGCGGATTCGCGGCCCGCGGATTCGAGTTCCAATTCCGCTTGGGCGGCGGCTTCCAGCCCCTCGGCGATGGTGCGCCGGCGCTCTTCCAGCACATTGGCGAACAGCGGCCAGACATATCGGTGGCAGAACCAGCAAAAAACCGCGAACGCGACCGACTGCCCAATAATGGTCAGGTTTATGTCCACTTCAGTCTCCCGCGGGCAGGGCCGCTATCAGCCGGCGAGCGCCGACAAATAGGGGTTGGCGAAAGTGAACCACATGCCGATGCCGATGCCGATCATGGTTACGGCGTCGATCAATCCCGCCACCAGAAACATCCGGCCCATCAACGCCCCGGCGAGTTCCGGCTGACGCGCGGAGCCCTCCAGGAACTTGCCGCCGAGAATGCCGAAGCCGATCGCGGTGCCGAGCGCTCCCATGCCCAACACCAGCAGGACGCCGAGCACGGTGAAAGCCAATATCATTTCCATTTTTTCCTCCGGGTTTTGTCGATAGCCTAAAACTTGGCAAACTCAGTGAGCCGCCTCATGCGCCGCATTGAGATAAACAATGGTCAGCATCATGAATACGAACGCCTGCAGGGGGATCACCAACAAATGGAATACCGCCCAGGCGAAATGCGCGGGCAGCTGCCACAACCCCAACAGACCCGCGATCAATAAAAACAGCAGTTCCCCGGCGTACAGATTGCCGAACAGCCGCAGCCCCAGCGAGACCGGCTTGGCCAGCAGCGTGGGAATCTCGATCATCAAGTTGAACGGCACCATCCACTTGCCGAAGGGGTGGAAGGCGAGCTCGCCCAGGAATCCACCCAAGCCCTTGTGTTGGATCGAATACCAAATAATCAGCGCGAATACGCTGAGGGACATGCCCATGGTGATGTTCGGATCCGTGGTGGGCACGATTTTGAACGGCATGTGATCGAAGCCGAACGCGGTTGCGCCGATCCAGGCCGCGATTCCGGTGATCCAGTCCACCGGCACCAGATCCATGGTGTTCATCAGCAGGATCCAAACGAATACCGTCAACGCCAGTGGCCCGATGAGGGAGTTCCGATGGGTGAATCCCTGTTGGACGTTGTCGTCCACGAATTCAAAAACGCTTTCGACGAAATTCTGGATTGCTCCGGGGGTCTCCTTCGAGGCGCGCAGGCCGATCCAGCGGAACCAAAGCAGAAAGCCGGCGCCCAGTGCTATGGACCAGCCCATGGTATCGACATGGATCGCCATGAAGCCCATTTCGGAAGCTTCTTCGGGCGTATGGGCGAAACCCCAGTGGCCGTCGGGATGGCGGCCCCAGGTGAGATAGGACAAATGGTGAACTATGTATTCCTGAACCGTTTGGGATTCAGCGCCCGCTTCCGCCATAACTCCGCCGCTTTGCTCTCGCCATTTCCTGCCGTATTGCCTTGCCGACCCTGCTGTTCCGCCTGTTTCGCCCGTCCGCTGCCGGGGAGGCTTCCGCTTCCGCGGACCGCGCGCCGCGGTCGCTCAGCCCGATCCGCCGGAGGATTCCCGAATCATCCGGCTGGTTACCGCTATGCCAATGAGATGGGCAAAAACGAAGCCTGAAAACAGCGCCGCCACATTCAGGTTTTCCAGAAAGTTGAAGCTCAGGGCAAACAGCAAAATCGCGATCACAATTTTGCCGAATTCCCCTTTCAGGAAACTCCCGACAACCTTATCCGCATTTTCGGCGCCCCGGTAGCGGAATGCCTGAACCGCGAAGTAGCTGTTCGACAAGGCGCTGATGAGGCCACCCGCAAGCACGCTGCCAGCGACCGCCACACCTGCGGTCCACAAGAAGGTGACAGCAAGCAGGGCGGGGCCGATAAACTGCGCCAAGATGACCTTGTGTGGCCGCACGAAATCACTTGTGGGGTGGCTACCGCCAGGGCGGGCGCATTATAGGAAGAATGCGACCGCGTCGCAACCGGATGCGGCGGATCCGACTTCGGGCTCGCGGCGCAGCCGGTGGGCAGTGGAGCGCCGGAAAAACGCGGCCGGCGGAGTCAATCCGCCGCGGTGGATACCGGGTTCGCGCTACCTCAGGGTGCGGCGCGCTCAGCTTGTTTTTTGGCCAAACGAGCACTGTGCAAGACGGGTTCTGTGTAGCCGTTGGCTTGATCGACACCGCCGAAAATCAGTTCCCGGGCCGCTTGAAACGCGAACGATCCGGCGGGATTCGGCGCCATGGGTTCATAGTTTGGGTCTGCCGCGTTTTGCCCATCGACCACCCGCGCCATGCGCAGCAGGGATTCCCCAACCTGGCTTTCATCGCATAGTCCATGGAGCAGCCAGTTGGCCACATATTGGCTGGAAATTCGCAAAGTTGCGCGGTCTTCCATCAGCGCCACATCATCGATATTGGGCACCTTGGAGCAGCCGACGCCCTGATCGACCCAGCGCGAGACATAACCGAGGATCCCCTGGATATTGTTGTCAATTTCCCGCTGGATGCGCTCTTCGCCGAGCGCCTGCCGGTTGGGCAGCAGGGGCACTTCCAACAGCTCCGCAACCGCCGCCGGCGGGCGATCGCGCAATTTCCGCTGGGCAGCGAAGACGTCTATTCGATGGTAATGCATGGCGTGGAGCACGGCGGCGGTGGGCGACGGTACCCAAGCGGTGTTGGCACCCGCCATCGGATGCGCGGCTTTTTGTTCCACCATCGCCGCCATAAGGTCGGGCATGGGCCACATGCCCTTGCCGATTTGGGCCCGGCCCGGCAAACCGCAGTCGAGGCCGGTGTTCACATTGTGGTCTTCGTAGGCTTGAATCCAAGCCGCGGTTTTCATCTCGTCCCGCGGCAGCATCGGACCCGCCCTCATGCCCGTGTGAATTTCGTCGCCGGTGCGGTCGAGAAATCCGGTGTTGATGAAAACGACCCGATCCCTGGCGGCACGGATGCAGGACTTCAGATTGAGCGTGGTGCGGCGCTCTTCGTCCATGATGCCGATTTTGATGCTCAGGGGCTTTAGCTCGAGCAACTCCTCCACCCGGGAGAATAGATCGCAGCAAAACCGCACCTCTTCCGGGCCGTGCAGCTTCGGCTTGACGATGTAGACGCTGCCATGGCGCGAATTGCGCGGCCGGTTTCCTGAGCGGCTATCGAGGCGCGCGGCTGCGGCGGTGATAACGGCGTCCAGGATGCCTTCAAAGATGGGGCGGTCGCGGCGGTCGCGAATGGCTTCGCTGCGCATCAGCAGGCCAACGTTGCGCACCAGCAGCAAACTGCATCCGGGCAGGCGCTTGGCCGCCCCCGCCGGGGAGAGGAATTCGCGGTCCGCGGCCAGAGTCCGGGTGATGGTCTCGCCGTCTTTTTCGAAGGTGGCGGACAGGTCGCCCCGGATCAATCCCATCCAGTTTCGGTAAACCTCCGTTTTGTCGGCCGCGTCCACCGCCGCAACGCTGTCTTCACAGTCTTGAATCGTGGTGACCGCGGCTTCCAGCAGCAGATCCGCGACACCGGCCGGGTCGGCGGCGCCGACTTCGCTGCCGCGGTCGATCTTGATTTCGATATGCAAACCGTTGTTGACCAGCAGTATCGCGGTCGGTTGGGACTCCGTTCCCAGATAGCCGGCGAACTGCGCTGGGTCGCGCAGCCCGCGCGGACTGTCGCCACAGTCCGCCTGCAGCACGCCCGCCTCGACGCGGTACCGTTCCACTTCGGCGTGGCCGGCGCCGTCGAGTGGGCAGACATCATCGAGAAAGCGGCGCGCGTAATCGATCACCCGCTGGCCCCGCAGCGGATTGTAGGCGCCGCCGCTTTCGGCACCCCCGTCCGCGGCGATCACATCGCTGCCGTAGAGCGCGTCGTACAGCGAACCCCAGCGCGCGTTGGCCGCATTGACGGCGAACCGGGCGTTTTTCACCGGCACCACGAGTTGCGGACCGGCGATGGTGGCGATTTCCCCATCGACACCCGATGTGGCGACTGTGAAGTCCGCGGGGGTTGGCAGCAGGTAGCCGATTTCCCGCAGGAAAGCGGCATAGGCCCCGCGGTCGTAGTCGGGACCGGGATTGTGGCTGTGCCAGTCGTCGATTCGCGCCTGCAGGCGGTCGCGCTCGGCCAGCAATTCCTCGTTGCGAGAGGTGAATTCTTCAATCAGGCGCTCGAAGCCCGGCCAGAAGTTTTCCTGCCGCAAGCCGATTTCCGGCAGTAATTCCTCGTTGACGAATGCCGCCAATTGCGGCGCGACCCGCAATCCGCCGATTTCGCGTTGGTTGTTCAAGGTGTTTGGATATCCTTTAGGCTGTGGGTTTCGTCCAGGAATCGCACCGGTTCGCCGCCACCGGTGAGTACGCAACCCGCCGCACCGGCGGCGCGCCATCGGTACCGGAGCGGCTTGCCAGTTGCCAATATTATCGTGTATATCGGAGGACGTTGTGTTGAATCGAGGGGTTGAGCCATGAACCGGATCGTCGTTGTCTGTCTGCTGGGGCTGTTTTCCTGGTCCGCCGCGTTGCAAGCCGCCGAGGGACAGATCGATATCGATTCTTTGAGCATTGCCGAGTTGCGCAGTGAAATCGACAAGATTGAAGCCGAAGTTTACCGGGTATTCAATCTGCGCACGGCGGATGAATCGCTGCATGTCACCTGCAGCAGATACACCCCCACCGGCTCCAATATCAGCCGGGAAACCTGCGAGCCCAATTTTCTGATTCTCGCCCGCGCCGAAAACGCCAAGAATTACCAAGACGGCACCGATGAATTGCTCGACACCGAGGGCTTGCTGGCCGAGACCAGCACGGATTTCGAACGCTTCAACGCAGCCATGTCAGTGCTCACCGAAGAATACGATTATTTTCGCGAGCTGAACATGATTCTGGCGATATTGCGGCAGCGCATGGAAGAATTGCGCTAGCGCCGCGACCGCCCGGGTGGCGGTCGCCGGCACGGGATTGCGCGAAGTTAAAGCTCCGGCGCTGAAATCTTCAGTTCCGCGGTCACCAGCGCCTGCCGGTCGAGTGTGTACGCCGCCCAATGGAGCAGGGTCGCCGCACTTTGTTCAACCACTTCCTGGTGGACGGTGGCGCCGTTCAAGTTCACTACCACCGGCCGGCTGAAATCGATCTCCGCCGGATTCAGCAGCAAGCTGAACTCCGCCTTCGCTGTGGCATCGACTTCGAAGCGGTTGCCGTCGCGTTCAACTTTCACCACCGCGGGAAAATCCGGGCCTGCCAGGCGGTCGATGCGCAGCCATAGATTGCGGTTGTAGTGGTCGTCCCGGTCCGCCACCCATTGCAGGCGCTCGGGGAACGGGTCTCGTGGATGGTTCGCTTTGAAGCTTTCGATGGCCAGTGTTTCCTCGGGCAGCCAGCGGGTGTTGTGGCCGCCGTTTTCGATGACGCGGAAAACATGCTCGACCCCCGCTTCCTCCAGCGTATCGACGAACGATCCCAAGGACGCGGCGGGATAGAGCCGGTCGTTTTCGCCGTTGACGATATACAGCGGTTTGGCGGTGAGGTTTTCGAAGTACAGCCGGTGGCTCGCGCCGCCGGCGGGATTGCGCAACACGCCGGGATGGCCGATCCAGGGCAGAAATGCGGCCCACTCGCTTGGTTGCTTGAAGGCGAAGAAGTAGGCGCCGGCGCCGCCGTCGGAAATCCCCGTCATGGTGACGCGGTTGTCGTCGATGTTGTACCGCCGTTTCAGCTCGCGCAGGATTTCCGGCAGGTTTTCAGCTTGGTTGTCGTGCCACCAGAACGCTTCGCGCCAAGCCGCGGGCACGACGAAAATACGGTCTTCCCGTTGCAGATTTTCGGCCCCCGAGCTCCACCAATCGCCGCCCGGCCCCCATTCCGGGCGGGCCACGCCGCCGTGGAGCATGAATTCCACCGGATAGGAGCGCCGGGGATCGTAGGAATCCGGCACCACCACAGTGTAACGAAATAACAGGCCGTCGGCGCCTTCGCGGGTCTCCTCCCAAGCGCCGGTGGCGACCGCGGCGGAAAACTCCGGGCCTTGCCGCAACCATTCGTACAACCGGGTCACATCCCCGGCCGCGGCCCGCAGCGCCTGGCCGCTTTGCTCCAGGGCTTCGGGTAAATCGGCCCGCCAGAAATCGGTGACCAATTCCCGACCGTGGTTTTCGGCGGCCGAAACTTGCGCGGCGGCCGCGAGCAGCAGGCTGGCGGCGACCAGCGCCGGGCGGATTGAATGGCTCATAAAGGCCGCTCCATTCGCGGGTGTTGCGCCGGGAACCCGGCATAGTAGGAGACGGCATGTTCGCTGTCTATCTCGCTGGGTGTCCCTGCCGTGACCTGGACGACGACGGGGCTGTGACGCGCCGGAGATGGCTGCCGTTGGGTGTCCCATGTTCAATTATGCTAGGCTGCCCCGAACGGCGCGGAACAGCGGCGGGGAGAGCGAAACATTGCAAGCATCGGTGAAAAACAACGAAAAGCCCGGGATTGCGCAATCCAACCGGGACTTCCAAGCCCATATCCTGCCAGGCGTTTCCCGCACCTTCGCGCTGACGATTACGGCGCTGCCGGACGGCTTGGCTTATGTCATGACGAACGCCTATCTGCTTTGCCGCATCGCCGATACGCTCGAAGACGATGCGCATTTGTCTGTCGCGGCGAAAGAGGAGCATCTGCGAAACTTCCTTGAAGTAGTGAAGGGCCAGGGCAGCGGCGAGCATTTCTCGACGGTGGTCGCGCCGCGGCTTTCGGCGAACACGCCGCCGCTGGAACTGGAATTGATGCGGAACGTGGGCAAAGTGGTTTCCATCACCCATTCCCTTACCGAAGCGGAGCGCCGCGCGTTGACCCGCTGCGTAGGGGTCATGTGCGAGGATATGCCGAAATTCAATCGGGGGCCGCGCCCATCCGGTCTGAAAGATCTAGCCGAGTTGGATGAATACTGCTACGTGGTGGCGGGCGTGGTCGGCGAGATGGTGGCCGAAGTGTTCTGCAATCGCTGCCCCGAACTTCAATCGGGACGGCGGGAACTGCGCTCACTGGCGGTATCTTTCGGCCAAGGGCTGCAAATGACGAATATCCTCAAGGATATCTGGACCGATCACGAGCGCGGTGCTTGCTGGCTCCCGCAGTCGGTGTTCCCCGACGGCGATTTCCGCCTGGAAGATCTGCCGCGGCACCACCAAAGCGGAGCATTCCGGGACGGAATGAACACCTTGATCGCCACCGCCCACGGACATCTGCAGAACGCTTTGGAATTTGTCTGCCGCCTGCCGAAAAGGGAGCCGGGAATGCGCCGATTCTGTCTTTGGTCCCTGGGCATGGCGGTGTTGACATTGCGCAAGATCCACCAAAACCCGCTCTACACTTCGGGGGACCAGGTAAAGATCTCCCGGCGCGCGGTGCGGGCCACAGTACTCGCCACCAACTTCGCGCTGCCCAGCAACCGCGGCCTGCGTTGGCTATTTCGCCGAACCGCTAGAGGCTTGCCCGTGGCCGAAGTCGCCACGGCCCGCATGGCGATGGCCCTGGAAGAATAACCGCGAAACAATCCTGCCGCGGGGTTCCGGCCCGAGGGGCCGTCAGTCTGCGGCCGGCGTGTTGGTCCAGAAAATATCGATATTGCCCAAGCTGTTGTCGGATCGGGTGGAAAACCAAGTGATGGTTTCCTGGCCGGGCGGAAATGCCGGGCACATGTCCGCGCCCGCCGTATTGATGCGCGGGCCGAGGTTGAACGCCGGACCCCAGCTGTCGGCGCCGCGGGATTCCGCCGCCCAGATATCCATGCCGCCGAATCCGCCGGGTCGGCTTGAAGTGAAGTACACAGTGCCGTCGGCGGCTTGGCTGAAGTGGAACTCCTCGCCCTCGGTATTGATATTGGGTCCTTGATTAACCGGCTCCAGCCAGTTGCCGTCGGCGTCCTGGCGCGAACAATAAATATCCGAGCCGCCGAAGCCGCCAGCCCGCCGCGAAGCGAAGCACAAAGTCTCGCCGTCTTGCAAAATCGCCGGACAATGTTCGTCGCCTTCATCGGTGCTGATGGGATAGCCCACCAGTTCCGGTTCGGCCCATTGGCCGTCTACTTTGCGGGTGACGAAAATATCGTTGTTGTTTTGCGGAACCGTCGTCGCCAGCCGATCGGATTTGAAGTAGATGGTATTGCCGTCGGCGCTGATCCAAGGCTCGCGGTCGTCGCCCTTGCGCAGTGGGTCGATACCCGTGGCGGGGGCCGCGTTGACGGGAATGCCCATGTTCACCGGCGTATTCCAGGTGCCGGTCCTGTCGTTGAAAGTCGCGATGTAAAGATCTTTCCGGTCGCCGTCCGCCACCGCCATATCCTGCCGCGCGCTGCAATAGACCATGGTGCCGTCGTCGGCGAAGGTCAATTCGCCCTCCGCCCAAAGGGTGTTGATGGGCGCGCCGAAGTTGTGTACCGCGAGATCGACCCAACTGTTCTGAGCCCAGGCACCGCCGCCCGCAAGCAAGAGGCCGACCAGCGGCAAACGAAGAAAAACTTTTCCAATCATGTTCAATGCTCCCATTGTCGATTTATGCGCCGCGCCGCCGCATCGTCCGGCTCGCACGGAATCAAGGTCGCCCATTCAAGATCGCGATTCAACGCGGAAAGTCCACCAGTGGTCGGGTCGAACCGCGTCCGCCGGCGGTGCCGGATTGTTCGGGTCGGTGCCGAAACCGCGCAATTTGTTGATCCGGGCCAGCCACGATTGATCCATCAATTCCGGGTCCGTTACCCGGTTCAGCTTGACGGGATAAACCACGCCGTCCAGCCGCAGTCGGCCCCGGGAGTCCGCGCCGACGTGACTGGCCCAATACTTCCGATCACAGACGGAACAGCTCAAATACAAATCCCCTTCCGGCGTGGCCATGCAATTCAAGTTGATGGCGTGGGGCCGCCAGCCCCCGGCATAAACTTGCAAGGCGCACAGTTCCACATCGTTGGCGAAAGTCCAGTCTTCGACCGACGGGTCGCCGGCACCGCCGAAAAGATAGAAACCCGGCGTTCGGTCTTTGGGGTAAGCCAGCGTCCAATAGAGGAGGGCGATGACCGCCAAGCCCAAAACAGCTGCGCCCAATACCAACAATTTGATTCTCGCCGCGGTGCTGGCCATGGCCGAATCCTTCTCGATTTGCGTCGCGAAATCCCCCAGGGGGTCAGGAGAGGGGTCAGGCGAGCGCGGTCGCGAAAAGATTCAGCAGCCGTCCCCAGGCCCGCTCCGCCTGCGCTTCATGGTAAACCTGCGAATCGATCGAACACCAGCCGTGCAGTGTGCCTTCGTACACCTCGATCTCCGCCGGAATGCCGGCGGCATCGTAGGCGGCGCGCAGGGTGTTCTTCGCTTCCGGGTCGGCCTCGTCATCGTTCTCGGCCACGGCGTGCAGCATATGCGCGCGGGTCTGCGGAATCAGCAGGTGCGGACTGTCGTCAGACTCGGTGGCCAAGCCGCCGCCGTGGAATGTCGCGCCGGCGGCGAACCGCTCGGGCACAGCCGCCACCGTGCGCATGACCATGGGTCCGCCCATGCAGTATCCAGTCGTGCCGATGCCGCGGCCGGTGTCCACCTCGTCCCGTCCGTCGAGCCAGGCGGCGAAAGCCCGGGCATCGGTGAAATGGGTTTCGGCGTTGAGTTGCCTGGCCAGCGGCAAGACGATCTCGCGGGTTTCCGGCTGACCGAAGCTGGCGCCTTCGCCAACCACCGGCGAGCGCTGGCTGCGGTAAAAGGGATTCACCGTCAACACCGCGTAGCCCGACGAAGCCAGCCGCCGTCCCATTTCCCGGAAGGCGGGCCGCAGGCCGAGAATGTCGGGCCAAACAAGCACCGCCGCATGGCTGCCGGAGGCGGGATGGATGAAGTGGCAATCGGCGACACCATCGGGTGTTTCGATTTCCACGTCAGTTTCGTTCAGCTCCATGTCGCTCTGGGCGGTGGCCGCCGCCGGCAGCATCATGCCCAGGCCGACGGTTGCCGACACGCGGCCGAATTCGCGCCGGCTGAGTTCCGCTCCGCCGCGGAGAAATTTTTCAACATCGATCTGGGTTTTTTCGTCGCACATGATGGACTCCAAGCAGATGGGAACCGAAGCTTGGGTTTTACCGCAAAGCCGGAAGGATTGCCAGTCCGACCAGCCAAGCGCGCCGCCGGGGCGGGTGGATCAGCGATCCAGGACCCACAACACCAGTTCCCCGATTCGCAAATCGTGAAATTCCGGGGGCGACACTTCGACTGCCCCGCCGGCCAGGTCTTGGCCGGCGTCGGCGCTTGATCGCCGCGCCTCCATGGACAATTCGCGCCAGCCGCCATCCTCCCGCTGGAAACCGGAGGCGACCGTGTAGCCCATGAAATCCGCCGCCAGGATGTATTCCGGTTCGCCGTCGAGGTCCAAGTCGGCGCGGTAGAGAAAATACTCCGCTGAGTCGCGCTCGCCTCCCATCATGCGGGCGGCGGTTGACGAGCGCATCGCCGCGTCGAGACCGGCGGGAAAATCGAAAGGTTCCGGGCGGTAAATGACCCCGTTGCGGAAATCGAAAGCGCGCGCCAGGGCGGATGGCGGTGGCTCCGGCCGCGGCGGGTCCCGCAGCAATTGCGCGAGTTCCGGGTTCGATTCCCCGTATTGTTGCATCAGTTCCTGCATCCAAAGATAGGCCGGACGGCCCATGTTTTGGCGGGCGTCGAAGAAATCGAATTGCTCCAGTTCGATTTCGCCGCGCTCGACCCGATTCTGCTGGCTGGCCAAGGCAATTTTGCGAAAGTCGAGCAGCGGGGAATTGAGCAGCACGATTAGCGCCAAAATCAACCCGCCCATCGGCAGATTTACCTGGGCGAGCCTGCCCACCCACTGGGCGCGAAAGCGCAACACGGCGCCGGCGTAGCCGATCGAGAGCAGCGTCGCCAGCAAACTGATCAGCAAGGCCCAGCAGCGCGCCACGGTCCAACCGTATTGGTCCACGCGCAAATACAATCCGTACAGCGCCAGCAGCGAAATGGCGGGCAGCAGCGCCACGCCGACGCACAGCAAGTGGTGGGCCGGAGTGGGATAAGCGTTGCCGTCGCCGCGCTGATAAACGGCGTTGAGGGCGAACAAAGAGAACAAATTGAGCGCCATCAGCAGCGCGGTGCCGTTGCCGGTATCCCACAGCGGTTCCAGGCCGGTGAAGGGCAGTGCGCCGAGAAACAGCGCGGTCACCAGCAGGACCAGCGGCAGCAGCAGCCGCATCAGACCCTGGAGCAGGCCGGCGATACCGCCGATGACGCCGGCCAAGCCGCGAAAAATGAAAATGCCGAAGCCCACCGCCACCGAAAGCACCGGAAACAGAAACCAGTCCTCGGTGAACAAATCGCGGAAAAAGTCGATGCCGATGACGCGGAACAGCTCGCCCCAGAGCATCAAAATGCCAAACACGCCCAAAGCCAGCGCCCAGCAAAGCCCCGCCACCAGCGCGTTGCACCAAGAGTCGGCGAATAGCTCGGCATAATCCGGCGCCCGGCGCAGAACTACGGGTCGCAGGAACAGCAGGGCCAGGAAGCAGCCCAGGAGCAGCGGCAGGATGTAGGCGGCGACTATCGAATCGAAAGGAAACCCCCCGGAGGGTGTCGCCTGCCAACCGATGTAGGCGCCGAGCAGCGCCAACAAGGCGAAGAACACCGTGACGACCAGGGTGGTTCGGCGTTGGTCGCGGTCCTCCAAACCGAGCAGCAACAGCAGCGGCAAGCCGACCGCGATGGTCCACAGGGGGAAATTCGCCACCGGTGTCTGGCTTGGCCAGACTTCGCTTTCCGCCGCGCGCCAAAGCAGGAACAGCACCAGCCCCTGGGACAGCGAAATCGACAGCATCAGCAACAGCCGGGGACGCGCAGGCGGCGATGGCGGTTCGATCATTTCCAGATTCCTCCCGCTGGTTCCGGGTTGAGGCGCGGTTGCCCGCGGCGGGTTGCTACCGGGGTAAGGAAACTTCCTCGCTGTCCAAGTTTCGCGCTTTGGTGAACGCCGCCGCCGGTGCTTCGCCGCGCACTTGTTCCAGCCAGAAGACACCGTCGTAGGGATGGCTGTTGCCGCGAGTGCCGAGGAAATCGATATCGCCATCCCCGTCGAGGTCCCGGGCGACAAACTTGTCAAACATACCGCGGACGCGACGGGAGATATCGTGGCGTCGCCACGCCGCTTTGGCGTCTCCGGGATTTTCGAACCAGCCGATGCGGCCCAGCGGGTTGCGGAGATTCACTTCGCCGTCCCCCGTGCGCAGACCGCGGCTGTAGCTCCCGGCGATGATATCGATATCGCCGTCGCCGTCGATATCGGCCGTTTCCAGGCCGGTTACGCTGTCGGGAGCAAAGCCGCCGATTGGGAACGCGTTCCAGGTATCGCCTTTGCGCACCGGCTGCTCAATCCAGATCAAGCCGCCGCCGGGGCCCGGATTCTGCAGGTAAAGTATGTGGGACAGTTCGGCCGCCACCAGCAAGTCCAGATAGCCGTCGCCGTTCATATCGGCGAGCGCGGCGTCTTCCGGGGCCGGTGCGTCGGCGCCCTCGGCAACGGTGATATTGGTCCAGCGCGCGGGCGACTCCGACGCGAAAGCGATGCGGACGTGGCCCGCGAGCGGTGCTTCGAAGCCGGGTACATAGTTCGCCGAATCGTATTCGGCGTCGGACTCATGTACCGACACCACATCCTCGCGGGCGTCCCGGTCGACATCGCCCATCACAAGCCCGTCGCTGCCGCTGAACGGCACTCCGGCGACTGCGGGATCGTCGATGATGTGTTCGCGCCAACTGATGAATTGGCCGTCGGCGGCCTGTGCCCGGGTGGGGGTGTCGCCGACCGGGGTTTGAGCGCCAACCACGCCGGCGGCCAGCATCACCACGGCGGCGCCGGGGGAAATCGTCCGATTCATGTTCGCTCTCCCGAATCAAGGTCGATGGTATCAACCCCCCCCCCCCGCTTCCCGCCAACCGCGGGTGTCCGCTGCCCGCGCCATGGCGCCGATGAATGCGCCGGACCGCCGCCCCGGCGTCCTGGAGAAAAGATCATGGACTCGCCAAGCGAAGCGGCGGATAATGCGCTCGACCCTTGGGAATCGCGCCATGAGCAGCAACAAATTCCGCTTTCTGACCGTCACCGCGGTGGTGGTCGCCAATATGGTCGGCACCGGAGTTTTCACCATCCTCGGTTTCCAACTCGAGGATATCCGCTCGGGATTCGTGCTGCTCGCTCTTTGGGGGCTCGGCGGCGTGGTGGCGCTCAGCGGTGCGCTGACTTACGCCGAACTTGGCGCGGCCCTGCCGCGTTCCGGCGGCGAATACAATTTGCTGCGGCGGATCTATCATCCCGCGGCGGGATTCGTTTCCGGCTGGATTTCTTCGACCATCGGCTTCGCCGGCCCCACGGCCGTCGGCGCGATGGCATTCGCCGTCTATCTGTCTTCGATTTTCCCCGACGGCTTGAGCGATGCCATGCGCAAGCTGGTGGCCGCCGCGTTGGTAATCGTCATGGCTTTGGCCCACGCCGCCAATCACCGCACCAGCGGCGGCACGCAAATCGTTTTCACCAGTCTGAAAGTCATCGTGATCGTGGTGTTTTGCCTGCTGGCGGTTCTTTTCACCAACGAGCCGCAACCGATGAATTTCGCCCCGCAGGCGAGCGACGGCGCGGTCTTGCTCAGTTCCACCTTCGCGGTTTCCCTGATCTATGTCAGCTACGCTTATTCCGGCTGGAACGCGGCCACCTATTTGAGCAGCGAGATCGAAAACCCCCAAAGCAATCTGCCCTGGATTCTGATCACGGGAACCGTGGTGGTTACGCTGCTGTATCTGGCGCTGAACTTCGTTTTCCTCCATGTGGCCCCGGTGGAGTCCATGGTAGGCCAAGAGGACATTGGCGCCATCGCCGCCGAAACCGCGTTCGGCGTCACCGGGGGCCAATTCGCCGGTCTGGTATTCGCGCTGCTGCTGATTTCGACCGTCAGCGCGATGACCATGGCGGGGCCCCGGGTGATTCAAGTCATCGGCGAGGATTACTCGGCGCTGGCTTTTTTCGGCCGCAAGAACCGCCATGGAATTCCCGCCCTGGCCATTTACACCCAAGCGGCCATCGCCTTGTTGTTCATTCTGACTTCGACCCTTGAATCGGTGATGGTTTTCGCCGGCTTCACGATGGCGCTGAACAGCTTCGTGGCGGTCTTCGGGGTGTTTGTGCTGCGGCTGCGGCAGCCAGATTTGCCCCGGCCCTACCGCACTTTTCTTTTTCCCCTGCCGCCGTTGATCTATCTCACAGTGACCGGCTGGACACTGACATTCACCTTGCTCTACCGGCCCGGCGAAGCCCTGGGCTCGCTGGCAATCGTCGGCAGCGGGCTGCTGCTTTATTTCCTGACCGCCAAGCCCTGGCGGCGGGGCTAAGCCGCGCGCTGCGTAACGCCCGGTCGCCGCGTCAGCGTTTGGCCGGCAACCGCGCAGCCGCCGGCCCTGGCAACGCGGTATGGCGAAATTGACTATTCGGTATCCGCCACTTGCGGCTGGCTGCCGTCCCCCGGTAAGCCCATCGATTCCAGGCGGCGCCAGCCGGCCAAAATTCCCCGCAGCCCGTGGTTGCCTTCGTGGCAGGCGTATTCGAAAATTGGATCTTCGATGCGTCGTAGCGGAAATTTCGCCGACCAGGGTCTATCCCAAGTCAGCGGATCTTCGATGGTGAAATCGTAGTTCAGCGTATCGGCGTCGAGCCGGCGAATGCGCTCTTCAACCTTCAATTGACGCGAAGCGCCCGAGCGGCTGTTCTCGTCGTAGTAAAAATGGCGCGTTTGGATTACCAGCGTTTCGCCTTCCCAGCGGCCGATGGAATCACCGTCCCATTTGATATGCCGGTCTTGATGATGGTCGTCGAAGCGAATGATCCGCGCGCGATGAATCATTTCGTTGAGAATCATCACGTGATCGGCGGTTTGCACAATCTGGATATTGTTGTTGTAGGAACCGGGCAGCAGCGGCGGTCCAGCGCCTCCGCTCATCAGGCAACGATCTTGCAAGGTGCGCGCTTCCGGTCCGATGCTGTTGGCGCGCCTATCGGCGCGGCTGCGGGCGCGCTCCCGACCGGATTCGTTCAAAGCCGGCATGCGCCCGTCGGGCGGATCGTAGATCAGCGAAGTGCGGCGGTCGCGGATGGTTTCCACACCACGTTCGTACCAAAATTCATTATAGGAAATGACTCCCGGCGGGTAGCCTGCGCCGCCAACGGAATCAATAATCAAATCGCGGTTCTGCCGACGGTTCTCAAAGGCCTCCCATTCCGCCGCTTCTTCTTCGGAAAGCACTTCCCGGCCAAGCAATTCCGCGGGTCGGTTGAGCGGCGTCAAGGTGCGGTAGGTGTAAGTGCCCTGCAAATCGGGATGGCCATGCTCGGTGCGGGCGAAGCCGCCGGACTCGACAAGCTGTGCTTGGACCGGTGCCGCCAACAGGCCGGCCAAAACAACGAGCAAAAATGTCGAATTTCGTTGCGCCATGATCTTCTCCCCTTGTCGCCCAAGACAACATTAGGACAATGATGGCCAAAGTTACGCCATCGGCAGGAGAATGCAAGAAAAATGGTCACGCTAGACCCGGGACGAAGCGCCATTGCGGTCGATTTCCGAAACGCTGACATATCGGCCGGCAAGCGACCGGCGGCGCGGTCTGTTGGCCGGATCGTCATTCACCCAGGGCCAGGGCCTTCCAAAGTTCAACTCCACTGGGGATGATGACGTCGTTGAAATCGTAGCCGGGATTGTGCAGCGGCATGGCTTGGGCGCCTTCAACGCCATTGCCCAGCAAGATGAAAGCGCCCGGGCAATGCCGGAGAAATTCGGCGAAATCCTCCGAGAAGGTGACCGGGCCGTAGTCGCGGTCCACCGGGCCAACCGTGGCCGCGGCGGAGGCGATGGTATGGGCGCATTGCGCATCGTTCACCAGCGGCTGGAACGAAGTGCTGTAGTCGACTTCGCCCCGGGCGCCGTGGGCGGCGCAGACGCCTTGGACGATCTCCGTAATGCGTTCGCGGATGCGCTGGGATATCCGCGGCTCGAATCCCCGGCAATCGCCGCTCAAGACCACCTTGTCCGGGATGATGTTGCGCGCGCCGTCGGTGCGGATGTCGGTTATGGACACGACCGCGCGGTCGGCGGCGGCAACGGAGCGGGAAACGATGCCCTGGAGTTGCAGGGCGACGGCGGCGGCGACCACAACGGGGTCGATGCCGCGCTCCGGCATCGACGAATGCCCGCCCCGGCCTTCGATGGTGATTTCAAAATTGTCCTCGAAGGCGCAAAACGGGCCCGCCTTGATTGCGAATTCACCGGCGGGCAATCCGGGCAGGTTGTGCAGGCCGTAGATTTCCTGCATCGGAAAACGCTCGAACAGCCCATCGGCGATCATGGCGGCGGCGCCTCTGCCGTTTTCCTCGTCGGGCTGGAAAATGAAATGCACCGTGCGCGCGAGACGCTCCTCCCGAGCCAACTCCAGCGCCGCGCCGACCAACATGGCGCTGTGGCCGTCATGGCCGCAGCCGTGGAACTTCCCCGCACTCTCCGACTTGTGGGGAAAGCTGTTTTTTTCCGTGATCGGCAGGGCATCCATATCCGCCCGCAGGCCGATGGCGCTGTCGTCCGGCCCTCGGCCGAGGCTCGCCACCAAGCCGCAGCCACCTATGCCCCGCTCCACGCGGAGCCCGCCAGACTCCAAAATTTCGGCGATTTTTCCCGATGTTCGATGCAAATCGAATCCAGTTTCCGGGTGTTTATGCAGGTCCCGGCGGAATGCGGAGAGTTCAAGAGCGCTCATAAGCGGGGTCGCCTTCGGTAAGAATAATCAATGCGGGCGCCGCATCGGCTTCCCGCAGACAGGCCGCAAGTCCGGCGGCGCCGGACGGTGTGCTGCGGATCCCTGGACCTGCTTGGGGGACTTGCAACTCGCTGAGGCACCCGGCGGCGGCCGCCGCCTCTTCGTCGGATACCACAACGCATTGGTCCGCGGCATCGCGCAAAATTTCAAACGCCAGCAGCGACGGCGTTTTGCTGTCGAGTCGGCCCATGTTCGAGATCGGCCCGGCAACGGTGAGCAGGGTTCCCGCCGCGATGCTATCCCGCAGACAGGGCGCACGGTCCGGCTCGACGACGATTATCCGCGGCTGTTTTTCCCAGGTGTGGCGAATTGACCAAGCGATCGCCCCGGCCAAGCCGCCGACGCCCGCCTGCAGATAAACCCGGGACGGCCAAGTGCCGCCACCGGCGAATTCCCTGCGCAATTCTTCCGCGAGTAGCGTGTAGCCTTCCATGACCAAGCGCGCGGTTTCGGTGTATCCGGGCCAAGACGTGTCGGTTAGATGCACAGCTCCCGAGCTTTCCGCATCGGCGATGGCGCCAGCGATGCTCTCCTCGTAGGTCGCACCTGAATAGCGCACTTCGGCACCCTTGGCGCGCAGCCGAACGGCGAAAGCTTCGGGTACGGAGCGGGCGAGATGAATGCGCGCGGCAGCGCCGAACAGCTGCGCGCCGGCGGCAACGGCCATCCCGTGATTGCCGGCGCTGGCGGTGACGAAAGTCAGCCTGGCGGCGGCGCGGCGGCTCTCCTCGGACAGCAGCGCCGACGGCGCGATATCGCCGCCAACCTCGCGCGCGATGATTCGACCCACCGCGTAAACACCGCCGAGCGCTTTGAAAGCTCCCAGGCCCATGCGCCGGGTTTCGTCTTTCAGCCAAACGGGGCGGCCGTCGAACCTTTGCCGCAACAGCGGCGTGGCCCGATATGCGGGGCAGGCCGCCGCCCAGGCTCGGGCGGTGGCGCTATCGAATATCTGCTGGGATGGCTCCAAGGAAACAGCGCGCCCTCATGCCGCCAATGATGCGAGAATCTGGCGGCGGCCGGCGAATGGGCGGCGGCCGTGCATGACCTTCATGTTGTCCAACAGCGCCATGTCACCCGCCCGCCAGCGCGGGGGAGCAAATCCGCAGCAGGTCGCCGTCAAGCCATGTCCAACCGAATCCCAGGGATTGCAATCGTTCTTCCGCCCCGCGCCGATCGGCGACCGCCAACATCGCGCGCCAGCCGCGGCCTTGGCCGGACTCCCGATCTTCGCCGGGGGCCATAACGCTGATGTAACGCACGCCCAGTTGTCCGCAGCGGGCGACGAACTCCGGCAGACGGTGGCGCAGACGCGCGAGCAGCCAATCCGAACGGCACAGCGGGGTGGCGCCGCCCTCATCCGGTGCCGCCTCGCAAAAGAAAAACAGGCTGCGTGGAAAATCCGGCGTCTGGGCCAGCTCGTGGTGCAGATAGATCTCCACCGCCGGGGGCGCTTCATTGGCGGTGAACACGCGTTCGGTGCGATGACGCCGCAGGGCGTTCGACATTGATTCCGCGTAGGGAAAATTGCTGAAATTGAAGCGGCGGATGGCGCAGTCGAAATCCTCGTGGCCGACGAGCGGGAAGCCGCGGAACAAAATCGCGCCGTGGTACTTGAGCTGGGCCTCCAGCCGCGCCCGATTGTCCGCGAACCAGTCCAGCACCGCGGCCAGCGGCGGTGCCGCCGAGTGCGGTGAATAAACCAAAGGGAACCGCGGCCCAGCGCTTGGTTCCGCAGCCTGGCCCGGCGCCGGGGTCGAATTGGCAACGGCGAACTCCATAGCCGCAATCATAAATCTATTGAGCGGCTTCATCCATGCCCTAGATCGCCCGAAGCGGGTTTGGCGGTCGGCGCGTCAATCGTAGATTGGGTAATAGGTTCCGAACGCGGCTTCGCAGAAGACGCCGGGATCGTTGAAGCGGCGGCCCCGGTTGAGGGCGCTGATGGCGGTCATTTCCCCAGCGTCGAGGCTGAAGTCGAACACTGCTAGGTTCTCTTCCAGCCGACTCTTGCGGGATGTCTTGGATATCACGGCGGTGCCGCGCTGTTGTAGTTGCAGACCCCGATTCGGCGTGCTAGCCCGCTGTCCACCAACTCTTCCATGGCGGCCCAGGTGTGCGCCAGGGGCACGGGATCCACATCCATCTTCGGCCGCGGCGCGGCTGGGTCGTGAATCCATTCCGGCGGATAGCGCCGCTCGAAATCGACATAGCGCAGGGAGATCGGAAAATGCACCAGATACAGATCGAAATAGTCCAGGCCGAGATCGGCCAAACTCCGCTCGCAGGCCGCCCGCACATGATCTGGATGGTGATAGGTGTTCCACAGCTTGGAAGTGACCCACAAATCCTCCCGCGCGCAGCGGTTCGCCGCGAATGCGAGCCGGATTCCGGCGCCGACCTCGGCTTCATTGCCGTAATCCGCGGCGCTGTCCAGGTGCCGATAGCCGGCGGCTATGGCATCGGCGACCAGCCGGGCGGTGGATTGCCGCTCGACTTTCCACAAACCGAGGCCCACTCTGGGTATGGCGCCGCCGTCGGCGAGCTTGATCGTTGTTTCCATCGCGCTTGCAGCCACTCTTTATAGTCGCCCGGGCCCCGTCATCGTCGGAGCTTTACGCCGGCGCTGCCTGGCCTGCGCCCCATCACCGCCAATCGGGCAAAAATTCCGCCACAGCTTCCCGCCCCATGAATTCGCCCACGTCTACCGGTTCGCGGGTCGCCATGGACCGTTGGGCGGCGGCGGCGACGATCATCGCCTTCAGCCCCTGCTCCGGGGTGGCGGCGTCGGCGGGCAGGCCCTGCACCCGGTCGAGCATGGATTCCTGGGCGAACCAGGTGGCGCCGTGATGACCGCTGCGCTCGATTCGCTGGGGATATTCCGGTCGCCGGGTTTTCCGGACCGCCGCGGTTTCCAGTTGCAGCGCGGCCCGCGAACCGGGCCGCTTGAAGCTCGCCCATTCGCTGGCGACAAGTCTGCCCTTGTCGCCGCAGACAATCAATTCCTCGTGTAGTTCTTTGCTGAACATATTCAAGCTGAAACTGGCGCGGACGCCATTCCGGTAGTCGATGATGACGAAGGCGTGATCGTCGATATCGGATTTCCTGCCGCCGTATTCGAAATCGAGGAAATTCACCGCCCGCCCGCCCGCCGGATGCGTAGACCAATTCCGGCGCGGCGTCCGCCAGCAGATTGATCAAGTCGAAATAGTGGCAGCATTTTTCCACCAAGGTGCCGCCGCTGAACTCGTTGAATTTGTTCCACTGCCCCACTTTGTCGAGAAACGGGGGCCGATACTCGCTCATGCCGATGGTTCGCACCGTTCCGACGGCGGCCTTGCCGAACACCTCCTGGAAGGCATCGACGTATTGGCATTTGAAACGGTACTGCATGCCGATCTGGATGAAGGATGGATAGTCCGCCGCCATGCCCATGATCCGCGCCGCATCCGCCAAATTGGTAGCCATCGGTTTTTCCAGCAGCAGCGGTTTGCCCGCGCCGACAATCAGCAGGCCGGGCCTGGCGGCGGCTCCGCTTTGCCGCGGTTGTTCGCCGCGGGCGGCCCGAAGCCGCGATGATTCGTGAAAAAACCGCAACCCATTCGCCATCAGTTGACCCCACTCGTCCGCGGCAGCCAAGCTGCGACGGTCACCGCCAAATGGACAGACTGCCCAACACCGGCTAACTTGGCAAGGACCAAAACGCGGCGCCGCGGGAATCGCCGGGTGGAATGTTAGCGCCGCCGATTTGCGCTATATTGCTGCGATTGATGCACAGGCGTGTTTTGGCAAGCGAAAGGAAGAATGGCATGAAACTTTGCAGAGTCGGGCGCTGGCTGATTCCGCCGCTGTTGCTCGGGGCCTGTTCGGAAATCGTCGAAATCGAATCCGCCAATCAAAACAGCCGCGTAGCCTATGTGGTGATTCACGCCACTTCGGAAGATTTTGCCGAATCCGTCCGCCTGCTCACCACCCGCACCGAAAATCCGGTGAGTTCGCATTATCTGATTCCCGCCGCGAACGACCCGAGCTATGATCGCCGCCGCCTGCTGTTGCATCAGTTCGTCGATGAAGAACGACGGGCTTGGCACGCGGGGCCCAGCTACTGGGCGGGTGAAACCGCGCTCAACGACCGCTCCATAGGCATCGAGATCGTTAACGAATTCAATTGCGAGGCGGTCGAAACCCCGCCCGGGGGCGAACCGGCGATGCCGCAATGCGAGTTTCTTCCCTACGAAGAGGCACAGATCGAGATGCTGATCGAACTGCTGCGCGGGATTCAGCGGCGCCATCCTGAAATCGATCCGGTCAATATCGTCGCCCATTCCGATATCTCGATCACGCGCCGGTCCGACCCCGGTGCGCTGTTTCCCTGGCAACGGCTGTATGAAGCCGGCTTCGGCGCATGGTACGACGAAGAGGCCAAGTTGCGCCATGAGGCCGCATTCGCCGGGCAGCCGCCTTCGGTCGACATGCTGCAGGCGGCGCTGCCGATGCTGGGCTACGAAGTTGAAGCCACGGGCGAGTTGGATTTTCAGACCCGCGCCGCGGTGCGCGCGTTGCAGCTGCGGTTTCGTCCGGGGGACTACTCGGGCGAACCCGATATCGAAACCCTGGCGATTCTCTGGAGTCTGCTGGAGAAATACCGCCCGGGAGAAGCGCTTCCCAGCGCCGGGGATCAAGCCGTCGCCGGCATCCTCTAGTTCAAGGGCGGCAAACCCAGGTCGTCATCTCTCGCTGGCGACTGATCGGCGGTCCTTTCGTTCCGTCCATTTGTTCCGCTTTCCTGGGTGGGCGCCGCTCTCTCTTCCCGGCCCCGGCGCTGCGGCTCCGGGAGTACCGTGCTCAGGCCAGGGCGGGGATGGCTTCGAAGCGGCCTTTGAGTACGGTCTCCGAGGCGCCCGGCCGCATCCATTGGTCGATGGCGGTGGCGTAAACTTGGCGGAAATCGACCGTATGCCGCAAATTGTCGCCAGCCAGCATATCGGTGAGGCTGGGGGGCGCGCCGTAATGTCCCGCGGTGACCGGTTTGCCGGCCAGGAACATCACATTGGCCGAGCCGTGGTCGGTGCCGAAGTTGGCGTTTTCCGGGACGCGGCGGCCGAATTCGGAATAAACGAGCACCAGCACGCGCTGGGCTTGGCCGATGCGTTCCAGATCGCGGATGAATCCGTGGATGGCGTCGGCGGTGTAGGCGAGGATGCGCCGGTGCGGATTCACTTGCTGCACATGGGTGTCGAAAGCGTTGTTGCGGTAGGACACATGATAGATGCGCGTCGGCAGGCCGGCCGCGATACAGGCTGCCACCTTGGGCAGATCCATGCCGTTGAGACCGTAATCCACCGGTGTCCGGTAGCCGGCCCAGGCATCGCGGATTTGCGCTGAAGCGGTCAGCGCGCTGCGCGCCACATCGTTCAAGAACGCGCGGGTGGAATTGCCGGGGGCCTCGTCAACCCGCGTCATCAGCGCCCGCTGGGAGCCGAAGGCGCGGCGCTGGAAACGGTTGGGGTTGTCGAAAACCACCGGTGTATGCAGGCGGCTTTTCACCGCCAGCGACTGGGCGGAAGCGATGTTGATCAGCACATCGGTGCCCGCGGCGTCGTCCAGCGAGTCGGCGAGACGGCCCAGCCAGCCGAATTCGTCGCCGCGGTTGGGCGCGGCGGTGTGCCAATAGGCCATCGAAGTGAAATGCGAATAAGATGGCCGCTCGTAGCCGCAACCGTGGACAATGGCCAAGTCGCCGCTGTCCCACAGCCGCTCGAAGCCGAGCAGGCCGGGATTGAGGCCGAAGTGATCGTCCAGCTTGCGCACGTCGCCGGGTTTGATGCCGATGTTGGGACGATGTCGGTAGTAGGCGTCGTCGCCGTGGGGCACCACGGCGTTCAGGCCGTCGTTGCCGCCGGAGAGTTCGACCGTGGCCAGGATGGGCCGCTCCCGGTCGGCGTTGGCCCAGGCGCGGGCGTTGAACAGGGGTGCCGCGGCCAAGGCGCTGACCGTGGTCAAGCCGCCGGCCAACAAGCCGCGTCTGCTGATGCTTCTGCTTGAGGCCATGCTGGTTCCTCCCGTCGCCGCCGCGGTCAATGCAGTTGATATTCCGGGCGGCTGAGCAGCGCGTGCAACAGCCCCCGCAGGTATTCTTCCATATAGCTTGCCGCCGCGGGAATATCCGCGGTGCCGAGTTCGGCTTCGAGATAATCGGCCAACGCCGCCATTGTGGCCGGCTCCGGCGGCACGGTGAAAAACCGCTCGGTCAAATGCGCCACAACTTCCGCCGGTGTTTGTGAGCCCGCCGCCTCCACCATGGCGGTCAGGTTGAGCCGGGGCAGATCCCGCGGAATCGGCTTGACCCGCTCGATAGCCATCTGCCAGCCGCGGTAGCTGCCATAGCGCGTATTGAAGGCTTCATCGGCGTCCGCGAGCAGATTGGACGCCGCCATCGCATCCATGTCAGGGTTCTCTCCGGCCATCACCGGCGGCAAGGTCGCCGCCGAAATATCCATTCCACGCCGCAGATTTTCATGCACGGCGAGTATGCCCCGGCCGCCGTAGCGGTCCGGCGGTAGAAAGCCGATATCGGGGAAGACCACGTCGAGCACGAAATTGCCGCGCTCGAACAACAGGCTGGGCGTGATCCAGGCGCGGCCCTCGCTCCAGCCGGCCACCGTCGGCGGATGCATCAGCCGCTGGCCCAGGGCACCGGTGACGCGGTTGAAGTCCGGTGTGCCCGGAACGCTGTCCAGGCCCAGCAGGCGATAAGTGGAAACGACGTATTCCACCGGCCCCTTGATTCGATGGCCGATCACTTCCGGCCGATAGAAATCCCGCGACAGGAACAGGTGCTCCATGAACGCCGCGATATCGTAGTCCGAAGATTTTAACCAAGCGCCGAGTTCCTGGGCCCTGGCCTGGTCGAGTTCTTCGCTGACGAAATAGCGGTAGATTTTGCCCGCGACGAATTCCGCCGCGGCATCCTGCTCCAGAATGATATCTATGACTTCGACACCGTCGAAGGGGCCTTCCCGGCCCAGCACCCGCTTGACGCCGGAATCGTGATCTTCGTCGCGGACGCGAAACGCCAAACCGTCGTAGTTCCACCCGGTGAACGCCCGGGCGGCTTCGCGCACATCGCTTTCGCCGTAGTGCCCCACCCCCATGGTGAACAATTCCATGATTTCCCGGGCGAAGTTCTCGTTCGGCGACTGCTTGGTGTTCACCCCGGCATCGAGGAAACTGAGCATGGCGGGGTCTTGGGCGACACCCACCAGCAAGCTGCGGAAATCGCCCAGGCCCTTGTCCTGAAACAGGCGCAGCTGCTTGAGCATCTTGCGGTAGTCGCGCACCTTGTCTTCATTTGTGGCGAAATGGCCGTGCCAGAATAACGCCATTTTCTCCCGCAGGGGCCGCGGGCTGTTGAGCATGCGTTCGGCCCACCAGTAAGTCACGCGGTCGGTTTCCAGGCGGCTGGCCCGAAGCCAATAAAAGAACTGGTTCACCACCGGCTGAATGGGGCGGTCGCCGCCGGGCTTAACCTCGATCCCGAGAGCGCGGCCCTGGCGGCGCGCCATTTCCGTTGTGGCGGGCCGACTCGACGGGAAGGGATCAAGGCCCTCATCGAAAACTCCCGAATGATCGAAGTCGGGCAAATCGCCGGATTCGGCGCCTTCAAAGTAAACCAACCGCCGCACCGCCTGGCGCGGCGTCATGGCGGCGAATTCCGCCACTTCCTCCGGCAAGACGCCGAATCCGGCGCGCTCCAGCAAATGCCTGGCCGCAGCCCGATCCCACTCGATGGGGCTGATGGGGGTGAAATCGGCATGGAGCGCCAGCGGCAGCAGGCAAAGCAGTGAGGCCGAGCTGAATTTCTCGAGCAATCGGCGCATGGCGTATTCGATCCGGTGGGGAGCGAATGCGGAATATAGCCGCCCGCCGCGGGGGTGTCCAGTTTCGCCGAGGCCCTATTCGTCGAGGGGTCGCGCCGGTCTCCGCCCGGCCCGGCCCCCGGCTGGCATATCGCGGGCATCTGCGGGAAAATGGCGACCCGCTGAATAGGGTCGAATCGGGAGTTCACATGGCGCATCAAGCCACACCGCGCCGGCAATTGGCCAACGCCATCCGCGCCTTGAGCATGGATGCGGTGCAACAGGCGAAATCCGGGCACCCCGGCGCGCCTATGGGCATGGCGGATATCGCCGAAGTGCTCTGGAACGACCACCTGAAGCACAATCCGGGCAATCCCGACTGGTTCGACCGCGACCGTTTCGTGCTCTCCAACGGCCACGGCTCAATGCTGCTCTACTCGCTGTTGCATCTCAGCGGCTACGCCCTGCCCATGGCGGAACTGCGGCGCTTCCGCCAGCTGCATTCGATGACGCCCGGCCACCCGGAATTCGGCTATACACCCGGTGTCGAAACCACTACCGGCCCCCTCGGCCAAGGGATCGCCAACGCCGTCGGCATGGCCTTGGCGGAGAAAACCCTCGCCGCCCAGTTCAACCGGCCGGATCACCGCCTGGTCGATCACCACACTTGGGTTTTCGCCGGCGACGGCTGTCTCATGGAGGGCATCTCCCACGAAGTCTGCTCGCTGGCGGGCACCCTCGGCCTCGGCAAGCTGATCGTCTGCTACGACGCGAACGGCATTTCCATTGACGGCGAAGTCGAGGCGTGGTTTTCCGACGATACCAAACGCCGTTTCGAGGCTTACGGTTGGCAGGTGCTGGAAACAGACGGCCACGACCCGGCGGCGGTCGACCGGGCGATCGGCGCGGCGCGGGCCGAGACGGCGCGGCCGAGCTTGCTCATTTGCCGCACGATCATCGGTTTCGGTTCGCCCAACAAGCAGGGCACCGCGGCCACCCACGGCTCGCCCCTCGGCGCGGACGAAGTCCAGGCCGCCCGCGGCGAACTCGACTGGCCCCATGCTCCTTTCGTCATGCCCGAGAACATTCTGCGGGCCTGGGACGCCACCGAAAAAGGTCTCGAGGCGGAATCGGCCTGGCAGGAAAAACTGGTCCGCTACCAACGGGAGCATCCAGAACTTGCGCTCGAATTCACCCGCCGCATGAAAGGCGAACTGCGCGCCGATTTCGCCGAACGCGCCCGGGCCTTTGTGCGGCGCTGCCAGCAGCGCGGCGCGAATGTGGCCAGCCGCAAGGCTTCCCAAGACTGCCTCGAAGAGTACGGCGCCCTGCTGCCGGAATTGATCGGCGGCTCGGCGGATCTGACCGGCTCCAACCTGACCTTGTGGTCCGGCAGCCGCTCGGTCGTCGACGCCGCCGACGGCAACTACATCTACTTCGGCGTGCGCGAATTCGGCATGACCGCCATCGCCACCGGCATGGCCCTGCACGGTGGCTTCATTCCCTATTGCGCCACTTTTCTGATGTTCATGGAATACGCCCGCAACGCCGTGCGCATGGCCTGCTTGATGAAGCAGCGCAATATTCTGGTGTACACCCACGACTCCATCGGCCAGGGCGAGGACGGTCCGACCCACCAGCCGATCGAACAATTGACCAACCTGCGCACCACGCCGAATCTCTCGGTCTGGCGACCTTGCGACAGCGTCGAAGCCGCCACGGCCTGGCGGGCAGCCATCGAACGCCGGGACGGTCCCACCGCGCTGGTTTTCAGCCGCCAAACGCTCGCCCATCAGCCGCGCGATGACGCGCAGGTGGACGCCATCGCCTGCGGCGGCTATGTGCTGCTGGATTGCGCGGGCGAACCGGAGTTGGTGATCATCGCCACCGGCTCGGAAGTTCAAGTCAGCTTTGAGGCGGTGCGCGTATTGCAAGCGGAAAACATCGCCGCCCGTTTGGTTTCGATGCCGAGTGTCGATGTCTTCGAGGCACAGGACGAGGCCTGGCGGGAGTCGGTGTTGCCGGGCGGACTGCGGCGCCGCCTGGCCGTCGAAGCTGGAGCGGTAGACTATTGGCGCAAATTCGTCGGTTTGGACGGCCGCGTGATCGGCATGACCAGCTTCGGAGAATCCGCTCCCGGCGGTGATTTAATGCGGCATTTCGGCTTTGCCGCGGACAATATCGCCGCCGCCGCGCGCGCCTTGCTTGCTGACGACTGAGCCCCGCGTCCGCGCAATCAAGGCCGCAGCCGCCGCCACCAACCGAGCGCAACAATGGCATTCAAGATCGCGATCAACGGATACGGCCGCATCGGCCGCTGCGTGCTTCGCGCCGCCTACGAGGGCGGGCGGCGCCGCGGTCTGCGCATCGTCGCCATCAACGATGTGGCCGGCCCGGAAACCCTGGCGCACCTGACCCGCTACGACAGCACCCACGGTCGCTTCCCCGGCACGGTGGAATTGGCGGACGGCGTTTTGCAAATCGAGGGCGACGCGGTCGAATTGCGCAACGAAGCGGATATCGCGGCCCTGCGTTGGCCGCAAGTGGATTTGGTCATGGAATGCAGCGGCGCCTTCCACGACGTGGCCACCGCCCGCCGGCATCTGGCCAACGGCGCCGGGCGGGTGCTGTTTTCCCAACCGGCGCGAAGCGATGTGGATTTCACCATCGTTTACGGCGTCAATCACGAGGCCATCCCCGAAGCCGCGCGGGTGCTGTCGAACGCTTCCTGCACCACCAATTGCATCGTGCCGGTGCTGAAAGTGCTCGACGACGCCTTCGGCATCGAGGCCGGCGCGGTCACCACGATCCATTCGGCGATGAACGACCAGCCGGTGATCGACAGTTTCCATGATTCCGACCTGCGCAAAACCCGCAGTGCCATGCAATCCATCATTCCCGTCGATACCGCGCTGGCGAAAGGCATCGACCGCATCCTGCCCGGCTTGGCGGGCAAGTTGGAAGCCAGGGCGGTGCGGGTGCCGACGGTCAATGTTTCCGCCATGGATATCACCCTGCGCTTGACCCGCGCCGCCGTCGCGGCGGAAGTGAATGCCGCGGTGATCCGCGAATCCGACAATTTTCCGGCCAACATATTGGGCTATACTCGCGAGCCGCTGGCCTCCTGCGATATCAACCATGATCCGAGGTCGGCGGTGATGGATTTGAATCAAACCCGCGTGGTCGCCGGTTTGGTCAAATTGTTTGTTTGGTTCGACAACGAATGGGCCTACGCGAATCGGATGCTGGATGTGGCCGAATTCCTCAAGGCGCGCGGCGACCGCGAAAAAAACCGGGAAAATCTTCATGATTGACGCCTTGCCGCGGCTCAAGGGTTTCGATTTGGCCGGCAAACGGGTGCTGATCCGGGAGGATCTCAATGTGCCCTTGGCCCAGGGCAGGATCGTCAACGACAGCCGCATCCGCGCCGCGCTGCCGACCATCGAATCGGCCTTGGCCGGCGGCGCGGAGCGCGTGCTGCTGCTGTCCCATCTGGGTCGTCCGAAGGAGGGGCTGCCCATCGCCGCGCAGCCGGAGTTTTCCCTCGCTCCGGTGGCGGCGCGCCTGGCGGAACTGCTGGGCCGGCCCGTGCCGCTGGTGGAAAACTATCTCGAACCGGGTGCCCAGCTGCCGGACAGCGATATTTGCCTGCTGGAGAACGCGCGTATCAATACAGGCGAAAAAGCGGCCGCTGGGGACTTGGCAACGCGCTACGCGGCCCTCTGCGATGTTTTTGTGATGGACGCTTTCGGAACCGCCCACCGGGCACAGGCCAGCACCAGCGGCGTGGCCGAATTGGCCACAGCTGCCTGTGCGGGGCCGCTGCTCGGTGCCGAACTCGACGCCATCGGCCGGGCCATGGACGAACCGGCGCGGCCGCTGCTCGCCATCGTCGGCGGTGCGAAAGTATCCGGCAAGTTGGAATTGCTGCGGAATCTGAGCGATTTGGCGGACCATCTGCTCGTCGGCGGCGGCATCGCCAATACTTTCCTGCTCGCCGCGGGCTTTCCCGTCGGCCGCTCGCTGCATGAAGCCGAATTGCTGGACACCGCCCGGGAATTGATGGCCAAAGTCGATATTCCCCTGCCGACGGATTTGCGCGTGGCGAAAGAATTCGCCGCCGACGCCGAAGCGGTGGTCAAACCGGCGGCGGAAGTGGCCGCGGACGATTTCATTCTCGACATCGGCCCGGAGAGCGCGCGGCGCTGCGCCGCGCTGATCGAGTCCATGGGTACGATCATCTGGAACGGCCCCATGGGCGTCTTTGAATTGCCGGCTTTCGCCGGGGGCACCGAGGAAATTTGCCGCGCGGTGGCCCGCTCGCCAGCCTTCAGCCTCGCCGGCGGCGGCGAAACCGTTGCCGCCATCGAACAATTCGGCGTCGCCGAAGGCGTATCCTATATATCCACCGGCGGCGGGGCTTTCCTTGACGCCGTGCGGGGAGCGACCCTGCCCGCCGTTGCCGCGCTGCTTGATGCGGCAGCCAACAACCAATCATCCAGGTCAAAGCACTAGGAGTTCCAATGGCCCTGATAACCCTGCGACAACTGCTCGACCACGCAGCCGAGAACGATTACGGCGTGCCCGCTTTCAATGTCAACAACCTCGAACAGGTGCGAGCCATCATGGAGGGCGCGAACGAAGTCAACAGCCCGGTCATCCTGCAAGCATCCGCGGGCGCGCGCAAATACGCCGGAGCGAATTTCCTGCGGCATCTCATTCAAGGCGCGGTGGAGGAGTTTCCCCATATCCCCATCGTCATGCACCAAGACCACGGCGTATCCCCGGCGGTGTGTCAACGCTCGATTCAACTCGGTTTCACTTCGGTGATGATGGACGGCTCCCTGGGCGAGGACGGCAAGACGCCGATGGATTTCGATTACAACACCCGGGTGACGCGCCAAACCGTCGACATGGCTCACGCCTGCGGCGTCTCAGTTGAAGGCGAACTCGGCTGTCTCGGTTCTTTGGAAACCGGCATGGCCGGAGAGGAGGACGGTATCGGCGCAGAAGGCAAACTGACGATGGAGCAATTGCTCACCGACCCCGACGAAGCGGAGGAATTCGTCGCCGCAACCGGGGTAGACGCGCTTGCCATCGCCGTCGGCACCAGCCACGGCGCCTACAAATTCAGCCGCCCGCCCACGGGAGATATTCTGGCCATCGATCAGATCAAAAAAATCCACGCGAAAATCCCCTCCACCCATCTCGTCATGCACGGCTCTTCCTCCGTGCCCCAGGATTGGCTGGCGGTGATCAACGAATTCGGCGGCGAGATTCCCGAAACCTATGGCGTACCGGTTGCGGAAATTCAGGAAGGCATCCGTCACGGTGTGCGCAAAGTGAATATCGACACCGATTTGCGGCTCGCTTCCACCGGCGCCATCCGCCGCTTTTTGGCGCGCAATCCGTCGGAATTCGATCCGCGCAAATTCCTCAAACCGACCATGGCCGCCATGCGCGATATCGTCAAAGCCAGGTTGGAATCCTTCGGCTGCGCCGGCATGATCGACCGCATCGGCAAGGTTTACAATCTGGAAGAGATGGCGGTTCGCTACGGGCGCGCCTGAGGCCGGTCGGGAGTTGCGGGAGGCCGTCCAAGGCCGCCCGGGGCGGGTGGCGGCGTGGCGGTCGCGCCGCTGTTTTCCGCCGATTGACCCCCGGGCGGCGACGAAAAGAAGAAATTTCGTCATAAAGTTGGGCATTTGTAACAAATCGGTGCAATAATGCTCTGCCCGGGGCCGCCGGGTTTAGTATAAGTAAGGTACAAGTACGAAAGAGGTCGGCGGCACACTGGGGAACGGTTCTCCAGCGCGTTGCAGCCGGGAGAGAAAGCAGCCCGCATTTGCGGCAAATCACAATTCGCTACAAGAGAGAGATATGTCAGAGTTAGTCGAAGGTACGGTCAAGTGGTTCAATGACGAAAAAGGCTTCGGTTTCATTGAACGTCAAGAAGGCAAGGATGTCTTCGTTCACTTCAGCGCCATTAACGGCACTGGTCGGAGAACACTGCATGAGGGCCAGCGCGTCAGCATGCACGTGACCCAAGGTCAGAAAGGTCCCCAGGCGGAAAACGTTACCCCGCTGTAATCCCTTTATTCGACGCGCACTCCCCGGAGCCGCCAGGCACCGGGGGGTTGCCCGCGTCCGCCCGAAACTCTCAGCGCAAGCGGCCCATATTGGGAAGCAGAGTGCGGACTCCATCTCGGCCCGCCAGCAACAGGCGATCGGCTGGCCGCTGGGCGAAAATCCCGTTGCAGACCAAGCCCGGGAGTTGGTCGAGCTGCGCCTCCAAGCCTCGGGGGTCGCCCAGGTCGAGGCCGCGGACATCGAGAATCTGGTTGCCGTTGTCGGTTGCGAATCCGTCCCGGTAGACCGGAATGCCGCCCATGGCCGAGACTTTGCGGGCGATCAGGCTGCGCGCCATGGGAATCACTTCCACCGGCAGCGGAAACTTGCCCAGCAGCGGAACCAATTTCGAATCGTCGGCGATGCAGATGAATTCCCGCGCCGCCGCGGCGAGGATTTTCTCCCGCGTCAAGGCGCCGCCGCCGCCTTTGATCAATTGCAGATGGCGGTTGGTTTCGTCGGCGCCGTCCACATAGAAATCCACCGGGCCGGCGGCGTTCAGATCCAGCACTTCGATGCCGAGCGCGGTAAGCCGCCGGGCGGACTCTTCGGAACTCGCAACCGCGGCGCGGACGCGGTTCGGCAGCTTGCCCAGCGCCGCAATGAAGTGATTCGCCGTGGAGCCAGTGCCGACTCCGAGCACTGTATCGTCCGCCAGTTTCGGCTCGATATAGCGCAGCGCGGCTTCCGCCGCCAGTTTCTTCAGTTCATCCACTGTCACGATGATGTCTTCCGTTGATCGCCGCTTCGCAGTCGCCCGATCTCCCCGCCCATCCGCAGCGGCGCTCCCGGCGCCAGCCGCGGGTCGAACTCCACGGCACCCGGCGGAAACAGCAGGATAACCGTCGAGCCAAGCTGGAAAAGTCCCATTTCGGCACCGGCAGGCAACGCCGGCCCGCGGTCCCCGAAGGAAGCGGCCTGGCCGCGTCCGGGGGCGCCGGTTTCGTCCCAGACCGTGCGAATCCCGGCGACGATCATGGCGCCCACCATGACCACCGCGAAGCGGCCGATTTCACTATCGAAAATGCTGACCAAGCGTTCATTGCGGCAGAACAGGCCGGGAATCCGCGCCGCGCTCGCGGCATTCACAGAGAACAACTTGCCGGGCACATGCGCCGTCCCCAGCAGTCGGCCGGCGAGCGGCATATGTACTCGATGATAGTCCCGGGGCGATAGATAAACAGTGATGAAACTGCCGCCGTCGAATTCCCGGGCCAGCTGGGAGTTGCTTTCCGCTGCTCCCCGCGGTTGGGTGGGGAGGGCGTCCCCGCCGAGCAATTGCGACAGTTGATAGCGCTGGCCTTTGGCTTGCAGCAGGCGGCCATCGGCTATGGTTCCCAATTCGCTGACCGCGCCGTCCGCCGGGCAGAGCAGCGCGCCCGGCGCGGCCGCCACGGGCCGCGCGCCGGGTTTCAGGGCGCGGCTGAAAAATTCGTTGAATGTTCGGTAACTTGCCGGGTCGGGATGCAGGGCTTCACTCATATCCACCCGGTAGCGGCGGATGAACAGGCGGATCAAAAGGCCCGCGGGCGCTTCGCGCTCGGCGAGAAAGGCCGCGGCCGCGGTTAGCAACCGTTGCGGCAGAAGGTATTGCAGCAGCACGAGCAGGCGCGGCACCGGGTTTCAACTCCCGTCCCTTGGCACGGCCGGTGGCTTCCGCGGTGCCGCTTGCGACGGTTCCTGCGTCTTGATGGGCGTGTCGGTCGAATTGCCCCATTCCGACCAGGAACCGTCATAGGCGCGGATGTTCAAACCGAGCGCTTTGCCCACCAGATAACTCAACCCGGAGCGGTGATGGGTATGGCAATGGGTGACGATTTTCTTGCCGCCGGCGAGACCCCGTTCGGCGAGCAGCTCGCGCAGCCGGTGCGGCGGCTGCAACCGGCAATGCCGCTCCCGGTCCATGAGTTTGAGCCAATCGAGATGGACGGCGCCGGGAATATGGCCATTGCGCCGGGCGGTGGCGCGGAGGCCGGCGTACTCCTCCCAGGAGCGTGCGTCCCAGACGATACTGTCGGGATCATGCAGCCCGGCAAGCACTTGCTGGCGGTCGGCGATGGGAGCGCGGTCGACACGGGCTTCGTAGTTTCGCGGCGCGCTTGGCCGCGAGCCGCTTTCCAGCGGCAGGCCGGCGGCGGCCCAAGCTAGCACGCCGCCATTGAGGAAGCTGTGGGATTGATGACCGAGCACATCCAGGGTCCAAATCAGACGCCCCGCCCAGCCGCCGCCTTCGTCGTCGATGGCGACCACATGCCGGCCCGGTTCCAGCCCCAGCCGGGAAAACAACTCGCTCAGCCGGGCGGCGGCGGGCAGCTTGCCGGTTGCCGGTTCGACACCGGACAGCAATTCCCCCGGCTGGACCAATAGCGAACCAGGCACATGATGCGCCAGATATACCTGCGGCTGGCACACCGTCAGCAACAGCCAATCGGCGTCGCGGGCGGCGTGCAATTCTTCCGGCTCGAGGATCAGAGGCGGCCGATATTCAAGGCTGGTGTTCATTGCAAACCGTCCACAATCCGCCCATAACTGCGCAGCCGCTCATTTGCGATGGCGCCTGCCTTGGCGGCGGCCCGCACGGCGCAGCCCGGCTCGACCCGATGGGAACAATCGCGGAATTTGCACTGGCCAGCCAAAAGTCGGATTTCGCTAAAGCCATCCATGATATCGGCTGCGGCCAGATTGCCGAGACCGAACTCCCGCACGCCGGGAGAATCGATTAAATCGAAATCGGGTAGATGGAACAGCCGCGCGGTGGTGGTGGTGTGGGTGCCGCCACAGTTCCAGGCGTCCAATCCGCCCACTTCGGCCAAGGACCGTCCGCCCAACCGATTCAGCAGGGACGACTTGCCGACACCGGACTGTCCGACCATCACAGCGGTTTGCCCCCGCAGCCGAGCCGCCAGCGCCGCGACGCCGTCGCCTTCCAGCGCCGAGACTTCGAATAATTCGAGTTCCAGGCCGCGGTAGATATCGATCATGCGCCCCAGCGCGCCGGGGTTCGCCGGCGGCAGGTCGATCTTGTTCAATACCAGCAGGCAGCGCAGGCCCAAATTCGCCGTCGCCACTAAGTAGCGGTCAATCACACTCATATCGGTTTCCGGCACCGTCGCGAACATCGTCAACACGCAATCGACATTCGAAGCGAGGGGCCGGAAGCGGCCGCTGTCATCGGCGCGACCGAATTCATTGCGCCGCGGTTCCAGGCCGGTGACCACGCCGCCGCCGGCGTCCGGCAGCCAGTTGACCCGGTCCCCGGTCACGAGCCGCGGCAGGCCGGCGCGGGCGTGGCAACGCACCGCCGCGCCGTCGGCGTCTTCCACTTCAAGTTGGCCGCCGAAATGGCTGATGATGGTGCCGGCCTGTTCCCCGCCACCGCGCTGTTCCGCCCGTGCCGCGATGCGCCGCCGCTGCCGCTCGCTGAGTTTGCGCCCGACCGGCATGGATCAGTCGCCGGACCCCGGAAAAAGCGAGTGTGCCGCGGTCGAGTTTGGATATTCCCCCGACGGCCGGCCGGACGCTGACAAAGGTGAGTGTCCCATGGGCGGGATTATGACACTGCGCCCCGCGCCTGTCTGCTAGAATGTCCGCCCCGGCGCGGGCGACCTTGAATGGACAGCAATCTCAATCTGATCTGGATCGATCTGGAGATGACGGGGCTCGACCCCGGCAGCGACAGAATCCTGGAAATCGCCACCCTGATCACCGACCCGCAACTCGAAACCATCGCCGAAGGACCGGTGCTGGCCATTCGCCAAAGCGATTCATTGCTGGAGTCGATGAACGAGTGGAATCAAACCCACCACCAGGCCTCCGGTCTGATCGGGCGGGTGCGCGCCAGCCGGATTGACGAAGCCGAAGCGGAGCGGCGCACGCTGGCGTTCTGCCAGCGCCACACCGGCCCCGGCTCGTCACCCATGTGCGGCAGCACCATCTGCCAGGACCGGCGCTTTCTCGCCCGCCACATGCCGGAACTCGAAGCGTGGTTCCACTATCGCAATCTCGATGTCAGCACGGTCAAAGAACTGGCGCGGCGCTGGAAGCCGGAAGTTCTCCACGGCCTGAACAAGCTCAGCAGCCATAAAGCGATCGAGGATATCCGCGAATCCGTGGCCGAATTGCAGTACTACCGCCGCTATTTTATCGGTTGCTGAGGGGCGTCCCCGGATCTGAGGGGCGCGCCGGGAAGCGCGGGGCTTCGGCTCGCCAGCGGGGGCGGGAGACCCAACATCCCGGCTAATCGACGCCGCCGCCCTTTTCCCGCTGGCGGCGCAAGGCCCAGCGCACATGTTCGGCGACCATCGGCGAGGGGTGGTCGAGGCGCCCGCGCAGCGCCGCAACGGTTGCCGCACTGGGGGCCGCGTTGCCCAGGGCCACCGCGATATTGCGCAGCCAGCACTCGTGGCCGATGCGGCGAATCGCCGAACCCGCGGTTCGCTCCAGAAACTCCTGTTCAGTCCAAGCGAAAAGCTCCCGCAAGCGAGAGTCATCCAGGCGCTGCCGGGGCGCGAAATCCGGCTCCGCGGACAGACGGGCGAATTTGTTCCACGGACAAACGAGTTGACAGTCGTCGCAGCCGAAGATGCGGTTGCCAATGGGTTGCCGCAGGGGCTCCGGGATCGGGCCGCGCAACTCTATGGTGAGATAGGAAATGCACTTGCGTGCGTCGAGACTGTTGGGGCCGGTGAAGGCATCCGTAGGACAGATATCGAGACAGGCCCGGCAGCTGCCGCAATGATCACTGGCCGGCCGGTCCACTGGCAGGGGCAGATCGGTGAACAACTCGCCGAGAAAAAACCAGGAGCCCGCGGCGCGGTTGATGAGCATGGTGTTTTTGCCGATCCAGCCGAGGCCCGCCTTCTCGGCGATGGCGCGTTCCAGCACGGGGGCGCTATCGACAAAGGCGCGGTGGTTGTGGGCGCCGACTTCGGCTTCGATGCGCCGCGCCAGCTTTTGCAGCCGCTTGCGCATCAGCTTGTGGTAGTCGCGGCCGCGGGCGTAGCGCGCCACATAGGCCCGCCCGTCGGCGGCCGCGGCCACCGGCGGATTGCCGCCGACGTGGTCGTAATCCATGCGCGCGCTGATGATGCGGGCCGCGCCGGGGTGGAGTTGCTCCGGTCGGCAGCGCTTGTCGTGATTGCGCGCCATATAGGCCATTTCACCGTGGTGTCCCCGCTCCAGCCAGGATTCCAGATGCCCGCGGTAGCTTTCCAGATCGATATCCGTGATGCCGATTTGCTGGAATCCGAGTTCGCCGCCCCAGCCGCGGATGCGCTCCGCCAACGCTGGGAGATCGATTGCCTGGCGAACGCTAATTGCCCCGGGACTGCGGTTCAGAGTCGGCACAGGAGGTCCGCCGCGCGTTCGAGGGTGGCGTCTTCCTTGCAGAAGCAGAAGCGGATGTGGCGCGCCTTGGGGGGTTCGCGGTGGAACGGTGTCAGGGGAATCGCCGCCACGCCGACTTCGCGGGTGAGCCAATTGGCGAAAGCCTGGTCGTCAAGGTCGGAAATCGCCCCGTAATCGACCAGTTGGAAATAAGTGCCCCGGGACGGTGTGAATCGAAACCGCGACGACGCCAGCAATTCGCAAAACAGATCCCGCTTGCGCCGGTAGAACCGCGGCAATTCCCAAGCGTGCTCCGGGCATTCGGCCATGAAATCGGCGATGGCGTATTGCACGAAGCTCGAACTGGTGAAAGTCACGTATTGATGCACCTTGCGGAATTCCTCGGTCAATTCCGGCGGCGCCACGCAATAGCCCAGTTTCCAGCCGGTGGCGTGGTAGGTTTTGCCGAAGGAGAAAACCGCGAAACTCCTGGCCCGCAATTCATCGTGGCCGACCACGCTGTGGTGGTCGGCGTCGTCGAACACCATGTGTTCGTAGACTTCATCCGAGAGCACGAAGATATCGCGGCCGCGAATCAGTTCGGCGAGGCGGTCGAGGTCGCCCTTGGTGAGGGTCGCGCCACAGGGGTTGTTCGGCGTGTTGATGATGATCAACCGGGTGCGCCCGCTGAGACTGCGGGCCGCGAGATTCCAGTCGATGCCGTAATCCGGCAAAGTCAGCGGCAGCCGCCGCGCCTTGCCGCCGGCGAGCCGCACCGCGGGCTCGTAGCAGTCGTAGGCGGGATCGAACAGGATGACTTCATCGCCCGGATGCACTACCGCCTGCACCGCGTCGAAAATGCCTTCGGTGGCCCCGGAAGTGACGGTGATCTCGGTCTCCGGGTCTGGTTGAAAGCCGTAGTGGGCCGCGACTTTGCGGGCGATTTCCCCGCGCAGTTCCGGGGCGCCGGCCATGGGCGGGTATTGATTGCGGCCGCCGTTGAGGTGGGCGGCCACCAACTCCCGCAGGCGGGGAGGGCAGTCGAAATCCGGGTAGCCCTGGGACAGATTGATCGCGCCGCATTCAGCGGCCATCCGCGACATGACGGTGAAAATCGTCGTGCCGGCCTGCGGCAGCTTGCTTTTCACGCGCTTGGTTCCGGCCCACCGCCCGCTTGCGCGGGCTGCTAAGCTTCCTCTTGCAGCCAGGCGTTCAACTCAATGACATCCTGGGGTGTGAGGACACCCGCCACCTGCTTCAGCAGCAGGCTGTCGATGACATAGTTGTAGCGGGCGTCGGCGTAGGCCCGCAGCGCGCGGAACAGGATTTCCCGCGCCCGCAGCACTTCGACAATGTTGCGGGTGCCGACTTCGGCACCGAGCTCGGTGGCCTCCAGGGAGCTTTGCGCCGAAGTGATCGATTGCTGCCGCTGGGCAATCACCAGCACATCCGTGGCGACGCGGCGGTAGGCGTTGCGAATACTCTGGGTCAGCTGCCGCTCGGTCAGCTCCAGCGATTCCTCCGCCGCCATCACATTGTATTCCGCCGCCCTCCGGCGGGACCGAACCGCGCCGCCGCTGTAGAGCGGAATCGACAAATTCAGCGACAGCTGGGTGCGGTCGCTGGCGCCGCCGCCGATTTGAATACCCTGGCTGACAATGGGTTGGGTGACAAAGTGGCCGAACTGGCCGCTGAAGTCGATGGTGGGCAAATGGTCCGCCCGCCGCGCCTGCAAGGCTCGGCGGGTGGCCTGGAGATTGAATTGGGCGGCGGTCACGGCCAGACTGTTATCCATCGCCTGGGCTTCCCAATCTTCCAGGCCGCCCTCCACATCGACGATGGGGAAATCGTCGCGCAGCACATCGATTTGCGGATGGGACTGGCCAGTGATGGCTTCCAACGCCTCGTAGCGGGAACGCAGAATATCGGCCTGCAGGATGGTGGTGTTGCGCGCCAGGTCATAGGCGGCCTGGGCATCGTAAACATCAGTGATCGCCACCAAGCCGACTTCCTCCCGCTGGCTGGTCTGCTCGAACGAGCGCTGGGCGGCTTCCTCCTCTTGAATGTTCACCTCCAGCGTATCCAGGGCGCGCAGGACATCGAAGTAGGCTCCCGCCACGCGCATGATCAATTCCTGCTCCTGGGCGGCGAGATCGACCGCGGCCGCCCGGTCGAGGGCCTTGGTGCTTTGGAAGTTGTACCAATTCGCCAGATTGAGCAGGCTCTGGTTGAGCGCGACACCCCAGTTGTGATTGTTCACACCGTTGCTGAAGCTATGTTCCGGCTGCACCAACACCCGCATGGTCTCGCCGGTGACGGGGTTTTCGACTTCCCGGTAGACATCGGAGGTCGGCCCGCTGGTCAGCCGCGAAGTCGAGGCGCCGAGCCCGAAGGTGGGCAGCAGCGCGGCGCGGGATTGGATCATGATCTCGCGGTTGGCGCGGTAAGTTGCCTCCGCCTGCTTCAGTACGGGATCGTTCTCCAGCGCGAGCTGGAGAATATCGAACAAATCTTCGGCGCTGGCCGGCGCCGCGGCCAAGCTCAGGGCCATCAGCGCGAATAGCGTTTTGACGAAGTGGATCATCGTAAAAACCTGTCTTTCCAACAATCAAGAAAACGGCAGGCGGATGCCGCTGCCGTTTTTGCACCCGTGAGCGGACATGATAACCTAAGAGAACGGGTTTGTTGCGGCCCGCGCCCCTTGCCGCGCCCCACTAGGAGATTGGATGAGCGCGAACCAGAAACAGTTACAGTTCATGGAGCGGATTTCCGGCCTGGATATCGATTTCGCCCGCTATTTCCCGAATTCCGGCAAGATTCACGTGCTCGGCGAGCGGCCGGACCTGCGCGTCCCCATGCGCGAAGTCCGCTTGACGCCAACGCCCGTCAGCGGCGGCGAGGAAGCCAATCCGGCGGTTCGCCTGTACGATACCTCCGGCCCGTATACCGACCCGGAGGCCGCGGTCGATTTGCACCGCGGCCTGGCGCCGGTGTGCGCGCGCTGGGTTGAAGAACGCGGCGACAGCGAAGAATTGGCCGCCCCCAGTTCCGCCTACGGGCGGGCGCGGGTGTCCGAGCTGCGCGCCGCCGAACTGCGCTTCCGCGGCGGACGCAGGCCGCGCCGGGCACTGCCGGGGGCCAATGTTTCGCAAATGCACTACGCCCGCCGCGGCCTGGTCACCCCGGAAATGGAATACATCGCTATTCGGGAAAATCTGGCGCGGCGGCAGTTGCCCGGCCAGCCCGCGGACTACCACGCCGGCGAATCCTTCGGCGCGGCGGTCCCGCGGGAAATCACCCCGGAATTCGTCCGCGACGAAGTGGCGCGGGGCCGGGCCATCATCCCGGCGAATATCAACCACCCGGAAGTCGAGCCGATGATCATCGGCCGCAATTTTCTGGTCAAGGTCAACGCCAACATCGGCAATTCCGCGGTGACATCCTCCATTGAGGAGGAAGTGGAGAAACTTGTCTGGGCGGCGCTTTGGGGCGCGGACACGGTAATGGATTTGTCCACCGGCAAGAATATTCATGAAACCCGCGAATGGATCATCCGCAATTCCATGGTTCCCATCGGCACCGTGCCGATCTATCAGGCCTTGGAGAGGGTCGATGGGGTCGCCGAGGAACTGACCTGGGAGATTTACCGCGACACTTTGATCGAACAGGCGGAACAGGGCGTGGATTACTTCACCATTCACGCCGGCGTGCTGCTGCGCTACGTGCCGTTGACCGCGAACCGCGTTACCGGCATCGTCTCCCGGGGCGGCTCGATCATGGCCAAGTGGTGCCTGGCCCATCACCGGGAGAATTTCCTCTACAGCCATTTCGAGGAAATCTGCGAGATCATGAAGGCCTACAATGTTTCCTTTTCGCTCGGCGACGGTCTGCGTCCCGGCTCCATCGCCGACGCCAACGACGCGGCCCAGTTCGGCGAACTCGAAACCCTCGGCGAACTCACCGATATCGCTTGGCGGCACGATGTGCAAACCATGATCGAAGGCCCGGGCCATGTGCCGATGCACTTGATCCAGGAAAACATGGAGAAGCAGCTGGAAGTCTGCAAGGAGGCGCCGTTTTACACCCTGGGGCCGCTGACTACCGATATCGCCCCGGGCTACGATCATTTCACTTCCGGCATCGGCGCCGCGATGATCGGTTGGTACGGCTGCGCCATGCTGTGCTATGTCACGCCGAAGGAACACCTGGGCCTGCCCAATAAGCGGGATGTGAAAGACGGCTTGATCGCCTACAAGATCGCGGCCCACGCCGCCGATTTGGGCAAGGGACATCCGGCGGCGCAGCTGCGGGACAACGCCCTCTCCAAGGCGCGCTTTGAATTCCGCTGGGAGGATCAATTCAATCTGGGGCTTGACCCGGTCACCGCGCGGGAGTTCCACGACGAGACCCTGCCCAAGGAATCGGGCAAGGTCGCGCATTTCTGCTCCATGTGCGGGCCCAAGTTCTGCTCGATGAAGATTTCCCAGGAAGTGCGCGACTATGCAGCCGCCCGCGGCGCCACCGATGCCGAGGCGGCCTTGAACCAGGGCATGGCGGAAATGGCTGACGAATACAACCGCGGAGGCCGCAAGCTGTACCGGGAAGTCTAGCCCGGATAGTGCAGCGCTTGCCGGACTTGCCGCGCTTATCTCGGCGCCGCCGCGCCCGCCGGCGGCAGCGTGGCGCTTGCCAGGGAGCGGCCCGGCCCGGCGCGATTTCCGCGGCGGAGTTTAGAACTTCTCCAGATAGGCTTTGAGCACTTCCAGGCAGTCGACCGCCAGCTGTCGGCAGCGCTCGGGTGACCAGCCGAACCGCGCGTCCGGCGCATTGGCATTGTCCTTGAATGGCATTTCCAGGGTCATCGCCAGGCAGCCGTGGCGGGCCGCGGTCTGATTCGTGCTCATTCCCATATTGGCCCGACCCCGCGGGTTCGGCGGATAGCCGCGGCGGGTCTGAAAGTCGGTATTGGTCCGTTCCAGCCGGCCCCGGTAGAAATCGAGCCGCGCCTGCCCGGCCTCGTCCCAATCCGGCAAGCCTTCGGTGCCGGCGATGAAACAGTAAGGCAGGGCTTCATCGCCATGCACGTCGAGCAGGAAGTGGACGCCGGTTTCGTCCATCGCCCGTTGAGTCAGCAATACTTCCGGTGAATGCTCCATCGAGGCCGCCGCCCATTCGCGGTTGAGGTTGCGCCCGGCGGCATTGGTGCGCAAATGCCCCCGGCGGCTGCCGTCGGGATTCATATTCGGCACCAGATACACATCGGCCAGCGCCAGCAGCGGCTCGGCCTGTGGGCCGCAGAGATAATCGACGGCGCCTTCCATCCACCATTCGGCCATGGTTTCGCCGGGATGCTGCCGGGCGATGAGCCAGCACGGCCGCCGTCCCGCGCCCGCGCTGAAGCGCAGCATATCCAGCGGCTGGCCGTCGAGGGTCGATCCGAGGCGGGTCTGGCGGCAGCGGGGCGAGCGGAGCGCCCGGGCGAGCAAATCGTGATGCCGCTCCATCGAGTACGGCGCGAAATAGGCGAACCAGACCGTATCGCTGGCGAAATTGAACTCCCAGCGCAACTCGCCGCCCTCGAAGCGGGTCGGATGGCGGAACCATTCGCGCCGGTCGAAGGAACACAGCACCCGGTAATCGCGAAAACCTTCGGGATAGGCCGCACCACCAGCATTGACGATTCGCAGGGCGCAATCCGCGCCGCGAACGCCGGCGACTCGAAAGTAAAACCACTGATAGAAATCCGACTGGTGGTCCCGCCGAATCCGCAGCCGCGTCCCGCCGTCCCCGGGGGCCGCGGCCACTTCGATATTGCCGCCGTCGAATCCCGCATCAATCTTCATAGGCAATCGTCCCCGGGGGAACCCGCAATTTTTCTCCGACCCGCGCATTGGGGTCGGCATTATAGACAATGAATGGCGCGGCTTCGTTCTGCTATCATTGCTGCCCTTCCCGAAGTGGCCCGGATGCGCGGCGGTCGGCAATGCAAATGCTCACCGAAAATCTCAATATCGAGTCCAACGAAAGGCTGATCACGCCGGATAAGCTGAAGGCGGAATTGCCCTTGAGCGCGGCCCAGTCCGAGGCGGTACTGAGCGCCCGGGAGACAGTCTTCTCCATTCTCAAACGCGAGGATCCGCGGCTGTTTCTGGTGGTCGGGCCGTGTTCCGTCCACGATACCGAGCAGGCGCTGGACTATGCGCGACGACTGAAAGCGCTGGCCGACAAAGTGGCGGACACCCTGTATTTGGTGATGCGCGTGTATTTTGAAAAACCGCGCACTTCCGTCGGCTGGAAAGGCATGATCAACGACCCTTTCCTTGATGATTCCTTCAAAGTCGAGGAGGGACTGCGCAAGGGCCGCCGGTTGTTGCAGGACATCGTCGATGTCGGCCTGCCGACTTCCACCGAGGCGCTGGATCCGATTTCGCCGCAGTACCTGCAGGATCTGATTTGCTGGTCGGCCGTCGGCGCGCGCACCACCGAATCGCAGACGCATCGGGAGATGTCTTCTGGACTGTCGTCGGCGGTGGGATTCAAGAACGGCACCGACGGCCGCTGGATGGTGGCCGTCAACGCGATGCAGTCGGTGCTGAAACCGCACCGCTTCCTCGGCATCAACGGCAAGGGGCAAGTCAGCGTCGTCACCACCCGGGGCAATCCCCACGCCCATATTGTCCTGCGCGGCGGGTCAAGCGGCCCAAACTACGACACCGTGCATGTGGCGCAATGCGAAATCTCGCTCCGGGAAGGCGGCGTCAGCCGCAATATCATGATCGATTGCAGCCACGCCAATTCGGACAAAAAACCGGAAATGCAGCCGCTGGTGCTGAAGGACATCACCCACCAGGTTTTGGAAGGCAATCGCTCGATCATCGGTGCGATGCTGGAAAGCAATATCCACGCGGGGCGACAGGACATCCCGGAGGATCTGTCGCAGTTGCGATACGGCGTCTCGGTCACCGACGCCTGCATGGGCTGGGAAACGACTGAAAAAGCCGTGCTCCACATGGCGGCAAAGCTGCGCGACGTGCTACCCAGCCGCGCCGCCCCGGACTAGTTTCGATATTTCCCGGAAAGAGGGCGGGGAGCCTCGACCGAAGCGGCGGCGCCCGACTCTACCGCCTGACTCGCCTAGCTCGCCCGCGCCCAAGCCACCGGCAGACGCTCGACCTCGCGGTGTGCCTGCGCCATCCACCTCTGCACGAAGGGATTGTCGAGCAGAGTTTCCATATAGCTGGTGGCGGTTCGGCTCAGTTCCGGCTGATAGCTGTTGAAAGTCACCGCCATCGGCGCGAACATACAATCGGCGACTGAGAAGCGGCCGAACAGATAATCCCCATTCTCACCGAACTTGTGGCGGCAGCAACTCCAGATGGCGTCGACGCGTGCCACTTCGTTGAACAGCTGATCGGACACGACCATCTTCGTCGCCGCCCGGCAATTCATCGGCCATTGCTTTCTCAGCGTCGGGAAGTCGGCGTGGGCTTCCGCGCTGACCGAGCGGGCGGCGGCCCGGCGCCGGGTGCTGGTGGGCCAAGCGCCGCCGTGCAGCAACTCCTCGTTGATATACTCGCAGATCGCCAGCGAATCCCAGACGGTGATCTCCCGGTGCAGCAGCACGGGCACCTTCAACGAGGGCGAATACGGCCCGAGCTTCTCCGCGGTATTGTTCTGGTACAAAGCGATCTGAATCTCTTCGAATTCGATATCGAACATTTTCAGCAGCAGCCACGGGCACATCGACCATGACGAACAATTTTTATCCCCGATGACGAGTCGAATGTCTTTCATGGTTTTCTCCAAACCGGGCGCCGACGAGGACGGAACCCGAATCAAGCGCCGCTGAGGCTTCGGCGAACGCTTGCTATTTAAGCGTAGCTTTCTTGCGGCTCAAGGCATCGATTCGGCCCATGTGCTGATTAAATATGGCAGAATGCTGGCACCGGTCAAAGATGCCGGCAGCGCTTTTCAAGGCCCCGGCGGCTTCGGTTATAGTGGTCCACCGGGCCTGGCGGCGGTGCCGGGCCGAGAGAGTGCGCTGGGGTAATGCAATAGTGAGCAGACGTATCGCGATTGTCGAGGATGAGGCGGCGATCCGGGAAAACTACGCCGATGTGCTGCGCCGCCAGGGCTACGAAGTGCAAACCCATGGCAACCGCGAGGAAGCCATGGGCGCATTCGGCGTGCGCCTGCCGGATCTGGCGATCATCGATATCGGCTTGGAGGACGAAATCGACGGCGGGTTTGCCCTGTGCCAGGAATTGCGCTCGATGTCCAACACCCTGCCGATCATTTTTCTCACCGCCCGGGACAACGACTTCGATACCGTCAGCGGCCTGCGCATGGGCGCGGACGACTATCTGACCAAAGATATCAGCCTGCCCCATCTCACCGCCCGCATCGCGGCGCTGTTCCGGCGCCAGGATATCCTCGATCAGCCGGCGTCGCCGGAAAACCTGTTGCGGCGCGACCAACTTACCCTTGATATTGGTCGCCTGGCGGTGCAATGGTCCGACCGTCCGGTGCCCCTAACAGTCACCGAGTTCTGGATGGTCCACGCGTTGGCGAAGTTTCCCGGCCATGTGAAAAGCCGTCAGTCGCTGATGCAGGAATCGAAAATTTTCGTTGACGGCAGCACCATCACTTCGCATATCAAGCGAATCCGCAGGAAATTCATGCAGATCGATGAAGATTTCGACTGCATCGAGACCGTCTACGGCATCGGCTACCGCTGGAACACCACTTGAACCGGGCGCCGGCCGTCGAAACATGAAGTACTTCAACCGTAGGTTCAGCATCCGTGCCAAGCTGATCTTCCTCTCCAGCCTGCTGCTGCTGATCCCGGTGCTCGTCTATCAATACATCCTCGCCATGGACGAGTACCTGCGCAGCGGCCAGGAGCTAACTGTGCTCGGCGAAGCCCGGGCACTGGCCACCGCCCTCAACGACCGCCCGGAGCTGTTCGACGAAGGCACTTTCGGCCGCGCCACGCGAACCGGCGATTTGTATATTTATCCGGTGTATTCCCCGCTGTCGCTGAACGACGGCTCGCTGGTGGATTGGGGCGCTTACCAGCAATACGAACTGGCCTACGGCGCCGCCGACTACCTGCGCACGCCGCTGAATCCGGCGCGGCATTACGCCAAGGACGAGTCGCTGTCCTTCGTCAGCATGGTGGGCGAGCACAATGGCTCGCTGTACGCCTATTTCAAAGTCCGCGACGACCAGATCGTCTATCGCTCGCGGGAATCCCTGAGCGTGGTGCGCAGCGATTTCCTGCAAATCTCCATGTTGCCGGTGGATGGCGGCGGCGTGGAACGCATCGTCATCGCTCCCCACGAGCCGGAGTTCCTCTATCCCTTCCGCGTTGCGGAGGATTACAGCAATCCGGTTTACGAAGAACGCATCAGCGGCCAGTGGTATGAAGTAGACGGCGGCTACGAAGTGGAATTGCAGATCCCGATGGAAATGCTCGGCCAGCGCATCGGCTTCGCGATTTTCGATGTAGACGATCCAAACGGCCGCGACGTCGCGACCGCGGTCGCCACCCACGAATCCCTGAGCGGCGCGGAACTCGGCTCCCTGCGCCGTCCGACACCGGAAATCGACCGCATCGTCGCCGGCATGGGCCGCAGCAATTCCCACATCCAGGTGATCGACCGCTCCGGCCGGGTGCTGCTCACCGTCGGCGATATCCAAAGCGCCACCGGGCTGTTGCTGTCCAACATCAACAACCCCCCGGAGAACCGCTATTGGGCATTCGTGCAGAACAATGTGCTGACGCCGCTCTACAACCTGATCCTGACCCAGCCCAGCACCAATTTCATCGACGACCTGTACTCCGAAGTGGCGCGGGTGGGCGATCACATCACCGCGGCCCTGAACGGCGAATCCTTCACCAGCTTCCGCGAATTGCCGGATACCCAGACCATGATTCTGGAAGCCAGCCACCCGATTTTCGCCGGCGACGAAGTAATCGGCGCGGTGATCGTCGATCAGAACATGAACGGCCTGCGCAGTTTCCGCAATCAGGCGCTGGAAGGACTGTTCAACACGATCATCGCGGTGATGCTGGCGGTAACCCTCGGCCTGTTCTTTTTCGCTTCGCGCATCTCCAACCGGGTCCGCGGCTTGCGCAATCAAGCCGAGGGGATCATCGACGACAGCGGCCGGGTGCGCAACACCATCGCGCCCTCGAGCCATGCCGACGAAATCGGCGATCTGTCGCGCAGTTTTTCCAGCATCGTTGAGCGCCTGAGCCAGTACACCAGCTATCTGGAAAACATGTCCTCGCGCCTGTCCCACGAATTGCGCACGCCGGTGACCGTGGTGCGTTCGTCCATCGAAAATCTCGGCGCCGCCGACAATCCCGGGGAGTCGCGCAAATACATCAAGCGCGCCGAAGAGGGTATCAGCCGGCTCAATCTGATCCTGACCAATATGAGCGAGGCGACGCGGCTCGAGCAAATGCTGCAAACTTCGGAAAAAGAAACCATCGACTTGGCAGAAGTCGTCAAGGGCTGCGTGGAAGGCTATCGGATGGCCTATCCGGCGGCGAATTTCGCCCTTGAAATCGGCGATTCTCCGGTATTCGTCCGGGGAGTGCCCGAGTACATCGCCCAACTGCTCGACAAGCTGATCGCCAACGCCGCGGAGTTTTCCCACCCGGAGGAGCCAATCGTCGTATTCTGCCGCGCACTTCGCGACCAAGCCGTCATCCGCATCAGCAACGCCGGGCCGTACCTGCCGCGGGAAATGCAGGATCGGGTCTTCGAATCCATGGTTTCGGTGCGCTCGCAGCAAATGCAGAAGCAGCCCCACCTCGGCATGGGCCTGCATATCGCGCGCTTGATTACCGATTTCCACGGCGGACGAATCCGCGCCGACAACCGCACCGATGTCGAAGGCGTGACGATCACCGTAACCATCCCCCTCAGCCAACGCCGCCCGGGCGCCGCTGGCTATTGGAGCACCACCGCCGAAACCCGCGAATAACCCCAGTCGCCGAACTTCCGGCCACGGCGCGGGCTTCGAGCCGGCGGCGGCCGGCGCTCAGGGGCCGGTGTAAAAGTCCGGGGCGTTGCGCTTCACTACAGGTGAAGTCGCCGCCCAGGCGTGGCAGGTGTCGATAATCCCCGGTCGCGCCCGTTCCCTGCTGTGGTCTTGGTCGGTCTTGCGGCGACGATGGTTTTTGTAGGACCACAGAGTCTGCATCGCCACCGTGGCCATGGGAAACAGCAGTTCGGTCAAATGCGTGCAGCCGCGCACGCCAGCGACTTTGGCGCGGATGTTCCGCCGCCAGCCGGGGCCCATCTTGATGCCCGCCAGGGATTTGTAGGCCCCGACGATCTCGTGGCAGTTCTCGAAGGGGCCGTGGTCCGTGGCGGCGGTCACGTCCTGGATCACGAACTCGTCGTCGATGGTGACCCGCAGCAACATCTCATGCAGCGGCTCGCCGACTTCGATGGTGCCGCGGAAGTGGTTCTGGAAACTGTAGGACTTCACATCGGTCATGTGGGCTTCGATATCCCACAGGCCGTCTTCGCGCCGAAAGCCCTGATACGTGATGCTGCGGGTATGCAGCGGCTCCCTCGCCTCGGCTGCTGGCAATGGCATAGGACGATTCCCGATTGATGTCGCGCGAAATGCGTTGCTCGGAGCGCCGCGCGGGCCGAATCCAGCCCCGCACCGCCGAATTGAGCGCACATTGTAACGCAAGTTCCCCACGCCCCGCCCCTCGAACACCCCACGGCGAATCCTTCAACCGCGTATACTCGCCGACACGGGAACGGCTGAAGCACGCGAGAGGAAACAGTGATGACAAGGATACGAGAGCTGCAACTCGCGGACGTTCGGTGTTTCGATGGTGCGCAGTCCGCTCGCTTGGGGCGCCGTATCACTCTGCTCGTGGGAGAAAACAGCACTGGAAAATCAACCTTCATGGGTTGTTACAAGACCTTCGCCAAGCTGGCCAACCTGCATGATCTCGCGGAAGAGAACCACTTTGACGAAACGCCGTTCCACATGGGCGGGTTTGAGTCGATCGCACTATCGGGAAAAACCGAATTCACGGTAGGTGGCTTGTTCGAAAAGCACTGTCATGATGGTGCCTCTTTCAGCTTTTCGGAATAATGGGCAGGAGCCCGTAGACTGGGATTTGCAATTGGCCCTGGCAGACTCTGGGGCCAATAATCAGCCCGTTCGCATTACTCGCCCGGACCGCGCAGATATCGCCCTTCAGATTAGTGGCCCCGGCTTCAAGATTGACTTCAAACCGTCTGAAATCCGCTATGGCTCCGTAGCCACTTGGTCATCACGCTATGCCAGACAAGGGCACCTTCCCTTTGGCGGCGACCTGGATTTGTTTAGAAAGCGGATCGAGGGTAAGAGTTCAGACCGAGAGAGTGATTTTGTAAAAGCTATCAACTTTTTTACAATGGGATTTCGATTCCCCGATCCCGATTCTTTTACCGTGAACGCTCCGGCCTCTATTCCTCCTGAACGCGCGCACAACTACCATGCGCCGCCCGACTATCCGTCGAATGGAGACAATGCCGATCTGTTCAAATTTCTCCGGTAAATGGGGAAAAGATTGAAACTGTGGCATAACATTACTTTGGAGAATACGCCCGGATCTATCCGCACCGAAGTCCGAGTCGATAAACCGAGCGGTCGCCACAACATGATGGATGTCGGATACGGTATCCACAATCTGGTTCATCTGCTATCTGAAATTTATCGACAGCCGCAAAATTCCGTCATTCTTTTGCAGAAGCTGGAAATCCACATCCACCCCCGGGCACAGGCTGAGCTCGCTCAATGGATGGCGGAAAGTGGTCGAAGCTTCATGATCGAGACCCATGGTGACCAATTCGTGGATCGCTTCCGAATTTGCGTAATGAAGAAAATCCTCGCCCCCTAAGACTTGTCCATCGTGTATTTTCAATCTGAGCAATCTGGGGGATGTTCGAGAGTTCACAGTATCGGCGTGGATGAGCAAAGCAATCTTCAAGGGGTGCCAGTGGGGTATCGGTCATTCTTCCTCGATGAGGCTCGAAGCCTGATGGGCTTCAATTAGGGATAGCCATGTGTACACCGGTTGTCATAGATGCCAGCGTATTCGGCGAATTTCAGAAATCGGAGTACCAGCAGTTTCATTCATGGCTGAATAAGCGTCACGGTATGCTTGCGTTTACCGATGCCGGTGTCTATGCTCAGGAGCTTGATTACTCTAGTCATGTAACAGGTATCATGCTTGAATACCGTAAATCGGGAATCTCGATGAAAGTGGAAGCGAAAAAAGTGCTTCAAGCAAAATCCATGATTGCTGAGCTGGAGATCAATTGAAACGACCCTCATGTTCTTGCGTTGGCTATGGCGAGTGATGCAAGTATTTTGTGCTCCGTACATCAAAACCTTCAGGGAGATTTCGTTAAAGTACTGCCGAAAGCCGGTCGGCGCAAACGAGCTGTCTATCCTGCTAGGCAGCCCCCAAGAAAACGGCGTGGTTTTTGGAGAGTCGGAAATGTCGTGTGCGTTGAGGAATGGGGAAGGGGTACGCGGGCGATGCGGGAAAGCGCAGTTCGGGAATAGGCGGTGCGGAAAGGGGCGGAGTCGAAGTTTGGCTTCGACTCCGCCCGGCGGACGGGGTTCTCAGGACAGGTCGAATCGGTCCAGTTCCATGACCTTGCTCCAGGCCGCTGCGAAGTCGGCGGTGAACTTGGCCGCGGAATCCGCGCTGCCGTATACTTCCGCCACCGCCCGCAGCTGCGAGTTGGAGCCGAAAATGAGGTCGGCGCGGGTGCCGGTCCAGCGCAGTTCGCCGCTGGCGCGGTCGCGGCCTTCGAAGATGTCTTCGTCGCTCGATACCGCGTTCCAGTCCGTACCCATATCGAGCAGATTGACAAAGAAGTCATTGCTGAGCGTTCCCGGCCGGTCGGTGAAGACACCGTGGCTGGAGCCGTCGGCGTTCGCGCCGAGCACGCGCAGGCCGCCTACCAGCACCGTCATTTCCGGCGCGGTCAAAGTCAGCAACTGCGCTTTGTCGATCAACAGCTCTTCCGCCGACACCGAATAATCGCCACCCAGATAGTTGCGGAAGCCGTCGGCGGCGGGTTCGAGCACCGCGAAAGATTCCGCATCGGTCTGTTCGGCGGAGGCGTCGGCGCGGCCGGGGGTGAAGCGCACTGCCACTTCCGACCCTCCGGCGCGGGCCGCCTGCTCAATCGCGGCGCCGCCGCCGAGGACGATCAGATCCGCCAGCGAAACCGCCTTGCCATCGGATTGCGACCCGTTGAAATCCCGCTGTATGTCTTCCAGTGCCGCCAGCACCTGAGCGAGGTCCTGCGGCCGGTTGACTTCCCAGTCTTTCTGCGGCGCCAGGCGCACCCGGGCGCCGTTGGCGCCGCCGCGCATGTCCGAGCCGCGGAAGGTGGAGGCTGAAGCCCAGGCCGCCGAGACCAACTGCGCCACGCTCAACCCGGAATCCAGGATTCGGCTCTTCAGCGCTGCGATATCGTCGGCATCGATCAGCTCATGATCGACAGCGGGAATCGGGTCCTGCCAGATGAAATCCTCCGCCGGCACTTCCTTGCCGAGATAACGCGCCTTCGGACCCATATCCCGGTGGGTCAGCTTGAACCAGGCGCGGGCGAAAGCGTCGGCGAGTTGGTCGGGGTTTTCCATGAAGCGACGGGAAATTGGTCCGTAGATCGGATCCATGCGCATGGCCATATCCGCCGTGGTCATCATCGGCGCGTGGCGCTTGTCCGGGTCGTGGGCATCGGGCACGGTGCCGGCGCCGGTTTCGCCAACCGGCTTCCACTGATTCGCGCCCGCCGGACTTTTGGTGAGCTCCCATTCATAGCCGAACAGGTTTTCGAAATAGTTGTTGTCCCACTGCACCGGATTGGTGGTCCAGGCGCCTTCGAGGCCGCTGGTGATGGCGTCGCCGGCCTTGCCGGAGCCATGGGTGCTGATCCAGCCCAGGCCTTGATCCGAGATATCGGCGCTTTCCGGTTCCGGGCCGACCAGAGCCGCGTCGCCGGCGCCGTGGCATTTGCCGAAGGTGTGGCCGCCGGCGACCAGCGCCACGGTTTCTTCGTCGTTCATTGCCATGCGGCCGAAAGTTTCACGGATGTCGCGCCCGGAGGCGATTGGGTCGGGATTGCCGTTGGGGCCTTCCGGGTTGACGTAGATCAGGCCCATTTGCACGGCGCCGAGGGGATTTTCCAATTCGCGGTCGCCGCTGTAGCGGTTGTCGCCGAGCCATGTGTTCTCGGCGCCCCAGTAAATGTCTTCTTCCGGTTCCCAGATGTCAGGCCGGCCACCGGCGAAGCCCAGAGTCTGGAAGCCCATGGATTCCAGCGCGCAATTGCCCGCCAGAATCAGCATATCGGCCCAGGAAATTTTGTTGCCGTACTTTTGCTTCACCGGCCACAGAAGCATTCGCGCCTTGTCCAGATTGCCGTTGTCCGGCCAACTGTTGACCGGTGCGAAGCGCTGATTTCCGGTGCCGCCGCCGCCGCGGCCGTCGGCGATGCGGTAGGTGCCGGCGCTGTGCCAGGCCATGCGGATGAAGAGCGGGCCGTAGTGCCCGTAGTCCGCCGGCCACCAATCCTGGGAGTTGGTCAAGACTTCGCAAATGTCTTGTTTCAGCGCGTCGAGATCGAGGCTTTGAAACGCTTCGGCGTAGTTGAAATCGGCCCCCATCGGATCGGATTTGGCCGAATGCTGATGCAGAATTTTCAGATTGAGCTGGTTCGGCCACCAATCTTGGTTGGATGTGCCGAAGCCGGCCGCGAATTTCTGCGCGGCGCCCGTGAACGGGCATTTGACGGTGTCGTGCATGATGTCTCCTTGCAACTGCGTGTTTGGGTTGAATTCGAGGGCTGCGATGGCTCGCAACGGTTCGACTGGCAAGCTAGCATATTCCGTTGTATTTGGATAATTGATATTTCCATGAGTTTCTATTGATAAAACCGATAGTTTCCCGGAGTCGGGTGATGGCCGATAATGTGGGGCGGGCAACGCCCGGGGTTTGGCACCTCAAATTGTTGCCGGGGTTGAGGGCAAGCGAAACAGACTGACGGAGTCATTGCGATGGAGAAAGGCCGCACACTGGTGTTCAGCTTCGACGGAACCGGCAACGAGCCAGGCGACGCCGATAAGTTCGAGCACGACGAGAGCATCAGCAACGTGCTCAAGCTGCATATCCTGATGGGCGGAGGATTGCGGGGAGATCGAACAGCGTCCCGGACTCCCCGCGGAGCGGAGCAGCGAACTTGGTACTACAACGGCATCGGAACCCGGGAAAACGGAGCGGACATTCCGCTCCTGGGCTGGATGGTGTCGAGGGTTTCCGGGCTGGTGAACGCGGCGCTGGCACCGAAATGGGGCGACGCCCGGCGGATACTGAACGAGGCGAAAGCGGATTTGCAGGCGGCGGACCCGACCCCGGAGGATCGGATTGTCATCTTCGGATTCAGCCGGGGCGCCGCGCTGGCGAGAAAGTTCGCCGGTCTTACGCTCAAAGAACAGGGCGGGCTGAAAGTCGCCTTCCTCGGCGTGTTCGACACCGTGGCGGCGATGGACGGCATCCACCGGCAGGGCGAGCGAATCGTCAGCGATGTGGTGTTCGAAAATGGCACCCTCGATCAGCGTGTCGAGCGCGCTGTGCATATTCTATCCCTCGACGAGGACCGCGTCGCTTTCGAACCGACCCAGATGAACCGCGATGCCGACGATTCCGAGCGCATCACCGAAATCTGGTTTCCCGGGGCGCATAGCGACGTTGGCGGCGGATTCTGGTGCGACGGCCTCAGCGACATCGCTTTGGGCTACATGATCGAACAGTGCAACGCCTGCCTGGGTGGCGATATCAGAATCGCGAATCCGCGCGACCTGGCCGAGGTATCCGATTTGCTCCGGGCACAGGGAGAGGTGCTCGGCGCCCTCGACGCGGACGATATTCTGCTGCATCCCAACGTCACGGGGGTCTCCCGAGTTCGCCCCGAAGGTATGGGAAATCTATACGACCGGGCGGCGCGGAAAGTTTGCGTCCGCGAAGACAACCAAGCCATGCCCGCCGCCGCGCATCCTCCGCTGTTGCACCACTCGGTCAAGGCGCGGTTCGATCTCGTGCCCGGCTATCGACCGGCGGCGCTGCGGGGGCTGGAGTACGAGTTGCTGCTTCCCGCCCCGGCGGCGGGAAAAAAAGCTATAGGCGCCGTGAGAGCAAAAGGCATCGCCGGGCTTCGCGCGCAGCGGGACCGGCGGCCACGGGGCGCGAAGATCGAAGGGTAAATCCCGCGCGGGCAAAAAGAAAAGGGCTCCCGCGGGAGCCCTTTTCGATGGTGGTTGATTTCGGTTAGAAATCGTAAACCAGTCTCGCGTAGAGCACGCGGCCCAGTACGTCCTGCAGGCCGCCGACCACACCCATGAACTCCGGCGAGCGCTGGGGTTCGCGGTCGAACACGTTGCGCGAGCCGATGGTCATGGCCATCTCGCCGTCGAACATCTGCAAGCCCCGGTAGGTGTACGCCAAGTCCATGTCGGTCCAAGCGTAGATGCCGGTCTCGAAGATGTTGCCGGGACGGTAGAAGCCGCTGAAGAAGTCCATGTGCGAGTACGACGGCCCGTCGTAGGGCAGGTCGTCGATGTAGTGGACAGTGGAAACCACTGAGTGGTCGCCGTTGGTCCAGCTGGCGCGCAGGTTGGCCTTCCAGTGGGGCAGCTCCGGCGCCGCGGCGGTGCTCCAGTTGTACAGGCCGGCCACGTCACGCACCGGCGATTCCGGGTCGCTCTGCACCAGGTACTCCTGCACGTAGGTGGCCTGCAAGCCCAGACGGAAATCGCCGATGTTGTCGAAGCCGAAGGTGTAGTTGCCCTGGATATCGTAGGCCGTCACCTTGACGAATTCGGCGTTGATTGAGCCACGGCAGCAGATTTGCAGAATCGTGCCGATGTCGTCCCGGGGCCGGATGATTTCCTTGTTGGAGCGGGGATCGTTGATCCAAGCCTGCAACTGGTCGCGGGAGGGTGGGCCGTCGCCGGAATAGCCGGTCGCCTGGCGGAAGATCTCGAACTCCTCGTCAAGCAGGTCCTGGGCGTTCTTGGAGACGATACGGTTCTGGAAGTCCGTCTCGTTCCAGGTCACGTGGAAATCGAAATTGTCCAGGACAATATCGAAACCAAGCTGCCGGGAGGTGGAGCTCTCGTTGCCCAGACTCGGATTGCCGCCGCCGCAGGTCGTGGTCCAGGCCTCGAAGGTGCTGAACGGATCGCTCACCGTGCCGAGGCCGCAGGTGATGGGGTTCAGCAACTGCTCCAGCGTCGGTGCGATGAAGGCGTCGCCAGCGGTCGCCCGCAGGGTCAGCCAGTCGAGCGGCGCCCAAGTGATGCCGTACTTCGGATCCGTCGAAGTCTGGCCGGTGCTGAACTCCTCGCGCCGCACCGCCAACTCCAACTCGAGATTGTCCAGCACGGGAACGGCGAATTCGGCGAAGTAGGCGTCGATGGTGCGCGAACCGTTGGTGATCACCTCCCGGTTGGAACTGCCGATCCAGGTAACACCGGCGAGCTCTTCCTCGGAAGGCACGTTCTCGTACTTGTCGTCGCGGAACTGGTAGCCGACCGCCGCGGCGATCGGGCCGCCCGGCAATTCGAAGCCGCCCAGCGGCACCTCGCCCGTCAGCACGATGTCCACCGTGCTCAGCTTGTCCTCGATGGTTTCCGTGCTGCGCCCGGCGACCGCGTTCATCACGTCAACGGAATTGTTGTCTTCGTCGTTGACGATCAGGAAGGGGCTGTAGCAGGCGCTGCGGTCGAACACGATGTCGCAGTTCAAGCCCTGGATCATCGCGGTGATGTCGTAGTTCTGATTCGACATAAACACGAGTTCGCGGTAGCCGTGGGTGTAGGCGGCGTTGCCTTGCCAACCCTCGAGGAAGGGCACGGCGAAATCCGCCTCGAAGGTGTAGCGGCTCAGATGGTCGATGTTGTCTGACAAGTTGGCGGCATCTGGCGAGTGGCCGCTGGACCGGGTGTGCGTCTTGTTGATCGGACGCAGCCGCCGCGCCACCACGTCCTCGTACAGCGGAATCCAGCCGTTGGGATGCACGAAGGCGTCCATCAGGCCGTCGCCGTTGACATCCTGGTCGTGGCGGTCCGGCAGGCCGTCGCCATTGAAATCGACACCGAAGAGTCTGTCCGCTGGATCGGCGCAGACAAAGGGATTGTTGCGGTCGTACCGGCCGCCCTTACAGGCGCGGAAGGGATTGCCCGGCATCTCGCCGCGGACCGTCGGCAGTTCGCCGATACGCGAGTTGCCCGGATTCGAGGTCGAAGTGTAGGTGCGCTCGGCCAGCCGAGTGGCGAAGCCCTGGAACGACAGCGTCAGATCGTCGCTGTAGTCGTAAGTGATGTTGGTGAACAGCTGCGTGGTTTCGGCGGGTTCGCGCGCGCTGCGCTGGTCGCCGAAATCGAAAAAGCAGTTCGAACCCAGTCTCATGCCGTAGGCGTTCGCGGCCATGCCCGGGGTGTAGTCGGTGCGCTCCGAGGCTGGCCGACAGCTCGGATCGACCGCGCTGGAGCGGCCGCCGGTGTAGTTGCCGTCCTCGTCCCGGTCCGGCACAAACCAGTTGCCCGGCGCGTTACTGGAGATCACCAAGCCCGAATTGGCCAGCACGTTGCGCTCGTTCCAGGCGAGCCTGCTGTTCTGCCGGAACTGGCCGGCCATCACGACGTTGATGTCGCCGATGTCGCGGCCGAACAGGAACTGCACCGAATGCTCGTCGTAGTCGCCGCGGGTGTCGCCCTCGGCGTAGGTTTCCATGCGGAAGCCCTCGTAGTCGGTGTAGGGCACGAAGTTCACCACGCCGGCCACCGCCTCGTTGCCGTACAGCGCCGCAGCGCCGTCCGCCACGATGTCGATGCGCTGGATCGCGATGGTCGGAATCATGGCGTTGACGTTTTCGTTCACCAGCCGCCGGCCGTCCATCAGCGTCAGGGTCGAGCGGGCACCGAGGCCGCGCAAGTCAACGCTGGTGGAGCGCGAATCCTGCCCCTGAATCGTGTTCGTGATCTGCGAAGCGTCGCCGTTGACAAAAGTAAGCTGGGAGACCACTTCGCCTATATTCAGCGTGCCTTCGGCTTCGAGGTCCTCAGCCGTGAGCTGCGTGACCGAAGAGGCTTGGGTGAAGCCCTCCGACCGACGAATATACGAACCGGTTACGATAACCTCCTCTACGGTGGCCTCGTCCTGCGCCAAGCTTGTGCCGGCAATCGGCAGCAACGACAGGGACATGGCCGCGCAGAGCAGGTTACGCTTGTGTGGAATCTTGAACTGCATAGTATCTCTCCATCGAAATTCGACTGTTTTATTGATGGCGACAGCTAACTGGGCCATCCCACCGATTGCGCGGCCCCCCAGCCTCGCCCCGCAAGTTCGATTTCTTCACCGATGTCCAGTTCGGGCCGCATCAACAGAACCAGTACGTACTCAAGGATCGAGGCTCTGTGGCGCGACTACTATCATGTCCGGTTTAGGCAAATCCCTCGCCGACACCGCCGAACCAGACCTTTCGGACCAAGCAACCGACATGCCGGAACTCCCGCACGGGGCGACACTACCAGCATATTCGAGAATGTGTCAAACACATTTTGTCAATTTCCGGCTACTGCCCCGGCTGGCAACGGGCAACCGCCGAGCGGGCGGCGATTTCCGGCCGGGCATATCCCGCGGACATACGATGAAAATCGCTCTCATCCGATGGGCGCTCGGCAGGGCATCGCCCTCCGCCGACAAGGGCTCCTCCGGGAGCCTATTTTTTTGGGGAAAACCTTCGTCATTTCCCTTGGGTGTGTTAGCGTTTCGGCGATTGGAGCGGGAAATCGCGGTAACGCGGCCCTGCGCAAGGAAATCGCCGACGGTAACGAGAAGCTGCGGAGAGAAATCGCCGACGGTGACGCAGCCTTGCGCAAGGAAATCGCCAAGCGTGACGAGGCCTCGCGAAAGGAGATGAGGGAGGGGCAAGCGGGGCTGCGCAAGGAAATCGAGAACGTGGCGAAGGATGTCGCCGAATTGCGGGAGAGCGTCCAAGACGTGTCGATTCGATTGGCGCGGGTCGAAGGCAAGCTTGGCGTGTCGGCCCCCATCCCGGGGACCTCGCCGGACGCGGGCCGCGCCTTGACCTGACCGTACCAGCGATTACACTTGGAGCATTGCCATACTCGTCCAAAAATCGACTTTGGCGACGAAGTCGGCAACGAGGTGAAAAATGAACAGAAAAGCACTGATCGGTATCGCGCCATTCATGCTGCTGGGCGCCACTGCCATCGCCCAGAACGGCGACTATGAGGTTCCGCGCACGGAATGGGGCCAGCCGGATCTGCAGGGCGTATGGAATTTTTCCTCCGACGTGCCCATGCAGCGCCCGCAGCAGTACGGCACCCAGCAGTTTTTGACCGCTGAGCAGATCGAGGAGCGCCGCGAGCAGATCGCGGCGAACCGCGCCGCCGCCGATGCCGCCGCGGCGCGGCTGGTGGTGGACCCGGAAGCGCCCGATGAGAGCAGTAACCCCGGCGGCTACAACGATTTCTGGATTGAAGTGGCCGGGCTCGGCGATGTCGTCCGTACTTCCCACATCATCCATCCCGCAGACGGCAGGATTCCCCCGGTGGTTGAAGGCGCGCCGCGGCAGTTCGGCGGCCTCGGCCCCGATATTCCCGGCGAGCGGCCGGTGCGTTATGTGGTCGGCGGCATCTCCAAGGATGGCCCGGAAGACCGCGGCCTGTCGGAACGCTGCATCGTCGGTTTCAATTCCGGCCCGCCCTTCGTACCCAGCCTGTACAACAACAATATGCAAATCATCCAAAACCGCGACACCGCGGTGATCATGACCGAAATGATTCACGACGCCCGCATCGTGCCGCTGGTGGAGAAGCCGCCGCTGGATGACGGCATCCGCCTGTGGTCCGGCGATTCCCGCGGCTGGTGGGAAGACGATACTTTGGTGGTGGAAACGAAGAATTTCACCGGCTATCGCCAAACTTTCGCCAGCGCCGGCACGGACTACGACATGGTGTTGACCGAGCGTTTCACCCGGACGGCCTACGATACGGTCGAGTACGAATTCACCATCGACGATCCGTCCACTTTCACCGACAAGATCACCGCCGTGGTGCCGATGATCAAAGTCGCCGGACAGATTTACGAATACGCCTGCCATGAGGGCAATTACGGCATGATGAATACCCTGCGCGGCGCCCGGGTAGATGAGCAGCGCATCGCCGAAGGTGAAGAATTGCCCGAACGCGACTAACCGCGATTAAGGCGAAGCCATCAACCAAGGAACAAACATCCGATGAAAAGCTTATCGAATCTGTGCCGCGCGGGGAGCGCGGCACTGGTTGGCTGTGCGCTGCTGTTGGCGGCGCCGGCCCAAGCCCAAGACGGCTCTCAAGAAAGCGCGCCCGGCGGCGACTCAGTTAGGGAAGTCCCGCGTACTCCCGACGGTAAGCCGGACTTCAGCGGCATCTGGCAGGCGATCACTTCGGCGCATTACGATATCGAACCCCATGCGGCGGGCATGGGCCCCCATCCCGGGCTGTTCGGCGCGCATTCGGCGGTTCCCGGGAGCCTCGGCATCGTCGAGGGCGGGCGCATTCCCTACAATGAGCAAGCCCTGCGGCAGCGCGATGCCAACCGCGCCAACGCGCTGGAGAACGATCCGCTGACCAAATGCTACATGCCCGGAGTGCCGCGGGCCAATTACCTGCCTTTCCCGTTCCAGATCGTGCAATCCACCGATGTCATCCTGATCGCCTACGAATACGCGGAGGCCAATCGCATTTTGTATGTCGATCAGCCCGAGGTCATGTCCCAGGTCGATGCGTGGATGGGGCATTCCAACGCCCACTGGGAGGGCGACACCCTGGTGGTGCGGGTAACCGGCCAGATTCCCGATACCTGGTTCGACCGGGCGGGCAACCACCACAGCTGGGAAATGGTGGTGGAAGAGCGCTGGACTTACAACGGTCCCAACCATATCGCCTACGAGGCGACCATGACCGACCCCCAGACTTTCACCGAGCCGTGGAAAATCAGCCTCCCGCTCTACCGGCGCATGGATTCCAACATGCAATTGCTGGAGTTCAAATGCGCCGAGTTCTCGGAAGAGTTTCTCTACGGCGAATGGCGCAAAGAGGGAACGCCGATCGGAAATCCCCCGCAATAGCGGGTTCGGCGCGACGGTTGAAGCCCGCTCACCCCGAGTGGGCTTTTTGCTTTTCCGGGGCGGAAAATGAAGATCCCGACCATAGAGCCCGACCATAGAGGATGAAGCGATGTTGCGAAACTTGATTGGATTGGTCCGCTTCGTCCCCGCCCGGCGGCGGACGGCGGCAAACCGCGGCATGACCGCGCCGCGCCGCGTCGCGGCGGTTGTTTGGGCCACGCTGCTGGGGACATCGGCGGCGGCCCAGAGCGATTTCCCATTTTGGAGCGACCAAAACTACGACCCGGCGATACCGACCATCGAACAGGTGCTCGGTTACGCCCCCGGCGAGCAAATTACCTGGCATGGAGATGCCGTTCGATATTTCGAGGCGCTGGCCGCCGCCACCCCGGAGCGGGTGCGGGTCGTCGACTACGCGCGCAGCTGGCAAAGCCGGCCATTGATCTATGTCGCGCTGTCGGCCCCGGAAAACATCGCCCGGATCGACGCCATCAAGGCCGGCATGCAAAGCTTGATCGACCCCCGCGTTACACCGGCGGAGCAAGCGGCCGCCATCATCGACAACCAGCCGGCGGTGACTTGGCTGTCCTACAGCGTCCACGGCAATGAAATCTCGTCCACCGACGCCGCCATGTTGACCGCCTACCATCTGCTCGCCTCCCGGGGAGACGCGCGCGTGCCCGACATCATGCGCGATACCGTGGTGGTGATCGATCCGGTGCAGAATCCCGACGGCCGCGACCGCTTCGTCCATCATTTCACCAGTTCGGTGGGATTGCGCCCCGATTCCGACCGCATTTCCGCCGAACACGACGAGCCTTGGCCAAACGGCCGCACCAACCATTATCTATTCGATATGAACCGGGACTGGTTCATCATGACCCAGCCGGAAACCCGGGGCCGCATTGCGGCATTGCAGGAGTGGTATCCGGTGGTCTATGTCGATGCCCACGAAATGGGTTCCGACGGCACCTATTTCTTCGCCCCGGAAGCGGTCCCCTACAATCCCCATCTGGCGGCGGATCAGCGCGAAAGCCTGCAATTGTTCGGTCGCAACCACGCCCGCTGGTTCGACCAATTTGGAATCGACTACTTCACTAGGGAAGTTTACGACGCCTTTTATCCCGGCTACGGCGCGAGTTGGCCATCGTATTACGGCAGCATCGCCATGACCTATGAACAGGCCTCGTCCCGCGGCTTGGTGTTCCGCCAATACGACGGCAACGAACTGACCTACGCCTACGCCGTGCGCAGTCATTTCCTGACTTCGCTGTCCACGGCGGAAACCGTTGCGGAGAATCGGGAGAAGTTTTTAACCGATTTGTACAACTATCGGGTTTCCGCCATCGAGGAGGGCGAGCGGGAAGAAAACCGCAGCTATCTGTTCCCGGTGCAAAATGATCAGGCGGGCGTGGTCCGCCTGGCCGGACTTCTGAGCCGCCAGGGAATCGAAGTTTCCCGCGCGCGGGAAGCCTTCGACGCCTGCGGGATCGATTACGCCCCGGGCAGTTATCTGGTGAGGGCCGACCAGCCCGCCAAGCGCTTCATCCGCACCTTGCTCGAACCGCAAGTTTCCATGGAAGCGGAGTTTCTCGCGGAGCAGGAACAGCGGCGGGCGGACAACCTGCCGGACCAGATTTACGATGTAACCGGCTGGTCGCTGCCGCTGATGTTCAATTTGGCGATGAACGTCTGCGATCAATTTCCCCGGGCGGAGTTCGAGACTGTCGGCGAAGAACTTTTTCTGCCCGCGGAAGTGCGGGGCGGCGACTCCGCGGTCGCCTATTTGGTGCCCTGGGGTTCGGCGCCGGCGGCCAGACTGCTGGCGCGGGGACTGCTCGCCGGGCTGAATATCAAGAGCAACGATTTGGCGTTCACCAATCTCGGCCGGGAGTACCCCGCCGGAACGCTGATCATCGACGCGGCGGACAATCCCGACGATCTATTCGGGACCCTTTCCGCCCTGGCCCGCGACACCGGCGCCGAAGTGGTCGCCGTCGATGACAGCTGGGTCACCGCAGGGCCGAGCTTCGGCAGCGCCAATGTGGCGCGCTTCAACGCGCCCAGGGTTGCGATCGCCTGGGACGAACCCACCAATGCCTACAGCGCCGGCAATACCCGTTTTGTCATCGAACGTCAGTTCGATTATCCGGTGACCCCGATTCGCACGGACCGGCTCGCCGGGGCGGACCTAGACCGCTACCAGGTATTGCTGCTGCCGACCACCGGCGGCGGGTATCTGGATGCACTGGGCGCCGCCGGCGTGGAAAATCTGAAAGGCTGGGTTGACGACGGCGGTGTGCTTATCGCCCTCGGCAACGCCACCCGCTTTCTCAGCGACCCGGAAGTCGAACTGCTCGCCGTCAAACGCGAGCGGGCGGTGTTGGACGCGGCGGCTGGCGAGGAAGAGGAAGAAGGCGGTGCCACCGTCGCCGGCAGCTACCTCTCGGAAGAGGGGCAGTTTCGCGCCCGAACCATCGATTTGGAATCCGACCCCTATCCGGTGGCAGGCGTGCTGGCCAGGGCCGATGTGCATCCAGAGCATTGGCTGAGCGCGGGTGTTGCGCCGGTGCTCAACGTTTTGGTCCGCGGCGCGGACATCTATACGCCCATCCGCATCGACGACGGCGTCAACGTCGCCAGATTCCAGGGCCCGGACGATTTGCTCGCGAGCGGCTATCTGTGGGAGGAAAACCGGCGGCAACTGGCTTATAAGCCGTTCGCGCTGGCGCAGCCCCGCGGCGCGGGGCAAGTGGTGGCGTTCACCCAGGACCCCACCGTGCGCGCCTACTTGGACGGCCTCAACATCATTCTGATGAACGCCATATTCAGGGGTTCCGCCCACGCCCGCCCGCTGCGCTGAGACGGACTTTCGGCCCGCGGCGGATTTGGTCGAACCCGGAGCATGCCCAGGCATTCCTGCCGTGTTCACCGGCGGCCTTGACCCGGTCAGTCGCCGGATCGGATGAATTGCAGCCTGCGGGTTGCCGCCAATATCGCGCTGGCGCAGCAGAAGGGCGCCACCCGTTCGAGAATCTCTCCCGGCGTATCCGGCATCAGATAGAACAACACCGAGAGCGAGAAGCCGGTGAGGATGGAAAGCAGAATCGCCGCCGGCGCCGCCTCGTATCCCGCCAGCCGCAGAAAAACCGTCGGACCAAACGCCGAACCCAGGGCGATCCAGGCGAACAACACCCGGTTGAAAATACTTTCCGGCAAGTACAGCGCCACGGCGACCGCCGCCGCGACGATCAGCACGATCATCAGCCTGGAAACTCGCAACAACGATGCCCGGCCCCGGTGACCGAAGCCCAGATCGTGGGCGATAACGCCGGCGGCGACCAGCAGCTGGCTGTCGGCGGTGGACATGATCGCCGAAAGCACCGCCGCCAACAGGACCGCACCGATAATCGGCGGCAGCAGCGCTTCGTTGATATTGAAGAACACCGTTTCCGGGTCGCCGAGTTCGGGAAACAGGACGCGGCCCGCCAAGCCCAGCAGAATCATCCCCAGATACACGGCGAAGTACCAGCCCGCGACGATCCAACGCGCCCGCAACAAGGCCCCGCGGTCCCGCAGGGCCATGAACCGCACCAGCAGATGAGGCTGGCCGTAGGTGCCGATGCCGATACCGAGTCCGCCGACAATCACCCCGGCGGCAAACCAGAATCCGCCGTTCGCGACCAAGCTCACCTGTTCCGCGCTGCCGACCGCGTGCAGACCTTCCGCCAAGCCCGCCGCGCCACCGACCGAAATCATCGCCGCCGCGGGCAGCAGCAAGGCGGTGACCGCCATCAAGAATCCCTGAATGGTGTCGGTGACGCTGACCGCCCAAAACCCGCCGAGCATGGTGTAAACCATGATCACCACCGCGCCAATGCCGATGCTGGCGGCCAAAGACACGTCGAAAGTCGAGGAAAACAGATTCCCCGCGCCCTGGAATTGCGCGGCGATATAAAAAACGAAAGAGAAGACGACCACAAGCGAGGACAGATAGACGATGGCGCGCTTGGCGCCGCCGCTGGTTCCGTGGGCGAGAAAATCGGTCAGCGTCAGGTGGTCGTGGGCGCGGCTGAAGCCCATCAAGCGCGGCGCGATCCACCACCAGGCCACAAACATCCCGCTGATCGAGCCGGCCGCGACCCAGACCGCCGAAACACCCGCGGCGTAGGCCATTCCACTCAAGCCGAGCAGCGTCCAGGCCGAGGAAGCGCTCGAGGCGTAACTCACCGCCGCCACCACCGGACCGAGTTGGCGGCCGGCGAGAAAGAAATCCTTGCCGTCGGTGGTGCGCCGCGAGGCCCAGAAGCCGATGCCGAGCAGCACCAGCTGATACACCACCAGCACTCCAATTACGATATCCGCTCTCGCCATTTCCCGCGCCCGTCAAAACCGCTGCCGACCCGGCAGCATAACCCGAAGCCGCGCTGCAATCACCGCTCAGGCGAAACCGTCGGCGCGAGCGGACTTCCGCCGCCGCCGCCACCAAAGCACGGGACCGGAGGCCACCATGAAAATTGCCAGCAGCGCCATTAGATCCAGCGCGTATCTGGCGTGTTCGGTGATGATTCGGCCATTGTGGATATCGAACATCACCAGCATCAAGGGTGCGCCCGCCAAGCGTGGCGGGCGCAGCGGCGCGGCGGAAAATCCCGTCGCCAGGTCGCCGCTCAGGACCGCGTTTCCGTTCAAGGCGAACCAGCGTTCTTCGCTGCGCGTGAGATCGGAGGGCATGCCGATCAGGCGCGGCACCATGCGCCAGTCGCCGCCGTCCAGAGGACGATAGAAGCTCGGTCCCCCCAGCCCACCGGCGACGAGATTGCCTTCCATGCGCCGCAGGCTCCAGACGAATCCCGGCGCCGGGCCGCCGTCGGAGCTGCCTTCGCGCCGCCAGCTCCGCCCGTTGTCGTCCGAGCTCAGCACCCCCAGGCGGGTACCCACGGTGAAGCGCTCGGGCTGCCCGGGGTAGGCGACCACATGGGACACCTCGTCGATCAGCGACCGGAAATCATACACCCCGGGCAATAAGTCGCGGTCGATGGAATTTCCCACCAAGGCGGACATCCATTGATCGCGATGGTCCATCACAATCCCGGAGAGGGATAAATAAAGGATTGGCACCACTGCCGCTAGGCCGAGAATCGAAGAATGCAGTTGCAACAGCCGCTGCCGCTGCCGCGGATTCGCGGCCCGCCGGCCGCGTCCAACCCGGCGCCAGAAGAAATGCGCCGCTCCCGTTAGCCCCAGCAGGACGAACGCCAGCGCGCCCCAGTCGTTGAGCAGCAAATTGGCGTCCCGGCGGAAAAACGAGCGGCCGAGATGGGTGTCGAAAATGAAGCGACTCCAAGACAGTCTTTCCGGCAGATTAGCGACCGAGACCCGGGCGAGATCGATGGTGGCGCTTGGCTCGGTTTGGCCGGCGGCGATGGTCAGAATCCGCGAACGTTTCTCCACCGCCACCAAACTCCCGGGGCCCGCGCCGCCGGCGAGAGCGGTAAGGCGCCGGCCGGCCAAGCCCGCCCGCACCGCGAGCAACGGCTGGTCAGGGAGAAGCTGCCAAAGACCGTCGTCCGTGGCCAGCCAGACGCGCTCCCAGCCCAGCGCTTCGTCCACATGGATGGCGTAGACCATGGGTGGGCCGGCAAGACCTTCGAAGTACACTTCCGGCCAAGTTTCCATCCCGTCCGACTTGTGCCACAGCCCCGCCGCGCCGCCGGCAAGCCAGTCCGCCGCGTTCGCCGGATTGGCTTGCAGCAGGGTGATATGACGGCTGGTCAAAGCCTCAAGCCGGGCTTCGGGAATCAGCGCCTCCGGCACCCGCAGCCGCCACGCCCAGCGCCAATCGTCCCGGTGGTCGAGAATCAGCCCCGAAAAGCCGAGCACAGCGAGCCAAAGGGCGCCAATCAGCCCGGCCCACTTGTGCAAATCCCGCAAACGCAGCTTGATCATGTGTCTCGATCGGATGGCCTGTCTTTGCAACCGGCGAATTCGGCGAATTCGGCGAATTCGGCGAAATCGACTTGGTGGTCAAGTATACAGCCCGCGGAGTTTGCCGTTGCGCCGCGGCACGGAAGCAGCAAGTGCTCAGCCGTACAGTTTGCGGTAGGTCTGCACGAAATAGCGCATCTCGTCCGGCTTCGCCATGCTCAGCCGCATCCAATTGGTGAAGGGCGGGAAGGGTCTGCCCACTTGGATGTTCTCCGCCAGGAAGCGGGCTTGAACTTCTTCGATGGGCTGGCCAGTTTCGATGAAGCTGAAGTTGGCGTTTGATGGAATGAAGCCGATGCCGGCCGAGCGCAGATAGTCCTCAACGATGTCGAGGGATTCCCGCGTCGTTCGCAGCACGAAATCGGTGTGCTCCCGGTCTTGGTAGCTGGCGTGGGCGGCGCGGATGCCGACGATGTTCTGCAAGCCGGTTTGCCGGTTGGTGATTTCCCGCGCCAGATCCGGATGGGAAAAAGCAAAGCCCACCCTCAGCCCCGCCAAGCCGTGAATCTTGGAAGCCGTGCGCGTGATGATCAGATTGCGCTGGCCGCCGCGCACCATGTCCAGCATCGAACTGTAATCGGGATTTTGGACGAATTCGTGATAGGCCTCGTCGAGGAACACCAGCCGGTCCCGGGCGATTTCGACGATGAAATCCCGCAGGGCGTTCTTTTCGATGATATTGGGGATCGGATTATTGGGGTTGCACAGGTACACCAGTTTGGTGTCGGCGCGGATGGCGCCGGCCATGGCTTCCAGGTCGATTTTCATGTCGCCGTCCACCGGCACGCGGATGACTTCGGTGCCGTTGGCTTCGGCGTAATCCGGCAGATCCTCGAAGGTGGGGTCGGGGATGACGATGGAACCACCGCGCATTCCCGCCAGCAATCCGCCGACTTTCAGCAACTCCGCCGACCCCGCGCCGAGGCTGATATGTTCGGCGTCGATACTCTCTCGCTCGGCCATCAAACCGCGCAGCGGATTATTGTAGAAAGAATAGAGATTGGCTTCGTCGAGAGCTTGGTGAATCGCTCGCAAAGCGACCCGGGAAGGCCCCCAGGGGTTTTCGTTGGCACTCATGCGGATGATGTAATCCGGCTTGGGAATCGTCTCTTGGGCGAGGGCGCTGGACATCAACCTGAATTCGGGCCAGAGCCGGCCGCCCGGAATCGATTGCAGCGCATTGGCCGCGAGCAGGGTTGAACCCCCCAGCAATATTTGCCGCCTGCTTATTCCGTCTCGGGTGGAATTCATTTTTCGCTGCGCTCCTCTTGAATTGGCGCTCCGCCGGTCCGCGAAAGCCAATTTGCGATCTGCGGTGAACATTTGCGCGGCTGTTGGCGAAGTCTCACTTGTTGGCGGCTGCTGTTGACGACCACTGCTGGTGGCTATGCGCCGTTGGCGGCCGCCAGCTGCTGCACCTCATCGAGCACCCGCAGCAGATTGCCGCTCCAAAGCAGGGCGATTTCTTCTTCGTTGTAGCCGCGGCGCACCAATTCGAGGGTGACATTGAAAGTTTCGGAAGCGTCGCGCCAGCCTTCGATGCCGCCGCCGCCGTCGAAATCCGAACTGATGCCGACGTGCTCAATGCCGATCAAGTCTACCATGTAGTCGATATGGTCAACCAAGTCCGCCACGGTCGCCGGCGGCGGGGCCTCCGCGGTGATTTCCGCCTCGAAACGCGCGTCAACCCGCTCCTGCAATTCCGCCAGGGAGGCGTCCCGCGCCGCCCGCTCAGCGTCGTTCAGGGCCGCGATTTGTTCCGCGGCCAACGTTTGCAGCGCCATTTCGGCCGCGACCTCTTCCATCAGCCGTTGCCGGGCTCCAGAGAAATGCGCCCGCAGGGCTTCGTTGATGTAGATATCCAATGCGACCGCATGCACAACGCCGCCGTTGTCCCGCACCCGCAGCAGCAAATCGTCGCTCAAATTGCGGGAATGGTTGGTCAGCGCCCGGGCCGACGAGTGGGATGCAATGACCGGCGCCGTCGAGATGTCGAGCATTTGCGAGATGGCTTCGGCCGAAGGATGGGAGATATCCACGATGATGCCGAGACGATTCATTTCCGCCACCGCCGCCCGGCCGAGTTCGCTGAGGCCGCCGTGCAAGTATTCGTTGTCCGCCTCGCCGGTTTGGGAGTCGGAGAACTGGCTGTGGCCATTGTGCGCCAGCGACATATAGCGTCCGCCCCGGGCGTGGAATTCTTCGATCCGCGCCAAATCCAGCCCCAACGGATAAGCGTTTTCGATGCCGATCATGGCGACCTTGCGGCCGCTGGCGGTGATTTCCCGCGCTTCTTCGGAAGTCAGTGCCAAGCCGATGCGTTCGGGCGCGATCTCGGAAGTCAAGCGGTGAATCGCATCGAATTTGTCAATGGCGTTGGCGTATGCCGCGGCATAGCCTTCCTCGTCCAGCGGGCCTTGGCCGGTGTAGACGATGAACCAAACCACATCCAACCCGCCGACTTCGATCCTGGGCAAGGTCACTTGGGTGTCGAGATCGCTGCTGTAGTTGTTGTCCAAAGTGAAATTTGCGGTATTGATATCGACATGGGTATCGAGGGTGAGAACCCGGTCGTGAATGGACCGCGCCCGGAGCTGCAATTGCTCTTCGGTTTCTCCTTCGGCGGCTGTCGCCAAATCCGCGGCCGATTCCGGCGCGGTGGAATCGCCGCAGCCTCCCAGCGCGAGCAGCACCGCGCCCAGCCAAAGACGCTTTGAAAAAACAGTCAAGGTGGAAGTCGATAACAACATTTGAACGGTCCCGCGCGGCGAATTGGTTGGAAAAGTAGCATTGCGCAACTGCGGAGGCAATCAGTTCCCGTATAATCGAGTTTTGTTTTTTTTGGACCCGACCATGAACCATTTGCGAGTATTCCGGTTTCTCGTTCCCTTTGCATTGTTGGCGCTTGCCGCGCCGGTCTTCGCCGACGGCGGCCGCACGCCGACCTACGCCAAAAACGGCATGGTCAGCAGCGCTTCGCGGCTGGCTTCGGAAGTTGGCGTGGAAACTCTCAAGAACGGCGGCAACGCCGTTGACGCCGCAGTCGCCACGGCGTTCGCCCTGGCGGTCACCTGGCCGAGCGCCGGCAATATCGGCGGCGGCGGTTTCCTCGTCTACCACGGCGCCGATGGTGACGCCACGGCTTTCGATTTCCGCGAGAAAGCGCCCTTGGCGGCGAGCGAGGAAATGTATCTGGGCACGGACGGCCGCGTGGTCAACAACTCCAATCATTTCGGCCCCCTCGCGGTGGGCGTGCCCGGCACCGTCGCCGGACTGTGGCTGGCGCATCAAGAACTCGGCAGCCTGCCCTGGAGCGAGCTGGTCGCCCCAGCGGTCGAACTGGCCCGGGACGGCATCCCCATCACCTATTCGCTGCAAACCGGATTCGCCCGCAGCCAGGGGCGGTTTCGGCAATATCCCTCCAGCGCCGCGGTATTTTTCAAGCCGGATGGCTCCTTGTACGAACTTGGCGATACCTGGGTGCAGCCGGATCTGGCGGCGACGCTGGAGCTGATTCGGCAAAATGGTCGGGACGGCTTCTACACGGGCGAGAACGCCCGGCGTCTGGCGCAATTCATGGCGGATATCGGCGGCCTGATCACCGAAGAGGACCTGGCCCTTTACCAAGCAGTGGAACGCGAGCCCATCCGTGGCGACTACCGCGGCTACGAAATCATCAGCATGCCGCCGCCGAGTTCGGGCGGGGTGGTGCTGGTGGAAATGCTCAATATCCTGGAAGGTTTCGATCTCGCCGCCATGGGCCACAATTCGGCGGACTACCTGCACGTGCTCACCGAAACCATGCGCCGGGCCTACGCCGACCGCGCGCAACACCTCGGCGACCCGGATTTCAACGAAGGCATGCCGCTGGATAGGCTCACTTCCAAACCCTATGCCGAGGAACTGCGCGCAACCATCGATTTGGCGCGCGCTTCCCAGAGCGACCCGGAGAATTTCGGCCAGGCCTACGAAAGCGGGGAAACCACGCATTTTTCCGTGGTCGACAAAGACGGCAGTATGGTCAGCCTGACCTATACGCTGGAGTTCGGTTACGGCTCGGCGATCGTGGTCGAGGGCGGCGGCTATCTGCTGAACAACGAGATGGGCGATTTCAACGCCGTTCCCGGCGTCACCAACGCCAACGGACTGATCGGCACGCCGCCCAATCTGATCCGCCCCGGCAAGCGCCCGCTGTCGAGCATGACGCCGACCATTGTCGCGGTTGACGGCCGGCCGTTGTTCGCGGTCGGCAGCCCCGGCGGCAAAACCATCATCAACACCACCTTGCAGACGATTCTGAACGTCATCGATCACGGCTTCAATATCGCCGAATCGATCGAAGCGCCGCGGATTCATCACCAATGGCTGCCCGATGTCACCGGCGTGGAGCCCAATGGCCTGTCTCTGGATACGATCCGCCTGTACGAGGCCAAGGGACACAGCTTGATGTCCCGCGGCACCCAGGGTGCGGCCATGGGTGTTTACCATGACTGGGAGGCCGGACTGTTTCTCGGTGCCTCGGATTCGCGCCGGGGCGATGGGGCGGCGGTCGGTTACTGATTTACCGCCGCGGTTGAACGGGGCCGCCGGCATGAAGCACGGGAATCTGCGGCGGCGGCTGGAGCGGGAAATCAAAGGGCAGGTTTGGTTCGATGCTTTCAACCGCGGCCGCTACAGCACCGATGCTTCCATTTATCAGATCATGCCCCTTGGCGTGGTCGTGCCCGCCGATGAAGACGACGCAGCGGCCGCGCTGGCCATCGCCGAAGAAGAGGGCGCCCCGGTTCTGCCCCGGGGCGCCGGCACTTCCCAGAACGGTCAGGCCATCGGCGAAGCGCTGGTTCTCGACTGCACTCGGCGGCTGAACAAAATTCTCGATTTCAATGCCCAAGCGCGCAGGGTTTGCGTCCAACCGGGTGTCGTGCTTGACCAACTGAACCGCTTTCTGCAACCCAGCGGGCTGTTCTTTCCGGTCGATGTGTCCACCGCCAGCCGCGCCACCATCGGCGGCATGACCGGCAACAACAGTTGCGGCGCGCGCTCAATCCGCTACGGCAACATGGTCCACAATGTGCAGTCGATTGAAGCGCGGCTCGCCGGCGGCGTCGAAGCGCATTTCCGCCCGGTGGATTCTGCCGCGGGCGGGATGCCGGAAAGTCTGGTGGAGAATCTGCTCGCCCTCGGTGCCGCCGAAGCCGAAGAAATCCGCCGCCGTTTTCCCAAATTGCTGCGCCGGGTCGGCGGCTACAATATCGATGAATTGACTCTGAAGCGACCCAATTTGGCGCGGCTGCTGGTGGGCTCCGAAGGCACACTGGGATTCTTCCGCCGCATTCATCTCGATCTGCAACCCCTGCCGCGCCACAAAGTGCTCGGCATTTGCCACTTTTCGCGCTTTTACGACGCCATGGACAGCACCCGCCATATCGTCGAACTGGGGCCCGCAGCGGCCGAGTTGATGGACCGCTCCATGATCGAACTCGCCCGCGATATACCCCTGTTCGCGCCGACCGTGGAGCGTTTCGTCCGGGGCGAGCCCGACGCCCTCTTGCTGGTGGAATTCGCCGGCGACGATCACGCCGAACAATTGGCGGCATTGCGGCGGCTTGGGCAAATGCTGGGAGACTTGGCGCTTGAACCGGGCAACGGAGCGGTGCCCCCGGCTTTCGTGGTGGAGGCGGTGGAGCCCGCCTTTCAGCGCGCCGTCTGGAATGTGAGAGCCTCGGGGCTGAACATCATGATGTCGATGAAAGGCGACGCCAAACCGGTTTCCTTCATCGAGGATTGCGCGGTGGCGCTTGAGGACTTGGCTGACTACACAGCCCGTTTGAACGAAATCTTCGCGCGCCACGGCACCAGGGGAACTTTCTACGCCCACGCCTCGGTGGGTTGCCTGCATGTGCGTCCGGTGCTCGATATGAAACGCGCCGGCGGCGCCGAGGCGATGCGGGCCATCGCCGAAGAGGCTCTGGCGATCGTGCGGGAATACAAGGGTTCCCATTCCGGCGAACACGGCGACGGCATTTCCCGCTCGGAATTCCATGAATCCATGTTCGGCCGCCGCATGGTGGGGAATTTCGAGCAAGTGAAGCGCTGGTTCGACCCGAACAATACTTTCAACCCCGGCAAGATCGTCAATCCACACCGCTTCGACGACCGCGCAATCATGCGCTACCCGCCGGGTTACCGCTGCGAGCCGCTTGACACCGCCCTTGACTGGTCCCCGTGGCGGGGATTCGACCGCGCCGTGGAAATGTGCAACAACAACGGCGCCTGCCGCAAACGCCAGGGCGGCGTCATGTGCCCGTCTTTCCGCGCCACAGGAGAGGAGATTCATTTGACCCGCGGCCGCGCCAACAGCTTGCGGCTGGCTTTGAGCGGCAACGCCGGCCCGAAAGCCATGGTGTCGGAGGAAATGTACCGCACCATGTCCCTATGCGTGGGTTGCAAAGCCTGTCGACGCGAATGTCCAACCGGAGTGGATATGGCGCGGATGAAGATCGAATTCCTCCATCACTACCGCCGCGCCCGCGGCACGGGTATCCGCGAGCGGCTGTTCGCCTCGTTGCCGCGCTATGCCCACCGGCTGGCGCCGCTCGCCCCGCTGTTGAATCTGCGCGATCGGATTCCGGGGGCGGCGCGGCTTTCCCAAGCGCTGCTGGGCCTCAGCGCCCGGCGACCGCTGCCGCGCTGGCAACGCGACCGCTTTGCGCCGCAAGATGCCCGCCCCGGGGGTAACCGAGGACGCGCCGAGGGCCGGGAAGTTGTGTTGCTGGCGGATACCTTCAACAGTTGTTTTGAAAGTGGAAACCTGCGGGCCGCGCTGAACGTGCTGAACGCCGCCGGATACCGGGTGGCCACTCCTAGCGCCGCCGGTTCCCGGCCGCTGTGCTGCGGCCGCACTTTTCTCAGCGGCGGTCTGGTTGACGCAGCGAAATTTGAGGCCCGGCGTTTGCTCGACAACCTGGGGCCTTTTGTCGAGCGCGGCGTGCCGATTATCGGCCTGGAGCCTTCCTGCCTGTTGACCCTGCGGGACGAGTATTTGGTTTTGGGGCTGGGACCGACAGCGGAAAAGCTGGCGGCGAACAGCTTTCTACTGGAAGAGTTTCTCGCCGCGCAGGGCGAGGCGGGTGGTTTGGCGCTGCGCCTGCAAGCACTTCCGCAAAAGCGGGCGCTGGTGCATGGACACTGCCACCAAAAAGCTTTCGCCGTCATGCCGGCGCTGCGCAAAACCCTGGCGCTGATTCCCGAACTCGACGGCGAAGAGATCGAATCCTCCTGCTGCGGCATGGCCGGCTCATTCGGCTATGAAGCGGAGCACTACGACTATTCGATGGCGATGGCGGAGTCGGATTTGCTGCCGGCGGTGCGGGCCGCGGACGAAAACTGTTTGATTGTCGCCAACGGCTTCAGCTGCCGCGGCCAAATCGCCCACGGCGCCCCCCGCAACGCCCTGCACGTGGCGAAAGTGCTGGAAATGGCTTTGGTCGAAAGCCCCTGACCAGGCAGTGCCTTCGCGGCGCGCCAACTGCCATCGCCGCGGTTCTCCAACCGGCTGGGTCCGCAGTTAAATCAAGCCGCTCATCCAGAAGACGCAAACCGCCATGAAGGAAACCAGTCCGCCCATCAGCGTCGCGCCGCCATAGCAAAACACCGCATCCGGCGCGCTCAGCCGGGACAGGGAAGCGCAAACCCAGAAATAGCTGCTGTTGACGTATTTGATGATCACCGAGCCGCTGGCGCCGGCGAGCATCGCCGCCTCCGGGGACAGGCCGAGATTGCCGAGCATCGGCGCGCTCAATGATGCCGCGGTGATGACGCCCACCGTGGTCGAGCCGGTGATCATATTGCCGATGATGCCGATGGCGAAAGGCAGCAGGATCGCCGGCAGGCCGAAATCCGTGAACAGGGCGGCGATGAAATCCACCGCCGGCGTGCCGCGCAAAATGGCGCTGAGGGAGCCGCCGAGGCCGGTGACCACCAGAATCATCGCCGAAGTCTTCAACGCCGCTTCGACCCAAGCGTCGCGGGATTGTTCGCGGTGTTCGGCGGTGCGGATATTGCGGTAGGCCAGCCAAACTCCGATGGAAAGCGCCACCACCGGCCAGCCCAAGTACATGAAGACGGACCGCAGGACATGACCCTCCTCCAGCGCCAGCGCGGCGACGCTCTGGGCCGCGATCAACAGGATGGGAATCACAATGGGGGTGTATGAGCTCAGCGTGGACGGCAGCTGGGCGTCGCTTTGCAAGCTGTTTTCGATGCTGCCGAATTCGTCGCTGGCGGCGGTGGTCACACGCGGGCCGCAGACGAATTTTCCCCAGGCCCAGCAGGCCAGGGAACCGCAAAGACAGGCGAGGCTGCCGTAAATGATGGTTTTGCCGATATCGGCCCCGACCAGCGCGGCGGCGGCGAGGGGGCCGGGTGTCGGCGGCACGATAGCGTGGGTCAGTTGCAGCGCGCCCACCAGTCCGGTGGACATCGCGGCGATGCCGATGTTCATCGTGCGGGCAGCGGAATGCACCAGCGGGTTCAGGATCACGTAAGCCACATCGGAAAAAATGGCGATGCCGATGATGAATCCCGTCAGGGTGAGCGCCAGCGGCATGCGCGCCGCGCCCACCAGATTCACCATGGAGCGGGTGATGACTTGAATGCCGCCGGTGTGTTTCAGCGCCTCGGCGATAATCGAGCCGAGCACGATCACCACGCCGATCGAACCCAGGGTATTGCCGAAGCCGCTTTCGAAGGCTTCGATGAAATTGTTCCGCTGAATGCCGGGCAGTATCCCGAACAGCATGATGGGAATTAGCAGCGCGAAAAACACATGCCATTTCCATTTGGCGATCAGAAACAACAGCAGGAAGATGAGGGCGCCGAAACCCAGCAGCGATATGGCGGCGCTGCCGTTGACCACGGCGGCGGAATTCATGGCGGGACCTCGATGTCCCCGTCGCGGGCGAGAATTTCCAGGGCGGCGGCGACACCCCCCTTGCGGTGGGGTACGCCGGCGAGCGCCAGCCCCATTTCCACGCCGCTCAAGGTCCCCGCGAGCATCAGTTCATTGAAATCGCCGAGATGTCCGATGCGGAAACACCCACCCTTGAGTTTGCCCAGCCCGGCACCCAAAGACATATTGAAACGTTCGAGAACAATCCGCCGCAGCCGGTCGGCGTCGTGACCTTCCGGCAGCAGGATCGCGGTGCAGGAATTGCTGTATTCGTGTTCATTCACACAGACGTTTTCCAGCCCCCAGGCGGCCAGCGCCGCCCGGGTGGCGGCCGCCACCCGGGCGTGGCGCGCGAAAACGTTTTCCATGCCTTCCTCCAGCAGCATCGCCAGGGCTTCGTCGAGTCCGTACAGCAAAGTGGTCGCCGGCGTGTAGGGGAAGTAGCCTTGACGGTTGAGCTTGCGCATTTCCGCCCAATTCCAGTAGGCGTTGCGCGAGCGCGAATCCCGGGCGCGGTCGAAGGCTTTTTCGCCGACGGCGTTGAAACTCAGACCCGGCGGCAGCATCAGACCTTTCTGGGAGGCGGCGACGACGATATCGACTCCCCATTCATCCATCGGCAACGGCGCGCAGGCCAGGGACGAAATCGCATCGACGACGAGGAGGGCGGAGTGCCCGCAGGCGTCCATGGCGGCGCGCAGGGCGGCGATATCGCTGGTGGTGCCGGTGGAAGTCTCATTGTGCAGCGCCAGCACGGCGGCGATGCCCCGGTCCCGCCGCAGCTGTTCCTCGGCGATTTGCGGATCGATTCCCCGGCGCCAATCCCCCTCCACCCAAGTCACCTGCAAATCGAGCTTCAGCGCTACTTGCTTCCACAACGTGGCGAAATGGCCGGTTTCAAAAGCCAGCACCCGGTCGCCGGGGGAAAGGGCGTTGACCAGCGCGGCCTCCCACGCCCCGGTGCCGGAAGCGGGGAACAGCAGCACCGGATTTTTGCTGGCGAAGACATCGCGCAATCGGTCGAAAATCCGCAGGTTTAGTTCGGGGAAATCCGCGCCGCGGTGATCGACCACGGCCTTGGCCATGGCCAGGGAAACCCGTTCCGGCACATTGCTCGGCCCGGGAATCTGCAGAAAATGCCGGCCCGAAGCGGAGCTCATTCGCCCGGGCGGTAGCGGCGTTCGAGATTCGCCTCGATATCCGCGCGATAGAACAGCACATCGCGGAATTCGCCGCTGGCGTACATCTCCGCTTGATCATCGAAATGGGTTGAAGCGGGATCGCTTTGCAGGCCACCGACGGTAATCGCCTTGGCCCGCAATGGCTCGCCGAACTCCACCGCGGCGACGAAACTGTTGCCGCTGGTGCCGTACATTCTCCGGGTGCCGGGGTACTTGCGGCTGCCGAACGATGCCAGCGCGCCCCAGCGCCCGGAGGCGAAGCCCACGGGCAGGCTCGGCGCGGCGTCGTCAAATCGCTGGGCGATGGCGCCGTCGTTGCGCTGGTAGCGGTTGACCTCGCCCCAGGGCACCTGCCAGGAGTCCCAATCGGCCAACAGTTCCGCCCGTGCTCCGCGCAGCGCGCTCAGGAGCCGCTCGGCGCCGGCGTTTTCCGCCATGTATTGGTAGATGTTGATGCCCGCTGCGGCGGCGTCGGCGGCGACTTCGTTCATCAGGGTCTGGGCCCAATACACGGCCAAGGTGGTGGCCGTGGAATCGACCCCGGAGCGGAGGTCCCAGTCGGCCAGCAGCGCGAGCGGTTCCGCGAGATCATCCGCGGACCCTTGTTCGGCGGCGGCGAGCAAAGCCGGAATCAAGGGCTCGAAAGCGGTCAACAGCGGATTGTAGGCCGCTTCGAGCAGCGAATCGAGGGTGAAGTCGGTCTTGCCATTGAGGACGCGGATGGCGTGGACGCCCCGGGGATTCTCGGGATTGTTGGCCATGTAGGGAGGATAGTCTTCCACTCGGGGGCTGTATTCGCCCGCGGCGGAAAACGGCGTGTTGTTGGTGTTCTGAATCCAGCCGTTCGGCGGATTCAGCAAAGTGATGTGTTCGTCCAGCGGATGCAGTCCCTGCCAGTCAGTCGCCGGATTGGCGCCATCGAGTGGCTGGTCCCAATCGAAGGACGGGTCCCGGCGCGGAATGAAGTTGCCGTGGTAGTAGGCGATATTGCCGTCGGAATCCGCGTAGACGGTGTTGTTGGAGGAATTGGTTAGCAACTCCATGCTGGCGTTGAACTCCATGTAGCTGCGCGATTTGGTGCGCAAATAGGATTGCGTCAGCGCCCGCACCGGTTCCTGCATCAGGCTGATGGCGACCCAGCGGCCATCCTGTTCGCGGATGATTGGCCCGTGATGACTGTGATAGACGGTGAACTCGCGGCTGTTCATTTCTTCGCCGTCGCGGTAGTCGATTTCGACCACGCTTTCTTCCAGCCGCCGTTGGTCTTCGCCGTGAACGTAGTAGTAGCCGTCGTCGCCTTCGACGATGGTTTCCAGGTACTCGTCGATGGCGTCGGCACGGCTTGAGGTGTGCATCCAGCCGGTGTGTTCATTGAAGCCCTGATAGACGAAAAACTGGCCCCAAGTCGCCGCGCCGTAGGCATTCAGCCCCTCTTCGCTGACCATATGCAATTCGGCGCGGAAAAAGAACGAGGTATGGGGATTGATCAGAAACAGCGCGTTGCCGGTGGCGGAGTTCGACGGCGCGATGGCGAAGCCGTTGGAGCCCCCAGGCTCTTCCGCCGCGGCGGCAACCGGCCCGGCTTCCAGCAGCGGCTCCGCCGCTCCAGATTCCCGCAGCAGCTCCGCTGCTTCATGGCCGGCGGCGGCGACACCATCGCCGGGGCCGTAGAAATCCCGCAGGCGGGCGATACTCACGCGCTCGATATCGCCGCCGATGGAGCCTTCAGTGAAAGTCAGCGCCATCCAGGGTTCGAAGCGGCGGATGACCCGCGGCGTCACTTCCGGGTGGGTGTGCAGATAATAATTCAGGCCGTCCGCGAAGGCGTCCATCAGCTGCCGCAGCCAATCCGGGCTTGATGCGTAAAGTTCCTCCATTTCCGGCTGGCGGATGAACAGCCGCATACGTAGATCGCGGTAAATTTCGGCCTCGCCCTCGGCCTCCGCCAAGCGGCCCATGGCGTTGATGTAGTTGGTTTCGACCCGGTTGAAATCGTCCTCGGCTTGGGCGTACAAGGCGCCGAATACGGTATCGGCGTCGGTTTCGCCGTAAATGTGGGCGATGCCCCAACGGTCGCGCAGAATTTCCACCCGGGCGGCGCGCTCTTGCCAGCGGGCCACTTCTGCCGCGCTGAATTCGCCCGAACCGATTTCTCCAGAGACATCGGTTGCGGGAGCTTGGGGGCCCTCGGGGCCGCAGGCCGCAGCGGCGAGAAAAACCAATGCCAGCAGCAGGTATCGCGATGGTTTCATGTTTGCGCTCTCTGTTTCATTGTTTCATCCGTCATCCGCGGCGCCAGCCATTCCCTTCAGCTGTAGAAAATCAGCGAAAATGCGAAAAAGCGAGGAAAATCAAAGATACCGGTACAATCCAGTTGGGCATCCGCAGCCAATCCAAGCCATCGTCCCGGGGACTGGAGCCAGCTTGATCGTCCGGGTCGTCCTGGTTCATTTATTGCAACTCCATCCGAAAATAATCGTCGTTTAGGAGTTCGCGGATCAGGCGGTCGAGCGCGGCGCGGGTGGCGGCGGCGATATCTTCGGCGGCGCCGCGGCCGAACAAACTGGTTTGCCAGATGGTTCGTTCGCCGCGGTTCAACCGCAGTTCCACCCGCATGGTCAGGCGGATTTCTCCGTCCACGGTTTCGGCCGTGATCGAATCGATGCCGCCGTCGATGCTGAAATCCGCGCCGTCGTCCACCAATACGGCGCCGCCGTGGGCCAGCCCCTGCCGCAGCGCCGCGCGCACCGCCGCCGCCATTTCCACTTCGGCGCGGTAAGCGCCGCCGTTTTCGCCGGCGACGATCAAGTGACCGTCGGTCAGCCCGCGGTTGTCGCTGAATTCCGCCACCCCGAGGGTGCCGCGCATCGCGCTGAAATCGGCGCGGCGGCCGCCCTCGTATTGGTAATTCAACTCGATGTGTTCGGCGGCGGCGGCGGTCGTCGCGCTCAGCAGCGCCGCGAGGATCGCGGTGGAGATTCGCGCAAGCATGGGCGGGTCCCGTTTTCGTGTAATCTCAAACCGAAGGCCGACAGTATATCCATATGCGGAATCGAATAACCAGCAGGGGCGGAAATCCCATGGATTGGCCGAGTTGTCCCGGTGCTGGGAGGGAAACGGGATGTTGAAAGAATTTCTAAGGCTTGAATCGGCCGGCGGCATCGTTTTGTTTGTCGCCGCTTTGTTGGGGCTGGCGGTGGCGAACAGCCCGCTGGCGACGCTGTACGCGGCCCTGCTGGACACCACGGTGGCGATTCAGATTGGCGGTCTGTCGATCAACAAGCCATTCATTCTCTGGGTAAACGATGGGCTGATGGCGATTTTCTTTTTCCTGATCGGCCTCGAGGTCAAACGCGAGGTGCTCGAAGGGGAATTGTCCTCGCCGGATCAGATTGTTCTACCCGGACTCGGCGCCATCGGCGGCATCGTCGCTCCCGCCGCCATCTACACTTGGTTCAACTGGGGCAACGCCGAGGCCTTGAGCGGCTGGGCCGTGGCGAGCGCCACCGATATCGCCTTCGCTTTGGGCATCCTGAGCTTGTTCGGCAAGCGGGTGCCGCCCGCTTTGAAGGTGTTTTTGCTCACCCTGGCGATTTTCGACGACCTCGCCGCCATCATCATTATCGCGGTGTTCTATGTCGGCGATCTCTCGTTGACCATGCTCGGCGTCGCGGCGGGCTTTCTGCTTTGCGGCATCGCGGCGAACCGGCTCGGCGTGCGCCGCGTCACCGTCTACGTGCTGATTGGCGTGGCGCTGTGGGTCAGCGTGTTGAAATCGGGAGTCCACGCCACTTTGGCGGGCGTGCTCATCGCCCTGTGCGTTCCTTTGCGTGGTCGTGGGCGTGGGCGCGACAGTGGGCGCGAAAGCGACGGGCATTCGCCCCTGCGGAGTTTGGAAGCGGACCTGCACGCGCCGGTGGCGTTTCTGATTCTGCCGCTTTTCGCCTTCACCAACGCCGGCTTGGCGCTTTCAACCATGGGCCTGGACGATCTCGCCAGTCCGGTCGCTTTGGGAATCATCGCGGGCCTTGTCTTGGGCAATCCCATCGGCATTCTGTTTCTTACCGGCCTCGGCGCGGCATTGGGCGTCGCCAGAATTCCAAGCGGCGTAAACTGGCTGCAAATGGCCGGTACCGCCTGCATTTGCGGAATTGGCTTCACCATGAGCCTGTTCATCGCCGGTCTCGCTTTCGAACACACCGGCGACGGGCAAAACAATTACGATGTGGTGCGTCTCGGCATTTTGGTCGGTTCGGCGCTGTCGGCCGTGGTCGGCTGCGCGCTGCTGTCGCTCGGCATCAGGCGCAACAGGGGTCAGGGGGAAGAAAGCCAAGCCGGGGAGGAACCCGCCCCGGCTTGATTCGCTGACTATTTTGCGGCGTGATCCTTATGCCGCACGGCCCTCTTTTTGCCAGCGGGTGTGGCCGGTGTGTGTCGTCGGCGCGTTTGTTGGTGGTGCGTGTCAGGGACGCGCGCCGGGCTCGCCCGCCCCTGAACGGGACTTAAAGCTCTTCCGGGGGCCAAGTCGGCGCGCGGTCCGTCACGGTGACCGGCCGCATTCCCTGGAAGAGGAATTTCTGCACCCTTTTGCCTTCGTAGGTTTCCGTGGTGTAGATATTGCCTTGGGAGTCGGTGGCGATGCTGTGGGGCGCGAAAAACAGGCCGGGCTGCCTTCCGCCGTCGCCGAAGGTATACAGCACCTCCATCGATTCGCGGTCTATGATGTAAATCTTGAAGTTCTGGCCGTCGGCCAAGTACATGAACTCCTGCTCGTCATCGGGGGAGAATGCGATATCCCAAGTCGACCCTTGGGCCAAGGTGGCGGGCGAGATGATGACTTCCCGCAGGTAGGTGCCGTCCTTGCGGAAGACCTGGATGCGGTCGGCGCCACGGTCGCAAACGTAAACCAGCCCGTCATTGGAAGGCTCGGCGCAATGCACCGGCCCGCGGAACTGGTCCGGCCCGGGGATGCCGGGGGTGTAGGTGACATCGGTGCCGTCTTCCGGGGGGTTGCCGTAGGCGCCCCAATAGCGCAGGAATTCGCCCGTGGCGACATCGACCACGGCCACACGCTTATGCGTGTAGCCGTCGGCGAAATAGGCTTCGCCGGCCTCGGCGTCAATGGCGATTTCGGCGATACGGCCATAATGGGTTTGGCTGTTGCTGTCCACATCCTGGCCGGGAATGCCGATCTGCCGGATGAATTCGCCGTCGCGGCTGAACACCAGGGCGTGGGAATCGCCGCCGCCGTTGCCACCGATCCAGACATTGCCGTCGGGTGCGACTTCGATGCCATGATTGGATTCGGGCCACTGATAGGGCGCGCCTTCAACGGGGCCGCCCCAAGCGTTGATCAGATTGCCATCGAGATCAAACTCGAGGATCGGCGGCGCCGGGGTGCAGCATTCCGCCACGCCGGCGTAGAGACCGATCTCCTGAACGCGCATGAACTGCGATTCGGTATTGCGGTGGACGATGAAGATATGGTCGCGGTCATCGACATCGACGCCAATGGTGTTGCCCTGCACCCAATGATTGGGCAGCGGCTTTGGCCAAAGCGGATCCACCAGAAAATGCGGAGCCATCACATCGTCGCTGGCGGCGACGCTGGGAGCCTGCATATAGGTTTGGCCGATTCCCAAGGCCACCAGGGCGGCAGCCAGGGCCAGCCCGGCCAGCAATTTGATTTTGGTCATTCTTGATCTCCTCTTGTTCGCGGCAGTGGCGAGTGTTCGTGGAAGTAGCGAGTGCACAAGAATACGGGTACCGGCCCCGATGCTATGCGACCGGCGGCGACAACGCAACAGGAATCGCCAAAATTTCCTGCCCTGGAAGATGCCGCCGCCGGGCGGGGGCGGTCAGCCGCCGGAATCTTCGTAGTCGTCCAGTGGCGGACAGGCGCAGAACAGGTTGCGGTCGCCGTGGGCATTGTCTACGCGGTTGACGCAGGGCCAGAACTTGTCGATGGTGTCGCGGCCGGCGGGGAACGCCGCCTGGCGCTTGCTGTAGGGTCGGCGCCAGTCTTCGTCGAGAATATCGTCGAGGGTGTGGGGGGCGTTGCTCAGCGGATTGTTGTCGCGGTCCAACTCGCCGGCTTCGATGGCGGCGAGTTCGCCGCGGATGTGGATCATGGCGTCGATGAAGCGGTCGAGTTCGGCCAAGGGCTCGCTTTCCGTCGGCTCGATCATGAGTGTCCCGGGCACCGGAAACGACATGGTCGGGGCGTGGAAGCCGAAATCCATCAGACGCTTGGCGATGTCCTCGTCGGTGACGCCGGCGGTTTGCTTCAGCGGGCGCAGATCGATGATGCATTCGTGGGCGACCATGCCGCCGCGGCCGGTATAGAGCACCGGAAAGTGCGGGCGCAGCTTGCGGGCGATGTAGTTGGCGCTGAGCATCGCCACCAAAGTCGCCTTGCGAAGCCCGGCGGCGCCCATCATGGTGATGTACATCCAGGAAATCGGCAGAATTCCGGCACTGCCCCAGGGCGCGGCGGATACCGCGCTGTTGCCTTCACCCGCGCCTTCGATGGGAACCAGGCAGTGATTGGGCAGATGGTTCAAAAGATGCGCCTTAACGCCAATGGGCCCCATGCCGGGGCCGCCGCCGCCGTGGGGAATGCAGAAGGTCTTGTGCAAATTGATGTGGGCGACGTCGGCGCCAATCAGCGCCGGATTGGTCAGCCCGACTTGGGCGTTCAGATTGGCGCCGTCCATATAGACTTCGCCGCCGGCCGCGTGGACGAGACCGCAAATTTCCCGGACCGCCTCCTCGTAGACCCCGTGGGTGGAAGGATAGGTGATCATCAAGGCCGCGATTCGACCGCTGTGTTGTTCGATCCTGGCGCGCAAATCGTCGATATCGACATTGCCGGATTCGTCGCAGCGGACGAGCGCCACCTTCATACCGATCATGGTCGCGCTGGCTGGATTGGTGCCGTGGGCCGAAGTCGGAATGAGGCAGATGTCGCGCTGGCCTTCGCCCTTACTGATCAGGTATTTGCGGATGGCCAGCAGACCGGCGTATTCGCCTTGGGCACCGGAATTCGACTGCATGCTGATGCCGGCGAAGCCGGTGATTTCCGCCAGCATGTATTCGAGTTCGCGGATCATCCGCTCGTAGCCGGCCACTTGCTCTCTGGGCGCGAAGGGGTGCGGCGCGGCGAATTCCGGCCAAGTTATCGGCATGAGTTCCGCCGCGGCATTCAGTTTCATGGTGCAGGAACCGAGGGGAATCATCGCGTGGGTGAGCGAGATATCCCGATTCTCCAGCCGCTTCAGATAACGCATCATCTCGGTTTCGGAGTGATAGCGGTTGAAATTGGGATGGCGCAGAAACTCCGATTGCCGCGCCAGCTCCGCCGGAATCGGCGCGTCGAGGTTGGCGTCGATTGCCTCAACGGACAAGCCCGCTGCCCCCTGGCCGAGGAACAGCCGCCAGAGCAATTCGATATCCGCCGCCGTGGTGCATTCGTCGATGCTGACGCCAATCACCTGCTGCGCCCGGTCAAAGCGCAGGTTGACGTTCAGCGCCGCGGCTTGGCCGGCGATGGCGAAGTACCGGACCGTGTCCAACTTCAGGCTCAAGGTGTCGAAGAATCCGCTCCGGGGCGCTTGCAATCCCGCCGAGCGCAGGCCGGCGGCGAAGATCGCGGTGAGGCGGTTGATGCGGCCGGCGATGCGGGTCAGGCCTTTGGGCCCGTGATACATCGCGTACAAGGCGGCGATATTGGCGAGCAGCACTTGGGCGGTGCAGATATTGCTGGTGGCCTTCTCGCGGCGGATGTGCTGTTCCCGGGTTTGCAGCGCCATGCGCAAGGCCTGGCGTCCGCGCGCGTCTTTGGAAACACCGATGATGCGTCCGGGCAGAGCGCGTTTGAATTCGTCTTTGGTGGCGAAATACGCGGCGTGGGGGCCGCCGTATCCCATCGGCACGCCGAAGCGCTGGCTGCTGCCGACCACCACGTCGGCGCCCATTTCCCCCGGCGGTTTCAGCAGCACCAAGCTCAACAGGTCCGCCGCCACCACCGCGATGGCGCCCTGTTCCCGCAGATGGCCAATTACTCCCGTCAGATCGCGGGCGGCACCCGACAGGCCGGGATATTGCAGCACGGCGCCGAACAGATTCCCCGTCGGCGGCTGTTCGCTCAGCGCCGCCGGGTCGCCAATCACCAGGTTGAAACCAAAACATTCGGCGCGGGTGCGCAACACATCGATGGTCTGGGGGAAACAGTCTTGGTCGACGAAAAAATCCGTGGCCTTGCGGTTGCGGCACATCCGCTTCGCCAGCGCCATGGCCTCCGCGGCCGCAGTGGCTTCATCGAGCAGCGAGGCGTTCGCCAGCGGCATGGCGGTCAGATCCATGACCAAGTGTTGGAAGGCGAGCAGGCATTCCAGCCGGCCCTGGGAGATTTCCGGCTGATAGGGAGTGTAGGCGGTGTACCAGCCGGGGTTTTCCAACACATTGCGCTGAATGACGGCGGGCATCCGGGTATCGTAGTAGCCCATGCCGATGAAGGAACGCGCCGGGACGTTGCCTCCGGCGATGTCCCGCAATTTGGCCAGCGCTTCATGCTCCGGCATCGGCGCCCCCAGGGCCAGCGGATGCTCAAGGGCGATAGCTTCGGGCACCGTCTCGCGCGCCAAATGGTCGAGGGAGTCGAGCGCCAGCACATCGAGCATGGCGCGAATTTCCGCGTCGTTCGGGCCGATATGGCGATCAACGAACTCGTTGCTTTGGAGCAGGGAGTCGAGCCTGGCTTTACTCATCCGCGCAGTGTTCCGCGTAAGCCTGCGCGCTCAGCAACGCTTCCAGCTCCGCCGCGTCGCTGATCTTCATTCGATAAATCCAGCCGTCTTCGAAGGGAGCCGAATTCACCAATTGCGGATTGTCGATCAAGGCTTCGTTGACTTCCGTGATCTCGCCGCCGGCCGGACTGTAGATATCCGAAGCCGCTTTCACCGATTCGACCACGGCGACTTCGGCCCGGGCTTCGACCGCGGCGCCCGGCTCCGGCAATTCGACGAACACGATGTCGCCGAGCGCTTCCTGCGCGTGGTCGCTGATGCCCACCGTGGCGACACCGTTGTGGTCCACTTTGATCCATTCGTGGGTGGCGGAATAGCGATAATCGTCCGGGATGTTTGACACTGAATCACCTCTTGAATCCGCGATTGCTTCGCGTTGTTGTTCGAAAGTCCACCGCGGCGGATTCGTTCCCAGACGCTTTCAATCAAAGACCTTTTTGCCGAATCTGACGAACCCGGGCGGCACGATCTTCAGCGATGTCATGCCGCCGCGCAATTCAATTTCGCAGTTTTCAGCACCGTGGGGGATTCTAGCCAATGCGATGGATTGCTTCAATGCGGGAGAAAAACCGCCGCTGGTGACGACACCCTCGCCTTGCTCGGTGACCAGCCGCTGGCCGGTGCGCAGCACGCCGCGGGATTCCAGCACCAGGCCGACCAGCCGCGGCAGCTCCCCCCGGTGCGCCAGCCGCCACTGCTCCGTCACCGCCCCGCGGCCGATGAAGTCCCGGTTTTGGTCCCGGCGGCTGATGGTCCAGCCCAAATTGGCGGCGAGGGGCGATGTGTTCTCGTCCATGTCCTGGCCGTAAAGATTCATGCCGGCCTCCAGCCGCAATGTGTCCCGAGCGCCGAGGCCGACCGGCTCGACTCCGCTGGCGAGCAGCGCGTCCCACAGCGTTCCGGCTTGGTCGCCAGGCAGCATCACTTCCAAACCCAGTTCCCCGGTGTAGCCGGTTCGCGCCACCAGCCAGCCGCCGCACTCCAGCGACTCGAAATTGCCCAAGCGTCCAGCGTCCGCGGCGCAATCCGCCGGCAGCGCGGCGCGGGCGGCGGCGATGGAGCGGGGGCCGCTGATCGCCAATATCGCCACCCCCGGTCGCTCCTCGACCCGCACATTGTGATTACGGCTGTGTTGCGCCAGCCAGATCAGAACTTTCTTGCGGGTCGCGCAATTGGACACCAAGCGATAGCCGTCGGCACCGCGATAGACGATCAAATCGTCCACCACGCCGCCTTCGTGGTTGAGCAGCAGGCTGTATTGCGCTTTGCCCGGCGACTCAAGCCGGGCGACATCGTTGGCAAGCAGATAGCGCAGCCAAGCCGCAGCGTCCGGCCCCGTGACATCGACCACGGTCATATGGGAAACATCGAAAACGCCGGCGTCGGCGCGCACCCGATTGTGCTCCGCCAACTGGGAACCGTAGTGCAGGGGCATATCCCAGCCGGCGAAATCGACAATTTTCGCTCCGGCCGCGACATGGCGGTCATATAGCGGAGTTTGCCGCCCCATTTTCGCGCCCGCCGGGCCCGCGGCCCGCTACAGCTCCGCGGCCGCTTCTAGGACTGAAGCGAAATTGGGCCGATCGCGATAGTCTTCCTCGGCGAACTTCGCCTGGATCACTCCTTCCGTATCGACCAAAAAGATGCCGGGGTACGGAATTCCGTAGGCGCGGTGGCCCGGCTCGTAATCCAGATTGCGAATGCCCAGGGCGTCTACATGGCCGACATCCGCATCGCGCAGCAATGGGAATTCAATGGCCTCATCCTCGGCGACGGCGCTGAGCGTTTCGACTGAATCATAGGTCATGGCGACCACGGAAACTCCCATGGCTTCGAACTGATCCGCTATCTCTGTCAGCTGCACGAGCTGAGCTTTGCAGTAGGGTCACCAGTCGAAAGAGCGGCTCAGCATGAAGAGCATGCCGTTGCCGCCCGCGAGATCGTCAAAGGAGCGGACTTCGCCGCTTTGGTTCTGGGCCGAAATCGGCGGCAGGGCGGTGCCGACCGGGAAGTCCGGTGCCCAGACGAAGTCCTGGGCGGCGGCGCTGCCGGAGAGCAACCAAGCCAGCAGCAACGCCGCCGGAGCAAATGGGAATCGCGAATGCATAGCTGATATCTCCTAGAGTCTCGATCAAAGTGCCGAGTGTACACCAAGCGGGCGGCGCCGCCGGATTATTCCAGCCCCGCCATGAAGCGGTCGCCGCGGGGTAGAAAGAAGTTGTCGCGGTTCAACGAGAAGACGATGGAGCGGGAACGCCCCATGATTTCCGCCCGGGGGATGAAACTGTAGATTCTGCTGTCGGCACTGCTGTTGCGGTTGTCGCCAAGCACGAAGTAGCGGTCTTCCGGCACGATCACTGGTCCATGGCTGCGGCTCGAACTGCCGAACAGATAGCGCGCGAGCCTTACCTGATGATTGTGTCCCGGCAGGGCTTCTTCGATTATGGTGGCGGTGCCGTCCCGCGACAGCACTTCATAGTCTACGGGAACATCGTTGATAATCAGCGCATTGCTCTGAATCTCGATCCGGTCGCCGGGCAGGCCGACGATGCGCTTGATGATCCGTTTCCGCGCCATGTCGCTGTTGATGACGACGATATCGCCCCGCGCCGGAGCGGACATTTCGGCCAGAACGATATCGGTGAACGGGACTTTCACATCGTAGGCGAGTTTGTTGACCCAGACTTTGTCGCCATCGACCAAAGTCGGCAACATGGATGCCCCGGAAATGGAACTGATATCGGCGATGGCGCTCTTGAAAAACACAATCGCGCCCAGCAGCAGCAGAAAGCTTCGATTCTGTTCCCAGAAGCGGCTCAGCCAGCCGCGAATCCGTTGCGGGTAGCCGGAAACCGGCGCTGGTTCGTTCATTTCCCTGCTGCCCCCCAAGCGGTCCAGCCAAGCGCGAAGCTTGCCCGCCGCGCATCCGCTTGTCAACCGCGCCGGTTGCGGAACGATCGGCATACGACCGGCGTTCGGCCCGCCGCCTGCGGCGCGCCCCGCGAGCGCAAGCTGGCCGCTCGAAAACCGGCTGGGCGGGAAACCATCGCGCCCGGTTGCAAAAGCGGGCGGGGTTCTATACTTTGGCGACGAATGCCTTGGACAGGCGGGAGCCGGGCAACAAGGGCCCCGGGCGATTCGCTGTGTTGTCCGGGCCGATAGCGGAAGACAAATCAAAAGGTTGAATGAGTTTTGGAGCGTACCGGCGCAGTCTCGGGCCCGCAGTCGCTGGCGGAATTTCATCCGGCCTGCAGGCGTTGGTTCGAGACGCGGTTTGAGGCGCCGACATCGGCCCAGCTCGCGGCTTGGGCCGCGATTCGGCGCGGCGACCACACACTGATCGCCGCGCCCACCGGCAGCGGCAAAACCCTGGCGGCGTTCTACTCTGGATTGGACCGGCTCGTGCGGCAAGGCGGCGAGCTCGGCGACGGCGTGCAAATACTCTACGTTTCGCCGCTCAAAGCGCTCAACAACGATATCGAACGGAACCTGCGGATACCGCTGGCGGGAATTTCGCAGTTGCTCGGCGCCGCGGCCCCGGAGATCCGGCTCGCGGTGCGCACCGGCGACACCTCCGCCGACGAACGTCGCAAAATGGCCAAGCGGCCGCCGCATATTCTCGTCACCACGCCCGAATCGCTTTATCTGCTGCTTAGCAGCGGCAGCGGCCGCGCCATGCTGGCGGCGGTTGCGACCCTGATCGTCGATGAGATCCACGCCATGCTCGGCGACAAACGCGGGGCGCATCTCGCGCTTTCCATCGAGCGGCTGGAACGGCTGGTCCGCGCCGAGGGCGGCGCCGCCTTGCAGCGAATCGGTCTTTCCGCCACGCAGAAACCGGTGGCAACGGTCGCCGATTTCCTCACCGGGTCGGTGGCGGCGGGCGCCTGCCACTGCGAGATCATCGACACCGGCTTTCGCCGCGCCATGGAGATTTCAATCGAGGTGCCGGGCTCGCCCCTGTCGGCGGTGATGAGCGCGGAAGTCTGGGAGGAACTGTATCTGCGCTTGGTGGAACTGATCTCGGCCCACAACACGACTTTGATCTTCGTCAACACCCGCCGCCTTTCGGAACGCTTGGCGCTGGCCTTGACCGAGCGTCTCGGCGAGGGAGTGGTCAGCGCGCATCACGGCAGCATGAGCCGCGAGCACCGCTTTGCCGCCGAGCAACAGCTCAAGGAAGGCCGCTTGAAGGTATTGGTGGCCACCGCTTCGATGGAATTGGGCATCGATATCGGCGCCGTCGATTTGGTGGCGCAGTTCGCCTCCCCCAAGAGCATCGCCGTCTTTCTGCAGCGGGTCGGCCGCAGCGGGCACTCCATCGACGGCACGCCGAAAGGCGTCCTGTTTCCCCTGAGCCGCGATGATCTGGTGGAATCCGTGGCTCTGCTGGCGGCGATCCGCGCCGGCGAACTCGACCGCGTCCGCATACCCGACAAGCCCCTGGATATTCTCGCCCAGCAAATCGTGGCGGAAGTCTCGACCATCGAAGGGGGGCTGGGACTCGACCGGCTGTTCGCTTGGGCGCGGCGCGCGCATCCGTACCGGAATCTCGCCCGCGCCGAATTCGATGCCGTGGTTGCCATGCTGGCGCAGGGGTTCACCACCCGGCGCGGAAGACGCGGCGCGCTGTTGCATTTGGATGCGATCAACGGCCGCGTCCGCGCCCGGCGCGGTGCCAACTTGGTGGCGCTGACCAATGGCGGCGCGATTCCCGATATGTTCGACTACCAAGTGGTGCTCGACCCACAGGATGTGGTGGTGGGAGCGCTGAACGAGGATTTCGCGCTGGAATCTCTGCCGGGCGATGTCTTCACCCTCGGCAGCCACAGCTGGCAAATGATCCGCGTAGACGGCCTCAAGGTGCGGGTCCGCGATGCCCGCGGCGCGCGCCCCACGATCCCCTTCTGGTTCGGCGAAGGTCCCGGCCGCACGCCGGAGCTGTCCACCGCGGTATCCGCGCTGCGCCAACGGCTGGCCAAGCTGATCGCGGCGGACGGCGCCGCGCCCGCCGCGGCTTGGCTGTGCGAAGAACTCGCGCTGGAACCCCGCGCGGCGGCGCAACTCGTCGATTACCTGCAAGCGGGCATGCGCAGCCTCGGGGTGATGCCGACCCGCGAAACCATCGTCATGGAGCGCTTTTTCGATGAAGTCGGCGACATGCACCTGGTGATTCACGCGCCTTTCGGCAGCCGCCTCAACCGCGCTTGGGGGCTGGCTCTGCGCAAACGTTTTTGCAAGTCGTTCAATTTCGAATTGCAGGCCGCGGCCAACGAGGACAACATCGTCTTGTCACTGGGTTCGGTACACAGTTTTCCGCTGGAGGAAGTGTTCAGCTATCTCAACAGCAAAACCGTGCGGGAAGTCGTCATCCAGGCCATGCTCGACGCGCCCATGTTCGAAGTGCGCTGGCGCTGGAACGCCACCCGCTCGCTGGCGATTCAGCGCAATCGCGCCGGGCGGCGGGTGCCGCCGCAATGGCAACGCATGGACGCGGAAGATCTGATCGCCCATGTATTCCCGGATCAGATCGCCTGCCAGGAAAATCTCACTGGCAAGCGCGAGATTCCCAGCCATCCGCTGGTGGACCAAACCATCCACGACTGCCTTACCGAGGCGATGGATATCGACGGTCTGACGGGCCTGCTGCGGAGCATCGAACGGGACGAGCTGAAGCTGGTCAGCCGCGACCTGCGGGAACCCTCGCCCTTCGCCCGGGAAATCATCAACGCGCGGCCTTACGCCTTTCTCGACGACGCGCCGTTTGAGGAACGCCGCACCAACGCCATCCGCAATCGCTCCTGGCTCGATCCGGCGGAGGTGGAAGATTTCAGCCTGCTCGATCCGGCGGCCATCGACCGCGCCAAAGAAGAGGCTTGGCCGTTGATCGGCAACGCGGAGGAATTGCACGACGCTTTGCTGCTGCTGGCCTACATGACGGAAGAAGAATTCGGCATCTGCCGCGGCTTCGCCGGGGAATTGGCGCAGCAGGGCAGAATTCTTCCTTGGGAAGGTTTGTGGCTGGCGATGGAAATGCTGCCGCGGCTGCGGGCGCTGTATCCCGGAGCGGCGCCGGAATCGGCGTTGCCGGAGTTCCTGCGTGGGGAGGAATGGAGCGCCGAAGAAGCGCTGCGGGACTTCGTTCGCGGCCGCCTGAGCGGCTTGGGGCCCGTGACCGCGGCGCGGCTGGCCGCCGAATTGCGGCTGCCGGAAAAACGTATCGATGCCGCGCTGCTGGCTTTGCAAACCGAGGGTTTCGCCATGCAGGGACATTTTTCGCCTCGCCCGGGCGGGACAGCGGCGGCAAGCGGCAACCTGGCGGAGCCCAAAGAGTGGTGCGAGCGGCGGTTGCTGCAGCGCATTCACCGTTACACGATCGATTCCCACCGCAAGAGCATCCAACCGGTTTCGTTGCAAGTTTTCATCGAATTCCTGTTCCACAGACATGGCCTGCTTCCGGTGGAAGCGGATTCGGCCTCTGCCGCCCTTGACGGCCAGGGGCGGCTGCGGGAATGTTTGCGCTTGCTGGACGGCATCGCGGCGCCGGCGGCTTGCTGGGAAAGCGAAATTTTCCCCACGCGCGTCGGCGCTTACCAACCGCAGTGGATCGATTTGCTCAGTAGCGGCGGCCGTTTGGCTTGGGGCCGCTACCAGCCGCCGGCGGCCAAAGCGCGCGGCGGCAGTCCCGTCAAGACCACGCCCATCACCATCGCCATGCGGCGCAACCTCGATATTTGGCGGGCGCTGGCCACGGCCGCGGCTGTGAGCCAGCGGCCTGAAGCGGCGCCGGGAGCGAGCGGCACGGCACTTCGAATCGAGCAGGATCTGGCCGCGAACGGGGCGAGTTTCTTCGACCAGATCCAGCAGCGAACCGGACTGCTGCGCGCGCAACTCGAACAGGGTTTGGCGGAGTTGGTCGCCGCCGGCCGCCTTTGCAGCGACGGCTACAGCGGGCTGCGCGCGCTGCTGCTGCCGGAACACAAAAAAACCGCGCGCCGGCGGCGCCGCGCGGCCGCTTGCGGCCTTGAAGACGCGGGCCGCTGGAGTCTGCTCGAGCACTTTTCCGAAACCTCGGCGCAGGCGGTTGAACCAGCGAATATCCGGCGCGGGCGGCTGGCTTGGGACACTCTCGACAACGAGCAATTGCAGCGCCTGCTCGATATTTATCTGGACCGCTGGGGAGTGGTTTGCCGCTCGGTGCTGGCGCGGGAGCCGCTGGCGGTTCCTTGGCGCGTGCTGTTGGCAGCGCTGCGCAAGCGGGAGTTGCGGGGCGAACTGCGCGGCGGCAGATTTGTCTCTGGGATGCAGGGCGAGCAATTCGCCCGCGCCGAAACCGTGGACGAATTGCGTAAATTCGGCCGCGAGCAGCGCCCGCAACGCCATTACGCCTTGTCCGCCGCCGACCCGCTGAACTTGACCCACTTGCTGCTGCCGGAACGTTCGCTGCCGCGGCTGACGCGCAACCGGACGCTGTACCGCGGCGGCCTGCCGTTGGCAGTGTTGATTGCCGGCGAGACCGAGTTTCTCGGCGAGGTCGAAACGGACGAAAAATGGCGATTGCGGCAAATGATTATCGGCCGCTCGGCACCGGTCGAAACGCTGCAAACGCCCAAATTCCGAATCACCGGGGGCGGTGCGGCCGCGGCGATCAAGGCACTCGCCGGGCCGCCCTCGAACACCGACTAGAAGCTGAAGAAAAAACGCAGGGAAAAATACAACAGCGCCGCGACCGCGGCCAAGCTGCCGAGAAAGCGCGCGGGATTGTCCCGGAAATGATCGAACGCCGTTCTCGCCTGGCCTTGTTGCCGGGCCTGTTGGTATGCCACCCGGGCCCGTTCGCGCCGCTGCCGCTGATATTCGTCGAGCAGGTGGCGCGCCGCCGGGTATTGCTGGTCCCGCCGCACCCAAATGGCCGGCAGCGATATACCGAATAATCCGGCGGAAGTCTCGTAATATTCGATATCGTGATTTTCGAGCAAGTCGCGCACGTCGCTGGCTTCGTCTTCAGGCACATGACGCAGGCGGAACAGCAATTTCGACATCGTGGCGCTCCAAAAGCCGCAGTTTACCCTTTGCTCGCGGTTCGACGGCGATTCGCGGCGGCAAACCGCGAAAATTGAAAGAAAATTCGCATTCGTGCTGTCTTTGATATTGTTGTTCGTGGGCGAAGTCGGCCACGGCCGCCAGCGGCAACACGCCGCAGACATTCGGTGACTCAAAGGAGCGAAGGAGCGAAGGAGGAGAGGAGCATGAGACAGGCAATTTTACAATTCGGCGATATTCCGCGGGGCGGGCTGCTTGTGGCCGCGGTACTTTTCTGCATCACCTCGGCAGCCCGGGCCGACTCTTCGGTTTGGGAGGTCAGCAATGGAGAAACGCGGCTGTTTCTCGGTGGCACCATCCACGCGCTGCGACCGTCGGATTTTCCCTTGCCGGAGGAGTTCGATCAGGCCTACGCCGCCGCGGACGAAGTTTACTTCGAAGTCGATATCGAGTTGCTCGCGAACCAAGAGCCCGAATTGCAGGCTATATTGGCCGAACTGACGACCTACCAAGACGGACGCAGCCTCAGATCCGAATTGAGCGAGGCAGTCTACAGCGAATTCTACGCTTATGCCGCGCGCTTCGGCGTCCCACCCGGCGCGCTGGATCTGCAGAAGCCGTTTTTCTCCACAGCGGGTCTCTCGATGGCGCATTTGGCAACCTTGGGATTCGAACCCGGAGGCGTTGATTTTCACTTCGGGCGCCGGGCCGCGGGCGACGGCTTGCCCCGGGGCGCGTTGGAAACGATCGAACTTCAAATCGAACTGCTGGCGGGAGTCGGGGTGGGGGATGAAGAAAGGTTTGTCCGCTACAACCTGGAGCAGAGTCAATCCGTCGAAGAGGCGATAAACTGGATGATTGATGCTTGGCGAGACGGCGATATCGAGAGAATCGACGAGTTGATGCTGCGGGATTTCGCCCAGCAGTTTCCCGAGGGTTACGAAGCGTCGCTGACCCGCAGAAATCTAAACTGGCTGCCGCAGATCATGGCCATGCTGGAAGATGCGGATACCGAGTTCGTGCTCGTCGGCGTCGGCCACATGCCGCGGCAGGACGGCTTGCTGGAATTGTTGCGCGGCGAAGGCGCGACCGTGCGCCCCTTCCGGTCGAAAAGCGAATAGCGGGAGCGTAAACGCAACGCGGGCAGCGGAAGTCGCCACCTGCGAGTCAGGAACTGGATTTGTGACTCAATACAATTTGCCGCGGACCACTGGTGGTGGTTTGGCCGCTCACGCCGGCGGGGATTTGTTGCACTTTTCCTCCGGCTTTCAAAAAGGCCGCCACATGCTTCGCCAGATCTTCCCGGGTGGTTTCGGTGGCCGCTTTTTTCTTGGATTTCGTCGTCATCAGTTCCTCGCTGGATTCGAGTCAAAACCGCGCAGTGTACACCGCGCGGCCTTTGCCGCCAAATGCACTGCTAGCTGGAGAACGGCAGCGACCGAATTCGACCGCTTAGCGGCGTCTCGCTCTTGAGCCGATTCGCTTGCGGGGTCGGAAAAAATACTCCGACGCCGCGTTCTTGGGCAGGTTTCCGATCAATTCGTCAATCGAAGCGCCATACACGGTTCGGATCTTGGCGAGAAGTTCAAGTTCGATGTGGGCACCGTAACCGCGGCTGGTCTCGATGTCTTCGAGTTGCTTGCGGGAGATATTCAACAACTCCGCCCCTTCGTTCATCGAATGGCCGGCGTCGAGGCGCAATTTGCGAATCTTCTTCTTGACGTCGAGCGTTATGGGAGAAAATTTCGCATCTTGTCTAGTTGTCATGATTTTTTTGTCGTTTCTTCTCGAATTCTTTTACTTCTTTCTTATTCTCGTGCTTGTTTTCGACGACCGGGCGCACCAATCCCTAGCGCACACACCGCCCGACCGCGCAAACCCGGACATTAACACAATTGGCCGCGGCGGGCCAAGCCGGGGCGTACAAGCCCTGTTTGATGTGTTATGTTGCGGCCAAGCAGTTCGCTTACCAGGAGCGCAGGCATGAATCCTCACGATCTTCAAAACGGCCATCGCAGACAAGTGCTCAAAGGTGCCGGAGTGCTTGCCGCCGGCGCGGCGGCATCCGGCTGGATCCTGCCGGCATTGGCCCAGGGCGAGCGGTTGATCCCATTCACCGATGTGCCCGAGGCCTTCCAGGTCCGGGCGAAACGCCCCGGCGCCACCCATTACCAAGACACCCGCCTGATCACTTCCCACATCACTTCCAACGACGATTTCTACGTGGTTCAGCATTACGGCCAGCCGGAAATCGACAACGCCGCCTATAGGCTACGGGTGACCGGCATGGTGGAGCGGGAATTGGAGTTTTCCCTGGCCGATTTCAGGGGCCGCGACGCGGTGGACTTGCAAGCCGGTTTCGAATGCGGCGGCAACAGCCCCGGCCTGTTTAACGGGCTTATCGGCAACGCCAACTGGCGCGGCGTGTCGTTGCGGGCGATGCTGGAGGAGGCCGGTATCCGCGACGGCGCGAAGGAAGTGGTGTTTTTCGGCGCGGACAAGGCCACCGAGGAAATCCGCGACCGCGAAGTGGAAAAAGCCTTCGCCCGCGGTATGTCGATCGAGGACGCCATGCGGCCGGAAAATCTGCTCGCCTACGAAATGAACGGCGAACCGCTGCCACTGTTCCACGGCAAGCCGTTGCGCCTGATCGTGCCCGGCTGGTACGGTGTTGCCAACGTCAAGTGGCTGACCCAGATACATGTGCAGGATACGCGCTACATGGGGCGCTTCATGGGCCGCGATTACGTCACCCTCAAGCGCGTCATAGTGGGAGGGGAAGAACGCTGGGTGGAGAATTCGGTCACCGCGATTCAATTGAAATCGGCCATCGTCCGGGTGACGGAAATGGGCGGCGAATACCGAGTTCTCGGCTTCGTGCTGAACGACGGCACACCGCTGCGAAGCGTCGAGGTGAGCGTAGACGGTGGCCCGTGGCAGCCGGCCGACTTGAGCGAAGAGAACACTCAATACTCTTGGAAGTTGTTTACCTTCAATTGGGACAACCCCGCTCCGGGCGACCACACCATCGTTTCCCGGGTCATCGACAGCAACGGCAATGTGCAGCCGACGATGGAGGAATTCCCCGAAAAGGCGACCCGCTGGGAAAACAACGCCCAGTTCCCCCGCAGCTTGACGATTTGACGCCGCGCCGGGCGGACTTCAGCCGGCAACCGAGCGTGTCGGTCCCGCGCCGCGGCGGCGTGGGACCCGCGGCTGGCGGTGGCTAGCGCAGACTGACAATTCGCCAGTGGCGTTCTTCGGCGATTCGCCGCAGGCGGTCGTCCGGGTCCACCGCCACGGCCTCGCCCGCTTGTTCGAGCAGCGGCAGATCATTGATTGAATCGGAATAAAAAATGCTGTGGTCGAGGGAGAATTCCCCGCGCCGCGCCAACCAAGCCCGCAACTTGTCTACCTTGCCCTGTTGAATGCACGGCGTGCCGCGGATGCGCCCGGTAACCGCGCCGTCGACCAGTTCGGCTTCCGTGGCCAGCAATTCTTCGATTGCGAACAGCTCGGCAATCGGCCGGGCGATCAAATCGTTGGTGGCGGTGACGATCATGCACAAATCCCCGGCCCGACGATGCCAGCGCACCAGCTCCAGCCCCGCGGGAAGCACCATGGGCCGCCCCCGCTGCTGGAGGAAATCCGCCAGCAATCGCCGGCGGGGTGCCGGGGCCATGCCGGTCACGGGCCCCAGGGTGAACGCCAGCCAAGCGTGAATATCCAGATTGCCGGCGAGATAGTCGGCGTAGAAGCGGTTGTTGGTGCGCCGGTGTTCGGCTTCCTCCACCAGCTTCCGGGCGATCAGAAATTCCCCCCAGGCATGGTCGCTGTCGCCGGCGAGCAGGGTATTGTCGAGATCGAACAATGCCAGGCGCCGCATCATGGGCCGCCTTGTCCGAGGCGCTCGGCGAACTCGCGATAATGGTCGTTAATCATGTTTAACCTACTGAATAAGCTTGAATTTATTGTATTGATCAGGAATTCCGGGTTTGCTTGAACGCGGTTGGGTGTGAAACAATGGCGCCAATCTCGCAAGCGGAAGCAGCACTGTGGTGGACTCGGAAGGATTCAGGGCCAACGTCGGCATTATCATCTGCAATCCCTTCGGCAAGCTGCTTTGGGCCAGGCGCGTCGGTGGCACCGGCTGGCAGTTCCCCCAAGGCGGAATACAGCCCGGCGAATCATACCAAGAAGCCCTGTTGCGGGAATTGCGCGAGGAAGTCGGCCTGAGCGCCGGGGATGTCCGCATACTCAAGCAGACTCGGGGTTGGTTGCGCTATCGCCTGCCCGAGCGCCTCGTCCGCCGCGGACCGGGGCGGGTTTGCATCGGCCAAAAACAAAAATGGTTTCTGCTCGGCTTCCACGGTGCCGACAGCCGGGTGCAACTGAACCGCCACGGCGAGCCCGAGTTCGACGACTGGCGTTGGATCAACTATTGGGAGCCGGCGCGGCGGGTGGTGCCATTCAAGCGCGAGGTCTACCGCAGGGCTTTGAAGGAATTCCGGGGCGCGCGGGACCGCTATGTGAAAGACCGCGCCCGCAAGCGGGACGTCCCGACCGCCGGTGAATCATGCTCGAAAGACTCCGCAGCATAGTCCAGGAAGTCGGCACGGCGAAAGATTTGCAGTCGGCGCTGGATATCATCGTTAGCCGGGTCCGGCAGGCGCTCGGTACCCAGGTCTGCTCGATCTATCTCCTCGACAGCGATTTCCATTGCCACGTGTTGATGGCTTCGGAAGGTCTGAAGCGGGAATCCGTGGGGCGGGTCAGCCTTGAGATCGGCGAAGGCCTGGTCGGGCTGGTGGCCAAACACGCGGAGCCGATCAATTTGCGCGACGCCCCGCTGCACCCAAGCTTTCGCTTTCTGCCGGAGACCGGCGAGGAAGGTTTTCACGCATTCCTGGGTGTGCCCATCATCCATCACCGCACCGTGCTCGGTGTGCTCGTGGCCCAGCATCGCCAGCGCCGCCGCTTCGACGAGGGCGAAGAAGCTTTTCTGGTGACTTTGTCGGCCCAGCTCGCCGGCGTCATCGCCCATGCCGAGGCGACCGGCGCCATCAAGGGCATCAGCCCTTCCGGCCAGCGGATTTGCGATACCGCCTTCGCCGGAGTGTCAGGCTGCGACGGGGTGGCCATCGGCACTTCGGTGGTGGTGTTGCCCCATTCCGATCTCAGCCACATTCCCGAACGCGCCGCTGAGGATATCGAAGCCGAAATCGAGTTTTTCAACTCCTGCCTCAACGCCGTGCGCGAAGAAATGCGGGAACTCAACGAACAGGCGGCCGAGAAGCTCGCCGAGGAAGAGCGGCAACTGTTCGACGCCTACGTGCGGATTCTCGATGACGACGCGCTGGGCAACGAAGTGGTCGAGCGCATCCGCATGGGCCACTGGGCCCAGGGCGCCCTCGCTTACGTCGCCGGCGAACATTTGCGCGCCTTCGAACTCATGGAAGATGAATACATGCGCGAGCGCGCCGTGGATATCAAGGATTTGTGCGCACGGGTGCTGTCCCATCTCCAACAGGAAAAGCCGGAAAAGCCGCATTACCCCGACGACACCATCCTCATCAGCCGGGAACTTACCGCTTCGATGTTGGTGGAGGTGCCGCGGGACAAGTTGAAAGGGCTGATTTCCGTGGCCGGTTCGGGCAACTCCCACGTGGCGATCCTGGCGCGGAGCATGGGCGCTCCCGCGGTGATGGGCGTGGTGGATCTGCCTTCCCACCAGCTCGAAGGCAAGCAATTGATCGTCGACGGCTACAAGGGCGAAGTCATCACCAATCCGTCGGATCATCTGTTGCAGCAATTCCGCGCCACCATCCGCGAGCGGGAGGAATTGGATCGGGATCTGCAGGGGCTGAAGGACTTGCCCTGCGAAACCGCGGACAAACACCGGATTCCACTGTGGGTGAACACGGGTCTGATGTCCGATGTGCTGCGCTCCCTCGACCAAGGCGCCGAGGGCATCGGCCTGTTCCGCACCGAAGTGCCGTTTCTCATCGCCGAACGCTTTCCCAGCGAGCAGGAGCAAGCCGGTATCTACCGCGAACAGTTGGAGACTTTCGCTCCCAAGCCGGTGACCATGCGCACCCTCGATATCGGCGGCGACAAGGCGTTGTCCTATTTCCCCATTGATGAAGCCAATCCTTTTCTCGGCTGGCGCGGCATCCGCGTCACCCTGGATCACCCGGAAATCTTCACCGCCCAGGTGCGCGCCATGATGCGGGCGAGTATCGGCTTGGGGAATCTGCAAATCATGCTGCCGATGGTGAGCCATGTGCGGGAAGTCGAAACCGCCATCCATTTGATTCGCAAGTCGTATCACGAGCTGCTGCAGGAAGGCGCGGAGTTGCCCTTTCCACCCATCGGTGTGATGATCGAATTGCCCGCCGCCGTCTATCAAACCCGCGCGCTGGCGGGCAAAGTGGATTTCGTCTCCGTCGGCAGCAATGATCTAATCCAGTACCTGTTGGCGGTGGACCGCAACAATCCGCGGGTGGCGAATCTGTTCTCCTCCTTTCATCCCGCGGTTCTCAATGCGCTGCAATTCGTCGTCGATCAGGCCCACGCGGAAAACAAACCGGTGAGCATCTGCGGCGAGATGGCTGGCAACCCCGGTGCCGCGGTGCTGCTCGTCGCCATGGGTTTCGATATTTTGTCGATGAGCGCCGCCGCCCTGCTAAAAGTCAAATCGGTGATTCGCAGCCTGACTTTGGAGTCCGCCAAAGAACTGCTGCGCAAGGTCATGCGGATGGAGGATGAAAAGCTCATCCGCAGCGCCGTGGATATCGCGCTTTATGAAGCCGGCGTCGACCGGCTGCTGCGTTCCCAGCGCGTCAGCTGACTCGGCGGGCGAGGCTGAAGTTGAAGTAATGCCGCTCGGCGATTTCGCCCGCGGCGTTGAAGTTCCATTCGGAAAAATGGCACTCGCCGTCCTCTTCCCGGATGAGGACGCTGCTGCAACGGGTGCCGTAGCCGCCCGGCAGGGTCGGAATGAATATGGATGACAGGCGGCTTTCCCGCTCCCGGGAAATTCCCGTGACCGGCAGTTCGGCTTCCGCCGCCGTCGTCGCGTCGCGCATCTGATCAATCAGCAAGTCGCAATCCAAGTCCGCATCCCCCCCAAGCAGGGCGGCGATCTTTTCTTTGCCGCGAAGCACTTTCGGCCAGTCCGAGCCGGGCGCGCCATTGGCCACGCCGAAGATTTCCCCGGCCGCCTCGAATACGCCGGCGGAGCGGTTGCCGCCGCAGCATACGGAATCCAAGTCCCCGAGCAGCAGATTGAAGCCGGCGTATTGGTCGAAGCGGTCGGCGTTTTCTGCCAGATATTGCGCCGGCGACATTCGACCGCGGAGGAAGTCCAGGGGCAATTCCCCCCGAGAGCGGGAGCCAGCGCCATTGCCGCCGGACTCGCGGACATTGGTGACCGCGGCGAAGCGGCCATTGAGACCGATGGCGAGCCAAGTACCGCCGGCGCGCAGGTCGCGGCCGGCGATAATCCCTTCCTTCGGCCACAGCCCCGCCTGCCGCGTCGGTCTGGCGAAAAACTCGTCGCGGTTCGCCGCCAATACCAGCGGATACCGCGGGGACACGCTGTGGGCAATCAGCAGAAGACACATAGGGCGCGATTTTAGCCTGTATCCCGCTCGGCGTTTGGCTTTCCGCTTGCTGTAAGATAGCCCTTGGCAGTAGGTGGCGGGCGATGGAGCGGCAGATGAAATTCCACAATCAACATTTCCATGTCGGCGAGCAGGCCGCCGCGACTCCGGTGCCGGAACAGTTCGAGCCGGGGCCTTTCCGCAAATCCCGACCACCGGAACCACTGCGCTTCGAGGTCAATATGGTGGCGGAAGCGCACAGCAAGCAACAAAAAACGGGCACAGTGCAAGTCAGCATCCCCGGCTTCAGCCCGGTGAAGCTGTTTTGCGACGAACAGCCGCCGGTGGGCGACGACCGGGCGCCGCCGCCGCTGGCGTTTTTCGCCGCCGGCATAGGCTTCTGCCTGATGACGCATATGACGGATATCCTCAACACCCGCAGGATTCAAGTCGATTCCATGCGGCTCGAGCAGCGGATCCGCTTCATGACCAATCTCGGCTCAATGCGCGAACTCGGTGTGCGCACCGAGGGCGCCTGCGAGATGGTCGAGACCCACGTCATTATCGACAGTCCCGAAGCCCCGGAACGCATCCACGGGCTGCTGGCCGAAGCCGAAGGCGCCTGCATGGCCCATCACGCCCTGCGCAATCCAATTCCCTGGTCTACCCGGCTGGTCCACAACGGCGTCGAAATCGACAACCGCGGCGGCGACTGAGAGTGGAGGCATGGCGCCGATAGCGGCGACCGATAGCCGGGTGTTACCATCCCGGCGATGTTGGCCTTGGTGTCCGCATTGACTCACGCTTTTTCATGCTGAAGTTTCCGCAATTCGATCCAATCGCCCTGTCCATCGGACCGCTCAGCGTCCATTGGTACGGCGTCATGTATATCCTCGGCTTCGGCGCCGCTTGGTACTTGGGCAATCGGCGCGCCTGCCGCGGCGGCTGGAGCGCCGAACAAGTCTCCGATTTGGTTTTCTACTGCGCCTTGGGAGCGGTGCTCGGCGGGCGCTTCGGCTCGGTGTTCTTCTACAATTTCGACCGCTTTCTCGCCCACCCCTTGTGGCTGCTGCGGGTTTGGGAAGGCGGCATGTCTTTTCACGGGGGCCTGCTCGGCGTATTGCTCGCAAGTTGGCTTTACGGTCGCAAAATCGGTCGGGATTTCTTCACTGTTACCGATTTCGTCGCGCCGGCGGTGCCCCTGGGTTTGGCCGCCGGGCGCTTCGGTAATTTTATCGGCGGCGAATTGTGGGGCAGACCGACGGCATTGCCCTGGGGCATGGTTTTCCCCCATGTGGATGCCTTGCCGCGGCATCCTTCCCAGCTGTACCAGATGGCGCTCGAAGGCATCGCGCTGTTCGCGCTGCTGTGGTGGTTTTCGTCGCGGTCACGACCGAAGTACGCGGTCTCCGGGTTGTTTCTGCTTGGCTACGGCGTGTTCCGCTTCCTGGTCGAATTCGCCCGCGAGCCGGATGCCCATATCGGCTTCATCGCCTTCGAATGGCTGACCATGGGCCAGTTGTTGTGCCTGCCGATGCTCGCCGGGGGACTGCTGCTGTTGTGGCTGTCGCGTTCGCAGCCGTTAACCCCAGTTGAGGATGGTTGATGCGCCAATATTTGGATTTGTGTCGGCGGATTGTTGACGAGGGTGAATGGGTCGCCAACGCGCGCACCGGCAAGCGCTGCCTGACGGTGATCAATGCCGACCTCGAATACGACGTGGCCAACAACCGGTTTCCGTTGATCACCACCCGCAAGAGCTATTGGAAAGCGGCCATTGCCGAACTGCTGGGCTATCTGCGCGGCTACGACAATGCATCCCAATTCCGCGCTCTCGGCACGAACACATGGGATGCGAACTGCAATGCTAACCTGGAATGGTTGGAAAACCCCGCCCGAAAATGCGAAGACGATATGGGCCGGGTCTATGGGGTGCAAGGCCGCCGCTGGCTAAAGCCCGACGGCGGCAGCGTCGATCAACTGCGGCGCATCGTCGAGCATTTAACCCAGGGCATCGACGACCGCGGCGAGATTCTCACTTTCTACAATCCCGGAGAATTCCACTTGGGCTGCCTGCGGCCGTGCATGCACACCCACAGCTTCTCGCTGCTCGGCGGCAAGCTGTATCTGACCAGCTACCAGCGTTCCTGCGATGTGCCCTTGGGCTTGAATTTCAACCAAGTGCAAGTTTTCACCCTGCTTGCCTTGATGGCGCAAATTACCGGCCACCCGCCGGCCCGGGCTTATCACAAGATCGTCAACGCCCACATCTACGAAGACCAACTCGAACTCATGCGCGACGTGCAACTGAAACGCGAACCCTTCGAGCCACCAAGCCTGCGCATCAACCCGGAAATCAAAACGCTGGCGGATTTGGAAACTTGGGTCACGCTGGCCAATTTCGAAGTGGAAGGCTACCGCCACCACCCGCCCATCGCATACCCTTTCTCTGTCTAGCCGGCTGCTTCGGCGGTGAAACTTAAACTCGCTTTGATCTGCGCCATGGCGAGCAACGGTGTCATCGGCGACCGCAACCAGCTGCCCTGGCGCCTGTCGGAAGACCTGCGGCACTTCCGCCGCACTACCATGGGCCACAGCATCATCATGGGCCGCAAGACTTGGGAGTCCATTGGCAAAGCGCTGCCCGGACGGACCAATATCGTCGTCAGCCGACAGCTGGACTACATCGCCGCCGGCGCCGAAGTCCGCCATTCGCTGGAAGCCGCTCTCGAACTGGCGGGTCAAATCGCCCGCAGCGAAGACATCGACCAAGTCTTCGTCATCGGCGGCGCTGAACTGTACAGCCAAGCCCTGCCCCTGGCGGAAATTTTCCATCTAACCGAAATCCACGCCGAAATCCCCGGCGATACAGCTCTCGGCGGTTTCGACGAATCCGAATGGCGTGAAGTCTCCCGCCGGGATTTCCCCTCCGACGAAAAAACCCCTTTCGATTACAGCATCCGCCTTCTGCTGCGATGACGGAAGTGGTCGTTTCCCCGGGCGGCAATCCGCTTGTAAACCTGTGTAGAGAATCGAATTGTTGTATGTCGTTTCTTAACAACAACTCGCCAAAAACAGCTGTGGCGGTGGGTTGCTTGCCTCGGTTGTTTGGCGGTGTTTCCCCACGCCGCCGTCCGTATCGGCTGGAGCGCCGCCGCGGTCTGGAATCGTTATGGAGATTTGAGCGCGGATTTGGTTACTTTGCCCATGGCGTTGCGGGGGAGGGCGGCGACGTGGTTTACGTGTTTAGGGATTTTGTATAGGGACATACGGGCGTTGCACCACTCTTTCAGTTCCTTGAAATCGAGTTCGCCGCCGTCCCTGGTGACGATGTACGCGGTGACTGCTTCGCCCCAAACTTCGTCCGGCATGCCGACGACCGCGACTTCGGTGATGTTTGCGTGGGTCAGCAATACGCCTTCGATTTCCAGCGCCGAGAGTTTGTAGCCGCCGGATTTGATGATGTCCACCGAAGTGCGGCCCATGATGCGGTAGTAGCCCCGCTCAATCACGGCCATATCGCCGGTGCGGAACCAACCGTCGTGGAAACTTTCCCGGGTTGCGGCTTCGTTGTCCCAATATTCGAGGAAAACATTGTCGCCCTTGATGCGGATTTCGCCGGGTGTGCCCTCGCCGTCGATGGGCGAATGGGATTCATCGAACAACCGCACTTCGACACCCGGCAGCGGCTGGCCGACACACCCGGCGCGACGCTCGCCGTGGTAGGGATTGGAGATGCCCATGCCGATTTCGGTCATGCCGTAGCGCTCCAGCAGAACCTGGCCGGTGAGTTCGCGCCACTGCTCGAACAGCTTCACCGGACAGGCTGCCGAGCCGGAGATATTCAAGCGCATGGCTTTGAAACCGGCGCAAACCGCTTGCACCGCCCCCGCCTCGTTCTCCGTCTCCAGTTGCTCCAAATAGCGGATCAGTTTGACGTACACAGTGGGTACGGCCATGAACACGTTGTAAGTGCCGGCGGCGACTTGTTGGGTCACCTTTGGGATATCGAGTTTGGCGAACAAATGCACGCTGGCGCCGGCCCACAAGGCGCAGCTGAGGATATTGATGATGCCGTGGATATGGTGCAGCGGCAGGAACAGGGGAATGGCATCGTCGTCTCTCCAGTGCCAGGCGTCGATCAAAGTGGTGATTTGGGCGCGGATGGTTTTGTGGGTACTGACCACACCCTTGGGTTTGCTCGTGGTGCCGCTGGTGAACAGCATCATGGCGCGGCGGCCGGGGTCGATTTCCGGCAATTCGCCCGCGGTTTCGGCCAGCACTTGCTCGACCGTGAGCAATTCGATGTCGAGATCGACGCACAGTTGCCGCAGGGCATCCGGGGCATCCAGGCTGGCGAACATCCGAGCGACCCGGGCGCTGCGCAGATAATGGTCGAGTTCGGCCACCGCCGTCGCGGCGTTCAAAGGCACGGCGATGCCGCCGGCCCGCCAGACGCCATGCAGACAGGTGACGTAATCGACGCTGGCCGGCAATAGAAAGGCGATGCGTTCTTCCTGCAGATCGTCGCGCCCGGCGAGCAACCCGACGGCGAAGCGGTTGATGCGCGAATCGACTTCGCCGTAGCTGTGGGTATCCGCGCCCGCGACCAGCGCGGTGCGGGTGTTGCCTTCGCGCAAATGCTGGAAACCGTGATCTGCCATGCCGCCTCCCGTTCAGCCGGAGAAGTTCGGATGCCGCCGCGGCCGCCGCGACCCATCCAGATTAAAATATCGCATCAACCAGGAAGAACAGCAACGAAGGTCCAAGCAAACAACCCACGCCGGTGTAAAAGGTTGCGGTCATCGCGCCGTAGGGCACGAGTTTCGGGTTGGTCGCCGCGAGCCCGGCGGCCACGCCGCTGGTGGTTCCCATGAGGCCGCCGAACACCATCGCCGACTGCGGATTGTCCAAGCCGATGAAGCGCGCTGCCAGCGGCGTGCCGATCATCACCAGAATCGATTTCACCAAGCCAGCCGCGACGCTCAGGGTGACCGTCGCCTCGGAGGCGCCGATGGCTTCCCCGGTGACCGGGCCGACGATGTAAGTGACCGCGCCGGCGCCGATGGTGGTGATCTCGGCGGGGTCCGTATAGCCGAACAACACTGCCACCGCCGCGCCGACAACGAAGGAAACGACGACCCCGGCGAAGATCGAGACCACGCCCGCCAAACCGGCTTTTTTCAGTTCGCTCAACTGCGCCCCGAAGGCGGTGGCGACGATGGCGAAATCGCGCATCATGCCGCCCCCCATCAGGCCGATGCCGCTCAGCAAGGCGATATCGGCCATGCCGCGGCTGCCGCCGGTGGCGACTCCGCCGGCCCAGGCCGCCAGCAGGCCCGCGGCGATGGCGATGGCCGAACCATGGATGCGGCCAGCGGTGAGCTTGGTGGCCAACCAATAAGACAGCCAAATGGTCCCGCCAACGACGGCGAAGGCCACCACCAGATTGTTGCGGACGAAAACCGTTTCCAATAACTCAATCATGTTTCGATTATCCCGTCGCAACCCGTGCCAGCCGCAGGTTTTTCCTCAGACCGCCGCGGCCGCCAAACCGCGGGCGCGCAATCGGCCTGCATCATTCTTCGTCGGCGGTTGTTCCCGACCCGCCGCCAATCCTGCTCAGCGCGGGCACCAATGCAAAGCTCACCACCACCGCCGCCACGCCGGCGGCGATGGCGAGCAAGCCGCCGTCAACCGCCGCCGCGACGTTTTGCTGCGCGGCCATGGCAACGACGATGGGGATATACATCGCACTCCAGAATTTGACGCCGGACCCGGCCGCGCCTTCGGTCAGGCCGCGGAAGCGTTCGGAATTGCAGGCCAACACCAGAAACAGCATGGCGATGCCCACGCCGCCAACATTGGCTTCGACTCCCAGCAGCAGTCCCAGGCCCTCGCCGAGCAACATGCCCGCAATCAAACAGACCGAAAGCAGCGCAACCCCGTAAACAATCATATTCACTTTCCCGCAGCGGCGACCCAAGCCCCGATGATAAGCGGACCCCCCCACGCCAGGCAATCACCGCCGGCCCAGGTCGAAGCCGCCGCCGACTCGACTTCGCCCGGGGTGCGGAACCGGCGCGGCATCCGCGTTAGACTACCCACCTGAATGGGACTTGGCCGCGGTCGAAGCGCCGCGGCATAGGGACAACAAGCTTGCGCGTTTACCATTCCAATCGGCTGGAAATACTGGCCGACGAGCTTGCCCGGTTGATGGTCTCCGGACCGGTCGAACCGCTGGCGCCCGAACGCATTGTCGTGCCGCACCAGACCATGGGCAACTGGCTGCGGCTCGAATTGGCGCGGCGTTTGGGTGTCGCCGCGCACATCCGCTTCGAGCAGCCCGCCGGATTCGCTTGGTCAATGCTGCGCGGCGTGCTGCCAGCATTGCCGAAGACCCATGCTTATTCCCCGGAAACGCTGCGCTGGCACCTGTTCGAGGCCTTGCCGGACTTCGCCGCCGCGCCCGGGGCCGAAGATGTGCGCGGTTTTCTCGCCGACCAAGACGATCGCAAACGCTTCGAATTGGCCGATAAACTGGCCCGGGTCTTCGACCGCTGCATCAATTTCCGCCCGGACTGGATCCGGGACTGGGAGCGCGGCGAAACACCCCATTGGCAGGCCCGGCTGTGGCGATCGCTGACGGAAAAAATCGCCGCGCCGCATTGGGTTGCCGCCTTGGATCAATTCCAGCGGGAAGCGGATGCCGCCGAGCGCCCGGGGGATTGGCCGCAGCGGGTGTTTTTTTTCAATGTCGGCGCACTCGCGCCGGCCTATCTGGACTGGCTGGCGCGGCTCGGCCAAGATATCGACTTGCATCTGCTGTTGTTCAATCCCTGCGAAGCGTACTGGGGCGACTTGCATAGCGAGCGGGAAAGCCGCCGCCGGGCCGGCGCGGCAGACCGCGAGGCCTTGCACTTCACCGAAGGCAATAAACTGCTGGCGGCCTGGGGCGCCGCCGGTCGGGATACTTTCGATGCCTTGCTGGATGCGGGGGAATCGTTCGAGTATTTTCCGCGCGCGCCGGCCGATTCCCGCTTGGCGGTGCTGCAAAGGGATGTGCAGTTGCTGCGCTCGGCGGTCGAAGGCGCCGGGGACGAAAGCCCACCGCCCGACGCGTCGCTGCAAATCCACTGCTGCCATTCGGCGATGCGCGAAGCCGAGGCTCTGCACGACCGCCTGCTCGATTTGCTGCAAATCCATGTCGATATCGAGCCCGCGGATATCCTCATTCTGACTCCCGATCCGGCGCGTTACGGCCCCCTTATCGCCGCGGTATTCGCGGCCGGCGGCATCATACCGGTGGTGCTGTCCCGGGTTCGGCAAGCGGATTCGGCGACGGCGAAGGCATTTCTCGATTTGCTGTCGCTGCCGGGGACGCGCTACCGCGCCGAGGATTTGCTCGCGCCCCTCGACGCGCCCGCGGTCCGCGCCCGCTTCCGCATTGAGGAGCACAGTCTCCCCGCGATCAGAGGCTGGGTTCGGCAAGCGGGCATCCGCCGCGAGGCGACCGCCGACGGTGTGAAAAGCCCCGCGGGGGACGAGCCGCGGCGCGACTGGTCCGATCATTCCTGGGAAGCCGGTCTGCGCCGCCTGCTGATGGGCTACGCCGCCGGAGAGACTGGGGAACTGATTCTTGACATCCATCCCTGTGCGCTGCGCGGCGAAGCAGGCTTTCCGGTCAGCGAATCGGATTATGCGACGCTGGGCCGCTTCGCGAGCTTCTGCCGGGCGGCTTTCAAGCTGCGGGAGTTGTTGCCGCGTTCGGCCCCGGCGGACGAATGGTCTTGGCTTCTGCACACACTGCTGAACGATTTTTTCGACGACGGCTCGAGTATTGCCGCCCTCGGCGGCTTCGATGCGGCCCGGGCTGTGGCGGATGAGGTCCAATCCCTGAAATCCCTGATCGAAGCTTTCCGCGGCCAAGCGGGGGGTATCGACTGCCCGATTCCGTTTGCGGTTGTGCGGCAAACCCTGCGGGAATCCGCCGCCGGGCCTGCGGCGGGTCCGGCGCGGCTCGCCGGCGGCGCCGCCATCGGCAGATTGGCCCAGGGGCAGATTTTCCCGGCGCGGATTATCTGCGCCGTGGGCATGAACGGGGAGGGATTTCCGCGCAATCCTCCGCGCCACACTTTCGATGTGGTCGAGTGGGACCGCCGTCGAGCCGGCGACCGCGATATCCGTCGGGAAGACCGCTTCACCTTTCTCGAAGCGCTGCTCGCGGCGCGCAGCAGCTTCATCGTCACCTATACCGGCCGCAATCAACGCGATGACTCGGAAATCCCGCCGTCGGTGGTGGTGGAGGAATTCACCGATTATCTCGCCGGGCGCTTCGCCGCGCCCGAAACCGGCGAAGCGGGCGAAACCGCTGCCGCCGCACCGTGGCGCGGCGATCATCCCTTGCAGGCGTTCAGCCCGCGCTACTTTGGCGAAGGGCGGGAATTGTTCAGCTATTCGAAAACCATGCTCGATGCGGCGAAACTGCTGCGCGGCGGTGTTCGGCGGGCGCCCCAGCGCTTCGCCGGTAAACTCCCGGAACCGGACGAAGACCGCCGCACCGTGGACCTTGCCGAGTTGGAACGGTTTTTTGCCGATCCCGCCGCCGGTTTGCTGCGCGAGCGCTTTGGCATCGACGGATTCGGCAAAGAAGATCAAGCCCTCGACGAAATGGAGCCGTTGCAACTAAACGGCTTGGAAAGATACCAACTGCGCGAGCGTCTATTGGCGTTGCTGGACTTGGATGCCGGGGAAGCCGCCGAGACCGAGCGCCCGGAGATCGAAAAACCCGAGATGGAAGACCCGGCGACGGTCAATTTGCGGCGGCTGCTGCTGGCGAGCGGCATTCTGCCCCAGGGCAGTTTCGGCGCGGTGGAATTGGACGCAGAACGCGCGAATGTCGAGTATCTGCGCGGGGAATTGGCGAATTTTGTAAAACCGCCGGCGCCGGTGAAAATCGATCTCCGTATCGCGGGCTTCCGCCTCACCGGAAGTATTCCTTATGTCGTTGAGGAGGCGGATGTTTTCTTCCCCTTGGACCGGGCGAGACGGCAGCTAATTCCCTGGTGGCGCAACGGCAGGTTCAAGGCGAGGGATTTGCTCACAATCCGGCTGCGGCAACTTGCCTGGCTGGCGGCCGGTTATACGCCAATCGAAGCCGTGGGGGTGTGGGTCGATGGCCGCCTCTCGATTCTCGCGCCCGACCCCAAGCGAGAATCCATCGAGAATTGGCTGCAAGCATGGTGGCGCGGCCTGTCGGCGCCGCTGCCGTTTTTCCCGGAAACCTCGTGGGCCTATGCCCAAGAGATGGCGAAGGACGATGGGTCAGCGGACAAGGCGCTGCGCGCGGCCGAATCGCAATGGAACGGCAATTCGTTTCAATCCCTGCCGGGGGAGTGCGAGAGCGCGGCCAATCAGCTGGTTTGGGATGCGGCCAAGAAGCCCCTCGGCCGCGAATTCGGCGACTTGGCGGAGCAGCTGTTGTCGGCACTGGAGATCAATTTGTGATGCTCAATGCCAACCCCACGGATAGGGCCAATGCCGCCACCGCGCCGCTGGCGGCGGGGCGCACCACCATCGAAGCGAGCGCGGGCTCGGGCAAAACCCGCGCCATCACAACTTTGGTGGCACGCTTCGTGGTGGAGAAGGGTTGCGGCTTGGAACGGATTCTGGTGGTTACTTTCACCAAGGCGGCGGCGGCGGAATTGCGCCAGCGCATCCGCAAGACGCTGCGGGAAATCCAGCAGTCGCTCACCGCTGGAAGCGCCGATTCCGCCGCCGGCGATGATGTCGGCCCGGCGCGGGAATTGCTCGCTCATTGGCAGGCCATCGTTGAACTCGACCCCGGGGAAATCCGCCGGCGCATCGATCAGGCCCTGTTCGATATCGACCGCGCCAATATCTTCACCATCCACGGTTTTTGCCAGCGGGCTTTGACCGAATTCGCCTTTGAGACGGGGTTCTCCTTCGATTTCAAAGTGCGCGACGACGGCGGCGGCTTGGTCGATAACGTGGCCCAGGACTATTATCTGCGCCGCTTCCATGGCGCCCCTGAGCGGCTTGCCAGCCATGCGCTGAAGCAGAAATTTCTGCCCGGAGAACTGGCGGCTTGGTTCGACAAACTCCGCGGCAGGCCGGGACTCGAAATCCGCGGCGTGCCCGAAGGCGCTTTCAACCTCGGGGCGGCGGAAGAAAATTACCGGTGGGCTTTCGAGAATGCCCGCGCGCTATGGGATACGACTGGCGGCTTCGGTAACTTGCTGCGGGAAAATCCGGCGCTCAATCGGAACAAGTATCGACGACCGAAGGTCAAAGAAAGGCTTGCGGACATGCGATGCAGACTCTTTACCGGCGGCTTGCCGAACGATCTGAAGGTCTTCGGAGAACAAGCCCGATGGCTCGGCGGCAAACAGGCGGCGGCGAGCTGCAAAAAAGGATACCCGCCGCCGGAACATCCCCTGTTCGGCGCCTTTGACGCCTTGGCCGATGCCTGCGAGCAGCTCGCGGCAGCGCTGGATGGATGGTTGTTGCAGACGCGCAAAGAGTTCTTCGAACAGGCCCCCGAAGAAATTCGTCAAGCCATCCGCGCCGAACGGCGCTTGTCCTATGACGATTTGCTGCTGGAAACCCAGCATGCCCTGGAAGCCGAAACCGGTGCGCAAATGGCGCGGCAAATCCGCGAACGTTATCCCGTCGCGCTAATCGACGAATTTCAGGATACCGATCCGGTTCAAGCGCGGATTTTCCAGCGCATTTACGATTGCGGCGAACCATCGCCGGGCGGCTTTAGCTCCCTGTTTATGGTCGGTGATCCGAAACAGTGTGTTTATGAGTTCCGCGGCGCGGATATTTTCGCTCATCTGGCGGCGCGGCACTCCGCCAGCGACAGCTTGCGGCTGCGGCGCAACTGGCGGTCCGCGCCGGGCTTGGTGCAGGCGGTGAATGCGCTGTTCGCCGCAACCGAGGCCTTCACCATCCCGGAGCTCGAACTTACCCCGGCGCTGCCGGGGCGCGCCGAGGGAAATCCGCTGATGGTGGATGGCGAGCCATGGCGACCGTTCTGTTTGCGCCTGTTCGCCGACACCAAAACCGTTGATGCGGCCAACGCAGCGGCGGCCGCCGCGACCGCGGCGGAGATCACCCAGTTGCTGGCCCTGGCCCGCGCCGGTCGCGCCAAACTCGGCGGCGCGGCCCTGCGGGCGGGTGATATCGCGGTGTTGGCGCGCACCAGATACCAAGGCCGCTTGGTCGGCGGCGAACTGCGAAAGCGCGGCGGCAAATACGTGGAAATCGACAACTCCAGCGTGTTCGCCACCCGGGAGGCGAAGGATTTGCACCGGCTGCTGTTGGCGCTGGCCAATCCCAGCCGCCTGGATTTGCGCCGCGCCGCGCTCACCAGCGATCTATTCGGTATGTCCGCCGCCGATTTGCTGGCGCTGCATGAAAGCGACGAAGTTTGGGATGAATGGGCCGGACGCTTCGGCGCTTGGCGCGAAATCTGGTTCACGACCGGTGTGGGAGCGGTGCTGCGCCGGATCATCGATGCCGGCGATGGCGCGGTGAATTTGCTGCGCCACGACGATGGCCCGCGCCGCCTGACCAATGTCTACCACCTGACGGAACTCTTGCAGCAGGTGGAAACCGAGGATCGGCTGCCGCCGGCCGGCGTCGCCGCCTGGTTCGGCCGCCGTGTCGTCGAACCGGACAAAAGCGACCATAGAAGCGACGAAGCCAAGCTGCGTATCGACAGCGACGAGGATTTGGTCAAGATCACCACCATCCATGGCAGCAAAGGGCTGGAGTTTCCCGTCGTTTACTTGCCATTCCTCTGGCATTCCCAAATGAGCGATGAAACCGCCACCGTCAGCTTCCATCAGCGCAGGCCCGGCGCAACCGGGGAGTGCGAATTTCCCGCCGTGCTGCACCTGCAACCGGACGATGCCGCCTACGCTGCGCGGGAGATGGAGAATTTCGGCGAATCACTGCGGCTGTTGTATGTAGCCTTGACGAGGGCGAAAGAGCGCTGCGTGGTGTATTGGAAACGGGTCACGAGCCAAGGCCGCAAGAAGGAATTGCCACCGCTGGCTTGGGTGCTCTACAGCGCCGACCGTCGGGAGGCGCTGACAGCGGCGGAGAAAATCGCGGCGGCGCGGCTCGCCAAGGCGCGCGAGAGCAGTACCGACAGCGCGGATGAAATGAGCAAAAATCCACCCACGGTGCCAGACCCGGTGCGGCTGGCCTACAATGAACTGCGCGAGAAGCTGAAAGAAAAAACCGCGGATGAGTTCCTTGGGGAAGCCATCGCCTTCGCCGACCAATGCCCGGACGCCGTCGAAATCCGCCAACCCGACAGCGTAGACGAGTTGGCCCAGCCGCTCGGGGTCGAATCACGCGCCCCCGCGCTCGCCTGCCGCGAATTCACCCGCGCCACCCGGCGCATTCGTCAACAAACCAGCTTCAGCGCGCTTGCGAGCGAATCCGCCGCGCCCGCGAGCCAGGCGCATATCGAAGCCGAAGCGCCGGACTACGATGAACGCGGCGGCGGGGCGGTCTCGTCCAGCGCGGTCGCGGCGGCTATCGGCGAAGGCGAAGTGGAGGCCCGAAGCGCCGAGCGCAACGCTTTCAATTTTCCCCGGGGCATGGTCGTCGGTAGTTGTCTGCACGCCATTTTCGAGGCCCTTGATCGGTGGCCGGAGCGGGAATTGAGCGAAATCTGTCGTTGGCAATTGGAGCATGCCGGCATCGATTCCAAATGGGTGCCCACCGCCCAGGCCATGGTCGAAAACACCCGCGCCGCGCGGTTGCGAGGAGTAGACGGCGACAGCTTCTCCCTAGCCGAGATTGAGCATCGCTTGGTCGAAATGGAATTCACCTTTCCGGTGGAGGGTCTCGAATGCGGCGAACTCGGCGAACTGCTCGCGGGCCACGGCTATCCCGGCCTGCTCGGCGGCGCCGCGGACGAGCAGGCGATCCATGGCTATTTGCGCGGCTTTATCGACCTCGTATTCGAGTCCAAGGGCCGCTGGTACATCCTCGACTACAAATCGAATTGGCTCGGCGACCGACTGCGGGACTATGAGCGGGAGCGGCTAGGCGCGGCCATGGCCGAACACCGCTATCCGCTGCAATATCTGCTGTATTTGCTGGCGCTGCATCGTTACTTGCGAAGCCGCCTGACGGATTACGCTTACGAGCGGCATATCGGCGGCGCCTACTACCTGTTTCTGCGCGGCATCGGCGCCGCCGACGACAGCGGGCGGGGCGTTTGGTTCGACCGCCCGGCGCGGCCCTGCATCGAAGCCCTCGACAACTACTTCGCGGGTCTGAGTCATGAGTAATGCGCCATGAGTCGGTTCGACAGGGTTGAAACCCTGCTGCGGGCAGGTCATATCGCCAATATCGACCAGCAGCTGGCGGCGCTGCTAGCCGAATTCGATGGCGGCGAAGACGCGGACACGGCGCTGGCCGCGGCTTTGGCAAGCAAGCACACCCGCGAGGGACACAGCTGCGTCGATTTGTGCGAACTGGCCGGGCGGCGCTGGCCCGAAGCCGCGGATACCGGTTCCGGCGCGGTTTTGCCCGAAGCCGAACCCTGGCTGCGCCGGCTCTCCGCAAGCCCCGTGGTTTCGCCCGAGGGGCCGGCGGCGAATCGACCTTTGGTGCTGACGGATGCCGGCCGCCTGTATTTGCTGCGCATCTGGCGCCGCGAGCGGCAAGTCGCCGCCAAACTGCGCGAACTGGCCAGCGCGGATGGCGCCATATGCAATCGCGATGCCCTCGCCCTCGCCGAAGAATGGGAATTGGAGGCTGGAGTGGTTCGCGCCGCGGCGCCGGCGCCGAAGCTGGTGAAAAAAGTGCTGCACCGCCTGTTCGCCCCGGATGGGCCCGATTCCGCGCCCCAAAGGGCCGCGCGGGCGGCGATCAATCACCGGCTGTGCTGCATATCCGGCGGCCCGGGCACCGGCAAGACCACCGCCGTCGCCAAGATTATGCTGGCATTGGTGGAACTCGGCCTGACCGGCGCCAACGAAATCGTTTTGATGGCACCCACCGGCAAAGCCGCCGCTCGGCTGCGGGAGGCGACCCGCAATTCCCTGGGTGAATTGCGCGCGGCGGGTAAGTCGACCGCCTGGCCGGAAGATTTGGCGGTGGAAGCCGTCACGGTGCATCGCTGGCTGCGGTATGGGGAGGAGAAACGCGCCCTCGCCGGGGTACTCATTATCGATGAGGCCTCGATGATGGATATCCACCGCATGAGCGAAGTTCTTCAGGCCATGTCCGCCGGCGCGCGGCTGATTTTGCTCGGCGATGCCGGGCAACTTTCTTCGGTGGAACCCGGCTCGGTATTCGCCGATGTATGCGGCGCGGCGAACCACGACGAGTCGCCGCTGCGCGACTGCGTGGTGAAGCTGACGAAGAATTGGCGTTTTGATGCCCACAGCGGCATCGGCCGGCTGGCGGCGGCGCTGCATCGCGGCGACGGGGCTGCGGCAGAGGCGGCCCTGGTGGATGCCAACGAGGAAGCAATTCGCCTGGAAATCATCCGCGACCATGCCGACTTCGAGGCGCTTGCCGAGCGTTTCACTCGGGACCACTACGCGCCCATGCTGCGGCGCTTCCAAGACCCGCTGGAATTGCGGCAGCTTGCGGTTGAAACGCATCCCTTCCGCGGCTTTATGGCGCTCTGCGCCCTGCGCCGGGGTCGCTTCGGTTCGGCGTATTTCAATGAATTGGTGGAGCGCCGTCTGCGCGCCCTCGGTCTCGCCCCGGCGGCTGCGGAGTTCTATCCCGGCCGGCCCATCATCATCACCCGCAATGATCCGCGCAGCGGCTTGGCCAATGGCGATGCCGGAATAGTGTTGCGGAACCAGGCGGGCGCGACCAAGGTCTGGTTCCCCGACTTGGGGGATGCCGCCGGCGGGCCGAAACTGCTGTCGCCCTCGCGCCTGCCGCCCCACGAGAATTCTTTCGCCTTGACTGTACACCGTTCCCAAGGTTCGGAGTACAACGCGGTCGCGATCATTACCGCCCCGGCCGAATCGCCGAGCAACAGCCGCGAACTGCTCTATACAGCCGTCACCCGGGCCCGCCGCGAAGTCACAATCCACGGCGACCGCGCGGCTCCGCGGCGCTCCACGGAACGCGAAACCCGGCGCTGGTCCGGCCTGCTCGAAGCCTTGGCCAAGCCCCAGCCCTAACCCGCTAGTAATTCAGCCGCCGCCACCTGCTCGGCGCAGCGGGCAACCAGGTTCTTGTTCAAGCCGAATACTTTGCCCAAGCCAGCGGCTTCGGATGGTCGCGGCGGAGAGGTGGACTGGGCGAAACCCGCGGCGTTATACCCACCGACCACCAATGAAGGCACCAAATCGTAGGCGGGCGCCGCCGGGGTAGCGGCGCTTGCGCGCGTCTTTTAGATTGCGGCCCAGCTGCGGAAGTTTCGTGGGGCCGAATATACCAGAATATTGGTAAATACAGCGGATTTTGGGTCGGAAAAGCTATTATTATGGTAAATTCATCGGATCGCGTTCGGGCTGGGCGGAAGCGGTTCGCTCGCCTTGAATGCGTTCGATACGGGCCTGCAGGCGATCGATTCGCAGGCGCAGCTCGTCTACCCGCTCGGCGAATCGCGCCCATTCTTCCGGGTTGGGCATGATGTCAGTTTCGTATTGGGCGAAATTGGCCACATTGCGCTGGATATTGCTCCTTGCCTGCCGGGCCCAGCCGACTGCCGCTTCGGCGGTGGAGCGGGCGCCTTCCGTCGCGATATCGCCGAGCAAGGGTTGCAAGTAATCCTCCCAGCGCAAGTCCAACTCCACCAAGGTGCGGCGCAAATCGAGCAACAGCTCGGCCTCGCCTTCGATGCGGATTCCCCGGTCCGCCAGCGGCCGTTCGTTGTCGGTGAGCAGCTTGAGCAACTGTGCGGCGCTGCCGCGGATGGTCGCATCGGCAGTCTCGAGCGGCTCGTCCGCGCCGAGAGAGGCCAGGCAAAGTGTGTCGCCATTGAAGAAGATGCTCACACCGGCCCGGCGCGTGCGCGCGTGGATACGCTTGTCGTGAAAACGCGTCAGTTTGCCGGCGATATGGGGGTTCTCCGCGATAACGCCGTTGAGCAGTTTTTCCACGGGAAGCAACAAAGCGGAACCCACTACGCGGAAAGACATGGAAATCCACCCCCCTCCGCTGGTCCATCAAGCTGCCGACAACCGCCTGGAATCACGGGGACCGCCGCCGGTTGAGCCGGTATCGCGGCGGCGGGCCGCCGCCGACTTGCGGCGCGATCAGCCGATTTCTGTGCTTAAGCCGCATTTATCCACCGCAGGCCTGGGCTGGTTTCAGGCCGATATGGACGGCGCAGACACCGTTGAGGATATCGTGGTAGCGGCAGCGTTCGAAACCCGCGGTCGTCAACATGCCGAGCAAGGTTTCTTGGTCGGGATGGACGCGGATCGATTCGACCAGGTAACGGTAGCTGGCGGCATCGCCGACGAGCAGTTTTCCCAGCCCCGGCCACAGCGCCGACCAAGCATCGTAGGCGCGGCTGAAAAGCGGATGCCGGACGCGGGAAAACTCGAGGATGAGCACCCGGCCGCCGGGTTTGAGCACCCGCTTCATGGCCGCCAGCGCCCGCGCCTGGTCGGTGATATTGCGCAGGCCGAAGGCGATGCAGACGCAGTCGAAGCTTCCATCGGCGAACGGCAGTTGTTCGCCGTTGAGCTGGACGATATCGATATTGCCGGCGAGGCCGCGGTCGATGATGCGGTCCCGACCGATGCGCAGCATATCGCCGTTAATATCGGCCAGCACGACCCGGCCTTCCGCGCCCACAACCGGCGCGAAGCGCATGCTCATATCGCCGGTGCCGCCGGCGAGATCGAGCACCGCGTGACCCGCGCGCAAAGCGCTCAACTCCAGAGTGAAGCGTTTGATCAGGCGGTGGCCGCCGAGGGACATGAAATCATTCATCACGTCGTAGCGCCGGGCGACCGAATGGAACACGTCGTTGACCCGCGCCTGCTTTTCCGCGAACGGCACTTCGCGGTAGCCGAAGTTGGCGGTTTTTTTGCTCGTCATTGCGGCGGCTTGAAGCGCAATACCTGGGTGCCGCTTTCCTTCGGTTCTCGGCTGCCGCGGGCTTGGCGCAGCCGGTCGAGATAGTCGCGCCAGAGTTCTTCCTTGCGCGAGCAGAGATCGTACAGATAGTCCCAACTGTAAATGCCGGTATCGTGACCGTCATCGAAGGTCAGTTTCAGGGCGTAATGGCCCACGGCCTCGATTTGCAGCAGCCGCACATTGCGCTTGCCGGTCTGCAAGACTTCCCGTCCCCGGCCGTGGCCCCGCACCTCGGCCGAGGGCGAATGCACGCGGAGGAATTCGGCTTCGAGCCGGCAGTCGCCCGCGGCGTAATTCAACTCCAACACGGACGATGCGGAGTGCAATTTCACGCCTGCCGGAATCGGGTTCGGCATCACAGAATATAACGGGCGAGATCTTCGTCGCCGGCCAAATCGGTGAGTTGCTTGTCGACATAGGCGGCATCGACAACGAGTTCGCCGTTGTCGCCGATGGCCAAATCGGGCGCGGAGAAGGAGACTTCCTCCAGTAGCCGCTCCATCACCGTGTGCAGCCGCCGGGCGCCGATATTCTCGGTGCGCTCGTTCACCCGCCAGGCGATCTCGGCGATCTTGCGGATGCCGTCGCTGGTGAATTTCAGCCCCAAGCCGTCGGCGCCGAGCAGGGCCCGGTATTGCTCGGTCAAGGAAGCGTCCGGCTCGATCAGAATGCGCTCGAAGTCTGCGGTCGTCAGGGCGTTCAATTCCACCCGAATCGGCAGCCGGCCCTGCAATTCCGGGATCAAATCCGACGGTTTGGAAAAATGGAAAGCGCCGGATGCGATGAACAGAATGTGGTCGGTGCGCACCATGCCATGTTTGGTTTTCACCGTGGAGCCTTCGATCAGCGGCAGCAGATCGCGCTGCACGCCTTCCCGGGAAACGCTGGCGCCGGTGAGCTCATGTTGATTCGTCACTTTGTCGATTTCATCGAGAAAGACGATGCCGGTTTCTTCGGCGAAACTCACCGCCCGACCGCGAATATCCTCTTCATCGATCAATTTCGCCTGCTCTTCCTCGGTGACCGCCTTCAAAGCGGCGTTTACCGGCATCCGCCGCAGTTTTTTGCGGCCGCTGTTCATGTTGGAAAACATGGATTTCAGTTGGCTGGTCATGTCTTCCAGCCCGGGCGGGGCCATGATTTCGATGCCCGCCGGCTGTTCCGCGAGTTGCAATTCGATTTCTTGTTTGTCGAGCTGGCCCTCGCGCAGTCTTTTGCGGTAGTACTGTCGCGCCTGGGACCTTTCCTGGTCCGCTCCCCTTTGCGGCGCTTCCCCGTGTTCCCTAGCCCGCGGCAGCAGAATATCGAGAATGCGTTCCTCGGCCCGGTCCATAGCCAAATTTTGCACTTTCTGGACTTCGGCTTCGCGCAGCATTTTTATCGCCGCGTCCACCAAATCGCGGATGATCGATTCCACATCGCGGCCAACATAACCCACTTCGGTGAATTTGGTCGCTTCGACTTTGATGAAGGGTGCTTTGGCCAGCCGCGCCAAGCGCCGGGCGACTTCGGTTTTGCCGACGCCGGTTGGGCCGATCATGAGGATGTTTTTCGGCGTGATTTCGCGGCGCATTTCTTCGTCGAGGCGCAGCCGCCGCCAGCGGTTGCGCAGGGCGATGGCGACCGCGCGCTTGGCGTCGTCCTGGCCGACAATATGCTTGTCGAGTTCGGAAGTGATTTCTCTGGGGGTCATCATGGACATTTACTCGCGACTCCCGGCGCCACCGACCGCGGGCAATTCTTCGATGCATAGATTGTGATTGGTGTAAATGCAAATTTCGCCGGCGATCTCAAGGCTTCGCCCGACGATTTCCCTGGCATCAAGTTCGGTATGGCGGGACAGCGCCCGGGCCGCCGCCAGCGCGTAATTGCCGCCGGAACCAATGGCGAGGATGGCATCCTCGGGTTCGATCACATCGCCGTTGCCGGTGACGAGCAGGGAGGATTCGCGGTCGGCCACCAGCAGCAGGGCTTCGAGGCGGCGCAGGGAGCGCTCGGTGCGCCACATTTTCGCCAACTCCACCGCCGCCCGCAGCAACTTCCCGTGATGTTGTTCGAGTTGCGCTTCGAATCTTTCAAATAGAGTGAAAGCATCGGCGGTGCCGCCGGCGAAACCCGCCAACACCGAATTCTTGTAAAGTCGGCGGACTTTGCGCGCGTTGCCTTTGAGCACGGTGTCGCCGAGACTGACCTGGCCGTCGGCGCCGATCACGACGCGGTCGCCGCGGCGCACCGAAACCACTGTCGTGCCTCTGTACTGGTCCACGACTCTTCACTCTCCCCGATCCGGCATTGTTGCAGCCCGGCGCCGCGGTTCAAACCCCGGGCGATTCAGCGGTGCGGCGGGAACCGCTTGTTCTGAAAGCAACGAGATGGGGGTTGCCGCGGCAAAATCAATATCGCCGGCGGAACGCGGCGATCTCAAAGGGAGGACCGCCTCGCGGTATCGATATTGTGCAAGCGGAAGACCATTTCGGCTTCTTCCAGTTTGTCCCCGGTGTCGTAGGGCCCCGATTGGAGCAGATAGAGCGCGCCGTTTTGTCCCTGCCGCGGCCTGATCTCCACATCCAGGCCGAGACTTCGCTGGCGCTCCAATTCCGACAGCGCCAGTTCGCGCTGCCGGAAGGCGCCCGATTGCAGCAAAGTTCCCGACTGGGCACGGGCGGGCGCGGGCTCCGGCGCGGCGAGCACGATATCGGCCTGCCGCCGGGTTTCCGCCGGCGCCGGCGGGATGGGTTCCGGCGCGCCTGCCGGTTCGAGGGCCACCGTCTCCAGGCCGACGGCGATGGATTCCGCGATCTGCTCAAGCGCTTCCGAAGCGGCGTCGGCTGGCTCCCGGGCGACGGTTAATTGGGCGGCCAGCCGTTCGATTTCCGAGTCGGTGGGATCGTTCGGACCTGCGGCAGCCGGCTGTTCCGCCGGGGCTTGGGAATCGGCCACTTCCAGAGGTGTATTTCGACCGGAAGAGTTCACCGGCGAGTCGCCGTTGCGCAGAACATTGTAGAATTCGTAGTCCAGCCCATTGGAGGAGGTCGCGGGCTGGGTTTCGACCGAATCCGGACCGGCGGAATTCAGCAGCAGGGCTAATAACACGGTAGCGGAGGCGACCAAGGCCAGTAGCAGGAAAAATAGCGTCGCCGGCGATGTGGACTGTTTTTTTGCCATGAGTTCGAGTCTTCTTGTCAACTGATGGTGTTCCAGCCGCAGCATTCGACCGCACAGACAGTTGGGCTCTCCGCCGCATCAGAGCCCGTCCCGCATTCTACAGTGTCGGCACTTTCCGCGAAACCTGTGCCCCGATAGAGCACCCATCCCAAGGCACCGGCTTGGCGCCGCAGTCATTGTTTGCCTTGGCCGGGCGGGCGAAGATTCAGAGTAGATCGATGGGATCGACATCGATATGCCAGCGCAGGCCCCGGGGGGCGGGCAGGGCATCAAGCTGCGGCGCCAAGACGTCGAGCAGCGTCCGCAGATCAGTCCGATTCGCGCAGCGCAGCAGCAGATGCACGCGATAGCGCGATTTGCGTTTTTCCATCGGCGCCGGCAGCGGGCCGGTCAAGTGTACCGGGCCCGCCCCAGGAACGGCTTCGATTATCCGCCGCGCCCGCCGCAGGAACGACAGCGCCGCTTCCCGCTGCCGCGATTCGGCGCGCAACAGGCACAGATGGGAGAAAGGCGGCATGCCGGCGGCGCGACGTTCGGCAAGCAAACCGCGGGCGAATTCGGACCACGACGAACCGACGATGGCGCGGATGGTCCCGTGGTCGGCGTGGCGGGTCTGCACGAGCACCTCTCCCGGTCGTTCGCGGGAGCGTCCGGCGCGTCCAGCGACTTGGACAATCACTTGCGCCATGTGCTCTTGGCCGCGGAAATCCGGCGAGAACAATCCGCTATCGGCGTTGACGATCACCGCCAGGCTGATGCGCGGAAAATGATGACCCTTCGCCAGCATCTGGGTTCCGATCAGGATCGCCGGTTCGCCGCGATCCACTTCCGCCAGCACCCGGGCGAGCTTATTCTTGCCCCGGGTCGAGTCCCGGTCGATCCGCAGCACCGGCGTGGCCGGGAATTCGCTTCGCAGCAAGCGCTCGATTTGCTGGGTGCCGGCGCCGAAAGTCGCTAAATCCGGCTGTTTGCAAACCGGGCAGCGAGGCGTGATCGGTTGGGTAGAATCGCAATGGTGGCAGCGCTGGCAAGGCGGCCGCACATGCACCGTGAGGCAGGCGCTGCAGTTTTCGCATTGCGCCATCCAACCGCATAGCGGGCAGTGCAATACCGGCGCGAAACCGCGCCGGTTGATGAACACCAGCACTTGGTTGCCCGCCTCAAGATGCTGCGTGGCTTTGGCCAAAGCCAGCTCCGACAGGCCGCAGCGCAAATTTTCCGCGGCGACATCGAGCGTCAACAGCGGCGCCGGCAGGGACCCCCCGGCGCGCCGCGGCAATTCCAGCCGTAAAAAGCGGCCTGCTTCGGCATTCCGAAAACTCTCGAGACTCGGCGTGGCCGAGCCGAGCACAACGCCGATATTCTCCTGCCGCGCCCGCATGACCGCCAAATCCCGGGCCGAATAGCGGAATCCATCCTGCTGTTTGAAAGAAGCGTCGTGTTCTTCATCGACCACGATCAATCCCGGCCGCGCCATCGGCGTGAACACCGCCGAGCGCGTGCCGATGAGAATCGCCGCGGCCCCCGCGGCGGTTTCCCGCCAAGCTTGCAAGCGCTCGCCGTCGCCGAGTCCAGAATGCGAAATGGCCAGCGGCAGGGCGAAGCGCCGCCGGAAGCGGTCGATGGTCTGCGGCGTCAGTCCAATTTCCGGCACCAGCACCAAACATTGTCGTCCGGTACCGAGCGCGTCCTCCATCAAGCGCATGTAGACCTCGGTTTTGCCCGAGCCGGTGACGCCATTGATCAGGGCGCAGCGAAAGCCGTCACCGGCGGCGCGGAATTGCTCAACCGCGGCGGCTTGATCGGCGTTCAGCGGCGGTCGTCCGTCGGCCCGGGTTGGACGCGGCGCGAAAGCGGTCGGCGGCGGCGCGACGCGGCGATGCTTGCGCACCAAAGCTTGCTCCTCAAGCCGCCGCAGCAACGCCCGGCTGAATCCCGCCGCGTCCAAGTCCCCAAGGCTGACCGCTCCCGCCCCGGCGATGAAATCGAGCAACTCACGTTGGCGCCTCGCCTGCCTGGGCACTTCAGCCGATGCCTCCGCGACCGACCAAAGATCGATTCCCTTCCCCAGGGACTCGCCGCGCCGCAACGCCGGCGGCAGCGCGGCGGCCAGCACTTCGCCGATGGGGTGGTGGTAATAGTCCGCGCTCCAGCGCAGCAACTCGAACAAAGGGGCGCCCAACAGCGGCTTGGTGTCGATAATGGCCGAAGCCGTTTTGAGTTGATCGCGCTCGACCCGGCTTTCGCGACCGGTTTCCAACAGGAATCCGATTAGCTGCTGCCGACCGAAGGGCACCTTGATGCGACAGCCGGGCCTCAATCCAGTAAACTTTGCTCCGTCCGGGGGGAGGTAGTCGAAGCTGCGCCGGAATGGGCGCGGCACGGCAATGCGGAGAACGGTTTCTAGCATGGGTGGGACCAAAACTCAGTGTCGCGGCATGGTAAGTTCAAACGCTGGCGGGAACAATTGCGGTTGGCGACGATGCCGCGAGCGAAAATCCAGTGAACGGGAATGATTCCATACCCGGCGAATTGGTCCAAATCCGCCGGCGCATCGACGAAATCGACCGGGGAATCATCGAACGGCTGAGCGAGCGCTTCAAGCTGACCCGCGAAATCGGCCTGCTTAAAGCCAGGTGCGCAATCGGCGCCCAGGATGTCGAGCGCGAGGAACAAAAGCTGGTGGCCCTGTGCGCCCAAGGCGAAGCGGGGCAACTGGACCCCGCCTTGGTGCGGGAGCTGTTCCGCCGCATTATGCGGGAAGCTGTGAGCAATCATGAGCGCATCAAGGCTGAACTCTAGCAACCGTTGAAATGGCGATACCACGCAAGAACCGATGGCGATTGCGGTCCATGTCCGCTTTGGCCGATCTGGTTCTGTTGCCGGCGCAAGCAACGCACGGATAGGACTTTGATAGCGGTGCGATCGCCTCTCTCGAAAGCCGCCGCGGTGCTCCCATGGCTTGCGCTGGCCGCGTGTTCCCCGGAGGAAACCGCGCCCGCGCCGGGTGGAGCAGCCACAGCCGGGGCCGGCGCCCCGGAAATCGCCGCGCCGGTCGCCGCTCCGCAGGCTTTGCCGCCGGCCGGCGCCGAAGCCTGCGCTGCCGCGACCGGCCCGCTGCTGCATGTCGCCTCACCCGATTGGCGCGATCAGGTTATTTACATGCTGATGATCGACCGTTTCAACGACGGCGACCCCGGCAACAACGACCAGGGCCACGCTGAATACGACCCCAGCCTGCCGAGCCATTTCAGCGGCGGCGATTTGCAGGGCGTGATCGACCGCCTCGATTATCTGCGCGAACTCGGCGTCACCTCGGTATGGATAACCCCGCCGCTGTACAACCAATGGTGGAGCACGCCCTATCAAGCCGCCGGCTGGCACGGTTATTGGCCGGTGCATTTTCAGCAGGTCGACCCGCACTACGGCACCCTCGACGACTACAAGCGCCTATCCCATGAATTGCACTGCCGGGGGATGTATCTCATCCAGGACCTCGTCGCCAATCACGTCGGCAACTTTTATGCCTACGAGGGCGAATACAATCCCGACGACACCGCCGAAGGTTTTTATCTGCTGGAGCCGGACTCCCATCAACCGGCGCCGACTCAATTCCCCTTCAACCAGATCGACCGGCGCAACCCCGAGCATTTCGCGGCGGATATCTACCACTGGACACCGCCGATAAACGATTTCGCCAGCCTCCATCAAGAGCATAACTACTCGCTGGGCCATGTCGGCGATATCAATACTGAAAACCCCGAAGTCATCGCCAAATTCAAAGAGATTTACCAATTTTGGATCGATGAAGTGGGGGTGGACGCCTTCCGCATGGATACCGTCTCCCTCGTGCCCTTCGATTTCTGGAACCGCTTTTTGCGCGACGACGACGGCATCTACGCCCACGCCCGGGCGCGGGGCAAGGAACATTTCCTCACTTTCGGCGAGGCGACCGCGGCATCCGACCCTTTTGACGACGCCGGGGAGCGGCGGGTGGCCGCCTACCTGGAAACCGACGGCAGGCTGGGGCCGAATTCCATGCTCGGTTATCCCCTCTACCACGGCATCAACCGGGCGCTGGCCCGGGGTGGCTCATCCGCGGCGCTTGGCTACCGTCTGGAACGGCACATGGATAGTTACCCCGACCCGTTTGCGATACCCGTTTTCATCGACAACCACGATACCGCGAGATTTTTGGCCGCCGGCCATCCCGCGGGATTCCGCCAAGCCCTCGCACTGCTGTTCACGATTCCGGGCATTCCCATTGTCTACCAGGGCACGGAGCAGGCTTTGCCGGAATCGCGCATGGCCCTGTTCGCCAGCGGTTACCGCAATGCCGAAGGTTCCTTCGACACCGAATCCGATCATTTCCAGTATCTGCGACGCTTGACCGGGCTGCGCGCGGAGCATCCGGTGCTGATCCGCGGCGGCCTTGAAGTGCTCGCATCCGAGACCGCCGGCCCGGGAGTGTTGGCCTATCGGCGCGAATACCAGGGCGAAAGCGTCGTCGTTTTGCTGAATACCGCCGATCACAGCGCCTTCGCCCATCGCCTCAATATCGGCGCGGTGCCTTTGGGGCATCTGGAGCAATTGTTCGCCGAACCCGCCGTGGAAGCCGCGGTTGCCGACGCCGATGGCCGCTTGAGTTTGCGGCTGCCGCCGAGGGCCGCCGTCGTGTTGCGGTCAAGCGGCGAGACGGTTTCGTCCGCAGAGGCTGTCCCACCGGTTGATCCGGCGGCGGAACCCGAGCTCGCGATTGATTCGACCGGCATCGAAGGCGCCGTGTTCGTGGCGGATTTCGAGCTTACCGGAACAGCCGGCCGGAGCAACGCGCCCCTGCGATTGATTCCGAACGGCAACTTCGACCGCGCGGTCGAATTTATGGCCGACGACGAGGGTGAATGGCGGATTACCGTTCCGGTTCGCGACCTCGGTGAATCGTCCCACTTCCTGCAAGTATATTCGGCGGAAACTGATCAGTTGTCCGAGCGCGTGCGTTACTCGACCGAGGTTCTGACCGCGGAATTGACCGCCACGATTGAGGACGACCCCGACGACGCCTACGGCCCGACCGGACGATACGTCACACCGCAACACGTTGACAGCGGTCGCCAGCGGGAAATCGAGGCCCTGAGCGCCCGCGCGGCCGGGGGCAATCTCGAACTGACTTTGACCATGGCGGAAATCACCACGCCATGGCTGCCGCCCTACGGCTTCGACAATGTGTTGTTGACGATATTCTTCGACTTGCCGAACCGGGAGGGCGCCACCGTCCTGCCGTTGCTCGATGCCGAAATGCCGGACTCGACGGATTGGGACCTCGCGCATTTCGCCCGCGGCTGGGACAGTTATACCTACGCCGCCTCCGGCAGCGACGCGGATCGTCAGGGTGACAAGCTCGGTGTCTCGCCGGTGGTGAGCGCCGATCAAGCCAGCCGCACGATCACGCTGTTCTATGAAGGCACCGCGCTCGGTGTCGATGACTGGGCGGGAAGCCGTGTTTACGCCACCACCTGGTCGTCGACGGCGGAGGGCGACTATATCGACTTCCGGCCCGAGCCCGCCGATTGGTTTTTCAGCGGCGGCGCGCCGGGCGATCCGAAGATTTTGGACGATGCGCTGCTGGAGTTGGCTCCGCTGCCGAGCGCGTCCCTGGAGGACTGAACGATGACCCGAAAATCCCGAATCGCCAGCTTGTTCCTGTCGGTGCTCGCGACGGCCTTTGCGGCGGCGGCGGAGCGGCCCCCGAATATCGTTTTGCTCGTGGGTGACGATCACGGCTACCCCTATTTCGGTTTCATGGGCGATGAAAATGTCGTCACACCCGCGATGGATGCCCTCGCGGCCGGCGGCACAACCTTCTCCCACGCCCATGTCACCGCGACCTATTGCCGCCCGTCGCTGCGCACGCTGATCACCGGCCTGCATCCAGTGCAATACGTCCAGCGCGAAAACGAAATCGTCGAGCGGCGACGCAGCGAAGACACCGACTATGCCGCGCTTGCCGCCAACGAGAGAGGGCTCTGGGATCAGCTGGAAAAAGCCGCCGCCATGCGCGAGTTTGAAACTTTGCCGAAACTGCTCGGCGAGATCGGCTACGCAAGCTGGCAGGGCGGCAAATGGTGGGAGAACAACTACCGGAATGGCCATTTCACCGAAGGCATGAGCGAGGGCTGGGATCTATCGGCCTACGGCGGCGACGCTTTTTTCGAGCAGCTGATGGGAGCCAACGGCAACGATCTGGTGCGCGAAACCATGGAACCGGTGTTCGATTTCATCGACCGTCACCAACAGCAGCCGTTTTTTATCTGGTTCGCGCCCTCGCTGCCCCACGTGCCCTTCGACGCGCCCTACACCTACCGCAAGTACTACCAAGACATGGATATCTCCGAATCCGCCAAGCTGTATTACGCCAATATCACTTGGTGGGACGACGGCGTCGGCCGGTTGATGGACCACATCGAAAGCCGCGGGCTGATGGACGATACGTTGTTCGTTTACATCAGCGACAACGGCTGGGATCAGGACCCGCAAGTTGAATACAAAGTCGATGAAAACGCGACTATCGCCGACGATCTGCTGCTTGGCAACGGCGGCCATCTGGGCAAGAACGGACTGTACGATCAGTCTTTCCGCTCGCCCTTGCTGTTCCACTGGCGCGGTCGCATCGGCCATTCCTTCAATACATCGAGTTTGGTCTCGTCCATGGATATCTTTCCCACCATCCTCGATTTGGCCGGGGCCGAAATCCCCGGTGGACTGCCCGGCAACTCCCTGCTGCCTTTGATCGAAGGGCGGCAAATCGATGAGAGAACGCATATCGTTGGCTATACAGACAATCGGCGCTCGTTCACCTCGGCCATGGGCGAGCGCGCCGAGGGCTATTCGGTTCGCACCCACCGCTGGCAATATCTCTGGTACGCGGATACGGGGGAGCAGGTGCTGTACGACATCACAGTTGACCGTGTGGCGGAACACAATCTCGCCGCCGACCATCCCGAACTCGTGGCCGAATTCCAGGCGCTTATCGAGGACTGGAAGGTCGAAGTGGGAATGCCCGAACCCTTCCCGATTTACGAGTGACGCTGGGCTTCTTGGAGGTCACTCAGCGAAAGGTCAAGGCTTCAGGCTTCTTGGGGATCTTGTTCCCGGCTAGCGGCGCAGGATCCGGTCCATTTCTTCGTCGGCCGCCCGCAGCGCCGACCGTGCGTCCATCCGGCCCGAGGAGGTCAGTTCCAGCGCGGTATCGAGTTGCTCGAAAACCATGAAGGTGGCGCGGGTCGTCGGCACTTCGGCGCCGAATGCCGCCTGCCGCAAATAGGCATTCAAGGTGGTGTCGGCGGCGATTTCCGGGTCGTCCGCAAGCGCGCCCAGCGCCGGCATCATGTAGGTCTCCAAGGCGAATTCTTTCTGCACGTCGGAAGAGGACAGCCAGAGCGCAAGCTTGACCGCCTCCACCTTGACCGCGCTCTGTTTCGATACGCCCCAACCGAATACGCTGAACATCGGTCCCATGCGCAGATTCGTTTCCGCGACGATGGGCATGACCTCCACGCCCAGGTCCAGCCCCGCCGCCCGATAGGCATTCCAATTCCAGGATCCGTCGAGCACCATGGCCGCCCGCCCAAGTTGGAATTGTGTTGTCATGGCTTCGATGCCGGTACTCGAAGCGGCCACCCCGTGGACCCGTTCGAGATCCAAAAACCATCCCAACGCCCGCGCTGAGCCGGGGGAGTCAAGGGTGGGGTTGTCCGTGGCGTCGAACAGCGTCGCGCCGAATCCCGTCAGAAAGGGGATGAACCAGTACGACCATTTCAGCGGCACCGCCAGACCAAGCACATCGTCGCCGGTCAGCGCCGCCGCCGCGGCGATCATATCGTCCGTCGTCCAATCCGGTCGCGGATAACCCAAGCCGGCCGCGTCGAACAACGCCTTGTTGTAGATCAGCGCCAGGGTTCCCTGACTGACCGGAACCGCGCTCAGGGAAGTCCCGTAGCGCATGGCATTGAGCGCCCGCGGTTCGAAACGCGACCGCTGCGCGGGTGTCAGATGTGCCCGCAAATCCTCAAGCAGCGGCAATCCCTCCACCGAGACATGACCGATCCTGCCGATTTCCGTATCCGAAAGCCGCACCAAATCGGGCGCCTCGCCACCCTGGGAAGAATTGATGAACTGCTGAAGATTCTGCAAATAGGGAATCCGCACCGGCTCCACGGCGATTTCGGGATGCGCGGCCTCGAACGCCCCCACCGCGTCAAGAAAAATCCCCTCATCCGCGCTATTCGCCCCAAAAGTATGCCAAACCTCAATCTCGACCCCACCGCCGTCCGCCCCCAAACCCGCCGGCGAAGCTGACCAGAGCGCGGCCATTAGGACCGCCGCAGACGCCGCCAACCGGTTTCCAGCCTTGGCGCGTCGGAGGTTGTCAGCGGGATGTTCCGCCGCCCGGGAGGCGCGCAGTTCACCGCGTGCGATCATTTCTTCTTCCTTTCGGTGGTGTTAAAAACCAGTTTGCGTTTTGGCCCCGCAGTCCGCAACCGTTTCGACCGAACGGCCTGCGCTCGGCGCATTTCAAGCCCGGATTCGGTATGACTGGGCGATTGCATTGGCTTACTGGAACCCTATGCGAAATCAAATTCGCATTCAATGTCGGCGCGATTTCTATGGGCTGGGCGATTGGCCGTTTCGGGTCAGCGGCGAAAGGACATTCGCAGGGAGTCGAAGCCGGTTTGGCGGTGGTAGACGTCGCCGCCTTCGTAGCGGGGTTCGGCTGCGAGCACTTCCATTCGCAGGTCCTTGTTGGCGATGAGCTCGATCAGCGTTCGCAGCAGTTGGCGGGCGTGGGCTGCGCCGAGGCAGCGGTGGGGGCCGGCGCCGTAGGCGAGATGGGGGTTGCGGCGGCGGTCGATGATGCATTTTTCGGGGGATTCGAAGACCGTTCGGTCGCGGTTCGCGGAGGCCCAGCACAATGCGGTCCGGCCATCGGCCGGGACAGCGATGCCGTGGACATCGGTGGCGCGGGCGCAGACCCGGGCGATCATGGTCAAGGGCGAGGCGACGCGGACGATTTCCTCCGCCGCCATGCGCGCCAGCAGCGGGTCGCTTCGCAGCTTGCGCAGATCGTCGGTGTGGGTGGCGAAGTGCGTCAGCGTCAGTGACACCGCGGCGATGACCGTGTCCCGGCCGCCGGCGAACACCAGATTGGCGAAGCCGACCAGCTCGTCGCGGGTCAGCGGCCTGCCGCGAAATTCGGCGCGGCTCAGCGCGGTGAAAAAATCGTCGGCGGAGTCGGGTTCGGCCTCGGTTTTGACGCGATCAAACTGTTGGTGCAGATAGCGGTCGAGGGCACCGCCCTTTTCCTCGCTGTGACCTTCGGGTCCGGCGAATACGTGCAGGCCCCAGCCTATCCATTCCGCCGCCGCCGCCGTGGGCATTTTCAGCAACAGCGCCAGCGCCCGCGATTGCAGCGGCAATGCGAATTCGCGCACCACTTCGATGCTGTCGGCGGCCGCGGCCTGGTCGAGCATTCCGGCGATCAGGGCGGCGATATCCCGAGCCATCCCCGGGCGAGCGGCGACATTGAAGAACGCCTGCACGAGTGCGCGGTACTCGGTGTGTTCCGGCGGGTCGGTTTCGATGGGCAACTGCCGCACCGAGCGCACCCGCTCTTCGGACGGAATGGGTACGCGAAACGGCGCGTTGGAGCTGAACGCGCGGTAGTCCCGGGCCGCCGCAAGCACGTCGCGGTAGCGCAGAATCATGGGAATTTTTTCGCCCAAAAATTCGGCGTCGTAGACACCATCGCGGGAACGCGACGCGGCGAAAGGGTCGCTTGCATCCCAGACGCTCGCCATCGGCGTTATTCCTCGAAAATCAGCGCCGAAGGCACGGCCAAGCGCACCCGGATTTGGCCGCCAGCCGCGCCGTCCAAGGCTGCGGTTCGCCCGTCGCCTTCGCGCCACAGCGCCCGAATCCAGTGGCCGCCGGTCTGCAGATGGTAGATCGTATCGCCGCCCAAGCGTTCCACGCCGCCGATGCGGCACAGCGCGGTCCCGGAAAGATCTCTGGAAGAAGTGCCGGAATCGGTTGCTGAATCTGCGCCGGCGGCTGGGTCGGCAGTTGATTCCGGGCCATCCGCGACCCGCAGGTCTTCCGGGCGAACGCCGAAAATGCCGGGCCCGGTCCGCTGGGCCAGATGCGGGGGCAGGGTGAAGCGCAGTTGACCGGCGGTGAAGACGCCATTCGCCGCCGCGCCTTCGATGAGATTCATCGCCGGAGTACCGAGGAACGAAGCGACGAAAGAATTCGCCGGGCGGTGATAGGCTTCGAGCGGCTTCGCGCTTTGCTGCAATCTGCCCTCGGAGAGAATCGCGACGCGGTCGGCTAGGGTCATCGCCTCTACTTGATCGTGGGTCACATAGAGAGTGGTGGTGCCGTGGGCTTCGTGCAGGCGGCGCAGTTCAAAGCGCATGCGGTTGCGCAATTTCGCATCCAGATTGGAAAGCGGCTCGTCCATGAGCAGCACCTTCGGTCGGCGCACGAGCGCGCGCCCGATGGCGACCCGTTGCTGCTGCCCGCCGGATAATTCCCGCGGTTTCTTATCGAGCCATTTGCCCAGATCGAGCATTTCGGCGGCTTCGGCGACCCGGCTGGCGATTTCCCCCTCGCCGATCTTTGCGTCCCCGCGACCGCGGCGCAGACCGAAAGCGAGATTGGCGCCCACCGTCATATGGGGGTAGAGCGCGTAGGACTGGAACACCATGCCAAGGCCGCGGGCGCCGGGTGGCAGATCGTTGACTTTCGATCCGCCGATGCGGATTTCTCCCCGGCTGATGTCTTCAAGACCCGCGAGCAGCCGCAGCGCGGTCGATTTGCCGCAACCGGAGGGGCCAAGCAACACCAGGAATTCGCCTTCGCCGACTTTCAGGTTCAGCTCGTCGAGGGCGACGGTGCCATCCTCATAGACTTTGGAAGCGGCGATGAACTCGACATCCGACATGGCAGCCGTGGGTTTCACGCTTTCACCCCGCCCGCGCTGAGGCCTTGGATAAGCGAGCGTTGGAACAATATGAACAATACCACCACCGGAATACTGACGACGATGCTCGCCGCCGCGAAGTCGCCCCAAAGCTGGCCAGTGGCCGGAATCATCGACGCCAGCCCCACGGGCAGCGTGTAGGCATCGTTGGCGGTGTTGAACACCAAGGCCAGCAGGAACTCGTTCCAAGCCGTCAGGAAGGAGAACAGCGCGGTGATGGCAATCGCCGGCAGCGACAGCGGCAGCACCACGAAGAAAAACACTTCCACCCGATTGCAGCCATCCAGCAGCGCGGCCTCTTCCAGCGCCCGCGGCACCGAGTCGAAAAAGCCTTTCAGCATCCACACGCACAGGGGCAGCGCCGTCACCGAATAGGCGATGATCAAGCCGATGCTGGTGTTGAGCAGGCCCAGTGCTTTCATCACCATGAAGTATGGCACCAGAATGATGATGCCGGGAAACATCTGGATCAGCATGAAAACGAACATCGCGCCTTTGCGCCCGGCGAATTGATAGCGGCTGAAAGCGTAGCCCGCGGGTATCGCGAGCAACAGCCCGGCCACGGTCGTGCCGAGTGCCACAACCAGCGAATTGCGGGTCCACAGCCAGAAGGCTTCGCCGCCGAGTACGGCGCGGAAATGTTCGAGCGTGAAGGCGTCGCCGATGGCGCCGCCGAGGATGTTGCCGGGGGAAATGGCAACATCGACGATCCAGACCACCGGCGCCGCGACCAGCGCCACGGCGTGAATCAGGAAAGTATGCAGGGCGAATGCCCAGAGTCGCGGGCCGAGTCGGCGGTTGCGGGCCAGCCCGAGTTCGGCGCCGCCCGCGTCCGAGTCGCCTGCGCACCAAGCGCCGCTGAGCCCGGTCGATAACCAATGGAAGGCCAGGGCCGCCGGAAAGACAAGCCAGGATATCGCCCATAGATCGTACAGTGTGATGTCCCGCCAAAGTGGCGACAGCGCGCCGAGGGCGAAAACAGCGACGGCGATGCTCCGCCCCGCATGCCGTTTCCAACGCTGTCTGCCGTCGGGCAGCCAGCCGCGCAGAAGCAGCAACAGCGGGATCGCCGCCAAGGTACACGCGAACTCCGCAGCCTCGCCGCGCAGCGCCTCGCCCGCGAGTATGAGCAGGTTAACCAGCGCCGCGAACGGCAGCCAAACGCGCAGGGCCGAGATTTCGGCGGGCACATACCAGCGTTCGGCGAGTGTCGCCGCCCCGCCGCCGGGGAAATTGCCGCGGTCGCCGTTCACACCGTCGCCTCCATGACGCGGGTGCGTCGCAAATACGCCCAGGAGAATCCGATCAGCAGCAGGAAAATCAGCACCGACCATGCGGCGGCGACCCCGTATTGGCCATACTCGAAGGCGATGGCGAATACGTGGGTAATCAGCGTATCGGTCGCGCCGGGCTCGCCGAAGCCGCTGTAGGGATTGCCCCGGGTCAGCAGATAAATGGTGTTGAAGGAATTGAAAGTCCAAATGAAGCCCAGCAGGCTGACCGGCACCAAGGTGGACTTCAGGTTGGGCAGGGTGAGGTGGCGGAACTGATCCCAGTGGTTCACGCCGTCGATCTCCGCCACTTCGTACATACTCCGGGGCAGTGCCTGCAAAGCGCCGCTGAAGACCATCATCATGAACGGCACGCCAAGCCAGATATTCACCAGGATAACAACCACCCGGGCCGACCCCGCACCATCGAAGAAATCGATGGCGGTGCCGAGCAACGCATTGACCAGACCATCCGGTTGCAGCATACCGTTCCAGGCAAGCACCGAGATGTACCCCGGAATCGCCCAAGGCAACAGCAGAATCGTGCGGTACGCCACCCGGCCGCGCAGGCCGCGGCGGTTCAGCGCCACGGCGAGCGCGAGGCCGAGGGCCACGTGGGCAAGCACATTGCTGACGGCCCAAACGAATGTGAACAAAGTCACCCGCCACAGACCGGGACCGGCGAAGATCGCCGTGAAATTCGCCAGTCCAATCCAACTTTCATCGCCGAGGCGGCTTTGGTCGGCATTGGTGAAAGCGAGCCAAATGCCGTAGAGAATCGGGTAGAAAGTCAGCAGCGTCAGCGCGATCAGCGCCGGCGCGACATACAGATGCGCCAGCCGTGCCTGGGTGCGCCCGCTCTGGACATCGCTTCGCCGCAGAAGCAACAGCAGCGCGATGGTGGACAGCACCACCAAGCTCAGGGCGTACAACACCGGTCGCGTATCCGGCGGCGGTGTGCGTTCATCGGCGACATCGGTGCGGCCGGCAACGGGCCGCAGCTGTGCCGGGTTCGCCAGCGGCGCACCCTCGCCGTCGAACGGCACCACGGCGATCCAATGAACATTGCCGGGTGTCATGCCGCTCAGCGAACAGGACCAGCTCGAAGCGGACGGGCCCACCACGGGATTGCCCGTCGCGTCGCGGTGTATCGGCAGACCGCCGCTCCAGCAGCGGTCGAAAGCGATGCCTGCCGCCGGCCGCTCGAAGTCGGAGGTATCGGCCACCCGAACCGTGGAATGCAATTCAGCATCATCGGTGGTGGCGAAAGCCTGTTGCGCAAACCAGATTTCAAAGCCCGCTGTGGCCGCGTCCGGCGTGTAATCGACTTCGATGCGGATCTGCCGGTAGGCTTGGGAGGCCTCGTCTACCGTGACTTGCTGGGCATCAACGGCGGCGGAGCAAAGCGCCAGCGCGAGGCAACCGACGCGCCGAAGAATCCAGCGAGGGTTGACCGGAATGTTAGCTGCCGTCGCCATGTTCCGTATATTCCCGCAGATAAACCGGGTTCGCTGGAATCGTGTAACCGAGCCGGGCATAGGGATCCTCGCCGCAAACGACATGCACGCTGCGGTTGTCCGACCCGTGCCGACCGCCATCGGCGAGTTTCTCGTCGAGGCACCAATGCAAGGGGCTTTGGGTGCTCATGTAGTGGTTCACCAGCGAGCGCCGGTAGCGGCCGCTGCTGTTCTTCCGACTGCGGTGCAACAGATAGCCATTGAAGAACAATACCGACCCGGCGCGCAATTCGACGGCAATCTCGCCGGATTCGTCGAAGCCGCAGCTTTCCGGGGTTGGATCGAATTCATCGGTTTTGTCATGCTCGCTCGATGGGTACAAGGTGGCGGCAAGATGGCTGCCGGGAATCACCCGCAGACAACCGTTATCGACCGTCGCGTCGTCGATGGCGATCCAGGCGGCGCACAAGCTGCGGTCGCGGGTGGGAATAAAACATTCGTCCTGATGCCAGGCCTGTCCCGGCTTGCCGGGCGGCTTGGCGAAGAACATAGACTGCATGCACTTGACACCGCCGTTCCAATGGTCCGGCCGCATATGCGCCCCGACGATTCGCCCCAGCACATCCGTCAGCTTGGGGTGCGCGGTAAAGCGCCGCACGACCGGCGACACGAAATGCGGCATGTGAATGCAGAGAATCCGCTCCAGGGCTTCGGCGGGGCCGGTGTCCGCCGGCAGCGGCTTGATGCCCGGCACCGCGTATCCCCCCTTGGCGAGCTTCACCAGATCGGTTTCCAACTCCGCCAATTCGGCGCCGGTCAGCACATCCTCGACGATCAAATAACCCTGCTCGGCATAAAAGTCGGCCTGGCTGTCTCCAGAGCCGCCCGCCTCACCCGCGGATTGCGAAAACGCCATGCCAGTATCACCCATTCCGGTGCCCTCCCGAAAATCCAAATGAACCCCCGTAGCGCCTCATTACTCCAAGCCCGGAATGGTAGCAACTGAATACGTTTGCATAGCCCTGTGTGGCTGCACACTTTAGCTGCCCGCTACGCGCAACGCTTGTTCTCGTCTCCCCAAAATTGATAGTTTTGTTAACTAATCTCTGACAGACCGACGCGACCAAAATCATGCGCGGCCACTCCCGCAAACCCATCGATTACGCCGAATCACTCCCGGAGGCCACGCCGCTGTGTCCGGCGGCCCTGCTTCATCTCGGCTCCCGGGCGGCGGTCGATCAGGCGCTGTCGCGCTCGGCCCGCTCGGGCCACCATGCCGACGTGGATGGCCGAAGCGGTAAGCGTCCGGGTTGCACATGGCTGAGATCAGATTTCGGGATCTTTCGCGCGGTGACCGGGTGTTGACGGGAATAGTGCGAATACCCATGATTCTTTCAGGTTGAGACGGACTTTATCCAAGCCGGGATATTTTTGAGTATGGAATGCCCAACAATCGTTGACCTGTTCGCCGGTGCGGGCGGATTCTCGCTGGGGTTCAAACGGGCAGGATTCCGCATCCACCCCAGCATCGAAAACGGCTATTCGCAATCGGCGGACTCGGCTTCGATCCGACTTTCCCCGAACCCACCCGAAGCGCGTTCGGAGCGCCCGGCGCGGGCGGGTAGGGCGTGAGGTTGACGGAGAGCGCGTGCTCCTACCTCGTCGGAACAATCGCGGTTGACCTAGGTTTGAGATCTTCGTTCATGGCAAAGTTTCTTGACCGCTATGTGCATGCGCCGATGCAAGCGATGATGGAAGACGCGCCGAATTCACCGCCGCCGCTGACCATGCGCATAGACTCGGGCGACGTGTCCATTGATGTCGGCGGCGAGTCATATAGAATCAGTCGGGGCTAAGCAGCGTGGGACCAAGGCGAAGCTGCCTTCCCATGGCATCAACCTGCGATCACCGCCAAAATGGCCTTCGCAACAACACCCTAAGCGTCCGAGTGTTAATCCGATGATTGGTAGTTCGCTAACCGCTTTGGCGTGATATGTCTGAAAAGGGAGCCTTTGCATACGGCGATTTCAACACTTCTTCGAATGACAAGGCATTCTTAATGCCAGGCGAGAATCTAAAATTCCTTACCAATAGTAAAACCAAGCTCGCTTGACTGCGGCTGGCCAGCGGTTGGTAACGACCGTTCGCTGCTGTCAATGAATACGTTTGCATACGCTTTTGCGTTGACGGATGCTTGGGCTTGGGGTATACGGCCAAGGTTTCCGGTGCTTAGGTGGAGGTGGGGACATGGCGCGGATGGGGTTGGTGTCCGAGGCGCAGCGGCGGCAATACGCTGACGAAGGCTTCATGGTGCTCGAAAACGTCATCGGGGACGATACGCTGCGGATGCTGCGCGAGGAGTGTTCGTATTTTCTCGGCTATATGGACGCGCGCATGGACGCCGGGCTTGTCTCCGCCGGGGCGCTGTCGTTTCGCGGCAAGCGCTATTTCGTCAATAGTCTGTATCGGCATAGCGTGCGGACTTGGCGCTACATCTTCGGCGATGTGATGGCTGCGGTTTGCCGCGCCGCGCTCGGGGACGAGGCCTATCTGTTCAACGAGCAGTGGGTTGTCAAGGGCGGCGAGCAGGGCATGAAGTTTTCTTGGCACCAGGATTCCGGCTATGTGAAATTCGGCGATGCCGGCACCGCGCACCGGCCCTATCTCACCTGCTGGTGCGCTTTGGACGATGTGGACGAAACCAACGGCACCGTTCATGTGATGCCGCATTCCCGGGGCGGTACGGCGAATCGCATCATCGACCACCGCAAAGACCCCGACAGCAACGATCTCGTCGGCTACACCGGTGGGGATCCGGGAGTGGCGATCAAGGCACCCGCGGGCAGTGTGGTGGCTTTTTCGAGCTATACCTTGCACAGCAGCGGCGCCAACCGCACTGACCAGATGCGCCGGGTCTATCTGACGCAATATGTGCCGAGGCCCATGCGCGATTCGCGCAGCGGTGAACGTTTCAATTTGGCTGTACCGTTCTTGAAGGAAGGGCTCAATATCTACGACCGCGCCGGGGATACGGCGGAGCGCTGGGGCGGCGCGCCGCCGCCGGTCGCGGTCGCCGCCGCGTAACCGTTGTGCGCGAACACGCGCCGGTCTGGCGGGTTGTCGTCGCCGGCGGCGGCACGGCGGGTTGGATGGCGGCAGCGCTGCTCGCCAAGACCATGGGTTCGACAGTCAAAATCCAGTTGGTGGAATCGGCGGAGATCGGTACCGTCGGGGTGGGGGAGGCGACGATTCCACCGATCCGCGATTTCAATCGGGTGCTTGGGCTGGACGAGAACGACTTTCTGCGGCGCACCTCGGGAACTTTCAAGCTGGGCATCCAGTTCCGCGATTGGGGCCGCCCGGGCGACTGCTACATGCACGCCTTCGGGGAAGTCGGGCGGGATTTGGGCATGGGCGCCTTCCACCAGTATTGGCTGCGGGCGGTGCGGGAGGGTGTCGCCGGCCGCTTCTGGGACTATTCGGTCAACGAAACCGCCGCCCTGGCCAACCGTTTCGACCGCATCGACAAACTGCCGGGGAGCCCGCTCGCGGGCATCGTCCATGCCTTCCATTTCGATGCGGCCCTCTACGCGCTTTATTTGCGGGAATACAGCGAAAGGCTTGGCGTCGATCGCGTGGAAGGCAAAATCGAGCGGGTGGAACGGCACAGCGACAGTGGTTTCATCGAAGCTCTGGTGCTCGCCGATGGTCGCCGCGTCGCCGGCGAACTGTTTATCGACTGCACCGGCTTCCGCTCGCTGCTGCTGGGGCAATCGCTCGGCGTGGAGTACGAAGATTGGTCCCACTGGCTGCCCTGCGACCGCGCCGCCGCCGTACCCAGCGAGCCGGTGAATCCATTGGGCGCCTATACCCGAGCCAGCGCGCGGGTCGCTGGCTGGCAATGGCGGATACCCTTGCAGCACCGCATCGGCAACGGCCATGTATATTGCAGCCGGTACATGAGCGATGACGAGGCCGTTGCCGTCCTGCTCGCCAATCTGGACGGCAATCCGCTCGAGGAGCCGCGCCTGCTGAAATTCACCACCGGCCGGCGCCGGCGGTTTTGGCATCTCAATTGCGTCGCCCTGGGCTTGGCGGGAGGCTTCATGGAGCCGCTGGAATCCACCAGCATCCATCTCATCCAAACCGGCATCAGCTGGCTGACGCGGCTATTCCCGGACCGGCGTTTCGAGCAGGCCAATATCGACGAGTTCAATCGCCGCTGCCTATTCGATTTCGACCGCATCCGCGACTTTTTGATTCTGCATTACCAACTGAACGAAAAGGACGATCTGCCTTTCTGGCGCGACTGCCGCAACGCGCCCGCGCCGGAGGCGCTGAAGCACCGGTTGGAACTGTTCGAGGCCGGTGGCGGCGTTTATCGGGAACTCGGCGAACTGTTCACCGAAACGGCCTGGTTGCAGGTCATGCTCGGCCAGAATGTTCATCCCCGGAGCCACCATTCGATTGCCGACGGCCTGACTTCGGGGCAATTGGCAGAGTATCTGCGCAATTTGCGAACCATTATTCAAGGCGCGGTGGCGCGCCTGCCGCAGCATGAAGACTATATCCGCCGGCACTGCGCTGCGGCCATGGCCTGACGGGTGGGCCGAGAGCGGAAAATGCGTCCCGGAGAGTGCAGCATACAAGTGATTGCGCTGCGAATCGGCGGCGGGCGGATTGCAGCCTCGATATGGCCTTCCAGCCGAATAAGTTTTGCGGATCGCGGCGTTTTTCAGCAAAGTGCCAAGCCAGTCAAATCAAGGGAGAAATCGTGAACACGCCAATCGCGGAAAAGCCGGAACTGGGCTTTTGGCAAATCTGGAACATGTGCTTTGGTTTTCTCGGCATTCAATTCGGGTTCGCCCTGCAAAACGCCAACGCCAGCCGGATTTTCCAGACCCTCGGCGCGGACATGGAGACCCTGCCGCTGCTGTGGATCGCGGCGCCGCTGACGGGGCTGGTGGTGCAGCCCATCATCGGCTATATGAGCGACCGGACCTGGAATTCGCTCGGTCGGCGCCGCCCGTATTTCCTGGTTGGAGCCGTTTGCACCACGCTGGCGCTGATCGCCATGCCCAATTCGCCGACGCTTTGGATCGCCGCCGGCGCACTGTGGATTCTGGACGCTTCCATCAATATCACCATGGAGCCGTTCCGGGCCTTTGTCGGCGATATGCTGCCGAAACGCCAGCGCTCCAGCGGCTATGTCATGCAGAGTTTTTTCATCGCCCTCGGCGCGGTGGTGGCCTCCGCCCTGCCGTGGATCATGAGCAATTGGCTGGGGGTCGCCAACACTGCCCCGGAAGGCGAGATTCCGGCTTCCGTGCGTTATTCCTTCTACACAGGCGCCTCGGTGCTGTTCGCCGCAGTAATGTGGACCATCGCCCGCACCAGGGAATACAGCCCGGAGGAAATGGCCGGATTCTTGGAAAACGCCGAAGACGGCGCCGCGGCGAGCTTGGGCACCGCGCCGGTTTTCCGCCGCGGCAGTGCGCTGGCTTGGTTGGCGGCGGGCGGCTTGGCCTTGGTCGCGGCCGCGATTTTCAATGCCGACACGAGTCTTTATCTGCTGGGTGCGGGTGTGGCGGTGTTCGGTTTGTTGCAATACGCCGCTATCGGTCTGCAAGACCGGGCCCGGGTGGACAACGTGTTTTTCGACATGTGCCGCAACTTGGTGGAAATGCCCGAGACCATGAAGCGTCTCGCTTGGGTGCAGTTCTTTTCTTGGTTCGCGCTGTTCACCATGTGGATTTACACCACGCCCGCCGTCGCGAAATTCCACTACGGCACGGACGATCCCGCATCGGCGGCGTTCAATGAAGGCGCCGACTGGGTCGCGGTCCTGTTCGCGGGCTACAACGTGGTCGCGGTATTCGCCGCCATGCTGATTCCGCTGCTGATCCGCCGCTTCGGTCTGTTCCGCTCCCATCAATTCAGTTTGCTCCTCGGCGCGCTCGGCCTGGCTTCCTTCGCTTGGCTGCGGGACCCGGCGTGGCTGCTCGCCTCGGAAATCGGCATCGGTTTCGCTTGGGCATCCATCGTCTCGATTCCCTACGCAATTCTCGCCAACTCCATACCCGCCGCGAGGATGGGAATCTTCATGGGAATATTCAATTTCTTCATCGTGATTCCCCAGTTGCTGGCGGCGGCGGTGCTGGGGGCGATCGTCCAATATCTGTTCGGCGGCGAAGCGATCCACGCTTTGACATTGGCCGCGGTCTCGCTGGTGGCGGCCGCGGTGGCTGTTCGGTTTGTCGAAAAGCGGTAAACGCAAACATTCATTCGCAAAGGTGAGGCCATGATTCGAATTGCATTCGCAGCGAAAACCTGGGCGCGGAAGCTCCCCGGCTGGGGCGCGGTCTTCTGCTTGATTCTGTCCATGCCCGGAGCTTTCGGGCAAGAAACGGCCGGGCCAACGGATACCTTCCGCAATCCGATTCTGCGCGGCGGCTATCCCGATCCATCGATCACCCGGGTTGGCGACGACTACTACATAGTCAATTCCACTTTCGAATACTTCCCCGGCCTGCCCATCCACCACAGCAAGGACCTGGTGAATTGGCAGTTGATCGGCCACGGCATCCATGATCCCGACCTCTACCGCGATGCGGTGAATTTGGTGGATGTGCAGTCCGACGGCGGCATCCATGCGCCTTCCATCCGCTGGCATGACGGGCTGTTCTATATCATCACCACCAATGTCTACAATCCCGGAATCGAAGGCGAACCCACCCGCATGGTGAATTTCATCATCACGGCGGAAAACCCGGCCGGCCCCTGGTCGGCGCCCCACTTGATCGAAGGCGCGCCGGGAATCGACCCGGATATCTTCTTCGACGACGACGGCATGGCGTGGTATGTGGGCAACCATGGGCCGGACGACCCGGAGTTTCCCGGCCAGGGCGAAATTTGGCTGCAGCAGCTTGATTTGGAGAACTGGCGGCTGGTGGGCGAGCGGCATTTCCTTTGGCGCGGCGCCTGCGGCGGCACTTGGGCGGAAGGCCCGCATATCTACAAACGCGACGGCCGCTACTATTTGCTCATCGCCGAAGGCGGCACGAGCTACAACCACGCGGTGATGATCGCGGTCAGCGACGATATCACCGGGCCGTACATCGCCAACGACCGCAACCCGATTCTGACCTCGCGCAATCTCTCCTACGACAACTGGGTTCACAGCACCGGTCACGCCGACATGGTGGAACTGCCCGATGGCCGCTGGTACATGGTGGCGCTCGGCAAGCGCAACGATGAAAGGGGCGATTCCAATATGGGGCGCGAATCGCATTTGCTTCCGGTTGAGTGGGAGCGGGAGCCCTTCGAATGGAAAGACCCGAGATACGAATGGCCGGTGGTGGCGCCGGCGACGGGCCGGGTCGAAAGAGCCACGCCGCTGCCCTTCACGGACGCGCCACAGTACCGCGACGATACCTTCTTCGACGGTTTTGACAGCGAAACCCTGGGTTTGCGGTGGAATTTCCGCCGAGTGCCGCTGCCGGATGTCTATTCCCTGCATAATCGGGAAGGCTATTTGCGACTGCATACCCACGAAAACGTCATCGCCGAGCGCGGCCGGGCCGCGCTGCTGGGCGTTCGGCAGCGGGAAAGCGACTTTCAATACAGCGTGAAGATGGAGTTCGCCCCCGGACGGGAGCGCAGCGAGGCAGGTGTCAGCTTGTTTCAGAAAGACGACAATTACCTCAACTTCACCTTGCTGCGCAGCGGCGGGGAGAATCTGTTGCAACTCGTGCTGGCGGAGCGGGACCGAGCGCCGGCGGTGATCGAGCGGCGGTCGCTCGACGGCTATCAAGGCGAAATTGTCTTCAGAGTGGTGTCCCGCAACGGCGCGTACCGTTACGAATATTCGTTGGACCGGGGCGACAACTTCACCCTGTTTGCCGAAACCGATGCCGCGAGGTTGCTGAGCCGCGGTTACACCGGCGCTTACCTGGGTTTGTACAGCTCCGGCAACGGCGAGTCTTCAGATGAATACGCCGATTTCGACTGGGTGCGCTACACCGGATTCGAGCGCATTTGACGCCTGTCCGGATGGGCCGGTTTGCGCGGGCAAATCGACCCGCGACGGCCCCCGGCATGAATACGTATGCAGCCCATTGCCAAAAAAAATCCATCGTCCTATAAATGCGGGCTAACCAATTTCCGGGTAGTGCGAGACTCGGATAGCGCCGAACAGCCATCTGTGGGGTCAATCATGTCGCGAGCAACGCAAATCCGCCGAAAAGGCGATTTCCCAAAGAATCTCAAACCACTTTCCCTGGCCGTGGCCGCGGCCTTGGGTCCGCTGGCGGGGCAGACTTTCGCCCAGCAGCAAGAGGCGCTGATTGAGGAAGTCGTGGTGACCGGCTTCCGCCAGAGCCTCGTGGATTCCATGCAAACCAAGCGCAATTCGGAGCTGATTGTCGAAGCGATTTCCGCCGAGGATATCGGCAAGCTGCCCGACAACAGCATCGCCGAAGCGCTGACGCGGCTGACGGGCCTGGCCGGCCAGCGTCTCAACGGTCGCCAGCAGGTGATCAGCATTCGCGGTTTGGCCCCGGATTTCTCCACCGCCTTGTTGAACGGGCGGCAGCAAGTCAGCGCCGGTGACAACCGCGGCGTCGAGTTCGACCAATATCCCTCGGAATTGCTGCAGGGGGTGGTCGTCTACAAAACGCCGGACGCCTCCCTGACCGGCCAGGGCTTGGCGGGCACCGTGGACATGCGCACCATTAGCCCGCTGGAGTACAACGAGCGCGTGGTGGTGGTCAACGCCCGCCGCGAGTGGAATGAATACGGCGCCATCAATCCCGAGACCGACGACACCGGCTGGCGCTACACCGGCTCCTATATCGACCAGTTCAACGATGGCACGGTCGGCGTGGCGCTGGGTTATTCCCATATCGGCTCCCCCAGCCAGCGCGAAGTGATCGATATCTGGGGCTACAACAATTTCAACGACGCCAGCCTTCTGACGGGCGCGAACGCCAAGGCGCAATCCGGCGAATTGGAGCGCGACAGCTTCATGGCCGTGATCGAATTCCAGCCCAACGAGAACGTCAATTCCACCATCGATATCTACACTTCCAGCTTCGAGGAAACCACGCTCTCCCGGCAATTCGAAATGCCGCTATTTCCGTCGTGGTTCGGCACCTCGCTGGATAGTTCCCAAGTAGACAACGGGCTATACAGCGGCGGCTCGATTTCCAATGTGAAGGCGGTACTCAGCAACAATCTCGAAGCGCGGGACGCCGATCTTTGGGCCGCGGGCTGGAATCTGGAATTTGATATCGACGACGATTGGACCGCCGAAGTGGATATCAGCCACTCCGCGGTCGAACGGCAAGACATCATTCTCGCCCTGAATAACGGAACCGGCAGCGCGGGCCAAGGCGCCCTCGACACCACCAACTTTTCCCTCGGTGCCCGGGCACCGGGTTTCAGCAATATGCTCGACTACACAGCGCCGGGCGCAACCGTGCTGACCAGCCCGGCGGGTTGGGGCAACCCCGCCATTCCCGGCGGCCAGGTGGGCTACGACAACCGCCCCTCCATCGATGACGAATTGACGCAAATCCGCCTCAGCGCCGAGCGCTATCTCGGCGGCGCCCTCAGCAGTGTCGATTTCGGCGTGCAATTCGACAGCCGAACCAAATCGAGAAACGCCAGCAATCAAGGCTTCCTCGGGCTGCGCAGCGGCGAGCTCAGCGCCGATTTCTCGCCCACCGGCGTCGTCAACGTTCCCTTCGGCCTGCCCGCCATCGCCATCTTCGACCCGCAAGCCCTGTTCGCCAGCGGCATTTATTACCGCGCCGACCACTTCGGCGGCGGTGTGCTCGCCAACGACTGGACAGTAGACGAAGATGTGCAGCTCGCCTATGTCAAATTCAATATCAACAGCGAGCTCGGCGATATTCCGGTCACGGGCAATTTCGGCCTGCAGGTGGTGCGGACCGACCAAAGCTCCAGCGGCAAGAGCGCGGCGCCGGGGGGGTGGCCGCCGCCGAGCAGCGCGGCCGAAGCGACGACTTTGCAAATCGTTTCCGGCGGCGATACCTACACGGATTATTTGCCGAGTCTGAATCTGAATTTCGAGATTGTGGATGGCCAATTCATCCGCTTGGGTATTGCCCGCACGCTGGCCAGAGCGCGAATGGACGAAATGCGCGCCGGTCGCGAAGTGAATTTCAACGCCAGCTTGGCCGATTCCACGGATATCAACCAAGCGCCCTGGGGCGGCAGCGGCGGCAGCCCGGATCTGCGTCCTTGGGAGGCGGATTCGGTCGATTTGGCCTATGAGATGTACTTCCCGGACAATACCGGCTACTTCGCTTTGGCGGCCTTCTACAAGGAACTCAATACCTACATCTACGAATTGCCGAGACTGGTGGATTTCTCCGGTTATCCCACCGGCGGCGTGACGCCGGCGCTGACTTCCGGCATCGTCAGCCGACCGGCCAACGGCGACGGCGGCGATATTTCCGGGTACGAGGTGGCGCTGCAAGTCGCGGGCGAAGCGCTGACACCGGCTTTAGAGGGATTCGGCGCGGTATTGAACGCTTCCTTCACCGACAGCGAGATTCCGCGCGGCACCGGCGATCCATCCACGCCTCTGCCCGGTTTGTCGGACACGGTGATGAATCTGACTTTCTACTACGAACGGGGCGGCTTTTCGGCTCGGGTCAGCGGCAATCACCGCTCTGATTTCCTCGGCGAAGTGCAGGGCTTCGGCGCCGGTCGAACCCTGCGTTCGATCACCGAAGAAGAGTTGGTGGACGCCCAGATCAGCTATAGCTTCGAAAGCGGCAATCTCGAAGGCTTGACTCTGTACCTGCAGGGAACCAATCTGACGGACGAGCCCTTCGTCGGTTTCCTCAACAATGATCAGCGGCAGATCAAGGATTGGCAATCCTACGGCGCGACTTACTTTGTCGGTGCGTCCTATCGGTTTTAAGTTTCGCGCCAGCCGGACCAGGCGGCGGTCGGCATCGATAGCGGAGGTAATCGCCCATGAAAGTCTTCCGCGGTATCGCCGCCGCCTTGCTCGGGGCCACACTTGCCGTCAGCCAGTTCGCCTCCGCGGCGGTCGAGGTTACCGACCCGGACGCGCTTGACGCCGTGCTCGACCGCTTCGTCGATGCGGGCCACTACCCGTTTCTCTACGCCCGGCTGGAAGACCGCGCCGGCAATGTCGTCTACGAACACGGCGTGGTGAATCGGGACTTGCTGCCAGAGTCGGTGCTGCCCGCTGGAAAAATAGACGGCCAAACCTGGATCCGCATCTGGTCGATGAGCAAGATCGTCACCATTTCGGTGGTGCTCGATTTGGTCGAGGACGGCGTACTGAGTCTGGAAGAACCGGTGGCGGAATACATCCCGGAGTTCTCCGATATGCGGGTGGCGGTCACGGCGGACGGGAAGGCGCTGGCGGAAGTCGCCACCGGGGGATTTGCCGGCAACGATGCCGGCGATTTGGCTTCGGCCTGTCCGTTCGAACTCGTTCCCGCCGCCGGCGAAATGACGCTGCGCCATCTGATCAATCACCAAGCCGGTTTCTACTACGCCACCACGGGACTTCCCTGTATTGATTCCGCCCTGGCCGCAAGGAATGTGGCGACCGCGGCGCACAGCGATGAATTCATCGCCCGGCTCGCGGAGCTGCCGCTGATCCAACATCCGGGAACCGGCTACTACTACGGCACCAACACCACGTTGTTGGGTATGGTGGCCGAACGCGCCACGGGGTCGAGCCTGGAGCAACTCGTTGCCGAGCGTCTCACGGGCCCGTTGGGTATTGCAGGTCTGCAATACGATCTTCCCGAGGATACGTTCCTGTTGCCGCGAATCAGCGGCCGGGATGGCGTGTTGCGCCCGGCGCATCCCGGCGAGTTGGATATCTTCGGCCCGGACGTGCCCGGCTACGACCCGGACAACCGGCTGCATCTCGGCGGCGAAGGCATGCTGGCCACCGCCGACGGCTACGCGGATTTTCTCAGGATGCTGCTGAACCACGGCACCCTCAACGGCGCCAGATTCCTTGAGACCGAGACCGTCGAGGAACTCTACGCCCCGCATACACAGCTCGAAAATCCCGAGGGCCACAACGGTTTCAATTTATGGGTGACCGGGGCGCCGACCCGGGAGCGCGGCCACGGAGAGGAGGGCCTGTGGGTTGGCGGCGGCTATGAGGGCACCCACTTTTGGGTGGATCCCAAACGCGAATTCGTCGGCATCATCATGTCCCAAATTTACTGGATCAACGAGGACGGCTATGGCCGGGACGAGGCCTTCCGCGGCGAACTCTATCGTCAACTCTGGGCCGCGGAATCCCGCTGAGGGCAGCTCCGATCCGCCGCTGAATCTGCGCTTTGCATCCGCTCGCGGACTGCGGAAAAATGAACCTCGAAGGCCGCGGTTTTCCGGCGCCCGATCCGCAGATCGGCGGCGGCTCGAAGCCCCGCGTTGGCGTGGATGAGTAGAATCCACCGTGTTGCAACCAAAGGAGTTTGCGGCTAATGATCACCAATCCGTGGCGGCGGGTGCTCGCCGTTTTTGCCATTTGCGCCGGATGGCCGTTCGCAACCGGTTTCGCCGCCGAAATAGAGAGGCTGGAACCGCCGAACTGGTGGGTGGGGTTCGAGAACCCCGAGGTGCAATTGCTGGTCTACGGCGAGGGCATCGGCGAAACCCGGCCAGCGGTGGATTATCCCGGCGTGACCCTGCGCGAAGTGCTGAGGACGGAAAATCCGAATTATCTGTTTCTGCAGTTGCGCATCGCCGCGGCAACGGAACCGGGCGAATTCGAGATTGAGTTCACCGGCCCGAACGGCGGATTCGCACACCCCTACCGGCTGGAGGCGCGCAACCCGGACCCGGCGCACACCCGCGGCTTTTCCGCCGCCGACGCCATTTACCTCATCACCCCCGACCGCTTCGCCAACGGCGACCCGGACAACGATGCCATCGACGGCCTCGGCGATATCGTCGATCGCGCCCAGCCCGGCGCGCGGCACGGCGGCGACCTGAGGGGAATCATCGACCGGCTCGACTATATCGCCGGCTTGGGCTTTACCGCGGTTTGGCTCAATCCCGTACTCGAAAACGCCATGCCGGACTACTCCTATCACGGCTACGCCACAACGGATTTCTACCGGGTGGACCCGCGCATGGGCAGCAACGCGGATCTTGCGGAGTTGGCCCGCGTCGGACGCGAAAAAGGGGTCGGTCTGATCATGGACATGATCGTCAATCACAGCGGATTGCACCACTGGTGGATGGCCGACCCGCCCATGGACGACTGGGCCCACCAGTGGGACGGCTACGTCGAAACCACCCATGCCAAGACCCTCAGCCTCGACCCCTACGGCGCCGAAATCGACCGCCGCGAGTTTTTCGACGGCTGGTTCGTGCCCACCATGCCTGATCTGAATCAGGGCAATCCGCTGATGGCCGAGTACCTGATCCAAAACGCCATCTGGTGGATCGAATATCTCGGCTTGGCCGGCGTGCGAATGGATACCTACCCCTATTCCGGCCGACCGTTCATGGCGGAATGGACACGGCGGGTGATGGAGGAGTTTCCAGATTTCAATGTGGTGGGCGAGGAATGGACCGAAAACCCCTTGATCGTCGCCTATTGGCAAGGCGGGCGGGACAAGCACGACGGCTACCGCTCCTGGCTGCCGAGCGTGATGGATTTTCCGCTGAATTCCGTGCTCGCTCCCTCGCTCACCGCCGATGAAGCATCCTTCCAAGGCCTTGTCACCCTGTACTCAATGCTGGTCAACGATGTGCTCTATCCCGACCCCGGTGGTTTGGTGATCTTCGGCGACAATCACGACATGACGCGCATCTATTCGCAGTTGGGCGAAGACTACGGCCTGTTTGAACTGGCCATGACTTATTTGGCCACCATGCGCGGCGCGCCGCAGGTCTATTACGGCACCGAAATTCTCACCCCCAGCAGCGGCGACCACGGCGTGATCCGCAGCGACTTCCCCGGCGGCTGGGCAGGCGACGCCGCCGATGCCGTCAGCGGCGAGGGGTTGACCGAAGACCAGCTGCGGGCCCAAGCCTTGGTCTCCACGCTGTTCAATTGGCGCAAGACCTCCGCCGCCGCGCACGACGGCGAGCTGACGCACTTCCTGCCGAAGGGAGGCGTGTACGTCTACTTCCGCCACTTGAACGGCGAGCGCATCATGGTGATATTGAACAAAAACACCGGCCCCTACGCCCTGGACACCACACGTTTCGCGGAAGTCCTCGGCACTGCCACCAACGGCATAGACATAATCCGCGGCGGAGCCTACGACCTAACATCCCCACTACAACTCACCCCCCGCACCGCCCTAGTGCTGGAAATCAACTAAGCCCCGGCCACCGCCGACGTGTCGAAGCCCAACCCACTCCGATTTACACAGTTCTTAAGCACCATGTTGTTCGCCGCCGCCGCCATGATTGGCTGGCCCGCGGATGCTGAAGCCATCATTATCCGGCACGATGTGAACGCGCGCGATCACGAAGCGCGCACAGCCGATTTTCCGACGGTTTTCTATCTCGAACAGCGCGGCGGCGACCGCGTCTGCGCGGCCACCGTCATTCATGCCCACTGGGCGATTACCGCGGCCCATTGCCTTGATGAAACTTCGATCGCGCGCACCTTGGCGAACAGCCGAGAATTCGATGTGCGGATTGGCGGCAGGGAGCGGGCCATAGATGCCGCCGTGGCGCATCCCGATTACGACGCCGAGGCGAAGACAGGCACCGATCTGGCGCTGCTGCGCTTTACCGATGCTGCAACCGCTGCCGTGACCGCCCTGCAAAGCGAACCGAACGAATTGGGTCAGACTGCCACGCTGGTGGGCTGGGGGTTTTCCGGCTGGGGCACCACCGGCCGTGAATTCTCCGACGGCAGATTACGAATTGCGGAGAACCGAATAACCGAGGCCATGGCCCGGCTGCGTATGCGCTTCGACGATCCGCGCCTGCCCCAAGCAGATGCTTTGCCACTGGAAGGCACCCCCGGCCTCTGGGACAGCGGCGGCCCGGCCCTGCTCGGCGCTCCCGGCGATTACCGTCTCGCCGGTGTCGCCGTCGGCGAAATCGAGGGTGTGCGCTTCAGCGAAGAAACCCAAGGCAAATACGGCGCCGTCGCCGTCTACGAACGCATTTCGCGGCATCTGGATTGGATCGAAAGCGTCGTCGGGACGAATACCCTCGATTAATCGCGCGACCATACAATCATGTTCCCCTTGAGGAAGGGTCGAAAGCTGCCGGCCTTTTCGGGGAAGGGCACCGTTTTTGGCTTCGCGCGAGCCGAACAAATCCATTAGCAATCCGCGGCAAATTTGCTACCATGCCGAGCGCACCGGCCAGCGGTCCGGTCGAAATTCAAATTCCCAGATACAAGTCGGAGCAGACTGAAATGACGATAGCGGTGGGCGACAAAATTCCGGCGGTGACGTTCCGCGCAATTTCCGATAACGGCATGGAGGAACTGAGCAGCGACGACGTGTTCGTCGGCAAGAAGGTCGTCATGTTCATCGTTCCCGGCGCCTTTACGCCGGGCTGCTCGAAGTCGCATTTGCCCGGATTTGTGGTCAATGCCGAAGCCATCAAGGCGAAAGGCGTGGACACCATCGTCTGCGCCGCTGTGAACGACGCTTTCGTCATGGATGCCTGGGGCAAGGCGCAGAATGCCGAAGAGTTGCTGATGCTGGCCGACGGCAATGGTGAATTCGCCGCCGCCGCCGGGCTGGATGTCGATTTCGGCAGCTACGGTATGGGTGGCCGGGCCAAACGCTGCGCCATGATCGTCGAGGATGGCACCATTGTTCATCTGGCGATCGAGCCCGCCGGTAAAGTCGGCATCAGTTCGGCCGAATCGATTCTGGAACATCTCTAGGGCGGCAAATCCGATCCTGGACTCCGCGGGGTTCCCGAACATGATTGTCAGCACCCACGAATACAACGACGGCGCCACACTGCTCGAAGGCTATGTGGCCTACACCGAATCCGACACCCAAAAGCCACTCGTGCTGGTGGCCCACGATTGGGCGGGACGGCGCGACTTCGCCTGCAAGGCCGCCGAGCGCGTCGCCGAATTGGGGTATGTCGGATTCGCCCTGGACATGTATGGCAAAGGAGTAGTTGGTCGTGACGGCGACAAGGAAGGCAACGCCGCGCTGATGGGCCCCTTCGCCGCCGACCGCGAACTGCTGCGTCGTCGCATCCGCGCCGCCTTGGTGGCCGGGCGCAATATTCCCCAGGTCAAAGCGACCCAAGTCGCGGCCATTGGCTACTGTTTCGGCGGCATGTGCGTATTGGAACTTGCCCGCTCCGGTGCCGACCTGCTTGGCGTGGTCAGCATCCACGGCTTGCTGATGCAGGGCGATGCGGCCAACGGCGAAATCCGCGCCAAGGTACTCTGCCTGCACGGTCACGACGATCCCATGGTGCCGCCCGAACAGGTGCTGGCCTTCGAGCGGGAGATGACCGAAGCGGGTGTCGATTGGCAGTTGCACGCCTACGGCCGCACCCTGCACGCGTTCACCAATCCGCGGGCCAACGATCCGGGGTTCGGTGCCGTTTACAATGCCGCCGCCGAACGCCGCGCGTATCAATCGCTGCGGAATTTTTTGGACGAGCTGTTCGCCGCCGGCTGAGCGGCGCGCTTCAAGGCAAAGCGGGGTGGCGTGGCCATGAACGACGCAAGCGCCGCCGCGGAGCAAGCCGCACCGCCCCGCAAAATCACACCCTTGCACAGCCGCATCGGGCTGCTGCTCGGCCCCGCGGTGTTCGTGCTCACCTTACTGCTGGTCGATCTCGATCCGGGCAATCCGGCCGCGACCCGAATGCTCGCCATCATCCTGTTGATGGCGATTTGGTGGATTACCGAAGCGATTCCGTTGGCGGCAACCGCGCTACTGCCCATCGTGCTGTTTCCACTGCTTGGCATCATGCGCGGCCGGGAAGTGCCCGCGGGCGATTTGGTGGAGCTGCGCGAGGGAGTCCTGCCCGGCGAAATCGATATTATTTTCCCCAATGTCGCCAATCAGTACATGGACTGGGTCATCCTGCTGTTCATGGGTGGCTTCATGATCGCCGCGGCGGTGGAGAAATGGGAACTGCACCGACGCATCGCCCTGCATGTGCTGCGCGTCATCGGCGGCCAGCCCCACCGGCTGGTGCTCGGCTTCATGGCGGCGACCGGATTTCTTTCGATGTGGCTGTCGAATACCGCCACCGCCATGATGATGATGCCCATGGGCTTGTCGCTGGTGCTGTTGTACGAGGATCTGAATCGGCGCGCGGTCGCCGCCGGCGGCGCAGCGGATCCCAAGGCCGGCAATTTCTCCCTGAACCTGCTGCTCGGCATCGCCTATTCGGCTTCCATCGGCGGCTTCGCAACCTTGATCGGCACACCGCCCAACGGTGTGCTCGTCACCCAACTCGGACAGTTGTTTCCCGGCGCGCCCGATATTGCTTTTTCCGCCTGGCTGCTCTTCGCCTTCCCCTTGAGCGTGGTCTACATGCTGATCGCTTGGCTGCTGCTCACGCGTTTCATTTTCCCGTTGCCCAAGTCTACCCCATTCAGCGGCGAAGGCTTCATCGAAAAGGAGATCGCCAAGCTCGGGCCCATGAGCGTTGAGGAAAAACGGGTCTCTCGGGTGTTCTTCGCCGTGGCGCTGCTGTGGATGACGCGCAAGGAGCGCTTGCTGGGAGAAGAAATCGATCTATTCGGCTGGAGCCATTACCTGGATTTGCTGCTGAGCCGCTTCGGCGGCGCGCCCGTCGGTCATCTGATCGACGACGGCACGGTCGCCATCGCCATGGCGCTGACGCTGTTCATTATCCCGGCCGGCAAACAGATCGGCGGCCGCTTGCTGGACTGGGACGACGCCAAAAAAATTCCCTGGGGAATTCTGCTGCTGTTCGGCGGCGGTCTCGCCATCGCCAAGGGGTTTTCGACTTCCGGCCTGTCCGATTATGTGGCCCTGCGGCTTGGCGAATTGCTCGGCGGCGCCAGCCCCCTCGTCATCGTCACCAGCACCGTCGCCTTCATCACCGGGTTGACCGAAGTTTCCTCGAATACCGCGACGATCTCCCTGTCGCTGCCGATCATGGCGAGCTTGGCCCAGGCCATCGAAGCGCATCCCTTTCTGTTGTTGATACCGACCACGCTGGCGGCTTCCTGCGCTTTCATGTTGCCGGTTTCCACGCCACCCAACGCCATTGTGTACGGTTCCGGCCGGGTGCCGATCGCGAAGATGGTCATCGCCGGTTTCTGGCTCGATTTGCTTTCGGTGCTGTTGCTGACCGCCTTCGTTTACACCGCGGGACATCTCACTTTCGGCGTGCTCGGCGCGGCGCCCGCTTGGGCATTGCCCTAAGGGGCGGGGTTTTGTGGCGCGGGGTGCGGCCAAGTAGTCCCCCGGAGGTGCATTCGTGGCCCAGGAGAAGAATCGGCAGGCGGACCGGAAACTGCTGGCGGATATCGAAGCGCTGCGCCGACAGGTCGAATACTTGCGCGCCCTGGTGCATACCGACGAATTAACCGGCCTGGCGAATTTGCGCCATTTCAACCAGGCCCTGAGCCTGGAATTCGAGCGCACTCGCCGCAGCCGCCGACCGACCTGCCTGATATTGCTGGATATAGACAATTTCAAAGCGGTCAACGATAGTCATGGCCACGAAGTCGGCAATGCCGCGCTGCGCCATTTCGCCCAGTTGCTCCGGCAGGGAATCCGTCGGCTCGATTGCGCCTGCCGCCACGGCGGCGACGAATTCGCCGTCATCCTGCCGGAAACCAATCTCGACCAGGGCTTGGCGGTCGCCAGCCGGCTGCAAGAGCTGATCCGGTGCTCTCCTTGCCGCTCGGGCGCCACCAAGCTGCGGATGACCGCCAGCATGGGGATCAATGTCTATCAAGCCGATGACGGCGAACTCGGCGAAAAAGAATTCGTCGCCGTGGTGGACCGCCTGCTCTACACCTCGAAGCGAAGCGCCCGGCAGTCAATCGCCGCGCCCTAGCAATATCGATTCGGCGACCGTGCCGCCGGCTGGGCTTACGCCGAGCCGGCCGGCGGACGGGGAGCACACAAGACGGCAATCCGGTGGAGAATGGCGGCGGTGGCGCCCCAGATTCGGTAGTTCCCGTGCCGCAGTTCCAGCGTGCCGCGCCGGATGCCTTGATGCAGATAGCTGCCGCGGCTGTAGGCGGCGGGGTTGAGAATCAATTCGAGGGGGGTTTGGAAGACGTCGGCGACTTCCCGCGGACAGGCGGTGAATTCGAGTCCGGGCGGAATCAGGCCAACCACGGGAGTTACGCGGAAACCGGAGGGCAGGGCCACGGGTCCCAGTTGTCCGAGGACTTCGACCCGCCGGGGCGGCAGACCGATTTCTTCTTCCGCTTCGCGCAGGGCAGTGGCGGCGGGGCCGGAATCCGCGGGTTCCACGGAACCGCCGGGCAAACTGATCTGGCCGGCATGGCTCTTCAGGTTGGCCGAACGAACCGTCAGCACGACGTGGCTGGCAACGGCGGGGCGCTCGACAAGCGGGCGTTCGGGCCGCGTCACCGGAATCAGCACCGCGGCTTCGCACAGGGCGTTCGCGTCCAATCCCGAACCCAAGCCCAAGCGCCACGGATGGCTGATCGGCCTGAGCCGCTCGTCCCGGCTTCGCGCCGGCGCCGCGAACAGCGCCAGCAAGGTTTCGAAGGCGGGATCTGCGATTAGCGGAAATTCCAAGTGACCGAGGCGAACGCCCGCAGGGGCTGGCCGACGAAATAGCGGTCGCCGGTGAAAGTCGTCCAGTCCGCGCGTTCGGCGTACAACTCGTCGAATACATTGAGCACAGCGAGAGTCCAGGTCCAGTCTTCGCTGGTCTGATACTCGGCGCGGATATTGAAGATGTCGTGGCCGTCGTAGGAAGCGGTGTTTTCCGGGTTGGTGAAGTACTCGCCCATATTCACCCATTCGAATTCCGCGCGCAGATTCGGTCGCGGTTGCCAACTAAGGCGGTAATTGCCCCAGAGATTCGGCGCGGTATCGACTTCCTTGCCTTGGATATCGACGCCGCCGGACAGTTGCGAATGCTCGTAGGTGTGCTTGGCGTAGTTGCTTGCGGCGTGAAATGTCAGGTAGTCGCTTAGTTCGTAGGCCAGCGCGAGCTCCAGGCCCCGGTGCCGGGTCATGGCGCCGTTGAGATTTTCCCGGGAGCTGTTGGTGATGATTTCGTTGTCCTTTTCCATCAAGTACACGCTGGTGGAATAGGTCAAGCCGCCGCTGCCGCCGCTGTAGGCGAGTTCGACGCTGTCGAGTTCGACCGAATCCAAATCGGCCACGCTCTGGGCGTTTTGCAGCCGGTAGAGCTCGGTGGCTTGGGGCGCGCGGAAACCGCGTTGGGCGCGCAGATCCACCCGGTTGTTCGCGTCCAGCGTATAACTGAGGGCGACCTTGGGCGAAACATTGCTGAAATCGTCGCTGCGGTCGGCGGGGCGGTTGTAGCGGCAGCCGCCGAAGCCGCAGGCGACGCCTTGATCGTTGGTGCGGCCGTCCAGCATCAAATTGTCGTAGTCGTAATCGACCCGCTCAATGCGCGCACCCACCGACAGCGCCAGGTTCTCCGTCAGCGCTTGGTCGTAGCTGATGAAGCCGCCGATCATGGTCGCATCGACTGTGAAGTCGTAATGTCTGCCCTGGGGAATGGTATTGCGCAGAAAAGCTGAGCCGACGGTGGGATTGGCTTGAAACTGCAACAGTTTGCCGGTGGTGGATTCGCCGTCGATGCCGAGGGCGAGACTGGCGCCGTTGTCGAGTTCGCGATAGGCCCCGGACTGAAAGCCGGCGCTGCGGTGATAGAAATCCTCCACCGGATCGCCCGGCAGGAAGTGCTGCATGAAAGTCATATTGACTTCCCGCGCGTAAGGCGTGACCAGCAGATCCCAATCGCCCGCGGTCCAGCTGAAGGAGGTCCAGAAACGACCGTTGCGGCTGTCGCGGAACGCCTCGGGATTCGGGTTGGTTTCGCGGCGCTGCTCATCCAAATACGCATCCGTGCCGGTGACATAGCCGGCGGTCTCCTGGTTCAAATTGATCACGGTGAAGCCGCCGTCAAGCCGCACGTCGCCGAAATCGAGTTCGTACAGCCAAGAGAGTTTTTGCTGGTCAACCCCGCTGTCGTCCTGATAGCCGTCTTCGCTGATGCCGTTGAACAGGAACAGATTGCTCACGCCTTCAGACTCGGTGCCGACGCGGCCTTGAATCCGGTTGCTGCCCCGCGGGCCGGTTTCCAGCGTCAGAGAACCAGCCTCGCCGGGTTCGGGCAATACCACATTGATCATGCCGTGCATGGCGTTGGAACCCCAAAACGCGCTGCTCGGGCCGCGCACGACTTCGATGCGCTCGGCGTTTTCGCTGTGAGCATCGAACATCTGGTTGACATTGCAAAAGGCGTTCGAGCGCAGGGGAATGCCGTTTTCCGCCATCAGGAAAGCACCGCAGGCACCCGCCCCGGTGAGCACCGGAGAACGGATCGAAGCCAGGCTTTCCTGGCCGTTGTTGCGGTTGATATTGACGCCGGGCACCCGGTTCAAGGCTTCCTGATAGTGCTCCAGGCGCAGCAGGGACAATTCTTCCTGGCCGATCACCGAGACCGCCGCGTTGACATCGGACAAGCCTTCCGACCTTCTGCTGGTGGAAATGACTTGAATCTCTTCGATGGACGCTTCCCCCAAGGTTTCCTGCGCCCGGGATTCCAGGGAAAACGAACCGGCGGCCCCCACTACCGCGGCGAACAGCAAGGGTCGATGCATCGGTCTCTCCAAGTATTGGGCAAAGGTTTTTTCCACCGCACAATATAGCACAGGCCCCGGCCCGAAGATTGACCGGTTTCGCCGGCCGGGCGGGTTTGGATGGCCGCCGCGCAGTCGGATTTTTCCGGTGGGCCCTGTGCTATCTTTCCCGCGCCGAGCGCGCCGCGGCCGATGGTGGGAAGCGGGCGCTGGCCGGGGATGATTCGGGCAACGGGCGCAACATCCGGGCAGGTATGGGAACGATGCGGGGAAAAACTCGGCAAACCGCCGCGTACGGCTGCTGGCGCTCGCCGCTCAGCGCCGAACTGATCTTCGGCGGGCGCCAAACTCCGGGCGCTCCGGTTCCCTGGCGCGGCGGGACCTTGTTCCTGCTCAACATGCCGGCGGAAGGCAACGCCGCTGCCCTCATGTACGCCGACGGTGCCGGCCGCATCGACCGGGTCTCGCCCGCGGGTTTCAATTTGCGCAGCAAATTGCACGAATACGGCGGAATGCCTTTCGCCGCGGGTGAGAACGCGGTCTTCTTCTGCAATTTCGACGATCAGGAAATTTATCGGCAGCGCCTCGATCCGCAAACCGCCCGATTCTCGCCACCGGAACCGATTACCGATTCCTCTGGAGATCAACTGCGGTACGCGGATTTGATCTATGACCACCGCCGCGATTTGCTCTATTGCGCGCGGGAGGATCATCGCGCCGCCGGCGAAGCCCACAATTCCCTGGTCGCCATCGAATTGGACGACAAGCAGGCCCCCCAGGCTGCCGACGACCAACGGATATTGTTCGACGCCACGGACTTCGTCGCCGGGCCCAGCCTGTCGGCCGACGGCGCCCAGCTCGTTTTCATTGCCTGGTCGCATCCGAACATGCCCTGGGATGAAACCCAGATCCAATGCGCGCGGCTGCGCCCGGGCGGGGGGATCGTGGAGTGTTTTCAGGTCGATGCGGAGAGTTCCGCGGCCAAACTGCAACCCGGTTTCGACACCGCGGGCAATCTGTATTTTCTCACCGATCGTTCCGGTTATTGGAATTTGGCCCGGGTCGCCGCCGCCGACCTCCGGGCCGGCTGCCGTGGCGCGCCAGTGTATCCGGTTGCCGCCGATTGCTGCGGCCCGCCCTGGCAGTTGGGCGACCGCAATTACGCCGTCGGCGCGGACGGCGGCGTTTTCATTACCGTGGCGGATCAATGCCGCTGGCACCTGCGTGAGGTTTCCTCGGCGGGAGAAGTCCGGGAGTTGGCGCAGGACTTGGGTCTGCTTGAACAATTGCGCTTGGACGATGCCGGCCGCCTGAGCTGTCTCAGCGCCGGCGACGATGATTATCCGGCAGTGGTGCGGCGCGAACCGGCGGCCGCGCCGGCGGCGAAGACTGTGTTCCGGGCGGCGCTTCCCCGGGGGCTCTCCGCGGATTACGTTTCCAGGCCGCGGCACTTCGAATTCCGCGCCCCTGGCGGCGCGGTCGCCTACGGCCTGCTGTACCAGCCGCGGAATCCCGAGTTTCAATCAGCGGCCGGAGAACTCCCGCCGCTGTTGGTGAATGTCCACGGCGGCCCCACCGGAACGGCGCGCGCGGCCCTCAATCCGCTGCATCAGTTCTGGACTTCCCGCGGTTTCGCCGTGCTTGATCTCAATCACCGCGGCTCAACCGGCTACGGCCGCGAATTCCGCCAAGCCCTCGACGGAAAATGGGGCGTGGTGGATATTGAAGACGCGATTGCCGCGGTCCGCTACTTGCTCGATACGGAGCAGGTGGACAGCCGCAAAATCGCCATCCGCGGCGGCAGCGCCGGCGGCTATGTGGTGCTGGCCAGTCTGGCGGCCTGCGATCTGTTTGCCGCCGGCGTCAGCTACTACGGTGTCAGCGATCTCGAGCTGCTGGCGCGGGATACCCACAAATTCGAATCGCGCTATTTGGATCGCCTGATCGGCCCGTGGCCCGAAGCCGCCGAACTGTACCGGCGAAGATCGCCCATCAACCGCCTGGACAAAATCGCTGCTCCGGTGCTGATTTTGCAGGGAAGTGAAGACAAGGTTGTGCCGCCGTCCCAATCCGAATCGCTGTATGCCAGACTGAAAACCAGAATTCCGGCCAGCGAATATATTGGCTTTGAAGGCGAAGGCCATGGTTTCCGTCGACCGGCGAACCAAATCCGCGCCCTGGAGGCGGAGTTGGACTTCTTTCGCCGCAACTTGCGGCTCGCTTGAATCCACTATGGCCGGGGCGATTTTCGCAAGATCGATAAATCGACGGATTGCCCCGGTTTGGAATCATTCGGTTCGACTATCCGGGTTAGAATCAGCGGCCCGTCGGCACCGGCCCGCGGTGCGGGAGCGGTTTGCGGAGGAGGCGGAATGCGTACCAAATTGACGGAAATGCTCGGCATCAAGCATCCCATCGTGCAGGGCGGGATGCAGTGGGTGGGCTTGGCGGAGTTGGCCGCCGCGGTATCCAATGCCGGGGGCCTTGGCATTCTCACCGCGTTGACCCAGCCGACGCCGGAGGATCTGGCCAAGGAAATTCGCCGCTGCCGGGAATTGACCGACCGGCCTTTCGGCGCGAATCTGACGATTTTGCCGACGATCAGGCCGGTGCCCTACGAAGAATACGCGCGGGTCATCATCGAATCCGGCATCAAAATCGTCGAAACCGCGGGCCGCAACCCCGAACCTTTTTTGCCGCCTTACAAGGCGGCGGGTATTACCGTAATCCACAAATGCACGTCGATTCGCCATTCTCTGAAAGCCGAGCGCATCGGAGTCGATATCGTCAGCGTCGATGGTTTCGAGTGCGCCGGGCATCCCGGCGAAGACGACATCACCAATTTCATTCTCCTGCCGCTGGCGGCAAGGCGGCTGTCGATTCCCTTCATCGCTTCCGGTGGTTTCGGCGACGGCCGCGGCTTGGCGGCGGCGCTCGCCCTCGGCGCGGAAGGCATCAATATGGGCACCCGTTTCATGGCGACCAAAGAAGCGCCCATCCATGACAAGGTCAAACAGGCCATGGTCGAGGCCAGTGAACTTGATACGGCGCTGATTTACCGCACACTGCGCAATACGGCCCGAGTCTTCAAAAACGGCATCGCCGAACAAGTGCTGGAAATCGAGGCGCGGCCGGGAGCGACGAAATTCGAGGACATCCGCGAACTCGTGCAGGGGGTAAGGGGGAGGGAAGTGTACTCCCAGGGGGATCTCGACCACGGCATCTGGTCTGCGGGCATGGTGGTCGGCATGATCGACGATATCCCGAGCTGCGCGGAGCTCATCGGTCGCATTGTGGAAGAAGCGGAACAGATCATCGGCGACCGTTTGGCCCGCATTTCGTCTGCCGGCCCGGAACACCGGACGCGGCGCGCGGTGGGCTGAACGGCACCGGTTCCGGGCCGAGTCGAAATTCCCGCCGGGCCACCCGGCGAACGCGGTTCCCGGGTACGCTGGAAAGCGGAGAAACGGAGGAGTCGATCGATGAAATTGCGCGACAAAGTTGTGGTTGTCACCGGCGGTGCCAGCGGCATCGGTCGGGCGCTGTGTCTGCGTTTTGCCGCCGAAGGCGCCCGCGCCGTGGTGGTTGCCGATATCCATCTTGAGGGCGTGGACCGCACCGTCGCCGATATCTCTGGACAAACGCAAGTGCTCGGCGCGCGCGTAGACGTGGCGAACGAGCAGGATGTGTCCAAGCTGGCACAAAGTGCGCTGAAAGCCCATGGCCGCATCGATCTGTTCTGTTCCAACGCGGGCATCTTCACGCCCGGCGGTGAAGAAGTCGCCACCGTGGATTGGCAACGGATTTGGGATATCAACGTCATGTCCCACGTCTACGCGGCGCGGGCGGTATTGCCCGGTATGCTGGCCCGGGGCGAAGGCTACTTGCTCAATACCTCTTCCGCTGCGGGGTTGCTCAGCCAAGTGGGCTCGGCACCCTACGCGGTGACCAAACACGCCGCGGTGGGTTTCGCGGAATGGCTGTCGATCACCTACGGCAAGCGCGGCATCCGCGTCTCAGTGCTCTGTCCCCAAGCGGTGCGCACGGCGATGACCGCGAATTCGGATGGCGGCGTCGCGGGGCTCGACGGCATGCTGGAACCGGAACAGCTTGCGGACACCGTGATGGAAACGCTCGACGAAGAGCGCTTCCTATGCCTTCCGCACCCGGAGGTGTTGGCCTACATGAGGCGCAAAACCGACGACTACGACCGCTGGCTCGGCGGCATGCGCCGCCTGCACGAGCGCTTCGCGGGTTGAATCGGTCCCGCCGAATCACCCCATGATGGCTTTGGTTTCGAGAAACTCCTCGAACCCTTCGACACCCCATTCGCGGCCGTTGCCGGATTTCTTGTAACCGCCGAAAGGCGCGGCGAAGTCCGGCCCGGCGCCGTTGATATGCACATTGCCGGTGCGCAGCCGCCGGGCGATGCGTTCGGCATGGGATGGCTCGCCGGAAACATAGCCCGACAGCCCGTATTCGGTGTCGTTGGCGATGCTCACGGCGTCTTCGTCGTCCTGGTAGCCGATGATGCAAAGCACCGGGCCGAAGATTTCCTCCCTGGCGATGGTCATGTCGTTGTTGACATTGGCGAAAATCGTCGGCTTCACAAAAAAGCCGGTTCCCAGCCCCTCGGGGCGACCGGTGCCGCCGGCGACGAGCTCGGCGCCTTCCTCGACGCCTTTCTCAATCAAACCTTGAATCTTGTTGAACTGCGCTTCGCTCGATACCGGCCCCAGTCGTGTGGTTTCTTCTTTCGGGTCGCCCACGACCGCTTTCGCCGCCGCCGCGCAGGCGATGTCAACGGCTTCCGCCATGCGTGACTCCGGCACGAGCATGCGCGTTGGCGCATTGCAGGATTGGCCGCTGTTGCCGAAGCAACCGATTACCCCGCCGCTTACTGACCTCGCGAAATCCGCCGCGTCATCGAGAATGATATTGGCCGATTTGCCGCCGAGTTCCTGAGTGACGCGCTTGATGCCGTCGGCCGCGTTGCGGGCCACTTCGCGGCCGGCGCGGGTCGAACCGGTGAATGAAACCACATCGATTTCGGGATGGGCGGAAATCGCCGCGCCAACCGTGGGCCCATCGCCGTTGACCAGATTGAAAACGCCCGCCGGCAAGCCGGAATCGGCAATGATTTCAGCCAGCAGATAGCCGCTGACCGGCGCGACCTCGCTTGGCTTGAGAACCATGGTGCAACCCGCGGCGATGGCCGGCGCGACTTTGCAGGCAATCTGGTTCAGCGGCCAGTTCCACGGCGTGATGAAGCCGCAAACCCCGGCCGGCTCCTTGATGATGCGCGATTTGCCGCGATCTTCCTCGAAAGCGTAGTTCTCCAGGATGGGAACAATGCTCTGGAAATGGCCTAGACCGCTGCCGACTTGGGCGGTGGACGCCAGCCGCATGGGCGCGCCCATCTCGTCGGAAATCGCCGCGGCCAATTCGCCGGCCCGAGCTGTGATGCCGGCGATAATGTTGCCAATGACCTCGATGCGCTGTTCGACGCTCGAACACGACCATGCGGGAAACGCCGCCCGCGCCGCCCGCGCCGCTTCGTCCACATCCTCCGCCGTGCCCAAGCTGATGGTGGCAAACGCCCGCTCGGTCGCCGGATTGATCACTTCGAGCAATTCCCGCCCCGCCGGTTGCCGCCACGAACCATTGATGTAAAACCCGTTGTAAGTTTTCAGCATTGCGCGTCTCCTGATAGTGGAATAGTGGAATAGTGGAATAGTGGGATGGTGGAGTAGTGGATGCCTGCCGTTTCCGGGCGCCCCGCCAACACGGTCGCCGGGCAGTATACTGGGAACGGCGCCGCGCGTCAGATGTACGGGCCGAGCCAATAGCAGACCGAGACCGGGCCGGGTTGCGTCTGTTCGTTGCGGATGCCCGTTGGGCTGCATCGATTCCGGCTGTGCTTGACTCATTTCGCGGCTTTTGCGGCTGCTGCTGCGGCTGATTGAATCGATTGTTCGCCGCTCAAGAGTCGGCCCAAGTCTTTGAGCGCGTACACGAACGGCAGCGCGGTTGCTCCGTCGAGATACTCGGGCGAGGAACCGCCGTAGAAGATGAAGCACCGCGCGGGCGGATAGTCCTTCTTGAACTCCCGCAGCGCCCGGGTGTCTTTCGGCCCGATGTGGGTTGTGCGTTTGATTTCAATCGCCAGCAGTCCGCGTGGGCCGTAGAGAACGAAATCGATCTCCAATCCGCCCTGGGTACGCCAAAAGTGAATCCTGTAGCCGTAGCCGTAGTAGTCGTTGATCGCCCGCAGCTCTTGCAGCACGAGTGTTTCCAGAACCGGCCCATCGAGTTCGGCTTCGGAGTCCAAGGGGCCAACGGGGCGGATTGTGCGGAAGACACCCGCGTCAAAGAAATAGAATTTGCTCTGCGAAACGAGCCGGCGCTTGGCGCGGCGGGAAAATATCGGCAGGTGAACGGCGATCAGCAAGTCCTCCAGGATGGAGAAATAGTTCTCCGCCGCCGGTCGCGACACTTGTGCCTGGCGGGCAACGCCGCTGATGTTGAGCAGTTGGCCCTGGGAGAAGCTTGCAACTTCCAAAAAGTTTGAGAAGTGGCCGATATTGCGGGTCAACCCCTCCTGCATTACCTCCTCACGCAGGTAGGTATGCACATAGCCGCGCAGGTACGCGCCCGGGTCGGGGTCGTCGAAGCGCGCGGGCAAATGCCCGTGAAGCAGCGATTCCCGGAGGTCGAAGGCATCCCGCTGTTCGGCAACCGTCAGCGGGTGCATGTAGAAGGTGGGCGCCCGGCCCGCGAGCAGATTGACGCCCCGCTGCCGCAGTTTCCGGGCGCTCGATCCGGTGAGAATGAAGCGGTGGCCCCTGGATTCGATCAGGTCATGCACTTCGTTGAGCAAGACCGGAACGCGCTGCACTTCGTCAATGACCACCCAATCGGCAAAGTCTTGGGGGATAAGCGTCCGCAGGCGGCTGGGCCGCGCCGACAGCGCGGCATAGAATTCCGCCCGCAGCAAATTGATGAATAGCGCCCGCGGCAGGTGGCGCTTCAGCCAAGTGGTTTTTCCCGTCCCCCTCGGTCCGAAAAGAAAAAAGCTCTTGGATGAATCCAAGGGCGCTGTGAGCAGACGCTCGAACCGCATCGCACTTCCAATCTGCGGGAGATGGCGCGAAGATAGTCAAAATAGGCGAAAATTTCAACTGCAAAGTGAAAAAACAGCAGATATTTTAAGGTATCGAGTGAATTTTCTGAGATACCAGCTTCAATCCCGTTCTGCCCAGCCCCCGTTCACTCGCTCGGAGTTGGTCAGCACCGCGCGCAGATTATCGGGGACTTCGGCTGCGGGCATGTCCGGTTCCGGCGGACTTTCCATGTTGGTTGTCGCGGCATGTTTCAGCAAGAACCGAGGGGGCTGGCCGAGCCGCAACCTTTGGAGATGCCGATATCTCGATGGTGGGTCGGCCAAGCGCGGCTAGCCGGCCGCGGCGAACTTTTGAAGGCGGATATCTTCCCGATTCTGTTGCGCCTGCCAAAGGTCGTACTGCATTTGCTGACGCAACCAGCTTTCCGCGCTCCCGCCGAACGCCTGCGATAGCCTAATCGCCATTTCCGGGGAGATGCCCATGCGGCCGTTCAACAGCATCGACAAGGTGTTTCGAGACACCGCAAGGCCCCGGGCCGCTTCGGTAATGGTCAGCCCCAAAGGTTGCAAACACTGGCACCTGATGAATTCGCCGGGATGGGGCGGATTGGGGGCTTGCCTGGGGATGCCTCATCGGGCTGTGGGGTGTTCTCGGTATAATTGCCGGCCCCGGTGAATTTCAGGGGCGGGGATGGCCGAATCGCCGGGTAGTTCCTCGCTTTTACCACCTGCGTAGTAAATCGGAAAGTTGAAAATGAACAATAGAAACAGGAACAAGAACAAGGACAAGAAACACGTTGGGGTTGGCGCGCCTGAAGTTGCGGGCCGATTTTGCGCTGCGGCTGTTGCCGCGAAACGTTTGGGCGGGGCGCTGGTTGGCGCTTTTTTGCTGGGCTTGCTGGCCGCGAATCCGGTGCTGGCGCAGCAGGCGGGTGATGAGCCGGGCGGCAATGCCATCGAGGAGGTTCTTGTCCTGGGCACCTCGATTCGTGGCACGCCGATCGATTCGCCTTTTGCCGTGAGCGTGGTGACCCGGGAGGAAATGGAGGCGCGGGGGTCGCCCAATTTGCAGGATTTCTTCAAGAATCTCGGCGCCAGCCACGGCGTGGTTGGCGAGCGCGCGAGTTCCTTCAATTCGGGCCAGATCAATACCGTGGACGCCAGCGTCGCCAACGTCAATCTGCGCGGTCTGGGCGCTTCGCGCACATTGGTGCTGATCAACGGGCGGCGCCACACCTATCTGCCGGCGCGCTTGATCGGCGGCCGCTTTGTCGATATCAACTCGATTCCCCTGACGGCGGTCGAGCGCGTGGAAGTGCTCAAGGAGGGGGCCGCCGCGGTTTACGGCTCCGACGCCATCGGCGGCGTGGTGCAGTTCCAGACGCGGCGGGATTTCGAGGGCTTGGAGTTTTCCGCCTCCCATGAAGCCGTCGAAGGAGCGGGCGCGGACAAACTCGGCGTAATCGCCGGCGGCGATGTCGGTCGCGTTCATCTCACCGCCACCTTCGAGCACGAACGCTACGACGCCCTCGCCGAGCGCGACCGCGCCTACACCATAGCTGATTTCGCGCCGGGCCAGCGCGGCGGCTGGTCGAGCTTCGGCAATCCCGGCGCTTTTTGGGTGCGCGACGCCGAAACGGGCGAGCGAACTTCGATTCTGGTGGATCCGCAATGCGACGATTTCGGCGGCATCGATGCCGGAACCGTTTGCCGCTACCGCTACCAAAGCTTCTTCAATCTCGTGGAGGAAACCGAATACAATCGATTCTTCAGCGAACTCCATTACGACAGCGACAACGGCACGCACTACCAATTGGAGTTACTCTACGCCGACGCGAGTTCGCCCAATGTGCTCACCTCTCCCGCCTATCCATTCGTGACGCTGCTGCCCACGGAAGTATTGCAAGTGGCCCCGGACCATCCCGGGCGGGTGGCGCTGTGCGAGGATTTCGGCGCCGGCATCGAACAGTGCGGGGCGAACGACCCGTGGTATTTGCGCGGGCGCACCATCGGCAACGGCGGGCCGGCCGCCTCGATCGACCGCAAATCGGATACCCTGCGCGTGGCGGGCGGAATCGAGGGAATGTTCGAACTCGGCGGGGGAGATTACGACTACAGCCTCGGTCTCGCTTGGTCCGAGCAGAATCACAAGAACGCCGATACGGGCAGTTACACCGAGCGATTGTTTCTCGCCTTCCGGGGCTATGGCGGCCCCGATTGCGGCGTGGGCGTAATCGCGGAGCCGTTTTCCAACGCGAAGATGCGGCTTGACCCGGCCGACCTTTCCGGGCGCGGCCCGGGCCAGGGCCCTTGCCTGTACTACAACCCCTTCGGCAATGCGCTCGAACGCTCCGCACAGTTGGGAGCGCCGTTCGAGACCATGTCCAATCCGGCCTATCGCCCGGAGCTCGCCAACGATCCAGCCCTCATGGACTGGATCAGCAATCAATTGGAACTCTACAGCGAAGCGGAATTGCTGGTGCTGGACACCAAGCTGACCCGCGAATGGATTCCGGGCCGGCTCAGTTCCGCGGCTGGCTATCAATATCGCGGCTTCAGCGCCGCCGCCACGCCGGCGGACGAGGCCAATTTCCAAGTCCATCCCTGCCAGGTTCGCTTCGACACGAGCTGCATCGAGCGCGACCGCTTCGGCCCCTACGCTTTCACCACCACTTGGGATCCCTACGATTCCAGCCAGACCGTACACCGGGTATTCGCCGAAGTTGCGCTCAGCTTGGATCGGTTCGATGTGCAAGTGGCGGCGAACTACGAAAGCTACGAAGAATCAAGCAGCTTCGACCCGATGATTTCCATCGATTGGCGCGTCCTACCGGCGCTGACTTTGCGCGGCACGGCGCAGACCACCTTCCGCACACCGACGGTGGATGAACTCAATCCGAACAAGCTCACGACCCTGGAGTTTGTGCGCCAGACCGGGACGTATATCCCGATCGACCGGCTCGGCAGCCCGAGCCTCGAACCCGAATCCGCGTTCACCTGGAATCTGGGAGCGGTGGTGTTTCCCGACGGCCCGGTGCAAATGACCGTCGATTGGTGGCGGTACGATTTCGAGAAAGTGATCAATGCCGCGCCGCATCAGTCTTTGGTGGACCTCTATGGAACACCCGAACAGCGCGATCTCGTGGCGCGGTACATGGTCTGCCCCGAGGGCCGGGCTGCGCAATTGATTGCCTCTGGAGTTACGCCCTGCGCCCCGTCCGGCTTGGCGCGGGTGGAGATTCCGCTGGTCAACTGGCCGGGGATTCAGACTTCCGGGATCGATGTTTATGTGGGCGGAAGCGTGCCGCTCGGTCCCGGCGTATTCTTTCCGCGGCTGGATTTGAGCTACGTGATTGACTATGAGATTGAAGCCTTGACAGAGGGTGGTGTCGAGTTGGAATCCTCCCGGGACGCGGTTGGCCGGGTCAATTTCGGCCATCCCCTGGCGCCGTCCATTCCGCGGCTGAAGACCCAGCTGTCCGGGGCGTACGCTTGGAGCGATTACACGCTCTCGGCGCACTTGGGCTACATTTCATCCTACGACGACCGCACGGCGAATACGACCTGGCCCCAGATCGAGGATTTTCCGACGCTGGATCTCAGCCTGCAATGGGATACGCCGATTGATGGCCTGCGAATGGCCTTCTCGGCGATCCATTTAACCGACCAAGAGGCGCCGCGGGCGAATCTGGAGCAGGGTTACGACGGTTTCACGCATTCCGCCAAAGGCCGGCGCTTGAAGATCGCGATGACTTGGGCGCTCTGAATCGCTGTATAAGTTGCGGGTTTCCCCAGGGCGGACTCACAGCAGCCCGGCGAGTAAAGCGAGGGCCGCCTCGAACTGCGGGTCGCCCGTCAAGTCCGATGCGGGCGGCCAAGCCACCGGCAATTCCGGTTCGAGACCGCCCGCCGCCGCACCGCCAACGCTGGTGACCCGCTCCAGCGCGGCGAGTCGGCGGGCGAAAAGTTCCGCCGGGCCGGCGGTGGTCTGGTCGATGATTACCGCGATTGGATTGGAATAGTAATCGCCGGGGGCAAACGGAAACAGTCCTGGATGGGGATGGAGCAGTTGGGCGCCGTCGCCCTCTTCCGGGGAGAATGCCGTTGCCGGTTCGCCGCCGGCCAATGCCGCGGCGTTTTCCGGCATGAACAACGCCAGATGCTCGGCGGCCAGATGGCCGGCGGCGTTGCGCAAATCCAGCATCAAGCTGCTGGTGTTGCCGAGTTCCGCCACCACTTTCCGCAGCGAAACCAAATCGTTGGCATTGCGGCTGATTCCCCACAGCCGCACGTAGCCGACGACTTTGTTGCCCATACTGAACTGACGCGCGCTGGCGGCAACCGCTCCGCGATAGCTGTCGAATAAATTGGCGAACACCGGAACGATGGAAACATCCCGCTCGCTTCCGCCGCTGGCGATTCGCAGCTGGAATCGACTTCGCGGGGCCGCGTCCGAAACCGTGGGATTGAAGGAGCGGATCGGCTGGTAGGGCGCGCCATCCACCGACAGCAGTTCCTCGCCGCGGCGCAATCCGGCGGCGAATGCCGGCGAGCCGTCAAGCACCGCCGAAATAAAGTGGCGATCATCCCGCCGCGTTGCCGCGATGCCGATGTGGCGCAAAGCGAGATGGCGTTCGACGCGCTTTTCCGTCAAAGTCCACGCAAGCCATTCGTCCAAGCTTGCGGGCAGGTCCCGCCCGAGCGCGGGTAGCGTGGCGAACAGCGCCAGCACAGGCGCAACGAGGCGGGATATTTTCGCCATTCGCCAGCCGCCGTTAGCCGGGGTCACCCCATCGCTTTGATCGCCCGCCGGCAGGCGGGGCGGTCGTAATGACGGTCGCGCAGGGCTATGTATTTGCGGGGCAAATCGAACTCGAAACGCAGTGCCCAATTGAAGGTTTGGGCAAGCAAAATATCGACCAAAGTAAACGAACCGTCGATGGCGTACTCGCCGTCTGGCAGCAAATGATCGAGCGCATCCAGTGCTTTGACGAATTCGAACTTTGCCGTTTCCAGCATCTGCGGAACGCGGTGCTCCTCGGGCAGGGCGAAGCGATGCTTGCCCGCGCTCCACAAGGGCTGTTCGAGCTCGGCCAAGACGAAGCAGGCGAGTTGGTCGATGCGGGCGTGGACATTCATGCCGGCGTTCGGCAGCAAGCCGGACTCCGGCGCGGCCCGGGCGATGTAGTACAGTATCGCCACGGACTCGGTCATCACCGTATCGCCGTCGACCAGCGTTGGCACCTTGCCTTGGGGGTTCACCGCCAGATACCGAGGGTTTGTCGCGCTGTCCGCAATCCCGGCATCGGTTCGCAGTCTGACTTGAATGTATTGGTAATCAAGGCCGCTTTCCTCCAGCGCCCACAAAGCGCGGAAGGAACGCGACTGCTGGAAGCCGTACAGTTTGATCATTGTGGTTGGGCGGTCATTCCGGCAACGCCATGGCGGTCAGCGAGCCGCCGGTTTGCAGGATGACATACTGCTTGCCGCCGTGAATCCACGAACTCATGCCGTAGCGGCTGATCGCCGGCACTTCGACCCGCGCGAGTTCTTCGCCGGTCATTTTATCGAGCGCAAACAAGTGCGGCGTGCCGTCGCCGGTCACATTGCCGTGGACCAACATGTTGCCGGTTACCACCATGGGGCCGACCGCGCCGGAGCCGGTATTGCCGATATCGAGACCCGCCAGCGCCGGCAGGTCGCGGATGCGGTCTGGAGTGAATCCCGCGGGGATCATCCAAAGATGTTCGCCGGTGTTCATATCGATGGCGGTGATGCGGCTGTAGGGAGGCTTCCACAGGGGAATGCCGGCGGGATGCCGCGGTGTCGGTCCGCCATTGCCGGCGGCGTAACGCGACAGGGTTACGCCGGTGGGCGCTTCGTAATAAGTGTCCGCCTCCTCGCCGCCGACCAGGGTGCGCGCGCCGCAGCTGTAGCGGGAAAGGATATACATCACGCCGCTGTCCGGGTCGGCCACCGGCGGATGGGTAATATTGACCGCCCCGGAAGGACACATCAGCGCGGCAGCTTTGCCGGATGGATGATTGCGCTGAATGGGCGGATTGAAAACCGGTCCCATGATGAAATTCGATACCGCTTCGAGCGCCTGCCGGCGGATTTCCGGGATGAAGTCGGCCAGCAATTCCTCGCTGGAGCCCACGTACTCGAACGGCGCCGGCTTGGTCGGAATCGGCTGGGTCGCCGAGAGTTGTTCACCGGGAACCGTGGACGGCGGCATCGGCTCCTCTTCGATCGGCCATACCGGCTCTCCGCTTGCCCGGTCGAAGGTGTAAACATAGCCTTGTTTGGTGGCTTGGGCGACAATGGCCCGGGGCCCGGCGGCGGTGGTCACGTTAAGCAGAATCGGCGCGGTCGGCGTATCGTAGTTCCAGATATCGTGATGCACCATCTGGAAATGCCAAGCGCGCTCGCCGGTCGCGGCATAGAGGGCAATCAGGCTGGTGCCGTACAGATTGTCCCCGGGATGGTGGCCGCCGTAATAGTCGATTGTCACCCCGTTGGTGGGTATGTAGACCAAGTCCAATTCGGGGTCGGCGGAAATCGGCGCCCAAGAGGAGATGTCACCTGTATACTGCCAAGCATCGTTTTCCCAAGTTTCATGCCCATATTCGCCGGGCTGCGGGATCACATTGAATTTCCAGAGGAATTTGCCGCTGCGGGCATCGTAGCCGAGGATGTCGCCGGGGACGTTTTCGATGCGCGACTGGTTGTAGCCCTGTTCTGCCGAATTGCCCACCACGACGACATTGTTGACCACAATCGGCGGCGAAGACGCGGTGATGTAGCCGCGTTCCAATGGAATCCCGTCGTGGGGATCGTAGGGATGGCCAAGATCGGCGAGCAGATCGACCACGCCGGTTTCCGGGAATCCCGCCACCGGCACCCGGTCGCCGAAACCTTCCAGCGGTTGCCCGGTTGCCGCGTCCAACGCGGTCAGAAAGAAGCCGGGCGACACGGTGTAAACGACATCGCGGCCGTCGATGTTGGCGTAGCCGATGCCTTTGCCGTAGTCGGCGCGCATGGAATACGCCCAGCGCCCGGTGTCAGGCTCGCGGTAGGACCAGATCGTCGCGCCGGTCGCGGGGTCGATCGCCACCACATGGCGGCGCGGGCCGGCGACTGTGTACAGCCGGCCGTTGATGTAACTCGGCGTCGAGCGCCCGCTGCGCGCCTCGAAACTGGCGCCGTCCCAGACCCAGGCAACCTCCAGGTCGGCGAAATTCTCCGGTGTAATCTGATCCGCCTCAGTGGAGCGGGTGTGGGCGAAATCGTTGCCCAAGGTGGTCCATTCGAGCGTCTCCCGGGCGTCTTGGCCCTGCGCCGCCCCGGACAACAACGCCAGCGCGACCGCAAGGCCGATCAGTCGAATCGCATCCGTCATAATATGCACCTCTGTGGAGTGTCGCTCGCCGTTGTTTATGCTGGAACAGTGCCTGTCGAGGCCCGTATCGGCAAGCGCCCGCCGCCGAGATTACCCCGGCATTCGGCGTTTGTCCAAAACTGCCGGGGCATGGCCCCCGGCGCGCGGCCATCGCGCCAGACTGGTTGAATTCGAGGCCGAGGCGGGGGAGGGGAGCCCTGGGCCTTGGCCGCATTCAATCGAACGATCCCGCCGGGCCGGGGAACACCACTGGGCTTTGCACGCCGTCGGCGGAGAGGCTGGAGACGCCGAAGAAGTAATTGTCGATGACGATGTTCTCCAAAGTGAAATTGTCCACATCGCCCACGTCGCGCTGGAAATCCCAAGTTGGCGAAGTCGTCAGGCGCCAATGCACCCGGTACCCCGCGGCGCCGGGGACTTTCTCCCAGCGCAGGGTGGTGCTGGGGCGCACCGCGCCTTCTATGCTGACACTGGCCGGCGGCGCCGGGGCCCAAGCCATCGCCGCCAGCGTGACCGCGTTCAGCGCCGTGAGCTTGGCGGCGTAGTCGAAGTTCACATGTTCGATCAGGTCGCCGTAGGCGATGCCGTCCTCAATGCGGATGTCCTGGTGCTGCTGGGTGTAGTTCTCGTTGGTTTCCATGATGCGCACCGCGGGGAACCCGGCTTCGTTGAAGGGCCGGTGATGACCGCCGCGGCCGAAGCGGTCCACCCGGTAGATCATCATGATGTCGAGATTGGGGATGTAGCGGTCCGCCATCCGATCCACATAGCGGGCGATATTGCGCGAGGCCGAATCCACTTCGCCGCCCTGGAAGCGGCGCTGGTTCGCTTCCTCGGAGGTTTCCACATAGCGCGTGCCTTCGGAGAACACCCGGGCGGTGGTGTTGTCGCTGACGCCGTTGCCGCCGGTGATATTGCCGATCATGTCGTTGTTGAGCACGGCGTCGAGATTCCAGCCGTTGTCGATGGCCCAGCGGGCGAAAATCCTGCCGCCGTGCAGGCCCTGTTCTTCGCCGGACAGCCCGGCGAGGGCGATGGAGGCGGGGAAGCGGTATTGGCTCAACACCCGCGCCGCTTCGATCGCGCCGGCCATGCCGGAAGCGTTGTCGTTGGCGCCGGGAGAGTCGGACTCGGAGTTCATCGGGTCGCTGACCCGGGAGTCGATATCGCCGGACATCATCACCACCCGGTTCGGGTCGCTTTCGCCGCGCAGCAAGGCGATGACATTGACCACTTCCACCGGATCGGGAATGCGGTTTTCGCCGGCAACGATATCGCCGACGGTGAATACCTCGAGGCAGCCGCCGCAATCTTCCGAAATACGGTTGAATTCCGCCTCGATCCATCTGCGCGCTGCGCCGATGCCGCGGCTGTCGGAGCCGGTCTCCGACAGCGTATGGCGCGTGCCGAAGTCGACCAGGGTTTGAATGTCGCGCTCAATGCGCTCGGCGGAAACCGCTGCCGCGATGGCATGGAAGTCCCGTTCCGCCGCGTTTGCCAGGGGGGCGGACAATAGCGCGGAAATCCAGCCGGCGGCGGTGATGCTGCGAATCATCATTTCCATTCTCCTGTCGGGGAAATCGACCCGTTCAAGCGCGCCATCTAACCAGACCGCGGGAAATATGTGAAGCGCCATCACCAATTTGCCCGCGCCTTTGGAATCCGCGTGTTGATCCGCACCGGACGCTGGGCGCGCCGGGAGGCGCTTGGGCCATGGAATTTGGCGGCGGATTCCGCCGGCTTGCACGCCTCGTCGGTGCAATGGTTCAAGGCGCGGGATGTGGCGCTGATCGGCAGCGATTCGGCGCTGGATGTCAAGCCTTCCGGCGTCGAGGGTTACGGCTCGCCGCTGAATCCCATCGCCACTTTCTAGCGGTCGCGCCGCGGACTCTCCTCTCCAGAGACCGGCCTGATCTGGAAGCGGAGGGAACGCTACCAGCGGAACTGGATTCGACCGAACAGGTTGGTTCCCTGGCCGTACATTCGGCTGCCGACCGGAACGGCGCCACCGGGGACGCGGTTGAAGCCGGTTAGATGGTCAACGTAGTCGGTGTCGAACAAGTTCTCGGCGCCGAGGGTGAGCGTGAAGCCTTGGTTCGCGCGCCAGTCCACATAGACGTTGGTCAGATGGTATCCGTCGGTGGGGTCGGCGTTGTTTTTCGGATTCGCCGGGTCGAAGGTGTTGGCCCGCGAAATCCGCTCCTGCTCCAAAACGGCCACTTGTTCGAGCCGGGCGGAAAAAGCGCCGGATTCGTAGATCAGGGAAACGCGGGCGTTGTCCGGGTTGATCCGGTACAAATAATCGGCGACATCTTCGCGTTCGGCTTTCACATGGGAGGCGGTGCCTTCGACGCGCCAGCCTGGATTCAAGGCAAATCCAAAATTCAGATCGAAACCGCGAAAGCGCGCCGCGGTATTGGCGAACATCAGCGGTGTCGGATCGCCGTTGGCGTTGCGGCTGACGCCGACCACCGCCATGTTCGTGGCGGTGACCCCTTGAATGTAATCATCGACATCGCGGACGAAGAACCGCGGCGAGAACCACGCCGAACCGTCGCTCCAATCGAAGCCGAGTTCGAATTGATCCGAAGTTTCCGGCCGCAGATCGGGGTTGCCGACATAGTTGTTGCCGTCGCCCAGTCCGGCGTTGATTTCCAGGGGAATCCACAAATACCGCTCTTGATAGAGCGGCGAGCGGGTTTTGCGCCCGTAGCCGGCCTCAACCACCAGAGTCGGAGTCAATTGATAGCGCAGCTTCGCGACCAGATCGTGATTGTCATCGCTTTGTTCGCGTTCGGCGGAATTGAAGTTTTCCCGCAGCAGCCAAACCGCCCGCGGCGGCGTGCCGGCGCCCCACCTGGCCGGATTCATGTCCACTAGCCGGGCGGGAAACGCGTCAACCGCGCCGGCGCTCATGTCCACTTGTTCGACTCTGCCGCCGACCTCGAGATACCAGTCTTCGCGGAGAATCGCCGACCATTGCGCGAACAGCGATCTGCCGTCGGTCTCCACGCCGCTGAAATTTTCCACAAAGAAAGGCGCGAAATCCGGGTCGCTGACCAAGACATCGTGTTCGCCGTTCTTGCCTTCCGCGCCGAATCGCAGCAGGCCTGGACCGAGTTCGATATCGAAGGCCAGCCGAAAGCCGTATTCTTCGCTTGCCGCGGCGGCGAAGCGCTTGTCGTCGCCGACGAAGGGCGGCAGCGGCAGGGCGGAAAAATCGGGAGCGGAGCGCAGGAGAAAATTGCTCATGCCGTGATCGATGGATGACCGGTATACACCGACTTCGGCGCCGAGGCCGCCGAATTGGCCGCTGTAGCGGAAATTGACGGTATCGGTGTCGAACCAGTCGATGTCCATGGGCAGGGTGGGTGTGCCGCTGTCTTCGGTTTCGATGCGGTGGGCATCGAAATGAATCTCATGGACACCGCTGCGGTAGCCGTAGCCGACGCCGTAGACCGCCCGGTGGTATTGCGTGGCGGCGACTTCGCCATTGGCGGATTGTTGGTTTCCGCTCCGGTCGAAACTGCCGATGCCGAACACCCGGTGGTTGGCGTTGACTCCGCCGAAAATCAGCGCGCTGCTGGTGCTGTCCGCCGCCGAACCCCCGGACAGTTCGCCATCGCCACGCCAGTTCCAGCCGGCATCTTGGCCATAATCGGGATGCTTCCAGCTGGCGGTCGTGGCGCCGCCGATGCCGCCGCCGGTGGCGATGGAGGCGATGCCCCGCTCGACCACCAAGCCCTCCATCAAGGCCGCCGGAATATGGTGCAGCGGTGGTGCCATCCAGTTCGGGCCGCCGCCGTGGATCAGCATGCCGTCGATGCGTACATTGATGCGCGGTCCGAACATTCCGCGGTATTGGATTTGGCCGGTCAAGGGGCCATTCTTGTTGGCGCCGCCGCCGGGCACGCGGTTGATAAGCTGGGCGGAATCGGCGCCCGAACTTTGGCGCTGGGGGCTGAATTGCGTTGCCAGAAATTCCTGCCGGCCGATCACGCGGATTTCGCCCACTTCTTCGGCTTGGGCAAAGATTGGTTCGCCAAAACTCAGCAGGGCGCCGGCCGCGATAGCGGCGAACAGCATTCGTGCCGCCGCGGCGAGAAACGGGGTTGCCGGTGTTTGTTTGAATGTCACGGAGTGAGTTTGCACGCTTGCGTCGCGGTTGCCAAAGTTGCGTGGATTATAGGTTCGCGGCCGCGGCAAAACGATGTGGCATATTGTCACAGCGATTGAGGATGCCTGGCCGCGGCCGCGCCTTCGAGTGTGGATGAATCTGTCGCCGAATCGCGGTAAATTGGCCTGGTCGCGGCGGGCAGGCGCGCGATGGATCGGAAACATGATGCGACCGTCGATCTATACACTGGTCTTGATGATTTGGTTTTCGCTGGCGGCGGCGGCAGAGGCGGAGGCAGAGTCGCGACCCGCCGATGCCGATGAAGCCGCGGTCGATGAGCGGACCACCGAATTGCAAAGGCGCGAAACGGCATTGGCGGAGCTGCGGGATCAGCTCGGCCTCTATCATCCCGCGTTGGCGGAAGCCTACGGCGAACTCGGCGGCTTGCAGCTTGAACTGGAAGACTTCGAGCAGTCGCTCGCGACCTACCAAGACGCTCTTGAAGTCGCGCGCATCAACAATGGACTGTACAGCGAAGCGCAACTGCGCATCATCGACGGCATGATCGCCGCCAACGAGGGCTTGGCCGCTTGGGAAGCGGTGGAGGATTTGCACGAGTTCCGCTATCACATGGCGGGCCGTCTGTGGGAATTGGCCGACAGTCGCCATCTGGCGGCCGTTGCGGTATGGGGCGGCTGGAAAACCCGGGCGATCCGGGATGGTCTGCTCGGCGGCGGCGCCTGGGGCGTGCGCTCGGCGATCGACGATGCGGGTTCGGTCTACCGCCGGGCCATCGCCGCGCTCGAACAGGAACCGCCCGGGCGCCCGCTGGAGCTAGCGACCTTGATTCGCGGCAAGGCTGAACTCGATGTCCACATGCTGCGCGCGGTCGCCGCCACCCCCTACAACTACTTTCCCGCCAGCGTGCCGCGTTACGTCAATCAGGTGCGCTGCCGCATGATTCCCGGACCCAACGGTCAAGCGGTGCGCCGCTGCGTGAATGTGCAAGTGGAGAATCCGCGCTACCTGAGCTCCCAGCGCAACAACAAGCGCACGACTTTGATGCGTTATTCCAATGCGGTCAACGACGGTATCGAGCGTCTCAGCGCCATCCGCGACGAGGGCGCCGGACTCTCCCCGGAAGCCGCCGCGGAAATCGACGCCCAGGTCGCGCGGCTCGAAGCTGAGTATCAGGCGTATTTCCGCCGCGGTCGCCGCGACCTGCTGTTCTAGCTGCCGGACCGCCGGCGACCCGGTTGTCGGGCCGCCGCGAACAGGGTCAAAGGCAGTGGAAATTTTTTCTCATTAGTTGTACAAGTAACTGTGGCCGATCGCGGCCCGTGTTCCGCAACCAAATCGGAGGAAACCCATGTTGGAACTAATCAACCGACTGGCCTATCCGCTGCTGCTGAGCGCGGCGGCGTTGGTCGGTCAAGCGGCGTTCGCGCTGGAGGTGGGCGATGCGGCGCCGGATTTTTCGCTGGCCGGTTCTGACGGCAACACCTATACACTTTCCCAGTTCGCCGGGGAAAAGCCGGTGGTGATCGCCTTTTTCCCCAAAGCCTTCACCGGCGGCTGAACCATGCAATGCAAGGCGCTGCGTGACAGTGCCGAGGAAATCCAGAACTACGATGTCGCGTATTTCATGGTCAGCGTCGACACGCTGGAAGACAATACCGCCTTCGCCGAAGAGAACCAGGCCAGCTTTCCCATCCTGGCCAACCCGGAAAAAGACATGGTCGAGGCGTACGGAGCCTTGATGCCCATCGGTTTCGCCAATCGCTGGACTTACTACATCGGCGCCGACGGCACGGTTTTGCGGATCGACAAGGACACCGCGCCGGCCACCGCCGGCGAGGATATGGCGAGAACCATGGGCGAATTGGGGTTCCCGAGAATTTGAATCCCATCTCGGAACGAAGGCAATTGCGGAACACAGGTAATTCGGCGACCCGGTGCGAGCCGGGTTTCCGGTTTGGCGGATGAAACATTCGGGATTGTGGATCATAGCCGGCGTTGCCTTGCTGTCGCTGGCCGCGGTGGTTTGGCTGATTGTTGCCGCTGGCGGCTCGGGGTCTCCGGGCGGGACGGCCACCCGGGTCATAGAAACCCCGATGCCTGTCCCGAGCGCGCCGGAACCATCGCCGGCACCAGAGAGAAGTCTCGACCCGGCTCCGCCGCCGACAAGCTCCGAGCCGACCGCCGTTCCCGACGCGGCGGCGGCTGAGGCGGAAACAGACGAGCCGGGTGCCGCCGAACTCCAGGCCGATTCCGATCTGCAAGCCGATGCCGAGGTTGAACTGCCGTCGCTGAACGACAGCGACGGATTCGTCCGCGAAAGACTGCAAGCCGTCAGCGAAGGTCCGGCGCTGCTGCGCTGGGTCGCCGATGAACAGCTGATTCGCAAGTTCGTGGTTTTCGTCGAAAACATCAGTCGCCACGAGTTCCCGCAAACGGATCTGCCCTACCGCGCCGTCGGCGGGGAAATGCCGGTGCGCGAACTTGACCAAATCTGTTCCTGATGGAGGCCGATGCCCATACCCGCTTCGACACTTTCATCGATACCATGACGGCGGTGAGTGCCGGGCAAGCCCTTGCCCTGTATCGAGTTTTGCGGCCGCTATTCCAGCAGGCCTATGCCGAAATCGGTTATCGCGGCCGCGATTTCGATGATGCTTTGCGGCGGGCGATCAACAATGTGTTGCAGGCGAGCGATGTGGAAGGGCCGTATCAGTTGGTCAAACCTTCGGTGATGTATCTGTTCGCGGATTCGGAACTCGAAAACGCCGATGCCGTGCAGAAGCAGTTGATCCGCATCGGCCCGCGCAACAGCACCCGCTTGATGGCCAAGCTGGCCGAGTTCGTGGTCTTGCTGTAACCGGCTTTGCGGTGGACAGTCCCGATGGAGATTAGCGTACCCGCCGCCGTGGTGGACGTGTCGTGGTTGGCGGCCAACTCGAAGGCATCGAATCTGCTGCTGCTTGACGCCTCGATGCCGCCGGTCGTGCCCGGCATGAAGGCGGTCAACGCCGATGGACCATTCAAAGCGATTCCCGGCGCCCGCCGCTTTGATTATGACAAAGATGTTTGCAAACCGGACACCTCGCTGCCGCATATGCTGCCGAGCCCGGAATTGTTTCAAGCCAGGGCGCGGGCGCTGGGCGTAAACACCGGTTCGGCCGTGGTGGTTTACGACGACAGCGGGATGTACGCCAGCCCGCGGGCTTGGTGGATGTTCCGCGCCATGGGGCATGACAACGTGGCGGTATTGAGCGGCGGCTTGCCCGCTTGGCTGGCAGCGGGGCGGCCGGCGGTGGATTCGCTGGCTGAGCCGGCCGTGGCGGGCGATTTCAACGCGGCTTTCCGCCCGTGGCTGGTGAGCGACTATCGCGCGGTGTTGGACGCGTTGGAAGATGATTCCCGCCGCGTGCTCGACGCCCGTTCCCCAGGCCGCTTTCACGGCATCGAACCGGAACCGCGGCCGGGACTGCGCGGCGGGCATATGCCCAATGCCCGCAACCTGCCTTTCACCCGCTTGCTGCGGAACGGCGAACTGAAACCGGCGGTCGAGTTGCGGCAGATATTCGCCGAATTCGGCGCGCCCGAAGGTGGTTTCATCAGCAGCTGCGGCTCCGGCATCACCGCCTGCGTGACCGCGCTGGCGGCGCATCAATCTGGAGTCGAAGATGTTTCCGTGTATGACGGCTCGTGGGTGGAATGGGGTGCGCCCGGGCATTTGCCCGTGGTCACCGATTAGTCCGCGACCGCGCAGCCGCCGGAATCATCATGCAAGCCGCCGAACCGGACGCTCCGGTCCTCATCAGCACCTTTTACCGCTTCGCCGACTTGCCGGATTTCCGTTCCTTGGCGGATCTCCTGCGGCAACAACTCCTGTGGCGTGAAGTGCGCGGCACGGTGTTGCTCGCCGCCGAAGGCGTCAACGGCACCATCGCCGGCGCCCCGGCGGGGGTCAATGCGGTGTTGGACTGGATTCGCGCCGACCCCCGCTTGGCCGAGTTGCGCGCCCGGGAGTCTCGCGGCGGCGAAAACCCATTCCTTCGCACCCGGGTCAAGTTGAAAAAAGAAATCGTCACCATGGGGCAGCCCGGCTTGGACCCGCGTCGGATGGCCGGGACCTATGTCGAGCCCGAACAGTGGAACCAATTGATCGACGACCCGGCCGTGCTCGTGCTGGATACCCGCAACCGCTACGAAGTGCGAATCGGCGGCTTCGAAAACGCTGTCGATCCGCAAACCGAGTCATTTCGCGAATTCCCCGCCTTCGTCCGCGAGAATCTGCACCCGGAACGGCAGCCCAAAGTGGCCATGTATTGCACCGGCGGCATCCGCTGTGAGAAATCCACCGCCTATCTGAAGCAATTGGGGTTCGAAGAGGTGTACCACTTGCGGGGTGGAATCCTGAATTATCTGGAGCGCGTGCCGCGGCAGGAATCGCGCTGGCGCGGCGAATGCTTCGTGTTCGATGACCGCGTCACGGTGGATCACGAACTGCGGCCGGGTTCCCATTCCCAGTGCCACGCCTGCCGCATGCCGCTTTCCGCCGAGGACAGGAGCGGCCCGCAATATGAAAAAGGCGTAAGCTGCCGCCATTGCTTCGGGCAGAAGAGCGGGGACAAATCCGCGCGCTTCGCCGAGCGCCAGCGTCAAGTCGAATTGGCCCAAGCTCGAGGCGAACCCCATATCGGTCAAGCCATGGAATGCTTGATCCGCAAGCGCCGCCAAGAAAAACTGCGCCGCAAAGAGCAAAAGCGCCAAAGGGAACGCGAAACAACAAGCCCGCAAAGCTAGGCCGGGCAAGGCCGCGAACCATGATTCCGAGCCATAGCGGCCTTGAGCGCGCCCTCGGATTGCAGCCACTCCCCACGCGGGGAGTGGCGACGGGAAGCCGGTGCGATAACCGCAAGTTTGGCCGCATATCCCGATTTTCGTTATAGTCGGTTGAAATTGATTCCGGGTAGTCCGCCAATGAATACGCTGAGACAAAACGATCCCCCGCGGGTCCTCCCCATCGTGGTCACCCTGATGGCCGCGCCGCTGCTCTTTCTCGGCATCTGGCTGCTGACACTCGGCGGCTCGCCTTATTACTTGGTTGCCGGCGTGGTGTTGCTGTTCAGCGCGCATCGGCTTTGGCGCGGGCGGCCTTCGGGCGCTTGGTTGTACGGTGGCTTTCTGGCCGGTACGGTGATTTGGTCGTTCTGGGAATCGGGCACAAATCTTTGGGCCCTGGCGCCGCGCATTCTGCCCTTCGCCGTCATCGGTTTGTGGTTCCTCGCGCCTGGGTTCCGCAGATCCTTGTACGGCGGCAGGCCGCCGCCCCTGTTGCGTTCGACGGCCGCCAAATGGTCGATCCCGGCGGTGTTGGCGTTCGCGGCTTGGGTGTTCTGGGATGGAGCCCGCCATGAAGTGAATGAAATGGCCCCCCGAAGCGGCATTCACACGGTCAGCGCCGGCACCGACTGGCCGGCGTATGGCAACGACCGCGGCGGCAGCCGCTATTCGCCCCTGGATCAGATCAACGCCGACAACGTGGCCGAGCTTGAAGTCGCCTGGACCTACCGAACGGGCCAGGGCGGCTCCTTCAAGGCGACGCCGCTGCAAGTGGGTAAACTATTGTACGTCTGCACCGGCGGCAACGTGGTGCTCGCCCTCGACGCCAACAGCGGCGAATTGCGCTGGCAGTTCGATCCGCTGCTCGATCCCGCGCATCTCGATACTTTGCGTTACTTCACCACCGGCTGCCGTGGCGTGTCCTATTTCGCGGCCCCGGAGGAATACCAGGGAGAATGCCCGCAGCGGATTCTCACGGCCACCACCGATGCCCGCCTGCTCGCCCTCGACGCCCTCAGCGGGGAGCGCTGCGCTTCTTTCGGCAATCAAGGCGAAATCGACTTGAGCATCAATATGGGCAACGATCCGCGCATCTTCAATTTCCAGACTTCGCCACCGGGCATCGTGCGCGGCAATGCCGTGGTGGGCGGCTGGGTGTTCGACAATCAATCCGTGGGCGAGCCGTCGGGAGTCGTGCGCGCTTTCGACGCGATCAGCGGGGAATTCGCTTGGGCTTGGGATATGGGCCGGCCCGGCATTCACTCCGAACCGCTGGCGGGGGAGGTCTACACCCGCGGCACGCCCAATGTTTGGAGCCTGTTCAGCGTCGACGAGGAGCTCGGCCTGATTTACGCGCCGACCGGTAATGAAACACCGGACTATTTCGGCGGCCAACGGATGGAATCGAGCGAGCAATACGCGAGTTCCGCGGTCGCCATAGACGGCGCAACCGGCGCGGTGCGCTGGTCTTTCCAGACCGTGCATCACGATCTTTGGGACTACGACGTGCCGTCGCAGTTGACCCTGATCGATTTGCCCGCCGCCGCCGACGGCGGCAAGATCAAGGCGGTGCTCGTGCCCACCAAACGCTCGGAAGTTTTCGTGTTGAACCGGGAAACCGGCGAGCCGATTTTCGAGGTTGAGGAATTGCCCGTGCCGCGGCAGGGCGGCGTGCCGGAAGATTACGTGGCGCCGACCCAGCCGTTTTCCACCGGATTGCCGCATTTCCGCGAAGACATCACCGAAGCGATGATGTGGGGCATCACGCCATTCGATCAGCTCTGGTGCCGCATCGAGTACAAAAAAATGCGTTACGACGGGCATTTCACCGTGCCCGGCACCGACCCGATCTTGCAGTACCCGGGCAACGCCGGCGGGCACAACTGGGGCAGCGTGAGTGTTGATCAAGTCAACAACATCATGGTGGTCAATCCAATGAATATCGGCAACCGCCTGATATTGACCCCCCGCGACGAACTGCCGCCGGGGGTTCGCGGCAATCAATTGGGCACGCCGTACTCCCACAGCACGAGGCGCTTCATGTCGCCGTTGGGCATTCCCTGCAATCAGCCGCCCTACGGCATCATGGCGGCGGTCGATCTCGAAACCGGCGATTTGCTGTGGGAGCGCCCCATAGGTTTGGCCAAGGACAGCGGCCCATTCGGGATTCCGACGCGGTTGCCGGTGACCATAGGGATTCCCCAAAGCGGCGGCACGGTGACCACCGCGGGCGGATTGATCTTCTCCTCCGGGGCGTTCGACAATTCCATCCGCGCCACCTACATTCTCGACGGACGGGAGTTATGGCGCGACGATCTGCCCTTTACCGCGCATTCAACGCCGATGACCTATTTGTCGCCGTCCGGCGAGCAAACCGTGGTGGCGACCGTTCCGGTGTTCAATTCGACTTCCGGTGTCGGTTTTCGCTCTTTGCCGGCCGATGGGGAAGACCCGCAAGGGGGCTACATCATCGCTTGGCGCCTGCCCGCGCCTCCCGCTCCCTGAGGATAAGCGCCGGAATCCGCCCCCGCGAAACAGGATTTTCCGTCCAAATCCGCACTAGGCGGCGGTCAAGTTGGGTCCGCGTGCGAGGTGATCGGTTATTTGCTCCCACATCAAGGCGAATTCAAGCACTTTGCGATCGCGGGCGAAGGGCGCCATGAACTGCATTCCCATCGGCCGTCCTTCGGCATCGAATCCAACCGGCAGGTTCGCCACCGGAATGCCGCCGAGGCTGGCCCCGATCACGACTTCCATCCAGCGGTGGTAGGTGTCCATGGCGCGGCCGTTGATTGCCCTCGGCCACGGCGTGGTCTTCGGGAAAGGGAAAACTTGCGCGCTCGGCAGGGCGAGAAAATCGTACGTCTCGAACAGCCGGTTTAGCTCGGCATACCAGCGTCGCCGGGTGGCGTTGGCGCGATTGATGTCAGCGGCGTCCAACTCGTAGCCTTGCTCGATTTCCCAGACGAGTTCCGGCTTCAGCAGCCCGCGGCTGACGGGGTCCTCGTAATACTCCCGCATACCAATGCGGCCTTGGTTGCGCAGGTCCAGCCAGCACTGGAACAATTCCGCCAGGTCGAAGCGCGGGGATACCGGCTCGATGATGGCGCCGGTGGATTCCAGGTTCGCCAGATTCGACTCGCACAATGGCAGTATGCCCGGTTCCATGGCGAGATAACCGTCATAGTCGCCGAGCCAGCCGACGCGCAGGTCGCTCAAGGTCACGGGTTGGTACTCGTTCAAGCCGGGCAGCGCCCGCCCCAACGCCGCCGCCTGCTCCGGGCCCGGTTCCACGGCCAAGGTATGAAGCAGGCGGATGGTGTCGGACGCATCGCGTCCCATCGGCCCAGCCGTGGACAACGCGCGGGAAAAGGGGTCTTCGCCGCTCACCAAGCCCGCGCTGGGACGGAATCCGATCACATTGTTGAAGGCGCCCGGGTTGCGCAGGGAGCCCATCATATCGCTGCCGTCCGCGGCGGGCAGCATATGGCTGGCCAAGCCGCAGGCGGCGCCGCCGCTGCTTCCGCCACTGGTAAGCGCGGGATTGTAGGCGCAGCCGGTCGCTCCCCAAACCGGATTGTAAGACTGGGAACCGAGGCCGAATTCTGGAGTATTGGTTTTGCCGATAAAAATCGCGCCCGCCGCGCGGATGCGTGCCGCCACGGCGCCGTCTTCCGCTGCGATGCGGTCTTGCCATATCTGCGACCCGCTGGTGAACGGCAAACCCGCGGCGGCAGTGAGATCTTTCACCGCATGGGGCATGCCGTGCATCCAACCGCGGTATTGGCCCGACGCCAATTCGGTATCCGCTGCGCGGGCAAGCGCCAGGCATTGGTCGTCAGCGATCATACCGATGATGGCGTTGTAGGTGGGGTTGTAACGATGAATCCGCGCCAGGTAGGCTTCCATGGCCTCCACACAGCTCAGTTCCCGGATGGCGATGGCCGAGGACAATTCGACCGCGGAAAAATCGGTGATATCCGTCGGCAGGGCCGCCGCGAAGGCCCGGCGCCCGGCGCTCGGCAGCACCAACAGGGCCGTCCCGGCCCCTATCCCGGCCCCGAGCAATTCCCTGCGCTTCATTCGATCAACACCTTTCAAGTTGGGATTTTGCTCAAACAAAAGGGGCGACCACATACATGGCCGCCCCCGTTGTTGCGCTTTGCCGTGGGCATCCGGGATTGCCGTATGCCCACGGTAGTCGCGACCGGTCAGAAGTCTACAGTCAAACGACCGTAGTAATAGGCTCCCTGCCAGTCCATTCCGGTTGCCGAGGAATAGAGCCGGCCGCAGCAGTAATCGCGGATGGTGTCCTGGGCCGGATACTCGTCGAAGACGTTCCTGCCGCCGACGGCGAGACGGAAAGTATTATTGAAACGATACTGTGCCTCGATATCGGTGTACCAGATCGGATCGAATTCCTGATACCGCTGGCTTGCGCCGTTGCCGTTGGAGTTTGTGGACTCGCCGTAGTAGCTCAGACGACCGATCAGTGTGAGATCGTTGACATCGTGCCGGGCGGTGATCACGCCGCGCCAGTTCGGATCGAAGTTCTCGAAACCGAACGTGTCCTCGTCGTTGAGATAATCGCTCGGGTCGGTATCGAAGCTGTTCTCGGTGTAGTTGAACGAGGCGGTCAAGGTGGTGGTGCCGATTTCGCCCCACTCAATCGGTGTGGTCGCGACGATATCCATGCCCTGCGTGCTGGTATTGAAACCATTGGCGAAGTAGAACACTCCGCCGATGGATTCGGCTCCAGCCACGCCGGCATCACGCAGCGCGAGGTAATTCATGTAGGCGCTGCCCGAACTTGGATCGGTGGATACATCCCTGGTCGAAACCGCCCGGGTCCGGTCTTCCACATCAATGCGGTAGAAATCCACCGTCAGGTCGACCTGCTCAAGCAATTGGGCGGTGAAGCCAAAGGTGTAGTTGTCGGATTTCTCCGGCACCAGCGGTACCGCGCCGAGTGCTTGGGCGATGGGTCCGCTGGCCGGAAAAAGGCCGGTGGCGACCGGAAAGCCGGCGGGCAGTCGGGTGGATACGTTGGTGGTGCCCTGCTGACCAGGAGTCGGCGCGCGGAAAGCGGTGCCGATGGAGGCGCGCAACCCGAAGGTGTCGGTCACATCGAGCTTGCCCGCCAGTTTCCACACGAGTTCCGCGTCGAAGTCGTCGTAGTCCTCGTAACGCACAGCACCCTGCAGGAACAGCACGTCGGTGACATCGCCGCTGACATCGCCATAGAGCGCGTAAGAGTTCCTTTCATAGACATCGGAAAATTCGGGCGAGTAACCCGGAAAGCCATTCGAGCCGACACCAACTACCCGGTAAACCGGGTCGGAGGAATTGGAGCAATCCAGCGTCGAGCCGTTGGCGATCACCTCCATGCCGCGGGCAGTGGTGCCGCCGTTGTCATCGCAGAAGCCGTGGGGATCGGGCAGTGAGTAGGGGCCGGACCGATAGGAGACTTCCTCGCCCTGCACCACGTCGTAGGACTCGTCCATCCAGCTCGCGCCGAAGGCGAACAGCGCCCCGTTGTCGAGTTCGTAGGTGAAATCCGCCTGCAGCTGGGTTTCGCTGTTGATCAAATCGCCGGGACGGAACGATGTCGGCGAATCCGGCCCCATGGAGGGATTGATCGTGTTGCTCAGCGTGTACTGGATTTCGCTTTCGCCGGTACGGGCGCTGAAATCATAGTTCAGCCCGCTGTCCATCTCGCCGCGGATGCCGCCGACGATGGAGAGGTCCGTGACATCGCCGAAAAAGCGCGGCGTGAAACCGCCGGGATGAATCTCCAACGGGAAGTAGATGGAACCATCGGGTTCGCGCAATTCTTCAATCGTGCCGTTGTAGGGATAACGATAAAAGAAGCTGCCGTTGCTGCTGCTGTCGGACCAGTTGCCGAATCCATAAAGCTCGTTGTTGGCGTCGAGTTGGACTCCAGCGTTGAAGAACAGGCGGGTGGCCTCGGCATCGGGTTGTCCCCAGGGCTGCACGACGTCGCCGTCACCGATATTGGCCACATGAGTGTTGGTGCAATAATCCCTGTATCTGGCTTCCGCGCCGGGGAGGCAGCCGTCGGCATACAATTTCCGGGTTCCCAGTTCGCCACCCCGGGAGCCGCCGAAATTGGCGTAGTCCGGGTTGTCGTAGTCCAAGCAGAACCAAGAGTCGCAATATTGCTCCGCGCGAGTGGTTTGCTCGGTTTCGAAAAACTCGCCGGAAATGCTGATGAAGCCATTGTCGCCCAGCGGCAGGCCGATGTTGCCCTGCACCGTGGTGGACATGCCGTCGCCCTCGCCGTACTGGCCGCTGTCGATGGTAATGCTGCCGCCTTCACGGTTGTCCTTGAGCAGAAAGTTGATCACGCCGGCGATGGCGTCGGAACCGTACTGCGCCGCCGCGCCGTCCCGCAGTACCTCAATGTTCTGGACCGCCACAGCCGGAATCGTCGCCATGTCGGGGCCTTGCGTGCCCGAACCACCAATGGCTACGAGGGCCGCCCGGTGACGCCGCTTGGAGTTGATCATCACTAGGGTTTTGTCGGTCGGCATACCGCGCAATTCTGCCGGACGGATGAACGACGCGCCGTCGGAAATCGGCTGCCGGGAAATATTGAAGGAGGGCACCAGCGTCTTGATGATATCGTTGGTGTCGGTGTAGGAGATCGCTTCGATATCGTCGGCGCCGAAAACGTCCACGGGCACCGGAGAATCAGAAACGGTTCGCGGCCGGCCTCTGGAACCGGTCACGATGATCTCTTCGAGACCGGTGGCTTCTTCCTGCGCCAGCGCGAGCGGCGCGTAGGCTGCGGGAGCCATTACCGCCACCGCTATCGCGGGCGACAACAGTCTCGCAATTTTTTTTCGTCTAAACATAGCTTTACCCCCTGACAGTAATCTAGTTTGACCGTTCCGTTGACCGGCTGCGGCCCTTTTCGGCATGGGACTGCGACGCGACCGCGACTTGTCAACCGCCGCAAAGCACCCCACGCACCCCCCCATAGTAAGCATTTCCAAGCGGCATGTCTACGAAAAAAACCAAATTATGGCAAAAATATGGCAATTATTGATCGGCTTTGCTTTTGGTCTCGGCGAGTACTTCGCTGATTGCGGCAACCTCAAACGTGGTCGAGCTGCTGCCACAGCACCGCCGCCGCGCCGAGGAAAAGAATGCCGGGAACGATCGGCAACACCAGTCCCGCAACGCCGATGATTCCACAAGCTGCCACCGCCGTCAGCAACGCAGCCTTCACCAGCAGCGATGTCAGCGCGTTGCCGCGATACCGTCTTATCGGTTGTTCTCTCAATTAATGCGCTCGCTCTTGGCAGCGTTCCCGGCAGCATCCGTGCCAATTTTCCAAGGCATTGACAGATATAGCTTTTTGCGATTCTTCCGGCAGTGGCACAAGGTGCGGATGGTGGAATTGGCCAACTATTGGCGTATTGGCCGAGGCGTTTGCCCGGCAAGCCGCCAGCCCGGCCGCCCGCTGCGGCGTCGCTGGGATAATCAGAAGGAATAACTGATCGTGCCGCCGATGCGGACGTCTTGGTCGAAGAATGCGATTGGCGAGGGCAATTCGCCGCGGATGAGCAATAATTGGCCGCTGATCGACCAGCGGTCGTCGAAGGCGCGGTCGATGCCGAATTGCGCCAACAGCGAGTCGCCCTCCAGATCGCCGTAAAGCGTCGCGGACAAGGTCAAATCGCCGTTCAACAAGCTGTTGCTGTGGCGCAGCAGCCAATTGCCGAAGATGTCGTCGTCGAGCAATTGCCGATCGGCGGGCAGTCCCTCATTGGCGTTGAGCAGGCGCTGCGCCTGAATGCCGAAACTCAGGCTTTGCTCGTTGTCGAGCGCGTACTCCAGGCCGGTGGAAAGGCCAAGCTGGTTCCGGGTCAGGTCGGCGGGTAAAGCCAGTCCGGTGGTGCCGGGCAGACTGAAACCGGTGGCGCGAATGCCGTGGCTATAGGCCAAGTCGATACTCAGCAAGAGATCGCCGACGGCGCGGTTGGCGCTGGCGCCAAGCAGCAGAAAATCGTTTTTGGTCGCCAAGCCGTCGAAGCCTCCGGGGGCGGGCGGTTCCCAATTCAGCTGATTTTCAAGCAACCAAGCAGCCATCAGCGCGAAGTCGCTGCGCTCGATGGAATAGCGCCATTGGCTGCCGACCTCGAACAGGATGTCTTCGTTGCGGTCGAAATCCGGCAAATGGAAACCCGGGTCGAAAAACAGCGGGCTGCCGCGCACCGGCGCCGGATTGAATTCCGGGTACAAATTGAAGAAGGTCGAGAAATTGCCGGAACTTTCGCTGAAATAGTCCCAGACGAGCATGAACTGATTCAGCCTCGCGTCTTCGATATCGATGATGGTGAAGTCACGGAACTCGGCGATATTGACGACATCAAGCACGGAGTTGCCGACGGTTTCGCCCCAAACCACGGTTTGCCGGCCGAATTTGAGGCTGTGGGCGCCGAAGCTGCGTTGGACGAAGAATTCGTTGACGCGGGTTTCGGTCTCGATTTCGTTGCCGTGGGCGATGAATTCGTAATCTTCGTTCCAATAGACGCGGGCTTGGGCGCTGGCCTGCAGCACCCAGCCGTTGGGAAACAGATTCTGATACCGGATGTTGATGCCGAGCCGGTTGTTTTCCAGTTCCGGCTCCCGGGGGAAGCGGAAGCCGGGCGCTAATTCAACCGTGTGCCGGTTGATTTGGCCGAACAGTTGCTGGCTGATGCGGACGGTGAAATCATCCAGCCAAGAGGGTTCCTCCCCGGCGGTTTCGTCGTCACCGAAGACATTGCCGAACAACTCGTCATCGAAGCCGAGATCGAGTGGCAAATCGCCGCTGGCTGCCGCGTCTCCCATTTGCTGGCCCAAGGCCATGCCGGGCAGCAACAACAAAGCCGGCGCGAGGCGGCGGCGCAACGGGCCGGCTGGCTTATTCGACTTGGGCGCGAATCGCTTGCAGATTGGTTTCGCGGAATGCGACATCGGTCAAGGTGCGCTGGGTGAGAATTTCGTCGTCCACCTTGATGCCGGGATGGATCTCAAGCAACGCCATATTGGACAGGCGGTTGCTGACCAGATTCATCATCGTGGACGAACGGGCGATCCAAACATCATTGAACAATTCGACCCGCGAGGACAGCATTCGCTTCACCTCGTTGCCATATTTGTCGTATAGGTCGGAGCGCAACACGACGTAACGCTCCTTGTCCACGTAGTGGACCAAACGACCGTAGCGGGTTTGCCGGGCGCGCTCCTCGTCGGGCACGAGTTCGACCCGCCATGCATCCCGGCCGCCCTCGGTCGATTCCCCCAACACGGTGATCCGGTATTGTTCAAGCTTGCCCGTGTCCATATCCTCGGTGGTGAACTCGGAGCCGAACAGTGATGCCGCTTCGGATTCTTCGTCGGAATTGCCGCTGGCGATGCGCTTGACGCGGCCGAGGGCGGACAGGTAAATCCAGGATTCATTTTCCCGCTCCGCGGCATCGTAAACATAGCTGAGCAGGCCGATGCCGCGTTCGTCGGCGGGCTCCAGCACGATGGTGACGCTTCTGCTGTCGAGACCGTCCGGACCATAGTTTTTACCGATCGATTCCAGCGCCTTGACCCGGGGCCGTTCGGCGCAGGTGATGCGCCCTTCGCTGATACCGAAGCGGCAGGTGGACAGCTGCATACGGTTGAAGGCGGAGTCGGAAATGAGCCGCTGATTGTCTTCGACCCGCCGCATGATCTCTGCGCCGTCGGGGGATTGCGCCGCGCTGGACGCGGCGAAAACCAGCAGCGCGAGCGGCAGCGAAACGCGGTTAATCATGTCAGTCTCCTTCGCCGGCCAGCGAGCAACCCGTGACTGGCGGCGACTTCATCCATCGACCGAAAGGGGTCGCCGGACAACGGGATGTTCGCATTGTTCCGTCTCAATTGAGAACTTGGCTGCACTCGAAATTCCGCGGCGGGAGGGTTCGAGACATCCAGTCGCTTCGCCGCGCCCCGGGCATGGGGGCGAGTATAGTACTATCGCTTGTCGGATGTGTGCCAAAAACGGCAGCCCGGCCACTCCCGCGAACCACCGGGTGCGGATCAGGGATTGATCAAACTGCCCGCATCGACTCCGCATCGGCGGTTCGCTACACTGTCCCCATGTCCGAAGCCGGTTCCTCAATACCCGCGCCCGTCGGCGGCAGGGCCCGGATGCAGTCGATAGACAGCCTCCGCGGTCTCGCCTTGCTCGGCATTCTCATCATCAATATCCTGGCTTTCGCGCAGCCGTTCGCGGCGATGTTCGACCCCAGGGTCGATGATGCCGCTACGGGCGCGGGTTTCATTTTGTTCGCGGGCGCCGAAATTTTTGTCGAAGGCGGCATGAGGGCGATTTTTTCCCTGTTGTTCGGCGCCGGCCTGCTGATTTTCATGAACAAGCCGGATATGGAGCCCGCCGCGGCGCGACGGCTGTATTACCGGCGCACCGGTCTGTTGATTCTGTTCGGCTTGTTCAACGCCTACGCGCTGCTGTGGGTGGGTGATGTATTGTTCATTTACGGCGTGGCTGGACTGCTGCTGTTCCTGTTCCGCAATCTGAGCCCCAGGGCACTGCTGTTCTGGGCCTTGGGCGTGCTGCTGTTCACCACTTTGGTTCACACCAGCCTGCATTATTCCCTGCGGCAGCTCGGCGAAGTCGTGGCGGAGGCGCAGGCGCTGGGCCCCGACGCGGAATTATCCGAAGCGCAACAGGGTGCCCTGCAGGCGTGGGAGGTCGTTCTGGCGGATCAGGGCATGACGGCGGCGGCCCAAGCCGAAGAAATCGAGATTCGGCGTTCGGGTTACTGGGCCAACTTCGTCTACGGCGCGGGCTTGGTGATTTTTTTCCAAACCGTGGGCTTGCTCGTTCTCGCTCTGTGGGACGCCCTCGGCATGATGCTGCTGGGCATGGCGCTGATGAAGTGGCGGGTGCTCGACGCCTCGCGAAGTCCGCGTTTCTATCTGCTGCTGACGCTGGCGGGTTTCGGCGTCGGCTTGCCGCTGAACGCATGGGAGACCTTGACCTTCATCGACAGCGGCTACGCCGTGCATTGGCAGGCGTTCAACCGGCCCAGCTATGACCTCGGGCGGTTGACGCTGGCGCTGGGTTTTATCGGCTTGGTGATGGCGGTTTGCCGTTTGGGCGCCTTGCCGCTGCTGCGAACCGCTTTGGCGAAAGTTGGTCAGATGGCGCTGACCAATTATTTGCTGCAATCCGTGCTCTGCAATCTTGTATTTCTGGGTGTGGGTTTGGGACAATTCGCTTTGTGGGACCGTCCCGCCATGTACCTGTTCGTGCTCGGTGTTTGGCTCTTCCAAATCGTCTTCAGCCTTCTGTGGTTGGAACGCCACCGATTCGGACCTTGCGAGTGGCTCTGGCGCAGCCTGACCTATGGTCGCCAGCAGCCGCTGCTCGCGGCGGGCGGTTAATCCCCGACTTCAAACGCAACCGCCGGGGCGCACTCGCGGCCCGGTCCGGTGGCGTTTATTTGTGTGAATTTCAAAATGCGAAACGCTGCCCCACAAGACGACGGCTGGAGCACTTTCCGGGAGATGGTGCGCATCGCCGTGCCCATGGTGGTTTCCCAGGGCACCTTCGCGCTGATGATTTTCACCGACCGCTATTTCATGTCCCAGCTGAGTCCCACGCATTTGGCGGCGACCCTCGGCGGCGGCGTCGCGGCGTATTTTTCGCTGTGTTTCTTTTACGGCCTGTTTTCCTACAGCAATGCCTTGGTGGCCCAGCACTTCGGTGCCAGGGAGCTGGACAAGTGCGCCAAAGTTCTGACCCAGGGTTTGATTCTGTCGCTGGCGAGCCTGTTGCCGCTGGCCCTGATCACCGTCTTGGTGCTGCGCCTGTTCGATTTGCTCGATCACGATCCGCAGCTGGTGGAACTCGAGCGGGTGTATTACTTGATTCTGATGGCCGGCGTCGCGCTGTCCTTGGCGAAAGTCTGTTTTTCGTCTTTTTTCGCCGGCATCGGCCGCACCCGCATCGTGATGATCTGCGATGTCTGCGGCTTGGTTTTGAATGTGCCGTTGGCCTACATCATGATTTTCGGCCACTTCGGGCTGCCGGCGCTTGGCATCGCCGGCGCCGCGCTCAGCACCAATATCGCGACGCTGTTTTCGCTGGGATTGTTCGTTTGGTTCTACTTGCGCCCGCGGCTTCGCGCCCGCTTCCGCATCGCACGGTCGCTGCATTACGACGCCGGCATCACCCGCCGCTATCTGCGCCTGGGCCTGCCGTCGGCGGTGGAACTGTTTCTCAATGTCGCCGCCTTCAATCTGTTCATGCTGATGTTCCAGTCTTATGGCGTGGCAGCGGGCGCTTCGATGGCCATCGTATTCAATTGGGATATCTTGTCCTTTGTGCCGATGATCGGGATCAATATTGCCGTCATCACCATGATCGGCCGCTACATCGGCAGTGGCGATATGGACAGGACCAACCAGGTGGTTCGGGCTGGATTCGCCCTGGGTCTTTGCTACTCGGCGGCGCTAGCCCTGATCTTCATCGTGTTCCGTTTTCCGCTGGTGGATGTATTCGCCCCGCCGGAAGGAGATTTTGGGGAGATTCGCGCCCTGGCCGCGTTCATGATGGTCGGCCTTTCCTGCTACACCATGGCCGACGCCGTCTGCCTGGTCGCCGGCGGAGTGTTGCGTGGCGCCGGCGACACGCGCTGGCTGATGCTCGCTTCGGCGACCTTGCACTGGGCGATGCTCGTCGTGCAGTACTTCATCATCATGGTTTGGGGCTTGAGCGCCGAAATCTCGTGGCTGACTTTTACTTTGCTGGTGTTCGGCATCGCCGCGGTCTATGTGGTCCGCTTGTACGGCGGCCGTTGGCGCAGCGAAGAAAATCTGGCCGCGGTCATGGCCGAGTAACGCCCGCGCCCCTTGCCGCGGCGCGCGACAAGGAGTAGCCTTCGCCCATCAAGTCAACGGGATGGTCGGTGGCCGCGGAAGTGCGGGCAGGCCAGGCAGGCGCCGAGGCACGATCATGTTTGATTACCCCCAGTGCCGGATCAATCGCCGGCCGGATCGAAATTGGCGGCGCCGCGGCGCCGGCCTGCTGTGCTGCGCACTGGCTGCTTGGATGACGCTGCCGCTGTCGGCCCAGTCTCCCAATCCCTTCGGCATTCCCACCGCGGAACGGCCCAATCCGGCGGCGGGTGTCGTCGCGGTGCCCGGCAGCCGCGCCCAGGGCTTCGCCGCCCAAGGCCGCTCCGAAGTTATCGCCCGGCACGGCATGGTGGCCACCAGCGATCCGTTGGCGGCCCAGGCCGGGCTGGAGATTCTCCGGCGGGGCGGCAATGCCGTCGATGCGGCGGTTGCCGCCGCGGCGGTGCTTGACGTGACTTCCCAGAACGACACCGGCTTGGCCGGTGATTTGTTCGCCTTGGTTTGGAGCGCCGCCGATCGGCAACTGTACGCCCTTAACTCGGCCGGTCCGGCGCCGGCGGGTTGGACTCCCGGGTATTTCACCGACGAGCTTGGCGTGGAGGGTGTACCCGGGCGGGGTGTCAATTCGGCTACGGTTCCGGGCGCGGTGGCCGGTTACGAGGTGCTGCTGTCGCGCTTCGGCAGCATGGATTTCGAGCAGACCCTGGCCCGCGCCGCGGCCATCGCCGAAGAAGGTTGGGGGCAGTCCGAGCGCCGCCACCGAGACCTCGCCAGCCAACTCGATAAACTGCGGGCGGATGAGGATTCGGCTCGGGTTTTTCTCGACGGCGGCGAAGTTCCCCCTTTGTATGCCATCATCCGCAATCCCGGTTTGGCCGACGCCCTTAATTTGCTGCGGGAGGAGGGTGCCGCCGCGTTTTACCAGGGTGCCATCGCCGATGCTTTGGTGGCCAAAGTCCAAGCCGCCGGCGGCGTGATGACCCATGCCGATTTGGCCGGATTCGAGCCGGAGTGGGTGGAGCCGGTCTCCACCAGCTACCACGGCTTCGACATACACCAATTGCCGCCGCCCGGGCAGGGTTGGGCGGCTCTGGAAATGCTCAATATTCTGGAAATGTGCGCGCCCGCGCTTGGTGTGAATTTGGTGGCGTTGGGCCCTTCGAGCCCGGATTATTGGCATTTAATGGTGGAAGCAAAGAAACTGGCCTATGCCGATTTGTACGCCCACAATGCCGATCCGCTGTTCAATCCGCCGCCGCTGGATCGGCTGCTTTCCAAATCCCACGCCCTGTCCCTGTGCGACCGCATCGATATGGCCCGGGCCTCGGCACCGGCGGTTGACGGCGGGTCGGATGGCGGTACGGTCTACCTCGCCGCCGCCGACCGCTGGGGCAATATGGTGTCGCTGATCCACAGCATTTTTTCGGTCTACGGCAGCGGTGTGACGATTCCACCCTACGGCATAGTGCTGCACAATCGCGGCACGGCTTTTTCCCTCGATGAAAACCATCCAAACGTGGTGGCGCCGGCCAAAAGGCCGTTTCACTCGATCATCGCCGGATTCGTCAGCCGCGCCGGCGAGCCCTTATTGGCTTTCGGCAATATGGGCGGGGCCGTGCAACCGGAAACCCACGCGCAGCACATCGTCAACATGATCGATCACGGCATGAATGTGCAAATGACGACCGATGCGGCCCGCTTCACCCACAATCAGAACAGCAATGTCCTGTCGCTGGAATACAATTTGTTCGAGCTCGTGGGGCCCGCCCTGCGGGCGCGGGGCCATGACGTCCGCGGCGTGGACGGCGGCGCGGTGGGCGGCTATCAGGGAATTCTCTTCACCCGCGACCCGCGGATGACGCCGCCCTTGTTCAATCGGCAAAGTATCGATCAAGATCATCCGGTAAACGGCGTCTACCGGGCCGGTTCGGACCACCGCAAGGATGGCCAGGCCGTGGGTTGGTGAGCAGATTGGCGATAAATTCGCGAAACCGGGGAGCGCACGATGCTTACAGCTATTCCGATACAGGTTGATTGGCTCGCGCTGATTCTGGCGACGTTTGCGAGTTTCGCCCTCGGCGCTTTTTGGTATTCGCCGAAGGTGTTCGGCGGCAAATGGGCCCAGGGCGTGGTAATCGATCTGACGTCCGAAGATGCGGGCAGACACGCGGCGAAGGCGCTATCGACGCAATTCGTCGGCGTGCTCCTGCTGGCCTTCGTGCTTGGCTGGCTGGTCGGCTATGAACTCTGGCCGATGGTCGCCGCCGTAGTGACCTCGGTTGCGTTTTTCGTCGCGTCCGCCGGTTTTTTCCACCGCAACAGCTTGTACTCGATAGTGGTCGAATCGGCTTTCGTTTATGCGATGTCGGTGATTATGATCGTTGTGCATGTGTTGATTTAGCTTGGATGCCGCGCCGCTGGGGCGGCAGCGTGGAGCGCGACGAGTTGCCGCGCCGCCGCGCCGGGGTCGGGGGCGCCGAAAACCGCGTGAATCACCGCCAGCAGATCCGCGCCCGCCGCCAGTGTGGCGGCCGCGTTGTCCCGATTGATGCCGCCGATGGCGGCAATCGGCACTGCCAGCGACGCGCGGGTCTCGCGCAAGGTTGCGATGCGCGCGGACGGGGCCCGCGGTTTGCTGACCGAAGGGAAAAATCTGCCGAAGGCGACATAATCCGCGCCTGAGTCTTGGGCGCGCCGGGCCAAGTCCAGCGAATCGTGGCAGCTCGCGCCGATAATCGCGTTCCCGCCGAGCACCTCCCGGGCGCGGGCGATATCACAATCCGCCACACCCAGATGCACGCCGTCCGCGCCGCATTGAGCGCATAATTCCACGTCGTCGTTGACGATCAGGGGCAGCCCGTAGGGGCGGCAGATCGCCAGCAGGCGCGAAGCTTGGGCCCGCGCCTTGCGGGGGTCGCCGTGCTTGGCGCGGAATTGCAGCATGGCGACACCGGCGGCGGCCACGTCGTCGATGACCCGCTCGTGCCCCGCCCGCTCCAGCAAGGCATCGTTGGTGATCGGATATACGCCGGAAAAACTCACGGCCCGCGGCGGAAAGTTCGATCGGGCAGATACCGCCCGGCGCCGGCCCGGAATGCGTGATCGAGCGCGTGCCAAGTGAACTCCTGGGCTCGCCCCAGAGCATCCGCCATAGTCCGTCCGAGGGCCAGATTCGCGGCGACCGCGCTGGCCAAAGTGCAACCGGAGCCGCGGAATTCGCGCCGCAGCCGGGGCCAGCGGAACTCCCGGGGCGTACAGCCCGGCGCATACCATGTATTCACCAATTCCGCACCGGGATCGTGGCCTCCGGTCAGCAACACATGGCCGCAGCCCCGCCGCAGCAATTCATCGGCGGCGGCGGCCGCAGAATCCGCCTTGGGCGCCAGTTGCCGCAATTCCACCGAATTGGGAGTTGCGATCGTCGCCAGCGGCGGCAGCGTCCGCGCCACGGTGGCCAGCAGCGCTTCATCGGAGAAGGCGAAGCCGCCACCCGCGGCGCCGACCGGATCCCAAACCACTGGAGTCGTCCCGTGGCCGTGCAACACCGCGCAGACGGCATCGACTGCGCCGGTATCGCCGATCAATCCCAATTTGATGCACTTCACTTCAAAGTCCGCCAGCACGGCGAGGGCCTGCTCCCGGATGAGATCCGTCGCCACCGGCTCCATGCGCCGGGCGTTGACCGTATCCTGCACGGTGACAGCGGTTGCGACGGGCGCGCAGTGGCAACCGAGGCTCGCCAGGGTTTCCCCATCGGCTTGCAGGCCGGCGCCGCCACTGGGGTCGAGGCCGGAAAAACACAATACTACGGGTTTGCTTGTGTGCATGGGCAAGCCGAATTACAACGGCGCGGCGGCGCTGGATGCGGATTAAATCACCGGTTTGACGACAATCAGCACAACGATGGCGATCAGCAATAAAACCGGCGCTTCATTGAATAATCGGAAGTACACATGGGAGCGCCGGTTGCGGCCGTCGCGCAGGGCGATCATATGGTGCCAGCAAAGGCCGTGGTGGATGAGCAACAGGCCAACCAGCCCCAGTTTCGCCCACATCCACCACCAAGCCAGATAGTGCTGCGGGTTGCCGAGCAGCAGCCAAAAGCCGAACAGCAGCGTGGCGCCGGCGGAAGGCGTGGTGATGCCCCAAAACAGTTTGCGCTCCATGACGGCGAAGCGGTCCAGACTGATCCGATCTTCGCTCATGGCGTGGTAGACGAACAGGCGCGGCAGATAAAACAGACCGGCGAACCAGCACACCATGGCGACGATGTGAAAGGACTTCAGCCAGAGCAAGGCGATTCACCGCCGGAATCGTGGAGTCTCAGCCGCGGTTGTGGTTTCTCGACCGGCATTCACCATGTAAGATAGCCGCCCTTGCCAAAACGGCGGCGCGGCGCCAATTCCCGGGGCCGCGCCACCGCCAGTAAAGGGAAGCAGCTTAGCATGATTAGCGCGGGCATAGTGGGTGCCACCGGGTATACCGGAGTGGAACTTTTGCGCCTGCTGTCGGGCCATGGCGGCGCAACGGTGACGGCGGTGACTTCGCGCGAACTTGCGGGCACCGCCGTCGCGGATCATTTTCCCAATTTGCGCGACCGCGTTGCGCTGGATTTCAGCGAACCGGATGTTGCGGCGCTGAGCGACTGCGATGTGGTGTTTTTCGCCACGCCCCACGCCGTCGCCATGGAATCGGCGGCGCGGGTTCTCGAGTCCGGCGCCAGGCTCATCGATTTGTCGGCGGATTTCCGCATCCGGGATATCGCTTGTTGGGAGCAATGGTACGCAACCGCCCACGCCTGCCCGGAACTTGTCGGAGAAGCGGTTTATGGCCTGCCCGAAGTCAATCGCGCGGCAATTCGCGACGCTCGATTGATCGCGGTTCCCGGCTGCTATCCCACCGCCATTCAATTGGCATTGTTGCCATTGCTGGAAAACCGCCTGGTCGATGAAAATCGCCTGATTGCGGACGCCAAGTCCGGCGTCAGCGGCGCCGGCCGCAAAGCGGCGGCGGAATATCTGCTGTGCGAAGCATCTGAATCCATCAGTGCCTACGCCGTGGCCGGCCACCGCCACCATCCCGAGATCGTCCAAGGGCTGGAGGCGGCCGCGGCGGCGCCGGTGACTTTGACTTTCGTGCCGCATTTGACACCGATGATCCGGGGAATTCTCGTCACTTGCTACGCGCCGCTGCGGGATCCGGCTTCCTGCGGCGCCGAGCAGCTGCAAGCGGTATTCGAACGGCGTTACGCCGGCGAACCTTTCACGCGCGTCTTGCCGCCGGGAGTATTGCCGGCGACGCGGCAAGTCCGGGGGTCGAATGTTTGTGAAATAGCGGTAAACTATCTTACCGATTCGGCCATGGCCGTGGTGCTGGCGGCCGAGGACAATTTAGTCAAGGGCGCGGCCGGCCAAGCGATACAGTGTATGAACATCATGTTCGGCCGGGGTGAACGCGAAGGTCTGGAGGGAATCGGCCTGTTGCCTTGAAGAGGCGGCGGGACAAGGCCGGACACCGCGGCACAAGGTTGGCCGGCGTGGCAGAGGAAGTTCGGGAGACGGAATATGCTGGGGAAAAAATCCGATGCCGCCGGCGATCTAACCGTGATCTCGGCTGCGACGACGATCAGGGGAGATATCGAATTTGACGGCAAAATCACCGTCGAGGGCAGTGTCATCGGGAATATCAAGGCAGCAGCGAATTCGGCGGCCGAATTGCGAATCGCCGAGGGAGGCTCGGTCGAGGGGGATATCGAGGTTCCACTGGCGGTGATAAACGGCACCGTGAAAGGAACAGTCCGGGTGGATAAACATTTGGAACTCGCCGCCCGCGCCGTGGTCTACGGCGACGTGTTCTACAATCTCATCGAAATGGTCATGGGATCAGCGGTGAACGGCAATCTGGCCCGGATGGACCAGGACCAGCCGGAGATCGCCTTGCTGGAAGTTGACCAGGCAAAATCTTAGCAAGACACGGAAATCGGAGCGAGTATGTCGGTAGTGCAGTCCCAAGAACCCGTGGCCATGGTTTTTTCCGATCAGGCGGCGGACAAAGCCCACAAGCTGATCGCGGAACAAGGCAATGAAGCGCTGAAATTGCGCGTCTTCGTCACCGGCGGCGGCTGCTCCGGTTTTCAATACGGTTTCACCTTCGACGAAGAAACGACCGAAGACGACACCGTGATTCGCAACAAGGGCGTAAGTTTGCTGGTCGATCCCTTGAGTTATCAGTACTTGGTCGGTGCCAAGGTCGATTATGTGGAAGGCCTGGAAGGCTCCCGTTTCATCGTCGACAACCCCATGGCCACAACGACCTGCGGCTGCGGCTCGTCGTTCTCCATTTGATTGGGGTTTCGCACCCCCCGCTTGTCGAGCGCGCTTTCGCGGCCGGGTTGTTTCCGGCCCTGTTGTGTCAGGCCCCGCCGCCGTTCAGTCTGCGCTGACCGCCGAGTTTCTTCGCTGCAATTCGCGGTTTTGCGCGTCGAACTGCGCCAGCAAATTTTCCGCGTGGCCGCGGAAACGATCCATTTCAGCCGCGGCGATGCCCGGGGCGGGAGGCATCAGCTCGTGTACCTTGCTCGGGTCCCGGGCGACGCCGTCCTTCAGCACTTCGTAGTGTAGATGCGGCCCGGTGGCGCTGCCGGTGGCGCCGACGAAGCCGATGACTTCGCTTTGGCTCACCCGCGCTCCCGGCTCGATGCCTTCGGCGAACCGCGACAAGTGGGCGTAGCGCGTCTCGAAACCGTCTTCGTGGGTGACTATGACGATATTGCCGTAGGAGCCGTAGCGCGAAGCGCGGGTGACGGTGCCGCCGCTGGTGACGCGCACGGGCGTTCCGCTGGGCGCCGCGTAATCGGTGCCCTTATGGGCGCGAATGGTATTGTGGATCGGGTGCAGGCGGCGGGGATTGAAGTGCGAACTGATGCGGAAAACGTCCAGTGGATTGCGCATTAAACTTCGATGCTTGTTCTCGCCGTCCGGGCTGTAATAGCCGACCCGACCATCCTTATTCTCATAGCGCAGCGCCAGATGCTCCTTGCCGCGGTTGACGAAGCGCGCCACCAGCATCTCGCCTTCTCCGACATACTCGCCGCCCAGGTATTGTTGTTCGTACAATATGGTGAATTGATCACCGGGCTGGGTATCGAGCACAAAATCGATCTCGCCGCCGAATACCTCCACCATGCGCATGCTTTGTGTTGTCGGCACCTGTTCGCGTCCCGTCGCCGCCAATAGACTGCTGTAAACAGTGCCGCCTTTGATTGCGGTTTCGATGCGGGGCGTGTGCCGCAGGCGCTCGACCTGGAAGCCGGTTTGCGCGCGGCTGAAGACGAGTTCGTCCAGCGGCGATTGCAGCAGCCGAAACTCTTCGAGCCGGCCGTTCCTATCGACTTTCAAGCCCAATTCGTAGCCCGCCCGCATCTCGTTCAGCGCCTTGGCTTCCCCACCGCTGCGCAGCAATTGCGCCAGATCCGCCGCATCCAGCCCGAGTTCGGCGAATATTTTGCTCAGCGAATCGCCGGGGCGGACCGCGAAAAACTGCCATTCCGGCCCCGGCGTCAATGACCGCTCCGCTGGTGGTTCCAGCGTCGGGGAAGGCGGGAATTCCCGATCGAGTTCCGCCGAGGCGCCGTCCTCCGAGTCGGCAATCGGGGAGTTGGACAAATCGGCCACCCGCAGCGCGGGCGCCGCGGACTCCGCAGTCACGCTTCCGGCGGCGGCAGCGAGCGTTGCCGCCGCGACCGGCGGGAACACCGAATCGACCGGGGCCTGCCGTGGCGCGATGAAGAGAAGTCCAAACGCGGCGACCGGGATCAGCGTCGCGAAAGACAGTCCGGGATCCCCGCATCCGCGGCGCTGAGTGGAGGGTTTGCTGATGACGATTGCTCCGCTTCGTCGATTGTCCCTGCGACCAAGCTCGCAAGACTACACGTTTTGCACGGCGTTTTCACATCCAATGGCAGCAAAATTGCCTGCAAATGTAGTAAGATCGGCAACTTTGTGGAAGTAGTTCCGCACAACCCGCAGCCACTTCGACCAACCCGATACCCGGAAAGTTCCCCGCATATTGGTGGGTGCCGGGATTTGTGGGCGCGAATATGCCGCTTGAATCGATATTCGAAGATCTCGAGAGCCGAAATCTGGTCGCCCAGCACAGCAGCGGCGATGAACTCAAGCGGCACTTGGCCGAGGGCGCCCGCACCGTGTATTGCGGATTCGACCCCACCGCCGACAGCCTGCATATCGGCAATCTGCTGCCGCTGCTGGCGCTGCGCCGTTTCCAGCTCGTCGGCCACCGGCCCATCGCCCTCGTCGGCGGCGCCACCGGATTGATCGGCGACCCAAGCTTCAAGGAGTCGGAGCGCCAACTCAGATCGGCGGCGACCATCGGCGATTGGACGGAGCGGATCAAGCCACAACTGGCGCGTTTTCTTGATTTCGACCGCGGTGCCGGGTCGGCTTTGCTGGTCAACAATCTCGAGTGGACCCGGAACCGCGACCTGCTCGGTTTTCTGCGCGATATCGGCAAGCATTTCTCGGTCAACAGCATGATTCAGAAGGAATCCGTGCGCCAGCGTATCGAACGCGGCGGCGAAGGAATCTCCTACAGCGAATTCAGCTACCTGATCCTGCAATCTTTCGATTTCTCGGAGTTGTGCAAACGTTACGATTGCACGATTCAAGTCGGTGGCAGCGACCAATGGGGCAATATCACCGGCGGTATCGATCTGACCCGGCGTTTGCACCGGCGGCAAGTGTACGGGTTGACCTTTCCGCTGATCACCAAAGCCGATGGTTCCAAGTTCGGCAAAACCGAAGCGGGCAGCGTTTGGCTGGATGCCGGGAAAACTTCGCCCTACGCTTTTTATCAATTCTGGCGCAATTGCGCGGATGCGGATGTTCACGACTTCCTACGCTTTTTTACTTTTCTGACGGCGGATGAGATCGGCGAGATCGAGCGCGGGGACGCGCGCTCGCAAAAGCGGCCGGAGGGTCAAATCGTGCTGGCGCGGGAAGCAACCCGGCTGGTACACGGCGGGGAGGGTTTGGCCGCGGCGGAAAGAATCGCGGCGGCGCTGTTTTCCGGCGAGCTGGAAGATCTAGGCAAAGACGATTTTCGGCAACTGGAGAGGGATGGCATGCCCTGCGCCGAAATCGCTCCCGGCGCGTCATTGAACGATGTACTGGTGGCAAGCGGTTTGGCGCGGTCGCGGCGAATCGCCCGGGATATGCTCAACAGCGGTGCCGTTTCGGCGAACAACGTCATCCAGAACACCGCCGCCGGCGATTCACCGCTTAATCCGGCAACAGCGCTCCACGGCAAGTACTTCGTGATCCGCCGCGGCAAAAAAAATCACCACTTGGCCAAATTGCCCGATTCCCAAACGCCCGATTAGCCAGCCGGCCCTATTGCCCCCCGGCTTCGGCTGCCATTCGTTCCTCGGCGCGGTGGCCGGAAAGGATGTTGTACATGCCATAGTTGCCTTCATGGCAGGCGTATTCGTAGATTTTGTCCGCGGTGAAATCGAGCAGGATTTCCCGGGTGTAGGGCGCGGTGAAAGCGCCCGGGTCGTCGGATGTGAAATGGTACAGAATCTGCTCGTCGCTGATGCGGGTCAAGCGTTCGATATTGACCTTTCTATCGGTGTCCGGGCTGGTGCTGCTGGCGTTCGAATAATTGGTGGTTTCGATTACCAGCGTGTCGCCTTCCCACCAGCCCCGGGAGTTGCCGTGCCACAACTTGATTTTGTCGCTCAGGGGTGGTTTTTCGACGATGGGGATGATGCGCACATCGTGGGCCATTTCTTGAATAACGGCCACGGTATCCTTGGTTTGCACGATTTGCCAGTAGCTGTTGTAACCGGAACTCAAGCGGGGTGCGCCGAAGGACAGGCAGCGCTCGCCAAGTGGCCGATCGGTCCAGGAATCGGCCGGATGCCGGCGCCGGTGTTCGGCCAACTCCCTGGCGGCGGCGATGGCCTCCGAAGTTCGCGGCGGATACTTGCCGTTCGGCGGATCGATAATTTGCGACGTGCGGCGATGCACGATCCGGTCCACAATCCACTGTGAATCGTAGTTGCCCGTGGTGGGATCGTAGGAATTGATCTCGCCGCTCACGGCCGCCGAGAAAAAGCCGTCGCCGAACAGCGCGTCCGCCCCGGATTCATTGACTTCCAAGGCGCGCCGCTGCAGGAAGGCGATTTCCTCGTCGGTGAAAAACTCCCGGTCGGCATAGGCGTCGGGACGTTCGACAGGAGTCAGGGTGTTGTTTTCCCATACTCCTTGCAAGTCTGGATGACCATCGATGGTGCGCGGCACGATATACCCGTCTTGGCCGAGGGAAAGCGGCGCTGCGGCGAGCAAGGCAAGCGCCGCGCCCAGCACTCCGAAGTTTCGATCCATGGCGGCAAATCCCGGTTAAATGCGGTAGGCGATTTTTTTCATGGCGCCCGCCATGGCTCCCATGGCGGCGCGCATCGGTGCGGGCAGGTCGGCGCCGCCGGCTTCGCGGGCGGTTGCACCGTGTTCGGCTTCGTCGATCAGCATCTGCTCCAGTACGGCGCGGCTTTTTTGATCATTTTCGGGCAGCTCCCGAAGATGCCCTTGCAGATGTTCGCAGACCTGCTTTTCTGTTTCGGCAACAAAGCCGAGGCTCCAGCGGTCGCCGGCCATACCGGCCAAGGCGCCGAGGCCGAATGACATTCCATACCAAAGCGGATTGAACAGGCTTGGCCGCGAACCGAGAGCATCCAGCCTTTGTTCGCACCAGACGAGATGGTCGATTTCCTCCGCCGCGGCTTCCTCCATGGAGGCGCGGACTTCGCCGAGGCGGGCGGTGGCGGCTTGGCCGCGATACAGCGCTTGGGCGCAGACTTCGCCGGTATGGTTGACCCGCATCAGCCCGGCAACGTGCCGCGTTTGCTCGCCGGAAAGTTCCGCTTCCGGCTGCGGCGCCCCGGGCGATTCGCGTTCGGCTTGGCTGGCGCCGGGCACACAGGTTCGCAGCGCCTCATCGACTCCGATCAGCAAGCGGTCAATCAGCGAATGGCTTTTGCTCCGGCTCATGGCTTTATTCTAGCCTGAATTTTTGGCCGGTTGTGCGCAGCGCGCTGAAACTCGAATCGCTGCCGTTCGGGGGAGGCCCCGCCGCGGGCGACTCAAGTGCGGTTGAGCCAACTGTCAGGAGGATTGTCGGCTTAGGGCGCGGTGGCCGATGTCCTGGCGGTATTGGACGTCCCAGGAGAAGTCGCCGCCGGCTTCCGAGGTCGGTTGTTGCGCGGCGGCGATGCCGTCGGCAAGTTCGTAGGCGCTGTTCTTCGCCGCGGAGATATCATCGCCCAGGGCGGTGGCGCAGAGTACCCGGCCGCCGTTGGTGAGGACGACGGGTTGGCCGCCGGGGGCGGTGGGCCGTTCCACCACTGTGCCGGCATGGAAGATTTTGCGACCGTCGCCCGGTTGCCGCGGCAGGCCTTTGATAGGCTTGCCCTTCTCGTACGGCCCCGGATAGCCCTTGGCGGCGAGCACGACGCCGAGGGCGCTGCGCGGGTCCCACTTCGCGTCATGCTCGGCGAGACTCCCGGACAAGGCCGCCAGGCAGAGTTTGGCCAGGTCGGATTGCAGGCGCAGCATGATCGGTTGGGCTTCGGGGTCACCGAAGCGGCAGTTGAACTCGACCACATGGACTTCGCCCACGGGCGAGATCATCAGGCCGGCGTATAGAAATCCGACGTAGGGATGGCCGTCGGCGGCCATGCCGGCGATGGTGGGTTGGATGACCTGTTCCATGATGCGGCCGCGCACCGCCGCGGTCACGATTGGCGCCGGGGAATAGGCGCCCATGCCGCCGGTATTGGGGCCTTGGTCGCCGTCGTCCCGGGCTTTGTGGTCTTGGGAAGTGGCCATGGGCAAGGCGTGGACGCCATCGCTCATGACGATGAAGCTGGCTTCCTCGCCGGGCAGAAACCGCTCGACGACCACCCGGTGGCCCGCCGCACCGAAGCGGTTGCCGGACAGCATGTCCGCGATCGCGGCGATGGCCTGGTCTTCGCTGCGCGCCACGGTGACTCCTTTGCCGGCGGCGAGGCCATCGGCCTTGACCACTATGGGCGCACCGTTTTCGCGCACGAATTCCGCGGCAGCTTCGACTTCCGTGAAAATGCCGCAGGGGGCCGTGGGAATGCCGTGGCGGCGCATGAATTCTTTGCTGAACGATTTGGAGCCTTCCAGTTCGGCCGCCGCCCGCGCGGGGCCGAAACAGTTCAGACCCCGCCGCTGGAAGTAATCGACAATCCCGCCGACGAGCGGGGCTTCCGGGCCGATGATGGTGAGCGCAACTTTCTGCTGCTCGGCGAAATCCGCCAAGGCTTGGAAATCCATTACGTCGATGGGAATGTTTTCCAGCTTGCTTTCCAGCGCCGTGCCGCCATTGCCCGGCGCCACGAACACTTGTTCCACCTCCGCCGACTGGGCGCATTTCCAGGCGAGCGCGTGTTCGCGTCCGCCGGAACCCACCACCAAAACCTTCATTCCACAGCTCCCGGTCCGGTTACCGTACCAGTTGTTTGAGCGCTGCTTCGACCCCGCTCAGCCCAAGCGCGCCGCAATTCTCAATGGCGGAAATGGCGCACGCCGGTAAAGACCATCGCCATGCCGTGTTCGTCGGCGGCGGCGGTCACTTCCCCGTCGCGCATGGAGCCGCCCGGCTGGATCACCGCGCGGATGCCCGCCGCGGCCGCCGCGTCGATGCCGTCGCGGAACGGGAAGAAAGCGTCGGAAGCCATCACCGAGCCGACCACCGCCAAGTTTTCGTCCGCCGCCTTGATGCCGGCTATGCGGGCGCTGTAGACCCGGCTCATTTGGCCGGCGCCGATGCCGATGGTGCGGCGGTCGCGGCAATATACGATAGCGTTGGATTTGACGTACTGCGCGATGCGCCATGCGAACAGCAGGTCGCGAAGCTCGTTGTCGTCAGGTCGCCGCCGGCTGACCACTTCGAGATCGGCTTCGCCGATTTCATGCGCATCGGTTTCCTGTACCAACAAACCGCCGTTGACGCGCTTCAAATCCAGCCCCGGCGGGCGTTGCCGCGGCCATGGCCCGCAGGCCAGCACGCGGATATTCGGCTTGGCGCCGGCGGCCGCGAGCGCCTCGTCCGCAACGCTGGGCGCGACGATGACTTCGCAGAACTGCCGCTCGAGGATGCCGGCGGCGGTGTCGCCATCGAGTTCCCGATTGAAGGCGATAATGCCGCCGAAGGCCGAAGTAGGGTCGGTTGCGAAAGCCGCTTCATAGGCCGCCAGCGGCGTGTCCGCCAGCGCCGCGCCACAGGGGTTGGCGTGTTTGACGATGACGCAGGCGGGTTCGTGGAAGGATTTGACGCACTCGAGCGCCGCATCGGCATCCATGATGTTGTTGAATGACAATTCCTTGCCCTGCAACTGCCGGGCATCGGCGATGCCGCCGGCGACCGGTTCGCGGTCGCGGTAGAAGGCCGCTGCTTGGTGTGGATTCTCGCCGTAGCGCAGGCCTTGGCGTTTGCGGAACTGGCGGTTGAAAGTGCGCGGAAAGGGCGATTGCGCTTCCTTCGACTCCGTTGATTCCAATGATCCCGTTGGTCCCGCGCCGTCAGCGTCGCCTCGGGCGCCGAGATAATTGGCGATCGCGCCGTCGTAGGCGGCGGTGTGTTCGAAGGCGGCCACCGCGAGCCGGAAGCGGGTCGCTTCATCGAGCGCGCCGCCACCCGCGCGCAAGCTCGCCAGCAATCCGTTGTAGTTCGCGGGATTGACCACCACCGCGACATGGCGGTAGTTCTTCGCCGCCGCCCGCAGCAGGGTGGGGCCGCCGATATCGATATTCTCGATGGCTTCGGCCAATGAACAATCGGGCCGGGCAATGGCGTTCTCGAACGGGTAGAGATTCACCACCACCAGATCGATCGGCGGAATGCCGTGCCGCGTCATCTCCGCCGAATCCAGGTCGCGTCGTGCGAGAATGCCGCCGTGAATTTTCGGATGCAAAGTCTTGACTCGTCCGGCCATCATTTCCGGGAATCCGGTGTAATCCGACACCTCCAGGGCCTCGATGCCCGCCTCAAGCAGCACCCGCCGGGTGCCGCCGGTGGAAAGGATTTCCACGCCCAGCTCCTCCAGGGCGGCGACGAAAGGCGCCAGGCCGGTTTTATCGGAAACGGTAACCAGCGCTCTGCGCGGAGCGATGACGTTATTCACGGTCATCCGTTCAATCGTCCGAACGCGGGTCGCAGGGCAGGCTCTCCACGTTGCCCAACTTTGGCGGGCCGCCGGTTGGCGTTGCCGGCATCGCGGCAGCCGTTTGCGCATCGGGAGAAAATGGGTTGAACGGCAAGTCCTTCGCGGTGGTCATGGGATCTGGTCCATGGGTCGGATCACCCGCGGGATTCTCATACAGATGAACAAACAGCTCAAGTTTTCCAGGTTCCGCAACTTACGACGGAGGGCGGGTTTCCTTGAGAATTCATTCGGCGCGCCCGGCTTGCTTCGCCTGATTCGCCACCGAGTCCGGTCGGCGGTATTCCTCCGGGGCATGGCCGACGAAAACCGCCGCCGGTTCAGCCGGCTCCAGCAAATGATCCGCCGCGGCGAAAATCCGCAGGCAGCGACCGCAGCGCGCCCGACCCCCGGCGGCTTCGAGTTGCCGTTGGCCAATATAGAAAGTGGCGCCGCAGTTTGGGCAGCGGGTGAGGCTCGTGGTCATTGCTCCGTCAGCGGGCCAGTTTTTTCTCTAAATAATGGATGTTGTAGCCGCCCTTGCGAATTACCGGGTCGGCCAGCAGCTTTTGCAACAGGGGCGCATTGCTCTTGATGCCGTCGATCAGCAATTCCCCCAGCGCGATTTGCATCCGCCGCAGCGCCTGCTCCCGTTCCGGCGCGTGGGTGACGAGCTTGGCGATCAATGAATCATAGTGCGGCGGCACGGTGTAACCGCTGTACAAATGGGAATCGACCCGAACTCCCGGCCCGCCTGGACAGTGGAAGCGCTCCACTTTGCCGGGGCTCGGCAGAAAGCTGTCTGGATCCTCGGCATTGATGCGGCATTCGATGGCGTGGCCGTTGACAACGATTGCCTCTTGGCCGACGGAAAGCGGCTCGCCGTCGGCGACGCGCAACTGTTCTTTGACGATATCGAAGCCGGTGACCATTTCGGTAACCGGGTGCTCCACTTGCACGCGGGTATTCATTTCGATGAAGTAGAAACGCCCGTCTTGGTAGAGGAATTCGAGCGTGCCGGCGCCGCGGTAGCGCAGCCGCCGACAGGCATGGATGCAGGCCGTGGCCACTTCCTCCCGGGCCGCCGTCGGAATATCCGGGGCCGGCGCTTCTTCGATGACTTTCTGGTGGCGCCGTTGCAGCGAACAATCGCGGTCGCCGAGATAGAGCACGCCGCCTTCTCCATCGCCGATTACCTGCACCTCCACATGCCGCGGATTCTCCAGGTATTTTTCCAGATAAACCGCGTCGCTGCCGAAGAAGGATTTCGCTTCGGTGCGCGTCAGGTAAATGGATTGCAGCAGATTGTTCTCATGGTTGACCACCCTCATGCCGCGCCCGCCGCCGCCCGCCGCGGCTTTGATCAAAACCGGATAGCCGATCTCCCGCGCCAAGGCGAGGCTGCGCTCTTGATGGTCGTTGAGGGGGCCGTTGGAGCCCGGAACCGTGGGGACATTGGCTTCGCGCATGGCTTGAATGGCGGAAACCTTGTCGCCCATGAGGCGGATGGTTTCGGCCCGGGGGCCGATGAAAGTGAAGCCGCTGTTTTCGACCTGCTCGGCGAAATCGGCGTTCTCCGACAAAAAGCCGTAGCCGGGATGCACTGCATCGGCTTCGCTGACTTCCATGGCGCTGATGATCGCCGGAATATTCAAGTAGCTTTCGGCGGGGCTCGGCGGGCCGATGCAGACGCATTCATCCGACAGGCGCACATGCATCAAATCGGCGTCGGCGGTGGAGTGGACAGCCACCGTGCGGATGCCGAGTTCCTTGCAGGCGCGCAGCACACGGAGGGCGATTTCGCCGCGGTTGGCGATCAGTACTTTTTTCAGCATGGCGGCGGGCCCAGTCGAACCCGGGTCATTCGATGCGCACGAGCGGCTGGCCGAACTCCACCGGCTTGCCGTCTTCCACCAGAATCGCGGTCACGGCGCCGCTCAGCTCCGACTCGATCTGATTCATCATTTTCATGGCTTCGACAATGCCGATCACATCGCCTTCCTTGACCTGCTGCCCCAGTTCGACATAGGGCGGGGAGTCCGGCGCGGGCGCGCGGTAAAACGTGCCCACCATGGGTGAAGTCACCACATTGCCGGATTCCGCCGCGACCGGTTCCGCGGGCGCGGCGGCGGGCGTGGACGCGGCTGTGGGCGCAGGCGCGGAGGCTGGCAAAGGTGCCGCAACCACTGCCGGCGGCGCCACCGCGCCAGCGATGCTGGAGGCGCGGCTGATGCGAACGGATTCTTCGCCTTCCTTGATTTCGAGTTCGGCGATATCGGAGTCCTCAAGCAGTTCCATCAATTTCTTGACTTTGCGAATATCCATGAAATCCTCTCGGGTTTGTGGTCAATTCGCCAGCTTGCGGCAGGCTGCCTGCAAGGCCAATTCGTAGCCCTGGGCGCCGAGACCGATCACGCAGCCCACGGCGATATCAGAAAATCGGGATATATGGCGGAAAGGCTCGCGGCGGAATAGATTCGACAAATGCACCTCGATAAAGGGCACCTCGGCGGCCAGCATGGCATCCCGGATGGCGATGCTGGTATGCGTGAAGCCGCCGAAATTGACCAGCATGAAAGCCGTGTCATCGATCCGCGCTAACTGGATACGATCGATCAACTCCGCTTCGGAATTGCTTTGCAGCGCCTCGAATTCGTGCCCGGCAGCCAAACACTGGTCGCGCAGGCGACCGTTGATGTCATCCAGCGTATCGTGGCCGTAAATCTTCGGTTCGCGATGTCCGAGCAGATTCAAATTCGGCCCGTGCAGGACCAGTATGCGCGCCATTTGAATTTACCGGAAAAAGTTCAATTTGGCGTTTTTCACGCCAGTTGCCATAATTTCGGCGTATTTTCTCAGAAAATGAATTGGATTACAGGTTTTTTCACCTAAGGTCCGACGGCAGCTCGAAACGCGCCGTTTGCGGCGGATAGCAAAAGCCCCAGTCGGCGCAGCCCTGGAATTCGATCACCAGCGTCGCCCCGGCGGCGAGTTCCTCCGCTGGCTTCAACTCGACCGCAACCCGGTCGTAGTAGGCGACGACATCGCCAAAGAATTGATCGTTTTTCTCAAGGCCCCCAGGCAACTCGAATTCCAGCCGCAAATCGGATTCCCCGGCCCCTGCATCCGCGGCGGCCAACAAACGGAAGTCGAAGGTGTGGCGGTACAGATAATGCTCCCGCGCGGGGTGGAAGGTGATGCGGAAACCACCCGCTTCCGTGCTGCTGACATACCAGGGAAAGGCCTCGTCAATCGGCAAGATGCGCCGCTCATCCACCCTGAAGGGGTCACCGGATTGAACCGGCGGTTGCGCCGCGGCCCCGACGGATGCGAAGGCCGCCGCGACGGCAGCAGTCAGCCAAGCCGGCAGCCGCCGGTCGGTCGCGCTGTCGCAGCGCCACAATCGGCCGGCCTGTTGAACGCTCCGCCCGGTTGGGCGCTTCCCCGGATTTCGTGATTGGTCGTCGTCCACCGCGCCTCCCGCTGCCGGCGAGGACTCAGGCGGCACAACGGTCAAAGACGAGACAGGCGTTGGTGCCGCCGAAACCGAAACTATTGCTGAGCACACGGTTCAGCTCCGGCTGATCGCGGCGTTCGCGCAGAATCGGCAGCCCCTGCGCCCCATTGTCGAGATTTTCGATATTGATCGATTCCGCCATGAAGCCGTGCTCCAGCATCAAGAGGCTGAAAATCGCTTCGTGTGCTCCCGCCGCCCCCAGAGCGTGACCGCTGAGCGATTTCGTGGAACCGATGGCGGGAAGCTCGGCGCCGAATACTTCGCGGATGGCGTTGAGCTCGGAAATATCTCCCACCGGCGTGCTTGTGCCGTGGGTATTGATGTAATCGACCTTGCCCGGCAGGCCCCGCAGAGCCATGCGCATGGCCCGCGCTCCGCCTTCGCCGGACGGCGCCACCATGTCGTAGCCGTCCGAAGTCGCGGCGTAGCCGGTCAATTCGGCGTAGATGCGCGCGCCGCGGGCTCTGGCGCGTTCGATCTCCTCCAGCACCAGCACGCCGCCGCCGCCGCCGACAACAAAGCCGTCGCGGTCCCGGTCGAAGGCGCGCGAGGCCCGCTTCGGTGTGTCGTTGAAGCCCGTGGACAAGGCGCCCATGGCATCGAACATGTGGGACAGCGTCCAATGTTCTTCTTCGGTGCCGCCGGCGAATATCAAATCCTGCTTGTCCATTTGGATCAGTTCCGCCGCGTGGCCGATGCAATGGGCGCTGGTGGCGCAGGCGGAGGAGATGGAGTAATTCACGCCGCGGATGCCGAAGGCCGTGGCGAGACAGGCGGAAACCGAGCTGCTCATGGTGCGCGTCACCCGGTAGGGCCCAACCCGGCGGATGCCGCGTTCGCGCATGACGTCAAAGGATTCGAGTTGATCCTTCGGCGAGCCGCCGCCGGAGCCCATAACGATGCCGACGCGATCATTGGAAATCTCGTCCGCCTCCAAACCGGCATCGGCCTGCGCCTGTTCCATCGCGATGTGGCCGTAGGCGGCTCCCTCGCCCATGAAACGCAGGAACTTGCGGTCGATCCGCGACTTCAAATCGATATCAATGCGCGCGCTGACTTGGGAGCGCATGCCCATTTCGGCGTATTCGGGATTGAATTCGATGCCGCTGCGGCCCTCCCGCAGCGATTGCAGCACTGTGGCCTTGTCGTTGCCCAGACAGGAAACCACCCCGATTCCGGTCACTACGACGCGTCGCATAAAGTCCTCTGGATTCGCCCCCTATTGAAACGAGTGTTCCGGCGTGAACAGTCCCACCTTGAGACTTTTCGAAGTATATATAGTTTCACCGTCCGCCGAGACCGCGCCGTCGGCGATTCCCATCACCAGGCTGCGTTTGATGATGCGGCTGATGGAAAGATCGTACCGCACCTTGCGCACGGTGGGCAAAATCTCCCCGGTGAATTTCACCTCGCCGGCGCCGAGCGCCCGACCCTTGCCCGGATGGCCGCACCAGCCGAGGAAGAAACCCACCAATTGCCACAGCGCGTCAAGGCCCAGGCAGCCGGGCATCACCGGATCGTCCGGGAAATGGCAGGAAAAAAACCATAGATCGGGGCGTATATCGAGTTCGGCGCAAATCCGACCGCGCCCGTACTTGCCGCCGTCGCCGGTGATTTCCGTGATGCGGTCGAACATCAGCATATCGCCCACCGGCAGCTTGGCGTTGCCGGGGCCGAACAATTTGCCGTGGCCGCAGTCGAGCAGTTCCGCGTGATCGTAGGAATGTTTCCGCACGAATGTGTTGGGCATGAAAATCGGGTGCCGTCGCCGGCGGTCTCTTCTTCCAAAGGCTGCGAGTTTAGCTTGCCCCGGCGCAATAATCGACCGATTCGGCTATGATGCGCGGCAAATTCGCAGGTTCCTGCCATGTTGATTCCGGTAGTGTTGGCGGGCGGCTCTGGAACGCGTCTTTGGCCGCTGTCGCGGGCTTCGCTGCCGAAACCATTCGTTCCGCTTCCCGCCCGGACGCGGACGCTGTTTCAGGAAACCCTGCTGCGGCTGGGCGGTCGCGGCGGCGCCCCCATGGTGGTTTGCAACGAGCGGCACCGCTTCCTCGTGGCTGAACAATTGCGCCAAACCGAAATCGAAGATGCCCGCATACTGTTGGAGCCGGCGCAGCGCAATACCGCCCCGGCGGCCGCCCTGGCGGCGCTGACGGCGGCGGATTCCAACCCCGACGCCGTCCTGCTGATATTGCCGAGTGATCATCTAATCCGCGAACCGGAAAAATTGCTCGCGGCGCTCGACGCGGCGGAACAACCCGCCCGCGAAGGATACCTCGTCACTTTTGGCGTGACGCCGACAGCGCCGTCCACGGGCTACGGTTACATCGCCGCCGCCGGCTCCCCGCCCGGCACCGCCGTCCGCAAACTGGAACGATTCGTCGAAAAACCCGATTCGGCAACCGCCGAAAGCCTGCTTGCCGCGGGCAACCATTTCTGGAACAGCGGCATGTTCGCGTTCCGCGCCGAAGCCTATCTCGCCGAATTGGAGCGCCATGCGCCGGATATTCTCGCCGCCTGCCGCGAGACCTTCGCCGCCGCCGCGCCCGGTGCGGATTTCCTCCGCTTTTCCGGCGCCGCTTTCGCCGCCTGCCGCAGTCTTTCCATCGATCACGCGGTCATGGAACACACCGACCGCGGCGCGGTGATACCCCTCAATGCCGGCTGGTCGGATCTCGGCGCTTGGGACGCGGTATGGAGCAATGCCCGCCGCGATGAGAGGGGCAATGCGATCAGCGGCGATGTCATCGACCGCGGCCTGCGCGGCAGTCTCGTCCACGCGGGCAGTTCGCGGCTGGTCGCCGCCATCGGTCTGCGCGATTTGATCCTGATCGATACCGCCGACGCCCTGCTCGTGGCAGAGCGCGGCAGAGCACAGGAAGTCGGCCAACTCGCGGCGGAATTGCAGCGGGAGGCGCGTGTTGAAACCGAGCATCACCGGGTGGTCAAACGGCCCTGGGGAAGTTACCAAAGCCTGGCCGTCGGGCCGGGCTTTCAGGTGAAACACATCGTCGTCGATCCCGGCGCGGCGCTGTCGTTGCAGGAACACGGCAAACGCGACGAGCACTGGACAGTGGTGGGCGGCCGCGCCGTGGTGGTCCGCGACGGAGAAGAATTCGAACTCGGTCCCGGCGGATCCACTTGCATTCCCATCGGCTGCCGGCACCGCTTGCGCAACGACGGCGGCGAGCCGGCGGAAATCATCGAAGTGCAAATCGGGGAATACCTCGGCGAAGACGACATCGTCCGCTATGACGATATCTACGGCCGGGTGGAGGACTAATGCCCCCCAATCCGCAAATGCCCGGGTCCCGCGGCCGGCTGCCCGAGCCGCTTTCCGCCGAAGACGCAATGAACGTCGATGTCGAGCGCCTCGCTACTCAACCGCCAGACGGCGAAGCCGGACTCTGCTTCTGCTTCCCGGATGGCGACCGCCAGCGTGTCTGGGTCGCCATCAGCGCATTGGTCGCCCATGCGTTCGCTTCCTCGTCCAGTTCGGTGTTTTCGCCTTTGAACTCGTCTATGAAAACATTCTTCTTGCCGTGGAGGAGGATGTGCGCCGCTTCATGGAAAAAACTGAACCACAGGTGATCGTCTGACTTTTGGCGGGCGCTCAGCAGGATGATCGCCTTGCGCGGCGAGAGCCACCAGGCCGCCCCGCTGAGCGCCGTCTTTGGCAGCGGCTGAACCAGCGCCAGCGCGACTCCCGCCCGGTTGCACAGAGCAGTTGCCTGCTCCAGGGCCTCATGGAATGGCTCGCGGGTCAATTCGCGAATCTGCTTGGTGGCGCGCTTGAACGTGCTCTCGCGGTAATCCCCACAGCGCTGATCCTCGGCCATGACCTCTCCAAGCCGCCGCCACGTTGCCAGTGCATGGTCATCGCTCTTAAAGCCCGTTGAATGCCGATAGTTCACATTCGAGCGCCCGTACCGGGTATGCCACGCATCCATCGAGCCAACCCCAAAGAACTTGAACAACTCGAGCACCGCATCGGCGCTCGACCTGGGTTTTTGCAACGCGCCGCGTTTCACCAGCTCTCGAATGGGAAAAGCCTTTGCCCAAGTTGCCGTCGCGGCCGCTGCCCGCGCTTCGGCCTCGCGGGCATGGTGCAGCTTGTAGCTGGCCTCAACGCCAAGCCAGATATTGGCGCTAACGCCGAGCACCTTCTCGAACTGGAGCGCGGTAGACGGCTCAAGTGACGCCTTGCCGGCGATAATCTCGCTGATCAGCTTGGGCGATCGCCCGCATCGGCGCGCAAATTCGGCGTGGGACATGCCCTGAACCGCCAATCGCTCCTCCAAGATCCATCCCGGGGGCACAGCATAGTCTGGATCAAATTGTTGTCTGGCTGTCACAGCCATTTATCTCTCCTCCGTCAGTAGTAATCGACCACTTCTAGGATCTTGATTGCGGTAACCCGCCGGGTGTCGATGCCGCCATCATCCTTGCGCGGGACCGGGTCGTGATTGGGTTTGAACAGAAGTCGATACGGGTGAACGAGGTCAACGGCAAACTGCTCGTCCCGGTTCGCGAGCAATTGATGTCTCCGTTCCGGCGGCGTGGTCGGCACCTCTTCGAGGTTGTGGGCCGCCCCAAGCACACTCATCCGCCGCATGATTGCTTTCGCTCTCGACGCCCCGTATGCCTTCTGCAACATTGCCCGCGAATTGAAAATCTTCCCCAGCTTGCGGGTTTTGAAGGCAAATTCCACCAAGCATCACCTTTTGTTCCCAGTTTTTTTGTTCCCAGTTAGGTAACGATTTTCGCTCAGAACAGCTGATGGGTCAAGCAGGTGGCGAATTCTCAACCCTCGTTCACATCGATCAGCCGCAGCAATTTGGCTGGGTCGCTTGCTGTTCGGGGAGCGTTGGATGTCGCGCAAAAAAAGTACTGAAATTTTGAATCCGTACTTCAAAATTTCATGATATATTGCGGTCCATGTTCAAGCGCCAGCTTACTCTTCCCGCGCCCGGCGAAGAGAGCTTTTTTCTTTGGGGGCCGCGTCAGACCGGCAAGACGACGCTGCTGCGGGCGCATTATCCAACTCAGCGGTGGGTCGATCTGCTGAAATCGGACCAATTTCGGCGCTACGCAACCCACCCGGAGTATCTGCGGCAGGAATTGGCGGCAGACCTCGATGCAGCGGGCGCCAGCGCTCACTCCCAAGCCTCCCCGCGAACCGCATCCGGCAACCAACCCGGCGGCGACCAGGCCGGAACCCAGATCGTCATCGACGAAATCCAGAAAGTGCCGGCGCTGCTGAATGAAGTGCATTGGCTGATCGAGAATCGCGGCGTCAAATTCGCCCTGTGCGGCTCCAGTGCGCGCAAGCTGCGGCGGGGCGCGGCCAATTTGCTGGGGGGCCGCGCCTTGCGTTATCAGCTACATGGCTTGACTGCGGGCGAACTCGGCGCAGAGTTCGATCTTGACCGGTTGCTCAACCACGGCTTCATGCCGCGAATATTCGAATCCAGGCGGGCCGCGCGTCTGCTCGACGCCTACATCGCCGACTATCTGAAGGAGGAAATCGCGGCGGAAGGCCTGGTGCGCAATCTGCCCGCTTTCGGGGATTTCCTCGCCGCGGCCGCGCTGAGCGACGGCGAATTGATCAACTTCAGCAATATCGCCGCGGATTGCGGAGTCTCCAGCCACACCGTGAAATCCCACTTCGAGATATTGGAGGACACTTTGCTGGGCCGCTGGCTGCCGGCGTACCGGCGGCAGCCCAAACGGAAAGTGACGGCGGCGCCGAAGTTTTATTTCTCCGATGTGGGGGTGGTCAATCGGCTGGCGCGGCGCGGGCCGGTGCCGCGGGGTTCGGCGGCTTACGGCAGAGCCTTTGAGAATTGGGTATTCCATGAGCTTTCGGCTTGGATCGACTATCGCCAACCCGACAGCGAACTCGCCTACTGGGGCCTCAGTGGCGCCGCCGGCGAAGTGGATTTCATCCTCGATGACATGCGATTGGCGGTCGAAGCGAAAAGCGCCGCGCGAATCGCCAATAAACACCTGCGCGGGCTGCGCAGCCTAGTCAGGGACCATCCCCGGGTGCGGCGGAGAATTGTGGTCTGCTTGGAACCGTTGCCACGGCGCACGGAAGACGGCATCGAAATCCTGCCGGCCGCGGAGTTCGCGCGGCGGCTGTGGGCGGACGAATTCAAACGGCCGCAGAAATAACCATTTGACTGCTTTCCGGTGCGTCATACCGAGCGTCTGGCCGCGGTCGGGAGCGATGCGTCGGCTGGCAGTGTTGGCGATTGCCAGGACAACGCGCTTGACAACTCGCGGCAGAATTCATCACAGTGCAAATCGGGGAATACTTCGGCGAAGACGAAATCATCCGCTGCGACGATATCTACAGCCGGGTGGAGAAGTAATGTCAGCAATCCGAAAATGCTTGTTTCCTGCGGCCGGCTACGGCACCCGGTTTCTGCCGGCGACCAAGGCCATGCCGAAGGAAATGCTGCCCATCGTCAACAAGCCGCTGATTCAATATGGCGTGGAGGAGGCCGTCCGCGCCGGCATCAGCGAAATGGCTTTCGTCACCGGCCGCGGCAAGCGGGCGCTCGAAGACCATTTCGACATCAGCTACGAACTTGAGCGCGAAATCGCCGGTTCGGAGCGCGAAGCGCTGCTCGCCGAAACCCGGGATTTGGTGCGCCGCTGCAATTTCTCATACACGCGGCAACTTGAAGCCCGAGGTCTTGGCCATGCCGTCCTCACCGGCGAAACCCTTATCGGCGAGCAAGCCTTCGCCGTGCTGCTTGCGGACGATTTCTGCGTCACTGAAGATGCCGGTGTCCTGGCCCAACTCACGCGACTTTATCAGCGCCACCAATGCAGCATCGTCGCCGTCGAAGAAGTCCCGGAAGACGAGACATCGCGCTACGGAATAATTTCCCCGGAAGCGGTCTCCGATGAAGATGCGCCAGATGACGGGGCGGCTCGCCGCGCCGCCGAAATCGCCCGTCCGAAGGAAGGCCCAAGTGGAGGCCCAGGTTCCGCAAATCCATCTTCGGCGCGGCGGGATTCCGGTCTGTTTCAAGTCGCCGATTTGGTGGAGAAGCCCTCCCACGGAACCGCCCCAAGCAATTTAGCCGCAATCGGACGCTATATCCTAACCCCCGATATTTTCGACTTACTGCGCCAAACAGCACCCGGACACGGCGGCGAAATCCAACTCACCGACGCTTTGGCCGCCCAAGCGCGGGCCGGGAAAGTGCTCGCCTGGCGCTTCCCCGACCGCCGCTTCGACTGCGGCAACATCGAAGGCTACCTAGCCGCCAACAACCACATCTGGCGGACCACCCAAAACCCGCCCAGACAACCCTCTTGAAGGTACCAACCACCGTTGCGTCCCATGCGGTCGAAATTGATGGCGCCCGTCGGCGGAGAACCGCTTCTTGATCTTCGAGGACTTGCCGCCCGGCACTCGCCTGGCGGTGTTTTCCCGCCGCCTGAAGCCGCGGCGGGGCCGCTTTCATACGCAAGGTTGGATCGGTGCTCTGGGTCGTTTGGCGGGTATAATCCCCACAGATTCGGAGCATTCCGTTCCGCCGGGCGCGGCTTGCGTCAATAGCAATGCGGTACAGCATGGACGATCTCGCGCGCTCGCTTGCCGAACTTCGCCCCGATTTGCGGGCCGCCATATTCGACAAGGGGATTCCATTCCTCTGGCCGGATGCCGCCGAGCGCGAGGCGGCGCGGTTCCCCGGGCGGGTCGCGGCGGCGGAGAAGGAACGGCGCATGGATTTGCGCGGGCTGCCTTTCATCACCATCGACGGCGAAGACGCGAAAGACTTTGACGACGCGGTTTTCGCCCGCCGCGAAGCGGGCGGCGGCTGGACCTTGTTCGTCGCGATTGCCGATGTTTCCCACTACGTGGCGGTGGGTGGCGCGCTTGATGCGGAAGCGCGCAGGCGCGGCACTTCGGTCTATTTTCCCGACTTCGTCGTGCCGATGCTGCCCGAGGCGTTGTCGAACGAATTGTGTTCCCTCAAGCCTCGGGTGGATCGCCTCGTCCTGGCCTGCGAAATGCGCCTCGCGGCGGATGGCGAAATGCGCGATTTCTGCTTCCACGAAGCGGTTATCCATTCCCGCGCCCGGCTGACTTATACCCAAGTCGCGGCCATGCTGTTTCCAGATTCGGCGGCCGAAGGAGACGAGAGCCAAGTTGAAACCACGGGGCGCCAAGCGAAAGTTCCGCCGAGCGCGCAGGCGATGGCCGGCAATCTCGAAGATCTGCGGCGTGTTTTCCAGCTCCTGCGAGAGCGCCGCGGCGCCGCCGGCGCCATCGAGTTCGAGACTGTGGAAACCCGCATCGTCCTCGACCGGGACGGCGAAGTGCGCGAGATTCTTCCCGTCGAGCGCAATGACGCCCACCGGCTGATCGAGGAGTGCATGTTGTGCGCCAATGTGGCCGCGGCGCGCTTATTGCAAGAATCCCGCCTGCCGGCTTTGTTTCGGGTCCATCAAGGCCCGGAAGCCGAAAAACTCGCCAACCTGCGCGAGTTTCTGCGTGGCCGTGGCCTGACGCTGCAAGGCGGGGAGCGGCCGCGGCCCCCGCATTACCGACAACTGCTGCGGCAGCTCGACGACCAGCCAGACCGGGATTTGCTGCAAACCCTGTTGATTCGCTCTTTACCGCAAGCGGTTTATCAGCCGGAAAACGTCGGCCACTTCGGCCTGAATTTTCCCCGCTACACGCATTTCACATCGCCGATCCGCCGCTACCCGGACTTGCTGACCCATCGTGCAATCCGGTTGCTGATCCGCAACCGGGCCCATCCGGCGGCGCGTCCGGCCGCTGGCGCGGAAGCGATTGCCAAAGCCAAAATTTACCCTTACAACCGCGCCGCCGCGGAAGAACTCGGCGCGCTTTGCTCCGTCGCCGAGCGGCGCGCCGACGAGGCGGGCTATTTCTCGGTGAACTGGCTCAAGTGCGAATACCTGCGCGGGCGCATCGGCGATGAATTCGACGGTGTCATCGGCGGCGTAACCGGATTCGGCCTATTCGTGCAATTGCGCGGCCTGTACATTGATGGCTTGGTGCATATCAGCAGTTTGGGCGATGACTATTACGAGCACGATCCGGTACAGCATTTTCTCGAAGGCCGCCGCCGCCGGGCAATTTTCCGGCTCGGCGACGAGGTGCGGGTGCGACTGATCCATGTCGATCTCGAAAGGCGCAAAATCGATTTGCGGCTGACGGGCGCGTGATGGCCGCGAAGAATCCCCGGGCGGTCACGCGCGGTCGCCGATGAGCGCGGCAAACCAGGCTGTTGGCTTTCACGCCGCCACCGCGATTCTCGAACGAAATCCCGCGGCGGTGCGGGAGTTGCTGCTGCAACACGGACGCAAGGATCGGCGGATGCTGGCGTTGCGGGAGCGGGCGGCGCGTCATGGCGTCGCCTGCCGCGAACTGGATCGGCGTCAGCTGGACGAGCTCGCGGACGGCCCGCACCAAGGTGTGGTCGCCTTGCTGGACGCGGCGGCGGCCAGGCCGGCCTTGAATGAAGACGGCTTGCTCGAATTGCTGGCGGGCAGGGGACCGGAGGCATTCCTGCTGGTGCTCGATTCGATTACCGATGCGCGCAATCTCGGCGCCTGCCTGCGCAGCGCTGCCGCCGCAGGAGTTGATGCGGTGGTGATTCCGGCGGACCGGTCGGCCCGGCTCAACGCCGCCGTGCGCAAAGCCGCCAGCGGCGCCGCGGAAGTCGTTCCCGTGGTTACTGTCAGCAATCTGGCGCGCTTTCTCGGCCGGCTCAAACCGCTGGGTATTTGGATCAGCGGCGCCGACTCCGCTGCCGCGGAGTCCATTTTCCAAGGGGATTTGACCGGCCCCGTCGCTTTGGTGCTCGGCTCGGAAGGGAAGGGCATCCGCCGCCTGGTGCGGGAGCAATGTGATTATCTGCTGGGGATTCCGATGCCGGGCGCCACGGACAGCTTGAATGTGGCCGTGGCCGCGGGAATTTGTTTATTCGAGGTTGTCCGCCAACGGCGAACTGTGCATGCCGCGGGGAAATAAGTCGCGAAGCCTCGGCCTGCGGGCGACGGCGACATAGATCGCTTGACAAGCGCTGGAATCTACCAGACAATGCCCGGTTGATCATCTTACTGTCGGCGGTCTCCGCTCCATTATGAGTTTTTCGCTCGCGCGTTGCCGGAACCTCTTGCGGCGGAATCGTCGGCTGGCAGTCCCGCCTGCGTTGCTGCTGCTGCTCGCGCTGAACGCCGATTTGGCGCATTCGCACGAAGGCGATGATCATAACTCACTCGAAAATGACCTAAGCATTCATTTTGACTGCGGAATTTGTTTGAAGCTGGGTCAAAACGAAGAACTCGCCGTCGGCGGGGAATTCGTCCTGGATTTGGCGCCCGCGGGACAATCTTTCTCGGATTCGGCGCTGAAACCCCGTTACCCCGACTCGCCAGCCGCCAAATCGCGCTCGCCCCCCACAGCCTGATTCCCTATAGGCATCCGACCAAGCCAGGCATAAATCGGTCGTTTTTTGTCCCCACGGATTCGTCGGGTGTTTCGCTTTGCCACAAGCGCGAAACCCCTGTGTTTCCCTGGCGAAATCAGCACATGGTTAATTTGGGATGGTGAGAAATGAGCATCAAGCGAAATCGTATGCGGCACATAGTTCTTGTTTTAGGCGGCGTGCTCGCTGGCACCGCGAACGCGCAGCAAATTGAAGAAATCGTAGTTGAAGTACAGCGCAAGGAAACCGAAATCTGGAATACCCCGGCCAGCATCGAATTGCTGGACCAAGAGGAAATTCAGCAGCTGCAACCCAACGGTTTGGCCGATTTGGTCAGATACCAGCCGGCGATCAGTTTTGATCAGTCGAATGACCGCCGGGGCAACGGTACTTTTGTCATCCGCGGTTTGTCGGGCAACCGGGTGATCATGCTGCTCGACGGCACGCGCCTGCCCGACGGTTTCGGTTCGGCCGGCGTTTCCAACGGGCGCAACAGTTTCGAGCCTTATTCCATGGGCGATATTCAGTTCATGAAGGGCCCGTCGTCGGCTTTGTACGGCAGCGATGCTTTGGCGGGGGTGGTCTTGCTCAATACCGTGTCGCCGGATGCGCTGCTCGGCGGGAGCGACTCGCCCATATTTGAATTGGGTGGCGGCTACGATCAAGTTAACGAAGGCTTCCGACAGACCGCGACGGTGGCCGGGCCGGCTGGCGGCGGCTCTTATCTGTTGCAAGCTTCGACCCGGCAGTTCTCCGAAACGGATATATATGGTGACTACGAAAATTTTCCTTTGGACGGCACTCAGGAGAATCTGCTGTTCAAATGGGAAAATTCAAGCAATCCCGATAATCAATATGGTTTCCTGATGGATTACTGGCGACGGGCGGTGGATGCGAGCTTCAACAGCGCCCTCAGCCCGGCGCGGAACATCACCAACCACTATGAGGAAGACGAGAGCCATCGCTGGCGAATCGGCTTCCAGCAAGAATTAGCCAATGTCTTCAATCTGGATCGCTTGGACTGGCAAATCGATTTTCAGGAGGGCGTGATCGCGGAGGATGAATTCGAGCACAGGCTCGATGGCGGTGTGCCGATTTTGAACCGGGAAGATGTTGAAGTGAACCAAGAACTGGTTTCGGCCAGTGTTCTGCTGGGCGAAACTTGGGAGAATCACGATTTGCTGGCCGGTATCGACATTGTCAGAAAATCTTCCGAACGGATCAATTTCTATCGGGATATTTATTTGGACACCGGCGAAGTGGATCTGTCACGCAACGGCGTGGTGTATCCGCTGCGGCCCCACCCCTACAGCGAGACCGACTTGCTGGGAATTTTCGTCCAGGACGAAATATTCCTGCTGGAGGACAGGCTGCGCCTGAATTTAGGCCTGCGATACGACTACTATAAAAACAGCCCGGAACCGGATGCCCTGTATTTCAATTCGAATCCGACCGGGCAGCGCGTGGGAGAAGTCAGCAGTGAGAGTTTTTCCCCCACGCTTGGCGTAGTCTACGCCGTGGACGACGCTGTCAGCCTGTTTGGCAATTACACCAGTGGATTCCGCACGCCGCCGGTTTCCGAGCAATACATCAATACCTTTATCCAAAGCCGGGGCTTTCCCCATGAAGTGCTGGCCAACCCGGATTTGACTTCGGAAAAAAGCAATGGCGTCGAAGTGGGGCTACGCCTGCGCCATGCCATCGGCAGCCTGGAAATCGCCGCCTACCGCACGGATTACGAGGACTTTATCGAAAGCACCCGCTCGGGAACCCGCCCCAATCCCATACCCGGGTTTCGACCGGTGACGCAGATCAGGTATCTCAATCTCAGCGATGTTGAAATAGACGGCACGGAGTTGGATGCGGAAATCTATTTGCATAATCTATTCGAAACCCCGCACCAATGGCTGCTGGATTTTTCTTTCGCCAGCCTTGACGGGGAAAACCGATCAACCGACGAACCCCTGACCAGCGTGGGTCCCCGCCAAGGCATATTGGGATTGACTTTCCGTTCCGCCAACAACGATTTCGGCGGACGCTTGAACGCCCGGTTCGTCGATGAGTTCGACAATGTCAGACCGGGCACCTTGGTCGTGCCAAGCTATACAACGGTGGATTTGAGCGCGTTCTATAACTTCTCGCCGAATTTCAGCGCGCATCTCAGAATCAATAATCTGCTCGATGAGCAGTATTGGCATCAGTTCGTGGCTGGCTCGAGAATCACCGGCGATATCGGAGATTCGGCGGCGCCCGGGCGCAATGTATCGGTATCCATCCGCTACGGCTTCGGCATCTAACCGGGAGGTATCCTTCATGAAACGATTCGCGATTCCCGGGCTTGTTCTGCTGTTGGCCGCGGTGGGATTATTCGCCGCTTTCCAGCGCTTTGCCGCGCCAACCGCCGTCGCACTGGTGAACTACGAGGATTTCACCGCCAGCCGAGTGATCAAGGCGGTGGCCGATATGCCACAGTTCCGCTTCGACCGCGTTGCGCTGGGGCAATTGGAGCGGGCGGACGATTACGATTTCGTCCTGGTTTTCGGTCGCGGTCTGGCGCTCGACGAGGAGCAACTCGGCTATTTGGAGCGCGCCGCCCGGGCCGGTGGGTCGGTGTATATCGACAGTCCGACCAATCCCAATCATGCGCGGCTCACCAGTCTCGCCGAAGACCCGCGGGAGCGGGTGCGAAGCTATATCGACAACGGCGGCGATTTCAACTATCGAAATCTGTGGCACTACGTCCGCCGGCAATTGGACGGGAAAGTTTGGCAATCGCCGGCATTCGAAGAACCGCTGCTGATCGATGCCGATGTGCTGTTCTATCTCGGCGATGAAGTGTTCACGACGGTGCGGGATTACCAGCGATATTACGAAACGCATCCCAATTACAACCCGGATGGTTCCAAAATCGCGCTCATCACGACCGTCCCCGGCCCATTCAATGCCAACCGGGATCATTTGAACACCATGATCGAAGCGTTTGAAGGCGCCGGAATGCGGGTATATCCCATCAACGGCAGAGCCGGACGGCTCTCCCTCGTCGCCGAGGTCAATCCCGACGCGGTGGTGATGATGCCCCACGGCCGTTTCGGTTTCGGTCAAGAGGAGGCGGTGGTGAACTGGTTCTCCGACAATCAGGTCCCATTGCTGACACCCTTGTCGGTTTTCGACGATTACACTTATTGGTTGGAGGACCCGCAAGGCTATGCCGGCGGCATGCTCACCATGAATGTTGTCCTGCCCGAGCTTGATGGCGGTGTCGCCCCGCGGGTGGTCAACGCCCAGTTCCACGACGAAAGAGGGTTTCGGATTTTCGAGGCGATTCCAGAGCGCTTAGACGAGTACGTGGCAATGGTGGACCAATGGATCGAACTGAAACGCAAGCCGAACGCGGAAAAACGCATCGGCATCGTTTATTTTCGGGGTCCGGGCAAGAATGCGCTGACGGCTGGTGGCATGGAAGTCAGTCCGTCGCTGTTTAATACCTTGCAACTATTGCAAGGGCGCGGCTACGATTTGGGCGATTTACCTGCTGATTACGAAACTTTCCGCCGCCGCGTGGAAACGGAAGGCCCGGTGCTTACGCCCGACGGCATGGGCCAGGCGCGGCGCTTCCTGGAAGAGGGCCATCCGGCTTGGGTGGAAGAGGGCGAGTATCGCCGCTGGTGCGCGGAGAAACTCGCGGCAGGTGTTTGCGAACGGGTGGACGAGCGCTACGGCAACGGACTTGGCGACTTCATGGTCGAAACTTCGCCGATGGGAGGAAGCCGCGTCGCGGTCGCCAATGTGCGCTTTGGCAATGTCGTCTTGATGCCGCAGCCCTTGGCTGGATTCGGCGCCGACAATTTCAAAATGGTGCATGGCACGGGAGAAGCGCCGCCCCATACTTATGTTGCCGCTTATTTGTGGCTGCGCGAGGCTTTCGGCGCCGACGCGATCATCCATTACGGCACCCACGGCAGCCTGGAATTCACCCAGGGCAAACAAGTGGCGCTGTCTCCCAACGACTGGGCCGACGCCCTCATCGGCAACACGCCGCACTTCTATATCTACACCATGAGCAATGTGGGCGAGGCGATCATCGCCAAACGGCGCAGCTACGCCACCATCATCAACCATCTAACCGCGCCGTTTCAGCGTGCCGGACTGTACTCGGATCTCGCCACCATCAGCCGCTGGATTGACGACTATCGGCTCGCCGAAGGGCAGGTGCGGGTCGAGCAACGCCGGCAAATAATCGAATTGGCCACGGCGATGGAACTCGAAGCCGACCTCGATATGCGCTTGGCGGAAAGCGAAAATTGGGACGAAGATGTGCTGCCCAAGCTGGAACTGTATTTGGAAGATCTGGCAGAAGCCCGCATCAATAAAGGGTTGTACACCTGGGGCGAGGAATACATCGACGCCGATGCCGCGCTGACCGCCGAACTGATGTTGATCGATTCGGTGAAAGCGCTGCTGCCCGAATCTGTGGCCCGGACCGCGGGTGCCGAAGCCCTGTTCGCGGACATGAATGAAGGGGCGGACGTGGCGGATTTGGTCGGCGGACTGGAATTCGATCATCAGCCCGGACTGCTTGAAACTTTGGCGCAATACGAAGGCTACAAGTCCTTGTTGCTGCGGGGCGCCGGCGATCAAGAAACCGCATTGGGGAACGCCGTCGCCGGCGGCTATGTCGCGCCCGCCTCGGGCGGCGATCCGCTGCTCAACCCCGCCGCTTTGCCGACCGGGCGCAATATGTACTCCATCGACGCCGAACAGACACCGACACGGGCGGCTTGGGAAGTGGGCAAGGCCTTGGCGGACGACATGCTGACCGACTACCAAACCCGTCACGGACGCTTGCCGAACAAGGTCAGTTTCACCCTGTGGCCGAGCGAATTCATTCATTCCCAAGGCGCCACGGTGGCCCAGGTGCTGTATCTGCTCGGAGTGGAACCGGTCTACGCGCCCAATGGTCAAGTCCAGTTGCTGCGCCTGATGCCAGCGGCCGATCTGGGTCGGCCGCGCATCGACGTCGTGGTGCAAAGCGCGGGCCAGCTGCGCGACTTGGCCGCATCAAGGCTGGCGCTGATCAACCAGGCCGTCGCCATGGCGGCCGCCGCGACGGATTTGGACGAAAACCACGTGCGCGACGGCGTCCGACTGGCCGAGCAGCATCTCTTGGCCAGCGGGCTCACGCCGGCACGGGCCAGAAGCTTATCCACCCGGCGAAGTTTCGGCGGTATCAACGGCTCCTACGGCACCCAGATCATGGGCATGGTGGAGCGGGGCGATACTTGGGGCAGCGATACCGACGTGGCCGCCCAGTATTTGAACAATATGGGCGCCATGTATGGCGATTCGGCGGAGTGGGGCGAGTATGTGCCCGAGCTGTTCACCGCGGCGCTGCTCAATACCGATGTGGTGATTCAGCCCCGGTCGAGCAATACTTGGGGAGGTTTGAGTTTGGACCATGTGTATGAATTCATGGGTGGCCTCAGCTTGGCGGTGCGCTCGGTGACCGGCGAGGATGCGGAGGCCTATTTCGCCGATTTTCGCAATCCGTCCCGGGCCCGGGTCGAAACCTTGAACAGCGCCATCGCCAAAGAAGCGCGAACGACTTTGTTCAATCCGCGCTATCTTGAAGGGCTGCGGGTCGGCGAGGCGTCGAGTGCGGAAGTGTTGGCCGAAACGCTGCGCAATTCCTTCGGTTGGAACACCATGAAACCCGCCGCCATCGCGCCGGGATTTTGGAACCAGGTGTACGAGACGCTGATCGAAGATAAGCACGGGCTTGCTTTGCGGGAATTTTTCGAAACGGAAAATCCCTATGCGCTACAGGAAGCCACCGGCGTAATGCTGGAAGCGGCGCGGAAGGATTTCTGGACGCCGGAGGCGGATCAGTTGCGGGTTTTGGCCGAGCTCCACGCCGCGCTGGTCGCCGAATTCGAGGCGGGTTGCGGCAGCTTCACCTGCGGCAATGGGGAGCTGCGGGAATTTGTCGAAGCACAATTGGATGCTGCGCTGCTGGCCAGCTATCAGGCGGAAATCAATGCGGCGGAAATCGGCGATGCGGCATCCCGCACCGAACTCGTATTGCGCGAACAGACCGCCGATTCGGCTGCGGAGGAAACCACGCCGGAACAAGCTCGTGAATCCATTGTTGAATCCGCTGCCGAATCCAGTATCGCTATGTCGGACCGCGGGCGCAATCTCGCCGCGCTGTTGGGCGGCATCGCTTTGGCGGCCGCGTTGGCCCTGCTGCTTGTTTTTTGGCGGCAGCGGAGAAAACTCGCGGCCGCGGCATGAATGAAGTTGCCGCATGGTGGATGCTCAGCCTGTTGCTCTGCGCTCTCTGCGCTCTGCTGGTTTGGCCGCCGCGGGGAGAATCTTTTTTTGAGACCGGCAACGGCGCTGCTTTGCTCCGGTCGATTTTCCGCGGCGAGGTGGTCCGGGGCGAAATAGCCGGAAAAATGCTGGCTGTGGCGGCCACGCCCCTGGGCCTGGCCGCGCTTGCGCTCGCCGCGTCGGTCTGGTTGAGCGAACAAAGCATCCAAATCTGGCTGGAAACTTTGGCGCGCTATGCCCCGGCGGTGGCGGTGGCGCTGAGTTTGCAAGCGCTGTGCCTACTGTTGCACAGCCGCCTGATCGGCGCATGGCTTACGCTGCCTTTGGCCGCGCTCAGTTTGCAACTTTGGCTGTATTATCAAGCTTTGGGCATCGAGTTTTCACTATTGGGCCGCTTCTACGCGGCGGCGTTGCTGCTGCTTGTCGCGGCGGCGATCAAGGTCATGCGCCGTATCCAACCCGTCCCGCGGCTGATTCCCGCCCGCTTCTGCGCCCTGTTGCTGCTCGTGCTGCAATGGCTGTTCACGGCTGGCGAAACGGTGCGGGTCGATCCCATCGGTCTTGCCTGGCTGGCCGAAAGCCGTATTCATTTGGCTCCGCTGCTGTTGGTGGCTTTGGTTGCCGCCGGCGCGGCTTGGCGGATGTTCGGGCATCGAACCATGAAGACGAGGATGTGACGCGCAATGCCGAGCTTTTTCTCGATACTGACGTGGATCAGCATGGGCCTGCTGGCGCCCTGCATCGCTTTACTGCTGTATCTGCTCGCCCGGGCCCTGCTGTTGCTGGGACAGGACTGGCAGCAGCAGCGGCTGGAACGCAGCCTGCTGGCGCGCTTGGAGCAAATCGATGATCGATTGCTCGCCGGCAGTTTCCACGAATACAGAGAAATACTGGCGGATTTGGAGCGATTGCGGGTTTCGCCCTTGGCTGGACACCTGCTGGCCGTGCTGGACGAGAACGCCGGCCGCGCGCTGCGGGAAAAACAACTCGGCGATTTCGCCTTGCACGGCGAAGCCGAACTGTCATTTCCGAGGCTGCTGACCAGGCTCGGCCCCAGTCTGGGACTGATCGGCACCTTGATTCCAATGGGGCCGGCGTTGGCTGGCTTGGCGGCCGGCGACATGGTGAGCTTGACGCAAAACATGCAGGTGGCGTTTTCCACCACCGTGCTCGGCATCGTCATCGGCAGTATCGGTTTCATCCTGTACCAATCGCGCAAACGGCGCTTGGCGTGGGGCATGCACCGGCTGGAATTCGTTTTGCAATATCTACTGGAGTCCGAGCAAGATGAAACGCTATGAGGCCATTCTATCCGAGAGCGAAGAGCTCGATCCCTTAAGTTCGCTGGTCAATCTATTCGACGTCGCCATGGTTTTCTCGGTGGCGCTGATGGCGGCGCTCATCAGTCACCTGGAATTGGGCGAGTTGCTGTTCAGCGAAGAATTCACTTTCGTGAAAAATCCCGGCGAAGATGATATGGAAGTCATCATCAAGGAAGGGCAGGAAATTCGGACCTACACCGCGGCGGAAACCCAACAACAAACCGGCCAACGGGGCCGCCCCATCGGCACCGCCTACCAACTGGACACCGGCGAAATAATTTATGTTCCGAACTGAAACCCCGCGCCCGTCAGCAGACCGCCCAAGCGCGATGTCATTGCTGCCGGAGCTGAGTCGTGGAAGCTGGGATCATTTTCCGCGGCGAAGCCCCCATCGACGGTGTAAGGCATAGCTTGCAACAGGGGGTGGCTTTCTCTAGAATCGCCGGACTTTGCGCGAAGCGGGGCTTCGCGCCGCAATTCAACTCCTTGCCTTACCGTGGCGGCCTTCGTCGGTCGGAAGGCTGAAACCATGATGGCCTCGTTCATCTGCAACCACAAGGAGTCTCGATGAGACACTACGAAGTCGTATTCTTGGTGCATCCCGACCAATCCGCGCAGGTGCCCGGCATGGTCGAGCGCTACACCCAACTGATCACCCAAGGCGGCGGCAAAGTTCACCGCACCGAAGACTGGGGCCGCCGTCAACTCGCCTACACGATAAACAAAATCCACAAGGCGCACTACATTCTGATGAATGTCGAGTGCGGCCAGGAAACACTGAATGAATTGAGCACCCTGTTCCGCTACAACGACGCGGTGATTCGTGACTTGTTCATCAAGCGGGGCGAGGCCGTTACCGAGGAGTCCCTGATTCTGAAAGGCGAACGCGAGGCCCGCGAACGCAAAGCCCGGGTCGAGCAGCGACGCAAGCTGCGCGAGCAGGAAGTGGCGGCGCGGGAAGCCAGAGAAAAAGCGGACCAGCAGCCGAGTCCAACGAGCGGGGAAAATCCCCAGCCGGAATCGGGCCAAACTATCGAGCAGCCGGACGCTACCGGGGAGCCAGCGGCCGCGGATGAGGCCAGCGCCGCGGTCGAAGAGCCGGCGGCCCAAGACGCGACCGGCGAAGACGCGACTGGCCAAGATGCAGCAGCCAAAGACGCGACCGGCGAATCCGGATCGACCGCCGCCGCGGAGCCCGCCGCCGAGACCGAGTCAGGGGAGACCGATACCGAGGAGGCCAAAACATGAGCCGCTATTTCCGCCGCCGCAAGTTCTGCAAGTTCACCGCCGAAGATGTCAAAGAGATCGATTACAAGGATTTGGAAACCCTGAAAGCCTACATCTCCGAGACTGGAAAAATTATTCCCAGCCGTATCACGGGCACCAAGGCGCGTTATCAGCGTCAGTTGGCGACCGCGGTCAAACGCGCGCGGTTTTTGGCGCTGATTCCCTACACGGACAGCCATCAGGGTTGAAAAATCATGTTGCGCGGCCTTGCCGAATTCGTGATGGCGGGACGCCGGCAAGCCGCGCTGGCGGTCGTTCTGCTCGGCCTGCCGCCACTGCTGGGGTTTATCGCTCCGGCCTTGGTTGCTTTGGCGAGCATGAGCCGAGGCATGTCGGCGGGCTCCTTCCTGCTGCTTTGGGCGTTGCTGCCCGCGGGCTTTTGGTTGCTGCTGGGGGATGTGTTTCCGCTGTTGCTGCTGTTTGCCGTTTTTCTGCTCGCAGGCGTGTTGCGTTCGACGCAATCTTGGGAAAGCGTCCTGCTCGCGGGCATCGGCCTCGGCGCCCTGTTCGAGATTTATCTGCGCGCGCAGCCGCTGGTGCTGGATCTCGTTTTCGAGCAGTTGGAGTTGTATATTCGGGCCAACAATCTCGAAGGCGTGCAGCTCCAGGATATGCGCGTCGTCATGACGACGGTGCTGGCGGCTTTCTACGGGGCCTTGTCGGTGGTATTGCTGATGTTGGGCCGGTCGATGCAGGCGATGCTTTACAACCCCGGCGGTTTTCAGCGCGAATTTCACGCGCTGCGCTTGGGTCAGGTCACGAACTTGGCGCTGGTGGGGCTGATGCTGTTGATCAACTTGGTGGAAGCCTTGCCGCGGCCATGGACGTTTCATCTGGCGTTGCCGCTGGTGTTCGCCGGCTTGAGCCTCGCCCACGCCTTGGTGGCTTGGAAAAAAGCATCGGCACTGTGGTTGGCGGCGCTATATTTCCTGCTGCTGTTTCCCGCCACGCTTTATGTGTTGATCGTGGTGGCGATCATCGATAGTTGGTATGACTTTCGCGCCCGCTTGCCGACCACCGGTTGAGCGGTCCGGTTCGAATTGAGGAATTCGCAATGAACGTTATTTTGCTGGAAAAAGTCGCCAAACTCGGCGATATCGGCCAAGCCGTGAGGGTCAAGTCGGGGTTCGCGCGGAATTTTCTGTTCCCCAAAGGCAAGGCCGTGCCGGCGACGAAACAGAATTTGGCGGAGTTCGAGCAGCGCCGTGCGGAGTTGCTCGCCGCCCACAATGAAAAAATGGCCCATGCCCGGGGCCGCGCGGAGAAATTGGTGGATTTGCACCTCGCCATCGAAGTCAACGCCAGCGACGAAGGCCGTTTGTTCGGTTCGGTCTCCGCCCGCGATGTGGCCGAAGCGGCGAATCGACAGACGGGCGGCGATTTGGCCAAGTCGGAAGTGCTCCTCCCCGGCGGCGCCATTCGCCAATGCGGCGAGTACGAGGTTACCGCGGACCTTGGTTTCGATATCGCCCAGACCTTCGCGCTGACGGTAATCAACCGCAATGCGCCGACTCCGGTCGAGGAAGTGGATGCAGCCCCGGATGAAGCCGAGTCGGGAGACGAGGTCGCCGCTGACACTGAATAAACGCGGCGATAAATTAACACTGCAACGAATAAACTTCGCGACGAAATCTCCGCGAGGCCCGATGATGGACGCGGCGGAACAGCAGTTTCCCGGAAGCACCGACACCCCGGCGGCGGGGCAGCCAGGCGTTCCGCCCCACTCCCGCGAAGCCGAGCAGGCGGTGCTCGGTGGCCTTATGCTCGACGCCGAAGGTTGGTATGTCGCGGCGGATGTGCTGGAGCCGGTGGATTTCTATTTCCCGGAACACCGCCAAATCTACGAGACCATGGTGGTCTTGGCCAAGGAAGCCAAGCCCATCGATACCCTGGCGGTGGCGGACGCGCTGCTGGAGCGGGGAAAAATCGACGCCGCCGGTGGTACCGATTACCTCGGCGACCTTGCCGCCAATGCACGGGGCACGGCCAATCTGCGGCATTACGCCCAAATCGTGCGCGACCGTTCGGTGCTGCGCGCCCTGATCTCCGCCGGTAACAAGATCATCGATAACTGCCACAACACCGAAGGCGCGCCGGTGGAGGAAATCCTCGACGCGGCGGAAAAACGCATCTTCGGCATCGCCGACGAACGCCCCAAGGACAAAGGCCCGGAAGCGCTTGAGCCCCTGCTCGGCAGAGCGGTGGACCGCATTCAAGAATTGGCGAAATCCGGTACCGAGCACACCGGTTTGCCGAGCGGTTTCGTCGATTTGGATCGCATCACTTCCGGCTGGCAGAAAGCGGATCTGATTGTGGTCGCCGGCCGGCCGTCCATGGGCAAAACCGCCTTCGCGATGAACGCCGTCGAGCACGCCATCCTGAATCAAGCGCAGCCGGTGCTGGTGTTCAGCTTGGAAATGCCGGCGCAGAGTTTGGTGCTGCGGATGATTTCATCCGTCGGCCGCATCGAACATTCCCGGCTGCGGGTCGGCAAGCTGACCGAAGGACATTGGCCGAAACTCGAAAACACCTTGACCAAGCTGCGGGAACGGCTGCTGTACATCGACGACAGCTCCGGGCTTTCCCCAACCGACATGCGCGCCCGGGCGCGGCGTCTCAGCAAGAAGCACGGCGATCTGGGCTTGATCGTGGTGGATTATTTGCAACTGATGCAACTGAAGGGCACGACGGAAAACCGCGTCGGCGAAATCTCCGCAATTTCCCGCTCGATGAAACTGATGGCGCGGGAATTCAATTGCCCGGTGATGGCGCTTTCGCAGTTGAACCGCGGCTTGGAAATGCGGCCCAACAAGCGGCCGATCATGTCCGATTTGCGCGAGTCGGGCGCCATTGAGCAGGATGCCGATGTCATTCTGTTTCTCTACCGCGAAGAGGTGTACAAAAAGGAAGACACCAAGGATGAAGACAAGGGCGTGGCCGAAGTGATCATCGGCAAACATCGAAACGGCGAAATCGGCACGCTGAAACTCAGCTTCCTAAACCATCTCACCAAATTCGAAAACCTCGCCAAGCCCGACGATGTCAGCCGCTACGCGGGCATGTAGTCAGTGGGTCGCGCCGGTGGGGAGCGGGCTTGGGCCGCAATCGATTTGGCCGCGCTGCGGCATAATTTGGGCCGCGTGCGCGAGATTTGCCCCGCCGCCCGCGTCATCGCCGTGGTGAAGGCCGACGCCTACGGTCACGGCATGACGGAATGCGCCGCCGCTCTGGGCGAAGCCGCCGCTGGCATCCACGGCTTCGCGGTCGCCACCATGGCCGAGGCGAGGCGCTTGCGGCAATTGCAAGCGGACTTGCCGATTCAATGTCTGAACGGTTTTCAAGACAGCGGCGAATTGCTGGACTGTGCGCGTCTGGGAATCGAACCGGTGGTGCATACGGGCGGTCAAGTGCGTTTGCTCGCGGAACTGCGGCCCGCGGCCGAGGCCCCCATCGTCGTTTGGCTGAAACACAATTCCGGCATGAACCGCTTGGGCCTGAGCGCCGCGGCCTGCCTGGCCGCCGCCGGGGAACTGCGCAAGAGCGGCAAATTCGAGCTGCGGCTGATGTCACATTTGGCTTGGGCCGACGAATTGGAGGAACCGGGCGCGGCGGCTTTCACCCAAGCGCAACTGCTCGCGTTCAAACGCCTGCGGCAAGATTTCGCGGCCCAATTCGGGCAAGCGCCGCCGAGCAGTTTGGCGGCTTCGTCCGGGATTCTGGAACTGCCCGGGGCGCACTTCGACTATGTGCGTCCGGGCATCATGCTCTATGGCGCTTCGCCCTTGGCCGGCCGCGGCGCCGCGCAGCTCGGCCTGCGGCCGGTGATGAGCCTGCGGGCCCGCTTGTTGGCGGTGCGCGATGTCCGGGCCGGGGAGGTGGTAGGCTACGGCGCCACTTGGCGCTTCCCGCGGGACACCAAAATGGGCGTGGTTTCCATCGGCTATGCGGACGGCTATCCGAGATCGGCAGTTAACGGCACCCGGGTGCTGGTGGCGTCCGGCGGTGGTTATCGGGCGTGCAAACTCGCGGGCCGTGTTTCCATGGATATGATCGTCGTCGATCTCGGCGCGGCGACTGACGCGGCCCCCGGCGCCGAAGTCGTGCTTTGGGGCGAGGGTTTGCCGGCGGAGGCCGTCGCAGCCGATGCCGGCACCATCGCCTACGAACTTTTCACCCGGGTCAGCCCCCGCGTGCCGCGACTGTACAGCTGAGGGGAACCGCCGTGGCCAAAGCGAAAACGGCCTTCGTCTGCGGCGATTGCGGCGCCGAGCATGCCCAGTGGCAGGGCCAATGCGGCAGCTGCAACGCCTGGAATACGCTGGTTCAATTCAATCCCGGCGCGACCGGCGCCGGTCGCGGTAATGACCGGCGCGGCTACGCGGGTACCCAAAGCGAAGCGATCGAGCTCGCCGCCATCGATCTCGCGGAACAGCCGCGTTTCGCCAGCGGCATCGGCGAGCTCGACCGGGTGCTTGGCGGCGGTTTGGTGCCGGGTTCGGTGGTGCTCATCGGCGGCAATCCCGGCGCCGGCAAAAGCACCTTGCTGTTGCAGCTCATGTGCTTGCAGGCGGCGGCGGGCCGGCGTGGCCTGTACGTCACCGGCGAGGAATCGCCGCGGCAGGTGGGAATGCGCGCGCGGCGGCTGCAACTGCCGCGGGACAATCTTCAGTTGTTGGCGGAAACCGGCGTCGAACAGGTGTTGAACTCCGCGAACCGCCAGCGGCCGGAATTGCTGGTGGTGGACTCCATCCAAGTCATGCACAGCGCGGAATTGCCGTCGGCGCCGGGCAGCGTCACCCAAGTGCGCGAATGCGCCGCCCATTTAATCCAGTTCGCCAAGCGCGGCAACGCCGTGCTGTTGCTGGTGGGCCATGTGACCAAGGAAGGCAATCTCGCCGGGCCGAAAGTGCTCGAACACATGATCGACTGTTTCGTCATGCTCGAAGGCGGCGAGGGCGGCAACGACTCCCGCTACCGCATGTTGCGCGCCCATAAGAACCGCTTCGGCGCGGCCGGCGAACTCGGCGTTTTCGCCATGACTGAAACCGGCTTGAAGGAAGTGCGCAATCCTTCGGCCATTTTTCTCGCCCGGGCCGAAGACGAGGCGCCGGGTTCTCTGGTGGTCGCGTTGTGGGAAGGCACCCGGCCGCTGCTGGTGGAAATCCAAGCGCTGGTGGACGCCAGCCAGCTCGGCAATCCGCGGCGGGTGGCCGTGGGTTTGGAGCATAACCGGCTGGCGATGCTGCTGGCGGTGCTGCACCGCCACGGCGGGTTGTTCATGGCGGACCAGGATGTGTTCGTCAATGTCGTAGGCGGCGTGAAGGTTTCGGAAACCAGCGCCGATTTAGCCTTGTTGCTGGCGGTGGTTTCCAGCTTCCGCGACCGGCCCCTGCCCAAGGACTTGGTGGTTTTCGGCGAAGTGGGATTGGCCGGCGAGATCCGCCCTGTTCCCGGTGGTCAAGAGCGGCTGCGGGAAGCGGCCAAACACGGCTTCCGCCACGCCATCGCGCCCACCGCCAACAAGCCGCGCAAAGCCGTCGCGGGCTTGCAGGTGCATTCCGTGGGCAATGTTGCCGCGGCGCTGGAGGCGGTGGAAAGCCTCACGCGGGAGCGTTCTTGAAATCCTCGCCGATGGTTCGCGCGCTCCAGTAGTAGTGCGCCGCGCACCAAACATTCACCATTACCGTAATCGCCATGGCGTAACGCAGGGCGTCGGTGCTGAACGACGGCTCAAGCGCGTCGCTGATGAAGCCAGTGATCATCGGCCCGAGGCCGAGGCCAATCAGATTGAGCACGAACAGCAGCACTGCGGTGCCCATGGCGCGCATCCGCAAGCCGACCAGAAACTGCGTCGAAGCCAGACATGGCGCCAAATACCAGCCGCCGCAGAATACCGGCAGCAGGTAGGAATAGACGGCGATGTAGCCGTTCGGCATCACCAGCAGGGTGTTCAGGGCGAATGGAATCGCGATTACGGTGGAGATGAAGGGAATCCACACGTACCAGGTTTTATCGCCACTGCGCTTGGCCATGCGGTCGGAAACCCAGCCGCCGAAGTAAGTGCCGGCTAATCCGCCGATGCCCGCGATCATGCCGTAGTACCAGCCGATATCGGTGATCGGCATGCCGTGGACGCGGCCGAGAAACAGCGGCATGAAATTGCCCATGCCGTAGGTGACGAAGGCGTGCAAGGCGCAGGCGAAGGCGAGATGACGAAAGGACTTGCGCCGCCAGAGAAAGCCCAGCACCTGTAAAAACCCCGGCGGCGCGGCGTCGCGCCGGGCCTCCGCCATGCCCCGGGGCGGCTCTTTGATGACCAGCCGCACGAGCAGGGCCAACAGCAATCCCGGCAAGCCCACCACCACGAAAGCCGTGCGCCAATCGAACATGTCAACCAAATAGGCGCCGCCGACGGTGCCGACGAGAATCCCGCCGTATACCCCCAGCGAATAAATCGACAGCGCCGTGGCGCGCTGCTCGACGGGGAAAATATCCGACACGATCGAATGCGCCGGCGGCGAGCCGCCAGCTTCGCCGACTCCGACTCCGAAACGCGCCATGAACAGCTGCGCGAAATTCTGCGCCGCGCCGCAAAGCGCCGTCATCGCACTCCAGACGGCGACCGCGAGGGCGATGATATTGCGCCGGTTGCCGAAATCCGCCCAGCGCGCGATGGGAATGCCTAATGTGGTGTAGATGCAGGCGAAAGCAAGGCCCGACAACATGCCGAACTGCCCGTCGCTAAGCTGTAAATCCTCGATGATGTAATCCGCCAAAACATTGATGACTTGGCGGTCGACAAAGTTGGAAACATAAACGACCGTCAACAGTCCCAGCACCAGATAGCGGTACCAAGGCCGCTCATAAGCCCGAACCACCGCCGCCCGCCGAAATTCCGCCGCGCTCGGCGCCGCCGTCGATGTGGATGCCGATGCCGGATTTGGCGCCTGAGAGGAATCGCCCCCGCCCCGATCTTTTCGATCTTCGCCCATGCCCCGAAACACGCCCTAGAAATTCACCGGCCGCCAACCGCCAACTCCGGCGGATGTAAGCACGTATTCCCGGCCAAGTCCACGAAGCCCGTGACTTCGGGCAGTGCCCCCGCGGCATACCCAAGGCGTTTGCCACATTGTGACCGTCCGCCGGATCAGTCCCTGGCATTCGCTATCCACAACAGGTGGTTTCAATCGCCCAGCGCAGAATTTTCGGTTCAAATGTTTTCGACCGGGCATTTGTAATGGAAATGACCGGGTATTTGTAATTTTGGGCGGCGCGGCGGGGTGCTTCCGCCGACCGAAATCGCCGCGCGGTCTTGACTCCCCCTTAAACAGGGAGGGGGGGGGGTGATTGCCGGCGGTGCTGTGGGGGCCTACTCTTGTGCCAGGCGGTGGATGAGGATGGCGCTGAGGGTGGCGCGTTCCACCAGAGAACTGGCGCGGGCCTCTTCCCGGTTGGAGTGGGCGCCAGTGCCGGCTATGCCGAGGGAGTCCAAGCTGGGCAGGCCCACCGCTTGGGTCAGGGAGCCGTCGGTGCCGCCGCCGGAATCGGTAACGCCGATTTCCTGGCCGAGCAGACGGCCGATGGCGATGGTTTTGTTGAGCAGGTAGTCGGATTCTTCCGTGGGGATTTTCGGCGGACGGTGCAAATTGATATAGCTTTCGGCCGTGATTTCTCCGCCGTCCACGGGATAGCTGTGGACGCGGCCGAAAATTTCCCGCCATTGTTCCACCGCCGCGACGCCTTGCTCAGGCTGCGGGTAGCGCAGATCGATCATCGCTTCGGCGCAGGGTGAAATCGTGTTGCGGGCCTCGCCGCCGTCGACCACGCCGACATTGACGGTCAAGCCGGTTTCGTAATTGGTCATGTTTTCGATTTCGACGATTTTATAGGCGAGTTCCTTGATTGCCGAAAGCCCTTGTTCGTGGGCGCCGCCGGAATGGGCGGCGCGGCCGGTGATGACCAGCCGGGCTTGGCCGATGCCTTTGCGCTGCCGCGTCATGGTGTCGATGCCGGAGGATTCATATACCAGCCCCCAATCGTGATTCAGCGCCTCCTCTTCCAGATATTTGCGCGAGGACAGCGAGCCCATTTCCTCATCGCTGTTGAGCAGCACGGTGAAGGCGGCGGCATCGAGCGCGCCGGCCTCCGCCAGCGCCTTCAAGGCGTAAAGCATGACCACCAGCCCGCCCTTCATGTCGGCGACGCCCGGCCCGTAAACCGTATCGCCGTCGCGGCGGAAAGTTTGGAACGGGCTGTCGGGGGGGAACACCGTGTCGATATGGCCCATGAGCAGGAATCTGGTGTCGCCTCCGGGACGGCGCGCCAACAGATGGTCGGCCAGATCCACGGAATAATCGCTGCCGGGGCAACTCGGCATCTCGATCAATTCTCCGGGCAGACGGCTGGTGGCGAAGCCCAGCCCACGCAATTCTTCATCGAAAACCGCGGCGACGGCATCCAAGCCTTCGCGGTTGAGGCTGCCGGAGTTCATATTGGTGATGCGTTCCAGCAGGGCGATCATTTCGTCTTCCCGTTCGCCCAGCCAAGCGGCCATCGCTTGTTCTTCGGTGTTGACGGCCGGTTCCACGGATTCCTGGGCGAGTGTCGGGACAGCGCAACAGAGCAGACTGAAAACGAGGGCGAATCGAAAGTTGGAGATCATGGCGGTTCCTGTTGCTTGTTCGTGTTGTCGGCTATGGGCGGGTCCGGTCCGCGGCGGCGCGGCTGCTCGCCAGGTCCCGCGATTGCGGCGGACTAGTCGGCTTGAAACCAGAATTCGACTTCGGTGGTGTCTTCCAAAAACTCCGCCGCGTGCATCGTGCCCGCAGGCACATGATACCAGTCTCCCGGCCCGATGCGTTCGGATGCGCCGTTCATAGTCAGTAGAATCGCGCCTTTGGTCACCACGCCGACATTGTCGGTTTCATGATCGTGGGGTGGCAACACGGTTCCCGCGCGGTAGGTCGCGAACACCACGTCGCAGCCTTCGGCGGCGAGTTTCAACGCGCCGTCGTGTCCCGGGAGCGGCGGCAGCCGGCGGATGGGTTGGGGAAACTCGCTGTTTTTCGGCATGGGAATCCTCTGCTAGAATGGCCCGCGAACTGGGTTGATTATCACACGTTTGTTTCCTTGGCCGCGCGGAGTTCGCGCAAAATTTTCCCCCGGCGGACGCTCCCGGGGGTGGTCGGGCCTAGCGCGCCAACCGTCGGTGGCCGTCCGTTCCAAGCGGAGTTCTCTTTGAACCAAATGCAGCAAATGGCCCGCCATCGGCAATCGCGGAGACCGCAATGACCCAAGCCGTCAGCAGACGCGAATTTCTCCATTTGCTCGCCGCGGCCGGGGGCGCCGGCGCGGTCATCCAAGCGGGCTCTGCGCTTGGCTTGATGCCGGATGCGAGCGTTCCGCCGGCTTTGGATTTGCCCGCCGGCAACGGTCGAAGCGCGCTCATCCTCGGCGGCGGCATTTCCGGTCTCGCCGTCGCCCACCAACTCGGCAGGGCCGGCTGGGACTGCACCATACTGGAAGCGTCCCATCGCTGCGGCGGCCGCATCTTCACCGTGCGCCACGGCACTTTGATCGATGAAATCGGCAACCGCCAGTATTGCGAGTTCGACGACGAGCCGCATATGTATTTCAACGCCGGCGCGGCCCGCATCCCCAGCAGCCACCGCAGCGTGCTCGAGTATTGCCGGGAACTCGGCGTCGAACTCGAAATATTCGCCAACGAGAGCACCAGCTGCTGGGTGCAGGACGACGTCATGCTCGGCGGCAAACCCGTCCGCAACGCCGAATACGCCACCCACATGCGCGGGTTCCTGGCGGAACTGATGGCCAAATCCATGACGGAAGCCGCCTTGGACGAGCCTTTCAGCGAACGGGAAGCCGAGACCCTGCTCGGCATGATTCGCGCCTTCGGCGAACTCGACGACGATTTGGTGTATCGCGGCAGTTTCAGCGCCGGCTACGCCGCGGGCGGTTTTATCGGCAAAGGCGTGCAAAAGGACATCATCGCCTTGCGCGATTTGCTCCAGAGCCGGGTCGGCCTGGGCCTGCTGCGCGCTAACCAAGGTTCGAGAGGGCCCGTCCTGCTGCAGGCCCGGGGCGGCATGGACCGCATCACCGAAGGTTTTCTGCGCCAAGTCGGCGACCGCGTCCGCTACCGCGCCATGGTCGCGTCGATTCAAGTGCGCGACGACGGTGTCGAGGTCGCCTACGACCAAGACGGCTCGCGCCGGCAAATCCGCGCCGATTACTGCTTCAACTGCATCCCCACCCATTTGGTCACCGGCTTCGATCACAATTTCCCGGCCGATTACGCGCGGGCCTTGAAAACCATCCGTCGCGGTGAAGCCTACAAAGCCGCCTTTCAAGCCAAGGAACGTTTTTGGGAGAAGCAGGATATCTACGCTGGCATCACTTGGATGAACAATCCCAGTCGCCAGATTTGGTATCCCAGTGCGGGCATTCACCAACCGAAAGGTGTGATTCTCGCGGCCTACGACTACAGCGGCGGCATGCACCACACCCTGATGACGCAGAAGCAGCGCGTCGAAGCCCATCTAGCCGACGGCGAGAAAGTGCATCCGGGCTACCGCGATTTGGTCGAGAAGCCGGTAACCGTGGCGTGGCACCGCATGAACCACATGCTGGGCTGTTCCGCCCGCTGGGCCGGCGATTTCGCCAGCGGATGGACCGCTGAACTGGAAGCCGTGTATCAACTATTGCGGTCGCCGATCAACGGCCGCCACTATATGATTGGCGATCAGATCAGCATGCATTCGGCTTGGATGGAAAGCGCGCTGCGTTCGGCCCATTGGGCGTTGCAAGATCTCGATACGCGCCTGCGCAATACTCCCGCCTGAGGCGCCGCCGCGATTGTCGGCACGAGGAGGTCGGAAGCCGTCGCGCGGGATCAACCTCAAGCTGACGGAAATCGGCGTGAAGGACGCTCAAGCCTGGCAAGGGCGACGGCGGGGCGGCGAGAGCTTGCCAAGGGCAAGGGCTTGCAAGAAACAGCAAACAATCGAGCGCGAACAACGATGCAAAGGAAATCACAGGCAACGGTTGGGGCGGTAAATCATGGGGCGGCGTGGCTGCTGATACTGCCGCTGTGGCTGTTCTGCGCTGTTTCGGGCGCGTCCTCCGCCGAGCGCGAACCCTATGATGACCGCTATTGCGCCACTTGCCACGGTGCCGACGGCCGCGGCAACGAAGGCGTGCGCGCGCCGCGCCTGGCCGGTATGGAACCGTGGTATCTGCGGAGGCAGTTGGAGAACTACCGCGCTGGCGTTCGCGGCAGCCATCCGAACGATACCGAGGGCTTGGCCATGCAGCCCATGGCCGTGCCGCTGACGGATGAATCGATTCAAGATATTATCGAGTGGGTTGGCGATTGGCCCTACGTTCCCGCCGAACCCACCATCGAAGGCGATATCGAGGCGGGTCGGGTCTTGTATGGGACCTGCGCCACCTGCCACGGCGTCGCCGCCGAAGGCAACGAGACGCTGGGGGCGCCCGCCTTGGCGGGGCAGAATGACTGGTACATGGTAGTCCAGCTGCAAAACTTCCTGGCCGGATACCGGGGCGCGCATCCACAGGATGTATATGGCGCACAAATGCGGGTGATGACCACGGAATTGCGCGACGACGACGATATTGTCAATGTCGTCGCCTATATCAACAGCCTGACCGAATAGCCCGGCACCTGGGACCGCCACGGGGCGGAAGACCCGGCGCCGACAACGGGAGCACGCACCATGTCGTCCATGACAATCTTCAATCTCGTATTGTTCGCCGCCCTGCTGGGCTCCCTGTTTCAATTGTCGCGGCGGGAGTTGGGACTGTCGCGCCGGGTGCTGGCCGGCCTGCTGATCGGCGCCGTGTACGGCTTCTATTTGCAATTCGCGTTCGGTGTCGGCGCCGAAGTCACCGCCCAGACCATCGAATGGACCAATGTCGTCGCCAACGGCTACGTGAATCTGCTGCGCCTGATCATCATGCCGCTGGTGTTAGTGATGATGATCGCCGCGGTGCTGAAGGTGCGGGAAATCCGTTCCCTCGGCAAAATCGGCGGCTCGATCGTCGGGCTGTTGGTGGGCACGACCGTGGTCGCGGCGCTGGTGGGTGTCGCCATGGCTTCCCTGTTTGGCTTGGAAGCCGGCGGACTCGCCGCGGGGCCGATGGAACTGGCGCGGGCCGAAGCGCTGGAATCGCGCCAGGGCGCCATCGACGCGCTGAGTTTCCCCCAATTGCTGGTGAGTTTCGTGTCGAGCAACATATTCCTCGACCTCACCGGCGCGCGGGATACTTCGATCATCGCCGTGGTGGTTTTCGGCTTGCTGGCCGGTATCGCCGCGTTGCTGGTCTGCGAAGAAGATGCCGAACGCGGCCCCCGTATCCGCGATTTTGTCGATATCGCCCAAACCGTCATCATGAAGCTGGTGCGCGTCGTCATGGCGCTTACGCCCTACGGCGTGCTGGCACTGATGACCCGGGTGGTCGCCACGTCCGACGGCAACGCCATCGCCACTTTGCTCGCCTTCGTGGTGGCGTCCTACATTGCCATCGCCATCATGTTTCTGGTGCATTCCCTCATGCTGGGGCTGATCGGAGTCAATCTGCGCGAGTACTTCCAGAAAGTCTGGCCGGTGCTGGCTTTCGCTTTCGTCACGCGCTCCTCCGCCGCGACCATCCCGCTCACTATCCGCGCCCAAATCGAAGAACTGCGGGTGGCGCCGCCGGTGGCCAATATCGCCGCTTCCTTCGGCGCCACCATCGGCCAGAACGGCTGCGCCGGCATTTATCCGGCGATGCTGGCGGTGATGGTCGCACCGACCATGGGTGTCACCATCGATTTCGGTTTCATCGCCAGCTTGGTGTTGATTATCGCCATCGGCTCTTTCGGCATCGCCGGCGTTGGCGGCGGCGCCACCGCCGCGGCGCTGGTGGTGCTGCCGGCCATGGGCTTTCCGGTGACCGTGGCCGCTTTGCTGATTTCCATCGAGCCGCTGATCGATATGGCGCGCACGGCGCTGAACGTCAACGGCGCCATCACCAGCGGCATGATCACTTCGCGGTTTCTCGGCGAAGAATCCGCGGGCGCGGAAATCGCCGCGGCCAATCATCAATGAGGTGCCGGCGACCCACCGGCCACCCAACCCAATCCATCATCCACAACCGAGGAAAAACCATGCGAATTTTGCAAACCGCTTTCGCCGGACTCATTCTGGCGCTGACTCCTTTCGCCGGCGCCCAGGAAATCACCCGGCACAATGAAGGCAATTTGTTCTACACCGCCATTTCGATTCCGGCGGGTGCCGAAACCCTGTATCTCAGCGGCTCCGGCGCCCGGCCCCAGGAGGACGGTAGCTATGGCGACATGCGGCAGCAGGCCATCGATACCTTCAGCCGTTTTCAGACCACGCTGGAGGAATTGGGCTGGTCCATGAGCGATGTGGTGCAGGTGCGCGTTTTCGCCGTGGCGGACGAAAACGGGTATCTCGATTTCGCCGGCTTTAATGAAGGCTACTCGGAATTCTTCGGCACCGACGAGAATCCTAACAAGCCCGTGCGCTCCTTCCTCGGCATCGCCGAACTCGTGGTGCCGGGCTGGTTAGTGGAAATCGAAATCCGTGCCGCCCGCATGCCCTAGCCCCACCGTCGATGAACGACCGCCCCATGCCCGACTACTGGAGCACAGCCATGCCGATCAGATCTTGCGCGCTTGGCGCGGCCCTGCTGTCCGGTGCCGCCTGTTTCGCCCAAAGCAGCGAAATCGTGCCCGATTTCGACTATTTCAAGAACGAGGTGCAGCCCATCTTCCTGGCGAAAAGGGAAGGCAATGTGCGTTGCGTGCAATGCCATTACCGTTCCAGCAATTTCCGCTTGCAGCCACTTGAGGAACGACAATTCTTCTGGACCGCGGAACAGTCCCGGCAGAATTACGAATCGGCCCTGGGCATGGTCCGGCCCGGCGAGGATCCGCTGGGGAGCAGGTTGCTCACCCATGCTTTGGCGCGGGATGCGGGGGGTGATCCTTGCCTGATCTGACGGAAATCGGCCGGGTATTCGTCGGCCAGCATCCAGAATGGGTCACTTTCACTCCCGACGGCAAAACCGCCTATATGGGCGCCGCGGGCGATCACGTGACCTACGCGGTGGATGTGGAATCGATGGAAGTCGTTGCCGTGATTCCGGTCGGTCAAGTGCCGAAGCGGGTCGCCATGGTGCGGATGGCGGTGGATGGCGATTAACCCGAAACAGGAGTTTTAGCGAATCATGTTGAAGCTATTGTCCGCGGTCGCGCTGGCCTTGCTGGCGCAAACCGCCGCAGCCCAGTCCTTCATCTACTACTGCGCGCGCATGATCGACGGTGTCGCGCCCGCCGTCCATGAAGACAAGACCATCGAAGTCCGTGACAACCGCATCGCCGCGGTCCACGATGGGCGCCACGGGGACACCACCGTCGATCTGGGTGATTCCACCTGCATGCCTGGTCTGATCGATGCCCACGTGCATATCGTTTCGCAGCAAAGTCCGAGTGCTTTCGTGGACCGCTTCCGGCTCGATCCAGCGGATTACGCCCTCGGCGCGGTGCCCTATGCCGAACGCACCTTGCTCGCCGGCTTCACCACGGTGCGGGATCTGGGCAGCGCCAGTAATGTTTCGATCAATGTGCGCGACGCCATTGAGCGGGGACATATCATCGGCCCGCGAATCTTGACCGCGGGGAAATCCCTCGCCACCACCGGCGGCCACGCCGACCCCAACAATGGCGTAAACGCCGCGCTGACCGGCGACCCAGGCCCGAAAGAGGGTGTCGTCAACGGCCCGGCCGAGGCCGCCCAGGGTGTGCGGCAGCGTTACAAGGAGCGCGCCGACCTCATCAAAATCACCGCCACCGGCGGTGTGCTCAGCGAGGCGACCAGCGGCCAGAACGCGCAGTTCAGCGATGCGGAGCTGGAGGCGATCATCGCCACGGCGCGGGACTACGGTTTCAAAGTGGCGGCCCACGCCCACGGTGTCGAGGGAATGAAGCGCGCTGTCGCCGCTGGGGTCGATTCCATCGAACACGGCACTTACATGGATTTGGAAACCATGCGACTGATGAAGGAGATGGGCACCGCCTTCGTGCCCACCATCATCGCCGGTCGCTTCGTCGCCGAAATGGCGGAAATCGACGGCTTTTTCAGCGACACCGTCCGACCCAAGGCCCGGGAGATCGGCCCGCTGATCCAGGACACTTTCGCCAGAGCCCACCAAGAAGGCGTGTTGATCGTCTTCGGCACCGATTCCGGCGTTTCGCCTCACGGCGACAATTGGAAGGAATTCGGCTACATGGTCGAAGCCGGGATGCCGGCCATCGATGCGCTGACATCGGCGATGTTGCCGGCGGCGGTATTGCTCGACCGCGCCGCCGATCTGGGTTCCATCGAGGTTGGCAAACTCGCCGATATCGTCGCCGTGCCGGGAGACCCGACCGGCGATATTTCCTTGATGGGTGAAGTCCATTTCGTCATGAAGGATGGGCGGATCTACAAGCGCTAAGCACGCGCTCCGCCCCCACCCGGTTTCACCTGCGTCGTTCGCGGCACTCCCGGGCGCGCGCGCATTTCATCCACCGGGCATGCCCCCTGTGGGCGCCCGCCCGGTGGCGCTGTGACAGCTCAGCCGGTCGATGCGATATCCGGGCTAAATGTTCGGGGCTTCAACCGGCAGCAAGATCACCGGCACCATTTCACTGTGTTGAAACCAGTCGCCGTCGATGCGCTGGATTTGGCCGCCGCTTTGGTCGAAGCGTAGCTGCCCGGTGAATTCGAGGTCGAGCCGCGGAATTGCGATGCGCAGGGCGTTGTCATCGATGCTGACGCTATCCGCCGGCATTCCATAAATTCCCATGTCCGCGCTGAACAAGCGCACCCGCAATTCGGCGCCGTCCATGCTGAACGTGAAGGCGAGGGTTGAACTGTCCCGGCCAATGACCAATGGTCCTTCGAAAGTGCCGAGCAACGCCTCCGGCGCGGCATCCCGCGCGGCCGCGCCCAAAGTCAGCGCGGTGAGCAGCAGCGGGACACCGAACCGTTTCATTTTATGCTGCCGCGTTGTCCGGGCTATTCGCCGGGCCGCGAAAGCACAAACCGCCGATGCAGCGCCTGCACCGGGCGCGCGTTCATCGGATACAAATCCGCGAAGCTGTCGAGCTGCGCCTGGGAGACGGAAATCGTCGCATCCAGCACCACCCAGCTTACGACTTCGGAGCAGGGCGGCGTAGTCAGCGAGCCGGCGTAGCGCGAATGGTCGAGGCCATCCGGCAGCAGGGCGGCGGGATCGAAATCGCCGAGGCTGGCCGGTTCGCCGACCGAATCGGGAATCGCGTTCCATACTTGGTCGATGGCGTCGTGGCCGGCGCCCGACTCCATGAACACGCCAATGACGGCAAGATCGCCTTCCGCCGCTTGATGGACGAAATGCACTTCCATGGGGATGCTCTCGCCTTCAACGGTATGTTCGCTGGGCAGATGGAAGTGGAATTGCAACAGCGAGAATTCGCGCCCGTCGAGTTGCATCGAACTTCCCGGCGCCATATCCACCTGAATCGTGTGGCCGTTGTCGACCACCTCAGCCGCCGTGGGTCGCCAATCAACGCTGAGCGCTCCACCCCGGGCTTGAAACGCCGCGCCCAGGTCAATCGGCGACTGCTGCATGCCTTCCGAGCACGCCACAAACGCGCTTTCCAGCCCGCCCCATTGCGCCGGCCCCGTGGCGCCCTCGTAGCTCCAGGAAGATTCTTCCGCGCCCTGAACCGCCAAAGCCCAGATTCCAGCCAGCGCGAATGCGCCGACGGTCAGAATTTTGAGATTTTTTCGTTGAGTCATCTTTTCCTCCGCGCCTGCGCTTCCACAAGAGGAATCGATATTTCCAAACCCGGCCAAGCTCGTCAAGCACTCTCGAATCCGCCCGCTGTCCCGGCGGAGGAGCAATCCCTCCTTGTCAATGAGGAGTCAAAACCAGCGCCGCCTCCCGACCGGCCTCGGTTTGACGACCCGCGACGCAATCAGCTCCCCTCCGATCCTTATCTACCGTGCTTCAACCGCGGCATCTCTCCCTATCGGGGAAGAACTCAAAACCGTGGAGCGATCCGGGTGGGGCACTACATTTCCACCAAGAAAAAAGCTACTCTCGCCCACCAGCCACCGCCAAGCGCGCGAAAATGAACCAGCCGGCCGTCATCGAGTTGCTCTCCAATAAGTCCGCCCCAGTCGATGCGGCCATTATCTGGCTGCACGGCCTCGGCGCCGACGGCAACGACTTCGCGCCCATCGTGCCGCAACTCAAGCTGCCCGCGGATTACGCGGTGCGATTCGTATTCCCCACCGCGGCATCGATTCCGGTGACGATCAACAACGGTTTCGTCATGCCGGCTTGGTACGACATCTTGCGGCTCGACAATATCCGCAGCATCGACGAAGCGGGCCTGCGCCAATCCGCCGCCCGCGCCCAGGCGCTGATCCAGCGCGAAATCGACCGAGGCATCGCCGCCGAGCGCATCGTTCTCGCCGGTTTCTCCCAAGGCGGCGCCGTCGCCATCGAAGCCGCGCTCTCCTTCGACCGGCGCCTCGGTGGTATCGTCGCTCTATCCACCTACTTCCCCACCGCCGACAGCGTGGCCACGCAAACCGCCCAGCGCGGCCTCCCCGCGCTGGTCTGCCACGGCACGATGGACCCCATGGTTCCCGAAGCCCTCGGCCAAGCCGCCGCGAGCAACTTGCGGGAAGAAGGCCTCTCCCCCGAATACCGCACCTGGCCCATGGCCCACGAAGTCTGCGCCGCCGAAATCCAGCAAATCGGCCTCTGGCTGCGCTCCCTCCTCGGTGGCTGACGGCTAGATACGCGCCCCGATGTCGCAGCAACCAGCGCCACGCATCAACGAGCCGACGCCATCCTGACCGAACCGCCGAGTCGGTTCGCCCGGTTGCGCGGTTGTGCCGCCGCGAAATGCTCGAAGTCGGAGGGGCCAGGCCAAAAAATACTGGGTTCGGGCACCCTGACTTGTTCAACACGGAACAAAGTAGTAACGCTCCTACTTTGAGTTCGGTCAATTTGTCAAGATGTCAATCACCACGTTAACCAGCCGCGAATTCAACCGGGATACCGGGCGCGCCAAGAAAGCAGCCGATACGGGGCCGGTGGTGATTACCGACCGGGGTAGGCCAGCCCACGTGCTGTTGAGAATCGAAGACTACCGACGGTTGGTCGGGGGGCGGCGCAGTATCGTTGAACTGCTCGCGCTGCCGGGGTCCGAAGACATCGAACCGCCAATTCCGAGTCGTTCCGACACGCGGTAGCTGGGAATGTCCTCCATGGTCAAATTTTTGAAGCTCTTGAAATTCTTCAGTCTTATCGATTTAATTCGCATGGCTGACGTCCCCAAGAATACAAGCCGAGGTCGATTTGTGTGCGACTGAGGCCAGCCTTTTTGAGGCGGCGACGAGTTCACGCCATGAGCCGATCAGTTCGTTGTGGGCACGGGCATCCTCGGCTCACTACTTGCGCTCGCACAGAATGTAGAGATGATAGGCTGGTTGGCGGATCGATTCACCTTTCTCGGGGATCTTGGTCAGTAGCTCGCGGCAGCCGATTCAGCCTGTTCGTTGTGCAGTCAGATTAGCTGATGGCAGGCTTCCCAAACAGGTATGCGATGGTCCGCGGCGGGCGGTCACCATGATGGTTTCAACATCGCGCCGGCTGTCGGATTGAGCGGCGGTTTCCAGCGAAGCGGTGGTTTCGTCCACGGCGGAATCCGGGCTCGCCCCGGGGCTGTGCGGCCGGTGCGATCTGCGGCTGCGCCAGCCAACCCGCCCACACGCAAACCAACGCTTGGTGGATCAGCTTGTCTTTCATCGCGCCATTGTACGCAATCGCGCCGCGGCTTGATGTTGATGCGGGCTGCGGCATGCCATGATGCGGCACGGGAATCAAAGCCAATCATTGCGAAAAACCGCAAATCGGGGCTTGACTTTAGAGTTAAGTCTAAGTTTAAGCTTTCATCCGTCGCAGCCGAAACGGGAATGCCCGGCAATGAGAATCAGCGAATTGGCGAAGCGCACGGGGTTTTCTGCCCATACTTTGCGCTTTTATGAAAAGCAGGGCTTGATCAGCCACCGCGCCCGCAGCGAAGGCGGCTACCGCGATTATGACGAAGCCGATTTGCGGCGGGTGGAGTTTGTCCGCACCGCGCGCAATGTGGGCTTTTCACTGGAGGATATCGCGTTGCTGCTGTCGATTCGGGTTGATCGGGATGGCCACAGTTGCGAGCAGGTTGCCGATATCACCCGCCGCAAGTTGGAGGAAGTCGATGCCCGGCTGCGGGAGTTGGAGTCGATGCGCAAGACTTTGGGCATTCTGCTTGATAGTTGCTGCGGCGGTCCCGAAAGCGCCACCCATTGCTCGATCATGGAGGCGCTTGAGCATGGCGAGTTGGTTGATCTGAAACCCGAAGCGAGCAAAGCATCATGATTCTGTTGACATCCTTTTGGGATCTGGTCGTGGAGAGCGCGCCGTGGCTGCTGGCCGGCTATTTTCTCGCCGGCGTCATCAAGCAGGTGATTCCCGACCGCTGGATCAAGGGTCAGTTGGCGCACCCCGGCGCCGGTTCGGTGGTGAAGGCGGCGTTCATCGGCGCGCCGCTGCCGCTGTGTTCCTGCGGCGTAATCCCCGCGGCGCTGGGTGTGCGCCAGGCCGGGGCTTCCAAGGGCGCGACCTCGTCGTTTCTGGTCGCCACGCCGGAGACCGGAGTCGATTCGATTTCCTTTTCCTACGCGGTGCTGGGGCCGATCTTCGCCATCTGCCGGCCGATTGGCGCGATCACAAGCGCCATCGCGGCGGGCCTGCTGGTCAATTCCGTCGATCGGGAAAACCGTGGCGGAGGGGATGGCGCCGCCTCGGCGGCGAAGGCGGACGGGCAATGCTGTTCCGCCCCCGCCGCCCCGGCAACCCCCTCTGGAGATTGCCATGCCGACACTGACAAGCAAACCGCAACGATGCGTCCCCTTGGCGAAAGATTCGCCGCCGCGATTTCCTACGGCTTCGGCAGCATGATTGCCGATACCGCGAAATGGTTGGTGATCGGACTGGGCGCGGCGGCGCTTATCACCGCGCTGGTGCCGCAATCCTTCTTTCTGCAATGGGGCAACGGCCTGACGGCCATGATTGTCATGGTGCTGGTGGGTTTGCCCATGTACATCTGCGCCACCGCTTCGACCCCGGTGGCGGCGGGATTTTTGTTCGCCGGCATCTCTCCCGGCGCGGCGCTGGTATTCATGCTCACCGGCCCGGCGACCAATATCGCCACTATGGGTGTGATCAAAACGCAAATGGGCACCCGCACGCTGGTCGCCTACCTGGTCGGCGTGATCGGTACCGCCATCGCCTGCGGGCTGCTGTTGAATGAACTGTACGCCTGGTTCGGTTGGCCGCTGCAACTCTCCGCCATGGTCCACGGCGAAAGCTGGGCGTGGTGGCGGCACGGGCTGGCGGTGCTGCTTTCCCTGCTGGTGCTGCGGGTTTGGATTCAGCCGCTTTTCGCCCAGCGCGGCCAACTTGCCGAGAGCGCCTGACACGGTCCTCGCGCCGGGCTGACCGTCCTCCTGTCGCCGCTTGGGTCCAGGCATGGCCCACGGAAAGTGCCGAAATCTGGACTTTGTCCTGTTGTTCCGTTATTTAGTTGCTTAGTTGCTCCGTCGAATCGGGCAAGCGCGGCAGGCGACAAACCGCAATTTTGTCCAACCCGGGAAGTCTTGCAGTATCGGTGATTTGGGAGAATTTTGCGGCGCAGCGGCGCAAGCTCCCGGCTGGACTCAACTGGAAAAGCGTTCCACTTTGGCGACGATTCGTTGGGACTCATTGAGCACGAACATCCAGTCGGCGCGGTCGGGCAGGGTGGCGAAGGCGTGGCGGGTTAGGCGCTCGTAGTGCTGGATGAAGCGCTGCAGCACCGCCTCGTCCATGATTCCTCCGGCCGGCGTCGCCGCTTCCGCTCTCGGCGGCGCCGCGGTTTTCGATTCGCGCCGGGCATTCACATCGGCCCCGATTTGCGCCCGGGGCCGCGCCTCCACCCGGTCGCGCAGCTTCCGCTCCTGCAGGCCGCGCCAGCGGAGAATGCTCGCGAAGTCGGGAGCGCGCAGGAAGATCAGCTTGTCCAACGGCTTGAAGATACGTTGGTCGTAGGCGCGCAGCTGGTCATTCACAAAGCGGCGCCAATCGCCCCCGGCGTCTTCTTCGGCTTCCAGCGAGTTTACCGGCTCCCGCAGCTCTTCCGCTGTCTGCGGGGCCAAGCCGACGCACCAGCCTTCCAGCAACACCAAATCCGGGCGGCCGCCGCTCCATCGCGCCGACTCGACGCGGTCGTCGAGCGCCTTGTCGAAGCGCGGCAGGGATACACCCGCACCGTCGGTCGCGCCCAAATCGCGAATGGTCGCCGCCAGCAAATCAAGATCATGGGTGCCTGGCACGCCCCGGGTCGCGAGCAGCGGATGCACGGTCGCCGCAAGTCGCCGCCGCTGGTCCCGGCGCAGATAAAAGTCGTCCAGGGAAAGCGAAGCCACCTGCAGTCCGCAGCTTGCGAGCAGCCGCGTGAGCAGCGCCGTCATGGTGCTTTTGCCGCTGCCCTGGGCGCCGCAAACACCAATCCGCGGCGGCTCGGCGGAGTTTTCCGCCAGCACCCGTAAATCTCCCGCCAGGGACGGCAGCCAAGGTCGAATCAGCGTGCCGTACTTCTCGGGCAGCCGCTGCTCCCGGACAAAATCTTCGATCACCGCCTCGGAAAATTCGAAACCGGCACGGCTTTTCTCTGCGGTCACGCGGTCACTCCCTTGTTTGCTTCCAGAGGACGCGGCCCCGGACGATCCGTGAAGGCTATATCGGTGGTGACCCGTGGACAAGCGCCACCGACCGCGGCGGGATATGGTAAGGTAGCCCACTCGCGTTTGCCCCGGCCCGCCGTCACGGAAACACTCCATGCTGGAATCCCTCTATTCCGACCGTCCCATCGCGGTATCCCCCACCTTGGCGGCGACGATTGGTTTGGAGGAGGCGGTGATGGTGCATGTGCTGGCCGAGCTAATCGCCTTCCGCGCCACGCATCCGCTGCCGTCGCATCCAGAATTGCGTTTCGTGCTGCTCGACGAGGCGGACGTGGGGCGTTTCTTCCCTTTTTGGCGGGCGGCGGATATCGAACGCATCCGGCTGCGCCTGCTGCAACTTGAAATGTTGGTCTACGAGCCCCACGCCGAAGTTTCCGGCGCGGTCTGGTACGCGCTGCAACGCATGGACAGCGCCCCCCGTCGGCCAAGCCCGACGCGGCGGCGGCGCGGCTCGACCGGCCCGATTCCACCGGACTGGCGACCGGATTCCCAGTGGATTAGCCAGTGCCGCCAGCAAAACATACCGGAGGACTTCATCCATTCCCAAGTCGAAAGATTCGTTCTGATCTGGCGCGAACGCGGCGAAGCCCGGTTTTCCTGGGGCAATGAATTCTGCCGCCACGTGCTGAAGCAATGGCGCGAGGAACAGACCGCCACCAACGCGCGCGAGCGCTTCGGCCAAATGGGCTCGGCTTGGCGGCCGGACGAAGGTGCCGTGGATATCCTGCTGCGCTATGGTGTCAACCGCAACTTCATCGAAGACGCGGTGCCGGAATTCGTGCTCTATTGGCAGGAGCGCGGCATCGAGCGGGATGCATGGAATTCCAAATTCATCGCCCATGTGCAACGCCAGTGGGAGCGCTTTCAAGCGGCGGGAATGCGCGGCCGGGCGCCACGGCCCATCGACGAAAACTGGCGACCCGGCGCGGCCTGCATGGAAATTCTGCAATTGGCCCAAATCGATGAGCGCTGGGCTTTGGAGCAGGTGCCGGAATTTGTGCTTTACTGGCGCGAAACCGGGGAAGCCAGAGAATCTTGGAATACCATTTTTTTGCAGCGCGCGAAGCAACTCTGGGCCCAGCGCGCGGCGCGGGAGACGGGCGGGGAATGCGATGCGGGAGATGAAGTCCTTGCTGGCGCAATCGGAACGGAAGATCATGCGTGGTACCAACGCATCACCGACCGCAGCTGGGCGGAGTGAATCCGGGGGCAACGAAGCCGCTGGGGATGAAACGCGGCCAAGCCCGGCGAATCCCGGCTCGGCCGCCGAGGCCCGGGATGCCCGCCTTGGGGGCGCCGACCGCGACCAGGTCGATGCCGTGAACCAAATGTTCGCCGAATTCGAGTTGGCCTACCACAATCAGTACCGTAAAGCTTTTCCCGACAGGGCGGCGCTGAATCGGGCGAAGAAGTACTGGCTGGGCCACTTGGGGCGTTTCGGCGCCGTCCAGATCAACCGCGCCGCCGCCGAATTGGCCGCGACCCGGGAATTCATGCCCACCCTCGCGGACGTGGTGGCCGCTTGCCGCGGCGATACCGCCCTGTTCGGGCTGCCGAGCACCCGCCGCGCCTACGAAGAAGCCTGCCTCGCGCCGGCGCCCAAGGCGGCGCAGGCTTGGTCCCATGAGGCGGTTTATCTCGCCGGCGCCGCCACCGGCTGGTCCTTGTTGGCCGGCGAACCCGAATCGGTCAGCTTTCCGCAATTCGAATACCACTACCAGGATTTGTGCCGACAAGTGGTCGAAGGCACCGAATTGCGGGTCCAACGCCCGCCCCCGCTCCCGGAAACCATCGACCCCGACCTGGACGGTCGGGAACTCAGCAAACGCTTGGGCAAACTAAGAAGCAAACTCGGCCTGTGAAGCCACCGCCCGGTCTGTGAAGCCACCGATGGAAGCTGCATTTGGGCCGCGCATAGAGTGGCTTCGGCTATAATTCGCGGTTTCGTCCACGGGAAAGGAGTTGTTGATGTTCGACCCAGTCGAGAATTTGGCCCAGCGCGATGCCGCCGTGGCCGCGGCCATCCGCGCCGAGGAAGCTCGGCAGGAGACCGATATCGAATTGATCGCGTCGGAAAACTACGTCAGCCCGGCGGTGCTCGAAGCCCAGGGTTCGGTGATGACCAACAAGTACGCGGAGGGCTATCCCGGCCGGCGCTATTACCGGGGCTGCGATCACGTTGATGAGATCGAACGCTTGGCGGTCGAACGCGCCCGGCAATTGTTCGGCGCGGACTACGCCAACGCCCAACCCCATTCCGGCTCCCAAGCCAACGTCGCCGCCTACGCGGCCTTGATGCGGCCCGGCGACACCCTGCTCGGCATGAGTCTGGCCCACGGCGGCCATCTCACCCACGGCGCTCCGGTAAGTTTTTCCGGCAGCATTTACCAAGCGGTGCAATACGGTTTGGATGGAACCACCGGCGAAATCGATTACGGGCAAGTGGAGGAACTGGCCCGGCGGCACCGCCCGAAAGTCATCGTCGCGGGATTTTCCGCCTACTCCAGAATCATCGATTGGGCGCGATTCCGAACGATTGCCGATGCGGTGGGCGCATACTTCGTTGCCGATATGGCCCATGTCGCCGGCTTGGTCGCCGCCGGACTCTATCCCAGCCCGGTGCCCCACGCCGATATCACCACCACCACCACCCATAAGACTCTGCGCGGCCCCCGGGGCGGCCTGATATTGGCGAAATCGAATCCAGAACTGGAAAAAAAGCTCAATTTCAGCGTTTTTCCAGCGGGGCAGGGTGGCCCGCTGATGCATGTGATCGCCGCCAAAGCGGTCTGCTTCAAGGAAGCCATGAGCGCGGAATTCAAGACCTATCAGCAGCGGGTACTGGACAACGCCCGGGTCATGGCGGACGCCTTCGCATCCCGCGGCTTCGATGTGGTTTCCGGCGGCACCGACAATCACCTGATTTTGGTCAGTCTCATCCGCCAGGGAATCACCGGCAAAGCCGCGGATACCGCGCTCAACCGGGCCCGCATCACGGTCAACCGCAATGCCGTGCCGAACGATCCGAATCCGCCCTTGGTGACCAGCGGCCTGCGCCTCGGCACCCCCGCCGTCACCACCCGCGGCATGGATGAGACCCATATGCGCCGGATCACCGGCTGGATTTGCGATATTTTTGAAGATATCGACAATCAAGACCTGATCGACGAAATTGGCCGGCGGGCCCATGCCCTGTGCCGCCAATTTCCGGTGTACCAGCGAGCCGCGACGGAGCCCGCTTGAAGAGCGGAACTGTCGAGTCCGCCTAGTCCCGAAGGGAAAGCAAACGCCCATGCATTGTCCTTTTTGTGGTGCCGTGGACACCAAAGTGATCGATTCCCGGCTGGTCTCCGAAGGCGACCATGTGCGCCGCCGCCGCGAGTGCATAACCTGCGAAGAGCGCTTTACCACTTACGAAAGCGCCGAACTGGTGATGCCGCGCATCATCAAAAGCGATGGTTCGCGGGAACCCTTCAACGACGACAAATTGCGGGGGGGCCTGCAAAAGGCGCTGGAAAAAAGGCCGGTCGATATCGAGCGCGTCGAGGCCGCGCTGAATCGGATCAAGGCGGCGTTGCGCGCCGGCGGCGAACGGGAAATCCCCTCGCGGGCGGTGGGCGAGGCGGTGATGCGGGAACTGCGGGCGCTTGATGAGGTCGCCTTTGTGCGCTTCGCTTCGGTCTATCGCAGCTTCAAGGACTTGGACGAATTCCGCCAGGAAATCGAACGTCTCTCCAAGGGCGGCTAGCCGCCAGCCCCGGAGCAAAACTCCCATGCGCAAAATCAGCCAAGCCCAATGCGGCGGCCGGCGGGGGCAATGGCCGGGGCATATGGCGCGGGCGTTCGAAGTCGCCCGCTCGGTGCTTTCCTGCGCGCCGAATCCGCGGGTGGGTTGCGTAATCGTCCGCGATGATCGCCGCATTGCCGAAGGATTTCACGCCGGGGCCGGCCGCGACCACGCCGAGACCGCGGCTTTGGCGACCTGCCCCGAAGGCGCCGCCGGCGCGACGGTGTTCGTCACCCTGGAGCCTTGCTCCCATCGGGGTCGCACCGGGCCTTGCACGGCGGCGCTGATCGGGGCCGGCGTGAAGCGGGTGGTCGTCGCCGGGCTGGACCCGAACCCGCGGGTGGCCGGCGGTGCCGAGTTGGAAGCCGCCGGCATCGAGTTTTATCTACTGGAGGGATTCACCGCGGCCGCGGCGGAGTTGAATCCGGGTTATTTCAAACGCCACCACCACGGTCGCCCCCACCTGCGCTGCAAGTTGGCCATGAGCATCGACGGCAGAACGGCGTTGGCCAGCGGCGAAAGCAAGTGGATTACCGACGCGGCGGCCCGGGCTGATGCCCAGCTATTGCGCGCGCGCAGCTGCGCCATCGTCACCGGAATCAATACCGTCCTCGCCGATGATCCGGCTTTGAATGTCCGCCCCGAAGCACTGACCGGCGCGGCGCGGGATCTGGCGCGCCAGCGGCTCGACCATGCGGGACAGCCGCTGCGGACGATTCTCGACAGCGGTTTGCGCACCCCCGTGGCGGCGAAAACCCTGGCGCTGCCGGGAGCGGTGAAAATCTTCGCTGTCGGCGGGCCGGAGTCCGCCGCGGATTATCCGCCCCATGTGGAAATTATCAAGGCTCCGGCCCGCGGGCAAAGGGTGGATTTGGGATTCGTGCTAGACTCCCTCGCCGCGAATTTCGACTGCCATGAAGTTTTGCTTGAGGCGGGGCCCGTGCTGGCCGGTGCCGCGGTCGCCGCCGGTTTGGTCGACGAATTGGTCGTCTATATGGGCGGTCGACTGCTCGGTGGCGATGCCAGGCCGCTACTGGAACTGCCCGCTGTCGATTCCCTGGAGGAGTGCATCGCACCGCGCATACAGTCGGTGAGCAAGCTCGGCGACTGCGTGAAATTGGTCGCCCGACCCGCGGCCACAACGCGCGGGGCGAAAGTAACCTGATGTTCACTGGAATCGTCGCCGCCACGGGAACCGTGCTCGAGTTGCGCCCCCAAGGCGAAGGCCGCCGCCTGCGCATCGCCGCCGGCGAGTTCGATTTGGCGGATGTAAAGCTTGGCGAGAGCATCGCCGTGAATGGCTGTTGCCTGACCGTGGTCGAATTGGCGGCGGATGGTTTCTGCGCGGATGTGTCGAATGAAACTCTGGCTTGCACCACGCTGGGTTCGCTGACGGCTGGCCGGCGAGTGAACTTGGAGAAGTCCCTCAGACTCGGCGAGCGTCTCGGCGGCCATTTGGTCAGCGGCCACATCGACGGTCTGGGCACCCTGCTGCGGCGGGAAAACGACGGCGACAGCCTGCGGCTGACCTTGCGGGCACCGGATTCCCTGGCCCGCTACATCGCGCGCAAGGCCTGCATCTGCATCGATGGCGTCAGCCTGACGGTCAACGAGGTGTCCGGGGCCGACTTCGGCGTGAACATCATTCCCCATACCCGGGCCGAGACGATTATCGGCGGCTACCGCGAAGGCCAGCCGGTCAATTTGGAGGTGGATATGCTGGCGCGCTATTTGGAGCGGCTGCTGCAAGCCCGCGCCGAAGGCGGCGGCGAACCCGTCGCGGCCGCCGGTCCCCAAGCGAAAACGGCGGCCTCAAAATGAAACTGAACACCGCGGCGGAACTCATCGACGATATTCGCCAGGGCCGAATGGTCGTCATCATGGACGACGAGGAACGCGAAAACGAGGGCGATCTCATTCTCGCCGCCGAGCGGGTGCGGGCGGAAGACATCAATTTCATGGCCAAGAACGCGCGCGGCCTTATCTGTCTGACCCTGACCCGGGAGCGCTGCGAATTTCTCAAGCTGCCGCCTATGGTTCACGACAACCGCGCCCGGCACAAAACCAGCTTCACCGTTTCCATTGAAGCCGCCAGCGGAGTCACGACGGGAATTTCCGCCGCCGACCGCGCCCGCACCATTCAAGTTGCCGTCGCCGCCGATTCCCAGCCCCGGGATATCGTCCAGCCCGGCCACATTTTTCCAATCATGGCGCAACCCGGCGGCGTGCTGCGCCGGGCCGGACACACCGAAGCCGGTTGCGATCTGGCGCGGCTGGCGGGCTATGGCCCGGCGGCGGTGATCGTCGAAATCATGAACGAGGACGGCAGCATGGCCCGGCGCGGCGATCTCGAAGCTTTCGCCCGCGCCCACGGGCTGAAGGTCGGCACCATCGCCGATCTCATCCATTACCGGCTGGCGAACGAACGCACCGTGACCCGCGCTTCGAGCCGCCGGCTCGAAACCCGCCACGGCGAATTCGAAGTCCACAGCTACGCCGACTCGATCAGCGGCAATACCCATTTGGCGTTCGCGCTCGGCGAAATCAGCGCCGCCGAGCCGACTTTGGTGCGGGTGCATATCCCCAACACCTTGCGCGATGTTTGCCAAGTCGTCGGCGGTGATTCCACGAGCTGGTCTTTCGGCGGCGCGCTGGAGCGCATCGCCGAAGAGGGCAAGGGTGTGGCGGTGCTGCTTTCCGGCGAAGATTACGGCCACGATCTCGGCCAGGACATTGAGCAGACCACGGCGGCGATGTTGTCGCCGCGCCGCCGCCGGGAAGAGGCCAAGCCGCGCAGCGATCTCACCATCGGCACCGGCTCCCAGATATTGCGCGATCTAGGGGTCGGCAAAATGCGCCTGCTCAGTTATCCGGCGCGCTACAAGGCCATCTCCGGCTTCGATCTGGAAGTGGATGAATTCGTCCGCTTCCGCCGATCCCGCGGGCGGGGTTCGGGCAAATGAAAGTCAACGGCATATGCAAAGGCGCGGCCAAGCCCGGCACCGCCCGGTACGCCATCGCCATGAGCCGCTACAACGGCTTTATCGTTGAACGCCTGCTCGAAGGCGCGCTGGCGACGCTGGCCGCCCAAGGTGTGGAACGGGAGCGAATCGATATCGTGCAGACGCCGGGCGCCTGGGAATTGCCGCTGGCGGCCTCGGGCCTGGCGCGGCGCAGCGATATCGGCGCGGTGATTGCCTTGGGCGCGGTCATCCGCGGCGAGACGGCGCATTTCGACTACGTCGCCGGAGAATGCGCGCGGGGGCTTCGCGGGGTCATGCTCGACACGGGCAAGCCGATAGTCTTCGGCGTGCTGACGGTGGATACGTTGGAACAGGCCGAAGCGCGTTCCGGCCCCGCCGACAACAAAGGCGCCGAGGCGGCGCTGACGGCCATGGAAATGGTCGATCTGATGGCCCAAGTGAATCAAGCGGAGTCCCCTTGAACGCCGCGGCGGGCCGGCGGCTGTCGCCGCGGCATCGGGCGCGTCGCGTGGTTCTCCAGGCACTCTATCAATGGATCATGTCCGGCGCGGACCCCCAAGCGATCGCGCGCCAAGTCGCGGCGGATGCGGCGAATGGGGCAGATGCGAAGAAAGGAAAAGCCGGTCCCGGCGCGGTCGATTGGGATTACTTCCACCGTCTGTTTCCCGCCGTCGCCGAAGGCGAAAGCGAACTGCGGCGGCTGATCGCCCCGGTGATGGACGAGCGCAAACTCGATCCGGTGGAGCAGTCGATTGTTTGGCTCGGCGCCCATGAACTTGCCGGGCAACCCGATGTTCCAAGCCGCGTGGTAATCAACGAATGCGTCGAATTGGCCAAGGATTTCGGCGCCACCGACGGCCACAAATACATCAACGCGGTGCTCGATAAACTGGCCCCAAGGCTGCGCCCCGGCGAAGCGGAATCGACCGGATGCCGCCGATGAACGAAATCCACTCCGGCGCTGGACTCAGCGAAGCGGAAATCATCCGCCACTGTTTCGCCGTGCCGGAACTGGCCTTTCAGCGCCCGGGAATCGAACTCGGCATCGGCGACGACGCCGCGGTGCTGCGCATTCCCCCGGGCCAAAACCTGATCGTCTCCGCCGATGTCCTGGTGGCGGACGTGCATTTCCCCGCGGACGCCGCCCCGGAGTTGATCGCCCACCGCGCCCTGGCGGTCAATCTGAGCGATTTGGCCGCGATGGGGGCGGCGCCCCTGTGCTTCACGCTGGCGCTGACGCTGCCGCGGGCCGATGGGGATTGGCTGCGGGGCTTCGCTCGCGGCCTCGCGGACTTGACCGGCAAATACCGCTGTCCGCTGGTCGGCGGGGACCTCAGCCGGGGGCCGTTGCAGATCGCCATTCAAGTGCAAGGTCTATGTGCCCCGGGCCAGGAACTGCGCCGCGGCGGAGCCGAGCCGGGGCAGCAACTTTATGTGACGGGTACAGTCGGCGACGGCGCCCTGGGTTTGGCCGCCTTGGGTCTGACCGGCTCAGCCTCGCCGGGGCCGGGAATCGAACTCCGCGCGCCCCCGGAAGAGTTGCCGGATTCCTGCCGGGAGCATTTCCACGCCGCCTATTTCCGGCCCGAACCGAGAATCGAATTCGCCCTGGCGGTGGCGCCTTTAATCGCCGCCGCCATCGACGTTTCCGACGGATTGTTCGGCGATGCCGGGCATCTGGCCGCCGCCGCCGGCGTCGGCATCGAACTGCGCGCGCAATGTCTGCCTTTCTCCGCCGCGGCGAAATGCTGCGCCGATGCGGACTCCCGCATCCGCGCTGCGCTAGGCGGCGGCGACGATTACGAGCTTTGTTTCAGCGCCGACCCAAGCCGCGAGGCCGAACTCGCGGCGATCGCCGCCGGCATGGATCTGCCGCTGACCCGCATCGGTGCGGTGGTTTCCGGGACCGGCGTGCGCTGCCTCGGAACCGCCTTCGCACCGGAATCTTTCGACCATTTCGCGGCACGGGCCGATGGCTGACCGGGCCGCGAATCCTTCGTTTCGCGAACTGCTGGCGAATCCGGTTCACCTGTTCGCATTCGGCTTCGGCAGCGGTCTCTCGCCCTGGGCTCCCGGCACCGCGGGCAGCTTGGCGGCGACGGCGGTTTGGCTGGCGGTGTTCGCCACGCCTTTGGGGATGTTGTCGTGGGCGGCTTGGTTGTGGGTCGGCATCGCGGTTGCGCTTGGCGTTTGGCTCTGCGGCCGCAGCGCGGCGCGCCTGGGAGCGGGCGACCATCCGGGCATCGTCTGGGACGAATTCGCCGGTTGCTGGATCGCGCTCGCTCTCGTACCGCCGGGTTGGCTTTGGGCGCTGGGGGGAGTGCTGGTGTTCCGGGTGCTGGATGTGTTCAAGCCCTGGCCGATCAAGTGGCTCGACCGCAATATCAAGGGTGGTTTGGGCATCATGCTGGACGATATCGCCGCGGGTATAATGGCCGCCCTTTGCATGCGGTGCGCGGCGCTGCTCGGCTGATTTCGACACGGCAAACCACCCGAGGGAGTTAAAGTTGACGATTGAGTTTGCCGCTTCGGCCAAATTGCCCACCCGTTGGGGCGATGCCATCATTCACGGTTTCGACGATCTTGAGGCGGACAAGGAGCATATCGCGCTGACTTTCGGCGACCTGACGCTCGACGAGCCACCGCTCTGCCGGGTGCATTCCGAATGCCTCACCGGCGATTGTCTGTTCAGTTTTCGCTGCGACTGCGGCCCGCAGTTGGAACTGGCCATGCGGCGGATTTCCGAGGCGGGCCGCGGCCTCATAATCTATCTGCGGCAGGAGGGCCGCGGCATCGGTCTGCTCAATAAGCTCCGAGCCTACGCCTTGCAGGACTCCGGCGCGGACACCGTGGAAGCCAATGTGCAACTCGGCTTCCAGCCGGACGACCGCGATTACCGCATTTGCCAACCGATCTTCGACCATCTCGGCGTCCGCAAGGTCAAGCTGATGACCAACAACCCGGCCAAAGTCGAGGCCCTGCGCGGCATGGGGGTCGAGGTCAGCGAAATCATCCCGATCCACACCGGCGCCAATCCGCACAACGAAAGCTATCTCGCCGCCAAAATCGAAAAACTCGGACATTTGCGCAAGTGCCGCGACTGAGCGCCCGGCGACGCCGCTTGAAATTCACGGGAGCGCCCGCCCGGTTTGTGCTGATGCAGACTGCCTGCGCACGATCCGGGCCGGGACGCCCGGGGCTGTTTCGCGCCGGTCGATGACCACCGTTCCGACCAGAATACAGCCGAACCGGGACCCCAAAACACACTCATGGCCAGCGCGGAAAAGTTGATAACCGTCGATTTTCTCCGGCACGGCGAACCGGAAGGCGGCGATATTCTCCGCGGCAGGGTCGATCCGAAGCTGACCGAACGCGGCTGGCGGCAAATGCAAGCCGCCGCCGAGCGCGCCGGTGCGGACTGGAGCCATGTGCTCACCTCGCCCTTGCAACGCTGCGCGGATTTCGCCAGGCATTTGGCGCAAAGCCGGCGAATCGCGCCGCGGGTCGACCCGCAATGGCAGGAAATCGATTACGGCGATTGGGACGGGCTGCCCATCGCCGAATGGCGCGTCCGCTCGGCGGCACAATTCCGCGCCTTCCGGGAAGACATTACCGCGCTGGCACCGCCGAACGGCGAGTCATTTCCCCAGTTCCGGGACCGTGTGCTGATCGCATGGAAAGGCTTGGCCGAGTTGCCCGGCGGCAGCCACGTGCTGCTGGTGACCCACGGCGGCGTCATGCGCGTGCTGCTGCCGACCGTCCTCGGCATGCCCCTGAATCGAAGCAATCCACTGCACATCCCCTTCGCCTGCCTCAGCCGCGTGTTGCTAGCCGTCGCCCCCAACCAGCACCGCGCCAGCGTCCTATTCCACAACGCCGCACCACCGGTTTAGTCTGCGGCTCCTGAAGTTGGAAAAGTTGGAAGAAGCACTTTCAGCCGCTTTCCGACTTGGACTTGGGGACCCTAGTAATCCAAGCCCCGCTGGGCTTTGATGCCGTGGTTGAAGGCATGGCGGATGTCTTTTACTTCGCTGACGGTGTCCGCCAGTTCCAGCAGTTCGCGGCTGGCGTTGCGGCCGGTGACGACCACGTGCTGGCTCGACGGGCGGGCGCGAATCGCCTCCAGCACCGCGGCTTTGTCGAGGTAGCCGTAGGTGAGCATGTAGGTTAGTTCGTCGAGGATGACCAAGTCGGTCCCGGGGTCGGCCAGCAGCACGGCGGCTTTACCCCAGGCTTGTTCCGCGGCGGCGATATCGGTTTGCCGGTCCTGGGTTTCCCAAGTGAAGCCGGTTCCCATGACGTGGAATTCCACCAGCGGGTTGTTCGCGAACAGCAGTTGTTCGCCGCATTCCCAAGTGCCTTTGATGAATTGCACCACGGCGCAGCGCAGGCCGTGGCCGACGGAGCGGGCCAACATGCCGAAAGCTGACGAGCTTTTGCCTTTGCCGTTGCCGGTGAGCACGAGCAGCAGGCCGCGGTCTTCCGTGGCGGCGGCGACGCGGCTGTCCACGTGATCCTTTTTGCGTTGCATGGCGCGCTTGTGGCGCGCGTCGCGGTCGCTACCGGATTCCCTTGTCATATGGCGGCGATGCCGCGCTTCAAATCGCCTTGCAGCGAATTTCGGCGGCGGTGAGTTTTTCCCGGATGGAGCGGGTGATGCCGGCGGCGTCCAAGCCGACTCCGCTGAGCATTTCGGGCGGCTTGCCGTGTTCGAGAAACTCGTCCGGCAGGCCGAGATTCAGCACCGGCACGCGAAATCCGTCCCGCTGCAAGACTTCGTTCACGGCCGAACCGGCACCGCCCATGATGGCGTTTTCCTCGACGGTGACGATCAGGCTGTGGGAAGCGGCGGCTTCGCGGATGGCATCTTCGTCCAAGGGTTTGACGAAGCGCATGTCGTACAGCGTGGCGTTGAACTCATCGGCCGCCGCCCGCGCCGGAGCCACCATGCTGCCGAAGGCCAGGATGGCGACATCGCGGCCTGTGCGCCGCCGCACCGCTTCGCCGATGGGCACGGTTTGCCAATCCTCGCCCAGGGCCGCGCCCGGCCCCTTGCCCCGGGGATAGCGCACCGCGGCCAGCCCCTTGTGGTCGTAGCCGGTGCAAAGCAACAGCCGGGTTTCCTCTTCGTCGCTCGGGGCCATGATGATGATATTGGGCACACAGCGCAAATAGGTGAGATCGAAGCTGCCGGCGTGGGTCGGGCCGTCTTCGCCCACTAAGCCGGCCCGATCGATGGCGTACAGCACGTCGAGGTCCTGCAGGGCCGTATCGTGGATGAACTGATCGTAGGCGCGCTGCAGGAATGTTGAATAAATAGCCACGACCGGCTTCAGCCCCTCGCAGGCGAGCCCGGCGCCGAAGGTGAGCGCGTGCTGCTCGGCGATAGCCACATCGTGGAAGCGGTCGGGAAACTCTTGGGAAAACTCCACCATGCCGGAGCCGGCGCCCATGGCGGGGGTGATGGCCACGAGTTTTTCATCGCGCCGGGCGGCCGCGCACAGCCATTTGCCGAATACCTGGGAATAAGTCGGCGCGGGCGGTGCTTGTTTCTTCGGTTTCGCCGCCGGCTTTTTCGCCGTGGCGAGGGGCGCCACCTTGCCGATGGCGTGCATGCCGAAGGGGTCTTCTTCGGATTTGCTGTAGCCCTTACCCTTTTGCGTGACCACGTGCAGCAACTGCGGGCCCCGGTGATTTTTCACATTGCGCAGGGCTTCGAGCAACACGGCGATATCGTGGCCGTCAATGATGCCGATATAGTTGAATCCGAGCTGGTCGAAAACCGTGTTCTGGGAAAACATTCCTTTCAGGTATTTTTCCGTCTGCTCGGCGGCGCGCAGCACCTTGGGCGCCTTGGACAGCACTTTCTTGCCTTCGGCGCGGAAGAAATTGTAGGACTTGCTGGCCCACAGCCGGCCGAAGTAATTCGACAGCCCACCGACATTGTGCGAAATCGACATGTTGTTGTCGTTGAGCACGACGACGATGTCCTCGTCCAGATGCACGCAGTGGTTCATGGCCTCGAACGCCATACCCGCCGTCATCGCGCCATCGCCCACCACGGCAACGATATTGAAGTCTTCGCCGTTCATGCGCCGACCCACCATCATACCCAGCGCGGCGCTGATGGCGGTGCTGGAATGGCCGACGCCGAAAGTATCGTATTCGCTTTCAAACCGGTTCGGGAACGCCGCCAAACCGCCTGCCTGGCGCATGGTTTCCATGCGCTCTCGGCGTCCGGTGAGGATTTTGTGCGGATAGGTCTGATGACCCACATCCCAAACCAGCCGGTCAGCGGGAGTATCGAAGATATAGTGCAGGGCGATGGTCAGTTCGACCGCGCCAAGCCCGGCGCCGAAATGACCGCCGGTTTTACCCACGCAGTAGAGCAGATAAGCGCGCAGTTCATCCGCCAGCCTCGGCAGTTCGTCCGCCGCGAGCTTACGCAAATCGGAGGGCAGATCGATTCTGTCGAGCAGTGGCGTTCTAGGTCTTTTTGTTGGGATTTCTTTGAGTTTGGTCACGGTTGTTCACCACGATTTTGCTGCGAGCATACCCTAAGGGGGAGTTTGAATACATAGCGGCTAACGCGCGCAAGACTCACTAATTGATTCTATCCACGATAAATTTTGCCAATAGCCGCAGTGGTTCCGCAGCCTCGCCGAAGTCCGCCAGCGCCCGGGAGGCTTCCGCGGCGAGTTCCTCGGTCCTGGCCCGGGCCGGCTCCAGGCCGAGCAGAGTCACGTAAGTGGCCTTGCAAGCCTCGCGGTCGGAACCCTGGGGTTTGCCCAGGGTTTCGGTGTCGGAAATTTCGTCGAGAATGTCGTCTTGAATTTGGAACGCCAGCCCCACGGCGTGGCTGTATTCCCGCAGCCGCGCGAGTTGTTCGGCCGTGGCGGTGCCGGTGCTCATTGCGCCGAGCACAACGCTGGCCTCGATCAGCGCGCCGGTTTTCAACCGGTGAAGGGATTCGAGTTCGGTTTCCGGGATGGTTCGGTTGCCGGCGTCAAGGTCGAGTTGTTGCCCGCAGACCGCGGCGACCGAGGCGACCGCCAATTCGTGGACCATACGCGCTTGCAAGCTGCCGTCGGTATCGGCTTCGCTGAGGATTTCAAATGCCAGGGCGTGCAAGGCGTTGCCGGCCAGAATAGCCGTGGCTTCGTCGAAAACCTTGTGCAAAGTCGGCTTGCCCCGGCGCAAATCGTCATCGTCCAGGGAGGGCAGGTCGTCGTGAATCAGCGTATAAGCATGGAGGTATTCAACCGCGCAAGCCGCCGCGTCGGCATTTTTGAAAGCGCCGCCCAAGGCGCGGCAGCCGCCGTAAACCAGCAGGGGCCGCACCCGCTTGCCGCCATCCGGGACGAGATAGAGTATCGCCTTCTCCAGCTTGGCGGCAGCGAAGCCCCTGGCCTCGAGGTGGCGGCGCATTTGCCGCTCCACCCGCTGGCGGCAATCGTCGCGGAAGGCTGCGAAGGCGGTGCTCATTGCCCCGGCCCGGATGGTGTATCCGCCGCGGACGCGACGTCGCAATCCCTGGCGTTGTCCTCGTCGGCGCCGAGCAGTTTGACTTTTTGCTCCGCCCGCTCAAGTGCCTGCTGACAGCCCTTGACCAATCGCACGCCGTGTTCGAATGTCGTCAGGGATTCTTCCAAACCGAGCTCGCCTTCCTCCATGCGCAGCACGAGTTGCTCGAGTTCGCGCAATTTGCCTTCGAAGTCGAAATCGCCGGGAGCCTCCCCTGGGGATGAATCCAGGTCCCCGCCGTCGTTGGAGTTATTCATATTGTCCGTCTTGTTGAATTTGGTTTTAGCGAGGCTTTTCAAGCCCGTCTTTATCGTGCGTTTTCAGGTCCATCTTTGCTGTTCGTTTTTATGTCCGTCTTCGCCGTGCGTTTTTTATCCGCCTTCGGCGTCCGGGCGAAATCCAGCTGCCAATCCTGCGTGTTCAACCCGAAATAAATCGGTCGAGGCCGAGCATGACGATGTCCTGATCCGTCACGATGCCGACCACTTCGCCGGCATCGATCACCGGCGCCACGCGGATATGGAAATGCTCGAACAGACGTGAAGCGTAACGTATATTCATGCCCGAATGCACGCAAACCACCGGCTTGCTCATGATCTGATAGACGTACACCCGCTGGGGCGATCGATCCGGGCCGATCACTTTGCGGGCGATATCGGTATGCAGCACCAGACCGCCACCGGACCACCGACAAGCCGAAAATACCACGGGAGGCGCGCATCCCCTCGCCCCTCGCCGTGGGAATGATGGTCGCGCCGGTGGCGCCGTGGTCCCGCGCCGCCTTGACCACTTTGTCGGTCAGCCGGTCGTCGACGAAGGCCACGATCAGTTCGAATTTCATTTGCGGGTCCTCTCTACCTCGAATTATTCCAAACCTAATCTCAAACCTTTCCCATCGAACCGTCATTGCGGCCCCGGCGGGCCATGTACGCCGACAGCTGGGCGTAGGCCAGCACGCCGATAATCGGGAACAGGCTGGCGAAGGCGATCAGGCCGAAGCCGTCGATCAGCGGATTGCGCCCCGGCACCGCGCCGGCCAGGCTCAAACCCAGCGCCGCGACCAGCGGCACCGTGACGGTGGACGTGGTCACACCGCCGGGAGGGACAGCCGCGGGTTCGGGCGGCCGCCGATGCCACCCCGGTGGCCGGAGGTTGCGATTCACTCCGAGGCTCGCAAAATGCTAAAGTTTGCAACCTCGGGCGCACTCAACGGTCCCCATGGCACAAGACAAACCCCGCCGGCGCCGGCTGTGGCGCTGGCTGCTGATTCTGCCGCCGCTGGCGCTGGTGGCCGCCTGCGCCCTGATCGAGGGCCCACCGGCAGACGGCGGCGGGCCGATCGCCGGCGTTGGTGCCGCACGAAAACTCGGCGTCATCGAATATGTCGAAGTGGCGCCGGCCGCCGATGAAGCCAAACAGCTGCTGGTATTCGTCCACGGCACGCCGGGCTCGCTGCGCGCCTTCCGCGGCTATTTGTCCGATCCGCTGCTGCGCGAGCGCTTCCATATGATCTCCGTCACCCGGGTCGGCTGGGCCGCCGACGCCTCGGCTAAGGAGCCTTCCCTGGAAGCCCAGGCGCGGGCGCTGTGGCCGATTCTGGAAATGGACCGCTCCGGCCGCGGCGCGATCTTGATGGGCCACTCCTACGGTGGTCCGGTGATCGCCCGCGCGGCGATGGATTTCACCGAGCTGGTGGGCGGCCTGGTGTTCGTCGCCGCCACCGCCGATCCGCAGCTGAGCGGCCCGCGCTGGTACAACTACTTGAGTTTCTGGTGGCCGCGGTTCGTTCTCGGCGACCGGCTGATGGGCGCCAATGCGGAAATCATGGCTGTGCAGCCGCAACTTGAAGAGATGCTGCCGGGCTGGGAAAAACTGACCATGCCGGCCTTGATCGTGCAGGGCGACGAGGATAGCTTGGTGGATCCGCGGAACGCGGATTTTCTCGGCCGGCGATTGGCGAATTCCCGTCTCCTGCCGCGCCCCGGCGGAGACCACTTCATACTTTGGGGCGACATGCCGGTTATCCGCGATGCCATCATCGAGTTGTTCGCCGGGTACGCGCGCATGAGTTACGGTTTATAGGCGATCGCGATGGACTGGAAGTTTCTGCCCCGGGATTGGCGCATTCTGTCCGGCATATTGGTCACGCTGGGCTGGTTCCTGTTTCTCGGCGTTTACATCCAGAGCAATGTGGGCTGGAGCCGTTTCATGGAACTGCCCATCGCCGAAATGGGCAATTTCCTCGAAGGCGCTTTCGCTTTTCTGGCCTTTCTCTGGCTGGTCATCGGTCTCTTCATTCAGCAATCGGTGTTGGCGGACAACAACGAGGAATTGCGCCGTAGCAATGTCAACAGTGAAAAACAAACCCAGGCGATCGCCGCCACCGAATTGAATGCGCGCCAGGAGACGTTTTTCAAAATCGCCGAAAGCACCCGGCGGCAGCTCGGCGCCGTGGTCGGCATGTTGTTTCTCTCCAGCCAGGGGCCTTTGGGCAACAATCGCTACGGCGACGACGAATTGCAGAAAATCTGGAGCGATTTCGCCATGGGCGATTTCGAGGTCTGGTCGCGGATGTTCATCGGCGCTATGGCGAACGACGAGCACGAGACGCCGGCAGAGCTGTTTTTCGGTACCGAAATCCGCCGCCGCCATACCGACAACTTCATCGTCGGTTTCGAGCGCCTGCTGGAATTGGCGCGGGAATGCGACACCGACAATCTGATCGTCGAATCGCTGGTGGTCTCGGCTCATGGGCTGCTGGCGGGCTGGATGAGGGAATTGCACCCGGATTACGAATTCAAGGAATTTGACACAACCGATTCCGCGCAATACCTTCAGCGTTACTCTCCTCCTCCCACCACCCCCCGAGTAGTGGCGGAGTCAAAAGTGGTGGAGTCAATAGTGGCGCAGTCAAAAGCGGGAGAGCCAAACAATGATTGAGCGAAGTTCGACCGCGGTCTCCACGGTGCTTCGGCAATTTGGACTGTACGCCCTGGGCGCGGCGCTCGGCCTGACGGCGGTGGTTTGGCTGCTCGGCCTGGCGGCCAACACCACCGGCGGCGCCTTGACCGGCGGCGCCATCGACGCGGAAAACAACGCCATCACTATCGCCCTGCGCACCGAGCCGCCGCAGCTCGACTACGGCCGCGCAACCGATTCCAGCAGTTTCGTCGTGCTGTTCCACACCATCGAGGGCCTGCTGACCTACGACGACAACATGGCCTTGATTCCGGGTGTCGCCGAACGTTGGGAAATCCGCGAAACCGGTGCGACCTTTTGGCTGCGGGAGGATGCCCGCTGGAGCAACGGCGAACCGGTCACCGCCCACGATTTCGTTTTCGCCTGGCGCCGGGTGCAGGATCCGGCCACCGCTTCGGCCTACGCCTTCATCATGTATCCAGTGAAAAACGCCGAGGCGATCAACCGCGGCGACTTGCCCAGGGAGGCGCTGGGGGTGCGGGCCCTGGGCGACCGGGTTCTCGAAGTCGAATTCGAGCAGCCGACTCCTTACTTCGACAAGCTGGTGGCTTTCGTCACTTTCTATCCAGTCAACCGGGCGTTTTTCGAATCCACCGGCGGACGGTTCGGCGCAGACGCTGATATGCTGCTTTACAACGGCCCCTATCGGATGGCCGAATGGGTCCACAGCGCGTCGATGCGCTGGGAGCGCAATCCCGACTATTGGGGCGACCACAAAGGGCTCCTCGATACCATCAACGTTGGCTACATCACCCAAGACGTCAACGCCCGGCTGAATCTGTTCAAGGACGGCCAAATCGCCGATACCCAGCTGGTGCCGCAAATGCTCGGCGAAGCGATGGAGCGCCGCTGGCACATCGATCGCTCTATGGACGGCACGGTTTTCTTCCTGCAACTGAATTTCCGCGAAGGCCGGCTCACCGCCAACAAAAACTTCCGCAAAGCGCTGCTGCTGGCGCAGGATCCGGTGGAATTCGTTTACAAGGCGCTGAAGGAGCCGAGCTACATGCCCGCGGTCAGTCTGTTTCCGTATTGGATCCGTGGCGCGGAGAATTATTTCCGCCAGGAACATCCGCCACTTCCCCATGAATACAATGTGGCCAAGGCCCGCGAACATCTGGAGCTGGCGCGGCGGGAACTGGGTTTGGACGAGTTCCCGCCGATCCACTTGCTGGCGGACGACAGCCCCATCGGCAGCGTCAGTTCCGAGTACTATCAGGCGGTCTACGCCCGCAACCTCGGTTTGGAACTGCGCATCGACAAGCAGATCTTCAAGCAGCGGCTGGCGAAGATGGACACCGGCGAGTTCGATATCGTCGTCGGCGGCTGGGGCCCGGACTACGATGACGCCCTCACTTTCGGCGATTTGTTTTCGTCCTGGAATCTGAACAACCGCGGGCGCTACGCCAGTCCCGCCATGGACGAACTCGTGCGCGTGGCCCAGTCCGAACTCGATCCGGTGAAGCGCATGGAGGCTTTCGCGGCAATCCAGGATCTGGTGCGCGAGGATGTGGTGATCGTGCCGATGTACGAGCGCGGCTGGTCTTTCGTGGTCGATCCGCGGCTGAAAGGCTTCAAGCGCCGCGCCGTCGGCCCTGAGGTTGACTACACCTACGCTTGGATAGACGCCGGGGACGAGTAGCCTCAATGCGCCGGGGAATGGCTTGGTATGTCTGCAAGCGCCTGCTGCAGGGCGCGCTGACGGTTTGGTTCATCGCCACCGCGACCTTCTTCGCCATGCACAACGTGCCCGGCGACCCCTTGCTCAACGACCGCGCCATGACCCCGGCGATCCGTGCCAATCTCGAAGCGCGCTACGGCCTCGATCAGCCACTGTTCAATCAGTATCTGATCTATCTCGGCAATCTGGCCCGCGGCGATTTCGGCATTTCCTTCACCCAGGAGAACCGCCAGGTCAACGACATCATCCGCGAACATTTTCCGGTTTCTGCCACTTTGGGAGTGCTCGCGGTGCTGTTCGCCGCCGTCGGCGGCGTGCTCTGGGGCGCTTTGACGGCGCTTTACCGCAACCGGATGCCGGATTACCTGATCATGTTTTTCGTCATCCTCGGGGTTTCGGTGCCGAGTTTCGTGGTCGCGGCGCTCGGCCAACTCGGCTTGGTGACCTTGAACAATCTGGCCGGCCGCAGCCTGTTGCCGGTGGCGGGCTGGGGCAGTGTTTTCCACATGTTGACGCCGGCGCTGGTGCTTGGCCTGAGCACCATGGCCTATCTGACCCGGCTGATGCGTTCCTCAATGCTGGAAATCATCGATTCCGATTTCGTGCGCACGGCGAAGTCCAAGGGTGTGCCGCCGGCGCTGATCTTTTCGCATCATCAACTGCGCAACGCGATTCTGCCTGTGGTGACGGTGCTCGGGCCGCAAATCGCCGTCATCACAACCGGAGGTTTCGTCGTCGAGCTCGTGTTCGCCATTCCGGGGCTGGGGCGCTTTTTCGTCGAAGCCGTGCAGCAATTGGACTACACAGTGATCATGGGCACCACGGTGTTTTACGGCGCGTTCCTGGTGTTGATGGTGATTCTTGTGGATTTGCTCTACGGCTTCATCGACCCCCGGGTGCGGCTGCAATAATGTACACGGTGGCGGATTTCGCCCCCGCTCTGGAGCGGCGCGACGTTCACGGCATCAGCAGGCCGTCCCTGTCCTGGCTGGAGGACGCTTGGCTGCGGCTGAAAGCCAACCGCCGGGCGCTGGCTTCGCTCTATCTGGTGATCGGGCTGCTGTTGTTCACCATCGCCGGGCCGTGGCTGTGGCGGGTAGATCCGGCGGCCCAGGACCTCGATCAAATCAGCCAGCCGCCGGGGGTGGATCGAAACGCGCTGATCGTGCCCGAATACCAGTCCTGGGACGGATCTGGAGAACCCGGCCCGCTGCACGTGGTTGGCGCCGCCACATCGCAATCGGTGCGGCTGAAATGGGACGCCCTGCCCGGCGCCAGCGGCCACCGCGTCTACCGTAATCTGTTTCCCGTCGGCCCGGAATTGGCCTATGGCCTGCCGCTGGCGGAGTTTTTCGACAACTCCACCCTGCATCACGAGGATCGCCTCGATTTGCGCCCGGGGCGCTATTACTACTCGGTGGTGGCGCTGGCCGCCGAAGGAACGGTCACCGCGAATCACCAGACTCTGGCCGTCGATGTGCGGCGGGTGACGACTTTGGCGGAAGCCGCCGAGCGCGGATTGCTCGGGCCGCAAAGCGATCTCGACATCGGCAATTCGCTGGCATTGGCGCTGCATCCCCTGGGCACCGACTATCTGGGCCGAGACATGCTCGCCAGGCTCATGGCCGGTGCCCGGGTTTCGCTATTCATCGGCATCGTCGCGCCGCTGCTGTTCGTACTCTTCGGCGTGGTTTTCGGCGCCGCCGCCGGCTTCATCGGCGGCAAGGTCGATCAGTTCATGATGCGCTTCGCGGATTTCGTCGTCGCCCTGCCGTTTCTGCTGTTCATGATTCTATTCAAGATCGCTTTCGGCATCGGCCCGGGCGAAAGCGGCGTCATGCCGATGCTGGTGGCGATGGTGCTGCTTTTGTGGCCGGCGACGGCCCGGCTGGTGCGCGGCCAGATTCTGCAACTGCGCGAGCAAGCCTATGTGCAGGCGTCGCGGCTGCTCGGCGCGCACACCCATTATCTGGTGCTGCGGCATATGCTGCCGAATACTATCGGCGTGGTGCTGGTAACCCTCACTTTCGAGATTCCCAAAGCGATTTTCGTCGAGGCCTTCCTGTCCTTCATCGGCATGGGGGTGGCGCCGCCGATGCCGTCCTGGGGTTCGATGTCCAACGAGGGCATCGCCACCATGCTGACCACGCCCCACGAGTTGATTTTCCCGGCGCTGTTCATCAGCGTCACGGTGCTCGCCTTCAATCTGCTCGGCGACGGCCTGCGCGATGCCCTCGACGCCCGCCTGAGGAACGCGGGATGACCGCGCCGCCGCTGCTGCGGGTCGCCAACCTGCAAGTCGAATTCGCCACCCGTGGCGGCGTGGTGCAGGCGGTGCGGGGAGTCGATTTCAGCGTCGACTCGGGCCGCACCCTGGCGATCGTCGGTGAATCCGGCTGCGGCAAATCGGTGAGCGCGCAAAGCGTCATGGGATTGATTCCGATGCCGCCGGGCCGCATCCGCGCCGGTTCCGCCCGCCTGCGCGGCGTGGAAATCCTCGGCTCCAGCCAAATCGACGGTCGCGACGTCCGCGGCGCCGAAATCGGCATGATCTTTCAGGACCCGATGACCTCGCTCAATCCCACCATGACCATCGGCGCGCAAATCGCCGAGCCCCTGCGTCTGCACCGCGGCCAAAGCGCGGCCGAAGCCCGGCGGGAAGCCATCCGCTTGCTTGAATCCTGCCGCATCCCGGAGGCGCGACGCCGCGCCGCCCAATATCCGTTTGAGTTTTCCGGCGGCATGCTGCAACGCGCCATGATCGCCATGGCGATCTCCTGCAAGCCGGCCTTGCTGATCGCCGACGAGCCGACCACGGCGCTCGACGTGACCATTCAGTCGCAAATTCTCGATTTGCTGGGCGAATTGCAGCGCGAGACCGGCATGGCGATCATCCTCATCACCCACGATCTCGGCGTGGTGGCGCGAATGGCCGACGAAGTCGCCGTGATGTACGCCGGCAAGATCGTCGAGCACGGCTCGGTGGACGATATTTTCTACCGCTCGGCGCATCCCTATACTTGCGGGCTGCGTTCGGCAATGCCGGTCAACGACCGCAGCCGGACGGCGGCGCTGCGGCCGATCGAAGGCCGGCCGCCGGACCTGTTCGCAGCGCCGCCGGGCTGCGGCTACGCGCCGCGCTGCCCCCACGCGATGCGGCTTTGCGGGCGCGAACAGCCGCCCGAATTCAACCTCGGCCCCGGCCATCAAAGCCGCTGCTGGCTGCATCACCGGCAGTCCCCGAGGCGGCCGGCGGAGTTGTATTTCCGGCCTTTCCAGTCCGGGGCGGCCGCTGAAACCGCCCAATCCCCGGCAGCGGATGCGGTGGAACGATCCGGCGGAAGCGCGCCATGAAATCAAGCGACCACACGGCCCTGATCGAAGCCATCGGCTTGACGCGCCATTTCGATATCGGCCGGGGCGAGCGCGTCCGCGCGGTCGAGGATGTCAGCCTCGCCCTGGCGCCCCGGGAAATCGTCGGCCTGGTAGGGGAGAGCGGCTCCGGCAAATCCACCTTCGGCAAGACTTTGCTCGGCCTCTACCCCAAGACCGCGGGCTTCGTCCGCTACCGCGGCGAGATCTTGCCCCGGCGCTACGCGCCGGCGGATTTCCGCCGCCTGTCCAGGAAGATGCAGATGATCTTCCAGGACCCCTATTCCTCGCTGAATCCGCGCATGACCGTGGGCGAAATCATCGGCGAGGGGCTGCGCCTGCACACCAGCTTGGCGAAGGCCGAGATCAACGCCCGGGTCGCCGCTTGGCTGGAACGGGTGGGGCTGACGGGCGATCACGGATTGCGCTATCCCCACGAGTTTTCCGGCGGCCAACGGCAGCGCATCGGCATCGCCCGGGCCCTCATTCTCGAGCCGGAATTCGTCGTCTGCGACGAACCGGTTTCGGCGCTCGACGTGTCGGTGCAGGCGCAGGTCGTCAATCTGCTCGGCGAATTGCAGCAATCCCTCGGCCTGACCTTGCTGTTCATCGCCCATGATCTTTCGATGGTGCGCCATGTCAGCAACCGCATGGCGGTGATGTATCTCGGCGCGCTGGTGGAAATCGGCGCCGCCGATGCGGTCTATTTCGAACCTAAGCATCCCTACACAGAGTTGCTGGTCGGCTCCAACCCGGAACCCGACCCGGCGCTGGAACGCCGCCGCGCCGCCGCCGCCGCGGACGGCGAAATCCCCTCGCCGGTGAATGTCCCCCCAGGCTGCCGCTTCGCCGGCCGCTGCCCGAAAGTGATGGCGGTTTGCCGCGAAGCCGTGCCGGAATTGATCCCGCTGGCCGATTCCGGGCGTAAAGTGGCTTGTCACCTGTTCGCTTAGCGCGCCTGCTGAACCAACACCGCAATCCCTTGCCGAGAACGCCGCGCCAATGACCAAGCACCTCAATCTAGTCTGGTTCGGTGTCGTCGCCGCCGCTACCCTGCTGGTGCTGCTGAACCCGGAACTCCTCGACCGCGAGAACCTGGCCGCCTTCATCGAGCGCTTCGGCGTCCTGGCCTTCATCATTTTCACCCTGCTCAGCCTGACCCGCGCCGTTCTATTGATTCCGAGCACACCTTTCGTCCTCGCCGGTGCTTTGGCCTTTCCCGACTGGCCCATCGCGGTGTTTCTCGTTTCCCTCGCCGGCGTTTTCTGCGGCGCCTTGTTGGTGCGCAGCTTCCCCGGCATCGGCTCCTACGACGAGCGCCTGCGGGCGCGCTACCCCAAGCGCATCGACGCGATCCGCGAGCGCATGGCAAGCCCATACGCCTGGTGGTTGGTGATGGGTTGGTCCGCCTTCCCGCTGGTGCCCACCGATGCGATTTGCTACGTCGCCGGATTGGCGAAAATGCCGGCGCTGAAAATGGGCGTCGCCGTGGTCATCGGCGCGATCCCGGTAACCGCCCTGTACGTTTTCCTCGGCGCCGAACTCGGCGCGCTGTTGTTCGCCTGAGTCGGTAAGCCGCCGCCCGAAAGAATATGCCCCCGCCGAGCCCGCGGCCCGGCGCGGCAAGAGCGGTTTCCCGTCAGCGAACGCAGAAGATGCTGACATCGATCACCGCCAGCGGAACCGGCAACAGCGACACCACCATCACCGGGGGGACCGGGTTCGGCAACAACATTTCGCTTACACTGCAAAATGTCACCCCCACCGCTGCCAACAGTGCCGGCAACTTCACTTTTCACAGCGTCGGCAGCAGCAGCCAACCGGTTGGGACCGTCGAAGTAGACGGGCTTGGCGATTGGGGTTGGCGACCTGCGCAGTGATGCGCCGGAGGCGTTGAGGTTGTTGGCCTGGCTTGAGGAACTTTTTGGCTTCTCCGGGCAGCCGTTTCAGCGAATGCGGGGGGATTAGCTGGATTCGACCGCGACCATGCCGTCTACGATGGTGAAGGGGATGGCGGAGAGACTCGCGCCGACGCAGGGGCCCTCGAGGCAGAGGCCGTCTTCCATGCGGAACAGGGCGCCGTGGTTGCAGCATTGGATCAAGGCGCCGTCCGGGTCGAGGAATTGGTCCTCATCCCAATTCAATGGCACGCCGAGATGGGGGCACATATTGCGGTAGAGATACAGCTGGCCTTCCTTGCGGACGACGAAAAGGTTCACACCGCCGATTTCCTTGCAGCCACCTTCCGGCACCGCGTCCGCGGCGATCAATTTTTTCATCTTGGACAAGCCTCCAGGGCTTGGCGGAAATCCGCCAGCAAATCGGCCTGCTCTTCGATGCCGATGGAGAAGCGCAGCACCGAATCGCCCACGCCCATGGCGCGGCGGCGGGCCGCGCCCAGTTCATGAAAGATCGTGTGCGCCACGGGAATCCCCAAGCTGCGCGTATCGCCGAGGTTGCTCGAAGATACCACGATTTCCAGCCGGTTCAGCAGGTCGAAGCAATCAATGCCCGCTTTGGGCTCGAGGCTGAACACCGCGCCGCCGGCGCGAAACAGCTTGGCCGCGCGCCGGTGTTGCGGATGGTTGGGCAGGCCGGGGTGGAAAACTTTCGCCACCGCCCGGTGTGCGGCGCAGAACTCGGCCAGCGCCAGGGCGTTGGCGCAGGCGCGGTCCATGCGCAATGGCAGGGATTCGGATCCCACCGCCAGCCGGTGCGCGGCCTCCGGGGCGAGACTGGCGCCCATGTCCCGCAGGCCTTTTTTGCGGATTTGCCGCAGGCCCCAGTCGGCAGGGTCGCCTTTGCGGTAGATGTCGTGGATATTGGGATGGCGACCCCAGTCGAACAGGCCGGTATCGGTGACCGCGCCGCCGAGGGCGTTGCCGTGGCCGCTGATGTATTTGGTTAGCGAGTTGATGATCAAGCCGGCGCCGACGCTTCGCGGCTGGAACAAATGCGGCGAAGTCATGGTGTTGTCCACCACGTACAGCAGGCCCCGTTGCCGACACAGTTCGCCGATGCCTTCCAGATCGGTGATTTGCGTGAGCGGATTGGCGATGGTCTCGACGAACACCAGCCGCGTCTCGGCGCGGATTTTTTCCGCCAGGGCGGCACTTTCGGTGGCATCGACGAAGTCCACCGCGATGCCGAAGCGCTCCAGCGTGCGGAAGAAGCTGTTGGTGTTGCTGAACAGGCAAGCGCCGGCGAGAAGATGATCGCCGGCTTTCAGCAGAGTCAGCGCGACCGCCGCGATGGCCGCCATGCCCGTGCTGAAGGCGATGCTGCCGCGGCCGTTCTCCATTGCGGTGACGCGCTTCTCCAGAGCCGCGACGGTGGGATTGCCCTGGCGGCCGTAGGCGTAGCCCGCGCTGCGGCCCTGAAAGACCCGCGCCAGCTCGCGGGCGTCCTCGTAGCCGTACGCCACGGATGGATGTACCGCCTTGTGCAGCACGCCGTGTTCCGGGCGGTCTGCGCGGTCCGAGTGCAGATTGCGGGTGGTGAAGCCTTTTTTGGGCATGAATCCGATATCCGGGCGGTTGGCCGCCGCTGCCTAGAGGCCGGCGAAGATGCGGCGGGATTCTATCAAATGCCCGATTTCGGCGAGTTTGCGCCGGTACTCCGCGCTGCCGGTGTCGCGGTAGATTTCGCTGAAGTCGTCCTCTGTCAGGCCGTCGCGGTTGTCGCCGACCGCGGGCATATAGTCGGCGTCGGATTGCAGGCCGGCCATGCGGCGCTGGATTTCGAGGGCGCTTTCCCGGTCCCGGGTCGCCAGCCGGGCCAGGGTGACGCCGACGCTGTTGGCGGTGAGGTCGGAAAAGCTGAAGCCGCTGCGGTGGCGGGCATCGAAAGATTCTTTCACCGTGGACAGCAGCAACGCCAAATCCGGGCCGAGGGCCACGGCGATGGCGGCGGTGGCGGTGAGATGCTGGGCCAGATCTTGCCGCCTTTGGAGGCGCACTTCGATGAATTCCGCGGCCGGGGCGTCGCTGACAGCATCGGCGCCGATCAGTTGTTCGATGCTCTCCCCGTTCACATAAGCCGCCAGGGTTTGCAGCAGCGCCTGGTTTTCGGCGATGGGGTCGGCGCTGAGGGAGGATTTGCGCCGCGCCTCGGCGAACAGCGGCGCCAGCAGATTCCCCAGCGGAATAGCCCGTTCGGCGGCGGGGGTTGCGTCCGCCACGCGGCCGATCACCCGGTGATAGTCGAGGACGCGCTCGCGGTCGGCGGCGGAAAGCGGCCACTGCCGCGCCCTTTCGCCGGCGCGGGCGAGCCACTCCGGGTCCCAGCGCAGGGCGATGCGGATTTCCTCCGCGTTGAGTTGCACGCTTTCCACATTGGCCAGCAGCCGGGCGATTTCCGCCGGCGGCGGAAGGTTGGGCAGCAATGCCGCCCCCAGCCGTGGCGCGAGCCAATCGAACAGCGGTCGCGGAATCGGCAGCAGGCCGAGCCGCAGGCCGGTCAATTCCGGGGCGCCAAGCGCTTGGTTGCCGCCATCCGTATCGCGGTGGACGAACTCGCCGCGCAGATTCACGTACAGTGGCGGAGAATCGGCCAGGCCGCGGCTGATCTCGAAGGCCAGGGCGGCATCGCGCAGCTGTGCCCGCGCCGCCCAATCCGGGCTCATGCGCGATAGCCACAGCAAATGCCGACCGAGCAGATTCAACTCGTCCGCTGTGAGGTCGAACCGGTGCGGCCCGGCGACCGCCGGTGCCCGCGGCAGGCTGTCGAGCAGCAGTTCTTCGACCCGGGCGGTTTCGGTTTGGTTCAAGCGCGGACCGGATTCCAGCAGCGGCGTGAATTGCAGGCACAGCAACAGCACCGCGGCCGCCGCGGTCAAGGCACCCAGGGCGCCCAGACCCGTCAGCCGCAACCAGCCGAGGCGAAACCGGCTTGGCGGGATGCGATGTTCGCGATTCTCCATCGGTCGGATTGAAACAGAAGCGCCGGAACCAGGTCAATTCCGCCAGCCGCCGTTGGCTCGGCGCGGGCGCGTGGTGGCTCGGGCGGGACTGCGCCGCGACCGCAGGAAAGTTTCGAGAACCGGCGCGATATCCGGGTTATCATTCCGCCCGCTGGTCGCGATTTCGCGCCAGCCTCCGTGTTCGCCGCTTACATTTGCTGTCGAGGGAACCACACCATGTATGTATCGCCCCGCGCGCCACGATTAACCGGAATTCGCCCGCCTGCCCGCGCCGCGGGCATCGCCGCGGCACTGCTGTTGGCGGCGTGCGCCTCGGCGCCGCAAGAAGGCGGGCAGGGCCCGTCTTCCGCCGCCGCGGAACAAGCAGCGCAGGCAAGCGGCGCGCAACTCGCCGAGCAGCGCGCCCGGGAAGCGGCCGAGCGCGTCCGCGAAGCAGCGGCGGCCGCGGCCCGGGAACAGCAGCGGCAGGCCGATCTTCAGCGGCAACGCGCCGAAGCCGAACAACGTGCCCGAGCCGAGCGCGAAGAACAGGAACGGCGGCTTGCCGAACAGCAGCGACTTGAGGCAGAACGGCTGGAACGGGAACGATTGGCAGCGTTGGCGGCCGAGCGCCAAGCCAAACTGACTCGCATCGCCGAACTCGAGGCCCGGCTTGCCGAACTGCGGGAGCAAGTCGCCGCCGGCGCCGCCCGCGGCGAGGCGATACGCGAAGCAGTGCTCGTATCGGAGCAATTGTTGACCCTGCTCGCCGGGGAGCAAGCCAAGTTCGAAGCCGGCAACCTCGATTCCGCGGGCAATTTCATCGAACCACCCGCAACCGATGCCATCGTCGAACTCGAAGCCCGCCGGGACGACTTGCTGGAGCGACTGCAAGCGCCTTGATGCCATTCATGCCGGGCCGTTGAATTGGCGCGCCCGGCCGCGTCGATTTAGCCGTTCTCCGCGGCACCGGAAGCTTAATTCACCGGTCGCGATGTGGTAGAGTGCGCGGCTTTGGGTGCCTCGGGAGAACTTTTCGCATGACATCGCACATCACCATCGCGCTGACCACGCTGCTATCCCTTTTCGGTCTCGGAATCGCGTGGTTCTACATGAGGAAGGTGGTGGGTATTCCGCTTGATCTTGACCTCGACGAGGAAGAAGGCAAACGCCTCAGATTCATCCACGGCGCCATCGCCAAAGGTGCCATGGCTTTCCTGAAACAGGAATACCGCGTGCTCACTTTTTTCATGATCGCCTTCGCGGTGGTGATCGCCGTGCTGATCGATGACACCCACACCCCCGGCACGCGGGAAGGCGTTTATACCGCCATCGCCTTCTTGTTCGGCGGCGCCATTTCCATCGCTTCCGGGTATATCGGCATGAAGGTTGCCACCCAGGGCAACGCGAGAACCACGGTTTCGGCGCGGATCAATATCTCCCGCGCCTTCGATGTGGCGATCAATTCCGGCGCCGTCATGGGGTTCGCGCTGGTGGGATTGGCGACTTTGGGCCTGGTCGCGATCTACGTGTTCATGACCGTGGTCCTGGCTGATCTCGGCCCGGAAAACAATCATATTTTGATGGAGGTGATCGCCGGGTTCGGCCTTGGCGGTTCGACCATCGCCCTGTTCGCCCGCGTCGGCGGCGGTATTTTCACCAAAGCGGCCGATGTCGGCGCCGATTTGGTGGGCAAGGTCGAGCAGGGCATTCCCGAGGATGACCCGCGCAATCCGGCGGTGATCGCCGACAACGTCGGCGACAATGTGGGCGATGTCGCCGGCATGGGGGCGGATTTGTTCGGCTCCTGCGCCGAGAGCACCTGCGCGGCGATGGTGATAAGCGCCGCGGTGTTTGCCTACGATCCCAATGCCCTGCTGTATCCGATTCTCATCAGCGCCGTGGGCATTCCGGTGAGTTTTGTCACCAAGCTGCTGGTGGGTGTGGAGAGCGAGGAGGATGTGGCGCCGGCGCTGATGAAATTATTGGTGATTTCCAGCGCGCTGATGGCGGCCGTCATGTATTTCTTCACTTTGCTGCTGGTGCCGGAGTTCTTCATCCTCAACGGTGCCGAGTACACCAATATCGGCGTGTATTGGTGCTTTCTGTCGGGCTTGATCGCCGGCTTGGCGGTGGGTCTGTTGACCGGCTACTACACGTCGGAAAACTACGGGCCGGTGAAGGAGTTGGCCAAGTCCTGCGAAACCGGCGTCGCCACCAATGTCATTTTCGGCTTGGCCCTGGGCTACCGCAGTACCGTGCTGCCGTATCTGTGCATCGCCGTCAGCATCTTCGTGTCTTGGCAGCTGGCCGGAATGTACGGTGTCGCCATCGCTTCCCTCGGTATGTTGGGCACCCTGGTGATCGCCTTGATGATCGACGCCTACGGCCCGGTGGCTGACAACGCCGGCGGCATCGCCGAGATGGTCGGTCTGCCCAGGGAAGTGCGGCAGCGCACGGATATTCTCGATTCCGCCGGCAACACCACCGCCGCCATCGGCAAAGGTTTCGCCATCGGCGCGGCGATTCTCACCTCGCTGGCGCTGTTCGCCGCGTTCATAACCGCCGCCGCGAATCTGCGCGGCGAGCCCATCACCATGAGCCTGCTCGACCCGATGGTCTACACCATGGTGTTCATCGGCGCGGTTCTGCCGTTTTTGTTCACCGCCATGACGATGAAATCGGTCGGCCGCGCGGCTTTCGACATGATCGCCGAGGTGCGGCGCCAGTTTCGCACCATTCCGGGCATCATGGAGGGCAGCGGCGAGCCGGATTACGCCCAATGCGTGGCGATTTCCACCAAGGCCGCGCTACGGGAGATGATCGCGCCCGGCGTGTTGATCATGGGCACTCCGTTGGTGGCGGGATTTCTGTTCGGCGTGGAGGCCGTGGCCGGCATTCTCGCCGGCTCGCTGGTGGCCGGCGGTGTTTTGGCCATCGCCTCGTCCAACAGCGGCGGCGCTTGGGACAACGCCAAAAAGTACATCGAAGCCGGCAACTTCGGCGGCAAAGGCTCCGAGCAGCACAAGGCCTCCGTGGTGGGCGACACCGTGGGCGACCCGCTGAAAGATACTTCCGGGCCGTCGCTGAATATTCTGATCAAGCTGTCGGCGATTCTGAGCTTGGTGTTCGCGCCCTTCTTCGTCAATTACGGCGGGATTTTGCTCTAGCCGGGGTATGGCGCTCGGCGCGCGCTGTTTGCGCCGGCCGCGGTCGGCGCTCGGTAGAGTGGAAAGTGTGAAAAGCGGGGACTCTGACCAGCGGACCGGGTTCCGGCCATAGCGGCGATTTCTGGCTCAGTCCCCGGCTAACGCCTCGAAGTGATACAGCACCCATTCGCGGCTGGTGGCTGCCGAGCCGGTGGCGACATTTGTGATGCGGGTTTCCACCGTCTGCACGCATTGATAAATGCGGAAGGATTCGGTGTTCTCGATAATTAGATTCCGCACCGAAGGATTCAGCATGTAGTTGGAGATTTCCACCAGCCGCCAATTCCCGGCCAGCGTTTCGCCGACGCATTCCCCTCGGCCGAGCAAATCGACGTGGGCAAGTTCGCGCTCGGCGTAGCCGCCGGCCGGCACATCAAGCGCTAGGTCGAGTTCCAGCGATTCGTTTTCGGCGAGCTTGATATCGACGAAGTCGATGGTCTCAATGCGCACTTCCGAACCCAGCGGATTGAAGGCCACCAGCCGCAAGGGATCCGCCGCATCCTCCCGCCAACTCGCCGAATAAAACGCGAATTTCACCGCACCCGCTTCCACGGCAGCAGCCTCGACCGCTGCGGCCTCCACGGCAGCGGCCGGTGGCGCCGTCGAAACCATCGCCATCGCCGTCACTACGTTGACCGCGGTGGAAAGCCGGTGTGCTGCGTCGATACGCGCCAAAATCAACCCATTCCATTACCGTGTCCGGTGCTATTGTAAACCGGGCGGCGCCGCGCCAAGGTTGCAAATTGATGGAGCGCGTTGGCGCGGCACCGGACTGGCTAGAAGACCGCGTTGCTCAGAGCGATGGCGAGCAGTCCGCTGACCAACCAGAGTTTGAGGGACTGTATTTCGGTTTTGGTTTGTTCGCGGTGCAATTTCAAATCAGCGGCCATATCTTTGCGCAGCGACCCTATTTTGTTGTCCAGCCGCGCCTCCATGGCTTGCATTTCCTTACGGAGCTGCGCCTCGGTTTGCCGCAGGTCCTCTTTGGTGGTCAGGGGTTTGGTAGCCTTGGCGACGGTTTCGGCTTGGGTTCGGGCCATGCCTTTCCGCTCAAGCTGTTGGGTTGAGTTCAGTCTATCCCAAGCGTTCACGTGTCCTCCAGTTTTCGGCGAAATTCGTTCAGCGCCACGGAAAAGGCTGGGTGAAGCGCTTTGCATTTCGACGGGGATGCAACATAATCGGCCGCTGTCGCCCGCCGGGGGTGTCGATCCGTCGGGCGGGACCAACTGTGGGAACAGAGCTGTTGAGCGATTCGGAACAGATCGGAACCATTCTCTGCGTCGCTTCCGGCAAAGGTGGTGTCGGCAAGTCCACGACCGCGGTCAATCTGGCGCTGGCGCTCGCCCGCGATTCCAAGGTCGGCGTGTTGGACGCGGACATTTACGGGCCGAGCGTACCCACCCTGCTCGGCGCGCCAGCGGGAGCGCGCCCGGAGATTCGCGACGGCAAGCGCATGGTTCCCATTGAGGCCCACGGCGTGCAATGCAATTCCATGGGCTTTCTAGTGGACCCGAGAACGGCCGTAGTCTGGCGCGCGCCGATGGTCATTTCGGCTTTCAATCAAATCCTCAAGGATACCGCTTGGTCCGGCCTGGATTATCTGGTGGTCGATTTGCCGCCGGGTACGGGGGATATTCAGCTGAGTCTGTCCCAGAATACCCGGGTCGGCGGTGCCGTGATCGTTACGACACCCCAGGATCTGGCCCTGCTTGATGCGCGCCGCAGCATCGAAATGTTCCGCAAGGTAGCCGTGCCCGTGCTCGGAGTGGTGGAAAATATGAGCGTGCATGTCTGCGGAAAATGCGGCCACGCCGAGACAATTTTTGGCACCGGCGGCGGCGACCGCCTGGCGGCGGATTACGGCGTTTCCGTGTTGGCACGGCCGCCGCTGGACCCGGCCATCCGCGAAGCGGGCGACCGCGGCGAGCCGCTGCTCGTAAAACAGCCGGAGCATCCGGCCAACGAAGTCTGGCTGCGTTTGGCGCGGAAAGTCGCCGCCCGCTGCGCGAACGAAGCGGCGCCCCAGGCGCCGAAAATCACCGTAACCGACGACTAGGCGCGTTCGGTTGAATCAACCAGTTGGAGCTGGATAGTGGATCGAGTCAACGAGTTTCTCATTTTCATCGACGGTTTTCTGGGCAGCGCGATTTGGTTCCCCATGCTGCTGCTGGCGACGGGAATTTTCTTCACCCTGTATTTGGGCTTTCCCCAGATCCGCTATTTCCGTCATGCGATTGCCGTCACCCAGGGCAAATTCGACAAGGAAGGCGCCCCGGGCGACACCAATCATTTCCAAGCCTTGACCATGGCGCTGTCGGGCACGGTCGGCACCGGCAATATCGGCGGTGTGGCCCTGGCGCTGCATCTCGGCGGGCCGGCGGCGCTGTTCTGGATGTGGATGACGGCCTTTTTCGGCATGACGAGTAAGTTCGTCGAAGTGACATTGTCCCACAAGTACCGCAGCCGCACCGAGGACGGCACCGTCGCCGGCGGCCCGATGTACTACATGGAAAAAGGCTTGAAGCTGAAATGGCTGGCGGTGATTTTCGCCATCGCCACGGTGCTCAGTTCCTTCGGCACCGGCAACATGCCGCAAATCAACAATATAGCCGCGGGCTTGGAAAGCACTTTCGATCTTGATCCTTTGATTACCGGCACTTTCATGTCGATTCTGCTGGCGATGGTGATTATCGGCGGCATCACCCGCATCGCGAAAGTCGCCTCCGCCATCGTGCCGTCCATGGCGTTGCTTTATTTGATCGGCGCGGTGGCGGTGATCATTCCCAATATGGCGAACATCATTCCATCTTTCACCACCATCTTCGCTGACGCCTTTACCGGCTCTGCCGCCACCGGCGGGTTTCTCGGCGCCACTTTCGCCTACGCTTTCGACCGCGGCGTCAACCGCGGCCTGTATTCCAACGAAGCGGGGCAGGGCAGCGCGCCCATCGCCCACGCCGCGGCCCGCACCGACGAACCGGCCGACGAGGGCATGGTGTCGATTCTCGAACCTTTCATCGATACCATCATCATTTGCACCATAACCGGGCTGGTGATTCTGTCTTCCGGCGTGTGGGCGGAGAAGCTCGACAACGAGTTTCAGCGCGCGGACTTGCGGTTTGTCGGCGGCGCCTACAGTGAATCGAACGAAGCGCATCAGCGGGAGATTTTCGCCTACCTCAGCGGTGGCGATTCGACCGCTGCGGACTTCAACGGCAGCCTGCGGGTGGTTGACGGCCGCATTCAAAACACCGCCGACGTGACGGTGATCCACGCCCGGTCATTCGCGGAAGATGTCGAATTCCGCTACGGTGGGGAAGTGGTGAACGGGGAACTTGCCGTATCCGACGGACGGCTAGACGATACGGCGGTGGTGGTGACCGGCCAGTCGCTGGTGCATTCCGTGCCGCTGACGACCGAGGCTTTCACCCGGGGATTCTTCGGCGACTATGGCCAGTACATCGTTTCCATCGGCCTGATGCTGTTCGCGTTTTCGACGGCCATCGCCTGGTCTTATTACGGCGACCGCGCCATGACCTATCTGTTGGGGCCGAAATCGGTCATGCCCTACCGGGTCGTCTACGTCTGCGGATTCTTTTACGCGGCGCTGGCGGACACCACCGTAGTTTGGAATATCTCGCTGATCACGATCGTGCTGATGACTGCGCCGAATCTGATCGGGATTCTGCTGATGCGTCGGGAGATGAAGAGTACCGTGAAAGAGTACTGGGAGAAGACTGGACACGGGCGGCATAAGGCTTGAGGCTTCGATCCGTCGGCAACGGTTGGGGCCTCGCCGCGACCGACGCTAGGATTCAGGGCGGCGGATTTCGGCTACCAAGGCTTGGACTTCGGCGGGTGGGGGTGGAGTGAAGCGGCAGACTGTCCAGGCTACGCAGAGGTTGAGCAGGGCGCCGATGGCGCCGATTCCCTCGGGAGAGATGCCAAATAGCCAGTATTCGGCACTGTCCACGGCAGGGTTGATGAAGCGGAAGTAGATGATGTAGGCCGCTGTGAAGCCGAAGCCGGCGATCATGCCGGAGACGGCGCCGTGGCGGTTCATGCGCTGTTGGAAAATACCCAGCACGATGGCGGGGAAGAAGGACGCGGCCGCCAAGCCGAAGGCGAACGCCACGACTTGGGCGACGTAGGCCGGCGGATTGATGCCGAAATAGCCCGCCACCAGCACCGCCATGAAGATCGACATTCGTGCGAACAGCAATTCTTCTTTTTCGGAGATTTCCGGCATGAAGCCGCGTTTGAGCAGATCGTGGGAAACCGCCGAGGAAATCACCAGCAACAGGCCCGCCGCGGTCGAAAGGGCCGCCGCCAAGCCGCCGGCGGCCACCAGCGCCACCACCCAATTCGGCAATTCGGCGATTTCCGGGTTCGCCAGCACCATGATGTCGCGGTTCACCTCCAGCTCGTTGGTCGCCGGGTCGCCAGTGTACTGAATCAGGCCATCGGCGTTGCGGTCGCTGAACGAAATCAATCCGGTCGACTCCCATTTGCTGAACCACTCGGGCATGGCGCTGTAGTCCGCGTTGTCCACGGTATCGAGCAGATTGGTGCGGGCGAAAGCGGCGACCGCAGGCGCGGTGGTGTAAAGAATCGCGATGAACAGCAGGGCGTAGCCGGCCGATTTGCGCGCCTCGCGCACGCCGGGCACGGTGAAAAAGCGGATGATCACGTGGGGCAATCCGGCGGTGCCAATCATCAGCGCGGCGGTGATGAAGAACACGTCCTGGGTGACGCGCTGACCTTCGGTGTAAGTCGGGAAGCCGAGTTGTTCGCCGAGGCCGTCGAGCCGGTCGAGCAGGAAGCCGCCGCCGAAGGCTTCGGTCAAGCTGGAGCCGAAGCCGATCTGCGGAATCGCTTGGCCGGTCATCAGCAGCGAGATGAAAATCGCCGGCACCATGAAGGCGAAAATCAGCACGCAATACTGCGCCACTTGGGTGTAGGTGATGCCTTTCATGCCGCCGAGCACGGCGTAGAAAAACACGATTCCCATGCCGATCATCACGCCGTAGGCGATTTCGACTTCCAGAAATCGGGAAAAGACAATGCCGGCGCCCTGCATCTGCCCGCAGACGTAGACAAAGGAAATCACGATGGCGCAGAACACCGCGACCATGCGCGCCGACTGCGAGTAGTAGCGGTCGCCGATGAAATCGGGAACGGTGAATTTGCCGAATTTGCGCAGATACGGCGCCAGCAGCAGGGCCAGCAGCACATAGCCGCCGGTCCAACCCATGAGGTAAAAGGCGCCGTCGCGGCCGAGAAACGAGATCAGTCCCGCCATGGAAATGAAGGATGCGGCCGACATCCAATCGGCGGCGGTCGCCATGCCGTTGGCGACGGGGGGCACATGCTTGCCGGCCACGTAGAAATCCTGGGTCGAACTCGCCCGGGACCAGATGGCGATGCCGATGTACAGCCCGAAAGTCAGAACGATGAACAGGAAAGTCCAGAATTGCACGCTCATGGCGCGGATTCTTCCCGGTTGCCGACCGGGCGCCCGTCATTGGCCGCGGCGCTTGCCGCCCCGCCGTCTTCGCCGCCGCGGCGATAGCGTCCATCGAGTTTGTCCATTTGCCGGATGTAGACAAAAATCAGCACGATGAAAACGTAGATGGAACCTTGCTGGGCCATCCAGAAACCGAGCTTGAAGCCGCCAAACCGAAACTGATCGAGCCAATCCGCGAGCAAAATGCCGCAGCCGAAGGAAGCCGCGAACCAAACCGCCAGCAAACTCAGCAACAGCCGGATATTGGCCTTCCAATAGGCCTTGTCGTTGTCCGCCGACATTTCCCGTCCCGCCGCGCGCAGCGCAAACCGCAAAGATGGCGCGATAGTAGTACACCCTCGATACCGAGTAAAACCCGCGGCCCGAATCGCGGCTTCAATTCGTTGCTGGCTTCGATCCGTTGCCGTCGGTTGGGGCCTTGCTGCGAACGCCATAAATCCGGTCCCAGCCGCAAAGCGCGGCTTGGGGTCGCTGCGACCGGGCTCAGGGGTTGGCGAGGGTTTCGGTTTCGAAGTTGGCGAGGGTGCGCCGTTCGGTGCTGAACTCGATGCCGACAAGATGCACGGGTTCTCCGCCGCCGGCGTATTTGGCGGCGTAGTCCCGCTCCTTAAGTTGCGCCAGTGCGGTGCCTTCGCCGGCCCGCTCGATCACTTTGAACTCGAACAGGGACACCCGTCGAGGGAATCGGCGAAAACTAAGGATACCCAACGACGGGGTTGGCGAAGATTCAGCGATGCCAATCGGGCAGGTTGGCGGAAGAAGCTTGGTCGGAGTTGGACGGAAAAACTACAGGTAGAAGATTTGGGCCAGGGCGAGGACCGCGAAGAAGCCGATGGAGTCCGTCAGGGTGTGGAGCACAACGGAGCCGGCAAGGGCCGGATCGAGTTTCAGGCGGCGCAGAAGCAATGGCAGATAGGCGCCGGCGAGGGCGGCGCTGACGACATTGATCAGCATCGCCGCGCCGACGATGACCGCCAGCAACGCGTCGTTGTACCAGAACATGGCGATCAGCCCCATCGCCAGCGCCCAGACGAGGCCGTTCAGCAGTGCCACATTCAATTCGCGCAGCACCAGCCAAGCGCTGTTGGACGGACCAATGTGGCCGAGGGCGATGCTGCGGATGACCAGCGTGAGCGTCTGGGTGCCGGCGACACCGCCCATATTGGCGACGATCGGCATCAGCACCGCGAGGTAAACGAGCTGATCGACCACGTCCTGAAAGGCGTAGATCACCAGCGCCGCCAAAGCCGCCGTAATCAGATTCACCCCCAGCCAGACGGCGCGCCGGCGCGCCGTTTTGAGCACCGGCGCGAAACTGTCGTCCTCCTCGTCCAGCCCCACCATGCTCATCAGCGAATGCCCGCCGCTGTCGCGGATCACATCCACCACATCGTCGATGGTGATGCGGCCGACGAGTTTGCCCGCCGTGTCCACCACCGGAGCGGAGACCCAGTCGTGCTGTTCGAACAACTGCGCCACCTGTTCCGCCGGCATGGCAACGGGAATCGCTTCGATGTCGGTGCGCATCACATCCATGACCAAGGCCGTGGGAGCGGCCACCAGCAATTCGCGCAGCGGCAAAATGCCGAGGAAAACATCCTGCCGGTTCACTACGTGGATGTTGTCGGTCATTTCCGGGATTTCGTCGTGGCGGCGCAGATAGCGCAGCACCAATTCCACCGTGTGGCCCTTGCGCACGGTGATGGTGTCGATATTCATCAGGCCGCCGGCGGAATCCTCGTCGTGGGACAGCACCGTCTCCACCCGCCGCCGGTCCTGCTCGTCCATCGCCTGCAGCGCTTCGGCGGCGACTTGCCGCGGCAGTTGCTGGAGGATATCGGCGAGATCGTCCGGCTCAAGCCCGGCGGCGAGTTGCGCCACTTCCGCGGCGTTGTAGGCGCGCAGGAATTCGCTTTGCAGGTCCTCGTTGAGATACTGAATGACCTCGCCTTCGGCGTCTTTGTCGAGCAGCCGCCAGAGCACGCCGCGGGCCTTGGGCGGCGAGGATTCCAGCAAATGTGCGATGCCGGCGGCGGGCAGCGTTTTGACCATCTGCCGCACCTGATAGAGCGAACCGGTTTCCAAGGCCTCGTTCAACAGCCGGACGCGATCGCTCTTGTGCTCGAACTCCGCCATTCGCCGCCAACTCCCGGCTCAGGAATCTTCGCCGAAACCGTCTTCGATCAGGGCGATGACCGAGGTCAGCGCCTCCTCCTCATCGGCGCCTTCGGTTTCCACGCGCAAACGCGTGCCTCGCACGGCGGCCAGCATCATCAAAGCGAGGATACTTTTGCCGTTGATCATCTGTTGGTGGCCGATGCGAATCTCGCTGGCGAAGCGGGAAGTGGTTTCGACCAGCTTCGCCGCTGCCCGCGCGTGCAGTCCCGCTTTGTTCACCACAACGGCTTCGGCGCGGCGCATGGTCAGGGCCGGATCTCGCGGTGGCGGACTTGGACGTTGGCCATTTTGGCCGCGAAATGGCGGGCGAGTTTTTCGCAGAGAAAAACCGAGCGGTGTTGGCCGCCGGTGCAGCCCACGGCCACAGTCAGGTAGCTGCGGCTGTTTTCTTCAAAGCGCGGCAGCCAAGTTTGCAAAAAACAGCAAATATCGGCGAACATCCGCTGCACAATCTCGAACGACTCCAAGAAAGTTCCCACCGGCGCATCGAGCCCGTTGAGCGGGCGCAGCTCTGGGTCCCAGTAGGGATTCGGCAAACAGCGCGCATCGTAGACGATGTCGGCATCGACCGGGATGCCGTTTTTGTAGCCGAAAGACTGGAACTGCAGGGCGAGGCCGCTTTCGGTTTTTTCGATCAGCCGCTGGCTGACGGCATCCTGCAATTGCTGCAGCGACATGCGGCTGGTGTCGATGGCGAGGCTGGCGAGCAGGGCGATGGGTTCGAGCAATGCCGATTCCTGATCGATGGCCTCGCGCAGCGCCACCCGGCCGGTGGACAGGGGATGCTTGCGGCGGCTTTCGCTGAACCGCTTCAGCAAGGTTTCGCTGTTGGCATCGAGGAATACGATATCCACCGGAATGTCCCGCTCTTTGATCTGTTCGACAATGCCGGGCACCAGCGACAGATCGACCGAAAGATTGCGCGCGTCGATACTGACGGCGATATTGGCGATGCCGCCGGCGGCCGAGCACAGGCGTTTGATCAGGGCCGGCAGCAGGCTGGCGGCGAGGTTGTCGACGCAATGGTAGCCGCGATCTTCAAGGTAGCGCAGCACCGTGCTTTTGCCGGAGCCGGAGCGGCCGCTGATGACGGTGAGTTTCATTTTCCGGCCGCTGTCATTTGCCGTTGAGGTTCGGTTGCCGGCGCGTCTTGGGGCGCTCGCGGAGCAGGCTGGCCGGCGGCCAGCGTATACAGTTCATCCCTATCGCCCGTGGCGCGCAAGGCGCGGCGAAAATCGTCGTCGTGGAACAAGCCCGCGACGGCCGCCAGCGTGCGCACATGGTCGTCATCGGCGATATTCGGCGCGACGAGAAAAAACAGCAAATCCACCGGCCGCTCGTCCAAGGCGTCGAAATCGATCGGTTCGCGCAGGGTGGCCAGCGCGCCCATCACTTCGGCGCAGCCTTCGACGCGGCAATGGGGGATGGCGATGCCGTGGCCGAGTCCGGTGCTGCCAAGCTGTTCCCGGGCCATGAGCGCGTGGAATACATCGTCGGTATCGACGCCCGACGCCGCGTCGGCGATGAGGCCGCTGACCCGGTAGAAAAGCCGTTTCTTGCTGTGGCCTTCGATGGCACACAGGCAGCGGGCGGGTGTCAGTAATTCTTCCATCTGCATTGGAAATCCTTGGCGACCGGGCTGAATTCGACTATTCCGGCGCAGCGGTCCGCAAGCGTTTGCGTTCGTTGGAGGGTGGTATGGAAAGCGATTCGCGGTACTTGGCGATGGTGCGGCGCGCGACCCGGATGCCCCGCTGCTGCAGCAAAGCGGTGATCTTGCTGTCGGACAGGGGTTTGACCGCGTCTTCGTCCGCAACCAGCTTGCGGATAATGGCGCGGATGGCTGTCGATGAACATTCGCCGCCGCCATCGGTGGTGACATGGGACGAGAAGAAGTGCTTCAACTCGAACACGCCCCTGGGCGTGTACATGTACTTCTGAGTGGTCACCCGGGAGATGGTCGATTCATGCATTTCCACGGCTTCGGCGATATCGCGCAGCACCAGCGGTTTCATTGCCTCGTCGCCGCGCTCGAAGAAATCCCGCTGGCGTTCGACGATGGTGGACGCCACCTTCAGCAGCGTCTCGTTGCGGCTTTGCAAGCTCTTCAGGAACCAGCGCGCCTCCTGCAGATTGCTGCGCAGATAGCTGCCGGTGTCGCCGTTGCCGGAATTGGCGGCCAGTGCGGCGTAGCTTTGGTTGATGCGGACCCGCGGCGCGATGTCCGGGTTAAGGGCCACGCGCCAGGCGCCGGAGACCGGGTCGCGGCTGACCAGCACGTCCGGGATCACATAGCCGGCCGCGGCCGGCGCGATATGCGCGCCGGGCCGCGGATTCAAGGATTCAATCAAGCGGACCGCGGCGCCGAGTTCGGCCTCGCGCAGCTTGGTGCGCCGCATCAGCTGGGCGTAATCGTGGCTCGCCAGCAGATCGAGGTGGTCGCGGACGATCAAATTCGCGTGGACGACCTCCGCCGCCAGCGCCGGATCGGCGATTTGCTCGAGTTGCAGCAGCAGGCATTCCGGCAGGTCGCGGGAACCGACGCCGATGGGGTCGAAGCGCTGGATGCGGTGCAGCACCGCCAGCACCTCATCCGCCCCGATACCGGCTTCCGGGTCGAACCCGGCGAGGATCGAATCGAGATCGACGCCGAGCATGCCGTTGGCGTCGATGGCGTCGATAATGGCCAAGGCGATGAGTTGGTCCCGGTTCGACATGGGCGTCAGATTGAGCTGCCAGAGCAAATGCGTCTGCAAGCTGTCCTCTTCCGGGTCGTCGCGGGCGAAATCAAAGGCTTCGGTGCCGCGGTGCGCGGGGCCGGACGCCGCCGGAAGCTGGTCTAGTCCGGTTTCGACGGCGGCGACCGGGTCCGCTTCGTCGGCGCTTTCCTCAAGCTCCAGCATCGGATTGGACTCGAGCATTTCCCCCACTTCCCGCTGCAAATCGAGGTGGGAAAGTTGCAACAGCTTGATCGCTTGCTGAAGCTGCGGGGTCATCGTCAGGTGCTGACCGAGCTTGAGCTGAAGCGCGAGTTTCATGCTGGTGATTCGACCGGATCAACGGGGCGCCGCGAGGTCGCGGCGAACCATTTCAGTATAACCCAAACACTTGGCACTTTCTTTGCAGGCAAGTACCGAAATCGCCAACAACGCTTGCCGCAAGGCCCACCAAGCTCCGCAGCCCAGACCCGGCGGAGACTCGTGTCCGGGGGTGCCACTGGAGGTATTCGCAGTCCGGTGGCAATCATCACTTCTCGATGGGGGCTTAATGAGGACAGGCCGCAGGCTACTTGTGCGGGAGGCTTGCATTGCCAATGCCGCCCGCTTGATAAATGACCCATTGTTTGCGTCAATCCCCTTTTGTCCAACTTAAGCCACCAGGGTTTCGGCTATGAATCGCAACAACATCCTCCGCTGGGGGCTGATTGGCTTCGCCGTCGTGGGCCTACTCTACATTGGCTCGATTGTGTGATTTGAAGCGCGGCTCGGGATTAACCAACCGCGGTGCGCGACTTCCATGGTGCTGGCGACTTTCAGCCCGGCGGGCGAGCGCCATGAACGGGTCCTGCGGCTGGAGCAAATCGACGGCAACAACTACGTCGCCGTGAACCACTGGCCCCGGCGCTGGTACCGCTACGCCATCAACAATCCGCAAGTTGAAGCGCAAATGCCCGGTGGCGAGGAATTTTTGCCGTTTACCGCCGTGCCCCTGCAAGGCCAGGAATTGGAGCGCGTGGCCGCGGAATACAGCTTCGGCTTCGAATTCCGCTTCCGCCCGTGCCGCTTCCTGCGCCTGGACCCCAGCTGACCCGATCCATTTCGAGAATCTTCTCAAGCCAGCCCATGGGGGACCGCCCCTTGGAGGAGGCGGCGCCGGTTGGTTAATTTCGCCAAAAACCTGGCAGCTGCGAAAAAGCCGGACTATGCTTTGATTCCAGTTGAAATCAGAGGGTCATGGCCATGAACAAGGTCAATCGGCGAGATGCGGATTTTCGGGGCTGCCGCGAAGTAGGCGAAGCCGCGCGGGCCTATTCCGTCGGAGGCACCCCGGGGTGCGCTGAGCCGCGGCTGGAGGAAGGGGATTTTCCCGGTTGCAAGGCGATTCCGATGAATCTTGCGGAGTACATGGAGTACGAGGAAAAGGTGGAATACTGGGACGGGGATGCCAAAATCGGTTGGGTGGTCGAGGCACCGGTCAGCACCACCCACGAGAACCCCGGTGCCTGTCTTCCGGCCCTGGCGGCTGTGATCGCCTCGGTGCGCGGCAGCGAGATAAAGTGCCGCGGCTCGGCGGACCTGATTGTCCGCGACGAGCAGGGCACCAGACACAAGGTAATGCGCGCCGATCAGATGTCGTTTCTGCACCCCCGACGCGCCAAATCGTCCGGCAAGGGAGTGGAAATCGGTCGCGACACGCTGCCGGATGTGATGCTGGAAGTCGATCACACCACGGATGTGCGCCGCCGCAAGTTGGGGTTGTACGAGTCTTGGGGCTTCCCGGAGCTTTGGGTGGAAGTGCCGGATGATGGTTACGCCGTCAACCGGCCGGCCGGTCTGAAGCCGGGGTTGACCATCTATTTGCTGGAAAACGGTGTTTACCAGAAGTCGTCCGTGAGCCGGGCTTTCCCCGGTTGGACGGCGGCGGAGATACACCGGGCGCTGAACGAACGGGAAATGTCCCAGGAGACGCACGATGTTTTGGCCCGCGTCGGCGCGGCGCTGGGCAGGCGGGAAGGCACCGGCCCCGACCATACGCCCTGGCTGCGGAAGCAGCGCGAGGATGCCAAGCGGACTTTGTTGCTTCAGCTGGCGGAAAAGCGGTTTGGCGCCCCGACGGCCAAGCGGTTGTCCGCACTACTGAACGCGCTCTTGAAGGCGAAACGCGGGAGGGGCTCCGGTATCTTGGCCGATGTCGCCGACCGGATAATCGACTGCGAAACCGGCGCCGAATTCATCGCAGCCGTCGAAGCGCTCGCGCGCCGTAACGGAATGGACTGATATCCCGACGGCCCCGATATCGCTCTATATATCGACAAGTTGAAATTGTTTCGGAGCGTGTTGGCGCGATATGCGGGTCAAAGATTGAAGTTTTCGCCCAAGTAGACTTCGCGGACGGTGGGATTGGCCAGGATTTCGGCGGGTTCGCCGTCGGCGATGACGCGGCCTTCGCTGACGACGCAGGCTTTTTCGCAGATGTCGAGAGTTTCGCGGACGTTGTGGTCGGTGAGCAGGATGCCGATGCCCTTGGCTTTGAGTTGGGCGATGAGTTGCTTGATATCGCTTACGGAGATGGGGTCGACGCCGGCGAAGGGTTCGTCGAGCAGCAGATAGTTCGGGTCGGTGGCCAGGGTGCGGGCGATCTCGGTGCGGCGACGCTCGCCCCCGGACAGGCTTATGCCCTTGCTGCGGCGCACATGGCCGATATTGAACTCTTCGAGCAGGGCTTCGAGCCGCCGGCGTCGGGCTTTGCGGTCGAGCGCTTTGCGGGTTTCGAGGATGGCGAGGATATTGTCTTCGACGCTGAGGGTGCGGAAGATGGATGCGTCCTGGGGCAGGTAGGCCAAACCGTGGGCGGCGCGGCGGTGGATGGGGAGGGTGGTCACTTCGGCGCCGTCGATATAGACATCGCCGCCGTCCGGGCGGATCAAGCCGACGATCATGTAGAAGCAGGTGGTTTTGCCGGCACCGTTGGGGCCGAGCAGGCCGGCCACTTGGCCGCGGTCGATGCTCAGGGAAACGTCGTTCACGACCCGGCGGCCGCGGTAGCTTTTAATTAACCCGACGGCTTGCAGCATGGGGATCCATCGCCGGCTCCGCGGCGTCACGACCGGTGCGGTGACTCTTGATTACGTCGACGGCATGCAACATGGGGCGGGAGGCCGCTAGTCGCTGCGCGGGGCGAAAGCCCCGGCGCAGTTGCCACTGGCGCTGATCAATTCCAGTTCGGCGACATAGCGGATGGTTTCGCAGCGGGTGCTCAAATCGCGGGATTGAATTTCGGCATTGCCCGAGAATTCAATCACGGTATTGCCGTCGTCGTCGCTGCTCAGCAGAATGCGGTCGCCGCTGCCGGTGACGGCGCCGCCGCCGCTATTCGTTTCGCCCTCCCCGCCGCCTTGCGGCAGCTGTCGGTAACCGGCCGGTGCGCCGTCAACCGTGACCCGGCGCAAGTCGTTTGTTTCGACGCTGAATTCGAGCAAGGCCGTGTCGCCGCGGATTTCGAGGCCGCCTTGGGTGATGACGACATTTTCACTCATGCGCAGATGGCGCGCGCCGTCTTCGATGGACATCACCGATTCGCCGTCGGCGCGCCATTCGACGGGCGCCGCGCCGTCGTCTTCCGCTGCCAACCCAGCGACGACCCAGCCCAGCGCCGCCGCCGCCGGGATCAAGCGAACGATGGCCCCGGTGTTTGTTTTCGTCCCGCCCACGGCAGCGCCGCTCGTCGTAGGGGCCACGGATTCGGCCATCCGAGAAACTGGGCCGCGGCGCTGTGCCCCTTGGTGTTCTTGTTCAGGGTCGAACATGGCTGCCTCGGATGTCGCCCTGAAGGCGTAGGCGGTCTTCCGGCAAATGCAGTGTCAATCCAGCGGCGCTCTGGCGCAACCCCCGGGCCATCATTTGCACCGGTTGGTCGGTGGCAAGAGTTTCGGCGGCCAGATCGAAATCCAGCGCCGCCGTGATGAGCACCACGTCCGCGTCACCGCCGCCGCCGCGGGAAAGTTCGACATCGCCGCTCAGCCGCAGCCGGTCTCCCGTTGACGGAACCGCGCCGCGCAGGGCTCGCGCCCGCCATTCGACGGCGCTTTCCCGCTGTCCTGGATTCTGCGACCGCTCTTGCGAATCTGTTTGAAAGCGCTCTGGAACACTCTCTTGAAACCAGCGCAGGGAGGGCTGCGTCCATTCGACGCCGCCGTCTTTGAAGCGGGTCTGGGCGAAGGCCCGCAACGAGTAGACGGGCGCGCCGTCGGTATGGTGGAATTGCATGGTCACTCCTTCGGCGTAGGCATCGTAGGCCACTTCGACCACCGGCTCGGGCGGTTCCTGCCGCATGGTCTCCAAGCCGCCCACGGCGGCGGCCGCCACCGCCCCGGCCGCGGCCAGCCCCGCGAGAATTCCGGTGCGGTCCCAACCGCGCCGCGGATCTTGCCCAGTCGAAAACCAGCGCAATTTCAGCATAATCGCGATTTACTCAAACGCCCCTCGGGAGACGCGCCCGCCGCGCGCTCGGCCCGAATCCGCGCCACGCCCCGATATTGCCCCAGTCCGCCGCGAAATGCAGCCATTCCGCGGATTTGCCGGCCCGTTTAGTGCCGCGAAAAAACGAACCGCGCAGACAACAGGACGGCGCGTTGCCGGGCTTCGCGAACCACCAAGGGTCGGCTCCGTCGCCAACAACTGGTTCTTCCGCGAAGGGTCAGTTTTGCGGAAAAGCGACCTGTTCATAGAGTCCCCGGCTGCGCAGCAGAAAATCGGTGATTTCGCGCACGGCGCCGCGGCCGCCGGGTTTGGAGGCAAGCAAATGCACCCGGTCGCGCACGTCCTCGTGAGCGTTCGGCACCGAACAGGACAGCCCCGCCGCCAGCAGCAGCGGCAAATCCATCAAATCGTCGCCGACGAAGCAGAATTGTTCCATCGCCAGGCCGGCGCCGGCGAGAAAATCCCGCCCCGAGGCCAGCTTGTCCTCCACGCCTTGGTATAAATCGGTGATTCCGAGATCGGCACAGCGCCGCTGGAGAATCGGCGAGGAGCGGCTGGTAAGGATGCAGACCCGCAGCCCCGCCCCCAGCAGCATCTTCACGCCGTGGCCGTCGAGGGCGTGGAACGCCTTGATTTCTTCGCCGGCGCTGGAAAAGTACAGGCGGCCGTCGCTGAGCACGCCGTCCACGTCCAGCCCGAGGACGCGGATTGCCCCCGCCCGCCGCCTGGCTTCCGCTTCGCCGCAGTGGAACCGCATCCGCGCTACACCACGTTGGCCCGCAGCAGATCGTGCATTTTCACGATGCCGCTGACCTCGCCGTCGCTTCCGGTGGCGAGCAAAACATAGACTTTCCTTTCCTGCATGACCCGCGCGGCCTCCGCTGCCAAGGCGTTTTCTTCGATATGGACGAAATTTTTCGACATGACGTCCTCCACCGGGGTGCGCGCGATGTCGTGTCCGCCGTCAATCGCCCGGCGCAGGTCGCCGTCTGTGAAGACGCCGATGGTGCGGCCATCGGTCGCGGCGATGGTGGTCAGGCCGAAGCCGCCGCTGCTCATTTCGATCAGCGCCGCGGTCAGCGGAGTGCCGCCTTCCACCTTCGGAATCTCGGCCCGAGGGTGCATCACATCCTTCACTTTCACCAACAGCCGCCGGCCGAGCTGTCCGCCCGGGTGCGACCGCGCGAAATCTTCGCCGCTGAAACCGCGTGCTTCGAGCAGGGCCATGGCCAGCGCGTCGCCGAGCACCAGCGCTGCCGTGGTGCTCGCCGTCGGCGCCAACCCGAGCGGGCAGGCTTCCTCGCTGACGCCGGCGTCGAGATGCGCATCCGCCGCCCGCGCCAGCTCGGAATCTGCCTTTCCCGTCATGGCGATCAACGCAATGCCGCGGCGCCGCAGCACCGGCAGCAGGGCGAGGATTTCCCCGGTGGCGCCGGAATTGGAAATCGCCAGCACCACATCGGCGCCGGTAATCATGCCAATATCGCCGTGGGCGGCCTCGGCGGGATGAACGTACAATGCCGGGGTGCCGGTGCTCGACAGGGTGGCGGCGATCTTGTTGCCGATATGGCCGGACTTGCCCATGCCGGTAACCGCCACGCGGCCTTCGCAGGCGAGCATCAGGCGGCAGGCTTGTTCGAATTCGCCGCCGATTCGCCCGCTCAATCCGGTTATCGCCGCGCTTTCAATCGCGATGGTCCGCAATGCGCTGTCGATGAGGGATATGGGTTTCTTCACGGTGTTTTCCATACTTCAGCCGGCTCGGCGGCGTTTGCTCGAATGTTCGTTCCGCTGCCCGCTCAAGTATTCAACAGCATCAAGCTGAACCAGCCGCAATAGATTAACAGCAGGCACAGGCCGCCAAAGCGGCCGATGGACGTTCCCCGCTTGATGCTGGTGTAGCAGAACAACGACAGCACCAGACAAATCAGCAGCGTGGCCGGGTAGTCCAGATAAACAAAGCGCGATTCCAGGGCCAATCCGCCCGGCATCAACAGCCCCGGAAAAGGCAGCACCACGAGCAGATTCATGATATTCGAGCCAAGAATATTGCCGATGGCGAGTTCGTCCTCGTCCTTGACCGCGCAAGTTATCGACAGGGCCAGCTCCGGCAAACTGGTGCCGAGCGCCACCACGGTGAGGCCGATAACCCCGGTGCCGACGCCAAGCGCCGCCGCGATCGAACTTGCGGCCACCACCATCGCCTGGGAACTGACCACTAGCAGACCCAATCCGACCAGTGAATAAAACACCGCTTTGAGATTGCTCACCGCCTCGATTTGCAACTCTTCCAATTGCTTCACCGGCTCGATTTCGGCTTTGGGCGAGGTCAGCCGGCGGACGGCGAACACGGCGATAAACACGATTACCACGGCGATCAGCGCGACGGCGTCGTAGCGGCTCCAATGCCCATCGATGATCAATACGCCGGTGATGACGGTGACCAGCAGCATCGCCGCGATTTCCTTGCGCATCAGCGTCGGCGGCGGCGTCAACGGGCTGACCATGGCCGCCACCCCCAGCGCAATGCCGACGTTGAAGAGGTTGGAGCCAAGCGCGTTGCCGACGGCGAGTTCGCCTTCGTTATTGAGGGAAGCCACCGCCGAGGAGAAGAATTCCGGCGCCGAAGTGCCGAAAGCGACGATCGTCAAACCGATAAAAAGCGGGGAGACACCCAGATTGCGGGCCAGTGCCGAAGCGCCGAAAACAAAGAGGTTGGCACCCCAGGTCAGACCGACGAAACCGAGGCCGATAAACAGCAAGTCAAGCAACATGGACCGCGGAATCCGCCCCGCCCGAATCAGACGCTAGATTAGCATGGATGTACCGACCGCAATGCAAGCCCCCTGCGCTGTTGTCGGCGGCGGCAGCGCCGAAGAATTTATCGGGCGCGACAATTCATGTACACTCTCCCCATGAAAACCTTGATCCGAATGTTCATCGCGCTGGCTTTGGCGACCGCCGGTTTCGCTCCTAGCGCGGCGCAGGAAATGACGGCGCGGGAAACCGCCCAGCTCGGCGTCGAAACGCTGCTGGGGCAAGTGGAGGCTTCCCGCCATCTCTTCGCCACCGACAGCGATGCCTATTACGCCGGTATCGAAGAAGTGCTCGACCGGTTCGTCGATTTCGAGGCTGTGGCGCGGGTGGTGATGAACCGCTACGCCGCCGCCGCCAGCCCGGAGCAGCTGCGGCGCTTCGGCGACATTTTGCGCGGCAATCTCACCCGTTTCTACGGCGCGGCGCTGCTCAGCTACGCCGGCCAGGGGCTCAGCTTTCCAGAGACGGCCAACCCCGGCAACGATTCCCCGGATAGCACCATCGTCACCATGGAGCTCGCCAACGGCGCCCAAACTTTTACGATTCAGTACCAATTGTTTTTGAACCCGGAAAGCGAGTGGAAACTGCGCAATCTCAGCTTGTCCGGGATCAATCTTGGTCGCCAGTACTTCACCCAGTTCAGCGCGCTGATGGGCCAGCACGGCAATGATATCAACGCCGTGCTCGACAACTGGCAATAGGTCGCCGGCGCGGAGCCACCGGTGACCCATCGCCCCTAGACGGAGACAGCGCTTTGGATTGCGAACAAATCGCCAGCCTGTTGCGGGCGGAACTGCCCGATTGCGAAATCGAAGTCAGCGGCGGAGAAGGCAAATTCCTGGTGGCGGCCAGTGGCCCGGTTTTCGCCGGTCTGACCGCGGTCAGGCGACAGCGGAAGATTTATTCGATTCTCGGCGGCCATATCGCCAGCGGCGCGATTCACGCGGTGTCCATGAATCTGCGGGCGCCCGGCGAAAGCTGAATTCGGCCCGCGGGCGCATCCCAATGGACAGACTGCACATCAATGGGGGCACCGCTCTCGAAGGTGAGATTCGCATCGCCGGGGCGAAGAATTCAGCCCTGCCCGTGCTCGCCGCGACCTTGCTGGCGCAGGAGCCGGTGCAAGTCCGCAATATGCCCCACCTGTTCGATATCACCACCATGCTGGAACTGCTCGGCTGCATGGGCGTGCAGCGGTTGGTTGACGAGAAAATGAACGTGCAGTTGGATGCCCGCAAGATTGAAAATCTCAACGCTCCCTATGAACTGGTGCGCACCATGCGCGCTTCCATCCTGGTGCTCGGGCCCTTGCTGGCGCGGTTCAACCGCGCCGAAGTGGCGCTGCCGGGGGGGTGCGCCATCGGCAGCCGGCCAGTGAATCAGCATATCGCGGCCCTGCGGGCCATGGGAGCCGTTCTTGAAGTGGAGAACGGCTACATTCGCGCCCAAAGCGACGGCAGGCTCAAGGGGGCGCATATTTTCATGGATATCGTCACCGTCACCGGCACCGAGAACGTGATGATGGCAGCCTCTTTGGCCGAGGGCCAAACGATCATCGAAAACGCCGCGCGCGAGCCGGAGATCGTTGACTTGGCCACCTGTCTGAACAAGATGGGGGCGGATGTCAGCGGTCAAGGCACCGACACCATCGTCATCAACGGTGTCGAAGAGTTGCACGGCTGTAGCTTCGCCGTTATGCCGGACCGCATCGAAACCGGCACCTACCTGATCGCCGCGGCCGCCACCCGAGGCCATATCAAAGTCAAGGACACCGAGCCCCGCGCGCTGGAATCGGTGCTCAGCAAGTTGGAGCAGGCCGGTGCCTCGCTGCGGGTCGGCGAGGACTGGGTGGAACTCGATATGCGTGGTCGCCGTCCCAAGGCGGTATCGCTGCGCACGGCGCCGTATCCGGCCTTTCCCACGGATATGCAGGCGCAGTTCACGGCGTTGAACACCGTGGCCAAAGGCGCCGGCTCCATCACCGAGACGGTGTTTGAAAACCGCTTCATGCATGTCCACGAGATGAACCGCATGGGCGCGAATATCCGGGTGCAGGGCAATACCGCAATGGTGGAAGGAGTAGAGCGCTTGAACGGCGCGCCGGTGATGGCGACGGATCTGCGCGCCTCTGCGAGTCTGATCATCGCTGGTCTGGTTTCGGAAAACGAGACGTCGGTGGACCGGATTTATCATATCGACCGCGGCTACGAGTGCATCGAGGAAAAGCTGCAATCCCTCGGCGCCCGCATCAGCCGTGTCGCGGTTCGCGGCGGAGCCGGGCCATGACCGCGGCTGCGGAATCAGTCGTCATCGCTTTGACCCGGGGTCGGATCCTGCGGGAGACGCTGCCTTTGCTGCGGAACGCGGGTATCGAGCCGGCCGAGGATATGGGCCGCAGCCGCAAACTGCGCTTCGCCACCAACATGGCGGGCCTGAGCCTGCTGGTGGCGCGCGGTTCGGATGTGCCGGTGTATGTCGAGAACGGCGCGGCGGATATGGGCGTGGCCGGAAAGGACACCCTGCTTGAATACTGCGGCAACGGCCGGCGCGGCGATGGCTTGTACGAACCGCTGGATCTGCGGATCGGCCGCTGCCGCATGATGGTCGCCGCGCCCGCGGGCGCTGTTGCGCCGCCGGAAGCCAGGCTGCGGGTCGCCACCAAATTTGTCAATATCGCCAAGCGCTGGTTCGCCGAACAAGGCCGACAGGTGGAGCTGATCAAGCTCGCTGGTGCGCTCGAGATCGCGCCGACGATGAACCTGGCGGATGCCGTCGTCGATATTGTCGATACCGGCAACACCTTGCGCGCCAATGGTTTGGAACCGGTGGAAACGATTGCCGAGATCAGTTCCCGGGTCATCGTCAACAAAGCTTCGATGAAAATCAAAAGTGCGCCCATCCGCGAACTATTGCGGCGGCTGGCCGCCGTCGCGGCGCAACGCCCATGAGCCGCTCCGACCTGGGTATCGAATTGCTGGTCGCGTCCGCGCCGGATTTCCAGCGGCGATTGGCGGCGGCGCTGGACCGGCGGATGCTCGTGGAAGAGGAGGTCACCCGCCGGGCGAGCGCGATTTTGGCGGATGTCCGCGCCCGCGGGGATGCCGCGGTGCTGGAATACACCCGCCGCTTCGACGCCGCCGCCGCGACCGATATGAACGCGTTGACCGTCGGTCGCGAGCGGATGGAGCAGGCGCTGGCGCGGCTGCCCGCGGCCCGTGGCGATGCCCTGCGGCACGCGGCGGCGCGCATCCGCCGCTATCACGAAGCGCAAAAGCCGGATTCCTGGCGCTATACGGAAGCCGACGGCTCGGTGTACGGGCAGAAGGTCGGCGCGCTGGAGCGGGTCGGAATTTATGTGCCCGGCGGCAAGGCGAGTTATCCGTCTTCGGTGCTGATGCTGGCGATTCCGGCCAGCGTCGCTGGCGTCGGCGAGATCGTCGCCGCAGTGCCCCTAGCCGCCGGTCTCGACGCCGCGGCGCGGAACGGGTTAGACGCGGACGCCGACCGAAGCGGGGGGCAGGCGGTGGAAATGGTCCTGGCCGCCGCGGCGCTGGCCGGCGTGGACCGGCTTCACGCCATCGGCGGCGCCCAGGCCATCGGCGCCTTGGCTTACGGCACCGAAACCGTGGCGAAAGTCGATAAGATCGCCGGCCCCGGCAATATCTACGTCACGGTGGCGAAAAAGCTGGTGTTCGGCGAAGTCGGCATCGACATGATTGCCGGTCCCACCGAACTCACGGTGATCTGCGATGGCGGCACGGACCCGGACTGGGTGGCGATGGATCTTTTCTCCCAAGCCGAACACGACGAGCAGGCGCAGTCGATTTTGATCGCCACCGACGCCGCCTACATCGAAGCCGTGGCCGCGGCGATGAAGCGCTTGTTACCAGCCATGGAGCGCCGGGAAATTATCGCCGCCAGTCTCCGCGACCGGGGCCTGTTCATTCTGGTGGACGATCTCGACCAAGCGGCCGCGGTGAGCAACCGGATTGCCCCGGAGCATCTGGAACTGTCCGTGGCCGACCCGGAACGCTTGCTGGAACGAATCGACCACGCCGGCGCCATTTTCCTCGGCCGCCACAGCGCCGAAGTGCTGGGCGATTACTGCGCCGGCCCGAGCCATGTGCTACCGACTTCGGGTACGGCGCGCTTTTCCTCCGCTCTCGGCGTGGCGGATTTCCAAAAACGCAGTTCAATCATCCATTGCTCGCCCGCGGGTGCCGCCGCGCTGGCAGCCACCGCCGCCGAACTCGGCCGCGCCGAAAACCTCACCGCCCACGCCAAAGCCGCCGACTTGCGGAAAAACTGAAGCCGGTCGTTTCGCGCGCATCGCAGGGGCGCAGCTGCCGCGATTCGCGCAGTTTCCCAGTGGCCTGTCAGGGGTCGAACACGATGGCTTGGCCGAAGCCGAGGGTGGTTTCAAATTCGAGTGTGCGGCCTTCTCGGTAGATTTGCACCCGCACGACATCGCCGGGTTTTTTGCCGCGCACTTCCATGACGATGCTTTCGTCATCGACCACCGTGGTGTCGTTGATGGCGGTGATCACATCTCCCGGCGCGATGCCCGCCCGGGCCGCGGCGCCGCCCTCGTCGACGCTTTCCACCAACATGCCGCGGATATTGTCGACACCGAAAAACAGCTCGCTTGAGCGCGCTGTCAGTGCTTCGCCGGTCAACACGCCAAGGTAGCCGGAATTGGCGGCGATGGCTTCGGTGACGAGCTCCCGCGCCGCGCCCACGGCGACCGTCGCCGGAGTGGCGAACCCGATGCCTTCGAAGTTGCCGGATTCGGAGAAAATCGAAGAGTTCACTCCCACCAATCCACCTTGGCCGTCGATCAAGGCACCGCCGGAACTGCCCGGATTGATGGCGGCGTCGGTCTGAATCAGGGCGACGGAGAAGGCGTTGTCGCGGCTGAGAGAACTGACGATTCCCCTTGAGACCGATTGGCCGATATTGTGGGGATAACCGATGGAGAACACCGCGTCTCCCACCGCCAAACGGTTTTCGTCCCCCAGCGGCGCCGGCGCCAAATCATCCATATTGATATGCAGCACCGCCAGGTCGCGGGTTTCGTCCCAGGCGATCACGGTCGCCGGCGTGCGGCGACCGTCGTTCAGGGTGACGGTGGCGTCGAAAGCGTCGAATAGCGTATCGACTACATGCAGATTGGTGAGGATGAAACCGCGCGGATCGATGATGATCCCCGAACCCAGGCTTTCCTGCTCGCCCAGATACAGATCGATGCGATCATCGCCGGCGCGTTCAATGGCTTCGACGTTTACCCGGGTGGCGCTGATGCTGACCACCGATGCCGAGGCCGCGGTGATGGCGTCGTGGAAGTCGTCGGCGGTTGCCGCGGCGCCGCTCTCGAGACGCTCCAGGTTGTCGCGAATATCCCGCAGCTGCTGGAATTGCAGTGCGGCGACCGCGAGCAAAACGCCGCACAGTGCCGGCCAGCCGGCGAAACTTCCGACCTGCAGCAGGCGCCGCAGCGTGTTCGCCGCTCCGGGAAACGCGAAACCCGCCCGCCGCCCTTTGTCGGCAACGCCGCCTGCTTGCGCCGCCGGCGTACCGCCGGTTGATTGTGCCTCCGGCTGATCGCCGCTTGGCTCGGACGGTTTTTCCGCCGCGCCGCCGCCGCTTGCCGCCGCCGACCGCCGGGTTTGGTGCCCGTGAATCATGCCGGCGCCGACGGTGGCATTGCTCAGGCGGTCGATGAGGATGAATCGACCGGTGGCGCGGTTTTGCCGGTAGTCGTCGAAATAAGCGGTTGCCTCGAGCTCGATTTCGACCCGGCCAATTTCATTCAACTCCAATCGCGCCGCCGCCCGTTCCGCCAGCGTGCTGATATCGATCGCGTGGCGCAGTGTTTTGACCGTGCCGGCAAGCGTGTGCGCGCCCAGTTTGATTTCGTGGCGGGCGCCGGGCAGCAGCGGCTGCTCGGCCATCCATACCACGGTGGCGTCCAAGCGGCGTGCGGCGGCGGGTGCGCTCCCGGGATGCGCCAGCAAATCGCCCCGGCCGACATCGATATCGTCCTCGAGCGTCAAAGCGACTGCCGCACCGGCGCTGGCCGATTTCAAGTCCCCATCAAAAGTCGCGATGGATTTTATTTTGCTTTTGCGGCCGGAAGGCAGGACCACGACTTCATCGCCGCGCCGCGCAGCCCCGGAGGCGATACTGCCGCAATACCCGCGGAAACTTTCATCCGGTCGGTTGACATACTGCACCGGAAAGCGGAAATCCGCGCTCTCCTGGCCGGTGGGTACGGGGATGGTTTCGAGCATTTCCAGCAAGGGCGGGCCGCGGTGCCAGGGCATGGCGGGGCTGGAGTGGACCACATTGTCGCCGTGTTTGGCGGACAGGGGCGCAAACAGCGGCTCGGCGCCGTCGAGACCGGCGGCGAAGGCGAGATAATCTTCGCGAATGCGGTTGAAAACAGGCTCGGCGAAATCCACCAGATCCATTTTGTTGACCGCGACGATGATTTGCCGGATGCCGAGCAGTGAAACGATGTAACTGTGCCGCTTGGTTTGGGAAAGCACGCCGCGGCGGGCATCCACCAGAATCACCGCAAGCTCGCAATTGGAGGCACCGGTGGCCATATTGCGCGTGTATTGTTCGTGGCCGGGGGTGTCGGCGATGATGAATTTGCGCCGGGCGGTGGAGAAGTAGCGATAGGCGACGTCAATCGTGATGCCTTGTTCGCGTTCCGCCTGCAGGCCGTCGACGAGCAATGACAGATCGAGCTTGCCGCGGGGATTGCCCGCGGCGAGGCTGTCGGCGGCGATGGCGGCCAGCTGGTCCTCGTAGATCAGCTTGGAATCGTGCAGCAGGCGCCCGATCAGGGTGCTCTTGCCGTCGTCGACACCGCCGCAAGTGAGAAAGCGCAACAGCTCCTTGCGCTCGTGCCGCGCCAGGCAGACATTGATATCGGCTGTGGCTGCTTGTGGATGGTGGTCCACCTAAAAATACCCTTGGCGCTTTTTCTGTTCCATGGATGCCGCCTGGTCGGTGTCGATCAATCGGCCCTGGCGCTCCGATTGCGTGGCCAGGAACATTTCACGGATGATTGCGGGCAGCGTGTCAGCGGCGGATTCGACCGCTCCGGTGAGTGGATAGCAGCCGAGAGTGCGGAATCTCACCATCTTCGGCGTCGCCGCCTGCTTTTCGGGCAGGGGCATGCGGTCGTCGTCCACCAGCAAATCGACACCGCCAACCGACACTACCGGCCGCCGCTTGGCAAGATACAAGGGCACGATTTCGATATCGTTCAGATATATGTATTGCCAGATGTCGAGTTCGGTCCAGTTGGAAAGCGGAAAAACGCGGATGCTCTCGCCTTTCTTGACCCGCGTGTTGTACAGATTCCACAACTCCGGCCGCTGGCTGCGCGGATCCCAGACATGGTTGCGGTCGCGGAAAGAAAACACTCGTTCCTTGGCTCTGGATTTTTCTTCGTCCCGGCGCGCGCCGCCGAACGCGGCATCGAAGCGATGCTTGTCCAAGGCTTGCTTCAAGGCTTGGGTTTTCATGATATCCGTGTATTTTTCGCTGCCGTGGTCAAACGGATTGATGCCTGCTTTGACGCCTTCCTCGTTGATGTGGACGATCAAATCCAAGCCAAGTTTCTTCGCCTGGCGGTCGCGGAAGGCGATCATTTCGCGGAATTTCCAGGTGGTGTCCACGTGCAGCAGTGGGAACGGCGGCCGACCGGGATGAAATGCCTTGCGCGCCAAGTGCAGCATGACTGATGAATCTTTACCGATGGAGTACAGCAGCACCGGGTTCTCGAACTCGGCGGCAACTTCGCGGAATATATGGATGCTCTCCGCTTCCAGCTGGGAAAGATGCGTCGGATTGTGGCTGGCCATCGGCGGCGGCACCCGCGTCTCAGCGGCTCCGATGGCCGGCGGCCGGTTCGTCTTCGTCTTCGAGTTTCGGCTTTTCCAGCCCGAAATCCTCGGCCAAGGCGCCTTTGCGGGACGGGTCTGGATTGGTGGCGTAGTCTTTGGGGGGAAGAACACCAGGTTCCGGTTCGTCCGCCGGTTTGTTTTCAAACACGTTGCCGGAATTGGCGGGCAGCAGACGGCTGGCGACTTCCGTCGAACACAGCGACTGGGCGCCGCCGGCGAGATGCTGGTAAACGTCTTTGTAGCTGTCGGTCATTTTGGTGACGAGTTCGGCGGTGGTGTTGAAATGTTCGGAAACGCTTTCCCGGTACTCCCGATCTCTTTCGCGCAGGCGGCGCAGCTGTTCCTCCAATTCCCGCACCCGCGCCGGGCCACCGCCCAAGCGCCCGGCGGCGGCGGCGCCGATTAGCAGTCCGAAGGCCAAACAAGCGATTCCGGTAAGCCAAATGGTCACAACAAAATCCCCTTTACGGGCGACGGCAACCCACGCTGGATCGATGGTGCCAAGTATAGCGCAACCCAAACCCGAACTGCCGTCTCGGTTGTGGCTGCGACTGTGGATTCGGTGGCGGCTGCGGTTGAGTATTGGCGATTCGACAGGTCGGCGCCGATAGATTCCGGGGCGGCGACGAGCGTCAGTTTAGAATAGTGGTTCGGTTCCGGTGGGCTCGATTCGATGGACGTGTACAACCGCTACATGAGCGCGGTGCATCGTGGCGCGATATCCCGCGATTCAGCCCAAGAGCGGGTGGTCCTGCGGTTGCGGGAGTTGCTGGGAAATATCTCGCCGCGCTGGTGCCGCCCGCCGTCGCGGATTTTGGCCCGCTTCGGCTTGGCGCGTCGCGGCCGGGCGCCCCGCGGTATGTACTTGTGGGGCGGAGTCGGCAGCGGCAAAACGTTTTTGTTGGATTTGTTTTTCGATTGCCTGCCCGGGTATTACAAAAAGCGGGTGCATTTCCACGCTTTCATGCAGCATGTCCATGGGCGCTTGACGGCCTTGCAGGGCGCGCGGGATCCGCTGGATATCGTCGCGGTGGAACTTGCCGGGGAGGCGGGAATCATTTGCCTCGATGAGTTTCTTGTTGCGGATATTGGCGACGCCATGCTGCTCGGCGGCCTGCTTGACGCGCTGTTCCGGCGCAAGGTGATTTTGGTCGCCACCTCCAATACGCCGCCGGCGGATCTGTACGAGAATGGCCTGCAGCGCGAGCGTTTTCTGCCGGCCATCGCCCTGTTGGAGGAAAATTGCGCCGTGGTGGAACTGTGTTCAGAGCTGGACTACCGGCGGCGCAGCTTGGAGCAAGCCACTTTGTACCATGCGCCCGTGACGGCGGATACCGGCGAGGCGCTGGGACGCAAATTCGCTGAACTCGCCGCCGGCAGCCCCCGGGTCGCCAGCGGTGGGAACATGGTTGTTCTCGGCCGCGCGATCGCCGTCGAGCGGTTGGCGGGCGATGTGGTCTGGTTCGCGTTCGACGCGATCTGCCGGGGTCCCCGCGGCACCGCCGACTATGTGGAAATCGCGCGGCAATTCCACGCCGTGATTATCAGCGATGCGCCGCGCATGGATGATAACGGCATCGATATCGCGAAGCGCTTCATTCATTTGATCGACGCGCTCTACGACTGCCGGGTGAAGTTGATTCTCAGCGCGGCGGCCCCCATCGCCGAGCTGTATACCGGACGGCGGCTTGAGGCGGAATTCGAGCGCGCCCGCTCGCGCCTGCTGGAAATGCAGTCGCGGGAGTATCTGGGCTTGGGACACCGGACTTGACGGGCCTGACGCCGAGCGGGAGCCGCGGACTTCCCTGTCCGCGTTTCCATGCCAGGCTCCGATTTTCAGGGCTGGTCCAGCGATTGGCGGATGCGCACCGGGTCGCCGGTGGTTCGCAGCAGCAATTCCGGGCCGCCGCCACCCAGGGACTGCTCAAGTCTTCCCCCGCCGCCGGAATTTTCCGGCGCGATATCCGGCAGGTCCGAAGTCACCCAGGATTTTGGGTCAATCGCGCCCGGTGGTCGCCGCCCAATCGCCCATTCCCAGCCACCGCGAAAAGCGTTTGCTTCCGGCCGGTCGGTCGGGTAATATCCGCGCCCACTTGGAACTCACTGGTTGAACGGGCCATGAAAACCTATAGTGCGCATCCGGGCGAAGTGCCCCGCGACTGGCTGCTGGTGGATGCCGACGGTCGGATTCTCGGCCAGTTGGCGAGCGCCATCGCCACGCGGCTGCGCGGCAAGCACAAGGCGGAATTCACGCCGCACGTGGATACCGGTGATTATGTCGTGGTCATCAATGCGGACAAGGTGCGGGTCACGGGCAGGAAAGCCACGGACAAAATGTATCATTCCCATTCCGGGTATCCGGGCGGCTTGAAATCGATCTCTTTCGAACAACTGCTCGCGAAATCGCCGGAACGGGTGCTGCGCTTGGCGGTGCGGGGCATGATGCCGCGCAATCGGCTCGGTCGGGCCATGCTGAAGAAACTGAAAGTCTACGCCGGCGGTGAGCATCCGCACGCGGCGCAGCAGCCGCGAACGCTGGCGCTGTAGGCTGGCGGGCGCGAATCGCGAATTCCACTGCGGGAAAAACGCGGGAAAAAATAGTGCAGACCAATCGTTACTACGGCACCGGTCGCCGGAAAACATCCACCGCCAAAGTGTATTTGACTTGGGGCAGCGGCCGAATCGAGGTCAACCGGCGTTCGCTGGAGAACTACTTCGGCCGCGAAGTGGCACGGATGATCGTGCGGCAGCCGCTCGATGTGGTCGACATGGCCGGCCGCTTCGACATCAAAGTCACGGTGCGAGGTGGCGGCAGTTTCGGCCAGGCGGGGGCGATTCGGCACGGCATCACCCGGGCGCTGATCGATTACGACGGCGAACTCAAACCGGCCTTGCGCAAGGCCGGTTTCGTCGCCCGGGACGCGCGCGAAGTCGAGCGCAAGAAAGTTGGATTGCGCAAAGCGCGCAAGCGGCCACAATATTCCAAGCGTTAAGCGCGGGTGTCAACGCTCGTCAATCCACCGTGCCGACTCGGGTCAAACCTGAGCTTTTTCTTGTAATTCAATGGCTTGATTCAAAGCGAATGAAAGCTTTCTTGAGTCTGTCCGGCAATTTCTGTAGTATCCCGGCGTTTAACTCGCAAGCGTGTGCCGCCCATGCGATCCAGCGCCGAGCGCCATCCCGCGGGGCGCGCCGGGAAGCGCAACGGGCGCAGCAAGGGGAGGGTTGCCGAAGGTGACCGAAGACAGTTCAATGACCGCGCGCAGGCGCTTTCTGGTGGGTTCGACACTGGGTCTCGGCACGGTCGGCGTCGCCGGTGCCGCGGTGCCTTTCGTTGGCTCCTGGAATCCCAGCGCCGAGGCCCGGGCGGCCGGGGCGCCGGTTCGTATCGACATCGGCGGTTTGGAGGAGGGCGGCATCCTCGGGCCGATTCCCGCTTGGCGCGGCCGGCCCATCTTCGTTGTCCGCCGCGGCGCCGCGGCGCTGGAAGCCTTGAACCAGGAGCCGGGCCGGTTGGCCGACCCGGATTCCGCCGAGCCCGAGCAACCCGGCTACGCGCAAAACGAATTCCGCTCCCGCAGGCCCGAAGTATTGGTGCTGGTCGGTCTTTGTCCGCATCTGTTCTGTTCGCCCACGCCCTATATCGAGCTGCGGCCGCAACCATTCGACGCCGAATGGAACGGCGGCTTCTTCTGCCCCTGCCACGGTTCCCGCTTCGATCTGGCGGGCCGGGTATACAGCGGGTCGCCGGCGTCCCGCAATATGGAGGTTCCACCCCATTCCTTCGAGGGCGACAATATCCTCGTGGTTGGTATCGACGGGGAGAACACGGCGTGAACGGAAGCGGGAACGATAGCGGGAACGGAAACGCGGGCGAAAGCGGAAGCACGGCCGCGACCGCAACCGCCGCCGCCGACTCTGAACAGATTTCCCAAGGGCCGGTTGCAAGACTGCGGACAGCGCTGACGGCGGCGGTTGGCTGGGTCGATTCCCGCCTGCCGGTGGTCAACGCTTGGGAAAAACACCTTTCCAAATACTACGCCCCGAAGAATTTCAACTTCTGGTACTTCTTCGGTGCGCTGTCGATGCTGGTGCTGGCGATCCAAATCCTGTCCGGCATCTGGCTCACCATGAACTATACAGCCAGCGCCGAGGAAGCCTTCGCCTCGATTGAATACATCATGCGCGATGTCGAGTGGGGCTGGTTGCTGCGCTACGTCCATTCCACCGGAGCCTCGGCGTTCTTTTTCGTGGTCTATGTGCATATGTTCCGCGGCTTGATGTACGGCTCCTACCAACGCCCCCGGGAATTGATTTGGGTTTTCGGCATGGCCATCTATCTGATCCTGGTGATGGAGGGCTTTCTTGGATACGTGCTGCCTTGGGGTCAAATGTCTTATTGGGGCGCCAATGTCATCGTCTCGCTGCTCGGCGCCATTCCCATCATCGGCGACGAATTGCTGGTTTGGGTGCGCGGCGATTATTTGATTTCCGGCGCGACCCTCAACCGCTTCTTCGCTTTGCACGTGGTGGCGCTGCCGCTGGTGCTGATCGCTTTGGTGGCGCTGCATATCCTCGCCCTGCACGAGGTCGGCTCGAACAATCCCGACGGTATCGAAATCAAGCAAAACAAGGGCCCTGACGGCGTTCCCGTGGACAGCGTGCCGTTCCACCCCTACTACACATTGTTCCACGATCTCGGCGGCGTGGTGCTGTTTTTGATCGGCTTCTTCGCCATCGTGTTTTTTGCCCCGGAAATGGGCGGCTATTTTCTTGAAATAGCCAACTTCCAGGAAGCCGACTCCCTGCGCACGCCCGAGCATGTGCCGCCGGTTTGGTACTACACGCCGTTCTATTCGATGCTGCGGGCGGTCACGGTGCCGCTGTTCGGCATCGACGCCAAGTTCTGGGGCTTGCTGGTTATGTTCGGCGCCATCGCCATCATGTTTTTTCTGCCCTGGCTCGACCGCAGCCCGGTCCGCTCAATGCGCTACAAGGGCTGGTACAGCCGCGTCGCCCTGCTGTTGTTTTTGGTCAGTTTCTTCATTCTCGGCGTGCTCGGCACCCAGGCGGTAAGCCCGGCGAAAACCCTGCTGGCGCAAGTCATGACCGTGGTTTATTTCCTTTATTTCATTCTCATGCCGTGGTATACGCGCCTTGAGAAAACCACCGCGCCGCCGCAGCGGCTGACCGGTCGCTGGATCAGCATTCCCCAGCTCATCGGCAGCATCGCGCTGCTCGCGCTGCTGGTGCTGCTTCCGCTGCTGCTGGTGTCCGAGCGCGCCGCGGCGGCGGAATCCGGCAATCTGGATTTGGACCACGCGGAAACCGATTTCACCGACAAAGCTTCCCTGCAACGCGGTTTCAACTACTACATGAACTACTGCGTGTCCTGCCACGCCTTGGGCTACGCGCGCTATGAGCGAACCGCCGACGACCTGGAGATTCCCCACGAACTCGTGCTGGAAAATCTGGTTTTCGACGGCTCGTTGATTGGCGACCGAATTGAGAATGCCATGGCGGAGGACGCGGCCAACGAATGGTTCGGTGTCGTGCCGCCCGATCTAACCTTGGTGGCGAGAGTGCGCGGGGCGGACTGGCTGTATACCTATCTGCGCTCCTTTTACAACGACCCGGCGCGGCCGTTCGGCACTAACAACAGTATCTTCCCCAACGTGGGAATGCCGAATGCGCTCCACGAATTGCAGGGGGATGTGATCTGCGACGATCACGGCAGCGACGACCCGACCCAGTGCAGCCTGAGCCATGTCGAGGGAAGCGGTGTCATGAGTCCGGCCGAATTCGATGCAGTGGTCAGCGACATGGTGAATTTCCTCCACTACATCGGCGAGCCGATTCGCCATCGGCGACAGGAAATCGGCCTTTGGGTACTGCTGTTCCTCGGGCTGTTTTATGTCTCCATCGCCTTGATGAGCCGCGAATTCCGTAAAGATTACCACTGACGGTGGCTGCCGTCCGCAACCGGGGCAAAGCATGTCAATCCTTGCCAGACGCTCGTCCATGACTTTGTATTCAGATCCTGTCAGCCACTACAGCCACCGCGTTCGGGTCGTCCTCGCGGAAAAACAAATCACCATCGATCTGATCGATGTCGATGTCGAAAACCTGCCAGAGGATTTGGTGGACCTGAATCCTTACAACGTCATGCCGACTCTTGTCGACCGCGATCTTGTGCTCTACGACGCCGATATCATCATGGAATATCTGGATGAGCGTTTTCCGCACCCGCCGTTGTTTCCCGTGTATCCCGTGGCCCGCGCCCACAGTCGCTTGTGGATGTACCGCGTCCGCCGCGAGTGGTGCAACTTGGTCGATCGCCTGCTCGAAAATGGGGATTCCGAAGCGGAAATGGATCGCGTTAGAACGCAGTTGCGGGACAGCCTGATCGCCACGGCGCCGATATTCGGCGAAAAGCCGTTTTTCATGAGCGACGAATTCACCATCGTCGATTGTTGCGTGACACCGATTCTCTGGCGCCTGCCAATGTTGGGGATTGAGTTGCCGGAGACCCGCGTCGTCAAACCACTGCTGGAGTACCGCAACCGCTTGTTCGACCGCGATTCGGTAAAAGCAAGCCTTTCCGAGTTCGAACGCGAAATGGCGGCCTGACCGAAGTACCGATCAGCACGGCAAATTATCAAACTAAATTTTAACGCAATAAGCCATCAGGGGCTTATTGCGAAAGTTATAGCTTCTTTTTCCATTCCACACCATTTTGTTAACTATATATACCCTTGTACCCTGGTAACTTCGCGTTTACGAAGGAGGCGTATCTCCTTGGGAACGCCTGGTTTGATGTCGGGTCGAGTGGATTTGTCGACGTTCTCAAAGTGACGCTCTCAAAGTTATGTTGGTAGAGAAGTCCGCTCGGCTGAAATCTGGCAGATATTTTGGGCGCGGTCAAATCGCTTTTTGCCGCAAAAGGCTCGGTGGGCGGGCTGCTACTGATTAAGCCGCTCGGGGATAGCGGGGGGAGGGTGCTACGGGGTGGGTGCGGTTAGTCGAGATACTCGAAAAGCTTGATGACGCGGGTGACGCCGCCGATTTCGCTGGCGAGGTTTGCCGCTTGGTCGCCTTCTGCGCGGCTCACTACGCCCATTAGATAAACCGTACCGTTTTCGGTAACCACGCGATATGCGGAATCGCCGACGTCCGGATTGGTTAGCAGCGAGGCGCGGATTCTGGTGGAAACCAGCGCGTCGCCGCTGCGGGCGAGCAGGCCGATATTGCCGGTGATTTCAAGTTGGTCGTGAATGCGCCGGATCTGGGTGCTGGCTTCGCTGGCGATTTCCACTGCGCGCTGTTTCAACTCCGGGGTCGGGACCTGGCCGGCCAGCAAGACAACGCCTTTGTGGGCGGTAACGCTGATATTGGCGCTGTCCAGCGCCGGTTCTTGGGCGCTGAGATTGACCCGGATGCGGGCTTCGGTGGATTCGTCGCCGAGAATTTCGGCGGGAGTGCGGCGCGACAGATCCTCCGCGATGCCGCTTTCGCTGCGCTCTCCCGACAAGGTGGCGGCGCAGGCGGCCAGCAGTAGGAGGACCGGCAGATACCAAGTTAGTCTGCGGTTCATGCTTCTTCTCCCCCGAATATCGCGGTGTCGATGAAGTCGCACAGGCAGTGGATCACCACCAGATGCACTTCCTGAACCCGCGCGGTGCGGTCGGACGGCACCCGAATCTCGACATCGCCCTCGCGCAGCGTCCCGGCCATGCGGCCGCCGTCTCGCCCGGTGAGCGCCACCACGATCATGCCGCGTTCATGGCCGGCGCGGATTGCCTGGACTACGTTTTCGGAATTGCCGCTGGTCGAGATCGCCAGCAACACATCCCCTTTTTGGCCGAGGGCAAGGGTCTGTTTGGCGAAGATTTCTCCGTAATCGTAGTCGTTGGCGATGGCGGTGATGGTGGAACTATCGGTGGTCAGGGCGATGGCCGGCAGACCGGGGCGTTCGCGTTCGAAGCGGTTCAGCAACTCCGCCGCAAAATGCTGGGCGTCGCCGGCCGAGCCGCCGTTGCCGCAGCAGAGGATCTTGCGGGCGGCGAGCAGGCTTTCAACCATTAGGGTGCCGGCGATATGAATCGAATCCGGCAATGTTTCCGCGGAACGCTCCTTGACGGCGATGCTGTCGTGAAAATGTCGGCGTATGCGCGTGATGGACTGATCCATGGGCCCGATTTCCATTTCTGCTGCCACTTGTATCGGCAGCGGGCGGTTTTGCTCAACCGGGATATTGCGCCGTTTGTTTGGGTGGTCCGCAGCGGCGCGGTATTCGGGTCAAGAGCCGGCAAAGGCATCGCGAATCCATTCGATGCGGTCGTCCGCCCCGGGTCCAGCCCCGGTGATGGCCACCACGTCGAAGCGGCAGGGCCTGTGTTGCCAATTATTGGTGTTCAAAAACCAAGCCGCGGCCAGCCGCAATTTGCGCTGTTTGGCCGGCCCCACGGTCTCCGCCGCGCCGCCGAAGCGGTCGCTGCCACGGTAGCGCACTTCGACAAAGACCAGCAGATCCTGCCGCTCGTGCATGATCAAATCAATCTCTCCGGCGCGGCAACTGAAATTCGTTTGCACAAGCGCCAGACCGCGCCGCTCAAGATAACGCAGCGCTCGCTGCTCGTACTGACCGCCCTGCCGCCGCCGATTGACCGATTCGCGCGTCAAGAGCGGTGCTCAGTCTTCCAACTCGGCCAGCGGCACGGCGATGCCGTTTTCGAAACGGCCAGGAGTGAGGCGGCGGCGGATGCGCCGGTCGTCCGCCATGCGCAGTTCGCCGGTGGCGCCGCGCAGATTGGGGATCTGCTGACTTTGCAGTTGCCGCAACCGCGGATACAGGCGGAAGCTATCGATGCCCATGGCCCGCAATCTGCGTTCGGCGCCGGTGGCGGAGGAGTCCTGGTCCAGCCACATCAGCGGCGCATCGGCGAAGACGATGCCGTTGAGATCGCGGTTCAGGTCGGGATCGTCGAAGCCGTCGTTGATTGAGGGCAGGGCGAAAACCGGCAGATCGTCAGCGTAGAAGAAATCCAGCGCGGGTTTGATCTGCCGTCCGGCCTGTGGGTTCGCCATCAGGAAAATGAAATCGATATCGCGCCTCCGCCGCGGCGTGAATTCGATATTCGAACGCGGCAGCAAATCGCGCAGGCGCCTCAGTCGGGCTTCGCTGGCGTCGATGTCGAGCACGCTTTTCACCACATCGGAGAAATCCGTGGGATCGGCATAGGCCACCGTCGCAACCAATTCGCCGCCGCGGGCTTGCCAGCGTTCGATGAAAATATCCCGCAGCCGCTGGAAGACTTCGTTGGCGGGATAGATCGCCGCGGCGGAACGGTGTCCGGCTTGCCAGGCGAGATCGATGATCGCGTCGATCTCGTCCTCCGGGGCCAGCGCGAATTGGAACAGTTGGCCCTCGCCGGGTGGCGGTTCGCCATCGGCGAAATTCAGCGCCAGGGTTGGGGTCGGCGGTTCACCGTCCGCCGCCAACTGGTTGACCAACTCTTTATACAGCGGGCCAACGACAAGATCGGCACCGGTGGCCAGCGCGCGCTGATAAAGGGGGCGGATATCGGCGGCACCGGAGCTGTCGAACAATGAAATTCTCGGCACTTCGCGGGATACCGCCAAGGCTTCGTAATAGCCGGCGAGGAAGCCTTGTTGCAGCGCCGCGCCGGCGGTTTCCCGCAGCGGCAGAATCAGCGCGATGTGGCGCGGTCGCTCGGCCCAAGCCGCTTCGAGCAGCCGCAGCTGCTCGGGCAGACGGCGGGCGGCGGAATGTTGCTCCCAAGCGCGCCGCCAAGCCGCCAGCGATTCGAGTTGCCGCGGAATGCTGTGCTGCCGCGAATTCACCACCCGCGCCAATTCCACCCAGCCGCGCAACTCGTAATTGGTGCTCGCGGCCGCCAATTCTTCGAGTTCGCGGGTGGGCAGGTTCGCCAACGCCGCCCAGATCCGAGCGCGCGCATCGTCGCCCGCCGGGCCATCCAGCCAAGCGGTGATCTCGGTCCAAGCGGCGATGGCTTGGCGCGGTCGCGCCGCGGCGCTGTGGATATCGCCTAGCAGCGTGTGGTAGTCGATAAAGTACTCTGCACCGCGTTCGGGCGCCGGGGTTTCCCGCAGCCGCGCCATGGCCGCCGCGCCGCCCTCGAGCCGCAAATCGATCCGGGCTCGCAGCAGACCAAACCTAAGCGTCAAATCGGGTGCCGCGGCGATTCCCGCCGCTGCTTGGTCCGCAGCCACTTCCGCTGCCCGTGCGACTTGCCCTTGCAGCAGCAGCAATTCTGCGGCCTCAAGCCGCAACAATGCCGCTTCCCCGCCTCGGGCGGCCGCGGCCCGGGCCAGCAGCCCGGCGGGGGATTCCGCCGCCGGGCCGGCAACCGCCACTTCCCGCGCCCCCGTGGGCGCTTCGCAACCGGCCAATACAACCAGCCAAGCCAAGACAAGCCAACGCAAATCGAACAAAGCAGAATCCGGCAATCGAAGAACCGCGACGGGCGCCCACGCAGCCGTCAAGACTAATACAAGGCTTGGCGTTTCGCCACTTTTACACCAATCGCGGTCGCGGTTCCCAGGGCGGCTAGGAAGCCGCCGCCAACGTCGACCGGGCGGTTGCGGTTCGGCATTCCCGCGTGGCCCGCGTCGCCGCCGCGGACTGCGATTGGGTTGGCATCCGGGCTATCATCCGCCCGCGGATTTGGGAATTGCCAATGAGTGTCGGCGGTTGTTTGTTTGTGGTGGCCACGCCCATCGGCAACTTGGCGGATTTTTCGTCGCGTGGGCGGGAAGTGCTGGCCGCGGCCGATTGCATCGCCGCGGAAGACACCCGTCACAGCGGCAAATTGCTCGCCCACTGGGGCATTCGCCGCCCGCTGCTTGCCTATCACGAACACAGCGGCGCCGCCGTCCGGGAGCGCTTGCTCGCGCAGTTGCGCGGCGGCGCCAAAGTGGCGCTGATCTCCGATGCCGGCACACCGTTGATCT